>OY968825.1:0-2456764 GCA_963696185.1 uncultured Solirubrobacterales bacterium
CTCGATCGAGCGCGTCCACGTCGACGTGCTCAACCACATCGCCGCCGACTACATCCCGGTCGTCGCCTCCTCGGCCTCCGATCGCGACGGCCACGCCTACAACGTCAACGCCGACGAGGCCGCCGGCAAGGTCGCGGCGGCGCTCGGCGCCTACAAGGCGATCTTCCTCACCGACGTCGCCGGCTGGCTCGAGGACCCCGCCGACGAGGAGTCGCTGATCTCGCGCGCCACGGTCGCCGAGGTCGAGGAGAGGCTCGCCGCGGTCGAGGGCGGCATGCGTCCCAAGCTCCAGGCCTGCGTCGACGCGATCCGGGGCGGCGCCCAGTCGGCCCACATCGTCGACGGCCGCAAGTCGCACTCGCTCCTCCTGGAGCTGTTCACGAACGCCGGGATCGGGACGATGGTCACCTCATGAGCCTGGCCGAGCTCCAGGCCCTCGAGGAGCGCTACCTGATGCGGACCTACTGGCGGGCGCCGGTCGAGCTCGTGCGCGGCGAGGGGGCGCGGCTCTGGGACTCCGAGGGGAGGGAGTACCTCGACTTCCTCGCCGGGATCTCGGTCTGCTCGATCGGGCACTGCCACCCGGCCGTGGTCGAGGCCGTGCGCGAGCAGGCCGGGCGCCTCATGCACGTCTCCAACCTCTTCTACACCGAGCCGATGCTGCGGCTCGCGGAGCGGCTCTCGCGCTCGAGCCTGGGCGGCCGCGCCTTCTTCGCCAACTCCGGCGCGGAGGCGAACGAGTGCGCGATCAAGATCGCCCGCAAGCACGCCCACCGGCGCGGTGTTTCCGCGCCCGAGGTCGTCAGCTTCGAGCGCGACTTCCACGGCCGCACCTACGGGGCCCTGGCGGCGACGCCGAAGCTCGCCGCCAACGCGGCGCTCGGCCCGATGCTGCCCGGCTTCCGCTCGGTCCCCTGCGGCGACGCCGCGGCGCTGCGCGACGCGGTCGGCGAGAGCACCGCGGCGGTCCTGATCGAGCCGATCCAGGGGGAGGCCGGTGTCTACCCGGTCGCCGACGAGGCGCTGGTGGCGGCGCGCCAGGCCTGCGACGAGGTGGGGGCGCTCTTGATCTTCGACGAGATCCAGACCGGGATCGGCAGGACCGGCTCGCTCTGGGCCTACGAGCAGACGCCGGTGCGGCCGGACGTGCTGACCACCGCCAAGGCGCTGGGCGGCGGCCTGCCGATCGGCGCCTGCGTGACGGCGCCGCAGGCCGCCGACGTGCTGGAGCGCGGCGACCACGGCTCCACCTTCGCCGGCGGGACGGTGGCCTGCGCCGCCGCCCTCGCGGTGCTCGACGTGGTCGACGACCCGGCCCTGCTGCGGGGGGTGCGCGAAAAGGGGGGCGCCCTGCGCGAGGCGCTGCTCGCCCTCGAGGGGGTGCGGGAGGTGCGCGGCTGCGGCCTGATGCTCGGGGTCGGCCTCGAGGCGGGGATCGACGCCGTAGCGGTCTGGGCCGACCTGCTGGAGCGCGGCCTGATCGTCAACGCGCCCGAGCCGGGGACGCTGCGCCTGCTACCGCCGCTGACGGTCGAGCCGGCCCAGATCGAGCGGGCCGTTGCGCTGATCGGCGAGTCCCTCCTAACCTACGCCGCACGATGAGCCTCGAGAAGCCGCCCCACGAGCGGCGCCCACTCACCTCGGTCGCCGAAGCCGCGGAGCGCCTGGCGGCGATCGTCGAGGCGGCGGAGCGCGCCGCCGCGAACGTGATCGACGACGCCGAGCAGCAGGCGCGCAGCCGCCTCGAGGAGGCCGGCGCCCGCGCCGACCGGATCGTCGCCGAGCGCCTCCGCGCCCTCGCCGACGAGCTCGACCCCCCGGACCGGGGCGAGCTCGGCGCCCCCCGCCTGAAGCCGGTCGAGGCCGCTCCGGCGCCCGACGGGCAGCTGGCGGCGCCGCGCCGCTCCGGCGCCGCCGGGGCGCGGCTGCTCGCCACGCAGATGGCCGTCTCGGGGAGCAGTCGGGAGGAGATCGACTCCCGGCTCCGAAGCGACTTCGGTATCGGGGACCCGAGCGAGATCCTCGACGCCATACTCGGACCGGAGGATTAGCCCATGCACGACGACCCGACACGGATGATGCGGCAGCCCGGCGGACAGCGCCCGGGCGGCAACATGCGCCTCCTGGTCGCCGGCCTGATCGCCGTGATCGTCGGGCTGATCGTCGCGATCGTCGTCATCGCCGGCGACAACGGCGGCAACACGACGACGACCCCGTCATCGATCAGCAGCCAGACGACGACCGAACCGACCACCAAACCGACCACCAAGGGCACGACCACCGGCAAGACGACCCCGACCACGACCGGCACCACGACCACGACGCCGACCGAAACAGGCGCCACGACCGGCGAAGAAGGCGGCAGCGGCGGCGTGGAAGTTCCCTAGTGCAGCCCCGCACCACGAGCTACGAGGCCGACCCCGCGGAGGTGCGCCGCGTCCTCCTGCTCTACTCGGGCGGGCTGGACACCAGCGTGATGCTGAAGTGGATCCAGGACTCCTACGGGGCGGAGGTCGTCTGCCTCACGGTCAACCTCGGCCAGCCCGGCGAGGACTACGCGGTGATCGAGGACAAGGCGCGGCGGCTGGGCGCTGTCGAGTGCCACGTCGTCGACGCCCGCGAGCGCTTTGCCCGCGACTTCGTCGTCCCGGCGATCAAGGCCAACGCCCTCTACGGCGGCGGCTACCCGCTCTTCACGGCGCTCGGCCGGCCGCTGATCGCCGAGCTCGCCGTCGAGCAGGCGCGCCGCTCGGGCTGCGACACGATCGCCCACGGCTGCACGGGCAAGGGCAACGACCAGGTGCGGATCGAGGCGACGGTCGCGACCCTCGCCCCCGAGCTGCGGACGATCGCCCCGGTGCGCTCCTGGCAGATGGGCCGCGAGGAGGAGATCGCCTACGCCCGCGAGCACGGCATCCCCGTCAAGGGCGGCACCGAGGCGGCTCCCTACTCGATCGACGACAACCTCTGGGGGCGCTCCTCGGAGGGGCGCTGGATCGAGGACCTCGACCACGCGCCCGAGGACGACGTCTTCCAGCTCGTCACCCGCCCCGAGCTGGCGCCCGACGAGGCGGAGACGGTGACGGTCGAGTTCGAGGCCGGCGTCCCGGTGGGCCTGAACGGCGAGCGGCTCGGCCTCGTCGAGCTGCTCGAACGCGCCGCCGAGATCGGCGCCCGCCACGGGGCCGGCATCGTCGACCACATCGAGGACCGCATCGTCGGCCTCAAGGTGCGCGACATCTACGAGGTGCCGGCGGCGGCGATCCTGCTGACGGCGCACCAGGAGCTGGAGAAGCTGGTCGGGACGATCCACCAGAACCAGCTCAAGCCGAGCCTCGACCAGAAGTGGGCCTACCTGGTCTACGCGGGCCTCTGGTGGGAGCCGCTGCGCTCCGACCTCGACGCCTACATGGACGCGGTCAACGCCCAGGTGACGGGGACGATCGGGCTGAGGCTCTACAAAGGCGGCGTCCGGGTCGTCACCCGCTCCTCCCCCAACGCGGTCTACGACGCCGACCTCGCCTCCTTCGCCGCCTCCGGCGGGCTCTTCTCGCAGGCGTCCTCGCCCGGCTTCATCGAGCTCTGGTCGCTGCAGTCGCGGATGGCGCATCGCATCAGGCAGCGCGGGGTAGAGGAGGAGGGCTGATGTACGACAGGTTCGGGAAGGCGGCCCTGCGCTTCGCCGTCACCTATCTCCGCCAGCGCTACCGGCGCCAGATCCGCATCGGGATCGGGATCGGCGTCGTCTCGCTCGGCGTCGCCGCGTACCTGGCGAGCCGCAACGTCCCCGAGGGATAGGCCGAATCCGCAAGTTTCGTTGCGGATTATTGGCAACCTGTGAGCATCTCTTAACAAAGTTCGCTAGCCTGCCCCGCTTCGTGCCGCGACCGATCGCGACAGAGGCAGGGCGCCGCCGCCTGGCCGCCCTCGTGCTGGCCCTCGCCTGCGCCCTGACGCCGGCCGCGCGGGCCGGCGCCGCCGAGCTCGGCGCGCTCCAGGCCAAGCTCGACCGGGCGCGCGGCCAGGCCGGCGCCCTGGCCAAGAGCCTCCAGGCGACGCAGGCCGAAGTTGCCGCGGCCGAAAAGCGGGCCGCCGCCGCGTCGGCCCGCGAGCAGCGCCTCGGCGGCCTGCTCGCGAGCGGGCGGGAACGCGCCGCCGAGCTGGCCGCCCGGGTCTCGGCCTCCCAGCGCCGCCTCGCGCTCGCCAGGGCGCGGCTCGTCCGCGCCCGCCGCATCCTGGCGCAGCGGCTGGTCGCGATCTACGAGAGCGGCGCGCCGAGCACCGAAAGCGTCATCCTCGGCTCCGGCGACGTCAACGAACTGGCGGTCCGCGCCGAATACCTGCAGCGGATCCAGGACTCCGACTCGGCGCTGGCCGCCCGGGTCGGGCAGGTGCGCGACGCGGTGCGCCGCGAGCTGGGCCTCGTCGCCGCGCTGAAGGCGCGGGCCGACGCCTACGACGAACGACTCGCCGCCGCCCGCTCGCAGATCGCCGCGGTGCGGGGCGGCGCCGAAGCGGCCGCCTCGCGGTCGCAGTCGCTCGCCGCCGCCCGCCAGGCGTCGCTTTCGAGCCTCAAGTCGCAGATCGGCGGCTGGGTCGGGCAGCTCGAAGCGGCCGAACGGGCCAGCCACAGCGAAGCGGAAGCGACGGTGGGGCGCTGGCTCGGCGGCCCCTACTCGATCCCCACCTACATCGTGATGTGCGAGTCGGGCGGCAACTACGGCGCCGTCAACCCCTCCAGCGGGGCCGGCGGCGCCTACCAGATCCTGCCCTCGACCTGGAGGCTCTACGGCGGCCGGGGCGCTCCCCAGGACGCGCCGAAGTCCGAACAGGACGCGATCGCCGCCAAGATCTGGGCCGCCTCCGGCCCCAGCGCCTGGGCCTGCGGCTGAGGCGCGCGGGCGAGGCGGTGGTCGCCCTAGCGGCGGCGACCCGAGGGCTTGCGGCCCCGCGCCTCGAGCTTCGACTGCGAGGACTCCGCGGCGGGGACGCGCTTCACGTCGCGCAGGCCCGGCAGCAGCATTTCCTCGGCGCATTGCCGGTGCCAGTGGTGGTGCTCGGTGCCGCCCAGCCGCAGCACGTACTGGACGACCGTGTGCTCGGTGCCGATCGGGATGTCGCCGTGGCAGCCGGGGCAGCGGTAGAGCTTGCCGGCGATGCTGCGGATCAGCCAGGCCTCGTCGCCCTCTTCGCTGACGCCGCGCAGGCTCCAGCGCCTATTGGGGGCAGCCCCGCCGCCGTCCATCTTCTACCTCCGCTTCGACAGCCAGGCGAAGCCGGCCGCCATCGCCAGGTTGGCGGCGCCCGCCAGGCGCAGGCCGAGCTTGGCGCGGGGCCGGGGGACGGCGGGGGACTGCGACCAGAGCGCGTCGGTGGCGATCTCGGTGCCGCGCAGCCAGGCCAGCGCCCACCAGTCGCGCGGCTCGCCGCGGGCGGCGGCGAGCGCGTGGGCGGCGGCGAAGGTGAGCCAGACCGGCCCGCTGCGGCGGAACAGGTGCTTCGCGTCCGCGGAGGGCTCGTCGTGACCGAGGACGCGCAGCGTCGCCTCCGGCGCGGCGATCGCCGCCGAGCCGAGGATCAGGTCGAAGGCGATCATGTTGCGGTTGGTGAGGCGCAGCGCCCGTTCCAGCGTCATCGCAGCCCTCATCCAACCAGATCGGAAGGGAAAGCAGGCGGTTTGACGAAATGGACCGCCGTGACCAAGACAGCGACCAAGCCGGCGCCCGACCTGAAAAGCCTCTCCGAATACATCCAGGAGCGCTTCGACGAGTGCTCGCGCTCCCAGAAAGACGTCGCCCGCTACATCGTCGACCACCTCGACGAGGCTGCCTTCCTCACCGCCGAGGAGCTGGCCCGGAGAGCGAGCACCTCCTCATCGACGGTGGTGCGCTTCTCCCAGGCCCTCGGCTTCGAGGGCTACCCCGAGCTGCAGCAGGCGGCGATCGAGGAGTACCGCACCGCGACGATCGCCGGCAACGGCGCGGCCAGCGCCGGAGCGCTCTTCTCCTTCGACCACTCCGAGCTGGAGGCCGCGTTGGGCGCCGATTACGCCAACCTCGAGGAGACCGTGCGCAACCTCAGCCGCGAGCAGGTCGACGGCGCCGTGACGGCGCTCGCCGAAGCCCAGCGCGTCGTCATCGTCGGCGTCGACCAGATGGCCTTCTTCGCCAGCTACCTTCGCCACACGCTCAGCCTGCTCGACATCCGCGCCGAGATCGTCACCAGCACCGGCGGCGAGTCGCTGCAGCGGCTGGGGCGGATCGACGAGGAGACGCTGGTGATCGTGCTCTCCTGCGGCCGCGCCCACCCGCTGCTGCTGCGGGCGATGAAGCTCGCCGTGCACCGCCGCGCCGGCACCCTGGCGATCTCCGACGCCTCGCTCTCGGAGGTCGGCGAGCACGCCGAGCGGACCCTCTACTACTCCTCCAACAGCCCCTCCTTCGCGCGCTCCAACACGGCGCTGATGGCTCTGGTCCAGGCCCTCGCGCACGGGCTCTACGCCCGCGACGAAGCGGCCCACAAAGACCGCATTCGGGCCTACAAGCTGAAGTAGGCGGCCGCCGCGGGGGGGCGGGGTCGCTACACGTAAGATGGGGGCCGATGGCTGAGCGAGCTACCTGGCGCGTCAAGACCGGCCTGGCCGAGATGCTGAAGGGCGGGGTGATCATGGACGTGGTCAACCCCGAGCAGGCGCGCATCGCCGAGCAGGCGGGCGCCTGCGCCGTGATGGCGCTGGAACGGGTCCCGGCCGACATCCGCCGCGACGGCGGCGTCGCCCGCATGTCGGACCCGGCGATGATCAAGGGCATCCAGGAGGCGGTGACGATCCCGGTGATGGCGAAGGCGCGGATCGGGCACTTCGCCGAGGCGCAGGTCCTGCAGGCGCTCGAAGTCGACTACGTCGACGAGTCGGAGGTGCTGACCCCGGCCGACGAGCGCAACCACATCGACAAGCTCGCCTTCGACGTTCCCTTCGTCTGCGGCGCCGTCAACCTCGGCGAGGCGCTGCGGCGGATCGGCGAGGGGGCGGCGATGATCCGCTCCAAGGGCGAGGCGGGAACCGGCAACGTGGTCGAGGCGGTCCGCCACATGCGCGAGATCACCGGCGGCATCAAGCGCCTCGCCCAGCTCGGGCCCGAGGAGCTGTCCGGCGCCGCCAAGGAGCACCAGGCGCCGCTCGAGGTCGTCCGCGAGGTGGCCGAGCAGGGGCGCCTGCCGGTGCCGCTCTTCTGCGCCGGCGGCATCGCCACGCCCGCCGACGCGGCGCTGATGATGCAGCTCGGCGCCGAGGGGAACTTCGTCGGCTCGGGGATCTTCAAGAGCGCCGACCCGGAGCGCCGCGCCCGCGCGATCGTCGAGGCGACCACGCACTTCGACGACCCCGAGCGGGTGGCGGCGGCCTCGCTCGGGTTGGGCGAGGCGATGCCCGGCCTCGAGATCTCCGAGCTGGCCGCGGCCGACGCGCTCCTCCAGGACCGCGGTGCCTGAGCTCTCCGGCCCGCGGCAGAGGCGGGGCACAGGCATGGCGATCGGGGCCCTCGCGGTGCAGGGGGGCTTCGAAGCGCACCTGCGGATGCTGCGCGGGCTGGGGGCGGAGGTGAGGGAGGTGCGCGTCCCGCAGGACCTCCTGGGGCTGGACGGGCTGGTGATCCCCGGCGGCGAGAGCACGACGATCCTCAAGGGGATCGAGTCGGCCGGCCTCGAGGCGGCGATCCGCGCCCACCACGAGGCCGGGCGGCCGGTCTTCGGCACCTGCGCCGGGCTGATCGTCTGCGACGACGCCCACCTCGGCCTGCTCGACGCCACCGCGACCCGCAACGCCTTCGGCCGCCAGCTGCAGAGCTTCGAGACCGACCTGGAGGTGGAGGGGATCGGCGACGAGCCGCTGCGCGCCGTCTTCATCCGCGCCCCCTGGGTCGAGCGGCACGGGACGGGGGTCGAGGTGCTCGCCTCCTACCAGGGCCATCCGGTCGCGGTCCGCGAGGGGAGTGTGCTCGCCTGCGCCTTCCACCCGGAGCTGACCGACGACCCGCGTCTCCATGCTCTGTTCATGGCGATGACGACCAGATCGCAGGAGGAGGCGAGAGCTTGAGAGACCCGAGAGCCGAACGGCTGGCGAAGATCCTGGTCGGCTACTCGACCGCGGTCAAGGAGGGCGAGGTCGTCTCGATCGACGGCGAGAGCGCCGCCGAGCCGCTGCTGCTGGCGGTCTACGAGGAGGTCCTCGAGGCCGGCGCCAACCCGATCCTCAACGTCTCGCTCGACGGCCAGGCGGCGACGTACTACAAGCACGCCAGCGACGCCCAGCTCGGCTGGGTCTCGCCGGTCTCCGAATGGATGGTCGACCACGCCGACGTGCGCATCGCGATCGGCGCCAGCGCCAACACCCGCGAGCTCTCGGCGGTGCCGCCGGAGCGGCAGACGCGCCGCCAGGTGGCGACCGGCGAGCTGCTGGGGCGGATGATGGAGCGCAGCGCCAGGGGCGAGTTCCGCTGGTGCTACACGCTCTACCCGACCAACGCCTACGCCTCGGAGGCGGAGATGAGCCTGGCCGACTACGAGGACTTCTACTACGGCGCCTGCCTCGCCGACGACGGCGACCCGCTGACCGCCTGGCAGCGCGCCTCGGACGAGACGAAGCGGCTCGCCGAGTGGATCGAGGGCCACGAGGAGGTGCGGGTGACGGCGCCGGGCACCGACATCGTCCTCGGCGTCGCCGGCCGCAAGTTCATCCCCTGCGACGGCCGCCACAACATGCCCGACGGCGAGTTCTTCACCGGCCCGGTCGAGGACTCGGTCGAGGGCGAGGTGACCTTCCACCTGCCGGCGGTGATCGGTGGCCGCGAGGTCTCCGGGGTGCGCTTGCGCTTCGAGTCCGGCAAGGTCGTCGACGGCGAGCGCCGAGCGCGGCGAGGAGTTCCTGATCGAGCTGCTCGACACCGACGAGGGCGCGCGCCGTCTCGGCGAGCTGGGAATCGGCACCAACTACGCGATCGACCGCGGCACCCGCGAGGTCCTGCTCGACGAGAAGATCGGCGGCACCGTCCACATGGCGGTCGGCAAGCAGCTATCCGGAGTCGGGCGGCGTCAACGAGTCAGCCGTCCACACCGACCTGGTCTGCGACCTCCGCCTCGGCGGCAGGATCGAGGTCGACGGCGAGGACTTCCAGGTCGACGGCAAGTTCGTCGTCTGACTACTGTTTCGGCAGCGGCGAGCCGGCGAGCAGGAAGAACCAGGCCATAAAGGCGATCGCGGCGAGCAGCACCGAGCCCATCAGGACCGCCTCGACCACCGTGGTCGTGCCGACCGGGTCCGAGCTGTCGCGCAGGCTCTTCATCCAGCTCGGGCGCATCGGGGCGAGGCGGTTGGTGCCGGTGATGCGCATGTAGAGGTGGTTGAGGCGGGAGATCAGCCAGGCGTCGATCAGGACCGAGAGGACGATCCCGGCGGCGACGACGGCGTAGGGCCCCTGGCTGGGGAACTGGGTGTGGGAGACCTTGGAGGCGATGTAGATCCAGCCCAGCGGGATCGCCGTCCACAGCGAGAGCGCGGCGAGCAGCATCGCAAGGAAGACGAGGCTTGCCGCGAGGCCCCGGGGAAGGGTCGTGCCGTGGGTGCGGGTCGCCATGTCCGGGCTCATCCTCGGCTCATAGAATGGCAAACGATGTCCGGGCATTCGAAGTGGGCTTCGATCAAGCACAAGAAGGGCGCCGCCGACGCCAAGCGCGGGCAGCTCTTCACCAAGCTGGCGCGGGCGATCACCGTCGCCGCGCGTGACGGCGGCGGCGACCCCGACGGCAACGCGGCGCTGGCGACCGCGATCCAGAAGGCGCGCGAAGCCTCGATGCCCAAGGACAACATCCAGCGGGCGATCGACCGCGGCACCGGCGCCGGCGCCGACGCGGAGGCGATCGAGCGGGTCCTCTTCGAGGGCTACGGCCCGGGCGGCGCCGCGGTCCTGGTCGAGGCGCTGACCGACAACCGCAACCGCACCAGCGCCGACGTGCGGCTCGCCTTCAACAGGCACAACGGCAGCCTCGGCGAGCCCGGCTCGGTCGCCTGGATCTTCGAGAAGCGCGGCGAGGTCGTCGTCGACGGCGCCCGCTACGGCGAGGACGACCTGATCGCGGCGATCGACGCCGGCGCCGAGGACGTGCGCGAGGACGGCGACCTGCTGCGCGTCCTCTGCGACCCCCGCGACCTCGGCGCGGTGCGCGAGGCGCTCGAGGCGGCCGGGGTCGAGATCGGCTCGGCGGAGGTGATGATGGAGCCGAAGAGCACGGTCGAGGTCAAGGGGAACGACGCCAAGTCGCTGCTCGGCCTGATCGAGATGCTGGAAGAGCACGACGACGTCAACGAGGTCCACGCAAATTTCGACATACCCGCGGAGGTGCTGGAGAAGCTGGCGGCGGCGGCCGCGTAGAAGGCATCCGGGGCTCCTCCCAGAATCACTTCCCATGCAAGTCGTGATGGGGATCGACCCCGGCGCCGCCAACCTCGGCTTCGGCATCGTGCGGGTCGAGGGCAACCGCATGGTCGCGCTCGACGGCGGCGTCGTCGAGACCTCGGCCGAGCTGCCGATCGAGCGCCGCCTCGAGCGGATCCACGCGGCGCTCGCCGAGCTGATCGCCTGGCACGAGCCGAAGGCGATGGCGGTCGAGGACCTCTACTTCGGCAAGAACGTGCGCTCGGCGATGGCGGTGGGGCAGGCGAGCGGCGTCGCGATGCTGGCCGCCGCGCAGCGCGGCGTCCGCTGCTTCGCCTACACGCCGCAGGCGATCAAGATGGCCGTCTGCGGCTCCGGCGCGGCCGGCAAGCGGCAGGTGCAGCGGATGGTTGGAACGCTGCTCGGCCTGCCCGAGCCGCCCGTCCCCGACCACGCCGCGGACGCCCTCGCGGTGGCGATCTGCCATGGCGGCTCGGCCGCCCGACGGCGGGCGATCGAGGCCGCCACGGCGGGCTCCGAGGAGCGGCTGGCCGGATGATCGCCGCCGTGCGGGGCGAAGTGATGGTGCGGCGTCCCGGCCACGTCGTGATCGACGCCGCCGGCGTCGGCTACCGGCTCACGGTCTCGGCGGAGACGCTGCGGGCGGTGCCGGCGACCGGGCGCGACGCCTTCCTGCACGCCGAGCTGATCGCCCGCGACGACTCGCTCTCCCTCTACGGCTTCGCCTCCGAGGAGGAGCGCGACCTCTTCGGCGAGCTGATCTCGGTCAGCGGCGTCGGCCCCAAGGTGGCGATCGCGGCGCTCTCCGGCGGCCCGGCGCGCGAGCTGCTGCGGGCGATCGCCGCCGGCGACGCGAAGCGCTTTCAGGCGGTGCCCGGGATCGGCAAGCGAACCGCGGAGCGGATCATCCTCGAGCTGCGCGAAAAGGTCACTGGCGCGCTGGACGAGGGGGTGGCGGCGGGCGCCGCCGCGGGCGCCGACGCCCGCTCGCTCGCCCGCGACGGCCTCCTCAACCTCGGCTACGCGCCGCTCGAGGCGGAGCAGCTGCTCGACGGGGTCGAGGGCGGCGGCGCCGAGGAGCTGATCGCGATGGCGCTGCGCCGAGCGGGCACGGGCAGGGCCGCATGAGCGGCGAGCCCGAGATCGGCCGCCGGCGCATCCGCACGCCCGGGCTGGGGGAGGAGCCGGTCGCGGGCGAGGCCGAGATCCGCGTCCACGACGCCCGCGCCGAGGAGCCCGACGAGGAGCTCGACCGCTCGCTGCGCCCAGCCCGGCTCGCCGACTTCGTCAACCAGGCGCAGGTCACCGAGCAGCTGTCGATCTTCATCGAGGCGGCGCGCGGCCGCGGCGAGCCGCTCGACCACGTCCTGCTCGCCGGCCCGCCCGGGCTCGGCAAGACCTCGCTCGCCCACATCGTCGCCGCCGAGCTGGGGGTGCCGATGGTGCAGACCGCCGGCCCCGCCTTGGAGCGCAAGGCCGACGTCGCCTCCTTCCTGACCGCGCTGGAGCCGGGCAGCGTCTTCTTCATCGACGAGATCCACCGCCTCGGCCGGGCGGTCGAGGAGACGCTCTACCCGGCGATGGAGGACGGCGAGCTCCCGGTCGTGCTCGGCCAGGGGGCCGGCGCCCGCACCGTGACGCTGCCGCTGCCGCCTTTCACCCTGGTCGGCGCGACCACCCGGTCCGGCCTGCTGACGACGCCGCTGCGCGACCGCTTCGGCGTCTGCCACCGGCTCGAGCACTACGGCGCCGGCCACCTGGCCGAGATCGTCGCGCGCTCCGCCCGCATCCTCGGGGTCGAGGTCGACGCCGCCGGCGCCGAGACGATCGCGGGGCGCTCGCGCGGCACCCCGCGCGTCGCCAACCGGCTGCTGAAACGGGTCCGCGACTTCGCCCAGGTGAAGGGCCGGGGCGCGATCGACGCCGAGGTGGCCGGCGCCGCCCTCGAGATGCTCGAGGTCGACTCCGGCGGACTCGACCGCAGCGACCGCGCCCTGCTCGACACCGTCGCCACCAAGTTCGCCGGGGGGCCGGTCGGGCTCTCGACCCTGGCCGTGGCGATCGGCGAGGAGGAGGACACGATCGAGGACGTGCTCGAGCCCTACCTGCTCCAGCAGGGCCTCCTGAAGCGGACTCCGCGCGGCCGCGTCCTCACCGGGCGGGCCTACGAGCACCTCGGGATCGCGGCGCCCGAAGGAGCGAAAAGCCTGTTCTGAGTAACCTGGCGGGGGATGCCTTTCTTCATCTGCCCCAACTGCGGGAACCGAGAGCTGAGCGCCGACCGGCGGGCCGGCTTCAGCACCCGTCCCAAGGGCTGCTCGAAATGCGGTTTCGGCTTCGTCTTCGAGCTGCTCGACGACTACTACCCGGCGCCAAACGCCGCCTTCTTCGTCTGCGACCGGGAGGCGCGGGTGCTCGACGCCGGCCGCGGCAGCTTCGAGCTGACCGGGCTCACCGACGAGGACGTGATCGGGCGCCCCGTGCAAGAAGTGCTCGGCCTCACCTGGCGCCAGCCGGGTGACGGCGGCAAGGCCGCCGACGCGGACGGCGACGGCGTCGCCGACCCGATCGAGACCTCGCTGGAGTGGGGGGTGCGCTCGCTCGGCAAGCGGGTCTCGGTGAGGGCGGAGGGAGACCTCCCCGCGGAGGCGGTCGCCGACGTGTTCCCGGCCTACGACGAGGACGGCGGCCTGCTGCTCGTCCTCACGCCGGAGGGCTGAGCGGCGTGGGCCGACGGCGCAGACACCTCTTCGTCCTGCTCTTCGTCCTCGGCCTGATCGTCGTCTCGGCCCTGGTCCTCGCCAAGAAGCCGACCAGGCTCGGCCTCGACCTCAAGGGCGGCGTCCAGCTGGTCTACCAGGGCACCCCGACCGGCGCCGTGAAGACGATCAGCGGCGCCGACATCGAACGCTCGATCGACATCATCCGCCAGCGGGTCGACCAGCTCGGCGTCTCCGAGCCCGAAGTCTCGCGGCTCGGCTCGACCGAGATCTCGGTCAGCCTGCCGGCCGTCACCAACGCGCGGCGGGCGATCGAACAGGTGGGGTCGACCGCGCAGCTCTTCTTCTACGACTGGGAGCCGAACCTGATCGGCCGTGAGCATGAAATCGGCGGCTTCCCCGGCCACCAGCCGCCGGAAGCGGCGCTGAAAGCGGCGATGGCGGAATGGAAGGCGGCGGGCCGCAGCACCTCCAGCGCCAACGACAAACAGCTGATCTTCGCGGGCGCCTCCCCGAGCGCCTACGACGCCGTCCTGCTCGCCTCCAAGCAGCCGCCGATCCAGCACTGCACGACCTGCTCGACGACGAAACCGCGCTACTACCTGTTCGCGACCGGCAAGTCGCACCGGCTGATCGCCGGCCCCGAGTACTCGCGCGAAGACCTCTACATCAGCCCGACCGGGAAGAAACGCCCCCACCGGGGGACGGTCCTGGTCGTCCCGCCGGGAACCGTGATCGTCTCCGAGCAGCCGACCGAATCGGGCGGCAAGACGGTCGAAGGCATCCAGAACGCGGGCTGGTACGCGCTCAAGGACAAGCCGGCGCTCTCGGGCACCGGCATCACCCGCCCCAAGCAGGAATTCGACGAAGCGGGCCGCCCGAACGTCACCTTCGGCTTCACCGAAAAGGGCCGCGAAGCGTTCCAGGAAGTCACCCGCCGCATCGCCCAGCGCGGCCAGGCGCAGGCGATCGGCCCGGTCAGCGAACAGGCGGCCGAACAGACCTCGGGCCACTTCGCGATCGTGCTCGACAACGAAGCCAAATCGCGGCCGATCATCAACTACGCCGCCAACCCGGACGGGATCGACGGGCGGACCGGGGCCCAGATCTCCGGCGGCTTCAACAGCCCCGGCCAGGCGCAGGAACTGGCGACGACCCTGCAGATCGGCGCCCTGCCGATCAACCTGAAGCTGATCAGCGAGACGCAGGTCTCGGCGACGCTCGGCAGCCAGGCGCTGCACGAGGGGATCAAGGCGGGGATCATCGGCCTCTCCCTCGTGATCATCTTCCTGCTGCTCTACTACCGCTTCCTCGGCCTGGTCGCGGCGGTCGCGCTGGGCGCCTACGGGGTGATCTTCTTCGCCCTGATCAAACTGATCCCGATCACCCTGACGCTGCCGGGGATCGCCGGCCTGATCCTGACGATCGGGGTCGCGGCCGACTCCAACATCGTCATCTTCGAGCGAATAAAGGAGGAGGTCCGGGCGGGGCGCTCGATGTCGAGCGCGATCGCGGCCGGCTACCGGCGCGGCATCGCGACGATCATCGACGCCAACGTGGTCACGATGCTGACCGCGTTCATCCTCTTCGTGCTGGCCACCGCGGGCGTCAAGGGGTTCGCCTTCACGCTCGGCGTCGGCACGATCGTCTCGCTGCTGACCGCGGTCGTCTTCACGCAGGCGCTGCTGGGCAGCATGAGCCGCTCGCGCATCCTGCGCTCGCCCAGCGTGCTCGGCGCCGCCGGGCAGCGGCTGCGCTGGCGCTTCAACTTCATGGGGGCGAGCCGCTGGTTCTTCTCGCTCTCGGGGACGATCCTGATCGTCGGCGCCTTCGCCCTTGCCACCAAGCAGCTCAACTTCGGCATCGACTTCAGGTCGGGGACGAGGATCTCGGTTGCGCTGGTCAAGCCGACCAACGAGGAAGGCGTCCGCAACGCGCTCGGCTCGACCGGGATCAGCGGCGAGGAGGTGCAGCGCGTCTCCGACCCCGAATTCGGCCGCAACGTCTTCCAGATCCAGACGAGCCAGCTGCAGCCGAGCCGGGTAGCGAAGGCGCAGTCCGCCCTCGCCTCCCGCTTCGGCGTCGCCCCCAACGGCTTCGACAGCACCAGCGTCGGGCCGACCTTCGGGCAGCAGGTGGCGAGCAGCGCGCTGAAGGCGCTGGTCTTCTCGCTGCTGATCATCTGCGCCTACGTCGCCTTCCGCTTCGACCCGAAGTTCGCGGTGCCGGTGCTGATCGCCCTCTTCCACGACGTCCTGATAACCGCCGGCGTGTACTCGCTGACCGGGAGGGAGGTGACGAGCGGTACGGTCGCCGCCTTCCTGACCATCCTCGGGTACTCGATGTACGACACGATCATCGTCTTCGACCGCATCCGCGAGAACATGCCGCGGATGCCGCGGGCGGCCTTCTCGCAGATCGTCAACCGCTCGATGAGCGAGGTGCTGACCCGCTCGCTGGCGACCAGCTTCTCGACCCTGCTCGCGGTCGTCTCGCTGCTCGTCTTCGGCGGCGCCACCCTCAAGGACTTCGCCTTCGCGATGCTGGTCGGGATCGCCTCCGGGACCTACTCCTCGATCTTCATCGCCTCGCCGGTGCTGACCGCCTGGAAGGAACGCGAGCCGGCCTTCGCGCGGCGCCGGGCGCGGCTCGCCGAAGTCGCCGGCGGCCGGGTGCCGGCCTTCGCCGACGAGATCGAGCCGGCGAGGCTCGGCGACGCCGAGGAGGCGGGCGCCGAGATCGAAGAAGCGCTGGCCGCCCGCAGCGAGGCGCTGCCGCGGCGCGGCGCGATCGCGACGGCCGAGCCGCTGACGAGCGGCGACGGGGCGGGGCCGTCGGCGAACGGCGAGCCGCCGGCCGCCCTCGACCCGGCCGCCGCGGAGCGGCGCGAGCGGGAGGAGCGGCGCCGGGCACGACGGCGGCAGCGCCGCAAGCACGGGAGGAACCGATGAGGGGGGCGAGCTGATGGCGCTGCTGGTCTGGTTCACGATGGGGATCGCCCTCTGGCACTTCACGGTCTTCCTGCCCGACCGCTTCTGGCAGGGGATCGTCGGCGCCTTCCTCGGCGCGGTGATCGGCGCGATGCTGTTCGGCGGGGTCGTCGAGATCTTCAGCGGGCGCAGCCTCGGCCACACCGACGTCTCGACCGCGCTGACCGCGATCCCCGGGGTCGTGCTCGGCCTCGGCGTCGTCTTCCTGCTCGGCCTGCGCGCCGAGCGGGCAGCAGGCTGAAAGCCCGCCCAGCTTGCGCTCACGGCCACCCGTTCTGCTACCTTCGTGTACATGAGTGAGTCGGTCGGTGTCGCGGAGCTGCGGCAGAACTTGAGTGTCTACCTGCGGCGGGTGAGCAGGGGGGAGCGGCTGGTCGTCACCGATCGCAACCGTCCGGTGGCCGAGCTTGGCCCCGCGCCGACGACAGGACCCGATCTGGATCGGTTGATCGCGGAGGGGCGGGTGTCGCGTCCGCTGCGGTCGGGCTTGCCCGAGCCCTTGGAGCTGACGGGCGATCGGCGGGCGTTGAGCCGCGCGCTCGACGAGATTCGCGGCGATCGCTGAGTCGTGGCGGTCTTCTACGCTGACGCATCCGCGCTGGTCAAGCTCGTCCGTGAGGAGACCGAGTCGAGTGCCCTGCGGGCGTATCTCGCGGGCGCGGATCTGGTCAGCAGCGAGTTGGTCCTAACCGAGATTCCGCGCGCGGCGCGCCGCGCGGCTGCAGACGATCCCGCGCTTCCGCTCGACCTGCTGCTGAAACGTGCCGGCGAGTTGGTCGAGGTGCTCGCGCTGCGGCCTCTCGACCGCGCTCTCCTCATCGGCGCGGGAGCACTCGCCGAGCCGGCGCTGCGGGCCCTCGATGCGATCCACGTCGCATCCGCCGTCGATCTGGATCCGATCGAGGCGTTTGTGACCTACGACGAGCGCCAGGCCGCCGCCGCACGCCTCGCCGGTTTGCGAACGATGGCGCCCGGAACATGACCGATCGAGGGACGGTGCAACGGCCCGCTGGGGCAACAGATGTGGCAACGTGCCCCACGTATTCCAGCCGATCTCAGCCGGGTTCGGCACTCTGAAAACCGCCCTGGAATCGGCTCCACGGTGTCCGGCCGCACTCCCAAAGCAAGCTCATAACCCGATGGTCGCGGTTCGAATCCCGCTCCCGCTATAGGCCGGAAACCCGCTTTCCAAGCGGGTTTCTGCGTTTCTGTAGAGCGTCCAGAAACGTCCAAAAAACGGCCCTGGGGCAACACGAGGTCGGAGAGAGGTCGATTTAGGCCTTGCGCGGACCTCTCGCTCCGCTACGTCGCCCGCGTAAGCATGAAACAGATGCGTCCCCAGGTACGTGGCGACGCCCCAAGGTCGCGCCGACGACCGTTGCCGCGAGAGGAACGGGCAGGAGCCTAAGTATGGGGTCGCGATCCCGGCTTTGGATACCCTGCTGGTGCTCGATAAGGTACTTTTGTCGCCCTCTTCGGTCTGTTGATTTCCAGACATATCTTCCTTATTGAACGTACTCAGCAGAAAGAGCCGCCGGCACCGTCCGGCTTTTACCCGGGAGGCCGGTGAGCGATAGCGGCGGCGTGGCGCCGCACAACCCGGTCGAGTTCGCCAATGCCCTCGGCACCAAGATGGCATCGGCCTCGCGCCACCTGTGCCTCCTCCTTGGCGCTGGCGCCTCCAAGGCCTGTGGTCTGCCTGACGTTGGTGAGCTGCAGCAGAAGGTCCTGAACAACCTCGACCCTGAGCACAAGGCGGCATTTGAGGTGCAGCTCCAGGGCCGAGACCTCGAGCAGGCGCTCAGCCGCCTCCGGCGCATCGCTGCCCTACTCGACGGAGAGGAGGTGCTCGACGGATTGAGTAAGGAGGGTGCGACCGCTCTCGACCGGGCAGTCTGTCGCCAAGTCGTCGGCGCGCTTGACACTGCCGAGGCCAACACCAAGCCCATGCTGCGGCTCGCCGGTTGGCTCGGTCGCGCCCGCTACAACCTGCCGGTCGAGGTCTTCTCGGTCAACTACGACCCACTGCTCGAGCTTGGCCTGGAGGCGATGAAGATTCCGTACTTCGACGGGTTCGTTGGCAACCTGCGTGCCCGCTTCCGCGCGGACCTGGTCGAGGGCAACCGCGAACGGCCCGACCAGTGGCTGCCGCCCTTCGTCGTGCGCCTCTGGAAGCTCCACGGGTCGGTCAACTGGGCGTGGGTCGAAGACGACTCCTCCAGGGTAGTGCGTCTTGGCGCGCCCGTCGCTGACGCCGCCGCGATCTATCCCTCCGATGCCAAGTACGACGAGTCGCGGCGGGTGCCATTTCTGGTCCTGCACGACCGCTTCCGGGCGGCGCTTGCCGAGCCCGAGTCCTTGGTCCTCGTTTCCGGTTACTCCTTCTCCGATCAGCACCTGAACGAGGCGCTCTTCGAGGCGGCCGAGGCCCACCCGCGTTCGGAGATCTGTTGCTTTTGCTTTGGCGAGATCCCGGAGCCGTTGATCTCTCGCGCGGCAGATACGCCAAACCTGCAGGCACTTTCGCCGAACAGGGCGATCATTTCCTGCTTCGACAGCGGCTGGGTAGACCCCACTGGTGAGGTACCAAAGGAAATCTGGGACGACAGCAGCTTCGGCCTCGGCGACTTCGGCGCCCTTGCGCGGTTCCTAACGCGCTCCTCGCCTTCCCAACGGGTCCTTGAGGCTCGCTTAGCCTGAATCCACCGATTCACCATCAGCGATAAAGGAATCGCCGTCCGCGAACGTGCGAGTGGTGAAGATCGCCGGATCGCAGGGGCACTCCGCGCCGGCGAGCTGGGTAAAAGCCATTCCCAGCCGCCCGTCGGCCGAGAATGAGCAGCCCACGGCACCGAGCGATTCGGCGGGTGAGGCGAGCCGGTGAAGAGGGAGTTCAGACTGCGACTGGCAGTGCCCGGATCCGTGTCAGCGCCTCCACGAAGGCCTCCTGCCAGGGCCAACGGGCCGGCAGGTGAAGGGTCCAGCGGCGGGCGCTGCGGGTCAGCCGGCCGGGGAGCTCGAGCAGGCGGCGGCGCAGGGTGCGCGCCGTGCGAACGGTCTCGCCGGGCAAGCCGAGGAGTGCGGTCCAGCGCGCCAGGTTGTGCGCTAGGGCGCCGATCACCGTCCAGGCGCTGTTGGCGCAAAACACACCGGAGGGGAAGTGGGCGAGCGCCTGGTCCTTCAGGTCGCGGATCGTCAGCTCCACGACGGCGTGCGCTCGGTGCTCGGCCTCCACGACCTGCAGCGGCTCGGTGCGGTTGGTGATGAACGGGAAGTAGCGCCAGTCCGGCCAAAGCTCGGCTTGCGGCCCGATCAGGCGAGTGCGCCGGACGATCAACCGCCGCCCACCGGCCCTCGTCTCGGCGATCTGAGCCTCGCCGCCAGCGGGGTAGTCATCGAGCGGGCGCCAAGCCGACTCGGGGATCTTCGCGATCGCCTCGGGAACCCAGAACTGCATGCGCACGCTGATCGAGTAGGCCCAGCCGGCTTTTTCCAGGCGAGCGATCAGCTTGCGGTTCCAAAACGCCGAGTCGGCGCGTAAGAGCTTCTCGCCGCCGGCGCCCGCGCGAGCGACGCGGGCGATCAGCTCCTCGGCGAAGCGCACGACTCCCCGCGAGCTGGCGGCGGAGCCTTTGCGCAGCCGCACGTGCAGCACCTCGCCGGTGTCGGCGCGGGAGGCCAAGAGCGGGTGGTAGCCGCGCTGTTTGGTGTAGCCGAAGCCGACACCCTGCTTGGCGTAGCCGTGCACCTCGCCGATGAAGCTGTCGACGTCGACCACCAGCCGCTCCTCCCCGGGCCCTGCGCCCGCGCGCCAGGCGCGGGTCAGGGCCTCGCCCAGGACCTTGTCGAGCTGGCGCACGTGCCCGAAGGTGAAGGCGCGCAGGAAGGTGCCGAGCGTCGACGGCGCGGGCAGCCAACCCCCCAGCAGCCGCGGGGTGCGGCCGGCGCGCAGCACCTCTGTGTCGTCGATCGAGTCGGCGCCGAGCAACATCGCGTAGAGGAGCGCCATCACCTTGCGGCCCGCGTTGGCCGCCCCGGGACGATCGCGAGGTAGCCGCACCAACCGGGCGATCAGGCCCTCGATTCCCAACCGCTCGGCAAGCGTCGCGACCAGCGCGATCCCGGCCCCGGAAACCACACGCTCATCGTCAAAGACGACCTGCAGGCCGTCGAGTCCGACCGCCCCGTCATCGTGCACCATCTGAGTGACCTCCTGACTCGGGCCGCGGCTGCCTCAATCAGCCGCTCTAAAGCCCTTTCAGGAGGTCATTCTTCGTTCGGGGGCGGACGGATCGGTGGATCGAGGCTTAGAGGCCCTGCTCGCCGCCGCTGGTACTGATGACGGCGCCTGAGCTCGACCCGACTCGGATCGGCTGCGTGCGCCACGTCCTCGGCGCTCGGGTTACCGTCGAGCTCGATCGGGAGATCGCCGGCATTGCTCCCCTCTATCGGGGTCGCCTGCAGCCGGTCGGCCAGGTCGGCTCTTTGGTGCGTATCCCCCAGGGTCTCGTCGACCTAATCGCCACCGTCAGCCTGGTGGGAATCGCGGAGCTCTCCGGCACCCAGACCCCAAGCGAGGCGGTGCAGACCGGCGAGCGCTGGCTGCAGGTGCAGCTCCTCGGCGAGATCAACCGCGCTTCGCGCCAATTCCGGCGCGGGGTCGGCACCTACCCGGGCCTCGATGATGTCGTCCACTTCGCCACTCCCGAGGAGTTGCGGGCGGTTTTCCCCGCTGCCGACGTTGAGCGGGTGCGAATCGGTGCCCTTGCCGCCGCCGAGGAGATCCCGGTGGCGCTTGAGGCCTCGCCGCTGGTGATCCGCCACGCGGCGATCGTTGGCTCGACTGGCGCCGGTAAGACGAGCGCCGTCGCGTCGCTCCTACAGGGTTTCGTCCGCGGCGGTTGGGACGCGGCAAACATCGTTGTTATCGACCCCCATGGCGAGTACGGCAAAGCGCTTGAGGGCAACGCCTCTGTGCGCTCGGTGCTCGGCGGGAGCGATGAGACCCGGCTTCGTGTTCCTCACTGGGCGCTTCCTGCCCGGGACATCCTGCGCGTCTTCGTTGGCCCTGGTGGCGGCTCCACCCAGAAGCGCTTCGAGGAGTTCGTGCTCGAGGAACGGCGCAAGTTCGCCGCGGGGGCAGAGTGGCTCGAGCTCGACCCTGCTGCAATCAGCGCTGACTCGCCCGTCCCCTTCGACCTACGCGAGGTTTGGTACCGGCTCGAGTACGAGAACAACGCCACCTACAGGGTCAAGAACGACCCCGACACGGTCTGCGAGATCGACCCCGGCGATGCCGCGACCCTAAAAGCACCCGCCTTCGAACCTCACGCCCAGGGTGCTGCAGCTCCCTTCCGAGGCGAATATTTTGGCAACCACGGGCGCATCCCCGAACTGCTCCGTCTTGGCCTGCTCGATGGGCGCCTCGACTTTTTCGAGGGTATGCTGCCCGCCGACCAAGACTCTGACCCGCTCGTGGGTTCGGTGTGCGAGTGGATCGGTGGGGAGAAGCCGATCTCGGTGCTCGACTTCGCCGGGGTTTCGGCCGAGGCGACCGAGATGGCGATCGGGGTGGTGATCAACCTGCTCTTCGAAGTCGCGGTTCGTACCCCGCCCGAGGTGGAGGGGATCGGGCGGCCGAGCCCGGTCCTGATCGTGCTCGAGGAGGCCCATCGCTACCTCAGCGAGGGTGCTAACCAGCTCTCCCGCGAGGCGGCCAACCGGATCGCCCGCGAGGGGCGCAAGTACGGGGTCGGCCTCTTCTTGGTCACCCAGCGCCCCTCCGAGTTGCCCGATACCGCCCTCGCCCAGTGCGGGACCCTGATCTCGCTGCGCCTCACTAACTCCTCCGATCAGGGGAAGATCAAGGCGGCGCTGCCCGACAACATTGCTGGCCTCGCGGAGGTGCTGCCTTCACTGCGCACCGGCGAGGCATTGATCAGTGGCGAGGCGCTGATCCTGCCTGTTCGGGCACTGATCGATTGTCCCGACCCGGCTCCGATGGCCGAGGATCCCTCGCTGGACGCCTGGCGCAAGGAACCGCGCCTGCCCGAGGTGGCCTCGGTCCTTGCTTCCTGGCGAGGTGCCGACGGAGGCGACAATGCTTGATTGGATCGAGCTCGATTCGAGTTTCATCGCTGCTGCCGCCTACGACGCTGAGGCCGAGGTGATCCACCTTCGCTACAAGGACGGCGCCGAGTGGGCCTACGAATACTGCCCGCCTGAAGAGTGGGAGCAACTGACCGACCCCGAGCAGTCTCCGGGCAAATTCTTCCACGCTGTGCTTAAAGACAAGCCACAGCACCAGACGAACTAACGAACGAGGGGTGTCGATACCCGCCGATCAGGCTGACGACAAAAAGTTGAGTCCGAAGTCGAGGCTAGGGTCGCGTGGGTGGGCAAGCAGCCGAGAACCTGGATCGTGGACTTCGACAGCGACGCGGTTATCGACTTCGAGGACGTGAAGTCGCGCGGGGATCGCAAGGCGGTCTTCAACGTGGTGCAGAAGCTGAAGGACGTTGGGCCGGACCTGCCCTCGCCTCACATGAAGTCGCTGAAGGGCGAGGTGGACCTGTTCGAGCTGCGCCCGAAACAGGGGGCCTGTGAGGTTCGGCCGATCTACGCGCGGCTTGGGCTGCGCTTCGTGGTGCTCGCAGTTGCTGCGAAGAAGAAGGACTTCAACCGAGCGGTTGCGGCGGCAAGCGACCGTCTTGGCCGACACCGTTGAGTTTGATAATAGAGCTGTTATCATGTGCGCAGCAAAAGGAGACTCGATGGCAGCTTCTAAAAAGACTTTCGATGCGCTCGTGGCCGAGGAGCAGCTCGCTGACCCCAGCTTCCGAGCCGAGTGGCAGAGGCTCGCACCGGCCCGTGAGTTCGCGGCGACCCTGTTGCGCTATCGCGCCGAGCACAAGCTGAGCCAGCGGGCATTGGCGCAGAAGCTCGGTGTTTCCCAGCCGCGCGTTGTCAAGCTCGAGTCCGGAGAGCACAACCCGGAGGTCGACACGATCATCAACGCCGTGAGGCGGCTCGGGATCGAGTTCGTCCTCGACGTTGCACCGGCGAGTCGAAAGCCGGCGCTCGTGACCGCCCGGGCGCAGAAGTGCGGCGCAATCGCCCACGACGATGTCTCGGTTGTGGCGGCCTCCTCGGTGTAGCTCGGCGAGCCACCTGAGGCAACAGGTGGGGCAACCTGCCCCACGGATTCGGGCCGATCTCAGGCGATCTCAATTCTGCGAAACCGCTCTGGAAAGCGCTCCACGGTGCTCGGCCGCACTCAGGCAGCGCGCTCATAACCGCATGTCCTTCACGATCAGCTGCAGGTTCAGCGGGTCGGTGGGGGAGGGTTCGAATCCATGGTGCAGGTAGAAGTCGCGGGCGCCCTCGTCGAGCGCATGGACCAGCATCGCGCGAACCCCAACCTGCGCCGCCACCGCCAGTGAGCGCACTATCGCGTCTCGCAACAGGAACGCCCCGAGCCCGCGTCCCTGCACGCTGCGATCGACGGCCAGCCGAGCCAGTAGGACGGCCGGGATCGAGTGGCGGGGCATTCCCCGCCGCACACGGGCGCTCGCCTCACGCTGGCTGACCGAAGCGGAGCAGAGAGCGTGGTAGCCGACTACCCGGCCTTGCTCAGCGTCCTCCAAGACGTAGGTGCGCGCCGATCCGGCTGCGGCGGCGCTGCGGGCGTGCTCGCGAAGCCAACTGCTCAACGAGGCGATCCCGCACTCGAAATCTCCCAGGGAGTGCTCTGGCCCCAGCAGCTCGGGGTCGCCGAAGCGCGCCACCGCTCCTCCGCCTACTCGGGGCGGGGACGAGCGAACAATTTAGCCAGCTCCGGACGAACCTTGGCAGGGCGGTCAAGCGCCGCGGTGAAGGCCCGCCAGTCGGCGTCGTTGAGGACGAAGTGGGTGCGGTCGGCGAGCAGTCGCTCGGCTCGCTCGCGCCCGCTCTCGACCAGGAACTCGGTCATCGACTCCTCGCGCTGCGAGCTAGCCCGCTCGAACAGCGCCTTGTCCTCGGCGGCGATCCGCAGGTGGACCCGCGCGGTCTTGGTCGTAGCCATGTGGCAAGTGTACGCCACGCTGCTGTCATACCGCCCGCCCCAACTGTTCACGTCGCGGCTTCCTGCATCTTGCGCTTGTCGAGGCGGCGGAATCCGTCCCGGCCGCCTCCTAACTTGACTGCGTGGAGGCAACTGTCAACGCCTATCGGGCAGACCCCTACTCCTACCGCGAGGCGCGGCAGCTCGCCGAGGAGCTGGGGCTGAGCGAGCCGGTCGCGATCGTCCTGGTGCGGCGCGGCTACCGCACCGCCGAGGCGGCGCGGGCCTTCCTCGAGGCCGACGAGGCGCACCCGCCGGCGGCGTTCGGGTCGATGGGGGCGGTCGTCGAGCAAGTCCTGGCGGCGCTGCGCGAGCGGCGGCGGATCACCGTCCACGGCGACTTCGACGTCGACGGGGTCTGCGCGACGACGATCCTGGTCGGCGCCCTGCGCGAGCTGGGCGCCGATTGCGACTGGCTGATCCCGGACCGGATCGCCGACGGCTACGGGCTCGGCGCCGCCAACGTGAGGCGGCTGGCGGAGCGCGGCACCTCGCTGATCGTCACCGTCGACTGCGGCGTCACCGCGGTCGAGGAGGTGGCCCTGGCCCGCTCGCTGGGGATGGAGGTCGTCGTCACCGACCACCACCAGCCGGCGGCCGAGCTGCCCGACTGCCCGCTCCTTCACCCGGCCCTCGACGGCTACCCGTTCGCCGAGCTGTGCGGGACGGCGGTCGCCTGGAAGCTCGCCTGCGCGCTGCGCGAGGCGGCCCGCGGCCCCGGCCCCGAGCGGGACCTCGACCTGGTGGCGCTGGCGACGGTCGCCGACGTCGTCCCCCTGCTCGGCGAGAACCGCTCGCTGGTGCGGCGCGGGCTGGATGAGATCAGGCGGGCCCGCCGGCCCGGGATGCGGGCGCTGCTCGCGGCGGCCGGCTGCGAGCCCGACCGGCTCGACGAGGGCGACCTCGCCTTCCGCCTGGCGCCGCGGGTCAACGCCGCGGGCCGCCTCTACCGGGCCGACGCCGGGGTCGAGCTGTTCCTCACCGACGACGCGGCGCGGGCGGAGGAGATCGCCGCCGAGCTGAGCCGCGCCAACGGCGAGCGGCGCGCCGCGGAGCGGCAGGTGGAGGAGGCCGCCGAGGCGGCGCGGCGCGAGCTGCCCGAGCGGCTGCGCGAGGCCCCCGGCCTGGTGCTCGCCGGCCGCGGCTGGCACCCGGGCGTGGTCGGGCTCGTCGCCTCGCGGCTGGCCGAGCGCCATCACCGCCCGGTCGTCGTCGTCTCGCTCGACGAGCGGGGCGGCGGGCGCGGCTCGGGCCGCAGCATCCCCGGCTTCGACCTGCTGGCCGGCCTCGAGGCCTGCGCCGAGCACCTCGAGGGCTTCGGCGGCCACCGCGCCGCCGCCGGGCTGGAGCTGCGCGCCGCCGCCCTCGACGCCTTCCGCGAGGCGTTCGCCGCCCACGCCGCCTCGGTGCTCGGGCCGGAGGACCTGGTGCGCACCGAGCGGATCGACGCGATGGTCGGCGGCGCCTGGCTTGGCCTCGACCTCGCCGAGGAGCTGGGGCGCCTCGCCCCGTTCGGGATGGGCAACCCCGGCGTGCGGCTGCTCGTGCCCGCGGCCAGGGTGCGCGACGTGCGGGCGATGGGGGAAGGGAAGCACGCGCGCTTCAGCCTCCACAGCGGCGCCCACCGGGCGCTCGGGGTCGCCTTCGGGCGCGCCCGGCTCGGGGTCGGCGAGGAGGAGCCGGTCGACGCCGCGGTGCGGCTCGAGGTCAACCGCTGGAACGGCTCGGTCGAGCCCCGCGTCGTGCTGCGCGAGCTGTACCCGCACGCGCCGCTGGAGGAGGACGGGGGCGGGGAGGCCGACGGCGAGTGGTGGCGGCGCTTCGAGGCCGAGCTGGAGACCGACCCCGACGCCTGGCCCCCGGCCGAGGCAGCCAGCGGGGAGGAGGGCGAGCGGCAGGTCGTCCGCGCCGCCGGCTCGCCGGCCGCGGTGGTCGCCGAGCTGGCTTCCAGCGGCGAGAGCGTCCTCGCCCTGGTCGCCGCCGCCCCCCGCCGCGCGACCCTGGCGAGGCCGGGGCTGGAGGCGGTGGAGCACACGGCGCTGGAGGGGGAGCCGGAGCTGGCGGCGAACTTCGAGCACGTCGTCCTCGTCGACCCGCCCGCCTTCGCCCACCTCGAACGGCTCGCCGCCAGGCCCGCGGCGGGCGGCGGTTACCTCCACCCGGCCTGGGGCGAGGCCGAGTGGCGCTTCGCGCTCGCGACGCTGGCCCGCCGGACGGCCCGGCGGGCGGCGCTGATCGCCCTCTTCAGGGACCTGCGGGAGGCCGGGGAGGCGAGCGGCGAGGGGCTGCTGGAGGCGCTGCGCGGGAGCGGCCCCCGGCCGCGCGGCCCGGAGGCCGCGGCGCGCTGCTTCCGCGTGCTCGAGGAGCTGGGCCTCGTGCGCGGCCGGCCGCGGGGCGGTGACGGCGCGGTCGGGGTCGTATCCTCAGAGGGCACCGATCTGGAGCGCTCCGCCGCGTTCCGCGCCTACGGCGCCCGCTACGAGGAGGGCCGGCGATACCTCGAACGACGCAGACATCCCTAGAGCACAAGGAGCTCCTCGACGACCTCTTCGCGGTGGTCGAGGAGTTCGACGCTGCGCCCGCGCGGAGCGCCGCCGGCAACGGTGAGGCGCCACCCCACGCCGAGCCGATCGACCGCGACGCGGTGACCCGCGCCTTCGAGTTCGCCTGCGAGCGCCACGCCGACCAGCTGCGCCGCTCCGGCGACGAGTTCATCACCCACCCGGTCGGCGTCGCCCAGATCTGCGCCCGCCTGCGGCTCGACACCGAGACGCTCTGCGCCGCCCTCCTCCACGACACGGTCGAGGACACCAGCGCCAGCCTCGACGAGATCCGCGAGGCGTTCGGCGAGGGGGTCGCCCAGCTCGTCGACGGCGTCACCAAGCTGACCGGGATCACCTTCGAGAGCCGCGACGAGCGGCAGGCCGAGAACTACCGCAAGATGATGGTGGCGATGGCCACCGACGTCAGGGTGATCCTGATCAAGCTGGCCGACCGCCTCCACAACATGCGCACGCTCGGCGCCCTGCCGAAGCAGAAGCAGCTGACCAAGGCGCGCGAGACGCTCGAGATCTACGCGCCGCTCGCCCACCGGCTCGGCATCCACGCGATCAAATGGGAGCTGGAGGACCTCGCCTTCGCGACCCTGCACCCGCGCAAGTACAAGGAGATCAAACAGCTGGTCGCCCAGCAGCGCGACGAGCGCGAGGTCTACGTCAGCGAGGCGGGGGGCTTCCTCGCGGCGGAGCTGAAGAAGGTCGGGATCGAGGCCGAGATCTC
Organism: uncultured Solirubrobacterales bacterium; assembly: GCA_963696185.1. GTDB lineage: Bacteria > Actinomycetota > Thermoleophilia > Solirubrobacterales > 70-9 > VRUE01. The sequence goes on from OY968825.1 coordinate 27,542, forward strand.
CGGCCGCGCCAAGCACTTCTACTCGATCTACACGAAGATGACCAAGAAGGGGCGCGAGTTCAACGAGATCTTCGACCTCACCGCGATGCGGGTGATCGTCGGCTCGGTCAAGGACTGCTACGGGGCGGTTGGCGTCATCCACTCGATCTGGAAGCCGCTGCCCGGGCGCTTCAAGGACTTCGTCGCGATGCCGAAGGCAAACATGTACCAGGCGCTGCACACGACGGTGATCGGGCCCGAAGGCAAGCCGCTCGAGATCCAGATCCGCACCGCCGACATGCACAAGCTGGCCGAGTACGGGATCGCCGCCCACGTCGCCTACAAGGAGGGCGGCGCGGCCGACCCGCAGCGCGAGAAGATGACCTGGCTGCGGCAGCTGGTCGAGGCGGAGGGCGAGCAGGACCCGGCCGAGTTCCTCGAGTCGCTGAAGGTCGACCTGTTCGAGGACGAGGTCTTCGTCTTCACCCCGAAGGGCGAGGTGCTGAGCCTCTCCGCCGGCTCGACCCCGCTCGACTTCGCCTACGCCGTCCACACCGACGTCGGCCACCGCTGCGTCGGCGCCAAGGTCAACGGCTCGATCGTGCCGCTGCACTACCAGCTGCGCTCCGGCGACATCGTCGAGGTGCTGACCGCGAAGCAGAAGCGCGGCCCCTCGCGCGACTGGCTGAAGCTGGTGCGGACGAGCCGGGCGCGCAACAAGATCCGCGCCTGGTTCAAGGAGGAGCGCCGCGACGACGCCGAGAAGCACGGCCGCGAGGCGCTCGAGGACGCCCTGCGCAAGCGCGGCCTGCCGATGCAGAAGCTGGCGATGTCACCGCTGCTCGCCGACGTGATCCGCGAGATGGGCTTCCGCAAGGCGAGCGAGTTCTACATCTCGCTGGGCCAGGGCAAGCTCTCGACGAAGACCGTCGCCAACAAGCTGATGCAGCGACTGAAGGCCGGCGAGGCGGTCGAGGAGCACGAGCCGGCCGGCTTCGCCGAGGCGCACGAGGACAAGGCGCGGCGCACCAAGGACGCCTCCGACTACGGAATCCGCGTCAAGGGCGCCGACAAGGTCGCGGTGCGGCTCGCCAAGTGCTGCCGCCCGGTGCCCGGCGACGCGATCGCCGGCTACGTCTCGCTGGGCCGGGGGATCACGATCCACCGCAGCGACTGCCGCAACGTGAAGGCGCTGAGGAAGGCGCCGGAAAGGTTCGTCGACGTCAGCTGGGACGGCGAGAACGAGTCCTCCTACCGGGTCGAGCTCCAGGTCGACGCCTACGACCGCACCCGCCTGCTCGAGGACCTCTCCCGCACCTTCGCCGAGGCGGGGATCAACATCCTCGGGGCGTCCTGCATGACCAGGCACCCGATGGTGAAGAACCGCTTCGTGGTCGAGGTCGGCGACACCGAGCAGCTCAAGCAGTGCATCTCCCGCCTCCGCAACGTCGACTCGGTCTTCGACGCGTACCGGATAACCCCGACGGCATAGCCGGTCTAGCCGGGCACCCTCACCGCATGCTCGAACTCATCGAGCAGAGCGAGCAGCTCCTTCGCCTCCCAGGAGTCTCCCTTGCGCCGATTGCGATGGCGGGTGAGGATCTCGGCCTTCTCGAGCCGATCAAGACCCCGAAGGGCGGCGACGTCGGAACGCCCCGTCAGATCCTGAACGACTTTCGTCGTCATGAATGGAAACGACGGCAGGTTCCCGATGATCGCTCGTGCAGCGGCGTCCTTGCGCAGGGGGCCTGCCTTCTCCAACCACTCGGTCTGCAGTTCGTTGACACGGCGAGAGAACTGCTCGGCACTGGCGGCTGACATCTCGACGGCTCGAGCGAACTGCGCGGTCCAATCGTCGATACGGTCGTCACGGAAGTTCTCGAGTCCGGCGATGTAGGCGTCTTTGTTAGCGCCGAAGACCAGGCTGACCGGCGGCACATAGCGTGGTGCGATCCCTCGGCGACGAAACAGAACGTGGATCAGACAGCGCCCGACCCGGCCGTTGCCGTCCCCGAAGGGGTTCCGCGGCTCCCCCTTCTCATCGGGGGAACCTCGTCAGAAGGTTCGGATGCTTTGCGCATGTCCTAACTTTAGGGCAAGAACCTTCGGATCAGCAGAACTTGCCGAAGCCTTCAATCACAGCACGACCACTCTCACAACGTTTCGTTTGAACAGACCGGCGTGGAAACCACCGACGCGATCACGCTTGAAGGCACCCGGGGAAGGCACCCGGGAAGTCAAGATCGAAGGGTGAGCGCGTCACCGAAACCAGCGATGAGGGTCAGGAGGTGACCTCGGGCTCGAGCAGTGCATCTCCCGCCTGCGCAACGCGACTCGGTCTTCGACGCGTACCGCATAACCCCGGCATAGCCGGTCTAACCTGCAAGGAGTCAGGCCGCGGCCAGGGCGGGTGCCAGGTCCTCGGCGGTCGTCTCGATCGTCTCGGGAACCGTCACGGTGAGATGGCCGTCACGCTCGAGAATGAGGCGCGGGTTCATCATCGTCATCCCGACGATGCGATTCGTGCCCGGGGCATAACGGACTACGTGGCCCTCGGGTGTCTCCTCGCCCTCGCCCTCCTCCGGTTTGCCGACGTGCAGGTAGAGGATGTCCTGCTCGGAGTCGTAGTCGGCGTGGTCGAAGACGACCGGGCCGATCCTGATGCTCACGCGCTCCATGTCGGCGGATCCTTTCGGTTGGCAAAAGCAGACACGATCCGTGCCGGCTTCTGCTCATAGCTTACGACCACGACCAGCCAAGCGCTTGGGCCGACGCCGCGCGAGTAGTAGCGGATCCGGCCCCGCTGAACTGGATCGGGCTCGGCATGATCGGGGGCCTGGGCTGCTCGGAGCACCTCCTCGATGAACGGTGCCATCTCGGGGTGGTCGACCACGATCTTGCCGTGCCAGACCCGGCTGAGCAGCACCACGCGATCCCCGGTCGAGTCCTCCGTCTCTCGGAGGATCTCGCCGCCGCGCAGGATGCCCTCATTGTGCGTCGCCATGCCAGGCGACGCTACTGTGGCCCATGTGCCGGGTGGTGCACACAGGCAAACAAATCAGCAACGACTTCGCAAAGATAGAACCGCTCCGTGGTCCCTGGAGGAGCCCCGACGGCCCCTCGCCGGGCTGCCGCAACCTCCTGCGCGCCGGCTTCAAGCAGGCCTCGGTGCGGACGGTTCGCAGGCGCGAGGGGGGGAGGCCCCGAAGCCGCCACTACGAGGCCGACGCGGTGGCGGTCGACGAGGCGGGGAGGGTGCTGGCGGTCGGGTCCTGCAAGTGGCCCGGCCCCGGCGGCGAGAGTCGCGCCCATGGCGCCGACGAGCTCGCCAAGCTCGAGGTCATCAGAGAGGAGCTGCAGGCGCCGAGCGCGCCGATGTACTTCTTCGACCGCGTCGCCTTCTCGGCGCGGCTGCTCGAGCTGGCGGTGGAGCGCGATGACGTCCGCCTGATCCCGGCAAGCGACCTCGCCTGATCGGCAAGCAGAAGTTCGAATGGGAAGAGGCCTTCACGGCGGCTGCAGCGGCGAGCGCGTGCATCGCGTGCTCGGCGGCGCCGATCAGCGATTGCCGGTCGGGTCAGGCCGGTAGAGCTCCAGCGTGTCGAGGACGCTGCGGATGCGCTCGAAGTCGCCATCGAAGCTCCAGACCGCATGCCCGGCGCGGGCGGCGGAGACGGCGATTGCGATGTCTGTGAGCGGCAAGGTCTCTCCGCTCTGGCGCAGGCGCCGAGCGGTTTCCCCTGCCTGACGCCATCCCTGGGAACTCAGCCCTGCCCATGGCAGCGAGGACAGGGTTTCCCACATGCGCTCGGCAACCTCTCCCTCGGCGCCGGCAAGCAGCTCCGCCGCGACCGATCCGCAGGTCGCCACCTCGCCCTCGTCGAGCAGGGCGCGCAGACCGGCCGCCTCGCCCCGCGCTCCGCGGCGGGCGAAGTCGACCCAGACAGAGGTGTCCGGCAACACCACTCAAATCCGCCGATCGATTGCGCGCATCTCCGCCGAGACGTCCTCTATCTCGATCCCGCCGGCGTTTTCGAGCAGCCAGTCGACCGCGCCGCGGCGAACGTGCTCCTCGATCGCGGCCTCCACCGCCTTGGTCTTGCTCTCACCGGGGTGGCGGGCCATCAGAGCCTCCATGAGGCGATCGTCGATGTCGAGCGTCGTTCGCATGCCATAAATATGGCAGACGCCCAGGCTGGAATCGCTAAGGAGGCGGATGGCTCCACGATCGTCAGGGCGCCGGGAGCCTACGCGGGAAGCTGGAGGCGCACGCCGCGCTCCTCGGCGGCATCGGATGGGACAAACGCGTTGGTCTCCTCGAGCATGCGCTCAGCCGTCTTCAGGTCGCTCCAGTCGATCGCAGCGGAATAGCCCTGGGCGTAATCGAGGACGCGAATCAGCGGCTTCGGGTCGCCGTTGCGCGATAGCGCGCGCAGCCCCTGCAGGTAATCGTCGCGGTAGACGATTGGGATCACGATGCGCTGCTCCCCGGCTGTGCTCAACGCTGCGTTCATCAAGACCCGGCCGACGCGGCCGTTCCCGTCGGCGAACGGGTGAACCTCGGACACGAGGAACATGAGGAAGATGGCCTGGCTCAATCCCGAGGGCAGCGTCTCGTAGAAGCGGTACCCCTCGCGCAGGGTGCCGACGACCAGGTCCGGATGGACGAACGTGGTGCCCCCGGCGCGGTTCACGCGCGTCTTGAACGCGCCGGGATTGGCCTGCGGACGCCGCTCCAACATCAGCAAATGGTGGGAGCGGAGCAGGTCGAGCAAGCCGTCGGGGCCGTCGGGGAGCTGTTTTCGCTTCAAGGGGTCGTTGACCAGGTCGAAGGTTCCGATGATGTCGTGAGCATCCTCGACTCGCCCCTCGGGCACCGCGCGCTCGAAGACGATCTGCTCGGCCTCCCGCAGCTCGAACTCCGTGCCCTCGATCCAGTTGGAGAAGTAGGCCTCGATGAACGAGAGGGCGGGGAACGACGCGGGCTGGTCCTCGCGACCCTCGAGTGCCTCCCTCAGCAAGGCGGCCTGGAGCATCTCGAACAGCTCGACGCGGCGCGCGTCGAAGCCGAGTCCGACATGTGAGGCGCGAGCCGCAGGGGTGGTCAGCGGCGCGTTCCCCGTGCCGAGAATCGCTCCGATCAGCTCGTCAAGCGCTGCCATCTCGTCGCCGGCGCCCAGCGGGCCGGCGAGGTCGCGCGCCTGATCTCGAAGTTCGTTGAGCGCACTGGTTCCGCGCCGGGCTGCGGTTCGGGTCAGCTCCTCCTCGATCTCTGCCGCGGCGAGAGTGCGGGCGGCGCCTCCGCGGGAGCGTGAGGGACGAATGTTGTCGAGCATGGCCCTGGGGCGGCTCGAGAAGTGAAGGCCGTCCAGGTGAGGCATGTCTCCGGGAGCCGGCCCCGGCCCCCGGCGTGGGCGCAGGGTGAGGCCGGGTAGGCGAAGAGGTCGACGTCCGGCGTAGTCGGGGCCGGCATCGAGAAAGAGCGAGCCATCGGCCGACGGTCGCGCCTCGAACGCGCTGCGGTCGACTACCACGGCGCCCGGGAAGTAATGAGCAGCAATTCGAGACCAGTTGCGGCGGACGACCTGCTCGAGCGGGTCGTCCATGTTTCGGGTATAGAGACGGCCGGCAACCTTACGTGCCTTCCCCGCCGCCACGGCACGTCTGACGGCGGCAGACCTCTCCGTCGTGCTGGCGAAGATCTCGGGCTGCCGTTCGAGCGAGAAAGTGCGCTTAGTAGAGGCCATCCCTGGCTTGATGGTAGAACAGTCGCGCGTAACATGTGAAAAACGGCTAAAGACTGCGCTTAAGCCCCGCCTGGGTCCAGGCGCTCGCGTGGATCGACCCCTCGGCCTCGATTGTCGCGTCCCGCTCGCCGGGCTGCCGCAACCTCCTGCGCGCGCCGGCTTCCGGCGGGCATCGGAGCGCCAGACCTGGCGCCCGCGGCGGGGGTAGGGGGGAGAACTTCTGCCGGCCAGGCCTTAGATGCATGTGCGCTTCAGCCGGCATGCGAAGAACGAGATGAGGCTTTACGAGATCCTGTCGACCGACGTCGAGTCCGCTCTGGCAAACCCGTCGCACGCAGGTGTCGACGACAAAGGCAATCTGCGGATTGCCGGGCCGGAGGGCGGCGGCCGTGCGATCATTGTGATCGTCGCCGACGACGATCCCGACTTCGTCATCACTACCTTTCCGGATGACTGAAATGCGCGCCGACTATGACAGCGAGGCCAACGCGATCTCGATCGCGCTTGCTCCGGTGCGACACGCCGAGCAGGCGGATCAGGTGCATGAACGCGCGGTCGTGGCTCTCCACAGCGGTCAGCCGGTCGAGTTGCAGCTTCTCTATCCCGACCTGGGTATCGACGAGCCCTTGCGGGTCGCCGCCGGGCGCTACCGCCTCGACGCGGAGGCCCTGCTCGCCGCCGCCCAGGCGGCCCTTGCCGCTCCCAACCGCGTCGTCACCATGGACGTGGCCGTCCGCGCCGCTGCCTGAGGTTCAAGGCGCCCCCTGCCTACGGGAGTGTGCCCGCCGGCGCCAACCAAACCGACTCGAACTCCATCAGTGCGGCCAGACCGACTGCATAGATCAGGTCTTCGGATCGCTCCAGTCGATCGCAACGGCATAGCCCGTCGAGAATTTCCTTGACTAAACCAGCCCCGTACCCCACAATCACTCCGGTGAAGGAGGGAAGCTCCGACTTCGAGGCGGGATCGTGGACTTCGACGGCTTCGACCTGAACCCCCGCGGCGCCACCGGCGCGGCGATCCTCGACGCGGTCGAGCGCGACTTCTGGCTCGACCTCTGGCGCGCCCCGGTGCTCGACGCGGTCGCCGTGGACGGCATCGAGACGCGCTGGTATGGCCCGCTTCAGGCGACCGTCGTCGCCGCCCTGCCCGAGGGGCCGCTGCTGAACCTGCTGCTGAGCGCCGCCGAGCCCGGCGCGGCGACGGAGGGCCACCTCGCCCAGGCGCTCGAGTGGATCGACTCCCTGGGCCTCGACTGCCGCGTCCCGATCGACCCCGAGCGGCCTGAAGCCGGCGCCGCCGAAGAGCTGCTCAACCAGTGGGGCTACGCGCCCACCGAGAGCCAGATGAGGTTCAGCCGCAACGCTGCGATGATGATCCACTGGGAAACCGCCACCCACCTCGGCTTCGCGGCCACCGCGAAGTCGGCCCGCGGCAAGGGCTTCCACACGGCGCTCCTACACCGCTGCATCCTCGACGCCGCCGAGCACAGCCCGACCCTCTTCGCCGAAACCTGCGAGCCGCTGGGCCGCCGCGACGGCCCCTCGGCCGGCTGCCGCAACCTCCTGCGCGCCGGCTTCAGCCAGGCGTCGGTGCGCCACACCTGGCGCCCACGGCGGGGGTAGGGAGCCTGAGGCCGCTGGTCGGCTCAGGCCGGCTCGCGGGAGCCGTGGAGGACGTCGGGGTCCATGTCAGCGCCATTCGGCCAAACAACCGTGCCCAGCTGCTCGTCGACCTTGACCTTCCTGAAAAGCTCGGGATCGGCCCTGAGCGGCTCGAAGACAGGGCCCCAAAGCTCGCCCTCGAGGTCCACGACACGCTCGGTGCCGTCGTTGAACCGCAGGTGCAGCCTGAAACCCTCAAGCGGCTGAGCCTCGACGATGCGGATGGTTTTGGTCTTGACCGTCACGGCAGTGGATCGATGTTAGCGAGCGGTCGGCGGACTCGCGCAAGCGTCCAGTCTTCCTCGAGCTCTGCACGGTGCAGCTCCGTCCACTCCCGGACAAGGCGCTCGGCACGCCGTGGCAGCGCGCCCTCGAAGACCTCGGCGGTGGCGATGTCAACCTTGGCGGTGTGCTTCCGCCCCAAGCAGTCCTCTCCCTAGGCAGTTCCCCAACTAGACCTTTTGGGTTCCCTAGAGTAAAAGAAGCGGAGCAGGCAATCGAGGGAAGGGAGGCGGCGTGGACTTCGAGGGCTTCTATCTGAGCATCGACTTCGCGGAGGGGCCCTCTGCGCTCGATGCGCTCGAGCGCAACCTCTGGCTCGACTTCCTGCGCGCCCCGGTGCTCGACGCGGTCATCGAGCAGGGCATCGAGATGCGCTTCTTCGGCCCCCTGCAGGCGACGGTCGTCGCCGCGCTGCCCGAGGAGCCGCTGCTCCACCTCCTGCTCGGCGCCGCCGAGCCCGGAGCGGTGAGCGAAGGCCACCTCGAGGGGGCGCTGGAGTGGATCGAGGACCTGGGGCTCGACTGCCGCGTCCCGCTCGACCCCTCGCGCCCCGAGGCGACGCTCGCCGAAGAGCTCCTCAACCACCGCGGCTACGAGCGCACCGAGAGCCAGGTCCGCTTCATGCGCGAGTCCGCCCCGCCGGGCCTGCCGAGCGGGATCGAGGTGATCGAGCTCACCGGGTTCACCGAAGGCTTCGGCGAGATCCTCTGCGAGGGCTACGGGATGAGCCCCCACGCCGGCTGGCTCTTCGACTGCCTGCCCGGCCGCGAGTCCTGGCGCTGCTACTTCGCGCTGGATGAGCGCGGCTTCCCCTGCGCCGCCGCGGCGATGCTGGTGCACTCCGAAGCCGCCGCCCAGCTCGGCTTCGCCGCCACCGATCGGCTGGCGCGCGGCCAGGGCTTCCACCATGCCCTGCTCAACCGCTGCATCCGCGACGCCGCCAGGCGCTGCCCGCAGCTCGTCGCCGAAACGGCCGAGCCCCTGGACGAGCCCGACGGCCCCTCGCCGGGCTGCCGCAACCTGCTGCGCGCCGGCTTCAAGCAGGCCTCGGTGCGGACGACGTGGCGGCGGGAGGCGGGATGAGTCAACTCAAACCGCGACAACCAGCTCGCGCTTCGGCGTCCGGCGAGACCTGGGTCTTAGCAAAATTTCTAAAGCCATCGGAAGCTAATGGGAGATCTCGGCGGCAAGCTCACGGGCCTGGTCCCGAAGCTGTCCGAATAAGCGGTGCTCGCGGTGGGCGACCTGGTCGTCGAGGAGCGTTTTCTCAATCTCGTCCAGCTCGGCCAGGAAGCGGAAGCGGGTGCGCACCCTTTCGCAGATCAGCTCGGGGTTGTTCGCAAGGTCACGGGGAACCAGGCCTGAGATATCGCTCCAGCGGAAGTTCTGCGGCTCGATTGCGGCCAGGAATTCCACTGGGTTATAGCTGGGCTGGCCGCGTTGATCCGTCCAGGCCTTGAGAACTGCGAGTCGCCGGACGAGGCGCTGGTCGAAAGGGCGTTGGGCCCAGAGGTCGAGGTCATAGACGTCCTTGCTGGAGCCGCCCTGACGGCGGTTGCAGGCCATGATCTTCTCGCCGATCATCTCGTAGGGGTCGACGCCGAAGAGGCGCGGCACGCCGCACTCCTCGCTTGCTTTCGCGAAATAGGACTGCTCTTGAAGCGTCAGGCCGACGGGTGCCAGGATCGGGTCCAGGCGGTAGGAGATCTGCAGCTCGAAGGCACCCTCGCCGTTGGCGTGCCGGTACTCGACGGTGCCGCTGAAGTTGTCGTTGCTGGAGTAGCGAAACCGGGGAAGGGAGAACTCGATCCCGAAGTAGGGCTGGGAGGGCTGGAAGGCTGCCTCGATCGCCTCCTCGAAGCCGTTCTTGTGGGTGGCGTCCAAATCGATGTCCTGGGAGAAGCGCCCGGTCGAGCCGAAGATGCACTTGCGTAGCGCGGTGCCGCCCTTGAAGAGCAGCGGTCCCGGCGTCTGCTCACCGGGCCGATACCCCACCAGGCCGATCTCGTTCAGCCGCGCCAGGGCGTAGTGGAGGACCACCTCCTGGTCGGCGACGTCGAGGTCGATCTTCTGGCCTGCGGCGAACTGGCGGACGAAGGCCTGGGCGATCATCAGCGACCTACCTCCTCGCGCAGGGCCCCGGGACTGACGTTGAGCTGCACGCGCCAGCGAGGGAGTACCTCTCCCCGGCGTCCGTGGACGCGGGTGCTGCCGAGGTGAATTGGCGAGGCGTCCTTCCCGACACCGGCAAGCTCGGCCAGCGCCGGCGGTACCTCTCGGCCGAGGATCTCGAGTAGCGCCGCGATTCGGCGAGCTGCCGCGACTCCACGACTCGACTTCGCCGCCAGCTCGACGAAGCGCGGCCAGTCGGCCCGTTCGCTGCCGCGCTCGACGATGCGCGCAAGCCCGAAGACTCCGCCCACGCGCCCGGGCATGGTTGCGCTGTCGAGAAGCACGCACTCGATCCCGGCGAGGCGGACGGTGACGCCGTGAGACTGGGTGAGCTGGCTGCCGTCCAGCCGGAACGCTCGCCTCGGCACCAGCGTGATCCCCAGGTTCCGCCAGCCAGCCGGCTCCGTGCTCCCGACGGGAACGCATATCTGCACCGCGCCGGGACGGTCGGGGATGAGGTTGTGCTCAAAGGCCGCCGAGGCGAGCGCGACGTAGTGGGGGACCTTCCAGCTCGTCAAGGCAACCCACGGGTCGGGCACCGAGATCCCAGCGCTCTCGCCCAGGAGCGGTTCGTAGTGACCGCCGCGGGTTCGGTGCAGCCAGCCCTTCCCGGCGAGGCGAGAGGCGACGTCGTAGGCGCGCTTCCGCGGCCAGTCGAGCGCGTCCGAGATCTCCGCCAGGCTGATGCTCTTCGGTCTCTCGACCTCGAGCCAACTGACGAGCTCGGCCTCACGACGGCTCAGGGTGCGGGAAGATCCAAGCTGAACGAGCGGGGAAGTCATGGCGGTAAAGTATAGGCCGTTTTCTAGGAAATTACGGAAACTTCCTATACATTTACCTCGTCACCAACCGACCCCAGTTCGGGCACTCGACCCCCCACGAGTGCCCTGCTCAACCGCTGCATCCGCGACGCCGCCAGGCGCTGCCCGAAGCTCGTCGCCGAAACGGCCGAGCCCCTGGACGAGCCCGACGGCCCCTCGCCGGGCTGCCGCAACCTCCTGCGCGCCGGCTTCAAGCAGGCCTCGGTGCGGACGACGTGGCGACGGGAGGTTGATTCTCGACCTGGGGGGGCCGATCCTGCGCCAGGCTAGGGAGCTCGTCGCCGCGCTCGGCCCAGGTTGAGCGCGCTGTCAGAGTGGCGGTCAGTCCGCCAAACAAGTGGTGGAGATTCCGCCACCTGCGCTACTCTCCCGCAATGGCCGAAACGGGGGAACTCAATCCGTTCAATTTCTCGAAGCCGGCTTCGGCGGATGAGCTGATCGACCGGGGCCGAGATCTGCAGCTTCTGGTCAGGTTGGTGGAGGCGAACAACAACAGTCGGCTCACGGCTCCCCGCCGATACGGCAAGACAACCCTCCTCAAGAGGGTGCTCGCCAATGCGGATGAGCTCGGGATGAACACGGTTTACGTCAACTTCTACGGACTGCTTTCTGTGACCGAGGCCGCCGATCGGATTGAGGACGCTTACCGAAAGAGCCTGCATGGCGCCATGCGAAACCTCGTCGTGGGAATCATTCGGACGTTTCGTCCAACCGTCAAGGTCCCGAAGACGGGAATCGGCTTGGAGCCCACAGTCGAAACCGAGATCGGTCGGCGACTTAGCTGGCTGCTCGATCTCCCGGTCAAGATCATGGAGAGGACGGGGAAGCCCACCCTGGTCGTCTTTGATGAGTTTCAGGACATTCTTCTGACGAAGCCCCCGCTCGACGGCCTGATCCGGAGTCGCCTGGAGCAGCACGAGACCGGAGCGAGCTACATCTTCGCCGGCTCGCATCCCGGCATGATGCGCCGTCTGTTCGGTGATCGCACAAGACCGTTCTATGGTCAGGCGCGCGCTGTGCGCCTCGAACCGCTCCCAGATGACGCTCTCGGCGAGTACATAGGAGACCACTTCGCTCGCTCGGGCCGCGATATCGGGGATGTCCTCGATCCTCTGCTCGTCACCGCTCGGGGCCACCCCCAGCGCGCAATGCTGCTGGCGCACTTTCTCTGGGAGAGGACCGCTCCGGGCGAGGAGAGCGATGGGGGCGCCTGGCAGGAGGCGTTGAGCGACGTTTACCTGGAGTTGAGGGATGAGCTCGACTCCATCTGGAGCGGATTGGCAGATGCGGAGAGACGAGTCCTCGCGGCAATCGCGCGCGGCCCCGGCCTTCTCATGAGGAAGAGCGTCCTCAACGATTTACAGCTGGCCCGGTCGACGGCTAGGGATGCTCGCGATCGGTTGATTGAGGAGGGGTTTGTGCAGGGTGGGGGCGACGAGCTCGAGATCGTCGATCCGCTCCTCGCGCTCTGGATTGCCAATGGTCGCCAGGGCCTGACCAGCTCATTTGATGGCACCGAGGAATAGCCCTGGTGCGGCGGAAATCGAAGGACTGGATGGGCCATCCCTGCTCGCCGCCGCTCCCGACCGCGTCGTCACCCTGGACGTGGCCGTCCGCGCCGCTGCCTGAAGGCCCAAGGCGCACGACCGCCCCGAGACGGCTGATCTTTGCGCCTCAGCCGAGGACCGCTTCCAGCTCACGCTGGTCGGCGACAGCTGGGTGCTCGGGAAGCGTCACCCGCAACTCGCCGTCGCGCCGCAGCGTCCAACGAACGTTGAGCAGGACCATCCCGATCACGCAGCCGTCCTCGTCGTAGTCGACCGCGTGGCGTTGTGTTGGACAAACGCGGTTACCACGAACGCGGGCTGCGCATTGAAGTCTACGACCACCCGAAGCCAGCGCCCGGGATCCAGGTCCCGCCGGTAGAAGCGCTCGCGGTCGGGGAACGGATCGGCCTCGCGGGCGTCAGGCCGGGCGATAGTCGCAAGGATTGCGTCGAGGTGCTCGAGCATCCAGGACTCAGGTGTTAACGTATCCGTTATGGACGGGACGAAAGACACTGCGCCGGTTGCGCCGGTGCTCGGGCGGATCCTCCGAGACGCCCGCCGTCGCGCCGGTGTCTCGCAGCGCCGGCTCGCCACCCGAACCGGGATCGCGGCACCGTCGATCAGTCGCATCGAGAACGGTCGCGAGTCGCCCTCCTTCGAGCGCTTCGCCGCCTGCCTGGAGGCGCTCGGCTTCGAACCCACCGTCGAGCTGCGCGAGCTGACGGGCAGCCGGGCCGATCCCATACATCTCGCCGCCGAGGCCCAGCTGACCCCCTCCCAGCGCCTGGAGAGCCTCTTCGAGTGGATGCGCTTCGGCGACCGGCTGGCGCGCGCTCCGCTGCATCCGCTGACCCCCCGCAAGGGCTGAGCATGCTCGAGGACGCGTCGTCCGAGCTCGACCGCGGCCCGCTGGATCCGGCGCGGATCTTCGAGGCGCTGCAGCGTCACGAGGTCGAGTACCTGACGATCGGTGGCGTCGCGGTCAACGTCCACGGCCACGTTCGCAACACCCGCGACGTGGACATCCTCGTCGAGTGGACCCCGCAGAACATGCGGCGCCTGGCAGCCGCGCTGGGCGATCTCGACGCAAAGCTCTTCGGAGTCGACGCGGAGCACCTGGGTATCGATCCTCGCGACCCGGAGGACCTGCTCAACGGCGGCAACTTCACGCTGCGCACGGCGGCGGGCGGCCTCGACCTCTTCGACCCAAGCGAGATCCCGGGGGGCCGCCCCTATGAAGAGATGCGCCCGCGCGCCGTGGAGGCCGTCGTGGAGGGCATCACGGTTCGCGCCGTCGGCTTCGACGACCTGATCCGCCTGAAGAGGGAGTCCGGCCGCGATAGCGATTTGGAGGATGTCGCCACCCTTCTGGCCGCCCGCCGTGGCGGCATGGGGCGGCAGGCTTGACTGCCGGGGCGCTACCCCTGGCGCTGTTACTTCGCCCTCGACGAGAACGGGCATTGCCTCGACGCCGCCGAGCGCAGCCCGACGCTCTTCGCCGAAACCTGCGAGCCGCTGGGCCGCCGCGACGGCCCCTCGGCCGGCTGCCGCAACCTGCTGCGCGCCGGCTTTAGCCAGGCCTCGGTACGCCAGACCTGGCGCCCGCAGCGGGCCTGAAGTCGGCGATCGGCTGCTGGTCGGCTCGGGCCGGCTCACGGGAGCCGTGGAGGACGTCGGGGTCCATATCGGCGCCGTTCGGCCAGACGACCGTGCCCAGCTCCTCGTCGACCTTGACTTTCTTGAAAAGCTCGGGATCGGCCCTGAGCGGCTCGAAGACAGGGCCCCAAAGCTCGCCCTCGAGCTCCACGACACGCTCGGTACCGTCATTGAATCGCAGGTGCAGCCTGAAGCCCTCAAGCGGCTGAGCCTCGACGATGCGGATGGTTTTGGTCTTGACCGTCATGGCAGTGGATCGATGTTAGCGAGCGGTCGGCGGACTCGCGCAAGCGTCCAGTCTTCCTCGAGCTCTGCACGGTGCAGCTCCGTCCACTCCCGGACAAGGCGCTCGGCACGCCGTGGCAGCGCGCCCTCGAAGACCTCGGCGGTGGCGATGTCAACCTTGGCGGTGTGCTTCCGCCCCAAGCAGTCCTCTCCCTAGGCAGTTCCCAAGCTAGACCTTTTGGGTTCCCTAGAGTAAAAGGAGCGGAGCAGGCAATCGAGGGAAGGGAGGCGGCGTGGACTTCGAGGGCTTCTATCTGAGCATCGACTTCGCGGAGGGGCCGTCTGCGCTCGATGCGCTCGAGCGCAACCTCTGGCTCGACTTCCTGCGCGCCCCGGTGCTCGACGCGGTCATCGAGCAGGGCATCGAGATGCGCTTCTTCGGCCCCCTGCAGGCGACCGTGGTCGCCGCCTATCCCGAGCAGCCGCTGCTCCACCTCCTGCTCGGCGCCGCCGAGGAAGGAGCGGTGAGCGAAGGCCACCTCGAGGGGGCGCTGGAGTGGATCGAGGACCTGGGGCTCGACTGCCGCGTCCCGCTCGACCCCTCGCGCCCCGAGGCGACGCTCGCCGAAGAGCTCCTCAACCACCGGGGCTACGAGCGCACCGAGAGCCAGGTCCGCTTCATGCGCGAGTCCGCCCCGCCGGGCCTGCCGAGCGGGATCGAGGTGATCGAGCTCACCGGGTTCACCGAAGGCTTCGGCGAGATCCTCTGCGAGGGCTACGGGATGAGCCCCCACGCCGGCTGGCTCTTCGACTGCCTGCCGGGCCGCGAGCCCTGGCGTTGCTACTTCGCGCTCGACGAGCGCGGCTTCCCCTGCGCCGCCGCGGCGATGCTGGTGCACTCCGAAGCCGCCGCCCAGCTCGGCTTCGCCGCCACCGATCGGCTGGCGCGCGGCCAGGGCTTCCACCATGCCCTGCTCAACCGCTGCATCCGCGACGCCGCCAGGCGCTGCCCGCAGCTCGTCGCCGAAACGGCCGAGCCCCTGGACGAGCCCGACGGCCCCTCGCCGGGCTGCCGCAACCTGCTGCGCGCCGGCTTCAAGCAGGCCTCGGTGCGGACGGTGTGGCGGCGTGGAAAGACCGGGTAAGAGGCCGCGCGGGACAGGGCTGCGGCGTCGATCACGGGTGATTGCATGCACGGAACGCCGCGCTCAACTCGATCCGATCACTCTGATCTCCCTCTCTATTTCGTGGTATCACTCTGCTAGGGCGCCTTAGCGGCGCCGCTCGACAGGGAACCGGCACAGGCATCTGAAGCGGATTCGGAACGCTGGTGTCGGCAACATCACGACAGGAAGGAGTCAGAAGAATGAGATACGCGAAGATGCTCGGCCTCGCCGCTTTGGCGGTCACGGCCGCAATGGCGTTCGTCGGTGTCACCTCGGCTTTGGCGGCATCGCCGGAATACGTGTTGGAATCAGGAGTAAAATTCCCGATTGGCTTCAAATCGACGAGTGGCCTCGGTGCGCTTGTAAATGCGCAAGGGGAAAAAATTACTTGTGAATCTGACACGAACGAAGGGAAAATCGAAAATTCCACGGACGATGAAGTGACCATCCTTTTCCACGGGTGCAAATCCTCGATCTTGTCCTGCACTAGCGCGGGACAGGAAACAGGTCAAATCAAAGTTGGGCCATTGAAGAGCAAGTTGGTCTACGGGGTGGATGAAAGCAAAAAAGTGGTTTCCGACCTGCTCTACAAGGGCACATTCCCGCCAGCGAAACCGGGTCCCGAAAGCGAAGTGATAGCCACATTTACATGTGGCTTTACCACGATCGAAACAAGAGGCTCTGTGCTCGGGTCGTTCGTGAAGCTCAACGAATTCGTCCACGAAAATGAACTGGTGTTCATACAGATAAGCGGCGAACAGCAATCAGGCCATGAATTTGAATGGGAAGGAAAACTGCGCCAAGCCTACCTCGAATCGAAGATCGGCAGTGGCGTATGGTGCCAGACCGGCTTGGAAACATCCGACAAAGTCACCTTTGAAGGCACGCGGACGGTGAAGATCGCAGGCTGAGTCAGTCTGGGCAGAGAACCCTCTGCAAAGACATTGAAATCATACGGGGGGCCACGCCGTTGAGGCGTGGCTCCCCGTAAGCGCCTTTGAGCTCAGCTCAGCGGCACGGCGGTCAACGAAACGCTTGGCGCACTCCAGCGGCGAGGTGCCGGGGGCGGGGGAGGGGACGCTGCTCGTGGGCGTCTCCTCACAGGGCGTCGACCAAGGCGTTCCGCTCGACGCGCGCCTTTCGCCCGAGGACTTGAGCGGCGGCCTTCGCGATATAGCAAGATCCGAGCCCGACGGCCCCTCGCCGGGCTGCCGCAACCTCCTGCGCGCCGGCTTCGAGCAGGCCTCGGCGCGGACGACGTGGCGGCGGGTGGCTCGGTCGTGAATTCGCCGCCCAGGGCTCAACCCGCTCAGGCCCAGAGGATCCTCAGGGCTCAACCCGCTCAGGCCAAGGGGGTCGAGAGCGGCAGCGGCTACAGCGCCCAGACGTCGACCCTGCGTGGATCAAGGCTAGGAAACATTTTCGGCCTGAGCTTTGCCGTCTCGGCGAGGCAGGGGAAAGTCTTGCCGCGCGGCGCGAAAGCGCTGCGCGACAGGAGTCGGTACGGGGATCTGAGTGGATTCGGAGAACCGATGCCGGCAACGCATCGATAGAGAAAAGGAGCATTGGAGAGATGAGAAGGAAACTGACAATCCTGGGGATGGCCGTGACGGCCATGCTCGCCTTCGCGGCGATGTCCGCGGCAGCCGCTCAGGCCGCGAATTGGGAGGTCTGCCAAAACGTCGGCGCAGGCAATGGCACCCATAACAACGCGCAATGCACAGAAGAAGGCGGGACAAAAGAATACAAAGAGGTCCTGGTGCCGGAAGGCGAAGCAAACGCCTACACAGTCGAATCCTACCTGCAAGCCGGAAACACAATAAAGCTCGAAGGTCCAGTAACCATTACCTGCAGCACGCTGGAAACCCAAGAAGGCAAGATTTGGAACGAACCAGCACCAACGCAAGGTAAGGACTCAGCTATTTTGCACTTCTCCAAATGCACGGCATCGGGCGGTTGCACGGTAACGGAACCGATCAGTACGGAAGTAGTGCACACGCACCTGTTCACGAAGGAAGAAGGCGGGAAAAAATACGCCTACGACGTGTTCCAGCCACAATCGGGCAAACCGTTCGTCAAAATCACATTGTCGAACTGCCTGATCGCAGGGACGTATTCCGTCGAAGGCGAAACCTGCGGCAAACCGGTAAACCCGCTTGGGGTCCAAGCCGTCGAACAGCAACAAGAATTCAGCAAAGCCATCCAGGAACAATGCGTAAAAGACAAAGCCATCAGCAAAGGCCTCAACCTGGGGTTCCTGGGCTCCGCGTGGATGAATGGAAGTGTCGAGACCAAACTCACGGGGACGAATGCCGGTAAGGATTGGGGAGCTATATAAGGTACCTGTAGTCATCAAGCAGTAACAGAAGAGTTGCAGGCGAGCGGCGGCTCCAGTGGCCGCCGCTCGCAGACACAGAAAGCAGCAATAAGCGATAAGGGAAGGGGACACGTGGGATCACTGAGGGGATGGCGGCTGGATTGTCCGAATCGGGTCGAGGCAGGGAAGGGTGCGCGCTCGCTCGTGGCGATCTGCCTAGCCTGCGCTGGGCTGGCCCTCGGATGGATCGGCGCTGCACAGGCGTCCGCCGCCTGCCCCAACGAAGCCCTCCGCACGGGTCCTTCGACCGCCCTCCCCGACTGCCGCGCCTACGAGCAGGCGACGCCCGTGGAGAAGGACGGCACGGACGTGCAGGGCGAAATCAATCTCGTCCAGGCGGCGCGCGAAGGCGGCGCCGTCACCTTCTTCACCGACTCGGCCTTCCCGGGCGGCGAAGGGGCGCAGGACTTCCCCACCTATATGTCGCAGAGGTCGGAAGGCGTCTGGCAGACCCGCGGCCTCCTGCCGCCTCCGTCGACCGGGGTCAAGGGGAGCGTGATGGGATGGAGCGAAGAGCTTTCCGACGTCTACCTCCGCAACGCCTTCTACGAAACGCCGACAACCCTCTACGACCGCGACACGGGCACCTGGGCGCTCCAGCCCATGCTGTCCGGCGGTAACGCCTTCAGTGCCTTCAACTACGCGGCCGCCTCGAAGAGCGGCGGCGTTGTCGCCTTCGAAAGCGAAGCCTCGGACCTCGATCCACGCGAACCCGAACTCGGCGTCTACGTCTGGGACCGCGCGACCGGCACGACCAGGCTGGCGAGCGTCCTCAACGACGGTACGCTGCCGGCCGCGCAATCCTTCGCCGGCTCCTACGACTGGTTCGCCAACGGCTCTCTGACCTCTGGGGGGGCGGGTTTCCACTACTACACCGAACCTCAGCACGTCCTCTCCGAAGGCGGCAGCCGCCTCTACTTCACCCCGGCGGGCAGCGGCAAGCTCTACGTGCGCCTCAACCCCACGCAGCCCCAGAGCGCCCTCTCATCGGGTGAATGCACGGAACCCGCGATGGCCTGCACCATCCAGGTTTCCGCCTCGCAGAAGACCAACGGCACCGGCCCCGGCGGAACGGACCCGGACGGGCCGCAGCCCGCCGCCTTCGTGGGAGCGACGCCAACCGGCTCCTCGGCCTTCTTCATGAGCCACGAGGAGTTGACCAACGACGCCACCACCGGCCCCAGCCCCGCGATCGCCCGCGCCAACCTCGACGGCACCGGCGCGAACCAGAGCTTCATCCCGGTGCGCGGCGCCGGCGTGGCGGTCGACGGCTCCCACATCTACTGGGCCGAACCGAGGGCGGGCACGATCGGCCGCGCCAAGCTCGACGGCACCAGTGTCGAACCCAATTTCATCACCGGCGCCAACAATCCGCAGGGGGTGGCGGTCGACGGCTCCTACATCTACTGGACCAACGCCGCCTCCGGCGCCAACGGCGCGGGCACGATCGGCCGCGCCAACCTCGACGGCACCGGTCCCAACCAGAGCTTCATCACCGGCGCCAACAATCCGCAGGGGATCGCGGTCAACTCCTCCTACATCTACTGGGCCAATGCCGGCACCCAGAAGATCGCTCGCGCCAACCTCGACGGCACCAGTCCCAACCAGAGCTTCATCAGCGTAGGCAACCCGCAGGGCGTCGCGGTCGACTCCTCCTACATCTACTGGACCTATAACAATGAAGGAAATGGGTATATCTTCCGAGCCAACCTCGATGGCACTGGTGCTACCTATCTGGTTTCAGCCTCTGCCGTGGCGCCCGGGATCGCCGTCGATTCGTCTCATCTGTACTGGTCGAACGCCCCCGCCCACGGGGCGGGCACGATCGGCCGTGCCAACCTCGACGGCACCAGTCCCAACCAGTCTTTCATCACCAGCGCGAACGGTCCGCAGGGCGTAGCGATCGACAGCGCTCACATCTACTGGGCCGGCAACGTCGGCGACACTGGCAACGACCTCTATCGCTTCGACGCGGGCACCGGGACCTTGACGGACCTGACGCCTGATGGAACGGATCCCTTCGGCGCCGAAGTCAGGGGCCTGGTCGGCGCCAGTCGCGACGGTTCCTACGTCTACTTCGCCGCGAACGGCGTGCTCGCCTCGGGCGCCACGCCGGGTAACTGCAACGGTCCAAACGGATACGGGATAAGCGGCATCTGCAACCTCTACGAGTGGCACGAAGGCGAACCCATACGCTTCATCGCCCAGCTTGACGCCAGCGGTGGACAGGACGGCTCCGACGCGCACGACTGGGCGCCGATGGATTACCCGGGTGGATCTGCTCAGACGGAAAACACCGCGCGCGTTTCGGAAGACGGCCGCACGCTGCTCTTCAGGTCGCAGCGGAAGCTGACCTCCTACGAAAACGAAGGGCAGCCGGAGCTCTACCTGTACCGCTTCGGCGAGCCCTCGCCGACCTGCGTCTCCTGCGACCCGCAGGGCGGGCCGCCGAGCGGCCCCGCGACGCTGCGCAGTATCGAAGGACTGGTGGGGGCGCCAAACGCCCCGGGCCAGCGCATCGTCCGCAACCTCTCGGCGGACGGCAACCGGGTCTTCTTCGAGTCGACCGACGCCCTCCTTCCCCAGGACACAAACGGCGTCAGGGACGTCTACGAGTGGGAGGCGAAGGGCTCGGGGTCCTGCACGACGGAAGACCAGAACGGGGGCTGCCTCTACCTGCTCTCGAGCGGCTCCAGCCCCCAGCCCTCCTACTTCGCCGACGCCGGCGCGAGCGGAGACAACGCCTTCATCTTCACACGGTCGCAGCTCGTCGGGCAGGACCGCGACGAACTGGTCGACATCTACGACGCCAGGGTCGACGGCGGCCTGGCCGCGCAGAGCTCGGTCGCGCAGGCGCCCTGCACCGGGGAAGCGTGCAGGGGCGCCGGCCAGGCAGCGACGAGCGAAGCTGGTCCAGGCAGCGCCGCGTTCGAAGGGCGGGGCAACCAGCCGCTTGCCCGCTGCAGGAAAAGCTTCGTCCGCAGGCATGGCAGATGCGTGAAGAGGCGCCACCATCGTAGGCGCCACCACCGAGCCGCCCGCCACAACCGGAGGGCGGCGCGATGACCCGCCGGCGCCACAGCCAAGACGCCAGGCAGCCGTCCAGCCTCGAAAGGAAGCCCAGATCGATGAAGTCCCCTCGCCGCATCCTCGCCGCCAGCCGTGCACCGTTCGCAGTGCTGCTTGCGGTCGCCGCAATGGCCGCCCCCCTTGCCGTGCCCGCCCCGGCGGCTGCGGCGGCGCCGGCTCCCGGCTGGAGCATCGACGCGATCTCCTACTCGACCAGCTTCCTGCCCGAATCGACCAACGTCGGGTACGCCACGTTTGGCGACTACCTCATCTCGGCAGGCCCGCACTACCGGGTCACGGCCACGAACGTCGGGCAGGCGGCGACCAGCGGCGAATGGACCGTCACCGACACGCTGCCGGCCGGGGTTTCGCTTGCGCCGCAGGGAGCCTCCGGCATCACCGACACGTATGCGGAACCGACCTGCGGAAGCTCGGGAGCCACGGTCACCTGTCACAGCACCGAAGTCATCCTGCCCGGCGAATCGGTAAAAATCTTGATTCCGGTCGAAATCGCGGCGGGGGCGCCGGAAGAAGTCTTCGACGAAGCGTCTGTGGAAGGCGGCGGCGCCAGCGGCGAAGCATCCACGTCGCTGCCGACGACGATATCGGCGAGCGAACCGCCGTTCGGCTTCGCGCCGGGCGACGCGGGCTTCGGCCTCGGGATCACCGACCGCGGCGGTTCGGCGGCGACCGAAGCGGGGACGCACCCCTACCAGCTGACCGTCAAGACGGGTTGGCCCGTGCAAGCGGTTGGATTTTTCGCGGCGACCAGCATCGAGGGCGGCGCGAGGGATCTCGAAATGAGCCTGCCCGAAGGAGTGATCGTCGACCCCGGCGCCACGCCGGCGCGCTGCACCGAGGCGCTGCTGGAGAGCGAAGCGGGAGGTGTGGCGTGTCCCGATGCGTCGCAGGTCGGCATCGTCAAGGCCGAAATCGACGCCTCCAGCATCTTGAAAAACACTGTCCCGCTATACAACGTCGTCCCGCCGCCTGGGCACGCGGCCGAGTTCGCCTTCGATCCCGGCATCGGCGCCTACATCCACCTGCTCGGCGGGGTGAGCCGCGGGGGGACCTACAGGCTCGCGGTCGACTCCGGGGACATTCCGGCCAAGGCCCCGCTGATCAGCGTTAGGACCACGCTCTGGGGCAATCCGTCCGACGAAAGCCACGACGGCCAGCGCGGTGAATGTGCGCACTTCCACGGGAACTGTCCGATCGAACCGCGCAGCGACAAGCCGCTGCTGACGATGCCGACATCCTGCTCCAGCTCCCTGCCGGTTTCGGCGAGGCTCGACAGCTGGGCCAACCCGGGTATCTGGGTCCGCGCCGCCACGGAGGCGCACGACGCCACCGGCGCGCCGCTGGGGGTCGAGGGGTGCTCGCGGCTGCTCTTCCATCCGCAGATCAGCGTGAGGCCGGACGTCGAGCGGGCGGAAAGCCCCAGCGGCCTCGAAGTCGACCTGCGCCTGCCCTACGTCGACGCGCTCAACCAGCCGGTCGAGGCGGACCTGAAGGACGCGACGGTGCGGCTTCCCGAGGGGATGGCGCTGAACCCCTCCGCCGCGGGCGGGCTCGAATCGTGCAGTCCCGCGCAGATCGGCTTGACATCGCCGGTCGGGCAGACGCCGGCCCGCTTCGACGAAGCCGGCAGCGGCTGCCCCGACGGGGCGAAGATCGGCTCGGTGGAACTGGTGACGCCGCTGCTCGACCACCCGCTGCCCGGCGCCGTCTACGTGGCGGCGCCCCGGCTCAATCCGTTCGGCTCGCTCATGGCGATCTACATCGTCATCGACGACCCCCAGTCGGGCGTAGTGATCAAGCTGGCCGGCCACGTGGTGGGCGATCCGCAGACAGGTCAGCTGACCACCACCTTCAGCGAAAACCCGCAGCTGCCCTTCGAAGAGATGAAGCTCCACTTCTTCGGCGGGCCGCGGGCGGCGCTGATGACGCCGCAGGCCTGTGGCGAATACACGACGACGACCGACATGACGCCGTGGAGCGAAAACGGCGACGCGCACCCCTCCGACTCGTTCTCGATCGGCTCGGGACCGGGCGGCGGTGCCTGCGTGAGCAGCGCCGGCGAAGCGCCGAACTCCCCGTCGTTCTCCGCCGGCACGATCAACCCGGTGGCGGGCGCCTACAGCCCCTTCGTGCTTCGCCTGAAGCGCGAAGACGGCTCCCAGCGCCTCTCGCGCATCGACACGGTGCTGCCCGAGGGCCTGGTCGGCAAGCTCGCCGGCATTCCCTACTGCCCCGAGGCGGCGATCGCCGCGGCCGCGGGCAAGTCGGGGGCGGACGAGCAGGCGAGCCCGTCGTGTCCGGGGGCGTCTGAGATCGGCTCTGTCGTGGTCGGCGCCGGCGCGGGGCCGCAGCCCTACTACGTGCGCGGCAAGGCCTACCTCGCCGGCCCCTACAAGGGCGCGCCGCTCTCGATGGTCGTCGTCACCCCGGCCGTGGCCGGCCCCTTCGACCTCGGCACCGTGGTGACGCGTGTGGCGCTCTACGTCGACCCGGCGACGGCGCAGATCACCGCCAGGAGCGACGCGCTGCCGTCCGTCCTCGAAGGCATCCCGCTCGACATCCGCTCGGTCTCCCTGCGGATGGACCGGTCTCGCTTCACGCTCAACCCGACGAGCTGCAAGGCGACGCAGGTGGGCGGCACGGCGCTCTCGCTGCTCGGCAACGCGGCCTCGCTGTCGGATCGCTTCCAGGTCGGCGAATGCGCCGCGCTCGGCTTCCAGCCGAAGCTCGGTCTGCGCCTGTTCGGCAAGGCCGGCCGCGGCGCCCACCCGCGCTTGCGCGCCGTCTTGAAGATGCCGAAGGGCGGCGCCAACATCGCCCGCACCTCGGTCGCCCTGCCCCACAGCGAGTTCCTCGACCAGGGGCACCTCAACAACATCTGCACCCGCGTGCAGTTCGCCGAAGGCGGCGGCAACGGCGCAGGCTGCCCGGCCGCCTCGATCTACGGCCACGCCAAGGCCTGGAGCCCGCTGCTCGACAGGCCGCTCGAGGGCCCGGTCTATCTGCGCTCCTCGAGCCACAAGCTCCCCGACCTGGTGGCGGCGCTGAACGGCCAGATCCAGATCGCCCTCGACGGCCGCATCGACTCGGTCAACGGCGGGATCAGGACGACCTTCACGACCGTCCCCGACGCGCCGGTCTCCAGGTTCGTCCTGAACATGCAGGGCGGCCGCAAGGGCCTGCTGCAGAACTCGACCAACATCTGCAGGGGCACGTTCCGCGCCGCGGCCAGCTTCGACGCCCAGAACGGCAAGGTCAGCGACTCCGAACCGCCGCTGAGGGATTCGCGCTGCCGCAGAGGCTGAGAGGAAGGCACAGCGCGGCAACCCGCCGGCCCCTTTGGTTGGGGTAAAGGGGCCGGCGGGGAGACACAAGCTGCAGGCGGCCCGGATCGTCAAGCGTCATTCATCTCCGCCGGGCGGCCCGCAGAAGCATAGCGAGCGTTTGCCGCAAATACCGGACTTTTCGACAGGCGGAGCCTGGTACTGGGGGGCGAAAATGGCTCGCTGCCATCTCTATGGACTGGCCGCCGGCGCCCAGTGCGGGCTTCCAGCGGGCAGCATCTCGACATCGCGTCCCTTTGCGGCGCCCTCCGTCCCCGTTCCCCGATACCGTCGATCTCATGAGCACACCGGCAGAGAGCAACCGATCGCAGTCAACCCGAATCCTCGAAACCGACGACGCGATCGTGCTTCTGCTCGGCGCGCCAGGCGCGACGCATCGCGACCGGGGCCGCGTCGAAGGCATCACCCGGCTGGAGAAGCTTCTCTTCCTGTTCGAGAAGGAGACCGACGCGGCGAGCTGGCTCAAGGAGGAGGCCGATTTCTCGTCGAACAACTTCGGGCCGTTCTCCGCAAAGGCCTACCAGGAGATCGAAACCCTGACCGCCGCCGAGCTGGTGCGCGACTCGGCGACGCTGAGCGACTCCGCCGAAGATACCTGGGAGACGGAGAACATCATCGGCGAGACGACGCCGGAGCCCTACGCTACGCGCAACCTGGAGCTGACGGAGAAGGGGCGCCGCTATTACGAGGCCCTGCTTTCGGAGCTGCCAGACGACGCCGAGTTGGTCGTCGCGGAGCTGAAGCGCCGTTTCTGCGCGATTCCGCTGCGCCGGCTCGTCAGGTACGTCTACCAGCGGTACCCCGAGTTCACCGACAAGTCGATCATCCGCGGTCAGGTTCTGGGCGAATGAACCTGAACCACGCTGAGGTTTTCACTGCGCTTGCGGTGGCGGGCGTCGCGGGTCTATGGCGAGCTGCGACCCTGCGCGGCGATGCGAGGAAGGAGTGGTCGCCGCGTGTGGAGGATGCGGAGATCGGGCTCCGAGATCGCGCCATCCGGGAGCTGCTGGCGATGCAGGACGAAATCGCGAGCCTCATCGGATCGGGGGCCTCATCGCTGCCGCGACTCGCCACGTTCGATCCGACGCCGCTGTCCAAGCGCGCCAGCGCCTTCCAGAAGACGCTCGCCGTTGGATTCCGGCTCGCCGATGACTTTCGCTGGCTCCTCATGATCGGTCCGCTTCTCATCGCCGCGACGGCAGCGTTTCTCGTTGGGCTCGCTGCGGTATTCGTCGACAACTCCAACCTCGTGCATTCCAGCCTTCTACGGATCGGGGGCCTGAGCGTTGGCGGGCTTGGGCTTGTCCTGGGCTTTGCCCTGCTTGTCGCGTACATAGTCATCAACCAGCGGTTGTCCGGAGCCGAGCTGCGAGCTTTGGAGGATGTCGAGTGACCGAGACCGGAACGAACGGCTCGGCGATCTGGCCCGTGGCGGCCCCGTCTGTCGAGAGCGCCCTGCGGATCGCTGAGCGCTGGGAGGAGCTGCCGGGGGAGCGAAGGATGGTCGCGAACTTGCTTCGCTGGCTGAGCGGCGTTCGCTGGCTCGGCTCGGCCAGCCGCGTTGCATTCGAGGTGCCGTGGCGAGGGAGGCGGATAGATCTCGTTACGACAAATGGGAGGGGCCATGTGAGCACGTTCGAGTTCAAGCTGGGGGGGACGCGGCGGGTGTTTGAGCAGGCGCTGTACAACAGCGCCTCGGCTCACCGAAGCACCATCGTCTTGGGTGCGAGGCCCTCGCCTGGGTACCGCACTCTTGCGCAGGCGCACGGCCTCGGCGTCATAGCAATCAGCGGCGCGGTCGAGCTCGTTCAACGGCCGGCCATGCAGAGGCCTGAGAGTGTGCTCGCCCGATCTCTCAGAGCCCAGGCGCTGGCGCGAGCAGGTCGAGATGTTTGATCGATTCTCGCATTACCTCACCTATGGGGCGACGGATCAGCAGACCGTACGTGAGCTGAAAGGCGCTTACAGCGGCCTCGTCGTACCGGGAACCGTTGCGGCCTTTCAGCGGGAGGGAACCGGGGGGTTCGTGCTGAGCCTGTCTGCGACCCCAGCGGCGCCGCCATACGTGATCGATCCACGCTTCCCTCTCTTCCAGAAAGCGCTTGTGGCTCCGAAGAAGTCGCACCTTGCCTTGGCGGAGTTGCTCGGGGCGGCGCAGCTGGTGCGGCCGGACGATCCCTTCCCAGCCGACTTCCCGCCTGAGCTGGTTCAGCGCGTGGCCGAGCGGTGGGTGAGCTTCAACACCAATTACGAGTCTCGCCAGGCGGCGAAGTTCCAGAAGTACGCCGGCAAGCTGAACGAAGAGGCCAAGAGGGACGCCGTCAAGGGTCCCAGCGCGATCATCGCGCCCTATCTGGTCAGCAAGACCGACGAGTGGTGGAGGGTGAGCGGCGAGCTCGCGTCGGCGACAGCAGCTGCCGCGCCGCCTGGCATCGATGTGCTGCGGGTGGTTGCGTGTGCGACTCCGACCGAACTCGGCCCACGTCTTGCCGACGCCGGCGAGGAGCGCGCGATTGTCTGGGTCTCGGGTCTCGGGGAGCTGGAGGTGCCGCCAGTGGACCTCGTCGCGTACGGCGAGTCGATTCGTGCCGCCTTGAAACGGGGACAGTCGTGCTTCGCGCTCTACGGCGGTTTCTTCAGCGTGTTGCTCGCGTCGGTGGGCCTCAAGGGCGCCTGCCACGGAATCGGCTACGGAGAACACCGGAGCTGGCCGGAGCTGCCTCAGTCGGGTCCGCCGCCGCCCCGGTACTACGCGTCCCGTTTCCATAGATACATCGGTCAGGACCTTGCTTACCAGATGTGGTCACGCGACGCGGAGTTGACGGCCTGTGGCTGTTCGATATGCAACTACGGCCCCCCGATACTCGACTATCACGACCTGATGAAGCATTCGGTGCTGGCGCGCCAGGCTGAGATCGATCGCTGGGGAGAGCTCGAGCTGGACGAGGCCGCTCAGCTTCTCGAGGAGGAGCGCAGGGCCCTGGAGAAGGACCTGGACGCGGCTGATCTGCCCGAGCCCTTGCTGGGCCCAGCGGAGCGCGCCGTACGCCATCTCCCTCGCTGGGTCTCGGCGCTCGAGCAGCTCGGTGGGCGACGCGGGATCTAGCAGGACGCCCCAGTCTGACCTTCGTGCGAGAGGCGTTGCAGACAATTCACATAGCGCGCGCCACGCGCGCGATTGCCCTTTCTACGCTGGGCCAATGTCATTCATGCAAGGAGCCTGGACTCGAGAGAGCCGGCCGACGATGGTCCGCCTGGCCGGGAGTACGCCGTCCAGGATGTTGTAGACGGCATTGATTCCAGAGACGAGGCGTTCGAACGACGCTTGAACAATTTGGAGGCGCTCGTAAGCATCCGCCAATTGGACAAGCCGGAGAGTGAGGACTTGTGAATTTCCTGTCTGCACATAGGATAGAATCGCACCAAGTGAACGAGCCGATGAAAGAGGACGAGTTTCGTGAGCTGACGCCCGAGGAGCGACGGCCGATCATTGAAAGAGCCCGGCGCGAATTGCCCGCACTCGAACGGCAGATCGAGCGCAGCAAGGTGAGGTTGCGCCGCATCGCCGCCGGCGAATTCCCGACCCGGCCGCCACGACGACGCTGAGCGGGCTGAGTCGCCGTCTGACTTCGGGCGCAAGGACGGGGCTTCCACAAGGCCCGCTCGCCCGCTCGCAATCCGCAGATCCTGCCGGTGGAAAGCGCTTGCGGCCTGGTCGCGGATCATCCTTACGGGTGGGGTGGGGGAGAGTTTTGGCTTCCGGGAACTTATGAAGGCGTGGGCTCCGTTTCTCATATCGGCGCCACCGCGATCGGCTTCGTCTTCGGTGGCATCTTCACCCAGACGCTTTCCGGCGGCGTCGCCGCACTGGTCGGCTTCACCGGCCTCTTCGGCGGTGCCGCCCACTATGCCGCCATTCTCGCCGGGCGCTCGGAACGCGAGGTCGAGCGAGCCACCGGATTCGGCTTCTTCTTTGGCTGCGCCCTTGGCGTCCTCGTCCTCGCGATCGATCCCTAACGTGATCTACACTGCCCCCATGGCTATCCGAGTCGCTCTCTTCGCCATGCCGACCGCAGCGGTCATCGGACTGGTGCTGTTGCTGAACGGGCTCGACGCGGGAGTCGGGATTTCCGTCGCCGCTCTCGGCGCGGTCGCCGTCCTCAGCGGTGCCGCCTTGGGCTACTTCGCAGACCGGTTGCCCGAGTTGCCACAGGCTCGTCGGCGCCGCCACACAGAGGGCACCCGCCGTCTGGCGGGCACTCACCACGCCCGCCACTGATCGGCTTGATTGCCACCCAGCTTTAGCTGGGGCCAGGCGACGATCGTGAGCGCGGCTGGGGCGGCGCGCAGCATCGGCTGCGCTTCTCGCTGCTAGCCCGTCTATTTAGAACTATTTGACTACTACGACCGACTGTGGTAGAAGTATTCGACCTCGGACGGCGAACCGGGCGGGGTGCCCGCGTTAGAAGGCTCGCCCGAGCTAGTGAAGGGAGACGCCGTTGAGCCACGACGTTGATCTATCCGCTGGCAGCGAGGCGACGTCCCGCCGCGCCTCCGCCTCTTCTCATGGCGGTTCTTTTCTGGTATTTATATGAGCGGACCAGGGAACGTATGGGGTTCTATGTCCGCCGCAAGGCGGAGAGGGGGAATCGGTTGCGCAGAGGGAACGCAACGCGGTGCGGCGATGGCCGTCGAGCCTGAGGCTCTTGAGCCGGCTCAACCCGTGCCGGCCGGACCGCTCTATCGAAAGCTGAGCCCGGGACCGGGGCTGTCGCCTGGCGAGGTCGCCTCCGACCAGCGCGCGCGGATCTCCAGCGCGATGATCGAGGCGGTCGCCCGCCACGGCTACAGCGGCGTGACGATCCGGGAGCTGGTGCGCCTGGCGGGCGTCTCGACGCACACCTTCTACGAGCACTTCGGCTGCAAGGAGGAGTGCCTGCTCGCCACCTGTGAGCTGGCGATGCGGCGCGCGGCGCGGCTCGTCTCCTCGCAGCGGGGCGGGGGCGCGCTGCGCGAGCGGCTGCTGTCCGCCTTCGGCGCGCTTGCGGAGGAGGCCGTGCGCCGGCCCTGCGCGGTTCGGCTGGCGCTCCTCGAGGCGCCGCCGGCGCTCGTGCCGGCGGGGCTCGTGCGGCTGCGGCGCGTCAACTGGCTCTTCGAGGCGGTCGCCGGCGAGGGCCTCGCCGGCGCGGCGGGCGACGCCGTGGCGTCGCCGCTGCTGGTCAAGGGGATCGTGGCCGGCCTGGCTCACGTCGCCCGCGCCCGCCTGCTCGACGGCCGCGAGGGGGAGCTGCCGGGGCTCGCCGAGGAGATGGCGGAATGGGCGCTCTGCCTCTGCGACGAAGCGGCGGGGGGGCTCGGCGGGATCGGGCCGGCCTCGGCGCGGCATGCCTTCGATCCGGAGGCAGGCAGCGGCTTCGGCCTAGCCGGCGAGGAGCCGCTCGGCGATGAGCGCGCGCTGATCCTCGCCGCGGTGATGCGGCTTGCGGTGGACGACGGCTACCGGGAGCTGACCGTGCCGCGCATCCGCGCCAGGGCGGGCGTCTCGCGCCGCAGCTTCGACGCCCACTTCGAGGACGTCGCCGACTGCTTCCTGGCCGCCCGCGAGCTGCGTGCCCGGCGCGCCCTCGCGGACGCCGCCCGCGTCGGTGCCGGCCGCGGCTGGCAGGACGGCGTGCACCGGGCGCTGGCGGCGCTCTGCGCGGGCATCGCCCGCCAGCCGGCGCTCGCCGGGCTGGTGCTCACCGAGGTCGTCGCACCCGGCCAGGCCGGGATGCGGTGCCGGACGCGGCTGATCGCGGCGGCGGCGGACCGCCTTCGCGCATCCATACCGGCTGCCGAGCGCCCGGGTGAGCTGGCCGCGGAAGCCTCGGTGGGAGCGATCTGGGGGATCCTCGAGCACCACGTCGCCACGGGGCGGGTGCGGGCCTTGCCGCATGCGATCCCGACGCTCTCGCTGCTGGCGATCGCCCCCGCGATCGGCGCCCCGGCCGCCGTGGAGGCGATCCGCGACGCGCAGCAGCCCCGTGAGGGGGCGCGCTACGCCGTGGCCGCCGCGCGATAAGCGCGCGGGCCATTCATTTGCTCAGACATTCTTGAGGCATTTGTGCTACCACTCCGGGGCACGGTACCGACCCAGGGGCGCCCGGGGTGGGGCGCCCGAAGGGAGGAAGCCGGGCCGGGGCGTCTGAGCACTGCACGGATTCGGCGCCCCGGCACCGGCCAACACCCCGACCCGGCCCGAGGGCCGGAAGGAGCATCTAAAGCCTATAGGCCGGCCGGCTGTATCAAGGTCGAAGGGTGAGTCGTTTCGTGGAACGCTCAGGCGACGATCGTCAGGGCTGCGGGGGCGGCGCGCAGCTCGACCCGGGTGCGCTCGCCGATGTAGTCGCCGTCGACCTGGACGGGGAAGGGGCGGGTGTCGCCGTCCTTGGTCTGCGAGATCGAGCTGACGGCCGCCTCGGTGACGCCGCCGAAGGTCTCGATCTGGCGGTGGTGGGAGCCGGGCCGCTTCTCGCTGAAGAGTCGCCTTACCAGGGTCGGCATGTCGCGCTGCGCGGCCCGCTTCAGCACCCCGACCGCGAGCGTGCCGTCGTCGATCTCGATCCCCTCGCAAACCCGCACCGGGCGCTTGCCGAAGTAGGTGAAGGGATCGGAGTTCTGGGTCAGGGCGGTGATCCCCTCGGCGCTCTCGCCGTCGACGTCGACCCGCAGCCGCACTGGGTTGTGCCGGTAGCTGCGGTAGAAGGCCGAGATCGCAGCCCAGGCGTAGTAGTAGGGGCCGACTCTCGCCTTCAGCTTGGGATGCGCGTCGACCCGTCTCACCACGGTCGCGTCGATGCCGGCGCCGCAGGAGAAGACGAAATAGCGGTCGTCGACCATGCCGAGGTCGATCCGCCGCGGCGCCCAGTCGTCGGCCAGGGCCAGCAGGTGCTCGGTCGCGTCGACGACGTCGTTGGGGATGCCGAGCGTGCGGCAGACGACGTTGGTCGAGCCGCCGGGCAGCACCGCGACGGGCACGTCGGTGCCGGCGAGGCCGTTGACGACCTCGTTCAGCGTGCCGTCGCCGCCGAAGGCGACGACGACGTCGTAGCCGTGGTCCCGCACCTCGTAGCCGATCTCGATCGCGTGGTTCTGCGCCTCGGTGGAGACGGTCTCCACCTCGAAGCGGCCCTGGAGCGCGTAGACGACGAGGTTCTTGAGCCGGTCGGAGACGGTCGTCGCGTAGGGGTTGACGATGATCAGCATCCGCTTCCTGTCGCCGCGCCTAGCCCCCGGTCGCCTCATAGCGGATCACCTCCCCGTCGTCGGCTTCGCGCACGCGGCCCTCGTTGACCAGCAGGTCGGCGTGGCCGATCACCTCGGAGAGGGTGAGGAAGGCCTGGGTGACGGCGACGTTGCCCCAGATCTCCTGGGCGATCTCATAGCCGGTGCGGGGCCGCTCGGCGATCAGCCGGTAGATCTTCTCCTTGCGGCGCTCGTGCTTGGCGAGGCGCTCGTCGATCAGCGCGACGTGGTCGACGATCGGGTCGCCGTGGCCGGAGAGGACGATCCGTGCCGGCATCTCGCGCGTCTTGCGCATCGACTCGATGTAGGTGACGAGGGCCTGCGGGCGCTGCGAGGAGCCGTCGAGCGGCGGCGTGATCAGCGGGTTGGAGGAGATGTGGGCGATCAGGTGGTCGGCGGCGATCAGGATGCGGCGCTCGGCGTCCCAGAAGACCGTGTCGGAGGGGCTGTGGCCGGGCCGGTGCAGCGCCTGCAGGGTGCGGTCGCGGAAGGCGATCTCCTCGCCGTCGGCGAGCGGCCGCGTCACCTCCGCCCGCGACCCCCAGCCGCGGAAGCTGCGCGAGACGCTCTGCAGCGCGACGGCGACCTCCGCCGGGATGCCGTTGCGCAGCATCAGCTCGACCGCGAAGCGGTCCTCGCGCTCGGCGTCCTCGCCGAAGTTGGCGAGCCGCTTCACGGCGAGGCCGAGCGCCGCCACCTCGGCGCCGGAGCGCTTCACGATGACCTCGACAAGACCGAGGTGGTCGATGTGCTGGTGGGTGAGGATGACGAGCTCGAGGTCCTCGATCGAGTGGCCTCGCGCCGCGAGCTGGCTCTGCAGCTCGTCGAGCGCCTTGCCGGAGTTGGGGCCGGTGTCGATCAGGGTCAGCGGCTCGTCCTCGAGCAGGTAGCAGTTGACCCGCCCGACCGCGAACGGGGTGGGGATGCGGAGGCGGTGGATGCCGGCGGCTTCGGCCTCGCGAAGCGCTTCCTCTGGCGTCACGCCCGAATCAACCCCAGGACCTCGTCCCGTTTCATTTCCATGTCCCCCCGCGAGACGAGCGACTCGAGGTTGAGGCGGAGCAGCGGCTCGGTGTTGGAGGGGCGCACGTTGAAGTGCCACTCGGGGTAGTCGACCGAGACGCCGTCGAGGCGGGTTATCTCGCCGTCGGAGTAGCGCGCCGCGATCTCCTCCATCTTGGCCGCCTGGTCGGCGACCTCGGAGTTGATCTCGCCGGAGATGAAGTAGCGGGAGCGGAACTCGGCCATCAGCTCGGCGAGCCCGCGGCCCTCGGCCGAGAGCAGCTCCAGCATCAGCAGGGCCGGGATCGTCCCGGAGTCGGCGCACCAGAAGTCGCGGAAGTAGTAGTGGCCGGAGACCTCGCCGCCGAAGGCGGCGCCCTCCTCGCGCATCCGCGCCTTGAAGAAGGCGTGGCCGACCCGGGAGAGGGCGGAGCGGCCGCCCTCGGCGGCGACCAGGTCGGGAACGGCGCGGCTGGAGCGGGGGTCGTAGACGATCGTCGCGCCGGGGCTCTTGGCGAGCGCCGCGCGGGCGAGCAGCGCGCAGACGAAGTCGCCGTCGCAGAACTCACCGCCGCCGTCGATGAAGAAGCAGCGGTCGGCGTCGCCGTCCCAGGCGATCCCGAGGTCGGCGCCGGTCGCCCGCACCCGCTCCATGATCAGCCGCCGGTTCTCCTCCAGCAGCGGGTTTGGCTCGTGGTCGGGGAACTCGCCGTCGGGCTCGAAGTACATCTCCTCGAGCTCGAGGCCGAGCCGGCGCAGGATCGGGCCGACCATCGGTCCCGCCATCCCGTTGCCGCCGTCCACGACCACCTTCAGCGGCCGAACAGACCGTGGATCGACGAAGGAGAGCGCCTGCTCGCGGTACTCGTCCCAGACGTCGACCTGCTCGAAGCGGCCGCCGCCGGGCGCCGGGCCGAGGCCGGCCTCGATCTCGCGCCGCACGTCGCCGATCCCGGCTTCGCCGGAGAGCGCCAGCGCCCCCTCGCGGACCAGCTTGACGCCGGTATAGGCCTTCGGGTTGTGGGAGGCGGTGACCATCGCGCCGCCGTCGAGCCCGCGCGAGCCGACCAGGTGGTAGAGCATCTCGGTGGCGACCATGCCGGCGTCGAGCACCGCGGCGCCCTCGGCGACCAGCCCGTCGCGCAGCGCCGCCGCCATCGCCGGCGCCGTCAGCCGCATGTCGCGGCCCAGCCCGACCCGCAGCTCGGCCGGCGCCTTGCCGCGCAGCCGCGCCAGCACGCGGGCGAAGGCGCGGCCGATCGCCTGCGCCGTCGTCTCGTCCATCTCGGAGCCGTAGAGGCCGCGGATGTCGTACGCCTTGAAGATGCCCGCGGGCGCCAGGACGGTTCGCTCAGCCAAGGCGCGCTCCCTCGCTCAAAATGCGCCCCGCAGCGCCTCGTAGCTCTGCTCCAGGGTCTGCGGCATCACTTTGGTGTCGGCGATCACCGGCATGAAGTTCGTGTCGCCGCCCCAGCGGGGCACGACGTGGAGGTGGATGTGGTGCTCGATGCCGGCGCCCGCCACCCGGCCCTGGTTGAGGCCGACGTTGTAGCCGTGCGGGTCGTAGACCTCCTCGAGCCGGTTCATCGCGCGCTGCGCCAGGGCCATCAGCTCGGCGACGGTCTCGGCCGGCAGGTCCTGGAGGCGGCCGGCGTGCTCGTAGGGCGCCACCATCAGGTGCCCGTTGGTGTAGGGGAAGAGGTTGAGGATCACGAAGCAGCGCTCGCCCCGGTGGACGATCAGGTTCGCCTCGTCGTCGTCCGCCGCCGGCTTGGCGCAGAAGATGCACGCCTCCTCGACGTCCTTCGAGGCGTCCTTCACGTAGGCGAGGCGCCAGGGCGCCCAGATGCGGAAATTGGCCACTCCCGCATCCTATGAGAGACGATGCCGCCTCCGGCGCAGGCGTCGATTTATGCCGCGGCCGCGGCCGCCGCTGCTATAGTCGCTGCCACATAAACGCCACATCTAGAGGGGTGGAGGGACTGGCCCAGTGAAGCCCCGGCAACCACCTCGGACCATCGGTCCGAGGGGAGGTGCCAAGTCCAGCAGGCCATAGGCGGCCTGGAAGATGTGGGGGACGTCCGACAGGACCTCTGCCCCACACGAGGCGGAGGTTTTTTCTTTGGTCGACGCGACAAGGAAGGTCGGATGTCAATCGAGAACCTGAGGTGCAAGGAGTGCGGGGCGACGTACGAGCTGGGCGCCTACTTCGCCTGCGAGAACTGCTTCGGCCCGCTGGAGGCGGCCTACGACCACTCCGCGCTCGACCCCGAGTCGGCGAAGCGGCGCATCCAGGCCGGCTCGCAGGGGATCTGGCGCTACGCCGACTTCCTGCCCTTCACGGGGCGTCCCGGCGACCCGCTCGAGCCCGGCCTGACGCCGCTGCTGCGCGCCGACCGCCTCGCCGAGCGGCTCGGGCTCGACGCCGAGCTGTGGGTCAAGAACGACGCCGCCAACCCGACCCACTCGTTCAAGGACCGGGTCGTCGCGGTGGCGGTCGCCAAGGCCCGCGAGCTGGGCTTCACGACGGTCGCCTGCGCCTCGACCGGGAACCTCGCCAACGCGGTCGCCGCCCACTCGGCCGCCGCCGGGCTCGAGTCCTACGTCTTCGTCCCCGCCAACCTCGAGGAGCAGAAGCTGCTCGCCACCGGCGTCTACGGCACCCACCTGGTCGGCGTGCGCGGCAACTACGACGACGTCAACCGGCTCTGCACGCAGCTCGCCGAAACGCGGCCGTGGGCCTTCGTCAACGTCAACCTGCGGCCCTACTACGCGGAGGGCTCGAAGACGCTCGCCTACGAGACCGCCGAGCAGCTCGGCTGGGAGCTGCCGGACCGGGTCGTCTGCCCGATCGCCTCGGGCTCGCTGTTCACCAAGGTCGGTCGCGGCTTCCAGGAGTGGCTCGACCTGGGGCTCGTCAGTGGCGCCCAGCCGGTCTTCAACGGCGCCCAGGCGGAGGGGTGCGACCCGGTCGCGACGGCCTTCGCCGAAGGCTGGGAGATCTGCAAGCCGCAGAAGCCCGAGACGATCGCCAAGAGCCTGGCGATCGGCGACCCGGCCGACGGTCCCTACGCGCTCGAGCAGGCTCGCCGCACCGGCGGCGCGATCGACGCGGTCACCGACGACGAGATCCGCGACGGCATCGTGCTGTTGGCCGAGACGACCGGGCTCTTCACCGAGACGGCGGGCGGCGTCACGGTGGCCGTCCTCGCCAAGCTCGCCGCGCGGGGCGACATCGCCGCCGGCGAGCGCGTCGTCGTCTACATCACGGGCGAGGGGCTGAAGACCCTCGACGCGACTCGCGATAGGTTCCGGATGCACGAGATCGAGCCCGATCTCGACAGCTTCGAGTCCGAGTTCGAGCAGCAGGAGGCAATCGTCTGATGGCAGTCACCGTGAAGATCCCGACGCAGCTTCGCGCCGCGACCGGGGGGGAGGCGGAGGTGGAGGTGTCCGGCTCGACCGTGGGGGAGGTGCTCGACGCGGTCTTCGAGGCGCACGGCGACCTGCGCCAGCGGATCACCCAGGACGGCGACCTGCGCCGCTTCGTCAACGTCTACGTCGGCGGCGAGGACATCCGCTTCCAGGACGGCCTCCAGACAAAGATCGAGGACGGCGCCGAGCTGACCATCCTGCCGGCTGTCGCCGGCGGCTGAGTTGACCGTAGCGGGTGGCTGAGCCGGCGGACGGTCACTTAAGCACAGCATGGTGTGCTTAAGTGACCGCCCGATGAAGCCGCCGGTCGTCATCCTCTGCGGGGGACGGGGAACTCGGCTGCGGGAGAGGACCGAGACGGTGCCGAAGGCGCTGGTCGAGATCGGCGGCAAGCCGATCCTCTGGCACGTGATCGGGATCTACGCAGCCCAGGGCTTCGAGCGCTTCCTGCTGGCGACCGGGTACCTGGGCGAGGCGGTGGAGGAGTTCGTGGTGGGCGAGGGCTGGCCCGACGGCGTTGCGGTCGAGTGCGTGGACACGGGTCTCGACACGCCGACCGGGGGCAGGATCGCGCGGCTCGCCGACCGCCTCGGCGGCGGGACCTTCTGCGCGACCTACGCCGACGGCGTCGCCGACGTCGACCTCGACGCGCTGCTCGGCTTCCACCGCGGCCACGGCGCGCTGGCGACGATGACGGTCGTGCGGCCGCACCTGCAGTGGGGGGTGGCGGAGCTCGACGGCGACGGCCGCGTCGCCGGCTTCGTCGAGAAGCCGCGCAGCAAGCGCTGGGTCAACGGCGGCTTCCTCTGCCTCGAGCCCGGCGCGCTCGCCTACCTCGACGAGGACAGCGCGCTCGAGCGCGAGCCGCTGGAGCGCCTCGCCGCCGACAGCGAGCTCCGCGCCTTCCGCCACGAGGGCTTCTGGGACTGCATGGACACCTATAAGGACGCGGTGGAGCTGAACGACCTGTGGGCGGGGGGCGATGCGCCGTGGGCAATGGTCAGGAGCGCTGAGCATTGAGGGCATCGCTAAGGGGCGCTGAGCAATGGCGCTCGGTGATTGGCCAGGGGGACTGAGCAATGACGCGGGCATTGGTCACCGGCGCTCACGGCTTCGTCGCCTCGCACCTGGCGCGGGCGCTGCTCGAGCGCGGCGACGACGTCCGCGTCCTAGATCGCCCCGACCCACGCGAGGCCGACGTCGGCGGGACGCGCCGTTCCGGGCTCGACCTGCTCGGGATTCGCGACGAGGTCGAGCTGGCCGAGGGCGACCTGCGCGACGCCGAGGCGGTCGAGGCGGCGGTCGCCGGCTGCAACGCCGTCTTCCACCTCGCTGCGCAGACGATCGTCGGCGTCGCCCGCAACTCGCCGCTCGAGACCTTCGAGGTCAACGTCCAGGGCGCCTGGCACGTCTTCGAGGCCTGCCGCGCACAGAGCGTCGAGACGGTCGTCTTCGCCTCCTCCGACAAGGCCTACGGCGCCAGCCCCGAGCTTCCCTACCGCGAGGACTTCCCGCTGCGGGCGGCCTATCCCTACGACGCCAGCAAGGCGGCGGCCGACGTGATCGCGCGCAGCTACGCGAGCGCCTACGGCCTGCCGCTCGCCGTCACCCGCTTCGCCAACGTCTACGGCGGCGGCGACCTCAACTTCTCTCGCCTCGTCCCGGAGACGGTGGTCGCCATGCTCGACGGGCGGCGGCCGGCGATCCGCTCCGACGGCAGCCCCGAGCGCGACTTCCTCCACGTCGACGACGCCGTCTCCGCCTACCTGGCGATCGCCGAGGCGCTCGGCGCCGACGGCGCGGCGGGCGAGGCCTTCAACGCCGGTGGCGAGCGCCCCCACTCGGTGCGCGAGGTCGTCGAGCTGATCGCCGAGGTCGCCGGCAGCGGCGTCGATCCCGACTTCCGCGGCGCCGGCAACCCCGACGGCGAGATCGACCGCCAGTTCGTCGACTCGACCAAGCTGCGCGAGCTGACCGGCTGGCGACCGCGGGTCGAGCTGCGCGACGGTCTGCGCCGCACCCTCGAGTGGTACCGCGAGCACCCCGAGGCGCGGCCGTAGCGCCGTCGCGTTT
Source organism: uncultured Solirubrobacterales bacterium (assembly GCA_963696185.1). Classification (GTDB taxonomy): domain Bacteria; phylum Actinomycetota; class Thermoleophilia; order Solirubrobacterales; family 70-9; genus VRUE01. The sequence continues at coordinate 65,407 of OY968825.1, forward strand.
CGCGGGTGGCGGGCCGGCCCCCGGCGCCTGAAATCATCCGCCGCATGTGCGGGCGGTTCACGGTCACGGCCAAGGACACGAAGAAGATCGCCGACCGCTTCCAGGTCGAGCTGGAGAGGGCGCTGGAGCGGGGCGGTGACGGCGAGGCGCCGCCGCCGGAGAAGGAGCGGGCCGAGCGGGCGGCCTCGGCGCTCGGCCGCTTCAACGTGGCGCCAACCCAGGAGGTGCTGACGGTTCGCTCCTCTCCGGACCCGGAGGAGGCGGCGCAGGGCGAGCGCGAGGCGCGGCTGATGCGCTGGGGGCTGGTGCCGCGCTGGGCCAAGGACCTCAAGGTCGGCTACCGGATGATCAACGCCAAAGCCGAGAACCTGACGGCCAGCCGCGCCTACGCCCCGCTCGTCGGCAAGTTCCGCCACCGCTGCCTGATCGTCGCCGACGGCTTCTACGAGTGGATGGTGGCCGAGGACCCGAAGCAGCCGCGACAGCCCTGGCGCTTCACGGTCGACGGCGGCGAGCCGTTCGCCTTCGCCGGCATCTGCACCCGCAAGGAGTGGGACGAGGAGGGCGCCGGGGTCGAGGGCGGCTGGCTCTACAGCTGCACGATCGTCACCACGGCGCCGAACGAGCTGGTCGCCAGGGTGCACGACCGCATGCCCGCGATCCTGCCCGGCCCGGACGCCGAGGCGGCCTGGCTGCGTCCCGACCTCTCGGTCGACGACGCGGTCGCGATGTGCGCGCCACTGCCCGCCGCGCGGATGTCGAGCGCCCCCGCCAACCCGAAGCTGAACAAGGTCGGGAAGGGGATCGAGGGCCCGGAGCTGCTCGTCGCGCCCGGGGGCGACTGAGGCTCACGCCTCGATGGCGAGCGCCGACGCCAGGCGCGCCCTCACCCGCCAAGCGTTCCAGCCGTGTGCACCGTCGCCGCGCCGACCGTGCAGACGATGCGCGCGGCGGGCGTGGCGGCGCTGCGCCAGATCGAGACGAAGCCCAGCCTCAGCGGCGCGGTGAGGCGGTGGCGCGCGAGCCGCCATTCCCACTCCTGGCGGCCCGCCCGGAACGGGGCCCAGTCGACGGCCACGCCGGGCTGGTTCGCGAACGCCGCGAAGGCATCGCCGACGCCGACCGCGGCCTGTTCGGCGCCGCCGGCGCTGAACTCGACCACCACCCGCGACGGCACCCGCTGCCTGGTCAGGTCCTCGCCTTCGCTCGGCTGGGGGTAGGCGGCGCGGTTGTTGGCGGTGTGGGCGGCGGCCGCGCGCGTCGCCGGCACGTGCACGGCGCAGCGCACCGGGCTGCGCCCGGGGACGGCGCCGGCGCCGATCGTCAGCGTCGCGGCGACGCGGTAGAGGCGGTAGCCGCTGCCTTCCGCTTCGGTGGCGCGGATCTCCGCCCCCGAGAGGCGCGCCGTGCCGCCGGCCGGGATCGCCGCCGGCGCGGAGTCCGGAAGCGGCGCCGTCGCCGCCCAGCTCAGGGACGCGGTGCTGAGCGGCGCTTCGGTGCTCAGCAGCGCCGCCGCGACGGTGGCGAGGAGGCCCACCGCGACCACGACGAGCGCCCCCCGCGGCGGACGGGTCTCCCTGCCCTCGTTCATCACGCGCCCGACAGGATTCGAACCTGTGGCCTCCGCCTCCGGAGGGCGGCGCTCTATCCAGCTGAGCTACGGGCGCTCGGCAACCAGCTTATCCGCTGACATTGGCGCCTTTGCCTGGCCATTGGGGACAAGGGCGTCACGCACCGATCGCCGCTGGGGTTCGCGTAGGCTCGCCCGATATGGATCTCTCGGTGGCCTTCCTCGGCACGGGCGGCGCGGTGCCGTCGGCGCGGCGCTCGACCGCCAGCCTGCTGGTGGCGCGCGGCGGGGAACGGCTGATGTTCGACTGCGGCGAGGGGACGCAGCGGCAGATGCAACGCTCGCTGGGGCTGGTCCAGGTCGACGAGATCTTCCTCACCCACTTCCACGCCGACCACTTCCTCGGCCTGCCCGGCCTGCTCAAGACCTACGACCTGACCGAGCGCCTCACGCCGCTCACCGTCTACGGGCCGCGCGGCCTCGGCGACCTCTTCAAGACGCTGGGCCGGCTCGTCGGCCGGCTTGGCTTCAAGCTCGAGCTGGTCGAGCTGGAGCCGGGCGACTCGGTGCCCCGCGACGGCGCCCAGGTGCACGCCTTCGCGGTCGAGCACGGGGTGCGCGCCTGCGGCTACGCGCTCGTCGAGGCGGATCGCCCGGGCCGCTTCGACCCCGAGGCCGCGAAGCGGCTCGGCGTGCCGGAAGGGCCGGCCTTCGCCGCCCTGCAGCGGGGCGAGACGGTCGAGGGCTCCTCGGGACCGGTTCGGCCCGGGGACGTGATGGGCGAGGCGCGCCCCGGCCGCCGCCTGGCGATCACCGGCGACACGGCGCCCTGCCGGGCGACGGTCGAGGCGGCGCGGGGCGCGCAGCTGCTCGTCCACGACGCCAGCTTCTCCGAGCAGGAGGTGCAGCGAGCCGCCGACACCGCCCACTCCACCGTCGGCCAGGCCGCCGCCGTGGCGCGCGAGGCAGACGTGAAGATGCTCGCCCTCGTCCACATCTCCTCCCGCTACCACGTCGGCGCGGTGCTCGAGGAGGCGCAGGAGGTCTTCGCCCCGACCGTAGCCCCCCGCGACTTCGACCTGATCGAGATCCCTTTCCCGGAGCGGGGCGACCCGGTGCTCGTCCCGAATGGCGCCCGCGAGCGCCGCGAGGAGTGCTAGCCTCACAGCCGTCCTTTAACCAGGTCCCGAGAGGCCAGGAAGGAGCACCGAGGAAGTGAGCGAGAAGGTCGTGCTCGAGCGCGACGACCTGAGGCGGACGCTGCGGCGGATCGCCCATGAGATCGCCGAGAAGAACCCCGAGCCGGGGGGCCTGGCGATCGTCGGCATCCACACCCGCGGCGCTCTTCTGGCCCGCCGCCTGCACGCGCTGCTCGGGGAGCTGACCGGCGCCGGGGCGCCGATCGGCGACGTCGACATCTCCTTCTACCGCGACGACGTCGGCGCCAAGGCGCCCGCCTCGCAGCCGGTCGTCCACGCCTCCCACATCGACTTCGACCTCGCCGGCCGCACCGTCGTCCTCGTCGACGACGTGCTCTTCACCGGCCGCACCGTGCGCGCCGCGATCGACGCGCTCTTCGACTACGGCCGCCCCGAGCGGGTGCAGCTCGCCGTGCTCTGCGACCGCGGCCACCGCGAGCTGCCGATCCGCCCCGACTACGTCGGCAAGAACCTGCCGACCGCGCGCGAGGAGCGGGTCAACGTGCGCCTCGAGGAGATCGACGAGGTCGACGAGGTGACGATCTCCGAGCCGGTCGGAGGTGGTGGCATGAAGCACCTGCTGACGATCGAGCAGCTCTCGCGAGAGGAGATCGAGGCGATCCTCGACCGCGCCGAGAGCTTCGCCGAGGTCGGCCGGCGCGACATCAAGAAGGTCCCGACCCTGCGTGGCCGCACGGTGGTCACGCTCTTCTACGAGTCGAGCACCCGCACCAGCTCCTCCTTCGAGCTGGCGGCGAAGCGGCTCTCCGCCGACCTCGTCTCGGTCAAGGCGGCGGGCTCCTCGATCGAGAAGGGGGAGTCGCTGAAGGACACCGTGGCGACCCTCTCCGCCTACGACCCGGCGGCGATCGTCATCCGCCATCCCCATGCCGGCGCCGCGCAGCTCGTCGCCGAATGGTCGGAGGCGGCGGTGATCAACGCCGGCGACGGCAAGCACGAGCACCCGAGCCAAGCGCTGCTCGACCTCTTCACGCTGCGCCGCCGGCTCGGCTCGCTGGAGGGCAGGCGGATCTGGATCGTCGGCGACGTCCTCCACAGCCGCGTCGCCCGCTCCAACCTGATCGCCTTCCGGGCGATGGGCGCCGAGCTGACCGTCTGCGGCCCGCCGACCCTGATCCCGCGCGGCATCGAGGCGCTCGGCTGCGAGGTCTCCTACTCGCTGGAGCGGCTCGGCGAGGCCGACGTCGTCTATGCCCTGCGGATGCAGAACGAGCGGATGAGGGAGAGCTTCGTGCCCTCGATCCGCGAGTACGCGGCCCACTTCCAGATCGACTCGCGGCGGCTCGGGCCGCGCCAGCTCCTCATGCACCCCGGGCCCGTGAACCGCGGCGTCGAGCTGTCCGGCGATGCGATCGACTCGCCGCAGTCGCTGATCGCCGAGCAGGTCGCCTCCGGCCTCGTGGTGCGGATGGCGATCCTCTACGAGCTGCTGGCCGCCGCCGGCGGGCCGGTGCCCGTCGAGGGCGAGGGCGCGCAGCGACCGACCCCGATAGGACAGCCGGCGTGAGCCTGGCCGCCGCGCTCGACATGCGCTCCGGCGAGGGCGCGAACCTGGTTCTGCGCGGCGCGACCGTGCTCGACCCGGTCGCGGCGATCGAAGGCGTCCACGACGTGGTGATCCGCGACGGCGCGATCGCCGAGCTGGCGGCCCCGGGCGCCGCCGAGGCGGACGGGCTGGAGGTCGTCGAGGCCGAGGGCCTGCACGCCTTTCCGGCCTTCTTCGACCCGCACGTCCACCTGCGCGTCCCCGGCCGCGAGGACGAGGAGGACCTCGAGACGGGGAGCCGCGCCGCCGCCGCGGGCGGCTACTGCGGCGTGCTGGCGATGGCCAACACCGAGCCGCCGGTCTCGACCGCCGCCGACGTCGAGGCGCTGCGCGAGGCGGCCCGCGAGCAGGCCTCGGTCCCGATCGGCTTCCTCGCCGCCGTCACCCGCGACATGCGGGGCGAGGAGCTGACCGAGATGGCGGAGTTGCGCGAGGCGGGCGCGGTCGGCTTCAGCGACGACGGCCTGCCCGTCCGCAGCGCCCGCATCCTGCGCCGCGCCCTCCAGTACCAGCGCCTCTGCGGCGGCGTGATCGCCCTGCACGAGGAGGACCCGGAGCTGTCCGCGGACGGCGTCATGCACGAGGGGCCGGTCTCGGCGGCGCTCGGCCTGGCCGGCATCCCCTCGGTCTCGGAGTCGACGGCGATCGCCCGCGACGCGGCGCTGGCCGGCTACGAGGGCGGCCGCATCCACGTCCAGCACCTCTCCGCGACGGAGTCGGTGGAGGCGGTGCGCGCCGCCAGGGCGGCCGGCGTGCGGATCAGCGCCGAGGTCACCCCGCACCACCTCTGCCTCACGGACGAGGAGGTGCGAAGCCTCGACGCGCGCCGCTTCAAGATGAACCCGCCGCTGCGCTCGGAGGCCGACCGCCAGGCGCTGATCGGGGCGCTGCGCGACGGCACGATCGACTGCATCGCCACCGACCATGCCCCGCACGCGCCGGAGGAGAAGGAGGTCCCGTTCGAGCAGGCGGCGATGGGGGTGACGGGGCTGGAGACCGCCTTCGCCGCGCTTCACACCGACCTCGTCCTGCCGGGCGTGCTCGACCTCGCCCTGCTGGTCGAGCGGCTGGCCGGCGGCGCCGCTCCGTTCGGGCTGGAGCGGCCCAGCCTTGCGCCGGGCGGCGAGGCCAACGTCGCCCTCTGCGACCTCGGCGCCGAGTGGACGGTGGGTGAGGAGGGCTACGAGAGCCGCTCGCAGAACTCGTGGTGCGCGGGGCGGTCCCTGACCGGCCGCGTGCTGATGACCGTCGCCGGCGGCCAGGTCGCCTACCGGCTGCGCAGCTTTTCGCTGGGAGTAGCGAAATGAGCGGCTACGTCCTGCTCGAGGACGGCACGCGCTTCGACGGCGAGCTCTGCGGGCAGCGGGCGGCGGTGACGGGCGAGGTCGTCTTCAACACCGCGATGACCGGCTACCAGGAGTCGGTCACCGACCCCTCCTACGCGGGCCAGATCATCGTCTTCACCTACCCGCTGATCGGCAACTACGGTGTCTGCGCGGAGGCGATGGAGTCCGACGGCGCCCACGCCCGCGCCGTGATCATGCGCGAGGCCAAGAACCGCGAGGACGTCGCCACGGCCGAGGGCGGCTGGCTCGACTGGCTGGCCGACCGCGGCGTGGCGGCGATCGGCGGCGTCGACACGCGGGCGCTGGTCCGCCACATCCGCGACCGGGGCGCGATGCGCGGCGGCGTCTTCCCGGCCGAGCTGCCGGAGGCGGAGGCGCGGGAGCTGGTCGCCGCCGAGCCCTCGATGGACGGCGCCGACCTGGCCCGCACCGTGACCCCGCCCGAGCCCGTCCGCTTCGACGGCGACGGGCCGCACGTGGTCGGGATCGACACCGGCGTCAAGCTCAACATCGTCCGCGAGCTGCGCGCCCGCGGCTGCCGCCTGACGCTGCTGCCCTGCACCTCCACGGCCGAGCAGGTGCTCGCCGAGCAGCCCGACATCGTCTTCCTCGCCAACGGCCCCGGCGACCCCGGCGCGCTCGACTACGTCGTCGCCACGGTCCGCGAGCTGGTCGGGGTGCGGCCGATCTTCGGGATCTGCCTCGGCCACCAGCTGCTCTGCCGCGCCGTCGGCCTCGAGACCTTCAAGCTGCCCTTCGGCCACCGCGGCGCCAACCACCCGGTCAAGGAGCTGGCGAGCGGCCGCATCGACATCACCTCCCAGAACCACGGCTTCGCCGTGCGGGGGCCGGGCGGCGAGCCGCGGATCGAGGCGGACGAGCCGGTCCGCTGGGAGACCGACTTCGGCGCCGCCGAGCTCTCCCACCTCAACCTCTACGACCGCACCGTCGAGGGCCTGGTGCTCAAGGACGTGCCTGGGGCGACGGTCCAGTACCACCCCGAGGCCGGCCCCGGCCCGCACGACGCCCGTCACCTATTCGACGACTTCCTCGCCCTCGCCGCGTGAGCAAATCCCATGCCTAGGCGAGACGACATCCAGAAGATCCTCCTGATCGGCTCGGGGCCGATCGTGATCGGGCAGGCCGCCGAGTTCGACTACTCCGGCGTGCAGGCCTGCAAGGTGCTGCTCGAGGAGGGCTACGAGGTCGTCCTCGTCAACTCCAACCCGGCGACGATCATGACCGACCCCGAGTTCGCCACCGCGACCTACGTCGAGCCGCTGCTGCCGGGGCCGGTGGCGAAGATCATCGAGAAGGAGCGCCCCCAGGCGCTGCTGCCGACCCTGGGCGGCCAGACGGCGCTGAACCTGGCGATGGCGCTGCACGAGGACGGCACCCTGGAGCGCTTCGGGGTCGAGCTGATCGGCGCCGACGCCGCCGCGATCCGCCGCGCCGAGGACCGCGAGGAGTTCCGCCGCACGATGACCGACGCGGGCCTGCGCATCCCCTGGTCGATCACCGTCGGCAGCCTCGGCGAGGTCGAGGCGGCGCTTGCCGAGGGGCGCATCGAGCTGCCGGCGATCGTCCGGCCCGCCTTCACCCTGGGCGGCGAGGGCGGCGGCGTGGGGGAGACCGAGACCGAGCTGCGCCAGGTCGTCTCCGAGGGCCTCGCGGCGAGCCCGATCAACCAGGTCCTGGTCGAGGAGTCGGTGATCGGCTGGGGCGAGTTCGAGCTGGAGGTGATGCGCGACCGCAACGACAACGTCGTGATCGTCTGCTCGATCGAGAACGTCGACCCGATGGGCGTCCACACCGGCGACTCGGTCACCGTGGCGCCCGCGCAGACGCTCACTGACCGGCTCTACCAGGAGCTGCGCGACCAGGCGATCAGGGTGATCCGCGCCGTCGGCGTCGAGACCGGCGGCTCCAACATCCAGTTCGCCGTCGACCCCGAGAGCGGCGAGATCGTCGTGATCGAGATGAACCCGCGCGTCTCGCGCTCCTCGGCGCTCGCCTCGAAGGCGACCGGCTTCCCGATCGCCAAGATGGCGGCGAAGCTGGCGGTCGGCTACGCGCTCGAGGAGATCCCCAACGACATCACCCGCGCCACGCCCGCCTCCTTCGAGCCGACGATCGACTACGTGGTGACGAAGGTGCCGCGCTTCGCCTTCGAGAAGTTCCCCGGCGCCGCCGGCCGCCTCTCCACCCACATGCAGAGCGTCGGCGAGGTGATGGCGATCGGCCGCACCTTCCGCGAGTCCTTCGCCAAGGCGATGCGCTCGCGCGAGCTCGACGCGACGCCGGAACCCCCCGAGGACGACGAGGAGCTGCTGGCGGCGATCGCGACGCCCAGCGCCGACCGCTTCGACTTCGTGCTGGAGGCCTTCCGCCGCGGCATCGGCGTCGAGGCGGTGCACGAGCGCTGCCTGGTCGACCGCTGGTTCCTGCGCGAGCTGGAGGCGCTGGCGCGGGAGGGCGACGGCACCGCGGGCCTCGTCCGCACCTACAAGTCGGTCGACACCTGCGCCGCCGAGTTCGAGGCGGCGACGCCCTACTACTACTCGGCGCACGAGCGGCCGCGCCGCGACGGCGCCGCCACCTCGGAGGTGCGGCGCGGCGAGCGGGCCTCGGTCGTCATCCTCGGCGCCGGCCCCAACCGGATCGGCCAGGGGATCGAGTTCGACTACTGCTGCGTCCACGCCGCGATGACCGTCCGCGAGATGGGCCGCGACGCGGTGATGGTCAACTGCAACCCGGAGACCGTCTCGACCGACTACGACACCTCCGACCGCCTCTACTTCGAGCCGCTGACGGCGGAGGACGTGCTCGCGGTCTGCGAGCAGGAGCGGCCGGAGGGGGTGATCGTCCAGTTCGGCGGCCAGACGCCGCTGAAGCTGGCCCGCGCCCTCGAGGAGGCCGGCGTGCCGCTGCTCGGCACCCCGGTCGACGCGATCGACCTCGCCGAGGACCGCGGCCGCTTCGGCGCCCTGCTGCGCCGGCTCGGCATCAAGCACCCCCCCTACGGCACGGCGCTCTCCGCCGACGAGGCGGCGGTGATCGCCGACGAGGTCGGCTTCCCGCTGCTGGTCCGCCCCTCCTACGTGCTCGGCGGCAGGGCGATGGAGATTTGCTACTCGACCGAGAACCTCGCGGCCTACCTGAAGGCCAACGTCAAGGCCGACCAGGAGCACCCGCTGCTGCTCGACCGCTTCCTCGAGAACGCGATCGAGGTCGACGTCGACGCGCTCGCCGACGGCGCCGACGTCCACGTCGCCGGCATCATGCAGCACGTCGAGGAGGCCGGCGTCCACTCCGGCGACTCGGCCTGCGTGCTGCCGCCGATGAGCCTCGGCGCCGAGATGCTCGAGGAGATCCGCGCCACGACCAGCCGGATCGCGCTGGAGCTGGGGGTGGTCGGGCTGATCAACATCCAGTACGGGGTGGCCGGCGGCGAGCTCTACGTGATCGAGGCCAACCCGCGCGCCTCGCGCACCGTGCCCTTCGTCTCCAAGGCGACCGGCACGCCGCTGGCCAAGGTCGCGGCGCGGCTGATGCTGGGCGAGAAGCTCGCCGAGATGGACCTGCCCGAGCCGCCCGCCGGCCACGTCAGCGTCAAGGAGGCGGTGCTGCCCTTCGCCCGCTTCGCCGGGGTCGACTCGGTGTTGGGGCCGGAGATGAAGAGCACCGGTGAGGTGATGGGGATCGCCGCCGACTTCCCGACCGCGTTCGGCAAGGCGCAGGCGGCGGCGGGCGTCTCGCTGCCCGCCGGGGGCTCGGTCTTCGTCACCGTCACCGACACCGACAAGCCGGCGGCGACCCAGCTGGCGGCGCGCTTCCACGAGCTCGGCTTCGAGGTGATCGCGACCGGCGGAACGGCGCAGGCGATCTCCTCGATGGGGGTGCCGGTGACGCGGATCAACAAGCTGAGCGAGGGCTCGCCGCACGTCGTCGACCTGATCCGCGAGCGCCGCTGCGACCTCGTCATCAACACCCCGACCGGCTCCGGCGCGCGCGCCGACGGCCACGCGATCCGCACCGCCGCGGTCCGCCACGGCATCCCCTGCGTGACGACGATGACCGGCGCCTCGGCCGCCGTGCGGGCGATCGCCGCGCAGAAGGAGAGCGAGGCGGAGGTCCTCTCCCTGCAGGAGATCCATCACATCGCCGCCGTCTCCTCTGCTTCCGCGGATGCCTGACCGCCCGCTCGCACCATGGGGGCGCCGGCTGTGCCAGGTGACGGAGGGCCGCGCCTCGGGCGGCTACCGGTTCTTCTCGCTGCGCGACGCCGAGGGGCCGGAGCCGCTGCCGGGCCAGTTCTACATGCTCGCCGCCGAGCGCCACTGGGAGGAGAGCGGCGGGCGGCCGTTCCTGCCCCGCGCCCTCTCGGTCGCCGACACCGGCACGGTGGCCGGGGGGGTGCGACTCGACTTCCTGGTCGAGGCCGTCGGCCCGGGCACCGAGCGCCTCTGCGAGTTGGAGCCGGGCGAGCGGGTCTGGGTCAACGGCCCGCTCGGCAACGGCTTCTCGGAGCCGCGCGAGCTGAGCCCGGGCGCCGCGGGGGCGATCCTGGTCGGCGGCGGGATCGGCATCGCCCCCTTGGCCCTGCTTCGCCGCCGCTTCGTCGAGCGGGGCATCCCGACCCGCGTCCTGCTCGGCTTCCGCGACGAGGCCCACTCGGGCGGCCTCGACGACCTCTTCGCCTGCTGCGAGATAGCCCTCGCCAGCGACGACGGCCACATCGGCCACCGCGGCTACGTCACGGACCTGCTCGCCGCGATGCTCGCGGGTGACGACGCCGCCAGTGCCGCCGTCTACGCCTGCGGCCCCCCGCCGATGCTCGACGCCGTGGCCGCTCTCTGCGCCTCCCGCGACATCGCCTGCGAGCTGGCGATGGAGGCGCCGATGGCCTGCGGCTACGGCGCCTGCTTCGGCTGCGCGGTCCCCAAGCCCGACGGCGGCTACATCCGCCTCTGCATCGACGGCCCGGTGGTGCGCGGTGCTTGAGTTCTGCGGGATCGAGCTGGAGCACCCGGTGATCAACGCTTCGGGCACCTTCGACGCGATCGCGGCGCGCCACGTCTACGGCGACGCCGTCCTGGAGGAATTTCCGTTCTCGGCCTTCGTCTCGAAGACGATCACGCTGGAGCCGCGGGCCGGGAACGAGCCGCAGCGGATCTGGGAGACGCCGGCCGGGATGGTCAACTCGATCGGCCTGCCCAACAGGGGGCTGGAGGGGTTCCTGGCCGAGGACCTGCCGCGGCTTGCCGAGCTGCCGGTGCCGCTGATCGTCTCGGTGATGGGCACCAGCCACGAGGAGTTCGCCCGCCTCGTCGAGGGCGTCGCGGAGCGCGACGAGGTTGCCGCGATCGAGCTCAACGTCTCCTGCCCCAACGTCCACTCGGGCCTGATCGTCGGCGAGCAGCCGGCGGAGGCGGCGGCGCTGCTGGAGGCGCTGCGGCCGCGCACCGCCAAGCCGCTGATCGTCAAGCTGACCCCGAACGTCGCCGACCCGGCGGCGGTCGCGGTCGCCGCCGAGCAGGCCGGCGCCGACGCGGTCTCGCTGATCAACACCCTGAAGGCGAGCGCGATCGACCCGGACAGCGGCCGCCCCGGCGTGGCGGCGGGGCACGGCGGCCTCTCCGGCCCGGCGGTGCGCCCAATCGCGGTGGCGCAGGTGCGGGCCGTGGCGGCGGCCGTCGGCGTCCCGGTCGTCGGCATGGGCGGCGTCTGCAGCGGCGCCGACGCCTTCGAGCTGGTCTGCGCCGGGGCGACGCTGGTCGCCGTCGGCACCGAGAGCTTCCGCGACCCGCGGGCGGGCCGTCGTATTTCCTCAGAGCTTCTCGAGCGACTGCGGCATTGAGGCCATCCCTCAACCTCGACTCGAGGTGAAGGTGAATTTCGCCCGAGAAGGCTGAATTGGCCTTGCGCACCCGCGACCCGCGGCTATACTCGCCGCCCAGATGGCTCCCCCGGTCAAGACCTCCGCCGCCGCCCCCGAGAGGTCATTGGACCAGCGGATGGACGCACTGAGGCGGGCCAACGACATCCGCAGCTCCCGGGCGAGGCTGAAGAAGGACCTGAAAGCGGGGAAGGCGAGCATCAACGCGCTGCTGCTCGACCCGCCCGAGTACGTGCTGACCGCGAAGGTCTTCGACATGTTGCTGGCCGTTCCCAAGTACGGCCGCGTCAAGACCAATCGCATCCTCAACCAGTGCCGGATCTCGCCGTCGAAGACGATCGGCGGCCTCTCCGAGCGGCAGCGGGCGGAGCTGATCTCCCAGCTGCGCCGGTAACCGCCGCCCGCCCGGTCAGTATCTCGGCCGCATGGCCAAAGTCTTCGTCATCACGGGCCCGTCGGGCGTGGGGAAGGGAACGCTGATCGCCGAGCTGCTGCGGCGCGTGCCGGGGCTGGAGCTGTCGGTGTCGGCGACGACGCGCGAGCCGCGCGAGGGCGAGGTCGACGGCCGCGACTACCACTTCCTCGGCCCGGAGGAGTTCGATCGCCGCGTCGAGGCCGAAGACTTCCTCGAGTTCGCCACCTACAGCGGCCACCGCTACGGGACGCTGCGCTCCGAGGTGCGGGGGCGGCTCGAAGCCGGCCGCTCGGTCGTGCTCGAGATCGAGGTGCAGGGGGCGCGCCAGGTCCGCGCCGCGATGCGGGAGTCGGTGCAGGTCTTCATCGCGCCGCCGAGCCCCGCGGTGCTGCGCGCGCGCCTCGAGGCGCGCGGCACCGACTGCGCCGAGGCGATCGACGCCCGGCTCGAGGTCGCCAAGCAGGAGCTGGCCGCCCAGGACGAGTTCGCGCACCGGGTCGTCAACGACGACGTCGGCCGGGCCGCCGGCGAGCTGGAGGAGATCGTGCGCGCCGAGCTGGGCTTGCCACTACACTCCGGGGCCGGATGATCAGACCACGCGTCGACACGCTCCTCGTCCACGCCGACTCGCACTACGCAGCGGTCGTCGTCGCGGCGAAGCGAGCCCGTCAGATAAACAGCTACTTCCACAACCTCGGCGAGGGCGGATTCGGCGAATACCCGCCGCCGATGGTCGACACGCATGGCGAGAGGAACTACCTCTCGATGGCGCTCGAGGAGCTTGCCGAGGGCAAGCTCAAATACGAGTACCGGGCCTGAGCGCCTCACGGCGCCAGGCCGTCAGGAGGAACCGATGGCGAGAATCCTGCTTGGCGTGAGCGGCGGGATCGCCGCCTACAAGTCGCTGGAGCTGGCGCGGTTAACAACTCTGGCCGGCCACGGCGTGCGGGTCGTGATGACCGAGGCCGCCAGCCGTTTCGTCGGCCCCGCCTCCTTCGAGGGCATCGTCGGCGCGCCGGTGCTGAGCTCCGAGTTCGAGCGCGACCCGATGCGCGGCGCCTTCCCCGGCGACGCGCCGCCCGAGCACGACCCGATCGGCCACCTCGAGCTGGCCGCCAACTGCGACGCCTACTTGGTCGCCCCGGCCTCTGCCAACACGATCGCCAAGCTCGCCGCCGGGATCGCCGACTCGATGCTCACCACCTGCTTCCTCGCCTGCACGGCGCCGCGGCTCGTCGCCCCGGCGATGAACGACCGCATGTACGCGGACGCGGCGACCCAGGCCAACCTGGCGACGCTGCGCGAGCGCGGCGTCACCGTGATCGAGCCCGAGGAGGGGCGGCTCGCCTCGCGCGGCGAGCGCGGCAGGGGCCGGCTCCCCGACCCCGAGCGGCTGCTGGCGCGGCTCGAGGCGGCCCTGCCGAGCGGCGACCGCCCCTGGGACGGCCTGCGCGTGCTGGTGACCGCAGGCGGGACGCGCGAGCCGATCGACCCGGTCCGCTTCCTCGGCAACCGCTCCAGCGGCCGCATGGGCCTAGCCCTCGCCGCGGCCGCAGCCCGCCGCGGCGCCGACGTGACCCTGATAGCCGCCAACGTCGCCCTGCCCGAACCCCCCGCTATCCGCCGCATCGATGTCGAGACGACCGCCCAGCTCGCCGAAGCGGTTGGCGCCGAGTTCCCGCAGACCCACGTCCTCCTGATGGCCGCCGCCCCCGCCGACTTCCGCGCCGCCGAGGTAGCCACCGGCAAGCTGGAGCGCGGCGAAAGCGGCCTCGACGTCCACCTCGAGCCAACTGAGGACATCCTCGCCGGCCTCGCCGCCTCCCGCACCGCCGGGCAGACCATCGTCGGCTTCGCGGCAGAACACGGCAGCGAAGGGCTCGAGAGAGCGCACGAGAAGTTAACCAGCAAGAACGCCGACCTGATCGTCTTAAACGACGTCTCCGATCCGACCATTGGCTTCGACAGCGAAAACAACGCGGTAACCCTGATTGACGCCTCGGGAGACACCAGCATCCCTCTTGCCCCCAAGCCCGCGATCGCCGACGCCATCCTTCAGAGAGTCGATCAGATCCGAAGCGAGGCGAATCTGGGTATCCGCTGACTCGGGGGACCGGGTGGGGGCGGAACGTCTTGTACTTTTTCGGCAATCCGCTCTCGGACGGCGGTGTCCGCCCCACCGAAAAAGTTAAGTGGAGCCCCCACCCGGTCCCCCTCCGTCCTCACACAAAGAGCGGGCTATACTGATTTCAAGCTTTTCCACGTCCAACGCCGTGTCGAGAAGTGGGCCTGGCCCACTTTTTTTTCGTTCAGAACCAGCATGAAGGATCTCCAAACCGACATCCAGAGCAAGCTTCGCGAGCTCGACTCGCAGCTCGACCTGGTCGCGCTCGAGCGCCCCGGGTCCGAGACGCTGCGCCTCTTCATCGACCACCCCGACGGGGTCGACCTGGCGCTGTGCGAAGGGGTTACCAGGCACCTCGAGCACCTACTGAGCGAGTATTCGCTCGAGGTCTCGTCTCCCGGCCCCAAGTACCGCCGCATGAGCCCCGTTCCCGAGACAGCCAAGGAGCAGCCGTGAGCAAGGAGATCGTCGAAGCAGTCAAGGCGCTGGAGCAGGAGAAGGGGATCGCCGCCGACAAGCTGATGGACGCGCTGGCCGACGCCCTGCTCTCGGCCTACAAGAAGACGCCCGGGGCGGCCAAATACGCCCGCGTCGACCTCGACCACGAGACCGGCGACTTCCGCGTCTTCGAGCTGATCCTGCCGCCCGAGCTGGAGGAGAAGCTGCTGGCCGAAGCGGCCGAGGCGCAGGAGGCCGAGCGCGAGATCGACCCCGAGACGGGCGAGCTGCGCGAGCCCGAGGAGCCCGAGATCGACCCCGAGATGATCGCCCCCTACGAGGACCAGATCAAGACCCGCGACGTCACCCCCGACGACTTCGGCCGGATCGCCGCGCAGACCGCCAAGCAGGTGATCCTGCAGCGGATCCGCGAAGCCGAACGGATGATGATGTTCGACGAGTACCAGGACCGGGTCGGGGAGCTGATCACGGGGATCATCCAGCAGTCCGACAAGCGCTACACGCTGGTCCAGCTGCGCGAGCGGGTCGAGGCGCTGCTGCCCAAGTCCGAGCAGGTCTACAACGAGCGCTACGACCACGGGATGCGGCTCAAGGCGGTGATCACCGACGTCTCCGACTCGACCAAAGGCCCCGCCATCGTCGTCTCGCGGCGCAGCCCCGAGCTGATCAAGAAGCTGTTCGAAATGGAGGTCCCGGAGATCGCCGACAAGCTGGTCGAGATCGTCGGCGTCGCCCGCGAGCCCGGCTACCGCTCGAAGATCGCCGTGATCTCCCACGCCGACGGCGTCGACCCGGTCGGTGCCTGCGTCGGGCCGCGCGGCTCGCGGGTGCGGATGGTGGTCTCCGAGCTGAAGGGCGAGAAGATCGACATCATCCCCCACAACGACGAGCCGGCCCGCTTCGTCGCCAAGGCGCTCTCGCCGGCCAGGGTGCGCGAGGTGATCGTCGACGACGAGGAGCGCCAGGCGACCGTGATCGTCCCCGACGACCAGCTCTCGCTGGCGATCGGCCGCGACGGGCAGAACGCCCGCCTCGCCGCCCGCTTGACCGGCTGGCGGGTCGACATCAAGTCGGAGACCGAGTTCGCCCAGGAAGACGAGGGAATCGAATACGCGGGCGAGGAGCAGGCCGACGGGCATTGCATGGCCGTGCTCGCCAACGGCCGCCGCTGCCCGAACGCGGCGATCGGCGACTCCGCCTACTGCGGGCTTCCCCAGCACCAGGCGCTGGGCCGCTTCGAGACCAACCAGATCGTCGTCCTCGCGCCCCTCGCCGAGGCGGAGGTGGCGATCCTCGCCGACCCCGGCGCGGACCAGGGCCAGGTCGAAGAGATCATCGCCAAGGCCGAAGCGGAGTTCGAGGAGCCGGCCGAGGAGGAACCTGAGCTGGAGACGGTGGAGGAAGTTGACGGAGAGGTATCGACCGCGGGTCCTGCCGCTGAGAAGGAGCAGGTCCAGGACGAGGCGGAGGGCGAGCTCGCCGAGAAGCCGGAAGCCGAGCGGGTCGAGGAGGCTGAGCAGGCCTAGTGGCGAAGAAGCGCGTCCACGAGATAGCGAAAGCTGAGGGGCTGAGCAGCAAGGAGCTGCTGGCGGCGTTGAAAGCCGCCGGGGTCGAGGCGAAAGCTGCGGCGTCGAGCGTCGAGGAGGCCGAGGCGCTGAAGGCGCTGAAAGCGGCCAAGGGCGACGGGGGAGCCGCGACCGCGACCGCAGCGGCGACGGCGACCAAGCCGAAACCGAAAGCGGTGGTCAAGCCAGCCGCCGCCGCGCCTCCCAAGTCCAAGACTGCGACGAAGAAACGCCGCGTCGTGATCGACTCGCAGGCGGCGCGCCGCGACCAGATGGGCGGCCCGCCGCCGCAGCGGCCGCCGCGCCGTCGCGGCGGCCGCCGCCGCCGGCCGCTGCTGGAGGAGCCGCGGCTCGGGCCGATGGAGATCCCGGAGCCCGTGGCGACCAAGGTCAACTCCGGCGCGACCGTGCGCGAGGTGGGCGAGCTGCTCGGCCTGGGCAGCGCCGAGGTGATCAAGAAGCTGATGACGATGGGCGAGATGGCGACGCTCACCCAGACCCTCTCCGACGACACGATCAAGGCGATCGCCGACGAGTACGACCGCAAGATCGAGATCGTCACGGCGGCGCAGGAGGAGCCCGAAGAGCCCGAGTTCGAGGACAGCGAGGAGAGCCTGGCGGCCCGCCCGCCGGTCGTCACGATCATGGGCCACGTCGACCACGGCAAGACCTCGCTGCTCGACGCGATCCGCGAGACCGAGGTGGCCGCCGGCGAGGCGGGCGGCATCACCCAGCACATCGGCGCCTACCAGGTCCACCACGACGGCAGGACGATCACCTTCCTCGACACGCCCGGCCATGCCGCCTTCACGGCGATGCGGGCGCGCGGCGCCAAGGTGACCGACATCGCCGTCGTCGTCGTCGCGGCCGACGACGGCGTCATGCCGCAGACCAAAGAGGCGATCGACCACGCCCGCGCTGCCGACGTGCCGATCCTGATCGCCGTCAACAAGATCGACAAGGAGGGCGCGCAGCCGGAGCGGGTCCGCAGCGAGCTTGCGTCCGATGGCCTCAACCCGGAGGAGTGGGGAGGGGAGACGGTCTACTGCGACGTCTCCGCCAAGACCCGCGAGGGGCTCGACAACCTGCTCGACATGATCCTGCTCGTCTCCGAGCTGGAGGAGCTGGGGGCGAACCCCGACGCGCCCGCCTCGGGCACGGTGATCGAGTCCCAGCTCGACCCCGGCCGCGGCCCCGTGGTCAGCATCCTCGTCCAGCGCGGCACGCTGAAGGTCGGCGACGCCCTGGTCGCCGGGCCGCGCTGGGGGCGGGTGCGCGCCATGCACGACTTCACCGGCGACCGCGTCGAGGCCGCCCGGCCGGGAACGCCGGTCGAGGTGCTCGGCTTCGACGGCGTCTGCGAGGCGGGCGAGTTCGTGCGCGGGGTCGAGAACGACCGCCGCGCCCGCCAGCTCGCCCAAGAGCGCGCCAACCGGCTCAAGACCGAGGCCCTGGCCCGGCGCCAGGCCCGCAAGGTCAGCCTCGAGGAGGTCTTCTCGCGGGCCCAGGAGGGCGAGATCAAGCAGCTCAACATCGTCCTCAAGGCCGACGTGGCCGGCTCCCTGGAGGCGCTCCAGGACGAGATCGCCAAGGTTCCCCAGGAGCGGGTCGGGATCGACATCATCCACTCCCAGACCGGCGGCATCAACGAGTCCGACGTGATGCTCGCCTCGGCCTCCGACGCGATCATCATCGGCTTCAACGTCCGCCCCCTCGCCGACGCCCGCCGCGCCGCCGAGCGCGAGGGCGTCGACGTCCGCACCTACTCGGTCATCTACAAGGTCACCGAGGACCTCCGCAACGCGATGGAGGGGATGCTGGAGGCGGTCGAGGTGGAGGAGACGGTCGGCGAGGCCGAGGTCAAGCAGACCTTCAAGGCCTCCAAGGTCGGCCGCATCGCCGGCTGCGTCGTCTCCGAGGGCAAGGTCTCCCGCGACGCCAGCGTCCGCCTGATCCGCGAAGGAACGGTGATCTGGGAGGGCCGGCTGGGCTCGCTGCGCCGCTTCAAAGACGACGTGCAGGAGGTCGAGCAGGGCCAGGAGTGCGGCATCGTGCTCGACGGCTACGCCGACGTCAAGGAGGGGGACGTGCTCGAGCTCTACAAGACGAAACAGGTCGAGCAGACCCTGGAGTAGGATGGCCGCGCCTCGCATGCGCCGCGTCAACGAGGTGCTTCGCGAGGTGGTGGGCGCTGCGATCTCCGCCGACCTGAGCGACCCCCGGATCGGCTTCGTGACCGTGACCTCGGTTGAGACAAGCCCGGACCTGCGCACCGCCAAGGTGTTCGTCAGCGTGCTCGGGAACGAGGTGGAGCGGCAGGAGACGCTGGCGGCGCTGCGCTCCTCGCACGGCGTGATCCAGTCGAAGATCGCGGCCGAGACGCGGATGAAGCGGACGCCGACCCTCTCCTTCCACTACGACCCGACGGTCGAGCAGGGGATGCGGATCTCGCGCCTGCTCGAGGAGGAACGATGAGCGAGGCGGCCGGTCTCGCGACGGCCGGCGTCGAGGCGGCGGCGGCGGAGCTCCGCGCCCGCGACCGCTTCCTGCTCACCGCCCACGAGGGCCCCGACGGCGACGCGCTCGGCTCGCTGCTCGGCCTCCACCACCTGCTCACCCAGCTCGGCAAGGACTCGGTGATGTTCCTGGCCGCGAAGGAGTTCCCGCTGCCGATCGAGTACCGCTTCCTGCCGCTGGAGGAGGTCTTCCACGAGCAGCCGGCCGACATGGCGGACCGCACGATCGTCTTCCTCGACTGCGGCAACATCGACCGCATGCCGGTCGACTTCCTCAGCGAAGGCGGCAACTTCCTGATCAACGTCGACCACCACCACGACAACACCCTGTTCGGCGACGTCAACCTGGTCGACGTCGGCGCCTCCTGCACGGCGGAGATCGTCTACGAGCTGGCGGCGGCGCTGGGGGCGACGATCACGCCCGAGATCGCCGCCGCCCTCTACGTCGGCCTCGTCACCGACACCGGCAAGTTCATGTACGAGAACACCAACGCCCGCACCCACCGCATCGCGGCGGAGCTGATCGAGGCGGGCGTCGTCGTCGACGACACCTACCGGCGCCTCTACGAGCACGTGCCGATCGAGAAGCTGCGGCTCGTCTCGCGCGCCCTCGACCGCATCGAGCGCCTCTGCGACGGCGTCCTCGTCCTCGCCTACATCACGGTGGCCGACTACGAGGCGAGCGGCGCCGGCGAGGAGATGACGGAGGGGATCATCGACCACCTGCGCTCGGTCGAGGGCGGCAAGGTCGCCGCCCTGATCCGCGACCGCGACCGCGGCCGCGGCGCCCGCAAGGTCAGCCTGCGCTCCAGCGGCGGGGACGTCGACGTCTCCGCGATCGCCCGCAAGCACGGCGGCGGCGGCCACAAGCGGGCGGCGGGCTTCTCCACCGACCTGGAGGTCGAGGAGCTGGTCCGCTTCCTCTGCGGCGAGGTCGCCGCCCAGCTCGGCGCCCGCTGACCGTGGCGGGCTGGACCGAGGGCGCGCTGCTGCTCTGCGACAAGCCGGCGGGGGTCACCTCCCACGACGTCGTCCTCCGGGTTCGCCGCGAGCGCGGCTGCAAGGCGGGCCACGCGGGAACGCTCGACCCCTTCGCGACCGGCCTCCTCCTGGTGTTGCTGGACGGGGCGACGAAGTTGCAGCGCACCCTCACCGGGCTGCCGAAGACCTATCGGGCGACGGCGCGGCTCGGCTGGCGCTCCAGCACGGGGGACCCGGAGGGCGAGCTGACGAGGACGGGCCGCATCCCGTCCTCGCTGGAGCTGCCCACCGGCCGGGTCCGGCAGCGGGTGCCGATGACCTCGGCGGTGCGCGTCAACGGCGAGCGCCTCTACCGCAAGGCGCACCGCGGCGAGACGGTCGAGACGCCGGAGCGGGAGGTCGACGTCTATCGCGCCGAACTGGTCGGCGGCGACCACCGCGGCTACATGCTCTACGAGATCGAGTGCTCGGCGGGCACCTACGTCCGCACCCTGATCGAGACGCTCGGCGACGCCTACTGCGCGGAGCTCCGCCGCACCGCGATCGGCCCCTTCCGGGTCGGGGAAGCCGGCAGGGAGCTGAGCCTGGAGCAGGTCGCCGAGCTGGTCCCCGCCGCGGCGGAGGCGCTGCGGTGAGCTTCGCGGTCACCCTGCTGCCCGACGCCGAGCCGCGCCCCCGCCACGTCGCGATCGGCACCTTCGACGGCGTCCATCGCGGCCACCAGGCGGTGATCGACGACGCCGACACGGTCCTCACCTTCGATCCCCACCCGCTCTCGGTCCTCAACCCGGCGGCGCTGCCGAAGCTGATCATGCAGCTTCGAGGTGAAGCGCGACGCGATCGAGGGTCTCGGCGTCCGCGAGCTGGTCGTCATCCCCTTCGACGAGGAGTTCGCCCACCTCCCCGCCGAGGGCTTCATCGAGCAGGTGCTGATCGAGCGGCTCGGCGCCGGGCGGGTCTCGGTCGGCGAGAACTTCCGCTTCGGCGCCAGGGCGCGTGGCGACTCCGAGATGCTCGCCTCGCGGCCGGAGTTCGAGACCCGCGTCGTGCCGCTGGTCGAGGTCGACGGCGAGACGGTCTCCTCGACCCGCATCCGGGCCCTGATCGCCGCCGGGGAGGTGGAGGCGGCGCGGCGCTGCCTCGGCGCCCCCTTCATGCTCGAGGGCACGGTCGTCGAGGGGGACCAGCGGGGCCGGGAGCTGGGCTTCCCGACCGCCAACGTCGTCCCCGACGACCGCCTCGCGATCCCCGGCCACGGCGTCTACGCGGCCTTCGCCAACGGCGTCCCCGCCGCCGTCAACGTCGGCGTGCGGCCGACCTTCGAAACGGGGCGCGGGGTGCTGGTCGAGACCTACCTGATCGACCGCGACGAGGACCTCTACGGGAGCACGCTGCGGGTCGCCTTCGTCGAGCGCCTGCGCGGCGAGCGCCGCTTCGCCGGGGTCGAGGAGCTGATCGCCCAGATGCGGATCGACGTCGAGGACGCCAGGCGCGTCTGTGCTAGCTTCCAGACGCCGTGACCGCCTGGTTCACGGCGCTTTTACGATGAGCCTGACCAAGGAAAAGAAGACCGAGCTGATCGGCAAGTACGGGCGCTCCAGCGGCGACACCGGCTCCGCCGAGGTGCAGGTTGCGCTGGCGACCGCGCGGATCAACGAGCTGACCGAGCACCTGCGCGAGCACAGCAAGGACCACCACTCGCGGCGCGGCCTGCTGATGCTGGTCGGCAAGCGCCGCCGCATGCTGCGCTACCTGGAGCGCACCGACCTCGAGCGCTACCGCGCCCTGGTCGCCGAGCTGGGCCTGCGCAGGTAGGCCCGACATGGTCGCCCCGCCCCCGCTCGGGCCGGAGGACCACGTCCGCGGCGAGGGGGTGGAGACGATCGTCTACGCCGACCTCTGCTGTCCGCGCTGCGCCGCCGTCTGGCCGCTGCTGGGCGCGCTCGAGGCGCGGCTCGTCTTCCGCCACTTTCCGCTCGCCTCCCGCAACCCGCGCTCGCCGGCCCTCCACGCCGCCGCCGAGGCCGCCGGCGCCCAGGGCGCCTTCTTCGAGATGGTCGACTCGCTGCTCGCCGACCAGGCCCGGACCGACGACCCGCATCTCTGGCAGCGGGCGGAGCGGCTCGGGCTCGACCTCGATCGCTTCGAGGCGGAGCGGCGCTCGGACGCGGTTGCGGCGCGGGTGCGGCGCGACCTCGAGTCCGGCGCCCGGGTCGGGGTGAGCGACACGCTGGCGATCTTCCGCGACGGCCGCGCGGTCGACCTCGAGACGCTCCAACGCGACGGCTGAGCGGCGTCGTGGGCCGCAGGCGGCGGCGGGTCTGTACTCTCTCTCGGGACAGAGAACGAGAGTTCTGAAAGCAAAGGAGCCGCCATCCGGGCGGCCGGAGGTAACAACTAAATGAGCATGTTTGACGTTAGCCGCGTTTCGGTGGATGTCGGCGATGGCCAGATCTCCTTCGAGACGGGGAAGCTCGCCCGCCAGGCGAGCGGCGCCGTGGTCGTCCAGTCCGGCGACACGCTGGTCCTCTGCACCGCGACGATGGGCAACCTGCGCGACGTGGACTTCCTGCCGCTCACCGTCGACGTCGAGGAGCGGATGTACGCGGCGGGGAAGATCCCCGGCTCGTTCTTCCGCCGCGAGGGCCGCGCCGGCGAGAAGGCGACGCTGACCGCGCGCATGATCGACCGCCCGATCCGCCCCCTCTTCCCGAAGGGCTGGCACTTCGAGACGCAGATCGTCGCCACGCCCCTCTCCGTGGACCACGTCCACCCCTACGACATCCTCGCCATGAACGGCGCCTCCGCGGCGCTGGCGATCTCCCCGGTTCCCGTCGCCCATCACGTCGGCGCGGTGCGGATCGGCAAGCTGGAGGGCGACTTCGTCGTCAACCCGCCCGAGGAGTGCCTCGAGGACCTCGAGATGGACCTGATCGTCGCCGGCACCGACGAGGCCATCCTGATGGTCGAGGCCGGCGCCGACGGCGTCACCGAGGCCGAGATCCTCGACGCGCTCGACATCGCCCACAGCGAGATCAAGAAGCTCTGCGCGGCGATGCAGGAGCTGGCCGAGAAGGCCGGCAAGGAGAAGGTCGAGGTCGAGGCCCCCAGCATCGACGAGGGGCTGATCGGCGAAATCCGCTCCTCTCACGGCCAGGCCCTGGTCGACGCGATCGCCACCGAGGGCAAGCTCGAGCGCTACGAGGCGATTGGCAGGGTCAAGGAGGAGGTGGTGGCCTCCTACGCGCCGGAGACCGGCGACAGCGAGGCCGAGGCGAAGCGCAAGCCCGAGGTCGGCGCCGCCTTCGATCACATCGAGAAGGACACGATCCGCAAGGCGATCGCCGTCGACAAGAAGCGCCCCGACGGCCGCGCCCAGGACGAGATCCGGCCGATCGAGTGCGAGGTGGACATCTCCCCGCGCGTCCACGGCTCGGCGCTCTTCACGCGCGGCGAGACGCAGATCCTCTCCAACGTGGCGCTCGGCACGACGCGCATGGACATGCGCCTCGACACGCTCGGCCTGGCGACCACGAAGCGCTTCTGGCACCACTACAACTTCCCGCCCTTCTCGGTCGGGGAGGCCGGCTTCATGCGCGGCCCGAAGCGCCGCGACATCGGCCACGGGGCGCTCGCCGAGCGGGCGCTGGCGCCGACCATCCCCAACGAAGACGACTTCCCCTACGTCGTCCGGGTCGTCTCGGAGACGCTCGAGTCCAACGGCTCCTCGTCGATGGGCTCGGTCTGCGCCTCCTCGATGGCCCTGCAGGCGGCCGGGGTGCCGGTCGCGGCGCCGGTCGCCGGCGTCGCGATGGGGCTGATCAAGGAGGGCGACGACTACGTCGTCCTCACCGACATCGCCGGCGTCGAGGACCACCTCGGCGACATGGACTTCAAGGTCGCCGGCACCGCCGAGGGCATCACCGCCCTCCAGATGGACATCAAGATCACCGGCGTCACCTTCGACATCCTGCGCGACGCGCTGGCCCAGGCCAACGCGGGGCGCCTCTTCATCCTCGGCAAGATGGCCGAGGCGATCGAGGGCCCGCGCGAGATGCTCTCCCAGCACGCGCCGCGGATCGAGGCGATCAAGATCGACCAGGAGAAGATCGGCGCCGTGATCGGCAAAGGCGGCGAAACGATCCGCGGTCTCTGCGAGGAGTTCGAAGCGGAGATCGACGTCGAAGACGACGGCACGGTGCGGGTCTACGCGCCGACCGGCGATCTGGTCGAAGCCTGCGTGGCCCGGATCGAGTCGATGACCAAGGAGGCCGAGGTCGGTGACCGCTACAACGCCGCCAAGGTCGTCAAGACGACGACCTTCGGGGCCTTCGTCGAGCTCGTCAAGGGCACCGACGGCCTGCTCCACATCTCCAACGTGAAACCCGGCGAGCGGGTCGACTCGGTCGAGGACGTGCTCAGCCAGGGCGAGGTGATCGACGTCACCGTGGTCGAGGTCGACCGCGAGCGCGGCCGCATCGGCCTGCGCCTCTCCGACGACCCGGCTGTCGCCGGGAAATCGCCGGAGGAGCTGGCCGCGGTCGGCTCGGGCGACGGCGGCGGCCCGCGCCGCGACGGCGGCGACCGCGAGGGGCGCCGCGGCGGCCGGGACGGCCGCCGGCGCCGCGAGGGCGGCGACCGGGAGCGGCGTCGCTGACCCCGTCGCGGTGAGCGCCGAGGCTAACCGAGCTGGGCTCGGGCGTCCGGGTCGTGACCGAGGAGGTTCCCTCGGTCCGCTCCGTGGCGCTCGGGCTCTGGGTGCGGACCGGCTCCAGGGACGAGACGCCGGCCCAGGCCGGGGTCTCGCACTTCCTCGAGCACCTGCTCTTCAAGGGGACCGCGCGCTTCTCGGCGATCGAGATCTCCGAGCGCCTCGACGGGCTCGGCGCCTCGGTCAACGCGGCGACCGGCAAGGAGACGACGCACCTCCACGCCCGCTTCCTCGACGAGCACACCGAGGAGGTCTTCGACCTGCTGGCGGAGATGCTGCTCGCCCCCACCTATCCGGAGGTCGACTCCGAGCGCGAGGTGGTGCTGGAGGAGATCGCGATGTACGAGGACGAGCCCCAGGACCGGGTCCACGACATCCTCGCCGGCGCCGTCTTCGGCGACGCACCCGCTGGGGCGCCGCGTGCTCGGCGAGGCCGGGGTGATCGCCTCGATCCCGGTTGCCGAGATCGAGGCCTACCACCGCGCCCGCTACACCGCTCCCAACCTCGTCGTCGGCGCCGCCGGGCACCTCGACCACGCGCGGATCGTCGCGCTGAGCGAGCGGCTGGTCTCGCCGCCGGCGGGTGGAGACGGCGTCCCCGCGCCGACCGACCTCGACGGCGGCGCGCGCTTTCGCTTCTACGCGAAGGACACCGAGCAGTACCACATCTGCTTCGGCGCCCCCGGCATCGTCCGCGACGACGAGCGCCGCTACGGGCTCGCCGTGCTCGACTCGATCTTCGGCGGCTCGACCTCCTCGCGCCTCTTCCGCGAGGTGCGCGAGAAGCGCGGCCTCGCCTACTCGGTCGGCTCCTACAACGAGCAGTACACCGACTCGGGCCTGATCGCGACCTACGTCGGCACCCGCGAGGAGAACGTCGAGGAGGCCTGTGCGGTGATCGGCGCCGAGCTGGAGCGGTTGCGCGCCGAGCCCGTCTCGGCCGAGGAGCTGGCCCGCGCCAAGGAGAGCGTCAAGGGCCGCCTCGTCCTCTCCTCGGAGTCGACCGCGGCGCGGATGAGCCGCATCTCCCGCGCCACCCTGTTCGGCTTGCCGCTCGAAGAGCCTCGATGAGATGCTTGCCAAGGTGGACGCGGTGACCGTCGAGGAGCTGACCGCGCTGGCGGCCGAGCTGTACGGGGCCGAGCGCCTCTCGGCCGCCTGCGTCGGCCGCGACGAGGACCGCTTCCGCAGGGCGCTGGCGCCGGTCAGCGAGAGCCTGGTGGCGGCGTGATCCGGGTCGTCGTCTCGGGCGCCGCGGGGCGGATGGGGGAGACGGTCTGCGACGCGGTCGAGGGCGCCGCGGACATGGAGCTGGCGGGGCGGGCGGATCCGGCGCTGGGCGTCGAGCTGGCGGACGTGCTCGGCGACGCCGACGTCGCGGTCGACTTCAGCACCCCCGGCACGGCGCCCGCCAACGTGCGCGCCTGCCTCGCCGCCGGCGTCCACGCCGTGGTCGGCACGACCGGCTTCGACCTCGAGGCGATGCGCGCGGCGGTCGAGTCCGCCGACGGCGGCGCCAACTGCTTCGTCGCCCCCAACTTCGCGATCGGCGCCGTGCTGCTGATGCAGGCCGCGCAGCTCGCCGCCCGCCACATGCCCGAGTGCGAGATCGTCGAGCTCCACCACGACCGCAAGCTCGATGCCCCCTCGGGCACGGCGAAGCGCACCGCCGAGCTGATCCGCGAGGCCGGCGGCAACGTCCACGAGCCGATCCACTCGGTGCGCCTGCCCGGCCTGGTCGCCCACCAGGAGGTCATATTCGGCGGCGAGGGGCAGACCCTCTCGCTGCGCCACGACTCGATCGACCGCGTTCGTTCATGCCGGGCGTGCTGCTCGCCGTGCGCACGCGTCGCCGGCCTGCCCGAGCGCTTCACGGTCGGCCTCGAGAAGCTGCTCTAGCGCGCCGCCGGGCGATGCGGATACTCTGACGGCGATGACGGCGATCCGAGGCGTGATCACGGCGATGGCGACGCCCTTCGACGAGGCCGGCGCGGTCGACGAGGCGGCGGCGCGGCGGCTCGCCGCGCACCTGGTCGAGCACGGCTCGCACGGCGTCGTCGTCGCGGGGACGACCGGGGAGTGCCCGGTGCTGACCGACGAGGAGCAGATCTCGCTGCTGCGCGCCGTGCGCGACGAGCTCGGACGACGACGTCCTCGTGATCTGCGGCACCGGCACCAACGACACCCGCCACTCGCGCGAGCTGACCAAGGCCGCGGCGGAGGCGGGCGCCGACGCCGCCCTCGTCGTCGCCCCCTACTACAACAAGCCCAACCGGGCCGGCCTGCGGGCGCACTTCGAGGCCGTCGCCGAGGCGGCGCCGGAGCTGCCGATGATCATCTACAACATCCCGGCCCGCGTTGTGATCAACATGTCGCCCGGCTTCCTCAGCGAGCTCTCCTCGATCGACAACGTCGTCGCCGTCAAGCAGGCCAACGACGAGGAGCTGGGGCCGATCGAGGGGATGGCGGTGCTGGCCGGCAACGACGGTGTCTTCCTGCGGGCGCTCGAGCTGGGCCTGGCCGGCGGCATCCTCGTCTCCTCGCACCTGGTCGGCGAGCGGATGCGCGAGATGTGGGACGCGGCGCAGGGCGGCGACCTCGAGCGGGCCCGCGAGATCGACGCCGAGCTTCGCCCCGTCTACGAGGCGCTCTCGGTGACGCAACCCGGTGCCGCTGAAGGCGGCGCTGGAGATGCTCGGCCTCTGCCCGCGGGCGGCTGCGGCTGCCGCTCGTCCCCGCCGACCGCGAGCAGCGGCGAGGTCGTGCGGGACGCGCTCGAGCGCGTCGGACTGCCGGCGGCTCTGCTAGAGATGGCCAAGACGCTGCGAGTCCTGCCGCTCGGCGGCCTGGGGGAGATCGGCAAGAACATGACCGTGGTCGAGTACGACGGCCGCATCGTCGTCGTCGACACCGGCCTGATGTTCCCGACCGCCGAGATGCTCGGCATCGACCTCGTCCTGCCCGACTTCTCCTACCTGCGCGAGCGCGCCGACGACATCGAGGCGATCGTCCTCACCCACGGCCACGAGGACCACGTCGGCGCCCTGCCCTACGTGCTGCGCGAGATCGGCGAGCCGCCGGTCATCTACGGCGGCCTGCTGACGATCGGCATGGTCCGCTCCAAGCTCGACGAGCACAAGCTCTCCGACGCGCCGCTGCAGGAGCTGCCGGCCGGCGAGCGGGTGCAGGCCGGCCCCTTCGAGCTGGAGCTGGTCCACCTCTCGCACTCGATCCCCGACGCGCGCGGCGTCCTCCTCAACGACCGAGCTGGGCTCGGTGCTGTTCACCGGCGACTACAAGTTCGACCAGACCCCGGTCGACGGCCGCCCCGCCGACATCTCGCGCCTCGCGGAGCTGGGCCGCGACGGCCTGCTGCTGCTCTGCGGCGACTCGACCAACGCCGACCGGCCGGGGATCGCGCCCTCGGAGTCGAGCGTCGGCCCGGCGCTGCTGGAGACCTTCGCCGCCTGCGAGGGGCGCATCGTCGTCACCTCCTTCGCCTCCAACATCCACCGCGTCCAGCAGGTGATCGACGCCGCCGTGAAGCTCGACCGCCGCGTCGCCCTGGTCGGCCGCTCGATGCGCAAGAACTTCAACATCGCCTCCAACCTCGGGCATCGCGGAGGCGCCGCCCGGCCTCTTCATCCAGCCGCGGGAGATCGAGGACTTCCCCGACGAGAAGGTGGTCGTGCTCTCGACCGGCAGCCAGGGCGAGCCGCTCTCGGCGCTGCGGCGGATGGCCAACAACGACCACCGCGACGTCGAGCTGCACTCCGGCGACACGGTCGTCTTCTCGGCGACGCCGGTGCCCGGCAACGAGCGCGCCGTCAACGAAACGATCGACCACATCTACGAGATCGGCGCCACGCGTCGTCACCGCCAAGGACGCGCCGATCCACGCCTCCGGCCACGGCTGGCAGGAGGAGCTGAAGCTGATGATCAACCTGACCAAGCCGCGCTACGTGCTGCCCGTCCACGGCGACCACAAACGGCTGCGCCTGCACGCCGAACTCGCCCACTCGGTGGGGATCGACCCCGCCAACGTCTTCCAGGGCCGCAACGGCCTGCCGCTGGAGATCGACGAGCGCGGGGCGCGCTTCGGCGAGGACGTCCACGCCGGGGTGATCTTCGTCGACGGGGTCGACGTCGGCGAGCCCGACGACGTCGCCCTGCGCGACCGCCGCGAGATCTCCGCCGACGGCATCTTCATCGTCGTCGCGACGATCTCCTCGGTGACGACGGCAGCGTCGTCGCCGACCCCGAGGTGATCTTCCGCGGCGTCGCCTTCGTCGAGGAGGCCGACGCGCTGATCGAGGAGCTGAAGGACCTCGTCGAGGACTGCGCTCGAGGACGCCGCCGAGGCGGGCACCCGCGAGCTGCACCTGATCCAGGAGGACCTCCACGCCGCGATCGGCCGCCTCGTCTACGAGAAGCTCCGCCGCCGCCCGATGATCCTGCCGGTCGTCGTCGAGGTGTAGCCGCCGGCACTTGACTACTCAACCGATTCTCTGCTATTAATTCCCGCGCAGTTAGCTAAGCGCAGTGAGGAGGCGGGACTCCATTGCAGGGCTCGCCGGCACGGCACAGAGGGAGGCAGTTTGTGAGCCACGATGTCGATCGTCTGGGGTTCGCCGCAACGGCACCGGTCCCGCCGGTACCGTTGGCCCTCCGATCAACGGCGTCCCCAGCGAGGGGCGACGACATCGCGTCCCGCCTCCGACCTGCGTTTACCCACCAAATCTTTAACTAAACTCGCTGCGTACCCCACCATCGTCCCGGTGGAGGAGGGAAGCGCCCGACGAAGAGCGCTTCGGCGCCGCCCACTACGTGGGCGGCTACTGGAATCGCACCGGCACAGCCGAGGACCTGATCGGCGCCTTCGCAAGGAACAGCCTGTGAAGCGTAGGTGACGCAGAACGCCAGGGTTTCACGTATATAGGGTGTTACCCTACATTGCATGGCCATGAAGAAGACGAGCCTCTACATCGACGAAAGAATCGACCGCGCCCTCGCGGTGCGCGCCGCCGAGCAAGGCGTCACCAAGGCGGAGTTGATTCGGCTCACGCTCTCCGGGGCGGCGTCAGGGCCCGTCCGCGTCAAGCCGCAGGCAGTGGCGCTCGTCAGGGACGGCAAGGTGGCGATAGCACGCGACCTCGACGCCTATCTCGCCGCGACCGACTTCGGCGAGTGGCGGTAGTAGTCCTCGACACATCGATCGTGGTCGCCCTGGCCATCGCCGACGAGCCGGACCACGAGGCGGTGCGCGACTGGATCTTCGCCCAGACTGACGATCTCCTCACCACGCCGCTCACGCTTGCCGAGATCGACCACGTCCTCGAGCGTCGAGCCGGCCGGGCTGTCACTCAGCAGGTATGGGCGGACTTCGAGAGGGGCGCCTACCAGGTGCGCTGGTGGCCGCAGGCCCTCGAGCAGACATTGGGGATCCTCCGCGCCGAGTCCCGCGTGGGGGCCGGCGTGGTCGATGCCTCGCTCGTTGCCCTCGCCGAGAGCCTTGGCACGGACCGCATCGCCACGCTCGACCATCGGCATTTCCGTCGCCTCACTGTTGCCGGCAAGCCGTTCACCGTCCTGCCGGCCGACGCTTGAGGGCGACGCTTCGCGGAACCGCTGCCGACCTGAGCACGGTAGCCCTCCCGAGAAATTCCTTGACTAAACTCGCCTCGTACCACACAATCTCCCCGGTGGAGGAGGGAAGCGCCCACTTCGAGGCGGGATCGTGGAGTTCGACGGATTCGACCTGAGCCTGCGCGGCGCCGCCGGCACGGCGATCCTCGACGCGGTCGAGCGCGACTTCTGGCTCGACCTCTGGCGCGCCCCGGTGCTCGACGCGGTCGCCGAGCAGGGGATAGAGACTCGCTGGTACGGCCCGCTGCAGGCGACGGTCGTCGCCGCCCTGCCCGAGACGCCGCTGCTGAACCTCCTGCTCGGCGCCGCCGAGCCCGACGCGGTGGGGGAGGGGCACCTCGCCCAGGCGCTCGAGTGGATCGACTCCCTGGGCCTCGACTGCCGCGTTCCGATCGACCCCGAGCGCCCCGAAGCGGGCGCTGCCGAAGAGCTGCTCAACCAGTGGGGCTATGCGCGCACCGAGAGCCAGGTGAGGTTCACCCGCAACGCCTCGCCACCCGACTTCCCCGCTCCGCCGGGGATCGAGGTGATCGAGCTGGAGGACTTCACGGAAGCGCCGCGCAGACCGCCGCAAGCCTTTCGGAATCCAGGGTCGTGATCTTCTCGACCAGTAGTGCCTTGCGTGCCAAGAAGGTGTTGTCGAGGCTGAGCGCGCAAGGTCGCCGCATCCCGTCGTCGATCTCCAGCGGCACCTCCGCCGCGATCCCTCGAACGGTGCCCGTGGCCGGCACGGCAATGACGTCGTTCAGTTTCGAGATCGCCTCGTTGCGTGTCAGGATCAAAACGGGTCGGCGCTTCGCATCTGGCCGCTCGTACCACCAGACCTCGCCGCGTGAGGGGGTCAGCTCTCCCAAGGACCGAACCCCGCCGTGCGCTCCTCGTCGTCGAGGCGTCGCATCGTTTCCGCGGCGGCGGCGTCGGTCATCTCCGAGAGGTCTCCCCATTCGTCCACGAGGCTGCCCTCTTGTCGCGAGGCCAGGAACCGAACCACAGGCTCCATCTCGGACTCCGGCAGCTCGTCGAGCAGGGCATGGGCCTTCTCACGAGCAGTCACGATCTCGATGGTACCGCCGGTCGCCGCCGCGGGATATCGACTGATCGCCTCCATTCCCCTCTATAAGCGCTCAGCCTCATAAGTTCTCCCCCCCTGAGGCACAGGGGACGCCGACTCGGCGTCTTCAGGCATTCGTCGCCATCGAGGTGAAGCTCTCCTGCGACCCCGGCGGCTGCTGCTCGGGGTCTGACGAGTCGATGGCCCACCAGGAAGAGGCTCCGACTACCGGAGGGCCGCTTCCAGCTCCCGCTGGTCGGCGACAGCCGGGTGCTCGGGAAGCGTCACCCGCAACTCGCCGTCGCGCTCCAGCGTCCAGCGCACGTTGAGCAGGACCATCCCGATCACGCCGTGCCCGCCGGCGCCAACCAAACCGACTCGAACTCCATCACTGCGGCCAGCGTGTCGTAGTCGCGGTCGTAGTGGATGACCGCGGCACCCAGCTCCTGCGCAGCGGCGGCGACGAGGTAGTCGACGATCGGGATGCGCTGCGCGCCGGCGGAGCGATGGGCGAGTGCGCGCATCGCATGCTCGGCGGCGCGGATCACCGAGGTGTCGAGGGGCGCAGCTTGCAGGGCCGAGAGGCGCTCCGCAAGCGCGTCGAAGCCATCGCCATCGCGAGCGCTGAGCAGGATCTCGAAGCGCACGAGAGGCGAGATGCGCAGGCGGCGGGCAAACAGCGCCCGCTTCCAGGGGTCACGGACCTCGGGGTGATTGGCCCGGGCCCAGGCGGAGGTATCGACGACGAGCGGCAGGTCGCCCCAGGCGGGCTCGCTACCGGATCGGCCAGGCACGGTGCTTGCCCTCGCGCAGCGCCTCCCAGCTCCAGGGCGCGGTCTCGGGCTTGCTGAAGTGATTCGCAAGCTCCTCCAACAGCTCCTCGCGCCTGCCCTCGTCCATCGATTCGCCGCTGAGGTGGCGCGCTCCGGCGATCGCCAGCTCGCGCACCTGCTGGGCACGGGGCAGATCGGCGGGCAGATGCGGGGCGGCGGCGCGGAGCGCCGCGGCGAGCTCGCGATCCTCGGTGACCTGGATGCGGTGGTGGCGTGTCGGCACGAAGCCAGTGTACCACCGAGGTACCACCAGCCTTTGAAAAGCGAAGATCATGCCTCCTTGAGTCCTTGGCGGCGGAAACTCGCCCCCCCCAGTGGGGCTATGCGCGCACCGAGAGCCAGGTGAGGTTCACCCGCAGCTCCTCAGCACCCGACTTCCCCGCTCCGCCGGGGATCGAGGATCGTGCGCGCCTCTCAGTCGAGGGCCTGATCGGCGCCTTCGCAAAGAAGAGCCTGTGAGGCGCAGGAGATGCAGTTCTGCGCCCGATCCAATCACCTCATAGCTCTCGTCGTTCACCCCCGCAGCCAGCGACTCGGCCCGGATAAGCCCTGGCGGCCGCTGCATGTGAGCCGAGGGGATGGGCCGGGGTGTTAACGTATCCGTTATGGCGGAGACCAAGGACACTGTGCCGGCTGCGCCGGTGCTCGGGCAGATCCTCCGAGACGCCCGCCGTCGCGCCGGCGTCTCGCAGCGCCGGCTCGCCACCCGAACCGGGATCGCGGCACCATCGCTCAGCCGCATCGAGAACGGTCGCGAGTCGCCCTCCTTCGAGCGCTTCGCCGCCTGCCTGGAGGCGCTCGGCTTCGAACCCACCGTCGAGCTGCGCGAGCTGACGGGCAGCCGGGCCGATCCCATACATCTCGCCGCCGAGGCCCAGCTGACCCCCTCCCAGCGCCTGGAGAGCCTCTTCGCGTGGATGCGCTTCGGCGACCGGCTGGCGCGCGCTCCGCTGCATCCGCTGACCCCCCGCAAGGGCTGAGCATGCTCGAGGACGCGTCGTCCGAGCTCGACCGCGGCCCGCTGGATCCGGCGCGGATCTTCGAGGCGCTGCAGCGTCACGAGGTCGAGTACCTGACGATCGGCGGCGTTGCGGTCAACGTCCACGGCCACGTTCGCAACACCCGCGACGTGGACATCCTCGTCGAGTGGACCCCGCAGAACATGCGGCGCCTGGCAGCCGCGCTGGGCGATCTCGACGCAAAGCTCTTCGGAGTCGACGCGGAGCACCTGGGTATCGATCCTCGCGACCCGGAGGACCTGCTCAACGGCGGCAACTTCACGCTGCGCACGGCGGCGGGCGGCCTCGACCTCTTCGATCCAAGCGAGATCCCGGGGGGCCGCCCCTATGAAGAGATGCGCCCGCGCGCCGTGGAGGCCGTCGTGGAGGGCATCACGGTTCGCGCCGTCGGCTTCGACGACCTGATCCGCCTGAAGAGGGAGTCCGGCCGCGATAGCGATTTGGAGGACGTCGCCACCCTTCTGGCCGCCCGCCGTGGCGGCATGGGGCGGCAGGCTTGAATGGCGGTGCATCCTGGGCTGCCGTCACGCCCGACCAGCCTGATCGGATCCGCAGGCCGGCTGCAGCGACTACCTGGCGGGGCTGTAGAGCTCCAGTGTGTCGAGGACACTGCGGATGCGCTTGAAGTCGCCGTCGAAGCTCCAGACCGAATGCCCGGCGCGCGCGGCGGCGGTGGCGATCGCGATGTCTGTGAGCGGCAAGGTCTCTCCGCTCTGGTGCAGGCGCCGAGCGGTTTCCCCTGCCTGACGCCATCCCTGGGGAGTCAGCTCCGCCCACGGCAGCGAGGACAGGGTTTCCCACATACGCTCGGCAACCCCTCCCTCGGCACCGGCGAGCAGCTCGGCCGCGACCGGTCCGCAGGTCGCCACCTCGCCTCCGTCGAGAAGGGCGCGCAGGCCGGCCGCTTCGCCCCGCGCCCCGCGGCGGGCGAAGTCGACCCAGACGGAGGTGTCCGGCAATACCACTCAGACCCGCCGATCGACTGCGCGCATCTCCGCCGAGACGTCCTCTATCTCGATCCTGCCGGCGTTCTCAAGCAGCCAGTCGACCGCGCCGCGGCGAACGTGCTCCTCGATCGCGGCCTCCACCGCCTTGGTCTTGCTCTCACCAGGATGGCGGGCCATCAGCGCCTCCATGAGGCGATCGTCGATGTCGAGCGTCGTACGCATGCCATAAATATGGCAGACGAGCAGGTTGGAATCGCTGAGAAGGCGGATGCCATGCCTCTATAAGTCCCCAGCGGGCGAAACTCTCCCCCTGACGGCGTCCGGCGCCGCCGAGCCCGACGCGGTGGGGGAGGGGCACCTCGCTCAGGCGCTCGAGTGATCCGTTGGCTTGACTTGGTCTACGACAAGCTCCATCGTCGCCCCCGCCGGTCGTCGTTCAGCTACGGGAGCGTGCCCGCTGGCGCCAACCAGATCGACTCGAACTCCATGACCTCCGCCAGACCACCAGCCACATGTGACAGCGAAACTTTTAAGCTGCAATCATGATGGAGGTTATGAGGGAAGCCTGGACCGACGACCGCCTCGACGACCTCAGCCGCCGGGTTGAGGACGGATTCAACCGCGTCGATGCCGACCTGCGCGAGCTGCGGGTCGAGACGAAGACGGAGCTCACCGCCCTGCGGGGCGAAATGAACAACCGCTTCGAAGTGCTGCAGGATCGGTTCGATGCCCGCTTCGATCGAATCGACGCTCGCTTCGACGCGCTCCAGCGCGTTCTGTTCCAGTTCGGCGGCGTCCTGGTCGCCGCGCTGATCGGCGTGATCGCAACCCTGATCGCGACCCAGGTTTGACGGCTGGCGCGGCCGGTCGCCACGATCGTCCATCCGAGCGAGCGGCACGCCGACTTTTTGAGCTCCACCTAGCTCCACCTTGGCGGTGTGCTCGCTCAGGCTGAAGGCCGCCAAGGTATATAAAACCATCACTGTTGTAAAGTTGGCTGGTCTTTAGTATCGTCGCCGGCATGGAATTCGTCGGTCGAGAGCGGGAGCTGGCGCTCCTGGGGAAGCGCCTCGAGGAAGTGCGATCGAGCGGCCGTGCCGCTTTCATCGCCATGCGCGGCCGGCGGCGGGTCGGCAAGTCCCGCCTCGCCGAGGAGTTCTCGCAGGCATCCGGCTGTCCCTGCGTCTACTTCACTGCGGTCCAGCAGGAGGGCGGGGCCGAGCTCGACCGGTTCATCGAGGCGCTCGAGCGCTCCGCCGCGCCCCGCGCCGCCGACGTCCGCGCCGGGCTGCGCCCGCGGGGCTGGGAGGCGGCCCTGGCGCTCGCTGCGGAGGGCGCCACCCGCGAGCGCCCGCTGATCCTCGTGATCGACGAGTTTCCCTACCTTGTCGCCAAGGAGCCGAGCATCGAGGCGGTGTTGCAGAAGGTCTGGGATCGCACCCTGCAGTCCGCTCCGATCCTGATCCTCCTGATCGGCTCCGACGAGGCGATGATGCGCGCCCTCACCGAGCAGGGCCGCCCGCTGTACGACCGCCTGCGGGAGATGGTCGTCCACCCGCTCAGCCCTGCCGATGCCGGCGAGCTGCTCGGCCTCGGGCCCGCCGATGCCCTCGACGCCCACCTCGTCATCGGCGGCTTCCCCGTTCTCGCGCTGGAGTGGGGGGCGGGCCGCACCCTGGCCGAGTACCTGGGAGACGCCCTCACCGACCCCACCTCGTTCCTCGTCGTCAGCGCCGAGCGGGCGCTCAGCGCCGAGTTCCCCGCCCCGGCGCCACGCACCGTGCTGAGGGCCGTGGGCGCCGGCGCCCGCACTCACTCCGCGATTCTCAGCCGCGTCGGGCTCAGCGCCACGGCCGTGAACGACACGCTCGGCGCCCTCCAGCAGCGGCAGGTGGTTCGCCGCATGACGCCCTACTCGACCAAGCCGGCCCGGAAGACCGCGCTGTGGGAGATAGTCGACCCCTACATGCGCTTCTGGCTGCGTTTCGTCGGCGAGAGGATCGACCTGATCGAGCGCGGTCGCGGCTCTCTCCTCGTCGAGGACTTCGAGCAGAGCTGGCCCACCTACCGCGGCCGCGCCATAGAGCACCTGGTCCGCAGCGCGATCGAGCTGCTGCTGCCCGATGAAGAGCGCTTCGGCGCCGCCCGCTACGTGGGCGGCTACTGGAATCGCACCGGCACGGCCGAGGTCGATCTGGTCGGCGGCGACGCCCGTCCGGTGGCGCGGCACGTCGGCTTCGTCGGCTCGGTCAAGTGGCGCGCCGGTCGCCCCTTCAGCCGTGCCGACGCACTCGACCTGGCTCGCCGCCGCGCCGACGTGCCGGGGGCGGGGGAGGGCACGCCCCTGGTCGGCGTCGCCTCGCAGGGATTCGACGACGACGCTCCCCTCGACGTGCGCCTCTCAGCCGAGGATCTGATCGGCGCCTTCGCAAGGAAGAGCCCGTGAAGCGCAGGACCTCTAGCGCGCGCTGGGCCGGCGCGACAGCCCCTCGGCCGGCTGCCGCAACCTGCTGCGCGCCGGCTTCCGGCAGGCGTCGGTAAGGTAGCCGCTGCGCTGCGGGCTCGCCATCGCAGCCTGCCGCTCCCCGATGCCCTGGTCATAGCTACAGCCAGGCAGTACGGCGCCGGTCTGCTCACCTACGACGATCGCATGCGGGGACTGTAGATCCAAGCCCGTCGGTGAGTAACAAGCCTGCTCGTCGCAGGTCTGAGGGCGGTGGCGGGCCTACCCGATGGCCGCTTCCAGCTCACGCTGGTCGGCGACAGCCGGGTGCTCGGGAAGCGTCACCCGCAACTCGCCGTCGCGCTGCAGCGTCCAACGTACGTTGAGCAGGACCATCCCGATCACATGGCCGTCCTCGTCGTAGTCGACCGCGTGGCCCTCGGCCGTCTCCAGGGTGCGAGCCGGCTTGCGCGGTGCCCCGGCGCTCAGGTACAGCACGTCGCCGCGATCGTCGTACTCGACGCCATCGAACTCGGCTCCTGCGATGGTGATGCTCATCTCGCTGCATCCCGTGGGTTGTTGTGCTGGACAAACGCGGTCACCACGAACGCTGGCTCCTCGCTGAAGTCTACGACCACCCGAAGCCAGCGCCCGGGATCCAGGTCCCGCCGGTAGAAGCGCTCGCGGCCGGGGAACGGATCGGCCTCGCGGGTATCGGGCCGGGCGACAGTCGCAAGGATTGCGTCGAGGTGCTCGAGCATCCAGGGCCGCTGGCGCTCCAAGTGCCCCAGCGTCCTCTCGTCGAGAACCACCGCTCGGCCATCGGGGTCTGTGACGCAAAGGGCCACGCATATTCAAGTCGCCAGTCCTCGATTCTCTCCCCCCAAGATCGGCTGGCCGAGCGCGGGCCGGAGGAGCCGACCGTCCAGCCTGTGTGCTCGGGGCCTGACGGCCCGCCCTGTCTACGGAAGCGTGCCCGGGGGCGCCGATCAGCGGCTGCCGGTCGGCTCAGGCCGGCTCGCGGGAGCCGTGGAGGACGTCGGGGTCCATATCGGCGCCGTTCGGCCAGACGACCGTGCCCAGCTCCTCGTCGACCTTGACTTTCTTGAAAAGCTCGGGATCGGCCCTGAGCGGCTCGAAGACAGGGCCCCAAAGCTCGCCCTCGAGCTCCACGACACGCTCGGTACCGTCATTGAATCGCAGGTGCAGCCTGAAGCCCTCAAGCGGCTGAGCCTCGACGATGCGGATGGTCTTGGTCTTGACCGTCACGGCAGTGGATCGATGTTAGCGAGCGGTCGGCGGACTCGCGCAAGCGTCCAGTCTTCCTCGAGCTCTGCACGGTGCAGCTCCGTCCACTCCCGGACGAGGCGCTCCGCACGACGCGGCAGCCCGCCCTCGAAGATCTCGCCGGCGGCGATGTCAACCTTGGCAGTGTGCTCGCCATAGGTGGCGTGGAAATGAGGAGGGTTGTGATCGCGGAAGTACATCGTGATCACGATTCCATGGAAGGCGCTTATGCGGGGCATCGAGACTGACCCTTCGTCGCGGCGGGTTAGGCAATGTCATAGCCGAGCGTAGAGGGGGGAATCGCGCGAGTGGCGCGTGGAATGTGACATTTCCGAAACGACGGCAAAGGGTCGCCCACGCGGCTCTGCCCTCGTCGAGCTTGCGGCAGCCGTGCGCTCGCAGGTGCCGTTCCAGCGCCTGTCGCTTCACGCGACCGTCAGGCGCAACAGCAAATGCGCGCCGACTACGACAGTGAGGCCAACGCGATCTCGATCGCGCTTGCTCCGGTGCGACACGCCGTGCCCGATCGCATCGTCACCATGGACGTGGCCGTCCGCGCCGTTGCCTGAAGGCCCAAGGCGTATCGCTTGCGGCGGTTTGGAGCCGCCGCACCGGAACCTAGTCCCTTGGGCTCGCGATCGGCTGGATCAGCAGCACAACGACCGCGAGCACGAGGATGAGCGCGGTTCCCAGCGCGCCGTTGGACCAGTCGAGCAGCTTCGCAATTGTGATCACGACGGCGCCTGTAAGGAACATAGCGCCCCAGTTGATCAGGAGCTCACGCATGATCGGGTGCGATTTGCGATCCATCGCGATCAATATAAACCAGTCAACCAGGCCGAAAAGATAGAAGCCGATCCCCGCTCCCGTCGCGAGGAACCCGAGCTTGAAAGCGGCACCCTGGACGCGCTCCCAGGATCGACTGCGCGCAAGCTCTGCGGCACCGCCCAGGAAGGCGAAGAACGTCGCGAGAACCGCCGGGAACCCGGGATCGCCCGGATTCGGCAAGGAGGCCGCTGCTGAGCAGGGGGCGGGCATCCCCGCGCTCGGATTTGGGAAACATTTTTCGCCGAACCTTCTTTTCGGGATCGGGCCCGCCTAGGTTTGCCGTGCGGCGCCCTGGGGTGCCGCGACAGGAGTCGGTACGGGGATCTGAGTCGGATTCGGAGATCCGATGCCGGCAACACATCGACAGACATAAGGAGCATGACGAGATGAAACGAAGCATCAAGATTCTCGGCCTGAGCTTCTTGGCCGTTCTCGCCTTGGGCGGGATTCTAGCCGCGAACGCGATGGCAGAACAACCACGGACACAAGCGCTCTGGGAGCTGGAAGGGAATCCAATAACCCAGACTTACAACGTGGAATCACAAGGCGAACTAAAACTCAAGGACGCCAAAGGCGGCCTACTCGGGGGACCAGTTCAGTTGGATTGCACAGGCACTGACAAAGGCACTATCAGCCCGGAAGGCAAAGACGAACTCACAGAAGCCACAGCGACCAGTTGTGCCGTGCAAGAAGGCTCATGCCCCAACCCGCGGACTGCTACCGCGGTCAACCTTCCCTGGGTCACCCATCTCTGGGACGAAGAAGTCTCGGAAGGCGTATACCAGATACGCGATGAAATCGTAGCGAAAAACGGAAAACCATTCGGTTGGCGCGTCGTCTGCGGTGGCATAGTCGAAGACGAATGTACGACGGCAAGTACGTCGACCTTGATGGAAAACATCAATACGGAAACCGAACAAGGCGTGAAAGCCGTATTCGATGCGGCATCCGGCACAGCCAACTGCACGCGCGGCGGCAAAGGAGCGGGAAGCGTTCGGGGATACGACTTCATACACGAGCCCGAAGGTTTCACACACCTCACAGTGCAACAACCAGAAAAACCGTAGCAGGACCGCAGTAGGGATTATCTTAACGAAATAGCGACACAACGTTCAGGGACAGGCGGCTTAGCCGCCTGTCCCTGACTATGGCCAGGGATATGCACTAGGGATATGTTCAACAAGTTTACATTACAACTCGCAGGGATTTGCGCCGTCGGCCCTGCGGTCATCACCAGCTTTATTTCCCGCTGGATACAGCAGCTCAGCTGGAGTTAGTCAACCGCAAACACGCGTGCGCAGGGCAGAGCGCCGGCACGCTCAACTCTCAGGAGGAGAGATAAGTGAAACGCAAGCTGCGTCACCCGATCCGCTCCATAACGGAGCCCTACGGCAAGGCCGGCCTCCTGGTCGCGATCCTCGCCCTCGTCCTCGCCACCACCGGCGCCGCCTTCGCCGCCAAGGGCGGCCTCACCGGCAAGCAGAAGAAGGAAGTCACCAAGATCGCCAAGAAATACGCCGGCAAGAACGGCACCAACGGAACCAACGGCGCACCTGGCGACAAGGGCGACAAGGGCGACCAGGGCGACCAGGGCGACCAGGGCATCCAGGGCATCCAGGGCGTCAAGGGCGACACCGGCAACACCGGCCCCGCCGGCGTGATTCACCCCGGCAACCCGGTCGGTTCGCCGCAGCCACTCCCTTCCGAAGCCACCGAGACCGGCAGCTGGGCGGCGTCGACGACCGGCCTTGTCCCGATCTCCTTCCCGATCCCCCTCGAAACCGAACTGCCGCCAGCCGGCACCCACTTCGTCCTGACCAAGGTCCAGGAAGGCAAGATCGGCGGCGGGGCCGGAGAACTGTGCGAAGGCGAAACGAATCACCCTCCGAATGGTCCTGAAGAACTCAGCGAATGCGAAGAACCCTACAAGGCCGTCCAGGCCGCCTGCCCGGGCACCGCCAGCGCGCCGGAAGCCGAAACCGGCAACCTCTGCATCTACGAAGGCTTCAGCTCGGAAGGCCCCGGCGAAGGGACGAACCTCAAGGTGACCGCGATCCTCCCCGCCGGGAAATACGGAGCGGGCGCTTCCACCGCCGGGGCCGTGATCGCCGTTGCTGAAAACGAACCAGGAGCGCCGCTCTTCTGGGGCACCTTCGCGGTGACCGCACCTTAAGAGGACGCATGAGGCCATTTGGGCCAATGCACCGCACCCAGGTTCCCGGGGCTGTATCCCCGGGGACCTGGGTTTCACCCGCCGGGTCGCAAGCCCGGGCAGTGACACGCAACAGCGACGAGGAAGGCACTGACGT
This sequence comes from uncultured Solirubrobacterales bacterium, assembly GCA_963696185.1. GTDB lineage: Bacteria > Actinomycetota > Thermoleophilia > Solirubrobacterales > 70-9 > VRUE01. Next base: position 106,123 of record OY968825.1, read on the forward strand.
GAATCAGTCTAGACACCGTCTGAAACCCGCCACCCGTACGGCAACCCGTCCGTCCGTGCTTCGTGCCATTGCTCGCCGCCTTTCGCTTGCTGCCCTGATCGCGCTCGCCCTGGCCGCCGTGGCTCCCGCGTCAGCGTTCGCTGCGGGTCCCCCGATTCTCAACAAGGGCTTTGCGGGCGGAGAAGAAACCGGCGCAACCTACGTCGAAGTCCCGGTCGACCTCGACCCGAACGGCTACCCGACCGAATGGAAAGCCGAATACGCCACCTCCAGCGGGACGTGTGAACCCCCAGCCGTGGAAACAGGCTGCTCCTGGACCCTCGGAGCCAGTGGAACCCTCGCCGCCGGCGAAAAATGGAGTTCGCATCACATCTCGATCAGCGTGCCCAGCCCCGAAACCCAGCACTACGTCCGGGTCGAGGCGAAGAACTCCGCGGGCGAAGCAACGCCGCTGCTCTTCAAACGGACAACCGAAAGCCTGTGCCCCTTCGTCGTCTTCTTCGTCGGTATTCCCGCCAACAGTCCCAGCGTGACCTCGACCTCAGCGCTCCTGCGGGCGCAGATCAAGCCCCACCTCGAAACCGACTGGCGCTTCGAATACCTGACCAGGGGCGCTCTCGAACAGAACCTCAAAGACGGGAAGGAAGCCTTCCAGGGCGCCTCGGTCGGCGCCAGCGGCACGCTCGTCGCCGACGAAGAACGGAAGGAGATCGAAGCCGAACTCACCGGGCTCAGCCCGAGCACTGTCTATTACACCAGGCTCAAGGCCAAGAACTCCGCGGGCGAAGACACCCGCCACAATATCGTCGGCTTCAAGACCCTCGGCCCGCCCACGGTGGAGACCTCCACCGCCTACGGCCTCTACGGCGCGACCCCCCGCCCGCTGGGCTCGGTCGACGCCGGCGGCTACGACACGCGCTATCACTTCGAATACCTCAGCGACGCCGCCTACCAGGCCAACCTCCAGAAGGCAGAGGAAGAAGGCAAGACGGGAGAAGAGCTCGCCGAAGCGGCCTTCGAAGGCGCCGCCTCGACGCCCGAAGTCGACATCGGGGCCGGCAGCGCACAGACGGAAAGTGGGTTCTATGGCGAAATCTTCTACGAGGTCAAGTATCCCTCCGGCCTCACCTTCGCCGGCCAGAACCTGCCCGGGCTCGAAGCCGGCGCCAAGTACCGCTTCCGCATCGCCGCACACAATGCGCTGGGCGGCGTCCACGGCGAAGAGCGCTCGCTGACCGCCCCCACGCTCCCGACCGAACCCGCCGGCTGCCCCAACGACCAGTTCCGCACCGGCCCCTCGGCCCTGCTTCCCGACTGCCGCGCCTACGAGCAGGTGACGCCGGCCGACAAGGGCAGCCAGGACCTCTTCGCCCACGGCGGCAGCGTCGACCACGGCATCCCGGCCGAAGACGGCGAGCGCTTCGGCCTCTCCACCGGCGACCCGCTCGGCTCCGCGCCCGGCTCGGGCTCGGGGCCCAACGGCAGCGGCCACGCCTACGGCTACTTCTTCACCCGCGCCGCCACGGGCTGGCAGGTCGCCGGCACCTACCCGCCCGAAGCCGGGCAGAGCGGCTACCAGGCGCTTGCCCTCACCCCCGACCTCACCCGGATCGGCGTCCTGCGCAGCGAGTTCACCAACGCCTACGCCCACGCGGGCCCCTACGGCGTCCTCGCCGGTCCTCCGGGCGGCCCCTACGCCACGCTCGCCGAACCCGCGGTCGACCAGAGCTTCCTCGAAGCGGCCCGCGGCGCCGCCGACACCTGGATCGAAGGCGGCGACCCCAGTCTCGGCAAGGTCGTCTTCTTCTCGCTCGACCACTCGCTCGACCCCGCCGCGGCCTCCAGCGTCCCGGCGGCGCACGCCCTCTACGAAGCCTCCGCGGCGGGCGTGCGCCTACTCCAGGTAGACGACGCCGGGCAGCCGCTCAACCCCTGCGGCGCGGTGCTCGGCGCCGGTTACAACATCGGCGCCAATTTCGCGAACGGAGCGATCTCCACCAACGGCTCCCGCGTCTTCTTCACCTCGCCGCCACCGGTCGGTCAGCGGCTCGAACTGCCCGCCTCCTGCGAAGAATCGGTTGCGCCGCCCCAGCTCTACGCGCGGATCGACGGCAGCCGGACGATCGAGGTGTCGGCCCCTGAAGCGGGCATGCCGGCCTCGAATGCCCCGGCCAGCTACCAGGGCGCCTCCGCCAACGGCTCCCGCGTCTTCTTCACCACCACCGCCGAGCTGACCGCCGACGACGCGGGCATCCACGACGAAGAGGCTCTACGAATACAACCTGGAAACCGAAAGGCTGACGCGCATCTCCCACGGGGAATCGGGCACAGCGGAGGCCGGCATCCACGCCGCAGCCCCCGCCCAGACGGAACCGGTGGTCATCGCCCCCGACGGCTCGGCCGTCTACTTCCTGGCCGAAGGGCGGCTGACCGCCGACGCGCCGCCCCACTTTCCCCAGGGGGGCATGAGCCTCTACCGCTACGACACCGCCAGCGGCGCCACCACCTACCTCGCCACGCTCTCCACGGGCCAGACCCCCTTCCATCAGGCCTCCGCGGGCGGGCGCTTCTTCGCCTTCACGGCCTCCTCGGTCGCCGGCTTCGGCTCCACGGGAAGCGGCGAAAACCTCTACCGCTACGACGCCGCCAGCGGCGAGCTCGCCTGCGTCTCCTGTTACGGCGAAGGAGGTGGGGTGGGCGTCCACAACGGCAACGGCCCCTCGGTGCAGTGGGCGACGATCGATCGATCGCCCGCCTTCAAGGCGATGTCCGAAGACGGCACCTCCCTCTTCTTCTCCACCTCGACCTCGCTGCTGCCCAAGGACACCAACGAAGCCGAAGACGTCTACGAGTGGCACGAAGGCCGCCTCTCGCTGCTCAGCTTCGGCGCCGATCCCAACGGCTCGGAATTCCTCGGCCAGGCGGCAGAAGGGCGCGATGTCTTCCTCTCCTCCCATGCGCGCCTCGCGCCGTCGGACACCGATGCGCAGGGCGACGTCTACGACGCCCGCAGCGGCGGCGGCTATCCACCGCCCCCGTCCCGGACTGCGCCCTGCGAAGGCGATGCCTGCCACACGCCCGAAAGCGCGCCGACCGACCCGACACCGGCCAGCTCCGCCTACCAGGGGCCCGGCAACCCCAAGCCCGCTCGCCACCGCTGCGCCAGGGGCAAGGTGAAGAGGAGCGGCAAGTGCGTGAAGAAGGCGCGCCACAAGAAGCGAAAGCGCCACGCCGGCAACAAGAAGGCAAAGCGCGCCCACCGCGGAGGTCGACGCTGATGCGCCGCGCGATCGCCCTGCCTCTCGCCCTCGCCTGCCTGGCGCTCGGCGGCTTGCTCCCCGCCCCCGCCCAGGCCGACATCGAACTGAAGAGCTTCGCCCTCTCCTCGACCAGCGAACAGGCCGGCGCCTACCCCGACATGGCCACCAGCTTCCGGCTGCTCACCTCCCGCCAGCTGACCGAAGGCAACCTGCGCGAAGTCGTCGTCGACCTGCCGCCCGGCTTCGCCGGCGACCCGCTCGCGGCGCCCACCTGCACTGCCGTGCAGCTGGCGCGCTCGGCGTTCACCTCCGAATGCCCGGTCTCCTCCCAGGTCGGCACGATCGAACTCGGGGTCAACGTCTACGGCTCGATCGAACTGGTCACCGAGCCCCTCTACAACATGGTGCCGCCGCCCGGCGCCGCCGCGGCGCTCGGCTTCAACTTCAGCGCGGTCGTCGTGCAGGAACTGCTGGTGACGGTCGTTCCCGGCCCCGCCGCGGACCCCGCCGCGGCCCACCTGCGCGTCACCACCCCCCACATCAGCGGCAGCGCCGAAATCTCCAGGGCCAAGGTCACCGTCTGGGGCGTTCCCGCCGATCCCTCCCACGACGCCCAGCGCGACCAGCGCTGCTACCCCTCCGGCTGCCGCGGCGGCGGCGTCTCCTTCACCGGCGCCGCGCTTCCCTTCTTCTCCACCCCGACCGCCTGCACAAGCGAAGCGCTGACCGCGACCTTCAGGGCCGACTCCTGGCAGCAGCCGGACCGCTGGATCGGGGCAAGCGCCCCGATCGGCCCGATGAGCGGCTGCGAACGGCTGCACTTCTCGCCCTCGCTCACCCTCACTCCGACCACCGACTCCGCCTCCTCGCCCTCGGGCCTTGAAGCGGACCTGGAAGTGCCCCAGAGCTGGGGCACCCCGGGGGGCTTCGCAACCTCGCACCTGAAGAAGGCCGTGGTCACCCTGCCCGAAGGCTTCTCGATCAACCCCTCGGCCGGCTCGGGCCTGGGGGTCTGCACCGAAGCCCAGTACGAAAGCGAGACGGCCTCCTCGCCGCCGGGCGCCGGCTGCCCCAACGAGTCCAAGATCGGCACGGTCGAGGTAGAAACGCCGGTGCTCGAAGAGAAGGCGAGGGGAGCGCTCTACGTCGCCAAGCCCTACGACAACCCCTTCGGCTCGCTCCTCGCCCTCTACCTCGTCGCCAAGATCCCCGAGCGCAGCGTGATCGTCGAGGCCGCCGGCAAGGTCGAACCGGACCCGGTGAGCGGCCGGCTCACCACCAGCTTCGACCAGGACCCTCAGCTTCCCTTCAGCCACCTGGAGCTGCGCTTCAACCAGGGCGCCACCTCGCCGCTGGTCAGCCCTCCGGCCTGCGGCACCTATGCGGCTACCGGCTCGCTCACCCCCTGGGCCGCGCCCGACGAAGCGATCCCCCTCTTCAGCTCGCTCGCGATCACCAGGGGCGTCGGTGGCGGCGAATGCCCGTCTGGCGGCCTGCCGTCCTTCAAGCCGGGCCTCGCCGCTGGCACCCTCAGCAACGCGGCCGGCACCTACTCGCCCTTCCACCTGCGGCTCTCCCGCTCAGATGGCGAACAGGAGATCACCCACTTCTCGATCAAGCTCCCCCCCGGGGTGCTGGGCAAGCTGGCCGGCATCCCCTTCTGCCCCGATGCGGCGATCGCAGCCGCCAAGGCCCGCACCGGCCCCAACGGTGGCGAGGAAGAGCTGGAGCAGCCGAGCTGCCCGCAGGCCTCCGAGATCGGCCGCACCCTGGTCGGGGCCGGGGTGGGGCAGGTGCTCGCCTGGGCACCGGGCAAGGTCTACCTGGCAGGGCCCTACCACGGCTCGGCGCTCTCGGTGGTGGCGGTCACCGACGCCAAGGTCGGGCCCTTCGACCTCGGAACCGTGGTCGTGCGCGAGGCGCTGCGGGTCAACCCCGAAACCGCGGAAGTCTTCGTCGACGCCACCGGCTCTGACCCGATCCCCCACATCATCGACGGCATCCCCACCCATCTGCGCGACATCCGCGTCTACATGAACAGGCCTGAATTCGTACTCAATCCGACGAGCTGTGAACCGACCTCGACGGCGTCAACGGTGCTCGGCTCGGGTCTCGACTTCGCATCCGAAGCGGACGACGTGCCGGTCACCGTCACCTCGCGCTTCCAGGCCGCCGACTGCGCGGCCTTGCCCTTCCACCCGAAGCTGGCGCTCCGCCTCCTCGGCGGCACGAGGCGGGGAGCGCATCCCAGGCTGAAGGCCGTCCTGCGCATGAACGGGATCGGCGAAGCGGCGATCTCGAGGGCGCAGGTCACCCTGCCGCGTTCCGAGTTCCTCGACCAGGGTCACCTCAACAACATCTGCACCCGTGTGCAGTTCAGGGAAGGAGAAGGCAACGGCGCGAATTGCCCGCGTGCCTCGGTCTACGGCTGGGCGCGGGCGAGGACCCCGATCCTCTCGGAACCCCTGGAAGGGCCGGTCTTCCTCAGGTCCTCCGAACACCACCTCCCCGACCTGGTCGCCGCCCTGCACTCGGGCGAGATCAACATCGACCTCGACGGCCGCATCGACTCCCTGCACGGCCAGATCAGGAACACCTTCGAAGCGGTCCCGGACGCCCCGGTCTCCAGCTTCACCCTGGAAATGCGAGGCGGCAGCAAGGGCCTGCTGGTCAACTCGACCAGCCTCTGCAAGGGCAAGCACAGGGCGATCGTCAACTTCGACGCCCACAACGGCAAGATCCACGACTTCACCCCGGAGCTCGGGGCCAAGTGCACAAAGCCCCACAAGAAGGGCAAGGGCAAGCACAGACACCGCCGGACTCCGTAGGCGATGGGAAAGGGCGCCCTCCGCCAAGCCGCGCTGGTGGGGGTCGTCTGTGCCCTCTTCCTCCTCGCCGCTGCGGCCCAGGCCGAGCGCGTCGTCAGGGGCAACCTCGAAATCGCCGTCCTAGGCCGCCTCGAACCGTACCGCCTGCCCCGCGCCAAGCCCGCCCCGATCTCGATCGTCTTCTCCGGGCGCCTGCTCAGCACCGACGGCTCGACGCCGCCTCAGGTCAAACGGCTGACGATCGACCTGAACCGCCATGGCGCCCTGCGATCCAGCGGCCTCCCCGTCTGCCGGTCCGCTCGCCTCGTGGCCTCCTCGAGCCAGACGGCGCTTCGAAGCTGCGGAGCCGCCCTGGTCGGCTCAGGGCGCTTCTGGGCCCACATCGTCCTCCCCGACCAGCGCCCCTACCGCACCGCGGGGCGCCTGCTCGCCTTCAACGGGCGCGAAGGCGGCCGCCCGACCGTGCTCGTCCACGTCTTCACCTCGAACCCCTTCTTCACCTCCTTCGTCGTCACCTTCCGGATCCACAAGGTCTCCAAGGGCCCCTACGGCACCGAGCTGACGACCGACCTGCCTCCGGCTTTGGGCTCCTGGGGCTACGTCGAACAGATCAAGATGACCCTGCGGCGCACCTACATCGACAGGGGCAGAAAGCGCTCCTACTTCAACGCCGCCTGCCCCGCCCTCAAGGGCTTCAAGGTCGCCCTCTTCCCCTTCGCCCGGGCAACCTTCTTCTTCGCCGAAGTGGCGCCGCTCTCGATCACCCTGACGCGTCCCTGCGCGGTGGCGAAGTAGGAGGAGATTCCATATGAGAGCGAAGGCCAAGATCGAGAGGAAGCGGGGGAGAGGGCTTGCCGCAACCTCCCTGCTGGTTCTCCTCGTCCTGACCGTCCCAAGCCCCGCCCCCGCCGCCATCAACCCGCTCGCCTCCGGGCAGACGACGATCCATCTGAACGGCGCCTTCACGAGGCTCCTCAAGAGCCACAAGGTGGTGCTGAAGGCACTCGCCCCCGCCAGGCTCGAGGGCCAGATCTTGAGGCTGCCGGTGAGCAGCGGGCGCATCGACTCCGACTCGGGCCAGGGGGCGATCGGCCACGCCGGGGCGCTCAGGATCAGCTCCCCGAGGGGCTCTTTGACCCTGCGGGAATTCACGGTGCGCACGACCTCCGAACCGCTGATCGCCAACACGAACGGGCCGACGATGAAACTCGCCACGGGGCAGGGTCGATCCCTGCCCCGCGAAGGCTTCGGCACGGGTGCTCGCTACCGCACGCTGAAGCTGACCGAGCCCTTCGCCCGCCGCCTCGACAAGCGCCTGCACCTGGGCAGGGCCCTCGCCCCGGGCCAGCTGATTGGCTCGCTGGTGGCAAAGACCCAGCCCGCCTCCGTCGCGATCGCCGCCCAGGGCGCCCTCTCCCTGACACTGGACCCCCAGACCCTCGCCAAGCTCGATGCCCTGCACGTCTCGGTCAACCCGATCTTCCCGGACGAACACATCGGCGGGGTCTTCAGCTTCCCGGTCATCTTGAACGGGCGCCTTGCCCCCGACCTCTCCTCCGGCACGCTCAGAACCGGCGGCAGCCTCGAATTCCTCGACCTGGGCGAAGGGCTGAACGGCCAGCTCTTCCTGCACGAACCCTGGCTCGACTTCGGAGCCGGGCTGACGAGCGCCGAACTCAACGTCCTGCCCTCGCCGCCTTACCAGGGGAGATCAGAACGGCCCTCCCTTCTTGGCATCGACCTCGCCGGGGCGAGCGCCTCCCAGGACCCGGCGGCGCGGACGATCACACTCCAGGGCGCCACCCTCAGCTTCAACCAGACCCTCGCCGCCGCCTTCGACGAAGCATTCGCGGGGGGCAAGGAAGTCTTCAGGGCGGGGGACCTATTGGGGACGTTCTCGGTCGTGGCGCACGGGGCGTAGGACGCAAACAACCGTCTGCGGACCCTGGTCGCCTCTGGGGCCGTCGTCCGCGAGCGAATCGTTGTCAATGACCATTGAAAATGTTGGTCGGCCTCCCCGCTCAGCCGGGCGTCGGCCGCGGCCGCATAGGACTCACTCGGCGTCCCCCTCCTCGTCCTCGCCTGAGCCCCCCCAGCGCCTCGAGGCGGCCCTCCAGGACTCCGACCTCGGACTCCAAGACCAGGTCCAGGAACTCGCGATAGCCGAGGTCCTCGTCCTCGCGATCGATCCCTAGCGTTGCGCGTGATCTTCACTGCTCCCATGGCTGTTCGAGTCGCTCTCTTCGCCATACCGACCGCGGCGGTCATCGGGCTGGTGCTGTTGCTGAACGGGCTCGACGCGGGGGCCGGCGTTGCCGTCGCCACCTCAGCGTGGTCGCCGTCCCCAGCGGCGCCGCCCCGGGCTATTCCGCAGACCGGCTGTCCGACTCCCGCGGGCCCGCCGCCGTCTCGCAGGCGCGCATCACGCCCGCCACTGACGGTGGGGGACCCTTTATCCGGGGCGTGGTATTCGGCCGCGTGGTGGAGGATCAGCTCGTCGAGCTGAGCTGGCGAGCGAGCGACCTGGCGTGGCGACGCACAAAGACGGGGGGAAGCGCGTTGCCGATGAGTTCCGCGGCTGCGTACCTTCCTCGACTTAGGGAGACCCTGTACCCGAACGGGAAGCTCTGCAGCAGCGTGGCCTCCCGCAGCGTGACGGCGCGGTTCTGCTCGGGATGGAGGAATCGTCCCTTGGACGGGTTGATGCAGCCGCCGGTGATCGTCGGCGACGGGGCGTCCCAGGCCATCCGTCCGTAGATGTCGTGGAAGCCGTCGAAATCCCGATGGCAGCGAAGCTGCCCCTCCGCCCCCAGGTCGGCCCGGCTCCCCCCATCCGGGGGAATCCGCCTGATCAGCGACATGATCCGCTCACTTCGATCCTCGGTGAGATCGTGGAGAGGATCGCCGCTGTGGCCGGGTTCGGGCAGCGCCCCGATCGCCATCCGCACCGTCGACCTTCGGCGAACGCGCCGACCGAGTTCGGGTGCGCGCCCGCGCGCCCCGATGAGAATCAGGCGCCGACGGCGCTGCGGGACGCCGTAGTCGGCGGCGTCGAGCAGCGCGGTCCGCAACGTGTAGCCGAGCGCCCGCAGCTCCTCCACCAGTCGTGTGAGCCGCCTGTCCTCGGCGAGCCCCGGCACGTTCTCCATCATCAGCGCCCGTGGGCGCAGTGCGCGCGCGAACCGAGCGAACTCGAGGACCAGGTCATTGCGTCGGTCCTCGACCTCCCGGGCGCCGTTTCGCGTCCTCAACGACGAGAAACCCTGACATGGCGGGCATCCGGCGAGCAGATCCAGCGCGCCCACCGAGAGCCCCAGCTCACGCGCCAGGTCCGATGGCTCCACCTCGGTGATGTCGCAGTTCAAGACCCTCGTGCGTCGGTGGTTGGCCCGATAGGTCTCGACGGCCAGGGGCAGCTTCTCCACGGCGCCCAGCACCCGGAAGCGGGCGTCACGCAGCCCCTGGGTGAGCCCGCCCATTCCCGAGAAGAGGTCGATCGCGGTCAGGCTCACGGGCGGCTGCTCTCCGGGTCGGCGGCGAGCTGCCCGCCTATCAGCGCCACAGCCCCCTCGACGGACTCGTGCTCCCAGATGCGAACGACCCGCCAGCCGGCGTTCCGAAGCGCACGGTCGACCTCCCGGTCGCGCGCGACGTTCCGGTCGAGCTTCGCCCGCCAGAAGTCCCGGTTCGCCTTCGGCTCCGTCGCATGCTCGGGACAGCGATGCCAGAAGCAGCCATCGACGAAGACCGCAAGGCGGGCACCCGGAAAGGCGATGTCGACCTTGATTCGGCGGCCGCCTTCCACGCGGATCGGATAGTCCTTGCGGAAGCGCCGTCCCTCGCGGTGGAGCGCAGAGCGCAGTCTCATCTCCGGCCCGGTATCGGTGCGCCTGTTGGCCTGCATCGAGCGACGGACACCCGGGCTCGTCGCCCAAGATGCATCCGTTCGCCGGGTCTGATGAAGACCAGCCATCCGCAGCGGCGATCGTAGTCGTGCACGGCATCCGGGTCCACTCGGCCGCAAGGCCCCGACATCCACGTCCAATCCATGGGCGGCCCCGGTCAAGTCACCCGGTCCCTCACGCCGCAGAAGTTGCGGAAGTCGCAGCGGTCGCAGCGGGGCCCGTCCTCGCGGTCGCGAGGACGCGTGGCCGGCCCTCGGTGGAAGTTGCGCTGCTTGATCGCACGCGCGGTCGTGGCGATCGTCTCGGCGGCATCGTTCAGAGCAGTCTCGGTCAGCGGAACGGCAAGCTCCCGGCGCGCCGGGTCCGACTCCGCCAGGTACCTGACGAGTCCCTGCTCCGGCTCGTATTCCATCTCCGCCCGGGCGGCGATCCCGTACAGACTGACCTGAAGCCTCATCTCGTCGGAGTCGAGCTTGACCACGCTGTCGTGCTCGGCGTCGCCGCTCTTGAAGTCGATCAGCGTGACCCTCGGTGGGTCGTCACGACGCACGACGTCGATGGCCCCCGAAATGAGCACCTGCTCGGACTCGATCAGCGTCTCGAACTCACGCTCCGGCTCGAAGGTCAGATCGGCCAGCTCGTCGGCGTACGTGTTCACGTAGTCCGCGACGACTCGCATGGCGGCCTCCTGCATGTTGGAGAGCGGTTCGCCGGTCGTGTAGCGCAGGTAGAACAGTCCCTCGGACATGAGCCTGCGCAGCTCCGCCTGAAGCGCCCCGGGATCCCGCGCCAGCTCCGACCATCGCGCCGGGTCCGAATGAACCGCCCGCATGATGTTGTGCACCCCGCGGCCGTAGCCGAATGCCTGGTCGATGGTCGGTGCGAAGCCGAGCACCTTCCTCAGGTAGAAGTCGTGCGGGCACTCGAGGTAGTAGCGCAGGTCCGAGAACGAGGAGACGATCCGCTGTGCCTCGGGGTCGCGTCGCCCCGGTCGCATGAGCAGCGCACCCGGGGCGGAGACGGGGTCGTCGGACACGATCCCGCCCACGGCGCCGACGAGCGGCTCCAGCTCTCGCCGGAACCGTGACCGTTCGGATCCCGAGCAGGTGGCGAAGAGGTAGCGCTCGGCGCGCGACATGGCCACGTACATGAGGCGCCGCTCGTCGTCGTTGTTGTCGTTGTCGGCGAGCTGCGCCGCATCGATCGTCCGCGCAAGGTCGCCCTCGTAGGGCAGCTTGGGCTTCGTTTTCGCCCTCTGGCTGGGAAACCGCCGAGCGCGTACGTCGGCCACGAAGACGGCGGGCCACTCGAGGCCCTTGGCGCTGTGGATGGTGCCGATGCTCACCGCATCGGGCGTGGTGAGCAGGTCGGCCTCCGGCAGACGGGAGCCGTGCGGCCCCCACGCGCAGAGGCCGATGACCTGGGAGCGAAGCTCGGCTGGTGTCGTCCAACCCGGCGTCTCGATCGAGGTCACCAGACTCGACAGCGCCCCCAGGTGGAACATGGCAGTCTCACCTTCTCGTCCGAGCGCGTCGATGTCGGAGATCCCCACCTCATCGAGGAGACAGTGGTAGATGGCCTGCGGGAACACCCGCCGCACCGACGAACGTCCCGACAGCATCGGTCGCGCCGACGAGGAGCTGAGTTCACGCAGCCCGTCGGCCCCCGGCGACCTGCCCTCGTAAATGCGCGCGTGCAGCAGGTTGGCGAGGAGCAGCAGTCTGTCGGCCACATCCTCCGCGAGCGGTAGCTGCCGGGTGCGCAGCGCGGCCGCAGCCGCGTGGACGACCGGCTCGGGCTCGGGCGGGCAGTCCAGCGATTCCGCTATGAAGTCGAGCAGTGTGCGACCCATGAAGGCGTCGATGCCGGCGACGCGTGCGAGGGCGCCGAGAAGCAGCAGCACCTCGGGCTGGGCGAAGAGGTCGGAGCCCCGGAACACGACCGGGATCCCCCTACGGCGCAACGCGTCACCGTAGACGCGCGCGTGCCTCGCGTTTCGCAGCAGGATCGCGATGTCGGCGTGGCGGAGCCCGCGCTCGCCTTCGCCTGTGTCGTGCGCTGCGCCCTCCTCGGTCGCCACCATGACGCCTACGGTCCGCGCTATCCACTCGGCCTCCCGCTCTCGCTCGTCGAAGCTGATGAACGCCGTGTGCGTCGACTCATAATCGTCGCGGTCCTCGCGACCGTGGGTCATGTCGGGCGCCTCCATTCCACCCGGCGCGGCGATGGTCTTCGACCACCGGTTGGACAGCTCGATGATGCGCGGCGTCGAGCGGAAGTTGTCGTCGAGTCCGACGACCTCGCCGTCCTCGGAGGCCGCCAGCCTGTCGTGGAGTTCGCCCATGATGTCGACGCGACCACCGCGCCACCCGAAGATCGCCTGTCTGTGGTCGCCGACCGCGGTCAGCTCGCCTTCATCCTCGGTGAGGATCTCTATCAGGCGTGCCTGTACCGGATTGATGTCCTGCACCTCGTCGACGACGAGGTGCCCGACCCGCTCCCGCAGCCCGGCGAGCGCGGTCTCATCAGCCTCGACCTGGCGGAGCAGCTCGGCCTGCGCGGTCGAGAAGTCGAGAAAGCGCCGACAGCGCAGCAGTGCGTAGTAGCGGGCTGCGGTCTCCGCGAACGTTCGCGCCGCCTCGCCCTCCCCGATCTCCGTCACGAGTTTCGCACCCGCACACCACTCCTCCTCCGTCCGACCCGGGTCCGGCGGCGTCCCGGGCGACAGCTTGACGTCGAGCTGGTGGTACTCGTTGAGAAGGTCGTAGGCATGCAGAAAGCGATCGATGCAGTCGAAGTGGCCGGTGGCGATTCCCTCGGCGATGAACGCGTCCTGCAACGGGTTGCCCGCAAGTAGGTGATACCAGCGACGCTCAACGAGGGCGTACCTTCCTCCGTCGTCGAGCACATCGAAGTTGTGGAACGTATCGGGCTCCAACTCCCGCAGCAGCTTCAGGCAGAAGGCGTGGATCGTGCCCACGTACATCCCGCCCAGGATGGGGTTGCCATCGCCATCCTCACCCGCGATCCGTGCAAGATGCCGGCGTATGCGGAACTGCATCTCCTGTGCCGCCCGCTCGGTGAACGTGAAGGCCACCACGCGGTCGCGGGATCTGCCGCGAACCCCCACGTCCCAGGCGATCCGCCGAGCGATCACCTCCGTCTTGCCGGAGCCGGCTCCGGCGACGATGAGGAGGCGCCTGGCATCGCTCCGAACGGCTTGCGCCTGTCCATTCGTGAGACCCTCGAGAAGTGTCTGTTCCGCCTTCATCGAGCGGAAGCGTAGCCGGTGGACCCGACTGGGTACGGACGAGGTCCGGACGAATGTTGCCGAAGCAGGGGTGAGCGCGGGGTGTGGTGCGCCTGAGGATGCGGCTTACGCCGCGTGCCCGCCGCTACCTCGCCGGCGGCGCCAGCCACTCGATCCTGATGTACGTCGGCGTGTTCTTCTCGAAGAGCAGCACGGCGCAGCGCTTGGCGGTCCGGCTCGAAGGCTGAGGCGCGGGGGTCGTCTCATGGGCGTCGCGTTTGACTGGCGCGCGAGAGGCGTTGCAGACAATTCACATAGTGCGCGCCACACGTGCAGCGAGACGTTTAGGCTGCAATCATGGAGGCTGTGAGAGAGTCCTGGAGCGACGAGCGTCTCGACGACCTCAACCGCCGGGTTGAGAACGGCTTCAACCGCGTCGATGCCGACTTGCGTGAACTGCGGAGCGAAATGAACAGCCGCTTCGACGCAATGCAGAATCGGTTCGACGCCCGCTTCGACGCGCTGCAGCGCACTTTGCTCCAGCTCGGCGGCGTCCTGGTTGCCACGCTGATCGGGGTGATCGCGACCCTGATCGCAACGCAGGTCTGACTGCTGAGAAATTGGGTCCGCCGGGGTCGCGTTGGGGGAGAGACCCCGGCGGACCCGGGTGTCTCGTCCGCGGGAAATCTAGGCAGGGGCGCTAAAGCCGGTCTAAAGCAGGCGTAATTCTTTGCTCAGCTTCGCTGAGCGGGAGGCGGACGCGGAAGAGGGCGCCGCCCGTGTCGGATTCTGTGGCCTCGGCCGTGCCGCCGTGCGAGTCGGCGACGGCGCGGACTATGGCGAGGCCGAGGCCGCTGCCGCCGCCGACCGCGGTGTCGGCGGGGCCGTTGCCGCGGACGAAGCGGTCGAAGACGGCGGCTCTCTGCTCGGGGGGGATGCCGGGTCCGTCGTCGGCGACCTCGAGCACCGCCTCGGGGCCTGCGCGGCGCAGGCGCAGCTCGATCGTCGAGCCGGGGGGCGTGTGGCGCACGGCGTTGTCGAGCAGGTTGAGCACCATCCGGTGCAGCTCGTCGGCGTTGCCGTCGAGCGGCAGCGGCCGGCCGTTCTCGATCCGCAGCTCACGGTCGCCCATCGTCGGCGCGACCTCGGCCGCGGCGTGGCCGACCAGCTCGGCCAGGTCGCAGCGGCTGTGGGCGCTGCGGCGGCCGGCGTCGGCGTGGGCGAGCAGGAGCAGGTCGGTGACCAGCCGGCTCATGCGGGTCGAGGAGCGCAGCGCCGAGCCGATCATCGCCCGCTCTTCCTCGTGCCCGGGGCCGTCCAGGGAGGCCTGGAGCAGCTCGAGGTTGGCGAGGACGCTGGTCAGCGGCGTGCGCAGCTCATGGGAGGCGTCGGCGACGAATTCGCGCTGCTTCTTCATCGCCGTCTCGCGGTCGGCTTTGGCCGCGTCGAGGGAGCGGAGCATCTGCTCGAGCGTGTGGGTCAGCTCGCCGACCTCGTCGTCGGCCTTCGGCTCGGGCATGCGGCGCGAGGGGTCGCCGGTCTCGGCGATGCGGCGGGCGGTCGCGGTCAGCGAGGAGATCGGCCGCATCGCGCGGCCGGCGATCGTCACGCCGGCGAGGCTGGCGAGCAGCGTGCCACCGAACACCCCGGCGGCGATGAAGAGCCAGAGGCGGTCGATCGTCGAGTCGACGTGCCCGACGCTGCGACCGTACTGAACGTAGCCGGCGATCCTGCCCGTCTGTCCGCTCGTCAGGGTGACGGTGGCAACCCGCATGTCGCCCACGGTGTGGATGCCGGGGGTGGGGGGGCCGAGTTCGGCGGCGCCGGGGCTGGCGTCGAGCTGCGTCCCGTGCGAGTCGAAGATCCGCGCGCTGGCGCCGTTCGGGCTGACGAAGTCGCTGAGCAGGGGCTCGCGGATGATCAGCGGGTTGGTGGCCGTGTCGACGATTTGGACCTGGGAGGCGAGGGTGGTGACCGCGACCTTGACCTCTCGGTTGAAGTCGCTGCGGATCCGTTCGGTCGCGACCTGGCCGATCACGACGCCGAAGACCAGCAGGATCACGAGGGTCAGGGCGGCCGAGGTGGCGGCGATCCGCCAGCGCACCGGCCAGGCGCCGGGGCGCAGCCTGCCCGGCCGTGCAGCGGCGCGGTTGGCGCCCGCGGCCATCGCTACCCCTTGAGGACGTAGCCGGCGCCGCGTTTGGTGTGGAGGAGGCGGGTCTCGCCGCCGGCCTCGAGCTTGCGGCGCAGGTTCGAGATGAAGACGTCGATCGTGTTGGTCGCCGCCATCGGGTCGTATCCCCAGACCTCGTCGAGCAGCCGCTCGCGCGAGATCACGAGGCGCTCGTTGCGCATCAGGTACTCGAGCAGCTCGAACTCGCGGTTGGTCAGCTCAACCTCGCGCTCGCCGCGCCGCACTTCGCGGGTGTCGGGGTTGAGGCTGAGGTCGCCGACGCCGAGCGAGGCCGAGCCGCGCGGCGGGCGGCGGCGCAGCAGGGCGCGGATCCGCGCCAGCAGCTCGCGGCGCTCGAACGGCTTGACGAGGTAGTCGTCGGCGCCGCTGTCGAGGCCGCCGACCCGGTCCTCGGTCTCGGCGCGGGCGGTCAGCATCAGGATCGGGACGTCGCTGTCGGCGCGCAGCCGCCGGCAGACCTCGACCCCGTCGAGGCGCGGCAGGCCGAGGTCGAGCACGACGAGGTCGGGGACGAAGCCGGCGGCGACGTCGAGCGCCTCGACGCCGTCGGCGGAGGTGCGCACCTCGTAGCCCTCGTTGCGCAGCGAGCGCCGCAGCACGTCGGCGATGTCCTCATCGTCCTCGACGACGAGGACGCGCCCCCCCGTCGGGTCGGTCTCCGTGCTCAACATCGCCACCGATCTTAGCCCCACGGATTGGCTTGTCGGCCAGGATTTACTGCGAATTTAGGGGTTGGACGGCGCAGGTCCGGAGCGGTCGACGTCGAACCGGAAGCCCATGTTCGTGCGTAAGAAGCGCGGTGCTGGGCGTAGCTCGAAGGCGAAAGGGCGCGGGCGGCTGTCGCGGCCGCGCCTGCCGCAGGGGCTGGAGCAGCGGCACCTCGACCTGATCGGGCTCTTCCTGATCGCCGCCGGCGTCTATCTCACCTTCGTCCTCTTCTTCGGCTGGGACGGGGGGAAGGTCGGCTACGGGATGAAGACCGGCCTCACCTACCTGTTCGGGGAGGTTGGGGCGCGGATCGCCACTGTGCTGATGCTGGCGGTCGGCGCGGTGCTCGTCACCGGGACCTCGATCTCGGCGGTGTCAAGCGGCCTGGGGCGGGGGCTGCGCGGCGTCTTCCTCGGCGGCCGGGGAGTGGCGGAGACGCTGGTCAGGAGCCGCGACGCGCGCCGCGAGGCGAGGGCCGACGCCTTCGCGACCCGGGTCGGCCCGACCGACGTGATGAGCGCCTACCCGGAGACCGACGAGATGGAGCCGACGGTGGTGCTCGGCGGCGACCACTCGTTCGACCAGGAGGTCTACGAGACCGAACGCGGGGGGGGGCCGCATGGGGCGGAGGAGGGCGAAGAGCACGGAGAGCCCGGATCCCACGCCCCAGCAGACCCCGCCGCGGTCCCCGTGCAGCCGGCCCTGACGCCGATGGGCGCCAAGCGCGGCGTCACCACCTCGGAGGAGATCGACTACCGGCCGCCGCCCGCCAGGGTCCTGGACAAGGGCAAGGGCGACAAGGGGCCCGACCCGCGCGACCACGAGGCCGTCGGCGGCAAGCTGATCGAAACGCTCAGCCACTTCGGGGTCGAGGCGCGGATCATCGGCATCGTCAGCGGCCCCCATGTCTCTCGCTACGAACTGCGGCTGGCGCCCGGCACCAAGGTGAAGAAGGTGACCGAGCTGGCCAACGACCTCGCCTACGCGCTGGCCTCGACCGACATCCGCATCCTGGCGCCGATCCCCGGCAAACAGGCGATCGGCGTCGAGGTCCCCAACACGCGCCGCCGCATCGTCCGCCTCGGCGACATCTACGCCGGCCGCCCCGAGAAGACCTCGCCGCTGGTCGCCTGGCTCGGCAAGGGGATCGACGGCCGCCCGGTCTGGACCGACCTGGCGAAGATGCCCCACGTCCTCGTCGCGGGGACGACGGGGTCCGGGAAGTCGGGATGCGTCAACGCGATCCTCTCCTCGATCCTGATGCAGGCCTCACCCAACGAGGTGCGCCTCGTGCTGGTCGACCCCAAGCAGGTCGAGCTGAACCACTACGAGAGCGTCCCCCACCTGCTGACCCCGGTCGTCACCTCGCCCCGCCTCGCCGCCAACGTGCTCGCCAACCTGATCGGCGAGATGGAGAGCCGCTACGGGATCATGGGGGAGGCCCGCTGCCGCAACCTCGCCGAGCTGAACCGGGCCCGGGCGAAGGCCGGCGAGGCGCCCCTGCCGCACATCCTCTGCGTGATCGACGAGCTCGCCGACCTGATGATGGTCGCGCCGGCCGAAGTCGAGGACTCGATCATCCGGCTCGCCCAGAAGTCGCGCGCCACCGGCATCCACCTGGTGCTGGCGACGCAGCGGCCCTCGACCGACATCATCACCGGCACGATCAAGGTCAACATCCCCGCCCGCATCGCCTTCGCGGTCTCCTCGCAGATCGACTCGCGGGTGATCCTCGACCAGGGCGGCGCGGAGGCCCTGCTCGGCCAGGGCGACATGCTCTTCCGCGGGGCCGGCACCTCGAAGCTGGAGCGAATCCAGGGGGCGTTCGTGACCGAGGAGGAGATCGCCCGGATCGCCGCCCACTGGGCCGCCCAGGGCGAGCCCGAGTTCGAAACCGAGCTGCTGGAGATGCGCGAGGAGGCCGGCGAGGAGAGGGCCGAGGGCGAGTTCGACCCCGACCGCGACGACCTGCTCGACGACGCGATCCGCCTCGTCGTGCAGACCGAGACCGCGTCGGTCTCGATGATCCAGCGCCGCCTGCGGGTCGGCTACACGCGCGCCGGGCGGCTGATCGACATGCTGGAGCGCCGCGGCGTGATCTCCGGCTACGAGGGCTCGAAGCCGCGCCAGGTGCTGATCACCGAGGCCGACCTGCCGCGCTTCCTCGGCTCGGCTCGGCCGAGCGAGCCGATCGCCTCCGACGCGGCCGGCGACGAGTAGCGCCTCGTCCCCATTTGCGCGCCCGAACGGCCACAATGGGTTGGTGCACGACGGCATAGGCTCGACCCTTCGCGAGGCGCGAAAGCGCCGCAAGGTCGATCTCTCCGAGGTCGAGGCGACGACCAAGATCCGCCTCCGCCACCTGCAGGCGATCGAGAACGAAGAGTGGGACGCCCTGCCCGGCGGCCCCTACACGCGCGGCTTCATCAGGACCTACGGCGCCTTCCTCGGCCTCGACGGCGAGCGGCTTGCCGACGAGTACCGGCGCAGCGCCGCGCCCGGTGGGGGGAGGGCCCGGTTCGCGTCGAGCCCCGCGCGGTGCAGGCGCGAGCGCCGCGCCGGGCGCCACGGCTCTCGAACCGCGCCTGGACGGCGCTCGTCTCGCTGGGCCTGGTCGCGGTGCTGGTCGCGGCCGGGCTGGTGGGTGGGGGCGGGGATGGGGGCTCGCCGGCGCCCGGGCCCGGTGCGAGGAGCGCTCACATGCGGCGCGGGGCCGGCGGCGCGGCGTCCCCGGCGTCGCGCCCCGGCGTCGCGGTGCGGGTCTCGGCGCGGGCCGAAGTCTGGGTCTGCCTGCTCGACGCGGCCGGCAGGCGGCTGATCGACGGCCGCATCCTCGCGGCCGGGGACGAAGCGGGCCCCTTCCGCTCCAGCCGCTTCACGGTCTCCTTCGGCAACGGCGAAGTCGAGATGCGGGTCGACGGCAGGCCCGCCGGAATTCCCGCCAGCTCCGGCCCGCTCGGCTATGCGATCGGCTCGGGCGGCGCGCTGAGGCCGCTGAGCGAAGCCGAAAGGCCCACCTGCGCATGAGCGGGACGAACGGGGCGCCGGTTCGCGCCGGGATAGTCGTCACCGGGACCGAGGTGCTGACCGGCCGCATCGCCGACCGCAACGGGCCCTGGGTCTCCGAACGGCTGGCCGAGCTCGGCGTCGAGGTCGCCCACATCCTCGTCGTCGGCGACCGCGCCGAGGACCTCGAGGCGGCGCTGCGCTTCATGGCGGCGGAGGGGATGGACCTGATCGTCACCTCGGGCGGGCTCGGGCCGACCGCCGACGACCTGACGGCGGAGGTCGGTCGCCCGCTTCGCCGGCCGCGAGCTGGTCCTCGACGCGGAGATGGAAGGGAAGATCGCGGCGATCCTGCGCGGCTACTCGCGCCGCCTGCGCTTCGACGAGGAGGCGGTGATGGCCGCCAACCGCAAGCAGGCGATGATGCCGAAGGGGGCGATCGGGCTCGACCCGGTCGGGACCGCGCCGGGACTGGTGGTGCCGGTGGGCGGGCGCGTCGTCGTCGTCCTGCCCGGCCCGCCGCGCGAGCTGCGGCCGATGTGGCCCGTGGCGCTCGAAACGGCCCCGGTGCGGGAGCTGCTCGGGCGAGCGACGGCGCTGCACGGCTACACGCTGCGGATGTTCGGCATCCCCGAGTCGGAGCTTGCCAAGAGCCTGCGCGAGATCGAGGCGGACGGGGTGGCGCTCGGCGAGGTCGAGGTCACCACCTGCCTGCGCAAAGGCGAGATCGAGATCGACGTGCGCTGGCGCGACGGCGCCGAGCCGACGGCGGCCGAGGCGGTGCGCGAGGGGCTGGCCGCCCGCCACCCGCGCCACCTCTTCAGCCTCGACGGGGAGACGGTCGACTCGCAGGTCGCGCGGCTGCTGCGCGGGCACCGGCTGGGGCTGGCCGAGTCGTGCAGCGGCGGCCTGCTGGCGGCGCGGATCACCGACCGACCCGGCGCCTCCGCCTACATGGCGGGCGGCGTCGTCGCCTACTCGAACGAGGCGAAGGCCGAGCTGCTCGGCGTCGACCCGGGGCTGATCGAGGCGGCACGGGGCCGTCTCGCCCGAGGTGGCCGAGGCGATGGCGCTAGGAGCGCTGGAGCGCTTCGGGGCCGACGTCGCCGTCGCGATCACCGGGATCGCCGGCCCGGAGGGGGGCGGCGAGGGGAAGCCGGTCGGCTACGTCTGCTTCGACGCCCGCCTCGCCGGTGGACCGAGCATCGCCCGCGACCCGGTCATCCCCGGGGGGCGCGAGGACGTCCGCGAACGCTCGGCGCTGGTCGGGATGCACCTGCTGCGGTTGCTGCTGAGCGGCGCCGAGGCGCCGCTGTGACCGCCGATCGGCCGCCGCCGATACTCATCCGTGACGAAGAGGCCTCGCACTTTTCACGTTCGGGTGTTGTCTCGCGCGTCGCGGCCCCGTAGCGTCCGCGGCGATGACGAAGGAGAGGCTGAAGAGCCCGAGGGCGAGGCTGTTCGTCGCGCTCGACCTGCCCGCCCAGGTGCGGGCGGGGATCGTGGCGTGGGGCCAGGAGGCGCTGGGCGACCCGGCTCTGCGCCGCCTGGCCCCGGAGTCGCTCCACATCACCCTCGCCTTCCTCGGCTACCGGCCGGAGAAGGAGATCGGGCGGCTGGCGTCGATCGTGGCGGAGAGCGGAGGGTCGGCGCCGCGCATCGCGCTGGGAGACCCGGTGTCGATCCCGGCGCGGGGCCGGGCGCGCCTCTTCGCGCTTCCGGCTGACTCGCCGGGGGCGGTCGAGCTGCAGGCCGCGCTCCAGGAGAGGCTCGTCGCGGCGCGCCTCTACGAGCCCGAGAAGCGCCCCTTCTGGCCGCACGTGACCGTGGCCAGGGTGCGGCGCGAGAAGCGGGGCTCGGCGCGCCCAGCGCTTGTCTCCGGCCCTCCTGGGGCGCTGCCGCAGGCCCTGTTGCAGCCCTTCGATGGCGTCCGGGTGACGCTCTACCGTTCTGAAATCAAGCCGCAGGGTGCGGAATACACCCCGCTGGCGCAAGTCGAGCTGTCCGAAGGCGGGCGGCAGTGAGGTGAGATAGATGGCAGACAAGAAAACGGCTTTGAGGGACGCCTCGGCGAAGGAGGCCAAGGCCAGGGACGCGGCCCTGCAGGCGGCGGTGACCCAGATCGAGCGGGACTTCGGCGAGGGCGCCCTGATGCGCCTCGGCGGCGACAGCAGGGTTCAGGTCGAAGCGATCTCGACCGGCGCCCTGGCGCTCGACCTGGCGCTGGGCATCGGCGGCGTGCCGCGCGGGCGGATCGTCGAGATCTTCGGCCCGGAGTCCTCGGGCAAGACGACGATGATCTACCACATCATCGCCGAGGCCCAGGCGCGCGGCGGGGTCTGCGTCTTCATCGACACCGAGCACGCGATGGACCCCGTCTACGCGCGGGCGATCGGCGTCGACACCGACGAGCTGCTGGTCTCCCAGCCCGACTTCGGCGAGCAGGCGCTGCAGATCGCCGACCGCCTGATCGCCTCCACCGCGATCGACGTCGTCGCGATCGACTCGGTCGCGGCGCTGACGCCGAAAGCCGAGCTGGACGGCCAGATCGGCGACCAGACGGTCGGCCTCCAGGCCCGCCTGATGTCGCAGGCGCTGCGCAAACTGGCCGGCAATCTCAACCGCACCAATACCGTCTGCCTGTTCACCAACCAGATCCGCGAAAAGATCGGGGTCCAGTTCGGCTCGCCGGAGACGCAGCCGGGCGGGCGGGCGCTGAAGTTCTACGCCTCGCAGCGGCTCGACATCCGCCGCATCGAGACCCTCAAGGAGGGGACCGAGGCGGTCGGCAACCGGGTCCGGGTCAAGGTCGTCAAGAACAAGGTGGCCTCGCCCTTCCGGCAGGCTGAGTTCGACATCGAGTACGGGGTGGGCATCTCGCGCGAGGGCGGCCTGCTCGACTTCGGCATCGAGCAGGGGCTGGTGCAGAAATCGGGCTCCTTCTTCTCCTACGGCGAGACGCGGCTCGGACAGGGGCGCAACAACGCCAAGCAGTTCCTCGCCGAGAACGCCGAGCTGGCGGCCGAGCTGGAGGGCAAGATCCGCGCCGCGCTCGGGATCGGCGCCGAGGCGCCGGCGCCCGAGGCACCGGCCCCGGAGGCGGAGCCTGTGGTGGCTGAGGCAAAGGCCGCCTGAGTCTCGCTCGACCGAGCCTCGCGAGCGTCGGAAAGTAGGATTCGGTCGCACATGGACAACGCCACCCTCTTCTACGTGTTCGGAGGGGCGCTTGCCGCCTCGGCGGTGATCGTCAGCCTGCTGGGGCTGCGGATCGAGCGCTTCCCCGGTCGGGCCGCGCCGCTCGTCGCCCTCTGGTTCCTCGTCCTGATCGGCATCGCCACGACCTACGCCGTCTGGAACGGGCAGGACGAGTCGGCCGCGCGGGCGGCCGAACAAGAGCCAGTCCCAGGAATAGGCGCCGAGACCCGGTTCGGCTCGGTGCGCCTCGCTAGGCTGAGCCGATGCCTCGGTACCACGTGACGACGTTCGGCTGCCAGATGAACGAGCACGACTCCGAGCGGATGCGGGGGATGCTCGAGTCGCTCGGCTACGAGAGGGCGCCGAGCCGCGAAGACGCCGACCTGATCCTCTTCAACACCTGCTCGATCCGCGAGTCGGCGGACAATCGCTTCATCGCCCACCTCGGCGAGGCGAAGCGGCTGAAGAGCGAGGACCCGCAGCGGGTCGTCGGCGTCGGCGGCTGCTGGGCGCAGTCGGTAAAGGACGAGGTCTTCGAGCGCTTCCCGTTCGTCGACGTCGCCTTCGGGCCGGGCCAGATCCACGGCTGGCCGAGTTCCTCGCCTCCGATTCGCTGACCGCCCAGGGCTACTTCGAGTTCGAGGGCTTCTCCGGCTACCTGCCGGCGCGGCGCGAGCGCGAGTTCCAGGCCTGGCTTCAGATCTCCCAGGGCTGCAACTGCAGGTGCGCCTACTGCATCGTGCCCTCGACCCGGGGGCGCGAGGTGAGTCGCGACGCGGCCGAACTGGTGGCCGAGGCCGAGGCGCTTGCCGCCGACGGCGTGCGCGAGCTGACGCTGCTCGGCCAGAACGTCAACAGCTACGGGCGCGACCTGCCGGGCGCGGCGCGGATCGGCTTCGCGGAGCTGCTGGCGCGGATCGACGCGGTCGAGGGGATCGAGCGCATCCGCTACACGAGCCCGCACCCCAAGGACATGCGCGAGGACGTGATCCGCGCCCACGCCGAGCTGCCGTCGCTCTGCGAGCACATCCACCTGCCGCTTCAGTCGGGCTCCAGCGCCGTGCTGAAGCGGATGCGCCGCACCTACGACCGGCGCCGCTACATGGAGCGCGTCGCGCTGATCCGCGAGCACGTCCCCGACTGCGCGATCACCACCGACATAATCGTCGGCTTCCCGGGCGAGACCGAGACGGACTTCGAGCAGACGCTCGAGGTCGTCGACGAGGTCGGCTACGACAGCGCCTTCACCTTCGTCTTCTCGCCACGCCGCGAGACCGAGGCGGCGACGATGGGAGAGCAGGTGCCGCACGCGGTGAAGCGGGAGCGGATGGAGCGGCTTGTGGACCTTGTGCAGCGGCGCGCCACCGAGCGGGCGCAGCGCTTCGTCGGGCGCCAGCTGGAGGTGCTGGTAGAGGGTCCCAGCCGCACCGACCCGACGCGCCTCCGCGGCCGCACCCGCCACAACAAGACGGTCAACTTCGAGGGGACGGCACGGCCGGGCGAGCTGGTTCAGGTCGAGATCGATGCGGCGACTCGACAACGCTCGCCGGCGCGGAAAGGCCTATTGAGTCGGACGTCATAGCGATATTCGGGCCGACCGGCGTCGGTAAGACAGGTGTCGCCATAGCCCTTGCCGAACTGCTCCGGGAGCGTGGGGAGGAGGCGGTGGCGGTCTCCTGCGACGCGCTGCAGGTGTACGAGGGGATGGGGACGCTGACCGGGGTCGCGACGGCGGAGGAGCAGGCGCGGCTGGAGCATCGGCTGGTCGGGTTCGTGCCGGTGACGGAGCCGTTCTCCGTGGGGGATTACATGCGGCTGGCGCATGCGGAGGTGGACGAGGCGTTGGCGGCGGGGCGGCGGCCGATCGTGGTGGGGGGGACCGGCCTCTACCTGCGGGCGGCGATCGCCGAGCTGTCACTGGTCAAGGCGCCACCGGAAGCGGAGGATTCGGAGCTGTGGTCGTCTGAGACGCGCCACCCGACGCAGCTCTTCGGGATCGACATGGACCGGGCTGCGCTCTACGAGCGGATCGACGCGCGGACGGAGGCGATCGTCGCCGCCGGCGCCGAGGAGGAGGTCCGCCGCGCCGAAGCGCTCGGCCCCTCGCGCACGGCCCGCAAGGCGCTCGGCTTCGACGAGCTGCTGAGCGGGAACGTCGAGCTGATGAAGAAGCGCTCGCGCAACTACGCCCGCCGCCAGCTCACCTGGATGCGCAAGATCCCCAACCTCCACCCAATCGACCGCACCGACCTCTCCGATTCCGAGGTCGCCGCCGAGATCAGCCGGCATATTCGAGGGGCCTATCCCGGCAGGGGTTCCACTTAACTTTTTCGGTGAATCGTGGTCAGGCTGTCGCCCGAAGGTGGTCGACGAAAAAGTACAAGACGTTCCACCCCTGCCGGGATAGGCCCTGCCGGATAGGGTGCGGCAATGCGCTTTGAGAAGTGGACAGCCCTGGGGAACGACTACTTGATCGTCGAGGCGGAGGAGTTGTCTTGGGAGTTGAGCGCGGGGCGGGTGCAGCGGCTCTGCGATCCGCACTTCGGGGTCGGGTCGGACGGGGTGCTGCTGCTCTCGCGCAGCGATGACCCGGAGTTCGTGGCTGAGCTGCGCATCTTCAACCCCGACGGCTCCGAGGCTGAGCTTTCCGGCAACGGGGCGAGGGAGGCGATCCTCTACCTGCGTCGCCACGGCTGGACCGACGCCGACGTCTTCTCGATTGGCACGGTCGCCGGGCCGATCACGCCAACGATCCTCGACGAGCGAGCTGCTCGGTCGAGATGGGTCGCGCCTCGGACGAGATCCGATGACTTTCCCGCAGGTCCACCGCACGGCAGCGGCATCCTTACGGCCTCCGGTCGCGAATGGCCTTTCCAACACGTTTCGATCGGCAATCCTCAGTGTGTTATCGCAGTCGGCGAGGATCTCGAGCAGCTCGACCTCGCCGCGATCGGGCCCGAGATCGAAGCCCACGAGCTGTTCCCCAACCGCACCAACGTCTCGTTCTACGACAGCCTGAACACCCAGGACGGGCGGATTCGGGCGCGAATCTTCGAGCGTGGAGTGGGGGAGACGCTCTCCTCCGGCACGGGTGCCAGCGGTGTAGCGGTCGCGGCCTTTCTCAGCGGTGTCCCCGGCCCGATTTACGATTGTCCTCGACGGTGGCGAGCTCGGGGTCGAGGTCTCCGACGACCTCGACGTGCGGCTCAGCGGCTGGGCCGAGCCGGTCTGCGCCGGTGAGCTATCGGCGGAGCTGCTCGCCGCCCTCGCCGAGCTCGGCGACTGATCCACGACGCGCCGGTCATCTAGGGTTCGCCGCGGTGGCAGAAACGCAGGCAAAGCCAGGCATCGCGGCGCCCTCACGGCGGTTGGAGGCGATGCCGCCCTACATGTTCGCCGAGCTGGAGCGACGCGTCGCCGCGAAGCGCGCCGCCGGCGTCGACGTGATCAGCCTCGGGATCGGCGACCCCGACGAGCCGACCTATCCCCACATCGTCGAGGCGATGCAGGAGGCGGTCGCCGAGCCGGCCAACCAGAAGTACCCGAGCAACCGCGGCCGCGCCGAGTTCCGCGCGGCGTTCGCCGAGTTCTACGCGGAGCGCTTCGGGGTCGAGATCGACCCCGAGAGCGAGGTGATCCCGGCGATCGGCGCCAAGGAGTGCATCTACAACCTCTGCTTCGCCTTCCTCGACCCGGGCGGCGTCGCGCTCGCCTCCGACCCCGGCTACCCCGTCTACAGCGGTGGCCCGATCCTCGCCGGCGCGACGCCGGAGCTGCTGCCGCTGCTGCCGGAGCGGGACTTCGCCCCCGACCTCGGCGCCGTGCCGGCGGAGGTGGCCGCGAAGGCGCGCCTGATGTTCCTCAACTACCCGAACAACCCGACTGGCGCCGTCGTCCCCGAGGGCTTCTTCGAGCTGGTCGTCTCCTTCGCCCGTGAGCACGAGGTCCTCGTCGTCCACGACAACGCCTACTCGGAGACGACCTACGGCGGCTACGTCGCGCCGAGCTTCCTGGCGACGCCGGGCGCCAAGGAGGTCGGGGTCGAGGTCTTCTCCCTCTCCAAGGGCTTCAACATGACCGGCTGGCGCTGCGCGGCGATCCTCGGCAACGCCGAGGCGATCGAGACCTACTGGCGGCTCAAGACCAACGTCGACTCCGGCCTCTTCGACGCCGTGCAGCTGGCCGGCGCCGCGGCGCTGCGCGGTCCCCGCGGCCCGCTGGAGCGGATGAACGAGACCTACGCCCGCCGCCGCGACCTCGTGGTCGGGGCGCTGCGCGAGATCGGCGTCGAGGTGACGGCGCCGCAGGGGACGATCTACGTCTGGGCGCCGGTGCCCGAGGGCCACACCTCGACCTCCTTCGCCGAGCTGGTGCTGGAGGAGGCGGCGGTGATCGTCTCGCCCGGCTCGATGTACGGGCCGAGCGGCGAGGGCTTCTTCCGCATCTCCCTCACCACCCCCGACGACCGCATCGCCGAGGCGGTCGAGCGGCTGCGAGAGCACCTCGCCTAGCCGGTGGCGAGCCGCTCGGCGCGCTTGCGCCAGTAGCGGTCGAGGCCGCGCCACTGGTACTCGGGCACGGCTGCCTGGCGCAGCTCCGCCGCCGTTTCGGGGGGACGCTCGCCGCGAGTCGCTCGTGGTGGCGACGTTCGTACTCCTGCTCGGAGAGATCGCGCGCCAGCTCCGCCTCCTCGCGGAGGCGGACGCGAAGGGTCGCCAGGTGCTCGGCCGGGTCATCGACCTGGCCGAAGTGAGTCAGCGCCAGGCGCTGCGGCTGCCAGTCTTCGACGATCCCGATCGATTCCTCCCAGGCCTCGATGTCGATGTCCGGCGGCGGGGTGGGGGGGACGATGAAGCTCGATGGCGGAATGCGGACCCCGGCGACATCGCCGGTGAACGCGGTGCCGCTGTCCTCGTGCAGGTAGGCGACGTGGTGGGAGGCGTGGCCGGGTGTGTAGGCGACCCGCATCCCGAGCACTTCCTCGCCGCCGGCGAGCGGCCTCACGTTGGCCTCCGGCACCGGCACGATCTCGCCCCAGAGTCGCTCCATCTCCTCGCCGTAGAGCCGCTCGGCGCTGGCCAACAGCCTCGAGGGGTCGACCAGGTGGGGGGCGCCGCGCTCGTGGACGTAGACCTCGAGCTCGGGCCAGCGCCGCACCAGGGCGCCGCTGGCGGCGGCGTGGTCGAGGTGGATGTGGGTGAGGAGCAGGGCGCGCGGCTGCTCGTCGCCGAGCGCCGCCAGCAGCGTCCCCATCGAAGACTCCGGGCCGGGGTCGACGAGCGCCTCGCCGACCTGCCAGCAGCCGATCACGCGCGGGCGCCCGAGGTGTTCGACGTCGATCAGCCGCATCTGCTCGCCCTTGTCTCAGGCCCCGGCCGCGGCGGAGGCCGGGAGCTTGCCTTCGGCCTCGAGCGTCTGCCGCAGGCCCTCCTCCATGCCGCGCGGCGCGTAGCCCAGCTCGCGGCTCGCCTTCTCGTGGCTGGCCCAGAAGGTGACGCCGTCGGCGGAGGCGATCAGCTCGCGCAGGTTGGGCGGCTGCCCCATCAGCTTGCCGACCAGGGGGCCGAGCGGCGTCAGCGCCTTCATCAGCGGCACCGGGATCGCGTGCTTGGGCGCCTTGCGACCGGTGATGCCGGCGACGGTGCCGATCGCCTCGCGCACCGTGGTCACCGGGCCGCTCAGCACGTACGCCTCGCCGACCTTGCCCCTGTCGAGGGCAAGCAGGATGCCCGCCGCGACGTCCTCGACGTGGGATAGGCAGATCCCCAGCTCGGGGAAGGGCAGCAGCGGCATCCTCCCGGAGAGGAACTGGTCGAGCAGCACCGCGATCGAGGAGGTGTCGCCGGGGCCGTAGACGCCGCCCGGCTGGACGATCACGCAGGGCAGGTCCTCCTCCGCGATCAGGCGCCTAGCGATCCGGTGCGCCTCCAGCTTGGTCTCCTCGTAGTAGGAGGTGAACTCCCTGCCGGGGTGCTCGTAGGACTCGTCGACGACCCTGTGGTTGGTGTTGCCGAAGACGCCGACGGTCGAGACGTAGACGACCTTGGGGATACCGGCCTCGAGGGCGGCGCGCAGGACGCGCTCCGTGCCCGCCACGTTGGCCTCGTACATCGCCGGGCGCTGCGAGGCCGGGATCCCGACCTCGTACATCGCGGCGGCATGGATCACGGCGTCGCAGCCCTGCATGCCGTTGCGGATCACGGCGGCGTCGCCGAGGTCGCCGTGGACCAGCTCGCAGCCGAGCGCCGCCAGCGCCTCGCCCTTCGCGGGGTCGCGGGCCAGGCAGACGACCTCGTCGCCGCGCTCGCGGAGCCGGCGGACGACCTCTCCGCCGATGAAGCCGGTGCCTCCGGTGACGAAGACCTTCACGGTCGCTAAGCCTATCCAGCGGCTGCGCGGCCCAGCCGACGACCTACAATCGAATCGAGTGGATCGATCGAGGAACGGCCGCAGGGCGCAGACCGGCTATGCCGCGGGCGGCGCTGGCGTGTCCAACCCGCGGGCGCGGCAGCGGGCGATGGCGATCGGCGTCGTCGACGGCCGCGAGGAGGGCGACCCGCTCGCCGAGCTGAAGGAGCTGCTGCGCACGGCCGGGGTGGCGACCGCGGGCGAAGCGGTCCAGCAACGCGCCGCCCCCGATCCCGACCGCTATCTCGGCCGCGGCAAGCTGGCGGAGCTGAAGGAGACGATCGCCGCCTGCGACGCCAACCTGGTCGCCTGTGACGACGAGCTGGCGCCGCGCCAGGAGCGCAACCTCGAGGCGGCGCTGGGCGTGCCGGTGGTCGACCGCACCGCGGTCATCCTCGACATCTTCGCCGACCACGCCCACTCGGCCGACGGCAAGCTGCAGGTCGAGCTGGCCCAGCTCGAGTACAACCTGGCGCGGATGCGCGGCCTCTGGACGCACCTCGAGCGGCTCGGCGGCGGGATCGGCACGCGGGGCCCGGGCGAGACGCAGATCGAGACCGACCGCCGCCTGGCGCGCGACCGGATCGCGGCGCTGCGGCGTCGCCTGCGCGCGCCTGAGCAGAATCGCGGCGTGATGCGGGATCGGCGCGAGCGCTCCTCGCTGCCCCGGGTGGCCCTCGCCGGCTACACCAACGCCGGCAAGTCGACGCTGCTGAACGCGCTCACCGGCGCCGAGGTCGGAGTGGGTGACAGGCTCTTCCATACGCTCGACCCGACCACGCGCAGCTTCCGAGCTCGGCGGCCGCGACTGCCTGCTCACCGACACGGTCGGCTTCATCGAGAAGCTGCCCCACCAGCTCGTCGAGGCCTTCAAGGCGACGCTGGAGGAGACGGTGCTGGCCGACCTGATCCTCCACGTGGTCGACGCGGCGGCGCCGGAGGAGCGGCGGCTGGCCGACATGCGCGCGGTGGACGCGGTGCTGGAGGAGATCGGCGCCGGTGAGAAGCCGCGGCTGCTCGTCCTCAACAAGGCGGACCTGCTGGACGAGGGCGAGCGCGACGAGGTCCTGCTGCGGCACCCCGGCGCCGTCCTCGTCTCGGCGCTCGACGGCGAGGGGCTCGAGGCGCTGCGCGAGCGGATCGAGGCGGCCTTCGAGGACACGCTGGCCGAGATCGAGCTGCTGGTGCCCTACTCGGAGGGGCAACGGCTGCACGAGCTCTACGAGGTGGCGGGCGACCTGGAGCGCACCGAGCGCGAGGACGGGGTGCTGGTCCGCGCCAAGGTCCCGGTCGCCGAGCTGCACCGCTTTGAGGACCTAGGACGACGGCGGTGTAGGGAGGGGGGTGTTTCCCGCCTGCCGTAGGGAGGGTGGGGCCTCCGCCCTGACAAATGCCGGCCTAATGGCCGGCATTCTGAGTATCCGCCAGTTCGGGAGGCACCCCACCCTCCCTTGCGAGCCGCTAGGGTGCCCGCCGTGGAGCTACGGGTGGCGAAGCTCAAGGCTGAGGCGAGGGTGCCGTCGCGCGCGCACGAGGGGGATGCAGGGCTGGACCTCTACGCCTGCGAGGAGGCGCACCTCGGGCCGGGGGAGAGGTGGAGCGTCGGGACCGGGATCGCCGTGGAGGTGCCGGACGGGGCACGCGGGGCTGGTGCTGCCGCGGTCGGGGCTGGCGCGCGAGCACGGGATCGCGCTGGTCAACGCGCCCGGGTTGATCGACTCTGGGTATCGAGGCGAAGTGCGGGTGCTGCTGCTCAACACCGATCCCGCCGAGGTCTTCCGGGTCGAACCGGGCGACCGCATCGCCCAGCTCGTGATCGCGCCGGTGGCGCTCGCCGAGCCGATCGAGACCGAGGCGCTCAGCGAGTCGGCGCGCGGCGACGGCGGCTTCGGCTCCAGCGGCCGCTGACCCACCCTCGATTGGTCACTTGAGCACAGCATGGTGTGCTCAAGTGACCAATCGTCACTCGCGGGGAGTCAACGGGAGAGGGCGACGCGGCGGGCGCAGTTCTCGGCCGCAAGCTCGAGCGCGTCGTCGAGCGGCTCCAGATCGGGCCGGGCTGCCGTAGCGGTGCTCCAGGGCGCGGGCGATCAGCTCGTCGGCCAGCCAGGCGTTCTTGGGGAGGAGGGGACCGTGCAGGTAGGTGCCGATCAGGTTGCCGCGGCGCACCCCCTCGAAGCCGTCCCTGCCGTTGTTGCCGAAGCCCTCGAGGACGCGGCCCAGCGGCGTCGCGCCGGCGCCGAGGTAGGTGCGGCCGCCGTGGTTCTCGAAGCCGGCGACCGTGTCGCGGCCCGGCGCCCAGGTCGATCTCGATCGCGACGTTGCCGATCAGACGCGGGCCGGGCTCGCGCACCGTCTCGAGGTCGCAGAGGCCGAGGCCCGGCAGCCGCTCCTCGCCGAGCTGGTAGCTGTGGCCGAGCAGCTGGTAGCCGCCGCAGACGGCGAGCAGGACGGCGCCGTCGTCGACCGCCGCGGCGAGCGCCTCGCGCTTGCTGGCGACCATGTCGGCGGCGACGGCGCGCTGGTCGCGGTCCTGGCCGCCGCCGAGGTAGAGGAGGTCGTGCGCCGCCGGGTCAACGCGCTCGCCGGGCCCGGCCGCCGCATAGTCGAAGCCGATCCCCCGCCACTCGCAGCGCCTCCGCAGGAAGATGATGTTGCCGCGGTCGGCGTAGATGTTCATCTGCTCCGGGTAGAGGGCGAGGACGCGCAGCTCCATCAGGGCCCCCTCTCGAACAGGACGACGGTGGAGCCGACGTGGGCGTCGGTAGCCGGGATCGCCCGCCGCCCGGCGGGCCGGAGGCCTGCCTCGCGAGCCTCGCGCTCGAGACCCTCGGCGGAGAGAATCCGCAGTCGCACCTCATCGACCTCGTCGCTCAGACTCCCCTCGGGCGAGACGGTCTGGCGCAACCGCCGCACCACGATCTCCCCATCCGCGACCACGGTCTCGAGCGGCAGGCTGGAGTAGACCCAGCCATCCACTTCGCGCACGTCCGGCAGGGGAGGGGAGGGGTCAACTCGCGCTTGGCATCTCTTCGACGATCGCAAGTGCCACCAGCCCACCGACCTTCAGGTGCCTTGCCACGCATCGCAGGCATCGCAGCCTCTCCTCGGCGTCTACGAACAGCTGCAAGAGCTGCATTGGCGCCAGCGCAAGCCCAAACTCCCGACCCAGCTCGAATCCCCGCGCATCCGCAGCCTCGGCCGCCGCCGGCAGCTCGCCGGTCCGCTCATTGAAGGCTGCGACGAGGCTCGCGTCGAGGTCCAACCCCCGCACCGGATGCTCGCGTCGCCCGAGATGCAGGGCGACACGCCCCGTCCCACAGCCCAGCTCCAGAATCGGCCCCACAGCCTCATCCGCCAGTTCCTCCCAAAGTACGAGGTCGGCTTCATAGCCTCCACACTCGGCTTCATGCCAGACAACCCCCGCAGCTCGGGCGGGAGGCGTCGGGGTGGGTGTCCTCCGCCTGCGCGGAGTCTGCGGAGGGCGAGGCTTCATCCCTGCCACCGCAACCATCCCTTTGCCCGGAGCAGATCGCAGCGCCAGGAGGACACCCACCCCGGCGACAGGACCCGCCCGCCAATCCCATGGTCCCTAGGCCTCATCGCCAGAACTCCCGGGTGAGGCCGCGACGGGAGAGCAGCTTGTGCAGTTCCAGCAGTGCCGTGTACGTGGGCAGCGCGAAGAGACGCTCGGGGGCCGCGGCGACGGCCTGGTCCAGCGACGCCTCGATCGCCGGCTCGACGACGATCGCCTCCGGCGGCCAGCCGGCGTACTTCAGCCGCAGCGCCATCTCCGGCGCCCGCGTGCCGGCGCAGGTGACGCGGCGGACGGCGCCCTCCAGCAGCTCGAAGTCGGCGTCCCAGATCCAGGAGACGTCGCGCCCGTCGGCGATCCGGTCGTTGAGGCCGATCCAGAGGTCAAGCTCGTCGCCGTCCGCCTCGAGCATCAGCGTGCGCAGCACCTCGTTGGCGCCCGGCCGGGTTCTTGACCAGCAGGATCGAGACGGGCTTGCCTTCGACAGCGACCGTCTCCACCCGGCCGAAGGCGGCGCGCATCTCGCCCAGCGCGGTGGCGATCCGGACCGGCTCGATCCCAAGCTGTAGGCAGGCGGTTACGGCGGCCAGCGCGTTGTAGACGTTGTAGAGGCCGGGCAGGGGCAGCTCGAGCTTCAGCTCGCCGCCCGGCGTCCGCAGCGCCAGCCGCGAGCCCTCCATCCCGCGCAGCTCGACCTCGGTCGCCGCCACGTCGGGGCGCGGCCGCTCCGCCCCGCAGCCCGGGCAGGAGTAGTGGCCGAGGTGGCCGACGAAGGCGCGCTCGTAGGCGTAGGGGTGGCCGCAGCGCCGGCAGTGCTTGGCGTCGAAGGCGTGCTGGAGCTCGGGCAGCGCCTGCTCGGCGTCGTCGACCCCGAAGTAGAGGACGCCCTCGCGCCGCCGGCCCTCGGCGTCGCGGCCGAGGTCGGCGATCAGCGGGTCGTCGGCGTTGAGGGCGAAGCGGCACCGCCGGGCGGCGCGCTCGCCGACCGTTCGCGCCCAGCCGTCGGCGAGCGTCTCGATCTCGCCGTAGCGGTCGAGCTGGTCGCGGAAGAGGTTGCCGAGCACGATCAGCTTCGGGTCGAGCTGCTCCGCGACCCGCGGCAGCCAGGCCTCGTCGACCTCGAACAGCCCCTCCTCGCCGCTCTGTTCGAGCAGCGCCGTCGCCACTCCCCAGGTCATGTTGGACCCGGCCCGGTTGTGGACCGGCGGCCGCCCCTCGGCGGCGAGCACCGCGGCGATCATCCCCGCCGTGGTCGTCTTGCCGTTGGTTGCGCTGACCAGCGTCGCGCCGCCGCTCAGCTCGCCGCCGAGCCGCGCGATCGCGTCCGGGGCGAGACGCAGCAGAACGCGCCCGGGGAGGGTGGTGCCGCCGCCGCGGCCGCTGGCCCTGCTGGCAACGCCGACCGCCCGCGCGGCGAGCCGCTTGGCGCCGAACAGCGCCCCGTTCGAGGCCGCGCCCATAGAACAACCTCGTGTTCGCGCCCCGATCGTCACGGACTCGAATAACCGGTTATCACCGTGTCGATCGGGGCACTCACTCCCCGGCCGGCGGCGGGACGAGCACGCCCAGCGCCCGCGGCAGCAGGCGCAGCGAGGCGGGCAGGTCGGTGAGGTGCTCGCCGTCGGCGTAGACGGGGAAGGGGCGGCTGGCGCTCAGCTCGAGGCGCGGCGCGCGGAAGACGCGGACCTCGTCCTCCTCGACGTGGGTGCCCTTGAACACCTTCGGCAGGTTACCCAGGAACCGCAGCTTCCCGACCTCGCCGACGGTCACCACGTCGAATTCCCCGTCGCCGAGGTCTGCGTCCGGGGCGAGCATCATGCCGCCGCCGTAGAAGCGGCTGTTGGCGGCCGAGACCGAGTAGCCGCTGAAGCGGATCCGGCGCTCGCCGGCCACCACCGTGAAGCGGGCGGGCTTCCAGCCCAGCAGCGTGCGGATGCCGGCGTAGGCGTAGACGAGGTCGCCCCGCAGCAGCTTCGTCTCGTTGGCGAGCCGGTTGGCCTCGGCGTCGAAGCCGGTGCTGGCGATGCCGAGGAAGCGCCTGCCGTTCGCCTCGCCGACGTCGATCCGCCGCGTGCGGCCGGTGGCGAGCACGGCGACGGCGCCCTCGGGGTCGGCGGGGATGCCGAGGACCCGCGCCAGGTCGTTGCCGCGCCCCGCCGGGACGATGCCCAGCGGCGTCTCGGAGCCGGCGAGAGCGCCGCCGACCGCGCCGATCAGGCCGTCGCCGCTCATCACCACCGGCACCTCGCCCGCCTCGACCGCGTGCAGCGCCAGCTCGACCCCGTCCCGCAGCCCCCGCGTGCGCTCGACTCGGAAGGCGATCCGCCGTGCGTCCAGCTCCCGCTCGACATGCGGCAGCAGCTTCAGGGTGCGGCCGTGCGCCGAGGCGGGGTTGACCAACAGCGCCAGCGGCCTGCCCTCGATCCCCATCGCCCGGCAGCCTATAAAGGGGGCCGTGACATCGATCCTCTAGGCTCCCCGCCGATGGCGGGCTCGCAGGATCGACGGCTGATCGCCCTGGCGGTATTCGCGCTGGTCGCGGTCGGCGTCGTCGCGGCGATCCTGATCAGCCGCAGCGGCGGCAGCGGCGTCGGTTCGACCACTACCGCGGGCGCGGCCGGCTGCAAGCAGGTCGAAGCGCCGAAGCCGAAGAGCGTCAGCTACCGGGCGCCGCAGCAGACCGTCAAGAAGGGCGAAAAGCTCACCGCGGTCGTCAAGACGAGCTGCGGCACGTTCGAGATCGCGCTCGACACGACCCGCGCCCCGAAGACCGTCAACTCCTTCGCGTTCCTCGCCGGGAAAGGCTTCTACAACGACCTCACCTTTCACCGCATCGCCACCGGCTTCGTCATCCAGGGCGGCGACCCGCTCGGCAACGGCACCGGCGGCCCCGGCTACAGCGTCGACGAGAAACCGCCCGCCAACCCCTCCTACACGAAAGGCGTCGTGGCGATGGCGAAGAGCTCGGCGGAGCCGCCGGGCCGCTCCGGCAGCCAGTTCTTCGTCGTGCTCGGGGCGGACGCGGGGCTGCCGCCGGAATATGCGCTGGTCGGCAAGGTGAGCAAGGGGCTCGACGTCGTGGAGCGGATCGGCCAGTTGGGCACGCCAGCCGAAAAACCGAAGCAGACGATCCTGATCGAAAAGATCACGATCGAAAAGGGCTAGCGAGCCTCGCGGGAGGCTGGCCTGGTCCCATGGCGAAGCCCGGCGTAGGCGACCCCGCTCCCGACTTCGAGCTGCCCGGCACCGGCGGCAGCAGCTACCGGCTCGCCGACTACCGGGGGCGGAAGCTGGTGCTCGCCTTCTACCCGGGCGACTTCACGCCGGTCTGCACCCGCCAGTTCTGCTCCTACCGCGACGAGAGCGAGCGGCTCGATGCGATCGACGCCGAGATCCTCGGCATCTCGCCGCAGTCGGTCGACTCGCACGAGCGCTTCATGCGGGAGAAGAGCCTCAACGTGCCGCTGCTCGCCGACGAGGACCGCAAGGTGGCCCGCGCCTACGGCATCGTGGCGGGCCCGCTGGTGCGCCGCTCGATCTTCGTGATCGACGAGGAGGGCGTCATCCGCCACCGCAAGGTCAGCCTGGCGGGGCTCAGCTTCGAGACGGTCGAGGACATCGAGCGCGCCGTCGCCGCAGTCGGCTGAGATCGCCGCGCGACTCGGCCTCCGTCAGGGAGCCTGAAACCCTAGGCTTCCGGGCGATGAGAATGCCGGAGGAGGGAACGCTGCGCAGGATCGCCGTCTTCGTCGCGGCCTTCGGCATCGGCGTCGCCACCTACATCACGATCGCCGACGCGGGCGGCGGCGCTCCGGTCTGCCTGGCCGGGGGCGGCGGCTGCCAGACAGTCGCCAGCAGCTCCTACTCGCACCTGCTCGGCGCCAACGTCGCCGTCCTCGGCATCGTCGGCTATGTGCTGCTGCTGGTCACGGCGCTGCTGCGCGGCGACGGCGCCCGCATGGCGGGCTTCGCGCTCGCCCTCGGCGGCTTCGGCTTCAGCGTCTACCTGACCTACCTGGAGCTCTTCGTGGTCGACGCGATCTGCCAGTGGTGCGTGGCGAGCGCGGCGCTGATGACCGTGCTTTTCGGATTGAATGCGGTGCGGATGGTCAAATACGTCGGGAGGGCCGCGTGAGTGGAAGGAAGGCAAGGGAGGAACGCCGCGAGGAGCGGCTGCGCGAGGAAAGCGATGTCGAAAGGCAGGAGCGGCGCCAGCGGCTGCTGAAGCTCGGCGCGGCCGCCGCCTTCCTGGCGATCGTCGCGGTCGCGGTGGCGGTCGTGGTCAGCCAGAACCAGGGTGGGGGAGGGGGCGGCAGCGTCGCCGACGCCGGCCTGGTCGGCAAGGAGCTCGAAGGGATCCCGCAGAGCGGCCTGGTCCTCGGCCGGCCGAGCGCCAGGGTGACGCTGTTCGAGTTCGGCGACCTCCAGTGCCCGGTCTGCAAGGCCTATTCCGAGGAAGTCGTCCCCAGCGTGATCGAATCCGAGGTGCGCGGCGGCAAGGCGAAGATCGAGTTCCGCAACTTCACGATCATCGAGCCAGGAATCGGTTCCCGCCGGCGCGGCGGCGATCGCCGCCGGCAAGCAGGGGCGGGGCTGGAACTACCTCGAGCTCTTCTACCGCAACCAGGGCACAGAGCGCTCCGGCTACGTCACCGACGCGTTCATGACCAAGATCGCCAGGGGCGCCGGCGTGCCCGACATCGCCAGGTGGAACCGGGAACGCAAGAGCAAGACGATCCTCGACCAGGTCTCGCGCACGACAGCAGAAGCGCAGCGGCTGGCCTTCAGCGGCACACCCTCGTTCGCCGTCGAAGGCCCCGCCAGCCACGGCCTGAAGACGCTGGGCACGCCGGAATCCGCCACGGCGATCGAAGAAGCGATCGCCCAGGCCGGCTGAGCCGGGGGAGCGGCCGGGCGACCGCCAATCCCAACCTAGCCGCTTGAGTTGACATAACCTTCATTATCGTGCGTTAGGCAGGCGAGAGCGCGAGAGCTGGCTCCGGCGACCCTGGACGCCCCCGTCGCTCGCCGCCAGGATCGCGTCCGCTATCTCCTGCGGGGTCGGCGGGCAGCCGGGGATGCGGATGTGGACCGGCAGCAGCTCGTCGAGCGGGCCGGCCAGCTCGGCCGGGTCGCCGAGGACGCCGCAGCCGAGCGCACAGTCGCCGAGGGCGGCGACGAGGCGCGGCTCGGGCATCGCCTCGTAGGCCGCCCGCAGCGGGCCGGCCATGCGCGTCGTGACCGGGCCGGTGACGAGCAGGACGTCGGCGTGGCGCGGCGAGGCGACGATGCCGAGGCCGAAGCGCTGCAGGTCGTACTGCGGGGCCGCCGTCGCGGCCAGCTCGTGCTCGCAGGCGTTGCAGGATCCCGCGTCGACGTGGCGGATCGCCAGCGAGCGGGAGCCGCTGCGCCTCGGCAGGGCGGCGTCGCGGCGGACGCGCTGGAGGTGGCGGAGCAGGACGAACACGGTCAGCGGTCCACGCAGGCATAGCAGAGCTCGAAGCTCTTGTTGATCAGCGGGAAGTCCGCCAGGAGGCTTTCCGTCGTGGCGCGAGCCAGCGCCGGCCAGTTGGCATAGGAGCCGCTACGCAGGTGGAGCCGCCTCACCCGAAATGCGTCCGCCTCGACGACGCAGACGGTCTCCCCCCGGGGGCCCTCGACGCGCGCCACGCCCACGGGGCCGGCGGGACCGCCAGGGCTCGCGGCGTCGCCGCTCAGCGAACCGGAGAGGAGCTCCTCCAGCATCTCGAAGCTCGCCTCGAGCTCGATCGCCCGCACCTCGAGGCGGGCGGCGACGTCTCCCCCGGCGACCGGCGGCACGGCCGCGGCGAAGGAGGAGCCGTACCAGAGCGCGGGGCTGGCCGCGCGCGTGTCCAGGCTCAGCCCGGAGGCGCGCGCGACGGGCCCGACGGCGCCGAGCTCGACGGCGTCGTCGCGAGCCAGCACCCCCACCCCACCGAGCCGAGCCTGGACGGCCGCCGCGAAGCGGACCTCTCGCCATGCCCGCGCCGCGTCGAGGCGCAGCTCGCGAAGCTCGCCGCGGACCCGGTCGGCCGCCGGGGACGAGAGGGAGAGGCGACTGGCGCCGAGCTCGACCGATCCGAACAGGAAGCGGTGGCCGGCGAGGGCCTCGTTGAGGCGCATGGCGCGCTCCTTCAGCGCCGCGAAGGCCATGTTCCCGGTGGCGAAGCCGACTCCGGCGCAGGCGGCGGCGAGGTCGTTGAGGTGGTTGTAGAGGCGCTCCAGCTCGAGCAGCAGGGTGCGGGCGCGCCGCAGCTCCCGGGAAGGGGTGAGGCCGAGGAGGCTCTCGCAGGCCTGTGCGTAGGCGACCGAGTTGGCGACCGCGCAGGCCCCGCACGCCCGCTGGGCGAAGGCCAGCCCATCGGGCAGCTCCCACCCCTCGGCGGCGCGCTCCAGCCCGCGGTGCTTGTGGAAGAGGCGCGGGTCGACGAGGAGGACCCGCTCGCCGACGACGTGGAAGCGGAAGTGGCCGGACTCGATCACGCCCGCGTGGACCGGTCCGACCGCCACCTCGTGCACCCCCTCCCCCTCGACCGGGACCGTCCAACTCGCCGTCTCGAGCGGGTGGGCCACGAGCGGCCGCAGCGGCTCGTGGCCCTCGAACCGCAGGCCGTAGAGGTCATGGGCCTCGCGCTCGTCCCAGCCGGCCGCGGGGACGAGGTCGACGATCGTCGCCGGCGCCTCGCCGCCGAGCCGGGTCGTGAGCGCCTGTGTCTCCGCGCCGCGGGCGAACAGCGCGCTCCAGCGCAGGTCGGCGCCCGAGCCGGCGGCATAGGCCCCGCAGAAGCGGCCGCCGCCGTCGAGCGCTCGCCGGCACGCCTCGCGCCAGTCGGAAAGCTCCACCGCCACCCGGCTGACGCCCTGACGCGGCGCCGCGGCCCGCACCCTCATCCGCCGCTCCTCGTCAGCGCTGCGACGACGCTCGAGCCGGGGAGTGCGTAGGCGGCCGCGGCCAGCGCCAACAGCGCCACGGCTGCGGCTCCGGTGAGCAGGGCCACGGCTCGGGCCGAGCGGGAGGTTGGACGGCTGATCCGCCTCTCCCCCTCTCCCAGCAATCCCTCGATCA
The DNA here is from genome assembly GCA_963696185.1 of uncultured Solirubrobacterales bacterium. GTDB lineage: Bacteria > Actinomycetota > Thermoleophilia > Solirubrobacterales > 70-9 > VRUE01. Next base: position 145,499 of record OY968825.1, read on the forward strand.
GGGCGTGCGCGAGTCCGAGGAAGCCGAGCGCGAGCAGCACGGCGGCGACCGCGGAGACGGCGGTCAGGCCGGCGTCCATCCCGCCCAGCAGGATCATCGCCTCGGAGACGAAGAGCGGCGAGGGAGGCAGGCCGGCGAGCGACACCAGGCTGACCGTCATCGCCGTGGCGGTCGGTGCGCTCGCCCGCGCGACGCCTCTCGCCGCCGCCTTGGCGCCGGCCGGGTCCTGCCGCAGCAGTGGGATCGCCGCGTAGAAGCCGAGCGCCTTGGCGATGCCGTGGCCGGCGATATGGACGACTACGCCGGCGATCGCCAGCGGCGTGCCGAACCCCACCCCGAGCGCCAGGATCCCCATGTGCTCGAGGCTCGAGTAGGCGAGGAGGCGCTTCCAGGGCAGCGGTCGCCAGAGGAACGGCACGGCGACCAGCAGGGAGACGAGCCCGAAGCCGACGAACAGCTCCTGGACGGCGCCGGCGCCGAGCGCCGGCTCGAGCGCGAGCTTGGTCCGCCAGGCGATCAGCAGCACGGTCGGGAGCAGCGCCGCCGAGAGCATCGCGCTGACCGGGGGCGGCGCCTCGCTGTGCGCATCCGGCAGCCAGTTGTGGACCGGCGCCCAGCCGATCTTGCTCGCCAGCCCGACCATGATCAGGACGAAGGCGGCGAGGGTGGCCTGCGGCGGCAGGCCGGCGGCGCTACGCGCCAGCGCCCGCCAGTCCAGCCGGGTCAGGCCGGGGGCGTCGCCGCCGACCGCGACGAAGAGGACGACTATCCCCAGCAGGGCGATCGCCAGCCCCAGCGTGGTCAGCACGAGGTACTTCCAGCCCGCCTCGAGCGCGCTGCGCTTGCCGCTGAAGGCGACCAGCAGCGCCGAGGCGGCGGTCGTCGCCTCGATCAGCAGCCACGCCAGGGCCAGGTTGTCGACGAGCGGCAGCGCCAGCAGCGCCGCCCAGAACACGTTGAAGGCGGCGTAGTACCAGGCATGGGAGCGGCGGGCGCTGAACCAGCTGCGGCCGGCGTGGCGCAGGTAGGAGGGCGAAACGACGGCGCTGGCGAGGCCGACGACGGCGATGAGCGCCAGGAACACGCCGCCGGCCGCGTCGAGCACGTACCAGCTGCCCCGCGCGGCGTCCGCCGGGGCGGCGGCGAGCGCCAGCGTGGCCAGCACCAGCGTCAGCGCCGTCGTCAGGCCGCAGCCTGCGAGGTTGAGCCGGTCCGCGGCGCGGGCCGTCGGCATCAGGGTCACGGCGGCGGCGGTGCCCAGCGGCACCGCGAGCACGGCGATCGCGAGGACGCCGTCAGTCACGGAGCCCTCGCAGCAGGTCCGTGTCCCCGGTGCCGACCTCGCTTCGGATCTTCTGGGTGAAGGCGGCGGCGACGGTGACCACCAGCGTCAGGTCGAACAGCACGCCCAGCTCGATCACGAGCGGGAGCCCACCGGGGACGGAGATCGCCAGCAGGTAGACGCCGTTCTCCGCGACGAGGATGCCGAGCACCTGCAGGAGCGCCGGCCGCCGCATGACGACGGTCGCGATCCCGAGCGACAGCAGCGCCACGGCGGTGTGTTCGACGGCGCGGTCGCCGAGCCCGAGCGGCGGGATCGCCGCCATCGCGACCAGCGCGACGGCTGTGGCGACGAGCAGGCGCGCCCCCACCGCCGTCGCGGGGGCGACGAGGCCAGGCTCCGGCGTGCGCCGGCGGGCGAGGGTCAGCAGGGCGGGCAGCGCCAGGGCGCGAACCAGGAGGATGACGCCCGCCACGAGCAGGCCGGCCCCGTCGCCCGCGAGCGACAGCGCCGCGACGCCCAGCAGCAGCGCCTGGACGGCGACCAGCAGCGTGGCAAGGCTGCGACGGCGCACGAGGACCACGCCGAATCCGAGGGCGACGAGCGCCACGAGCGCCGCGGAGCTCATGTCAGCCCACCCAGGAGCCGGCTGGCCAGCCCGACGAGGGCCAGCAGGCACCCCGCCGCCAGTAGGCCCGGCACGCGCAGGATCCGCATCTTCGGCTGCGCGGTCTCGGTCAGCGCCAGCGCCGCGCAGAGGAGCGCGACGCCGGCGGCGAGGCAGGCGAGCCGGGCGGCGAACCCTCCCCAGTGGGGCAGGAACAGCTCGGCACCGAGGACGAGCACGATCCAGTGCCGCGCGGCGGCGCTCCACTCCAGCAGCGCCAGGTCGCGGCCGGCGTACTCGAGCAGCGGTCCCTCGTGGATCATCGTCAGCTCCAGGTGGGTGTCCGGGTTGTCGATCGGCTGGCGCCCCGTCTCGACCAGGACGACGAGGCCGAAGGCGACCGCGGCGCACCAGTGGACAGGCTCGCTCCAGGCGGCCAGGCCGCTGGCGGCGGCGCCGATCGAGACGAGGTCGGTGCTGCCCGCCGGCAGCGCGGCGAGGACGATCGCCAGGACCAGCAGGGCCTCGGCGAAGACGGACAGGGTCAGGTCCCGGCTCGAGCCGATCAGCGCGAATCCGGAGCCGGTGTCCCAGCTCGCCGCGGCCAGCGCGAACCGGGCCAGCGCGAGCAGGCCGACGAGGACGAGCGCGTCGTTCCCCAGCGGCCAGTCCGGCCCGATCCCGGCGATCGGCACCAGGAGCAGGGCCAGGGCGGTCGCGGCGGCTACCGCGCACGGCGCCAACCGGTAGACGACCGTGGCCGGCTGCGGGTCGGCGAGGCTCTTCCCCCAGAGCCGGCGCAGCTCCCGGTAGGGCTGCAACGGCGATGGGCCGCGGCGCCCCTGGAGGCGGGCCTTGAGCGCCTGGATCGTTCCAGGCAGCAGCGGCGCCACGGCGACGCCGCCGACGACCTGGATCGCCGCGGCGAGCGCGGTCATCCGATCGCCCCCATTCGCGTCAGGGCGAGCAGGGCGAGCAGCAGGGCGAGCAGGTAGGCGGCGTAGGCGCGGATGCTGCCGGACTGGACGCGGCGGGCGATCCGGGCGCCGGCGAGGGCGCTCCGCCGCACCGGCCTGTACAGCGCCGTGTCGAACAGGTGCGGGACCTCGCCGCGGTACCGGACGGACTGCACCAGGCCGCGCTCGCGCATCGTCGCGACCTCCCGCCGCGACCGCAGGACGCCCGCGAGGGCGAGCCGCAGCGGCTTGGTGAAGCCGGCCGAGCTCCAGGCGAGCGCCGGCTCGGGCCGCGAGCCGCAGGCCCAGACGGGAACCGGCGCCGCGCGCCGCGAGCCGCGCAGGCGCCAGAGCAGCCCGGTCAGGAGCACGATCCCGAGCAGCAGCCACGGCGAGGGCAGCGAGCCGGTGCCCGGGACGAACAGGCCCGGCGCCGTGGCGAGGCCGCGCGGTTGCGGAGCGAGCCCCATCAGCGACGGGACCAGCAGGCCGGGGACGGCGCCCAGCACGATGCAGCAGCCGGCGAGGAACAGCGGGCCGAGCCGCATGCCGGCCGGCGCCTCGAGCGCCGCCGCGGCCTCGGGCCGGCGGGGGGCGCCGAGCAGCACCAGCCCGACCGCCTTGACGAAGCAGAACAGGGCCAGGGCCGCCGTCGCGGCGAGCCCGGCGGCTGCGACGGCGCCGGCGAGGCCGAGGCCGAGGGACGGGCCCAGGGCGACGTGGACGAGCGCCTGCAGGGTGAGCCACTCGGAGGCGAAGCCGTTGAGCGGCGGCACCCCGGCGATCGCCATCGACCCGACCAGGAAGGCGCCGCCGGTCCACGGCATGCGCCGCAGCAGCCCGCCGATGCGGTCGAGGTCGAGCGAGCCCACCGCGCGCTCGAAGGAGCCCGCCGCCAGGAACAGCAGCGCCTTGAACACGGCGTGGTTGAGGACGTGGAGGAGCGCCGCCGCGAAGGCGATCGCCGCCCAGGTCGCCTCGCCCTGGGAGGCGAAGAGGATCGAGGCGCCGAGGCCGAGCGCGACGATGCCGACGTTCTCGATCGAGTGAAAGGCCAGCAGTCGCTTCAGGTCGTGCTGCACCAGCGCGTAGAGCACCCCGCCCAGCGCCGACAGCAGCCCCAGCCCGAGCACCGTCAGGCCCGCCCAGAGGGGCGCCGGCGCGGCCCACTCGAAGAGCACGCGGATCAGCCCGTAGAGGGCGACCTTGATCATCACCCCCGACATCAGCGCCGAGACGTGGCTCGGCGCGACGGGGTGGGCGCGCGGCAACCACGAGTGCATCGGCATCAGTCCCGCCTTGGTGCCGAAGCCGACCAGGGCGGCGACCAGGACCAGCGCCTCCACCCCGGCCCCCTGGGAGGCGAGCGCCCCGGGATCGCTCAGCGCTCCGCAGTGGGCGAGCGCGAGCACGCAGATCCAAACACCGGCGCCGCCCAGGTGGGTCATCGCCAGGTAGACGAAGACGGCGTGGCGCACCCGGGCGTCGCTGCGGAGGACGAGGATCGCCGCCGCCGGCGCCAGCGTCATCAGCTCCCAGAAGGCGAGGAACGAGAAGGGGTCGCGCGCCGTCACGACCCCGGCGAGGGAGACCAGGAACAGGCCGCAGAGCGAGGCCTGGACACGGTCGCCGGCGACGCCGGCAAGGTAGTCGCGGGCGTAGAGGAGCGAGGGCACGGCGACGATCGCGAGGGTCGCCAGGAAGAAGCCGCTGAGCCCGTCCACCCCCAGCGCCGGGCCGAGGCCGTCGCGAAACCCGGCACCGACCGGCGCAGCGCCGAAGAGGACGAGGGCGCCGCCGGTCCCGACCAGGCCGATCCCCACCGCCTGCAATGCGAGCGCGTCGCCGGCCCGCAGGCGCAGCAGCGGCGCCACGGTTCCGGCTGCCAGCAGCGCCACGCCGGCAGCGACCAGCCAGTCCGGCCCGCTCAATCCAGGGGACCTATCGCGACCGTGTCTTCGATCGCGACCGTGTCTTCGCGGTCGCGGCGGCGGGCTTCGGCACAGACTGCTCCAGCTCCCCCAGCAGGGCGCTGGCTTCCTCGAGATGGGCGCCGATCAACTGGCGAGCGCTCCCCAGCAGCTGAAAGACGCGCGGGTCGCGAACCCGGTGGTAGACGCTGGTGCCCTCCCTGCGGGCCTCCAAGAGCCCCTGCCTGCGCATCGCGCTGAGATGCTGGGAGGCGCCGCTGGAGTCGATCTCCAGCTCGGCCTGCAGTTCCCGCACCGTCATCTCGCCGTTCCTCAGCAGATCCAGGATCCGCACCCTGGTCGGGTGACCCAGGGTGCGGAAGAACTCCGCCTCTATCTGATGGATAGCCTCCATAGCTTAAGGAATTATAAGATATTATACTGACAGCACGGAGAGCGGCGCGGCGCAGTCGCCTCAGCAGGTGCGACCGGCTCGACGAGGACGGGCGAGCGACTGGCGGTACGGACCTGGGAATCGGCTACCGTATCGCCCCCCTGAACCGACTCTCACGCACCTTTGACACCGGCGGGACCAGGATCGTGGGCTGATCCCCGATGGCCGAGCTGAAGACACGCGGGTTGCGCAAGAGCGTCGGGGTGCCGGGGCTCTTCGCGACCGCCTACGGCAACGTCGGCTCCTCGATCTACTACGCGCTCGGCCTCGTCGCCGCGCACGCGCTCGGCCTCACCCCGCTCGTCTTCATGTTCGCGGGAGCGCTCTTCGCGCTCACCGCCAAGACCTACGCCGAGGGGGCGGCGATGTTCCCGGAGGCCGGCGGCTCCTCCTCCTTCGCCCGCCACGCCTTCAACGAGATCGTCTCCTTCATCGCCGGCTGGGGCCTCTCGCTCGACTACATCCTGACGATCGCGATCAGCGCCTTCTTCGTCCCCCACTACCTCGGCGCCTTCTTCCCGGCGCTGCGCCATCCCCCCGGCGACGTGATCGGCGGCGTCGCGGTGATCGCCCTGCTGGCGCTGGTCAACATGCGCGGCCTCGGCGAGTCGGCGAACCTCAACATCGCCCTGGCGGTCCTCGACCTCTTCACGCAGGTCGCCCTCGTCGTCGTCGGCGCGGCGCTGGTCCTCCACCCCTCCGTGCTGGTCGACCAGGTCCACCTCGGCGTCGCCCCCAGCTACTCGCAGCTGATCTTCGCGGTCTCGATCTCGATGCTCGCCTACACCGGGATCGAGACCGTCTCCAACATGGCCGAGGAGGCGCGAGACCCGGGCGAGCAGATCCCGAAAGCCGTGAACCTCGTCCTGATCGCGGTGCTCGGCATCTACGCCGGCATCTCGGTCATCGCCCTCTCGGCGCTGCCGGTGACGAAGGACGCGGCGGGCCACTACGCGACCCAGCTGGGCACCACCTACAGCAACGACCCGGTGCTGGGCATCGTCTCGGCCCTCGGCCTGCACGGGACGGTGGCGACCGCCGCCCAGTACTACGTCGGCGCGCTGGCGGCGACGATCCTGCTGATCGCGACCAACGCCGGGATGATCGGCATCTCGCGGCTGTCCTGGTCTCTCGCCGAGCACCGCCAGCTCCCCGGCGCCTTCGCCAGGCTGCACCCACGCTACCACACCCCCTGGTTCACGATCGTCTTCTTCGCGGCGATCGCCGTGCTGCTGGTGCTGCCCGGCAACACCGCCTTCCTGGGCAACCTCTACAGCTTCGGCGCGATGCTCTCCTTCACGATCGCCCACGTCTCGATCGTCGCCCTGCGCCGCCGCCAGCCCGACCGCGACCGCCCCTACCGGGCGCCCTGGAACGTGCGCTGGCGCGGCAGCGAGATCCCCCTCACCGCCGTCGTCGGGGCGGTCGGGACCGGTGCCGCCTTCGTCTCGGTGGTCGTCCTGCACAGCGAGGCCCGCGTCATCGGCACCGCCTGGATCCTCATCGGGCTGGCCGGCTATCTGCTCTACAGGCGCCACCTCGGGCTCGATCCTCGCGAGGTGAGCCAGGTTCGGCGCCCGCAGCGCCCGGTCGGCTTCCTCGACGTCTCCTACAAGTCGGCGCTGGTGCCGATCTTCGGCACGGACATCAACGCCGATGCGATGCGGCGAGCCGCCGCGGTCGTCGACCCCGACGCCTTCGTGGAGGCGCTCTACGTGCTCAAGGTCCCGGCCGAGCACGAGCTTCCCGAGGGCGGCTTCGAGGAACAGGAATACGAGGCGCGGTGCGCGCTCGACGTGGCCCGGCTGCAGGCACGGGCGCTGAAGCTGAAGGTCCGCGTCAAGCTGATCCGCACCCGCAACCCGGGCCGGGCGATCGTCGAGGAGGCGCTGGAGCGCGGCTCGGACCTGATCTACATCAGCACCGAGCACGCGCCCGGCGACGAGCGCCTGCTCGGCCCCACCACCCGCTACGTCCTCGCCAAACGGCCCTGCCGGGTGATCGTCGAGGGCGGCGCTCAGGCGGCGTCGCGCTCGGCGGCCTCCGGCTCCGCGTCGGCCGAGCGACTGTGGGCGGCGCGCTCCTCGTAGGCGCGGCGGGCGGCCGCGTCGACCGAGGTCAGCACCTTGTCGACGCCCATGAAGCGCGCCACCGCCTCGCGGGCGCGGCGCGGCAGCATGTTCGCGCCGGTGACCGTGAACTTCAGCGAGCGCGGCACGAAGACGTCGAAGCGCGGCGCCTCGAGCGCGTCGACTATCTCGTTGGCGACGTCCTCGGGCTCGACGATCTTCACCAGCCGCTGCGCGCCCACCCCTTCCATCAGCGCCGTGTTGACCGGCAGCGGCATCACGCAGGAGATCTCGGTGGCGGTGCCGCGCAGCTCCTGGCGAACGGCCTCGGACAGGCCGACCACGGCGTGCTTGGTCGCCGAGTAGGTGGCGATCCCCGGCACGCCGGCCTTGCCGGCCGAGGAGGCGATGTTGACGACGTGGCCGGTGTTGCGGGGGCGCATCCTCTGCAGCGCCAGCTGAGTGCCCGCGATCACGCCGAGCAGGTTGATCTCCACCTGGAGGCGCGTGGATGACTCGCTCTCCTCGACGAACGGCCCCACCGGCATGATCCCGGCGTTGTTGACCAGCACGTCGAGCGGGCCCAGCTGCTTCTCGGCCTCGTCGAGGAAGCTCCCGAACGAGGCGCGGTCGGTGACGTCGAGCGGCAGCGCGATCGTGCCGCCGCCCAGCTCCTTCGCCGTTTCCTCGGCCACGGCTACGTCGAGATCGCCGATCGCGACCTTGCAGCCCTTGCGGACCAGCGCCGTCGCCGTCGCCTTGCCGATTCCCCGGGCGGCGCCGGTGATCGCCACCACCTTGCCGCTGAGCGAGCGTCGTTCCTTCGCCATCTCTCTCCTCCTCCGCTCCGGCGTCCCTAGGCTGCCGGCTTGTAGACCGTGACCACGGCGGCGCCGCCGAGGCCGATGTTGTGCTGGAGGGCGACCTTGGCGCCCTCCACCTGCCGCTTCTCGGCCTGGCCGCGCAGCTGCCAGGTCAGCTCCGAGCACTGCGCCAGCCCGGTGGCGCCCAGCGGGTGCCCCTTCGAGATCAGCCCCCCGGAGGGGTTGACGACGACCTTGCCGCCGTACGTGGTCGCTTCCTCGTCGACCAGCTTGTGGGCCTCGCCCTCCGCCGCGAAGCCGAGCGCTTCGTAGGTGATCAGCTCGTTGGCGCTGAAGCAGTCGTGCAGCTCGCAGACGTCGACCTCGTCGGGGCCGATCCCGGCCTCCTCGTAGGCCCGCTCCGCCGCCTTCCGCGACATGTCGACGCCGACGATCTTCATGCAGTCCGTGTCCTCGTCGAAGGTCGAGGAGAGGTCGGTGACCATCGACTGGCCGGCGATCTCGATCGCCTGGTCCCAGAGGCCGTGCTCCTCGACGTAGCGCTCGGAGGCGACGATCGCGCAGGCGGAGCCGTCCGAGGTCGGCGAGCACTGGAGCTTGGTGAGCGGGTCGTGGATCATCTTCGCCTCCTTGATGTCCTCGAGCGAGTACTCGTCCTGGAACTGGGCGTAGGGGTTGTTGACCGAGTGCTTGTGGTTCTTCCAGCCGATCCAGGCGTAGTGGTCGGGGGTCGAGCCGTAGCGCTCCATGTGGTCGCGGCCGGCGTTGCCGAACATCTGCGGGGCGGGCGGCGACTGCTCGGGGTCGCGCAGCTCCATCATCCGCATCGCGTGCTTGTCGATCGGGTTGGTGCGGTCGGTGTACTTGACGCCCAGCGAGCCCATCTCCATCTTCTCGAAGCCGACCGCCAGCGCGCAGTCGGCGAGCGCCGCCCTTGACCGCCTGGCGGGCCAGGAACAGCGCCGAGGAGCCGGTCGAGCAGTTGTTGTTGACGTTGACGACGGGGATCCCGGTCAGGCCGAGCTGGTAGAGCGCGCGCTGGCCGTAGGTCGAGTCGCCGTAGCAGTAGCCCGCGTAGGCCTGCTCGACGTCGTCGTAGGGGATGCCGGCGTCGGCGAGCGCCTTCTCGCCCGCCTCCTTGGCCCAGTCGGGATAGTCGCCCTCCTTGGTGCCGGGCTTCTCGAACTTGGTCATCCCGACCCCGATCACGAACGTGCGGTTGCTCAAGGCTCTGCTCCTGTTTCCTGTGGTCTCCCCCGCGCGGTGCGGCGGGTTGGCTGCGTGGCCAGGGAATCTACCGGGTGGAGAAAGCCGATCCCCTCCCCCACGCCGCAGGTGTTGCCGGCGGACCATTTCTTCGGCCTGCCGCCGATGCCCGGCGCGCCCGCGTCCCTGGCGTGAACCAGCCCCATGGGTACCCTGAAGGCACCGTGATCAACGCAGCGATCAGCAACGACCCGGCGGCCGGCGTCGGCATCCTCGCCGCCCTCGCGGCAGGCGTCGTCTCCTTCCTCTCCCCCTGCGTGCTGCCGCTCGTCCCCGGCTACCTCTCGGCGGTAAGCGGCGTCTCCGCGGCGGAGCTGGAGAGCGCCGGCTGGCGGCGCGTCCTCGTGCCGAGCCTGCTCTTCGTCGCCAGCTTCTCGGCGATCTTCGTGGCGCTGGGGCTGACCGCGACCGGCCTCGGCACCGTCCTCGACGAAGAGAAGGCGCTGCTGACCAAGGTCGCCGCCGGCCTGATGGTCGCGATGGGCGCCCTCTTCGTCGCCTCGCTGTTCGTCGTCAGGCTCAACCGGCAGTGGCACGTCGACGCCCTCCTGGCGCGAGCCGGCCAGGGCGGCCCGATCGTCGCCGGGGCCGCCTTCGCGATCGCCTGGACGCCCTGCATCGGCCCCACCCTCGGCGCGATCCTCTCCGCCGCCGCCCTCTCGGGATCTGCCGGCCGCGGCGCCTTCCTGCTCGCCGTCTACTCGGCCGGCCTCGCGGTCCCCTTCCTCCTCACCGCGATCGCCTTCTCGCGGATGACCACCGCCTTCGCCGTCGTCAAGCGCCACTACCAGGCGATCGTCGCCACCGGCGGCCTGATCCTGATCGCCATGGGCGTCCTGATCTGGACCGGCCAGCTCACCCAGCTCAACATCGAAGCGCAGAACTGGATGTCGAACCTCGGCCTCGACTTCTGGAACTCGGTCTGAGCTGAGGGCCGACGTGGCACGGCGCAGCTCGGCGTCCTCGGTCGCTCACGTGCAAAGCACGCTTCGCTCCGAGCGACCGCAGGGAGCGTGCGAGCGCGAAGCGCGAGATCCTTGATCTGCTTGGCCACGTCGGTCCTCAGAGCGTCAATTGTTCATTGGGATAACGGTCTGGAGCTCTCGGCCGACCGCCTCGACCTCCTCTAGACCGGCGTCGTCCGTGTCCCGTGAGCAGACGATGCGGAAGCGGCCGGTGCCGATCTCGGGGTCGGGAACGACCGGCAGCCCGCGGATCTGGTCCCAGCCCAACCGCTCGACCTCGAAGGGGTTCATCCGCACCTCGGCGGCCGGGAACGGGCAGCTCGCGTTGTGCTGATCGATCGCCTTCGAGATCGCCTCCAGGTTCTTCGCCTCGGGGGAAGCCACGGATACGGATTGTAGGTTCGTGCCGTCCCGTCGCCCTCCTACGATCGAGCCATGGTGGAGTCGCGGACGATCGCGCATCTGGACATGGACGCCTTCTACGCGTCGGTCGAGCTGCGGCGGCGGCCGGAGTTGCGGGGGAAGCCGGTGGTGGTCTGTGGGTCGGGGCCGCGGGCGGTGGTCACTACGGCGAGCTATGAGGCGCGGCGGCTGGCCGGGATCCACTCGGCGATGCCGGCGGCGATCGCGCGGCGCAGGCTGCCCGACGCCGTCTATGTCCGGCCGGACTTCGATGCCTACCGGGAGGCCTCGCGCGAGGTGATGGCGATCCTGCGCCGCAACGCCGAGACGGTCGAGGTGGTCGGGCTCGACGAGGCCTACGTCGAGCTGACCGGCCTCTTCTCGCCGAAGGCGACGATGCGGCGGATCGCCGCCGAGATCGAGGCCGAGACCGGCCTGACCTGCTCGATCGGCATCTCCGAGAACCGGCTGCTCGCCAAGGTCGCCAGCGAGCTGGCCAAGCCGGCGGGGCTCGTCGTGCTCTCCCGCGCCGAGGCCCTGGAGCGCTTCGCCGCCGAGCCCCCCGGCCTCGTCCCCGGGATCGGCCCGAAGACCGCGATCAAGCTGCAGGGGATGGGCGTGCGCAGCCTCGCCGCGCTGCGCGCCCACGACCCCGCCGCGCTGGAGCAGGCCTTCGGGCCGCGCCTGGGCCGCTGGCTGCAGGCCCGCGCCCGCTTCGAGGACGAGACGCCGGTCGCCGTCGCCCGCGAGACGAAGTCGCAGTCGGCCGAGACGACCTTCGACGTCGACGTTCGCGACCACGCCGAGCTGGCCGCCTCGCTCGCCTCGCTGTCCGAGCAGCTCTGCCGCCGCCTCCGCTCGCGCGGCCTCGAGGGCCGGACCGTCGGGATCAAGGTCCGCCTCGACGACTGGACCAACGTCAGCCGCTCCCAGACCCTCGAGGCGCCGACCAACGATCCCGCGGCGGTAACCCCGGTCGCCCTCGACCTCCTGCGCGCCTACTCTCCGCCCCGGCCGGTGCGGCTGCTCGGCGTCCGGGTCGCCGGCTTCGGCCGCGGCCCCGACCCCGACGCTGCCGCGACGCCGCAGGATCAGCTTCAGCTGGCGCTCTCCGATTGACGCCGCGCGCCGCTCTGCGCCAACATGGGTGCGTGCACGGCGACCGGCTGAGCGGGCTCGACGCCTCCTTCCTCCACATGGAGCGGGCGGGGGCGCACATGCACGTCGCCGAGGCGATCGTCCTCGAGGGCTCGCGCCCCTCCCACGCCGAGTTCCGCGACCACATCGCCTCGCGCCTCCACCTGGTGCCGCGCTTTCGGCAGAAGCTGCGCCCCGTCCCCTTCAACCAGGGCCGCCCGGTCTGGGTCGACGACCCCCACCTCAACCTCGACTACCACGTGCGCCGCTCCGCGCTGCCGCCGCCCGGCTCCGAGGAGCAGCTGCGCAACCTGGCGGCGCGGATCTTCTCCCAGCAGCTCGACCGCAGCAAGCCGCTCTGGGAGCTGTGGCTCGTCGAGGGGCTGTCGGAGGATCGCTTCGCGATCGTCGGCAAGAGCCACCACGCGCTGGTCGACGGCGTCTCCGGGGTCGACATCACCACCGTCCTCTTCGACACCGAGCAGGAGCCGGCGGCGCCGCCCGCCCGCCGGCCGCGCTGGGCGCCCCGCCCCGAGCCCACCGACCTGAAGCTGCTCGGCGACGCGCTGCGCGAGCGGGCGACCAGCCCGCGCGAGATCGTTCGCGGCGTGCGGGCGACGCTGCGCGGCCCGCGCCAGGTCCTGCGCGGGATCGAGGCGACCGCCAAGATGCTGGGGGTCGGGATGGCGGCTCCCCGCACGCCCTTCAACGTCGAGATCGGCTCGCACCGGCGCGTCGCCTTCCTCCGCACCGACCTGGGCGACTTCAAGCGGGCCAAGGACGCGCACGGCGGCACCGTCAACGACGTCGTCCTCTCGGTGGTCGACCGGGGCGCTCGGCAACTACCTGCGCGCCCGCGGCCACGACACCGAGGGGCTGGAGATGCGGGCGATGGTGCCGGTCAGCGTCCGCGCCGCGGAGGAGCACGGGGCGCTCGGCAACCGGGTCTCGGCGATGATGGCGCCGCTGCCCGTCTGGTGCCGGGACCCGGTCGAGCGGCTGCACCTCGTCAGCGAGCGGATGGGGGACCTGAAGGGCTCCGGGCAGGCGGTCGGGGCCGAGATCCTCACCAGGCTGACCGACTTCGCGCCGCCGACGATCGCCGCGCAGGCGGCCCGCCTGCAGCCCGCCCAGCGCTTCTTCAACCTCGTCGTCACCAACGTGCCGGGGCCGCAGCTCCCGCTCTACGTGCTGGGCCGGCGGATGGAATCGATCTTCCCGATGGTACCGCTGGCGCGGCGCCAGGCCCTCTGCGTGGGGATCATCTCCTACAACGGGCAGGTCGACTTCGGCCTGGTCGGCGACTACGACGCGATGGCCGACCTCGAGAGCTTCGCGCTCGACCTCGCGGGGGCGGTCGGGGAGATCGTCGAGGCGACGCCGAAGCCGAGCGGCAAGGCTCAGCGCACGACGCGCGCCCGCACCGTGAACGGGGCGCTTTCGGTCAAGTAGTTCCAGTCGAACCGGCGGGCGCTGAAGCCGCTCTCGCGGGTGTCGGCGTTGACCAGCACGGCGGTGATCCGCTCGAAGCGCCCCGGGTGGGCGAGCCGCACCGCCATCGCGCCGCCGTGCTGCCTGAAGCTGAGCAGGGAGACGACGCGCGCCTCGCGCCCGCCGCCGATCCGCCCCACCAGCGCCAGCCCGGCGGCGACGCCGCGGGGCGCCGTGGCGCTGACCCGGATGGCGCGGCCGGCGCGATCGTCGACGCGCAGCAGCCGGAAGGTGGCGTGGTTGAGCCTTGCAAGCAGCGGCCGGCCGTCGCCGGGCAGGCCGCCGCTGCGCGGCACGTCGGGGTACTGGGGGCCCTCGCGGAAGACCCCGTTCGTGCGCCACTCGGCCAGATCGCGCCCGAAGCGGGCGAAGTCCAGGTCGAAGCCGGGGCCGCCGCCGGCCCTGATCGCCGAATCGTAGGCGGCGACCGAGAATCCCCCCGGCTTCGTGTGGATCGCCCTCGCCCAGGCCTGGCGGACGATCGCCGGCCCGTAGTGGCGCGTCAGCCATTCGTTCCAGACGGCCGAGCCGTACTCCTGCATCGAGTTGGCGGTCAGCGGCGTGTCGAGGAGGCGGACCCAGCGGTGCATGTAGCGCAGGTAGTCGTCGACTTCGCCGTAGACCTGGTCCTCCATCCAGACCGCGGTGGACTCGGCGAACCAGCCGTCCTCGTAGGCGTCGTAGCCGAACTGGAGGACGTGGTTGTACTCGTGGGCGAAGGTCACCTCGAGGTCGTTGAGCTGGCTGGTGCGCGGGAACTTGAACGGGCTGAAGTCGCTGTCGAGGACGAGGTAGCCCGGCAGCCTGTGGGAGCGCCGGCCCGCCTTCCCGGTCTGTCCGGGGTCGGGCGCCGCGTAGCCGAACAGCCTGCCGCTGAGTTCCTTCAGGTAGACGTCCGTCTTGCCGTTGCCGCCCCCCTGCGCGCCGTCCGACTTGGGCGCGCGCCAGCCCAGCTTGCCGTTCTCGATCGAGTAGACGCGTTCGGCGACGCTCTCCACCCGCTCGACGAAGTCGGGGATGCCGTTGCCGTTGGCGTCGGTCAGCTTCCGGGGCGTCGATCCCGACGGCGACCCAGTGGACGCAGAAATGGAGCGTGCAGGCGGGGGAGCCCGGCGCTTCCGGGACGTTGTAGACGTGGCGGCCGGAACCGGAGCCGGGGCCGGGGTTTTCGCGGGGGCGCGGTGCGGCGGCCCCGAACACCCACTGGTCCGCCGCGCTCGCCGAGCCGGGGGCGCAGGCAATCAGCGCCATCGATGCGAGCAAAGCCCCGATCAGCCGTCCGCGTGCCCGCACCGGCGCCCAATTTACAGGGCGCCGAGGCGCGGCTTGCGCCCTCGGCGGCGATACTTCCCGGTCGTGAGCCAGCGGAGAGCGCCTTGCGCGTAGCGCTTGCGCAGATCGACCCGACGGTCGGCGACGTCGACGCGAACGCGGCGAAGGTCTCCGAATGGATCGGCCGCGCCCGAGAGCGCCGGCGCCGAGCTGGCGATCTTCCCCGAGCTCTGCGTGCCCGGCTACCCGGCCGAGGACCTCTACCTGAAGCGGCACTTCATCGAGGCCAACCGGCGGGCGGTCGAGGAGCTGGCGCGCGGGGTCGGCGCCGGGCTCACCGTCCTGGTCGGCTTCGCCGAGCCGGTGGCCGGGGACGGCGACCGCCGCCACGCCCACAACTCCCTCGCCGTGCTCTCGGGCGGCGCCGTGCGCGCCGTCTACCGCAAGAACCGCCTCCCCAACTACGCGGTCTTCGACGAGCAGCGCTACTTCGTCCCCGGCACCGAGCCGGCGACGATCGACGTCGGCGGGACCCCGGTGGGGCTGACGATCTGCGAGGACGTGCTGGGTGGAGGGGCCGCCGGCCTCGACCGAGGCCGCGGCCGGCGCCGTGCTGATCGCCAACCCCTCGGGCTCGCCCTACCACCGCGGCAAGGGCCGCGAGCGCGAGGCGATGTTCGCCGCCCGCGCCCGCGCCTACGGCGCCCACCTCGCCTTCTGCAACCTGGTCGGCGGCCAGGACGAGCTGGTCTTCGACGGCCACAGCTTCGTCGTCGACCCGGGCGGGGCGGTGATCGCCCGCGCCGCCCAGTTCGAGGAGGAGCTGCTGGTCTGCGAAGTCCCCTCCCCCACCCCGGGTCCGCTCGCCGAGCCGCTGCCCGACCTGGCCGAGGTCTACGGCGCGCTGGCCCTGGGCCTCCGCGACTACGCCCGCAAGAACGGCTTCCGGCACGCCGGTATCGCGCTCTCCGGCGGGGTCGACTCCGCCCTGGTGTCGCTGCTCGCCGTCGACGCGCTCGGCCCCGAGCACGTCAGCTGCGTGGTGATGCCCTCGCCCCACTCCAGCGCCGCGACGCAGGCCGACGCCCGGACGATCGCCGCCAACCTCGGCACGGAGACGATCGAGATCCCGATCGCGGCGACGATGGCCGCCTACGACGGGCGCCCTCGCCGCGGAGTTCCGCCGCCCCGAGGACGACGGCGCCGAGTCCGGAGCCGCTGCCCCGCGACCCGACGCGGGCCTCCGAGCCGGACATCGCCGCCGAGAACATCCAGGCGCGGATCAGGGGCAACATGATGATGGCGCTCTCCAACAAGCACGGCTGGCTGGTCCTGACGACCGGCAACAAGAGCGAGATGTCGGTCGGCTACGCGACCCTCTACGGCGACATGGCGGGCGGCTTCGCGGCGATCAAGGACGTGCCGAAGACGCTCGTCTACGAGCTGGTGCGCCACCGCAACGAGGCGGCCGGCCGCGAGCTGGTCCCGGCCTCGGTGCTGGAGCGGGCGCCCTCCGCGGAGCTGCGGCCGGGCCAGCTCGACAGCGACTCGCTGCCGCCCTACGAGCTGCTCGACCGCGTCCTCGAGGCGTACGTCGAGCGCGACGAGGGGCGCGAGGAGATGATCGCGGCCGGGCTGCCGGCCGCGGTCGTCGACGAAGTGATCCGGATGGTCGACCGCGCCGAGTACAAGCGGCGCCAGGCCGCCCCCGGCATCCGCATCACGCCCAAGGCCTTCGGCCGCGATCGTCGTTTGCCGATCACCAACCGCTTCGGCGGTTAGGCGAGCGGCGGCCTGCCGGCGACCCCGCTGACGTAGGCTTCTCGATCCGTGGCCCTGAGCGATGACCAGAAGGCCCTGCTGCGGCTGCTTGCGCAGCGCGAACAGGGTTATGACGACATAGGGGCCCTGATGGGAGTGAGCGTCGACGAGGTCCGCACCCGGGTGCGGGAGGCGCTGGCGGAGCTGAACGAGGGCTCGGAGCCTGCGGCCCCCGCTCCGAAGGCCGCCGCGCCCGCTCCTGCCCCGGTCCCGTCCCCCGCGCCAAGCGCGCCCAAACCCGAGCCGGAGCCGCGCCGGGCGGCGGCCCCTCCGCCGCGGGCCGCTCCACGGCCGGCCACGCGCCCGGCGGCCGTCTCGCTGCCACGCCTGCCGCGGCCGAAGAGCCGGCGCGGCCTCTTCGAACTGGTCGGCGGCATCGTCGTGGTGGCCCTCCTCGTCCTCTTCGCGACTGGCCTCGTCGACATCGGCGGCGGTAGCAGCTCGAAGTCCGGCACGAGCGCCAAGCCAACCGTGCCGAGGGAACTGGCGGGCGGCAAGACGGTCAAGCCGACGGCGGCCGTGCTGGCGCCGGTCAACGGCGGCCACGCCAGCGGCCGCGCCCTCTTCGGCCGCTCCAAGGAAACGGTCCTGCTGCTGGTCGAAGCCAAGGGCCTCGAACCGTCGCCGAAGGGGCGCTCGTACGCCATCTCGCTGGCCCGCTCGGCCACGGAAAGGGTTCCGATCGCGGCGACCGAAGTCGGCAGGTCCGGCACGATCGCCGGGCAGTACCAGATCGCGCCCGAAGCGCTCGGGCTGCTCGCCGGCGGCTTCGACCAGATGGAAGTCTCGCTCGTCTCCAACGCATCCCTGAAGACGGCGCTGACGCAGGCGAAGAGGGAACGCAAGGCCCTGAGCTACAGCGGCGCCGTCGTGCTGCGCGGCAAGGTCACCGGCCCGATCGTCAAGAAGTAGCTCAGCCGAGCAGCTTGCCGGGGTTCATGATGCCCGCCGGGTCGAGCCGCTCCTTGACCGAGCGCAGCGCCTCCAGCCCGACCTTCCCCACCTCCGCCTCCATGTAGGGGGCGTGGTCGCGGCCGACCGCGTGGTGGTGGGTGATCGTGCCGCCGGCCGCGACGATCGCCTCCGAGGCGGCGCCCTTCACCGCCCGCCACTGCTCGATCTCCGCGCCGCGGCGGGCGCGGCAGACGAAGGTGAAGTAGAGGGAGGCGCCGTCGGCGTAGGCGTGGGAGAGGTGGCAGAGGACCAGGCCCGGCGTGCCCTGGCCGGCGAGCGAGTCGCGGATCGCCGCCCCGACCGCCGCGTGCAGGCGGCCCAGGCTCGCCCAGGTGTGGGCGGTCTCGAGCGTCTCGACCATCGCGCCGGCGTCGATCAGCGCGTCGCGCAGGTAGGGCGCCTGGAAGCGGCCGTGCGCCCAGGAGCGGCCGGCGGCGCGACCGAGGTAGGCGGCGCCCCCCGCCCGCAGGGCGCGGGCGGCGAGGGCGCGGCGGCGGGCGACCGACTCCCGCTCGCCCTCGAGCCCGACGACGATCAGGCAGCCCTCGCTCCTGCGGCGGGCGCGGAGGTAGCCGCCGAACAGCGCCCCGGCCAGGCCGCGGGGTCCCGAGAGCGCCAGCGAGGCGCTCGTCTCCTCCTCGTCGGAGACGCGGATCACGTCGGGGAGGCCCGGCCCCTGCGCGAGGGCGCGGACGATCTCGGCGCCGGCCTCGAAGCTCTCGGCGATCCAGCCCTCGTAGCGGCGAATCGCCGGAGTTGGCCGCACCCGCACCGTCACCTCCGGGATGACCCCGAAGATCCCCTCGGAGCCGAGGACCAGCTCGCGCAGCGACGGCCCGGCGGCGCTGTGCGGGGTCTCGAGCGTGCGCAGCTCGCCGGTCGGGGCGATCAGGCGCAGCGCCACGACCAGCGCGTCGAAGCGGCCGTAGCCGCTCGAGGCCTGCCCGGCCGAGCGGGTGGCGGCGAAGCCGCCGACCGTCGCGTACTCGAAGGACTGCGGGAAGTGGCCGAGCGTGACCCCGTGCCGGGCCAGCTCGGCCTCGGCCTCGGGCCCGCGCAGGCCGGCCCCGAGGCGGGCGGTCAGCGAGCGGCGGTCGACCTCGACGCCGCGCAGGCGGGCCAGGTCGAGGCTGACGAGGCGCCCGTGCGGCCCGCGCAGCGGCTCGACGCCGCCGACCACGCTGGTGCCGCCGCCGAAGGGGACGACGGCGATCCCCTCCGCGGCGCAGACCGCCAGCACGCGGCGCAGGGCCGCGGCGTCGGCGGGCAGGAGGACGGCGTCCGGCGCCGCCTCGAGCCTGCCGGCGCGCAGGCGGGCCAGGTCGACGTAGCCGCGCCCGGTCGCGTGGCGGACCCGGTCCTCGGTGGAGCCGAAGACGCTATCGGCGCCGACCGCCTCGACCAGCGCCGCCGGCAGCGGCTGCGGCGGTGGCAGCTCGAAGCCGTCGAGGCTCGGCGGCTCGGGGCGAGGGCTCGAGCTCGCCGAGCCGCTCGCTCAGCGTCGCCAGCGCCGCCGCGTCCAGCTCGGCGGAGACGGCCGGATCGCCCCAGCCCCACCACCTCGAGTCGCGCCGGGGTCCGCCCGTCGTCACGTCAGCGCCCGCTCGATCCCGTCGAGCGCCTCGTCGAGGATCCTGCCCTGCCCGCCCCGCATCATCGTCGAGCCGAGCCGCGAGAGGCCGCGCATCGCCTGGTCGGAGCGGAGGAGGACCTCGGTGCCGCCGGCCGCGCCGGGCGCCAGCTCGATCTCGACCCGTGAGCGGCTCAGGTGGCGCGCGAAGGGAGTGCCCGCCAGCCGCTGCTCCCAGGCGTAGCGCTCGCCCTCGCTGGAGTCGACGCGCCGGTAGTCGGCGCGGACGCCGCGCCCCTCGGCCGTCTCCAGCACCTTCGTCCACTGTCGCCGGCTCGCTCGACGTTCTCGACCCGCTTCGTGCGCGGCCACCAGCGCGGCAGGCTGTAGGGATCGGAGACGAGCGCCCAGACCTCGTCCGGCGCGGCGTCGATCGTGCGGCGGCGGCTGACGCGGGGCACCGCTCGGAGGCCCGTCAGTCCCCGGCCAGGCGGCGCAGGTCCCGCACCAGCAGCAGGTGCTTGAGGTGGCTGACGGTCGCCGCCAGGCTCTCCAGGCTCTCCAGCGCCTCCTTGCGGCGGTCCGGGTTGCGCGAGCGCAGCGACGGCCCCAGCAGCGCCTCCAGCAGGTTCGCCTCGCGGTCGGCCGAGGAGCGGAAGACGCGCAGGTTGCGCGCCCCGACGCCGAAGCGCGACAGCTCGTTGGCGGCGCGCACGATCTCGCGGTCGGTCTCGTCGTAGACGGTCCTGCCGTTGCGCTTGTCGGGCTGGACGATGCCGAAGTTCTCCAGCTCGGCGATCAGCTCCGAGCGGGCGCCGGTCTCCTCGATCACCTCGTCGAGGCTCAGGTAGGCGCTCGACGTGGTGACGAGGATCGCCCGCCGCACCGCGCCCCCGGCGGTGCGCCGCTCGGCGCCGCCGAGGTCGATGTCGCCCCCCGCCGCCAGCTCCTGGCGGATCACCCGCAGCGGCAGGAACTCGTCGCGCTGCAGGCGCAGGATCGTCCGCAGCCGTTCGACGTCGGACTGGCTGTAGAGGCGGTAGCCCCCCGAGGTGCGGCGCGGGCTGAGCAGCTTCTGGTCCTCGAGGTAGCGGATCTTGGAGATCGAGACGTCGTCGAACTCGCCCTGGAGGATCTTGCAGACGGCGCCGATCGTCAGCGCCTTGCGCGGGCGGCTGGGCGAGCTCGGGCTGCGCGTGGGTCTGCTCGGAGACCGGCATCGCGCTCTACTTCTCCAGGAAGCTGAGCTTGTACTTGCCGACCTGGATCTCGTCGCCGTCGGCGAGCCGGTGCGACTCGATCCGGCGCCGGTTGACGTAGGTGCCGTTGAGCGAGCCGAGGTCGTCGATGTAGAGGCCGTCGCGGCGGCGCACGAGCAGCGCGTGGTTGCGGGACACGGTGACGTCGTCGAGGAAGACCCCCGCGTCGGGGCTGCGCCCGATGCTGACCCGGTCCTCGTCGATCGTGAAGCTCTCCCCCGCCCTGCCGCCGCCGGCGCGGATCACCAGGGCGGCGCCGCCGCGCTCGAGCACCTTGTCGATGTCGAGCGGCTGCATCTCGCCGGTGTCGTCGACCGTGTAGGTCATCGTCACCGGCTCCACGCCCTCCTTCGGCGGGCCCGCCGAGGTAGGCGCCGCACTTCTGGCAGTAGTTGGCGCCCTCGGGGTTGACGAAGCCGCACTCGCGGCAGTGGCTGGGCATCGGGTCCCCCTCTCCCTCAGGCCGCCGGCTCGTCCTCTGACGGGTTCAGATGCGCCTTGCCGGCGAGGATCTCGGTCAGCTGGGCGACGTCGTCGCCGGAGATCAGCGAGTCGCCGCTTTCGCGCTTCTGGCGCAGCCGGTTGACGAGCTCCGCGCGGAGGATGTCGATCTTGCCGTGCAGGACGCGCCGCTTGTAGGAGATCTCGTTCTCCTCCTCGGTCAGCTTGTCGATCAGGTCCTTCAGCTCTTCGTCGCTGAGCGAACCGAGATCCGGAAAGGTGTCCTCCATCTCGCTCCTTGATCGGGAGGCGGGTCGCCTCCGTTGGCCGCTGCCGGCGATTATAGGTCGCCTTGGGCCGAAGGTTCAACCCCAGGTTGAAGGTTTATCGGAATTGGGACTTGCCTTGCGCGGCCGCGGCGCGGGTGGCGCGCACGGCGCGCAGCCCGTCGCGGGCGTAGAGGGCCGTCGCGACCAGCGCCAGGGCGAGGCCGGCGATCAGCAGCGCAGCCGGCACCCAGCCGGCGAAGACGAGGGCGAAGAAGATCCCGCCCATGATCGGGAAGACCGAGATCCGCCCCGGCCAGTTGACCGCGATCTCGGCGCCGTGCCGCAGGCCGTACTGGGCGAGGGCGAGCATCGCCACCTCGCGCGGCGGCGAGCAGGGCGAGCGCCCAGCGCGGCAGCAGCTCGAAGTTCCAGCAGACGACGGCGCCGCAGAGGACGGTGAGCCGGTCGACGAGCGGGTCGAGCAGCGTCCCGAGGCGGCTGTACTGACCGGTCGCACGGGCGAGCAGGCCGTCCAGGTAGTCGCCGGCGGCGATCAGCCAGAAGACCACCGCGGCGGCGGCGCTGCGCCCGTCGTCCGATTCGAGGGCGAGGTAGAGGAAGAGCGGCAGCGCCGCGAGGCGGACGAAGCCGACCAGGTTGGGCAGCGTCCAGGGGTTGAGCGGCGCGTCGCGGCGCGTCTGGCGGGGCGGCGCGCCGCTGCGGTCGAGCCCGAGCAGGCGGCGCAGGCGACCGCGCCCGAAGGGGGCGGTGTCAGCCATCGAGGGGCTGGAGCAGGGCCAGCGCCCGCTCGGCGGCCTCCCCCACGGGCAGCCGGTGCTCGCTCTCCGCTCGCCCGCTCGCCGGCCTCGACGACGCCCTCGGCGAGGCCGCGGCGGCCGACCACGATCCGCAGCGGACAGCCGAGCAGCTCGGCGTCGGTCAGCTTCTCGCCCGGCCCGGCGTCGCGGTCGTCGTAGAGCACCTCCGGCCCCAGCTCGGCGCGCAGCTCCTCGTAGAGCGTGTCGGCGACCTCGCGCTCGGGCTCGCCGGCCTTGGCGAGCGAGACGAGGTGGACCAGCCACGGCGCGATCGAGGCGGGCCAGACGATGCCGTGCTCGTCGGCGCCCTGCTCGATCGCCGCAGCGAGCGATCCGCGCGGGGCCGATCCCGTAGCTGCCCATCACGATCGGCCGCTCCTGCCCCTCCTCGCCGAGGTAGGTGGCGCCGAGCGGCTCCGAATAGCGGGTGCCGAGCTTGAAGATGTTGCCGACCTCGATCGCCGGCTCGACCTCGACCGTGCCGCCGTTCGGGCCCGGGTCGCCGTCGCGCAGCTCGGTGACCTCGACGTTGGCGGCGAAGCCGGGCGCCAGCGCGATCGCGTCCTCGCCGGCCGCGCAGGGCGCCATGTACTCGTGGGCGCCGGAGCCGCCCATCATCCCGACGTCCGACTCGACCCGGTACCAGCGCAGCCCGCAGCGGTCGAGGATGCGGGCGTAGGCCCCGCTCTGAAGCTCGTAGGAGCGCTCCAGCCCCGCCTCGTCGCGGTCGAAGGAGTAGGCGTCCTTCATCGTGAACTCGCGGGTGCGCAGCACGCCGGCGCGCGGGCGCGGCTCGTCGCGCTCCTTGGTCTGGATCTGGAACACCATCAACGGCAGGTCGCGGTAGGAGCGGATCTCGCGGGCGACGTGCCAGGTGATGCACTCCTCGTGGGTCATCGCCAGCACCAGCGGCGACCCCTTGCGGTCCTCGAGCTTGAACATCTCCTCGATCGCGTAGCGCCCCGTCCTCTGCCAGGGCTCGGCCGGCTGCAGGACCGGCATCAGCATCTCGGCGCAGCCGATCGCCTCCATCTCCTCGCGGATGACCTGCTCGATCTTGCGCTGCACCCGCCACCCGCCGGCAGATATGTCCACAGTCCCGCCCCCAGCTGCCGGATCAGCCCGGCTCGCACCATCAGCTTGTGGGAGAGAGCCTCCGCGTCGGCCGGCGCCTCCCTCAGGGTCGGCAGCAGCGTCTCCGTGATCCGAGTCACGCGGGAAACCTATCCGGCGGGCGCTCAGGCCCGCGTGAAGCGGCGGCCGGCGGTGGGCGAGGCCTCCTCGTCGAGCAGGACCCGGTCCGCCTCGCCCTGCGCGGCCGCCTCGTGCTCCATCTGCGCGATCTTCTCGGGCGTCAGGTCGCCGGCGCTCTCCGCCTCGATCTTGGCCAGCCAGGCCGCCCCCTCCCCCGCCTTCGCCTCGTCGACCTCGACCCTGCCGCGGTCCAGCGAGCGGTCGATCTCCTCGAAGAGGGCGTCGACCAGGCTCTCCTGCGGCACCTTCCGCAGCGGCTTGCCGTGGGAGAAGATCAGCCCCTCGTTCTTGGCGCCGGTGATGCCGAAGTCGGCGTGCGACGCCTCGCCGATCCCGTTCACGGCGCAGCCCAGCACCGCCACCTCGATCGGCTCCGCGTAGCGCTCCAGCCGCCGCTCGATCTCGGCGACGACGGAGTCCATGTCGAACTGGAGGCGGCCGCAGGTGGGGCAGGCGATCAGGACCGGCCCGCGCTCGCGCAGCTGGAGCGCCTTGAGGATCTCCCAGGCGACCTTCACCTCCTCCTCGGCGTGGAAGGTCGAGAGGCTGATCCGGATCGTGTCGCCGATCCCGTCGGCGAGCAGCGTGCCGAGCCCGACCGCCGACTTCAGCGAGCCCGACCATTTGGTCCCGGCCTCGGTGACCCCGAGGTGCAGCGGGTAGGGGATCTTCTCGGCCAGCATCCGGTTGGCGGCGATCGTGTTGGGCACGTTGGTCGACTTGATCGAGACCTTGAAGTCGGTGAAGTCGAGGCCCTCCATCAGCTCGACGAACTCGACCGCGGCGGCGACCAGCGCCTCGACCGGGCTCTCGCGCTCGAGCGCGTGAAGGTGCTTGGGCAGGGAGCCCGAGTTGACCCCGATCCGCATCGGCACCCCGGCGGCGCTCGCCCGCTCCGCCACCTCGGCCACCTTCTCGCGGCCGCCGATGTTGCCGGGGTTGAGGCGGATGCAGTGGGCGCCGGCGTCGATCGCCTTGAGGGCCAGCGTGTGGTTGAAGTGGATGTCGGCGATCACCGGGATCGGCGACTCGGCGACGATCGTGCGCAACGCCTCGGCGTCGCTGTCGCGCGGCACCGCGACCCGCACCAGGTCGGCGCCGGCGTCGGCGACCTTGCGGATCTGCTCCATCGTCGCCGCCAGGTTGGCGGTCTCGGTCTTGGTCATCGTCTGCACGGCGACAGGCGCGCCGCCGCCGATCGGCACGCCGCCGACGAAGATCTGGCGCTTGGAGGCCATGGATCAAGCGTAGCGAGGATGAACGGCGCTGCCGCTTGAACCTATGCCTGCGACATTGCGTATCCCCGAGCGCATGGGTGGCCGGAGGCGCGGAGAAGACAGATTTCCGTTCGCCGAGCGTGGACGCTTGGCGCTGCGGAGGTTGCCACCTGGCAGGCGCCCTCGACGTTCTCTCCTCTTCGCGATGCCGCTCGCCCTCGCGGCCCTGTTCCTGGCTGTCGCGGCCGGCGCGGCGGGCGGGCCGGCGATCGAAGCCGCGGGAGGGGGATACGGCGGCTACTACTGGAGCCCGTCCAGCGCTGAAGTGGGCGCTGGCGGCACGGTCACCTTCAAGAACGCGAGCGCCGCCGTGCCCCACGGCGTCACCTGGACGGGTGGTCCCGAAACCCCGAGCTGCTCCGGCGTGCCGGTAGACGAAGGCAGGACGAGCTGGAGCGGGAACTGCACGCTCACGCAGCCCGGCACGTACACCTTCAAGTGCCCCGTCCACCCGACCGAAATGACAGGCACGATCACCGTCAGCTCGAGCGGGACGGTGACGACCCCCCCGCCTCCCCCGCCGCCGGGAGGCGAATCGCCCGAATCGCCACTCAGCGGCACGAGCACGCAGGCCCTGAAGCTCGCGAAGACCCAGCACGGCGGCTCCGTGCGCGGGTCGATCGCCCTCTCGCAGGCCGCCGCCGGCGGCAAGCTGGAGGTCGACCTGCTGGCGAGGCGATCCTCGCTGCACGGCGCCGGCAAGGGCGGCACCGTGCGGGTCGGGAAGCTCGTCCGCGCCTACCTGCAGGCGGGGCGGGTCGCGTTCACGGTCCCCCTCGCGAAGCCGGCCCGGCGCGCGCTGATGGCCAGCATGCGGCTGCGGCTGACTGTGAAGATCGTCGTGACTCCGCAACGCGGGGCCGCGGTGACGCTTACCCGCGGCGTCCTGGTCGAGGAGGGTAGATGAGCAGGCGCAGGCGGCACCTGCTTATCGGGGGGGTGCTGGCCGTCGCGCTGGCCGCCGTCCCGGTGGCGGGCTTCGCCGCGGAACCGACCATCGAAGCGCCGGCCAGCGGGGCGCTCACCTGGAGCCCGTCGACCGCCGACATCAGCGCGGGCGGGAGCGTCATGTTCAAGAACGCGAGCACCTCGGTCCCACATGGAGTCGAATGGCAGAGCCCGCCCGCGACGCCGAGCTGCGCGTCCAGCGTGCCGGTCAACAGCTCGGGCACCAACTGGAGCGGATCCTGCACGTTCTCACAGGCTGGCACCTACAACTTCAGGTGCACCGTCCACGCGTCGATGACCGGAACGGTCACGGTCAGCGGCGCCCCCGGGGCGCCCACCGTGAGCACGGGGGCAGGAACGCCCACGAGCGACACGGAAGCAACACTGAACGGGAGCGTCAACCCCAACGGCCTGCTCACGGAATACTTCTTCGAATACGGCACGAGCACCAACCCGTACGAACACGCAACCACCCGGAAGTCGGCCGGTGAAGGCACGGTCGCTCTGAGCAAGTCGGAACCGGTGATGGGGCTCTCGGCGGGGACCACCTACCACTTCCGGCTGGTCGCGGAAAACAGCGCCTCCGGTGGACCGGTGGCCGGAGCGGATCACACGTTCACGACCCCGGGCCCGCCGCTGGTCACGACCGGCACGGCCGCCGGGATCGGCGCCGTGGAAGCGACGCTCCGGGGCAGCGTCAACCCCGACGGTCATGAAACGCACTACTTCTTCAACTACGGAACCATGAACGCTTACGGGAAGACGACGAGCCTCCAGCTCGCCGGCAGCGACCACAGCCAGCACGCGGTCTCCGCTGCGCTGACCGGTCTCTCGCCCGAAACCACCTACCACTTCCAGCTCGTGGCCGAAAACATCTCCTCTGGTGGATCGGTGTTCGGGGCGGATCGAACTTTCACGACGACCTCCACACCGCCGCCCCCACCTCCCCCTCCACCGACCACAACCACGCCGGTCGTTACACCTCCGGCGCCAGCCGAAGAAACCCCGCCACTCGGCTCCGCGGTGACGGTCAGCGCCGCCAGGCACCAAGCGCCCGTGCGCGTCACCGTCCAGGTCCTCGCTCCCGGGGCCGGCGGCAACCTCCAGGTGGACCTCCTCGAGAAGGGAGGCCGTGCAATGCACGCGATCGCCGGGCGCATCGTGCGCAGAGGAGTGCCTTCCGGTCGGGTGTCCGTCTCCGTGCCGCTCAACGCCCGCGCCAAGCGAGCTCTGCGGCGCCGGCACCGCTTGCCCCTGGCGGTGAAGATCGTGTTCACCCCTCCGTCCGGTGCCTCACTCGCCGTAACGAGGTCTGTAATCCTGCGTGGCTAAGCTCGGCGCCGGCCGGCAGCAGAGCCGCTTTCCCATGTTGACCCGATTCGCGCCATTCCTCTTTGCCGCGGCCGCGCTTGTCGCTGCCGGCTGCGGCGGCGCGCCCCAAGCGCCGGGTGTCCCGAAGGGACAGACGGCGACCGCAACCGGGCGCTACGCGGGTCTGCAAGCGACGCCGAGCAGGCCGGCGCCGCCGCTGCGGCTGCGCGACTATCGCGGCCGGCCGGTCAACCTCGTCCAGTACCGCGGCAAGGCGGTTCTCGTCACGTTCATCTACACCCACTGCCCCAACGTCTGTCCCCTGATCGTCAGCAACATGAAGACGGCGCAGGCGTTGCTCGGCCCGAAGGCGGACAAGTTGCAGATCGTCGCCGTCTCGACCGACCCGAGAGGCGACACGCCGAAGGCTGTTGCCTCTTTCCTGAAGGAGCATGGGATGAGCGGCCGCATGGAGTACCTGATCGGCTCTCGCCGCCGGCTCGGGCGGGTCTGGAAGGCGTGGAACATCGCCGCCAAGCCGGCCAAGGCGGGTCGTGACCTGGTCGAGCACTCCGCCCTCGTGTACGGCATCGCCGCCGACGGCAAGCTCACGACGCTGTATCCGGCGAACTTCGCCCCGTCTCAGCTCGTCCACGACGTTCCGCTGCTGGAGGGGCAGTAGGGGGTACGGCGGCGCACCCTGGTTCGCGCCCTGGTCGTGCTGGTCGGCCCTAGCGGACGTGGAAGCCTTCGCCGGTGAGGCGGCCGATGTCATTGGAGAGGCCGATGAAGATCAGCATCGCGACCAGCACGAAGCCGACGATGCTGACACGCTCCATCACCAGGAGGGAGGCCGGCCGGCCGCGGACCTTCTCGACCAGGCTCCAGAAGATGTGGCCGCCGTCCAGGGGCAGAGTCGGCAGCAGGTTGATCAGGCCCAGCGAAAGGCTGACGAGCCCAAGCAGCATCAGCGCCGGGAAAGCGCCGACTTCGATCAACTGGTGGGCGACGTCGCTGATGCCGACGATGCCGGACACCTGCTTGCGCTGCCTGGATTCGAACAGGTGGCCGAAGACCGATGCCGTTTCGCGCGTGACCATCCACATCGAGTTGCCCGCGCGGCGCAGCGCGCTGCTTATGCTGACGTCTTCGGGGACGTGGCCGTAGCTGAAGCCGAGGCGCGCGGCGCGCTGCGCCGAGTCGTATTCCGGGCGAGCCGAGATCGTCTCGACCCTCCCGTTGCGCTTCACCAGCAGGATCGCGGGGGTTGTCGCCCGACAGCCATCGGTCGGCGAGCCGCTGCACCTGTGGCTTGCGATCTGCCTCCGAAAGCGTTCAAGTCGAGATTCGACCCCGAGGCTTGAATACGTCCTGCCGTCGACCGCGAGGATCCTGTCGCCAGGCCTGAGCGCCGTCGCGGCCGGTGAGCCCGGCACGACTTCGCCGACGGTCGCGGAGGGCTTTTCGGCGAAGAAGTTGAACGCGATGAAGAAGATCGCAAAGGCCAGCGCGATGTTCACGCCCGGGCCCGCTCCGATCACGACGAGGCGCTTCCAGACTGGCTGCTTGTAGTAGCCGCGTGGGTCCTCTTCGGGCGCGGGAACCGGCAACCCCCGCTCATCCACCTGTCCTGCTTCCCCTCCCCCCTCCTCGGATGTCGCCTCACCCGCGGGAGCCGGCCGAGCCGAGTCGAGCCGGTTCATGCCGCTGATCTTCACGTAGCCGCCCAGCGGGATCGCGCCGATCCCGTACTCGGTCTCGCCGAGCTTCACGGAGACCAGCTTCGGCGGGAAGAAGAGGAAGAAGCGCTCGACCCGCATCCCGGTCGCCTTGGCGGCGACGAAGTGGCCGGCCTCGTGGAGGACGATCAGGGCCGAGAAGCCGAGGAAGACGAGCAGCCAGCTCATACCGCCGCCAGCTCCCCGACCTGCTCCTCGGCACGGCGCCGGGCCTCGGCGTCGGCGGCGAAGAGGTCCTCGAAGTGGCTGACCGGGCTGGGCCGGCATCTCGTCCAGGACCCGCTCGATCATCGCGGCGATGGCGGTGAAGGGGATCCGGCCGGCGAGGAAGGCGGCGACGGCGACCTCGTCGGCGGCGTTGAGCACGCAGGGCGCCGTCCCACCCGCCCTGCCCGCCTCCCGGGCCAGCCGCAGGCAGGGGAAGGTCTCGACGTCGGGCGGCTCGAAGCTCAGCTCGCCGACGGCGGCGAGGTCGAGGCGGCGGACGTCGACGTCGGCCCGCTCGGGGTGGTGCAGCGCGTAGGAGATCGGCACCCGCATGTCGGGATGGCCGAGGTGGGCCAGCGAGGCGCCGTCGTTGAGGTCGACCAGGGAGTGGACGATCGACTGCGGGTGGACGACCACCTCGATCCGCTCGTACGGGACGCCGAAGAGGTGGTGCGCCTCGATCGCCTCGAACCCCTTGTTCATCAGGGTCGCCGAGTCGATCGTGATCCGCCCGCCCATCGCGCCAGGTCGGGTGGGCGAGCGCCTCCTCGACGCTCACCGCCGAGAGGTCGTCGCGGCCGCGGAAGGGCCCGCCGGAGGCGGTCAGGACGAGCCGCTCGACGCTGCCGGGGCGCTCCGCGCCGATCAGCTGGATGAGGGCCGAGTGCTCGGAGTCGACGGGCAGCAGCCTCGCTTCCGTGGCCTCGGCGAGGGCCATCGTCAGCTCGCCGCCGATCACCAGGCTCTCCTTGTTGGCGAGCGCCAGGTCGATTCCCTCGCTGAGCGCGACGACGGTCGAGGCCGAGGCCCGCGGCGCCGACGATGCCGTTGAGGACGAGGTCGGCGCCGGAGGCGGCGATCAGCTCGCGGACGCCCTCCTCGCCGGCGAGGACGCGCCCGTTCCAGGCCGAGCGCGCCCGTTCGGCGGCGGCGGCGTCGGCCAGCGCCACCGTCGAGACGCCGTGGCGGCGCGCCTGCTCCAGCAGCGCGCTCCCAGCTCGACCCGGCGGCGAGCCCCACCGGCCGCAGGTCCGCCGAGGCGGCGACGATCTCCAGCGCCTGCCGTGCCGATCGAGCCGGTAGCGACCCGAGTATCACCAGCTTCCTCATCGAGCACAGAGCATAGGGACGGCCAGCCGCGGGACCGCCGCTCGGCCCGCCGCGCCGGCTCGGCTAATAGAGCAGCTGGACGGCCAGGTAGTAGCCGACGACGACCGTGAAGAGGACGGCGTCGAGGCGGTCGAGGATGCCGCCGTGGGCGCCAAAGAGCGTGCCGGTGTCCTTGCTGCCCAGGTCGCGCTTGAGCATCGACTCGAAGAGGTCCCCGACGGGGGCGATCGCGGCCACCGCGGCGCCGATGATCAGCGCGTCGGCCCCCGAGAGCCAGTCCTGGTAGAGGCCCGCGAACCAGAAGGCCATCGTGCCGATCAGGAAGCCGCCGATCAGGCCCTCCAGCGTCTTGTGCGGCGAGAGGCTCGGGGTGATCTTGTGGGTGCCGAACATGCGGCCGGTCGCGTAGGCGCGCGGTGTCGGTGAGCGAAGGTGCCGACGAGGACGTCGATCAGCAGCGCCGCGCCGTGGTTGGGCAGGTCGCGCAGCAGCACGGCGTGGGCCAGCGGGACGCCGATCCAGAGAGCCCGAGCAGGGTGATGCCCATCGAGACCGTGATCCCGTCGCGGTGCCCGCGGTCGGCGCCGAGGGCGAAGAGCAGCGGGAAGGAGGCCGCGAGGACCAGCAGGACGTTGAAGGCGGTGCCGAAGTGGGCGGCAAGGATCAGCGCCGCGACGCGCCACGTAGGCCGCCGTCTGGATCGGCCGCAGCGCGTCGGTCATCGCGAAGTACTCGCGCAGGCGCGAGCGACGCCGATCCCGATCATCGCGATCGTGAAGGCGAGCTCCGCCGAGCACGGTGATCGCGATCGCGAAGACGATCCAGGGGATCGCGACGAGGACCCGCTTCGCGGTCTCGCCGCGCAGGCGCGCGGCGCCGCGGCGGCGGCCGGGCGTGGCGCTTCGGGTGCGGCGCGCTCGCTCCATCGAACGATCTCGCTCGTCGAAGAGGTCCGGCCGGCTACAGGCCCTCGCCCCGAAGCGGCGCTGCCGCGCCTCGAACTCGCGCAGCGACTGCCTCGAACGCCTCGCGCGTGAAATCCGGCCAGAGCTCGTCGCGGAAGACCAGCTCCGAGTAGGCGCACTGCCAGAGCAGGTAGTTGGAGATGCGCTGCTCTCCGCTGGTTCGGATCAGGAGGTCGGGGTCGTGCATCTCGGGCGCGTAGAGGTGGCGGCGGAACTCCTCCTCGGAGTCCCCCTGGAAGCTTCGCGCCGCGTCGACGATCTCCGCCCTGCCGCCGTAGTTGAAGGCGACGAAGAGGGTGATGCGCTCGTTCGCCGCGGTGGTCGCGTTCGGCCCACTCCATCCGCTCGACCAGGCTCGGGTCGACGCCCTCGCGGCGGCCGATGAAGCGCATCCGCACGCCCTCCTCGTGCAGCTCGGGCGTCTCCGCCTCGATCCGCTCGCCGAACATCCGCATCAATCCCTCGACCTCCTCCGCCGGGCGCGACCAGTTCTCGGTCGAGAAGGAGAAGACGGTCAGCTCCTCGATCCCGAGCTCGACCGCGTCGCGCAGCCGCGCCTTGACGACGTCGGCCCCGGCCCGGTGGCCCTCGACGACCGGTAGGCCCCGCTGCTGCGCCCAGCGGCCGTTGCCGTCGGTGATGATCGCTACGTACCGCGCAGGGCGTCACACCTCGAGGATCTCTTCTTCCTTGCCCTTGAGCAGGGCGTCGATCTCGGCGATCGCCGCGTCGGTCTGCTTCTGAGCGCGGCCTCGGCGCGGCGCTCGTCGTCCTCGCCCGCCTCGCCCTCCTTCTTCAGCTCGCGCAGGTCGTGCATGACGTCGCGGCGGATGTTGCGGATCGCGACCCGGCCCTCCTCGGCGACCCCGTGGACGACCTTGACCATCTCGCGGCGGCGCTCCTCGGTCAGCTCGGGGACCTGGAGGCGGATCACGTTGCCGTCGTTGCTCGGCGTGAGCCCGACGTCGGACTCCTGGATCGCCTTCTCGATCGCCCCGATCGAGGACTTGTCGAAGGGGGTGACGGTGAGCAGGCGGGCGTCCGTGGTCGCCACGTTGGCGAGCTGCTTGAGCGGCGTCGAGGCGCCGTAGTAGTCGATCGAGATCGCGGTCGAGCAGGTGCGGCGAGGCGCGGCCGGTGCGCACCGTGGCCAGCTCGCCGCGGCTCGACTCGACCGACTTCCGCCATGCGGCCCTTGGCGTCCTCGAGCAGCTCGTCGATCAGCTCCACTGGATCCTCGTCCTCACTCGTGCGGCGGGCGCGCTGGAGACCAGCGTGCCGACCCTCTCGCCGCAGACGATCCTATCTATGTTGCCCTCGTCCCCCATGTTGAAGACGTAGATCGGCAGGTCGTTGTCCATGCAGAGCGAGAGCGCCGTCGAGTCCATCACCTTCAGCCCCCGCTCGATCGCCTCGCGGTGGCCGATCTCGGGGATGAACTGCGGCCTCCGGATGGGTCGCGGGGTCGGCGTCGTAGACCCCCTCGACCCCGTTCTTCGCCATCAGGATCGCCTCGGCGTGGATCTCCAGGGCGCGCAGCGCCGCCGCGGTGTCGGTCGTGAAGAACGGGTTGCCGGTGCCGGCGGCGAAGATCACCACGCGGCCCTTCTCCAGGTGGCGCATGGCGCGGCGGCGGATGTAGGGCTCGGCAACCTCCTTCACGTCGATCGCCGACATCACCCGGGTGTGCTCGCCGATCTGCTCCAGCGCGTCCTGGAGGGTGAGCGCGTTGAGCACGGTCGCCAGCATCCCCATGTAGTCGCCGGTGGCGCGGTCCATCCCGTCCGCGGCCGCTTCGAGCCCGCGGTAGATGTTGCCGGCGCCGACCACGATCGCCACCTCCACCCCGCGCGCGCGGATCGCGGCGATCTGCGCGCGATGCCGCTGCACCTCGCGCGGCGTCGGTGCCGTAGTCGAGCTCGCCCATCAGCGCCTCGCCGGAGAGCTTCAGGAGGATGCGGTTGAATTTGGGATCGTGAGTCCATGGTTCGAGTCGGCTGCGCTCGCGAGGAGCCTATCCGCGACGCTCGCTCCGCTCGAGCCTCAGTCGCCGACCCGGAAGTAGGCGAAGCGGGCGATGCGGATGTTCTCGCCGGTCTTCGCCGCCAGCTCCTGGCGCAGCTCCTCGATCGTCTTCGAGTCGTGCTTCTCGGCGTTGACGTGGGTCTGGTCGAGCAGCGCCACCTCGCTTCGCCCACTTGGCGAGCTGGCCCTCGACGATCTTCTCGACCACGTTGTCGGGCTTGCCGTCCTCGCGCGCCTTCTCCTCGAAGACGCGCCGTTCGGCCTCGCGCTCTTCCTCCGGGATCTCCTCGGCGGAGACGTAGCGCGGCGCGGTCGCCGCGACGTGCAGGGCGACCTCGTAGGCGAACGCCTTGAAGTCCTCGTTGCGGGCGACGAAGTCGGTCTCGCACTGGACCTCGACCATCGCTCCGACCTTGTCGTTGGCGTGGATGTAGGCGGCGACGACGCCCTCGCCGGTGCCGCGACCCTCGCGCTTGGCGGCCGAGGCCTGACCCTTGACGCGGAGGATCTCGATCGCGCGGTCGGCGTCGCCCTCCGGCCTCGGTCAGGGCGGCCTTGCAGTCCATCATCGCCGCCCCCGTCCGGTCCCTGCAGAGCCTTCACATCGGCAGCCGTGATGCTCACTTGCCCCCTCCCTCCTCCGGCGCGGCAGGCGCCTGCTCCTCCTGCTCAGCCGCTTTCGCGGCCGGGCGCCCGCTCGGCGGCCGGAGCCTCGGACTCAACCGCCTCACCCGCGGGTGGCGCCGTAGGGGGGACCGCCCCCGAGGAAGCTTCAGCTACCGCAGGGGGCGGTGGGTCCCCTGCGGCGACAGGACCCGCGGGTCGAGCGCCTGGTCCCTGAGCCTCTGCTAACCGCTGCGGCCGCTTTCGCCGCCGCCGCCGCTTCCTCGGCTTCGACCCGCGCCTTCTCCTCCTCCTCGCGCTTCTTCCGCTCTTCCTCCTCTTTGCGGCGCCGCTCCATCTCCTCGGCGAGGCGGCTTTCCTCCTGGGCCCGCCAGGCGCCGGCGCCGCGTCTCGATCGCGCCGCCGATCGTGCCGATCACCAGCTCGCAGGAGCGGATCGCGTCGTCGTTGCCGGGAATCACGTAGTCGATCGGGGTCGGGTCGCAGTTGGTGTCGACCAGGCCGATGATCGGGATCCGCAGGCGGGCCGCCTCGCGCACCGCGATCTCCTCGGTTTTCAGGTCGGTGACGAAGACCGCGTCGGGCAGGCGCTCCATGTCGCGAACGCCGCCGAGGTTGTACTCGAGCTTCGCCAGCTCGGCCTGCATGCCCATCCGCTCCTTGGTCGGCAGCAGTTCCAGCTTGCCCTCCTCCTGCCAGCCGGTCAGCTCGTGCAGGCGGGCGATCCGGGCCGAGATCGTGTTGAAGTTGGTCAGCAGGCCACCCAGCCAGCGCTGGTTGACGTAGGGCATCTTGCAGCGCTCGGCCCATTCCTTGATTGCGTCGCGCGCCTGCTTCTTCGTGCCGACGAACAGCACCGTGCCGCCGCCCGCTCGCCAGCTCGCCGGCGAAGCGGCGGGCGTTCTCGAGCAGCGCCTCGGTCTGGACCAGGTCGATGATGTGGATCCCGTCCAGCTCGCCGAAGATGTAGCGGCGCATGTTCGGGTTCCAGCGACGCGTCTGGTGGCCGAAATGGACTCCGGCCTCCAGCAGCTCTTTGAGGCCTGCCTCTGGCATTGGTGAGTCTCCTTGGTTGTGGTGTTGCCCCGCCTCCTCTCCCGGGGACCCGGCTGTTGCCGGGCAGGACCCGGGGCGGCACCGACGGGGGTCGGTTTAGCGAGGAGGAATTGTAGTGGGACGACCGCGCCTAGGCGGTGCGGGCGGCCTCGAGCGCGGCGGCGAGGTCGGCGGGCAGCTCGGAGGAGAAGCTCATCGCGCTCGCCGCTCTCCGGGTGCGTGAAGGCGATGCGGTGGGCATGGAGGAAGTGTCGCGCCAGCCCGTACTTCGGCTCGCCGCCGTAGGTCGGGTCGCCGACCAGGGGGTGGCCGATCGCGGCGAGATGGGCGCGGATCTGGTGGGTGCGGCCGGTCTCCAGGCGCACCTCCAGGTAGCTCTCGGCGGGCAGCAGCTCCAGCACCGTGAAGTGCGTCCGCGCCTGCCGCGAGCCGGCCCCCGAGACGGCCATCCGGTGGCGCTGCCGCGAGGCGCGGCCGATCGGGGCGTCGATCGTCCCGGTGCGGGAGGCGAGGCGCCCGTCGGCGAGGGCGAGGTAGACGCGTTCGACCTCGCGCCGCCGCACCTGCGCCTGGAGGGCGGCGTGCGCGGCGTCCGTGCGGGCGACGAGCAGCAGGCCGCTCGTCCCCTTGTCGAGGCGGTGGACGATCCCCGGCCGCTCCGGGTCGGCGCCGCCGCCGAGGATCTCCCCCAGCTCGTCGACCAGGGTCGGCCCGCGGTGCGAGGGCGCCGGGTGGACGACGAGACCGGCGGGCTTCTCGACCACGGCCAGCGCCTCGTCGAGGTGGACGACGCGCAGGGCGTCGCTCATCGCCCGCCTCCCCGGCTGGGCTCGCGCATGAAGCTCAGCGCCAGCAGCAGGACGCCAACGGTGATCGAGACGTCGGCCAGGTTGAAGGGGGGCCAGGAGAGGACGTTGAAGTCGATGTAGTCGGTGACCGCCCCAACGCGCAGACGGTCGGTGAGGTTGCCGAGCGCGCCGCCGGCCAGCAGGCCGACGGCCGACCCACATCCTGGGCCGCTCCGGGTTGCGCGCGAAGAGGACGAGGACGAAGGCCGAGGACGGCGAGAGTGACCGCGACAAGCGCCGCGTCGCCGCTGCCTCTGGCCAGGCCGAAGGCGACGCCGCGGTTGTGGGAGAGGGTGAGGCCGAGCGGACCGGCGAGGTCGACGTGCTGCCCCGTGACGAGGCTGGATTCGACCAGCGCCTTGGCGCCCTGGTCGAGCGCGAGCACGAGGCCGCAGAGCGCACCGGCCCGGAGCCAGGCGCGACCGGCCGAGCCGCTCACCCTTCGATCAGGCGGACGATCAGCGTTCGCAGGATGAGCAGCACGAAGACGCCGATGATGGGGCTGAGGTCGAGCGCCAGCCTGCCGCCGCCGAGCGGCGGCAGGAAGCGCCGGAAGAGGCGGAGGTACGGGTTCGTGGTCTCGGTGACGAAGTCGAGCACCGCCCGCAGCCAGCGGTTGTAGGGCATCCGCGGCACGAAGGAGATGAGGACGTTGGCGAAGATCAGGAGGATGTAGACGAAGAAGAGGGCGCTGACGTAGTTGGCGACGTCGGTGCGGGTGATGGCCAGCGCGATCACGCCCGCATCCTCTCAAGCGAGGCGCGCACGGCCGCCGCGAAGGCCCCCGCTACGCCCTCCCGGGCGAGAGCCTCCAGCCCGGCCTCGGTGCTGCCACCGGGCGAGGCCACCGCCCTGCGCACGTCGGCGGGGTGCCGAAGCCGCAGCAGCTCCGCCGTCCCCCCCGTCGTCTCGACCACCAGCTCGCGGGCCAGCTCCTCGCCCAGCCCGGCCTCGACCCCGGCGTCGGCGAGCGCCTCCACCGCCAGCGCAAGGTAGGCGGGCGCGCACCCCATGACCGCCGTAGCCGCGTCGAACTGCTCGTCCGGCAGCTCGACGACATGCCCGAGCCCCTCCAGCATCCCTCGAACCTCATCGGAAACGGCCCCCGTGACGCAGAGAACGCCTCGCCGGACCTCCACGGCCACATTCGGCATCACCCGGGCAACTTCCGCCTTGGGAAAAGCCTCGGAAACCCGCTGCAAAGACGTGGCGCCCAACAACGAGATCACGACCTTCGCGCCGCTCAGCTCAGCAGCCACCTCATCCAGCTTCGCCGGCTTCACGGCAAGCACCACCACATCGGCCAGCTCGGCCAGCTCCACGTTCGACCCGACTGCCTCTCCCCCGACCTCCCGCGCCAGCTCCTCCGCCCTCCCGGACCCGGCGTCCGAGAACAGCATCCGTTCAACCTCACCAGCCATCCCCCGCGCCATAGCCGCGGCCATGCTCCCGGACCCACAGAAGCCAACGATCATGCCCGGCAGCCTAGCCACGCCCGGAGGGGAGGGTTGGGTGCCCCTCTAAGCGGCTTGTACTTTTTCGTCGATCCGCCGGCGGACGACCAACCCCGCCCACCGAAAAGTTGAGCGTGAGGGGCACCCAACCCTCCCCCACAACCACCTAGGACTGGTTGAAGAACCCCTTGTCGATCAGCCGCGCCCGCTCCTCCGCCGACACCTCGACGTTGCGCGGCGTCAAGAGGAATATCCGCTCGGCGATCCGCTGCATGCCGCCGTCGAGCGAGTAGGTCAGCCCCGAGCAGAAGTCGATCATCCGCTTCGACAGCTCGTGGTCGGTCGTCTGCAGGTTGAGGATGACCGGCACCGAGCGCTTGAACTGGTCGGCGACCTGCTGGGCGTCGTTGAAGTTGCGCGGGAT
The DNA here is from genome assembly GCA_963696185.1 of uncultured Solirubrobacterales bacterium. Taxonomy (GTDB): domain Bacteria; phylum Actinomycetota; class Thermoleophilia; order Solirubrobacterales; family 70-9; genus VRUE01. Next base: position 182,508 of record OY968825.1, read on the forward strand.
GACGAGATGGACTTTGACGTCGGAGTCGCCGTTGCCGACTGGCCGCAGGACGCGGGTGCGCGAGGCGGCGATCGGTTCGTCGTCGGCGAAGATGTCGTCGATCTCGTCGCGGCGGGCGCGGCGCGCGGTCGGCAGGCGCCTCACCTGGCCGCCGCGGCGCCCCTCGTGCTCCTCCTCGCCGGTCTCGTACTCCTCTTCGTACTCGGGACCGTAGTCGTGGTCCTCGGCCAAGCCGAAGTAGACCAACGCCCTATGCCATGTGTCGCGTAAAGCCATGCCTATCCGCGCTTGTTCGGCCTTGGCAGGCCAATTCCTCTACTGATTATGGCCTATTCAGACGGTCGCTTCGCCGGCCGGCGCCTCACATGTAGAGCGCCGTGCCGAGGCGGACGATCGTGGCGCCCTCCTCGACCGCGACGCGCCAGTCCTGCGAGGTGCCCATCGAGAGCCGCCGCAGACCGTGCGCGGCGGCCAGCTCGGCGAGGCGGGCGAAGTAGGGGCGCGAGGCCTCCGGATCGGTGCTGAACGGCGGCATCGTCATCAGGCCCGAGACCCGCACCGGGCAGCGCGCCAGGAAGGCGCCCAGCTCGGCCGGCGCCACGCCCCCCTTGCCCTCCTCCCCGGCGACGTCGACCTCGACCAGAACCTCGGTCTCGGGGCCGCCGTGGCGCCCCAGCTGCTCCAGCGCCGAGTCGGTCGCGACGGAGTGGATGAGGCGGCAGAGCGGCAGCAGCCGCCTCACCTTGCGGCTCTGCAGGTTGCCGATGAAGTCCCACTCGAAGGCATCGCCCCAGCGCTCCCGCTTCGCCGCGAGGTCCTGCAGGCGGTTCTCGCCGACCAGGGCGACGCCGGCCTCGGCGAGCGCGCCCATCTCCTCCAGCGGCACGTACTTGGTCGCCGCGAGGATCTCGACGCGCTCGCCGGCCACCTCGCGGACCCGCTCCAGGTTGGCGGCGATGCGGGCGGGCTCGAGGCCGTGGATCAGGCCCGGCACCCCTCGCCCCCCTTCCCTCCCGCCTCACCGTCCCCGCGCGCCGCCTCCAGCTCCTCGTCGCGCCCGGAAATCTCGCCGTCCAGCTTGCGCCGCAGCGCGAGCGCCAGGCCGCGGCCCAGCGCCGGCCCCTGCGGCACTCCGGCGGCGATCAGGTCCAGCCCGTCGATCTCGAGCCTCACCGAGCGCCAGTCGAGCAGGTAGCGATCGAGCCACTCGGCCCCGAGGGCCCGGGCCAGGACCAGCTCGACCGGGCTGTGCCGGCGGGCCAGGTCGACCGCCTCGGAGGGGCGCCCGGGCCGCGCCGCCGCCAGCTCCTTCGCCCCGTGCGCAGGGCCGAGCGCCGCCGCCAGGACGGCGCGGTCGCGCGGCGCGACCCCGCTCCAGGGCGGCGCCGAGAGCAGCTCGGCGACGCGGGCGGCAAGCTCGACGCCGCCCGGCCGCGGCGCGATCAGGCCCCACTCGGCGAGCAGCTCGAAGCCCCGCGCAGCGTGCGGCTCGGCGGCGAGCCGCAGCAGCTCCGCCTCGCCTCGCTGCTCCGAGACGGTTCCCAGATCGACCTCGCGCAGCAGCGCAGCCGTCTCGGGCTCCGGCTCGAAGTCGAAGCGGGCCGCGTAGCGGGCGGCGCGCAGCGCCCGCGTCGGGTCGTCCACGAAGGAGCGCGGGTGGAGGACGCGCAGCAGTCCGGCCTCGAGGTCGGCGCGTCCGCCGTGGGGGTCGATCAGCTCCGGCTCGCCCTGGAGCGGGATCGCCATCGCGTTGATCGTGAAGTCGCGGCGGCCGAGGTCGGCGGCGATGTCGGCCGCCGGCTCCACCTCGGGCAGGGCGCCGGGGCGCGGGTAGGACTCGGCGCGGGCCGCGGCGATGTCGACCTCGTGCCCGTCTAGGCCCACCTTCGCCGTCGCGAAGCGCTCGTGCGCGACCACCTCGGCGCCGAGCGCCGCCGCCAGCGCCGTCGCGTCGCCCTCGACCACCAGGTCGACGTCGGCGCGCCCACGACCCAGCAGGAGGTCGCGCACCGATCCGCCGACCAGGTAGACGCGCACCCCGCCGGCGGCCTCCCGCACCGCGTCCAGCTCCGGATGGGCGCTCCGCAGCGCCGCGGCGAGGTCCTCGATCGGCTTGGCCGGCATCCGCATCCGTACCATGATCCCCTCTCCGGATGCCCGAAGATCCGACATGGAACGCAGACCGGCCGGGCGAGCGCCGCGATGACCTCCTGGCGCGACGGGAGCGGCAGCGGCGGCAGACGAGGCGCCGCAGGCTGATTGCCGCGGGCGCCCTGGCCGCGATCGGCATCGGCGCCGCCGTGATCGTCGCCGCGAGCGGCGGTGGGAACGGTGGCGGCAAGGGGAACCGGCGTGCGGTCGCGGTCAAGCCGGCAGGGCAGCGGAACGGGCGCCCCTCCGGCAAGGTCCGCAACGCCACTCCCCAGCCCGGCTGGAGGCCGCACACCGGCCCCGTGCCGATCCTCGAGTACCACGTGCTGGGGCCGCCGCCGCCCGGCGCCGCCTACCCCGAGCTCTTCGTCGAAAGGTCCGACTTCAAGAGCCAGATGGACTGGCTCGAACGGCACGGCTACCAGGCGGTCACGCTCGAACAGGTCGAGGCGGCCTGGTACCACGGCGGCGTCCTGCCGCCCAAGCCGGTCGTCCTCTCCTTCGACGACGGCTACCGGCCGCAGTTCACTTTCGCCCTACCGGAGCTGCGCAGGCACGGCTGGGCCGGCGTGCTGAACCTGAAGGCGCAGGGCTCCGACCTCTACCACTCCGACGTGGCGGCGATGATCGCCGCCGGCTGGGAGCTGGCCGCGCACACGATCCACCACCTCGACCTGACGACGCTCGGCCCGGCGCAGCTGCGGGAAGAGGTGGCCGGCTCGCGGTCCATCCTGCGGCGCGAATACGGCGTCCCGGTAGACGACTTCTGCTACCCGGCAGGGCGTTTCGACCAGACCGTGGTCGCCGCGGTCAAGGCGGCCGGCTACGTCGGTGCGACGACGGAGATCGCCGGCTACGCGAGCCGCGACAAGCCCTACGAACTGAACCGCTTCGAGATCCTCGGCTCCAGTGGCGTCGCCGGCCTCGCAGCAGACCTTGGCTCGGGTCCATAAAGGGCACCGACCCGGGCATCCCCCGTACGGAACTTGTGAGCCACTACGAACCCGTCCCTCGTCAACGGACGGCAGCGGGTTCCGGTAGGGGGATGCCCGGCCCGGCGCCCCCCTAAAGCCGCACGGGAATGCCGGCGTCCGCCAAGTGCCGCTTCGCGTCGCGCACGCGATAAGCGCCGTAATGGAAGATCGACGCGCAGAGGACCGCGTCTGCGTGACCCGCTGCGATCGCCTCGCTGAGGTGCTCGAGCGCGCCGGCGCCGCCGGAGGCGATCACGGGGACGGGCACGGCGTCGGCCACCGCCCGAGTCAGCTCGATGTCGTAGCCGTCGCTGGTGCCGTCGCGGTCCATGCTGGTCAGCAGCACCTCGCCGGCGCCGCGCTCGACCGCCTCCTTCGCCCAGCCGACCGCGTCCCGCCCCTCGACGCGCCTGCGGCCGCCGTTCACGTAGACCCCCCAGGCGCCGTCCTCGCGCTTGGCGTCGATCGCGATCACCACGCACTGGGCGCCGAAATGGTCCGCCAGCTCGGTCAGCAGCTCGGGACGGGCCAGCGCCGCCGAGTTGACCGAGACCTTGTCGGCGCCGGCGTCGAGCACCGCCTGCGCGTCCTCGACCGAGCGGATGCCGCCGCCGATCGTGAACGGGATGAAGACGTTGTCGGCGGTGCGTCGGGCCAGCTCGACGATCGTCTCGCGCTTCTCGTGCGAGGCGGTGATGTCGAGGAAGACCAGCTCGTCGGCCCCCTCTGCGTCGTAGCGCTCGGCCAGCTCGACCGGGTCGCCGGCGTCGCGCAGGCCGACGAAGTTGGTGCCCTTGACGACGCGCCCGGCGTCGACGTCGAGGCAGGGGATGACGCGCTTCAGGACCATCTCAGGAGCGTAGTGCCGCGATTGCCTCGCGAACGCTGAAGATGCCCTCGTATAGGGCGCGGCCGACGATCACGCCTTCGATATTGGAAGCAGTCGCTGCAGCAAGATCCGAGAGATGTGAGAGGTCCCCCACTCCGCCTGATGCGATGACCATCGCATCGGTGACTGCGGCTATCGAGTTGAGCTGATCGAGCGCGGGCCCCTCCATGGTCCCGTCCACCTCGATCGCGGTGCAGAGAAAGCGGGCGACGCCCTGGGCGCTCAGCTGCGCAACGGCCTCGACGACGCTCTCGTCACCCGCTTCCGTCCATCCCTCCAGTGCGATCCTGCCGTTGCGGGCGTCGACGGAGACGACAACGCCGTCGCTATGGCGACCCAACATGTCATCCAGGAAGGTGGGGTCGCGCAGGGCTGCCGTCCCGATCACGACTCGCTCGGCACCCGCCTCGAGGACGGCGGCGACCGACTCGGCGTCGCGCAGGCCGCCGCCGACCTGGATCGGGCAGGAGACGGCGGCGGCGATCCGCCGTACGGCGTCGAGGTTCTGCGGAGCGCCGGCCTTCGCCCCGTCGAGGTCCACTACATGCAGGAACCGCGCCCCCTCCTCCGCCCAGCGGGTCGCGGCGTCGACCGGGTCGGCGTCGTAGACGGTCTCGCGCGCGTAATCGCCTTGCAGCAGTCGCACGGCCTTTCCGTCGCGAATGTCGACCGCGGGATAGAGGATCACGTGGCGACCGGCGCCCTGGCGCAGACCCCGGCGAAGTTGGCGAGCAGGCGCAGGCCGGCGGCGCTCGACTTCTCGGGGTGGAACTGGACGCCGAAGACGTCGTCGCGCTCCACCGCGCAGGCGAAGCGAGCGCCGTAGGCGGCGCTGCCGAGCAGGTCCGCGGCCTGCGGGTGCGGCGCGAAGGAGTGGACGAAGTAGAAGGGCGTTTCGCTCGCGATCCCCTCGGCCAGCCGCGACTCGCGCTCCCAGCGGACCGGCGACCAGCCGATGTGGGGGACCTTGAGGCCGTCCGCCTCCAGCTCCGCAACCTCTCCGGGCAGCAGGCCGAGGCCGGTGGCGCCGCCCAGCTCGGTCGTCGAGTCGAAGAGGAGCTGGAGGCCGAGGCAGATGCCGAGGATCGGCACGCCGGCCTCGCGGCGCTCCGCGATCAGCTCGTCGAGGCCCAGCTCGCGGACCCGCCGCATCGCCTTCGGGAAGGCGCCGACCCCGGGCAGGACGAGGCCGTCCGCGCCGCGCACGGTCTCCGCGTCGCTGCCGATCGTCGCGGTCGCGCCGACGTGCTCGAGCGCCTTCTCGACCGAGCGCAGGTTGCCCATCCCGTAGTCGAGGATCGCGATGCGCGCGGTCATCCGCTCAGGGTGCCCTTCGTCGAGGGCACGCCGCTCTCCTCGGGGTCGAGCGAGACGGCGACGCGCAGGGCCCGCGCGAACGCCTTGAAGCAGGCCTCGATCATGTGGTGCGCGTTGCTGCCGTAGCGGACCGAGAGGTGCAGGGTCAGCTTGGCGTTGTTCGCCACGGCGCGGAAGAGCTCCTCGGTCAGCTCGGTGTCGAACCCCGCGATCGAAGTCGCCGGCAGGTCGGCGTCGAAGACGCAGAGCGGCCGCCCGGATATGTCGATCGCGCACTCGGCGAGCGACTCGTCCATCGGCGCCAGGGCGGCGCCGTAGCGGCGGATGCCGGCGCGGTCGCCGAGCGCCTCGTCGAGCGCCTGGCCGAGCACGATGCCGACGTCCTCGACCGTGTGGTGGGCGCCCGTCTCCAGGTCGCCGCTGGCCTCCACCCGCAGGCCGAGCCGGCCGTGGCGGGCGAGCAGGTCGAGCATGTGGTCGAGGAAGCCGACCCCGGTGACGGCGCTCGCCTCCCCCCCGTCGAGGTCGAGCGAGAGGCGGATCTGCGTCTCGGCGGTGCTGCGCTCTCTTGCGGCTGTCCTGCTCATGGTCAAGCGTTCTCCTCGCTCCTGATCATCGCGGATTCGCCGTGGACGGGGAAATCCTCGGCGCGGGCGAGGGCGTCGACGTATGGGGCGAGCTTCGCCGCCGCGCCGGCGGGAACCTGCACGGTCGCGATCCTGCGCATGAAGGTGGCAGGGCTGAGCGGGCCGGAGAAACGCCCGGCGCCGCCGGTCGGCAGGACGTGGTTGGAGCCGGCGACATAGTCGCCGAAGGCCGTGGCGCCGTACCGGCCGGCGAAGACGCAGCCGGCGGTGGTGACGCGCTCGGCGAGCAGCGCGGCGTCGTCGCTGAGCAGCTCGAGGTGCTCGGGGGCGAAGGCGTTGGCCAGGTCGATCGCGGCGTCGAGGTCCGGCACCTGGACCAGGGCCAGCGGCGCGTCGGCGACGCCGGGGCGCTCGGCCGCGAGGCGATCGGCGGCCTCTGCGACCGCCTCCAGCACCGCCTCCTCGACGGCGACCGCGACGAGAGGGCTGTCGGGCCCGTGCTCGGCCTGGGCGCAGAGGTCGAGGGCAGCCCACTCGGGGTCGGTGTCGTGCCCGGCGACCAGCATCAGCTCGGAGGGGCCGGCGAGCGAGTCGATCCCGACCCGGCCGTAGACGGCCCGCTTCGCCTCCCGTACCCAGGCGTTGCCGGGGCCGGCGATCACGTCGACCGGCTCGATCGTCTCGGTGCCGTAGGCGAGCGCGAAGATCGCCTGGGCGCCGCCCATCGCGTAGATCTCGTCGACCCCGCACAGCTCGGCCGCCGCCAGGATGAGCGGGCTGAGCCGCCCGTCGGGCCCTGGCGGCGAGGCGAGCGCGATCCGCTCGACGCCGGCCACGCGCGCCGGGATCGCGCACATCAGGACGCTCGACGGGTAGGCGGCGCGGCCGCCCGGGGCGTAGATCCCGGCGGCCCCGACCGCTACCTCGCGCAGCCGCACCGCCTGGCCCTGCGGCAGTTCGACCTCGCGGCCATCTGCTTCGAGCTGTGCCTCGGCCACGGCGCGGACGTTCGCGGCGGCGATCTCCATCGCCTCCCGCAGGGAAGGATCGAGCGCCGTCAGGGCCCCTCCGGCCTCCCCCGGCCCCACCCGCAGCGATGCGGGAGGCCCCTCCGGCGCGTCGAAGCGCGCGGTCAGCCTCAGCACCGCCGCGTCGCCGCCCTCGCGCACCTCGCGCTCGATCGTGGCGACGTCGACGGCCGGCGCCGACTCGACGGCCCAAGCGCGAACGGCGGAGGCCGTTTGGGCAGCGCCCTCCCAATCGAAGCGCCGCGTCCTCATCCCGCCACCGCCTCGCGCAGCCTCGCGGTCAGCTCGTCCACCTCGCGCGCGCGCAGCTTGTGGGCGACGCGGTTGGCGACGAAGCGGGCCGTGCACTCGACGATCTCCTCGCGCACCTCGAGGTCGTTCTCCTCCAGGGTGCGGCCGCTCGCCACCAGGTCGACGATCCCGTCGGCGAGGCCAACCAGCGGCGCCAGCTCGACCGAGCCCTTCACCTCGATCACCTCGACCTGGCGCCCGGTCGACTCGAAGTGGCGCTCGGCGACGCGCGGGTACTTGGTCGCGATCCGCATCATTCCGAGCCGGCGCTGCGACTCGCCCAGCCGCTCGTCGCCCTTGCGCCCCGCCAGCACCATGCGGCAGCGCCCGAAGCCGAGGTCGAGCAGCTCGTAGACCATCCGGTCGGACTGCTCGAGCAGCACGTCCTTGCCGGTGATGCCGACGTCGGCGGCCCCCGCCTCGACGTAGGTCGGCACGTCGGAGGGGCGCATCGTCACCAGGGTGAGGTCGCCGGCCGCGAAGATCAGCGAGCGAGACCCGCCGCGCGCCGCCGAGGTGTCGATCCCGGCCGCGTCGAGCGCGTCCAGCGTCGCCTCGAACAGCGCGCCGCGCGGCACCGCCAGCTTCAGCGGGCCCTCCGCCTTGGCGCGGCCCATGCCGGCGACCTCGGCGCTCACGAGGCCCCACCCCGTCGCGATTCCTCCTCGAGCTGCGCGACGTGGACGCGCTCCAGGTAGAGGGCGAAGCCGGCCGCGGGAAGGTCGAGGCCGAAGCGCTTCAGCAGGCCGTCGTAGCGCCCGCCGCCGCCCAGCACGTAGCCGAGGGCCGGGTCGTAGACCTCGAGGATCGCGCCGCTGTAGTAGCCGAGATCGCGCAGCAGGCCGAGGTCGATCCGCACCCGGTCCGCCGCGCCGGCCGCCTCGAGCGCCTCGAAGGTCTCGCCGATGCGGGCCGTCGCGCGCTCGACGGCGGCGCCCCCCAGGGCCCGCGCCTCATCGAGGACCTCGCGGCCGCCGCGCAGCTGCGAGAGGGCGACGCAGGTGGCGCACTGCTCCTCGCCGATCCCCTCGAGGGCCGACAGCTCCGCCTCGAGCCCGACCAGGTCGTGCGTCGCCAGCCGCGCCAGGATCGACTCCCGCGCCTCGCCCTCCACCCCCAGCTCGGCCAGCAGCTGCCGGAAGAGGTCGGCGTCGCCGAGCCCGATCACGGCGCGGTCGAGGCCGGCGGCGTCGAGCGCCGCCTCCAGCACCTCGATCACCTCCGCCGTTCCCTGTGGGGCGGGGGCGCCGATCAGCTCCACCCCCGCCTGGGTGAGCTCGCGCATCTGCCCGCGCTGCGGGCGCACGGCGCGAAAGGCGTTGGCGAGGTAGCAGAGGCGCAGCGGCGGCTCGGCGCTCGCGTAGCGCGTCGCGGCGAGGCGGGCGATCGGCACGGTCATGTCGGCGCGCAGCGCCAGCAGCTCGCCGCGCTCGTCGAAGAAGCGGTAGGAGCTGCCGGCGGTGCGGCTGTCGCCGCGGGCCAGCACCTCGTCGTACTCGATCGCGGGCGTCGCGACCTCGCCGTAGCCACGGCTCTCGAAGACCTCCAGCAGGGCGCCGTGGAGGCGGCGCAGCTCCCGCATCTCGTCGGGCAGCACGTCGCGGGTTCCGGGTGGAATCCGGTGGATCATCCGCCGGACCTTACGAGAAGCGGCGGGAAAGCCCTGCTAGGCCGCCACCTCGGCAGAAACGCGTTCAACGCGGGCGCCGAGCGCGCGCAGCCGCTCGTCGATCGCCTCGTAGCCCCGATCGATCTGGCGGATGTTGCCGATCTCGGAGACGCCGTCGGCGGCCAGGGCCGCGATGAGCATCGCCATCCCGGCCCGGATGTCGGGGCTGTCGACGCGTTCGCCATGAAGACGGCTCGGACCGCTGACGATCGCCCTGTGGGGATCGCAGAGCGTGATCCGAGCGCCCATCGCGACCAGCTTGTCGACGAAGAAGAGGCGGTTCTCGAACATCTTCTCGAAGATCAGGATGTCGCCGTCGGCCTGGGTGGCGAGGGCCAGCGCGATCGAGGTGAGGTCGGCCGGGAAGGCCGGCCAGGGACCGTCCTCGATCTTGGGGATCGCGTCGCCGACGTCGGTTCTCACCTTCAGCCGCTGCTCCGGCGGCACGACCACCTCACCGTCCTCGACCGTGGATTCGAGCCCCAGCCGCCGGAACTGGCGGCGCACCGTGACGAGGTCGGCGGGCTCGACTTCGCGGATCCGCACCTCGCCGCCGGTCGCCGCCGCCAGCGCCATGAAGCTGCCGATCTCGATGTGGTCCGGGGAGATCGTGTGCTCGGCGCCGCCGAGGCGGTCGCGCCCGTGCACGGTCATCACGTTGGAGCCGATCCCGTCGACGACGGCGCCCATCTGCGTCAGCAGCCGCGCCAGGTCCTGGACGTGGGGCTCGCAGGCGGCGTTGGCGATCGTCGTCGGCCCGGGCGTCAGCGCCGCCGCCATCAGCGCGTTCTCGGTGCCCATCACCGAGGGCTCGTCCATGAAGATCGCGCAGGCGCGCAGGCCGCCGGGCGGCGCCGCCAGCTCGATCCAGCGATCGCCCTCGACCCTGGCCCCCAGGTCGAGGAAGGCGTCGAGGTGCGCGTCGAGGCGGCGGCGGCCGATGAAGTCGCCGCCGGGAGGCGGCATGCGCGCCTCGCCGAAGCGCGCCAGCAGCGGGCCGGCGAGCAGGAACGAGGCGCGGATCTTGTTCGACAGCTCCTCGTCCACCGCGACGTCGGAGACGCCGGCCGCGCAGAGGCGGAGGCTGTTCTCGGCGAGCCAGGCGACCTCGACACCGAGCCGCTCCAGCAGGGCCAGCTGCGCCTCGGTATCGCGGATGCGCGGCACGCGGTGCAGCAGCAGCTCCTCCTCGGTGAGCAGGCAGGCGGCGAGGATCGGCAGCGCCGCGTTCTTGTTGCCGGCCGCGGTCAGCTCCCCCGAGAGCGGCACCCCTCCGTGAATGACGAACTTCTCCATCAGTACCGGCTAGGGTAACGGCCGCCATGGGCAGCCGGCGCAGGCCGCCGCGCTGGTGCTTGGGTTTGACCGGCGGGCGGGACGGGAACCAGGGGTGGCAGGACCGGGAGGTGCCGCTTCGAGCAATGAGACGAAGCGCCGAGAGCAGCAGCATCGATCGAAGGCCCGCCACGGGTCTCGCCATCGCCATGGCGCTGCTGGCGGCAGCGGCGCTGCTCATCCCGCCTAGCGCCTCCGCGCACCCTCGCGTGCTGCGGGTTGGAAGCCTCCACCACGTCCGCGGTCAGTTCAGGACGATCCAGGCGGCCGTCGACGCGGCCCGGCCGGGCGACTGGGTGCTGATCGGGCCGGGCGACTACCACGAACGCGGCGACCGGGTTCATGCGCCCGGTGCGGTCCCGCCCGCCGGCGTGCTGGTCTCCAGGTCGCGGCTGCATCTGCGCGGCATGAGCCGCAGCGGCGTGGTCGTCGACGGCACCCGACCCGGCTCATCGCGCTGCTCTCGCAAGCCCGGCGCCCAGGACCTCGGCGTCGTCGTTCCCGGCGCCGGCGGCCCGCTCGGCCGCAACGGGATCGTCGTCTACAGGGCGAGCGGCGTCAGCGTCGAGAACCTCACCGCCTGCAACTTCCTCGGCGCCGGCGGTGAGAACGGCAACCAGATCTGGTGGAACGGCGGCGCCGGCAGCGGCCAGATCGGCATGGGGGCCTTCCGGGGCGCCTACCTCACCGCCACCTCGACCTTCTACGGCGGCGAGGAGACCGCCGCGACCTACGGGATCTTCGCCAGCAACTCGCGCGGGCCCGGCATGTGGCGGCAGCTCTACGCGAGCAACTTCAACGACTCGGGCTTCTACGAGGGGGCCTGCGGGCAGGTCTGCAACCTGTCGATGAGCCACGCCTGGGCGCAGTACAGCGCGCTCGGCTACTCGGGGACCAACTCCGGCGGCCGCATCGTCGTCCGCGAATCGCAGTTCGACCACAACAGGGACGGCTTCGACACCAACAGCCAGAACAACGCCGACGCGCCCTCCCCCCAGGACGGAACCTGCCCGAACGGCGGCACCAGCCCGATCACCCACAGCGCCTCCTGCTGGGCGCTGATCGACAACTACATCCACGACAACAACGACCCCAACACGCCGGGCGCGGGCGCCGCCGGCGCCGCCCCGGTCGGGACCGGGGTCTCGATCTCGGGCGGCCGCTTCGACACCGTGATCGGCAACAGGATCGTCCACAACGGCGCCTGGGGCCTCCTCCTGGTTCCCTTCCCCGACACCGGCACGCCGCCGCCGATCGCCCACTGCGAGGGCGGCGTCGAAACCGGCCCGCTCGGCTACGGCTGCCTCTACGACGACTGGGGCAACCAGGTCTTCGAAAACCGCTTCTCCCGCAACGGCTTCTTCGGCAACCCGACCAACGGCGACGTCGGCCAGATCGCCTTCTTCGGCGGCAACCCCGTCAACTGCCTGCGCGGCAACGCGCTGCCGGACGGCACCTCGCCCCCGAACCTCGCCCAGACCAATCGCGTCTGCGGCCAGGTCGGCAGCGGCAACATCAACCAGCCGCTGCTCGAACAGGTCGAATGCAACACGCAGATCCTCAGCACGAAGCCCTGCCCGCCGGGCTCCAGCTATCCGCGCCTGACGCGGGTCGTGATGCACCCGCTGCCGGGCCGAGGCCGGCTGCCCACGATGCCCAACCCGTGCCGAGGCGTCCCCACCGATCCCTGGTGCCCGCGCCGACCTCATCGCCACCGATAAGCTGAGCCTCAGGCACGGGATGCAAGGGCGATTGCAGTTTCGCGATGCCGTCCGGCGCCGCTCCTAGATTGCGAACTCATGTTCGATTCCACGATGACATTGACCGACCGGCTGACCGACGCCGCCGACCTGATGATCGACTTCGCAACGCTGGGCGAGTACGGCCTGGAGCCCTTCGACGCCCGGCCGCCCGCCTGCGAGGGACGGACGCGCAGCGGCACGATGCGGAGCACCGGGTCATGGGCGGCGGCGATCGACCGCTTCGCCACACAGGCCTAGAACGACGACGGGCCGCCCCGAAGGGCGACCCGTGTCAAGAACCGGCGGCGACCTACTCTCCCAGGAGGTTGCCCTCCAAGTACCATCGGCGCTGAAAGGCTTAACTGCTCTGTTCGGAATGGGAAGAGGTGTCTCCCTCTCGCTATGCACCACCGGAAACCCTGCGAGACCGGGCCTCGGTGGAACTTGAAAACCGCACAAGACCAGGGTAAGAACATCCGTCAAGCCCTCGACCCATTAGTACCGATCGGCTGAGCGCATTGCTGCGCTTGCACCGTCGGCCTATCAACCTGGTGGTCTACCAGGGGTCTTACTCCCTCAAAGGGGATGGGAGAGCTCATCTCGAGGACGGCTTCCCGCTTAGATGCCTTCAGCGGTTATCCGTTCCGTGCGTAGCTAACCTGCGGTGCCCTTGGCAGGACAACAGATACACCAGCGGCACGTTCATCCCGGTCCTCTCGTACTAGGGATGACTCCTCTCAACTCTCCAACGCCCACGGCAGATAGGGACCGAACTGTCTCACGACGTTCTGAACCCAGCTCGCGTACCGCTTTAATGGGCGAACAGCCCAACCCTTGGGACCTACTCCAGCCCCAGGATGCGACGAGCCGACATCGAGGTGCCAAACCGTTTCGTCGATGTGGACTCTTGGAAACGATAAGCCTGTTATCCCCGGAGTACCTTTTATCCGTTGAGCGACGGCGCTTCCACTTGCAACCGCCGGATCACTAAGCCCAACTTTCGTTCCTGCTCGACCCGTCGGTCTCGCAGTCAAGCTCCCTTGTTGCCTTTACACTCTACGCACGATTTCCAACCGTGCTGAGGGAACCTTTGGGCGCCTCCGTTACATTTTAGGAGGCGACCGCCCCAGTCAAACTGCCCACCTGACACTGTCCACCACCCGGATCACGGCATGGTGTTAGAAGCCCAGACTACCAAGGGTGGTATCTCAAGGTTGACTCCCCGGCAGCCAAAGCCGCCGGTTCACTGTCTCCCACCTATCCTGAGCGAGATACCCCAGACTCCAATATCAAGTTGCAGTAAAGGTTCACGGGGTCTTTCCGTCTAGCCGCGGGTACTCGGCATCTTCACCGAGACTTTAATTTCACCGAGCCTCTCGTTGAGACAGCGTCCAAGTCGTTACGCCATTCGTGCAGGTCGGAACTTACCCGACAAGGAATTTCGCTACCTTAGGACCGTTATAGTTACGGCCGCCGTTTACCGGGGCTTAGCTTCGCTGCTTCGCGCCTAAGCGCTAACAACTCCGCGTAACCTTCCGGCACCGGGCAGGCGTCAGCCCCTATACGTCGTCTTGCGACTTAGCAGAGGCCTGTGTTTTTGGTAAACAGTCGCTTGGACCAATTCACTGCGGCCCCCTCGGGCTCCCTCCGTATGGAGTTCACCCTGGCGGGGCGTCCCTTCTCCCGAAGTTACGGGACGATTTTGCCGAGTTCCTTAACGAGAGTTAGCTCGCTCACCTCAGTATGTTCTACTTGTCCACCTGTGTCGGTTATAGGTACGGGCACGCGAGTCCTGCCTAGAGGATTTTCTTGGAGGCATGGGATCGGGGACTCGCCGGCGGTCAAGCCAGCTGGCATCGCACCTCGCGTCAAAACGCCGCTGCGGATTTCCCTACAGCGACTGGCTACGTGCTTGCCCCAGGACGACCATCGCCTGGGATCCCTTACCCTTCCCCGTCCCCCCATCGGTCATAACGGTCTCGACGTGGTACAGGAATATCAACCTGTTGGCCATCGGCTACGCCTTTCGGCCTCGCCTTAGGTCCCGACTAACCCTGAGCAGACGAACTTTACTCAGGAAACCTCGGACAATCGGTGGAGGGGAGTCTCACCCCTCTTTCGTTACTCATGCCGGCATTCTCACTTCCAGCCGCTCCACGGAGGCTTACGCTTCCGCTTCACGCAGCTGGAACGCTCTCCTACCGCACGCAGAGCCCGCAGGCCTGCGCACCCATAGCTTCGGAGGCTAGCTTGAGCCCCGTTGAATTCTCCGCGCCCGAACACTTGACCAGTGAGCTGTTACGCACTCTTTCAAGGATGGCTGCTTCTAAGCCAACCTCTTGGTTGTCTCGGCACTCGGACATCGTTTACCACTTAGCTAGCACTTAGGGTCCTTAGCTGATGGTCTGGGTTGTTCCCCTTTTGCGTACGAAGTTTATCCCCCGCACACTGACTCCCGAGCTAACCGTAACGGTCTTCGGAGTTTGCCTGAAGTCGGTAACCTGGTAGGGCCCCTAGTCCAAACAGTGCTCTACGGCCGTAACGCAATCACTCGAGGCTATACCTAAATATATTTCGGAGAGAACCAGATATCTCTGGGCTTGATTAGCCTTTCACTCCGATCCACAGGTCATCCGCCCAGTTTTCAACCTAGGTCGGTTCGGCCCTCCACGAGGTCTTACCCCCGCTTCAGCCTGCCCATGGATAGCTCGCCCAGTTTCGGGTCTACCGCCAATGACTGTGTCGCCCTGTTCAGACTCGCTTTCGCTGCGGCTCCGCTCATCGCTTAACCTTGCCACTGACGAGTAACTCGCCGGCTCGTGATGCAAAAAGCACGCCGTCACACCCGAAGGTGCTCCGACCACTTGTAGGCTTACGGTTTCAGGTACTATTTCACTCCCCTTCAGGGGTGCTTTTCACCTTTCCCTCACGGTACTAGTTCACTATCGGTCACCAGGTAGTACTTAGCCTTGGAGGGTGGTCCCCCCGGTTTCAGACCGCGTTTCACGGGTGCGGTCCTACTCAGGAACGTCAGTCGGCAGATCAGCGTGTTTTCACCTACGGGACGATTGCCCTCTGTGGTGCGAGGTTCCACTCGCTTCGGCTAACACCTGATTTTGTAACTGCCGCCGAGCCAGGCACGGCTCGGGCGTGACGCCCTACAACCCCCAACAGGCAACGCGTGCCCGCTTACACCTGTCGGGTTTGGGCTGATCCCTTTTCGCTCGCCACTACTAAGGGAGTCTCGGTTGATTTCTATTCCTCGGGGTACTTAGATGTTTCAGTTCCCCCGGTTGCCCTCCAGCGGCTATGTATTCACCGCTGGATGACGCCGCATTACCGGCGCCGGGTTTTCCCATTCGGAGATCCGCGGATCAAAGGCTGTTCAGCGCCTCACCGCGGCTTATCGCAGCCGTCCACGTCCTTCATCGACTCCTGGTGCCAAGGCATCCACCGTAAGCCCTTATTATCTTGACGGTGAGCGACCCACTCACATAAGTGCGTGGATCGTAATTAAATTACCCAGACCCGCACACCGAAGCGTACGGGTCTTAATTGGCCTTGTGCAGTTTTCAAGGTCCACCGAGGCGCACGCGGCGGAGCTCTTCCGCCGGCGGTCTCTCAAAACTGAGCAGCGTTCCCGGTGACGTGGTGTCACCGGGGAGCCCGGTCGACGTTCTAGGTCTCCCTAGAAAGGAGGTGATCCAGCCGCAGCTTCCGCTACGGCTACCTTGTTACGACTTCACCCCAATCACAAGCCCCACCTTCGACGGCTCCCTCCAAAAGGTTAGGCCACCGGCTTCGGGTGTTGCCTGCTTTCGTGGTGTGACGGGCGGTGTGTACAAGGCCCGGGAACGTATTCACCGCGGCATTGCTGATCCGCGATTACTAGCAACTCCACCTTCATGGAGGCGAATTTCAGCCTCCAATCCGAACCGAGACGCACTTTATGGGATTCGCTCCACCTCGCGGTATTGCTGCCCTTTGTATGCGCCAATGTAGCACGTGTGTAGCCCTGGACATAAGGGGCATGATGACTTGACGTCATCCCCACCTTCCTCCGGTTTGTCACCGGCAGTCTCCCATGAGTCCCCAACTGAATGCTGGCAACATGGAACGGGGGTTGCGCTCGTTGCGGGACTTAACCCAACATCTCACGACACGAGCTGACGACAGCCATGCACCACCTGTGAAGGTGTCCCGAAGGAAAGCCGTGTTTCCACGGCGGTCACCCACATGTCAAGCCCAGGTAAGGTTCTTCGCGTTGCGTCGAATTAAACCACATGCTCCGCTGCTTGTGCGGGCCCCCGTCAATTCCTTTGAGTTTTAGCCTTGCGGCCGTACTCCCCAGGCGGGGCACTTAGTGCGTTAGCGACGGCACGGGAGGAGTCGACACCTCCCACACCTAGTGCCCATCGTTTACGGCGTGGACTACCAGGGTATCTAATCCTGTTCGCTCCCCACGCTTTCGCGCCTTAGCGTCAGTACCGTCCCAGCGAGCTGCCTTCGCTATTGGTGTTCCTCCTGATATCTGCGCATTCCACCGCTACACCAGGAATTCCACTCGCCTCTTCCGGACTCCAGCCTTGCAGTATCCATCGGCTTTCAAAGGTTGAGCCTTTGACTTTCACAACGGACTTACAAGGCCGCCTACGCGCGCTTTACGCCCAATGATTCCGGACAACGCTTGCCCCCTACGTATTACCGCGGCTGCTGGCACGTAGTTAGCCGGAGCTTCTTCTGGAGGTACCGTCAATCCGCACGGCTGTTAACCGGCGAACCTTCGTCCCTCCTGAAAGGGGTTTACAACCCGAAGGCCGTCTTCCCCCACGCGGCGTTGCTGCGTCACGCTTTCGCGCATTGCGCAAGATTCCCCACTGCTGCCTCCCGTAGGAGTCTGGGCCGTGTCTCAGTCCCAGTGTGGCTGATCGTCCTCTCAGACCAGCTACCCATCGTCGCCTTGGTAGGCCTTGACCCCACCAACAAGCTAATGGGCCGCGGGCCCCTCCCAATGCGGAGGCCGAAGCTTCCTTTAGCGAACAGGCTTGCGCCTGTGCGCCACATCCGGTATTAGCCCGAGTTTCCTCGGGTTGTCCCGGTCATCGGGGCAGGTTACCCACGTGTTACTCACCCGTTCGCGGCTTTGCCCCAGGGCAAGCCCTGGTTCGTCGCACCACTTGCATGTGTTAAGCACGCCGCCAGCGTTCGTCCTGAGCCAGGATCAAACTCTCCGTGAAGAACTGCTACAGAGAGTCGTCATGCCTGGCAGGTCGCCGGGCACACATACGCGGCGACCGGCATGACGGGTAAATCAAGTCCACCCGGCACGCTGACGGGCCGAGTGGATCGGGCTCAAACAATCCACAGGCCATCGGCCTGCGGAGTGCACGCTGCTCAGTTTTCAAAGACCGCTGCGCCGCTGCGACGGGACTCGCCGCCATTCGCGCATGGGGAAGGCACCGGGCCATCCCCGGAAGGACGTGGGAGTATAGCGCCGCTGCGGCGGCTTGGCTAGGCGCCGGCGCGGAGGCGCCGGAAGCGACGCTTGCCGACCTGGAGCAGGCTACCGTCGAGGGCGGCCGGCTCCAGGTCGAGGCTGTCGGCGCCGAGCGCCTCGCCGTCGAGCCGCACGCCGCCCTGGCGGATCAGGCGGCGCGCCTCGCTGGAGCTGATCGCGAAGGCCCCCGCCATCAGCGACGGGATGTGCACCCGGCCACCGTCCTCGCCGACGTAGGGCGCGATCCCGATCTCCTCGACGTCGTCGGGCGCCCCGTGCTCGACGAAGAGGCGATCGAAGCGCGCCTCCGCCGACCGCGCCGCCTCCGCGTCGTGGAAGCGCGCGACGATGCGCCGCGCCAGCTCCCGCTTCGCCTCGTTCGGCGCCGCCCCGGCGGCGGCGTCCTCGCCCAGCAGCAGCCGGTAGTAGTCGGGCATCGCCTCGTCGGGGAGCCGCATCAGCCGCCCGAACATCTCCTCGGGCGGGTCGGTGACGCCGACGTAGTTGCCCAGCGACTTGCTCATCTTCTGGGCGCCGTCGATCCCGACCAGGATCGGCATCGTCATGATCGACTGGGGCCGCCGGCCGTAAGCGCTTTGGACGTCGCGGCCGAACAGCAGGTTGAACTTCTGGTCGGTCCCCCCCAGCTCGACGTCCGCCTCGACGGCGACCGAGTCGTAGCCCTGCAGCAGTGGGTAGAGCAGCTCCAGCGCCGCGACCGGCGCACCCGCCGCCAGCCGCTTCTGGAAGTCCTCGCGCTCCAGCAGGCGGGCCACCGTCGTCTTGGCGAGCAGGCCGAGCAGCCCCTCCGCGTCCATCCGCAGCCACTCGCTGTTGAAGCGCACCTCGGTCCGCTCGCGGTCGAGCACCTTGAACGCCTGCTCCTGGTAGGTGGCCGCGTTGACCGCGATCTCCTCGGCGGAGGGCACCGGCCGCTGGGTCGAGCGGCCGCTCGGGTCGCCGATCCGCGCCGTGAAGTCGCCGACGATCAGGACGACGGTGTGGCCGGCCTGCTGGAACTCGCGCAGCTTCTCCAGCACGACCGTGTGGCCGAGGTGGATGTCGGCCGTGGTCGGGTCGATCCCCAGCTTGACCCGCAGCGGCCCGCCGGCTGCGAGCTGCTCGGCGAGCATCCCCTCGGGTAGCACGTCGACCGCGTTGCGCGTCAAGTCCATGGCGGCGCCAATGCTAGACTGCCGCCTCCGCTCGGCGGCCCAAGGCGCGCTGAGCTGAGCTCTCGATGGCGCCCCTGGGACTAAAGCCCCGCCGGCCGGGCGGCGCGGTTCCGTCGCCGGCCTCGCCGGCACCCCCCGCGAAGCGCGCCAAGCCGCGCCTCAAGAAGCTGCGCATCCTCTTCGTCCTCCTCGGCCTCGGCATCCTGAGCCTCGTCTCGTTCGTCTTCGGGATGATGATGGCCGTCTCGCAGGACCTGCCGGCGATCTACAACTTCGCTGAGTACAAGGCCTCGAAGAACAGCGAAGCCGTCGACGCGACCGGCCAGCCGATCGGCACCCTGACGAGCAACCAGAACAAGATCCTGCTCAGCTCGGAACAGATCTCGCCGAACGTCAAGAACGCGGTGGTCTCGATCGAGGATGCGCGCTTCTACGAACACGAAGGCGTCGACCTGAGGGGCATCGCGCGGGCGCTGGTCAAGGACGTCCTCAGCCAGAGCGCCGCCCAGGGCGCCTCGACGATCACCGAGCAGTTCGTCAAGAACGCGCTCGCCGCGCAGGGCAGCCGCACGATCTTCGAGAAGTTCCGCGAGGCGGCGCTCGCCTACCGCCTCGAGCACCACTGGAGCAAGGACAAAATCCTCACCGAGTACCTCAACACGATCTACTTCGGCGAGGGCGCCTACGGCATCGAGGCCGCCGCGCGGACCTACTTCGGCAGCGCGCACCCGGGCTGCGGCACGACGGCAGAGCCCTGCGCCTCCGTGCTCGAGCCCTGGGAGGCCGCGACCCTGGCCGGGATCATCGCCTCGCCCTCGGCCTACGACCCCAAGCTCTACCCCGAAAACGCGCTGGGCCGACGCAACCTGGTGCTGGAGAAGATGAGGGAACAGGGCTACATCACCGAAACCCAGTACAGGGAAGGGATCAGGCAGGCGCTCCCCTCGCCGAGCTCGATCGCGCCGCCGAAGCTCGAATCCAAGGCTCCCTACTTCACCGCCTGGCTGCGCCAGCAGCTCGTCGAACGCTTCGGCGCCGCCAAGGCCTTCTTCGGCGGGCTGCGGGTGAAGACAACCCTCGACCTGCGTCTCCAGGCCGCCGCCGAAGAAGCGGTGACCAGCTACCTGGGAGGGCTGCCGCCGACCGCCTCGGTGGTCGTGATCGACAACAAGAACGCCGGCGTCAAGGCGATGGTCGGCGGGCCCGACTTCGAAACCAAGCCCTTCAACCTGGCGACCGAGGGACACCGCCAGCCCGGCTCCTCGATCAAGCCGTTCACCCTGATCACCGCCCTCGAAGAGGGGATCTCCCCCTACACGACCTTCGAATCGGCCCCGCAGGAATTCCACTTCGGCAAGGGCGGAAGGGAAGTCTTCGTCGTCCACAACGACGAAGACTCCTATCTGGGCTCCTGCGACATCATCTGCGCTACGACCTACTCGGACAACTCGATCTACGCCCAGCTCGGTCTCAGGGGGCTGAAGGGGAAGACGATCCAGGACCGCACGCGCTCGATCGCCGCGACGGTCCACAAGATGGGCTACACGGAACCGATCTCGACCAACCCGGCGATGGTGCTCGGCGGCCTCAAGGAGGGCGTGACCCCGGTCGGCTGGACCTACGCCTACATGACCCTCGCCGACAACGGCAACCGGGTCAGCGGCTCGCTGGCGCCGCGCCCCGGCGACAGCCCGCTCGGCTACACCCGGGTCACCGACGCCAACGGCCACCCGACCAAGGGCGGGGAAAACGTGCCCACCCACGATCAGGTGATCAAGCAGAGCGTGGCCAGCGAGGCGAAGAGCATCCTGGCGACGGTGGTGACGAGCGGGACCGGCACCCACGCCAACATCGGCGCGCCGGGGCAGTGGGGCAAGACCGGCACGACGGAGAACAACGGCGACGCCTGGTTCTGCGGCGCGATCAGCGAAGTGACCGCCTGCGTCTGGGTCGGCTACGCCGACACGACGACCCCGATGAAGACGCTCTACAACGGCGGCCCCGTGATGGGCGGCACCTTCCCTGCCCTGATCTGGGCGCGGGTCGTCTCCGCCTGGGAGCGGATCAAGTCCGAACGCGCCGCGGAAAGGGCGAGCCACGCGCACAGCGGCTCGCACACCGGCGGCGGCAAGGGCTACGTCCCGCCCACGACAGGCGAATCCGCCCCCGCGACGCCGGAATCGAGCGAACCGGCCCCGGCGCCCAAGCCGGGTCGCGAACGGGAATCCCCCGGCCAGGCCAGCCCGGCGCCACCCCCCGCACCGGCGCCCGCCCCGGGGCCGAGCAGCGGCGGCGGGATAACCGCCGGCTAGATCGCCCCCGGCGCGCCGGTCTCGACGGCGGCCTGCGGCCGCGGGCGGGAGACGTAGGGGCTGCCGGCGACGCTGAAGCGCCAGGGGCGCTCCGTCGCCTTGCTGATCCCGACCCGCGGGCCGGTGACGATCTCGGCGCGCCAGCCCTGCGCGGGCGGCAGCAGCAGGAAGGGGCCCGCCGCCAGGTCGGCGCCGTTGGCGTCGAGGCCGACGCCAAGCGCCTCGGTCAGCTTCCCCGGGCCCGAGCAGAGCTCCAGGTCGGGGCGGTCGCCCCGCCGCGACCGCATCGGCTCCAGCCCGGCAGTCGGCTCCAGCGCCCGGATCAGCACCGCCGCCGGCTCGCCGTCGGGCTCGGCGACCGCGTTGAGCAGGCTGTGGATCCCGTAGGAGAGGTAGACGTAGGCGCGGCCGGGCGGCCCGAAGAGGACCTCGTTGCGCTTCGTCATCCCGCCGTAGGCGTGGCAGGCCGGGTCGTCGCGCTCGTAGCTCTCGGTCTCGACGATCGTGCCGCCGCAGCCGGCGTGGAAGAGGCGGCAGCCGATCAGCTCGCGCGCCACCAGGTGCACGGAGCGCGCGAAGAAGCCGGCGCCCAGCGGCCGCTGCGCCGTCGTTGCCGCCGCCGTGCTCAGCGGCGCTCCTCGTCGTCCTCGAGCCACGCCCTGACCTCGCCGAGAGCCTCGTGGGCCAGCTCGACCTGCCGCGCGAGCGCCGCCGAGCCGGTCCCCCCCTCGATCCGCTTCGACTCCAGCCAGCTCTCGCGCCGCAGCACCTCGTAGAAGGAGTCGTCGAGCTGCTCGGAGCGCGCGTGCAGCTCCTCCGGGCTCAGCTCGGAAAGCGACTTGCCCTGCTCGATCGCCTCGCGGACGAGGCCGCCGACGATGCCGTGCGCCTCGCGGAACGGAACGCCCTTGCGGACCAGCAGGTCGGCGACCTCGGTTGCGGCCAGCATCTCGTCGCCGGAGGCCTGCGCGAGCCGCTCGCGGTCGAACTCGACCCCGGCCAACATCCCCTCGGCAACCCCGAGGCACGCCTCGACCGTGTCGATCGCGTCGAACAGGGGCTCCTTGTCCTCCTGCATGTCCTTGCTGTAGGTGAGCGGCAGGGCGTGCATCGCGCCCAAGAGCGTCGTGTAGTCGGCGGCGACGCGCGGGCTCTTGGCGCGCAGCAGCTCCGCCGAGTCGGGGTTCTTCTTCTGCGGCATGATGCTCGACCCCGAGGAGAAGGAGTCGTCGAGCTCGCAGAAGCCGAACTCGCTGCTCGACCAGATGACGATCTCGGAGCCGAACCGCGAGAGGTGCATGGCGCAGGTCGCGGCGGCGGCCAGGTAGTCGAGCACGAAGTCGCGGTTGGAGGCGCCGTCGATCGAGTTCGCGGTGACGCGGTCGAAGCCCAGCTCGTCGGCGACGGCGCGGCGGTCGATCTCCCAGTTGACCCCGGCCAGGGCGCCCGAGCCGAGCGGCATCGTGCCGGCGCTGTCGAGCGCGAAGCGGAAGCGCCGCGCGTCGCGGGCAAGCATCCAGAAGTAGGCGAGCAGGTGGTGGCCGAGGTAGACCGGCTGGGCGCGCTGAAGGTGGGTGTAGCCGGGCATCGGCCAGTCGCGGTGGCGCTCGGCGACCTCCAGCAGCCGCTCCATCAGGGCGCCGACCAGCTCGATCGCCCGCAGCGAGTGCGCTTGGACCAGCATCGCCACATCGGTGGCGACCTGGTCGTTGCGCGAGCGGCCGGTATGGAGCTTGCCGGCCAGCGGGCCGATCTCCTCGCCGAGCAGGCGCTCGATCGCCATGTGGATGTCCTCGTCGGCGGCCGCGAACTCGAAGCCGGCCTGGTCGATCCCGGCGTGGACCTCCTCGAGGCCCGCGTCGATTCGCTCCAGCTCCTCCTCGCTGAGCACGCCGATCCGCGCCAGGGCGCGGGCGTGGGCCTGCGACTGCTCGATGTCGTAGGGCGCGAGGCGCCGATCGAACTCGATCGAGCGATTCAGCCGCCAGAAGCGCAGGTCTGGGCCTTTCCTGAAGCGCGACATCGGTTCGCGATTATCCATGCCCGAGCGGCCGTCCGAGCGCCCGCGCCAGCTCCTCGCAGACCCGCGCCACCTGGGACTCGGCCATCGCGGGGAAGAAGGGCAGGGCGAGCGAGCGCGCCGAGGCCTCTTCGGCGACCGGGAACTGGCCCTCGCGCCAGCCCAGCTCGCGCAGGTGCGGGAAGAGGTGGATGCAGGGCAGGTACGCCTTGGCGGCGATGCCGCGCTCGGCGAGGCAGGCGATCGCGGCATCGCGGTCGGTGCCGGCGGGCAGGCGCACGACGTAGACGAACCAGCTGCGGCGCTCGGCGCCGCGCGCCGCGACCGGCGTCTCCAGGCCCTCGATCGCGGCCAGGCCCTCCGCGTAGAGGGCCGCGACCCGCTCCCGATTCGCCAGCATCTCGTCGAGCTTCTCGAGCTGGGCGACGCCCAGCGCCGCGGCCAGGTCGGAGAGGCGGTAGTTGAAGCCGAGCCCGCCGTGGTCGAGCCAGCCCATGTCAGGGGCACGGCCCTGGTTGCGCTCGGAGCGCAGGCGGGCGGCCGCGCCGGGCGTCGAGGGAACGATCATCCCGCCCTCCCCCGTCGTCAGCTGCTTGTTGGCGTAGAAGGCGAAGCTGGCGAGGTTGCCGCGCGTCCCCACCCGGCGTCCCTCGGAATCGACCGCGCCCAGCGCCTCGCAGGCGTCCTCGAGGACGCCGAGCCCGCGCCGCGCCGCGATCGCCTCCAGCTCGGGCATCGCCGCCGGGTAGCCGAAGATGTGGACGGGCAGGATCCCGGCCGTCCTCTCCCCCACCGCCGCCTCCGCGGCCGCCGGGTCGAGGTTGAGCGTCTCGGCGTCGACGTCGCAGAAGACCGGCCGCGCGCCCTCGTAGAGGAGGCAGTTGGCGGAGGCGACGAAGCTGAAGGGGCTGGTCAGCACCTCGTCGCCCGGGCCCCAGCCGAGCGCCCGCACGCCGAGGTGGAGCGCCGTCGTGCCGCTGGAGACGGCGACGGCGTCGCCGCTGCCCAGCCAGGTGGCGAAGTCGCGCTCGAAGCGCTCGCCCATCGGCCCCAGCGAGAGCCGCCCCGAGCGCAGCACCTCGAGCGCCAGCTCCTCCTCGCGCCCGCCGATCTCGGGCCTGGCGAGCGGGATCGGGTCTGTCTCGGGCGAAGGCGCCATCGGCGCCTCCACCCTATCCGGCGCCGTCGCCGCCACGGGGCTGGAAGGCGTACTCGAGCGAGTCGACCAGCGCCTCCCAGGAGGCCTCGATGATGTTCTCCGAGACGCCGATCGTCCCCCACTCCCGCCTGCCGTCGGTGGAGTCGAGCAGGACGCGGGTGACGGCGCCGGTGCCGTGGCTCTCGTCGAGGATCCGCACCTTGTAGTTGGTCAGCTCGATGTCGGCGAGGTGCGGGTGGTGCTCGGCGATCACGGCGCGCAGCGCCTGGTCGAGGGCGTTGACCGGGCCGTTGCCCTCGGCGACCCGCACGTAACGCTCACCGCCGACCCGGAGCTTGACCGTCGCCTCGGTCTCCGCCCTGCCGCCGGCGCGCTTCTCGGTGGTGACGCGGAAGCTCTCCAGCTCGAAGAGCGGCTCGTAGGTCCCCGCCTCGCGCCGCAGCAGCAGCTCGAAGGAGGCCGGCGCCGCCTCGTAGTGGTAGCCGCGGTGCTCGCGCTCCTTCAGCCGCTCGACCGCCCGCGCCGCCGCCTCCTCGTCGAGCTCGAGGCCGGCCCGCTCGGCCTGGCTGCGGATCGTCGCCCGGCCCGACAGCTCCGATGCCAGGATGTCGCGTTCGTTGCCGACCACCGCGGGGTCGACGTGCTCGAAGGTGCGGGCGTCGGCGGCGACGCCGGCGGCGTGCATCCCGGCCTTGTGGGCGAAGGCGTTGCGACCGACGTAGGGCTGGTCGGGATTCGGCGTCATGTTGCAGAGCTCGTCGAGGTAGTGGGCGGTCGGGGTGAGGCTCGCCAGTTGCTCGCCGGAGACGACCTCGAAGCCCATCTTCAGCTGCAGCGCGGGCAGGATCGAGGCGAGGTTGGCGTTGCCGCAGCGCTCGCCGTAGCCGTTGACGGTGCCCTGCACGAGTCGCGCCCCGGCGCCGACGGCGGCGAGCGAGTTGGCGACCGCGCACTCGGCGTCGTTATGGGTGTGGATGCCCACCTCGGCCGCGCCGTTCAGGTCGGCGAGGACCGCGGCTGTCGCCTCGGCGACGAAGCCGGGAAGACTGCCGCCGTTGGTGTCGCAGAGCGTGACGTTCTCTGCACCCGCTCCGACGGCGGCGCGGACGCATTCGAGCGCGTAGGCGGGGTCGTCCTCGTAGCCGTCGAAGAGATGTTCGGCGTCGAACACGACGCGCTTCCCCTCGCCGCGGCAGAAGGCAACCGACTCGGCGATCATCGCCAGGTTCTCCTCATGGGAAACCCTGGTCACCTTCTCCAGGTGCAGGCTCCAGGTCTTGCCGACCAGGCAGACGACCGGGGCGAAGCACTCGACAAGCGTGCGCAGGGCAGGGTCCTCCTCGGCCGGGACGCCGCGGCGGCGGGTCATGCCGAAGGCGCTGACGGTCGCCTGCTCCAGCTCCTGCTCGGCGAGCAGCCCGAACAGCTCCGCCTCCTTCGGGTTGGAGCTGGGGAAGCCGGCCTCGATGAAGTGGATGCCGAGCGCGTCAAGGGCGTGGACGACCTTCAGCTTCTCGCCCACCGAGAGCGACATGCCCTGGCCGCCCATGCCGTCACGCAAGGTCGTGTCGTAGAGCTTCACCTGTTCCATCTGCGATGCCTTTCGATTCGAGGGGTCGGGGAGGGGGCTCATCGCCCGTCCGCGCGGCAGCGCCGCGCCAGCCGCTAGGCGGCTGCGGTAATTCGCCCGATTGCCTCGAAACGGCTCCGCATCACTGCGTCACCTTACTCGGTTCGTCCGCGCCCGCCGGGACCGCGACGAAGTCGAGCCACTCCAGGTACTCCTCGGCGCGGCCGTGGACGGCGTCCTCGAACTTGGCCTGGATCACGCGCGTGATCTCGCCCGGCTCGCCGAGCGGGTGGTCGTCGACCTCGCGCACCGGCACGATCTCGGCGGCGGTGCCGGTCAGGAACATCTCGTCGGCGAGGTAGAGCTCGGAGCGGGCGATGTCGCGCTCCTCCACCCGGTAGCCGAGGTCGCGGGCGATCTGGACGACCGAGTTGCGGGTGATCCCGTCGAGGATCGCCGCCGTGTGCGGCGGCGTGCAGAGCACCCCGTCGCGGACCAGGAAGACGTTCTCGCCGGAGCCCTCCGAGACGCAGCCGTGCTGGTCGAGCAGGATCGCCTCGTCGTAGCCGGCGTTGGCCGACTCGGTCTTGGCGAGGATCGAGTTGAGGTACTGGCCGGAGGCCTTGGCGTGCGGGATCAGGCTCTCGCCGGAGATCGTCCGCCAGGAGGAGACCTTGGTGCGGATTCCGTGCCGCTTGCCGTCCTCGCCGAGGTAGGCGCCCCAGGGCCAGACGGCGACGATCACCTCGATCGGCGCGCTGTGCGCGTAGAGGCCCATCTCTCCGTAGCCGCGGAAGGCGAGCGGGCGGATGTAGCAGGAGCGGAGGCCGTTGCGCCGGATCAGCTCATGGGTGGCCTGGCGCAGCTCCTCCACCGAGTAGGGCAGCGAGAAGTAGTAGAGCTCGGCCGACTTCTCGAGCCGTTCGAGGTGGTCGCGGTGGCGGAAGACCGCCGAGCCGCGCTCGGTCTCGTAGCAGCGGATGCCCTCGAAGACGCCGGTCCCGTAGTGCAGCCCGTGGCTGAGCACGTGGACCCTGGCCTCATTCCAGGGCACGAAGTCACCGTTCTGCCAGATCAACTCGGCAGTTTCCATGCTGCGGAAGTATGCCCTACGACGCGAGCTCGGCCAACACCGCCGCGGTCATCTCCTCGCTGCCGACCTCCGTCTCGCGGAGGGGGTGCTCAGTGAGCGGCGCCTGGGGGATCGTGCCGCTCAGCAGGTCGGGGGTGCGCAGGCCGCGCTCGAGGACGGCGTCGACGGCGGCCTCGACGCGGGCGGCGTCGCCGGGGCGGTCGAGGCCGTGGCCGAGCATCATCGCCGCGGAGAGGAAGGTGGCGAGCGGGTTGGCGACGCCCCTGCCGGCGATGTCTGGGGCCGAGCCGTGGACCGGCTCGAAGAGACCGGGCTCGCCCGCGGCGCCGAGGCTGGCCGAGGGCAGCATCCCCAGCGAGCCCGTCAGCATCGCCGACTCGTCGCTGAGGATGTCGCCGAAGAGGTTCTCGGTGAGGATCACGTCGAACTCGGCAGGCCGCGAGACGATCTGCATCGCCGCGTTGTCGACCAGCATGTGGTCGAGCGCGACGTCGGGGTAGTCGGGGGCGATCCGCCCCACCACCTCGCGCCAGAGCCGCGAGGTCTCGAGCACGTTCGCCTTGTCGACCGAGGTGACGCGCGGGGCGCGGCCGGAGGTCTCGGCGCGCCGCCGCGCCGCCTCGAAGGCGGTGCGGGCGATCCGCTCAACCTCCCCGGCGGAGTACTCACAGGTGTCGTGGGCGACGTCGCCCACACGGCCGCTGTCGCCGAAGTAGATGCCGCCGGTCAGCTCGCGCACGACGAGCAGGTCGGTGCCGGCGATCCGCTCCTCGCGCAGCGGGCTCGAGGCGACCAGCGCCGGGCTCGGCCGCACCGGCCGCAGGTTGGCGTAGAGCCCCATCCCCTTGCGCAGCCCGAGCAGGCCCTGCTCGGGCCGCGGCGCGTCGGGGTCGGTCGTGTCCCATTTGGGGCCGCCCACAGCGCCGAGCAGCACGGCGTCGGCGGCGCGGCATGCCTCCAGCACCTCGTCGGTGAGGGCGACGCCGTGGGCGTCGATCGAGCACCCCCCCATCAGCCGCTCCTCGAACTCGAACTCCCCCAGCGCCTCCAGCACGCGCCGCGCCGCAGCGACGATCTCCGGCCCGATCCCGTCGCCGGGCAGGAGGACTATGCGGGGCGGGGCCGGCACCTGCCGCACTCTAGCCAGAGCCGGGGCCTCAGGCTGCCGCTCGCTCGGCAAGGAAACGGCGAAAGAGTGGATCCGTAAGGCGCCAGCGCCTGTCATCGACGCGCTCAATCAGGCCGATCGCGCGCGCCGCGTGAATGGCTCGCTGAATTTGAGGCGCCCTGATCCCGCCCCCGTAGGGCGGCGCCCCGGTCGCAAGTCGCTCGAGGACGGCGACGCCGTGTCGGCTTGAGGCCCGAAGCCGTTCAATCAGCCGCTCGTGATTTGCGCGCTCGCGTGCCATCGCCCGCTCGAAGCCAAGGCGCATCGCAACCTCGTCGACATGGTCTGCGCCTACCTCGCGAACCGCGAGGTAGACCTCGCCCGCGGTCAGCATCGTCGCGTAGGGATGCCCCTCGCTCCATTCCAGCAAAGACTCGAGCTGCCGCTCCTGAATCTGAATCTCTGCCTCGGCAAAGCGCTCCGCGAGACCGTTCAGCCAGTCGTCGCGCACGATTGGGGGGATCTCGTAGATGCCTCCGAAACGTCCCAGCGGGGAGCCCTCCGCGCCGAAGATCTCCCGCATCGAGTGCTCGTAGCTGCCGGCAAGCAGGAAGCGGACGTCGGGTGAGCGCTGAAAGGCGGCACGAGCCTTGCCGAGGACGACTTCGGATTTGCCGAATCGGGCACCCGCGAGTTCCGACACCTCATCGATGAAGAGGAGGACGGTTCGGCCATCGGCCTCCGCGAGGCGCTGGGGAAGGGAAAACGCAGCATCGAGATCGGGGCTTCCCGAGGAGGGCCCCCCACCCACGCCCCAGGCGATGCTCACACCCTCGCCGAGCTCGACCGTGAGCTGCGCACGCGCTCGCTCAGTTAGATCGCGCCAGGCTGCAACCCCGCGGCGCACGACGCGCCGAATCGTGGCGCGATTGGCGAGCAGCGCCCGGGTCAGCTCACGCGCGAGCTCCCCGTCGTCCTCGAGCCGCATCGCGTCGACGGTCGCCACGTACCAGCCCGAACCGGAGAGCTCGCTGAGCACGGCTTCGCAGGTCGTTGTCTTTCCGGTCCGCCTCGGACCGATCAAGACGCGATTCTGACCGGCGCGAAGAGCCTCGCCGAGCTCGGTGACCGCATTGGCGCGCCCGATCATCCGATCGGGCTTGATTGGCGTGTCGGTCGGGAACAGGCTTTCAAGCCGGATATCACGCATAGCGTTATATAACTATAACGGAAATCGTTATATCATTAGCCAGCGATCGCGTCGATGTTGAGGCGGACGTAGCGCAGGATCAGCGGCTGCTCGAGGTGGGCGAGGACGGCGTCGGTGAACGCCTCGCGGCGGTCGGCCGGCAGCCGCTCGTGGTGGGCGGCGAGGCCGACGGTGGCGACGAAGTCGCGCGGGTCGTCTGGTTCGACGACCTTCTCCTCCAGCCAGCAGCGAACGTCCTCGAAGCCGGCGATCCGCAGTCGCCGCTCGGTCTCTGCCGGCCCGGCGAAGTTCCAGGGGCCGCGCCAGCCGGCGAAGGCTCGCGTGAACTCGGGCAGCTTCGCGGCGTCTTCGGTCGCGCGCCGCCACTCGGCCACGTTGCCCTCTCCACCGCACTGGGCGACCAACGGCCCGCCCGGCCTCAGCGCCGCGTGCAGTCGGGCGAAGAGGCGGTCGTGGTCGGCGATCCAGTGGAAGGTGGCGTTGGAGAAGACCGCGTCGACGCGGTCGCCCAGCTCCAGCTCGAGTAGGTCGGAGTGGACCACCGTTACGCGATCTCCGTATGTCGCCAGACCCTTGCGCGCCGCGGCGACCATCGACTCGGAGCCGTCGACCCCGATCACCCGGCCGCGTGGCAGGCGCTCGAGCAGCAGCCGCGTCGCCCGCCCGGAGCCGCAGCCTGCGTCGAGCACGGTCTCGTCGCCGCGCAGTCGCAGGCGCTCCAGGACCTCCCTCGCCCACTGCTCCTGTGGGGCGGCCAGGCGGTCATAGGTCCGTGCGTCCCAGTCGGTCGTGCCGCGCGGCATCGGCGATCAGAGCGCGGTCGTCGCCGGGACGAGGTCGCCAGCGCCGGAGGCCTCGAAGGCGTCGATCGCGGCGGCGTTCTCGAGCGTGATGCCGATGTCGTCGAGGCCGTTGAGGAGGCGGTGCTTGACGTCGGGCTCGACCTCGAACTCGAAGACGCCGGCGGCGCAGGTGATCGTCTCGTCGTCGACGTCGATGCGCGCCTCGCCCGCCGCGGCGACGGCGCGACAGCGATCCTCGTCGAGGACGACCGGCAGCAGGCCGATCTTCGTGCAGTTGGCGTAGAAGATGTCGGCGAAGGAGGGCGCGACGATCGCCTCGAAGCCGAAGTCCTGCAGCGCCCATGGGGCGTGCTCGCGGGAGGAGCCGCAGCCGAAGTTGCGGCCGGCGACGAGGATCGGGTTGGGCGCCAGCTCGATCTCCCCGGAGCGGATCCAGTCGTAGAAGAGGAACTCGCCGAAGCCGCTACGCTCGACCCGCTTCAGGAACTGCTTGGGGATGATCTGGTCGGTGTCGACGTCGGCGCGGTCGAGCACCGAGACCTTGCCCTCGATCACGTCCAGCGGTCGCATCTCAGCTCCACTCCCTGATGTCGACGAAGCGGCCCTCGATCGCCGCCGCCGCGGCCATCCGCGGGCTGACCAGGTGGGTGCGGCCCCCCCTGCCCTGGCGCCCCTCGAAGTTGCGGTTCGACGTCGAGGCGCAGCGCTCGCCCTCGTCGAGCACGTCCGGGTTCATCCCGAGGCACATCGAGCAGCCCGCCTCGCGCCATTCGAAGCCGGCGGTGCGGAAGATCTCGTCCAGCCCCTCTGCCTCGGCCGTCGCCTTCACCGGCTGCGAGCCGGGGACGACCATGGCGCGCACCGAGGAGGCGACGCGACGACCCTCGACCACCGCGGCCGCCTCGCGCAGGTCCTCGACCCGCGAGTTGGTGCAGGAGCCGATGAAGACGCGGTCGAGCGCCACCTCGGTCATCGGCGTGCCCGGCTCCAGCGCCATGTAGGCGAGCGCCCGTTCGGCCGACTCGCGGCCCGCCGGGCTCTCCATCGCGGCGGGGTCGGGGACGGAGTCGGTGACCTCCACGACCATCGCCGGCGTCGTGCCCCAGGTGACCATCGGCGAGACGGCGGCGGCGTCGATCTCGACCTCGGCGTCGAAGCTCGCGCCCGAATCGGTCGGCAGCTCGCGCCAGCGCGCCACCGCCGCCTCGAAGTCCGCCGGCGCCGCGGGGCGTCCCCGCACCCACTCGAAGGTCGTCTCGTCGGGGGCGATCATGCCGGCGCGGCCGCCCCCCTCGATCGTCATGTTGCAGACGGTCATCCGCCCCGGCATCGAGAGCGCGGCGATCGCCGGCCCCGCGTACTCGACCGCGTGGCCGACCATGCCGCCGGTGCCGAGGCGGCCGATCGTCGCCAGGATCAGGTCCTTGGGGGTGACGCCGGCGCCGAGCGCGCCGGCGTAGGAGATCCGCATCGTCTTCGGCCGCTTCTGGACCAGGCACTGGGTCGCCAGCACGTGCTCGACCTCCGAGGTGCCGATGCCGAAGGCGAGCGCCCCGAAGGCGCCGTGCGTCGAGGTGTGGCTGTCGCCGCAGACGATCGTCATCCCGGGCTGGGTCACCCCCAGCTCCGGGCCGATCACATGGACGATGCCCTGCCGCTCGGAGCCCAGCGAGTAGAGCGGAATGCCGAACTCCTCGCAGTTGTTCTCAAGCGTCTCGACCTGGACGCGCGACAGCTTGTCGGCGATCAGCCGCGACGCCTTGGTGCCGTCGGTGGGGACGTTGTGGTCGGCGGTCGCCAGCGTCCGGTCGGGGCGGCGCACCGGCCGACCAGCCATCCGCAGGCCATCGAACGCCTGCGGCGAGGTGACCTCGTGGACGAGGTGCAGGTCGACGTAGACGAGGCCGTCGGCGACCTCGTGCGCCTCCCAGATCTTGTCGAACATGGTCTTCGCCATCGCTCAGCCCCTCCTCAGCCCGGCCGCGATCACGGCCAGGAAGCGAGTCGCCTCCTCGCCTTCGTTCTCGAAGTGATGCGGCAGGTCGGCGTCGAACGTGACGCTGTCTCCAACGCGCAGCTCGAAGCGGGTGCCGTCGACGACCAGCGCCAGCTCGCCGCTGAGCACGACCGCGGTCTCGCGACTTCCCGGCTCGTGCATGGGCGGGTCGCCGCGACCACCGGTCGCCGCCCCCGACTTCAGCGTGTGCAGCGACACGTCCGCGCGCTGGCCCGGCAGCGGTGGCGTCAGCTCCTCGAAGCAGTGCCCGTCGCGCTCGTAGTGGCGGCGCCTGCCGGTGCGGCTGACGACGACGTGCTCGCCCTCGTCGAGCCGCAGGAGCTGCGAGAGGGTCAGCTCTAGGCCCGCGGCGATCTTCGCGGCGACGGTGAGCGTCGGGCTCGTCTCGCGCCGCTCTACCTGCGAGAGCATCGGCGCGCTGACGTCGCTGCGCTCCGCGAGGTCCCTGAGCGACAGCCCCATCGCCTCGCGCAGGGCACGGACCCTCGCCCCCACCGCCGTCGCGGCGGGACCGTCGGTGTGCCCCAGTTCGTGCGTCGCCTCGCTTATCGCGGTTGCCATTACGGCTGTACGTTATCGCATACAGCTTTGCCGTGGGGCTGTGTCTGTGCTTGCAGCAGATGCACAAATGCAGATTCACTGCCGAGTCGCGGCGTCCGCCCCCTCGCTCAGAAGCTTGCGAAGGTCCGCGACGACAGCCGCGTCATCGCTCAGCTGCCGCCAGGTGATCCTGACGACCCTCCACCCCGCCGCCTGCAGCCGCCGGTCGCGACCGCGATCGCCCTCGAAGGCAGCCCGGGTTCCGTGAGCTTCGTGTCCGTCGAGTTCGACGATCAGCCGCTTTGCACGCCAGAGACAGTCCGCCTCATAGGTCACGTCGCCGACCGAAAGCAAGACGTTGGTTTCCGGCCTTGACAGATTCGCACGTGCCACCAGCCGCAGTAAGCGGTCCTCGAGGCGGCTTCGCGTCACACCATCTGGCAGGTACGACAGGCGCTCGAGTGTCGTCCTAATCACACGGGCGCCGCGCCGGCCGGGATGTCGCGCGAGCAGGACGGCGAGCGGCGGGCGCTGTTCCAGGCGCAGCACTTCAGCCTCGCGAAAAGCCCTTTCGAAACTCCTCGGGAGGGACGGCGGCGGCGAGGTCGAGGAGGGTGCGGGAAACCGTCGTGACCGGAATGCCGTGCCTGACCGTCACTTCATCGCTGGATAGGCGCCCACAATGCCGCTCGAGCGTCCGGCGCGAGCGGGTGGAGCACGGCGTCGTGACCTCGACCCGTCGGCCCGATGCTTCCGGCCGCAATCGCCACAGAGCCGCTGCGGCGCGGTGGCTGAGGACGGCATCAGGACCACCGGCGAGGACGGCTGCCATCCACCTGCCCTCTCGAGAGACAGCCGCGTGACAGACGGCGTAGACGCCTGGGTGCAGGCGGTGGAGCCCGCCCCTCGTCAGTCTCCCGGCAATAGCCTCACGTCCCAGCCCGAGAGCCAGCAACTGCCTGCGCGCCGCCACCCCGTGCTGCCGACTCGCAAGAGCCGCGATCAGGTGATCCGGTGCACGAACCTGCGTTTGCGCTTGCTGAGGACATGCAAATGCAGTTTCGCCCGGCATGCCGAGGAGGGTGCCCGTTGGCGACGCATGTGTGGCGTGCGGTTTGTGTCGTCTGTGTAGCGGAAACGCGCCAGGAGGCGCGTTTCCGCTACGGCCCTGGCGTGCGCTCGACTGCGGCCTCGGCGGTTGCCGCCTCAGCGGCGCGGATCGCGGCGCCCTCGAGGGCGTTTGAGAGGGCCCGCACGTAGGCCCGTGCCGAGGCCTCGAGGATGTCCGTCGCGACGCCCTGGCCGGTCGCGAGGCGGCCGGCGGTGCGCAGCATCACCGTCACCTGGCCGAGCGCGTCCTCGCCCTCGGTCACCGCCTCGACCGTGTACTGGCGCAGCTCGCACTCGCTGCCGGTCGCCTTCTGGATCGCCAGGAAGATCGCGTCGACCGGCCCGTCGCCGCTCGACTCCCCCACCGCCTCCTCTCCGGAGGGCATCTTCACCGCGACGCGGGCCAGCGGCTCGCGGCGCGAGCCCGCCTCGACCTCGAACCAGGCCAGGTCGTGGGCGTCCTCCCGCTCCCGCATCTCGTCGGAGACGATCGCCTCCAGGTCGAGCGCGGTCACCTGCTTCTTGCGGTCGGCGATCTCCTTGAAGCGCTTGAAGGCCGCGTTCAGAGCGTTGCCCTCGACCTTGAAGCCGAGCTGCTCCAGCGCGTCGCGCAGGGCGTGGCGGCCGGAGTGCTTGCCGAGCACGATCGAGTTCGACTCGAGCCCGACCTCGGTCGCGTCCATGATCTCGTAGGTGGTGCGCTCCTTCAACACCCCGTCCTGGTGGATGCCGGACTCGTGGGCGAAGGCGTTGCGCCCGACCACCGCCTTGTTGGGCTGCACCGGGTAGCCGGTGAGGCGCGAGACCATGCGGCTGGTGCGGGCCAGCTCGCGGGTGTTGGCCCCGGTCGAGAGGCCGTGCTCGTCGGCGCGGGTCCGGATCAGCATCACGATCTCCTCCAGCGAGCAGTTGCCGGCCCGCTCGCCGATCCCGTTGACCGCACACTCGACCTGGCGCGCGCCGGCCAGCAGCCCCGCGTAGGAGTTGGCGACGGCCAGCCCGAGGTCGTCGTGGCAGTGGACCGAGGTCTCGACCTCGCGCAACCCGGGCACCAGCTCGTAGAGGCGGTGGAAGTAGTGGGCGTACTCCTCCGGCGTCGTGTAGCCGACCGTGTCGGGGATGTTGATCACCGTCGCTCCCTCCTCGACCGCGATCGCGCAGACCTCGGCGGTGAACTCGATCTCGGCCCGGGTCGCGTCCATCGGCGAGAACTCGACGTCGTCGCAGCAGGACTTGGCCAGCGCCACGGCGGCGCGGGCCTGCCCCTTGACGTCCTCGCGGTCGGTCTGGAGCTGGTGCTCGATGTGGATGTCGGAGGTGGAGATGAAGGTGTGGATGCGGGGCCGCTGGGCGTCGCGAATCGCCCCCCAGGCGGCGTCGATGTCGGCCTTGTGGGTGCGGGCGAGGCCGCAGATCACCGGGCCCTCGACGCCGCGGGAGATCGCCTCGACCGCCTCGAAGTCGCCGGGGGATGTGATCGGGAAGCCGGCCTCGATCACGTCGACGCCGAGCCGCGCCAGCTGCTGCGCGATCTCCACCTTCTCGGCGGTGTTGAGCGAGATGCCCGGCGACTGCTCGCCGTCGCGCAACGTCGTGTCGAATATGTGGACGCGGTTTGCGTCGGTTACGGGTCCCACGGTGCTTGCCTCCTTCTCCACTTCGCTCGAATGACCTTGTGTCTCGCGGCTGCCGCGCCGCCCAGCGCTATTCCCCCCGAAGGGGGAGGAGAAGGAGGAGCGCCAGGCTGTCGAGCCGGTGCGTCATTCGTTGGTGCAGCTTAGCAGCGCAATTGCGAGTGCCGCGTGCCTAACGGCACTGGGCGCCACGACGGCCCCCCGACCCCTGGATGAGGACGTCCCTGCCCGCCCCCCCACGCAGCACGTCGTTGCCGGCGCCGCCGACCAGCACGTCGTTGCCGGCGCCGCCGACCAGCACGTCGTTGCCGGCGCCGCCGCAGAGGAGGTCCGGGCCGCCGCGCCCGACGAGCCGGTCGTTGCCGGCGCCGCCGACCAGCATGTCCGGGGCGCCGCCGCCGATCAGGGTGTCCCGGCCGGCGCCGCCGCGCATGGTCACAGGGATAGCGACCGAGGGCGAGACTTCGACCGTGTCGTCGCCGCCCGCGGCGTTGACCTCGAAGCTGCCGACCGAGGGGGCGTCGCAGACCAGCTCGTTGGGCTTGCCTTCCGGGTTGACACAGCCCGACCATCCGACTTCGAGCGGGACGATGGAGTCGATCACGTAGGAGCGGCCGTCCGGGGTGAGCCAGATGTGGATCATGTTCGCTTCGGGCCCGCCCGCCAGGAGGACGTTGACGGGCCTGTGCTCGGCGTGGCCGAGCACAGGCGCCTGCAGCGCCAGGATCGCGAACGAGATCAGGAGCACCCTCTTCATCGTCAAGCCGCCCCCGCCGCCGATTGGGTCGGAGCGTCTAGGGAGAGAACAGCGCGAGCGCGCCGGCGTTGCGGTGCGCCCATCGGGTCAGAGGTCGACGGAGCGGCCGCGCGAGAAGCCGTCGAGCTGGAGGATCCTGGCGATCGTCTCCTCGCGCACCGGGGCGTCGGTGGTCAGCGCCATCACGGCCTGCCCGCCGCTTGGCTCGGCCCCGACCGCGGCCGAGACGATGTTGACCGACTCCTCGCCGAACATCGTCCCGACCCTGCCGATCATGCCCGGCTGGTCGGCGTAGCGGAAGACGGCCAGGTGCTCGGCGAAGGGCAGGTAGAAGCTCTCCCCCCAGACCGAGACGAGGTAGGGCACGTTGCGGGGGCCGACGCCGGTCCCCGTCACCTCGACCGCGCCCTCGCCCGAGCCGAGCCGCACGGTGACCAGCTCGGTGAAGTCCTCGGAGCCGGTGTCCTTCGTCTCGGTCAGCTCGATCCCCCGCTCCTCCGCCATCTGCGGCGCGTTGACCAGGTTGACCGGCTCCTCGGTGTGACCGGAGAGGATGCCGACCAGGACGGCGATCCCGAGCAGGCGGGTGTCGTGGGCGGCGATGCGGCCGCGGAACTCGGCCGTGATGTGGTCGACCGAGCCGTCGCCGAGCCCCTGCGCGAGGCGGCCGAGCTTTTCGCAGAGCGGCACGAAGGGCGCCAGGGCTTCCATCTCCTCGGGGCGCACCGCGGCGATATTGACCGCGTTCGTGACGACGCCGCCGCTCAGCGCCGCGGTCACCTGTTCGGCCGTTACGACCCCGGCGCGGTCCTGCGCCTCGGCGGTCGAGGCGCCCAGGTGCGGAGTGACGACGACGTCGGGGCGGGCGAAGAGCGGATGGTCGGTGAACGGCTCGGAGGGGAAGACGTCGAGCGCGGCGCCGGCCAGCTTTCCCGACTCGAGGCCGGCGAGCAGCGCCTCGAGGTCGACCAGCTCGCCGCGCGCGCAGTTGACGAGCCGCGCCCCCTGCTTCATCGCGGCGATCGCCGCCGCGTCGATCAGGTTGACGGTCTCCGGCGTCTTGGGTACGTGCAGGGTGACCACGTCGGAGCGGCCGAGCAGCTCCTCGAGCTCGCTTGCGCCCTCGACCCCCAGCTCGCGGAAGCGCTCCGCCGAGACGAACTTGTCGAAGCCGATCACCTCCATCTCGAAGCCCTGGGCGCGCTTGGCGACGAGCTGCCCGATGCGGCCGAAGCCGATCACCCCGAGCGTCTTGCCGTACAGCTCCGACCCTTTGAAGCGCGACCGGTCCCAGGCGCCGCCGACGAGCGAGCCGTGGGCCTGCGGGACGTTGCGGCAGAGGGCGAGCATCAGCGCCAGCGTGTGCTCCGCCGCCGCCACCGAGTTGGCTTCCGGCGCGTTGGCGACGACGATGCCGCGCCGGGTCGCCGCCGCGACGTCGACGTTGTCGACCCCGGTCCCGGCGCGACCGATCACCTTGAGCCGCTCGCCCCGCTCGATCAGCTCGGCGGTCAGCTTGGTCGCCGAGCGGATCAGGATCGCGTCGTAGGCGCCGATCGCCTCGCGCAGCTCCTTGTCGTCCATGTCGAGGCCGAGGTCGACGTCGAAGTTCTGGCGCAGCAGCTCGACGCCGCTCTCGGCGATCTTCTCCTTGACGAGAACCTTCACCGGGCGACCCCGGCCACGTTCCCGATCACCCAATCGATGCAGGCGGTGAGCGCCTCGACGTCGGCCGGCTCGACCGCCGGGAACATGCCGATGCGGAGCTGGTTGCGCCCCAGCTTGCGGTAGGGCTCGACGTCGACGATGCCGTTGGCGCGCAGCGCCGCGGCGAGCGCTGCGGCGTCGACCGAGTCGTCGAAGTCGATCGTGCCGACGACCGGGGAGCGCTTCGCGGGGTCGGCGACGAAGGGCGAGGTGAGCTCGCCCCGCTCCGCCCAGCCGTAGAGACGCCCCGAGGAGTCGGCGGTCCTCCCCACGCACCACTCGAGCCCGCCCTGGGCGAGCATCCACTCGAGCTGGTCGGCGAGCAGCAGCAGCGTCGCCAGCGCCGGCGTGTTGTAGGTCTGGTCCTTGCGCGAGTTGTCGAGCGCGGTCTGAAGCGAGAGGAAGGCGGGCTGCCAGCGCCCCTCGGTCCCGTCGAGCTCCGGCGATCCGCTCGATCGCGGCCGGGCCGAGCAGCGCCAGCCAGAGGCCGCCGTCGGCGCCGAACGCCTTCTGCGGCGCGAAGTAGTAGGCGTCGGCCTGGGAGGCGTCGAGCGACAGGCCGCCGGCGCCCGAGGTGGCGTCGACCAGCACGAGGGCGTCGCCGGCGCCGTCCGGGCGGCGCACCTCGACCATGACGCCGGTCGAGGTCTCGTTGTGAGCCCAGGCGAGCGCGTCGGCGGCGGGGTCGGCGACCGGCTCGGGCGCGCCGCCCGGCTCCGCCGTGACCAGGATCGGGTCCGCCAGGAAGGGCGCGGCGGCCGTCACCTTGGCGAACTTCTGCGAGAACTCGCCGTAGGTCAGGTGGAGGGAGCGGTCGCGGACCAGCCAGGCCGCGGCGGCGTCCCAGAATGCCGTCGCGCCGCCGTTGCCGAGCGCGACCTCGTAGCCGTCGGGGAGGCTGAACAGCTCGGCGAGGCCGCCGCGGACGCGGCCGACCAGCTCCCTGACCGGCGCCTGGCGGTGCGAGGTCCCCATCAGGTCGGCCCGCTCGGCCAGCTTGGCCAGCGCCTCCGGCCGCACCTTCGAGGGCCCGCAGCCGAAGCGCCCGTCGGCAGGCTTGAGGTCGGCGGGGATCTGGGCTGAGGTCGCGGTCGCCATCGGGCGCCAAGGTTATTAGGATGGGCGGCGATGCCCGAGACCGGCGAACAGGGAGCGGTGAAAGGCGAGGGGTATGCGGTCGCCAACCTCGACGACCTCGGCCAGGGGCCGGGCTTTCGCAAGATCCGCACGGCGCTGGGCGTCACCGCCTTCGGCGCCAACGCGATCGTGCTGCCGCCCGCTTACGAGACCGGCCGCCACTACCACGAGCAGCAGGAGGAGCTCTACTTCGTGCACAGCGGCCGGATCGCGCTCGAGTTCGGCGACGGCACGACCCACGAGCTGGAGCCGGGCGGCCTCGCCTGGGTCGACGCGCCCACCGTGCGCAAGGTCCGCAACCTCAGCGACTCCGAGGAGGCCGTCTACGTGATCGTCGGTGGCAAGGACGGATACGTGGGCAGGGATGGCCGCCTACCCGAGGGCGAAACCAGCCGCCTCGGCACCTGAGACCCTCAGAACTCGGTCTCAATCCAGGGCATCATCGAGCGGAGGTCCTTGCCGACCTCCTCGATCTGATGGCCCGAGGCTTCCTTGCGCATGCGGTCGAAGCTCTCGCCGCCGGCCCGGTTCTCGGCGATCCACTCCCTGGCGAACTCGCCCGACTGGATCTCGGCGAGGATCTGCTTCATCGCCGCCCGCGACTCCTCGCCGATCACGCGCTTGCCGCGAGTCATGTCGCCGTACTCGGCGGTGTTGGAGATCGAGTAGCGCATCCCCTGGATCCCCTTCTCGTACATCAGGTCGGCGATCAGCTTCAGCTCGTGCAGGCACTCGAAGTAGGCGAGGCGGGGGTCGTAGCCGGCCTCGACCAGCGTCTCGAAGCCGGCCCGGACCAGCTCGCTGGCGCCGCCGCAGAGAACCGACTGCTCGCCGAAGAGGTCGGTCTCGCACTCGTCTTTGAAGGTCGTCTCGATCACCGCGGCGCGGGTGCCGCCGATCCCGGCGGCGTAGGCGAGGACGAGGTCGTGGGCGTCGCCGGTGGCGTCCTGGTGGACGGCCATCAGGCAGGGCACCCCCTGCCCTTCCTCGTACTGGCGGCGAACCAGGTGGCCCGGGCCCTTGGGGGCGACCATGCCGACGTCGACACCCGGCGGCGGCACGATCTGCTCGAAGTGGATCGCGAAGCCGTGCGCGAAGAGGAGCAGGTTGCCGGCGGCGATCCCGTCGGCGATCTCGGCCTCCCAGACCTCGGCCTGCTTCTCGTCGGGCAGCAGCACCATCACGACGTCGCCGCGGCTGGTGGCGTCGGCGATGTCCAGCACCTCGAGGCCGGCCGCCTCGGCCTTGGCGCGGCTGGACGAGTCGGGGCGCAGGCCGACGACCACCTCGACGCCGGAGTCCTTCAGGTTGAGCGCGTGGGCATGGCCCTGGGAGCCGTAGCCGAGGATGGCGACGGTCTTGCCCTCGAGCTTGGAGAGGTCGGCGTCCTTGTCGTAGTAGATGTCGTCGGTGCGCATGGGCGGGCAGGCTAACGCAGGGCTCGTCTCAGCAGCTTGCCCGACGGGGTGCGCGGCAGCGCCGCCGCGAGCTCGACCCGCTTCGGGACCTTGAAGCCGGCCAGCGACTCGGCGCAATGGCGGCGCAGCTCGTCCGGCGTCGCCGCCGAGCCGTCCTCGAGCACGACGATCGCCGTCACCGCCTGCTGCCACTCGGGGTCCTCGCGCCCGACCACGGCCGCGTCGGCAACCTCCGGGTGGCGCAGCAGCACCTGCTCGACCTCGGCGGGGACGACGTTCTCGCCGCCGCTGACGATCATGTCGTCGATCCGGTCCTCGACGTAGAGGAAGCCCTCCTCGTCGATCCGGCCGAGGTCGCCGGTGTGCAGCCAGCCGTCCGGGTCGGCGCGACCGGGCGCAACGGTCGGGCCCTGGACGAGGATCTCGCCGTCCTGGACGCGCAGGTGGGTGGTGAGCAGGGGCCTGCCGGCCGAGCCGAGCTTGCGGCGCGCCTCGGCTGGGGCCAGGGTCGTGACCTGCGAGCAGGCCTCGGTGAGGCCGTAGGTCTGGACGACGGTGGCGCCGCGGCCGATCGCCTCTTCGAGCGGCTCCTTCGGCACCGGGCCGCCGCCGACCAGGATCGCGCGGGGGCCGGAGAGGTCGGCGCCCGCCTCGAGCAGCCGCGAGAGCATCGTCGTGACGAGCGAGAGGACGGTGATCCCGTCGGCCTCCAGCGCCGCCGCGACCCGCTCGACGTCGAAGCCGTCGTGGATCACCGCGGCGGTGCCGTAGATCACCGAGCGCATCACGATCGAGAGGCCGGAGACGTGGCTGAGCGGCAGGCAGCAGAGCCAGCGGTCGTGCGGGTCGACGCCGATGTTGAAGGCCGAGCCGACGGCACTCCAGAGGAAGTTCCCGTAGCTGAGCCCGACCGGGTCCGGCGAGCCGCTGCTGCCGCTGGTCAGGACGCGGCAGGCGACGTCGTCCATGTCGTGCTCGCCGAGCAGCGGCAGGTCGGCCTCGGTCTGGGTGAGGCGGCCGGGGTCGTCGAGGTCGAGAGTCGGCTCCTCGGCCGCGATCACCGTGGCGCGCTCCTCGGCCGAGAGGCGCGGGCTGAGCGGCAGCAGGACAGCGCCGGCCTTCATCAGGGCGTGCAGCAACACCACCTGCTCGCGGCGCGGCTGCATGGTCAGCGCCACGGTCGAGCCGCGCCGCACGCCGTGGGCGATGAGGCGGCGCGCCACCCAGGTCGCCTCCGCCTCCAGCTCGGCATAGGTCACCTCGGAGCCGTCCGCGACGAGCGCGATTCGGTCCGGGCAGCTCTGCGATCTCTGGGCTAGCCAGTCGTCGAGTTTCATCGGCTGGATATCGTGCGCATCATGCCGCAACGCCACAGGGACGCCCCGCCCGAGCAGGAGCTGTACGCGCCGATCGAATGGCGCGCCGCAGCCGAGTACGGCGACGTCCGCTACGAGGTGGCGGAGGGGATCGCCAAGATCACGATCGACCGGCCCGAGGTGCGAAACGCCTTCCGCCCCCAGACGCTGGCCGAGCTGCGCGACGCCTTCGGCCGGGCCCGCGACGACCTCGAGGTCGGCGCGATCGTCCTCACCGGGGCCGGCGACGAGGCCTTCTGCTCCGGCGGCGACCAGCGCATCCGCGGCGACGACGGCTACATCGGCGACGACGAGGTCGCCCGGCAGGGGGTCGGCCGGCTCGACGTCGGCGATCTCCACGTGCAGATCCGCCGCCTGCCGAAGCCGGTGGTCGCGATGGTCGCCGGCTACGCGGTCGGCGGCGGCCACATCCTCCACCTGGTCTGCGACCTGACGATCGCCGCCGACAACGCCCGCTTCGGCCAGACCGGCCCGCGCGTGGGCAGCTTCGATGGCGGCTTCGGCGCCAGCCTGCTGGCTCGCAACGTCGGCGTCAAGCGGGCCAAGGAGGTCTGGTTCCTCTGCCGCCTCTACGACGCCGAGGAGGCGCTGCGGATGGGCCTCGTCAACGTCGTCGTGCCGCTCGACGACCTGGAGCGCGAGACGGTCGCCTGGTGCCGCGAGATGCTGCACCTCTCGCCGCTCTCGCTGCGCCTCCTGAAGTCGAGCTTCAACGCCGAGGAGGACGGGCTGACCGGCCTCCAGCAGCTCTCCCACGACGCGACGCTGCTCTTCTACATGTCCGAGGAGGGACAGGAGGGTCGCAACGCCTACCAGCAGGGGCGCCGGCCCGACTTCTCCAAGTACCCGAAGCGGCCATGAGGATCTGGCTGATGGCGGCGCGGCCGCGCACCCTGCCGGCGGCGATCGCGCCGGTGCTGGTCGGGACGGCGGCGGCTGTGGAATGGGCGGGGCGACTGCCGAGGGCCGGGGCGTTCTTCGCCGCGCTGGTGGGGTCGATCTTCATCCAGGTCGGGACGAACCTGGCCAACGACTACTCCGACGCGAAGCGAGGCGCCGACATGGCGGACCGGCTCGGGCCGGTGCGGGTGACCTCGGCGGGGCTGGTGACGCCGCGCCGCGTGCTGGTCGCGACCTGGGTCGCCTTCGGCGTCGCGGTCGCCTGCGGGGTCTATCTTGCCGCCGTCGCCGGGATCGTCATCCTCGTGGTCGGCGCCGTCTCGATCGCCGCTGGCGTCCTCTACACCGGCGGGCCGCGGCCCTACGGCTACGCGGGCCTCGGCGAGATATTCGTCTTCCTCTTCTTCGGGCTGGTCGCCGTCAACGGCTCCTACTACGTGCAGCTCGAACGGCTCGACGTGCTGCCGCTCGGCCTCTCGATCTCGATCGGCTTCCTCGCCACCGCGATCCTCGTCGTCAACAACGTGCGCGACGTCGAGACCGACCGCCGCGCCGGCAAGATGACGCTCGCCGTGCGGATGGGCCGCCGCAACGCCGTCGCCCTCTACCGCATGCTCGTGCTCGGCGCCTTCGCGGTGCTGCCGATCGCCCTCGTCGCCGGCGAAGGAAGCCTGCTGCCGCTGATCGGGCTGGCCGCGCTGCCGCTGGCGATCCGGCCGCTGCGGGCGCTGGCGAGGCGCCACGACGGGCCGTCGCTGAACCGGGCGCTGGCCGCCACCGGCACCCTGCTCGGCGCCTTCAGCCTGCTCGTCTCGGTGGGCCTGCTGCTCGCCAGCTGAGCGACCAGGCGCGCTTGGGGCCGATGCGGCGCCACGCCTCGCCTGGCGGTGGGAAGCTGTAGACGTGAAGATCGCTTCGCTCGAGGTCGTTCCCTACGCCCTTCCCTTCCGCGAGCCCTACGTGACCGCGCGCGGGCGACTGGATCGCCGCGAGATGGCGCTGCTGCGCCTGCGCTCCGCGGAGGGGCTGGTCGGGCTGGGCGAAGCCGTGCCGCTCTCGCTGCGCGGCGGAGCGAGCCTGGCGCGGGTCGTCGACGAGCTGGAGAGCCTCGGCGAGCGGGAGTCCCTCGACGAGGCGACGCTGCGCAGCGAGGCCGCGGCCCTCTCCCCTCCCGCCCGCTGCGCGGCCCTGACCGCGCTGCTCGACCTGCGCGGCAGGCGGGCCGCCGCCGAAGGACGTCCCCACCCCGCGCGGTCGTCTTTTCAGCCGCCTGCCGATGGAAATGACGACCGCGATGGTGTGGGGCGGGCGATCCGCTGCAACGCGACCCTGGTCGCCGGCGAGCCGGCCGAGGTGGCCGCCGCCGCGGAGCGCTGGGCGGCGGACGGCTTCTCGACCTTCAAGCTGAAGCTCGGCGCCGGCGACGACGTCGAACAGGTGCGCGCCGTGCGCGGCGCGCTGGGGCCCGCGGCGCGGATCCGGATCGACGTCAACGGCGCCTGGGACGTGGCCACGGCGAAGCGGACGCTGGCCGAGCTGGAGCCGCTCGACCTCGAGCTGGTCGAGCAGCCGGTCGCGACGCTGGAGGAGGCGGCCGAGCTGGCCGAGGCGACCTCGATCCCGATCGCCGCCGACGAGAGCGTCGCGACCCGCGCCGACGCCGAACGGGCCGTCGCGATGGGCGCCTGTGACCTGGCCGGGCTGAAGCTCTCCAAGGTGGGCGGCCCCGAGCCGGCGATCGAGATCGCCGAGCTGCTGCCCTGCTTCGTCTCCAGCGCCCTCGACGGGCCGGTCGGGATCGCCGCCGCGGCGCAGGTGGCCGAGACCCTGCGCCAGGCGGCCGGCCCCGCCGATCCGGGCCTCGCCCACGGCCTCGCCACCCAGCGGCTCTTCTCCTCCACCGTCGCCTCGGTCGAGTGCGAGCTGCGCGGCGACCTGCTGCACCCGCCACGGGGGCCTGGCCTCGGCGTCGAGATCGACGAGGCGGCGCTGCAAGCCCACCGCCTTTAGCCTGGCGTGGCGCTTTACTCGGCATATGGCCGAGAAAGTCGCCACACAGCACCAGATGGACTCGACCAACCGCAACACCGCGCTCGCCTCCGCCTTCGTCGAGGAGCTGGCGCGCTGCGGTCTGCGCCACGCGGTGGTCTCGCCCGGCTCGCGCTCGGCGCCGCTCGCCGTCGCCCTCTGGCGGCAGCCCGGGATCGAGGTGACCG
The DNA here is from genome assembly GCA_963696185.1 of uncultured Solirubrobacterales bacterium. Taxonomy (GTDB): domain Bacteria; phylum Actinomycetota; class Thermoleophilia; order Solirubrobacterales; family 70-9; genus VRUE01. Next base: position 227,250 of record OY968825.1, read on the forward strand.
TGATCGTCGACGAGCGCTCCGCGGGATTCTTCGCGCTCGGCGCCGCCCAGGCAAGCCACGCCCCGATGGCGATCCTCTGCACCTCGGGCACGGCCGCGGCGAACCTCCATCCGGCGATCTGCGAGGCCGACCACTCGGCGATCCCGCTGATCGTGCTGACCGCCGACCGGCCGCCGGAGCTGCGCGGGGTCGGCGCCGGCCAGACGATCGACCAGCTGAAGCTCTTCGGCTCCTCGGTGCGCTGGTTCTGCGAGGTCGGCACCCACGAGGCCGACGACGACGGCCTCCTCCACTACCGCTCCATCGCCTGCCGCGCCTTCGCCGCGGCGCGCGGCGAGCCGCGCCCCGGGCCGATCCACCTCAATCTCGCCTGGCGCGAGCCGCTGGCGCCGCTGCCGGTCGAGGGCGCCGTGACGGCGACCGACCCGCTCGCCCTCGAGGGCCGCGGCGGGAGGCCGCTGACGGCGGTGACGCCGCTCGACCTGGAGCCTTCCGAGTTCCTGCTCGAGGAGGTCGCCAAGCACATCGCCGCAGCCGAGCGCCGGCGTGATCGTCGCCGGGCGCCAGCCCGATACCGAGCTGCGCGAGCCGCTCGCCCGGCTCGCCCGCGCGGCGGGCTTCCCGATCCTCGCCGAGCCGACCTCGCAGCTCCGCTGCGGGCCGCACGACCGCTCGCACGTCGTCACCGCCTACGACCTGCTGCTGCGCGACGAGGCGTTCCGGGAGCGGGTCGCGCCGGACCTCGTCCTGCGCTTCGGCGAGATGCCGACCAGCAAGCCGCTGCGCGAATGGCTGGCCGGGCTCGGGCGCCGACCAGATCGTCGTCGACCCGCTCGCCGGCTGGAACGAGCCGAGCCGCAGGGCGGCGGCGCTGCTGCGCGCCGACCCGACCGAGCTGGCGGCCGGCTGGGCGGCCCGGGTCGAGGGCGAGGCCCGCGAGGCGCCCGCCGCCTGGCTCGAGGCCGAGCGCGCCGCGCGCGAGGCGATCGCGGCCGAGCTCGCGGAGCTCGACCTCCCGACCGAGCCCGGCCTGCAGCTGGCGCTCGGCGCCGCCCACCGCGACGGCGACCTCGTCTACACGGCTTCGAGCATGCCGATCCGCGACCAGGAGGCCTTCCTGCCGGCCGGCGAGGCGGATGCCCTCTTCCTCTGCAACCGCGGCGCCAACGGGATCGACGGCCTCGTCTCCTCCGGGATCGGCGCCGCCCACGCCACCGGCCGGCCGACCACGGTCGTCACCGGCGACCTCGGCCTCCTCCACGACGTCGGCGGCCTCGCGGCGCTGCGCGACGTGGCGACGCCGGTGCGGATCGTCGTGATCGACAACGACGGCGGCGGCATCTTCCACTTCCTCCCCCAGGAGAGCGTCCTCGGCGACGACGAGTTCGAGGCCCTGATGGGCACGCCGCGCGGCGTCGACGCCGCCAAGGCGGCCGACCTCTTCGGCCTCCCGCACCGCCGGCTCGAGTCGCTGGACAGGCTATCCGAGGCCCTGGCCGCCGGCACCGGCCTGATCTCGGTGCAGGTCGACCGCCGCGCCAACCTCGAGCTGCACCGCCACCTCGCCGGCCGGGTCGCGGCGGCGATCTGAGCTACTCCGCAAGCAGCGGCAGCAGGGCGCCGAGCTTGACCTCGGTCTCGGCCAGCTCCGCGGCGGGGTCGGAGCCGGCGACGACGCCGACGCCCGCATAGAGGTGGGCCTCGCGGTCTCGCAGCAGGGCGCTGCGCAGGGCGACGCAGAACTCGCCGTCCTCGGTCGCGTCCATCCAGCCGACCGGGCCGGCGTACCAGCCGCGGTCCATCCGCTCCAGCGCGGCGATCGACGCGGCGGCGGCCGGCCATGGCTCGCCGCCGACCGCCGGCGTCGGGTGCAGAAGGCCGGCCAGCTGCCACCGCCGAGCGCGGTTCGGCGAGCTGGGCGATCACCGGCGTCGCCAGGTGCTGGATGTTGGCGACCTTGACCACCTCCGGCTCGGACGCCCGCTCGACCCAGACCGAGTGAGGGCGCAGGGCGCGGACGATCCGCTCGGCGACGATCTCCTGCTCGCGGCGGTCCTTGTCGCTGCGCAGCAGTTGCTCGCCGAGGTGGTCGTCGACGGCGGGGTCGGAGCTGCGCCGCGTCGAGCCGGCCAGAGCCACGGTCGAGACGCTCGCCCCAGAGCGTCGCACCAGCAGCTCCGGGCTGGCGCCGAGGAACGCGGCCTCCGGAGTGCCGCAGCAGAAGCAGAAGCAGGATGGGAACAGCTCGCGCAGAGCGCCGAAGAGCGCCGCCGGCTCGTGCGCCGAGGCGGCGGTGACGACGACCTCGCGGGCGAGGACGACCTTGCCCAGCTCGCCGCCGCCGATCGTCTCGACCGCGGCCGCCACGGCCCGCTCGAACTCGACCGGCGGATGGGCGCTGCGGATCGTCGGCTGCTCCGTCAGGTGCGGGTCGAGCAGCGGCAACTGGTCGGGGCGCAGGCCCGCGATCCGGGCCCCTGCGCGCCCCGCTGAGGCAGCAGTGTCTTCGCCCGGTGAGACGACCAGGTTGACCGTCAGGAAGACGTCCTCGCCCCGCCGGCAGAGCGAGATCTCCGGCAGGCACATCGACGCCGGGCTGAACGAGGACCACGGCGCCGACGCCGCGCCGTCGGGGTCGAAGGCGAAACCCCCCGTCCAAACCGGCCCCGCGCCGGCCGGCAGCCCGGGCGGCTCGTCCACCACGGCGCCCTCGCCGACCCGCAGGCACTCGTCCGCCACGTCCTCGAACCGCCGCTCGCCGCGCGACGTCGCCTCATGCGCCACCCCCAGCGCCGCCAGCGCGAACCCCCGGTCCGGCTGCTCCCAGCAGAACCAGCGGTCGGAGGCCAGCCGCGACGCGAAGACCGCGGCGCATGGATCGATGCCCTCGACCGGCGCGGTGACACTGACCAGCGTCCGCCGGCCTCGCTTCGCCGCCCGCTCGGCGCCCTCCCGCAGGCGGGCGAGGAGCTCGCTAGTCGCTGCCTCTGGCAATGGCGATCTCGCCGGTGCGGACCATCTCGATCAGCCCGTGCGGGCGGACCATCCGCTCGAAGGCCTCGATCTTCTCGGCCGAGCCCGTCACCTCGATCGTCATCGTGCGGCGCGCGACGTCGACGATGCTGGCCCGGAAGATCTCCGCGAACTGGATGATCTCGGCCCGGTTCTCGACCGCCGCCGAGACTTTGAACATCGCCATCTCGCGGGCGACCGTCTCCTCCGGATCCATGTCGCGGATCTTCAGCACGTTGACCAGCTTGTGCAGCTGCTTGGTGACCTGGTCGATCGGGTGGACGGCGCCGTCGAGAGTGAGCGTGACGCGCGAGACGCTGGGGTCGTCGGTCGGGCCGACCGCGAGCGTGTCGATGTTGAAGCCGCGCCGCGAGAAGAGACCGGCGATCCGCGCCAGCACCCCCGGCTTGTTCTCGACCATGATCGAGAGGATGTGCTTGCGCCCGCTCAGCTGGCCGGGCACCCGCAGGTCCTCGAGCTTGACCACCTGCGGCGTCCCGGCCTCCATCATGACCCCCACGACGCGGCGCATATCTGCGTCCTCGGTCGCTCGCGTGCAGAGCACGCCACGCTCCCTGCGTCCTTGATCTGCTTGGTCGTGGTGGTCATGACATTCACCCGACCATGTCCCGGGCTGCAGCGCCCGCGGGGATCATCGGGAAGCAGTTCTCCTCGGGGGAGACGCGGACGTCGAGCAGCACCGGCCCCTCGGTCTCCAGCGCCTCCGCCATCGTCTCCTCGAGGTCGGCGGCGTCCTCGCAGCGCACGCCGGTCGCGCCGAAGGCCTCGGCCAGCTTCACCCAGTCGGGGCTCGGGCCGAGCTCGACCGAGCTGTAGCGGCGGTCCCAGAACAGCTCCTGCCACTGGCGCACCATGCCCATGTAGCCGTTGTTCATCAGGAAGACCTTGACCGGGATCTCTTCGGTGACGCAGGTGGCCAGCTCCTGGCAGTTCATGATCAGGCTGCCGTCGCCGGCCAGGCAGACGACCGCCTCCTCGGGACAGGCGACCTTGGCGCCGATCGCCGCCGGAAGGCCGAAGCCCATCGTTCCCAGGCCGCCCGAGTTGATCCAGCGGCGCGGCTTGTCGAAGCCGTAGTACTGCGCCGCCCACATCTGGTGCTGGCCGACGTCGGAGGTGACGATCGCGTCGCCCTGCGTCGCCCGGTGCATGGCCTCGACCATGAACTGGGGCTTGATCTCGCCGCCCTTGCCGGGCTCGTAGCGCAGCGGGTACTCCTCCTGCCAGGCGCGGATCTTCTTCCACCAGGCGTCGAGGCGCGAGGAGTCGGTCTGCAGCGCCCGGTATTCGCGCGTCAGCTCCGCCAGCACCCGCTTCGCGTCGCCGACGATCGGGATGTGAGCCGGGACGTTCTTGGAGATCTCCGCCGGGTCGACGTCGATGTGGATGAACTTGGCGTGCGGCGCGAACTCGGAGAGCTTGCCGGTGATGCGGTCGTCGAAGCGGGCGCCGATCGCGACGATCAGATCGGCCTCGTCCATCGCGTAGTTGGCGGCGCGGGTGCCGTGCATTCCGAGCATCCCCAGCCAGTGCTCGTGCGAGGCGGGGAATGCGCCCAGGCCCATCAGCGTCGAGGTGACCGGGAACGGGTCGCAGGCGGCAAGCTCGCGCAGCTCCTCGGAGGCGTTGGCGTTGACCACGCCGCCGCCCGTGTAGAGGACGGGGCGCCGCGCGTTGGCGAGCGCCTTGGCGGCGATCCGCACCTGCTTGATGTTGCCCCCGGTCGAGGGCCTGTAGCCCGGCAGCTCGACCGGCTCGGTGCGCGGCGAGTACTCGATCTCGGCGCGGGAGAGGTCCTGCGGCACGTCGATCAGCACCGGCCCCGGCCGCCCGGTCGAGGCGATGTGGAAGGCCTCGTGGACGTACTCGGGGATCTGACGCGGGTCGGTGACCTGGAAGGAGTGCTTGACGAAGGGCATCGTCGCGCCGAGGATGTCGGCCTCCTGGAAGCCGTCGGTGCCGATCAGCTCGGTCCGCACCTGCCCGGTGACGAACACGGTCGGGACCGAGTCCATCATCGCGTCGGCGATCGCGGTGACCAGGTTGGTCGCGCCCGGGCCCCGAGGTGGCGAAGGCGACTCCGACCCGGCCCGAGGCCTTGGCGTACCCCTCCGCCGCGTGGCCGCCGCCCTGCTCGTGGCGCACCTGGATGTGGCGCAGGTCGGCGTCGACCAGCGCGTCGTAGGTGGGCAGGTTGGCGCCGCCGGGGATGCCGAAGATGTGCTCGACCCCCTCGGCCTTCAGGCTTGCATCAGCGCGTCCGCGGCTCTCATCGGATCGCGATGGTACCAGCGGCCCTACGCCTGGCCAGCAGGGGATTTCGCCGGGTTCCAGCGTGTGTGGGGGTCGATCGAGCTCTCGATCACGTGTCCCTTGCAGCGCTCGATCGCATGCAGCATCGACTCGACCAGCTCCTCGCCGAGCAGGGTCGGCTCGAGGCCGAGGTCGAGCAGCTTGGTGTGGACGGCGTTGTAGTAGTGCTCCTCCAGCTCGACGCGCGGGTTCTCGACGTGCTGGACCTCGACCGCGTAGCCGAGGTGCTCGCCGGCCGCCTTGACGAGCTCGGCCAGCTCGCCGACCGAGAACTGCTCGGTGAACTGGTTGAAGACCCGGAACTCGCCCCGCTCGGCGGGGTTCTCGACCGCCAGCTCGACGCACTGGAGGGTGTCGCGGATGTTGAGGAAGCCGCGCGTCTGGCCGCCGGTGCCGTAGACGGTGAGCGGGTGGCCGATCACGGCCTGCACGCAGAAGCGGTTGAGCACGGTGCCGAAGATCTCGTCGTAGTCGAAGCGGGTGATCAGGCGCTCGTCGCGCGCCGGTCTCCTCGGTCTCGATCCCGTAGACGACGCCCTGGTTGAGGTCGGTGGCGCGCAGCCCCCAGATCCGGCAGGCGAAGTGGATGTTGGTCGAGTCGTGGACCTTGGAGCAGTGGTAGAGCGAGCCCGGCAGTTTCGGGAAGGGCAGGGTGTCGCGTGCGGCCCTTGTGCTCGATCTCGATGAAGCCCTCCTCGATGTCGATGTTGGGGGTGCCGTACTCCCCCATCGTCCCCAGCTTGACCAGGTGGCAGTCGGGGACGTGGTCGCGCAGGCTGAAGAGGAGGTTGAGCGTGCCGATCACGTTGGTGTGCTGGGTCTCGACGGCGCGCTCGCGCGACATCATCGAGTAGGGCGCCGAGGGCTGCTCGCCGTAGTGGACGACCGCCTCGGGGCGGACCTCGGCGACCACCTCGTCGAGGAAGTCGCCGTCCTCGACGGCGCCGACGTAGCGGCGGATCTGCTCGCCGGAGACCTCGCGCCAGGCGTCGATTCGCTCGTCGAGCTCGCGGATCGGGGTCAGCGAGGCGGTTCCGTTCTGGCGGTGCCAGCGGCGGCGGGAGAAGTTGTCGACGACCGCGACCTCGTGCCCGCGGGCCGAGAACCTCAAGGCCGTCGGCCAGCCCAGGTAGCCGTCGCCCCCAAGGATGAGAACGCGCATCAGTGGTCCTCCCCATGACGCCTCGCCGAAAATGACGGCCCCAGATCGTCGCCATGCTGCGTCCTCAGTCGCCCGAATAGCGCTGCTATTCGGGCTCCCTGCGTCCTTGCCTGGCGACGCCTGGAACTCGTCATTTTCTGGCGAACGCCATGTGGAGGACCACAGTCGCGGCAGGGTACCTGAAGAGTGGGCATAGCATCTCGGCGATGCGGACCGCAGCCCTTGTCGCGATTCTGCTCGTCGGCTTGGGGTTGCGTGTCGATTACGCCTGGGAGGGCCGGCCGCCGGTCTTCGACGCGACCGCCTACGCCCGCATCGCCGCCAACCTCGACCACGACCGCGGCTTCACGCTGGGCAGGGCGGCGACGCAGCCGGCGAGCGACTACTCGCCCGGCCTGCCGCTCTTCGCCACCGGCCTCTACGAACTTAGCGGCGGCGTCCACAAACGCCTCGCCCGCCTTGTCCTCGCCCTGATCGGCTCCCTCGCGGTCCTCTTCACGTATCTGATCGGCCGCCGCCTCTCCGGTCCCGCCGCCGGCCTGATCGGCGCCGCCGCCGTCGCGGTCTATCCCGCCCTGCTCGAGTACCAGGGAATGCTGATGGGCGAGCCCCTCGCGGCCACCCTCCTCTCCGGCGCTGTCCTCGCCATCCTCTGGGCATCGGAAGTCCAACGCAACCGCCACTCGGGCGGGAGACGACGGACCGCCCGTCGACTGGCTCGTTCCGGGACTGTTGCTCGGCGCCCTGACCCTCGTCCGTCCCGAGTACCTGGCCGTGATGGTCCTGATCGCGCATCGTCGTCTTCGCTCGCGGAGCGCGGACCGGCTGGCGTCACTCACTCGCGCAGGCGGCGATCCTGCTCGCCGGAGCGGCGATCGTCGTCGCCCCCTGGACGGTCCGCAACGCGATCGCCCTCCACCGCTTCGTGCCGGTCTCGACCGGCGGCGGCCAGGTGCTCTTCGCCGGCTCCTACATGCCGTCCGGCGGCGACCCCGAACGGGTGGGCAGGGCGGTGCTGGAACGCCATCCCGTGCTCACCCGCCAGATCGCCGCGAGGTACCTGTCCGTTCGGGAGGAGGCGCGTGGCGGGGTTGCCGCGCATCGGGGAGCAAGCCCGCCACAGCTCATCGACGCCGTGCTGGCGAAGGTGCGACTCGAGCAGATCCTCGCCGCGCTGGCGGCGCAGCGCTACCCGGGCATGGCAAGCGACAGCGCGCTCGCCCGCATGGGCCGCGAACAGCTCTGGCGCGACGTCAGCGAACAGCCGCTCGAATACGCCGGCTTCGTCGCGGCGAAGGTCGACGCGAATCTGGTCGCACGGCCCCCGCGACGTGATGCGCCAGCCCTTCTGGGAGGCCCTGCACTGGGCGCTCGTCGCCTTCGGGCTGCTCGGCCTGGTCGTGCTGGCGAGGCGGCGGCCCTGGGAGGCGACCATGCTCGCCGTGGCCTTCGTCTCGATCACCGCGATCAGCGCCCTGCTCGTCGCCTCGCCGCGCCGCGTGCTGGTGATGATCCCCCTGGTCGCCGCGCTGACGGGTGTCGGCGTCGTATGCGCCTGGAACCACCTGACGGATCGACGGCGCGATCGACTTTGACCCCAACCCCGTGTGGTGAAAGTCGGCTGCGGCTGGGCGGGGGCGCGCCGGGATAGCCTGCGCGGCCATGGCCTCGGCGACCGACCGAGCCCGAGAGGGCCTGCGCTCCCTGCCGGATCGGTATGGGCGGACCACGCTGACCTTGCTTGCGCTGATCGTGGCCCTCGGGCTGGGGCTGCGCGCCTACCGGGTGGTCGAGCCGCTGGGCGCGCCCGGGGCCGACTCCCACGCCTACTACGCGCTTTCCAAGGCCCTCTACACGGAAGGCAGCTACGGCGGTCCCACCTTCAGGGACTCGAGCGACTGGTCGCCGGGCGCGCCGCTGCTCTACGCCGCCGCCTTCTACGCCACGGGGGGGCCGCGCGAAGGGGTGGCGCGGATCGTCGAGGCCCTGCTCGGCGCCGCCGCGATCGTCGTCGTCTTCCTGCTCGGCGAGCGGCTCGGGGGGAGAACGGCCGGCCTGATCGCCGCCCTCGGCGTCGCCGTCTATCCCCCCTTCATCCATTCGACCGGCGAGCTGATGAGCGAGCCGCCGGCGATCCTCACCCTTCCAGCCGCCGTCCTCACCTTCCTCTGGGCGGGCGAACGGGAGCGGCTGCGCGCCTGGCTGCTGCCCGGCTTCCTCTTCGGCCTGACCGCGATGATCCGGCCCGAGTACGCGCTGGTCGGCGCCGCCTTCGCGGCGCTCGCCGCGATCCGGGTCGGCCGGGCGCGGGGCTGGCGGCCGGGGCTGACCGGGGCGGCGCTGCTCGTCGTCGCCTTCCTCCTCCCCGTCGTTCCCTGGACCGTGCGCAACGCCGTCGTCCTCGGCCGTTTGGTGCCGATCTCGACCGGCGACGGCAAGGCGCTCTACGTCGGCACCTACCTGCCCGCCGACGGCGACTACCAGCGAGTCAAGGCGCTGCTGGCAGAGCGCTACCTGCACCGCAGCCTGGCGCCGGGGTCAGCGGCGCTGGCGCGCGTCAACCCGACGCCGCTCTTCGATCGCGTCGCCCGCCGGCGCTACCCGGAACTGCCGCGCGACTCGGCGCTCGGCAAGATCGGCAAGGAAGACTTCTCCAAGTACTTCGGCGAAGACCCGCTCGGCTATCTGGCGATGACCGCCCGCAAGGTGAGACGGATGTGGAGCAGCGGGCCCGGCGAAGCGATGGGCAGCGCCGCGGGGCGCGCCGTGCAGCTGCTGGTCGTCGCCCTCGGCATCGGCGGGCTGGGCCTGCTGACGCGGCGCAGGCGGTGGTGGGAGCTGATCGCGATGGCCACCCCGATCGCGATCGTGACGGCGGTCGGCGCCGTCTCGCTGGCGACCTCCCGTCGCAACGAGATCCTGATGACGCTCGCCTTCCCGCTCGCCGCCGCGGCCTTCGTCCGGGCGGTGGCGGCCATATCCTCCAACGCCTCATGGTTCCCGCCGCGAGCCTCTTCCCCTCCGAGCTGACCGCCCTGCGCGGCGCCGGCCTGATCGTCGCCGCCGCCATCGTCGCCTTCGCGGTCCTCCGCCGCCGCTCGCTGCGCAACGTCGACGTGCTGATCCTGCTGCTCGCCGGCCTCGGCCTCGCCGTCGTTTCCGGCACCGAAGTCACCGACAAGCTGCTCTCCGCCTTCTCGTTTCAGAAGGGCAACGGCGGCCGCATCCTCGGCCTCGCCGTCTTCGCGATCTTCGTCCTCTTCCTGCTGATCCTGCGGGCGCTCTCGCAGGCCGCCCGCAACGCGCGCCAGATTTCGGCTGTGCTGGAGGGGCTGGCATGGGAGGAGTTCAGGCAGGCGAAGCTGCCCGAGCGCTTCCGCGGCAGGATCGCGATCCTGATCCCCGCCTACAACGAGGCGGAGAGCATCGCCCACGTCCTCGACGGCATGCCGAGCAAGGTCTGCGGCGTCGAGACCGCCGTCCTCGTCGTCGACGACGGCTCGCGCGACGGCACCGGCGACGTCGCCGCCGAGCACGGCGCGGTCGTCGCCCGCCACGTGATCAACCGCGGCGGCGGCGCGGCGCTGCGGACCGGCTACAGGCTGATGGTCGACTCCGGCGCCGAGATCGTCGTCACGCTCGACGCGGACGGCCAGCACCTGCCCTCCGAGATGGAGCGCCTCGTCAAGCCCGTCCTCGAGCGCGAGGTGGACGTCGCCCACGGCTCCCGCGTGCTCGGCGAGGCCGACCGCAACCACTTCGCCCGCGAGCTGGGCATCGTCTTCTTCAACCGCCTCGTCTCGCTGATCACCGGCACTCGCGTCAGCGACTGCTCGAATGGCTATCGCGCGGTGCGCACGACGGTCCTGCCGCAGCTCGTCCTGCGCCAGGAGCAGTTCCACACCTCCGAGTTCATGATCGAGGCGATCAAGCGCGGCGTGCCCGCCAAGGAGGTCCCGGTGACGGTCGCGCGGCGCCTCCACGGCCACTCGAAGAAGCCCGCCGTCGTCCGCTACGGCCTCGGCTTCGCCAACGCGATCGTCCGCACCTGGCTGCGATAGCTGCGCCAGCCGCTCGCCCGGGCGCCGGCCGGCAGGCGGCGAGCGCGGCTACCTCACTTCCGGATGCCTCACCTCGGCGGGGTCGGGCAGATAGAGGTCAGTGCCGCAGCGCGGGCAGACCTGGACGTAGAGCTTCACGACCTTGCCGCAGCCGGGGCAGCGTCGTTCGGGTTCCCCCTTCTCGGAGCGGTAGAGGATCACGGCGACCAGGCCGAGGATCGGCAGCACGGTGCCGATCGGCAGCCACAGCCAGAACGAGCTGCCCTTGCCGCGGCCGATCAGGCCGGTGGCGAGCCCGAAGGAGAAGGCGATCGCGAGGTACTCGTATCCCACGTCTCCATTGTCGCCCCCAACGGCCGCGGGTGCCCGATCGAGCCCAGCTCGGCAAGGTCGCGCCGGAAGGGGAGGCTGGCGGTCCAGTCGATCACGGCGCGCGCCTTGCGGGCGGCTCCCGGAATCTGGCCCATGTGGTAAGTGCGCGCCAGCCACCAGGCCGGGAAACCACGGAAGGTGCGCCCGCCGATCCGGCCGACCGCCTTGTAGCGGCCGAGGTTGACGAAGGCGGCACCGCTGCGGTACTCGAAGGGCCGCGCCGTCCCGACCCCCAGCTCGGCAGCGATGTTGCGGGCGACGACGGGGCCCTGGCGCACGGCGTGCTGGGCGGTCGGCGGACAGAGGCCGCCGCGTGGATCGGGTGCCGCGGCGCAGTCGCCGACCGCCCAAACCGAGTTCATGCCGTGCACGCGGAGGTGCCCGTCGACCGGGACGCGGCCGCGCTCGTCGAGCGGCACGTCGAGCTGTCGCAGGCTCGGGTTGGGCGCGACGCCGGCGGTCCAGACGACGGTGCGGGTGGGCAACACCTCACCGGTCGAGAGCCGGGCGCTGTCGGCGCTCACCTCCTCCAAAGTCGTACCAAGGCGGATGTCGATACCCCGCCCGCGCAGCTCGCGCAGCGCGTAGTCGGCGAGGGTGGCGTCGATCTCGGGCAGGACCCGCTCGGTCGCCTCGACCAGAACCCAGCGCATGCCGTGCAGGCGGGCGCCCGGATAGCTCTCGATCGCGTCGGCAGCGAAGTCCTGCAGCTCGGCGAGCGCCTCGAGGCCGGCGTATCCGCCGCCGACGAAGACGTAGGTGAGCAGCTCGTCGCGCCGGGCGGGGTCCTCGCTCGCGTTGGCCGCCTCCAGGGTCTCGATCAGGTGGTTGCGCAGCCAGATCGCGTCGGCCAGCGTCTTGAAGCCGATCGCGTGCTCGGAGAGGCCCGGCACCGGAAGCACGCGTGAGACGGAGCCGAGCGCAAGCAGCAGCTGGTCGTACGGCAGCCGCTCGCTCTCGCCATCGCGGGTGCGCAGCTCCACCGTGCGCGCCGCCGGGTCGTGCGCCTCGACCGTCCCCAGCCGCAGGTACGTCCGACTGAGGATCTCCCGCAGCGGCGTCACCACGTGGCGCGGCTCCAGCGTCCCCGCCGCCGCCTCCGGCAGGAACGGCGTGTAGAGCAGGAAGTTGACATCGTTGACGAGCACCAGCCGGACCGACTGCCGCGGCATCAGCCGCTCCAGCTCGCGGGCAGCCATCGCGCCCCCGAAGCCGCCACCGACGATCACGACGTTCCATGCCACGTCCCCACCGTAGCACTTTGTAACAAGTTGTTACAAAGTGTGAAATCGCACTTCCGTTACGGCTTCAGATGCCCAGCGCCTGCTTGATCAGGCGGTTGACCTCGCCGCCGTCGGCGCGGCCCTTGGTCTCCTTCATCACGGCGCCGACGATCGCGCCGATCGCCTTCTGGTTGCCGGAGCGGACCTGCTCGGCCGCGTCGGGGTTGGCGTCGACGGCCGCCGCGACGATCGCCTCCAGCTCGCCCGCGTCGGAGATCTGGGCGAGGCCCTCGCGCTCGACGATCGCGGCGGGGTCGCCGCCTTCGGCGACCAGCACGGCGAGCACCTCCTTGGCGCTGCCGTGCGAGATCGTCTTCTCCTGGACCATCGCGACGAGCGAGGCGAGCGCCTCCGGCTCGACCTTCGACTCGGCCGCGCCGGCGTCGCCGTCCGCTCGCAGCGCCGCCGCCAGCTCGCCGGTGACCCAGTTGGCGACGACGCGCGGGGCGACCCCCTCGGCGGCGCCGGCCGCGCGTTCGAAGTAGGCGGCGGTCTCGGGGTCGGCGGCGAGCAGCGTCGCCGTCTCGGCCGCGAGGCCGAGCTGCTCCCGGTAGCGCTCCATGCGCGCCTCAGGAAGCTCGGGCAGCGCCTCGCGCGCCTCGCGCAGCATCTCCTCGGTCGGCGCCAGCGGCACCAGGTCGGGCTCGGGGAAGTAGCGGTAGTCGTGCGCCTCCTCCTTGGAGCGCAGGGGGTGCAGCGCGCCGTCGCCCGGGTCGAAGTGGAGCGTCTCCTGGACCACGGCCCCCCCCGCCCCGACCAACTCACGCTGGCGCTCCAGCTCCGCCTCGACGCCGCGTTCGAGGAAGCGGAAGCTGTTCATGTTCTTCAGCTCGGTCTTCGTGCCCAGCGCCTCGCCGCCGGCCGGCCGCACCGAGACGTTGGCGTCGCAGCGCAGGCTCCCCTCCTCCATGTTGACGTCGGAGACGCCGAGCTGGCGGATCGTCGTGCGCAGCAGCCGCGCCCAGGCGGCGGCCTCGGCGGCGCCGCGCAGGTCGGGCTCGGTGACGATCTCGACCAGCGGCGTGCCGCCACGGTTGAAGTCGACCAGCGAGGTGGCCGAACCGTGGATCCGCCCCGACCCGCCGACGTGGATCGTCTTCGCCGCGTCCTCCTCGAGGTGGACGCGGTGGATGCGCACCTCCCCCAACCGTCCGCCCGTCGCCAGCGGCTCGTCGTACTGGCTGATCTGGTACGCCTTCGGGTTGTCGGGGTAGAAGTAGTTCTTGCGGTGGAAGATCGAGCGCGGCGCCACCGTCGCACTCCAGCGCCGCGGCGATCCGCAGCGCGTAGCGGATCGCCTCCTCGTTGGGGACCGGCAGGACGCCGGGGTGGGCAAGGCAGACCGGGCAGGTGTGGACGTTCGGCTCGTCGCCGAACGACAGCTCGCAGCCGCAGAACATCTTCGTGCGGGTCGAGAGCTGGACGTGGATCTCCAGCCCGATCACCGCCTCCAGCTCAGCCATCGACGCCCTCCCCCGGCCTCGCGTCGAAGCCGATCGCCCGCTCGAGCGCGTAGGCCGCCTCCAGCAGCTGCTGCTCGCCGAAGGCCGGGGCGGCGATCTGGAAGCCGACCGGGAGACGCGGCCCGCCGCCCGCGGGCTCGGCGAGGCCGGCCGGGATCGAGATCGCCGGGATGCCGGCGAGGCTCATCGGCACCGTGAAGAGGTCGTTCATGTACATCGCCAGCGGGTCGCCGGCCTTCTCGCCGAGCCGGAAGGCGACCGAGGGTGAGGTCGGCGTGACGACGAAGTCGAACTCGGCGAAGGCGGCCGCGTAGTCCTCGACGATCTTCGTCCTCACCCTCTGGGCGCGCCCGTAGTAGGCCTCGTAGTAGCCGGCCGAGAGAGCGTAGGTGCCGAGCATGATGCGGCGCTTCACCTCGGCCCCGAAGCCCTCGGCTCGCGTCGACTCGTACATCTCGATCAGCTCGCCGGCGCCCTCGGCCCGCATCCCGTAGCGGACGCCGTCGTAGCGGGCGAGGTTGGAGGAGGCCTCGGCCGGGGCGATCACGTAGTAGGCGGAGATGCCGTGCTCGGCGTGCGGCATCGGCGCCTCGGCGACCTCGCCGCCGAGCGCCTCGATCCGCTCCAGCGTCGCCTCGAAGACGGCGCGCACGCCACCCTCGATCGCGTCGCCCGACAGCTCGCGCGGGACCGCGAAGCGCAGCCCCTTCAGATCCTCGCGGCTGGGGGCCTCCACCCCGCCCTCGATCCCGACCGAGGTCGAGTCGCAGGGGTCGCGACCCTGCAGCGCCGCCAGCAGCAGCGCCGCGTCGGTGACGTCGCGGGTCAGCGGCCCGCACTGGTCGAGCGAGGAGGCGAAGGCGATCATCCCGTAGCGCGACACGGCCCCGTAGGTGGGCTTGAGCCCGACGATCCCGCAGAGGGCGGCGGGCTGGCGGATCGAGCCGCCGGTGTCGGTGCCGATCGCGCAGGGAGCGAGGCGGCCGGCGACCGCCGCCGCGGAGCCGCCGGAGGAGCCGCCCGGCACGCGCTCGCGGTCCCAGGGGTTGAGGACCGGCCCGTAGGCCGAGTTCTCGTTCGAGGAGCCCATCGCGAACTCGTCCATGTTGGTCTTGCCGAGCACCAGGGCGCCGGCCTCGCCCAGCCGCCGCACGGCGGTTGCCGTGTAGGGCGGCCGGTAGCCCTCGAGGATGCGGGACGCCGCCGTCGTCTCGATGCCCTCGGTGCAGAAGATGTCCTTGACCGCGACCGGAATGCCCGCCAACGACCCGCCTTCCCGGCCTGGCGAGCCGAGACCACCGCCCCCGTCGCCATCCTCGGCCCGCCAGAGATAGGCGTTCAGCCCGTCGCCGGCGGCCGCCTCCCGCCAGGCCTCGAAGTACTCCCCCGGCGAGACCTCCCGGGCCGCGATCCTGGCCGCCGCCCCCGCGACGCTCAGCTCGAGCAGCTCGCCCATCTACGCCTCAGCCTGCGGCGACGGCACCCGGAACGCCCCGCCGGCCGGGTCCGGAGCCTGCGCAAGCATCACGTCCCGCGGCCAGCTCTCCCGCGGCTCGTCGGGCCGCAGCACGTTCTCCAGCTCGACCACGTGCGAAGTCGGCTCCACCCCATCCAGCTCCAGCTCCCCGATCCGGTCGACGTGCCGCAGGATGCCGGCAAGCTCCTCCGTCATCCGCTCGATCTCCTCCTCGGAGAGCCGCAACCGGGCCAACTTCGCGACATGGAGCACATCGTCTCGCTCGATCATGGACGCGATTCTAGGCGGCAGAGGGGTGTGGGCAGGGGGTGGAGCGTCTTGTACTTTTTCGCCGATCCGATCTCGGACGGCTCCCCCCGCCCCACCGAAAAAGTTAAGCGGAACCCCCTGCCCACACCCCTCCCGGCACCTCCCGACATCCTGGCTAGCCAGCCAGTTAGAGTCCCGCTCCGTATGAGGGGATCGGCAGCGGAGAGATTCGTCGTCCTGAACCTGCGGCTGCTCGCCGTCAGCTTCGCCGTCGTCGGCATCCTCTTCATCGCAGTCCCCAACGGCGTCCTCGACGTCATCTCCGACCTCGGCGACTCGCTCGGCGGCTTCACCCGGGCGCCCCACGGCACCGAGCAGCTCTGGCTGGCGCTCGCCTTCGCCTACATGGTCGTGATCACGCGCATCTGCCTCGTCGCCCAGGCCGACGTCGTCCGCTACCGCGCCCTGCTGCTGATCCTCGCGGGCGGACAAGACGGCGTCCTCGCTCGCCGCGCTCGGCTTCTTCGTCTTCGACCAGAACGTCTTCATCTACCTGCTGAACTTCCTCGTCGACGGCTTCCTGGCGCTCGCGGCGCTCTGGCTCTGGTCGCTGGCCGGCCGGGTGGGCCGCCCGCACGAGCCCGGCTGAAGGCGCGCGCCGGGGCTCTCGGCCGCCGAGCAACGCACGCTGAGCGCCGTCTGCGAAGCGATGGCCCCCGGCCTCGACGGCCTGCCCAGCGGCTGAGCGCGACATCGAGGTATCCGCGCCGGTCGCCCGGTTCCTGCGGCTCGATCTCGCCGCGCCTCCTCGCCCGCATCAAGCTCGGCCTGCGGGCCTTCGAGTGGCTGCCCTTCCCGCGGCGGTTCAGCCGCCTCGACCTCGAGGCGCGCGAGCGCTTCCTGCGCCGCATGGAGCGCTCCCGCTCGGGGCTGCGCCACGAGCTGCTGCTGATGGCGAAGACCTTCACGACGATCGGCTACGCGCGCGATGCCAGGGTCGAGGAGCGGCTCGGCGTCGAGACGAGCTGCCGCCTCGCCGACGGCTCGCTGCCGGCGCCGGCCGGATCTCTGGGCGAGACGACGCCGCCCCGCGACGGCGAGGAATGCGACGTGGTCATCGTCGGCTCGGGCGCCGGCGGCGCGGCCGCGGCGGCGGCGCTGGCCGAGGCGGGCCTCGAGGTGATCGTGCTCGAGGCCGGCGAGCGCTTCGACCGCGACAGCTACCCGAGCGACCCGCTCGACGCGATCGCCTCCCTCTACCGCGAAGGCGGCCTGACGATGGCGGAAGGGCGCCCGCCGATCCCGGTCCCGGTGGGAAGGGCGGTGGGCGGCACCACCGTGATCAACTCGGGCACCTGCTTCCGCGCCCCCGAGCCGGTCCTCGAGCACTGGCGCACGCGGTACGGAGTCGCCTGGGCCGGCGACCTCGACCCCGCCTTCGCGGAGGCGGAGGAGTTCCTCCGCGTCACGCCGCTCGACCCGGAGCGGATGGGGCGCAACGGCCAGCTGGCGATGGAGGGGGCGAAGGCGATCGGCGCAAGCGGCGGCCCGATCTCCCGCAACGCCGGCAGCTGCGTGCAGTGCAGCTCCTGCCCCTACGGCTGCCGGATCGACGCCAAGCGGGGGATGCACGTCAGCTACCTGCCCCGCGCCGTCGCCGCCGGGGCGCGGATCCGAGCCGGCGTCGAAGCGCGCCGCCTGCTGGTCTCCGACGGCCGCGCGGTCGGCGCGCGCTGCATCGCCGGAGGGGCAAACGCGGGCGACGGCGATCGCCGGCCCTACGAGGTCCGCGCCCGCCGCGCCGTGATCGTCGCCGGCGGGGCGCTGGGAACGCCGGAGCTGCTGCTGCGCTCCGGCCTCGGCGGCGACCAGGTCGGGCGCAACCTCCACATGCACCCCGCCTGCTGGGTGGGCGCCCGCTACGAGGAGGAGGTGCGCGGCTGGGAGGGGGTGATGCAGAGCTACTACATAGACGAGTGGGAGCCCCGGCGCGTGCTGCTCGAGGCGACCTTCACGCCGCTGCCGTTCGGCGGCGCCTGGCTGCTCGGCTCCGGGCGCGAGCACCAGAAGGCGATGCTCGGCTACGGCCACGTCGGCTCGATCGGCGTCCACCTCTCCGACGAGTCGGCGGGCCGGGTCGGGAGCGCCGGGGACGGCTCGCTGCGGGTCACCTACAGGCTGAGCGACGAGGACGCGCGGCGCCTCGTCTTCGGCATCGCCCGCGCCGCCGAAGTCCACTTCGCGGCCGGCGCCGCCGAGGTCTACCCGAACATCGGCCGCGTCCCGGTGCTGCACAGGGAGCGGCTGGCCGAGTTCGAGGCGACGGCGTTCAAGCCCTCCGAGCTTCGCCTCGAGGCCTTCCACCCGATGGGCACCGCCCGGATCGCTGCCGACCCGGGCGAGGGAGCCTGCGCCGTCGACGGCTCGGTCAACGGCGTCGAGGGGCCTCTACGTCGCCGACGCCTCCCTCTTCCCGACCTCGGTCGGCGTCAACCCGATGATGACGATCATCGCGTTTGCGAAGAAGGTCGCCGCCGGAGTCGTCGAAGCGACCCCGGCGGCGTAAGCGCCCCTAGACCCCTGAGCTGGGAGGGGGAGGGGGCGGAGGCGGGGCCGAGGACGGCGGTGGAGGCGGTGGGGGCGCCGATCCGCCGGGGCCCTCGCCGCGCCCGCCGGCGGAGAGGCGGCTGGCGGCCTCGCCGAAGGACGTGCCTTCCTCCTGCATCGCCCGGTAGCCGCCGAAGGCGACCCCGGCCGCGGCGATCAGGCCGAGGAAGATGCCGACCTTGAGCGTTGCGTCGACCGAGCCGCCGGGGAAGCTGCCGAAGCCGGGCGGGTCGACGATCCGGAAGAGGATCAGCAGCACCGAGAGGATGCCGAGCGCGGCGACGACGGCGTTCATCGAGACGGGCGGTTCGAAGTCCGCCTCGGTGAGGCGAAGCACGGCCACGCCGATCGCGGCAACGATCGCGATCATCAGGATGATCGGGATGAAGTCGAGGGAATCCCAGGCGTTGCCGCCGCCGGGGGCGGTGAAGGAGCCGCCGGCGCCGGACACTTCGACGCCGAACCAGTCGAAGAACATGAATATGAAGAGCAGGATCGCGGAGACCGCCGAGATCTTCTCTCCGGTGCTCAGCTTGTCAACGTCCATCTACGTATCCCTCCGTGGGGGGCTAGGGGTCGGGCGCGACACTACACCTCGGCGGGGCGGATTCCGAGCCGGGCTACGGCTTCGCGGCAGGCACGCGGGCACGGGCCGCCTGCAGCGTGTTGGCCAGCAGCATCGCGATCGTCATCGGGCCGACCCCGCCCGGCACCGGCGTGATCGCCGCGGCGACCCGGAGACCGAATCGAAATCGACGTCGCCGCAGAGGCCGTCCTCGGTGCGGTTCATGCCGACGTCGATCACCACGGCGCCGGGCTTGACCGCGTCGGCTCCGAGCAGGCGCGGCACGCCGACCGCGGCGACGAGCACGTCGGCGCGGCGGCAGACCGCAGCGAGGTCGCGCGTGCGCGAGTGGCAAACGGTCACGGTCGCGTTGGCGGCGAGCAGCAGCCGCGCCACCGGCACACCGACCAGCTTCGAGCGCCCGACGACGACCGCCTCCGCCCCCTCCAGCTCGACCCCCTCATGGCGCAGCAGCTCCATCACCCCGGCCGGCGTGCAGGGGACCAGCCCGGGCGTGCCGTGGGCGAGCAGGCCGGCGTTGAGCGGGCGTCAGCCCGTCGACGTCCTTGCCCGGCTCGATCGCCGCGACGATCCTGTCGGGGTCGATCCGTCCGGGCAGCGGCAGCTGCACCAGGATCCCGTCGACGTCGTCGTGCAGTCCCAGCTCCCCGACCAGCTCCAGCAGCTCGTTCTCGGTCGTCTCGGCCGCGGAGCTCGTGGTGGAGCGAGCGCATCCCCGCCTCCTCGCACGCCCGGTGCTTGTTGCGGACGTAGATCTGCGAGGCGGGGTCCTCGCCGACGAGGACCGTGGCGAGCGCCGGCGTGCGGCCGGTCTCCTCTCCGTAGGCGGTCACCTCGGCGGCGACCCGCTCGCGCACCGCGGCGGCGACCGCCTTGCCGTCGATGATCCGCGCCGCCAAGGCTCAACGCCTCCGGATCGGCGCGTAGTCGGCCATCAGCTTGCGCTCCGAGCCGTCGCCGGCGAAGCGGACGACGACGATTCCACCGGGCTCGACCGCGATCACGACCCCCTCGCCGAAGCTGGCGTGGACGACGTCGTCGCCGCTGTGCAGCTCCAGGGCCGGGCCGGGCTCGATCGGGGCGGCGGCCGGCGCGGCCGACGGCCCGCCCATCCCCCAGCCGGGCGCGCTGGAGTGGCGCTCGGTCAGCTCCGCCGGCAGCTCGTCGACGAAGCGCGAGGGAAGGTTGTGCTCGGCGCGGCCGAACAGCCGCCGCTCCCGCGCCCAGGTCATGTAGAGGCGCCGCCTGGCCCGGGTGATGCCGACGTAGCAGAGGCGCCGCTCCTCCTCCTCTCCCCCCTCTTCCAGCGAGCGCATGTGCGGGAAGGCCCCGTCCTCGCAGCCGACGATGAAGACCGTGTCGTACTCGAGCCCCTTGGCGTTGTGGAGGGTCATCAGGGTGATCAGCGACTCCTCGCGCAGCCCGTCCTGCTCGCTGTAGAGGGAGATCTGCTGCAGGAACTCCTCCAGCGCCGACGCCTCGCCCTCCCCCTCGAGCTCGCGGTTGGCGTCGAACTCGGCCGCGACGCCGACCAGCTCCTCGAGGTTCTCCGCGCGGCCCTCCGCCTCGACCGTGCGCTCCGCCGCCAGCGCCTCCAGGTAGCCGCTCTCGTGCAGGACCGCCTCCAGCAGCCCGGCGACCGAGCCCGACTCGGCCCGGGCGCGCAGCCCCTCCATCGTCTCGTGGAAGCGGGAGACGGCCTTGATCGCGGCGGCGCCCAGCCCAGGCACCTGCTCGGCCCGGCCCGCCACCTCCCAGATCGGCAGGCCAGTGGTGTTGGCGTGGGAGGCCAGCCGCCCCTGGCTGGTGTCGCCGATGCCCCGCCGCGGCGAGTTGACGATCCGCGCGAAGGAGACCTGGTCGGCGGGGTTGGCGAGCAGGCTGAGGTAGGCGACCGCGTCCTTGACCTCGGCCCGCTCGTAGAACTTGGTGCCGCCGATCACCTGGTAGGGCAGCTCGAAGCGGACCAGGGTGTCCTCCAGCACCCGGCTCATCGCGTTGGTCCGGTAGAAGACCGCGACGTCCTCGCGCCGCACCCCCTCCTCGTCGCCGAGGCGCTCGATCTCCCCCGCCACCCAGCGCGCCTCCTCGTGCTCGTCGGCCAGCTCCGAGAGCTGCACCGGCTCGCCGCCCGCCAGCTCCGTCCAGAGCCGCTTCGGCGGCGCCGTTCGCGGTTGTGCTCGACCACGGCGTTGGCGGCCGAGAGGATCGTCTGCGTCGAGCGGTAGTTCTGCTCGAGCTTGACCACCTCGGCGTCGGGGAAGTCGCGCTCGAAGTCGAGGATGTTGCGGATGTCGGCGTGCCGGAAGCCGTAGATCGACTGGTCCTCGTCGCCGACGACCATCAGGTTGCCGTGCTCGGCGACGAGCAGCTGGAGGAGCCGGTACTGGGCGTGGTTGGTGTCCTGGTACTCGTCGACGAGGACGTGGCGGAAGGTGCGGCGCCAGCGCTCGCGCACCTCCTCCGAGCCCTCCAGCGCCTCGACGGTGCGGACCAGCAGGTCGTCGAAGTCCATCGCGTTGGCCTCGCGCATCCGCTTCTCGTAGAGCGCGTAGACGTTCGCGGCGGCCTCGCTCGAAGAAGCCGCTCTGCGCCTCGCCGTAGGCGGCGGCGTCGACCAGCCGGTTCTTGGCGCCGGAGATCTGGGCGCGGATGGCCCGCGGCGGGTAGCGCTTCGGATCGACCCCCAGCTCCCTCATGCAGCGTTTGAGCATCCGCAGCGAGTCGGACTCGTCGTAGATCGTGAAGCTGCGCGGGTAGCCGAGCCGCTCGGCCTCGGCGCGCAGCATCCGGGCGCAGGCCGAGTGGAAGGTCGTCACCCACATCGCCCGCGCCGAGCGGCCGACCAGCGCCGCGACCCGCTCGCGCATCTCGTCCGCCGCTTTGTTGGTGAAGGTGATCGCGAGGATCTCGCCGGGACGGGCGGCGCCGGTCGCCAGCAGGTAGGCGATGCGGTGGGTCAGCACCCGCGTCTTGCCCGAGCCGGCGC
The DNA here is from genome assembly GCA_963696185.1 of uncultured Solirubrobacterales bacterium. Lineage (GTDB taxonomy): Bacteria > Actinomycetota > Thermoleophilia > Solirubrobacterales > 70-9 > VRUE01. The sequence goes on from OY968825.1 coordinate 248,845, forward strand.
CGGCCAGGACCAGCAGCGGCCCCTCGCCGTGGCGGACCGCCTCGCGCTGGGGCTCGTTGAGATCGGCCAGCAGCCGCTCGACACGGTCGGCGCCGGGCTCGGTCGGGGCTGCGTCGGTCCTTCGAGCACCGCCTCCGAGAATAGAGGCGGGCGCGGAGGCTCAGCCGCCGGCCGAGGAGCGGCCGGTGCGGGGTCGCAGCTCGGTCTCCTCGCCGTCCGCCCCGCCGCCGCCGTCGAGCTGGGCGATCCGCCGCTCCAGGCGCGGCGATCCGCTCCGAGAGCGCCTTGATCGCCTCGGCGATCGGGTCCGGCAGGTGGATCCAGTCGGCGTCGGGGCCCTCGACCCGCCTCCCTTCCACCTTGACCGGGTGGCCGGGGTTGCCGACGACCGTCGAGGCCGGGCGGCACGTCCTCGACGACGACCGTGTTGGCGCCGATCTTCGCCCCGTCGCCGACCGCGATCGGCCCGAGCAGCTTGGCGCCGGAGCCGACGGTGACGTTGTCGCCCAGCGTCGGGTGGCGCTTGCCGCGCTGGAAGCCGGTGCCGCCCAGCGTCACCCCCTGGTAGAGGGTCACCCGCTCGCCGATCTCCGCCGTCTCGCCGATCACCACACCCGAGCCGTGGTCGATGAAGAACTCGGCGCCGATCTTGGCGGCCGGGTGGATCTCGACCCCGGTCACGGCCCGGCTCAGGTAGGCGATCGCGCGCGGCGCCAGGGGCACCCCGCGCCTCGAGCAGCGCGTGGGCGACGCGGTGCGCGAGCAGCGCCTGCACCCCCGCCCAGCTGGTGAGGATCTCGAAGGTCGAGACGTCCTTGCGCCGCCGGGTCGCGGTCGCGCGCCGCGGCGACGTCCGCCCGGACCTCCCGAGCCACTCGCCTCGAGCGCGCTCATGGTGCGAAGAAGGGTAGGGACATGTAGCGCTCGCCCGAGTCGCAGACGATCGTCACGACCCGCTTCCCGGCCAGCTCCGGCCGCGCCGCGACCTCCAGCGCCGCCTTGATGTTGGCCCCGGCGGAGATCCCGGCCAGGATGCCCTCGCGGCGCGGCGGCGAGGCGCGCCGTCTCCAGCGCGTCCTCGTCGGAGACCGCAATCACCTCGTCGATCACGCGAGCGGTCCAGCACCGTCGGGGACGAAGCCGGCGCCGATCCCCTGGATCTTGTGCGGGCCGGGCGGGCCGCCGGAGAGGACGGGCGAGGTCGCCGGCTCGACCGCGACGACCAGCGCCTCGGGGCTGCGCTCGCTTGCAGCATCCGCCCGACGCCGGTGATCGTGCCGCCGGTGCCCGACCCCGGCGACGAAGGCGCCCACCTCGCCGTCGGTGTCGCGCCAGATCTCCTCGGCGGTGGTGCGGCGGTGGACCTCCGGGTTGGCGGGGTTGGAGAACTGCTGCGGCATGAACCCCTTGCGCTGCTCGCGGATCTCCTCGGCCAGCTCGACCGCCTCGGCCATGCCCGCCGAGCGACGGCGTCTCGCGCACCTCGGCGCCGTAGGCCCGCAGCAGCTTGGCCCGCTCCCGGCTCATCCCCTCCGGCAGGGTCAGGATCAGCTCGTAGCCCCGCGCCGCGCAGACCATCGCCAGGGCGATCCCCGTGTTGCCGCTGGTCGGCTCGACGATCACCGAGCGGCCCGGGCTCGATCAGCCCATCCTGCTCGGCGGCGTCGATCATCGCCACCCCGATCCGGTCCTTCACCGACCCCCCGGGGTTGAAGTACTCGAGCTTCGCGCAGACCTCCGCCCCCAGCCCCTCGCCGAGCCGCCGCAGCGCGACCAGCGGCGTGTCGCCGACGACCGCCGAAGCCTCCGCCCCGATCCGCATCAGATGAAACACATCCACGAGCGTGGGATGGAAAGTGGCTTCCTAGAGCTGTCTGCCGTCATCGTGCGCCACCTATGCGCCAGTTGGTGCGCCAGTCATCGGGCGCGAACCTGGATCGGCACGGCGAGGCTCTCACGAACCTCTTCATAGATCGGTAGCTGCACCGACCCAGCCACCTCGACCGTGGCCATGAGGGCGTAGGGAACCGAAACGCTCAGACTGCCCGCGTCCTCGCGGCAGGAGACGACCAGCTCGATCGCGCTCCCAGCCGGGAACGGCGTCGCCCGGTCTCCCTCAAAGACCTCGTGTTGAAGCGTTCCCCGAGCGACGGATTTGTCATCGGCATCAGAGCGGCGACCGAGAAACGTCGGAAACCCGGTCGCCTCGACCTTCAGCGCGGCGCGTCGGTAGCGGCGATGTGTAGCGTTTATCGGGGTAATCCACCCGAGGGTGATGGTCACTCGACGCTGTGTGGTCTGCGAGGCGAGGCTTGCCGGTAGCGGCAGGCGAAACACGTCGGCTTTGCCATCGACAAGCCTGCCTGCACCCACCGCGGTCGCGCGGTGCTCGTCACAGACGAGCGAGCCTTCAGAACCGGCATTGCCATAACCGATCAGTCGCGCTACCGCCGTACGGGAGCGCCCTCTCCCCAGGTCCTCCTGGCAGCCGTCTATCAAGGCATGGGCAGCACCCCACCCCGCCCGATGGACTAGGGCGACCTTCAATAGCACCGCATCGAATTCAGGACCGGCGATTCTCTCTCCGTAAACCGACCGCAGGTGATCTAGCTCTTCGAGTAGCCGACCTGCCCTATTCCCAGCCAGGGCGGTTGCGACGCTGGTCCCGGTTGCATAGAAACCGGCCCTGAGGTTTCCGGCCTCAGCGCCTACCGTCGCCATCTTCACGCCGGGGGGACGGCGAGTTACAGAAACGCTAAACCTGTGAGGCTCAGCCTCGTCGGAGGGCTCGACCTGCAGGGTTTGGCGTCCACCAGGGAAGAGAACGTCGGGCTTGATCGACCGCCGCACCCCCGAGCCGAGTGAGCTGACAACGTTGGGGAGGTCGGAGACAAGGATCGGGTCGAGCCGGCCACCGTCCACCACCGCTTCTGAAGCGTCGCCGTGGGCAGCGCCGACCGTAACCGCGTTAACCGACTCACCTGGCGCCAGCAGGCGGCGCATCGGCGCCTCACGCTGCAGTGCACAGAGGATCTCGTGCTGAAGCTCCTGTGGATCGTCGATATCGATATCGCTCGGTAGCTCCAGGTCACCGAGCTGATTACCGGCCGAGACGATGATCAGGACGTTGTAACGATCCGAGAGCCAGTCCAGCAGACGGGCGAGTGGACTGATGAAGCGATCGAACTGCTGAACCGCGTCGCCGACCGCGAGGACGATTACCCGCACATCTGGCGCTACCGCTTCGTTCTCGAAAAGTCGTGCAACTGCGCTTTGCACGACATCGACCGGCAGCTGATCGCGAGGCAGCTCCTCACGGACTTCGCCCGCTACCCAGCTCGGCGCGTCGGCTTTGAGAATCGGCCGCATGTAGATGGAAGCACGAAGTGGCTGACTCTCGGCACTCATGTCGCCGTGCAGAAGGAGCGAGGCCATACCGGTGCCGTGGACCCGCCGACGCGCCGGCGTGAGTGCCTCCCAACCATCGGGGTCGTCGAGCACAACCCGCCCAGCCAACGAGACGTGGTTGGAGAGCGGCACGCCATCGAGGAGCGCAACCCGTGGTGCCCTAGCCTCCGTCGCTGCACCTGTGGAGACATCGACAATTGTCGTCGACTCTTCACCTGGTCCGACGGCAGCGATTTGACCAACCGCGTGAAAGAAGCGCACGGCCCCGGTCCGAAGCCACTGCACCTCGCGGTGTTCAACAGCCAAGCGCAGCAGGTTTGCGGGAACCCGTCCGAGCACCCCGTGATAGCCAATACCCTCGTGCACAGTCTCGGCCACCAACTCGCCGCCGACGGCCTGTAGGTCAGCACGCACGCCCTCGACCGCAGAGGCTCGGCGAGTGGAGTCGCGTCGAAGCCACAACTCGGCCTCAAACTCGACCGGCTCCTCATCGAGGTCTGCCAGCTCCTGCCGCCACGCATCTAGCGCACCGGAGCGCTCAAGGCGGTCACGATCGTCCCAGGGGCGGAGAACAAGCAGACGGCTGAAGAGATGCCGGAACTGTGTCAGCCCATAGGGGAACTCCTCGCTGCGCTGAAAGCGCTCCCAAAGGCTCAGTAGCTGCTGCCAAGCGGTGTAGTCGCTTGCGACCAAGAACAGCTCACGCCGGTAGCCATGTCGCTTACCGTCGCGATCAACCGCAGCAAACTCGTCGGGCTCAACCTTGTCCTCCAACTCCTCAGCGAGGAACTCGAGCCCAGGAACGCGGCCCACTGCATTGACAAAATCGTTGAGCTCACCGGCGATTTCCATCACGAGGATCTGCTCAGGCTCCAGCCCGCTTGGATCGCTATCGATAGCCAGCCGACCAGCCTCAAAAGCGCGGGAGAGCCGCTGCAGTGAAGGTCCTAGCCGGCCGGCCTGAACCTCTGCGCCTGGTCCCTCCAGACGCGGACGCGGCGTCTGCCTGGTAGTACGGTCGCGGCGCTGGGGAGCCGCGAGGGGCAGCGCGGGGAGACTAGGCATGTATCTCTAGTGCGCTCACTTCGCGCCAGCGGGCCAAGCGATCTGAGACAAGTCGGCGCAACGATACGCCCGGGCGAAGCACATGCTGACGCCTGACATCATCAGCGAGATCCTGAAGCTGCGAGTAGCTTGCCCCGACCGTCTTGCGCGCGAAGGTCTCGCCGCCGATCCCAAGCGGTTCATCCAAGCAAGCGGCAAGCCGCTCGAACCACGCGATCCGCTGAGCCCGTCCCGGCAACGGTAGCTCAAGTCGAATCTCAAAGCGACGGTGAACCGCACGATCGAGTAGCTCGGGATGGTTTGAGGCGGCGACTACGATGGCGTGGCTCGGTAGGGCATCGACCTGAAGCAGCAGCGAACTGACCACCCGCTTGATCTCGCCTGTCTCATGCTCATCGCCGCGCTCCTTCGCGAGGGCATCGAACTCATCGAAGAAGAGGATGCAGCGCCGAGTGCGCGCGAACCGCATCACTGCCGCCAGGCGCGCAGCCGTCTCGCCGAGATAGCTGCCCACTACCTCCTCGTAGCGAACGACGACCAGCGGCAGCAGGAGGGCCTCGGCGATCGCCTCGGCCAGCGAAGTCTTGCCGTTTCCCGGAGGACCGGTCAACAGCACGCGATGCCGCGGCTCTAGTGCATGGGCCCGCAGCACCTCGGCCCGCTGCTGCTCCTCGACAAGCTCCTCGATCGCCTGCCTGTTGCTCTCGGAGAGCAGTAGGTCATTCAGCTGATACTCCGGCTTCACAACGGAAAATCCCTGCTGGGGTTCCGGAGCGGTATCTCCATTCCCGATGGGCACGGCTCGAAGCGCCTCTTCTAAGCGCTCAGCGAGCAGATGGTGCTGCTTATCGCGCTCCTCGGCGATCATCGACTCAACGGTGCGGCGAAGCTCGGGGGCATCCTTCTCCTTTGCCGCCCGAACCAGGTGAATCAGAAGATCAGCGCGAGCCATTTGTTAAGCATGACGGGTCGACCGGCGCGAGGGGCGAAGAGACTGCAGTCCTGAGTCGACAGCCTGTGCGCCAGTCAGACCGGAATAACCGGATTCAGCTGGATGAGAAACTGCTTTAACAAGCCAAACCCGAATACCCAAGCGGCGTGGCTCAGATCCAGTACATCCCCGAGCCGGCCTCCTCGGCTTCGCGGTGGGCGACCTCGGCGATCGTCGTCTGGCCGAAGACCTTGCGCAGCGCCGTGACCCCCTCGGCCCAGATCCCTCCCGCCTCGTCGGCCTCCTGGCCGATCTTGCCGTCGAGGGCCTGGACGACCTCGAGCACCGTGATCTCCTCGGCCGGGCGGGCGAGCGTGTAGCCGCCGCGCATCCCCCGGTGGCTGGTCAGCAGGCCGGCCCGGCGCAGGGTCGAGAAGAGCTGCTCGAGGAACTGCTCCGGGATGCCGCGCCGCTCCGCCAGCTCCTTGATCGGCACCGGCCGCTCCCCCGAGCGCGCAAGCTCCGCCATCGCGACGACCGCGTAGCGCGACTTCGAGGTGATCGAGATCACGCGACCTTTCTACCGCACGATCCGGACCCGGCTCGGCTAGGATCGGATCGCCGAGCTCCCGAGCAGGCGGGAGATACCGGCCTGACCCCGACGGATCGGAAGCAGTCCTGAGCGAACGCCCACACTGCCTTGTGATCGACGGCCACCCGCTCGTCCGGATCGGCTTGCGGAGGGCGCTGGAGGACGGCTTCGAGGTCCACGAGAGCGCCAGCCGCAGCGAGGCCCTGGAGCTGGTCCGCGACATCGGCAGCTTCGACGTGGCGGTCGTCGAGCTGCGCCGGCGCGCGGCGGAGGACGGTCACGCCCTCGGCGGCCAGGAGGCGATCCGGGCGCTGCGCAAGGTCGAGCCCGGCCTCGGGATCGTCGCCCACGGCGAGCGGCCCGAGCGCCACATCGCCAACGCCGCCCTGCAGGCCGGCGCGACGGCCTACGTCGCCCGCACCGCCGGCGCCGAGGAGATGCGACGCGCCGTGCGGGCCGCGCTCGCCCAGGAAAGCTTCGTCGACCCCGCGGTGCCCCCGAAGGGAAGCCGCGGCAAGCTGACCGGGCGCCAGCGCCAGATCCTCCAGCTGCTCGCCAACGGCGAGTCGACGACGGTCGCGGCGCGCGAGCTGGGGCTGAGCGAGGAAACCGTCAAGACCCACACCAAGAACGCCGTCGCCCGGCTCGACGCCCGCAACCGCACCCACGCCGTCGCGATCGCCCTGCGCGAGTCGCTGGTCGAGTAGCGCTAAATCCAGCCTCTGTCGCGGGCGGTCAGCACCGCCTGGGCGCGATCGACGGCGCCGATCTTGCCGTAGACGTTGTGCAGGTGGGTGCGGATGGTCGAGACCGAGAGCTGCATCTCGCCGGCGATCTGCTTGTAGACCATGCCTTCCGAGAGCAGCCTGAGGACGTCCAGCTCGCGGGTCGAGAGCGGGCAGGGCTCGCTGACGCGCCGGCCGTTTCGGCGCGCGCAGGGGAGCTCGTAGAGGAGCTCGCGGAGGGCGTCGGAGCCGAGGCCGCATCGCTGCGCCGCCTCGCGCAGTCGCTCCGGCGCCACCGCCTCGCCCTGCGCGCAGTGGGCCGCCATGTCGGCGACGGCCACCACCGCGGCCAGGCCATCGGCGTCCTCGGCGTGATGGCGCTCGATCGCCACGGCGATCCGCTGCGGCACGTTCCAGCGCCGCGCCAGTACGCCGCCCACCAGGGCGTGGTCGATGCCAAGCTGGTCGCGTTCTTCGCGAATCCGCTGATCCGGGCTGCGCGTGACGGCTTCGAGGTAGCTCCTCTGGCCCGGGTGGAGGCTGGAGATCACGAGCCGGCCGATGTCGTGCAGGAGGGCCGCGACCGCGAGCTCGTCGCGCTCCGACCAACCGATGGCGCGGCCGATCTGCTCGGCGGCCCGCTGGGTGGCGAGGGCGTGGACCCGGAAGCGCTCCGGCCGCAGCGCGGCGCTGCCGTTGGGCTCGAAGAAGTCGAACACGGGCGCCGTGCCGGCGATCGCCAGGACCCCGGACGGCTTCAGGACCTCGATCGCCTCGGGAATGCCGCCCACCCCGCCGCCGGCGCGGGAGCGGTTTGCGTAGCGGAGCACGGCGATCGTCAGGGCGACGTCGGACTCGACCGTCTCCACCAGCTCACCGACCCGAACGGTTTCGGCGGTCGCTGCCCGCAGTATCCGGGCACGCGACTCGATCAGAACCGGAAAGCGCTCGGCCGCCTCGAAGGCGGCCGCGAGGCGGGCTCCCGGCGCGGGTGGCTGCCCGCGAGCGTCATCCACCCTGACCTCTTGATCGCTCTCTTGCTTCGTCGGCGGCATGGCGCGGTGTTCCCCGCCCTGCTCATCGGCAGTGGAGGACGCACGGTTTAGCCTGCGCCTCATCACTAATGCGTAGGACTTCACCGGGCCTTGTCCGCTGCGTCGAGCCGGGCGCCCCGGCGTTGTCCTCTACGCCTGCAGCCGCGCGATCGCCGCGTCGATCCGCGCCAGCGACTCCTCGCGGCCGAGCGCGGACAGGGCTTCGAAGATGCCCGGCGCGACGGGCCCGCCGGTTATCGCTACCCGGATCGGCTGGTAGAGCCTGCCGGCCTTGACCTCGAGCCGGCCGGGAAGCGGCGCCAGGACGGCCTCGACCGCCGCGGCGCCGAAGCCGTCGGCGCCGCTCAGCGCCTCGCGCACCGCCTCCAGCAGGGCCAGGGCGTCGCCCTTCATCGCCTTGCGCCACGCCTCCTCGTCCATGGCCGGCGACTCGAAGAGGAAGCGGATCAGCGGCCACACCTCGGCCAGCGTCTGGGCTTTCTCCTGGACGATCTCGCAGGCGGCCCGCAGCCGCTCATCCGGCTCGCGCCCCAGGTGTCGCGCCACCGCGGCGGTGTATTCGTCGAGCGGCAGCGCCCGCATGAAGCGGCCGTTGACCCAGCGCAGCTTGCGCTCGTCGAAGATCGCCGCGGAGCGGCCGACGTCCTCGACCCGGAAGCGCTCGACCAGCTCGTCGGTGGACATCAGGGTCGTGTCGTCGTCGGCGCCCCAGCCGAGCAGCGCCAGGTAGTTGCGGACCGCGGCGGGAAGGTAGCCGGCCTCGCGCAGCTCCTGCACCGAGGCGGCGCCGTGGCGCTTGGAGAGCTTGCGGCCGTCCGGCCCGTGCAGGAGCGGCAGGTGCGCGTAGCGGGGCGGCTCGTGGCCGAGCGCCGCGAGGACGAGCAGCTGCTTGGGGGTGTTGGAGAGGTGGTCGTCGCCGCGGACCACGTCGGTGACGCCCATCTCGGCGTCGTCGACCGCGACGGCGAAGTTGTAGAGGACCGAGCCGTCGCCACGGGCGATCACGAAGTCGTCGTAGCTGCGGTTGGGGAAGCGGACCGGGCCGCGGATCAGGTCCTCCACCACCGTCTCGCCATCGTCCGGGACGCGGAGGCGGATCGCCGCGTCGGGCGCGTCGACCGGCTCGCCGCGGTAGCCGCGCTCCGCCCCGTGCGCCGCCTTCCAGGCCTCGACGTCCTTCGCGGTGGCGGAGTCGTGGTAGGCGGCGCCGGCGTCGAGCAGCCGCTGCAGCGCCGCCCGGTGGCGGTCGGTGCGGGAGGCCTGCGAGACGGGGCCCTCGTCCCAGTCCAGCTCCAGCCAGCGCAGCGCGTCGAGGATCTGCTCGACGTTCTCCGCGGTGGAGCGCTCGCGGTCGGTGTCCTCGATCCGCAGCACCAGCTCGCCGCCCGTCCGCCGCGCCTCGAGCCAGTTGTAGAGCGCCGTCCTCGCGCCGCCGATGTGAAGTGCGCCGGTGGGCGAGGGAGCAAACCGCAGGCGGATGGAAGAGGCTTCAGGCACGATGCTGATCGGCGCGCATGTTTCCACAGCCGGCGGGCACTACTCCGCAACCGGCTCTGGCAAGTAGTCGGATAAGACGACGCGTGGAGACCGAAAGCGACGGCTATGCCGGAAGTTGCTCTAGCAACGAGGCGAGGGAGGAGTGCGGCCGGGGGTCGCTCTGCTCGCTGCGGACCTCCTTGAGCAAGATCTCTATCTGCCCATCGTGCCGGCTGCGCTCATCCTCCGCTCGGGCGTGGGCAAGCGCCGTGAGGGCAAGGTCGTACTCGCCGGCGTCAATGGCCACCTCGGCCAGCGCAAGCTGGGCATCCGGTCCTGACCACTCGCGCTCTCCCTTCTCCGCCGCCAGATGGATTGCGCGCGTGATGAATCCCAGCGCAAGATCGCTGAGACCCAGGCGGTTCATCGCCGAGGCGAGATTCCACGGATAGGCGGGCTCGCTCGGGTCAAGACGCATTGCTTGGCCGTAGAGCGCCAGAACACGGTCGAGCTTGCCTTCGGAGAGGAAGCGCTCTGCGGCCTCTGCCTCGGGCCAGCGCCCTGGCGCGAAAGCGTCGGCGAGCAGCTCGTCGGCCTCGCCGACAAGTGCCTCGGCCTTAGCCGCGGCTTCGGGGTCGACGCCCGCGGGCTCTCGTGTATTGGCTTCGTTGTTCATCGCTCAGCTCTTTCCACCAGTCCTGCCAACGCTTGGCACGCTCTGGATTGTGACGCACACCGAGGATCTCCTCTCCACGTCCAACGAGATCGCAGACGCGAAGCTCCTCGTTGGTCTGCGGATCATGGCCTGCGAGGTCATTCCAGTTGCGCGGCTGCTTGGGCACGTTCCGAGTCTTTCAGCGGGGCGAGACGGACCGCAGGGTGCGCAGCGGGATCGAACCGGTGTAAACGGCTTGCCGGTTTCGCTGCCCAAATCCCCCAGAATCACCTGCAGCCTGGGACCTGGAACCCACTAAAGGAACGCTATTGGAGTGTTCCAGGTATGCTGCGATTTCTCACAGCGACACCAAGGGGGAAATGTGAAGATCAAGCTCGTCCTGGCGGTTGCCCTCGGAATGCTCGCGTTTGCGGGGATCGCCGAGGCGGCCGGGCTGTTCAACGGTCGACCCGCAATGCAGAACGCGCTCTTGAAGCGCGAGAGGACGCTCATGCGCAAGGCCCGGCTTCGAGGCAGGCGAGCGGCACCGCAGGCCGGCGTCAGCCGGGCTCGCCGCGGCCCGCGAGGCTTCCGAGGTCCACGCGGGGCGCAGGGACCGCAGGGGCCGCCCGGAGCGTTCTCCACCATCACGCAGGTAGCAGGTCCGGAAACGTACCTCTGCGGCTACGAATACGAATGCTCGGTCGAAGCCGCTCATGCTGAATGCCCCGCAGGCTCCCATGTCGTCAGCGGCGGCTGGGCCGGACCGTTTCTTGGCACTGTCTTCTTCAGCTTCGCGAGCGGAAACGGCTGGAGCGTGGGCGTGGCGAACGAAGGTCTATACGGGACCAGCTTTCACGCAACGGCCATCTGCGTGACCTGAGCGGCGGCTCACTCCCGATCAGGCGGGATTCGGGCCATGCCGCACGATGGCTCGATCCCGCCCTAGGATGCCGAACCCATGCTGATCGGCGCGCATGTTTCCACAGCCGGGGGGCTGGACAAGGCGATCGGGCGCGGGGTCGAGCTCGGCTGCGAGTCGATCCAGGTCTTTCACCAGAGCCCGCGCATGTGGCGGCCGACGAAATACGGCGCCGAGGACTTTGCGGCGTTTCGAGAGGCGATGGGCGACTCGCCGATCGAAGCGGTGGTGATCCACGCCGTCTACCTGATCAACTGCGCCAGCAAGGACCCCGAGCTGCGCCGCAAGTCGCTGGCCTCGCTCACGCACGCGCTGCGGATCGGCGACGGGATCGGCGCCGCCGGCGTCGTCCTGCACCCGGGGGCGCAGAAAGGCGAGCCGCTGGGGCCCTCGATGAAGCGCGCCGCGAAGACGATCGCGGCGGCGCTGGCGGACAGCGAGAGCTGCCCGCTGCTGCTCGAGCAGACTGCCGGCCACAAAGGTCTGCTCGGCCGCGACTTCGACGAGACGGCGGAGCTGATCGAGCTGGCTGGCGGCGGCAAGCGGCTCGGCCTCTGCCTCGACTCCTGCCACCTCTTCGTGCAGGGCTACGACGTCACCAACGCCGAGCACCTCGCGGCCGTTCTGGACGAGGCGGACGCCAAGGTGGGCCTGGAGCGCCTGCGCTGCGTCCACGTCAACGACGCCGCGGCGCCGCTCGGCTCCCACCGCGACCGCCACGCCAACGTCGGTCAGGGCGAGATGGGCAAACGAGGTTTGATGGCGTTCTTGTCCGAGCCCCGCTTCGAGGGCCTGCCGGCAACCCTGGAGACCCCCGGCCCTCATAAGAAAGGTCCGGACAAGGCCGAGGTCCAGGCGGCGAAGCGCCTGCGGCGCGCCGGCCTGAAGCAGCGCGGAGCTATCTGACGTGGACGCCCGAGATCGCGCGTGAGATGACCAGGCGCTGGATCTCGGAGGTGCCCTCGAAGATCGTGTAGATCTTCGCGTCGCGGTGCATCCGCTCGACCGGGTACTCCCTGGTGTAACCGTTGCCGCCGAGGATCTGGATCGCCCGCTCGGTCGCCCAGACCGCCACCTCGCCCGCCTTCAGCTTCGACATCGAGCCCTCGGCGTTCTCGAACCTCTGGCCGGTGCGCCCCATCCAGGCGGCGCGCCAGACGAGCAGCCGGGCTGCGTCGATCTCCAGCTTCATGTCGGCGAGGGCGAAGGCGATCGCCTGGTTGTCGACGATCGCGCGGCCGAACTGCTGCCGCTCTTTCGCGTACTCGAGCGCGAACTCGTAGGCGGCGCGGGCGATGCCCAGCGCCTGCGCGCCGACCGTCGGGCGGCTCGCCTCGAAGGTCTGCATCGCCGCCTGCGATTTGGCGCTCTTGCCCTCGCGGACCCGCGCCAGACGGACGTCGAGCTTCTCTTTGCCGCCCAGCAGGCACGAGCCTGGGATGCGGCAGTCGTCGAGGTGGACGTCGGCGGTGTGGGAGGCGCGCAGGCCGTGCTTCTTGACCTTGGCGCCCTGCTCGCAGCCCTTCGTGCCGGGCGGGATCACGAAGGCGGCGTGGCCGCGCGAGCGCAGCTCGCGGTCGACCGAGGCGATCACCACGTGGACGTCGGCGATGCCGCCGTTGGTCGCCCAGGCCTTCTGGCCGTTCAGCACCCATTCGTCCTTGGCCTCGTCGTACTTGGCGCTGGTCCGGATCGCCGAGACGTCGGAGCCGGCGTCCGGCTCCGAGGCGCAGAAGGAGGCGACCTTGGGGTCGTCCGCGCTGCCGAAGCACTGCGGGATCCACTCGCCCATCTGCTCCGGGGTTCCCTGCCCGAAGATCGCGGCGACGGCGAGCGAGGTGCCCATGATCGCCATGCCGATGCCGGCGTCGCCCCAGAAGAGCTCCTCGTTGGCGATCGGCAGCGTCAGGCCGGTCTCGTCAGCCCAGAACTGGCCCAGCGATTCGAACCCGTAGAGGCCGATCTTGGCGGCCTCCTGGATGATCGGCCAGGGCGTCTCCTCGCGCTCGTCCCATTCCGCGGCTGCGGGCCGCACCACCTGCTCGGCGAACCCGTGCACCCAATCGCGGATGTCCTTCTGGTCCTGGTTCAGCTCCAGGGTGAACTTGGGGCCCTCGGAGGAGGCGGCGCCGTCGCTGCCGGTTGCCTCTGCCAAGGCCTTCTCTGCCTCTGCCACTGCGGAAGAATCGGTCATCGACCGATACTACACCGAACTGTGTCGCCATTGCGGCCAGGGGGGATTCGACTCAGAAGTCGCGCAGGTCGAAGGCCCGCAGCCCCTCGGGGCCGTCGTCGGCGCAGTCGAAGAAGCGGCGGTTGACGCAGGCATAGGCCTCGCCGGAGCCGGCATAGGCCTGCTCGACGCTGAACTGGCAGTGCGGCAGCGCCTCGCCGGTCTGCTTGACGCCGCCGAAGCCGCCCGGCGCCAGCACCGCGCCCAGCGCGACCTTCGCCCCGAAGACCCCCTGCATGCAGCCGACGTACTGGACGCCGCTGAGCATGTCGACGTAGCTGTAGAGGAAGCGGCAGCCCATCTCGACGCAGCCGCGCGGCTCGATCATCTTGTCGCAGAAGGAACGGCACTGACGGCACTCACCCACCTTGATGCGCGTAGCCGGCATGAGTGAAGTCTAGGGACCGGTCGGCCGGGTCTCAGGCGGCCAGCGCCTGCGATCCGAGCAGGTGGTCGACCTCGGCGTTGAGCCGGCTCGACGGGGAGACGCGATAGCCGTCTCCCGCCGCCAGGAGCTTCAAGCCCCCTTCTGCGAGGCGCAGTGCCAGGTGAAGGTCGGCCTCCCCCTTGTGGTGGGCGAAGACGTCCTTCAGCTGGTCGAGGAGCTCCGGGCTGCTGTGCACAGCCGCGAGTGAAATCGTCACCTCGTACGGGCCCGCCGGGATGTTGGCAGCGGCGCTCGCCCGGGCGATCTCCTCCGCGTCCGGCTCGAAGCGCTCCGCCTCCTGGACGACGAGCTTCGTCTCGCCCCGCTCCTTGTGGTCGATCCGGCCGCGCACGAGGACCACCGCGTCGGGGACGATCGCCGCGGCGCTCTCGGCCTGGTCGGCCTTGAAGACGATCAGCTCGACCTGGCCCTCGACGTCGTCGAGCGTCGCGAACATCATCTGCGAACCGCTCTTGGTGCGGATCTTCTTGCAGTTGGCGACGATCCCGCCGACCGTCACCCAGGCGCCGTCCGGCTTGCCGGCCAGCTCGGCCAGCGTGCAGTCGATCCGCGCGCTGAGGGCGTCGCGGACCTCGGAGAGGGGATGCGAGGAGAGGTAGGTGCCGAGCGTCTCCTTCTCCATCGCGAGCAGCTCGGCGCGGTCGAACTCGGCGGCGGAGATCGGCGGCCGGTGGCGGGCCGGGGAGGCCTCGCCGCCGGCTTCCTCGCCGAAGTCGAAGATCGAGCCCTGGCCGAGCTGCGCGTCCTCCTGCGCTTTCTGCCCGGCCGCCTGGGCAGCCGGCAGCGCCTCCAGCATCCCCCTGCGGGTCGCCCCGGTCGAGTCGAGCGCGCCGCACTTGACCAGGCATTCGATCGCCCGCTTGTTGACGGCGCGGGCGTCTACCCGCTCGCAGAAGTCCCAGATCGAGGCGATCTCGCCGTCCTCGCGCGCCCGCAGGATCGCCTCGACCGCGGCGTGGCCGACGTTCTTGACCGCGTCGAGGCCGAAGCGAATCGCCTTCTCGGAGACGACGAAGCTGTGGTCGGAGGCGTTGACGTCGGGCGGCAGCACCTCGATCCCCATCTCCTCACAGCGGTTGACGAAGAAGGGGACCTTGTCCTTGGTGTTCATCACCGAGGAGATCACCGCCGCCATGTACTCGGACGGGTAGTTCGCCTTGAGGTAGGCGGTGCGGTAGGAGGTCAGCCCGTAGCAGGCTGCGTGGGACTTGTTGAAGGAGTAGTCGGCCGCCGCTTCGTTGAGCTTCCAGAGATCCTGGGCGACCTTGGGCGCGGTCCCCGACGCCGCCAGCCCCTGCATGAACTTGTCCTTCATCGTCGCCATCAGGTCGCGCTTCTTCTTGCCGATCGCCTTGCGCAGGTCGTCCGCCTCGGCCCCCGAGAAGCCGGCCATCGAGCGGGCGATCTCCATCAGCTGCTCCTGGTAGATGACGCAGCCGTGGGTCTCCTCGGTGATCGCCCGCAGGCGCGGGTCGGGGTAGCGCACGCCGGCGGGATCGCGCTTGCCCTTCGCGTAGGCGGGGATGTAGGCCATCGCGCCGGGCCGGTAGAGGGCGCCGAGGGCGACGACGTCGGCGAACTCGGTCGGCCCCACCTTGCGCAGGGCGTCGCGCATGCCCTCCGACTCGAACTGGAAGACGCCAGTCGACCGTCCCTCCGCGAGCATCTCGTAGGTGCTGGCGTCGTCGAGCGGGATCTTCTCCATGTCGATCCGCTCGCCGCGCGAGCGCTCGATGATCTCGATCGCGTCCTCGATCACGTCGAGGTTGCGGAGGCCGAGGAAGTCCATCTTCAGGAGGCCGATCTCCTCGATCGGCCCCATCGAGTACTGGGTGACGATCTTGTACTGGCGCTCGACCTTGCCGCTCCCGTTGCCGTTCGCGCCGGCTGCGGCGGGGGCGCTGCGGTCCTCGGCCAGCTGCAGGGGCACGATCTCCTGCAGCGGCCGGTCGGCGATCACCACAGCCGCGGCGTGGATCGAGTTGTTGCGGATGATCCCCTCGAGGCCGCGGGCGACGTCGACGATCCGCTTCGCGTCGGGGTCGGAGTCGTAGGTCTGCTTCAGCTCCTGGCCGGGCCGCAGGCAGTCCTCGAAGGAGGGGCTGCGGCCCATGATCGGCTCCGGGATCTGCTTGGCGAGCCGGTCGCCGGCCCCGTAGTCGAAGCCCAGCACGCGGGCCGCATCGCGGGTGGCGGCACGCGGCGCCATCTTGCCGAAGGTGATGATCTGGGCGACCGACTCGCGGCCGTATTTCTCGGCGACGTAGCGGATCACCCGCTCGCGGCCGCGGACCGAGAAGTCGATGTCGATGTCGGGCATCGACTTGCGGCCGGGATTGAGGAAGCGCTCGAAGATCAGGTCGTTGGCGAGCGGATCGAGGTCGGTGATGCCGAGGCAGTAGGAGACGATCGAGCCGGCTGCCGAGCCGCGCCCCGGGCCGACCGCGACGCCGTCGCGCTTGGCGAAGCTGACGAAGTCCCAGACGATCAGGAAGTAGGAGGAGAAGCCCATCTCCTCGATCACGCCGAGCTCGAACTCGAGCCGCTCGACCGCCTCGGCGGGTGGCGGCTCGCCGTAGCGGGCGCGCAGCCCCTCGCCGGCGAGACGGCGGAGCATCTCCTCCGGCTCGGCGCCGTCGGGGGTCGGATAGCGCGGCAGCAGCAGCTTGCCGAGCTCGATCTCGACCTCGCAGCGCGCGGCGATCTCGGTCGTCGTCGCCACCGCCTCCGGCCACTCGGCGAACGACTCCGCCATCTCCTCGGAGCTCTTCAGGTAGAACTCGTTGGTGTCGAAGCTGAGCTTCGGCGCCTCCAGGGTCGACTTGGTCTGCACGCAGAGCAGCGCCGCGTGGTTGTCGAAGTCATCGCGGCGCAGGTAGTGGACGTCGGCGGTGCCGACCAGCGGCCTGCCCAGCTCGCGCGCGAAGCGGACGATGCCCTCGTTGGCCTTGTCCTGCTCGGCGAGCCCGTTCTTCTGCACCTCGAAGTAGACCTGCTCGGGGCCGAAGGCCTGGACGAGGTCGTCGAGGTGGGCGCGGGCGTCGCCGGGCCGCTCCTCGACGAGGCGGCGGCAGAGGCGCGACTGGAGGCAGCCGGTGAGGACGATGACGCCCTCGGCGTGGGCCGCGAGCATCGTCATGTCGACGTTTGCCTTGCCGCGCGAGAAGCCCTCCAGGAAGCCGGCCGAGGTGAGCTTGACCAGGTTGGCGAACCCCGTGTCGTTCTCTGCCAGCAGGGTGAGGTGGTTGCGCTCGTACCTGGGCCGCTCCTTCATTGCCGCGACGTCGTCGACGAGGTAGGCCTCGAGGCCGAGCACCGGCTTGATCCCATGCACCCCGCAGGCCTTATAGAGGTCGATGGCGCCGTTCATCACGCCGTGGTCGGTGAGGCCCAGGGCCGGCTGCCCCAGCTCCGCCGCGCGCGCCGCCATCGCGTCGATCTTGCAGGCCCCGTCGAGCAGCGAGTACTCGCTGTGGGCGTGCAGATGGACGGCGGTGGGCGTGCTCACGGGCGGCGCCGATCATGGCAAGCGAGGCAGATGCCAACGGCCCCCGATCGCGCGTCTTCCGCGCTATATCCGTGCGTATCTCGTTACGGCTATCGGCTTGCCGTCACGACACGGGTGCGGTCGAGGAGCCGCTCGACGCGCTTCGGCAGGTACCAGTTCCAGTCGCCCAGCAGCTTCATCAGGGCCGGGACCAGGATGGCGCGGACGACTGTCGCGTCGAGCAGGATCGCGGCGGAGAGACCGATGCCGAACTCCTGGAGGCCGACGAAGGACCCGGCGGTGAAGCCGGAGAAGGCGGCGATCATGATCAGCGCCGCGGCGGTGATGATCCGCCCCGTGTGCTCGAGGCCGTAGGCGACGGCCTCCTCGTTGTCGTGTCGTTTTTCCCACTCCTCGCGGATGCGAGAGAGCAGGAAGACCTCGTAGTCCATCGAGAGGCCGAACAGCATCGCGAAGAGGAAGATCGGGATCCAGGCTTCGATCTGCGGCAGGCCATCGAGCCCCAGCAGCTTGTGGCCGCCGTGCAGGAAGACGAGGACGAGGACGCCGTAGGTGGCGCTGACCGAGAGCAGGTTGAGGATCACCGCCTTGAGCGGCAGCAGGAGCGAGCGGAAGGCGCGCAGCAGCACCAGGTAGGAGAGGACCAGCACCGCCAGGACCAGCCAGGGGAAGGCGCCGTAGGCGGTTTCGATGAAGTCGACCCCGAAGGCGGGCGCCCCGGTGAGGATGACCGCGGCGCCGCCGAAGCGGGCGCGCGGGATGTAGGCGTCCCTGATCCGGTGGACGAGGCTCTGGGCGGACTTCGTCCCCCAGTCCGCCCTGGCGGAAGCCCGGATCTGCGCGACCTGGCCGCTCCTGTCGACGAGGCTGTTGCGGACGGCGAGCGCCCGTCCCCGCGGCCCCGGCGGCAGCAGCGACGGCGAGACGATCGTCGCGGGATTGATCCGCGGGTCGCGGCGCAGCTCGACGACCAGCCGTCTCTCCGCCGCCACGGTTCGGGGCGAGTAGGCGCCGCCGGGGCGCCCGCTGTCGATCGCGATCTGGTTCGGCGAGAGGGCGCCGGGCCCGAGCGTCGAGCGCAGCAGCGCCAGGCCGCGCGTCGCCTCCTTCGTCAGCGGCACGCCTCGGTTGTCGCCTCCGGTCAGGTGGAGGCCGAGGGCCGGCAGCGCCAGGCCGATCATCAGCCCGCCGGCGACGACCAGGTAGGCGACCGGATGGCGCATGATCGAGCGGGCGAGGCGGCTCCAGGCGCCGGGCCTGCCGCTGGCGCGGTGCTCGAGGACGCGACTGGGGATCACCCGCAGCCGGTTCACCCCGGTTCCCATCACGGCCAGCAGCGCCGGCAGGAAGGTCGCCGAGGCGGCGATCGAGAAGAGCGGCACGAGCAGGCCGCCGACCCCCATCGAGCGCATGAAGGGCAGCGGCATGAAGACGAGCAGGGCGAGGCCGACGGCGACGGTGGCGCCGGAGAAGAGGGTGGCCCGGCCGGCCGTCTTCATCGCCTCGACCAGCGCCTGCTGGGTGGAGTCGTGTTTCTCCAGCTCTTCGCGGTAGCGCGAGACGACCAGCATCGAGTAGTCGATCGCGATCGCCAGGCCGATCAGGACGACGATGTTTTCGACGTAGGTCGCCATCGTCATGAAGTGGGCGAAGATCCAGACTGCCCCCAGCGTGGAGGGGATCGTGACCGCGGCGAAGGCGAGCGGCACCGCGATCCCGGCCAGCGTCCCGAACATGAACGCCATCACGAGCAGGGCGATCGGGAGCGCGATCAGCTCGCCCCGGTGGAGGTCCGCGGTGTAGATCTCGCGCGTGTCGTGGTTGATCGCGGGGAAACCGGTCAGGTAGGTCTCGACGCCCGCCGTCGCAGGCGTTGCCGCGCGGATCGCGGCCACCTTGTTGGAGGCGGCGGCGTTGTTCAGCGGCGTGTTGATCTGGGCGTAGGCGATGCGCGGCGAGGCGAGCAGGACAGGGCCCGGCCGAGCGCCGTCGACGACCGAGGCGGCCTTCGCCGCGGCCCGTGCGGCGCGCCGCCGGAAGGCGGCGCTGCGCGCGATCGGCCGATCGGTCCGGAAGACCAGGGTGAAGGAGCCGTCGCCGCGCTCGTTGAAGCGTTCCTTGAGGAGTTCGAGGCCATGCTCGGCGTCCGAGCCGGGCACGCTGAAGCGGTTGCTCAGCATGCTTCCGAGGCCGGAGGCCGCGTAGCCGCCGAGAACCAGGAGGACGAGCCAGGCGACGAGGATCTTCTTGCGATTGGCGATTACGGTGCGCGTCCAGCGCTCCACGGGGCTCCTTCGGTCGGACGGGCGGCCGATTCTACGAGAGGTCTCGAACTGTCCCGTCGGCGGCCCGGGCCACCCGCGTGGACGGCGTCGGCGCCACCTGCGAGGATCGGGCTCTGCGATCCTCAGCCTCACTGCTCGCCTTCGCCCTGGCGCTGGGCCTGTCGGCCTGCGGCGGCTCGGGTGCGGGCGGCGGCGCCACGACGACGCGGCAGCCGTCGCCGCAGCCGACGGTGACGCTCTCCGCCCCCGGCCACCGGCCCGTCGCCGGCGCACCGTGGCCGATCGCGATCCGCGCGCGCGGCCCCCACGGCGAGCCGCTGCGGGCCGAGGTCCGCTACCAGTATCTCTTTGCCGGCGCCGTAGTGGCGCACCGCTCCCACTACCGGTTCAAGGGGGTCTTCCACGACACGATCCGCTGGCCGGCGCGCTCGCTCGGCATCCCTCTCACCTTTCGCGCCGTCGTCACGACGCCGCTGGGGACGCGCAAGCTCGACTACAGGGTCGTGGTGAGGCGCTGAGCGCTACCCCCGACACCCACGGCGCGGCCGCGCCGCCGCCGGCCCCCGCGACCGGCGCGGCGATCGAGGTCGAGCGGGTCTCGAAGACGTTCGCCGGCCGCATCCGCGCCCTGCGCGACGTCTCGCTGCGGGTGGCGCCCGGCGAGGTCGTCGCGATCACCGGGCCCTCGGGTTGCGGCAAGAGCACCCTGCTCAACGTGATCGCGGCGATCGAGCGCCCCGACTCGGGCCGCGTCCTGGTCGACGGGGTCTCCGTCACCGATCTCGAGAAGCCGTCCGCCTACCGGCGCGACACGGTCGGCTTCGTCTTCCAGCTCCACCACCTGCTGCCGATGCTGACCGCGCGGGCGAACGTCGAGCTGCCGCTGATCGCCGCCCACGTGCCCCGCGCCGAGCGGCGGCGGCGCGCGCTCGAGCTGCTCGCCGAGGTCGGCCTGCGCGAGCGCGCCGAGGAGCGCCCCGCGACGCTCTCGGGAGGCGAGCGCCAGCGGGTCGCGGTGGCGCGGGCGCTGGTCAACGAGCCGCGCCTGCTGCTCGCCGACGAGCCGACCGGCTCGCTCGACTCCGAGAGCGGCGACCTCGTCCTGGCGCTGCTCGACCGGGCCCGCGAGCGGCGCGGGATGACGCTCGTGATCGCCAGCCACGACCGCGTGCTCGGCGACCGCGCCGACCGCGTCGTGCGGATGGTCGACGGGGCGATCGTGGGCGAGGGCGCGCCCTCCCGCTAGAAGCGGCCCAAGAGCTCGGCCGGGGGACGGTGGGTGACCCGCCAGGCGGGGTAGATCCCGCCCAGCACGCCGATCGCCAGCCCGATCAGGAACCCCCGCCCCACGCCCCAGAGGGTCAGTTCCGGGCTGACGAAGGCTTCCGCGGAGAGCAGGCTGACGATCAGCCGGCTGACCGCGATCCCGGCGCCGACGCCGAGGGCGGCGCCGATCAGCCCGACGCCGGCTCCCTCGCCGATCACCAGCGAGGCGACCTGGCGCGGGCTCCAGCCGATCGCGGCGATCAGCGCCAGCTCGCGCTGGCGCTCGAGCACCGCCATCGCCATCGTGTTGGTGACGGCGATCGCCCCGAGGACGAGCGCCAGGACGGCGATCACCAGCACCGCCTTGGTGACGATCTCGAAGGCGGGGTTGGCTCGCGCCGCCTCGCCCGGGTTGGAGATCGTCATGGTGCCGGGGAAGGCGCGCTGCACCTCCGTGGCCACCGATTCCTGCGAGACCTGCGGGCGAAGCGTCACTGCGATCGTCGTCACGCCGCTGCGCCCGCCGGCCAGCCGCGTGGCGACCGGAAGCGGCACCACGACGCCGGCGTCCTCGAACCCCACCCCCGCGTGGTAGACGCCGGCGACCGGGAAGCGCTCCCCCTTGAGGACGACCTCGCCGCCGGGCCTCAGACCCAGCCGGCCCGCCAGCTCTTCGCCGACCATCGCTTCGTTGCCGCGCGCGAACCGCCCCGCCGTCAGCACCAGCCGTTCCATCACGAAGCTGTGCGGGCGCGCTCCGAAGACGATTGCCGAGGGGGAGGCGGGGATCGCGTCGGTGACGAGCTGGATCGGCGCCGCGGCCTTGATGCCCGGCAGGTGTTCGACCCGCGGGATGATCGCCTCGGGCAGGACCGAGGCGGTCGGGTCGGCGACCCCGCTCTGGAAGATGCCGAAGTCGGCGCCGCCGAGGTTGCTGAGCCCGCCGACGCTCTGCTTGAGGCCCTGGGTGAGAGAGAGCAGGGCGACGATCGTCGCGACCCCGATCGCGATCCCGGCGGCCGTCAGCGCGGTCCTCCCCCGGTTGCGAGCCAGGTTGAGGGCGATCAGGCCGATCACGGCGCGATCATAGGCGAGCCCCCGGCCGCCGGGCCCCGGTCGTGCCGGGGAAACGTTTCGACCAAACGTCCACCGCCCTCGCCCGATCGTCCAGCCCGGCCGATGAAGCGTGTGTGTCAGGTGTGAACGGATCCGCCCCGGGCTGGAACCCGGCTCAGCCCGGCGAGATCGCGCCGAGCGGCGGCCTACGCTGGTGGGCGATCGACCTCCTGGAGCGGCTGCGAACCCTCGTGCTGGGGCCCGGGACCTGGCGGTCGCTGGTCGGCCCGGCGGCGTTCGCCGTGCTGGCGACGGCGCTGCTCGTCTACGACCATTTCCAGCAGCGCGTCAACGAAGTCGTCTTCTGGCTGACGCTGGCGCTGATCGTCGCCGTCTTCGTGCGGATGCTGGAGACGATCCGCAGGCAGTCGGAAGTCCTCCAGCGGGAACACGAAAGCAAGCTCAGCGACCAGGTGACGGGCCTGCAGACGCGGCACCAGCTCCAGGCCGACGTCTGGGCGGCGCTGGCGGCGCCCGGCGAGACGCGGGTGCTGGTGCTGCTCGAGCTGGACGGACTCCAGGCCTACAACGATCGCTTCGGCTACGCGGCTGGGGACCAGGCCCTGCGCCGCTTCGCGGAGAGCCTGGTCGAGGCGGTGGCGCCGCTGGGCGGCGGCGCCTACCGCGGCGACGGCAGCCGGCTCGCCGCGCTCGTCCCGGCGGGAGGGCGGCAGCTCGGCGAGATCGTCCTCGCCGTCACCGCCTCGCTGCGAGAGGAGGACGGAGAGGTTGCGCTCGGCCACTCCTACGGCGAGGTCGCGATCCCCGACGAGGCGGCGGAGCCGGAGCTCGCCATACAGCTCGCCGGGCAGCGCCTCGCGGCCCACAAACGGCGTCAGCATCGCTCCGCCCGCCGCCAGGCCCACGCCGTGCTGAAGGCCGTCCTCACCGCCCGCAGCCCGGAGCTCGACGATCACCTGCGGGTCGTCGCCTACAGGGCGATCTCCCTGGCGCGGCGGCTCGGGGTCGGCAGCGGGGAGATCGACGACATCGCGCTGGCCGCCGAGCTGCAGAAGGTCGGCATGCTGGCCGTGCCCGAGTCGGTGCAGGAACGCGAAACGCCGCTCGGCGAGATCGAGACCGCGATGGTCCGCAACCACACCGTCGAAGGCGAGCGGATCATCGGCGTGGCGCCCGGCCTGGCCTCCGTGGCGAGGCTGGTCCGGTCCAGCTCCGAGCGCTTCGACGGCAGCGGCCTCCCGGACGGCATGGCCGGCGAGGCGATCCCACTTGGAGCGCGGATCATCGCCGTCGCCGTCGCCTTCGCCGCGATGACCTCGGCGCGGCCCTATCGGCCCCCGATGAGCGTCGAGGAGGCCCTCGCCGAGCTGCGCCTCTATGCGGGCACGCAGTTCGACCCCCGCGTCGTCGAAGCCCTCGCCGCCGACCTGATCGAAGAGGCCGTCCCGGCGCCGAGCGCAGCCCCGGCGGCGGATTAGCCGCCAGTCGACGTCCTCCCCCGCTCGCGTGGAGACAGGCGGGCGGTGCCTTATACGAGTCGAGTCTCCGTAATCGGACCGGATGCGCGACCTGGGGTCGGGCAGGAGCATTGACCCGACGAACGGCCGATACAGGCTCGGAAAGAGGGTGTCCGCATGGGCTCGATCACGGTCTCGAAGCCGAGAGGCGACAAGCCTCGTCGCTCACGACCCTCGCTGGCGGTGAGGTGGGGCGTCTGGGCGGCCCGGCGCCGGTGGTGGGTGCTGGCGGTCTGGGCACTGGTGCTGGTCGCCTCCGCGATCTCCTATCCGCGCCTCCTGTCGGCGCTGGTGCCGTCGGACTACAGCGTCACCGGCTCGGATTCCGCCGAAGTCACCCATCTGATGGAAACCCAGTTCCCCGCTGCGGGGGCCGAGCAGGACGTGGTCGTCTTCGACTCCAAGACCCTGACGATCAGGGATGCCGCCTACCTCCAGGTGGTCAACCGGGTTCTGGCCGATGTCCGCGGCGAGAATGGAGTGGTCTCCGTGCTCGGGCCCACCGACCCGGGCGCGCAGGGCCAGGTCTCCGCGGACGGGCACGCGGCTCTGGCCTCCGTGGGGCTGTCGGGGGACGACCGACAGCGCGCCGACCGGGCCGAAAGCATCCAGGACGCGATCGGATCGGCCGCGGGGGCGGGCCCTGTCGAAGCGAACCTGACCGGTTACTCGCCCTCGGCCAACGACGTCACCGAAGTGGAGAACGCGGACGTCGAGCGGGCCGAGTCGTTCGGCGTCCCGGTGGCGTTCATCGTCCTTCTGCTGGCGCTGGGCGCGGTGGTCGCCGCCTCCGTCCCGCTCCTCACCGCGGTCATCAGCATCACGGCCACCTTGGGAGCTCTCTCGATCCTGGTGCTGGCGCTGGGATTCGAAGCCGACGCCTTCCTGCTCTCGATCGTCACGATGATCGGCGTCGGGGTCTCGATCGACTACTCGCTCTTCGTCCTGACCCGCTTCCGCGAAGAGCTCGTCCGGGCGCGGGAGGAGGGCCGCTCCGACCCGGTCCCGACCGCGGTGGGCGCCGCGATGACGACCAGCGGCCGGACCATCCTCTTCTCCGGCACGATCGTGATCATCTCGCTGTTCTCGCTGTTCCTGGTGAACTCGCCGCTGTTCCGCGGCATCGCGTTGGGCGCGGTGCTGGTGGTGGCGTGCACCCTGGTCACCGCATGGACGATGCTGCCGGCGCTGCTGGGGGCGCTTGGCGATCGCGTCGATCGGTGGGGCCTGCCGCGACACTGGCAGCCGGCCGGGAGCCATGAGGAGGCGCCCGACCATCCCAGCGGCTGGGAGAGGTGGGCTCGCACCGTTCTCGCCCACCCCTGGTTGGCCATTCCCGCCGTAGCGCTCCTGATCCTGTTCGCGCTGCCGTTGTTCGGGCTCGAGGTCGGCATCGACCTCGGGATGTCCGCGCTTTCCGAAAAGCCCTCGGGGAAGGCCGCGCTCGTCCTCGAACGCTCGTTCAGCCCGGGCGTGATGTCACCGGTCCAGATCGTGGCCTCCCATCAGGGCAGCGGCCCGCTGAGCGCCAGGGACCTGTCGACGATCGACGAATTCACGCGGTCCACGTCGAAGGATCCACGGGTGGCCGGCGCCTTTTCGATCTCCACGCTGCTGCGACAGACGACGGGGCAGGTCTCGCCGCAGGCGCTGGCACGGCTGGAACAGGAGCCGAAGGCGGAAACGGTGCTCGCTCAGACCGTCAACGTCGGGAACGGCTCGAACCGCACCATCGTCACCGTCGTTCCCAGCGCCCCGGTCGATTCGACCGAGGCCACGGAACTGGTCGAAGAGCTGCGCGGCGAGGTCATTCCCAAATACACCGCGACAGCCGGTCCGCAGATGCTGGTGGGTGGGGAGACCGCGCAGTTCAAGGACCTGGGGGAAGAGTCGCTCGGCAAGTTGCCGTGGGTCCTGGCGATCGTCCTGTCGCTGTCGTTCCTCTACCTGCTGCTGATCTTCCGCAGCCTGCTGATCCCGCTCAAGGCCGTGCTGATGAACCTGCTCGCCACCGCCGCCGCCTTCGGGCTGACCACCTGGGTGTTCCAGGACGGTCACCTGTCCGGCCTGTTCGGCTTCACCAGCGTCGGCTTCCTGCAGGTCTACCTCCCGATCATCGTCTTCGCGGTGCTGTTCGGCCTCTCGATGGACTACGAGGTCTTCCTCATCCGCCGCATGCAGGAGCAGTGGCTGAAAACGCACGACAACGACGACGCGGTGGCAACCGGGATCGCCCACACCGCCCGGCCGATCGTCGCGGCCGCCGCGATCATGGCCGCCGTCTTCGGCTGCTTCCTCGTCGCCGACGTTCTGGAGCTGAAGGAGTTCGGCTTCGCCCTGGCGATGGCGGTCATCCTCGACGCCACCCTCGTCCGCCTGCTCCTGGTCCCGGCGATCATGAAGCTCGCGGGGCCCTGGAACTGGTGGCTGCCGAGCTGGCTGGAGCGCATCCTGCCCCGCATCCGGCTCGACTGAGCGGCTGTCGCGTGGGCAGAGCCGCCGCGCAGCCGCGGGGACGCCATTCATGGATCAGCCGCGCACGTCGTTAACCTCGGCCTCGTGGACACGGCCTCCGCCAACTTGAAAGCCCTTCCGGCCGCCGACCTCGTCCAACAGGGCGTCGAAGACCTGAGGGCGGGGCGTGAATCGACCGAGGCGCTGCTGGTGTCGATCGGCGCGCCGCGTCTGCGATCGGTGGGCATCGAGCTGTCGACGCCGATCCCCGCGCCCGAGCACAAGCTCTATCTGCTGCTGGCGCACGAGAGAGGCAACGCCGCCCACTCCTCCTACAACGCTCTGATCCGTCGGCTCGTCAGCTTCGAGCGAGCGGCTGCATGCGCGAGTTAGCGGACTCGACGCGCATCGACCGGTTTATGCGGGAGCTGGGCCAGGTCGCCCGCGAGAAGGGGCGTGTCTACCTCGCGGGCGGCGCAACCGCAGTCCTCGAAGGCTGGCGAGACACGACCATCGACGTGGATATCAAGCTCGTCCCGGACCGCGATGAGCTCCTTCGCGAGATACCTCGTCTCAAGGAGGAGCTGAACCTCAACGTCGAGTTGGCATCACCGTCGGATTTCATTCCACTTCCGGAAGGCTGGGAGGATCGAAGCCCGTTGATTCGCAGGGAGGGCAAGCTCGCCTTTCACCACTTCGATCCGGTCGCCCAGGCACTCGCGAAGGCGGAGCGAGGTCACGATCAGGACCGCCGCGACGTGCGGGAGATGATCGATAGCGGCTTGGTGGACCCAGCCGACGCCCGCGCACGGTTCGAGGAAATCGAACCCGAGCTGTACCGCTTTCCCGCAATCGACCCAGCGTCATTCCGCGAGGCGATCGAAGAACTCTTCAAGTAAGTGGGGCGGGCTGGACTCGAACCAGCGACCGACGGATTATGAGTCCGCTGCTCTGACCAACTGAGCTACCGCCCCGCGGTTTTCGAGCGTAGCGCGCGGCAGCGCAGCCGGGCCGCCGCCCGGGGGCCGACTGGCGAGGCGGTCGATCCGGCGGGAGGCACGGGGCCGGCTGCCGTTGCTCACTCGTAGCGCAGCGCTTCGGCGGGGTAGACGCGGGCGGCGCGGAGGGCCGGAGCGAGGGAGGTGAGGAGGGCGGCGGCGTAGACGGCGAGGAAGACGATGCCCAGGTGGAGCCAGGGAACGGCGAAGGAGAGGTTCGTCCAGGACGCCTCCTGAGCGGATTCGTGGATGACGTTGTAGGCGATGGCGAGGCCCAGCGCCGTGCCGACGACGATCGCGGTCAGCGCGATGAAGGAGGACTCAAGCAGGAAGCTCAGCTCGACCATGCGGCGGCTGAAGCCGATCGCGCGCAGGACGCCGATCTGCTGGCGGCGCTCGACGACGGAGCGGGCGCTGATCACGCCGAGCGCGGCGACGCCGACGATCAGCCCCAGTCCCATGAACCCGAGCAACAGCCAGTTGAGCGTGTAGCTGGCGCCGACCGCGTCGCGCAGCAGCTTCGACATCGAGTTCGCCTCCATCCCGTTCGCCAGGAAGGCCCGCTCGAGTGTGTGGGCGGTGGTACCCGGGGAGACGCCCGGCGCGAGCTTGAACCAGTAGCTGGTGGGCGTCGCGCGTGCGCCGAAGGCCTGCCGCGCCGTCCTCTGCGAGGTCCAGATCCCCGCCATTTCGAGCGGCGCCGTGTCCTTGAGGACGCCGATCACGGTCAGCATCGTGCGCCGGCCCGTCTGCGGGTCGCGCACCGTCACCCGCACCGGCCGGAAGCTGCGATCTTCGAGGTGGAAGCCGTGCAGGCGGAAGGGCGGCGGCGGACCGAAGTTCCAGTTGGCCCGCCGCGGCACCGTCAGGGCGTCGACCACCGCCAGGTCCGGCCGGCGCGCCATCGCGTCCCAGACCTGCCGCGGCGAGCGGTAGCCCGTCGCCATCGACGCCAGCCCGTAGGTGGTCGTGCCGAGGAAGCGATTGTCGAAGCCGCGAAGCGGATAGGACTCGTACTTGCGCGTGCCCGCCTGGCGCGCGTCCGCAGGCACGAAGGAGCCGCTCGCCGCCACCTCGAAGTCGCGCGGGTCGAGGCCGGGCGCGCGGCGGATCGCCGCGGCGGGATTGCCGAGCGGGCTGCCCGGCGCCACTTCGGCGCGCACGTCGAAGCCGCCCCCGAACTCTTCGACGTTGTCGACCGCGTGCAGGAAGGCGCTCGACGTGGTGGCGCCGACGACGACGGTGAAGACGACCAGCGTGAACATCGCCAGGGTGACCCCGGTGCGGAAGCGCCCGCGCAGCGGGTACGCCATCGCCATCTTCAGCATCGGCGCCAGCGCCCGGATCCGTCCGAGCACCCGCATCACCAGACCCAGCAGCAGGTCGGCGTTGTAGACGATCAACCAGGTGGCGCCGGCGACCAGCGTCACGCCGCTGACGATCCAGATCGAGAAGTCCCAGCTCAGCTCCTCGCCGGCCAGCGAGTTGAGCACGTAGGCGGGCAACAGCCACCAGACCAGCAGCGCCAGGCCGCCCGCCGTGTAGGCGATGCGGTCGCGGGCGCCCGCGCTGCGCGCCGCCCCGACCAGGCCGAATATGACGATCGAGACGCCCAGCGATAGCGGCGTCGCCTGCGCCGCGTCGAGGCCGGAGGCGATCAGCGCCGCACCGACCAGGATCGCGGCAAGGACGAGGGCGAGGCGGCGGCGACCCGTCCGCCGGGCGGGCGGTTCCGGCATGTTGCGGACCGCGGCGACGATGTTGAGGCGGCTCACCCGCCAGGCGGAGACAGCAACCACCGCCAGTGTCAGCAGGACGCCGAGGGTGAAGGCGACGACGAGGCTGCGCGGGCGGATCTGGCGCACGACCTCGAGATCGGAGGCGGAGAAGGCGTTCGCCATCACCGCGACCATCCCGTACGCGACCGCGACGCCGAGGGCGGTGCCGACCGCGGCCGCACCGAGGTCGTAGGCGACCCCCTCGAAGACGAACATCTGCACGAGGTGGCCGCGCCGCGTTCCCACCGCGCGCGAGATGCCCAGCTCGGCGCGGCGTTCGGCGGCGAGCATCACGAAGATCAGGAAGATCAACAGGATCCCGGCGATGATCGAGAAGCTGCCGAAGGTGGTGAAGACCGACATGAAGACTTCGCCGGTCTGGTCCGCCACCTCCAGGGCGTCCTGCTTGACCGGCTTGGCCTCCAGGCCGAGCCGGGCCAGCGCCGCGCGGCTCCTGGCGACCACCGCGTCGCTGTTGGCAACCGGGTCGCCGCCGGAGTTGGCGACCAGCAGGTGCTGGACCTCGCCCCGCCGCCCGAGCAGCGCCTGGGCGCGGCGCAGCTGCAGCAGGGCCGCGGGCCCGTCGGTCCCGGTCCCGTCGTAGCGGACGATCGCCCTGACGCGGAGCGATGCGGTCCGCCGCCCGGCGAGCACCCCGACCAGGTCGCCCGGCCGCGCCGCCAGTTCTTCCGCGGCGTCGACGTTCAGGTAGATCTCGCCCGGGCGCAGCTCGGCGAGGGAGACGGCGCCTCCCCCCTCCCGCACGATCTGCCCGAACGGCCGCAGGCGCGCCGGGTCGCTCGCGAAGAGCTGCACGCGCGGCTCGTTCTGCCTGCTCGTCACGTCCCGCACCGAGACCGGCTCCGAGATCCCCGGCGCGACGGCGGCGACGAGGCCGGTGCGGCGCAGGGCGCGCGCGGCCGGCGGCACCAGGCGCTGGTCGAAGTAGCTGATCCGGGTCAGGTGCTCGATCCCCCCCACCCGCTGGTTCTCGGCGCTCCGCACCGAGACCAGCTCATCGGTGCGGCCGAGCGAGCGCTGCACGACCGAGCGCACGGTGTGGCTCATCGTGTCGCCGGTGGCCAGCGCCGAGGAGATGATCGTCGTCCCCAGCATCAGGCCGAGCACGATCAGCGCTGTCCGGGCGCGGCGCCGCGCCAGGTTGCGCAGGCCGAGCCTGAGGAAGACGCGGTTGCGGAGCGCGAGGACGGCCAGGATGCCCAGCGCGATCGCCAGGAGGATGACCAGCGCCTCTGCCAGCGCGCCCATCGGGATTCCGAAGAGGCGCTCCATCGAGCCCTACCCGGTCGGGAGGGACGGCAGGTCGGTGTACGCAAGCTGGTAGTGACCGCGGCCGGGCGGCGCCTTGAACACCGTCATGAAGCTGCGGATCACCTCCGTGTAGAGGCCGCCCTCGTCCTCGGTTCCGGCCAGGGCCGCCTCCTCGGAGTCCCAGAGCGTGATCACGAGCCCTTTGCCCTCCGGCGTCGAGAAGACGAGGACCCCCTCGTAGCCCTCCTGCTCCGCCAGGCGCGGCACGAACTGCTCGCGGTAGCGCGCCAGGGCGTCGTCGACGCCGATCCGCACGGTGTCGACCTCAAGCGTGGTGACCCGCGCGTACACGGGGCTCCTCCAGGGTCTGGGTTTCGACGATCTGCCCGTCGAGCATGCGGACGATGCGGTCGGTGTCGCGGCCGACCGCGATGTCGTGGGTGACGATGACGAAGGTCGTGCCGCGCTCGCGGTTGAGGTCGCGCATCAGGGCGACGATCTCGCCGGCGTTCTCGCTGTCGAGGTCGCCGGTCGGCTCGTCCGCCCAGACGATCGCCGGGTCGTTGACGAGCGCCCGGGCGATCGTCGCCCGCTGCCGCTCACCGCCGGACAGCTCGTCGGGCAGGTGGCTCGCCCGGGCGGCCATGCCGACCAGCTCGAGGGCGCCGAGCGCCCGCGAGCGCGCCTCGCCAGCCGCCACCCTCGCGACCAGCAGCGGCAGCTCGGCGTTCTCCACCGCGGTCAGCACGGGCATCAGGTTGTAGAACTGGAAGACGAAGCCCATGCGCCGGGCGCGGTGGTCGGTGCGGCGGCGGTCGGACATGCTCGAGAGGGCGACGCCCTCGACCAGGACCTCGCCCGAGTCGATCGCGTCGAGGCCGGAGAGGCAGTTGAGCAGCGTGGTCTTGCCGCAGCCGCTCGGGCCCATGATCGCGACCATCTCGCCGCGCTCGACCGTGAGGCTGAGGCCGCGCAGGGCCTCGACCCGCACGGCCCCCAGCTCGTACGTCTTGCGGACGTCGCGAGCATCGACGATCGGCGCTTCCTCGCGGTCGTCGAGCCCGATTTGGCGGTCGGGATCCACCACGCACCGAAGCTAGCGCCGATGCGCCGCCCGACCATCGGTGGAAACCACCGAGCCGGCGACCGGGGTTACCCGCCCGGGGCTCGCTCAGGGGCTGAAGAGCTGAGCGAGGGAGCGGCCCACGTCGGGGGGCTCCTCCTTGCCCTCGGCCGCCGCCGTGGCGCCCTCGGAGAGGGCCTTGGCGGCGTCGGCGATCTGGTGGCCGCGGCCGCCGCGGATGACGCCGGTCTGCTTGGCCTCGGCGAGGTCGGATTCCATCAGGCCGGCCAGCTCCGCCAGGCGCCGTAGGCCGAGGGCGCCCGCCGTCCCCTTGAGGGCGTGGGCTTCAGCCCGCAGCGTCTCGAAGTCTTCGGTCTCGGTCGCCAGCCCCGCGGCGATCACATCGCAGCGGCGGCGCGCCTCCTCGGCGAAGGAGTCGAGCAGCCCCGAGTCGGCGGGGGTCTCCTTCCCGCTCACCGTCCCGCCACCGTCTTCACCGCCCGGGTCAGCTCTTCGACCCCGAAGGCCCCCTCGATCGCGGCCCTGATCGTGCCGCGGCGGTCGATCGCGAAGGCCCACGGCTCGCTCGGCAGGTGGAACGCCTTCACCTGCGGGCGCACGCCCCTGTTCGGGTTGTTTTCGTTGTAGATCTCCATGTGGATGAACGCCACCCCTTCCCCGTAGGTCCGTTTGACCTGCTCGGCCACATCGACGACCGGACCGCATACCCGACTCTGGCAGAACTGGGGGGTGGCGAACAAGAGGACGATCGGCTTCTTGCCCAGGACGTTCGCGTAATCGACACGGTTCTGCGTGTCCGGTGGGATGCGCGTGGTGATCTTGGCGAGGTTGCCGCCGACCTCGGCGGCGGTCGGGGTGTGAATCAGCGGCGCCCTCTGGCCGACCCGCGGCACGCCGCCGAACCCGCCCACCGCCACGCTGGGCAGCAGCGTCGCCTTCAACTCGCCCCCCTGCTTGATCAGGGCGACGACCCGCCACTCGCCGCTGCCGGGGAAGTCGACGTGGGTGACGTAGACCACCGAGGCGGCGTTGGGATCGCTGCTCGTCGTGCGAGCGCGGAAGGCCGGCTTGGTGGCGAGGCTTTCGATCGCCGCCGGGAAGGGGCCGATCGCGGGCACGGCGAAGGGCTTGACCTTTGCTTCGGCGGGGGCCTTGCCGCCGGGCGCGCCGCCGCCCGCCCTCTTCGGCGCCGGCGGCGCCTTGGCGAAGTAGAGGGCGACCTGGGCGCCGGTGACCTGGGTGCGGTCTTTGTGGAAGACGCCGAACGGGAAGCGGTTCTCGCCTCCGTGGAAGACCATCGCCGCCGGGGAGGCGACCAGGTCGGAGGGGCCGTTCGCCGCCTTGACGACTTCGCCGAGGGTCTTGCCGGCGGCGCTCGGGAACTCGCTCTTCGGCGGCGCGGGCCGGCTTTCGGGCGCCGTGGAGGAGGACGAGGAGCCGCCGCAGCCGGCCGCCAGGGCGGCCGCCGCGAGCAGACCGGCGAAGGTGCTGATGGAGCGGCGCAAACGCATGCGGCTGCATGCTATTGCGAGGGAAGCCCTGGGCATCCCGTCACGCGGGCGCCGCCACGGGGCGCCGTATAGGGTGCGCCCGACCGGAATCCGAGACAAGGAGAGGGGCGTTGGCGGAGCGAGCGGCGTTGGTCACGGGAGGCTCGAGCGGGATCGGGCTGGCGATCGCCCGCGTGCTCGGCGAGGAAGGGCATGCGCTGACCGTCTCGGCGCGCCGCCCGGAGAAGCTGGAGGCCGCCGTCGAGGGGCTGCGGGCCGAGGGCCTCGAGGCACAGAGCGTCGCGGCCAACATGAGCGACGAGGAGGACGTGGTCGCCGTCTTCGCCAGGCACCGCGAGGCCTACGGCCGCCTCGACGTGCTCGTCAACAACGCCGGGATCGGGATCGGCGCGCCGATGGAGCAGATCCAGACCAAGCACCTCGACCTGCAGCTCGCCGTCAACCTGCGGGCGCTGATCATCGGCACCCGCGAGGGGCTGCCGCTGCTGCGCGAGGCGGCTGGCGAGCACGGCAAGGCGCTGATCGTCAACACCGCCTCGATCGCCGGCAAGGGCGGCCAGGCCTGGCTCTCGGTCTACGCCGCGACCAAGGCGGCGGTGATCAACTTCACGCAGTCGACGCACCGCGAGGTGGGCGCGGCCGGCATCCAGTGCACGGCGCTGGCGCCGGGCTTCGTCGACACGCCGATGACCGAGTTCGCAAAGGGAGGCGTCCCCGGCGAGGAGATGATCCGGCCGGAGGACATCGGCGAGGCGGTGCGCTTCCTGCTGCGCACCTCGCGCAACTGCCACGTGCCAGAGATTGTCTTCACTCGACCAGGTGAGGGCCTCGACACCCCGTGACGGCCCCAGATCGTCGCCATGCTGCGTCCTCAGTCGGCCAAATAGCGCTGCTATTCGGCCTCCCTGCGTCCTTGCCTGGCAACGCCTGGGCCGCGTCACGTGAGATTTCTAGTCGCCGCCTTCGGTGATCCCGGTCATGTCTTTCCCGCGATAGCGCTGGGGCGGGCGCTGTGCGGGCGCGGGCACGAGGTGACGATCGAGACCTGGGAGGAGCGGCGCGCCGCGGTCGAGGGCGCCGGGCTCGGCTTCACGGCGGCGGAGGAATACCGGATGTTCCCGCCGCCCGAGCCGGACTCCGCCGATGGTGCGCACGCGGCCGAGGCGGCGCGGGCCCTGCTGCCGCTGCTGGAGGAGATGCGGCCCCACGCCGTGGTCAGCGACATCCTCACCCTGGCGCCGGCCCTCGCCGCCGAGGCCGCCGGCGTGCCGCGCGCGACGCTGGTTCCCCACATCTACCCGGTGGTCGAGCCGGGCCTGCCCTTCTTCGCGATCGGCCTGCAAGCGCCGCGGACGGCGCTGGGCCGCGGCATCTGGCGGGCGGGGCAGCGGGCGCTGAACGTCGGCCTCGAGCACGGGCGGCGCGACCTCAACCGGCAGCGGGCACGGCTCGGCCTGGCGCCGCTCGACCGCTTCCACGGCGGCATCAGCCCCGACCTCGCCCTGGTCGCGACCTTCCCTCAGCTCGAGTACCCGCGACGCTGGCCGCCCGGGGTCGAGGTGACCGGGCCGATGAGCTTCGAGCTGCCCCACCCCGAGATCGAGCTGCCGCCCGGAGAGGAGCCGCTGGTGCTGGTGGCGCCGAGCACCGCGCACGACTCCGGCAACCACCTGGTCCGCACGGCGCTGGCGGCGCTCGCCGCCGAGCCGGTGCGGGTCGTCGCGACGACAAACCGCGTCGTGCCGCAGAGCCCGATCGAGGTCCCCGCGAACGCCGTCCTGGTCGACTGGCTCAGCTACAGCCAGCTGATGCCGTCCGCCTCGCTGGTCGTCTCCCACGGCGGCCACGGCACCGTGGCGCGCGCCCTCGCCGCCGGCACGCCGGTCCTGATCAGCCCCTTCACCGGCGACATGAGCGAGACGGCGATGCGCGTCAGCTGGGCCGGCGCCGGCCTCTCGCTTCCCTGGCGCCTCTGCCGGCCGGCGCCGCTGCGCTGGGCGGCGCGCCGCATCCTCTCCGAGCACTCCTTCGCCGCCCGCGCCGCCGAGCTGGCCGCCTGGGCCCGCGAGCACGACGGCGCCGCCCGCGGCGCCATGCTGGTGGAGCGACTCGCCGCCGGCGCCGCGGTCAACGTATGACGAAAGCTCCGGGGGTGGGACTCGAACCCACAACCCTTCGGTTAACGGCCGAATGCTCTTCCAAATTGAGCTACCCCGGATCAAGGTGCCGCGCTAATCCGAAGCGCAGCCTCGGAGTCGCATCGACTCGGCAGACTTTACCGGCAGCTCGACAACTCCTGCCTCAACCTCGGCATGGCAGTTGGCGCAGAGGAGGACGCACTTCGATGCCTCCACTCGAAGCTTCGAAATCGATCGGGTGATGCCCCGCACGCCCAACCCGAATGATTTTGTCGAGGGATCGACGTGGTGGAAATGAAGCGCGACGACGTGTTTCGAGTAGCCGCAGAGGATGCACCGGCCGCCGGCCTCCGCGACCAGGATCGCCTTCACCTTGCGTCTTCTCCGCGTAACCGCTTCGCTCTGGCACATCGCGCAACGAAGACGTGACGTCGAACCGACGGCCACGAACCTCGTCAAGCCGTGCCTCCGGCACTCGAGGTTGGTGTCCTTGTCGCCCGTCCGCCGCATAGCCGCAAGCGCGGCGCGCCTGCGCGCTCCGTGCGTCCGGAGCCCATGCCGACTGAGCCAGTTGCGTGCCGTGGTATCGCCGACTCCGAGCCGACGGGCTATCCCCTCGATCGTCAGACCCTCGTCCACCAGTGGCTCCAGCTCGGCCCGGGTGACGCCACCCTTGGGCGCATGACGAGCGACGCCATTGGCTTGCAGGCCGTACTTTTGGAGCCAGTAGCTCACCGTCGACGGGTGTTTGCCCGCCAGTTCCCCTATCGCCTCGAGCGACATCCCTTTCGCCAGGCAATCCTCCAGAAACCGCTTGTCCATGCCGAAATCTTGGCGATGGAGTCAGACAGAAAAACGAACGTGTGTGCGCCTAGCGGGGTGCGAGTGAGGTGACTTCGGCAAGGCGCTGAAGGCTCGCCGCATCCTCACGGTGAGCCTCGCCCTCGGTCTTCTCCGGCGTCGGGCCTGGTGCTGCCTCGAGCCCCTGCGCCTTCTCCTCTTCCTCCCGAATCTTCGGCGCCCTTGTACGGGGCGGCATAAGCCCCTGGACCAGGTCGCGGTAGAAATCGGTTGTCTGACGCCGCGTCTCGGCGACGAATGAACCCTCCGAGCGTCCTCGCTTCTTTCCCATCGGCTTCGACAGGGCCAGCACGAACGAGCGCGGCTCCCGCTTGGGGTCGTCCTCCAGGAGCAGCCGGTCCGGGGCGTCGCGACAGTCCCGTAGGAGTTCCGACCGGCTTGCGCGCATCTGGCTGAAGCGCACCTCGATCCGAAGATCCCCCGGGGCGTCCCCAAGCTGCCGCAGGAGCCAGTTGACGCGAGTCTTCGGCCGCCCTTCCTTGGGGGCCTGGATCTCGACGTCTGTCGTGATTCGCCCGGTGCGCAGATTGGCCTCGATCCCGATCGGGCCCACCGCGTCGGGAACCCGGACCGAGCAGTCGAGCACTCCCTCCACGGCAAGCCGCTTCGCGACAGCGGCGATCCGCTCTTCGGGACTCCTTCCCCGTGGCCGCTGGTGCTTGACGTCGACACCAAGCTCCTGGCTGAGGTTGAGACAGAGGTATTCGACGAACTGCTCCCAGCGATTGCCGATCACCTGCGCCTCCGCATCCCCAGCACGCAGGGTCTCGTTGCGAGCGCCCTCGCGCACCCGTACCCACTCCTGCCCCATCCCTTCGAAGCCGCTCGCCCCTGACTTCTCGTCGTCGAGATAGCGGATCAACTCGCCCAATATCCACGCCTGGTCAGGATCCTCGATGCCGCGGAAACGGTGCTGGACGATCGCCTCGGTGAGCACTCGCCACCAGGACAAGTGGTAGACGGCAAGCCCGCGGAGCTTGCGTTTGTCAACCGCATAAGGAAGGGACTCGGGGTCGCCACGGATCTCGTTGGAGATCGTCAGGAGGCCGTCGAAACCCTGCTGGCGGGCAAGGTCCAGGTAGCGTGATACCTGCTCGGCCGCCAGCGGCACGCCGCTGGTTTTGATCTCAACCAGACAGCTCCAACGTCTTTTCCCCCGCTCGATCACCACCGCCCCGTCGGGGATGTGCAGCTTCTGATCGCCGTCCTTGAGGCGCAGCTCGGTGTAGGTTGAGATCGCTCCCGTCGGCGCTCTCATTCCTGACAGCAGCACGCGGCAGAACTCAGGTACCGCGCCCATCACTGCGAGCAGCGCCGAGGCACCTCTCCTCTCCTGCTCGTTCTGGCCCCGGATTCCGGCCGTAGGCAGCAGACGCGCCGGCACCCAGTCCTCCTGCTTCGCCAAGTCCGCGTTTGCCAATGCGTTTCCTCCCGTACCGATTCGCGGGAAGACTAGTTGAGCGGGGGCGGCCCGCTCAGCCGCCGACGCGCTCGGTGCGGGCGATGCGCTCTACCAGCGCGGCACGCTCGCGGCTGAGGGCGGCGCGGCGCTCGTAGTCGCCCCGCTCGCCTGCGGCGGCGATCTCGCCCTCGATGCGGCGCTGCTCGAGCAGCAGGAAGTTCAGCTCCATTGCCTCCGCCGAGGCCGGCTCGTCGTGGGCGAGGATGACCAGCTCGGCGATCAGGCCGGCCAGCTCGCCGTCGTCGTGGGGCATGCTCGACGCCGGGTCGTCGAGGTGCTCGCGCAGCCAGGCCGCCGCGCGGGCGCCGCTCGGCGAGAGGTGCTCGTCGGTGAGGCGGCCGAGGTAGCCGGCGCCCTCCTCGGGCAGCGCGATGCACATCGCCAGCAGGGCGCGCTCGCGACGCTCGCGCGAGGTCAGCTCGCCGCCGCTCCGCCCCGCCCTGGGACGCACCGCCGCACCGCCGCGCCGAGGCGGTTCCGCGGAATCGCCGCTCGTCGGGCGCGCCGCAACCACCCGCCCCATCACCATCGCCGGATCGAGGTCGAGCCTCTGGGCGACGCGGCTCACGAGGTCTTCCCGGCTCGGGGTCTCCCCCATCCCGGCCAGGATCGGCGCCACCTCGGCGAGCGCCCGGTCGCGCTCCGCCGGCGAGCCGGCATCGGTTCGCTCCAGCACCAGCCCGACCTGGAAGGCGGGCAGCTCGACCGCCGCCGCCGCGAGCTCGCCGAAGCGCTCGGCGCCGCCCTGCTCGGCCATCATCTCGGCCGGGTCCTCGCCGGCCGGCATCGCCGCGACGCGCAGCCGCATCTTCCTTCCGGCGGCGACCCGCTGCGCCCGCAGCATCGCCTCCTGGCCGGCCGAGTCGGCGTCGAGCGCCAGCACAACCTCCTCGACCATTCCCGACAGCGCCGCGACCTGGTCCTCGGTGATCGCCGTGCCCATCACCCCCACCGCCTCCGGCAGCCCGGCCTGGTGCAGGGCGAGCACGTCGGTGTAGCCCTCGACCACCACTGCCCGCCCAGCCTTGGCGATCGCCTCCTTGGCGAGGTCGATCCCGTAGAGCATGCGGCTCTTGTGGAAGAAGTCGGTCTCCGCGGTGTTGACGTACTTGGCGCCCTGGTCGGAGCGCATCGCCCTCCCGCCGAAGCCCAGGGTGCGGCCGCGCCGGTCGCGGATCGGGAACATGATGCGGGAGCGGAAGCGGTCGTACTCGCCTCCTCGTCCCCGCTGCGCGAGGCCGACGCCGCGCAGCTCCTCGACCCTGAACCCGGCCCGCTGCCCGCGCAGCAGCACCGTGTCCCAGGCGCTCGGCGCGTAGCCGACGCCGAAGGCCCGCAGCACGTCGGGGCCCAACCCCCGCTGCTCCAGGTAGCGCGCGGGCGGCGGCCGCCTCCTTAGACTCCCACAGGTAGGCGGCGTAGAAGGCCGCCGTACGGTCGAGCAGGTCGCCGAGCCGGCGCCGCTGCTGCCGTTTCGCCTCCGCCTGCGGGTCCTCCTGCTCGCGCTCCAGCTCGACCCCGTAGCGGTCGGCGAGCAACTCGACCGCCTCGGCGAAGCCCAACCCTTCCTTCTCCTCGACGAACTTGATCGTGTCGCCACCCACCCCGCAGCCGAAGCAGTGGTAGAGCTTCTCCTGGGCGTCGACCGAGAACGACGGCGTGCGCTCCTCGTGGAAGGGACAGAGGCCGACCCAGCGAGCGCCCTGGCGGCGCAGGTCGGTGTGGGCGGAGACCACCTCGACGATGTCCGCCGCCTGCTTGACCCGCTCCAGGCTCTCGACCGAGATCAGCGCCATCAGAACTTCGCGGCCTCGGGAATGGTCAGCTCCGTGAACCTGGCGATGCAATAGCGGTCGGTCATCCCGGCGATGTAGTCGGCGACCCGCTGGCAGTCGCCCTCCCCCGCCTCGGCCTCCGGCGCCTCCTCGGGGTGCTCCATGTAGTGGTCGAAGAGGCCGCGAAGGGCGCGGTGCACCCGCTCTCCCTCGCGCCGCGCCGCCTCCCCGAGGTAGACCCGGTCGAACATGAACTTGCGCAGCCGCAGCATCGCCCCGCCCACCTCCTCGCTCTGCTCGATGTCGCCGGCCTCGGCCGAACGGGCGACGATGTCGCGCACCAGCGTGTCGATCCGCGCCGAGCCGCTCGGTCCGAGCAGCTCGATCTCCGCGGCGGGCAGCTCCTCCGGCCGCAGGATCCCCGCCCGCAGCGCGTCGTCGATGTCGTGGTTGATGTAGGCGACGCGGTCGACCAGCTTCACGATCCGCCCCTCCGGGGTGGCAGGCTTGGTCGAGCCGGTGTGGTTGAGGATGCCGTCGCGGACCTGCTCGGTCAGGTTGAGCCCGCGGCCGTCGCGCTCCAGCACGTCGACCACCCGCAGCGAGTGAGCGTTGTGCTTGAAGCCGCTGTTGCAGCGCTCGCGCAGCGCCGCGTCGAGCGCCTCCTCGCCGCTGTGGCCGAAGGGCGGATGGCCGAGGTCGTGGCCTAGCCCGATCGCCTCGGTCAGGTCCTCGTTGAGGCCGAGCGCCCGCGCCACGGTGCGGGCGATGCCGCAGGCCTCCAGCGTGTGGGTGAGGCGGGTCCGGTAGTGGTCGCCCTCGGGCGAGATGAAGACCTGGGTCTTGTGCTTGAGGCGGCGGAAGGCCTTCGAGTGGACGATGCGGTCGCGGTCGCGCTGGAAAGGCGTGCGCAACGGGCTGTCGAGCTCTTCGACGCGGCGGTGAGCCGGGTAGGACGGCGTCGCGGAGCCAGAGAGGAACTCGGCCTCCCATGCGCGGACCCGCTCCTCCAGCGACGCGATGGCCTCCACGCCCCGATCCTACGCGGCAGACCGAAGCTGGACATGCGCGTGGTGCTCGAGGGTCTCGGAGACCGCCCGCTCGACCTGGCGCAGCGCCCGCTCGGCGGCGGCGGGAGCCTCGGCCAGCGGCCTGGCCAGCGCCTCGACCATGAAGCGGTGCGCCTCCTCGGAGAGCGGGAAGGAGCCCGCTTCGCAGCTCGCGCAGACGACGCCGCCCGCCGCGCCGGAGAAGCCGGCCAGGTGCTCGGCCTCGCCGCAGCGCGCGCAGGAGGCCAGCTCGGGGGCGAAGCCGGCGACCAGCGCCAGCTTGAGGCGAAAGGAGAGCGCCGCCTCCAGCCCCGCGGGCCGCTGCGGCGCGGGGGCGTCGAGCAGCGACAGGTAGCGGCAGAGCAGGTTGTAGGCGGGCGGATTGGGCTCGACCGAGTCGAGCAGGCGCAGCACCGCGTCGCAGCCGCGCGCGGCGGCTGTCAGGGCGGGGCCGGAGGAGCGCAGCCGCGGGTAGCCGTCGACCGTCGCGGCGCCGGTCACCGTGAGCAGCTCGCCGCGGCCCTCGTGGAGGACGAGGTCGAGCCGGAAGAACGGCTCGAGGCGGCCGCCGAAGCGGGAGCGCGGCCGCCGCGCCCCCTTCGCGATCGCCCCGATTCGCCCCCGCGCCGTCGAGTAGAGGTGGAGGATGCGGTCCGCCTCGCCGTAGCGGATGCTGCGAAGGACGATCGCCTCGGTCTTCAGCGTCTTGCCGGCCACAACCCCCTAAGTTGATCGACGCTCCGGACGGCGCCGGCGGCGCGGGCGGCGCCGCAGCCGCACCTGACAGGCCGGGCAGTAGTAGGTCGAGCGCCCGGCGACGACGATCCGCGCGATCGAT
This sequence comes from uncultured Solirubrobacterales bacterium, assembly GCA_963696185.1. Classification (GTDB taxonomy): domain Bacteria; phylum Actinomycetota; class Thermoleophilia; order Solirubrobacterales; family 70-9; genus VRUE01. The sequence goes on from OY968825.1 coordinate 289,228, forward strand.
CCGCCGCAGCGCGGGCAGGGCTCCCCCTCGCGGGTGTGGACGAGGAACTCGTCCTGCATCCGGCCCCGCTCGCCGCGCCCGTCGCGGTAGTCGTCGATCGAGGCGCCGCCGCTGTCGATCCCCGCCTGGAGCGTGCCGATCACCGCCTCGCGCAGCGCCTCGCAGTGCTCGGGCCGCAGCGAGCCGGCGGGCGAGAGCGGGTGCAGCCTTGCCCGGAAGAGCGCCTCGTCGGCGTAGATGTTGCCGATCCCGGCGATCGCCGACTGGTCGAGCAGGAAGGACTTGAGCGGCGCCGTGCGCCCGGCGGCCAGCTCCGCCAGCGCCTCCGCGGTGAACGCGGCGGAGAAGGGCTCGACCCCGAGCCGCGCGAAGCGCGCCTCGAGGCCGGCGTCGTCGACCAGGAACGCCTCGCCGAAGCGGCGCGGGTCGGTGAACCACAGCTCGCGGCCGTCGTCGAGCCTGAAGCGGGCGCGCAGGTGGCGCTCGGAGGTCGAGCGCTCGCCCTCGTAGAGCCTCATCCCCTCGGAGGGATCGAGCTTCGCCGCGCCGTCGACCAGCACCAGGTTGCCGGTCATCCGCAGGTGCATGACCAGCGTCCGCCCGCCGTCCAGCCCCAGCAGCAGGTACTTGCCGCGCCGCCCCAGCCGCTCGATCCTCGCGCCGCTCACCGCGGCCTCCAGCTCGGCCGGCGGGAGCGGTCGGCACCAGCGCGCGTCGAGCACCTCCAGCCGCTCGATCCTCCGCCCCTCCAGCTCGGGCTCCAGCTGCCGGCAGACCGTCTCGACCTCGGGCAGCTCGGGCATCGCCCGGTTTTATCAGTCGAGTGCGCGCGGGTGCGAGCGGAAGTAGACGTCCTTCAGGTGCTCGCCGGAGAGGTGCGTATACAGCTGGGTCGTCGCGATGTCGGCGTGGCCGAGCATCTCCTGCACGGCGCGCAGGTCGCAGCCTCCCGCCAGCAGGTGCGTGGCGAAGCTGTGGCGCAGCGTGTGCGGGCTCATCCGCCCGCCCAGGCCGGCGGCGCGGGCGTGGCGCTGGACGATCTTGTAGAGGCCCTGGCGGGTGAGCGGGCCGCCGCGGAAGTTGACGAACAGCTTCGGCTCGTGGCGCTCGCCGACCAGCTTCGGCCGGCCGCCGCGCAGGTAGGCGCTTGACCGCCGCGATCGCCTGGCGGCCGACCGGCACCAGCCGTTCCTTGGAGCCCTTGCCGCGGGCGCGCAGGAGTCCCTCGTGCAGGTCGAGGTCGCCCGGCTCGAGCCCGATCGTCTCCGAGGCGCGCAGCCCGCACGCGTACATCAGCTCGAGCAGGGCGCGGTCGCGCAGCGTCGTCGGCTCGCTGCCGCGCGGCGCGGCGAGCAGCAGCTGCACCTCGGCCTGGTTGAGCACGCTGGGGCAGCTTCCTGGAGCGGCGCGGCGCGCTCAGCGCGGCGGTCGGGTCGTCGACGATCAGCTCGTCGCGGCGCAGGTGCTTGTAGAAGGAGCGCAGGCAGGCCGCCTTGCGGTGGATCGTCGCCGCCGAGCAGGCGGGGCGGCCGCCGCCGGTCGCCAGGTCGGCGAGGAAGTCGGCGATGTCGGCGGGGCCGGCGGCGAGAGCGTCGACGCCGTGCTCGGCGAGGAACTCGCCGTACTGGAGGAGGTCGGTGCGGTAGGCGTTCAGCGTGTTGCGGGAGAGGCCGCGCTCCAGCTCCAGGTAGGAGAGGAAGTCGAGGACGAGACCCTCGAATCGCGCCCCGACAGCAACGCTTGCGGGCGGAGACTCGACGGCGACGGCCATGTCGCCTGGTTCTGGCGGGCGCTCGTCATCCCTTGCGGCGCAAGGCGGCGCCCGCGGCGAGCGCGGCGGCGAAGAAGAGCGGGTCGTCCTCCAGGCCGCGGCCCATCGTGCGGGCGGGGAGGCCGGAGGCGGCGTAGCCCTCCAGGTCGGCCGGGGCTTCGTGGAGCTTGTGGCGCCGGCCGGCGGCGTCGGCCAGTTTCGCCGTGATGACGGGCTGCCCCGCCGGGATCGCGACCTCGACCGGAGCGAGGAGGAGGCGCAGCACGGTCAGCGTGTGGTGGCTTACGCCGCGGTGGCGGTCGCGGGGGTCGGCTGCGGAGAGGCGGGGTGAGAGGAGGGTCGGCATGCCGAGGGCGAGGGCCGCGTGGGCGGTGTCGAGGGCGGCGATTCCGCCGTGGCCGAGGCGGGTCTCCGAGCCGATGATGCCCGGTCCCGGTCCGGCGACGATCGCCTCCCAGCCGAGCCGCGCGGCGGCGGCGTCAAGGGCGCCGGTGACTGAGACCGCCTCGTGCTCGCCGCCGTAGGCGGGGGCGGCGGTTATGTGGCCGCAGAGCAGGCCGCGCTCGCGCAGTTCGGCGACGTCGCGGCTGAGCGATCCCGGCAGCGCGCCGCCGCCCGTCTGCACGTAGCCGAGCCTCAGGCCCGGCGCCGCCTGCGCCGCCGCCCAGGCCGCCGGCGCGAGGTGGCCGTGCAGGGGCAGGACGAGGACCGGGACCGTCGACTCGAGGGGCCTGGCGGCGGCCCCTCTGCCGGCATCGCCGCCGGGCGCCGGCGCGCGCTCCACTGGCTCGACCGGGTGCTGGAGCGAGGTGTAGTTGAGCTTCATCACGTGCTCGCCGCCGGCCGCGCCGCCCTCCAGCCCGCGGGTCAGGTTGACGTGGACGACGTCGAAGCCGCCGGAGCCGAGCCCGAGGTCGAGCGCGGCGACGTTGACGACGACCTCGTCGCCCTCGCGCATCTCCCCCAGCAGCTCGGTGTCGGCCCAGGCCGGCCGCCGCTCGCCGTCGACCTCGACCGTCAGCGGCTCCTCGCCGACGACGACGCCGCGCCGCAGCTTCAGCCGGCCGCTCACTCCCCGCCCGCCGCCGTCGGCGACGATCGCCTCGCAGACCTCGAGCATCGCGTCGAGGTTGCGTGCCGAGACGCACTCCGCGGGCGTGTGGTTCGCCTCTGTGCCGTTGGCGAGCAGCACGCACTCGAACACCGGCGGCGAGGAGGGCGTTGGCGTCGCTGCCGCCCCCGGTGGAAACGCGCCGCGGCTCGAAGCCGGCCCGCCGCAGGCCCGCCTCGGCAAGCGCCAGCGAGGGCGAGGACGGCGCCACGCGGTAGCCGTGGAACATCTCCTCGACCCGCACGTCGACGTCGCAGCCGCGCTCGCTGGCGCCCCAGCAGCAGGCCTCGCTCAGCGCCCCCGCCACCGCCGCCGTCCGCTCGGGGTCGAGGCCGCGCGCCTCGCCGACGACCCGGCAGTGCCTCGGCACCACGTTGCCCGAGCTGCCGCCCTCGATCACGCCGACGTTCGCGGTCGTCTCCGCGTCGAGCCGCCCCAGCTCCATTCGCGCGATCGCCGCCGCGGCGGCGGCGATCGCGTTGCTGCCGTCCTCCGGGCGGATCCCGGCGTGCGCCTCGACGCCGATGAAGTCTGCGACCACCCGCTGCTGGGTCGGCGAGGCGACGATCACCTCGCCGATCGGGCTGGCGTGGTCGATGACGAAGCCGCGCTCGGCCCGCAGCGCGGCGGCGTCGAACGCCCTCGCGCCGCGCAGCCCCTGCTCCTCGGCGACCGTCAGCAGCAGCTCGATCCCGAGCGGCGGCGGCTCCTCCGCATATCTGGCGACCAGCTCGAGCAGGACCGCCACGGCCGCCTTGTTGTCGGCACCGAGGATCGTCTCGCCGCGGCTGCGGAAGACGCCTTCGTCGTTGACGACCTCGATCAGCCCATCGTGCGGGACGGTGTCGAGGTGGGCGCAGAACATCAGCCAGCCGTCGGACCGTCCCGGCAGCCGTGCGACCAGGTTGCCAGCGCCCGCCTCCGCCGGCCCGGCCGCGCCGTCCTCGCTCACCTCGAGGCCGAGCGCCCGCAGCTCGGCGAGGACCGTGTCGGCGACCTCGCGCTCCTCGCCGGTCGGGCTGCGGATCTCGCAGAGCCGGACGAACCTCTCGTGCAGGCGTGGGCTCTCCTCGCGCACGCCGGACAGGCTATAGGCGGGCGGGCGCGGCGGCCACGGGCGCCTCGCCCGCGCACCAGGAGCCGTCGGCCAGCTCGCCGATCAGCCCCTCCAGCGCCTCCGCGTGCTCGCCCCGCGCCTCCGGGTCGTCGCCCTCGACCACCTGCGGCAGCATCGTGTCGCAGAGCCGGCACTCCTCGCAGTCGCGCGTCCCGCCGCAGCCGCCGCGCGCATGCAGGGCGCGGGTCAGCTTGCCGAGCCTGGCGTTGTCGATCTGGAGGGGCGGCGTTTCGTAGCGCTCCGGACCGCGCTCGGCGGCGAGCCCGGCTGTCATCGGGTGGCGCGCGAAGTCGACCGAGGGGGTCGCCAGGAGGTCGAGGAAGTTGCCGTCGTAGGCGCCGCGCGCGTAGGCACCCGCCATCGTCGCGATGTTCTTCAACGGCAGCTGGCGGCCGGCGAGCTTGAACAGCTCGATCCCGAAGCGCTCCTCGTAGAAGCCGAGGTCCTCGGGGCGGATCCAGGGCGAGCGCAGGATCTCGACCGGCTCGCGCGCCCGCTCGGCGGAGCACTTGAGCAGCGGGTAGTCGATGTAGCCGTGGTCGGGCCTGTCGCTCTGCGAGCCCTGTGTGCAGAGCGTGTTGTGGTAGGCGCGGTAGGGGCAGAAACGCAGGCAGCCGTTGTTGACGACCAGCGACAGCTCGGGCCGCGCCGTCTCGGCCAGCAGGTCGAGCAGCGCCAGGTCGCGGTTGCACTCCTCGGCGATCTGGACGCGCTCCACGCCGTAGCGTTCGAAGAGGCGCAGGCTGTGGGTGTCCGAGACCTCGCAGATCACCGAGACGCTGACCGGCAGCTCGGGGAAGTTGCCGCGCACCAGCTCGATCAGGTAGGGCACGGCGATCGTCACCATGTCGACCCCCGACTCGGCGATCTCGCCGACGTAGGAGAGGATCCGCTCGCGGCCCTGGCGCGTGTACTCGCCGTGGTCGAGGACGGCCGCGTTGAGCAGGTAGTTGACGCGGATGCCCGCCGCATGGGCGCGTTCGGCGAAGCGCCGCACCTCGCCGAAGCCGGGCTCGCCGCCCTGCTGCGTCAGCCGCCGAGCCGGCCGGCCGCTGCCGATCACCGAGCGCGAAAGCGAGCCGTAGACCTCGTGGATGCGGCCGGTCTCCTCCTGCAGCGGCTCGAGCAGGTCGAGAAGCTCGGGCTCGAAGCGGCTCGGCACGCAGACCTTGACCACGCCTCAGCCCTCCACCAGGTACATCATCCCGTTGGCGTCGAAGGAGGCCAGCGCCCAGGTCTTGAACCAGCCGTCCTCCAGCCGCGTCGAGAGCCGCTCGTCCTCGCTCGCCGGCCCCTCGTAGCCGGCCATCAGCTGCGGCCCGCGGATCACCATCGTCGCGTAGTCGAGCAGCTCCCAGTTGGTGTCGAGCGGTTCGCCCGTCTCCGGGTTTGCCGGCTGCACCTCGACGTTCGTCATCGGGATGCCGACCGACTCGTCGACGTACCAGCTCGGGTGCGAGGCGAGGATCGGCCCGGTCTCGGCGAGCCCGAACATGGTCAGGATCGGCACGTCGAGCGCCTTGCGCGCCTTGCGCCGGTCGCCGGCGCCGAAGGGGCGGTCGGCCGAGAGCAGCAGGCCGCGCAGGTTGCGCTTGAGGGGGTCGGCCAGCCCCCGCGGCTTGCCGCGCGAGAGGTCGCGGACGAGGTCGAAGGGAACCAGCGCGTAGGCGACGCCGTGGTCTTCGACCAGGTCGCCCGCCTCGTCGGGCGCCTCGTCGGCGTCGCAGATCACGGCGGTGCCGCCGGTGTAGAGGGGGACCAGGGCGCTGTAGAGGCCCTCCCAGGTCCAGAGCGGCATCGAGCAGAGCCACGACTGCGGGTCCCCGTTGCCGAGGAACGCGGCCAGCGAGAGGGCGCCGCTGACCAGCGAGTAGTGGGAGTGGCCGGCCGCCCAGCCGTCGGCGGTGACCAGGTCGAGCGCCGGCTCGTGGACGTCGTCCACCGCGCCGCCGTCGCCGACGGCTTCGGCCGCCGCGGCGGCATCGGGCGAGCCGGGGTCGACCAGGATCGCCCGCCGGCGCGCCGCCAGGGCGCCGAGCAGCGCCACGATCCCGTCGATTCCGGCGGGCCCGGCCAGCACGACGCGGTCGCCGTCGCCGCGCTCGCGCAGCGCCTCGACCTCCTTTTCGACGCGGGACCAGAGCTCCGCGTAGGTGATCGCCCCATCCACGTCGACGACGGCGGTCTCGTCGGGGCGGCGGCGCGACCAGCGCTCCGCCATCAGCCGGTCGCAGAACATCGGCGGCACGCCGAGCAGGCGGGGGACGTCGTCCGGCCAGTACCAGGAGGGGTTGATGGCTATCGTCTTCGCCATCCGCCCCCTCCCACGGGCTCCCTCGCGCCGGCGGTGGTCATGCGCGCCTTCCAGCGCCTCGGCAGCGGCCCGCCCCAGTCCACCTCGACCGGGATGCCGAGGCTCTCCTGGAGTTGCTCGGCGGCGATCTCGGCGAGCGGGTCGACGCGGACCGTCCCGTCGAGGCGAACCCGCAGGCAATCCATCTCCTCCGCCTCGCGCACGATCACCAGCGGCACGCCGACCAGGCCCGGGACCTCGTCGAGCAGGGCGCGCACGTCGTGGGGCGCGACGAGGCGGCCCTCGACACGCACGCAGTCGGCGAGGCGCCCGTAGAGCTCGATCCGCGGGTGGCTGCGACCGCACGGGCAGGGCCCGGGCAGGATCTCGCCGAGGTCCTCGGTGTCGAAGCGCACGTATAGCGAGCGGTCGAGCGTCAGGTTCGTGACCACCACCGTCCCCCGCCGGCCGGGCCCGAGGGGCTCGCCGCTCTCGGGGTCGAGCACTTCGACCCAGTGGTGGTCGAGCCAGACGTGGTGGCCGAGGTGGGCCGGGCAGTCGGCCGCCCCCCAGAGGCCGTCGCTCGAGCCGCCGCGCTCGAAGAGGTCCTCGAGGCCGAGCAGCTCGACCAGCAGGCGGCGCTGCCCCGCGCTGACCGGTTCCCCCGCCACCATCGCGTAGCGCACCGGCTCGAACAGCTCGAGCACGTCGACGCCCCGCGCCAGCGCCTCCTCGACGATCGCGTGCAGCATCGTCGTCACCGTCAGCAGGTATTCGGGGCGGCGCTCGGCGAGCAGCTCCAGCGCCTGCCCGACGAAGCGCGGCGTGAACGTGCCCCAGGGGCAGGCGACGTCGGCCTCCATCCATTCCAGGGCGCGGTTGTCGAGCATGCTGAGGTGGTGCCAGGCGGGGTACTGACACATCACCCGCATCCCGGGGCGCATGCCGTCCATCCAGAGCTCGCGCAGGACTTCGCGCGACGAGCCGTGCTCGAGCTCGTCCCGGCCGAGCGAGGCGAAGGTGGGGAAGCCGAGCGTGCCCGAGGTCAGCACCAGCGCGGCTACGCCACGATCGTTCAGCGCCTCGATGCCCGTCGTGTGGCCGCCGCTGCGCTTCAGCTCCGCGATCAGGTCGGACTTGCGGAAGCTCGGCACCGCGGCCGCGAAGTCTTCGAAGCTCGCGGGAGCGGCGGCGCACGCTCCAGCGAGGCGCTCCCGGTAGAAGGGCAGCCGGGAGGCCCGCTCGAGCACCTCGCCGAGCCGGTCCAGCGCCTTCGCCTCGAGCCGCTCGAGCGGCTCCGTCTCGACCGGCTCCAGGTAGCGCCCGTCGCCGCCGATCGCGGTCGGTGCGAGCGCCGAAGGAGACGCGAAGGGCCGCGCCGACGCGCTCGCCGACCCGGGCGGGGTATCCGGCATGCTCGCCGGCCGATCCGCCACACCCTCCGCCGCGACGAACGCGGCCGCGTCGGAGCGCTCCAGCACCGACACCCCGCCGCCCCACTCGCGCTCCCAGGCGGCGCGCTCGCGCGGCGTCGGCACGTCTTCGTCGGCGCTGACCACGAGCCTCGCGCTGCGCAGCTCGGCGGGGATCGCCGTCGGCCCCGCGACCAGCAGCGGCACCAGGTCGGTGCGGACGAAGGCGAAATGAGGCTGGAAGTGGCGCAGCACGTGCGCGAAGCGCTTCGCGTTGTCGGGCAGCCCGTCGACGCAGAGCGCCGTCGCCCCCAGCCGCTCGGCGGCGCCCCGCTCGAGGTAGGGCGCGAACGCCGCCGAGGCCAGGTAGGCGACGGGGCTCGAGCCGTAGTCGTAGATCGCGACGCGGTCGCCGCGCCCCACCCCGAGCGCCGCCCAAGCCCGCGCCAGAGCCTCGGCATAGCCCTCGAGCTCCTCGCGCGAGAGCTCCACGAAGCCCGCCCCGGGACGCTCCAGCTGGACGGCCAGCGAGCTCATCCGGAAGCGGGCTCCGTCACAGCAGGCCTCCGTAGATCAGCGAGGCGCCGAGCACGGCGATCGTCACGGCGACGAGCAGGTCGGCGCGCATCACGATCGTCATCCAGCGCGCCGCGCCGACCATCCGCTCCTGGCGCCGCTGCCGCTCCTCCTGGGAGAGGGTCGGATCGATCTTGCCGACCAGCATCGGCCGCAGCACGAAGGTCATCACGGCGCCGAGCACGACGAGCACGAGCCAGAGCGCCATCATCGCGATGATCGTGTGCCCCTGGCCCGACGACGCGTAGCCGTCCTTGAGGAAGAACGTGCCGGGGAAGGAGAGGAGGTGCATGCGGCTCAGCCGCAGGAGCCCGGTGACGAGGATCACCGCCAGCGCGCTCCAGGCCATGACCAGCTGCCAGTTGCCCGCCTTCTGCCGCACCACCACCCCCTGGGCGGGCGCGATCGCGTCGGCCGCCGGCGCCAGCACGAACTCCGCGTAGACGAGGCCGCCGATGTAGACGGCGAAGGCGAGGTCGTGCAGCGCCCCGTAGAGGACGTTGAGCTCCATCAGCCTTCGCCTTCCGCGTAGGGGTCCGCCTCGCCGGGGTGCCAGGCCCCGAAGTGCCCGCGGATCTGCGGCGTCACCGCGTAGGGCTCAGGCCCCCCGTTCGCCGGCACCTGGTAGCGCCGGTAGAAGTCGGCGTCGACGTGGTGCACCTGGATCGAGGTGTGGGCGTGCAGCGGGTTGGTGAAGGCCGGCGCGCAGCCGTAGGTGTCGACGATGTACTGGACGGTCTCGAGCACGGCCGTCTCCACCCACTCGGCGGAGATGTGGGAGCGCGGGTGCTCGAGGACTTCCTCCATCACCTCGGCCTTGTAGGGACCGCCGTGCTCGAGCGCGTAGTTGCGCTCCTGGGCGAGCGGGCCGCCCGGCGCGTAGCGCAGCTCCTTCACGTAGCGCACCGCGTCCGCGGCCGTCGGGAAGCGCTCCGAGGGCACCACGACCGCCTCCTTGACGCCGGCCAGGCCGGTCGCCGTCATCACCGCGCCGGGATTGCGCTCGGCGTCGCGTTCGAGGTAGTCGAAGCCGAGCCCGGTGGCGACGTCGGGGAAGCCGCCGAGGACCATGTCGCTCGAGTAGACGCCCAGCCGCCAGGCGCCGAGGCCGAGCGCCTCGCAGGCGAGGCGAACGTTCTGGAGCATCGCGCCGGCCTGGCTGGCGTGCTCGGAGGAGACCATCTCGTCGAAGGAGGGGATCGGCCAGCCCGTCTCGAGGAAGCCCGGCTTGACCCAGATGTCGCAGCCGGCGGGCGAGAAGTCCTCCGGCTTGGCGAGGAACGTGCCCCACCACTCGTAGCAGGAGAAGAGCAGGTTGAACCACTCCAGCCCGACGTCGCCGACCGGGATCAGCCAGGTGCTGCCGGGCCGGTTCACGTTGTACTGGGCCGGGCTCATCATGTCGACCGAGCGGGTGTCTTCCGGCGCCGCGTGCCAGCCGACGTCGGGGCGGCGGTCGGAGACCTGCACGAGGCCGGCCCGGTACCACTCGAGCACCTTGCCGTAGTCCTCGGGCGAGCGGATCTCGATCGGGCCGCTGCGCTCCTCGCCCGGGCGGTAGATGAAAGTGCCGCGGTCGTTGACGACGAAGAGGTCGATCGACGGGTTCGAGTCGCCGCCCGGCACCGTCCGCCCCGCCCAGCTCAGCAGGCTGGAGAGGTTGCCGTGCACGGGGATGTCGGCGAGCGTGATCCCGTTCGGGCCGCAGGCCGCCCAGCAGACCAGCGCCTCCTCCAGCTCCGAGAGCGCCACCGGATCGTGCGCCGAGGCGAAGGAGAGCGGCCCCTTCGCCTGCTTCACGAGCTTGCCGCTCGACCACTCGAGCAGCTCCTCCTCGCCGCTCTCGCAGCGGTAGCCGAGCCCGACCCGGCGCGTGCGCAGGGTCGAGAGCAGCTTGAAGAACGGCGGCGTCGAGTCGAATGCGCACCCCAGCTTCTCGCGCTCCGACTCGGAGATCGGCGTCGCGGTCGCGGCGGCGCCCTGGGTCTGGTCGTTCATACGGCCTCCTTCGTCATGCGGTCGTTCGAAGCTTCGGGATCGCCCTGCGGCGCCGGCCCGACCTCCACGAACACGGCGCGGTCGCTCGGCACCGGCTGCCAGTTGAAGGGCATGTAGCGGAGGTGGCCGTAGCGGGAGACGAGATGCAGCCACTTGATCATCCCCGGCTCCACCTCGCTGCCGCCCTTCCAGTCCTTGTGCATGAAGGGCTCCCAGCCGTTGTAGAGGATCAGCTGGCCGGGCCTGACCGTGGGCGAGACTTTCACCGCCACCTCGTAGGAGCCGCAGTCGTTGTGGACGAGCACCTCGTCGCCGTCGCGGATGCCGCGGCGCTCCGCGTCGCGCGGGCTCAGCATGCAGACCGGCCCGCCGCGATGGGTTTCGAGCAGGACCGGGTTACTCATGTTGGTCGAGTGGATCGAGTAGCGGCTGTGGCCGGAGGTGACGAGCAGCGGGTAGTTGCCGCCCATCTTCGGCGGCGCCTTGTGGCGCGGCAGCGCCTCGTCCGCCTCGATGAACCAGGGGTGGTCGATGTAGAGCTGGGCGCGCTGCGTCAGGGTCGGGTAGGGGACCTTCTTCTCCGTGTGCCAGGTGAAGGCGGTGAGGGTCTGGTCGTCGGCGACGTCGGCCGCCGCGCCGAGGCCCATCGGGAAGATGCCGAGGCCGGCCAGCCTGGTCGAGCCGGTTTCCCGCATGGTGTCGAGGCTGGTGCCGGGCGGCAGCATGCCGGTGGCGCTGGAGTCGCGGATCCACTCGTCGAGCACCGCCTCTTCCTCGGCGAAGGCGCCGTCGGAGGTGAACTGCTCGCCGAGGTTGTCGAGCCGGCGCGTCTGGCGGCGGCCGTCGCGGAACTCGGTGAAGTCGCGCTGCACGGCGCGCTCGGCGACCTTCTCGGAGAGCATCCGGAAGATCTCCCACTCCGACTTCGATTCCCCCTGCGGCTCGGCGCAGCGGTCGGAGAAGCCGAGCCGGAAGGAGGAGGTGAGGGGGTACTGGAGGTTCGGGCGCTCCAGCTGCGGCGCCGCGGGCAGCACCACGTCCGACCAGGCGCCCGTCGAGCTCATGCGCCAGTCGACCGAGACGATCAGCTTCAGCTTCGGCCAGAGGTTCTCGAGCAGCATCCGCCGCCCGCCCCGCGTCCGCCGCAGCGTGTTGGTGCCGACGCCGAACAGCACCCGCGGCTCGCAGTCCTCGTCGGGGCGGGCGACGCCGGCCCACCACCCCTTCTCGGTCGCCTCGCGGAAGTAGTCGTCGAAGGGCCGCGGCATCTCGGGGTCGTTCCACTCGCGGTTGTTCCAGACCTCCCGGTAGCCGCAGTGGTGGTACCAGAAGAAGAAGGGCGGCGACGAGGTTCCCTGCGGCGCCGCCGCCTGCAGGAACTGGAGGCCCGCCTGCTCGTCGCCGATCTCGGGGTTCTGCTCCTTGGCCGCCTCGATCGCCCCGGCGATGCCGGTCATCAGCTGCTCCGTTTCGACCAGCCCCGGCTTCTGCTTGAGCTGGAAGAGGAAGTAGCCGTCGGGCCCGAGCACGCAGAGGCCCTGGATGCCGCGGCCCTTGCCGCCCCAGTTGCCGGTCAGCGCCAGCAGCAGCACCATCGACCGTTCGATCAGGTCGCCGTGGTAGTACTTCGGCGTGTTGTAGCCGGCGAGGATCTTGGTCGGCAGGCGCGCCGCCTTGCGCGCCAGGTCGCGGATCGTGTCCGGGTGCACGCCGCATTCCTCGGCCGCCTGCTCGGGCGTGTAGGCGGCGTCAAGCCGCTCCTTGAGGAGGGCGAAGACCGGCGTTACCTCGACCGTCTCCGCGTCGCCGCCCGACTTCCCGCTCTTCAGCTCGACCGTGAAGGTGCCCTCGAGCGCCGGGTCGGCCTCGCCCATGTCGAGGCTGGCGCGGGGCGCCGGGGTGAGCCCGCGCTCGCCGTCCCACCAGTAGAACTGTTCCTGGGAGCCGTCGTCCTCGACGTCGGCGGCGCGCAGGAAGCGTCCGTTGTCGGCGCGGACCAGCAGCGCCAGGTCGGTCTGCTCCTTGACGAAGCGCAGGTCGGCAAGCCCCTCCTCGAGGATCGTCTGACACATCCCGAGCGCCAGCGCCGCGTCGCTGCCCGGCTCGACCGGGACGTAGGTGTCGGCGTGCACCGAGGACGGGTTGAAGTCGGGCGCGATGCTGACCACCTCGGCGCCGTGGTAGCGGGCCTCGCTGATGTAGTGGTGGTACGGGATGCTGGTCGAGGCCGGGTTCGAGTGCCAGATCAGGATCAGCTTCGAGTGGAAGGTGTCGTCGACCGAGGAGGCCATCGAGTACTTGCCGAAGGTCAGGTACTGGCCGATCAGGAAGTCGTTGATGAGGCCGTTGCCGTCGAGGCTGATCGCGCCGATCATCGAGGCGAAGCGCAGGTACGAGGCCCAGCAGAGGAGGCCGCCCTCGGTCGTCTCCTCGAAGACGATCGACTCCGACCCCTCGTCCCGGATCGTGTCGATGACCGCGTCGGCGACGACGGTCAGCGCCTCGTCCCAGCTCGCCCGCTTCCAGCGTCCCGAGCCGCGCTCCCCGTCGCGCAGCAGCGGGTACGTCAAGCGGTCCGGCGCGTAGAGCTTCTGGCTCCAGGCGGCGCCCTTCTGACAGCTCATCGGGCTCATGTCGGGAACGCCCTCCTCGACCTGCTCGAAGCAGCCCGCCGGCTCCTCGTAGACGATGCGGCCGTCCTTGGTGAACACCCGGTAGGGGCACATCGCCAGGCAGTTGGCGCAGTGCGTTCCCCAGGCGACGCCGTCGAAGTCGAGTCGCTCCCGGTAGCGATCCATGGCGCCGGCTAAGGCCTCATCGCCCAGCCGACGCGGGCGACGACGACCCAGCCTCCTCGGTCAGGTGCCTGTGGTCCGCCTCGAGGAAGCGCGTCGTGGCGTCGACCAGGCTGGTGAAGAAGGCCGCGGTCTCGAGCTCTTCGAGGCGCTCTTTCAGCTTCGGCACCCAGTTGCCGGGCTGCCGCTCGATGAAGTCGAGCTGGGCGCGGCGGTAGGGCGCCGCGATCTGGGCCAGCTTCGAGGCCGCCTGGCGGAAGGTGAGGTAGTGGAGGAACTCCAGCTCGGTCGCCAGGTGGTCGGGCGGGATGCGGCGCTCGTCGGAGAGCTTCAGCCCGAAGTAGTTGTAGAAGCGGATGACCTCCTCCATCGCTTTCATCCGGTCGGCGCTCCAGACGCCGCCGTAGAGCGGGCAGGGCGGCCCGCCCGCGCCGACCTCGAACAGCCGCAGGAACTCGGACTGGAAGTCCTCGTGCGACCAGTCCGCCGGGGGCGCCTCGATCGAGAACTCGAACTCGTAGGGCAGCTCGCCGAGCTGCTCCTCGAGATTCTTCGTCAGGCCGCCGCCGGAGATCTCCGCGAACTGCTCCTCGCCGGGGACGTTGTAGCCCGAGGCGAGCAGCGCGTAGCACTTGCTGCGCGCAACCTCGGGCCCGCCCTCCGGCTCCTCGATGTCTTCGACGCCCGTCTCCTTGATGTCCAGGCCGGCCAGCGTGAAACCGAACATCTCACTCGCCCCCGTCCGCCGGCGCCGCGGCCCTCGCCAGCTCGGCCGGGTCCTTGGTGAAGGGGCCGAACAGCGACTGCCACTGGTAGGCGATCAGCGTGTCGAGCATCTCCGAGCTGCCGCCGCCGCGCACCGTCTCGATCTCGGTCTGGAGCTTGTCGAGCGCCGCGTTGACGCGCTGGCCGAACAGCTCTTCCAGGTACTCGACCGGGATCCGCTGCGTCCCCGCGTCGACCGCGCCGTCCGCCTTGATCCGGCTGGGCGAGAGCGGCGGCACGTAGAACACGTTCGGCGCCGTCCCGTACTCCGGGTGGAGCGGCAGCGCCACCTTCCACTCGTTGACCAGCCTGTGGATCGGGCCGCTCTCGTCGTCGAGGAAGCCGACGAAGACGAGCCGCGAGGGGCACTGCCGCGCACAGGCCGGCGCCACGCCCTCTTCGAGCCGCGGCAGGCAGAAGATGCACTGCTGGCCGATGTTGCGGACGTGGTTGTAGTAGATCTTCTTGTAGGGGCAGGCCTCCATGCAGAAGCGGTAGCCGCGGCATCTCTCCTCGTCGCGGACGACGATCCCGTCCTCGGGGCGCTTGTTCATCGCCGCCCGCGGACAGGCCTCGACGCAGACCGGGTTCGTGCAGTGGTTGCAGATCCGCGGCAGGTAGAAGTAGTAGGTGTTCGGGTATTCGCCGGCGCCCTGGTCCTCGTCCCAGTTCGGGCCCCAATTCGGCGCGCCGCCGCTCGGCCGCAACGCCTCCTTCTTGCCGTTGCCGCCGTAGAAGAGGCGCTGGAAGTCGTACTCCCAGCCGCCGCCGAACTCCTCGCGGGTCGGCAGGTGGCCGGGCACGGAGACGCCGCCGCGCTCGCCGCCGCCCATCTGCTCCCAGTCTTTCGGGGTGCCCTTGCCGGGCTGCGTGTTGACGGTGGCCCACCACTGGTGCTCCATCCCCTCGTCGCGGCCCCAGAGGACCTTGCAGGCGACCGAGCAGGTCTGGCAGCCGATGCACTTGTTGAGGTCGAACACCATCGCAAGCTGGTGCTCGAGCTTCGTCTTCTCCACTGTGCTCACGTTCAGCTCCTCACTGCTCGAGCGCCAGGTCTATCCAGCGCTGTGAGTAGGACTTGATGCCGGCTCTTTCCTGGTTGCCTCCCGCCCAGACGGCGAGGGCAAGGCGGGTCGCGGCGCCGGGCGCCAGCTTCGGCGCCGCCTCGGGCTCGGCGGCGAGCGGGCGGCCGAAGACGACCTGCCAGCGCGCTCCGTAGCTGCCCGAGCGGGCGACCAGGTCGGCGCCGTCGCCGTTGGCCGGGCGCAGCGTGCCGAGGCCGCCGGCCAGGAGGTCCTCGACCGTCTCCGGCATGCCCTCGGCCCAGCGCCAGATCTCGACCGGCGCCTCCTCCGAGCCCTTGGTGTCGAGCTCGACGTCGTCGCTCGAGGGGAACATCACCGCGACCGAGTCGGGGAACGCGTCCGGGCCCTCGATCGGGTTGGACAACGGGTTCTCGTCCGCCGCCCGGGCGTCGAGGGTCGGGCTCGACCACTCCAGCCGCAGGTAGAAGCGCTCGCCGTCGTGCGCGGCCTGCACCTGGACGTCGCGCACGGAGCCGTAGGGCCGGTCGGCCCAGGCGGTCCTTATGTAGCGCGACTGCTGATCGGCCAGCGGGACCGCGGCAAGCTCCACGTTCTCCACCGGCGCCTCCTGCCAGGCGCTTGCGCCAGGCTCCGACAACGATCCTGTAAGTCTCTTCGCCTCCATCGAGCTCCTTCTGGTCGACCTCGGGGAATTGGTACCAGCGGGGCGCGGCAGCGAACACCCGACATCTGTAGGGAGAAGGCCGAAATCGTGCCTGGGAGGCGCTTCCGTGTTGTAGGTTCGCGGCCATGAGCACACAAGCAGCCACGGGCGCCAAGCCCAACGACGACGTCAAGGCCCCGGCCGTCGAGGTCGGCGGTGGAATCGCGGGGTTCGGCTTCTCACAGGTTGTCGCGGGGCTGTTCCGTCAGGCTGCCGCCCAGCAGCCGCAGATGGCGGCGCAGCTGCGCGGCACGCTGGGCCTCCAGAGCAGCGACCACAAATCCGGGGTCACCGTCCACTTCGAGGGCGAGCGCATCAGGGTGGTCGGCGACGTCGACCCCGACGTGCAGCTGCGGATCGAAGGCCCGGTGATGAGCTTCGGCAAGCTCGGCTCCCAGAGCTACGCGATCAAGGCATACCTGCGCCGCGAGATCAGGGTGCGGGGAATGTTCCGCCACCCCGTGCAGCTGAGACGCATCCGCCGCTTCCTAGGCGGCCTGGACCTAAGCTAGGCGACGACCTTCTCCGCGTCGACGTAGACGCCGCGGTCGAAGGGCACCGGCTGCCACTGCGTCGGCCAGAATCTCATGTGGCCGTAGGTGGCGAAGTGGAGCCACTTGACCATTCCCGGCTCGACGTCGTTGCCGCCCTTCCAGCCCTTGTGCATGAAGGGCTCCCAGCCGTTGTAGAGGATGATCTGGCCGGGCCGCACCGAGTCGGCGACCTTGACCGGCACCTGGTAGGAGCCGAAGTCGTTGAAGACCCTCACTTCGTCGTCGTCCTCGACTCCGCGCGCGACGGCGTCCTCCGGGTTGAGGAAGCAGAACGGCTTGCCGCGGTGGGTCTGCAGGAGGATCGGGTTGGTCATGTTCATCGCGTGGATCGAGTGGCGGATGTGGCCCGAGGTGACGTGCAGCGGGTAGTCGCCGCCCATCTTGGGCGGCTCCTTGTGGCACGGCAGCGCCTCGTCGGCCTCCAGGAACCAGGGGTGGTCGAGGTAGAACTGCGCCCGCCGCGTCAGCGTCGGGTAGGGCTGTTTCTGCTCGGTGTGGCGCCGGAACGGAACGTGCACCTCGTCGGCCTTGAGGTCCGACGCCTGCGCCAGCGCCAGCGGCGAGAGGCCCCAGTCGATGAAGCGGACGTGGCCGTGCTCGCGCATCGTTTCGAGATCGGTGCCGGGCGGAAGGGTTCCGGACAGCCCCGTGTCGCGCAGGATGTCGTCGAACAGCGTTTCCTCGTCGGCCAGCGCCCCGTTCAGGGTGAAGCGGTCCCCGAGCGTGGTCAGGTCGAGCTTGTTCCCCTTCCAGTCCGCGTACTCGCCGGCGTCCCGCGCCTTGGCGCGCTCGCTGACCTTTTCGGCCAGCAGCGTGAAGATCTCCCACTCCGGCTTCGCCTCGCCGGCCGGCTCCACCGCCTTGTCGGAGAAGGTGGCGTTCATCAGGTGCGGCGTCGGGATGTGGAAGCCGATCTTCTCGTAGTGGTTGGCGGCCGGGAGGACGATGTCGGCGTGCAGCGCCGTCATGCTCATGCGAAGGTCGATCGTGACGATCATCTTCAGCTTCGGCCAGAGGTGCTCGAGCAGCAGCGTCGAGCCGCCCCGGGTGCGGCGCAGGATGTTGCCGCCGCACTCGATCAGCACGCGCGGATCGGCGGCCTTGGCCAGGTTGGGCAGCTCCCCCCACCAGCCCTCGCCGAACGCTTCCTGGACGTACTCGTCGAACTCCCGGACCATCGAGGGGTCGCTCCACTCGCGCGTGTTCCAGATCTCCCGGTAGCCGCAGTGGTGGTACCAGAAGAAGGCGGCCGGCACGACGTTCTGCCCCAGCCCGCCTGCGAATCCCCCCACTTCTTCGGTGACTTTCTGCTGGAACTCGATCATCGCGATCTCCGGCGTCAGCGTCGGGTCCTCGGCGATCATCTGCTCGATCGCCCCGAGCGCCGACACCATCACCTGCTGGGCGCCCTCGAGCCCGGGCTGCTGCTTCGCCATCGCGATCGAGACGCCGTCGAGCAGGCCGGTCGACCAACAGCGCGTCCCCGTCCCGTGCTTGCCCCAGTTGCCCGTCATCGCCAGTAGCAGCGCAATCGAGCGTTCCATCAGGTCGCCGTGGTAGTACTTCATCGTGTTGTAGCCGATCATCACGTTGGTGCGCCGTTCGGAGACCTTGCGCGCCAGCCAGCGGATGTCGTCGGCGTGGATGCCGCAGACCTCGGCCGCCTGCTCGGGGGTGTAGCGCTCGTCGAGGCGCGCCTTCATCAGCTCGAAGACGGGTGTCACCTCGACCCGCTCGCCGCCGGCCAGCTCAACCTCGAAGGTCCCTTCCAGGGCAGGCTCGGCGCCGTCCAGCTCGAGGCTGCCGCGATCGGCCTCGGCGAGCGCCCCCGCGGCGGCGTCCCACCAGTAGAACTGGTCCTCGCGGGCGTCGCCCCCGACGTCGCCTCCGCGCAGGAAGCGCTTGGTGTCGGTCCGCACCAGCAGCGGCATGTCGGTCTGCTCGACGACGAAGCCGCGGTCCATCAGCCCCTCCTCGATGATCACCTGGCAGGCCGCCAGGGCCAGCGCCGCATCGGTGCCGGGACGCACCCCGAGGAAACGGTCGGCGTGGATCGCCGAGGGGTTGTAGTCGGGCGCGATCGACACCACCTCGGCGCCGTGGTAGCGGGCCTCCTGGATGAAGTGGAAGTGCGGGATGCGCGTGTAGGCCGGGTTCATGTGCCAGATCAGGACCAGCTCGGAGTTGAACCAGTCGTCGATCTCCGAGCAGCCGTTGAACTTGCCGTAGGTCTCGTAGAAGCCGCTCGCGAAGTCGTTGATCGAGCCGTCGAGGTCGGTGGTGACGGCGCCGATCATGTCGAGGAAGCGCTGCGCCTCGGTGACCGCCGCGATCTCCGGCGTCCCCTCGCGGACGATCGACTCGGGCCCCTTCTCGTGGATCGCGTCGATCATCGCGTCGGCGATCTCGGTCAGCGCCTCGTCCCAGGAGACCTGCTTCCACTTGCCCTCGCCGCGCTCGCCGACCCGTTTCAGCGGGTGCATGAGGCGGTCGGGGCTGTAGAGCTGCTGGCTCCAGGCGGCGCCCTTCTGGCAACCCATCGGGTTGTTGTCGGGGATGCCGGGCTCGATCTGGGTGAAGGTGCCGGACTGCTCCTCGCGCCAGACGATGCCGTCCTTGACGTAGACGCTTGAAGGGGCAGTTGCCCGGATAGCAGTCGACACAGTGGGTGCCCCAGGCGACCTTGTCCCAGGTCCACTTCTCGCCGTAGATGTCGGCTATGCCCGAGTACTCCTCGGCACGGACGGCCCGCCGCGAGCGGGGTAGGCGAGTGCTGGTGGACTCGGAGCTCATGCGCGTCACCTCCATTGCCGGCTGGTCGGCGTCGCCCGCGAGCGCACGAGGGCGACGCCACTATGCGCAGATGCAACCGCACCAGGCCCGGCTTTGGAATCCGACATTTGTAGGGCCGCTAACCCTCGTCGAAGCCGAGCAGGCCGAGCTCCCAGCCGCGCGCCACGGCGGCCGAGCGGCTGTCGACGTCGAAGCAGCGCAGCAAGCTGGAGACGTAGTCGCGCACGGTGAAGACGCTGAGCCCGGTGGCGGTCGCCATCTCCTTGTTCGAGAGACCGCGGCTGAGCAGGGAGAGCATCTGGCGCTGCCGCGAGGAGAGGAGCGGGGCCTGCTCGCCCCCGGCGCTGCCGCCGCCGTAGCTCCGCGCCGCCTCCAGCGCCAGGCCGAGGCTCTTGCCCACCGACGCGGCCGCGCTCAGCAACTCCTCGCCGACCCCGAAGGGCGCGCCGCGGCGGTCGAACAGCATCACGGCGATCGGGCCGGAGCTGTCGCTGACCGGGACGCAGAGCAGCGGCCCCAGCTGGAACGTCTCGACGTACTCGATCGGCAGCACGGGGCCGTGGGCGGCGCTCAGCGTGAAGCCCGGCCGCCCGCTGGCCATGCAGGCCAAGATCCAGGGGCTCGACTCGAAGGGCTCGCTGACCCCACGCAGCATGCTGGGATCGAGCCCGTACCCGGCCCCTCCCCTGACCCTCCGCATGTTGAGGTTGGCGTGCAGGAAAGCCGCGCGCGTGAAGCCGAGCGCCCGGCAGGCCTCCTTGGCGATGCCCGCCGTCACCCGCGCCACCGGCGAAGCGGCCAGCAGGAACTTGTTGAAGCGGTCGAGGCGCCAGACGAGCGCGGGCGGGGCAACGCCGAATGCGTCAGCCCTCGGCTTCACGCGTGCCGTAGCCGCCTCCATCCCTGATCCTCCTCGTCAGACCACCAAACACCTACATGCTGTTGACAAACTAGCGGCTTTTGTCAACAGATGCAACAGCTGCCGATGTTTTGTTCTCGGCGCTCTCGGCCTGTTGCTCGCCGGCGTGGCGCGCCGCCGCGCCGACGAACTCGCGGAAGAGCGGCTCGGGCCGGTTGGGGCGGGAGTTGAACTCGGGGTGGAACTGGGAGGCGACGAAGAAGGGATGGTCGGGCAGCTCGATCATCTCGACCAGGCGCTCGTCGGGCGAGGTGCCGCCGCAGACCAGGCCCTCGTCTTCGAGCCGGCGGCGCAGCTGGTTGTTGACCTCGTAGCGGTGGCGGTGGCGCTTGTAGATGACGGCCTCGCCGAAGATCTCGCGCGCCCGCGTCCCCTCGTGCAGCTTCACCGGGTCGGCGCCGAGCCGCATCGTGCCGCCCATCTCGGAGACCTCCTTCTGCTCGGGCAGCAGGTCGACGACCGGGAACGGCGTCTCGGGGTCGAACTCGGCCGAGTTGGCGCCCTCCATCCCGGCCACGGTGCGGGCGAACTCGACCACGGCGATCTGCATCCCCAGGCAGATCCCCAGGAAGGGGATCGAGCGCTCGCGCGCGATCCGCGCGGCCGCGACCTTGCCCTCGATGCCGCGCTCGCCGAAGCCGCCGGGGATGAGGATCCCGTCGGCGCCCTCGAGCCGCTCCGGCGTCGAGGTTCTCGGAGTCGACCAGCTCGACCTCGACCTCGCACGCCGTGGTGGAAGCCGCCGTGCTCGAGCGCCTCGATCACCGACTTGTAGGCGTCGGCGAGCTGCACGTACTTGCCGACCAGGGCGATCCGCACCTTGCCCGTCGGCGGCGTCGGCGCGGCGCACCATCGCCTCCCACTCGGCCAGGTCGGGCGCCGGCGCCTCCATCCCGAAGTGGTCGAGCACCAGGTCGTCGACGCCCTCGGCGCGGAAGACGAGCGGCACCTTGTAGATGTTGTCGACGTCGTGCGCCGAGATCACCGCCTCGACGGGGAGGCTGGCGAAGAGGGCGATCTTCTCGCGGATCTCGCGGTCGAGCCGGCCCTCGGAGCGGCAGACCAGCGCGTGGGGCTGGATCCCGATCCGGCGCAGCTCGTTGACCGAGTGCTGGGTCGGCTTCGTCTTCAGCTCGCCGGCGTGGCCGACGTAGGGCACCAGCGTCAGGTGGACGAACATGCAGCGCTTCGGGCCGAGGTCGGTGTAGAGCTGGCGGATCGACTCGAGGAAGGGCAGCGACTCGATGTCGCCGACCGTGCCGCCGATCTCGGTGATCACGAAGTCGACCGACTGCGACTCGGCGACGATCAGGATCCGGTTCTTGATCTCGTCGGTGATGTGGGGGATCACCTGCACGGTGGCGCCGAGGTAGTCGCCGCGCCGCTCGCGCCTGATCACCGTGTTGTAGACGGCGCCGGCGGTGACGTTGGAGGCCCGCGACGTGTTCTCGTCGGTGAAGCGCTCGTAGTGGCCGAGGTCGAGGTCGGTCTCGGCGCCGTCCTCGGTGACGAAGACCTCGCCGTGCTGGAACGGGCTCATCGTGCCCGGGTCGACGTTGATGTAGGGGTCGAACTTCTGCAGCTGGACCCGGAAGCCGCGGGAGACGAGGAGGCGGCCGATCGAGGCCGCGGCGATCCCCTTGCCGAGAGCCGAGACGACCCCGCCGGTGACGAAGATGAACCTGCGTGTCGCCTTTGGCCGGTCGACTCATGCTCTGCCAAGCGAGTCTAGCCAGCGCAGTGGCGGAACCGATTCGATCGTCCGCGGAGATCGAGCGCAACTCCCCGTAGAGCGGTCAGCGCCAGGACGGCGGCGAGCGCGATCGAGGCGCCCCGTCCCGCCGAGCGTCGTCAGCAGCCAGACGCCGGCGATCGCCCCGACCAGGTTGGAGCCGGTGTCGCCGAGCATCGCCCGCTCGCGCAGCGTGAACCAGGCGCCGACCAGGACCGGCCCGGCGAAGATCCCGAGCAGCTCGAGCGGCGCGATCGTCGCAGGCGCCCGCGCAGAGGCCGGCGCCGAGCAGCGCCAGCCCCTTCTCGGCCCGCCCCGGCCGCAGGTCGAGCAGGTTGAAGAGGTTGGTGGCGAGGATCAGCAGCGCCACGTCGGCCAGGTAGCGCCACGACTCCAGGCCGCGGCCGGAGACGACGTAGGCGGCGAGGGCGAGCGCCCCGACCGCCTTGATCGCCCCGGTCGAGAGGCTGCCCCTCGCGCAGCGCCCGCGCGTGGCCGCGCCAGCCGCGCGGCGCCTCCGCCGCCCCGCCCTGCCCCAGCGAGTCGTCGAGGAAGCCGAGGAAGGCGACGCCGATCAGGTAGGGGATCCAGCGGCGCAGGCCCGGGTCGAGCAGTTCGAGGCCGGCGCGGTCGTCGAGGAAGGCGAGCGGGGCCAGCGCTGACCAGCGCCGCGGTCGCCAGCACCGCGCCGAGCGGGAAGGCGAGCAGTGCGCCGCGGTAGTTCTCGCGCACCAGCCCGGCGTCGCGCAGCCCCCGCACACCGGCGGGCACGACCAGCAGGGCCACGGCGATCGCGGCCGGGAACCCGATCCAGGTCATCTGGCGCATCGGCGTCAGCAGGTCCGGGAGCAGGCGGTCGGCGGAGCCCTTGACGCCGAAGCTGCCCTCCGCGCCGAGCAGCGCGAAGACCATCGCCAGCCGCCCGGCGACCTGATCGACGTCGTCGACGCTGGAGAGGTCGTTGCCCTGGAAGAAGGGCGACCGACGAGGGTTCGGCGCTCGTGCTCTCGACCCCGACGGCCGGGGTCCGGGTCGCGGTGATGCCGCTCATCAGCGCCGCCTCGAGCCGGCCGGCGACGGCGCGCTGCACCGGGCCCATCCCCTGCGGCTGGTCGCGGACGACGATCACCCCGTCGAGCGCGCCGAAGTTGCCGCTGGCGCGGGAGAAGAGCTGGCTGCGCACCCGTTCCAGCAGGGCGCCGCCGCGGACGAGCTGGCGCCCGACCCCGGCGCCGAACGCGGTCTGCATGGCCGGGTTGCGCGCGATGTCGGCGAAGCGGGTCTTGGCGAGGTCGCCGGCGAGGCCGCGGAGGTCGACCGGCTCGCGCACCACGCCGACCCCGACCAGCCGCGCCCCGGTCGCCCCGAGGGCTTCCTCGACCGCGCCCGACACGTTGCCCGGCAGGCCGCCGAGGGCGACGATCGCCGATCCGCCGGCCGCGCAGCTTGTGGCGGACCAGCACCGGGTAGACGCGTTCGCCGAACTCGTTGGCGCGGCCCAGCTCTCCGCTCAGCTGGTCGGCGCGTTCGCGCGCGTCCTGGAGGTTGCCGATGAGGCTGTGCTCGAGGTTGCGGCGGGTGCCGGTCAGCGTTTCGCCGCCGAACTCGGCGCCGATCAGGATCCCGATCGCGAGGGCGAGGAACACCGCGATCAGCGATGTCGCGTGGTAGCGGGCGCTGTAACCCATCGGCGGGCGAAGGCTAGATGGTTCGCCGCGCTCGCAGCTACGAACCGAGCCAGATGCTTGATCTTCAGCCAGACGAGCTGGACGAGGTCGTTGAGGGCGGGCGAGGTGACGACGACGATCGCCAGCAGGATCGCGAAGGCGGCGAGGAAGAGGAACGACGGGGCCGAATCCCAGAGCCGGGGTTGTAGAGGCGGCTCACGCCCTTCGCGTCGACCAGCCGCTCGCCGATCCGCAGTCGGGTCAGGAAGGTCGAGGACATGCCGCCGCGCTTGCGGTCGAGGAACTCGATCAGGTTGAAGTGGGCGCCGACGCTGACGATCAGGTCCGCCCCCTTCTCGTAGGCCATCAGCATCGCCACGTCCTCGCTGGTGCCGGCCGCGGGAACGAGCGTGTGCTCGAGGCCCAGCTCGAGCAGGCGGTCGCGCCCCGGCGCCCGGCCGTCGGGATAGGCGTGGACGATCAGCTCCGCCCCGCAGCGCAGCGCCTCGTCGCCGGCTGAGTCCATGTCGCCGAGGATCACGTCCGGCTTCAGGCCCGCTTCGAGGGCGCCGTCGGCGCCGCCGTCGACCGCGACGACGACCGGGCGGACGTCGCGGATGTAGGCGCGCAGCGCCTTCAGGTCGCGGCGGTGGCCGTCGCCGCGCACGACGATCAGCACATGGCGGTCGCGGAAGCGACGCCCGGGTCGGCGGGAACTCGATGCCGCCGGTGAGCAGGTCGGTCTCCTGGCGGACGTGGGCAACCGTGTTCTCGGCGAAGTCGGCGAGCGCCGCGTTGACCCGCATCGCGTTGCTCGTCGAGGCGGCGCTCCAGCTCGCCGACGTCGAGCGATCGCCCGCGCAGGACCTCGCGCCCGCCGGCGTAGACGCACGCCGCCGACGATCGCCAGCGGTCGCCGTCGCGCAACAGCTCGAAGGGGTCGCCCTCCTCGACGTCGATCAGCGTCACCCCGGCGCGGGCGAGCAGCAGCGGGCCGGCGTTGGGGTAGCGGCCGTCGGAGGACGCGCGAGGCGTTCAGCACCGCGCGCACGCCGGTCGCGATCAGCTCCTCGGCGGCGATCCGGTCGATGTTGACGTGGTCGATGACGGCGACGTCGCCGGGCCCGAGGCGCCTCACCAGCTCCTTGGTGCGCCGTCCGCGCCGCGCGGTCCCCCGGATCGCGCCGTTGGCGGACGCTCCGTTGCGGCGTGAGAGCAGCGCGGGAAGGCGACGACTGGCGAGGGCCACTAGGTGAGATTGACCCCGGCGCCCGTCAGGCGGCGGCGAGCAGCTCGCGCGCGTGGCGCGTGGCGGCCTCGTCGGAGCGGCCGCCGCCCAGCATGCGCCGTATCTCCGCGACGACGGCCTCGCCCTCGAGCCGCTCCACCGTCGCCGTCGCCCGCTCGCCGCCGAGGTCCTTCTCCAGGCGGAAGTGGGTCGCAGCGCGCGAGGCGACCTGCGGCAGGTGGGTGATGCAGAGGACCTGGCGGCCCGCCGCCAGGTCCCGCAGCCGCTCGCCGACCACGTGGGCGGTGCTGCCGCCGACGCCGGCGTCGATCTCGTCGAAGACGAGCGTGGCGGCGCCCCCGCCGCCGCCCAGCCCGCTCAGCGCCAGCATCACCCGCGACAGCTCGCCGCCGGAGGCCGCGTCGCGCAGCGGCGCCGGCTCGATCCCGGGGTTGAGGGCCAGCCGCAGCTCGACGCGCCTCGCGCCCGTTCGGGCCGAAGCCGTCGGGATGCGGCTCGAGCGCGACCTCGAGCGCCGCCCCGGGCATCGCCAGCCGCTCCAGCTCGGCGGCGACCCTCTGCCGCAACGGCGCCGCGGCGGCGGCGCGCCCCTCGCTCAGCTCCCCGCCCAGCTCCTCGCGGCGCGCCTCGGCCTCGGCCAGCGCCGCCGCCGCGGCGGCGCCCCGCTTCTCGGCCCCCGCGAGCCGCTCGACCTCGGCGCGGCAGCGCTCGGCGTGGGCGAGCACCGACTCGACGCTGCCGCCGTGCTTGCGCTTCAGCCTGTCGAGCGCCTCGAGCCGCTCCTCGATCGCGGCGAGGCGCCCGGGCTCGGCGTCGATCCCCTCCAGGTAGCCGCGCAGCTCGGCGGCGAGGTCGCCGAGCTCGAGCGCCAGGGCGCCGAGCCGCTCCGCGATCGCGTCCAGCCCGGCGTCGATCCCGGCGACGCCATGGAGCGCCGCCTCGGCGGCGGCGAGGGCGCTCGCCGCCCCGCCGCCGTCCTCCTCGGCGCCGGCGGCGCCGGCATGGGCGCCGATCGCCGCCTCGCGCAGCCGCTCGGCGTGGCGCAGCCGCTCCCGCTCGGCCGCCAGCTCAGCCTCCTCGGTCGGGTCGGGCGCCGCCGCCTCGATCTCCGAGAGCTCGTAGCGGTAGAGGTCGAGGTCGCGCTCCCGGGCGCCGTCGCGCTCGCGCAGCCCGGCCAGCTCCGCCCCGAGCCGCAGGCAGTCGCGGTGCGCGTCGCGGTAGCGGCGTCGCAGCTCCAGGTGCTCGGCCCCGGCGAAGCCGTCGAGGATCTCCATCTGGGCCGAGGCGATCGTCAGCCTGCGGTGCTCGTGCTGGCCGTAGAAGGCGAGCAGCCGCCCGCCGAGCAGCTTGAGATCGGAGGCGGACGCAGCGCGGCCGGCGACGAAGGCGGCGGTGCGGCCCGAGGCGGCGACCCGCCGCCCCAGCACGACCTCCTCCGCCCCCTCGGGCAGGCGCTCGGCAAGCTCGGCCATCTCGGCCTCCTCCAGCAGCCCGGCCGGGAGCTCGAACACCCCCTCCACCCAGGCCTCCCCCGCACCGGGCCGAACGATCTGCGACCGTGCCTTCCCGCCCATCAGCAGGTCGAGCGAGTGGGCCAGCACCGTCTTGCCCGCCCCGGTCTCGCCGGTGATCGCGTTCAGCCCGGCGCCGAGCCGCAGCTCGGCCTTCTCGATCAGGAGCAAATTCTCGATCCGCAGCTCACGCAGCACGCCGCCTTCTTACTAGCAACGCCCGCGGACAGGGAAGGGGTCTGGGCAGGGGGTGGAGCGTCTTGTACTTTTTCGTCGAGCGGCCCTCGGACGGCGGTAGCCGGCCTCACCGAAAAAGTTAAGCGGAACCCCCTGCCCAGACCCCTACGCAGGAGCCGGCTCCGTCGCCGCGCCGTCCGGGGCCTGGACGAAGTCGCGGGCGCGGACGAGGGCGAAGCCGAGCACGGCGCCGACAAGGCAGATGACGGCGCCGATCAGGAGGATCTCGTTGAAGCCGCTGACGAAGGCGATCTTGGCGGCGTGGACCACTTCGGCGCGGCGGCCGGGCGGCACGGCCAACGCGGCGGCTCGCGAGCCGCCCGAGGAGACCGCCTCGGCAAGTCCGCCGGGGGCGTTGGGGCAGCAGATCTGCGAGAGCTTCGCGGCCACCTGCGACTGGAAGATCGCGCCCAGCCCGGCGATGCCGGTGGCGATCCCGGCCTGGCGGAAGGTCGTGTTGATGCCCGATCCCATCCCCGCCTTCTCGACCGGGACGACGGCGATCGCCGCCTGGCCGATCCCCGGGTTGGCGATCCCGATCCCGGCTCCGGCGAGGAGGAAGCCGGGCAGCAGCGTCCGAGAGCGAGGAGTTGGCGTCGATGCCGTGCATCAGCAGCAGGCCCAGGCCGACGGCGCCCAGGCCGACGCCCAGCAGGACGCGGATCGGGATGCGATGCGAGAGGGAGCCGGCGATCGGCGCGGCGAGGAAGGAGAGCACTGTGAGGGGCAGGAAGCGCAGGCCGGCTTCCAGCGGCGAGAGGTTGTCGACTCCCTGCATGTAGATGGTCAGGTAGAGGAACATCGAGAACATCCCCGCCGAGAGGCCGAAGGCGACGGCGGAGACGCCGTCGAAGGCCGGCTTGCGGAAGAGCTTCAGGTCGAGCATCGGGTGGCTGCTGCGCGCCTCGATCGCGACGAAGGCCGCCAGCAGCGCCGCCGAGCCGGCCAGCGAGGCGACGATGACGCCGCTGCTCCAGCCTTCGGGGTTGCCGCGAATCAGGCCGAAGATCAGCAGGAAGAGGCCCAGCGAGAAGGTGGCGAGTCCCGGCAGGTCGATTCGCGCCGCGTCCTGAGCGGCGACGTTGGCGAGCCGCAGCTCGGTCAGCACGATCGCCACCACGCCGATCGGGACGTTGACGAAGAAGATCCACTCCCAGCCGAGGTGCTCGGTGATCAGGCCGCCGACCAGCGGCCCGATCGCGACGGCGCCGCCGATCGTCGCTCCCCAGACCCGAAGGCGGTCGCCCGGTCCTTGCCGTGGAACTCCTGGCCGATCAGCGCCAGCGAGGTGGCGAACATCGCCGCCCCGCCGACGCCCTGCAGGCCGCGGGCCAGGTCGAGCAGGGTCGGGTCGCCGGCGATTCCGCAGAGGAAGGACGCGAAGGTGAAGATGCCGAAGCCGATCGAGAAGACGCGCCGCCGCCCGAGCCGGTCGCCGAGCGATCCGGCCGTCAGCAGGAAGGCGGCGAGGGTGAGCGAGTAGGCGTCGATCACCCACTGGAGGCTGGGGAGGCTCGCGTTGAGGGCGCGCTGGATGTCGGGCAGGGCGACGTTGACGACCGTGATGTCCAGCAGCAGCATGAAGGTCGCCAGCGAGATCAGGACGAGGGTCCACCACTTACGCTCCATCGGGCGCAGCCTAGAGAACTGCCCTCCTCGGCTGAGGCCGTCTGACCAAGCAGGTCAAGGACGCAGTGAGCGCCGCGTGCTCTGCACGCAAGCGACCGAAGACGCAGACATGCGCCGGTCAGACGGCCTCAGACGGCTAGGTGGCCGAACTTCTCGCGAATGCGGTGGTAGAAGCTCGTCCCCGGCAGCTGGGCGAGGTGGCCGACGGCGTCCGCGAAGCGGACCTCCAAGGCCGCGCCCGGCTCGAGCGCGCCGGCGTGCGCGCCGTCGACCGCGATGTCGACCGGCTCGCGGCCGGCGGCGTTGCCGACGCGCAACACGTCGCCGGGCGCGACGACCAGGGCGCGCGCGGTCAGCGAGTGCGGCGAGATGTAGCTGACCACGTAGCCCTCCACCCCCCAGGCGAGGATCGGGCCGCCGTTGGCGAGGTTGTAGCCGGTCGAGCCGGCGGGGGTGGCGGCGACGAGGCCGTCGCAGCGCACGTGGCCGACCTCCTCGCCGCCGATCTCGTAGCTGAGCTCGGCGACGCGGCCATGCGGACGGCGGACGAAGCTGATGTCGTTGAGGCCGACCCGCGCCTCGCCGCCCACCTCGACCTCGAGGCCGGGAAGCTCGATCGTCTCGGTCTCCCCCGCGAACGCCCGGCTCGCCCCCTCCGCCGCCTCCTCGCGCTCGACCGCCGCGAGGAAGCCGACCGTGCCGAAGTTGACGCCGAAGACCGGCACGCCGATGTTCGCGAAGTAGCGCAGCGCGTAGAGGATGGAGCCGTCGCCGCCGAGGACGATGCAGAGGTCGACCTGGCGCGGCAGCGGGTCGACGGCCTCGATCCCGGCTGCGGCGTCGCCGTGCTTGGCGATCTCCGCGCTGCTGGCCACCAGGCGCCAGCCGGCGCCGGCGGCGGCCGCGACGACCGTCTCGACGGCCTCGGTCGCGGCCGGCGGATGCGAGTGGGTGATCAGCGCGGCGACCCTGTCAGCCATGGTGGCCCCTCCGGGGCGCGTTTGCCTCGCATGGCGAGATGAAGGCGCCACCCGTCATGGGTCCACCGCCTCGATCGCCGCCTCGAGGTCGGCGATCGCCTCTCCCTCTCCCCCGCACCAGACGAAGGTCTCGCGGTTGCCCTTCGGCCCCGGCAGCCCCGAGGAGGCGAACCCCCTGACCGGCAGGCCGAGCTCGCGGGCGGCGAGGGCCACGCCGAGGATCGCCTCGCGGCGGTCGGCCGGCGTCGCGGACGACGCCGCCGCCGACCCGGTCGCGGCCCAGCTCGAACTGCGGCTTGACCATGGCCAGGACCTCGCCGCCCGGCGCCAGGCAGCGGCCGACCGCGGGCAGGACCTTGGCGAGCGAGATGAAGGAGACGTCGACCGTGGCCAGCTGCGGCGCGAAGGGAAGGTCCGCCGGCGCCAGCTCGCGCGCGTTCAGCCGCTCGATCGCCGTCACGCGCGGGTCCTCGCGCAGCTTCAGGTCGAGCTGGCCGTAGGCCGACGTCGACCGCCGCGACCCGCGCCGCGCCGCGCTGCAGCAGGCAGTCGGTGAAGCCGCCCGTCGAGGCGCCGACGTCGAGGCAGTCGCGCCCGGAGACGTCGATGCCGAGCGCGTCGAGCGCGTTGTCGAGCTTGATCCCGCCGCGCGAGACGAAACGCGGCCCGGCGTCGACGAGGAGCTCGGCCTCGGGCTCGACCAGCTGGCTCGGCCGCAGCGCGACCGGGCCGTCGCGGCCGACCCGCACCTCCCCCGCCCGCACGGCGCCGGCGGCGGCCGAGCGCGAGGGGAAAAGCCCCCGCTCGGCGAGGACCGCGTCTATCCGCGCCTTCTTCACCGTCCGAACGCTACAGCGGGAACCCGGATTCGCCGGCGCCCAGGCGGGCCCTGGATCGCCTCTCCCGCCCCCGCCGGATCTTTAGCCCGCCTGCGGGGGATGTTTAGCGCCATCTTAGAATTGGGTATTAGGCTCGACGGAGCACTCATGGGTGGGGCCAGTCGAATCGGCTTTGGCTACGGCAAGCCAGGCCTCTGTGAGGCCCCTCACACACAAATCGCACGTATGTTCGTATGTTGTTCAAGGATTCGAACGAGAGGACCGATAAGCAGCTAGAGGAAAACTTCTTGGATGGGCCCGGCGCCGCCCATATGGCGCTGTCGATTCCCAATCGACATCGCCCCCGCGGCACATAAGGGCCCACCTACCTCCCACGGATCCACATATATAGAGATACATATCTCTCCTCCCTGTAGTAACCCCAGAAGCGCCCCGCCTCCCCGGCGGGGCGTTTTCTGTTGAGGGTCGAGAGGGCGCCACGGAGCCGGGCGGTTCGTCCATTGCGCCGCTGCGGCCGCCGAGTCCTGGGGGAGAATCGCGCGGTGGGTTCCAGACGAGGCCTGGGCATCTGCGTCCTGATCGCATCCTGTGTGGCGGTGGCCGGCGGAGCGCTGGCGGGGGCGGTGCCGGTCGGGGTGACCAGGGCTGAGGCGGGAGCCGCCACCGGTGGCTATCCGTACTGGAGCTACGACGGGCCGGGCAGCGACCCGGCGACCTACACCTGGACGGACGCGCGTGGCAACGGCTTCTCGCCCTACGGCTACGCCTACCGCAACTGCACCGACTTCGTCGCCTGGAAGCTGAGCACCGCCAACCGCTTCGGCGGTTACCGCGGGCTAGGCAACGCGTCGAGCTGGGCGGCGCGGGCGCGGGCGCGCGGCTACCGCGTCGACCGCACCCCTGCCCGCGGGGCGATCGCCTGGTGGGGCGGCGAGCTGTTTCACGGCTTCGGCCACGTCGCCTGGGTCGTCAACGTCTACGTCGGCTCGGTGGAAGTCGCCGAGTACAACCACGACGGCAGCGGCCGCTACGACACGCGCCGCATCCCGGCCCGCTCCGCCGACGCCTACATCCACTTCAAGGACCTGCCGCTGCGGCTCCACGACGGCGACTTCGTCTCGGCGCCCGGCGAGGGCGGCGCCTACCGGCTGGTCGGCGGCGCGCCCCTCCCGGTCGAGCGCTGGTCGAGCCTCGGCGGCCGCCGCCCCGTCCTGCTCGTCGACCGGGGGCGGTTCCGGCGCCTGCGCGGCCTTCCCGCCAGCGGGACGTTCATCCGCGCGGGGAGCCAGCCCTACCGGGTCGCCGGCGGCGCCCCGATCGCGATCGGCAGCTGGGCGCGGATCGGGGGGCGGCGCCGGGGGGCGCGCGTCGACCCCGTGGCGCTCGCCCGCGCCGGCGGCACGGGGCGCTGGGGGCACCTGCGGCGCCTGCCGCGCAACCACACGATCCTCCGGGCCGGCCTGGAGGGGCCGCTGTACTCGACGCGGGGCGGCGTCCCCCGTCCCATCTCCCTGCTTCCGCCCGGCCGCAGCGCGGTCCTCGTCGACCCGGCGGCGATCGCCCACGCCGGCCAGCCGGGCATCTGGCGCTTCCTGCGCGCTCCCTGACCCGCGGCCCCGACCGAGATCGGTCACCGCGCCCGACGCCGCGGAGTCAGCCGGTACGGTTTCACTCCAGCGGGATCCGCAAAGCGATCCCGGCAAGCGGGGAGGGGCGAGTGACCGCAGTGGACAAGGGTGAGGGACCGGAGAGCGGCGGCGAGCCGAGCGGCGGCGCAGAGATCCTCGACTTCCTCTATCCCTACCGGGAGCGCTACGAGACGTACCGGCGGCTGCCGCAGGAGGGCGTCGCGCGGGCGCGGCTGCTGGCGATCGTGGGCGAGATCTCCGAGCGCGAGGACGCGCCGGCCCGGGAGGGGAAGATCTCGGGCTCGCTTTACCACGGCGGCGAGGAGCACTTCGCCTTCCTCGCCGAGGTCTACCGCCGCTTCGCCCACATGAACGTGCTGCAGCGCGACATGTACCCGAGCGCCACCAAGTTCGAGGGCGAGATCGTCGCGATGACGCTGGCGCTTCTCAACGCCGACGCGGCCGGCGGCGACGGCGACGCGCCCTGCGGCGTCCTCACCTCGGGCGGCAGCGAGAGCCTGATCAGCGCCATGCTCGCCTACCGCGAGCGCGGCCGCGAGCGCGGCATCACCGCGCCCGAGGTGGTGATGCCGGTGACGGCGCACGTGGCGCTGCTCAAGGGCGCGCACTATCTCGGTGTCAAGGCGATCCAGGTACCGGTGGGCGACGACTGCCGCGCCGACCCGGCGGCGATCGCCGCCGCGATCGGCCCGCGCACCGTCGCCCTGGTCGGCTCGGCGGGCACCTACCCGCACGGGGTCGTCGACCCGATCGCCGCGCTCTCGGAGCTGGCGCTCGAGCACGATGTCGGCCTCCACGTCGACGCCTGCATGGGTGGCTTCATCCTGCCCTGGGCCGAGCGGCTCGGGCACGAGGTCCCGACCTGGGACTTCCGCCTGCCCGGCGTCACCTCGATCTCCGCCGACACCCACAAGTACGGCTACGCGCCGAAGGGAACCGGCGTGCTGCTCTACCGCAGCCCCGAGCTGCGCCGCCGGCAGTACTTCGTCAACACCGACTGGCCGGGCGGCGTCTATGCCTCGCCGGGGATCGCCGGCAGCCGCTCCGGCGGCCTGATCGCCGCCACCTGGGCGGCGATGGTCAGCCTCGGCGAGCGCGGCTACCTCGAGCTGGCCGAGCGGATCCTCGCCACGGCGGCCGAGCTACGGCGGACGGTCGAGTCGATCCCCGAGCTGCGGACGCTCGGCGACTCGCCGTTCATCGTCGCCTTCGGATCCGAGGAGCTCGACGTCTGGCACCTCGGCGACGCGCTCGTGGACCGCGGCTGGCGCCTCAACGGCTGCCAGCACCCGCCCGGGCTGCACTTCTGCGTGACGCGGCCGAACACCGCACCGGGCGTGACCACGGCGTTCGCCGCCGACCTGGGCGAGGCGGTCGCCTACGCGAAGGCGCCGCCCTCCACCCCACCCCGCAGCGGCGCCCTCTACGGCGCCGGAGGCGCCGGCATGCCCGCCGCCACGGACCTCCTCGGCGCCTACCTCGACGCGACCAGCGTCCCGGCGCCGCAGCCGTGACCCCCATCCACACCCCCGCAGAGCCGTGACCCCCACCCCGGAAGAGCCCTCCCCGCACATCCTCGCGATCGACATGGGGACGGGGACCGCGAAGGCCGCCCTGGTCTCGCGGCGGGGGCGGATCGCGGCGGCGGCGATGCGCGAGATCGAGATGCTGCACCTGCCCGGGGGCGGCGCCGAGCAGGACCCCGAGCAGTGGTGGGAAGCCGTGGCCGGGGCTGCCCGCGAGGCGATCGAGCGCTCCGGGCTGGCGCCGCAGAACGTAGTCGCCGTGCGCTGCGCCACCCAATGGGCGGTGACCGTGCCGGTCGACGCCGAGGGCCGGGCGCTCGCCAACGCGATCTCCTGGATGGACACCCGCGGCGGCCCCCACGTGAGGAAGCTGGTCGGCGGCCCGCTGAAGGTCGCCGGCTACAGCGTCGCCAAGCTGCCGCGCTGGCTGCGGCTGACCGGCGGCGCGCCGGTCCTCTCCGGGATCGACGGCCTCGGCCACCTCCTCTACTTCAAGCACGAGCGCCCGGACGTCTACGCCGCGGCGGCCGCCTTCCTCGAGCCGATGGACTACCTCAACCTGCGCCTCT
The DNA here is from genome assembly GCA_963696185.1 of uncultured Solirubrobacterales bacterium. Classification (GTDB taxonomy): domain Bacteria; phylum Actinomycetota; class Thermoleophilia; order Solirubrobacterales; family 70-9; genus VRUE01. The sequence goes on from OY968825.1 coordinate 322,669, forward strand.
GCGGCCGCGCCGCCGCCTCCTACGCGTCGATCTACCCCTACTGGCTGACCGACAACCGCGACGTCGGCCGCGTCCGCTACGACGCACGGCTGCTGCGCCGCGCCGGGATCGACCGCGCCAAGCTGCCCGAGCTGGCGCCGCTCGACGCCACAATCGGCACGCTGGCGCCGGCGGCCTGCGAGGCGCTGGGGCTCGTGCCCGAGACGCGCGTGCTGAGCGGCCTCCCCGACAGCCAGGCGGCGACGATCGGGGCGGGGATCGTCGCCGAGGGCGAGGGCTACGTCTCGATCGGGACCAGCTCCTGGCTCTCCTGCCTCGTGCCCCGCAAGAAGACCGACCTGCGGCACATGATCGCCACCGCGCCGGCGGCGCTGCCCGGCCGCCATCAGGTCATCGCCGAGCAGGGCGCCGCCGGGCGCTGCCTGGAGTTCGTCGCCCGCAACGTCCTTTACGGCGACGACGGCGAAGCGGCCGCCCCGCCACCGGACCTCTACGAGCGCCTCGACCACCTCGCCGCGAGCGTCCCGCCCGGCAGCGGCGGCCTCCTCTTCACCCCCTGGCTGAACGGCGTCAACGCCCCCCGCGAGGACCCCTACACGCGCAGCGCCTTCTTCAACCAGTCGCTGGCCACGACCCGCGCCCACTACGTGCGGGCGACGATGGAGGGCGTCGCCTACAACCTGCGCTGGCTGAAGGGCGCCGTGGAGCGCTTCGCGGGGCGCCGCTTCGAGCGGCTCAACCTGATCGGCGGCGCCGCCCTCTCCGACACCTGGTGCCAGATCCTCGCCGACGTCCTCGGCTGCGACATCGGACAGGTCGCCAACCCCCGCTACGCCAACGCCGTCGGCACCGCGCTGTCCGGCTTCACGGCGCTCGGCGAGCTCGACCCCGCCGAGATCCCGGCGGCCGTCGAGCTGAGCGCGACCTACGAGCCCGACGCCGCCGCCCGCCGCGTCCACGAGCGCCAGTTCGAGCACTTCCTCGGCCTCTACCGCGCCAACCGGCGCCTCTACCGCCGCCTCAACGCGTAGCGGACCGCCGGCCGCTGTCGGTCGCGACCCAGCCGTTTCGGGGACACGCTCGGCTTCCGGGCAGCGGTCCGCTTACCCAGCGGAACCGCATATACCGAGGTACACGTCCCTTCTCCCTGTAGTAACCCCAGAAGACGCCGCCCCGCGATGCGCGGGGCCGCTCTGCCGTCACTGAAGGAACGCCGGCAGGCTAACCGATCGAGACGATTGACGCAAGCTCGGGTTCGCGGATCGCCGGCTCAGCTCAGGGCCGGCTCGCCGGAACGCAGCGCGGCGAGCACCCGCTCGGCCACCGACTCGCCCGTCAGGCCGACCTCCTCGCGCAGCAGCGCCGGCTTGCCGTGGGTGACGTAGCGGTCCGGCAGGCCGATGCGCAGGACGCGGGCCCGCTCCCCCGGCCGGTCGGCGAAGGCGTCCTCGAGGTGCTCGAGCACCGCCGAGCCGAAGCCGCCGGGCAGCGACGTTCTCCTCGATCGTCACCAGCAGCTCGTGGCCGAGCGCGAGGCGCTCCAGCAGCTCCTCGTCGAGCGGCTTGGCGAAGCGGCCGTCGGCGACGGTCGGCCGCAGCTCGTGCTCGCCGAGCACCTCCGCCGCCCGCAGCGCCACCGCGACCCCGTAGCCGTAGCCGAGCAGCGCCACCCGCTCGCCGCCCGTCAGCAGCTCGCCCGTCCCGATCGGGATCTCCTGCGGCTCGGCGGGCAGCTCGGCGCCCTCGGCCGCGCCGCGCGGGTAGCGCAGCGCCGCCGGCCCGTCGTGGGCGATCGCGGTGCGAAGCATGTGGACCAGCATCGCCTCGTCGCGCGGCGCCATCAGGACGACGTTGGGGATCGGCCGGAAGTAGGAGACGTCGAAGGCGCCGTGGTGGGTCGGCCCGTCGTCACCGACCAGCCCGGCCCGGTCGAGCGCGAAGGTGACGTCGAGCTTCTGCAGGCAGACGTCGTGGATGATCTGGTCGTAGGCACGCTGCAGGAAGGTCGAGTAGATCGCGCAGACCGGCTTCGCCCCTTGGATCGCCAGGCCGGAGGCGAGCAGCACCGCGTTCTGCTCGGCGATGCCGACGTCGTAGTAGCGCTCGGGGACCTCGTCGGCGAGCTTCTGGAGGCCGGTCCCCCCCGCCATCGCCGCGGTGATCCCGACCACGCGCCGGTCGCGCTCGCGCCTCGGCGACGATCGCGTCGCCGAAGACCTGCGTGTACTGGGGCGGCGCGCCCGCCGCCGGCGGCTTTTCCAGCCGCTCCGGCGCGATCGCGTCCGGCGAGTCCGATTCCTTCACCGGCACCGGCTTGGAGCCGGCCGGCTCGCCGTCGACGATCGAGTGCGGCTTCGCCGCGTGCCACTTCTCCATCCCCTCCAGCCCGCCCTCCTCGGCCGGCGCGAATCCCTTGCCCTTGACGGTGTGGATGTGGACGACGACGGGGCGGTCGGCGTCGAAGGCTTCGCGCAGGGCGCTCGCGCAGGGCGCGCACGTCGTGGCCGTCGATCACCCCCATGTAGGCGAGGTCGAGCTCCTCGAAGAAGAGGCCGGGCGCCCAATAGGCCTTGATCGCCGACTTGATCTCCGGCCCGAGCCGTTCGATCCGCCTGCCGAGGCCGAGCGGCAGCTTCGTGAGGCGGTCCTCGACCCCCTCGCGGGCGTGGTAGAGGCGGCGGTTGAGCCGCACCCGGTTGAAGTAGCGCGAGAGCGCCCCGACGTTGGGGGAGATCGACATCCCGTTGTCGTTGAGGACGATCACGATCGGCGTCTGCAGGCCGCCGGCCGCATGCATCGCCTCGTAGGCGACGCCGCCGGTCAGCGCCCCGTCGCCGATCACCGCGACGACCCTGCCGTCCTCGCCGATCCCCTTGCGCATCGCCTCCTTCAGCCCGACCGCGTAGCCGATCGAGGTGGAGGCGTGGCCGGCGCCCATGATGTCGTGCTCGGACTCGACGATCGAGCAGAAGGGGGCCAGCCCTTCGTACTGGCGGATCGTCGCGCAGCGCGCTCGCGGCGGCCGGTGAGGATCTTGTGCGGGTAGGCCTGGTGGCCGACGTCCCAGAGGACCTTGTCGCGGGGCGAGTCGAGCAGGCTGTGCAGGGCGACGGCCAGCTCGCAGGTGCCGAGGTTGGCGCCGAAGTGGCCGCCGATCTCGCCGATCACGTCGATGATGTAGGTGCGCATCTCCTGCGCCACCTGCTGGAGCTGCTCGTCGTCGAGCCCGTGCAGGTCGGCCGGGCCCTCGATCCCCTCCAGCAGCGGCCGGCGGGGCTCGTCCCCGTTCTCTGTCGTCTGCGGCTTCTCGGTCATTCGTTCCTCGTGAAGATGTAGTCGGCGATGCTGCCTCAGGTCGCCGGTCTCGTCGCCGGATCTCGGCCAGCGCCTCGGTCGCCTTGGCGTGCGACTCGGCCGCCAGCTCGCGCGCCCGCTCGAGGCCGAAGAGGCTGACGTAGGTGAGTTTGCCATGTCGCTCGTCGCTTCCATGGGGCTTGCCAAGCTGCTCGTCGCTCTCGGTCACGTCGAGGATGTCGTCGACGATCTGGAAGAGGACGCCGAGCTCGCCGGCGAACCGGCGATAGGGAATTGTCTCAGGTTCGGCGAGGCCCTCGAGGGTCAGGACGACGCCGACGCTGGCGGCGATCAGCCGCCCGGTCTTCAGCTCGTGCAGGGCGCGCAGGCCCTCGGCGTCGGCGACCTCGCCGGCGACGTCGACGTACTGGCCGCCGACCATCCCGTCGACCCCGGTCGCGCGCGGTCAGCTCGCGCAGGGCGGCGAGCACGCGGGCCGGCTCGCCCGGCTGCTCGCAGAAGAGGCGGATCGCCTCGGCGAAGAGCCCGTCGCCGGCCAGGATCGCCACGTCCTCGCCGAACTTGACGTGGGAGGTCGGCAGGCCGCGGCGCAGCTCGTCGTCGTCCATCGCCGGCAGGTCGTCGTGGATCAGCGAGTAGGTGTGGATCAGCTCGATCGCGCAGGCGGCGGGCAGGAGGCGCTCGGGGTCGGCGCCGAGCGCGCGGGCGGTGGCCAGGGCGAGCACCGGGCGGACCCGCTTGCCGCCCGCCAGCAGCGAGTAGCGCATCGCCTCCTCGAGGCCGGCGGTGGCGGGCGCCGCCGAGAAGCGCAGCCGCTCCAGCGCGGCGTCGACCAGCGAGCGCAGGTCGTCCGGGTACATCAGCGCGGGCGGGCGCCGCTCATGCAGCCGCTCCCGCTTCACTCGGGGCGCTCACTCCGCACCCTCCGCCTCGCGGGCACGGCGGTTGGCCTCCTCGACCGCCTCGGCCGACAGCTCCGCCGCCTCGCGGGCCAGCTCCGCGGCCCGCTCGTCGCCGGCCTCGGCGCCCTCCAGCTCGCGCGGCGATCGCGCCGAGCCGTGCGGAGATCTCGCGCAGGCGGCTCACTTGGCCGGCTCCCGCTCGCGCACGGCGGCGCCGAGCACGCCGTTGACGAACCCGGGCGCGTCGGCGCCGCAGTACTGCTTGGCGATCTCGACCGCCTCGTCGATCGCCACCTCGACCGGCACGTCCTCGCGGTGCTCGATCTCGTACAGCGCCACCCGCATCACGTTGCGCTCCAGCGGCGCGATCCGCTCCAGGTCCCAGCCCTTCGCGTGGCGGGCGATCGTCGCGTCCAGCTCCTCGCGCCGCTCCTCGACCCCCTCGGCAAGCTCGCGCGTGAAGGGCCGCGCCTCGGCCAGCAGCTCAGCGAGCGGCCGCCCGGTGACGTCGCGCTGGTAGCAGGCGAAGACGGCGTCGCGGCGTTGGTCGGATCGGCGCATCGGCGCCTATTCTCGCGCTTCGTGCCGCGTGCGCGAGGTCCCGCTCTAGGCCTGCGCGAGACGTATTCGCCGCTGCGGGTGTCGACGCGGACGTCTCGCCCTCCTCGATGAAAAGCGGCACCTGGACGGTCACCCCGGACTCCAGCGTCGCCGGCTTGCTGCCGCCGCCGGAGGCGGTGTCGCCCTTCACGCCGGGCTCGGTCTGCGTCACCTTCATGTCGACGGCGCTCGACACTTGCACGTCGCTGGGCCGCTCGTCTACGAAGAGGACGTCGACCTCGTCGTTCGGCAGCATCCACTTCATCGCCTCGCCGGCGACGGCGAGCGGGATCTCGATCTGCTCGAAGTCGCCGCTGTCCATGAAGACAGCCGCCTCGCCGGAGTCGTAGAGGTACTGCATCTTGCGCGACTCGGTGCGCACCGGCCGGAACTTCTCCCCCGCCCTGAACGTCTTGTCCTGCACCGACCCGTCCTCGATCTTGCGCAGCTTCGTCCGCACGAACGCCCCGCCCTTGCCGGGCTTGACGTGCTGGAACTCGAGGATCTTGTAGACGGTCCCGTCGATCTCGATGTGGGAGCCGTTCTTGAATTCGTTGGTGGAGATCACGGCGGCGAATCCTAGAGAAAGGCATGCCGAGGGCCGGCCCCGCGGATCAATCGGCTGATTCCGCGGCGGTGCTGGTCGTGAGGGTGGAGGCGGCGCCACCGGAGAGGGCGCGGCGGACGAGGCGCGGGGCGAGGATGCGGAGGATCGCCGGCAGGGCGTAGGGACGGGGGACGTAGCGCTCGGCCCTGCCGCGCAGACCGGCGTCGACGATCGCCTCGGCGACCCGCTCCGGCCTGGAGACGAGCCGGCGGGTCAGCGCCCGCTCGCGCAGCTCGGTCGCCGGGAAGCCCTCGGTGGCGATGAAGCCCGGCAGGACGAGGCCGACGTGGACGCCGTGCGGGCGCTCCTCGAGGTGGAGGCCGTCGCTCCAGCCGATCAGCGCGAACTTGCTGGCCGAGTAGGCGCCGCTGCGGGCGCGGGCGACGCGGCCCGCCGTGCTCGCCACGTTGACGATCGCGCTCGGCGTCGCGGCGCGCAGCAGCGGCAACAGCGCCTCGGTGAGGCGGACGGGGGCGTCGAAGTTCAGCTCCATGTGGCGCTTTACGTTGTCGTAGCCGCTCTCTGCGAAGCCGCCGCGCCAGGCGGCGCCGGCGTTGTTGACCAGCAGGGTGAGGCGGTCGTCGTGGTGCTCGCCGACGTGGGCGCGCACCCGCTGCGGTGCGTCCGCCTCGGTCAGGTCGACCGCCAGCCAGGTCGCCCTGCAGGGCAGCGACTCGGCCAGGGCGCGCAGCCGCTCCTCGCGGCGGGCGACGAGGATCAGCTCGGCACCCGGCTCGCGGGCGAGGCGCTTCGCCGTCGCCTCGCCGATGCCGCTCGAAGCACCGGTTACCAACGCGACCGTATCCCTCCTTGCCATGGCGGAAAGGTACGCGAAGCGGCCCGCCGACGGGGTGAATCACGTTTGCCGCCCATACGGTGCTCAACGTGATTCACCTCGCGGAGGGCGTCAGGTCGCTGCGTCGCTCCTCTTGCCGTTGCCGACGACGACCATGTCGCGGCCGCCGGCCTTCGCCGCGTAGAGGGCGGCGTCGGCGCGGTTGACCAGGTCGTCGGTGTCGACTCCGCCCGAGAGCGACATCGCGACGCCGATGCTGACCGTGACCGGCACCCCGACCGGGCGGCGCTCTCGCACCGCCTGGCGCAGGCGCTCGGCGATCTCGAGCGCCTCGGCCTCGCCGGCGCCGGGCAGGATGACGAGGATCTCCTCTCCTCCCACGCGGTAGATCGAGTCGCCGGCGCGCAGTGCGGCGCGCATCGTGTAGGCGACGTCCTGGAGGACCGCGTCGCCGGCGGCGTGTCCGAGCTGGTCGTTGACCCGCTTGAAGTGGTCGAGGTCGCAGAGCAGCAGGGCGTGCGAGAGGCCCTCGTCCTCGCTGCTCGGCTGGCCTTCGAGCTCGGCCAGCCGCTGCTCCAGCGCGCCGCGGTTGTAGAGGCCGGTGAGCGGGTCGATGGTGGAGCGCCGCCGGTGGGCGCGGTCGGACTCGACCAGGGCGCCGGAGAGGATGACCGCGCAGAGGACCAGCGCCGCGGAGGCGATCACGTGCTGATGGTGCGCGGAGGCGACGGCGGAGTTGAGCCCGACCGTGCTGACGAGCAGCAGCGCCAGGATGTAGCCGGTGCCGAGCACGATGCCGCGCGGCTCGAAGCGGGCACCGAGGGTTATCGCCGGCAGCGCAAACAGCATCAGCGCCGGGCTGGCGGCGCCCCCCGTCATGACCACGGCGTCGGCGAGCAGGAGCGGCAGCATCGCCCAGGCCGCCGCGACCCATGCGCCGGGGTGGGCGCTGCGGCGCATGAAGCTGTCGGCGACCGCGAAGCCGGCGAGCCCGACCGCGAGGGGGACCAGCCACCACCAGCCCACTTCGGAGCTGACCGTGGCGAGCGCCAGGGCGAGGATCGCGAAGCAGGCGAACCGGTAGCGCCGCAGGCGGATCTCCATGTCGAGTAGGCGCTCGCGCCGCGCCTCCACCCGGATCGCCGCCAGCGACTCCTTCTGCTCGGGCACCGGCTCCGCGTAGCGGCGCGCCGGGCGCATCGTTCCGATCGTCGACACCACGGACTGCGCATCGGTTTTGAGACGCCCGTACTTGAGGCTGCAGCGGAGATCCCGGATAAGCCTCTTGTCTGCGCGGGCTCTAATCGACGAGCTGGAGGTCCTTGGGCAGGCCGCTGAGGTTGCGGCAGCCGTCCGCCGTGACCGCGACCAGGTCCTCGATCCGCACCCCGAGCTCGCCCTGCAGGTAGATCCCGGGCTCGACCGTCACCACCTCGCCCACCTCGAGCACGTCCTCGGAGCGCTGCGAGAGGCGCGGCGCCTCGTGTACCTCGAGGCCGACCCCGTGGCCGAGCCCGTGGCCGAAGAGCTTGCCGTAGCCGGCGGCCTCGATCGCTTCGCGGGCGACTGCGTCCAGCGCCTCCCCTCCGGCCCCGGCGACGACCGCGGCGAGCGCGGCGGCCTGGGCGCCGAGCACGACCTCGTAGACCTCGCGGGCGCGGGCGCCCGGCTCGCCGGTGGCGAAGGTGCGGGTGCCGTCCGAGCAGTAGCCGTCCAGCTTCGCCCCCATGTCGAAGACGACCAGCTCCCCCCTGCCGATCTGGCGCTCGCCCGGCTCGGCGTGCGGAAGGGCGCCGTTCGGACCGGCGGCGACGATCGCCGGGAAGGAGGGATCGCCGCCCAGCTCGCGGATGCGCGCCTCCGCCGCCCGCGCGACCTCGCGCTCGCTGCGGCCGGCCAGGCCGCGCTCGAGACTCCAGCGCCAGACCTCGTCGGTAAGCTCGGAGGCGACGGCGATCGCCTCCAGCTCGGCCCCGTCCTTGACGCGGCGCAGCTTCTCGACGCTGCCGCCCGCGGCTGTCAGCTCGACCCCCGCGGGCAGTTTCTCCTCCAGCCGCGTCAGGGTGCGGACCGAGATGTGGTCGTCCTCGAAGCCCGATCCTGCCTGTGAGGCGCGCCGCGATGCCGCCCAACCAGTCGTCCGCGATCGTCTCGACCTCCCAGCCCTCGACCTCCGCCTCGGCCCGCTCGGTGTAGCGGAAGTCGGTGAAGAAGAGGCGCGTGCCGGGGCCGCAGACGCAGGCGCCATTGGTGCCGCCGAAGCCGGTCAGGTAGCGGACGTTGACGAGGTCGGTGACCAGCATCAGGTCCAGCTCGCGCTCGGCGAGCTGCGCCGCGAGACGGTCGCCGCGGCCGCGCATCAGCCGCCGGTGACGCCGAGCTCGCGGGCCAGGATCGCGAGCGCGTCGCGATACCCGTCCGGGCCCTTGCCGGAGACCTTGCCCAGCACCAGCCCGTCGAAGACCGAGAGCCGGCGCCAGTCCTCGCGCGAGTCGACGTCGGAGAGGTGGACCTCGACCGCCGGCAGGCCGGCGACGTCGAGGGCGTCGGCGATCGCCCGGCTGTAGTGGGTCCAGGCGCCGGCGTTGACGAGCGCCGCGTCGGCCAGGTCGGGCGCCTGGTGCAGGTACTCGACGAACTCGCCCTCCGAGTTGGTCTGGAAGAAGATCGTTTCCAGCCCCAGCTCGCGCGCCCAGCGCTCGATCTTCGCCTCCAGCTCGTAGAGCGAAAGGCCGCCGTAGAGCTTCGGGTCGCGCCGCTCGAGGACGTCGAAGTTGACGCCGTGCAGGACGGCGACGCGGTTGTGGGCGGAGGTCATGGCCTGGAGCAGCTCCTCCACGGCGGCCTCGACCTTAGCCTGGATCGAGGACCTGGCCGGTACGGGGCTTCCCCGGCTCTGAGAGGAGGACGAAGCCGACTCCCGCGGCGGTGCGCTTCTTGTCGCGCTCGAGCGCCGCGAGAACCGCCTCGACGTCGACCTTCGGGTCGAGCGCCGATCGGCAGGCCGTGGCGGCTCAGGATCGCCTCGACCTCGTCGCGCAGCTCGGGCGCGCCGGAGAGGCGGAGCGCCGCCAGCAGGCCGAGGCCGATCGCCTCGCCGTGGCGGTAGCTGGTGTAGCCGCTCGCCGCCTCGATCGCGTGGCCGACCGTGTGGCCGAGGTTGAGGGCCTGGCGCAGGCCGGCGTCGCGCTCGTCGGCGGCGACCACCTCGCACTTGTAGCGGGCGCAGGCGAAGACGACGTCAGTCGAGCTCGCCCGGGTGCAGCGACTCGATCGCCCGCACCCGCTCCCAGAGCGCGCCGCCGGCCAGCAGCCCGGTCTTCAGCGCCTCGACGAAGCCGGCCGCCAGCTCCTCGCGGGGCAGCGTCGCGAGCGTCGACGGTATCGGCGAGCGACCGCCGCCGGCAGGTGGTAGGCGCCGGCGTAGTTCTTGCCCTCCGGCAGGTCGACGCCGGTCTTGCCGCCGTAGGCGGAGTCGACCTGGGCGACGAGCGTGGTCGGCACCTGGACGACGCGGCACGCCGCGCTGGTAGAGGTGGGCGCAGAAGCCGGCGAGGTCGCCGACGACGCCGCCGCCGAGGGCGACGACGTGGTCCTCGCGGGTCATCCCGGCCCGGGCCAGCTCCGCGCAGCACCCGCTCCGACCTCGGCCATCGTCTTCGCGCCCTCGCCCGGCTGCGACCTCGATCCGGGCCGCGAGCGGCTCGACGCGGTCGCCGTAGAGCGCCCCGACCGCCGTGTCGGTGACGAGAAGCGGCGGCCTTCGAGCGGCCACCAACCGGCGTCGTCCAGCAGGCCGCGGCCCGACGAAGACCGGGTACTCGCCCGAGGCGCTCGCCGCCCAGAGCATCTTCGTCCCCTGCGGCAGCTCGGCGAGCGCGCGGATCGACGGCAGCGCCCGGCGCGGCCATCCCGGGGTCGCCGACCGGCAGCACCGCGTCGGCAAGCGCCTCGTACAGCGGCAGCGCTCGGCCGCAGAGCGAGTCGACGACGTCGAGCGGCTCTGGGCGAGCGGGCGGTCGCTGCTCCGCGATCCGCTCGCCAGGCCTCCCCACATAGACGTCGAGCCAGACGACGATGTGGCGCTGCAGCGCGGCGCGCACCCGCTCGGAGAGGATGCTGCCGCCGCCGAGCGCGATCGCGCCAGCCGTCGGCGCCCTCGAGCAGGGCAGCCGACGGCCTCGGCCTCGCGCGCCCGGAACGCCTCCTCGCCGTCGCGCTCGAACGCCTCCGCGATCGGCATCCCCAGCTCCCGCTCCATCAGCTCGTCGGCCTCGGTCGTCTCCAACCCGGCTGCGCGCGCCGCCTCCAGCGCGGTCGACTTGCCGGCTCCCATGAAGCCGACGAAGACGATCGCGGGGCTAGCGGCCATTGGCGATGGAGGCGGCCACGCTAGCCGCGCCAGTCGATGCGCTGCCTGTAGGCGTCGAGCGCGGCGAGCGACGTCGTCGATGTGGTCGCCGCCGAACTTCTCGCGGTAGCAGCTCGCCAGCGTCAGGCAGACCATCGCCTCGGCGACCACGGCCGCGGCCGGCACCACGGTCGAGTCGGTGCGCTCGCGCAGCGCCTCGCCCGGCTGCTTGGTCTCGGTGTCGACCGAGCGCAGCGGCTTGGTCAGGGTCGAGATCGGCTTGATCGCCGCCCGCACCGAGAGCGGCATGCCGTTGGTCATCCCGCCCTCGAGGCCGCCGGCGTGGTTGGTCTCGCGGTGGTAGCCGCGCTCCTCCGACCAGAAGATCTCGTCGTGGGCCTGCGAGCCGGGCCGCCCCGCCACCTCCCACGCCTCGCCGATCGAGACGCCCTTCACCGACTGGATCGAGGCGACCGCGCCGGCCAGCCGCCCGTCGAGCCGCTCCTCCCAGGAGACGTGCGAGCCGAGCCCCGGGACGAGGCCGAAGGCGCGCACCTCGAAGCTGCCGCCGAGGCTCTCGTTGGCCTTGCGCAGGCGGTCGATCTCGGCGACCATCGCGGCGCTCGCCTCGGGGTCGAGGCAGCGCACCGGGTCCTCGTCGACCGCGGCGAAGTCCTCGGGGCCGAGGTCGGGGCGCTCCGGCGCCCTCACCGAGCCGATCTGGGTGACGTGGCTGTGGACGCTGACGCCGAGCGCGGCGAGCAGGCCGCGCGCCACCGCGCCCGCCGCCACCCGCGCCGCGGTCTCGCGGGCGCTGGCCCGCTCCAGCACGTTGCGGACGTCGCCGTGGCCGTACTTCTGCGCGCCGACGAGGTCGGCGTGGCCCGGGCGCGGCAGGTGGACCTCCTCCGGCGCGAAGCCCTCGACCGGCCAGGGGTTCATCCGCTCCTCCCAGTTGGCGTAGTCGCGGTTGGCGACGAGCAGCGCGATCGGGCTGCCGAGGGTGCGGCCGTGGCGCAGGCCGGAGCGGACCTCGACCGTGTCGGACTCGATCTTCATCCGCCCGCCCCGCCCGTGGCCGAGCTGGCGGCGCGCCATGTCGCGGTCGAGCGCCTCGCGGTCGAGCGCCAGCCCCGCCGGCACGCCCTCGACGATCGCGACCAGCCCGGGGCCGTGCGACTCGCCTGCCGTGACGAAGCGGAAGCGCGTGCTCATGGGCCGCCAAGGCTATATGCGTGGGCGATTGGCCATATGCGCGGGACGACTGGCCCAACAACTGGTCACTTGGGCACAGTCAGGTGTGCTTAAGTGACCAGTCGCTGCTTCAGGCGCGGGCCGCGGAGCGCATCGCGTCGAGCGGCGGCTCGCGGCCGGTCCAGATGCGGAAGGAGCGGGCGCCCTGCTGGACGAGGACCTCGACCCCCTCGACGGTCGTCGCCCCCGCCGCCGCGGCCGCAGCAAGCAGCGCGGTCGGGCCGCTGTCGTAGACCATGTCGACGACGGTCTGCCCGGGGCCGAAGCCCGCGCGCGTCAGCGGCAGCTCCTCGAACGGGTCCTCGCCGCGCATCCCGACCGAGGTCGTGTTGACGATCAGCTCGTAGGCGCCGGGGTCGGGGGAGGCGACGGGGGCCCCGCCCAGCTCCTCGCAGAGGTGGCGGGCGCGCAGCTCGGTGCGGTTCCAGACTTCGACCTCGGCGCCCTCGCGCAGCAGCGCCCAGACCGCCGCCCGCCCCGCCCCGCCGGCGCCCAGGACCAGCGCCCGCCGCCCGCTCGGCGGCGCCGGCAGCGCCGCCAGCAGTCCCTCGGCGTCGGTGTTGTCGGCGCGGATCTCGCCGGCGGCGAAGCTGAGCGTGTTGGCGGCGCCGATCTCGCGCGCCGTCTCGGAGAGGGCGTCGGCGAGGAGGATGGCCGCGCCCTTGTGCGGGACGGTGACGTTGGCGCCGACGAACCCCTCCGCCGGCATCGCCCGGGCCCGCTGCTCGAAGCGATCCGGGCCGACGTCGATCGCCTCGTAGCTCCACTCGCCCGCCATCCCCAGCTCGGCCAGCGCCGCGTTGTGCATCGCGGGGGAGCGCGAGTGCGCGACCGGGTGGCCGAGGACGGCGAGGCGCTTCGGCGCGGGCCGCTCCGCGCTCACCGGCCGCAGCGCGATTCGCCGCCGCCCGCGCCGCCGGCTTCGTGGTAGCGAGCGGCGTCCCGTTCGAACTGCGCTTCGGTCGAGGAGAAGACGAGCCTGCCGCAGGCCCCCGGCGCGTTCACGTAGTAGAGGTAGTCGACGCGGGCGGGGTGGGCGGCGGCCTCGAGCGAGGCGAGGCCGGGGTTGTCGATCGGCCCGGGCGGCAGGCCGCTGTGGAGGCGCGTGTTGTATGGGGAGTGAACGGCGAGCTGGGCTTCGGTCAGCGGACGGGCGTAGTTGCCGGTCGCGAAGCGGACCGTGGCGTCGATCCCCAGCGGCATCCCGTCGTGCAGGCGGTTGTAGATCACGGCGGCGACCAGCTTGCGCTGGCTTTCGAGCTGCGCCTCGCGCTCGATCATCGAGGCGATGCTGACCACGTCGAAGGGGGTGAGGTTCTTGGAGCGTGCGTAGCGCATGTCGACTCCCCTGAGGCGCCGCTTGAAGTCTTCGAGCTGGAGCTGGACGAGGTCGGCGACGGGGGCGCCCGCTTCCAGTTCGAAGGTGTCGGGGAAGAGGAAGCCCTCGAGGCTCTTGGCGCCGCGGCCGCCGTAGCGGGCGGGGTCGAGGTATCTGGAGCGTGCGCTCGCCTTCATGTAGCTGCCTCGCAGCCCGTCTTCGTGGGCGAGCCGCGCCGTCTGGGCGCGGTCGTAGCCCTCGGGGATCGTCACCGTGACCGTCTTCAGGGCGACCGCGGGAGCCGAGCGGTGGAAGTGGCGGTAGGCCAGGGCGGCGGCCGCGACGAGGGCGATCGCGCCCGCAACCGCCGCGGCAGCGACGAGGCGGGGGCGTCGGTGGCGCGGCGAGGCCGGGAAGGCCGGCGGCGGGGCGGCGTTGGGGGTCGGCGGGCGGCGGGGCGGCGGGGCGGCGGCCTCGACCGGCGGCGGAGGCGGCTCCGCCCCACCGCCGCGGCGGCGCTCTTCGCGTTCCCGCCGCCGCCGCTCGCGTTCGGCCGCGGCGGGGTCGTCGACCTCGGCGAAGGGGTCCTCGGTGAGCCAGTCGTCACTCATCGCCGCCACTTCCTTCGATCGCCGCCTGGCCGGCCAGGTAGGCCTGGAGCAGATGCGCCGCGGCCAGCGAGTCGGGCGGCGCCGCCGCCCCTTCGCGCTTGCTCGCCTCCGCCATCCGTGTCGTCAGCCGCTCGTCGTAGGTCTCCACCGGCACGTCGAGCACCGCCTCCAGCTCGGCGCAGAAGGTGCGCGTGAGCGCCGCCTGGGAGCCCTCCTCGCCGCTGAGGTGGAGCGGCAGCCCGACGACGACGCGCTCGACCCCGTGTTCGGCGACCAGCTCGGCCACCGAGCGGGCCTCGGGCGGCTCGATCGTCGGCAGCGGCGTGGCCAGCGTGCCGCTCGGGTCGGAGATCGCGCAGCCGATCCGGGCGGTGCCGTAGTCGAGTGCCAAAACCCTCATCTCGATGAATCATCCCCAATCGCCGCTCCCCCCGCCCCCGGCTGTCGCAACGCGTTTTCCAGGCATATGGCGGGAAAGGCGTTGCGGCGGCTCAGAGGACGTCCTCGATCGCCTTGCGCGCCGCGGCCAGCGCCTCGTCCAGCTTCGAAGCGTCCCTGCCGCCGGCCTGCGCCATCTCGTCGCGGCCGCCGCCGCCGCCGCCGACGATCGGCGCCGCCGCGCGGACGACCGCCGCCGCCGAGACGCCGCGCCCCACGGCCTGCTTCGAGGCGAGGACGACGAGGCCCACCTTGCCGCCGTCGGCGCCGGCCAGCACCACGGCTGACTCCCCGCCCAGCTTCGACTGCACGCGGCTCGCCAGGTCGAGCAGCAACCTCTGGTCGGCCGCGGCCGCCCGCGCGGCGACCAACTTCAGCCCGCCGAGCTCGACCGCCTCGCCGACCAGGCGCTCAGCCTCGTCGCCGAGCAGCTGCCTGGCGGCGGCCTCGGCGCCCTCGCCGGCCTCGCGCAGCCGCTCGGCGGCGCGGCGGGCGCCGCTCAGCGGGTCCTGCGGGGAGCCGAGCAGCTCGCCGACCTCGCGCAGGCGCGCCTCGCGCTCGCGGAACCAGTCGATCGCGGCGGGGCCGGTCAGCGCCTCGATGCGGCGCACGTTGGCGGCGCTCGACCCCTCCGAGGCGATCTTGAAGATGCCGATCTCGGCCGTGTTGGCGACGTGGGTGCCGCCGCACAGCTCGCGCGAGACGCCGTCGACCTCGACCATGCGCACCCAGTCGCCGTACTTCTCGCCGAACAGCGCCATCGCCCCCAGCCGCTCCGCCTCGGCGCGCTCCATCTCCAGCCAGCGCACCGGGCGGCTCGCCTTGATCCACTCGTTGACGCGGTCCTCGATCGCGCCCAGCTCGGCGGCGCCGAGCGCCTGGCCGTGGGTGAAGTCGAAGCGCAGCTTGTCGGGGCGGACGGCCGAGCCCGCCTGGTGGACGTGCTCGCCGAGCCGCTCACGCAGCGCCGCGTGGAGGAGATGGGTGGCGGTGTGGTTGCGCATCGTCGCGTGGCGCGTCTCGCGGTCGACCTCGGCCTCGACCGCGACGCCCGCCCCCACGGCGGCGCCCGCCGGGTCCACCTCGAGCGCCTGGTCCTCGCCGACCCGGTAGACGTCGAGCACCCGCGCCTCCCCCCCGTTCCAGCGCAGCACGCCCGAGTCGGCGACCTGGCCGCCGCCCTCGGCGTAGAAGGGGCTCTCCTCGAGCTTGACCAGGGCCCGCCCGTCGTCGGCCTCGACAGCGGCGAGGCCGGTCGTCGCGCGCAGCGTCTCGTAGCCGACGAAGCGGGTCGGCGGCGCCGCGGCGGCGAAGGCGATCACCTTCTCGTGGCGGTCCTCGGAGCCGTGCGCGGTGGCGGCGCCGACCCGGGCCCGCTGGCGCTGCTCCTCCATCAGCTCCTCGAAGCCGCCGTCGTCGACCGAGAGGCCCTGCTCGGCGAGCAGCTCCTTGGTCAGGTCGTAGGGGAAGCCGTAGGTGTCGTGCAGCTTGAAGGCCTCGGCGGCGTCGATCCAGGAGGTGCCGGACTCCTGCGCCTCGGCGACCAGCCGCTCGAGCAGGTAGGTGCCGCGCTCCAGGGTGCGGCCGAAGCTCTCCTCCTCGTCGTCGACCCAGCGGGCGATCGTCTCCCGCTCGGCCGCCAGCTCCGGATAGGCGCTGCCCATGATCTCGATCGTGCGCTCGGCGAAGCGCCCCAGCCACGGCGCCTCCAGCCCCAGCGCCCTCCCCTGCTGGATCGCCCGCCGCATGATCCGCCGCAGGATGTAGCCGCGGTCTTCGTTGGAGGGAACGACGCCGTCGGCGATCAGGAAGGCGGCGCCGCGCGAGTGGTCGGCGACGATCCGCATCGCGCGCGTCACCGCGCCGCCCTCGCCGTAGGAGCGGCCCGAGAGCTCCTCGGCGAGCTCGACCAGCGGCCGCAGCAGGTCGGTCTCGAAGACCGAGGGCACGTCCTGGAGGATCGCCGCCATCCGGTCCAGCCCCATGCCGGTGTCGATGTTGCGCATCGGCAACTCGGAGAGGGCGCCTTCCGGCGAAAGGTCGTAGGTCATGAAGACGTGGTTCCAGAACTCGAGGAAGCGGTCGGTGTCGTCGCCGGGACGCTCGC
The DNA here is from genome assembly GCA_963696185.1 of uncultured Solirubrobacterales bacterium. GTDB lineage: Bacteria > Actinomycetota > Thermoleophilia > Solirubrobacterales > 70-9 > VRUE01. Next base: position 338,968 of record OY968825.1, read on the forward strand.
CGGGGGCGCCGAACGCCTCACCGCGGTCCAGGTACAGCTCCGAGCAGGGGCCGCAGGGGCCGGACGGCCCCGCCTGCCAGAAGTTGTCGGCGCGGCCGAGCGGCACGATCCGCTCCTCCGCCATCCCCTGCGCCTTCCACAGCTCGATCGCCTCCTCGTCTGGTCCCAGCCCCAGCTCCTCGTCGCCGCCGAAGACGGTCGCCCAGAGCCGCTCGGGGTCCATGCCGAACCCCTGCGTCGAGAGCTCCCAGCCCCAGGCGATCGACTCCGCCTTGAAGTAGTCGCCGAAGCTCCAGTTGCCGAGCATCTCGAAGAAGGTGAGGTGGCGGGCGGTGTTGCCCACCTCCTCGACGTCCGTGGTGCGGAAGCATTTCTGCACGTCGGCGAGGCGCGGCGCGGGCGGCCGCTCGCGGCCCAGGAAGCAGGGCTTGAAGGGCTGCATCCCGGCCGTGGTCAGCAGCACCGATGGGTCGTGGACCGAGGGCACGAGCGAGGCCGAGGGCACGATCCTGTGCCCCCGCTCCTCGAAGAAGGAGAGGTACGTGTCGCGGATCTCCTGGGCCTTCATGCAGCCAGGGAGCCTAAACGCTGACATCGCGACGCCGGTCCCGTTGATGTAGACGATGGCCCTAACCTTCTTGGGCAATGGCGCAGGTTGCAGACGACCAGCTCGCGCGGCAGGCGACGCAGGGCGACCGGCGCGCCTTCGAAGCGATCTACCAGCGCTACCACCGCGACCTCTACCGCTTCTGCCTGGCGATGATCGGCAACCCCCAGGACGCCCAGGACGCGCTCCAGAACACGATGGTCAAGGTGCTGCGGGCGCTGCCCGGCGAGAAGCGGCACATCCGCCTGAAGCCGTGGCTCTACAGGATCGCCCGCAACGAGGCGGTGGAAATGGTGCGCAGGCGCCGCGACAGCGTCGAGCTCGAGCCCGAGCACGCCGTGTCGATGGAGGGGGTCGCCGAGACCGCCGAGACGCGCGAGCGGCTGCGGAGGCTGATCGCCGACCTCGAGGAGCTGCCGGACCGGCAGCGGGCCGCGCTGGTGATGCGCGAGCTGGCCGACCTCGGCTTCGAGCAGATCGGCGAGGCGTTCGAGACCTCGGCCGCGGTGGCGCGGCAGACCGTCTACGAGGCGCGCCTCAGCCTGCACCAGATGGAAGAGGGACGTGAGATGAGCTGCGACAGGGTGATGCGAGAGCTTTCCGACGCGGACGGCCGCGTGACGCGCCGCCGCGAGGTGCGCGCCCACCTGCGGGCCTGCCCGAGCTGCCGCGCCTTCCGCGACAGCATGGCGACGCGGCGCGGCGAGCCTCGCGGCGATCGCGCCGCTGCCGCTCGCCGTCTCGGCCGGGCTGCTGCACGGCATCCTCACGGGCAAGGCGAGCGCCGCGGGCCTGAGCGGGAGCGCGGCGGGCGCGGCGGGCGGCGGTGCGGCCGGCAGCGGCGCCGGCGGCCTCGCCGGGGCGGTCGGCGCCGGGGCCGGCAAAGCCGTGGCGACGGCGACGATCCTCAAGGCCGCCGCGACGGTCGCGGTGGTGGCGGCGATCGGCGCCGGCGCCGCCGATCGCAGCGGCCTGATCCACGTCCCGCTGCTCGGAGGGAGCGGCAAGGCCAGCCAGAGCTCGTCCCGGCCGGCCGGCTCCGACGGCTCGGCCGGCGGGGCGACCACGCAGCACGGCGAATCGGCGAGCGAGAACGGGGGCGGCGGGAAGGGCGGCGCCACGTCGGACAAGGGCGCGAAGGCGAACGGCTCACGGCACGCGGCGTCGGGCGGCCACGGCAAGGCAGGCGGCGCGGGCCACGCGGCGTCCGGCCGCGCCCGTTTGCACGGGTCGAGGGGGCTCTCGGCATCCGCCCACGGCAAGGGGACGGCGGCCCACAAGGCGGCGACGCACAGGTCGCAGCGAGGCTCCTCCGCGAGCGGCACCGCTCGCCGCCACAGCTCCCGCAGTCACCGGGCCTCGCACCATCGGCGGACTCCGCCCAGGCATACGCATCACAGCGCCGTCAAGGCGCCCGCGAAGCCGCCGCCACCGCCGCCCAAGAAGAAGGAAAGCACCCCGCCGCCGCCGCCCCCCACCTCGGGCGAAACGCCCAGCGCCGGCGCGAGCAGCGCCACGGAACCCCCGGCCGGCGGCTAACAGACGTCCAGGGGCGCGATTCGGACCTTATGGAGCCGCACTCGCTCCGTTGAAGCCGGCGGAAAGTTGAGCTTCCTCGGCGCGATACTCGATTACTTCAGCGTCGGCCCGACCGGGCCGGCGATCGTGCCGTGGCCGACGATCGCCTCCCCGGAGAGCAGCACGGCGGCCTGCCCCGGAGAGGCGGCGTCGAACGCCTTCCCCAGCTCGACCTCGAGCTCCGCGTGACGCCCCGTCGCCGCCGCCGGGACCACGGCGGGGACGGGCGTTGAGCGGTAGCGCAGCCTGACCGCGTCGACGCGCTCGCCGTCGCGGTGCAGGACCGCGTCGCGGATCGTCACCCGGTGGGCCGCCAGCTCATGGCGGGCGCCGACCGTGACGGTGTTCGCGGCGGCGTCGGTGGCGAGCACGTAGAGCGGCTCGGGCGCCGAGACGCCGATCCCGCGGCGCTGGCCGACCGTGAAGTTGTGATGGCCGTCGTGGCGGCCGATCGCCCGGCCGGAGCGGTCGAGGACGGCGCCGTCGCGATCGCCGAGTCCGCCGTGGCGGCGCAGGAACCCACGCTTGCCCTGGCCGGCGAGGAAGCAGAGGTCCTGGCTCTCGGGCTTGCGGGCGACGGCGAGCCCGTGCCGGGCGGCGATCTCGCGCACCTCGCGCTTGCTCAGCTCGGTGAGCGGGAAGCCGAGCCCGTCGAGCAGGGCGGGAGGCAGGGCCGCCAGCATGTAGCTCTGGTCCTTGGCCCGGTCGGCGGCGGCGGCGAGCAGCGGCCCGGCGCCGTCGTCGACGATCCGCGCGTAGTGGCCGGTGACGAGGCGCGCGGCGCCGAGCCGCCCCGCGAGGTCGGCCATCGCCGCGATCCGCACCTCGCCGTTGCAGACGATGCAGGGGTTCGGCGTCGCTCCCGCCGCGTAGCCGGAGAGGAAGGCGCCGACGACGCGATGGCGGAACTCATCCTCGAGGTCGAGAGTGAAGTGCGGGATGCCCAGCGAGTGCGCGACCGCCCGCGCCCCGAGCACGGCCTCGGGCGAGCAGCAGGCCTTGGCGCCGTCGGTCTCCGGGTCCGCCCAGAGCTTCAGCGTCACGGCGAGCACCTCCGCCCCCCGCTCCCGCTCGAGCAGCGCCGCGACGGCGCTGTCGACCCCGCCCGACATCGCGACGAGGACGCGCTCGCGCGGAGCCGACCCGTTGGCCGGCGCAGCGGCGGCGCTCGGCGTCAGGCGCTCGTTCGAGGCCGCGGCGGCCGCCAGCGCCCGGTGCAGCGCGTCGGCGGCGAGCTGGGCGGCGTGGCGCTTGGCCGGCGTCAGCCCCCCGATCGCCGTTTCCACCCCGTCGCCGCCGATCCGCGCCGCCTCGATCACGGACTCGCCCTCCACCATCTCGGCCACCGCCGCCGTCGCCGCCCGCGTCGCCCCGCAGCCCTCGGCGTCGAACGTCACAGAATCGATCCGCCCGTCCTCGATCACGAGCGAGAGGCGCGAAAGATCCCCGCACGCCGCCCCACCCGCGGCGCCGGTGAACGCAGCGGGGGGCGCCGCGCCCCGCCGCGTCTCGTCCCGAAGGTAGCTCTCGAAGATCTCTCTACTCATGAATTCAAAGAGTATGGACCCCGAGATCCAGAGCGCCGCAGCAGAATGAGGCCCCAACCCGCCGCTGCCGCCCCTGGCTTTGATCCCTTGAAGTAAGGGTGGGCGCCTCCTCGCAGTCGCAGGACCGAGAGAGATCGGCTCCCGAGCCGTTTGTGTTGGGTCAAACGTTGAGACGGCTCTCGAACGGATTCGAGCCTCGCCTCAACCGTAGCACCGGGAACGCCGGGTCGCGACCGTAGATCGGTCCAGGCGCGGACCGCCGTCCGCCCTCTCAGTCGGGCTCGACGTCGAGGTTGGAGAGCAACAGCTCGGCCTCGCTCCAGTCGTCCGGCGGCACGCGCAGGGCGATGTCGCCATGGCCGAAGCGGTCGAGCGGCCAGTCCGCGGTGAGGACCGCCTCGATGCCGGCCTCCTCCAGCGCCTGGTGCCAGGCGCGCGCCGTCCTCACGTCGCCGAAGTCGCGCACCACCTCCCAGCCGTCGAAGCGCGGGTCGTCGACATGGACCGGCGTCGATCCCGGCCCGGGCTGGTGATTGCGCATCACGAACCTGATCCGCTCAAAAAGATTCACAGGGGGATCGTAGTGCGCTCAATGACCGGCGAGGCCGCGCTTGTGGAGCGCAATGCCCAGCTCCCTGAGCTGGAGGTCCTCGACCGGCGCCGGGGCGCCGGTCAGCAGGTCGACGCCCGAGGCCGTCTTCGGGAAGGCGATCACGTCGCGGATCGAGTCGGCGCCCGCAAGGCGCTGCACGATGCGGTCGACGCCGTAGGCGATGCCGCCGTGCGGCGGTGCGCCGTAGCGCAGCGCCTCGAGCAGGAAGCCGAAGCGCGCCTCGGCCTCCTCGGCGTCGATCCCCAGGGCGGCGAAGACCGCCTCCTGGACGTCGGCGCGATGGATGCGGATCGAGCCGCCGCCCATCTCCTGCCCGTTCCAGACCAGGTCGTAGGCGAGCGCCCGCGCCGCGCCGGGCTCCTCCGGATCGAACTCCCCTGCCGGCGCGGTGAAGGGGTGGTGCAGCGAGTCCCACCTCCCCTCCGCCGCGTTCCACTCCATCAGCGGCCAGTCGACGATCCAGGCCAGCCGGTCCTCGTCGGCAGGGACGAGGCCGAAGCGCTCCGCCAGCTCGACCCGGAGCTGCCCCAGCACCGCGCCGGCGAGGCGGCGCTCGTCGGCGACGAGCAGCAGCAGGTCGCCCTGCTCGGCGCCGAGCAGCCGGTTCAGCTCGGCCAGCTCCGCCTCGGAGAGGAACTTGGCGGTCGGCGAGCGCCAGCCCTCGCCCTCGCGGAAGGCCCAGACGAGACCCGCGGCGCCCAGCTCCTGGGCGCGCGCGATGAGCCCGTCCAGCTCCGAGCGCGGCAGCTCCCGCCGCCCCGCGTTGAGGCCCCGCACCGCGCCGCCGGACTCGAGCGCCGCGCGGAACACCTTGAACTCGGTCTCCGCCAGGGCGGCGGAGAGATCGACCAGCTCGAGGCCGTAGCGCAGGTCGGGCCGGTCGGTGCCGAAGCGCTCCATCGCCTCGTCGTAGGAGAGCCGCTCGACCGGCGGCTCCAGCGCCGGCCCGCCCACCCGCGCGAAGACGTGGGCGAGCAGCCGCTCGTTGACGTCGATCACGTCGTCGACGCCGACGAAGGACATCTCGATGTCGAGCTGGGTGAAGTCGGGCTGGCGGTCGGCGCGCAGGTCCTCGTCGCGGAAACAGCGGGCGACCTGGTAGTAGCGCTCGAAGCCGGCGACCATCAGGAGCTGCTTGAAGAGCTGCGGCGACTGCGGCAGCGCGTAGAAGGAGCCGTGCTGGAGGCGGCTGGGGACGAGGAAGTCGCGGGCGCCCTCGGGGGTGGAGCGGGTCAGGACCGGCGTCTCGACGTCGAGGAAGCCCTCGCCGTCGAGGAACTCGCGCATCGCCGCCGTCACCCGGTGGCGCAGGGCCAGCGCCTCGCGCATCTGCTCGCGGCGCAGGTCGAGGTAGCGGTGGCGGAGGCGGGCGTCCTCGCCGACCTCGCCCGAGAAGCCCTCGATCTGGAAGGGCGGCGTCTCGGCGTCGGCGAGCAGCTCGGCGGCGCCGACGCGCAGCTCGAACTCGCCGGTCGGCAGCTCCGGGTTGACCGTCTCCGCGGAGCGACGCACGACCGTCCCGGCCGCGCTCAGCACGTCCTCGGCGCGCAGCCGGTGGGCGAGCGCGAAGGCCTCGCCGGAGGAGTCCGGGTGGAAGACGAGCTGGACGAGGCCGGTGCGGTCGCGCAGGTCGACGAAGACGAGGCCGCCGTGGTCGCGGCGGCGGTGGACCCAGCCGGCGACCCGGGCCTCGGCGTCGACCCGGTCGCCCAGCACCTGCCCGCACCAGGTGTCGCGGTAGCCGTTGGGGCGCAGGGCCGGGAAGTCGCTCACGCTCCCGCACCGCCGATCTCGTCGATCAGCCTCGCGGCGTCCACCGGGCGCTGCTCGCCGCTCGCCATGTCGCGCAGCTGGGCCGAGCCGTCGGCCTCGAGGATGACGACGCGGCGGGCGCCGATCCGGTCGGCGTGCTTGAGCTGGCCCTTGAGGCCGCGCCCCGCCAGGTCGACCTCGACCGCGAGGCCTGCCTGCCGCAGCTCGCGGGCCAGCGTCAGCGCCCGCTGCCGCTGGGCGTCGTCCGCTGCGGCAAGGAAGGCGTCGCGCTCCGGCGCCGCCTCCTCCTCGCCCAGGGCCAGCAGGATGCGCTCGATCCCCGCTGCCCAGCCGATCGCCGGCGTCGGCGGCCCGCCGAGCTGCTCGATCAACCCGTCGTAGCGGCCGCCGCCGCCGATCTCCGACTGGGCGCCGAGCCGGTCGCAGACGAAGGAGAAGATCGTCCGCGTGTAGTAGTCGAGGCCGCGCACCAGGGTCGGGTCGATCGCGTAGGAGACGCCGGCCGCGTCGAGCTGGGCGCGCACCGCGGTGAAGTGCTCGGCGTCCTCGCCCTCGAGCCGCTCGACCAGCTTCGGCGCGTCGGCCATCACCGCCTGCGTTCCCTCGTCGTCGGAGTCGAAGGCGCGCAGCGGGTTGAGGTCGATCCGCTCGCGAACCTCCCTCGACAGCCGGCCCTCGTGGGCGCGCAGGTGCGTCTTCAGCTCCTCCAGGTAGGCGCGCCGCGCCTGCGGCGAGCCGAGGCTGCCGAGCCGCAGCTCCACCCCGGGCACGCCGAGCTCGTCGAGCAGCTCGGCCAGCAGCATGATCGCCTCGGCGTCGGCCAGCGGCGAGTCGGTGCCGATCGCCTCGACGCCGAGCTGGTGGAACTGGCGGTAGCGGCCCGCCTGGGGCCGCTCGTGACGGAAGAACGGGCCGCAGAAGGAGAGCTTGACCGGCTGCGCAAGCTTGTGCATGCCGTGCTCGAGGTAGGCGCGGCAGATCGGCGCCGTGCCCTCCGGCCGCAGCGTGACGCTGCGCCCGCCCTTGTCCTCGAACGTGAACATCTCCTTGCGCACGATGTCGGTCGAGCGGCCGACGCCGCGCTCGAACAGCTCGGTGTCCTCGAAGGCCGGCGTCGCGATCGGCTCGTATCCGGCGCGGGCGAAGACGGCCTCCGCGACGCGCTCGACGCGGGCCCTGGCGCGCGCCTGGGAGGGCAGGACGTCGAAGGTCCCGCGCGGTGCCTGGTACTTGCTCGCCACGGTGGCTGCGACCTTACCCGCGCGGCGGGCGGTCAGCCCGCCAGCTCGGCGAGGAAGGGATTGCCGGCCCGCTCCGCGCCCAGCGTCGTGACCCCCATGTGGCCCGGGTAGACGCCGGTCTCGGGCGAATGGGACTCGAGCAGGGCGCGGATCGAGCGCAGCAGCGTCGGCCCGTCGCCGCCGGGCAGGTCGACCCGGCCGACCGAGTCCTTGAAGAGGACGTCGCCGCAGAAGATCGCCTCCTCGCCGCGCACCGAGTAGGTGACGTGGCCGGGGCTGTGGCCGGGCGTGGCGACCACGTCGACGGTGAGGTCGGCCAGCTTCAGCTCCTCGCCGCCCTTCACGGTCTCGTCGGCCTCGTAGCCCTCGTAGGGGCCGATGCCGGGGATGGGGACGTAGGACATGATGTCGGCGAGCACCCCCGCTTCCAGCTCCGGGCAGTAGACGGGGGCGCCGGTGACGGTCGCCACCGGGGCGACGGCGCCGATGTGGTCGAAGTGGCAGTGGGTGATGAGGATCGCGTCGATCTTCACCCCCATCTCGCCGACGGCGGCGAGAATGCGCTCCGGCTCCTCGCCCGGGTCGACGATCAGCCCGCGGCCGGAGCCTTCGCGGCGCACCAGGTAGCAGTTCTCGCCGATCGGGCCGACCGTGAGCATCTGGACGTCGAGGCTCATTTGCGGCGCTCCGCGGCGCGCATCCGGGCCCGCTCCCGCCGCCGCCACATCGTCCTGTCGATGTAGTAGCCGGCCGGGATGTAGAAGACGAGCATGAGGGCGCCGAGGCCGACAGCCGCGCCCGCGGCGCGGCGGAAGAGCACGAGGAGGAGCAGCGTGAAGATGGCGGCGGCCACGGCCCCGCGGATGGTCGCGCTGCGCCAGGTCGGGGGGCAGGTCGGCGCGCGGCGTCGGCTTGCGCCTGGCGCGGGCGCGCGCCTTGGCCTCCTCGCGGCTGCGGGGGCGGGCGGCGCGGCGGCTCGTGTCGATGCGGCCACCTTGGGTGCCGCGGCGCTTGCGGCGGCGTTTCTTCTTCGTCTGGGCCATGGCCTGGCCTGAATCTAACGGTCGGCGCCGCTGAGGCGCGTGATCGGGGCCGGCGCCGCCCCCGGGCGCTCAGGAGCGGACGGGGAGGCGGCGCTCGATCGTCTGCATGGCGGGGTCGAAGCCGCGGATCGGCACGTCCTCCGGATAGCCGGCCAAAGCGGCGGCGGGGACGAGGCCGACCAGCTCCGCCTCGACCGGGCGGGCGCCGAGCGGCGCCGCCAGGGCGCGGACCCGCTCGACCACCTCCCCCAGCGGGACCGCGAGCGGGTCGTGGACGTTGGTCGAGACCTGGGCGCCGCCGCCGGCCAGCGGCAGCCCGATCGCCCGCACGCCGGGTGGGCCGCCGCCGGACTCGCGCAGCGCGGCGGCGACGGAGCGGGCCACCTCGAGATCGCCGCCCTCCAGCTCGACGTTGAAGGCGGCGAGCGGCGGGCGGGCGGTGACCAGGGTCGCGCCGGCGCTGCGGTGGGGAAGCGCCGGGCCAAGGTCCGGCCGCAGCTCCCCCGCCTCCATCCGCAAGCGCAGCGCCGCGAGGCCGCCGCGGCGGAAGTGGGCCCGCTCGGCGCGCCCGGGAGCGCTCGCCAGCGCTCCGTAGAGGAAGACGGGCACGCCGAGCGCGCCGAGCCCCGCGGCGACCGCGAGCGCCTCGTCGCGGGCGGCGTCGCGGGTGGCTGAGTCGAGCCAGACGAGCGGGCAGACGTCGAGCGCCCCGATCGCGGGATGGACGCCCTCGTGCACGGTCATGTCGATCGCCTCGATTGCCTCTTCGGCGCCGCGCAGCAGCGGCTCGCGCAGCGACCCCGGCTCGCCGGCCAGCGTGAGGACGGTCCGGTTGTGGTCGGGGTCGGAGTGGCGGTCGAGCAGCGAGGCGCCGCGCGAAAACGCTCCCTCCAGGGCGGCGATCCGGGCCGGGTCGCGCCCCTCGGAGAGGTTGGGGACGGCGAGGAGCGGCGCCGCCACGCTCAGGCGAGCAGCTCGCCGGCCATGACGATGGCGCGGCCGTCGACCTCGACGGTCGGCTCGAGCAGGACGCAGTCGAGATGGACGGGAACCTGAACGGTGCCGCCGATCGCCGCCGAGGCCCCGAAGGCGACATGGGCGCTGCCGAGGATCTTCTCGTCCTCGAGGATGTTGCCGGTGAGGATCGCCTCTTCGTTGGTCCCGATCCCCAGCTCGGCGACGTTGGTGCCGTCGGGCCCGTGCACGGTGAGCAGCTCCATGAGCTGCGCGCCCTCGTCGCCGCTCGCGTCGACCAGGTGGCCCTCGCTGATCTCCAGGGCGACCGGCTCCTCGAGCCTGCCGATGCCGGCGATCGAGCCGTCGACCACCAGCGTGCCCTCCGCGGTCCCCTCGACCGGGGCGATGAAGCCCTCGCCGCAGGGGATGTTGCCGAAGGCGCCGCGTTTGGTCAGGACGCCGGTGTCGGCTATCGCGATGCGTCCCTCCAGCCCGAGCCGCAGGTCGCTGCCCTTCTCACAGGTGAGCCGGGCCTCGGAGCCGGCGTTGAGCGGAGCGCAGATGGTCGCGCCGCGGCGGCGCAGCTGCTTCATGTCGGCGGCCATCACGCGCGCCAGCATCTCCTCGGTGACCCCCGGCATCGAGGCGATCCGGACGCCGGCCTCGGTCGCGGCTTTGCGGGCTTCGGTGTGGGAGATGGACTGGACGGTCGGCGCCATGACGACATCGGCCACCAGCATCGCCGCGGCGACGGTCTGGGGCGGCTCCGCGGCGTGCGATTCGCGCTCGGAGATCACCGCCAGCGTCGCCGCGGCGCCTTCCCCCTGCGCGTTGATCCGCAGCAGGGCGCCGAGGTCTTCGGTGCCCGGGTTGCAGATCACGAGCACCTCCTCGCCGGGCTCCACGCCAAGGCATTCGCGGATCACCGCCCTCACCGCGATGTCCAGCGCTTCCGTCACCCCCACAAGGCTAAGCCTTCGCCGCCGCAGCCGCCGAGAGCCACCTCCCCCCCGCTACCATCCGCCCTCCCGCCGGAGTAGCTCAGCTGGTCAGAGCAGCGGAATCATAATCCGCGTGTCGGGGGTTCGAGTCCCTCCTCCGGCATGGCCTGCAGAGCCAAATCTAATGGCTCCGCAGCTTCGGACGAGCCAGGGTGTCAGCGCAGGTGTCAGCAAGCCGGCGCGAAAGGAGTCAGGCGCGCCATACACCCGCCGACCGATGACGGCGGCCTCGAAGCCGCCAGGGACCGCCCCTGGCGCCGCTACGCTCGGCCCGCGATGCCGATGACTGTCCCCGAAGTCTTCCCGCCGGATGATCGGCTTGGGCAGTTCGTCCTCGCGATGACGATCGCCGGCAACGACGTTGAGTACACGCTGCGCCAGGCGGTCCTTGCGAATCCTCCCGAAGCCGACGAGGAGCACCGACGGCGAGAGCGGCTTTCATTCAAGGTCAGGGTCGCCAACGGCTTCCTCTTCGAGGCGATCGACGCGTTGCAAGCCTGGCAGCAGGAGGCCGACGTGGCCGACCTGCTCAGGCGCTTACCGCCCAAGGCCCAGGAGCACCTTTGCAAGGTGCGTGGCCTTGAGCAGCAGATCGGCTCGAAGACCCTCGAGCACGTCCGCCAGAACACCTTTCACTTCCCGCACCCGGACCCGTCGAAGACGCCCGACTCGACGACCGACCTCGCCGAGGTCACCGCCGAAATGACCGATGTGGTGGCTGCGGTGGACCGATCGCCCGAGGCCCAGCACACCTTCCGCTTCGGCGATCAGGTCGCGCTCGCGATGGCGATCCGCCGGCACCGCGACTTCGAGGCCGAGACCGCGAAGATCATCGCTGGGAGCGTCGCCTTCGTGCAGCTAGCCCGACACATCTGGATCGCGTACTGCAAGCGCCGCGGCTACGAATGGGAGTTCTCTGACTGACCAGCCGGGGTGCGCCCGCGCCCGCTCCTAGCCTTGGTCAGGTGATCTTGCAGGCCGCGATCGACGCGGTGACTGACGCCGCCAATATGTCGTCCTTCGGTGTCCTCGGCACCGGCGTCAGGGCGGCGAACTCACGTCGCAGCTCGCGAAGCTCGGCCTCGGCAGCCGGCCCGTCGGCCTTCGCCTCCGCCTCGATGTCCTCGATCAGCTTTCGGAAGTCATCGCTCATCGCTGTCCCTCCGAAGTATTCACGCCGAGGACATCGGCGAGCCTCTGACGGGTGCGAGCCCTGACGGCGTGCTGGCCCCTCTCGACCCGCGAAACGGTCGAGGCCGCAATGCCCATACGGGCCGCGAGCTCTGCCTGCGTAAGACCAAGCGCGCCGCGCCGCCTGATGACGAGGCGGGCAAGCTCCTCGCAGGGAGCAAGGCGTTTGTACGCGACCCGGAACGCCGGGTCTTCGAGTGACGCCGTGATGTGATCGGCGACCGCCGACCCGATCGGGCTGATTACTTGGTCCATCGTCGAGATGTTACGGACCACCCGGCTCACCTATCGGCGCAGAATTTCCTCAGCGAACTCGACGAGGTGCCGCGCTTGGCGCAGCGATCGCTTGAGCTGGGCCGCGCTTACATCTATGAACCCGTAGTGGGCGGTGTCCTTGATGTCGATCAGCTGGCGCAGTTGGCTGGCCGCCCGTTTGCCGCCGGGGGCGATCTGCTCAAGCAGCGCCTCGGCGTCGTGGTGGTTGTCGGAGCGGGAGCGTTTTCCAAGCTCCATGCAGCAGGCGGCGTCGGCCGCTGCGATCCCGGCGAGGATGGCGACCGAGGCAGCCATGCTTCCGTATTCCAGCGAGGGGTCGCTCACGTCCGCAGCCAACTCGGCCACCTCGAGGAAGCTCCTCGCGTGCCCGAGGCGCTGCCGCGCCTGCGGTTCGCCGCACGCCTGAGCCCGTGGCTGCTTCCGTGCCATCAAAGGCGCCTGAGGAGCTTTCGCGTTTTCTCCCCGGCGAGGTCGACGGCATCCTCGCTGACCTCCTTCACTATGGGCGGACGATCCTTGCGCAGCCGCGGAAGCTCGCCCTCGGAGACCTCGGCAACGCCGGTGTTGTTGCCGGTCCAGCGGCGCACCTGGTCAGCGAGCCCGTCGAGCTGGTCGCGCCAAGTGGCGTCGTCGGGATCGACATCGGCGGGCCGCACGATGAGAAGGTCGATGTCGCTGTTCGTGTCGCCATCGCCGCGAGCCGCGCTGCCGAACAGGGAGGCATGGACCGGCGAAACCTCCCAGGCACCGATCGCATCGCGAAGCCGGCGGGTCAGCTCCGTTCGCGCCCCGGCCATCTGCTCGACAGTCGGGGCCAGCAGGTGATCGCGGTTCAGCTCGTAGAGAAAGGTGCGTCCCACCTCCTCGCGGTTGACCAGCCCATGCTCCACGAGACGGTCTAGGACGTGCTGGACACCGGTGTTGGAGCGCCCCGCCCTGCGGGCCAGCTCGCGGCCACTGCGGGGCTTGGTGGAGCCCGCCAGCACAACGAGCACGTCGGCGTCGACGCCGGTAGATATGGCCGTGAAGGGTTTCGAGACATCCATCTGCGTGTGTCCTAAATATAGATCAGACGAACTAAATATAGGTCAACTGGCGGGGGGTTCTACTCGGTTCGGTAGCTTGGGCGGCATGGGCGTGCGGACTGGCGAGCTGCGGTTTTCGACTGGTGGGGACGGCGACGTCGTCGACATCACCGGGGAGGTGCAGGGGCTGGTCGACGAAGCGGGCGTCGGGGATGCGCAGGCGCTCGTGTTCGTGCGAGGGTCGACGGCGGCGGTCGCGACGATGGAGTTCGAGCCGGGCGGGGTCCACGACCTGCGCGAGATGCTCGAGCGGCTGATCCCGGCCCACGGCGACTACGAGCACAACCGCCTCAACCTCGACACCAACTCCCACGCTCACCAGCGCGCCACTGCGATCGGCCCCTCCGAGGCGGTGCCGGTGATCGGCGGTCGCCTCGCGCTGGGCACCTGGCAGCAGCTGGTGCTGATCGACTTCGACGACCGGCCCCGGGAGCGGACCGTCGTCGTCCAGATCGTCAGCTGAGCGCCGGGGCGGAGCGGGGCCCTGCCGCTACTTCTCTTCCGCTCGCCAGACCGGGCGCAGGGCGACCTGCTCGAAGCCGGCGCGGAGGAGGCTCTGGGCGCCCGGCGAGAGGGCTTTGCCGTCGTCGAGCGGCTCGCGGGTTTCCGCGAACAGCAGCCGACAGCCCACCTCGGCCGCATCGAGGATGCGGCGGCGCACGAGGGCCAGGTGGCAACCCTTGCGCCGAGAGGCCTTCGCGGTGGCCGCGAAGCCGAGCTGGGCGATGTCGAAGTGGCGCATCATCGTCGCAGCGGCGACGCAGTGCTCGTTCTCGTCGACCGCGAAGTAAGAGCGCCAGTAGGTGCGCCCCGGCAGGCAGTCGAAGAGCGAGCCCGCTACCAGGGGCAGCCCGAAGCCTCCGGTGATGAGCTCGCTGAAGCCTTCGGCGAACCCCTCGACCTCGTCGACCTCGATCCCCGACGGCTGCGGGAAGTCGGGCGGCTCGGCAGCACGGAGAAACCTCGCCAGGTATTCCGAGTGCCGGTAGCCGCGCTGGTTCAGGAGGTCCTCGGCGGCGGCCGCTCCGGCTCGCGTCCCGGTGATCGGGATGCGGCAGTCGAGACCGAGGGACTCGACCCAGTCGAGGGCTTCGTCGAGGTGGCCTTCCTCCGCGGCGCCCGGCGCGGCGGCGCCGAGGATCAGGTTCAGCATCGGCTCCTCCGCCAGCCCCGAGACCGCCATCGCCTGGAGCGGCCCGTACCAGCGGCTCTCGATCCGCATCTCCTCGGCCGCGTCCAGGTCCGGCGCCCGCCAGATGTCGAGCCAGAAGCGCTGCTCGAGCGCGTCCAGCGCGGTCGGGTCGTCGCGGGGCCCGCCCAGCATGTCGAACCAGCCGAACCCGTCAGCCTCCCATGACATGGACTCAAGTTAGGGCCTCGAGCCCATTTGGTCAAGGAACTGCGATTAACAGACAGCGGCAGGGTCGGCGGGAGGTGCCGCTCAGCCGAGCGGGGCGCCGAGGCCGGCCCGGCGGAAGTCGGCCAGGACCCGCTCCATCGACTCGACGTCGCAGGCGACCATCTCGGGCCAGGGCTTGTCGGGGTGCTCGTCGAGCGTCTTGTAGCCGTTGCCGCTGATCACGGCGACGACCGTGTCGTCGCGGCCGAGCTTGCCTTCGGCGGCGAGCTTCATCGTTCCCGCCACGGTGGTGCCGCCGGCCGGCTCGGTGAGGATCCCCTCGGTGGCTCCGAGCAGGTCGATCGCCTCGAAGATCTCGCTGTCGGTGGCGGTCGCCGCCCAGCCGTCGCGCGAGGTGACCGCGTCGACGACGAGCGGTCCGTCCCCGGGGGCGCCGATCGCCAGCGAGTGGGCGAGCGTGTCGGGCCGGGTCGGCTCGATCTTGCCGCTGCCGTCGAGGATGGCGGCGGCGATCGGCCCGCAGCCCTCCGCCTGGGCGATGTGGATCTTGGCCTGGGCGGTCTCGGCCAGGCCCACCGTCTCCAGCTCGGCGAGCCCCTTGTGGACGCGCGAGGAGAGGGTCCCCCCCGCCGCCGGCATCACGAAGTGGTCGGGCGCGGTCCAGCCGAGCTGCTCGACCGTCTCGAAGGCGACCGTCTTCGCCCCCTCGGCGTAGAAGGGCCGCAGCGTGATATTGGCGAACTGGATGCCGCTGGCCAGGGCCAGCTCGCGGCAGGCGCGGTTGGCCTCGTCGTAGTTGCCGTCGAGCTGGATCACCGCGGCGCCCAGCGCCCGGCAGGCGCGCGCCTTGCCGCGCTCCATGTTGCTGGGGTAGAAGACGTAGGCGGCGACCCCCGCCTTGGCGGCCAGCGAGGCCACCGCGGTGCCGACGTTGCCGGTCGAGACGCAGCCGACCTCGTCCTTGCCCAGCTCGAGCAGGCGGGCGATCGCCAGCGAGACGACCCGGTCCTTGTAGGAGAGGCTGGGGCGCTGCGTGCTGTCGTCCTTGAGGTAGAGCTTGCGCAGGCCCAGCTCGGCGCCGAGCCGGTCGGCGTGGATCAGCGGCGTGCGGCCGCTGTTGATGCCGACCCGCGCCTTGGCGCCCGCGTCGACGATCGGCAGGAGCTCCTCGAAGCGCCAGATGTTGATGGGGCGCTCGGCGGTCGGCAGCTCGGCGAGGCGCTTCGCCGCCAGCTCGTAGTCGTAGTCGATGTCGAAGACCAGGCCGCAGCCCATGCACTTGAAGGTCGTGTCGGCGAGCGGCAGCCGAAGCCCGCAGTCACGGCAGACCAGCTCGGTCGCGCAGGAACGTGTGCGCTGGCCCGCCGAGGGACTCATCGTCCCTCCTCACCCCCGCATAGCGAAGCCAGTCCGCCCGCCTTCGCGAACCTGCGCCTCCGCTTTCCATGCTGGCGCCTGATCATGAGTTCGGTTGTATACCAGATCCGGGCATATCGATCAATTTTGCTCGCGCATTAGTCGCTGGGGTCGTCTCGGGGCTGAACCGGCCAACCCAGGGCCGGATCTCGACGCCAAACTATAGGCGACTCGACGAGAAGCGCCGGGCCCGACTCGGCGGAAATCGTCTTCCCCGAGTCGGGCCCGGCAACCGCTCCGGCGTCTCCCGCCGGCTGAGCTACGGCTTGCGTCGTGGCACCACCCCCTGCTCCCGGCGCGACTTCTCTTCTCACCTCTCTGCTGGCGCTCTGGTCGTCAACAGCGGGTATCCCTAACACACTCCCTACACAGTAGTCAAGTCTTTTTTTTCATTTGGCCGCGAATGCAGGGGGTCTTCAGGCGCGGGCCGGAGCGGCCTCGGCGGCGGAGGAAGGCTCCGGCCAGGCGCCGGGGAGGTCGTGGCCGTCCTCGTTGCCCAGTGCCAGCAGCAACTGCTCGGCGGCGTGCGGGGCAAAGGGGGCCAGCACCCGGGCGAGCAGGGCGAGCGCCCCGAGCAGGGCGTCGAAGTCCTCGCTGCCCAGCTCGCCACGGCGCTCGAGGACCCGCTTCTCGAAGTCCTTGACCCGCTCGAAGAGGCGGGTGACGTCGCGCACCGCCTTGTGCATCTGGAGCTCCTCGAGCTCGGCGGTGATCCGCGCCAGCCCGTTGTCGCACCATTTGCCGAGCCGCTCGCGGATGAAGGCGGTGTCGGCGGCCGCCTCGGCGTCCTCGGGCGCCGCCGCGGCGGCGGCGAGGCGGTCGTGCGTGTAGTCCCAGAGGTTGTTGAGGAAGCGCGAGGCGAAGCGCAGCGCGCCCTCGTTCCAGTTGAGCGTCTTGGCCGGGCCGGCGGCGTAGAGGACGGCGAGCCGCACCGTGTCGGCGCCGTGCCGCTCGACCAGGGCGTCGGGGTCGACGACGTTGCCGAGGTGCTTGCTCATCTTGCGGCCGTCGGCGATCACCATCTCGTGGAAGAGGCAGCCGGCGAAGGGCTCGCCGTCGGCGAGGAAGGCGAGCGGGCCGATGTCGCGCAGCGCCTTGGTGACGACGCGCTGGTCGAAGACGAAGCCGCCGCTGTCGTTGCCGGCGACGAGGCGCTCGGAGGGCAGCCAGCGGCGCAGCTCGGGGTGCGTGAACATCTGCTCGGCGCGGTCCTCGGGTGGCACGGCGGCGGGGATCCAGAGCCAGAGCGCGTCGAAGTGGCAGTCGAGCGTGTCCGTCTCGCGCCGGGCCGGCGCGCCGCAGCGCGGGCAGGGGAGGTCGGCGAAGTCGGGGCGCTCGGCGAGCGGGTTGCCCTCGCCGGTCGGCTCGACGTCGCGGGGCAGGCGAACCGGCAGCTCCTCGGTGGGAACCGGAACGGCGCCGCAGCGCTCGCAGTGGACGATCGGGATCGGCGTGCCCCAGTAGCGCTGGCGCGAGATCGAGAAGTCGAAGGCGCGGTAGCGCTTGGCGGGCCTGGCAACGGCGACCGCCCGATCGACGTCCCCCTCCCCCGCCGCACGCTCGATGCGCGCCGCGATCGCCGCGTCGGCCTCGTCGGCGGCGGGGATGCCGAGCGCCGCGGTGGGTCCGTAGCGGGCGTCGACGAGCGGCGAGACGAGGACCGGCAGCTCGCCGCCGGCGGGCCCCTCGACCGACTTGCCGGTGTCGATCACGGGCACCGCGGCGGCGTCGCGGGCGCTGCGCTCCCAGCCCCCGGAGCGCAGCTCGTCGAGCTGCTCGCGGACCGCCGGCTCCGAGGCCCAGCTCTCGACCTCCGGGTGGCGCGGCGAGAGCAGGACGAAGCGCGCCCGGTCGAGCGAGTCGGCATGGGGCGTGAAGACGGTCAGGGCCCGCCCGGCCGGGTCCGCCGCGTCCCCCCCGCAGCCGCCGCCAGGTCCAGCTCCACGCCGTCGGTGCGGCCGAGAATGTAGCGCTGGGCGGCGAGCGAGAGCTCGTCCCAGCGCTCGAAGCGCTCGAGGTTGCGGTCGTTCTCCTCCAGGTAGGGGGTCACCCGCAGGAACCAGGTCGGGCGGCGGATCAGCCGCACCTCGTTGTGGCAGCGCCAGCAGCGGCCGTCCTCGACCTGGAGCGCGGCCAGCGTCGTGCGGCAGGTGTCGCACCAGTCGACCGTGGCGTCGTCGCGGTAGATCAGGCCGGCCTCGAGCAGGGTGAGGAAGAGCCACTGCGACCAGCGGTACTGCTCCTCGTCGGAGCTGTAGAAGGCGCGCTCGTAGTCGAAGGAGAAGCCGAGTCGCTTCATCTGGGCGAGCATCCGCTCGCCGCAGCGCTCCACCCACTCGGCGGGCCGCACCCCGCGCTCGATCGCCGCCATCTCCGCCGGCAGGCCGAAGGCGTCGAAGCCGAAGCCGAAGAGGACGGCGTCGCCGCGGGCGCGGCGGAAGCGCGCGTAGGCGTCGCCGATCGCGTAGTCGCGGACGTGGCCCATGTGGAGGTTGCCGGAGGTGAAGGGGCTGGAGGGCTTCACGTAGACGCCCGGCCTTCCCGCCGCCGGCGCCGGCGTGGCGAAAGCGCCGCGCCGCGCCCAGGCGGCCTGGCGGGCGGCCTCGACCGCCGCCGCGTCGTAGCTCGGTGCCTCGATGCTCATTCTGCTGAGTCTGCCACGGACGAAGCTGACGAGACTGTTACAGCAGTGTCAAAAGAGTGAGAAAAGCAGCGAAATGGAGGGATTTTTGCCATTCGACGTCCGTGGACGGCCCTAGCGTAGACCGCCAAGAGACAGGAGGTCCAAGATGGCTGAGAGCAGGGGTACCGCCCTTCTTGCGGGAGGGCGGCTGGACGAGGGGCTGGTCGAACGAGCGATGGCCGCGGCCGAGGAGGCGCCGCGAGCGGATCGGGTGCGGGCCGCCCTGGAGGCGGCGGTCGCCTGCGCCGAGGCGGACCCCGAGGCGGCGCGAGTCGCGCTCTGGGAGCTGCGCGGCGACCACGCGACGATGACGCGCCTGGAGGCCTGCCTGGCGTCCTGCCTGGGCCTGGGCCGGAGTCGCGAGCAGGTGACCCTGGGGCTGGGTGCGGCGATTCAACTCGCCGCCGCCGAGCTGGCCTCCCCCGCCCCCGATCTGCGCCGCCACCTCCCCGAGCTGACGCGCTGGCTGCGCTGCGACTGGTAGCGGGCCCTTAGACAGGCCCTCAGGCGAAGGTCCAGAGCTTGTTGCCGAGGAAGTTGAAGGGCATCGCCAGGGCGACGGCGATCGCCTGGGCGGCGATGACCCCCAGCGAGGTTCCCCGGACGAGGGCCTCGAGGACCGCCAGGTTGATCAGCAGCGCGGCGAGGCTGACGGCGAAGAAGCGGGCCGCCTGGAAGGCGGGATGGTCGTCGCCCGGCTCGAACGTCCAGTAGCGGTTCCAGACGAAGTTGTTGGTGACGGCGACGCAGAAGGCGCCGATCGCGGCGATCGTGTGGTGAACGCCGAGGCTGCTGGCCAGCACCGTGAAGACGGCCAGGTTGATCAGGTAGCCGAGGCCGCCGACGAGCCCGAACTTGAGCAGCTGCAGCCAGCTCGCCGGCCTGCGCGCGGCCGCTCCCAGTCGGTATGCGAACTCCAGAGCGCTCATCGCGGCGCCGCCCGCCTCAGCGGCAGGCCGTCGAGCACGATCGCGTTGGGGAAGCCGGTCGGCAGGGCGCGGAGGATGTTGAGCCCGACCGGGCTCGGGCGTCTCGCCACATAACGGGTAAGGGTAAAGCGTCGGAGCCGAATCCGCGCGGCGAAGCGGAAGGGGCGAGGCAGGTCGAACCGCTCGCCGGCGGCGACCGGCTTGCTGACGATCTCGACTTCCTCGAGCAGAGGGCGGCCTTCGACCAGCTGCCGAGCTCCGTCTTTGAGGTAGAACTGAAGCGGGCCGGCGCTCAGCTTCCAGGTGACGATCGCGCGTGGCCCGGCGGGCGGGCCAATCCGTTCGCCGATCGCGCCGACTTCGGGCCGCTGCAGGCTCGGCGTCCGGGTGACGTAGACGTCGAAGGCCAGCCAGTAGGCGCAGAGCAGGATCGCGCAGAGCAGGCCGATCCGGCGCGCCCCGCTGGCCGTGAAGCCGATCGCGGCCACGGCGGCGAGCGGGACGAGGGCGGGCAGCACGTTGCGCGCCATCACGTAGTCCTTGCCGAGCAGGGCGGCGATCAGCGCGAGCAGGACGACGCCAAGCCCGACGAGGACTCCCAGCGCCGCCCCCTGCTTCTCGCGCTCGCTGCCGCGCAGCGCGACCAGCAGCAGGGCGGCGCCGATCAGGACGGCGGGAAGGATCGCGAAGCCGGGGCGGAGCGGCTCGCCGATCACGTGGCCCGTTTCCCCCGCCAGGAAGCCGACGGCGGTTTCGAAGAGGCGGGAGGAGAGGAGGCTGTGGCCGATCCAGGAGATGTGCTGGGGGTTGACCTGGGCGGCGATCAGCGGCAGCAGCGCCAGGCCGACGACGGCGACGCCGCCGATCGCGGCAAGGGCGGCCTGACGCCTGCCGCGCAGCGCGACCAGCAGCCAGACCGCCTCGATCGCGATCTGGAAGGCGGCGAAGTAGTGGCTGCAGAAGGCAAGCGCCGAGGCGACGGACCAGAGCGCCAGGTCCGACCCCTTGCCGGTGCGCAGCGCCCGCACGAAGAAGAGCAGGGAGAGGGCACCGAAGAAGACGACCAGCGCGTAGGAGCGGGCCTCCTGCGAATACCAGATCAGCATCGGGCTGACGGCGAGGATCGCGGCGCCGACCAGCCCGGCGCGGCGGCTCGCCAGCTCGCGGCCGATCGGGTAGGCGATCGGGACGGTGGCGGCGCCGACCAGCGCGCTCAGCGAGCGCAGCCCCACTTCGCCCGTGCCGAACAGCTTCGCCCACCCCCAGGCGAGCACGTAGTAGAGGGGCGGATTGGACTCGCTCGTCTTCACCTCGTGCAGCATGTGCATGAAGCTGCCGGGGACGACCCGGGCGGCGGTGACCACCTCGTCGTGGTGGTAGCTCTGCACGCCGAGGCTGGCGAAGCGGACCGCGACGCCGAGCGCGGTCAGCCCGGCGAGCGTCCAGAGGACGGCGTTCCCGCGGCGAGCCGGGCCGCCCCCGGCGGCGTCGACGTCAGGGGCTTGAAACGTGGCTGTGGAGCTGTGCATTGAGGCAGGTGACTTCGAGGCAGCCGCACACCCTACACACCGCGCCGGGTGACGCTCCGCGGGCTCCGCGTCGCTTAGGGTTCGGACCGTATGCGCCGCAGAACCGCCATCGCCGCCGCCATCGCCGGCGCGGCGCTCCCGCTGCTCGCCGGCGGCTGCGGGGGCGGCGCCCCGGCGCGGATCGAACCGCCGCCCGGCGCGCCGAGCATCAAGATCGTCGCCCCCCGCAACGGCGCCCACCAGCTCAGCCGCTCGATGGTCGTCAAGGTGCGGATCCGCAACTTCCGGCTCTCCCCCGCCCATTTCGGCGGCGAGCCGCTGCTCGGCGAGGGCAACATCCACTTCAGCCTCAACGCCGTGCCGGCCTGCGTCTACCCCAAGGAACTGGCGCGCGCGCTGAAGAGCCCGCTCGGCAGGGGGCGGCTGTTCGGCCCCTCCTTCGACTACCCCGCTACTCGGGGCCCAACGGCGTCCTCGCCGAACGGACTCGGCTCCGCCGGCAGCCTACTCGCCCGCGACGCGGCCGGAGATCTATCTACCACGACCTGCCGCCGGGCTTCTACCGGCTCATCGTCATCCTGGCCCAGAACAACGGGCGATGACCACCCTCTACCACGCCGTCACCAACTTCCAGATCCTCCGGCCTCCGGGCCAGCCCGCCGCACCGCTGCAGCGGTGGCAAGGTTCCCAGCGCCAGAGCCGAAGCGGCCGAATGACCCCTGGCTGACTTCAGCCAATACTTCACTTTGTATAGTGAGGTCGATGCGGACCTACCGCCGCCTCATGGGCTTCCTCCGCCCCTACCGCCGCCAGCTCTGGGGATCGCTCGTCTTCGCCTGGGCGGCGATCGGGATGACCGTGCTGATCCCGTGGCTGATCGGCCAGGCCGTCAACGCGATCAAGAGCGGCAATCGGCCCGGCCTGCTGCCGCTGGCGCTGGCGATCGTCGCGGCCAGCGTCCTGCGCCTGGGGCTGACCGTGGTGCGGCGGCTGGTCGCCGGGCAAGGTCTCGCTGGCGGTCGAATTCGACCTGCGCCAGCGCTTCTACGCACACCTGCAGCGGCTCGAGCTGGGCTTCTTCGACAGCCAGCAGACGGGGCAGCTGATGTCGCGGGCGACGGTCGACCTGCAGTCGATCCGCTTCTTCCTCGGCTACGGGCTGGTCTTCATCACCCAGAGCCTGCTGACGATCGTCCTCGCCAGCCGCGGTGATGCTGGCGATCGACCCGCTGCTGGCCCTGATCGCCCTCGCCCCCGCGCCGCTCGTCGTCCTCACCGCCTCGCCGCTACAACCGCGTCTCGCGCCCCGCCCTGCAGGAGGTCCAGCAGCGGATCGCCGAGCTGACCGCGGAGGCCGAGGAGAACATCTCGGGGATCCGCATCGTCAAGGCGTTCGCGCGCGAAGAGCACCAGCTGCGGCGCTTCCGGCGCGCCGTCGGCGCGCGTCTTCGACCAGAGCATCTACTCGACCCGCCTGCAGGCCTTCTTCTCGCCGCTGATCGGGTTGCTGCCCCAGCTCGGGATCGCGCTGGTGCTGCTGATCGGCGGCCGCGAGGTGATCGCCGGCAATCTCAGCCTCGGCAACTTCATCGCCTTCTACACCTACCTGGGAATGCTGGCGAGGCCGATGCGGATGCTGGGGATCACGATGGGGATGGCGCAGCGGGCGATCGCCTCCGGCAACCGCCTCTTCGAGATCCTCGACCGCGAGCCGCGCGATCGAGAGCCCGCCCGGCGCGCCGCCGCTGCCGGCCGGCGGCGGCCGCGGTCGAGCTGCGCGGGGTGACGCTGCGCTACGACGGCGCCGCACCTGCGCTGAGCGACATCGACCTCGCGCGTCGAGGCGGGCCGCACGGTGGCGCTGGTCGGGCCGTCGGGATCCGGGCAAGACGAGCCTCGTCGCGCTGATCGCCCGCCTCTACGACCCGAGCGAGGGGTCGGTGCTGGTCGACGGCGCCGACGTCGCGACGGTCGACGTCGGCTCGCTGCGCTCCGAGGTCGCCTTCGTCGCCGACGACAGCTTCCTGTTCACCGCCAGCGTCGCCGAGAACATCGCCTACGCGCGCCCGGAGGCGAGCCGCGCGGAGATCGAGGCGGCGGCGAGGCGCGCCCGCGCCGACGAGTTCATCCGCGACCTGCCGGGCGGCTACGACACGCGTCGTCGGCGAGCGCGGGCTGACCCTCTCGGGCGGCCAGCGCCAGCGGATCGCGATCGCCCGCGCCCTGCTCGCCGACCCGCGGATCCTCATCCTCGACGACGCCACCTCCTCGGTGGACGCGACCACGGAGGCGGCAGATCAAGGCCGGCCTGCAGCGAGGCGATGGCGGGCCGCACCACCTTCATCATCGCCCACCGCCTCTCGACGGTCTCGCTCGCCGACGAGGTCGTGGTGATGGACGGCGGCCGGATCGTCGACCGCGGCACCCACGAGGAGCTGCTGGAGCGCTGCGGCTTCTACCGCGAGATCGCCGAGCACGGCCTCGCCGACACGGTCTTCCTGCAGCGCGACCTGGAGGGGCGGGAGGAGGTGGCGCGACTGTGAGCGAGCGAGGGCAACCGGCTGCGGCAGGTCTTCCTGCTCTTCGCCTCGCTCTGGCGGCTGGTCCGCGGCCAGGACCAGCGGGCCCGCAAGGTGCGCTGGATGATCGGCCTGCTGCGACCCTACCGGGGGCAGGGTGGCGCTGATGTTCGACGGCGCTGCTGGTCGCGACCGCCGCCGGCCTCGCCCCGCCCTACCTGGCCGGCAGGGCGATCGACGCCGGGATCAGACCGGGCGACCTCGCCGCGCTCGACCTGATCGTCGCCGCCTTCGTCGCCGCCGCGGCTGCTCTACGCCGCGGCGACCTACGCTGCAGACCTACCTGGTCGGCTGGGTCGGGACGCGCGCCCTCCAGGACCTGCGCGAGCGCATCTTCGCCCACCTCCAGTCGATGTCGATCGGCTTCTTCACGCGGCGCAGCCCGGGCGTGCTGATCAGCCGCATCACCAACGACATCGAGGCGCTCAACCAGCTCGTCAGCGGCGGCGTCGTGACGATGTTCTCGAGCACGCTGACGCTGCTCGGCGCCGTCGTGATCATGCTGGCGCTCGACCTGAAGCTGGCGCTGGTCACCTTCCTCACCTTCCCGCTGCTCGCCGTGGCCAGCCTCGCCTTCCGGATCGCCTCGCAGGGCGCCTACCGCGCCACCCGGGAGCGGATCGCGGCGGTCACCGCCTACCTGCAGGAGACGCTGAGCGGGGTGCGGGTGGTGCGCAGCTTCGGCCAGGAGCCCCGCCACGCGGCGGCGATGACCGAGCTCAACGAGGCCAACCGCGAGGTCGAACATGAGGACCGTCTACCTCAACGCCTCCTACTTCCCGGCGGTCGAACTGCTCGCCGCCGTCGGCACGGCGGTGATCCTGCTCTACGGGGGGATCCAGGCGATCGACGGGGCGATCCAGATCGGCGTCGTCGTCGCCTTCGTCGGCTACCTGACAGATCTTCTTCGAACCCGATCCAGGAACTCTCCCAGCTCTACACCACCTACCAGCAGGGGATGGCGGCGCTCGACAAGATCTTCGACCTGCTCGACACCGAGCCCGACATGGTCGACGCGCCGGGGGCGATCGACCCGGGCCGCTGCGCGGCGAGATCGAGATGGAGGGGGTCTGGTTCTCCTACGGAGGGGGCGAAGCCGCCGCTGACTTCGCCTTTGTCCGCGATGATCGACGGATGAAGGACGAAGTCAGCCGGAGGATTGGGCGCTCGGGACGTCGACCTGCACGTGCCGCCCGGTCAGACGCTGGCCCTGGTCGGCGCGACCGGGGCCGGCAAGTCGACCTTCGCCAAGCTGGTGGCGCGCTTCTACGACCCGCAGCGGGGGCGGGTGCTGGTCGACGGGCACGATCTGCGCGGCGTGCGCCAGCGGGCGCTGCGGCGCCAGCTCGGCATCGTCCCCCAGGAGGGCTTCCTCTTCTCGGGCAGCGTGCGCGAGAACATCGCCTTCGGGCGGCCGGAGGCGACGCTGGAGGAGATCGAGGAGGCGCGCGGCGGCGGTCGGGGCGACCGAGTTCATCGCCGCGCTGCCGCACGGGATCGAGACCCAGGTCGGCGAGCGCGGCGTCCAGCTCTCGGCCGGCCAGCGCCAGCTCGTCGCCTTCGCCCGGGCGCTGCTGGCCGAGCCGCGAATCCTGATCCTCGACGAGGCGACCTCGAACGTCGACGTGCGAACCGAGAAGACGATCGAGCGGGGCTGGAGCGCCTGCTGGCCGGGCGCACGGCGATCGTCATCGCCCACCGCCTCTCGACGATCCGCCGCGCCGGCAAGATCGTCGTCCTGGAGGGTGGCCGCATCGCCGAGCGGGCACCCACGACGAGCTGATCGAGGCCGGCGGCCCCTACTCCCGCCTCTACGGCGCCTGGGCGGAGTCCTCGGCCGCCTAGCGGCGTCAGCCCGGGCCGATGCCGCCGGAGGACGAGCCGCCGCCGCCTCCGCCGCCGCCGCCACCCGCCGAGCCGCCGCCCGAGGGGGCGCCGCCGCCCGCTTCGACGCTGCCGGCGCCACCCGTTTCGGGCGCCGCTTCGGGCGGCTGCGGATTCCGGGGTCGCGGATTCGGCGCCCCCGGGAGGCGCTTCGCCGCTTCGCCCCGGCGCCGCGCCGAGGCGGGCGTGGGTGCGCTCGGTTCTTCGCCGCACTTCTTGAAGCCGTAGGACCGCGCCGCCGACTGGAAGGAGCCGAGCGCCGCGGAGGCCTTGGATTCCGCCGCTTCGAGCCCCGCCCCTTCGCCGCGCTCGGCAGCGAGCTTCGCGCCGCTCTCCGCCTGGGCGAGGGCTTCGGCCGCGGAGATGAATTCGGTGTAGCCGCTGGCTTCGACGGGCGTTCCGAGCGCCTTGAGCCGCGTGACCATGCCGCTGTAGAGCTGGGCGACCTGGCTGGCCCGGCCGGCGGCGTTGAGGAGGAGCTGGACGAGGAAACGGTCCCGACCGCGGCGTTGACCTCGGCGCAGATCCCGTCCCCCTGGGAGATCAGTTCCCTCTTGCTGAGCGCCGGCGTCGTTTCGGTCGTGTTCGCGGCGGGCGTCGTCGTCGCTTCGCCGCCGCCGCCACCGCAGCCGGCAAGCCCGACGAGGAGGAGAAGGAGCGGCAGCGCGATCGCCGCCAGGCAGATCCTGGGCCTCATGCGACGGCGAAGGTAGCAGAGGCGGCAGACGAAGCCGGGCAAGCTCGTGGACTGCGGCCCAGGGACTCGAACCCCGAATTCCAGTCCAGAGCTGGCGTGCTGCCATTACACCAGGCCGCAAAGAGGGAGACTGGGAGGATACCGTCGGCCGGGGCCGGCAGGGCCCGCGGCGGGGCGTCAGGCGATCGCGGAGAGGTCGCTGCCGGGGTCGGCGATCAGGTCCCGGGCGGCGGAGACGTCGACGCCGTCGGCGAGCAGGCGGCGCGCCTCGGCGAGGTCTTCGGAGCGACCGACGCTGAGGGCGCCGGCCACCCTGCCGTCCTTCAGGTACCAGACGCGAGAACTCGCCGCGCGTCGCGGTCGCCGCGCCAGACCTCCTCGTCCCAGTCCTGGGCGGGGCCGACGTACTCGAGGCTCGCCCAGTCGGCGAGGTCGCTGAAGAAGTAGGGGACGACCTCGTAGTCGAGGTCCTCGCCGAGCATGTTGCGGGCGGCGTGCATGCCCTGCTGCATCGCCACGTCCCAGTGCTCGACCCGCAGCCGCCGGCCGTGGACGACGCTGTCGTAGGAGCAGCAGTCGCCGGCCGCGTAGATCGCCCTCGGCCGAGGTGCGCAGCTTCGAGTCGCAGACGATCCCGTTGTCGACCTCGAGCCCGGCGCGCTCGGCGAGCATCGCGTCGGGGCGCACCCCGGCCCCGACGACGACCGCGTCGCACTCGATCGCGCAGGCCGCTCTTCGTCAGCACGGCCCGGACGCGGCCGTCGCCCTCGAACGCCTCCAGCTCCTCGCCGCCGTGGACCTCGACGCCCGTTCGATTCGAGCTGCTCCTGGAACCAGCGCCCGGCGTCCTCGCCGAAGGTCGCGCGAGAGCGCCACCTCCTCCATCATCACGATCGTGCACTTGACGCCCTTCGCGGTCAGCGAGGCGGCGACCTCGGTGCCGATGTAGCTGCCGCCGATCAGCACCACGTGCTCGGCCGCCTCGGCGTCGGCGCGGATCGCGTCGGAGTTGCCGAAGGCGCGCAGGTAGTGGATCCCCTCGTTCTCGGCGCCCTCGACCCGGAGGATGTTGACCATCGCCCCGGTGGCCGAGCAGCGCCCTGCCGAAGGCCACCTCCTCGCCGCCCTGCAGCTTCGCCGTCCGCGCCGCCGGGTCGAGCGACATCACGCTGGCGCCGGTCAGCAGCTCGACCCCGTTCTCGCTCGTACCAGTCGGACGGGTTGACGTAGGCGTCCTCGCGCGCGGCCTCGCCGCGCAGGTACTCCTTGGAGAGCGGCGGCCGTTCGTAGGGCGGCTCGGGCTCGCGACCGGCCAGCAGGATCGAGCCCTCGGCGCCGCGCCGGCGCAGCTCCGCCGCGCAGTGGGCCGAGGCCATGCCGCCGCCGACCAGCAGGAAGTCGACCTCACGCGCCATCAGGCCGTTGCCGTTTCCGCCGATCGGCCCGAAGAGCTCCTTGAGGTCGTCCTCGTGGCCCGGGTCGAGCACGGCCAGCACCTCGTCGCCGACCTCCAGCACCGTGTCGGGGCCGGGCACGAAGCCCTTGCCGCCGCGCAGGACCGAGATCAGCAGGCTGCCCGCCGGCATCGAGAGGTCGCCGACCCGCCGTCCCGTCACCGGCGAGTCGCTGCCGAGCAGCATCTCGATGATCTCCAGCTGCTCCTCCTGGAGGTCGAGCAGGTGGACCAGCCCGTACTCGGGCACCTCGTGCTCGAGCAGGCGCAGGATGAGGTCGGTCGCCGACACGACGGGCTTGATCCCCAGCAGCTCGAAGTGCGGGCGGTTGCGCGGGTTGTTGACCCGGGCGATGACCCGCTCGACCTGGTAGCTTCTCGCGGGCGACCTGGCAGATCAGCATGTTGTCCTCGTCGTCGCCGGTCACCGCGATCAGCATGTCGGCGCGCTGGACGCCGGCCCGCTCCAGCACCCACAGCTCCGAGGCGTCGCCGTAGGAGACGTTGTGCTCCAGCTCCTGCTCGACGGTGAGGTAGCGGCGCCGGTCGCTCTCGATCAGCGTCACCTCGTGGTCCTTTTCGAGCAGCTCGCGGGCCAGGTTCCACCCCACCTTGCCAGCTCCGACGACGATGATGTACATGCTCTACCCGGCCTCCCCAGGCCTATGCGGCCTCGACCGCGGCGTCCTGTCCGCCGTCCGGGCCGCCGTTGCGGCGGGCGCCCTCGCGGACGGCGCTCTCCAGCATCTCGATCGCGACCCTGGTCGGGCAGATCGTGTTCAGCCCCTGGCGCTGGTACCACTCGGCCCGCAGCGGGTCGAGGATGCGCGCGATCACCGTCGGCACGTCGTAGCGGCGCTGGGCGATCTGCGCGATGACGATGTTCGTGTTGTCGCCGTCGGTTGAGGCGATGAAGGCGTCGGCCCGCTCGATCCCCGCGGCCTCCAGGGCCTCGGCCTCCAGCCCGGCGCCGACCGTGAACTGGCCGCCGAGGTCCTCCCAGCCCTTCTCGAGGCCGACCTCGAGCCGGGCGTGGGACTCCGGGTCCTCGTCGAGGCAGGAGACCTCGTGGCCTTCGCGCAGCATCGTCCGCGCCACCGACGACCCGACCCTTCCGCAGCCGACGATCAGGATGAACACGCTGCGGATACTAGATGTCGCAGCTCGCCGTCATCCGGGCGGGGCAGTGAGCAGGACCTGGCAGGGCGCCTTCTTCAGCACGTACTGGGTCGCGGCGCCGATCTCGGCCGGCCTGGCCGCGCCGATTCCGCCCAGCGTCGCCCCGCCGCGGATCTTGGTCGGCGGCTCGCCGCCGATCACGATCGCCTCGGCGCCGCTGCGCCGCGCCGCCTCGACGATCCCCGCGCCGACGTCGCGGGCGCGCACCACCTCGGTGCTCACCTCGACGTCCTCGTACTCCTCCCCGACCTCGCGGGCACGCTCCAGGGCGCGGCGCGCCTCCGCCTCGCGGGCCTGCGGCAGCTCGGCGTCGAGCGGCAGGGTCAGCGGCACCTCGATCACGTAGACGAGGTCGAGGCGAGCCTCCTCGCCCCTGCCGTCGGCCTGCTCCCGCTCGGCGGCGGCAAGCCGCCCGGCGGTGGCGACGATGTCGTCGTCCAGCTTGGTCCCGAAGACCGGCACGAGGATGTTGCAGAAGGCGACCTCGGGAACCTGCTTGGTCAGCGCCTTCTCGGTGACCGAGACGCGGCGGGTCAGCGACGTCCCCTCGACGAGCTTGCGGTAGACGACGTAGAAGACGAGCCCGAACGCCATCCAGGCGAGGCCCACCCAGCGCGCCTTTTCGTGGAAGGCCAGCACGCTGAGGAAGGCGAGGCCGCTGAGGATCGCCGCCGAGGATCGCCGGGACCGGCAGCCGGGCGCCGCGCCAGGAGACGCTCCAGGGCACCCGGAACGGCCGCGGGCGGTCCGGTTCGGTGATCCGCAGCCGCAGGATCGAGAGCTGGGCGATCGTGATCGCCAGCGTCGCGCCGAAGGCGTAGATGCTGGCCAGCAGCTTGACGTCGGTCGGGCCGACGAGGCCGATCGCCACGACGCCGGAGATCGCGATCGCCACGTGCGGCGTCGCGTGGCGGCGGTTGAGCTTGCCGAGCCAGCTCGGGATCTGGCGGTTGATCGCCAGCGTGTAGATGTGGCGCGCGACGCCCAGCATCGAGGTGGTCGCCGCCCAGAAGAGGACGGGCGTCGCGACCAGCGCGACGGCCCAGCGCATGCCGCTCGGCGACCCAGGCCGGGTGGTAGGCGGAGACGACCCCGATCAGCGGGTTCTCGACGAACCTGCTTGCCGAGCGCCGTCTCGGGCCCGTGCGGCCCCGCCACCACCGGCACCGCCATCAGCGCGATCGCCGCCATGCCGGCGTAGGCGAGCGGCACCGCGACCGCCCCGATCGAGACGATCCGCTCAGGTCGCGCGGCGACACGTCGATGTCGGGGGCGAGGTCGGAGGCGGCCTCGATGCCGGCGTAGGCGAGCATCGCGACGACCGCCGCGTAGACGATCGCCTTGACGCTGGGATCGCTGAAGAGGTGGAGCTGGGCGGTGAGGCGGTCGGGGTGCATCACCGTGAGGGCGCCGACCGCGATCACCGCGAGCTGCAGGGCGATGTCGGCGAAGGCGAGCAGGACGAGCCAGCGCTCCCGGCCCTTCCCGGTCACGTTGAGGACGTTGAGCACGCAGGCGGCGACGATGACGAGGGCGGCGACGCCGATCTCCCAGCCGGCTTCCGAGAGGTGCCCGGAGATCGGCTCCAGGTAGTGGGGGACGGAGATCGCCGCAAGCGCCGCGACGATCAGGTAGTCGATCAGGATCGCCCAGCCGGCGATGAAGGCGATCAGCTCGTTGAAGGCGTGGCGGGCGAAGCTGGAGGAGCCGCCGCGCTCGCGGAACATCGCGCCGCCCTCGACGTAGCCGAGCGTGGTCAGCGCGAACATCAGGCCCGCCGCGAGGAAGATCAGCGGCGTCAGGCCGAGGCCGCGGTCGGCGACGACGCCGAGCGCGAAGTAGATCGAGAAGCCGATCGACGAGTAGACGGCGACGAAGAGCCCCGGCACGCCGAGGCCGCGCTGCAGCAGCGGCTCGAGGCGAGAGCGCTGAGCTGCGGGTTGCTCGGGCGGCTGCGCCGGCGACTCGGGCGCCGGCTGCACGGGCGTGGGCTGCGGCTGCTCGGGCTGCGGCGCGCTCACCGGCTCATCCGCGCCGCGGCCCAGAGCCGACCGGCCCCGACGGCCACGAAGATGATCCCCATCAGCACCCCCAGCGAGAGCGGTCCGCCCCCGGCAGCGAGTGTGGCGACGAGGATCACGAGGCCGAGGGCGATGAAGACGAGCGAGAAGGCGCGGATGGAGGCGCGGTAGATCCGCTCGGGCGTGGCCATGGCGGCGATTCTAGGCGAGGGCGGGAACCCTCTCCGCGCCCTGTGGGGCGCCGCGCCCCCTCCTCACCTAAGTGGGGAAATGCACGATCGGGATGATCAGGATGGCGACTATGTTGGCCACCTTGATCATCGGGTTGATCGCCGGGCCGGCGGTGTCCTTGTAGGGGTCGCCGACCGTGTCGCCGGTCACCGAGGCGGCGTGGGCGGGGGAGCCCTTGCCGCCGAGGGCGCCGTCCTCGATCAGCTTCTTGGCGTTGTCCCAGGCGCCGCCGCCCGCGGTCATCGAGATCGCCATGAAGAGACCGACGACGATGACGCCGATCAGCAGGCCGCCGAGCGCGTCGACGCTGAGCAGGCCGACGACGACCGGCACCACGATCGGGATCAGCGACGGCAGGATCATCTCCTTCTGCGCCGCCAGGGTGACGATCGAGACCGTCTTGCCGTACTCGGGCTTCTCGGTCCCCTCCATGATCCCCGGGTGCTCGCGGAACTGCCTGCGAACCTCCTCGACGACCTGGCCGCCGGCGCGGCCGACCGCCTCGATCGCCAGCGCCGCGAACAGGTAGACCATCATGCCGCCGATCAGCAGGCCGACCAGAACGGCGGGGCTGGTCAGGTGGAAGAGGCTGCCGATGTCGAAGCCGGCCGGCGCCTTTTCGCTCAGCTCGCTTTTGAAGGCGGAGAACAGCACCAGGGCGGCGAGCGCGGCGGAGCCGATCGCGTAGCCCTTGGTGACCGCCTTGGTCGTGTTGCCGACCGCGTCGAGCGGGTCGGTGACGTTGCGAACCTCCTCGGGCAGGTCGGCCATCTCGGCGATGCCGCCGGCGTTGTCGGTGATCGGCCCGAAGGCGTCGAGGGCGACGATCAGGCCGCAGAGCGAGAGCTGCGCCATCACCGCGATGCCGATCCCGTAGATCCCCGCAAGCCCGTTGGCGCCGAGGATCGCCAGGGCGATCACCAGCGCCGGCGCCGCGGTCGACTGGAAGCCCTGGGCGAGCCCCTGGATGATGTTGGTCGCGTGGCCCGTCACCGAGGCCTGGCTGATCGTCCGCACGGGACGGAACCTGGTCGAGGTGTAGTAGTCGGTGATCACGAAGAGCAGCGCGGTCACGGCGACGCCGATCACGGCGCAGAGCCAGAGGTCGGTCGTGGTGACCGTCTTGGCGGCGGCGCTGAGGCCGAGCCGCACCGGGTCGCCCATCAGCCACTTGGTGATCGGGTAGAAGGCGACGATCGAGAGGCCGCCCGAGACGATCAGCCCCTGGTACAGGGCCCCCTCGACCCGGTCGGACTTGGTCCGCACCGAGAGCGCCCCGACGATCGAGGCGATGATCGCGACGCCGCCGATCACCAGCGGGTAGATCGCGACCTGGCGGGAGAAGTCGCCGCCGGCGCCGGTGAAGGTGAGGACGCCGAGCAGCATCACGGCGACCGAGGTGACGGCGTAGGTCTCGAAGAGGTCGGCCGCCATCCCGGCGCAGTCGCCGACGTTGTCGCCGACGTTGTCGGCGATCACCGCCGGGTTGCGGGGGTCGTCCTCGGGGATCCCCGCCTCGACCTTGCCGACCAGGTCGGCGCCGACGTCGGCCGCCTTGGTGAAGATGCCGCCGCCGAGCCGGGCGAAGACCGAGATCAGCGAGCCGCCAAAGCCGAGCCCGACGAGGGCGTCGACCGCGTCCTTGTCGCTCGAGCCGGTGAGGATCAGGATGCCGAAGTAGCCGGCGACGCCGAGCAGCGCCAGGCCGACCACGAGCAGGCCGGTGACGGAGCCGCCCTTGAAGGCGACGTCGAGCGCCGGCGGGACGCCGCCGCGGGCGGCCTCTGCGACGCGGGCGTTGGCGCGCACCGAGAGGTTCATGCCGATGAAGCCGGCCGAGCCCGAGAGGGCGCCGCCGAAGACGAAGCCGATCGCGGTCTTGTAGTCCTGGAGGATCCAGAGGAGGATCGCGACCGGCACCGCGACCGCGGCGATGATCGTGTACTGGCGCTTCAGGTAGGCGCCGGCGCCTTCCTGCACGGCGCCGGAGATTTCCTGCATCCGCTCGTTCCCGGGCGAGCGGGAGAGCAGGCGCTGCGTGATCACGAGTCCATAGACCACCGCCGCCCCGGCGCAGACGAGCGCGACGACGACTCCGTATTCGGTCAAGAAGCTGGTCAAGTTCGGTTCCTCCGGGGTGGCTTTGGCGGCGCGGGAGTCTATATGCGGGCGCGGCGCAAGCGCGCCGCAGTACTCCGCAAACCCCTCTATGCCGCCTGTTTCGCGCCGGTGTAGGTGCGGCGCGTCTCCGCCACCGCGTCGCGGTAGATGTCCTCGATCGAGGCGCCGGCCTCGAAGCGCCTCGCGGGCGCGCTGGGCGCCGTTGCGCTCCGGCAGCTCGACCTCGATCCCGAGCTCGGCGCGGGCCGGCGCGGTCCAGGCGAGCACCGCCTCGAGCGCCGCCCGCGCCTCGACCTCGGCGCCGCGGCGGAAGTCGATCATCCTGCCGCTCATCCCGTAGCGGATCGCCCGCCAGAGGTTCTCCTCGATCTCGCGGTCCTCGAGCGGCGGCACGGCGCCCGCGTCGCCGCCGCTCGTCGTAGTCGAGCGCCGTCTGCGCGATGCAGGCGGCGATCAGCCCGGCCAGCGCGAAGGACTCGTCGCCGCGCGTCTGCGCGTCGCAGATCCGCACCTCGACCGTGCCGAACTGGTGGTGGGGGCGGACGCTCCACCAGAGCTGGGTCGACTCGACGATCGTGCCCGGTCCGCTCCAGCAGCCCGACGAACTCGGCGTAGCGGCTCCAGCTCCCGAACGGGCTGGGCACGCCGCAGCGCGGGAAGGTGCGGGTGAAGATCTCCGTGCGGACCGTGTGCAGGCCGGTGTCGCGGCGGTCGAGGAAGGGCGAGTTGGCGGAGACCGCGAGCAGCAGCGGCAGCAGCTCCCGCATCCGGTCGCAGACGGCGATCGCCCGGTCGGCGCCGCGCACCCCCATGTGGACGTGCAGTGCTCCAGGTGTTGTTGCGCTGCGCGACCCAGCCCAGTTCCTGCCTGAGCCGGTTGTAGTGCGGGCGTGTCGATGATCCGCTGGTCGAGGTAGTCGGCCCAGGGATGGGTGCCCATCGCGCCCAGCGCCAGCCCCATCCCCGCGACCAGATCGAAGAGGCGGTCGCGCCGCTCGCGCTGCCTGGCGACCGCCTCGGCGAAGTCTCCGCGCGCGCCCGAGCGGATCTCGATCTCGGACGGCGATCAGCTCACCGGCCGCCGAGTCGGCCAGCAGCTCGTCCCCCGGCAGGCGGCGTAGACGTCCTCGAAGCGGTGCTCCAGCTCCAGCGTGCCGGGGTCGAGGATCGCGAACTCCTCCTCGAGCCCGATCGTGAAATCGGTGGAGGACTCGAATCGCTCTCGAACGAGGTCGAGGTCCAGGGACAAGGTCAGTGCTCAGGCGAGGTAGAAGTAGAGCGCGTAGAGCAGGTCGACCGCGGGGCTGGAGGTGTGGACGGTCACCTCCGGGCGGCACCTGGAGCAGCTGCTCGGAGTAGTTGAAGATGATCTTGACGCCGGCCTCGACGAGGCGGTCGGCGACCGCCTGGGCGGCGGCGGCGGGAACGGCGAGCACGCCGACCACGATCTCCTCCGCGGCGACGACCGCCTCCAGCTCGCCGAAGTCGCGCACCTCGAGGTCGCCGACCTGGGTGCCGACCACGCCGGGGTCGACGTCGAACATGGCGACGATCTGGAAGCCGTGGTCGGCGAAGATGTCGGAGCTGGCGATCGCCTGGCCGAGGTTGCCGGCGCCGAACAGGGCGATGTTGTGCTGGCCGGAGGTGCGGAGGATCTTGCGGATCTCCGCGACCAGCGAGTCGACGTTGTAGCCGACGCCGCGCTTGCCGAACTTGCCGAAGCCGGAGAGGTCGCGGCGGATCTGGGTCGGGTTGATGTGGGTGTACTCGGAGAGCTCCTGCGAGGAGATCGTCTCCCGTCCCATCTTGCGCGCCTGGGTGAGGACCTGGAGATAGCGCGAGAGGCGCGCCGCGACGCCGAGCGAGAGCCGCTCGCCGTCGCCGGTCGGCCCCCCTGCGCCTGCACGCTCCTCGATCGCCTGCTCCGATCATCGACCCCACAGTATCGAGCCGCGCCCGAGGGCCGGCCTCGTCGAGCAGCAGCTCGGAGACGACCTCGCCGTCGACCTCGACCACCGGGATGCGCTCGAGGCAGGCGGCGCAGCAGCAGCTCGTCGCTCTCGATGTCGACCTCGCGCAGCTCGAACCGGTAGCCCTCGGCATGGAGGGCGACGATCGCCGGCCAGCGCCTCCTCGCAGAGGTGGCAGCCCGGCCGCCCGTAGACGACGACCTCGGTCATGCGACGGCGCTCGCCTCGGCCCTGGCGAAGGCGTCGTAGGCGAGGTAGTCGGGGTACGGGAGCGGCCGCGGCGAAGCGCGCGGCGGAGCCGATCATCGCCGCGTTGTCGGTGCAGAGCTCCGAGCGGCGACCAGCTTCAGCCGCAGCGCCGCGCCGCTCGCAGAGCGCCGGCGACCGCCTCGCGCAGCGGCGCCGTTGGCGGCCACCCCGCCGCCCAGCGCGACCGCGTCCCACTCGCCGCTGCTTCAGCGCCCGCTCCAGCTTCGCGATCGAGCTGGCCGACCGCGGCCGCCTGGAAGCTCGCGGCGAGGTCGGCGCGGCGCTCCTCGCACGCCCTCCGGGCCCAGGTCGCGGCAGCGGTAGACGAGCGCCGTCTTCAGGCCGCTGAAGCTGAAGTCGAGGCCCGGGTCCCGCGGCTCATCGCGACCGGCAGCTCGAACGCCTCCGGGTCGCCCGCCGCGGCGAGCGCGCTCCAGCGCCGGCCCGCCCGGGTAGCCGAGCCCGAGCAGGCGGGCCGACCTTGTCGAAGGCCTCGCCGGCGGCGTCGTCGAGCGTCTGCCCGAGCACCTCGTGGCCGCCGTGGTCGCGGACCGCGGCCAGCAGGGTGTGGCCGCCGCTGGCGACCAGGCAGAGGAACGGCGGCTCGAGCGGCTCGGGCTCGAGGAAGTTGGCGGCGACGTGGCCCTGCAGGTGGTCGACCGGGATCAGCGGCAGCCGCCGCGGCGCCGCGATCGCCTTCGCGGTGCTGACCCCGACCAGGAGCGCGCCGATCAGGCCGGGCCCGGCGGTGACGGCGACCGCCTCGACGTCGTCCAGCGCGACGCCCGCCTCGGCCAGCGCCGCCTCGACCACCGGCGCGGTCAGCTCGAGGTGGTGGCGCGAGGCGACCTCGGGCACGACGCCGCCGAAGCGCGCGTGGGCGGCGGCCTGGGAGGAGATCACGTTGGCGAGGATGCGCGGGCCGTCGAGCACGGCCGCGCAGGTGTCGTCGCAGGAGGTCTCGATCGCGAGGATCAGCAGTGCCCGGTCAATCCAGCCACATGATCAGCGCGTCCTCGCCGTTGTCGTGGTAGTAGCGGGGACGGACGCCGGCCGAGCGGAAGCCGAGGCCGTTCGTACATCGCGATCGCGCCGTGGTTGAGACCCGCACCTCGAGCGTGAACGGCAGCTCGCGCCCGCGCCTCCTCGAGCAGGCGCGAGATCAGCCGACCGGCGACGCCGGCGCGGCGGCGCTCCGGCGCGACGGCGACGTTCATCAGGTGCCAGACCTGGTCGTAGCGGGAGCAGACGAGGTAGCCGAGCAGCTCGTCGCCCGGCGGTCGCCGCGAGGCAGATCCCGGAGGGCTTGGAGAGCTCCAGCACGAACATCGCCAGCGACCAGGGCGTCGGGAAGGAGCGCCGCTCGATCGCGATCACGGCGGGCAGATCGCTGTAGGCGAGCCGCCGCACCGCGACGCTCGCGGGTCGCCTCACTCGGCTGCTTTGGAAGTGTCTCGCTCACGCCACCGCTCCGCGTCGGGGGGTCTCAGGTAGATCGGGGCGAGCGGGCCGGCGCTCCCCCGCCGTCCCGGCCGCCGCGAGGGCGCAGATGTGCCGCGCGGCGACCCGGTGCACGGGATCGGCGTCGTCCGGCGAATCTCGACGCCGCGCTGGCCAAGCTCCTGGCGAAATCGTACCGCCCCCGATCCGGCCGCCAGCGCGGGCTCGCGCCAGCTCACCGACCCGCTCGGCCAGACTCGGCGGGCGAGCCGACCAGCGGCTCCCAGAGCCGCTCGCCCGTCGCCGCAGTAGAGCGCCGCGAATACCTCGCCGCGGCGGGCATCGAGGACGGCGAGGCATTCCGGCCGCCGGCCCGCGTCGGAGTCCGTAGCGCCCGGCCGAGCGCGTCGAGCGTGCAGACGCCCGCTGCACCGGCAGGCCGCGAGCTGACGCCGAGGCCGCGGGCCGTGGCGATCGCCGATCCGCAGGCCGGTGAACGAGCCGGGCCCGAGGCCGACCGCGATCGCTCGACCACCCGCCAGCCGCCGGCCGCCGCCACGGCCGTCGCTCGACCTCCCCGAGCAGGGCGGTCGCGTGGACGGGGCCTACCCTCCTCGGAGAGGCCGAGCAGCGACTCGTAGCAGGACCTCGCCGTCGCGCGCGGCGCAGACGGCGGTGTCCTCGGTCGCGGTGTCGAAGCCGAGCGAGGACCAGCCGTGCTAACCGAGCACGGTGAAGTAGAAGACGCCGACCCGCTTGCGCTGCCACGAACCACGTCACCCTGTGCTTGCCGGGGATGTTGGAGGTGATCTTGTTCACGTAGAGCGTCCCCTGTTCCGCTTCCTGGGGCTTGGCGCAGAGGTGTTTCCCGGTCGGGAACTTGACGCAGACCGTGTAGAAGACGTCGGCGAGCTTGCTGCGAAGAAGGCGCCCTTTTTGCGCCTCTTCGGGCAGCGATGCGACGGCTTGGCGTTCTGGGCGACGCCGCAGGCGACGTAGTAGCGGTAGGCGGCGGGCGTGGAGGCCGGCGTCGTGGGGACGGCCGTGGCGGCGGACCCCGAGGCAGCGAGCGCCGCGCTCGCCCAGAGGGCGGCCGCGATCAGTACCGCCGTCAGCGTCTTCAGTCGCTTCATCGGGCGCTTCCCCCTTCGGTCCGGTTTGCGCAGCGATGCTACACCGCTTCAAAACACGCCTGTACGGGCGCCGATGCGGCCCGCTCCGGCAGTGACGGCCGGCGCGTCACGGCGAGGGGGCGGAGTGCCGGCGGCGGCTCAGCCGCCGATCTCGATCTAGCGGCTGTCGCCGCCCGCGTGGCGGAGCCGAACCTCGAGGGCCCGCCGCCCCGCGAGCTGCGGCTCGGCCACCGCGGGCCACTCGACGAAGGCGACCGCGTCGGGGCGCAGGTAGTCCTCGAGCAGCGCCGGGTCCTCGCCGTCGAGGCCCTCCAGGCGGTAGAGGTCGAGATGGGAGACCGGCAGCCGGCCGCGGTAGCGGCGGCCGATCGTGAAGGTCGGCGAGATGACGGGCCCCTCGACACCGAGCGCCCGGCAGGCGCCGCGGATCAGCGTCGTCTTGCCCGCCCCGACCTCGCCGCTGACGACGACCACGTCGCCGGCTCGCAGCTCCTGCGGCGATCCGCGCCCCGACCGCTTCGGTCTCCGCCGCCGAGCGGCTGACGACGCGCCGCTCCCCCGGCCCCGTCGCCCTCAACCGAACAGGTCGAGCTGGTCGACGGCCGGCTGCGGCGGGCCCGGTCCGGCGCCTGCTCGATCTCCTCGTCGGGCTCGAACGGGCCCGGCGGCGGCCCGGCCAGCAGGCCCGGCAAGAGCGCGAAGTCGCCGCGCAGGGTCTCCTTGACCGCGGGGGTGCGCAGCGCCGCCGCGGGATGGAAGAGGGGCAGCAGGAAGACGGTGCGCCCGCCCAGCTCGTGCACCTGCGGCGTGCCCCGCACCCTGGTGATCCCGGCCGGGCTGCCGCTCAGCAGCTTGGTGGCGAAGTTGCCGAGCGTGCAGACGACCTTCGGCTCGATCAGCCGCACCTGCTCGAACAGGTAGGGCCGGCAGGCCTCGATCTCGAGCGGCAGGGGGTCGCGGTTGCCGGGCGGTCGGCTCTTGAGCACGTTGGCGATGAAGACGTCCTCGCGCGAGAGCCCGATTCCCTCCAGCAGCTCGTTGAGGAGCTGACCGGCGCGGCCGACGAAGGGCAGCCCCTGGCGGTCCTCCTCCGCCCCGGGCGCCTCGCCGACGAACATCAGCTCGGCGTCGGCGTCGCCGGCGCCGAACACCGCCTTGGTGCGCGTCTCGTGCAGGGGGCATCTCGTGCAGGCCTGCACCTCCTTGTACAGCTCGACCAGCGCCTCGCGCCGCTGCTCGGGGGAGAGGCTCACCGCGCCGCTTCCCTCTCACGACGTCTGGCTTCGTCCGAGCGCACCCGCGGGCCGCGGGGTTGACGTCCGGGCGGGGAGATGGGCGACACAAGCCGCCGGGCGCCACCGGCCCCGCACTCAGGGCAAACGCCGCTCTCGGCTCCTACGGCCACCAACTCCTCGAACCGATTCCCGCACTCCTCGCACTGGAACTCGTAGATCGGCACCGACGAAGAATGCCAAGCCCGGGCTAGGGAAGAGGCTCCCAGTCCCAGGCCTGCTCGGAGGTGAGGCTCTCCTGGTCGAGGTAGCGCCTGAACTCGGCCAGCTCGGCGGGCTCGATGCCGTAGACGTGGTCGGCTTCGGGGAAGCGGCGCGAGCGAACCTCCTCGGCGAACCGCCGCACCCCAGCGACCATCGCGTCGTGGGACTCCGCGTAGCGCTTGACGAATTTGGGCGTGCGGCCCACGGTCAGCCCGAGCAGGTCGTGGAAGACGAGCACCTGGCCGGCCGTCGCCGGGCCGGCGCCGATCCCGATCGTCGGCACGTCGAGCCGCTCGACGATCGCCTCGGTGATCGGCGGCGGGAACGGCCTCGAAGACGATCGCGAAGCAGCCCACCGACTGCAGCGCCAGCGCGTCCTCGCAGAGCTTGATCGCGCCGGCGACGGTCTTGCCCTGGGTCCTGTAGCCGCCCAGCGCGGTGGCGGTCTGGGGCGTCAGGCCGACGTGCCCCATCACCGGTATCCCGGAGCGGACGATCGCCCGCGCCCGCTCGACCGAGGTGCCGCCCGCCTCCAGCTTGACCACCTGGCAGCCCGTTTCCTTGACCATGCGCTGGGCGCTGTGGATCGCCAGCTCGTTGCTGGCCTCGTAGCTGCCCATCGGCATGTCGCCGACCATCAGCGGCCTGCGCAGGCCGCGGCGGACGGCGCGGCCCAGCATCACCATCTCCTCCATCGAGACCGCCTCGGTGCCGGGGTAGCCGAGCACGACCATGGCGGCGGTGTCGCCGACCAGGACGATGTCGGCGCCCGCCTCCTCGGCGATCCTCGCCGACGGGTAGTCGTAGGCGGTCACCATCACGATCGGCTCGCCCGCCTCCTTCATCTCGGCGAGCCGCGGCAGGCTGATCGGCTCGGTCATGAGAGGAGCACCTCAGGGCGGCTGTCGACGTCGACGACGGCGTTGTCGTCGTCGACGTGGACGACGACGGGCGAGTAGGACTCGAGGTCGGCCTCGTCGTAGGCGCCGAAGGAGGCGACGATCACCTTGTGCCCCGGCCGGGTCAGGTGGGCGGCGGCGCCGTTCACCTGGATCGTGCCCGAGCCCGGCTCGCCGTCGATCGCGTAGGTGACGAAGCGGGCGCCGTTGTCGATGTCCCAGACGTGGACCTGCTCGTTGGTGATCAGGTCGGCGGCGGCCATCAGCTCGGTGTCGATCGTGATGCTGCCGACGTACTCGACGTCGCAATCGGTCACCGTCGCCCGGTGGATCTTGGACTTCAACATCTGCCGCTGCATCAGCTCATCCTGCCTCCGTATCGCATTTGCCGCTGTCTCGAGCCTCGGGTCTTATAACGACGTTGTCGATCAGCCGCGCGCCGCCGACCCGGGCGGCGACCGCGACCAGGACCGGGCGCCCGTTCAGCTCGGACACCGGCGAGAGCTCCTCGGCGTCGCGGGCCTCGAGGTACTCGGCCTCGACGCCGGCCGCGGCCAGCTCGCGGCGGCCCGCCTCGATGCCGGCGCCCAGCGACCCGGCGCGCGCTCCCTGCTCGGCGGCCCGCAGCGCCCGCGAGAGCGCCGTCGCCCGCTCGCGGTCCTCGGCGGAGAGGTAGGCGTTGCGCGAGCTCAGCGCCAGCCCGTCCGGCTCGCGGACGGTCGGCAGCACCTCGATCCGGACCGGGAAGTCGAGGTCGCGGGCCATGCGCCGGATCACCGCCGCCTGCTGGGCGTCCTTCTGGCCGAAGTAGGCGACGTCCGGCTGGACCGTGTTGAAGAGCTTCGCGACCACCGTGGTGACGCCGCGGAAGTGCTCGGGGCCGCGCCGCGCCGGGTCCCCGCAGAGGACCTCGGTGAGCCCCTCGACGGCGACGTGCGTCGCGAAGCCCTCCGGGTAGACCTGCTCGAGCGGCGGCGCGAAGACGAGGTCGACGCCCGCCGCGGCGGCCAGCTCGGCGTCGCGGCCCTCGTCGCGCGGGTAGCGGTCGAGGTCCTCGCCGGGCCCGAACTGGGCCGGGTTGACGAAGAGGCTCATGACGACGACGTCGCACTGGGCGCGGGCGGCGCGCAGCAGCGAGAGGTGCCCCCCGTGCAGGGCGCCCATCGTCGGCACGAGGCCGATCGAGCGGCCGGCGCGGCGCGGTTCGGCGAGCGCCGCGCGCAGCTCGTCCTTGGCGCGGACGAGCGTCACGCCGCCTCCAACGTGCGAAGGATTGCCGGTTGCGAGGTTCATCGACGGTCCA
Organism: uncultured Solirubrobacterales bacterium; assembly: GCA_963696185.1. Taxonomy (GTDB): domain Bacteria; phylum Actinomycetota; class Thermoleophilia; order Solirubrobacterales; family 70-9; genus VRUE01. The sequence continues at coordinate 380,452 of OY968825.1, forward strand.
TGCCTTCTCGGGTCACGGCCGTGCCCGATTATAGGCAGTCGGCCGCCGGGCTGGATGACCTCGATCACTCTGGACGCCGACTGTCGATTCCGCACCCGCGAATGACGCGGGGCCCTCAGGCTCGGTTCAGCGGCCTGGCGGGAGCGCCGGCGGCCACCGTGCCGGCGGGCAGGTCCCTCGTCACCACCGAGTTGGCGCCGATCACGCAGCGCTCGCCGATCGTGACCCCGCTCATCACCGCGCAGTTGACGCCGAACCAGCAGTTGGAGCCGATCCTGACCGGGCCCTTGGTCGTGAAGCCCTGCCAGGGGACGGGCATGTCGGGGTCGTCGAAGCGGTGGTCGGCGTCGCCGACGAAGCAGCCGTTGGCGAACATCACGTGGTCGCCGACGACGATCTCACGGTAGGCGGCGAGCATGACGTTGCGGTTGAGGAAGCAGCCGGCGCCGATCTCGATCCGCGCCTCGGGCGCGAGCGTCAGCCAGCAGCCCGGCTCCAGCAGCGTCCCCGCGCCGATCCGCAGCCGCCCCTCGTCGAGCGCCTCCAGCAGCTCGCCCTCGACCGGGTAGCGGACGAAGAAGCCGCCACGGGCGGCGTGGCGGTCGATCCGCCAGCGCCGCAGCGGCCGCCGGTTGCGCTCGTACCAGCGCCGCTTCGCCCACCACAGTCGCCAACCGCCCACCTCGTTCACGGCTCCTAGCTTTCCAGAGCCCCCGTAGTAGGGTCGGCTCCCGGGCGCTCACGCGCAAGCGAACAAGAGAGAGATCGATGGCGATCCAGAGGCCGCGCGGCGGGATAGACCTCGGCGGGACGAAGATCCAGACGGCGATCGTCGACCCCGACGGCAAGGTGCTGGGAGAGGCGCGGCACGCCGACGCCGACCTGGGGTGGGCCGGCGGACGTCGCCCGCGAGATGGAGGACGCCCTGCGCGAGGCGGCCGCGGCGGCGGGCCTCAAGCCCGAGCGAACTGGAGGGCGTCGGCGTCGGCTCGCCCGGCGACGTCGACGAGAAGACCGGTGCCGTCTCCGGCGCCCGCAACCTGCCTGGCTGGGAGGGCAGCTTCCCGCTCGGCGAGACCCTGGCCAAGGCGCTCGGCACCGAGGTGCGGGTCGGCAACGACGTCCAGGTGGCGACCGAAGCCGAGTTCCAGCTCGGCGCCGGCAAGCGAGTACGACAGCCTGATCGGCGTCTTCTGGGGGACCGGCGTCGGCGGCGGGCTCGTCCTCGACGGCAAGCCGTGGCTCGGCCGCGGCGCCGCTGGCGAGATCGGCCACACGGTCGTCAAGCGCGGCGGCGCCCAGTGCCCGTGCGGGCGCAGGGCTGCCTGGAGGCCTACGCCGGGCGGGCGGCGATGGAGGCGAGGCGCGCCGCCAGCACGAGGAGGGGGTCAAGACCGACCTCTTCAAGCTGATGCGAGAAGCACGACCGCGACCGCCTGACCAGCGGCATCTGGGAGCGCGCGCTGCGACGAGCGGCGACCACGCTCGCCGAGAACCTGATCGAGCGCGCCGTCCGAGGCCTGGGGACGGGGATCGCCTCGGCGGTCAACCTGCTCGACCCCGAGGCGGTGATGATCGGCGGCGGGCTCGGCGTCGCGCTTCGGCGACCGCTACATGGACGCACCTGACGAAGGAGATGGCACAAGCACCTCTTCGTCGACGAGCGCCCGCCCGCGGTTCGAGCTTGCCTCGCTCGGCGACCTCGGCGGCGCGATCGGGGCCTCGCTGCTGTTCTCCAGCTGAGGGGGACTACGCGGCGACCGGCTCGCGGCGCTTGCGCCGCGCCCTGGCGGGCTTGGCCGGCTTGGCCGGCTCGAGCAGCGCGGCGAGGAAGCGGCCGGTGTAGGAGGACTCGACCGCGGCGACCTCCTCCGGGGTGCCGGTCGCGACCACCTCTCCCCCCTCCTCGCCGCCCTCCGGGCCGAGGTCGATCGAGGCGGTCGGCGGTCTTGATCACGTCGAGGTTGTGCTCGATCACGACCACCGTGTTGCCGGCGTCGACGAGGCGGCCGAGCACGTCGAGCAGGCGCTGCACGTCGGCGAAGTGGAGGCCGGTGGTCGGCTCGTCGAGGATGTAGAGGGTGTCGCCGGTGGCGACCTTGGACAGCTCGGTCGCCAGCTTGACCCGCTGCGCCTCGCCGCCCGAGAGCGTCGTCGCCGGCTGGCCGAGCCGGATGTAGTCGAGCCCGACGTCGTGCAGGGTGCGCAGGCGGCGGGCGATCTTCGGCACGTTCTCGAAGAACGAGACCGCCTCCTCGACCGACATCTCGAGCACGTCGGCGATGCTCTTGCCCTTGAAGCGGACCTCGAGCGTCTCGCGGTTGTAGCGCTTGCCGTGGCACTGCTCGCAGGGCACGTAGACGTCCGGCAGGAAGTGCATCTCGATCTTGATCTGGCCGTCGCCGCGGCAGACCTCGCAGCGGCCGCCCTTGACGTTGAAGCTGAAGCGGCCCGGCTTGTAGCCGCGCGCCCGCGCCTCCTGGGTCTGGGTGAAGAGCTGGCGGATGTGGTCGAAGACGCCGGTGTAGGTGGCCGGGTTGGAGCGCGGCGTGCGCCCGATCGGCGACTGGTCGATGTTGATGATCTTGTCGATCTGGCTGAGGCCGTCGATCCCGTCGTGGGCGCCGGGCCGCAGCTTCGCCTGGTGGAGGCGGTTGGCGACCGCGTGGTGCAGCGTCTCGTTGACCAGGGTCGACTTGCCCGAGCCGGAGACGCCGGTGACGCAGCAGAAGACGCCGAGCGGCAGCGCGACGTCGATCCCCTTCAGGTTGTGCTCGCGGGCGCCGCGGATCGAGCAGCGCGCCGCGCGGCTCGCGGCGCTCGCGCCGGCACCTCGATCCTGCGCTTGCCGGAGAGGTACTGGCCGGTCAGCGAGGCGGGGTTCCGCGGCGACCTCGGCGGGCGTCCCCGCGGCGATCACGTGGCCGCCGTGCTCGCCGGCGCCCGGGCCGAGGTCGACGATGTGGTCGGCGGCGCAGCATCGTCCCCTCGTCGTGCTCGACCACGATCACCGTGTTGCCGAGGTCGCGGAGGCGGTCGAGCGTCGCGATCAGCTTCTCGTTGTCGCGCTGGTGCAGGCCGATCGAGGGCTCGTCGAGCACGTACATGACGCCGACCAGGCTGGAGCCGATCTGGGTCGCGAGGCGGATCCGCTGCGCCTCGCCGCCGGACAGCGTGCGCGCCGAGCGGGCCAGCGAGAGGTAGCCGATGCCGACGTTCTCGAGGAAGGCGAGCCGTTCGGAGATCTCGCGCACGATCAGCCGCGCGATCGCCCGCTCGGTCTCGGTCAGCTCCAGCGCGCCGATCCACTCGCGCGCCGCCCGCGCCGACATCGCGCTGTACTCGGCGATGCTGATCCCGCCGACCTTGACCGCGAGGCTCTCGGGCCGCAGCCGCGCCCCCTCGCAGGCCGGGCAGGGCTGCTCCGCCATGTAGCCCTCGATCCGCTCGCGGTTGGTCTCGGAGTCGGTCTCTTCGTAGCGGCGCTGCAGCTGGTTGACGATCCCCTCGAAGCGGACCCGGTAGGAGCGGCGGCGGCCGAAGCGGTTGGTGTAGGTGACCTGGTGGCGCTCGCCACCGGTGCCGTGGAGGAAGATCTCGCGCTCGGACTTCTTCAGCTTCGACCACGGCTTGTCGACGTCGACGCCGTAGTCCTCGGCGACGGCGGCGATCAGCCGCCGCCAGTAGGCGGTGACGCCGCGGTTCCAGGGCTGCAGGGCGCCCTCGGCGAGCGACAGGGTCGGGTCGGGAACGACCAGCTCGGGGTCGATCACCCGCTGGAAGCCGAGCCCGTGGCAGCGCTCGCAGGCCCCGTGCGGCGAGTTGAAGGAGAAGATCCGCGGCTCCAGCTCCGGGATCGAGGTGCCGCAGTTGAGGCAGGCGAACTGCTCGGAGAAGAGCAGGTCGTCGCCGGCCTCCTTGTCGTGCTTCCGGTCTGGCTCGACCAGCATCTCGATTTCGACCAGGCCGCCGGCGAGGCCGGCCGCCGCCTCGACCGACTCGGAGAGGCGGCGCCGCAGGTCGGGCTTCATCACCAGCCGGTCGACGACCACCGAGACGTCGTGTTTGAACTTCTTGTCGAGGACGATCTCCTCGTCGAGGCGGCGCAGCTCGCCGTCACCTTCACCCGCGAGTAGCCCTCCAGCCGCAGCTGCTCGAGCAGCTTCCCGTACTCGCCTTTGCGCCCCCGCACGACCGGCGCCATCACCATGAATTTCGTTCCCGTCCTCGAGGGTCATCAGCCGGTCGACGATCTGCTCCTGGGTCTGGCCGGCGATCGGCTCGCCGCAGGTCGGGGCAGTGCGGGACGCCGATCCGCGCCCAGAGCAGGCGCAGGTAGTCGTAGATCTCGGTCACCGTGCCGACCGTCGAGCGCGGGTTGCGCGAGGTCGTCTTCTGGTCGATCGAGATCGCCGGCGAGAGCCCCTCGATCGAGTCGACGTCGGGCTTCTCCATCAGGCCGAGGAACTGGCGCGCGTAGGCGGAGAGCGACTCGACGTAGCGGCGCTGCCCCTCGGCGTAGATCGTGTCGAAGGCGAGGCTCGACTTGCCCGAGCCGGAGAGGCCGGTGATCACGATCAGCGCGTCGCGGGGCAGCTCGACGTCGATGTCCTTGAGGTTGTGCTCACGGGCACCGGAGATGACGATTCGCTCCGAAGCAGCCACTCGTCCCGATTCTACGCAGGCGAACAGATGTTCCCCTCGGTTCAGTAGAGGGCGGCGGCGAGGCGGCGGCGGTACTCGCGGGCGGCGGGATCGGCCTGGTCGCTCTCGCTGAGGATGGCGACGATGGCGCGGCGCAGGTCCTCGCGTGTTTCCTCGTCAGCGCCGATGATCTCGTCGAGGAGGGCGTCGAGCGACGCCTCGCGACCCGACTCCGGTTCAGCCCCCGACCCGTCGAGCAGCGCAAACGCCTCTGTGGCGATCCCCTTCTTCGTCAGCCGCACTCGGGCCGCGATCCCCTCTGCCGCGAAGTCGCCGGCGTGGGCCTCGACCGCCTCGAGCGCCTCGTCATCGGCGCCGCGCTCCAGCCTCTTCCGCGCCAGCGCCACCGCGATGTCGGCGCGGCGCGGCTCCAGCTCGGCGGCCTCATGCAGCGAGAGCTCGTCGCCCGCCGCGAGCAGCTCGTCGGCGCGCGAGGGCACAAGCGAGTCGAAGAAGGCCTCGACCTGCGCCCGCGGAACCGCGCCGACGAACTCGCTCACCACCGCGCCGTCGCGAAACGCCTTCACCGCAGGGATCCCCTGGACGCCGTAGCGAGCCGCGATCGCCTGGTTGCCGTCCACGTCGACCTTGGCCAGCAGCACCCTGCCCTCGTGCGCCGTCTCGGCCGCCTCGAGGGCTGGGCTCAGCGTCCGGCAGGGCCCGCACCACGTGGCCCAGAAGTCGACGACGACCGGGACCGTGCGCGAGCGCTCGATCACCTCCCGCTCGAAGGTCGCTTCGGTCACGTCGATGGCCATGCTTCGTGGAGGTTAGGCAAGCGGTCGCCCCGGCATCGCCGGCAACCCGATCTGAGGCCTTCGCCGTGAGGCGAGCGGAGCGTGAGCCATGCCCTTGTGCGATCGGTCGGGCAGGAGTAGCTTGAGGTTGGGCGGGGGCCAGTCGACCTGAAGGAGGAGACATGTCGAACGTCGACACCGCCCGGTCCGCCTATGAAGCCTTCGGACGTGGCGACCTGGCGGCCCTGAAGGAGATGCTGACCGAGGACGGAACCTGGCTGACCTCGGACGAGCTGCCGCTCGGAGGGGAAACCCGCGGGCGCGACGCGATCATCGAGAACTTCGCCCAGATTCCCAATTACTGGTCGTCGTTCAGCGTCGAGCCGGAGGAGTTCATCGAAGCCGGCGACTGGGTGGTGGTGCGTGGCACTCAGCGCATCGGCAACGACCGGGGGAGCGCCGAGGCCCCGTTCGCGCACCTGATGAAGCTCGAGGACGGCAAGGTGGCTCGCGGTGAGTTCTACGCCGACAGCGCCAAGGCGGCGAAGCTGCTGACCTGAGGAGTCAGCGGGTCGCGGCGAGGCCCGCGACCCGCAGCTTCTCGCCGACGACGGCGCGCTGCTCCTCGAGAGGCCGCCCGCAGGAGCCGGGCTCGTCGCCGTCCAGCTCGCGTACGGCGCCGTCGCGAAGGACGATGCGCAGGTGACAGGGAAAGGTCATCCGCAGCGTCCCCGTGTCGAGGCGGTCGATGCCCTTACGGCCGTCGCCGCCGCGGCGCCCACGCAGCGAGCTGAGCAGGGAGGCGCGGGCGCCGCGGTCGGTGGCGAGGACGCGGAGTAGCGCCGGCCCGGGATTCACCCCCTCCATCCCCGCTTCGGCGATCCGCCGTCGCAGCCGCAGCCAGTCGCGCGGCGAGAGGTCGGGCGCAACGCCGGCGTCGAGCGTGCCGCGCAGGGTGCGCGTGGTCAGCGCCGGGTCGTGGCGCAGCCGCACCCGCGCCGCCAGGGCGCGGATCCGCGGCTCGTTCTCCGCCAGCCAGGCGGGGCTCAGCTCTGCCGGTGTGAGGCGCCCGGCGAGCAGCGCGACCGCGACGCTCAGCGCCGTCGAGAAGTTGACCTGAACGGCTGAGAGCGATGAACGGGAGTCAGAATCGCTGCGGTCGTGGTTTCCGCCGCCATCTGCGACCAGGCGCGACTGCCGGCCGCGCCCCAGCTCCTCCATGCCGCAGGTGAGCCAGCCGCCGCGCACCTCGATCGAGGCGATCTCGTCGGGGTCGGCGGCGTCCGGGCCGGACGCGGCCAGGCAGGCCGCCTCGGCTGCCGCCTGCAGGTAGGCGCAGCCCGGCAGGCGCTTGAAGGCGAGGGTTTCGGTCAGCCAGACGCGCCCCAGCGCGCCCAGCATCCCGGGCTGCGGCGCGAAGGAGAGGCCGGCGAGGACGCCGCGCGGGTGCTCGATCACGTCGAGCGCCCCGGTCACGCCCTCGGCGGCGAGCAGCGCCGCCCGCGCCCCGGCCGCAGCCGGCTCGGCGGCGGTGAGCAGCTTGCTCCCCGGCCCCATGAAGCCCGGCCACATCCCGTAGGGCGGCTGGTAGAGGGCGATCGCCAGCGCGTGCGCGGTGCGACCGGCGTCGAGACCGAGGCCGAGCGCCGCCGCCAGCGCCGCCGAGGCGCAGTGGATCGAGGCCCAGAACTGGCCGTTGTGCGGGCCGAGGAAGAGCGCCGCCCCAAGCCGGCCGGCGACCTCGTTGCCGGCGACCTGCGCCACCAGGGCGCGCTCCGCGTCGCCGTCGCAGAAGGCCGCGGCGGCCGACACCGCAGAGTGCCCGGTGTGGCCCATGAAGAGGTAGTCGTCCCAGTCGTGGGCGATCGAGGCGACCGCCGAGCAGTAGACCTCGCCGACCGGGCCGTCCGGCGCCGCCGCCGCGAAGGGCGCCGCCGCCTCCTCCCCAGCTGCCCGCCCCGCCGCGATGCTCGCCGTCTGCAGGCGCGCCCGTTCCTGCGCGTCAGCTGGAACGTCATCCAGCCGCAGTCCGGCCGCCCACTCGCCGATCTCCCCACAGATCGTCATTCGCCGATGCTCTCACGAACGATCGCCAGAGCCCCTCCCGGTAGGGGTGGAACGTCTTGTACTTTTTCGGAAATTCGCTCTCGGACGGCGGCATCCGCCCCACCGAAAAAGTTAAGTGGAACCCCTACCGGGAGGGGCTCTACTAAGCGCCCGCGGTCATCCCGTCCAAGTCCCGTCGCAGCTCCTTGAGCTCGTCGCGGATGCGGGCCGCCTCCTCGAAGCGGAGGTCGTCGGCGGCGGCGATCATCTCCTCCTCCAGCTCGACGATCGTGCGCTCCAGCTCCTTCGGGTCGGCGAGCGCCTCGCCCCGCCGCCGGCGCCGGCGGCGCGGCGCCCGGTCCTCCATCGCCAGGAACTCGGCCATCTCGGAGATCCCCTTGCGCACCGTTTCCGCCGTGATCCCGTGCTCGAGGTTGTAGGCGACCTGGATCGCGCGGCGGCGGTCGGTCTCGCGGATCGCGGCTCGCATCGACTCGGTCTCGCGGTCGGCGTACATCAGCACCCGCCCGTTGACGTTGCGGGCGGCGCGGCCGATCGTCTGCACGAGGCTGGTCTCGCCGCGCAGGAAGCCCTCCTTGTCGGCGTCGAGGATCGCGACCAGCGAGACCTCGGGCAGGTCGAGCCCCTCGCGCAGCAGGTTGACCCCGACCAGCACGTCGTACTCACCCAGCCGCAGCTCGCGGATGATCTGGATCCGCTCCAGCGTGTCGATCTCGGAGTGCAGGTAGCGGACCCTGATCCCGTACTCGAGCAGGTAGCCGGTCAGGTCCTCGGCCATCTTCTTGGTCAGCGTCGTGACGAGGACGCGGTCGCCCGCCTCGGCGCGCGCCCTGATCTCGTTCATCAGGTCGTCGATCTGGTTGCGCGTCTCGCGCACCTCGATCTCGGGGTCGACGATCCCGGTCGGGCGGACGATCTGCTCGACGACCCGGGTCGATTCGGCCCGCTCGAACGGGCCCGGCGTCGCCGAGACCATCACCAGCCGCTCGACCCGCTCCAGGAACTCGTCGAACTTGAGCGGCCGGTTGTCGATCGCCGAGGGGAGGCGGAAGCCGTAGTCGATCAGCGTCTGCTTGCGCGAGCGGTCTCCCTCGTACATGCCGCCGATCTGGGGGATCGTCTGGTGTGACTCGTCGACGAAGCAGACGAAGTCGTCCGGGAAGTAGTCGATCAGGGTGTGGGGCGGGCTGCCGGACGGGCGGCCGTCGAGGATGCGCGAGTAGTTCTCAATCCCCGAGGTGAAGCCCAGCTCCTTCAGCATCTCGATGTCGTAGGCGGTGCGCTGGCGCAGCCGGTGCGCCTCCAGCTGCTTGCCCTCGGCCTCGAACTCGGCGGTGCGCGCCTCCAGTTCGGCGCGGATCTCATCGACCGCGCGCTCCAGCGTCTCGTCCCTGGTCACGTAGTGCGAGGCGGGCCAGACCGAGACGTGGTCGATCGTCGTCGAGCACCTCGCCGCTCAGCGGGTCGAAGTGCTGGACCGCCTCGATCTCGTCGCCGAACAGCGCGATCCGGTAGGCGGACTCGGCGTAGGAGGGCATGATCTCCAGCAGCTCGCCGCGCACCCGGAAGCTGCCGCGCCCCAGCACCGCGTCGTTGCGCTGGTACTGCATCTTGACCAGCTTGCGCAGCACCTCGTCGCGGTCGATCTCCCCGCCGACCTGGAAGAGCTGCATCTGTTCGTTGTAGACCTGCGGCGAGCCGATCCCGTAGATGCAGGAGACCGAGGCGACGATGATCACGTCGCGGCGGGCGAAGAGCGCCGCCGTGGCGGCATGGCGGAGGCGGTCGATCTCGTCGTTGATCGAGGAGTCCTTCTCGATGTAGAGGTCCTGCGCCGGGACGTAGGCCTCGGGCTGGTAGTAGTCGTAGTAGGAGACGAAGTACTCGACCGCGTTGTCGGGGAAGAACTCGCGGAACTCGTTGCAGAGCTGCGCGGCGAGCGTCTTGTTGTGGGCGATCACGAGCGCGGGGCGCTGCGACCGCCGCGATCGCGCCGGCCATCGTGAACGTCTTGCCGGTGCCGGTAGCGCCGAGCAGCGTCTGGAACCGCTCCCCCGCGGCCAGCCCCTCGGCCAGGCCGGCGATCGCCTTGGGCTGGTCGGCGGTCGGCGTGTAGGCGGGATTCAGCCTGAACTCGGTCACGAAGCCACAGTAGCGGGGGGAGCCGGCGGCTCCCGCGTCATGTCTCTGTCTCGAAATACGCGCCGGACGCGCCCGCCTTCCTGACGAAAGTTAAGATAAACATGCGAGTTTGTATCGAAGCTCGTCGTCTGTAGAGGCTCTGTCGTCAGACGAAGAGAATCCCCGCGATGAAAGCCCCCGCCGTGAAGCCACGTGACCGTTTCGCCGTCAACCTGCGCAAAGCGCGCCAGAAGAAGCAGATCTCCCAGGAGGAGCTGGGCTTCCGCTGCGACCTGCACCGGACCGAGATCTCGCTGCTGGAGCGCGGCGGCCGCGAGCCGCGCCTGGCAACGATCATGAAGCTCTCGGCCGCGCTCGACACCACTCCCGACGAGCTCTGCCGCGGCATCCGCTGGCTGACCTCCCAGAACCGCTTCCAGATCAAAATCCAGGGCGGCTAGGGCAGGACCTGTTCGAGCAGGCCCTGCGCCGGGCCGAGGAAGCTCTGGGCCCGGTCGAGCAGCGAGCGGGCGTTGCGGATCAGTTCGATCCCCTGCCTGACCGGCACCTGGCGCAGCGTTTCCCGCAGCGGCGCCGCGATGAACGGGCTGAGCACGCCGGCCTCCGCGGCGTCGTCGACCGCCCTCACGAGGCCGGCTCGGATCGCCTTCGCGAGCTGGGCGTCGCCGATCCGGTAGCGCCGCGCGAAGCGTTCCAGCGAGCGCGGCGTCGCGAGGGCGCGGGCGAGCCTCTCCCGGGTGACGCCCAGCTCGCAGGCGGCGCCGTCCAGCGCCGAGAGCGAGAACTGCTCGGCGATCGCCCCGATCCCCTGCGGGTTGCGCCAGGGCCGGTGCTTGCACGGGTCCTGAACCTTCGCCGGCGCGTATGAGCTGCCGCCGGCGGCGAGGTAGGCGAGGACCAGCGCGGCCGAGACGAGCAGGGCGACGACGACCAGCGCCCTGCCGCGATCGGCCGCCCTCACAGCTCGACCCTCCGCGCCAGGCCGATCGGCACGAGGGCAAGCAGGCCGAGCAGCGCGGCGAGGCCGAAGGAGGGGCTGAAGGCGTGGGTCGCGCCGCGGTTGAGCTGGTCCTGCAGCTCTTCGCGCAGCTGCAACACCGCGATCCTGGTCGCCGGGTCTTCCGGCAGCGGTTCGAAGGCCGGCCCGACAGTCGGCACCTTGCCCCGCTCGGCTTCCAGGCGTTCGTCGAGCCGCCGCGAGATCTCCAGCTTCAGCAGCGGTTCGACGCGGGAGTCGAGGACGACGGCGGTGCCGGCGTCGATCGCGTCGTGGCGCTGGCGGGCGATGTCGGCGGTGAAGATCGGGGTCAGGGCCAGGAGGCCGACGACGACGCCGGCGTGGCGGGCGGAGATCGTCCAGCCGCCGTGGATCGCCTGCGGCGACCGTCCCGCCAGCGCCGTCTCGGTCAGCGCCGAGAGGACCAGCGAGATGCCCACCCCGACCAGGATCTGGGGCGGCAGGGTCAGCGCCACCGCGGCCTTCGGCAGCAGCGCCAGGCCGCCCAGGCCGCCGGCGACGAGGATCGCGCCGGCGGCCGCGCGCGCCCGGGCGCCGGCCAGCGAGGGGCCGAGGCGAGCCCCGGCGAGGGCGGCGAGCGGCATCGCGCTGACGACGATCGCGGCGGCGATCGGCGTCAGGCGCCAGCCCTCGATCAGCAGCAGGACGAGCAGGAAGAGCGCCGCGGCGATCGCCGCCGAGACCATCGCCAGGGCCAGGTTGGCGAGCAGGTGCGGGCGGCCGGTGCGCCGCAGCTCCGACCGCGACGATCCCGGTCGCCGCCTCGTGCCTGGCGACGGCGAGAATCGGCACCGCCGCGGCGATCGCGACCGGCGCCTGGAGGAGGAAGACCGACTGCCAGGAGACCAGCTCGGTGAGCAGGCCGCCGATCGCCGGTCCCAGGGCGGCGCCGGTCGCGCCCGCGATCGCCCAGACCGCGACGGCGCGGCGCTCCGACCCCACCGTGGCGGGAAGCAGCTCGAGGACCGCGGTCACCGCCGCGGCGCCCCCCAGCGCCTGCACGCAGCGGGCGGCGATCAGCGCGCCGAGCGTCGAGGAGGCGCCGCAGGCGAGGCCGGCGCCGGCGAAGACGGCCAGGCCGACCGCCGCCGCCCGTCCCGGGCCGACGCGGCGCGCCAGGTGGGCGGCCGGGACGGCGGCCAGCGCCATCACCAGGTTGAAGGAGACCAGCACCCAGGTCACGCCGGCGACGCTGGTGTCCAGCTCGCGGTAGATGCTCGGCAGCGCCAGGACGACGATCGAGGAGTCGGAGAGGACCAAGCCGACCGCGAGCGCGAGCGCGGCGGCGCGAGGTCGCGGCGCCGCCCTCAATAGCCCAGCTCCCTCGGGTATTCGGCGCGGTAGGCGCGCTGCTCTTCGAGCACCTCGGCGACGTAGGCGCGCGTCTGCTCGAGCGGGATCGCACCGAGCGTCAGGCCGGCGCCTCCCCAGCGATCGGCGTTGCCCGGCCCCGCGTTGTAGGCGGCGAGCGCCGCCACCTCGTTGCCGCCGTAGCGAGACAGCAGTTCATGCAGGTAGTAGGTGCCGTAGCGGATGTTGATTTCGGGGTCCGAGAGGTCGGCGGTCCTGAACGTCGTGCCGCCGCTCAGCCGCTCGATCTCCCTGGCGGTGTCCGGCGTGATCTGCATCAGGCCGCGCGCCCCGGCGCGCGACGTCTGTTCGCGGAAGCGCGACTCCGCGTAGATCACGGCGGCGATCAGCGACGCGTCGACTCCCTTTTCGTGCGCCTGCTGCCGGATGACGTCCTCGTGGCGGAGCGGCAGGGTCAGCTCCTTGATCACGTGGCCGAACTTCCCGACCAGGCCAAGCGCCAGCGCCACCGCGAAACCGGCCGCGAGGGCCGCGGCGCCGGCGAGCAGCCGCCGCCTCCTCCTTCCGGATCTCATCCTCCCAGCTTCTCGACGAGGGCGGACAGCTCACGCTCGAGGTCCTCGAGGCTGCCGTCGTTCCGCACCACGTGCTCCGCCCGGGAAGCCTTCTCCTCCTGGGCCAGCTGGCGCGCCTCGCGCTCGGCGACCAGCGCGTGACCGCGGGCGCCGGCGCGGGAACGGCGGACCGGGTCGGAGCTGACGACGGCGACGGTCGTGTCGAAGGCCCCCTCCATCCCGGCCTCGAACAGCAGCGGCACCTCGATCACCGCGATCTCGGCCCCCGCCGGCAGCGAGGCGAGCCAGGCGCCGATCCTCTCGCCGACCAGGGGGTGGATCTGGGACTCCAGCCAGCGCAGCTCCTCCGGGTCGGCGAAGACGACCTCGCCGACCCTGCCGCGGTCGACCCGCCCCCCGGGGCGACCTCGGCCCCCCAGCGCTCGACGAGGCGGCCCAGCAGCGGCTCGGCGTCGAGCAGCTCGTGGACGATCGCGTCGCTGGAGATCGTCGCCGCCCCGAGCCGCTCGAAGGCGGCCAGCGCCTCCGACTTGCCGGCCGCGATGCCGCCGGTGAGGCCGATCGTCAGCGGCCGCCCCACGGCGTTGCCTAAGACTCGGGGGGCGCCTCAGGTGACTCGGCGGTCTCGGACTCAACCGAATCCTCGACCTCTGAATCCCCAGCCTCGGCCGCAGGCTCCTCGGGAGCGTCTTCCTCCGCGACGGGCTCCTCCGCTGCGGTCTCAGGCTCCCCAGCTTCGGCCTCGGGCTCCGCCACTGCTTCATCAGACGTCTCTTCCGGAGCGCCCTCGTCCTCCCCCGCGACAGGACCCGCGGCCGAGAGCTCGTCGTCGTCCCCGTTGGCGGCCGCTTCCATCTGTTCGCCGAGGTCCCCCATCGGCATGTTCTGGCCCTCGACCCTCTTGATGCTGAGCGAGAGGCGGCGGCGCTCCTCGTCGATCTCGAGGATCTTGACGTTGAGCGTGGCGCCCGGCTGGACCACCTCGTTCGGGCTCTCGACGTGATGGTCGGCGAGCTCGGAGATGTGGACGAGCCCCTCGACCCCCGGCAGGATCTCGACGAAGGCGCCGAAGGCGACGACCTTGGTCACCGTCCCCTCCAGCACGTCGCCCGGCCGGTGGGCGCTGACGACGCGCTGCCACGGGTCCTCCTGCGTCTGCTTGAGGCCGAGCGAGATGCGCTGCCGGTCGCGGTCGATGTCGAGCACCTTGATCCGCACCGTGTCGCCGATCGCGATCACCTCGGAGGGGTGGTTGACGTGGCTCCAGGAAAGCTCGGAGATGTGGATCAGCCCGTCGATCCCGTCGAGGTCGACGAAGGCGCCGAAGTCGACGATGTTGGAGATCTTGCCCTCGACCACCTGGCCCGGCTGGAGCCGGTCGAGGATCTGCTCGCGGACCTCCTTGCGCTCTTCCTCCAGCACCGCGCGGCGCGAGAGGACGACGTTGTTGCGGCTGCGGTTCAGCTCGATCACCTTGCACTCGAGCGCCTGGCCGAGGAACTCGTCGAGGTTGTGGACGCGGCGGATGTCGACCAGCGAGGCGGGCAGGAAGCCACGCACCCCGAGGTCGAGGATGAGGCCGCCCTTGACGACCTCGATCACGTTGCCCTCGACCGGTTCGCCCGACTCGGCGGCAGCCTCGATGCGGCGCCACGCCTTCTCGAAGCGGGCCCGCTTCTTGGAGAGGACGAGCCTGCCCTCGGTGTCCTCCTTGGTGAGGACGAGCGCGTCGATCTCCTCGCCCAGCTCGACCTCCTCGGCGGGGTCGACCGACTTGCGGATCGAGAGCTCGCCGGAGGGGATCACCCCCTCGGCCTTGTAGCCGATGTCGACCAGGACCTCGTCCTTGTCGATCCGCACCACCTTGCCCTTGACCACGTCCCCCTCGGCGAAGGAGACCATCGTCGCCGCGTAGTTGGGGACGATCTTGCCGTCGAGTTCCAGCAGCAGGCCGTTGGAGCCCTCGACCGGCGTACCGGCGGGCGCAGGGGCTGTCAGTGTGTCGGTCGGGGACACGCTGGCGAATAATGGCAGAATCGAAGCCGATGCCGGTGCGGGCGACAAGACGCGGTGACGGCCGCACCCCGCTGGGCGGCAGCTACGACGCGCTGATCTGCGGGGCGAGCTTCGCCGGACTGGCCGTGGCGCGCGAGCTGGCCGGCGCCGGCAAGGTGATGGTCCTCGACCGCTACGAGATCGGTGAGCGGCAGACCTCCGCCTGCGGCGTCCCCACCGCGTGGCTGCGCGCGATGGGCCTGATCGAGTCGGAGCGCCAGCGCTTCGACTCGCTGCTGATCCACTCCCCCCACGGGACCAGCCGCTTCCGCCTCCCGTGGAGCTTCTCCACCTTCGACTACCGCCAGCTCTGCGAGTTGCTCTGGCGCGACTGCGACGCGAGCTTCGAGACCGCGACCGTGAAGGGCCGCGCCGCCTGCGACGACGGCGGCGAGATCGCGGTCGAGACCGACCGCGGCGTCCTCTCCTCCCCGCTGGTCGTCGACGCGCTCGGCTGGCGGCGGGTGCTGGCCGCGTCCGGCGGCTACCAGCCGCCGGACGCCCCCCTCTCGCGCGGCCTCGAGGTCCACCCGGACGGTGTCGGCCGGGACATGGAGGTCTGGGTCGACCGCCGCTACGTGCCCGCCGGCTACGGCTGGTGCTTCCCGGCCGGCGGCGAGCTGCGGATCGGGGTCGGCTCCTTCGACCCCCGCTTCCACGTCCGCGAGACCACCGAGCTGCTGGTCGGGGACCTCGACCGCGAGCGCCCCGCTGCGGACCTCGCCGGCCAGCCCGCCGAGTACCAGGGCAACTGGATCCCCCACAGGCTGCGCAGCGCCACCGAGGGCGGCGTCTTCTTCGCCGGCGACTCGGCCGGCCACTGCCTGCCGCTCACCGCCGAGGGGATCAGGACCGCGCTCTACTTCGGCATCGCCCTGGGGCGGGAGCTGCGCGGCGTCCTCGAGGGGCGGCAGAGCCGCGAGCGGGCGGCGAGCCGCTACGCCGCCTTCCACGACTCCCACGAGTGGAAGTTCCGCTGGCTGCTGCGCGCCCAGAGGCTGATCCCGAGGATCCCGCCGCGGCTGCTCGGGCCGCTGATCCGCGTGCTCGGCGCCAGGCGCCTCGTCGCCTGGGCCTTCGGCCACTACCTGAAGATCGCGCCGCCGGAGCCGGCCGCCGACAGCACGCAGCAGCCGCGTCCAGGCAGGATCCCCGCCGCAAGCTGAGCAGCACCGGCCGGGCCTGTGATCTTCGTCTTCCCCACGTGTTGCATCAAACGTACGTCCGTTGCCGCTGAACGGCGTTGGTGTCATACGCGTAACCCGATGCGACTCCCATGCCCCTGACCCGATGCAGCGCCCGTAGATGACCCCGCCTCCGGCAGAGGAGCTCGCTCCCCGCCTCTTCGCGGGCCCGGCCCTGCGCGTGCAGCCGGACGGGCGGCTGGTGACGCTGGTGCGCCAGGGCTACGAGACCGCCTTCGACGAGATCGTCCGCCGTTACGGGAAGCCGCTGGGGCGCTACGCGGCGGCGATCGTCGGCAGCCGCTCCGAGGACGTCACCCAGGACGCCTTCTCCAAGGCCCTGCTGGCGCTGCGTCGCGACGGCGCCGAGATCGAGCTGCGGCCGTGGCTCTACCGGATCGTCCGCAACACCGCCCTCAACGACCTCCGCGACCGGCCACCGGCGGCGGAGGCCCTCGGCGACGAGATCGCCGGCGGCCGCGGCCCCGAGGAGGAGGTCGAGCGGCGAGAGGACCTGGACGAGCTGACGGCGCGGCTGCGGGCGCTGCCCGAGCCGCAGCGGGCGGCGATCGTGATGCGCGAGCTGGAAGGCCTGGGCCACGAGGAGATCGCCGCGGCGCTGGGCCTGAGCGGCGGCGCCGTCCGCCAGGCGATCTACCGGGCGCGGCGAGCGCTGCGGGACGGGGTCGGGATGCTGGTGCCGCTGCCCCTGCTGAAGTCGATGCTGGCCGCCGCCGGGGGCCCGGTGGAAGCGGCGACGGGAGCGGCCGGCGCCGCCGGCGCGGGGCTGGCGCTGAAGGCGAGCGCGGTGACGGTGCTCGTCGCCGGCGCGGTCGGAGCCGGCGTCGCGCTGCACGACGGCAGGGGGCCGGCGGGCCCGCCGGCGACGGCCAGGGCCGCGGCGGGCGGCCAGGACGGCGGCGGCGCCCCCGCGGCCTCGGCCGGCGCGGCGGCGCGCACAGCCGGTGCCGCGCGGCAGAGCGGCGGCTCCGGAGACGGAGGCGGTCGCGGCGGGAGGCAGGCGAGCGGCGATGCCGAAGGGCGCGGCGGCCGCGGGGACGGGAGCGGCGGCTCCGCGGGGCAGGACGGCGGTGGCTCGGGCTCCGGCGGAGGAGACCACGGCTCGGGCTCCACGCCGCCGTCCTCCTCCGGCCAGGACGGCGGCGGCTCAGGCTCGGGGTCCGGGTCGGACGGTGGGTCTGGCTCTGGCTCGGGATCGGATGGCGGCTCGGGCTCGGGGAGCGACTCGGGGTCGAGCGGCGGCTCGGGAGATTCCGGCAGCGGCTCCGGCGACTCCGTCGAACAGTCGTCCAGCAGCGACGGGGGATCGTCGGGCACGAGCGGCGACGGCGGCGGATCGAGTGATCTTGGAGGCGGCGACGTGTTTCCAACGATGACCAACCAACAGACGCCCGGCGAACCGTCTAGCTAGCCCTCGCGGCTAAGGCATCGCCGATCGCAGCCGAAGGAGGACCAATGAGAGGCACCGGAATTGGAAATCGCAAGCTCGAGCTTGCCCTTGCCGCCGTGCTCGGCGTGATCGCGTTGCTGGCGCTGCCCGGCCTCGCCGCCGCCAAGGCGAGGGACCGCAACCACGACGGCATCCCCGATCGCTGGGAGAAGCGCCACCACCTCTCGCTGAGGGTGAACCAGGCGCATCGCAACCAGGACCACGAAGGCCTCAACAACCTCGAAGAGTTCGAAAACGGGACGAACCCGCGCAAAGCCGACACCGACGGCGACGGGCTGACCGACGGCCAGGAGGTCGAAGTCGGCGACAACCCGCGCAGCCGCGACAGCAACCACGACGGCACCCCCGACGGGCAGGAAAACGCGGGTGAAGTCGAATCGTTCGAAGGCGGAGCGCTGACGGTCAAGCTGTTCGCCGGCGGCACGATCGGCGGCATGGTGAACGAATCGACCGAGATCGAGTGCGACCACCAGAGCGGCGAAGCGCAGACCTCCGAGGACGGGCAGGACAACCAGAGCGAGGACCAGCAGTCCGGCGACGAAGGCCAGTCAGGCGAGGGCTCCGGCGAAGCCGAGACCTCGGACGGAGGGGGTCAGGCCGGGAGCTGCACCACCGCCAACCTCACGAAAGGCGCCCTCGTGCGCGAGGCCGAGCTGGAAGTGGGACCGGGAGGGGCTGTCTTCCACTCCGTCGACCTGGTCGGCTAGAAGCGGCCACTTCCTCAGTCGAGGCGAGGTAGAGGGGCGGCCGGTTGGCCGCCCCTCTCGCGTTCCCTACTTCTTCGCCTCGAGCCAGTCGCTGCCGACGCCGACGTCCACCTCCAGCGCGGGGTCGAGCGGGTAGGCCCCGCACATCTCGCGCCGCACCAGCTCGGTCGCCGCGTCCATCTCGCCGGGCGGCCCCTCGAAGAGCAGCTCGTCGTGGATCTGGAGGACGAGGCGGGTCGCCATCCCCGCCTCGCGCAGGGCGCGGTGGCAGCGGACCATCGCGACCTTGATGACGTCGGCGGCGGTTCCCTGGATCACCGTGTTGACCGCGAGCCGCTCGCCGAGCCGGCGGGTGTTCGGGTTGGCCGAGCGCAGCTCGGGGATCGGGCGGCGGCGGCCCATCAGCGTCTTGACCTAGCCGTCCTCCTGGGCCCGCTCGATCACCTCCTCGCGGAAGGCGCGCACCGCCGGGAAGCGCTCCAGGTAGCGGGCGACGAACTCCTCGCCCTCCTTGCGAGGGATGTTGAGGCGATCGGCGAGGCCGAAGCCGGTCAGCCCGTAGACGATGCCGAAGTTGACCATCTTCGCCTTCGAGCGCTGGCCGACGTCGACCTCGTCGCGCGAGATGTCGAAGACCTCGGCCGCGGTGGCGGCGTGGACGTCTTCGCCGGCCCGGAAGATGTCCTTCAGCACCTGCTCGTCGGCGACGTGGGCGAGGACGCGCAGCTCGACCTGGCTGTAGTCGGCGGAGAGCAGCCTGGCGCCGGGCTCGGCGACGAAGCAGGCGCGCACCGGGCGGCCGATCTCGGTGCGGATCGGGATGTTCTGGAGGTTGGGGTTGGTGCTGGAGAGGCGGCCGGTCGTCGTCGCCGCCTGGTTGAAGGTGGTGTGGACGCGGCCGGTCTCGGGGTCGATCAGCTCCGGGAGCGAGTCGAGGTAGGTGTTCTTCAGCTTGGTCAGCTCGCGCCAGGACTCGATCTTGTCGACGATCGGGTGCTCCTCGCGGATCTGGGCGAGGACGCGGGCGTCGGTCGAGAAGCCGGTCTTGCCGCGGCGCTTGCGGCTGAGGCCGAGCTGCTCGAAGAGGACGCGGCCGACCTGCTGCGGCGAGCCGATCGTGAACTCCTCCCCGGCCAGCTCGAAGATCTCCCTCTCGAGCGCGGCGATCCGCTCGCCGAAGCCGGCGCCGGCCTCGGCGAGGCGCACGGCGTCGAGCTTCATCCCCTCGCGCTCCATCGCGGCAAGGACGTGGACCAAGGGCAGCTCGACGTCGCGGAGCAGCGGCTCGAGCCCCTGCTCCGCGAGGCGGGGGCGCTGCGCCTCGGCGAGGGCGAGGACGAGGCGCGCCTCCTCGGCCGGGTCGAGGCCCGCCTCGCCCTCCTCCTCCAGCGAGAGCTGTCCACCCTCGCCCGCCGGCTCGGGCGCGGCGCCCTCGGCGAGGCCGATCCCGGCGTCGGCGGCCAGCTCGGTCAGGTCGTAGGCGCGGCGCTGGGGCTCCAGCAGGTAGGCGCCGAGCATCGTGTCGTGCTCCAGCTCCAGCTCGACCCCGGCGCGGGCCGCGGCGGCGAGCAGGCCGTGGCGGCCGCCGCCGAGCGACTTCGCGTCGTGGGCGATCAGCGGCCGCCCGGCCAGGGCGGCGGCGAGCTCGTCGAGGCTCGAGGCCCCGGTGACGATGCGCTCCCCGCCGGCCGCCGCCCAGCGGCCGGCGGCGATCGCCAGCGCCGCCGCGCCCTCGGCAAGGTCGGCCGGCGTCCCCTCCACGGCCTCGACTGCCAGCTCGGTCTCGACCCTGCGCCCCGGCACCGCCTCGCCGTCGGGGAGGCCCTCTTCGAGCCGCTCCATGATCGCCCGCAGCTCGAACTCGCGCATGAACTCGCGCAGGGCGCCGCGGTCGGGCCGCGAGGACATCACCTCGTCGAGGTCGACGCCGGTCTCGATCTCGCACTGGAGGGTCGCGAGCTGCTTGGAGACACGGGCGTCGTCGGCGTGCTCGACCAGGTTCTGCTTGCGCTTCGCGCCGGAGACCTTCTCGACGTTCGCGAGCACCCCCTCCAGCGAGCCGAACTCCTGCAGCAGCGTCGCGGCCGTCTTCTCGCCGATCCCGGGGACGCCGGGGATGTTGTCGGAGGTGTCGCCTTTGAGGCCGATCAGGTCGGGGACCAGCTCCGGCGGCACCCCGTAGCGCTCGATCACCCCCTCGCGGTCGTAGACCTTGGTCTCGGTGATGCCGCGCGAGGTGCTCATCACCCGGATCCCGTCGCCGACGAGCTGGTAGACGTCGCGGTCGCCGGAGACGACCATCACCGGGATCCCCTGCTCCCTTGCGCGCCGCGCCAGCGCGCCGATCACGTCGTCGGCCTCGTAGCCCTCGACCCTGACGTTGGTGTAGCCGAACGCTTCGACCAGGGGCATCAGGTGGGGCCACTGCTCGGAGAGCAGGTCGGGGCGCGGTGGCCGCTGTGCCTTGTAGAGGTCGTAGGTGACCTCGCGGCCCGACATCCCCGCGTCCCAGGCCACGACCACCCCGGGCGGGCGGTGCTCGACGACGATCTTGGTCAGCATCGAGGCGAGCCCGTAGATCGCGTTGGTCGGCCGCCCGTCGCTCGTCCCGATCGACTCCGGCAGGGCGAAGAAGGCCCTGTAGGCGAGCGAGTTGCCGTCGATCAGGAAGAGCTCGTGCCCGTCCTGGGCGGCTCCGGCCTGTTGCGGGGCGGCGGCGGGCTTGTCGGCTGCCATAGGCGCCAACTGTAAGGCGCGGAGTGGCGCCCGACTGTGTGACGACCTCACTTCCGCCTGACGCGGCCTGATGTTAGGGTCGCCTAACTATGTCCGACTGCCACCGTCGGGTTTTGAGCGCCGGCATCGAGCAAACGGCGGGCGGCTGAGCGCTCTTGTCCGCCTCGTTCCTCCTCGTGATGCGCGAGACGGTCGAGGCCAGCCTGCTGATGGGCATCGTCCTGGCCTGCCTTCAGCGCACCGACAACCGCCGCTACTTCGTGGGGGTTTGGGTCGGCGCCGGGGGCGGGGCGCTCGCCAGCGTCGTGCTCGGCTTGGCGCTCTTCCTGACGCTGGGCAGCCTCAGGGGCCGGGCGGAGGGCGTCTTCGAGGGTGTCGTGATGTGGGCTGCCGCGGCGGTCCTGACCTACGTGCTCTGGTGGATGCGCAGCCAGGGCGGCGCGATGGCCGGGGCGCTGCGCTCCGAGGCGCAGCTGGGCGTCGGCCGCGGCTCCGTCCTCGCGCTCGGCACGCTCGCCTTCCTCTCGATCTTCCGCGAGGGCGCCGAGGCCGTCCTCTACCTCGGCGCCGCGGCGTCCAACTCGCCCTGGCACCGGGTGATGCTCGGCGCCTCGCTGGGCTTCGCCGCGGCGATCGTGGTCGGCAGCGCGATGTACAGGGGCGGGACCAGGCTGCTGAGCCCGCAGCGCTTCTTCGCGACGACCTCGGTCCTGCTGCTCGCCTTCGCCGCCGGCATGGTGGGGCGGGCGACGCTCGCCTTCCAGGCGGCCGGGATCTTCCCCGGCACGATCGGCGCCTGGGACGCGAGCGCGGTGCTTCCCGACACGCATGGGATCGGCCGCACCCTGCAGACGCTGGTCGGCTACACCGCCAGGCCGTCGGTCCTCCAGCTGATCTTCGTGCTCGGCTACGTGGCGCTGATCCTCGCCCTGTCCGGTGAGATCGGCCGGCGCCCGTCGCGGGCGGCCGCCCGCTTCCGCTCGATCGGGACGAGCTACGCCCACCCGCTCTACCGGGCGCTGCGCAGCCCCCGCCTGCGGGCGATCCTGCCGGCCTCGATGCTGGTCCTGCTGGTGGGGCTGCTCGCGGCGGCCCTGCTGCCGCTCGACGTCGGGCCGTTCGACAACCGCGGCCCGCTCCGCCTCGGCTCGTTCGTCAACCACAGCAGCCAGGACAACGTCTTCGACTTCCTGATGTGGATCGTCTGGCTGCCGCTGCTGACCCTGGCGACGGTCGCCTTCGGGCGCTTCTGGTGCGGCTACCTCTGCCCGCTGCGGCTGACGACCGAATGGGCGCACCGGCTCGGCGCCCGGCTGGGCCTGGGCAGCGGCCGCGTGGCGGCGCCGCTGCGGCTCGGCTGGCTGCTGCCGAGCAGCTTCCTGGCGGTCACCTTCGTGGTCAAATGGCTCGACCTCCAGGGCCCGGCGCGCGACGGCGCCCTGCTGTTCCTGGCGATCTTCGCGCTCGCCGCGGTGGTCGGCTTCGTCTCGCGGCGCGGGGCGTGGTGCCGCTGGTTCTGCCCGGTCGGCGGCTGGCTGGCGCGAGCGACGCGGCTCAGCCCGCTCGCGCTCGAGGCCGACCGCGACGTCTGCGCGAGCTGCGTCGAGAAGCCCTGCCTGAAGGGCGGCGAGCTGGCCGGGCGCTGCCCCGCCTACCTCAATCCCGTGCGCCTGGAGACCAATCGCGCCTGCCTCAAGTGCGCCGACTGCGTCGTCAACTGCCCGGCCGAGCGCTCGTCGCTGAAGCTCGGCTGGCGCCTGCCCGGCGCCGAGCTGCTCGAGCCCCGCGCGCCGGAACTGTGGGAGTCGCTCTTCGTCGCCGGCCTGCTCGGCATGTACATGGCGGTCGGCCAGCGCTCGCCGGCCCTGGCCGCGGTGCCCTGGCCGGCGCTGTTCGCTGGGTTCGTCGAGCTCGCGATGCTCGTCTACGTCGGCGCCTGCGCGCTCGCCGGGCGGCTCGCGGGCGTGCCGTTGCGCACGGCGCTGTCGACGTTCGGCTACCTCTTCCTGCCGCTCGAGCTCGCCACCGCCGTGATCGCCTTCGGCGACGATTCGCTCGAGTTCCTCGGGATCGTCCAGCCGGCGGCGATCGTCCTGCTCGCGATCGGCTTCGTCTGGAGCGTCGTGCTCGGCGTCTCGATCGTCCGCAACCAGGCGCGCGGCGGCCTCCGCGCCCTCGCCGCCGCCGCGCCGCTGGCCGCGACCCTGGTCACCGTGCTGATGGTCTGGCTGAGCTGGTACGCCTCCGGCGTCGTCGTCGACCTGACCTGAGCCGGCCGGCTTGCCCGTCACCGAGTTCGTCCTTTTCCGCATATATGGCGGATAAAGGCGAAGTCAGCGGCCATTGGGTAGCGTGAGCGGGCGATGCCCGAGTACGTCTATGACCAGACGTTCGCCGCCGAGCGCGAGCGCCTCGCCGGCATCGAGCGCCTCTGGGACGCGGGCACGCAGGCGGTGATGGAGCGGCTCGGCATCGGGCCCGGCTGGCGCTGCCTCGAGGTCGGCGCCGGGGGCGGCTCGATGGTGGAGTGGATGGCGGAGCGGGTCGGCCCCGAGGGGCGCGTCCTCGCCACCGACGTCTACACCAGGTTCCTGGAGGCGATCGAGCGTCCCAACGTCGAGGTCCGCGAGCACGACATCCTCGCCGGCGAGCCGCTCGAGCCCGAGTTCGACCTCGTCTACGCGCGGCTCGTCGTCGAGCACCTCGGCGCCGAGGCGCTGCGGCGGATGGCCGAGGCCGTGCGGCCCGGCGGCGTCCTCCTCCTGGAGGACTACGACTGGGAGGCGATCGCGGTCG
This sequence comes from uncultured Solirubrobacterales bacterium, assembly GCA_963696185.1. Taxonomy (GTDB): domain Bacteria; phylum Actinomycetota; class Thermoleophilia; order Solirubrobacterales; family 70-9; genus VRUE01. The sequence continues at coordinate 403,955 of OY968825.1, forward strand.
ACCCGCCGCAGGAGGAGTTCGAAAAGGTCGCCGACGCCGTGCTCGGGCTGATGGCCGAGGCCGGCTTCGACCCGAGCTTCGGCCGGCGCCTGCCGGCGGAGCTGGAGGCGGCCGGGCTGGAGGGAGTCGAGGCCGAGGGCCGCGTGCGCCTCATCCGCGGCGGCGCCCCGGAGACCGCCTTCTTCCGCCTCAGCATCGACTCGCTTCGCGCGCCGCTCGTGGAGCGCGGCCTGCTCACCGAGGAGGAGATCGAGCACGCGCTGGCCGGCCTCGACAACCCCGCCACCACCGGCCTCACCCCGATCCTCGTCTCCGGCTGGGGCAGGCGCCCGGGCTGAGCCGACCGGCAGACCGGTTTTCAAGCTGGGTTCGCAACCATCCGATGTCAAGTGGGTGGTGCTCAGCAACCTGCCCACGCAAGCTGGCCCCGTACCGGACCGGATGACGATCTGGCCGATGGAGGACGGCCGCTACGGGCTCGACGCGACGTTCCAGGGTCTCAGCGGATACGAGCGAGCCGAGCGGCACGCGAAGGCGCTGGAGGAGGGAGGCGTTCCCCACTCCTTTCGCCAGGAGCTCGGCGACGCCTGGACCCTCCGCTTCGGCCCACTGAGCGCAGCCGAGGTCAGCACAGCCCTCAGTGCGTTCGTCCGATAACGAAGCGCGTCCACTCGCGTTATACAGTCGTGTTACAAACTTGACCTCAAAATCGTCGGGAGGAGCTATTGCGATGGCAAGGGCTGAGGCAACTCAGGTTGTCGGGGTTCGGATGACTCAACACGACCTTAAGTTGCTGGACGATCTGCGCAGGGCACCGACTCGGGCGTTCGGGGTCCGTGGCGCGGTCTGGGGCGTCGGACGGGAGCTGCCGAATCGTTCTGAGGCGATTCGGGCCTGCGTGCGGCGTCAGCACGAACTCTTATTCGGGCGGAAGGCGGAGTGAGCTGACGTTCAACCCGCCAAGCGGAGGCGTACCGCGACTCCGCCAGTGACCAACGAGGAGCCGCAAACCTGCCGGGACTCAGGGGAGGGGGACCTAGAGAGAGCCCTTGGGGGCGATCCACTCGCATTGCTGGCCGGTGACGCCGGCGATCAGGTCGAAGTCCTTGTCGTAATGGAGGATGGTGAGGCCGGCGCGCTCGGCGGCGACGGCGACGATGGCGTCGGCCAGCGATGGGGCGCGGTGAAGGGAACCGCCCTTTTTGGCGAGCAGCTGCGCTATGTCGAGGGCACGAGCCCAGTCGTCGCTCCCGAAGGTCGCCAGGTCGAGGTGTTCCAGCTCTTGCCGCCGGGTCGTGTACTCGGCGGCATTGCCGGCGCTATGGAGCAGCTCCCAGATAACCGCTCCGCAGGTGGCGATTTCGCCCTGAACGAGCATCCTGGCGAACGAATCGCCGAGTGGCCTCGGCGCGTTCCTGCGCCGCGCCTGCACCCAGGCGCTGGTGTCTGCCAGATAGCGCGCCATTCAGCCGAAGTCCAACTCCGGGGACTCGCTGCGCATCCGTTCCAGTCGCTCCGGAGCGTCCTCGGGGAGCTCCCAGTTCGCGAGAGACACGAGATGGGTCTGACGGACGGCCCTCTGAAGAGCCTCCCGCACCGTAGTCGTGGGTCCCTTGGTGCCGAGCAGCTGTTCGGCTTCGGCGAGCAGCTCGGGGTCGACAATCAGCGAGGTACGCTTTCCCATCGCGCCAGTATACCGCCTCAGTGGCGGAAATTTATGCAGTGTCTTGGTATCTAAGTACATATTCCGCTTGCCGAGGGCTGGCGGCTCCTCCCGTATAAGGCTTCAGCGGGCGCAGTTCTCCCCCCAAGGGCGGCGGGCGCGGGTAGGCGGGCGAGCCGAATCTGATTCGATAGCTGTCTATGGCCGTAAGCGCCCAGTACAGCGTCACGATCCGGGTCGAGCTCGACGCGCGGCAGGAGCCGCTGGGGAAGCTGACGGCCGTGATCGCCGAGGCGGGCGGGCAGCTTCAGGGGGTCGACCTGGTTCCCGGCGCCGGCAACGAGGGCAAGCGGGTGCGGGAGTTCACGATCGACGCCGCCGACCGCGAGCACTGGGAGCGGATTCTGCGGGCGATCGGCTCGACCCGCGGGGCCAAGGTCCTCGACTACGTCGACCGCACGATGCAGATGCACCGGGGCGGCAAGATCGAGATGCACAACAAGTACCCGCTGAAGACGCGCGACGACCTCTCGATGGCCTACACGCCGGGGGTGGCGCGCGTCTGCGAGGACATCCACGCCGATCGCGCCAAGGCTTTCGAGTACACGATCAAGAAGAACACGGTCGCCATCGTCTCCGACGGCAGCGCCGTGCTCGGGCTCGGCAACATCGGCCCGGAGGCGGCGATGCCTGTGATGGAGGGCAAGGCGATGCTGTTCAAGGAGTTCGCCGACGTCGACGCCTTTCCGATCTGCCTCGACAGCCAAGACCCGGACGAGATCGTCAGGGCGGTCGAGCTGATCGCCCCCACCTTCGGCGGCATCAACCTCGAGGACATCTCCGCCCCGCGCTGCTTCGAGATCGAGGAGCGGCTCAAGGCGTCGCTCGACATCCCGGTCTTCCACGACGACCAGCACGGCACCGCGGTTGTGGTGATGGCGGCCCTCTTCAACGCCCTGAAGATCGTCGGCAAGCCGATCGAGGAGCTGCGGGTGCTGGTGGTTGGGCTGGGCGCCGCCGGGGTAGCGGTGACCAAGATGATGCTGGCCTCCGGCGTCACCCATGTGGTCGGCTGCGACCGGCGCGGCGCCCTCTCGACCGAGCGCGAGGACTACCAGGCCGGCGAGATGAGCGAGATCAAGCGCTGGTACGCGGAGAGCTCCAATCCCGAGAGGCGCAGCGGCCAGCCGGCCGACGTGATCGAGGGCATGGACCTCTTCGTCGGCCTCTCCGGCCCCGGGATCATCCCCGCCGAGGCGCTCGGCAAGATGAACGACGATGCGATCGTCTTCGCGATGGCCAACCCCAACCCCGAGGTGATGCCCGAGGAGGCCGCCCCCTACGTGCGGATCATGGCCACCGGCCGCTCCGACTACCCGAACCAGATCAACAACGTGCTCTGCTTCCCGGGGATCTTCCGCGGCGCCCTCGACGCCGGCGCCCCGCGGATCACCGAGGAGATGAAGCTGGCCGCGGCCAAGGGGATCGCCGCGGTCGTCACCGACGAGGACCTCTCCGAGGACTACATCATCCCCAGCGTCTTCAACCGCGAGGTGGCGCCGATGGTGGCGCGCGCGGTGGTCGAGGAGGCGAAGCGCGAGGGGATCGCCCGCTTCAGCACGGAGACCGGGACGTTCTCCACGGTGGAGGTCGCCTAGCGCCGTGAAGGTCCTGGTCACCGGCGCCAGCGGGCTGATCGGATCGGCGGTCTGCGACGCGCTGCTCGACCGGGGCGACACGGTGGTGGGCCTGACGCGCGACCCGGAGCGGTCGCGCGCGCACCAACCCCGTGATCGCCTGGCACGCCTGGGAGCCGACCCTGGAACGGCCGCCGGCCGAGGCCTTCGAGGGCGTCGAAGGCGTCGTCAACCTGCTCGGCGAGCCGATCGACCAGCGCTGGACCGACGACGCCAAGCGCCGCATCATGGAGAGCCGCCGCACCGGCACCCACAACCTGGTGCAGGCGATCGCCGCGCTGGAGCGCAAGCCCGCGGGTGCTGGTCAGCCAGTCGGCGATCGGCTTCTACGGCGACCGCGGCGAGGCGATCGTCGACGAGTCGGCCGAGGCCGGCGAGGGGTTCGACGCCGAGGTGGCGCGCGAATGGGAGAAGGCGGCGCGCGAGGTCGAGAGCTGCGGCGTGCGGCTGGCGATCGCTGCGCACCGGGCAGGTGCTCGACCCGAGAGGCGGCCTGCTGGGCCGGCTGCTGCCGCCGTACAGGCTCGGGCTCGGCGGCCCGATCGCCGGCGGCGCGCCAGTACATGTCCTGGATCCACATCGACGACGAGGTCGGGATCCTCCTCTGGGCGCTCGACGACGACCGGGTCGAGCGGCGTGCTCAACGCCACGCCCCCAACCCGGTCACCAACGGCGAGCATGGCAAAGGCGCTCGGCCGGGCACTGAATCGCCCCGCGATCCTGCCGCTGCCCGGGATCGCCCTCGACCTGATCTTCGGCGGCGAGTTCGGCAAGGCGCTGCGCGGCGGCCAGCGGGTGATCCCCCGCCGCGCGCTCGACCTCGGCTACGAGTTCCGTCACCCGGACCTCGACGAGGCGCTGAAGAACCTGCTCTAGCGGGTGGGAGGGCCGGGCATTCTCCGTGGGAGAGGAGGGCCGGGCATCCCCCTACCGGAACCCGCTGCAGTCCGTTGACAAGGGCTGGGTTCGTGGTGGCTCACAAGTTCCGTACGGGGGATGCCCGGCCCTCCTCAACGGGTCATCAGGTTGTGCGTCACTGCTTCGCGGAGGTTCGAGGAGCTGCCGGCATGGCGAATCGCAGCCAGGAGCTGCTTCATCGCGGCGGCGCCGGAGCGGTTGCTGAGCTGGGCGATGCCGACGGATTCGAGAATGGGTTGAGAAGCGTGCAGAGCGGCGGGGTTTGGCGTGGAGATGTAGCCGACGGAGCTCGTGTCCTCGGACGCGCGCCGAGCGTTCGCGCCTGCTGTCGCCAAGTCCACCCTGCCGCCACGTTCCACAGACGCGACGCAGACGACCCGAACCCGCAGCTTCCCGGCCCTGCCCCCATGCGCGAGCAGCTCCCTCTTCGCCCCCGCGCACAGCGGCGCTTCCACGTAGACCGAGGCAGTCGCGCCCTCACCCACCCCTTCAGCTCCCCCACATCCAGCCGCGAGGATGGCGATGAGAACCAGGGCAAGCGAAGCTTTCCCCATACGGCAAGAGGAGCCGGCTTTGCCCGTGTGGTGACGAGGCCGGGTTGTGCCTTGGGAGAGCCGGGCATTCTCCGTACGGAACTTGTGAGCCACTACGACCAGGACCCTCAGCAACGGACTGCAGCGGGTTCCGGTAGGGGGATGCCCGGCTCTCCCGGCACACGGAGGATGCCCGGCTCTCCCCCGCCGTCAGCCAAAGAAGACCTCGGCCTCTTCGTAAAGCTCCTTCGGCACCGTCTTCAGCTCCGCGGTCGCCTCGCTCAGCTCGACCAGCTCGATCTCGGTGCCGCGCAGCGCCGTCATCTTGCCCCACTGCCCGGCGCTGGCGGTGTCGATCGCGTGCAGGCCGAAGCGGGTGGCGAGGACCCGGTCGAAGGCGGTCGGCGTGCCGCCCCGCTGCACGTGCCCGAGCACGGTCGCCCGCGTCTCCTTGCCGGTGCGCCGCTCGATCTCGCCCTCCAGCCAGTGCGCGATGCCGCCGAGACGGACGTGGCCGAAGGCGTCGAGCTTCTCGGTCTGGACCTCGGGGATGCCGCCCACCGGCTGGGCGCCCTCGGAGACGACGACGATCGGCGCGAAGCGCGCCTCGAGGCGGCGACCGACCAGCTCGCAGACCCGCTCCAGGTCGAACGGCTGCTCGGGTATGAGGATCACGTTGGCGCCGCCGGCGAGCCCGGCGTGGAAGGCGATCCAGCCGGCGTGGCGCCCCATCACCTCGACGATCAGCACCCGGTGGTGGCTGTCGGCGGTCGTGTGCAGGCGGTCGATCGCCTCCATCGCGATGTTGACGGCGGTGTCGAAGCCGAAGCTGTAATCGGTGGCGCCGAGGTCGTTGTCGATCGTCTTCGGCACGCCGACCACCTGCACCCCGTGCTCCTCGTGGAGGCGCGAGGCGACGCCCAGCGTGTCCTCGCCGCCGATCGCGATCAGGGCGTCCACTTCGGCCGCCGCCAGGTTCGCGGCGATCCGCTCCCCGCCGCCGTCGGCGGCGAACGGGTTGGTGCGCGAGGCGCCGAGGATGGTGCCGCCGCGCGGCAGGATGCCGCGCACCTCGGGCACTCCGAGCGGCACGACCTCGCTCTCCAGCGGCCCGTGCCAGCCGTCGCGGTAGCCGACGAACTCGTGGCCGTGGTGTTCGACGCCGCGGCGGACGATCGCCCGGATCACCGCGTTCAGCCCCGGGCAGTCGCCGCCTCCGGTCAGCACGCCGATCCGCATAGCCGCAGATTAGAGGTGCGGGCCAGGAGGCGCGGGCAGCGGCGCAAGCTCGTGTGCCGGTTTCGGAAGGCTTGCCGGGACAGGAGTCAGGGGCCCGAGGGGGCCACCCGGTCCTGAGGCGAGATCAGGAGCTGGGGCTGGCGATGCGGACCACGGCGCCGATCAGCAGGACCGTGAGGAAGACGATGGCCGGCCACCGGGCCTCCCTGGCCGAGGCCGTAGGAGACCGTCATCGCGGCGAGCGCCAGGAAGAAGCTGACGACCATTCCCATGCGGCCGGGGAGCTTACCCGGTCAGCCGGTTCAGACGGCCAGCGCGGCGCGCGTCTCGGCGAGGAAGGCGCCGACGGCCTCCGCGGCGGCCTCGGCCGAGCCGGCTTCGGCAGCGGCGCGGACGAGGCGGCTGCCGACGATGACGCCGTCGGCGATCTGCCCCACCTGGGCCGCCTGCGCAGGCGTGCCGATCCCGAAGCCGACCGCGACGGGGACGCTCGGCCTCGGCCTTTGTCGCGGCGACCAGGTCGGCGAGGCCGGCCGGGATCGCCTCGCGCTCGCCGGTCGTGCCGACGCTGGAGACGACGTAGACGAACCCCCGGGCGGCGGCGCAGATGCGGGCGAGCCGCGGCGGCGGGCTGGTCGGCGCGACCAGGGGCACGAGCGCCAGGCCGGCCGCGGCGAGGGCCTCGCGCAGCTCGGCAGCCTCCTCGAGCGGCAGGTCGGGGACGATCGCCCCGGCGGCGCCGGCGGCGGCGGCGCGGCGGGCGAACTCGGCGGGGCCGCCATGCGCCAGGACCATGTTGGCGTAGACCATGAGGACCACCGGGATCCGCTCCGAGACCGATTCGCACACCTCCAGCGTCGTGTCCATCGTCGCTCCAGCCCGCAGGGCGGCGGTCGCCGCCGCGTGGATCGTCGGGCCGTCGGCGAGCGGGTCTGAGAACGGCACGCCCAGCTCGATCAGGTCGGCGCCGCCGTCGGCGTAGGCGGCGGCAATCGCCAGCGAGGACTCGCGGTCGGGGAAGCCGGCCATCATGTAGGGCATCAGCGCGGCCCGGCCCTCGGCCCGTGCTGCCGCGAAGGCGCCGGCGATCCGCTCGACGCCGCTCAGGGTCGCCTCGGGGACCTCAGCCACCGCTCCGCTCCATGACCTCGGCCAGGTCCTTGTCGCCGCGCCCCGAGAGGCAGAGGACGTCGTAGCCCTCGCCGCCGCCGTTCTCGAGCAGCCAGGCGATCGCGTGCGCGGACTCGAGCGCCGGGATGATCCCCTCCAGCCGCGACAGCTCGGCGAAGGCGGCGAGCGCCTGCCGCGTCCGTCACCGCGGTGTAGCGTGGCTCGGCCGCTGTCGCGCAGGAAGGCGTGCTCGGGGCCGACGCCGGGATAGTCGAGGCCGGCCGAGACCGAGTGGGCCTCGAGGATCTGTCCCTCCTCGTCGGCGATCACCGAGGAGAGCGAGCCGTGCAGGACGCCGGTGCGACCGGCCAGCAGCGAGGCGCCGTGGCGGCCCCGTCTCCAGCCCCTCCCCCGCCGCCTCGACGCCGATCAGCTCGACCGCGGCGTCGTCGATGAACGGCGTGAAGATGCCGATCGAGTTGGAGCCGCCGCCGACGCAGGCGATAACCCGGGCCGGCAGCGCCCCCTCGGCGGCCAGCGCCTGCTCGCGCGCCTCGTCGCCGATCACCCGCTGCAGGTCGCGGACCAGCGCCGGGAAGGGCGCCGGCCCGACCGCCGAGCCGATCGCGTAGTGGGTCGTCTCGACGTTTGCCACCCAGTCGCGGATCGCCGCGCTGACCGCCTCCTTCAGCGTGCGGGCGCCGGCCTCGACCGGCACCACCTCGGCCCCCAGCAGCCGCATCCGCTCGACGTTGGGCGCCTGGCGGCGGATGTCCTCGCTGCCCATGTAGACGACGCACTCCAGCCCCAGCAGCGCGCAGGCGGTCGCGATCGCGACCCCGTGCTGGCCGGCGCCGGTCTCGGCGATGACCCGCGGCTTGCCCATCCGCTGCGCCAGCAGCGCCTGGCCGATCGCGTTGTTGATCTTGTGGGCGCCGGTGTGGGCGAGGTCCTCGCGCTTCAGGTAGACGCTGCGGCCGACCCGCTCCGAGAGCCGCTCGGCCAGGTAGAGCGGCGTCGGCCGGCCGATGAAGTCGCGGTGCAGGCGCGCCAGCCGGCGCGCGGAACGCCTCGTCCTCGCGCGCCTCCTCCCAGGCGGCGGTCAGCTCGTCGAGCGCGGCGATCAGCGTCTCGGGGACGTAGCGGCCCCCGTAGGGGCCGAATCTCTCCTCGACCGACGCCGTCATCGGCCGGGAACGCTAGCCGTCTGCGCCGCCTCGAAGAAGGCGGTCATCGCCGCGTGGTCCTTGCGGCCCGGCTCGGCCTCGACCCCGCTGGCGACGTCGACCGCGAAGGGATGCGTCACTGCGATCGCCTCGGCGACGTTCTCGGGCCGCAGGCCGCCGGCGACGATCGCCGGCACCTCGGAGCGGCGCTCGCGCAGCAGGCCCCAGTCGAAGCTCTCGCCGGTGCCGCCCCAGAGGCCGTCGCCGCTGCGGTCGAAGAGGTGGTAGTCGGTGCGGTACGTCTCCGCCGCGTGGACGTCGGCGGCGCTGGAGACGTGGATCGCCTTGATCACCTTCACGCCGGTCCGCCGCGCCACCTCGCCGCAGAACGACGGTCCCTCTTCGCCATTCAGCTGCACCATCGTCAGGCCCGCGTTCTCGACCGCCTTCGCAACCTCCTCCAGCTCCGGGTTGACGAAGACGCCGACGACCTCGCACTTGCGCCTGAACGCCGCCCCGATCGCCGCCGCCTCGTCCGCCTCGCAGCGCCGCGGGCTCTCCGTCGTAGTGGATCAGCCCGATCGCCCAAGCCCCGAGCCTCACAGCCTCCGCCGCGTCATCGAGATTGGTGATCCCACAGATCTTCACCCGCATGGATCCAGGGTACGGGAGCTACTTGGCCGAGCGGCCCGGCCGGCCCCGACTGCGATTCGTGCACCGAGGCCGGACGGACGCCGAGCGTCACGGTCAGCGGTCTTGGTGGAGCCGCTGCGCAGCACCGTCACGGCCAGCTTTTCGCCCGGCTTGGCCGCGTTGACGATGTTGACCAGCTTCGTCCATCCCAGAGATCTTCTTGCCGTCGAGCTTGGTGATGATGTCGCCGCCGAGCACGATGTTGGCGCCTTCGATCGTCGCCGACGTGCTGCCGCCCTGGATGCCCGCCTTGTCGGCCGGCCCGCCCTTGACGACTTCGTGAGACGAGCACGCCTTCTTCGACCGGCAGGTTCAGGGCGCGGGCAAGGTCTGGGGTGATGCTGCCGCCGCTGATGCCGAGGTAGGCGTGCTGGACCTTGCCGTGCTGCTCGATCTGGCCGGCCACTTCGCGCGCCGTGTCGATCGGGATCGCGAAGCCGATGCCGACGTTGCCGCGCCGCCGCCGCCGGTCTCGATCTGCGAGTTGATCCCGATCACGCTGCCCGACGCGTCGATCAGCGGGCCGCCGGAGTTGCCGGGGTTGATCGCGGCGTCGGTCTGGATCACGTGGGAGATCGAGAAGCCGTTGGGGGCCTGGATCTGGCGCTGCAGGGCGGAGACGATGCCGCTGGTCACGGTGCGGTCGAGCCCGAACGGGTTGCCGATCGCGACCACGGGGTCGCCGACCTGGACCTTCGAGGAGTCGCCGAGGGCCAGCGGGTGGAGCTGGTCCGACGGCGCGTCGACCTTGAGCAGCGCGATGTCGGTGGCGGGGTCGGTGCCCACGACCTGCGCGGTGTAGGTCTTGTTCGGAGGCGCCGAGTTTGACCTCGATGCGGTTGGCGCCCGCGACGACGTGGTTGTTGGTGAGGATGTGGCCTTCGCTGTCGATCACGAAGCCGGAGCCGGTCGCGATGCCGCCGCCTCGCGGCTGGTCCCCGAACGGGCCGAAGGCGAGGATGGCTTCCGGCGGGCTCTGGGCTTCGATGAAGGCGACGCCCTGCCCCGTCGTGGCGGTAGATCTGGTTGACGACGTTCGTGTCGCCGCCTTCCCTGCTGGCGACCGGCGCGGTCAGCGGCGCGGCGACGGTGACGGTCGAGCTGCCGCCGTGCGCATCGACCCAGCCGGCGGCGATCGCGACCCAGCCGAAGGCGGCGACGACGGCGCCGCCCAAAAGCGCTGAGCCAAATGGCGTGCGGAAGAACCGCTTCGACCTCCTCATCGCGAGCGATCCTCCGCAGCCGGCGCTGAGCCGTTCCTTAAGGCTCTTCAAAAGATTCCTAAAAATGAGCGTTCCGGTGACCCCGCGGGGCGATCAGGGAAGGCGGCGCTCCCCGGCGCCGGTCAGCTCGCGGACCGTCGCCTCCGGGTCCGCGGCGGTCCATCAGGGCGCCGCCGATCAGCACCGCGTCGACCCCGCCCGCTCCAGCTCCTCCAGCTCGGCGCGGGCCGAGATGCCGCTCTCGGCGACCACCGTCTTGCCGGCCGGCACGGCGGGCATCAGCTCATAGGTGGTGGCGACGTCGACCGTGCCCTCGTCGAGGTTGCGGTTGTTGATCCCGATCACGTCGGCGTCGAGTTCCAGCGCCCGCTCCAGCTCGGCGGCGTCGTGGACCTCGACCAGGCAGTCGAGGCCGAGGCCGTGCGCCTCCTCGTAAAGCGCCGCGCAGCTCGCCGTCGTCGAGGGCGCGGACGATCAGCAGCACCGCGTCGGCGCCGTTCACCGCCGCCTCGTAGAGCTGGTAGGGATCGACGATGAAGTCCTTGCGCAGGATCGGCAGCTCGCAGGCGGCGCGGGCGGCGCGCAGGTCGTCGAGCGAGCCGCCGAAATGGGGCTCGTCGGTCAGCACCGAGAGCGCCGCCGCGCCGCCGCGCTCGTAGGCGCAGACCTGCTCGGCGACCGTTGCCGTCGCCGAGAGCTCGCCGGCGCTCGGCGAGCGTCGCTTGAACTCGGCGATCAGCGAGAGGCCGGGGCGCACCAGCGCCTCGCTGAAGGGGCGGCCCTCGCCGCGCTCGGAAAGCCCGCGCTCGAGCTCCGCCTGCGGGGTCTGCCGGCGGCGCTCCTCCACCCCCTCGCGGGCCGCGGCGACGAGCTGCTCGATCATTCCCACTGCCCGCCGAAGCCTAGCCGCCGAGGCTCGGCGGTCGTCGCGACCAGCCGCTCGAGCAAGACGGGTGGCGCTGCCGCTGTCGATCGACTCGGCCGCCTTTTCGACCCCCTCGGCGAGGCTCGTCGGCGAGCCCGCCGACGTAGATCGCGGCGCCGGCGTTGAGCAGGACGAGGTCGCGGCGCGGCCCGCTGCTCGCCGGCCAGCACGGCGCGCGAGGCGGCGGCGTTCTCCTCGGGCGTGCCGCCCGCCACCTCCTCCAGCTCCGCCTCGGCGAGGCCGAACTCGCCCGGCTCGACGAACCACTCCTCGGTGCCGCCGTCGGCGACCTCGATCACCCGCGTCCGGGCCGAGATCGAGAGCTCGTCGACGCCGTCCTCGGCGGCGACGACCATCGCCCGCTCGCTGCCCAGCCCGACCAGCGCCTCGGCGATCGTCTCCTGGTAGTGGCGGTCGGAGACGCCGAGCAGCTGGCGCTCGCGCCCCGGCCGGGTTGGTCAGCGGGCCGAGGAAGTTGAAGATCGTCCGCACCCCGAGCTGCCTTGCGAACCGGCACGACGTGTGCCATCGCCGCGTGGTGGCGCGGCGCGAACATGAAGCCGAAGCCGACCTCGTCGATGCAGCGGCCCACCTGCTCGGGATCCAGGTCGATGTTCACCCCGAGCGCCTCCAGCAGGTCGGCGGAGCCGCACCTGCTGGTGTTGGAGCGGTTGCCGTGCTTGGCGACCGCGCAGCCCGCCCCGGCGGCGACGAGCGCCGCGGTGGTCGAGACGTTGAAGGTCGAGGGGCCGCCGCCGGTGCCGGCGGTGTCGACCAGGTCGTCGCGCTTCGTCGCGACCGGGGCGGCGAGCGCCCGCATCGTCCGCGCCAGCCCGACCAGCTCGGGTACCGTCTCCCCCTTGGCGCGCAGGGCGATCAGGAAGGCGCCGGTCTGCACCTCGCTCGATGCGTCCCTCCATGATCTCGGCGAGGACCGCGGCGGCGTGGTCGGCGGTCAGGTGGTCGCCGGCGCAGACCGCGTCGATCGCCCGGCTGAGGATCTCGTTTACGGCCGAGTCGCTCACCGCGCGGAGCCCAGGAAGTTGGCGAGCAGGTGCTTGCCCTGCGGCGTCAGCACCGACTCGGGGTGGAACTGGACGCCCTCGGCGGGCAGCTCGCGGTGGCGCGCCCCCATCACCACCTCGCCGAGGCTGGCGCTCAGCTCCAGCTCGTCCGGGAGGTCGGGGTCGGCGACCAGCGAGTGGTAGCGGCCGGCGACGAGCGGGCTCGGCAGGCCCGCTGAAGATCGTGCGGCCGTCGTGGGCGATCTCGGCGTCCTTGCCGTGGACCGGCTCGCCCTGCACGGTGCGCCCCCCGAACGCCTCGACCAGCGCACTGGTGCCCAAGGCAGACGCCCAGCACCGGTGTCCCGGCCTCGGCGAAGGCGCGGATCGCCTCGACCGAGATCCCCGCCTCGGCGGGGGTGCACGGCCCCGGCGAGACGACGAGCGCGGTCGGCGCCGCGCTCCAGCAGCTCGGCGACCGTCGCCTTGTCGTTGCGCACCACCTCGATCTCCGCGCCCAGCTCGCCCAGGTACTGGACGAGGTTGTAGGTGAAGCAGTCGTAGTTGTCGATCACAGGACCCTCATCGGCGCGTCACAGCCTCCCTCACGGCCAGTCCGGCTGCTCGCAGGCCAGCTCGACGGCGCGGAAGACCGCCTTCGCCTTGTTGACCGACTCCTCGTACTCGTAGGCCGGCTTCGCGTCGGCGACCGTGCCGCCGCCCGCCTGCACGTGGAGCTGGCCGTCCTTGACGACGACGGTGCGGATGTGGATCGCCGTGTCGAGGTCGCCGTTCCAGGAGAGGTAGCCGATCGCGCCGCCGTAGGAGCAGCGCTTGACCGGCTCCAGCTCGTCGATGATCTGCATCGCGCGCACCTTCGGCGCGCCGGACAGCGTGCCCGCCGGCAGGGCCGAGCGCAGCACGTCCATCGCCGCTCACCCCCTCGCGCAGCCGGCCCGAGACCTGGCTGACGATGTGGAGGACGTGCGAGTAGGTCTCGACCACCATCAGCTCGTCGACCTCGACCGTCCCGTACTCGCAGACGCGGCCCAGGTCGTTGCGGCCGAGGTCGACGAGCATCACGTGCTCGGCCCGCTCCTTGGGGTCGTTGACGAGGCGCTCGGCGAGGCGGCGGTCCTCCTCCTCGCTGCTGCCGCGCGGCGAGGTGCCGGCGATCGGCCGGGTCGTCGACCCGTCGGCCGTCGACCTTGACCAGCGGCTCGGGCGAGGCGCCGGCGATCTGGAAGTCGCCGAACTCGAGGAAGTACATGTAGGGCGAGGGGTTGACGGCGCGCAGGCCGCGGTAGATCGAGAACGCCTCGACCGGGGCCGGCGCCGAGAAGCGCTGCGAGGGGACGACCTGGAAGGCGTCGCCGGCGTGGACGTACTCGATGATCCGCGCGACCGTCGCTTCGAACTCCTCGCGCTCCATGTTCGAGGCGAACTGCGGCGGCTCGGTGACGGTCGGGTGCTCCGGTGCCGGCACGGCGCCGCGCAGGCGGCTCGCGCATCGTCGCGATCGTCGTCGGCGGCGCGCTCGTAGGCGGCGTCGATCCCGCCCTCGTCGTCGGCGAAGGCGCAGGCGAGGATCGTCAGCTCGTGACGCAGGTGGTCGAAGACGAGCATCGCGTCGGTGACCATCAGCGCCATGTCGGGCAGGCCGAGCGGGTCGGGGTTGGGCTCGCCGAGCGGCTCGACGGTGCGCACCAGGTCGTAGCCGAAGAAGCCGACGGCGCCGCCGGCGAAGGGCGGCAGGCCCTCGACCGGCGCCGGCGTGAAGCGGCGCATGTAGTCGGCGACCGCCCGTAGGGATCGGGGGCCTCGGGTGGCGTCGGGCGCCGCGCCCGCCGTCGCCGCGGCGGCCCGGTCCCACTCGGAGAGCACCCCGTCGCTCCAGCGCAGCACCGCGCGCGGGCGCGATGCCGACGAAGGAGTAGCGGCCGACCTGGCCCTGCTCGGCGGACTCGAGCAGGAAGCAGGGCGCCCCCTCGGGCTCGCCGGCGCGCAGCTTGAGGAAGGCGGAGACCGGCGTCTCGCAGTCGTCGACGAAGCGGGCGCGGACGGGCACGACGTTGCCCTCGCGCGGCCAGCTCGCGCGCCTCGCTCGAGGCTCGGCTCGAGCCGCAGCTCCGGATCAGCTGCGACGGCCATTGAGCACCTCCATCACGGCGGACCGCGGGACGCCGCGCGAGGCGAGCAGGACGCTGAGGTGGTAGAGCAGGTCGGCGGCCTCTTCGGCGACGCGCTCGTCGGACTCCTCGCGCGCGGCGCGGACCACCTCCTCGGCCTCCTCCTCGACCTTCGCGCCGATCAGCTGCCGGGTCGTCGAGCAGCTTCACCGTGTAGCTGCCCGCGGGCCGCTCGGCGGCGCGGCTGCGCAGCGTGCGCTCAAGCGCCGCCAGCGCTTCGTGGCGCGGCCGGCCCGGCTCGCCGCTCGCCATCGAGCTCGCGGTGGAAGCAGGACCGCTCCCCCGTGTGGCAGGCGGGCCCGGCCGGCTCGACCAGATGCGACGAGCGCATCGCCGTCGCAGTCGACCCGCAGCTGCTCGCAGCTTCAGCACGTTCCCCGACTCTTCGCCTTTACGCCAGATCCGCTCTCGCGAGCGGCTGTAGAAGTGGACCTCACCGGTCTCCACGGTCAGCCGCAGCGACTCCTCGTTGACGTAGGCGAGCGTCAGCACCTCGCCGCTGGCGAAGTCCTGCGCCACGCACGGCACAAGCCCCCGCTCGTCGAATCGACTGCTCAAACACCAAGCTCGGAATACACATCGGGCCAATCGGAGCTATGCGGCTCACCTACTCGATGCCCAAGCGATCCAGGAGGTCCTCGTCGCGGCGCCAGCGGCGGCGAACCCGGACCTGGAGATTCGAGGTGGACCTTGGCGCCGAGCTCCGCTTCGAGCGAGCGGCGTGCGGCGGTTCCGATCTCGCGCGACCTTGGCGCCGCCCCTGCCGATCAGGATCCCCTTCTGGGACTCGGTCTCGGCCCAGACCTCGGCGCGGACCGTGACCAGGCCGTCCTCGCGCGCGGCGATCTCCTTGACCGAGACCTCGACCGAGTGCGGAATCTCGTCGCGGGTGCGGTTGAGCACCTGCTC
The DNA here is from genome assembly GCA_963696185.1 of uncultured Solirubrobacterales bacterium. Classification (GTDB taxonomy): domain Bacteria; phylum Actinomycetota; class Thermoleophilia; order Solirubrobacterales; family 70-9; genus VRUE01. The sequence goes on from OY968825.1 coordinate 419,224, forward strand.
GCGGATCAGCTCGGCCAGCATCACCTCGCTCGACTGGTCGCTGCGGTCCTCGGGCGGGTAGAGGATAGGGACCCTCGGGGACCAGCTCGCCGAGGCGCTCGACCAGGGCGTCGAGCCCCTCGCCGCTGCGGGCGCTGATCGGGAAGACCTCGTCGACGCCCTCCAGCTCGGCGGCCGTCGCGAGCACCGGGACCAGCTCGTTCGGTCCCGAGCCGATCGGACCTTGTTGACCGCGCAGATCACCGGGACCTTCGCGCCGGCGCCGAGCAGGGCGCGGGCGATGAAGCGGTCGCCGGCGCCGACCCCCTCCTCGCCGTTGACGACGATCAGGGCCAGGTCGGAGTCGGCCAGCTCGCGCTCGACCCGGCGCTGCATCCGCTCGGTCAGCACGTCGCGCGGGCGCTGCACGCCGGGCAGGTCGACGAGGACGAGCTGGCGGCCGGCCTCGGGGTCGGTGAGCGATGCCGCGGATCGCCCGCCGCGTCGTCTGCGGCCGCATCGAGACGATCGCGACGCGGCTGCCGACGATCGCGTTGACCAGCGTCGACTTGCCGACGTTGGGTCGCCCCGCCAGCCCGACGAAGCCGGCCCGGGTCATCGCAGGCCGTCCATCACCCGGGCCTGCAGCGCGAGCATCTCGCCGCTGTCGGCCTCGTGGTCGTAGCCGCAGAGGTGGAGGACGCCGTGGACCGCGGCCTCGGCCACGTCGGAGCAGTGCGCGGGGCAGATCGCGACGTCGCCCAGCTCGCGCGGGCCGGCGACCGGGCCGACGCCGTCGACCGGGAAGGCGAGCACGTCGGTCGGCGTATCCATGCCGCGGTGCTCGCGGTTCAGCTCGCGGATGCGCTCCGCCCCGACCAGCTCGACGCCGAGATGGCCGTCGCCGACCCCCGCCGCCTCCAGAGCCGCCGCGACAGCCGGCTCGCGCAGGTCGCCTGGCACGTCGGAGAGGTCGGCGCTCACGTCGGTTCCGCGGGCGACCGCTCCTGCCTCGCCCGCTCCCTGCTCCCGTACTCGCCGTAGGCCGCGACGATCCGCTGCACCAGCTTGTGGCGGACGACGTCCTCGCCGCCGAAGTGGACGAAGGAGATGTCCTGGACCTCGTTGAGGATGTCGCGGACGACGATCAGGCCGGAGCGCTGGTCGGCCGGCAGGTCGATCTGGGTGATGTCGCCGGTGACCACCATGCGCGAGTTGAAGCCGAGCCGGGTCAGGAACATCTTCATCTGCTCGGGGCTCGTGTTCTGCGCCTCGTCGAGGATCACGAAGGAGTCGTTGAGGGTGCGGCCGCGCATGAAGGCGAGCGGCGCCACCTCGATCACGCCGCGCTCGAAGTAGCCGTTGACGCGGTCGGGGTCGAGCATGTCGATAGAGCGCGTCGAAGAGGGGCCGCAGGTAGGGATCGACCTTGGCCTGGATGTCGCCGGGCAGGAAGCCGAGCCGCTCGCCCGCCTCGACCGCGGGGCGGGTGAGGATGATCCGCTGCACCTTGCGCTCGGCCAGCGCCGCCGCGGCCATCGCGACGGCGAGGAAGGTCTTGCCGGTGCCGGCCGGGCCGATCCCGAAGGTGATCGTGTGGCGGCGGATCGAGTCGACGTAGCGTTTCTGGTTGAGCGTCTTCGGCGCGACCTTGGTGTTGCGGTGGCGCCAGACGACGTCCTCGAGGATCTCCGCCGGGCTCTCGTGCGCGTCGAGCGCGCCGGCGACCGCTTCGATCGTCCCCGGCGCGACCTCGTGGCCCTGCTCGATCAGGTCGACCAGCTCGTCGACCACGGTGGCGGCGGTCTGCACGTCGTCGGAGTCGCCGTCGAGGGTCAGCACGTTGCCGCGCAGGTGGAACTCGCAGCCGAGGTGGCCCCGTAGCGCCCGCAGCACCGCGTCCTCGGAGCCGGCCAGCTCCGCGGCGACGGCGTTGTCGAGGGTGAGCTGCCTACGCGCCAAGCTTCTCCCGCACCGCTGCGCTGACCCGCTTGCCGTCGGCGCGCCCGCCGACCTTGGGCATCAGCGCCGACATCACCTGCCCCATCTGCCGCTGCTCGGCGGCGCCGGTCTCGGCGATCGCCGCCTCGACCAGCTCGGCCAGCTCCGCGTCGGAGAGCTGCTGCGGCAGGTAGCCCTCGATCAGCTCCGCCTCGAAGCGCTCCGCCGCCTGCCTGCTCGGCGCGGCCCGCCTTCGCGTAGGCCTCCGCCGCCTCGAGCCGCTTCTTGCGCTCGCGCTGCAGCACCGCGACCTCGTCGCCCTTGCCGAGCTTCGCGTCCTGCTGGAGCGAGTCGACGATCATCCGCAGCGCCGCCGCCCGCTCGCGCTCGCCGCGCTTTCATCGCCGTGCGCACATCTGCCTGGACCTGCTCGAGGACGCTCATCCCACCTAAGGGTAGGGCCTGATCGGCACAGGCCCTCAGTCGCCGCCCGCCACCTCGACCCGCTCGACGTCGCCCAGCGGCATCTGCAGGAAGCGGGTGCCGAGCTCGCGGAAGGAGTCGACGTCGCCGGTGCAGAGGAAGCGGTATGCCCCCTCGCCGTCGCGTCGGCGGGCGAGGCCGACGCGACTCCAGGCAGCGCTGCGCCGCCGCGGCGACCGCGTGGCCGCCGCTGACCAGGCGCACGTCGCGGCCGAGGATGCGCTGCAGCATCGGCGCGACGAGCGGGTAGTGGGTGCAGCCGAGGATCAGCGTGTCGACCCCGGCCCGCTTCAGCGGCGCGCAGTAGGCGCGGGCCATCTCGACCACGCCCTCGTCGAACGGCGAGCCGTCCTGGATGAAGGGGGCCAGGTCGGGGGCCTCCACCTCGGTCACCTCGAGGACGCGGCCCTGCCCCTCGAGGGCGCGCCGGTAGGCGCCGCTCTCGACCGTGTTGGGGGTCGCCAGCACGCCGACCCGGCCGCTGTCGGTGATCGCGGCGGCGATCTCGGCCTGCGGCTCGACCACCGGCACGACCTCCACCCCGCGCTCGGCGGCGACCGCGCGCGCCACGTCCTCGCCGATCGAGGTGGCGGTGTTGCAGGCGATCACCAGCAGCTTGGCGCCCTCGCCGAGCAGCAGCCCGGCGATCGCGCCGATCCGCTCCCGCAGCCGCTCGGGATCGCGCGTCCCGTAGGGGAACATCGCCGTGTCGCCGAGGTAGACGAAGTCCTCCTCGGGCAGCGAGACGAGGCACTCGTGCAGCACCGTGAGCCCGCCGACCCCGGAGTCGAACATGGTGATCGGCAGTGCGGGGTCGAGCTGGGGGCCGGTCGCGGACAGGGCCGTCAGGGTTTGACGACCATGAAGAAGATCGCGATTGCGACGATCAGGCCGGCGACTCCGCTCGCGGCGGCGATCTGCCTGGACACCGACGTCGAGCTCGGGGCTGAGCCGGTCGCCCGCGGCGAGGTCGCGCTCGGCCAGCTCGAGCGCACGGCGGCCCCGCGGGACGAGGAAGGCGTGCTCGAGCGCGAAGAGGACGACGATCGCGGCGAAGCCGACCCCCACCCATGACTGGTTGCTGGCGATGTGTCCCTCGCTGAGCAGGTAGATGCCCGCCGCCAGCAGCACGATCATGCCGGGAGTCACCAGGAAGCGATCGGACAGGAGCAGCCCGCGCAGCACGGCCGGGAGGCTGCGGGGCGCCGTGCGCCGGGCCACCGCGGCGAAGACCGGGTAGCCGAAGAGCGGCCCGAAGGCGACCACGACGGCGAGGACGTGGACGAATTGCCCGATCGAGTAAGCGGTGATCACGGCCTGCACCGGCGGCAAGATATCCGACTCGAGAGGCGGCAAAGGGGAAGACGGGCGCGCCGGCGCCGCTGGCTCGTCCCTCAGCCGAAGGCGCGGCGGAAGCGCGAGAAGAGGCCCTCGCCCCGGCCGGAGCGCAGGTTGTGCGGCTCGAGCGTCTCTGCCAGCTTCGCGGCCAGCTCCCGCTGCTCCTCGGAGAGGTCGGTGGGAACGATCACGTGGACGGCGATCAGCAGGTCGCCGGGCGGGCCGCCGTTGGTGCCGGGCAGCCCTGCCCGCGCAGCGCGTAGCGGGCGCCGTGCTGGGTGCCGGCCGGGAGCTCGACCTCGCGCTCGCCCCGTGGCTGGGGATGTCGACTGTCGTTCCCAGCATCGCCTCGAGCGCCGAGATCTCGACGCTGTGGAGCAGGTCCTGGCCGCGCATCGGTCCGCGCCGCACTTCGAAGCCGAAGCCGCCGCCGCCGAAGAAGGCCTGGAAGATCTCCTCGATCGAGCCGAAGCCGCCGCCGGGCGGAAAGCCGCGCGAGCGCAGTCCCTCGTGGCCGTAGGCGTCGTAGGCGCGGCGACGCTCGGGGTCGGAGAGCACCTCGTAGGCCTCGGCCGCGGCCTTGAACTTCTCCTCCGCCTCCGGGTCGTGGCCGTTGACGTCGGGGTGCAGCTCGCGGGCGAGGCGCCGGAAGGCGCGCTTGACGTCCGCCCCCGAGGCGTTGCGCTCGACGCCAGGACCTCGTAGTAGTCGCGCCGCATCGCTACCCGTCGTAGACGGCCTCGCAGTAGCGGGACAGCTCGCGGGCCGCGCCGCGCACCGAGGCGATCGCGGTCGCGTAGTCCATGCGCAACGGCCCGACCACCCCGACCGCGCCGAGGTTGCGGTGCGCGAGGCCGTAGTTGGCGCCGACGACGCTGACCGAGCGCAGCTCCGGCTGCGGGTTCTCGCCGCCGATCCAGCAGAAGACCGAGCGCTCGTCGAGGGCCGAGCGAAGGGTTCCGAGCACGATCGCCCGGCCCTCCAGGGCGCTGATCAGCTCGTCGACGCGCGGCAGGTCGGCGAAGTGCTCCGCGGAGAGCAGCCGCGAGGCGCCGTGCATGTAGAGGGTTTCGCCGAGCGGCGGGGCGGTGGCCAGCGCCATCAGGTCGGTGACCTGGGCGAGCGCGGTCGTCGTCTCCCGCATCGCCTCGTCGACCTCGCGCCGCAGCCGCGACAGCTCCAGCTCGACCCTCGCGCTCTGCCGCCGGCAGCCCCGACTCGAGCAGCCGGTCGACGTAGCAGCGGTAGCCGGCGTCGGTCGGGACGCGCCCGGCCGAGGTATGGGGATGGGTCAGGTACCCGGCCGCCTCGAGCGCCGCCAGCTCCGCCCGCACCGTCGAAGCCCCCCACTCGACCTCGGCCCTCTCGGCGATCGGCTCGACGCGACCGGCTTTGCCGACGCCAGGTAAGCGTCGACGACCAGACGCAGAATCAGCTCCTGTCGCTCGGAGAGCATGGACCCATTCTAGAAGCCGCAAAGACGCTCCCCCGCGGGAGGCGTCGACAGGGCGCGCGGGTCGGCGCTCCTAGAGCTGGACTTCCGCCTCCGCGTTGCGGATCGTCTGGTTCTCGCCCTGCGCGGCGACGGTGTCGACCACGACCCGGTCGCCCTCCACCGACTTGACCGTGCCCGTGACGACGATCTCCTGCTCGGGCGCCCCCATGCCGCGGAACTGGACCGAGAGCCGCTTCAGGGCGCGCGGGTCGCCGCCGGCGAGCGCCGTGTTGGCGCGGGCGACGAGGCCCATCATGTAGAGGCCGTGGAGGATCGTGCCGGGCAGGCCGACCGCCTTGGCGAACTCGGGGTCGATGTGGATCGGGTTGAAGTCGCCCGAGGCGCCCGCGTAGCGGTGCGGCAGGTACTTGTCGGGGGTCACCCTCAGCTCGGGGACCGCGTCGCCGACCTTCAGCTCAGCCATCTCACACCCCCCTGACGATGTTGGTCCAGGTTCCGCGCACGACCTGCTCGCCGTCCTGGTTGACCGAGTTGGACTCGAAGACGTAGAAGCCCTTGCCGTCCTTCTCGTAGATCTCCAGGCACTTCGCGCGTGGTCGTGATCTCGTCGCCGGAGCAGGCCGGCTCGCCCCACTCGAACTCCTGGCCGCCGTGCACCATCGCCGCGAAGTTCATCCCCACCTCGGGTCGAACATCGCCGGCGCCAGCGCCGGGGCGCTGTAGACGACGCAGAACATCGGCGGCGCGACGACGTCGCGGTAGCCGGCCGCCTTGGCGGCCTCGCGGTCGAAGTGGACCGGGTTGTCGAGCCCGATCACGCGTCGCGTACTCCCTGATCTTCTCCTTGCCCACCTCGTACGTCGTGGCGGGCCACTCCTTGCCTATTGCCTCGGTCTTGATCGCCATGGGCGGGAAACCTATCGCTGCCCTGGCCACGTGGCCTACTCGTCGATCTCGAGGACCGCCAGGAACGCCTCCTGCGGCACCTCGACCCGCCCCACCTGCTTCATCCGCTTCTTCCCCGCTTTCTGCTTCTTCAGCAGCTTCTGCTTGCGGGTGACGTCGCCGCCGTAGAGCTTCGCGGTGACGTCCTTGCGCAGCGCCTTGACGGTCTCCCGCGCCAGCACCCGCGAGCCGATCGCCGCCTGCACGGGGATGTCGAAGAGCTGGCGGGGGATCGTCTTGCGCAGCCGCTCGACCAGCGCGCTTGCCCTGCTCGTAGGCGAAGTCGCGGTGGACGATGATCGAGAGCGCGTCGACCTTCTCGCCGGCGAGCAGGATGTCGAGCTTGACGAGGTCGCCGAGGGCCGGTTGCCGATCGGCTCGTAGTCGAGCGAGGCGTAGCCGCGGGTCGAGGACTTCAGCTAGTCGAAGAAGTCGAGGACGATCTCGGCGAGCGGCAGGTCGTAGCGGATCTGGACCCGCTGCGGGCTCAGGTAGTGCATGTCGACGTGGGCGCCGCGGCGCGTCTGGCAGAGCTCCATCACCGCGCCGACGTACTCGGCCGGCGCGATGATCGTGGCGCGGATGTAGGGCTCTTCGATCGACTCGGATCGAGCCGGGGTCGGGCATCTCGGTGGGGCTGTGGACATCGACCGTCTGCGCCGCCCGACAGATGCGACCTCGTAGCGCACGTTGGGCGTCGTCGCCAGCAGCTCCAGGTCGTACTCGCGCTCCAGCCGCTCGCGGACGATCTCCATGTGGAGGAGGCCGAGGAAGCCGCAGCGGAAGCCGAAGCCGAGCGCGTCGGAGGTCTCGGGCTCGTAGGAGAGCGCGGCGTCGTTGAGGGCCAGCTTGTCGAGCGCGTCGCGCAGGTCTTCGTAGCGGTCGGTGTCGATCGGGAAGAGCCCGCAGAAGACCATCGGCCTCACCTCGCGGTAGCCCTCGAGCGGCTCGGAGGCGGGGCGCTCGCGGGCGGTCAGCGTGTCGCCGACCCGCAGCTTGGCGACGTCCTTGACCCGGTGATCACGTAGCCGACGTCGCCCGCGGTCCATCCCCTCGACGCCGGTCATCGCCGGCCGGAAGAAGCCGATGTCGTCGATCTCGGCCGCCGTGCCCGCCTGCATGGCGAGGATCTGCTCGCGCTTGCGGAAGGCGCCGTCGACCATCCGCACGTAGGCGACGACGCCGCGGTACTGGTCGAACACGGAGTCGAAGATCAGCGCCCGGGCCGGGGCGGCAGGGTCGCCGGCGGGCGGCGGGATGCGGGCGACGATCGCCTCCAGCACGTCGACCACGCCCTCGCCGGTCTTGGCCGAGATCCGCAGCGCCTCGCCGGGGTCGCCGCCGATCAGGTCGGCGATTTCGCCGGCGACCCGCTCCGGCTCGGCGCCGGGCAGGTCGACCTTGTTGATGACCGGGATCAGCTCCAGCCCGTTCTCGACCGCCAGGTAGGTGTTGGCGACGGTCTGCGCCTCCACCCCCTGGGCGGCGTCGACGACGAGCAGCGCCCCCTCGCAGGCGGCGAGGCTGCGCGAGACCTCGTAGGAGAAGTCGACGTGGCCGGGCGTGTCGATCAGATGCAGGTGGTAGGCCTGCCCGTCGGCGGCGCGGTACTCGACCCGCACCGCCTGCGCCTTGATCGTGATTCCCCGCTCGCGCTCCAGGTCCATCGAGTCGAGCACCTGGGCGCGCATCTTCTTCGGGTCGACGGCGCCGGTGATCTCGAGGATGCGGTCGGCCAGGGTCGACTTGCCGTGGTCGATGTGGGCGATGATCGAGAAGTTTCGGATGTGGTCCATCGGCGAGCGGAGTATGGCGGGGTCGACCCGCCGGTCCGGTTGTCGCACCATGCGCTCGGCCCCGGGTTCGATCGTCGCACCATGCGCTTGGCCCGCGGGTCCTGTCGCCGGGGTGGGGTGCCCTCCTGGCGCTGCGCTCTGCTCCGGGCAGAGGGACGGAATCGGTATCAGGGATGAGGCCTTGCCCTCCGCAGACTCCGCGCGGGCGGAGGGCACCCCACCCCGACGCCTCCCGCGGGAGGAGCGTTTTGGGCTGACGCCGATTGCCCCAGAGTTCGAGCAGACGACAGGCCTGTGTCGGGTTCTTGCCGGATAGCGGCGAAAAGCCGCCGCGCTCAGGGGCAGGCCGATGGGTCGAGGGGGGTGGTGAGCTTGAAGACGACCGTGGGGGGCTTGCGGAGCAACACCGTGACACCTGGGCCTTCGGTCCAGCGGGCAGCAGGCGGGTAGGCTGGCTTGCCCGGCTCGATGCGGTCGCGGGTGACGACGGCGTAGTCGTAGTGACCGGCGTCGAGGGCTCGGCGCCAGGCGCGGCAGGTGGCCGGGGCGACGAAGCCGCCGTGGGGACGTTCGATGCCGACGAACTGGACGTGGTTGGAGAGGTCGGTGCCGAAGAGCGGGTACTGGCGGGTGGCAGTGGTGGCGATGCGGGCGCCGGACACCGAGCGCGCCCACGTGAAGGCGGCGTCGAGGCCCGGCGAGGCGAATTCCGGGTGGGCATAGCGGTTGCGCAGGTAGTGGCGCTCGACCGGGTAGCCGATTGCGATGACGGCGAGGAGGGCCAGGGCAACGGCCGCGACGCCGAACCGGTTCCGCGGAACCGCCTTGACGGGCGCACGTCCGGCCCCGAGGACGGCGTCGCTTGGCGCACCCTCCGCCCCCAAGCCGGCATCGTCCCCGTTCACCGCTGCGACATCGCTCCCCCTACCTGCTGCTGTTCCAAGCCCCCACCGGCGCAGGCGAACTCGGAGCGGCGGCGTCGCCGGCAGCAGGGCGAGGCCGAGCGCGAGGACCGGCGCCAGGTAGCGCAGGCCGGACTCGAAGCCGCGCGGGACACCGGGCGGGCCCTCCGCAGAGGTGGGTGAGACCAGCCAGGCGACGGCCGCCGCGAGGCCCACGCAGGAGAGCACGCGGAGGACCGGGCCCGCGCGGCGGCCGAGGCAGAGCAGCAGGCCGGCGAGGGCCAGCGCCACGAGGAGCGGCCAGAGGACGCTGAGGCCGTCGTGGAGGCCGGGCAGGAACCAGCTCGACCATACCGAGCCGTCGCCCAGGTAGGAGAGGACGCTGTGGCCCTGCCGGCCTCCCAGCGCCTGCGCGGGGCCGGGCAGCGAGATCGGCCCGAGGTGCCGGAGCCAGGGCAGGGGGCTGCCGCTGTGGGCGAGGTTGCGCAAGTACCAGTAGCCGCCGCCCGCCAGCGCCCCGAGCCCGGTCGCGGCGAGGGCGCGCCATCGAGCCCCAGACGGGGCGACGAGCGCGAGCCCGACGACGAGAACAGCAGCAGGTAGGAGGAAGTTGAGCTTCGTCCCGCCAGCAAGCCCCGCCGCTAGCCCGACGAGCACCAAGGCCCCGGTTGACATGCCGCGGCCCTCGGCGGCGGCCTCCCCGTTGACGCCACTGTCTGCCTTGCCCCGCTCCGGCGAGCGACGGTCGCCCGATGCCGCGGGAAACGACCAGGCGTTGAGGGCGATCGCCGCGGCGGCGAGCAGGAAGAAGGTCGCGGCGAGGTCGTTGCGCGCCTCGCCGGCCTGGTCGGCCAGGGCCGGGACGCTCAGCGCGATCGCGCCGAGGGCGAGCGACCAGGGCGCCACCCCGAACGGTCGCCCGATGCACCAGACAGCGAACAGGCAGCCGATGAGCCAGCCGAGATTGAGCAGCGGCGAGAGCAGGTCGCGGTGGAAGGCGAGCATCCCGGCCGCGTGGAAGATTTCGGCGTTGGCCGGGTAGAACCAGCTGAGGAACTGCGGCGCGATGAAGTGCAGGTCCCAGGTGTCGCCGCTCTGGAAGAACCCGGCCGCCAGCGGCCCGTGGTACCAGGTCGAGTCGAACCCGGTCATGCCGGTGCCGAGCCGCAACCGCACCCCAGCGGCGAAATGGGCTACGGCCGCCGCGGCAATCAGGAGGGCGACGAGAGTTGGAACTAAACCGCGTCTTCCGCGGGTGGTGTCGGGGTGGGGTGCACTCCGCCGCCCGGAGGCTGCGGAGGGCAGGGCCCCGTCCCTGCTACCGCGATGTCCCTTTGCCCGGAGCAGCGCGCAGGGCAAGGAGGGCACCCCACCCCGGCGACAGGACCCGCGGGCAACCACGTCTATCCCGAGACCGACAACCGCGACGCCCAGGAGGTAAGGGAGGGGCTCGAAGAGACTGAACGTCCCGAGCAGCTCGGCGACCCAGACGAGGAGGGCAAGCGCCAGCACTGCGGTCGCGAGGTGGGCCGGGGCGCCTGAGAAGTCCGGCAGGAGGCGGCGGCGCAGTTGGGAGGCGCCGAGGGTGGCGAAGCCGGCGAGCAGGACGATCTCGGCGACGCCCAGCAGGTAGCGGGAGGCGCTCAGCATCGCTCAGCGGCGGCGCAGGAGGCGGACGATCTGGTCCAGCTCGGCCACGCGGAGGAGCTTGGCGAAGGCGACGTAGACGAGCCCGCCCACGCCCAGGGCGGTGCCGAGCGAGATCACCTGGCCCCCGAGCCCCCGCCCCAGCGCGGCGTCGAGGAAGTGCCAGATGCCGAAGCTGACCGCAGCCAGCGCCGCCGAGGCGAGGGCGATCCGGACGCCGGTGTCGACGAAGCGGCCCAGCTCGAGGCCGCCCAGGAGCCGGCGCAGGACCACGCACTGGACGAAGACGCTGGTCGTCGTCGCGATCGCCGTCGAGGCGACGATGCCGCCGACCCCGAGGTGGTAGAGGCCGAGCGCCGCCAGCGCCGTCACCGCCAGGTTGCCGGCGGCGATCGTGGTCGGCAGCCAGGGCCGCTGGAGGCCGAAGAAGGTGCGGGTGAGGAGCAGGAAGAGGCCGTTGGTGGGCAGCGAGAAGGCGAACCAGAAGAGCGCCGTCGCGACCAGCTCCGTCTGCTCGGGGGTGAATTCGCCGTGCTGGTAGACGAGGCGGATCATCGGTTCGGAGAGGACGAGGACGGCGGCGGCCGCGGGCAGGAGGACGAAGAGGATCTGCCGCATCCCGTTGGCCATCGTGGCGCGCAGGTTGTCGTGCTCGCCGCGCGAGGCGAAGCGGGCGAGCGTCGGGAAGAGGACGGTGGCGATCGCCACCGAGAAGATCCCCTGCGGGAGCTGGTAGATGCGGAACGCTTTGTCGATCGCCGCCGGCGCCTGTTCGCTGACCAGGCTGCCGAAGAGGCTGTTGATCAGCAGGTTGAAGTTGATCAGGCCGAGGCTGATCGTCACCGGCAGCATCAGGATCAGCACGCGGCGCACGTCGCGGTTGCGCCAGTCGAAGCTCCAGTCGAACCTGAACGGCGTGTTGCGCAGGTCGAAGATGGGGATCAGGAGCTGGACCAGGGTGCCGACGAGGATGCCGATCGCGTAGGCGTAGATGCGGTTCTGGCCGTGGAAGGCGGGCGCCAGCACGACCAGCACGACCATGATCGTCAGGTTCCAGAAGAGCGGCGCGATCGCGAAGGCGCCGAAGCGGTCGTAGCTGTTGAGGATGCCGACGACGACCCCGCTCAGCCCGAGCATGATCAGGATCGGGAAGAGGACGCGGGAGAGGGTGACGGTGAGGTCGAGGATCTCGCCCTTGAAGCCGGGCGCGAAGAGCGGCATCAGAACCGGCGCGGCGAGCACGAACAGCGCCGTGATCGCCCCCAGCACGAGCGTCACCATCAGCAGCAGGGTCGAGGCGAGGCGGAACGCCTCGCGGTAGTTCTTCTTCTCCAGCTGCTCGGTGAAGATCGGGATGAAGGCGGGCTGGAGCGCCGCGTCGGCGAAGAGGCTGCGAACCAGGTTGGGGACCTGGAAGGCGATCGTGAAGGCCGACATCGGCCCGCTCACCCCGTAGTAGCCGGCGGCGAGGATCTCGCGCGCCAGGCCGGCGATCCGCGAGGCCGCGGTGGCGATCGAGAAGAACGCCGTGGAGCGGGCGATGCGGCCGGGCCCCTGCCCGGGAGGCCGCTCGGCCGCCGGCTCCTCGCCGGGCTCGAACGCCTCCGCGGCGCGCACCGCGGCCTCCGACCGCAGCGCGGCCTCCTCGCGCTCGTGTGTGTCGGGTCTCTCCAAGCTGGGCCTCAGTCGCTATAGTCGGCGGCCGCCCGGAGCCGGCTCGGCGCCCGCTTCAGGCCACGAAACCATGGCCAACATCGCCTCACAGAAGAAGCGCATCCTACGCAGCGAGCGGGAGCGAACCGAGAACCGGCTGCTGACCAGCACGGTCAAGACCTACTTCCGCCGCCTCCAGGGCGCCGTCGAGTCCGGCGACGCGACCACGATCGCGGCCGAGCACCGCTCGCTCGTCTCGCGGATCGACAAGGCCGTGCAGAAAGGCGCGCTGCACCGCAACACGGGTGCCCGCAAGAAGTCCCGGGCCGCCAGACTCGCCGCCGGCGCCGCGAAGTAGCTACGCCGGAACGCCGGCAGCCCGTCTGAGGGCGAGCGTCAAGGCCAGCTCGTCGCCGTAGTCGGCGCCGCCGCGGCACCAGACCTCGAGGTCGGCCAACGCAATGGTGGCGTCGCGCAGGTCGTCGAGGCTCGCCTCGCGGAGGCGGGCGACGAGCTGCTTGGCGGCGTAGGGGTGCATGCCGAGCGAGGACTCGACCTGCTTCGGCGGCACGCCGTCCTCGAGCTGGGCGACCACCGCGCAGGCCTTGCGCAACCGGGACGCCAGCCCGTAGACGAGGCCGGTGACGTTCTCTCCCTGGGCGATCAGCCGCTCGGCGATCGACAGGGCGCGGGCGGAGTCGCGCTCGAGCAGGGCGTCGGAGAGCGCCCAGACCGCCGCCTCGGAGGTGTCGGCGACCATCGCCTCGAGGTCGGCGACGCCGACCTCTCCCCCCTGCCCCGCCCAGAGGGCGAGGCGCTCCAGCTCGCGGCTGAGCCGCACCGGGTTGGCCCCCATCCGCTCGACCAGGAGGCGGGCGGCGGCCGGCTCCAGCCGGAAGCCGAGGCGCTTGGCGTCGGCGACGAGGACGCGCGGCAGCTCGGCGGCGCGCGGCGCCTCGAACGCGTGGACCTCGCCCTTCGCCTCCTTCACGGCGCGCAGGAGCTTCGGCGGCGCCTTGGCACGGGCGATCAGGACGACGGTCAGGTCGGGTGGCAGGCCGGCGAGCGCCGCGGCCACCGCGTCGAGCTGACGGTCGCGCCAGCGCTCGACGCCGTCGGCGAGCAGGTAGCGACGCGACTCGGTCAGCGACATCGCCGGGATCGCGGCCAGCAGCGCCTCGTGATCGGGCGCGCCGCGGCCCTCGCCGGGCTCGAACACCCGCAGCGAGACGGCACCGCCCTCGCGCTCCGCCCGGGCCCGCAGCCGGGCGCGCGTCGCGTCGATCTTGGCCCCGTCGGTACCGGCGATCAGGTAGAGCGAGCGCATCTCCTCGGCCATCGGTGAGCCGAGTCTAGGGGCCCGAACGGCCGGGGACGCGGCGGCTACCCGCCGGAGCGGCCGCGCCCGCGGCCTTCCCCGTGGCCGTAGGCGTTGCCGTTGCCATTACCGCCGTTGGCACCGGCGTTTCCGTTGCCCTGCTCGCTCGCCTGGCCGCTCGAAGGGCCCGTCTCGCCGGCTCCGCCGGCGGCGGGGACGGCGCTCTTGCCCGCACTCCTGCTCCCTCCCTGCCCGAAGTCTTTCCCTTTGCCTTTGCCTTTGCCTTTCCCGTTGCCCGACTGCGAGGCGCTAGCCGCTTCCGGTGCGGGCTGCGGCGATTCGGCGACCGGCGCCGGGCTCGGCGCGGGCGCCGGCGCCGCGACGACGGGCTGGGCCGCATGGCTCGAAGGCTGACCACCCCCGCCGCTCGCCGGGGCCGGCGCAGGCGCAACCACGTGAGCGGGCCCGGTGCCCTGCACGCCCGCGTGGGCCGCCTTTCCGCCGCCCCGCGGCGGCGAGTGGCGGGCGCCGGCCGGCCCCAGCCGCGCGGCTGCGGACGGCGCGGCAAGGCCGCCGGACCCGGCGGTCGCTGCCGCGGCGACCGTGGCGGGGTGAACGGCGGCGCGCTCGACCGGCGGGACCGGGATCGGGCCGCCCGGGATGAGGGGCCAGCTCTGGTTGACCGCGAGGGCGACCAGGCCGAGGCCGACCGCGGCGGTCAGCCCGAGCAGCGCAAAGGAGGTGCTCCTGGCCCGTTCCAGCAACCCGTCGCCCAAGACGCTCGGCCTGGCGAGGTGTATGGACCAGGGCTGTCCACGCTTGTAGAGCACCTGTACGGCCATCGGCGGCGGGCGCCGCAGGCTGGAGAGAAAACATGAGAAAACCCCACTTTTGAGTCGGCGATTCGTTGAGTCGCGCCCAGGCGGGTCAGTCGCCGGAACCCACCCGGACCGAGTCGCGGCTGACGTCGAGCACGACGGTGCCGTCGCGATCGGTGCGCAGGGTGCGGACGCCGTGCGCGGCGAGAGTGGCCAGGGTGGCGGCGGTCGGGTGGCCGTAGGAGTTGTCGGCGCCGACCGAGATGACGGCAAGCCGCGGGGCGATGCGGTCGAGCAGGTCGGCGAGGCCGGCGTCCTCGCTGCCGTGGTGGGCGACCTTGAGAACGTCGACCGGGCCGGGGTCGACCGGCACGGCCTCGGCCTCGGAGTCGGCGCTGAGCAGCATCGAGAAGCGGCGCCAGCGGGCGAGGATCACCAGCCCGAGCCGGTTCGGTTCCCTGTCGGCGGGGGCCGCGGCGAGCAGCTCGCGCGGCGGCCAGAGCACCTCGAGCCGGAGGCGACCGGAGCGCAGCTCGCCGCCCGCCGCGAGGGCGGCCGTCGCGGCCCCCGCCGCGCGAGCCGCGGCGAGCATCCGGCGGTCCAGCGATCCGAAGAGAAGCCGCTCGACCGGTATCTCGCCGAGCAGCTCGGCGACGCCGCCGGCGTGGTCGGACTGGTCGTGGGTGACGACGACGGCGCCGAGCCGCTCGACGCCGGCGGCGCGAAGCTTGGCCGCGAGGCCGTCCCCGGGCGGGCCGCCGTCGACGAGGACGGCCGGAGCGCCGGCCGGCTGCAGGAGGATCGCGTCACCCTGGCCGACGTCCAGCACCTCGACCCGCAGGCCGGGCGGGGCGGCGACTCCGGCGCCGCCCCCTCGAGCGGACAGCGCCCAGACGAACAACGCGACGCCGAGAGCCGCCACCGGGACAAGGCGGCGCCCACCGCGGTCGCCCTTTCTTCCGCATAGGGAAAGGAAGGGCGACCGCGCGCGGGGCCGAAGAGCGGTGCCGCTGCCTGTGCTCGGAGATCGGCGGCGCAGCGCGGCGATCCGCCGCCTCCGCCCCCAGCGCAGCGCGAGCACGGTCGCGGCGGCGATTCCGAGATAGGAGGCGATCAGCCCCGCGAGGCCGAGGCGCACTTCGAGGTAGGCCCAGCGAGGCCGCCCGCACCAGGCCGCCACCTGGGCGATGTAGCCGAGCAGCAGGGCGTTGACGGAGTTGAAGGCCTCGACCGGAAGGCCCGCCGCCTGGCCGGCGGCGGCCGAGAGCATCCCCAGCCACATCGCCGGCGCCACGACCGGCAGCGCCAGCAGGTTGGCGAGCAGCGTCGTCGCGGAGAGCGCGCCGAAGTGGAAGGCGACCAGCGGCGCCGTGGCGAGCGTCGCGGCGGTCGTCATCGCGGCGCCCTCGGCGAGGGCGCGGCGCCAGCCTCGCGCGCCGATCCGCGCCGTGATCGCCTCCCGCAGCGGCGAGGCGAGGAGGAGGATGCCGAGCACCGCGGCGAAGCTGAGCTGCCAGCCGACGTCGGTTGCGACGCCGGGGTCGATCGCCAGGGTGACGAGCGCCGCCAGGGCCAGCGCGTAGAGGCGCGAGGCCCGCCGCCCGGCCAGCGTCGCCAGCACCGACAGCGCCCCCATCACGCCGGCTCGCTGGATCGAGGCGCCGGCCCCGGCAAGCGGCACGTAGACGGCGATCAGGCCGAGGACCCAGACGAGGCGGGCGCGGAGGCCGATGCCGAGCCCGGCCAGGACCGGCATCGCCAGCAGGGCGAGCAGCGCCACGTTCTGACCGCTGACGGCAAGCAGGTGGCTGAGCCCGGAGCGGCGGAAGTCTTCGGTCGTCTGCCGGTCGATCCCTTCGTCCTCGCCGAGCACGAAGCCGCGCGCCAGCTCCGCCTCCCGCGCCGGCATCCCCCTGCCGAGGGCGGCGGCGGCCCGCACCCGGATCTCCCCCGCGTGGGCCAGCGCGAGGGCGACGACCGCGGCGACGCCGAGCAGCAGGAGCGCGGCAGGGCGCCCGTCCCGCCACATCGCGGCTCAGGGCTGGAGGCGGGCGCGCAGCGACTCCATCGTCGCCGGGCCGATCCCGCTCACCTCGTCGAGCTGGTTGACCGAGGAGAGGCCGCCGTGCAGGTCGCGGTATTCGACGATCTTCCGCGCGGTGACCGGCCCGATCCCGTCGATCGTGTCGAGCTGTCCCACCGTCGCGCTGCCGAGGCTGATCGGGCCGCTCGCGCCGGGCGCGGCGCCGGCCTCGGTCGCCGTGCCGCCCGCATCCGACCCGGGGACGACGACCTGCTGGCCGTCGGCGAGGCGCGCCGCGAGGTTGACCGTTTCGAGCCGGGCCGCCGCGGCGCCGCCGCCGGCCCGTTCGACCGCGTCGATCACCCGCGCCCCGGCCGGCAGCCTGTAGACCCCCGGGCGGCGCACCGCCCCGGCCACGTCGACGACCACGTCGGGGCCGCCGCTGCGCAGGCTGAAGCCGCCGCCTCCGCCGGAGCCATTCGAAGACGAGTAGGACGAGCCTTTCGGCGAGGACGAGTAGGACGGCCCGGCGCTGCCCTCGGCGCGGATCGCCCGCGCCCCGACCAGCAGCAGCGCGACCGCCACCGCGCCGTAGACGATCACCTGGGAACGGGAGAGATCGGGCATGGACGGAAGCGTCCACCGCCTCGACGCGCGCGTGGCGCGCGCAATCGAACAATTCAGCAACCCGATTGCGACCGGGTCGTGCCGAGCAGGCGGGGTGCGGCCCTCGTAAGATCGCCGTCCATGCCGGGATACGAGCCAAAGGCGATCGAGGCGAGGTGGCAGCGGGTCTGGGCCGAGGAGCGGACCTGGGAGGTCGCCAACCCCGGTCAGCCGGGGTTCGAGGCCTCCAAGCCGAAGGCCTACGTGCTGGAGATGCTGCCCTACCCCTCCGGCGAGCCCCACGTCGGCCACCTCAAGTGCTACGCGGTCGGCGACGCGATCGCCCACTTCCGCCGCCGCCACGGCTTCGAGGTGATCCACCCGATGGGCTACGACGCCTTCGGCCTGCCGGCCGAGAACAACGCGATCAAGACGGGCGAGCCGCCGCGCGCGGCGACCGAGCGCTCGATCGAGTCCTTCCGCCGCCAGTTCCGCGAGTGGGGGATCTCGATCGACTGGTCCCGCGAGCTCGGCACCCACACGCCCGAGTACTACCGCTGGACCCAGTGGATCTTCCTGCGGCTGCTCGAGCGCGGCCTCGCCTACCGCGCCGAGGCCCCGGTCCAGTGGTGCCCCAACGACGCCACCGTGCTCGCCAACGAGCAGGTCGTCGACGGCCGCTGCGAGCGCTGCGGCACGCCGGTCGAGCAGCGCCGCCTCGAGCAGTGGTTCTTCAGGATCACCGAGTACGCGGAGCGGCTGCTCGCCGACTTCGAGCTGCTCGAGTCCTGGCCCGAGCACGTGATCACGATGCAGCGCAACTGGATCGGGCGCTCGGAGGGCGCCGAGGTCGTCTTCCGCTGCGAGCAGCTCGACCTCGACTTCCCCGTCTTCACGACACGCCCCGACACGCTCTTCGGCGCCACCTTCTTCGTCCTAGCCCCCGAGCACCCCGAGCTGGAGCGGCTGGTGGCCGGCACGCCCGCCGAGGCGGAGGTGCGCGAGTACGTCAACCGGGTCGCGCGCGAGTCGGTCGAGGAGCGCGGCGACGAGGACCGTCCGAAGACCGGCGTGCCGCTCGGCCGCAGCGTCGTCAACCCGGTCAACGGCGAGGAGATCCCGATGTTCGTCGCCGACTACGTGCTGATGGAGTACGGGACCGGGGCGATCATGGCGGTGCCCGCCCACGATTCGCGCGACTACGAGTTCGCCAGGGCCTTCGACCTGCCGGTGCGGCGGGTGATCGAGGGGGTCGACCCGGAGAGCGCGCGCGACGACGACGGCCTGCCCTATGCCGGCGACGGGGCGATGACCGGATCGGGCCGCTTCGACGGCAAGGGCAACCGCGAGGCCTACGAGGAGATCGTCGCCTGGCTCGCCTCCGAGGGGCGCGGCAGGGCCGCCGTCAACTACCGGCTGCGCGACTGGCTGGTCTCGCGCCAGCGCTACTGGGGAGCGCCGATCCCGGTCGTCTACTGCGAGGCGTGCGGGATCGTCCCGGTGCCCGACGACAAGCTGCCGGTCGAGCTGCCGGAGATCGAGGACTACGCGCCGCAGGGGCGCAGCCCGCTGGCCGCCGCCGAGGACTGGGTGGCGACCGAGTGCCCGCGCTGCGGTGGGCCGGCGCGGCGCGAGACCGACACGATGGACACCTTCGTCGACTCCTCCTGGTACTTCATCCGCTACCTCGACCCGCGCAACGACCGCGCCGCCTGGGACCGCGCCGCCGCCGACCACTGGCTGCCGGTCGACCAGTACATCGGCGGCGTCGAGCACGCGATCCTGCACCTGATGTACGCGCGCTTCTTCACCAAGGCGCTGGCCGACGTCGGCGAGCTGGGCGTGCAGGAGCCGTTCGCCAACCTCTTCACGCAGGGGATGATCACCCGCGACGGGGCGAAGATGTCGAAGTCGCGCGGCAACACGGTCAGCCCGGCCGAGTACGTCGAGCGCTACGGCGCCGACACCGCCCGCACCTACGTCTGCTTCATGGGCCCGCCGGAGCGCGGCGGCGACTGGTCCGACGAGGGGGTGGAGGGGGTCAATCGCTTCCTCTCGCGCCTCTGGCGACTCTGCGAGGAGGTCGAGGGGCTGGAGACGGCCGAGGGCGACACAGGGGCGGCGGCGGGCGAAGCGCGCGCCCTGCTCGCCAAGGCCCACTGGGCGATCGACAAGGTGACGCGCGACTTCCAGCGCGGCTTCCAGTTCAACACCGCGATCGCCGCCGTGATGGAGCTGGTCAACGACGCCTACCGGGTCAAGGAGGCGCTCTTCGCCGACCCGGCCGGGGCCGCCGCGGTTCGCTTCGCCACCGCGACCGCCGCCTCGCTGATCTTCCCCTTCGCCCCGCACCTGGGCGCCGAGGTCTGGGAGAGGCTGAACGGCGACCGCGTCTGGGAGCGGCCCTGGCCGCAGGCCGATCCGGCGCTGCTGGCGAGCGACACGGTGACGCTGGTCGTCCAGGTCAACGGCAAGCTGCGCGACCGCATCGAGGCCGCCGCCGACGCACCCGAAGAGGAGCTGCTCGCCCTCGCCCGGGCCAGCGAGAAGGTGCGCCGCCACCTCGACGGCAGGGAGGTCGTCAAGGAGGTCGTCGTGCCGGGCAAGCTCGTCAACCTCGTGGTTCGCTGAGGCCCCCTTCGAACCTGCGCATCTCGGGTCTTCGGCGACTATCTGCTAGAAAGCGGCCCGCATGCTCGTCAGGCGGCTAGCAGAGGCTCCGGTGGAGGAATGGCGCCGACTCCGCACCCGCGTCCTCATGGACGCCGGGGAAATGGGCGCGCGCAACATCTCCGTCACCTGGCTGGAGATCCCGGCCGGGGCGGAGCAGGGGCTGCGCTCACACGAGGATGCCGAGCAGGTCTACGTCGTCGTGCGGGGCTCCGGCACGATGTCGGTCGCCGGCGACACGCAGCGCGTCGAGGAGGGGGACCTGATCCTGGTCTCGCCCGCCACCGACCACGCGGTCGCCAACGACGGCGACACGGAGCTTGCCTGCGTCTCGGTGCAGTCGCCGCCGGTCGCCGTGGCCGAGCTCTACGGGGACCAGCTGGCGGAGGTCGCCGGCTACGACGACGAGGACTGAGCCGCGCCGCTCAGAAGACGGGCGAGATCGCCTCGAGGATGTGGGGCCAGACGTAGACCTCGACCGTGGCGGCGACGACGAGGGTCGGGACGGCGAGCAGGACGGTGACGAAGGTCGCGGCGAGCAGCTGATTCCACTCGCCGCGGCGGCTGGCGAGCAGCCAGGCGGCGAGCGGCAGGAAGAGGGCGGTCAGCTCGGGAATCGCGTGCGGTAGGACGCTGAGCAGCAGCAGCGCCTCGGAGATGTGGAGCTGGTAGGCGAGCGTGGCGCCCTGGAAGCCGAGGAAGAGGGCCTGGGTGGAGAGCGAGAAGAGGGTGACGGCGCAGACGAAGAGGATCGCGAACTCGCCCGCCTTGACGTGGATCCAGCGGGAGAGGCCGCGGCGCTGCGCGGCGGCGAGCGGCATCGAGGCGCCGGCGATGAAGCCGGCGACGCAGGCGGTGGCGTGCAGCGCCAGGACCAGCGAGTTGCGCCAGAGGATCGGCAGCAGGTCGGCGGGATGCGGGGGTTCGGTCAGGCCCGCCAGGTGGACCGGCGTGATGTCCGGCGTCAGCGCCCCCGCCACGAACCAGACCGCCCCCAGCAGCGTCAGCGCGATCGCCAGGCTGAGCGCCAGCCAGCCGCGCAGGACCGCCCACGGCCCCTCGTTCCACGCCTCGAACGCCCGCCGCGTGTCCCGCATCCCGTGCGAGAAGACATGCTCGTTGGCAGCGCTCATCGCTCAATCATCGGCAGCGAAGACTGACGATTTGAGGTTGGCCGAGGCTCGAGGCGGAGTATTTTGAGCATGTGCGCAGGCCCCGGGACGAAAGGGCACATGGATGGGCGATGAGGTGTTGTGCATCAGCCTCCTCGGGGCGTTCTCAGTCACCCTGAGCGGTGACGCCATCCCCGATGACGCTTGGCGACTGCGCAAGGCCAAGACCCTGGTCAAGCTGCTCGCGCTCGCGCCCGAGCAGCGCCTCCATGCGGACCAAGCCGCCGAGCTGCTTTGGGCAAGCCGCGATCCCGCCTCCGCCCGGAACAACCTACATCAGGCGATCTTCGCAGCGCGACGCGCGCTCGACTCGACCGGCCGTGAGGGCCGCCGCTACCTGGAGCTGCACGAGGACGTGATGGCTCTCTGCCCCCACGATCCGGTTCGGATCGACGTCGTCGCCTTCGAGGAGGCTTCCGCGAGGGCACGAGAAGAACACAACCCCGAGGCCTATCGGGTGGCGCTCGACTCCTACGACGGTGAGCTGCTGCCCGAGGACCGCTACGAGGAGTGGGCCGCATCGCGACGCGCCGCCCTGCACGAGCTTCGCCTCGCGCTGGGAATCGAGCTGGCCGAGCTCGAGGCGCCGGCCGATCGGGAGGCGGCGATCGGCCGCCTGCGAGAGGTCCTTGTCGATGAGCCCTTGCACGAGCCCGCGCATCGGGCATTGATGCGCCTGTACGCAAGCGGGGGGCGCCGGCAGGAGGCGCTGGCCCAGTTTCACGAGCTGAAGCGGGGGCTGCGCCGCGAGTTCGAGGACGAGCCCGACGACGAGACCCGCCGTCTCTACCAGGGAATGCTCACGCGCAGCCTGGAGGCTGAGCCGGATCGACGGCCTGCCCAGGTCGAAGCGGCATCGAGCGACCGGCGCCCGAGCAACCTCCCCCAGCAGCTCACGAGCTTCATCGGTCGGGAGCGCGAGCTGGCCGAGATCGTCGCGCTGTTGCGCAACTCGAGGCTCCTCACCCTGACCGGTGCGGGAGGTTGCGGCAAGACGAGGCTCGCGCTGGAGCTCGCCGGGCAGCGGCTCGAGGACTTCTCCGACGGGGTCTGGGCGGTGGAGCTGGCGGCGCTCGGCGAGCCCGAGTTGATCGGGCCCGCGATCGCCCAGGCCTTGGACACGCGGCTTGCCTCCGGCCGCGCCCCCGAGATCGCGCTCGCCGGGCACATCGGGGATCGCGAGCAGCTGCTCCTGCTCGACAACTGCGAGCACCTGGTGGAGTCTGTCGCGCATCTCGTCGAGGCGCTGCTCCGCCGCTGCCCCCGCCTCACCGTGCTGGCAACCAGCCGCGAGCCACTCCGCGTTCCCGGCGAGGTGACCTGGCGGGTCCCGTCGCTCTCGCTCCCGAAGCTGACCGACCGCTCGTCGTCGGACGAGTTGTCGGAGGCGGAGTCGGTGCGGCTCTTCTCCGCCCGGGCGGGCCAGGCCGCTCCCGGATTCGAGCTGGACGACGACAACGCGATCGCGATCGCCGCCGTCTGCCACCGCCTCGACGGGATGCCGCTGGCGATCGAGCTTGCGGCGGCGCGGATCGGCGTCCTGACGCCCGCCCAGATCGTCGAGCGTCTCGACGACTCGCTCGACCTGCTCTCGGCGGGCGCTCGCACGGCCATGACCCGCCAGCAGACGCTGCGGGCGACGCTTGCCTGGAGCTTCGAGCTGCTCGACGCCGACGAGCAGGTGCTGTTGCGGCGCCTCTCGGTGTTCGCCGGGAGCTTCGGCCTGGAGGCGGCCGAAGACGTCTGCGCCGAGGATCCGCTGGAGCGCAGCGAGGCCGTCGCCCTGCTCGGCCGGCTCATCGACAAGTCGCTCGTGCACGTCGAGGAGGGATCCGGTGATCGCCGCTACCGCCTGCTGGAGACCGTGCGGCAGTACGCCGCAGAGCAGCTCGAGGAGGCAGGCGAGCGCGACGCCTTCGAGCGCCGCCATCGCGACTGGTACCTCGAGCTGGCCGAGAGCGACCCCACGCCCGCCGGCGATCTTCCGGCGAGGGACCGGCTTCGGCGGCTGGACCTGGAGCGCGACAACCTCCGCGCCGCCCTCGCCTCGGCGCTGGCCGATGACCCGCAGATCGGGCTGCGGCTCGCCGTCGCCCTCTGGCGCTTCTGGCTGATGCGGGGGTACCTTGCCGAGGGATACCGCTGGCTCGACGCGTCGCTGGCGGCGGCGCCCGAGCACACGGCGGTTCGCGCCCGCGCCCTGCTCGCCGCCTGCCTCGTCGGCCTGCGCCGCGGGGTCCATGGGCGGATCCACGAGTTCGGGGCCGAGAGCGTGGCGATCTTTCGCGAGCTCGACGATCACGCCGGAATGTTCGACGCGGTCGAGGTGTCGGCCGCCTATCGCACGATCGTCAGTGGCGAAAAGGACATCGAGGCGCTGCTGGGCGAGCACGGGGAACTGGTCGTCGACGATCTCCCCACGGCTCGACCGCCGGCGTGGGCCGCGCACACTCGCGGCATCGCGGCCTGGTTTCGCCGCGAGTACCCGCGAGCGCGGCAACAGCTCGAAGCCGCGCTGGAACAGGTCGGCGAGCTGGTCGCCGAGTCGCGCCCGGCGCTCTGGCCGCTGAGCTACGGCTTGATCTCGGTCGAGCGCGAGACCGGCTACCCGTTGTTGCTGCAGGAGGACACGGTGATCGTGGCGCGCCGGGTGGGTGGAGAGGCGGCAGCGGCCTACATCCTGGTCAACCTGGCCGTGGTGGATCGGGCCGAGGGGGACTTCACACATGCGGGAGAGCTGCTCGAGGAGAGTCTCGCCCGCTTCCAGCGGCTCGGCGACAGGCAGGGGGAGGCATACGCGCTCAATGCGCTCGGCAACCTGGCCCGCTCCAGCGGCGACTTCGAGCCTGGGCGGGCGCTGCTCAACCGCAGCCTCGCCCTTCGGCAGGAGGTCGGCGACCGGCGCGGCGCTGGGATCACGCTCGCGTGCCTGGCCATGCTCCTTGCTCGCTCCGGCGACTCGACCGGCGCCCGAGCATCGGGCGAGCAGAGCCGGAGCTGGTTTGCCGAGAACGACGACCTGATCGGCCTCAGCGCCGCCGAGCTCAGCCTCGCGAACGTGGCACTCTGCGCCGGAGACCGACCGGATGCCCGCGCCCATCTGGAGGCCGCCGCCTCGATATTCGGGGGTGTCGAGTCGATGCACCAGGAGGGCTGGGCGCTGGCCGTGCTCGCGGCGATGTCGGCGGAGGAAGACGAACCGGTGGCAGCGCGGGGGTGGCTCGACCGAGCGACCCGGCACTTCGAGTTGCTGGGCGGCGACGCCGGCACGGCGTACTGCCGGGAGCTGGAGGCCGGCTGGGGAACTGCGGCGGAGAGCGCGACAGTCGATTGACTCGACCTAAGCCTCGATCCACCGATCCGTCCGCCCCCGAACGAAGAATGACCTCCTGAAAGGGCTTTAGAGCGGCTGATTGAGGCAGCCGCGGCCCGAGTCAGGAGGTCACTCAGATGGTGCACGATGACGGGGCGGTCGGACTCGACGGCCTGCAGGTCGTCTTTGACGATGAGCGTGTGGTTTCCGGGGCCGGGATCGCGCTGGTCGCGACGCTTGCCGAGCGGTTGGGAATCGAGGGCCTGATCGCCCGGTTGGTGCGGCTACCTCGCGATCGTCCCGGGGCGGCCAACGCGGGCCGCAAGGTGATGGCGCTCCTCTACGCGATGTTGCTCGGCGCCGACTCGATCGACGACACAGAGGTGCTGCGCGCCGGCCGCACCCCGCGGCTGCTGGGGGGTTGGCTGCCCGCGCCGTCGACGCTCGGCACCTTCCTGCGCGCCTTCACCTTCGGGCACGTGCGCCAGCTCGACAAGGTCCTGGGCGAGGCCCTGACCCGCGCCTGGCGCGCGGGCGCAGGGCCCGGGGAGGAGCGGCTGGTGGTCGACGTCGACAGCTTCATCGGCGAGGTGCACGGCTACGCCAAGCAGGGTGTCGGCTTCGGCTACACCAAACAGCGCGGCTACCACCCGCTCTTGGCCTCCCGCGCCGACACCGGCGAGGTGCTGCACGTGCGGCTGCGCAAAGGCTCCGCCGCCAGCTCGCGGGGAGTCGTGCGCTTCGCCGAGGAGCTGATCGCCCGCGTCGCTCGCGCGGGCGCCGGCGGCGAGAAGCTCTTACGCGCCGACTCGGCGTTTTGGAACCGCAAGCTGATCGCTCGCCTGGAAAAAGCCGGCTGGGCCTACTCGATCAGCGTGCGCATGCAGTTCTGGGTTCCCGAGGCGATCGCGAAGATCCCCGAGTCGGCTTGGCGCCCGCTCGATGACTACCCCGCTGGCGGCGAGGCTCAGATCGCCGAGACGAGGGCCGGTGGGCGGCGGTTGATCGTCCGGCGCACTCGCCTGATCGGGCCGCAAGCCGAGCTTTGGCCGGACTGGCGCTACTTCCCGTTCATCACCAACCGCACCGAGCCGCTGCAGGTCGTGGAGGCCGAGCACCGAGCGCACGCCGTCGTGGAGCTGACGATCCGCGACCTGAAGGACCAGGCGCTCGCCCACTTCCCCTCCGGTGTGTTTTGCGCCAACAGCGCCTGGACGGTGATCGGCGCCCTAGCGCACAACCTGGCGCGCTGGACCGCACTCCTCGGCTTGCCCGGCGAGACCGTTCGCACGGCGCGCACCCTGCGCCGCCGCCTGCTCGAGCTCCCCGGCCGGCTGACCCGCAGCGCCCGCCGCTGGACCCTTCACCTGCCGGCCCGTTGGCCCTGGCAGGAGGCCTTCGTGGAGGCGCTGACACGGATCCGGGCACTGCCAGTCGCAGTCTGAACTCCCTCTTCACCGGCTCGCCTCACCCGCCGAATCGCTCGGTGCCGTGGGCTGCTCATTCTCGGCCGACGGGCGGCTGGGAATGGCTTTTACCCAGCTCGCCGGCGCGGAGTGCCCCTGCGATCCGGCGATCTTCACCACTCGCACGTTCGCGGACGGCGATTCCTTTATCGCTGATGGTGAATCGGTGGATTCAGGCTAAGGCGCTGCAAAGCCGCTGCTAAGAGGTGACCCGTAGCCTCGTTGGGCATCGTCGAGAGACGGTCCCAACCATCCAGCGAGAAGGAAGGCGAACATGGCGACGCGAAGAGTGCTTGGAGCGGCAACGCTGAAGGAGTTCGAGGAGGGGCTGCATGGGGACCTGATCCGACCCGATGACGCCGGCTATGACGAGGCTCGCTCGATCTGGAACGGCGCCCACGATCGCCGTCCGGCGGTGATCGCCCGCTGTGCGGACGCCGCCGACGTGCGTCACGCGATCGGCTTCGCGCGGAGCGAGGGGCTGGACGTGGCGGTGCGCGGCGGCGGTCACAGCATCCCCGGCTTCTCGACCTGCGACGACGGCATCGTCATCGACCTCTCGCCGATGAAGGGCGTAAGGGTGGACGAGGGCGAGCGCACCGCCACCGCCGAAGGCGGGGTCATCTGGGGGGAGTTCGACGCCGCCACCCAGGAGCACGGCCTCGCCGTCACCGGAGGATTGGTCTCAACCACCGGCGTCGCCGGCTTCACCCTGGGCGGCGGGATCGGCTGGCTGATGCGAAAGCACGGCCTGGCCTGCGACAACCTCCGCTCGGCCGAGGTGGTCACCGCCGACGGCCGGCTCCTCACCGCGAGCGCGACGGAGAACCCGGACCTCTTCTGGGGCCTGCGCGGCGGCGGCGGCAACTTCGGCGTCGTCACCGCCTTCGAGTTCGACCTGCACCCGGTCGGCCCGACCGTCACCGCCGGCCCGGTCTTCTACCCCGGCGAGCGGGCGGAGGAGATCCTGCGCTTCTACCGCGACTTCGTGCGGGACGTCCCCGACGAGCTGACCACCGTGGCCAACCTGCTGACGGCGCCGCCGGCTCCCTTCCTGCCCGAGGAGTGGCACGGCAGGAAGCTGGTCGCCCTGATCGGTTGTCACTCCGGCGCGCCCGAGGAGGGGGCGAAGGCGATGCAGCCGCTGCGTGAGCTCGGCGATCCCGTCGCCGATCTGATCGGCCCGATGCCCTACGTCCAGATGCAGAGCCTGATCGACGCGCTCTACCCGCACGGAACCGAGGCCTACATGAAGGCGGGCTACCTGCGCGAGCTCGACGACCATGCGATCGAGACCGCGGTTCGCCACCACCAGGACGCGACCTCTCCCGCCTCGGAGATCCACGTCCACCACTTCGGGGGCGCGGTTGCCCGTGTGGCCGAGGGGGAGACCGCCTACGGGGAGCGCCAGGCGCCCTTCGTGCTCAACATCATCGCCCTGACACACGAGCCGGGCGGGCTCGACTCCCACGTCGACTGGGCGCACCGGTTCTACGCCGAGATCGAGCCCTCGCTGACCGGCGGCGCCTACATCAACTTCCTCTCCGCCGAGGGCGAGGAGCGGGTGCAGGCAGCCTACGGTGCCGAGAAGTTCGCCCGCCTGCAGGCTCTCAAGGACCGCCACGACCCGACCAACCTCTTCCACCTGAACCAGAACGTCCCACCGTCGAAGGCGAGTTGAGCTGACTCGAACCGGCGACGTTCTCGGTGCGGTGCAAAACAGTTCTGGACCGGATTTCAGTTCCAGAAGGTGTGGATTGGTGAATGATCAGGCGCTGAGCCTAAACTGCCGGTCGATGGCGCGCGGGGACTTCTACGCCTCACCTTTCGGCGTTGCCTACAGCGCCTACATGGAGAGGCCCGGCTTGAGCCGCCTGATCGGCCGAGCCGTATGGGGTGGTGACAGCAAGCCCTATTACGACAGCATGAGCGCAGTCGCCGAGGTCGCGGATGGCGGGACGATCGTCGATTGCCCGTGCGGAGCCGGGCCGGCGCTGCGTGCTCTCCGCTCGAACGCCAAGGTCCGCTACGTAGCGGCCGACCTCTCCCCGTCGATGATCCGACGGGCGCGTAGGCGAGCACAAGCGCGCGGCCTTGTCAGCGTGGAGTTCATCGAGGGGGACGCGACCAGCCTTCCCGTGTCATCCGACAGCACCGACCTGTTCCTCTCCTTCTGGGGCCTGCACTGCTTCGACGACCCCGCGGCAGCGCTCGCCGAGGCCGCCCGCGTCCTCAGGCCCGGCGGCCGCCTCGTCGGTTCCTGCTTCGTCCGGGGAAGCGACAGTTTGCGCCAGCGACTCCTGATTCGGCCCGGCTCCGGCGACTTCGGCCAGGTAGGAACTCAGCCCGAGGTCGAAGCCTGGCTTGCCAGCGCCGGCTTCGAGGTATCCAGCATGAGGCGCTCGGGGCCGATGCTCTTCTTCGACGCGCAGCACGGCTCTCGAGAGCCAGTTTGAGAGCGATGTTGTTCTCCATCTTGAATACATCCCACTTTCGCCTCCTTGATGAATCCGATGCGCCGGAGCTGCACCGACTGATCGAGGCGAACCGCGCCTACCTCGCCCGCTGGCTTCCGTGGGCAGCCGGCCAGACCTTCGAGGACACGCTCGGATTCATCCGCAAGACCGAAGAGCAGCTCACCGGCAACGACGGCTTCCAGACGGCCATCGTTTGCGAGGGAGACATCGCGGGCGTGATCGGCTATGTCGGTGTCGATTGGAGCAATCGCTCGACCAACCTCGGCTACTGGCTCGACGAGGAGCATCAGGGCAAGGGGACGATGACCGAGGCGGTGCGGGCTCTCGTCGATCATGCGCTGTCCGTCTGGGAGCTCAACCGCGTCGAGATTCGCGCCGCCGCTGAGAATCGCCGTAGCAGGGCCATCCCCGAGCGGCTCGGCTTTCGCCCGGAGGGAATCCTGCGCCAGGCCGAACTGGTCGACGGCCGCTACCTCGACAACATCATCTACTCGATGCTGGCGGCAGACTGGCCCGGCGCGGGGCTGGAGGGGGGCGACGCAGCGCAGGATTGCATCTGACCTATGGATCGCCGAGGAGCCGCCTTCGTTGTCTCGGCTTCGAGACGTGCAGGCCTGAACGGTCAAACAGGATAGGTTCGTCCGCCGTGCGTACTGCCATCGTCTCCGACCTGCACCTCGGCAGTGCCTCCCGGATCGACCTGCTACGCGATTTGCCGACCCGGCGGCTCCTGCTGGAGGAGGTAGCCGGGGCCGACCGCCTCATCCTGCTCGGTGATGTGCTTGAGCTCCTCGACCTGCCACTCTCCAAAGCGCTGGCTGCCTCCGAGCCGCTGTTCAGAGAGCTCGGGGAGGCGATGGTCGGCCGCCGCGTGGTCCTCGTACCCGGCAATCACGACTATCGCCTCGCTAAGCCTCTCTTGGAGCAGCTCGCCATCAATGAACAGGGGCTCGGCCTGGAGCACCGCAGCCCGCCGGTCGATGAGCCGGCGAGGCTGATCGCCGCCTGGCTCGGAGATTCCAAGCTGGAGATCGCCTACCCGGGAATCTGGCTGCGCGAGGACGTCTACGCGACCCACGGCCACTACATGGACTGCCACCGCAAGCTTCCGCGGCTTGAGTGCCTTGCCGTTGCTGCCACCATGCGCGTCCTCGGGCCACTGCCACGCCAGCCGGGGCCGGCCCACTACGAGCGCATGATGCGCCCCTTTTACCGGTTCGCCTTTGCCCTCGCCCAGGCGGGCCTCGGTTCCTGGGCGACCGGCCAGGTCGCCCGGATATGGCGCGGCGCCGTCGCCAACGACGGCAGCGACAGCCGCGTGCTCCGCGGCGTGGTGCGACCCGCGATCGCCGCTGGCCTATGGACGGCCAACCGCGCCCTCGGCGCCGACTTCCGCGCCGATTTCTCGCCAGCGGCGATCTCCCGCACTGGTATCGACGCCGCCACCGAGCTCGCCCGCTGCCTGCGACTGGAAGCGGAGCACCTGATCGTCGGACACACCCACTGGGACGGCCCCGGTCTGGATGAGACTGAGTGGCGCCTGCCGAGTGGGGGCTACCTGCACAACACCGGCAGCTGGGTCTTCCCCGCGGCGTTCGACGATCCCGAACTGCCGCGCGGCCCCTACTGGCCGGGAACCGTCACGTGGCTCGATGGCGACGGGCCGCCTGAACGCCGCCAGCTTCTTGCGCAGAGTTCGCTTCACGAGCTGAGAGCCGCGGTTAGTCGCATCTCCTCAACGCCAAGCTAGACAGTGCAAGCGTACGAGCGTCGACTCGGCACCGCCCTTGGACCTCCTCCACCCAGCGCCCCGCTGCTACATCAGCGGGTCAGCATTCGCACGAACCGGCTCGTGCCGGGCTGGCGCTCGTATCCCATCACCTGCCAGAGCGCCATCGCGTCACGCTCTTCGCTGACGACGATCGCGGTCAGCCTGATCGCCCCCACTTCTCGCAGCCGCTCCTCGCCGGCTCGGATCAGCGCCGTGGCGATGCCCTGGCGGCGCCATTCGGGATGGACCGCAAGCCGGTAGAAGCTGCCGCGCCATCCGTCCCAGGTGACGATCAGCGAACCGACGACCTCCTCACCCGCGAATGCCAGGAGCAACGCTTCGGGATCGCAGTCCAGCAAGTGCCCGAGGGCCTGCTCGGAGTCCGTCGCAGACGGAAGGGCCTCGGCTAGGCCCCATAGCGCGAGCGTCGCCCCGATGTCGGCAGCGGTGCCGCCGCGGATAATCCAGCAGCTCATGCCTGCCTCAATCCCGGTTGGGGCGCTCTCCCTCGAAATAGTCAACCGCGTCGCCACGTCGGAAGAAGGCCCGCAACCCGCCGCCCCGGGGCAGACGCTCACCGACACCGATCTTGTCGGAGTCCGGGTAGACGACGACATCGGGACATCCGTGACTGCTGATCGCAAGGAACCTCGCCGGCTCGCTTGTTCGGTTGAGAATCTGATGCGCCCCCTCTTCGCCAAGCGGGAAGCGAAGCGCCTCGCCCTCTTGCAGCTCCCGGATGCCCTCGGGAGTTCGGAGGCTGGGGCGCCCGGAGAGGACGATCACCAGCTCCTCGTCTGCGTAGTGGAAGTGGCAGGGATAGGCGGCCTCTCCGGGCGGCACCTCCCAGAGGCTGGCGCCAATCAGCTCAGTGCCCAACTCGTAACCGATTCGCGCGCGCCTTGCACGGAACCCTTCCGGGCGCTCGTCCCCCTCGAAGCTGGACTTGTAGATGTTGGCCATGCGCGGAAGCGTAAGTCACTGCCAGGTCGGCCACTCACCGGGAGGCGCGGTTGTCCGGCAGCGTCATGGCGACGACCTGCCGAAATCCAGTGACCTCGCCCAAGAGCGAGGTTCTGCTACTGGGCCCTGCACTGCTTCGACGACGGCGGACCGAGCGTTGCGACGGGGCGGCCCCAGCGGGTGATGTGTACCTCCTCGCCCGCTTGCGCGCGGCGGACGTATTGGGCGAGCTTGGCGTCGAACTCGTCCATGCCGACCGTCTGCTTCAGGCCCAAGAAGCGGTCGCGATCGGGGAAGTTGAGGGCGATTCGATCGCCGGGTTGGAAAGTGGAGCTGGAGGGGCTCGAACCCTCGGCCTCCGCCATGCCATGGCGGCGCTCTTCCAGCTGAGCTACAGCCCCAAGCTCGTAATCGGCGGCGAAGTTTACCGCTGCCCTCTGGTTGTTTCGCGCCGCTGAAGTGCGCAGGTGCACAGCGTAGCGTCCGGCCACCATCTCGACCGGCAGGAGATAACAGCGATCCAGCACCTGGCAGTAGGCGGCGAGCGCATCAATTTCGTCCTTGCCATAAGTGCTTCTGATGTAGCCTCGGCGGCTCGTTCGCGAGCGACCGACATGGATGAGAACTACGTCGCCGTCGTGACCGGCCCACTTGCATTGGACACGCAGCATTCGCGAACCAAGGTCGAGCGCAAGGTCATAGGGCTCGTGCTCGGTCAGCGGCTTAAGGACCGAGAGGCCGAGGCGTGCGGCCTCCGCGGCTATTGCCAGCTCGGCGACGTTGCCCTTGTGGTTCGTGGCGTGCACGAACGTATGTTCGCTGACGACATGTTTCGGGTCAAGCCGCAGATGCAAAATGAGTGCGACAGGCTTCTAACAATTCTGTGACAACGCCCGTTCCCTGGGTGGCGGCGGGTGTCAGGCGGCCTGCTGCTCGGGGCCCGGATCCTCGTCTACGTCGAGGATCAGGTTGTCGGCCGCGGTGCGGCGGACGCGGAACTCGAGCGGTGAGCGCTCTTCCAGCTCGCGAAGGAGGTCGACCGGTTCGTCGAGGCGCATCGAGAGGGTCGCGCGACCCTCCGAGAAGCGTTCCACCGAGATCTCCGAGGCCCCGAGCCGGCCGATCGCGTCCTCGAAGCCGACCAGCTGGGAGAAGTCGCCGAGCGGGCCGATCTCGACCTTGATCAGGCCCTCGAAGAGCCCGGTCGGATCGGGCGCAGGGGCATCGCCTGGGCCGGATGCCGCACCGTTTGCGGTCGCCCCCGCCCCCGCCGCGCCCGACGACATGCCGCCGTTCGCCGCCGCGCCGTTCGCCGCCGCCTGGGCGTCGGCCAGCTCCTGCGCCCGCCGGCTCACGTCGACCGCCTCGCGCAGCGCCTTCATCCGGATCCGCGTCGCCTGGCCGCGGGCCTGGGCGTGGATCTCGTCCAGCCGCGCGGCGACCGACTCGAGCGAGGCGATGCTGCGGTCGTGCCGCTCGTTCGCTTCGCGCAGCCGCTCGCCGAGACTGCGGATCTCGCGCTCGCGCTCGATCACCATCCCGGAGAGGCCGGCCAGCTCGTGTTCGGCTCGCACAACCGCACCGACGGCGTCCCGCCAGCGCACGACGGCCTCCTCGGTGTCGCGCTCGAGCGCCCAGATCCGCGCGTCGTGAGCCGCGATCGCCGCGTCGACGTCCTGGCGGCGGTAGCCGAGGAGAGCCCTCTTGAAGCTACCCATGCGCGGCACCGTACGAGAGCCCTCGGACGGCAATTTCCACGCTCGAACAGGTGTTCGGACCGGCCTGCCGCCGGGGCCTCAGCCGCTCGCCGCGGACGGCGCCTCCTGCAGGCCGAGCTCGAGACGCGGCGCCTCGCGCCAGAGATCCTCCAGCTGGTAGCGCTCGCGGGCCTCCGCCGTGAAGACGTGCAGGACGGCGTCGAGGTAGTCGAGGACGATCCAGCCCGCCGCGCCGTTCCCCTCGACGCCGCTGGGCAGCAGCTCCCGCTCCTGCTTGAGGCGAAGCCTCACCTCGTCGAGGATCGCCCGGGCCTGGCGCTCGTTGCGCGCCGTGCAGATCGCCAGGAAGTCGGTGTAGGAGACCAGCTCGCGCATGTCGAGGGCGACGACGTCGCTCGCCCCTTTCGAGTCGGCCAGCTCGGCCAGCCGCCGCGCCAGCGCTTCGGAGCCGATCGGGCTCATGCGTAGATCCCCTTCTCCTCGATGAACCGCGCCACAGCCTCGGGCACCAGGTAGCGCAGCGGCCGGCCCGCCGCGGCCCGCTCCCGCACCACCGAGGAGGAGACGCCGAACTCGGGCATCTCCAGCATCGTCGCCCGCCCCTCGGCGCCGAGGCTGCGCAGCACCGCGCCCACGTCGGCGTCGGAGACGCCGGCCCGCCGCGCCACCGCCAGCCGCGCCAGCTCGACCACCCGCTCCGGCCGGCGCCAGCTCTCGAGGCCGACGGCGGCGTCGGCGCCCATCACGAAGACCAGCTCCGCCTCCGGCCGCTCACGGGCGAGCAGCTCCAGCGTCTCGTGGGTGTACGAGGGCCCCTCCCGCTCCACCTCCAGGGTGGAGACGGAGAAGCGCGCGTCGTCGGCGGCGGCGAGCCTGGTCATCGCCAGCCGCAGCTCGCGACCCGGGTCGTCGGCGATTCGCTTGTGCGGCGCTTCGCCGGTCGGCACCAGCACCACCTCGGCGAGGCCGAGCTGCCAGAGCGCCTCCTGCGCCAGCGCCAGGTGTCCGAGGTGGGGCGGGTTGAAGGCCGACCCGAGGACGCCGATGCCGGCCGCGGGCGCGCTACTCACGCACCTGGCCGTCGCCGTGGACGACGTACTTGTAGGTGGTCAGCTCGCGCAAGCCGATCGGGCCGCGGGCGTGCAGCTTCTGGGTCGAGTTGCCGATCTCCGCCCCCATCCCGAACTCGAAGCCGTCGGTGAAGCGGGTCGAGGCGTTCGATGTAGACGACCGCTGCGTCGACACCCGCGGAGAAGCGCGCGGCGGCCTCCTCGGAGCGCGTCACGATCGCCTCCGAGTGGCGGGTGCCGTGGCTGTTGACGTGCTCGATCGCGTCCTCGAGCGAATCGACCACGGCGACGGCGAGCTTCAGCGCCAGGTACTCGGTGTCCCAGTCCGCCTCGCCGGCTTCCCCCACCTCGACCTCGCCCGCGCCGGCCCGCGCCCGCTCGTCGCCTACCAGCTCGACGCCGGCCGCGGCGAGGTCGGCCAGCGCGGCGGGCAGGAAGTCGTCCGCCACCGCGGCGTCGACCAGCAGCGTCTCGGCCGCGTTGCAGACGCCGGGACGCTGCGTCTTCGCGTTGAGGACGATCCGCCGCGCCATCTCGAGGTCGGCGTCGGCGTGGACGTAGACGTGGCAGTTGCCGGCGGCGGCGTAGATCACCGGCACCGTCGCCACCTCCTTCAGCGCCGCCTTCAGCCCCTCGCCGCCGCGCGGGATCAGCAGGTCGACCAGATGCGTCCTGGGTCGCCAGCTCGGCCAGGTCCCCGTGGCCGCCGCCGGCCAGCAGCAGCGCCGCATCCTGCGGCAGGCCGGCCTCGCCCAGCGCCTCCTGGACGATCGCCGCCAGCGCCCCGTTCGAGCGCTCCGCGTAGTGGGAGCCGCGCAGGACGATCGCGTTGCCGCTCTTGATCGTCAGCGCCGCGCAGTCGATCGTCACGTTCGGCCGCGCCTCGTAGACGACCGCGACGACGCCGAGCGGCACCCGAATCTTCCTCAAATCCAGCCCGCTGGCCAACGTTTTCCCGTTCCAGCTCCTCGCCGACCGGATCCTCGAGCGCCGCGACCGCCCGCGCCCCCTCGGCCATCGCCGCGACCCGCGCCTCGCTCAGCGCCAGCCGGTCCCGCAGCGCGGGCGTCAGCCCGGAAGCCCGCTCGTCAGCCAGGTCCGCCGCATTCGCCTCGAGCACCTCCTGCGTCCGCTCTTCCAGCAGCCTCGCGGTCGCCTCGAGCGCCGCGTCCTTCGCCGCCGTGGAGGCACTCGCCATCGCCCGCGCCGCCCGCTTGGCCGCGGCACACGTCTCGGCAACGCTGGTCGTCGTCACTGCCATGACCGCTAAGGGTAGTGCTAGACAAGCACGAATCGATCGCGGTGGATCACCTCGTCGGCCGCGTGCGGCAGCAGCTCCCGCACCGCGCCGCTCTTCAGGCCGATCACCTGCGCCAGCTCGCGCGAGTCGTAGTCGACGATCCCCTTGCCGATCACCGCCCCGTCCGCGGCCACCTCGACGGCGTCGCCGGCCGCGAACTCACCCTCGACGCCGACGATCCCGACCGGCAGCAGGCTGGAGCCGCTCTCGCGCAGGACGCGCGCCGCGCCCTCGTCGACCGCGAGCCGCCCGTGGGCCGGCTTCGCGTACTTGAGCCAGAGCTTGAAGCTGGAGACGCCTTGCCGAGCTGGGCGGCGAAGCGCGTGCCGACCGGCAAGCCGGCGGCCGCCGCGGCAAGGGTACCGTCGCTTGTCCCGTCGCAGATCACGGTCGGGGTGCCGGCCTCGCTCGCCATCTCGGCGGCGGCGACCTTGCTGCGCATCCCGCCGGAGCCGAAGGCGGAGGTGCGGTCGCCGATCTCCATCCCCTCCAGGGCGCCGAAGTCGCTCACCTCGGCGACCAGCTCGGCGCCCGGCTCGATCCGCGGATCGGCCCTGTGGAGGCCGTCGACGTCGGAGAGCAGGACGAGCAGCCTGGCGTCGAGCAGGATCGCGACCTGGGCGGCGAGGAAGTCGTTGTCGCCGAAGCTGATCTCATCGGTCGCCGTCGTGTCGTTCTCGTTGACGACCGGCACGACGCCCCAGTCGATCAGCCGCCGCAGCGTCTGGCGGGCGTTGAGGTAGTTGGTGCGGGCGGCGATGTCGGCGGCGGTCAGGAGCACCTGCGCCGCCCGGGTCCCGCGCGTGGCCAGGCGGGCTCGTAGGCGTGGAAGAGGTCGCCCTGGCCGATCGCCGAGGCCGCCTGCAGCTCGTCCATCGCCCGCGGGCGGACGGCCAGCCCCAGCAGCCGCATGCCGCGCGCGATCGCCCCCGAGGTGACCAGCACGACCCGCTCGCCGCCCTGCTCGAGCGCCGCGACCTGCGCACAGACCGAGTCGAGCACGTCGACCCGCAGCTCGCCGTCGTCGGCGGCGACGATCGAGGAACCGAGCTTGACTACGAGGGTCATGGCGCAAGAAGTGTATGAGCGCCCCCACCCATCCCTACGGATGCAGCTCGAACTCGTGCTCGCCGACCCGCACGTCGTCGCCCGGCTCGAAGCCGGCGGCGCGCAGGGCGGCGATCACGCCGATCTCGTTGAGGCGCTGCTCGAGGTAGGCGAGGGCTTCCTCGTTGGAGAGGTCGTGGCGCTCGAAGAGCAGCTCGACGCCGCGGCCGGCGATCCGGAAGCCGCCGTCCTCCTCGCGCTCGATCGAGTAGCCGCCCTCGCCGGCCGGCCGGTAGACGCGGTGCTCGGCCTCGAACTCGGCCCCCGCCGCGGCGGGGGCCGCGGCCGGCCGGGCCGGGGCCGCGGGCAGCCCGGCGAGGATGCGGAGGCGCAGCTCCTCCAGCCCCTCGCCGGTCGCCGAGGAGACGGCGAGCACGTCCAGGGCCCGGTCGCCCAGCCGCTGCCGCCATTCCGCGACCGCGGCCTCGACCTCCTCCGCGGGTAGCAGGTCGCGCTTGGAGAGGGCGACCAGCTCCGGCAGCCGCTCGAGCCCGGCCCCGTAGGCGGCCAGCTCCGCCCGCACCGCCTCGTAGTTGGACTCGGGATCGCCCTCCAGCGGCGCCAGGTCGACCAGGTGGACGAGCATCGCACAGCGCTCGACGTGGGCGAGGAACTCGTGCCCGAGCCCGGCGCCGGCGGCGGCGCCCTCGATCAGGCCGGGGATGTCGGCCAGCACCGCCTGCCGGTCCTCGCTCTCGATCGTCCCCAGCACCGGCGAGATCGTCGTGAAGGGGTAGTCGGCGACCTTCGGCGCCGCCCTGGTCAGCCGCCCCAGCAACGAGGACTTGCCGGCGTTCGGCAGGCCGACCAGGCCGACGTCGGCGAGCAGCTTCAGCCGCAGCTCGATCCAGCCCGACTCCCCCTCGTTCCCCTTCTCGGCGAAGCGCGGTGCCTGCCGCGTCGCCGTCGTGAACCGCTTGTTCCCGCGGCCGCCTCGCCCCCCGTGCGCGACGACCGCCCGCTGGCCAACCTCGACCAGGTCGATGCGGCTGCCGTCCACCGCCTCGGCCTGCGTCCCGGCCGGCACCGGGACCTCCCGGTCCTCACCCCGGGCGCCGTGCCGGTTCGACCCCTCGCCGTGCCTGCCCCGCCCCGCCCGCAGGTGCTTGCTCCCGCGCAGCGCCGCCAGATCGCGCTTCGAGGCGTCGCAGACCAGCACGACGTCTCCCCCGTGCCCACCGTCACCGCCGTCCGGCCCTCCCCGCGGCACATGCGCCTCGCGGCGGAAGCTCACGCAGCCGTTGCCGCCGGCCCCGCCTTCGACCCAGATCTTCGCCTTGTCGTACACGGACCCGGAGGCTCGCACACGACGGCAGCCTAGGCAGCCCGAGCAAGCTCGGAAGGAGCGAACATCTCGTTCAAGCGCATCGCCAGGTCATCTCGAACTGGTTTGCCGTTCATCGCCTCCGTCAGCGATCGCTCGACCAGCACGGCGACTTCCGAGCGCCGGGAATCTGAGATCCAATGAGGGTACGGAAGCCGCTCGATGTCCTTGCCCTGGATGTTCCGCGTGTGGTTGATGACCGCCTTCAGGAGCTCGGTCGCCAGGTCAGTCTGAAGCCAGCCCAGGATCAGGAATAGCTCGCTGCGCGGAGCGCCCTCCCGCAGAAAGGCGCACGGTGCCCCGCTGTCGAGGATGAACCCGGGAGGCAGATAGCGCGCATTGATTCTCGGCGCGACGAGCTGCCACGTGATCCCCTCGCGGCCGAAGAACGGCTTCCCCCCAACCCCGTGCAGGTACCAAGGACCGTCCCGCTTGAATGTCAGCACGGCATCGCCATCGTCCTTCCAGTAGACGACATGGGTCGGCTCCGCGTAGAGCCGCCCCGGGTTTGCCTTGTTGTAGGGCTTGTAGTCGGGGTGCGCCAGATTGAACCGCCGCGGCCTGGCGCGACGGACGACGCGCACCGCCCTTCTCATCTCGCCCCTTTGCTCGCGGTCGATCGCCTGCGCAAGACCTCGCTGTGAGAGCTGGTTCAACCTTGCCCGCTCGATTTCGCCCTCGAGCGTGATCGGGCGGTCGAAGAACTCGAAGGCATACGGCTCGACGATCGTTCCGTCTGGCTCGATCGACCGGACGAACCACTCGTTCTTGCCGATGGTCATGCCGCCGGACGCGACCATGCGGTCCCCCACGGTCGGCCCGTCGAAGTAGCGAAGATGCTCCATCCTGATACCCCAGGAGAGGTTCTTGGTCCGCTCCATCGCTTCGCGGGGAACCTCCTCACCACGAATGTGAGCGACATCGGCAGCCGGTCCCGCGGCGAGATCCAAGATCACCATCGGCTGCTTCGTGTCCTCGAACGCCTCCGGCGCGTCCTCGACGCGAACCTCGCCGGAGTCGAGCAGCAACTCACGAAGGCCGCGCATGGTCTTGATGGTCAGGAACGTATCGCTGCAGATCAGCCGCAGGCGACCATTCGGCGCGAGCTCCTCGATTCCCTTGGCGACGAAGAACGAATACGTCTCCTTCTTCAGCTTGTGGCCACGATAGCTCCCGTATTTGCGATCGAGGGAGTCCTCGATCTCGGCGTCAAAGGTCCCACCGAAAGGTGGGTTGCCGATGACCAGATCGAAACCCGGGAAGAGGGGCTCCGGCGTGAAGCGAAAGTAGTCGCCAAGGTGCAGATGGTGTCCCTCGGGAAGCGGCCCCCAGCGATCCTCGATGGTCTCGATTGCCTCGTCATAGAAACCCGCATCGAGCTCGACACCGAAGAGGCAGTCGGTCATGACCCGCTCGAAGCGCCTGCGAGCCGAGCCTCGCTGCCTGGACATCAACCGTTCTATGAGCGGAACAAGGAAGCTGCCATCGCCGAACGAAGGCTCAAGGACCTTCGCCCCCGGGCCCAACTCCAGCTCGTCCACCAGACGCTCTGCGAGCTCGGGAGGCGTCATGAACTGACCCCGCTGCCGCCTTACCGGTCTCGCCCTCTTTGCGCTGCGCTTCATCGCAGTGCCTGCGTCAGCTTCAGCTCCCGCTGATCCACCGGCAGCGTCGGATCGAAAGCCCCTGCGCGGGCCTCCAAGATCAGCAGGCGGTTCGCCCGATTCTCGGCAAGGCGCCGGTCTCCGTCGCGGCGCATCTCCAACAGTCGATCCACCACGTCATCGGTGTCCAGCGCTTCGGGCCGGTGGCCATTGGCGACATGCCGGTAAAAGGCATCGCTCTTGAGCATGACCTGGCCCGGGCCCGAGTCGAAATGCATGAAGTCGAGGTAGTCGAAGATGTTCACGAGCATCACATGGGGGGCGAAGCCGGAAGCTCGCTCCTCAAAGCGAATCAGCAGCAGCCAATAGGAGTCGATCAGGCAAGAGAGCACAGCTTCGGTGAGCTTGTTGAGCGAGACCATGTTCGGCTGTCCGCCGATCCCCGCTATGCCGGCCTTGACGTTGACGGGATTGAAGATCGGCGGATCGCCGGACTCCAGCCAGACGTCCCCCATGCTGCGACTGCGCGGTCCTCCGTCCTTGCCCCGCTCGAAGGCGACAGGAAAGCCATCCTGCGCAAGGAAGGCCAGCGTCCGCTCCTCCGCGTAGTCGGCAACCCGGTGGCCCCGCTCCTTGCCGGTGCAGGTGTCGCGGAAGCGGCTCGACCTGACCTCGACCTCCCAGTCCCGCTGGACCACCGCGACCACTCGCTCTTGGTCGTCGGCGGAAATCAAGGCGTGCAAACGCTAAAGCACCGGGAGGACGTGACTCCCACCTCACGGGCCTGCCGGCGCCTCCTAGTCCTGAAGAACCGAGATCGTCCGGCCCTTGCGCGAGGGCTTGAAGTCGACCCTGCCGGCGCGGGTCGCGAAGATCGTGTGGTCGCGGCCGAGTCCGGTGCCGTCGCCCGGCTGGAAGCGGGTGCCGCGCTGGCGCACGATGATCTCGCCGCCGCTCACCTTCTGGCCCGCGAAGACCTTGACCCCAAGCATCTTGGGGTTGGATTCGCGACCGTTGCGGCTGGAGCCGAGTCCCTTCTTATGCGCCATCGTCAGATCCCTTTTTAGCAGGCGATTTCTTCGCGGCGGGTTTCTTGGCGGCCGGTTTCGTGGCTTTCGGTTTGGCCGCCGCTTTTTTCGCCGGTTTCGCCGCCGCTGCCTTTTTCTCTTTCGGCTCCGCTTTCGGCGCCGCCTTGGGCTCCGCTTTCGGCTCCGCTTTGCGGGTCAGCATCTTCAGCTCGGTCACCTCGAGCCTGGTCAGCTCGGAGCGGT
This sequence comes from uncultured Solirubrobacterales bacterium, assembly GCA_963696185.1. Taxonomy (GTDB): domain Bacteria; phylum Actinomycetota; class Thermoleophilia; order Solirubrobacterales; family 70-9; genus VRUE01. The sequence goes on from OY968825.1 coordinate 459,355, forward strand.
GCCCGGCGCGCCGCCGGTAGCCCTTCTTCGGCTTGTATTTGAAGACCTTGATCTTGGGACCGCGCAGGTGCTCGGTCACGGTCGCCTCGACCTTGACCTTCTCCAGCTCGCCCGGCGTCGCGACGACCTCGGCGTCGCGGAACATCACGGCGCGCAGGGCGACCTTCTCGCCCTGCTCGGCGCTGAGCCGGTCGACGAGCAGCGAGCCGCCCTTCTCGACCTTGTACTGCTTGCCGCCGCTCTCTATGACCGCATACGTGCTCATTTGTCCTCGTCTCCCGATTCGGAGCCGGCGGAGTGTAGCGAGGCGACGGCCGCCGCCCGCTCGACCCGCTCGATCCGGACCAGCTTGCGCTCGCCGACGAAGGGCCCGCCGCCGCTGACGCTGACGACGTAGGAGTCGACCCGGGCGACGGCGTCGTCGGGGTTGTACATGTGAGGCTCCTCGATCTTGACCAGCACCTCCTCGCCGACCTTGAAGGGCAGCGCCCGCTCCTCGATCTCGGCGCGGCTTCCCGCCTCGACCAGCTCGAAGGTGTCGATCGCCAGCGCGTCGCCGCCCTCGAAGTGGAACTGCTTGCCGGTCTCGGCCTCCAGCTCGGCGAGGCCGCTGTCGGGGTCGATCAGCTCCGCCGCGACCTTCGGGTTGACCCGCAGCAGGAAGGCCTCGGCCTCGCGGGCGGCGAGATCGCGCAGCTTGGGCAGCCCCTCCAGCGCCACCGTCTCCGCGGAGAGGACGACGCCCTCGCCGTGGCAGGTGGGGCAGGGCGCGGTGAGGATCTCGCGCACCCCGTCGGTGATGTTCTGCCGCGTCATCTCGACCAGGCCCAGCGGCGAGACCTCGACCACGTAGCTCTTCGACTTGTCGGCGTCGAGCGCTTTGCGCAGCGTCTTCAGCACTTTGTCGCGGTTGCGGGCCCGCGCCATGTCGATGAAGTCGATGACGATGATGCCGCCGATGTCGCGCAGCCGCAGCTGCCGAACGACCTCGTCGGCGGCCTCGGTGTTGACCCGGGTGATCGTCTCCTCGAGCCCGCCTTTGCCGCGGCCCGTGAAGCTGCCGCTGTTGACGTCGATCACGGTCAGCGCCTCGGCGTAGTCGATGATCAGGTAGCCGCCGGAGGGCATGTCGACCCGCCGCACCAGGGTCGACTCGATCTCCTTGTCGATCCCCCATTTCTCGAGCAGCGGCTTGCGGCCCTTGTACAGCTCGACCTTCTCGACCAGCTCGGGCGCGGTGCGCTGGAAGAAGCCGGTCACCCGCTCGAACTGCTTCGGCGAGTCGATGATCGCCGTTTCGAAGTCGGAGAGGAAGACGTCGCGCAGCACGCGCACCGGCAGGTCGGCCTCCTGGAAGACGAGGCCGGGGGCCTTGGTCTGCTCGGTGCGCCGCTCCAGCACCTCGTGCAGCCGCTGCAGGTAGCCGATCTCCCGCACGAAGTCGGCTTTGCGGGCGCCGTGCGCGGCGGTGCGGACGATCATGCCGCCGGGCCCCTTGTAGGTGCGGTCGACCATCTTGCGCAGCCGGTCGCGCTCGGAGTCCGAGAGCCGCCGGCTAACCCCGACCCCGCTTCCCTGCGGCGCGTAGACGAGGTAGCGGCCGGCGATCGAGACGTTCATCGAGAGCCGCGCCCCCTTCGACTTCAGCGGGTCCTTGACGACCTGCACGAGGATCTCCTGCCCGGGCTTGATCAGCTCGTTGATGCGGGGGCCGCTGCCGCGGCCGCGCCGCGGCGCCTGTTCGCCGTTCGGCAGGACGATCTCGTCGACGTGCAGGAAGCCGTTTCGCTCGAGGCCGATGTCGACGAAGGCGGCCTCCATGCCGGGAAGGACGTTGTCGACCTTCCCCTTGTAGATGTTGCCCACGATGGAGCGGCGGCTGCGGCGCTCGATGTAGAGCTCCGCGACGCTGGGTTTGCCGCCTTTGGTCTTCGACTCGAGGACGGCGACGCGTGTCTCGCCGCGATCGGCGGACACCAGGATTGTCTTTCTCATTGATTCAGCTCAGTTCGGATAGGTACGCAGCGCCCGGCTTGCTCATTCACTCACCAGGCGAACCTGCCTCTCTGGCTGAGTCGCGCTTGCACATGGATGCTCTGGAGGACACCAACCGCGAGGAACGTCGCGAGCACGGAGGAACCTCCGTAGCTCATCAGCGGCAGGGGGATCCCGGTGATCGGCATGATCCCGAGGTTCATCCCCACGTTGACGAAGACCTGGAAGAAGAGCATGGCGGCGATACCGCCCGCCACCAGGGTCCCGTATGAGTTCTTCGAGAGCGTCACGATCCGCAGCGCCCGCCAGATCAGCAGGGCGTAGAGGGACAGGACGAATGCGGCCCCGACGAATCCGTAGCGCTCGCCGATCACCGCGAAGATGAAGTCGGTGCTGCGCTCGGGAACGAAGTCGAGCCGCGTCTGGGTGGCCCGGTTGCCGCGACCGGTCTCCCCGCCGGAGCCGATCGCGATCTGGGCCTGGTGCTGCTGGTAGCCCGCGTTGCGGGGGTCCTGGCTGGGGTGCAGGAAAGAGGTCAGCCTCTGCTCCTGGTAGCCCTTGAGGATCGGCGTCCCGGCCGCGGGTGCGGCCACGAGGACGAGGGCGAGGATTGCGACGAGGGCCGCGCCGATTGCCGCGAGGTGCGTCCAGCGGACGCCCCCCACGTACATCACGGCGAGTGTGACGACCGCGATCACCAGGGAGGTGCCGAGGTCGGGCTGTAGGAAGACGAGCGCGGCCGGGGCGAGGCCGAGGCACAGGTAGCGCACCGTGCGCTGCCGCGGCGAGCCCCGCCGGGCGCCGTCGATGACGAATCCGGCCAGGGCGAGCACCAGCAGGAGCTTGCCCAGCTCGGACGGCTGGAAGCTGAAGAAGGGAAGTTCGAAGGCGCGCCGCGAGCCGCGCGCCGCGACGCCGAAGACGAAGACCAGCGCGATGCTCAGGCAGAGGAAGGTGTAGAAGCCGACCCGCAGCTCGCGAAAGCGCGAGTAGTCGATGCGGGCGACCAGGTACATGCCGGCGAGCCCGAGCAGCACGTAGATCGCCTGGCGGTCGACGTAGTAGTTGGGATTGCCGGGGACGTCCTGAAGGGTCGCCTCGCTCAGCGTGAAGACGCTGAAGGCTGCGACGGCGAGCGCCGAGAGGGCGAGGGTGACGTCCATGTAGGGGAGGCCGAGCCGCTCGGCGACGCCTGGACGGACTGCGAACGGCTCCGGGCGGCTGCGGCGGGCGCGGGTAGCGTACATCAGCCCGGGCTCCCCCCGTTGGGGCCCGCGGCGCCGGAGCTGTGCCTGTGGAAATAGGCTTCGAGGATCTTCAGCGCGGCGGGCGCCGCCGATTTCACTCCGAAGCCGCCCTGCTCGATCGTCACGGCCGTCACGATACGGGGATTCGGGTAGGGAGCGAGGACGATGTACCACGACTGGTCCGGGTTCGGCGGCCGCTGCGCGGTCCCGGTCTTCCCCGCGACCGGCACCGGAAAGCCGCCGAAGACGTCGTAGGAGGTGCCGCCGGGCGACTGCGCCGCCCTGTGCAGGCCTTCGAGGATGGCGGAGCGGTATTCGGGATCGACCCGCACGTGGCGGCGGGGCGGCGGGGTGAATTCGCGCAGCACGCGCCCGGCGGCGTCCTGAATACCCATGCCGACGTGCGGCGTCACCACCGTGCCCCCGTTCGCCACCGTCGCGTAGGCGACCGCCATCTGGAGCGGGTTCGTCTGCAGGTCCCCCTGGCCGGTGGCGAGCTGGATGTTGTCGCCGGGCGACCAGGGCCGTTCGGTTTCGCCGTGCCTGAAGAGGCGGTTGCGCCAGCTCTTGCTCGGCAGCAGCCCGATCGCGGCGCCGGGCAGGTCGATCCCGGTCGGCCGCCCGATCCCCAGCATGTGCGCCCAGCTCTGCAGGGCCCCGCTGTCCCACATCTTCAGGCCGAGCGTGTAGAAGAAGACGTCGGAGGAGACCTGGAGGGCGGGAACCAGGGTGAGGGTGCCGTAGGAGGCGCCGCCGGAGTTCGAGAACTTCTCGCCGCCGACCGTGATCGAGCCGCTGTCGACGATCGTGCTGGCGGGCGTGATCACACCGCTGTTGAGCGCCGCCATCGCAGTGATCAGCTTGAAGGTCGAACCCGTCGGGTAGAGCCCCGCGACGGCGCGGTCGGTGAGCGGCGCCGCAACCGGGTCGCGGATGAGTTCGTTGACCTGGCGCTGGCTCATCGGCCTTGTGAAGACCGACGGGTCGAAGGTCGGGAACGAGCCCAGCGCGATGATTTCGCCGGTGTGCACGTCCATCGTCACGAAGCCGCCCGGCAGGCCCCACCCGGCCAGCGCCGCTTCGCCGGCCTCCTGCACGCCGGATTCGATCGAGAGCTTGAGGCTGTCGCCGGGCACGGGCGGCCTGGAGACGAGGTGCCCGCGGCCGGTCGGCTGCCCCATCGCGTCGACCTGGATGCGGGTGACGCCGGGCCGGCCCCGCAGCCAGCGGTCGTAGGTGTACTCGACTCCGCCCCGGCCGATCTCTTCGCCCGGCGGGACGCCGCGGTAGCGCGGTTCCTTCAGCGCTTCTTCGGAGATCTCGCCGACGTAGCCGAGGACGTGGGCGGCGAGCGTCCCGTGCGGGTAGTCGCGGACGAAGACGCGCTGCACCTGCACGCCGGGGAAGCGGTCCTGGTTTTCCTGAAGGTAGTAGACGAGGTGGTTACCGACGTCGCGGCGCAGCGTCACCGGCGCGCTCGGCGACAGCTTCAGCTGTTCGCGCATCAGCCTGCGCACCCGGCGCAGCGGGCTGTGCGTGAGCGCGCCGAGCCGCGCCAGCTCGGCGCGGCGCCTCGCCGGATTGGCCGGCAGCCTCTGCGGGTTGACCTGAAGCGCCAGGCTGGTGCGGTTCTCGACCAGCGCCTGGCCGTTGCGGTCGAGGATCTCGCCGCGCGGGGCGCTGACCCGGAACTCGCGGGTGCGGTTGTTGTTGGCCTCGGCCAGGTAGAGCTTGCCGTTCAGCACCTGCAGGAACCAGAGGCGGAAGAAGAGCACCGCGAAGAGGACCAGCACCAGGCCGCCGAAGACGGCGATCCGCAGCGCCAGCCGGTTGCCCGGCTGGGGGTTGCGACCGTCGGCGCGCAGGTACACGCCGGCCCTCAGGCCCCCAGCACCGTCGGCTGCTTGCGACGGCGCAGGGTCGACTCCTGCTCGACCAGGGCCGGGCGGAGCGCCCGGCGCAGCCCGGCGTAGAGCGGCCAGGCGAGGAAGAAGGCGAAGACGCTCTTCAGCAGCATGTCGCGGATGACCAGCGCGCTGACCGGCCCGTCCACCCCCAGCATCAGGTACAGCGCGGCGAAGCCCAGCTCCGCGACGAAGGTCAGGCCCATGCAGGCCAGGGGCGGGACGAGCGAGCTGCGGATCTCGAAGCGTTCGCGGAAGAGCCCGGCCAGGTAGCCGACGCCGAGCAGCACCAGCGAGGAGGCTCCCAGCGCCCCGATCAGCAGGCAGTCGACGAGGAAGCCGACCGAGAAGCCGAGCACCGCGCCGGTCAGGCTGCCGCCGAGCAGCCCGAACGAGACGACGAGCGCGGGCAGCATGTCGGGGCTGACGCCGAGGACCTCGACCCGCGAGAAGAAGGAGAGCTGGAGCAGCACCGCGAGGATCGCGATCGCGACGATGCGGGCGAGGATCTTCGGGGTGACGATCATCCGCGCGACCCCCTGGTCAGCACCTGCACGAGGTCGAGGTTGGCGAGATCGGCATAGGGTCGCAGGTGGACCCGCTGGCTGGCCTCCTGCGCGACGATCGAGGCCTGCGTCACTTCCCCGATCGGAAGGCCCGGCGGGAACAGCGAGGCGAGGCCCTGGGCGCGCCAGCCGGCGGTGACGACGGCCTCGCCGCCGTGGATGCGCTTGGTCGAGTCGATGAAGTCGAGGATCAGGTCTTCGGGGTCGCCGAGGTCGGGCCTGATCACGCCCTCCACCCCGCTCGGCAGCACCTTCGCGGAGACCCCGCTGGCGTGGTCGGTGAGCAGCATCACCTGCGAGGAGCCGTGCTCGACCGAGGCGATCCGCCCGACCAGGCCGTCGCCGCCGATCACCGGATCGTCGACGCGGACGCCGTCGGCGCTGCCGAGGTCGATCGTCACCGTCGACTGCCAGACGGTCGGCGAGCGGGCGATGACGCGGCCGGTCAGCGGCTTGTAGGCGGAGGCGGCGAGCGCCGGGCCGCGGTCCAGCGCCACGAGCTTGCGCAGCTGGGCGTTCTCCTGCAGCGCCTCGCGGCCGCCGACCGCCTGCGCCTGCGCCTTCGCCAGCTCGGCCTTGAGGCGGCTGTTTTCGCCCTTCGCGGCGAAGGTCTCGTCGAACCAGTTGACGAGGTCGCGGGCCGGCTTCAGGGCCCGGTCGGCGACCGTCTGCAGGGGGCTGAAGATGGTGCTGACGCCCCGCTGCAGGCCGTTCGATCCCTGCCCGTAGGTGACCGTCAGCAGCAGGAACGCGCCGACGACGAGGAACGCCAGGACCGCCCTACGGCGGCGTACTTGCTTGCGGTACACGGTGAATGCCTAAGTTTGGGGCTTTGTATGAACGGCGGCTAAGCAACGCGCGCCGCTCTCGAATTCATCTTGCTGGCGCGGTGGATCGTCTCGAACTCCTCCAGCGAGATGCCCGAGCCGACCGCCACGCAGGTCAGCGGTGACTCTGCCAGCTGGCACGGCATCTGGCACTCGTCGCGCAGGCGCTGTTCGAGTCCTTGCAGCAGGGCGCCGCCGCCGGCCAGCGTGATCCCCCGGTCCATGATGTCCCCCGCCAGCTCCGGCGGGGTGCGGTCGAGGGTGTCCTTGACCGCGTCGATGATGTGCCCGACCGTCTCGTCGAGGGCGGCGCGAATCTCCTCGGAGCCGAGCGTGATCGTTTTCGGCAGGCCGGAGACGAGGTCGCGCCCGCGGATCTCGGCCTGCACCTCTTCGGGCAGCGGCGAGGCCGAGCCCGCCTCGAGCTTCACCTCCTCCGCCGTCTGCGTGCCGATCGCCAGCTTGTACTCGTGTTTGCAGTAGTTGACGATCGCCTCGTCGAGCTCGTCGCCGCCGACCCTGATCGACTGCGAGACGACGATCCCGCCGAGCGAGATCACGGCCACCTCGGTGGTGCCGCCGCCGACGTCGACGATCAGCGAGCCGGTCGGCTCGGCCACCGGAAGGCCCGCCCCGATCGCCGCCGCCATCGGCTCCTCGATCAGGTAGGCCTGGCGGGCGCCGGCCGAGAGGCAGGCCTCCTCGACGGCCCGCTTCTCGACTCCGGTGACGCCGGAGGGGACGCAGACGACGACGCGGGGGTGGGCGAAGCGGTTGGAGTGCACCTGCTTGATGAAGTGACGCAGCATCTGCTCGGTGACGTCGAAGTCGGCGATCACGCCGTCCTTGAGCGGGCGGATCGCCGTGATCGTCCCGGGGGTGCGGCCCAGCATCCGCTTCGCTTCGACGCCGACCGCGTGGACCTGGCCGTTGCGCGAGTCGATCGCCACCACGGACGGCTCGGAGAGGACTATGCCGCGACCCCGCACGTACACGAGCGTGTTGGCGGTGCCGAGGTCGACGGCCATGTCGCGGCCGCCGAGCCCTCTTAGGTAGCTGAGTACGCCCATGCGTGAGTCCAGGGAACCTCCGAGGGGGAAATCATCCCAGATGCGCCAAATCGGCCAGTCCAATGCAACGGAGCGCCCGGCCTACCGGACGGTGCCGAGCTCGAACAGCTCGGGTGCCAGCTCGACCAGCAACCCGACCGGCAACCCGACCACGTTGGAGACGCTCCCCTCGACCCGCTCCACCAGGGTCGAGCCGAGCGTCTGGATCGCATAGCCGCCCGACCGCCCCCGCCACTCCCCGAACCGCACGTACCTCTCCTTCTCCGCCTCCCCCAGCTCCTTGAATACCACCGTGGTCCGCTCCAGCCCACTCCGCTCCTGCCCATCCGCCAGCACCACCAACCCGCTCAGCACCTCGTGCGCCCGCCCCGACAGCAGCTCCAAATACTCGCGCGACTCCCGCTCGTCCCCGGGCTTCCCCAGCGCCCGCCCGTCGATCACCACATCCGTGTCGCAGGCGATCACCATCCCGTCCCGCTCGACCGCCCGCGCCTTCCTCCTCGCGTTCTCCAGCACCTCGACCTCGGGCTCCCCCCCGATCAGCTCCGCGACCCCGGGCACCGCCACCTCGAACTCGATCCCCAGCTTCCCGAGAATCTCGCTCCTCTGAGGAGATCCCGATGCCAGAACCACGCTCATGAAGCCGGGGTATGGGTGGGGGCGGAACGTCTTGTACTTTTTCCGGAACGAGGCCCGCGGACAGCCACTGACTGTCTTCGGAAAAAGTTAAGTGGAGCCCCCACCCATACCCCGGCGCTACGCAAGCTCAGGGAACCAGATCCCTATCTCGCGCTCGGCGGACTCGTCCGAGTCCGACCCGTGGACCATGTTGAAGGTCACCTCGAGCGCGTAGTCGCCGCGGATCGAGCCGGGGGCCGCCTCGACCGGGTTGGTGGCGCCGATCACCTGGCGCGCCGCCGCCACCGCTTCGTGCCCCTCGAGCACCATCGCGACCAGCGTCCCGCCGGTGATGAACTCGACCAGCTCGCCGAAGAAGGGCTTCTCGACGTGCTCGGCGTAGTGCTCGTGGGCGATCTCCTCGCTCGCGACCATCGTCTTCAGCGCGCCGATGCGAAGCCCCTTGCGCTCGAAGCGGGCGATCACCTCGCCGCTCAGGGCGCGCTCGAAGGCGTCAGGCTTGACGAGGATCAGGGTTCGGCTCACTGCCAGGGCTCCTTTGCGGTCGTTTCGGGCTTGGTTTCTGCTTGGGCGCCTCCTTGCCCCGCGGCGGCCCGTGGCTGCCCGCCTCCGGTTTCCTCCGCGGCCTCTTCTGCCGCTCCGGCAGCACGGTCTCGCAGAAGGGGCAGAGCGTCCAGCGCGGGTCGACCGGCTTGCCGCAACTCGGGCAGGGGTCCTTGAGGCGGCGTTTGCAGCGAGGGCAGCGCAGGTACGTCTTCTCGACCGGGTACTGGCAGTTCGGGCAGGTCAGCTCGGCGAGCTGGCGCAGGCGCAGCTCGGCGGCCTTGATCTCCAGCTCGCGCTCGCGGCTGTCCTCGAGGAGCTCGGGCGGGCGCACGATCGCGTAGACGATCGTCCCCAGGTAGGGGAAGAAGGAGGCGATCGTCGCGCAGCCGATCAGGAAGGGGTCGGAGATGCGCCGCCTGGCGTCGAGGTACGTGTAGACGATCAGGGCCAGCCAGACCACGATGACGATCAGGACGAGGAGGGTGACGGCCAGGCTGAGGCCGCTGCTGTTGATGCCGAAGATCGCTGTTGCCATGGCTGGGGACCCGCCGGGGGACGGGGAGTCTACTTCGCCGTTCGAATCCCGGAACCTGTCAGAGCATCCCGCAAGCTGTCAGAGAAACATGCTGCCGAACAGGTAGCCGAGGCCGAAGAAGACGAGGATCACCGCGGCGACCACCGCGGCGACCAGGGCCATCATCGAGAGGAGTTCGGATCCCGCGCTCTTGTGTTCCGCCGTCACCGCCTCAATCCTCGCACAGGCTCATGGAGTCAGAGCGGCGCGGGCCGGCGCCAGCACGTAGTGCGAGCCGCTGACGACGAGGACGCCGCCGGGCGCCGCTGCTGCAAGCTCGCGCCCTCGCCGCACCGCGGCGCCGAAGTCCGGCTCCTCCTCCGCCTCGAGGCCGCGGTCCCGGCAGGCGCGCGCCAACTCGGCGGCGGGATGCGAGGCGGCGCCGGGCAGGCCGCGCGCCTCCAGGGCAGCGGCGGGAAGCTCGCTGCAGACGACCCGGTCGAGGGCCGGGGCGAGGGCGGCGACCATCGCCGCGGCGTCCTTGTCGGCGAGGACGGCCAGGCAGGCGACGAGCGGACGGCCGGCGGCCAGCTCGGGCAGCGATTCGGCGAGCGCGGCGGCGCCGTCGGGGTTGTGGGCGGCGTCGAGGTAGACGGGGGGGCCGTCTCCGACCCGCTCGAGGCGGCCGGGGACCGAGAGGCTCGCGGCGACCGCGGCGACGCGGTCCGGGTCGAGGGCGCCGAGGAAGGCCTCGGCGGCGGCGCAGGCGAGGGCGAAGTTGCGCCGCTGGAAGCGGCCGGCGGCGCGCAGGCGGAGCCCGGGGCCGGGATCCTCGGCGGCCACGACCAGCCTCGCCCCCCGCTCGCGCGCCGTGCGCTCGGCGAGGCTCGCGACCTCCGGGCCGACCCGGCCCAGGACCAGGGTCGAGTGGTCGCGCAGCACCGCCAGCTTCTCGGCGGCGATCTCGACCTCGCTCTCCCCCAGCCACTCGGTGTGGTCGCGGCCGATCGAGGTGAGCACGGTGACCCGCGAGGGGATGGTGTTGGTCGCGTCGAGCCTCCCCCCGAGCCCGGCCTCGATCGCGGCGGCCTCGACGCCGGCCGCCGCCAGCGCGACGAAGGCCGCCGCGGTCGCCAGCTCGAACTGGGTGACAGGGCCGATTGCCTCGGCCGATCCAGGCTCGGCCTCGCCGCTCGACCTGTTGACCGCCTCGGCAGCCTGGGCGGTGCGCTCCACCGCGGCGGCGAACGCGGCCGGGGCGATCTCCTCGCCGTGCAGCAGCACCCGTTCCGACCAGCGCGAGGCGTGCGGCGAGACGCAGGCCCCGGCGCCGACCCCGTGCGCCTCCAGCAGCGCCGCCGTCATCCGGGTCACCGAGGACTTGCCGTTGGTGCCGACGACGTGGATCGAGGCGAAGCGGCGCTGGGGCATGCCGAGCAGCGAGCACAGCAGGTGCATCCGCTCCAGCCCCAGCTTCCAGCCGATCGGCTCGAGCGAGTCGAGGTAGGCCTCGGGGTCGAACGGCGCCGCCTCCGGGCTCTGGCCGCGGCGGCCTATTCCTCCAGCTCCCTCAGCTCCGCCGCGTAGCGCGCCAGCTTCTCGCGCTCCTCCTCGACGACCTCGGCCGGGGCGCGGGCGACGAACCCCTCGTTGGCGAGCTTGCCCTCCGCCCGCGCCACCTCGGAGCGCAGCTCGGCGCGCCGTTTCTCGAGGCGATCCGCGACCGCCGCCGCGTCGATCCCCTCCGAGGCGAGCACCTTGACCGGGCCGACGGAGGCGACCGGGTCGCCACCGTTCGCCACGAACTCGAAGCGGGCGAGGCGGCCGACGAACTCCTGCGGCTCGATCCCCTCGGCGCGGGCCGGGAGGACGGACGCGACCGGCGCCTCGACCAGGTCGCGCCAGGCGCGCAGGCGGCGGGTCAGCTCGATCCCGGCCCGCACCCTGGCCTCCGCCTCGGGGTCGAGCAGGGACTCGTCGGCCCGCGGGAACGGGTGGACCGCGAGGTGCCCGGCGCAGGCCGGGTGGTGGGACCAGATCTCCTCGGTGACGAAGGGCATCACCGGGTGCAGCAGGGCGAGGATGCGCTCCAGGGCCCAGAGCAGCGTCGCCGAGACCTCCGCCTCACCCTCGTAGAGGCGCGGCTTGACGATCTCCAGGTACCAGTCGCAGAGCTCGGACCAGAAGAACGCGTAGGCCTCCTGGACGGCGTGGGCGAAGTCGTAGGCGTCGAGCTTCGCCGTCACCGAGGCGATCGTCGCCTCGAGCCGCGAGAGGATCCAGCGGTCCTCGACCTGCACCGGTTCGGGTTTCGGCATCCCGCCGCCCACCGCCGCAGGAACTTGGTCCTGCGGCGCATTTATGAGCGACTGATTCTGCTCGAATTTGCAATTCAGCAGAATCAGTCGCCCTGCATTCCAGAGCTTGTTCGCGAGGTCCGCCCCCTGCTGGACCTTGGCGTCGGAGTAGCGCACGTCCTGGGTCGAGGACATCGCCAGCAGGCCGAAGCGCAGCGCGTCGGCGCCGTGCACGTCGATCTTCTCCAGCGGGTCGATCCCGGTGCCGAGGCTCTTCGACATGCGCCGCCCGTCGCGGGCCTGGATCACCGAGTGGACGTAGACGTCGCGGAAGGGAACGTCGCCGGCGAACTCGATCCCGGTCATGATCATCCGCGCCACCCAGAGGAAGAGGATCTCGCGCGCTGTGGTCAGGAAGCTGGTCGGGTAGAAGGCGCGCAGCTCCGGCGTCTCGTCCGGCCAGCCGAGCGTCGCGAAGGGCCAGATCGCCGAGCTGAACCAGGTGTCGAGCACGTCCTCCTCCTGGCGCAGCTCGCCCTCGCAGGCGCCGCAGCGCTGCGGCGCCCGCTCGCCGACGAAAACCTCCTCGCAGGCGTCGCAGTACCAGACCGGGATGCGATGCCCCCACCAGAGCTGGCGCGAGATGCACCAGGGGCGGATCTCCCGCATCCATTCGAGGTAGACGCGCTTCCACTGCGGCGGCGCGATCCGCACCTCGCCGCGCTCGACCGCCTCGATCGCCGGCTTCGCCAGCTCGTCCATGCGGCAGAACCACTGCAGCGAGATCAGCGGCTCGATCCGCTCCCCCGAACGGTGCGAGAAGGGAACCGAGTGGACGTAGGGCTCTTCGGCGCGCAGCAGGCCCTGCTCGCGCAGCGCCGCGACGACCGCCTGCTGCGCCTCCGCCGCGCTCAGCCCGGCGAAGCGCTCGCCCGCCTCCTCGCTCATCCGCCCGTCCGGCCCGATCACGCCGATCTCCTCGAGCCCGTGGCGGCGGCCGATCTCGAAGTCGTTGGGGTCGTGGCCGGGCGTGATCTTCAGCGCCCCGGTGCCGAACTCCGGGTCGACGTGCTCGTCGGCGACGATCGGCAGCCGCCGCCCGACCAGCGGCAGCACGCAGTGCTTGCCGACCAGCTCCGCGTAGCGCGCGTCGCCCGGGTTGACCGCCACCGCGGTGTCGGCCAGCATCGTCTCGGGGCGCACCGTCGCCACCGTCAGCACCCGCTCGGAGCCCTCGACCGGGTAGTCGATCGAGTAGAGCGTGTCCTCGACCTCGCGGTTCTCGACCTCGAGGTCGGAGATCGCCGAGTGCGAGCCGGGGTCCCAGTTGACCATGTAGTTGTCGCGGTAGACGTAGCCCTTGTCGTAGAGCTGCTTGAAGACGCGGTAGACGGCGCGGACGTAACCCTCGTCGAGCGTGAAGCGCTCGCGCTCGTAGTCGCAGGAGGCGCCGAGCCGCTTGTACTGCTCGACGATCCGCGATCCGTACTCGCGTTTCCAGGCCCAGACCCGCTCGACGAAGGCCTCGCGGCCCAGCTCGTGGCGCGAGGTCCCTTCGGCGCGCAGCGCCTTCTCGACGACCGACTGGGTGGCGATCCCGGCGTGGTCGGTGCCCAGCAGCCAGAGCGTGTTACGCCCCCGCATCCGGTTCATGCGGACCAGCGCGTCCTGCATCGAGCCGTTCAGGGCGTGGCCCATGTGGAGGGCGCCGGTGACGTTGGGCGGCGGGATCGCGACCGAGAAGTTCTCCTCCGGCGTGCCCTCGGCGGACGGGTGGAAGTAGCCGCCCGCGATCCATTCGCCGAACACCCGCCGCTCGACCTCGGCGGCGTCGTACCGCGTCTTGCCCCGCAGGGACTCTGTGCGCTCCGTCGTCACCGAAGCGCGAGTTTAGTTTCCGCTAGGCGGATTCCTCGCTCAGCTCGTCCTCGGCCGGGCCGATGTCCTGCGGCGCCGCCTCGGTCACCAGGGTCGGCCGGCGTCCCTGCACGATCGTCTCCCTGGTCACGACGCACTTGGTGACGTCGCGCCGCGAGGGCAGCTCGAACTGGACGTCGAGCAGCGTCTCCTCGAGGATCGAGCGCAGGCCGCGGGCGCCGGTCTCGCGCTCCAGCGCCTTGTCGGCGATCGCCTCGAGGCTGTCCTCGGCGAAGACCAGCTCGATGTCGTCGAACTCGAAGAAGCGCTGGAACTGCCTGGTCAACGCGTGGCGGGGCTCGGTCAGGATCGTGACCAGGTCGTCGCGGCTGAGCTGATGGATGGCGGCGACGACCGGCAGGCGGCCGATGAACTCGGGGATCAGCCCGTATTCGATCAGGTCCTCGGGCAGCACCTGCTCGAACCACTCGCCCGTGTCCTTGTGCTCGCGCGATGAGATCGCGGCGCCGAAGCCGATCCCGTGCTCCCCCACCCGCCGCTCGATCACCTTGTCCAGCTCGGCGAAGGAGCCGCCGCAGACGAAGAGGATGTTGGTCGTGTCGATCGTCAGGAACTCCTGGTGGGGGTGCTTGCGCCCCCCTTGCGGCGGCACCGAGGCGGTGGTGCCCTCGAGGATCTTCAGCAGCGCCTGCTGCACGCCTTCGCCGGAGACGTCGCGGGTGATCGACGGGTTGTCGGCTTTGCGCGCGATCTTGTCGATCTCGTCGATGTAGATGATCCCCGTCTCCGCCTTCTTGACGTCGTAGTCGGCGGCCTGGATCAGCTTGAGGAGGATGTTCTCGACGTCCTCGCCGACGTAGCCGGCCTCGGTCAGCGCCGTCGCATCGGCGATCGCGAAGGGGACGTTGAGGATGCGCGCCAGGGTCTGGGCGAGCAGCGTCTTGCCGCAGCCGGTCGGCCCGAGCAGCAGGATGTTCGACTTCTGCAGCTCGACCTCGGGGTCCTCGGCCTGGGCGATCTGGACGCGCTTGTAGTGGTTGTAGACGGCGACCGAGAGCGCCTTCTTGGCGGCTTCCTGGCCGACCACGTACTCCTGCAGCACGGCGTGGATCTCGCGCGGCTTCGGCAGGTTCTCCAGCTCGATCGCGGCAGGCGGCGTCAGCTCCTCGTCGATGATCTCGTTGCAGAGGTCGATGCACTCGTCGCAGATGTAGACGCCGGGGCCGGCGATCAGCTTCTTGACCTGGCGCTGCGACTTGCCGCAGAAGCTGCAGAGGAGCTGCTCGTTCGAGTCTGTGGGACGTGCCAGCGGAATCTCCTCCTTGCGGGGGACGGTGGTTGCCGACCGGCGCCTCCACAAAGCTTAGACAGGGAGGGAAGCCAGTCCTATCGGTTCGGTCGTTTACTTCGCGACCGCCGCCGTCCCTTCCTCTGAGCGGTCCCTTGCGCGGCAGGCCCGGCGCTCAGCTGTAGCGGTCCCAGCTCCGCAGGGCGGGCTCGGGGTCGATCGGCCGGCCGTGGACGTGGATCTCGAAGTGGAGGTGGCAGCCGACCGTTCGCGCGTTGCCCGTCTCCCCCACCGCGCCGACCGGCTCGCCGGCCCAGACGCCGTCGCCGCGCCGCACGAGGGCCGGCCGCCGCAGGTGGGCGTAGAAATAGCCGCGGTCCTCGCCCCGGCCGTGAATCAGCAGGTAGTTGCCGTAGAGGACCGGGTCGTACCCGGCCCGCAGCACCGTCCCCGTCGCCGCTGCCACCAGGGGGGTGCCGCAGCGGGCGACGACGTCGAAGCCCTCGTGGAAGCGACCGCCGCTGCGCGGCGCTCCGAATTCGCCGATCGCACCACGCGTCCAGTGCGGCCCCTGCACCGGGAAGACATGGATGTAATACGAGAGTCCGCCGTCGCGGCTGCCGATGCCGGCCGAGGCCGGGGCGGCGAGCGCCGCGAGTAGGAGGAGCGCGAGAAGGGCGGGCCGCTTCAGTGGTGTTCGATGACGCGGTCGACGAGGTTGTATTCCCTCGCCTCTTCGGCGCTCATGAAGTAGTCGCGATCGGTGTCCTTGGTGACCTTCTCGAAGGGCTGGCCGGTGTGCTGGGCGAGGATCTCGTCGAGGCGGCGCCGCACGTCGATGATCTCTTTGGCGTGGATCTCGATGTCGGTCGCCTGGCCTTCGAACCCGGACGACACCTGGTGGATGAGGATCTTCGAGTTGGGCAGCGCCATCCGCTTGCCCGCCGCCCCTCCGGCCAGCAGCAGCGCCCCCATGCTCATCGCGATGCCGACGCAGATCGTCTGCACGTCGGGCTTGATGAACTGCATCGTGTCGTAGATCGCCAGCCCTGAGTAGACCGCGCCGCCCGGCGAGTTGATGTAGAGGCTGATGTCCTTGTCCGGGTCCTCGGACTCGAGGTGGAGGAGCTGGGCGACGATCAGGTTGGCGATGTCGTCGTTGATCGGGGTGCCGAGGAAGACGATCCGCTCGCCGAGCAGGCGCGAGTAGATGTCGAAGGCGCGCTCGCCGCGCGAGGTCTGCTCGACCACCATCGGGACCAGGGGACTCATGGATCGCACTCTATAGAAGGCGTCACACGCGTCCCGCGGCTCAGTCCGAACCCGGCGTCCACAGCGAGCCGGCGGCCTCGCGCTCCTTCTCCGGCGTCCACAGCCTCTCGCGCGCCTCCGCCTGCCCAAGCGGGATCGGCACCGCCGCCTCGACCACCAGGTCGATCGCCTTGTGGATGCGGATGTCCTCGCGCACCACCGCGTCGCGGCCGCTCTCGCGCAGTCGCGCCAACAGCTTCTCGGGGCTGGTCCGCTCGTGCTCGGCGCTGTGCGCGAGCGCCTCGACCATCTCCTCCTCGGAGGCCTCGATCCCCTCCGCCGCGACGATCGCCGCCAGCACCGCCTCCCGCTTCAGCTCGCGCTCGGCGTCGGGCTTGCCCTCCTCGATCGCCTCCTCGCGGCTCTTGCCCTGGACCTGCAGGTACGCGTCGGCGCTCATGCCGCGCGCGGCGAGCTGCCGCTCGACCCCCTCCCAGCGCTCGGCGGCGCGGGCGGTGACGAGCTCGTCGGGAAGCTCCACCGTCGCCGCCTCCACCGCGGCGTCGACGGCGGCGACCTGGAAGTCCTGCTCGACGCGCCGTGCGACGGCCTCCGAGAGCCGCTCGCGGATGTCGGCGCGAAGCTCCTCCAGCGTGTCGAACTCGGACGCCTCGGACGCGAAGTCGTCGCCGAGCTCCGGCAGGACCTTCTCCCGCACCTCCTTGACGTCTACCGCGAAGACCGCCTCCCGGCCGGCGAGCCGCTCGGCGCGGTAGTCCTCCGGGAAGCGGACCTCGACCTGCCGCGCCTCGCCCGCGCCGGCGCCGGCGAGCTGCTCCTCGAATCCCTCGACCAGCTGCCCGCCGCCCAGCTCGAGCAGGTAGTCGTCGGCCTTGCCGCCCTCGAACGCATTGCCGTCGAGCGTCCCCTCGAAGTCGATCAGCAGCACGTCGCCGACGGCGGCCGGCCGCTCGACCGGCTCCAGCCGCGCGAAGCCCTCGCGGATGCGCTCGATCTCGCGCTCGACGATCTCCTCGGGCACCTCGGGCTCGGCCCGGCCCACCTCCAGGCCCCTGTACTCGCCCAGCTCGGCGACCGGGCGCACCCCGATCTCGAACTCGAAGGAGAGCGGCTCACCGCCGGACTCCGGCGTCGAGGAGATCTTGATGCTGGGGTCGCCGACCGGGCTGATCCCGGAGCTGAGCAGGGCCCGCTCGTACCACTCCGGCAGCGAGTCGCGGATCGCCTCCTCCAGGACGGTGCCGTAGCCGAGCCGCTGGACGACCAGCGAGGGCGGCGCCTTCCCCTTGCGGAAGCCTGGCATCCGCATCTGCCGCGCCAGGCTGCGGGCGGCGCGCTGCACGCCGCGCTCGACGTCCGCGCCGGGCACCTCGACCTCGATCCGCGCACGGGAGCCGGGCAGCTCTGAGACGGTGGTCTTCATGGCCGCGTGACCCTAGACGATCGCCTCAGCCTCAACGCCGCCGCGAAGTCGATCGCGAAGGAGAGCCCCCGCCCCAGGGGCCCCGTCACCAGCCACGCCTCGATCCTCGTCAACACAGGCACAAGCCTCTCAGCTTCGGTCGGGCCCGGGCTCCCCGCTCGCCGCGGTCAACCGCTCCTCGAGCAGGGCCGCGTGGCCGGCCGCGACGGCCCGCCGGGCGCGGCGCTCGTCGAGCGCGACGCCCCGCTCCCGCGCCAGGTCGAGCAGCCGCTGCTTCTCCGTCCCTTCGCGGGCGACCTCGAAGAAGACCCAGGCCAGCACGCCGAGGGTCAGGAACATCCCCTCGATCATCATGATCACCCCGGCGGTGCTCTGGTCGGTCAGCGGCGAGATGCCCCAGGAGCGCTCCCCGGGGGCGTAGATCGGGTAGAGGGCGGTGCCGGACCACATCAGGACGTTGCCGAGCAGCGCTCCGGTGAAGCGGACGGCGATCACGTAGCCGACCTTCCAGCCGGCGCCGAACCAGTCCGGCTTCGGCAGCGGGCCGAACACCGGCATCCACATCAGGCAGCCGAAGAAGAGGAAGGTCGCATGCTCGAGGGCGTGGATCGGCGCGGCTCCGTAGGCCTCCTGGTAGAGCGCCGGCGTGTGCCAGAGGAAGAGGTTGAACGCCCAGAGCGGCAGGGCGACGGCCGGGTGGGCGAGGATCTGGAGGCGGTTGAGGAGGCGGACCGCGAGGATCGGCTGCAGGAGCGAGCGGGTCAGCCCCAGGACCAGGAGCAGCGGTGCGATGTCGCCGATCAGCAGGTGCTCGACCATGTGGGCGACGACCAGCTCGTCGGCGATGTGGCCGATCGGGCTGAAGAGGGCGACCGCGATCGTCGCCAGCCCGGCGGCGAAGCAGGCCTGGCGCCAGCCCGGCACGGGCCGGCCGTCCCGGGCGAGGGCGGTCGCCCGGCGCCAGTAGAGCGCCGCCGCTGCGATCGGCGGGACCGCCTCCAGCGGGGCGAAGTCACCGGCGACGTGGGCGAGCGGCAGCACGGGGTCAGCGTAGCGCCGCCGTTTGGCCCGCCCCGGGCCGCGCGGGCTGCATCGTTTGTTGCCGCGGACCGGGTCGAATCACAGACAAAACGTTTCGTTTGCTCTATATTGCCACCCGGATATGGCAACGTCCAAACGCGCCAAGGCGACCCTGGCCCTGCTCGCCGCTCTCGATCATCCGGCCCGGCGCCAGATTCTGCGCGCGATGGCCGGCAGGAAGGCCGTCTGCCCCCGCGAGCTGTCCGAAGAGCTGGACAGGCCGCTCGACAACCTCAGCTACCACGTCCGGGTGCTGGCCCACTGCGGCGCCGTGAAGCTGATCGGCACGGAGCGCGTGAGCGGATCGACAAAGCACCTCTACCGCTTCTCGGTGAGGGCAGGCTGGGCGCGGACGGTGCTCGAGGCAACCAAGGGAGAGGGGCTCGGTGACGTCCCATAGGGGGAGAGATCGGCTCGCCGGTCCCTTATGTAGGAGAGCCCGTGGACGGCGTGGACGACATCCGAAGACCAGTCGATGAGGACGCGATGATCGAGTCAGCCGTCCTCGCGCAGCTGCTCGCCCTCCACCCCATGCAGATCACCTTCGAGGAGCTGCTGCGCGAAGTCGCGGGGCAGCCCGAGGACTTCGGGCAGCGCGACGCCGTCGAGCGCGCGGTGCGCGACCTGGCCGCCGCCGGCCTCGTCCACCGCGGCGACGACTTCGTCGTGCCGAGCCGCGCCGCGGTGCGCTTCGACGAGCTGCTGGGCGGCTGATCCTCGGCGGGCCTTCACGGCACCCATTCCCACGATACGAAGAGGAAGGTCCAGACGGCGAGCAGCGGCGCCGAGACGGCGAGGAGCGTCCGCACGCGGTTGCGCTCGGTCGCCCACAGCGCCAGCGCGATCCACAGCGGGAAGATCACCAGCGTGAGGCGGGGCAGGGACTTGAGGGGATCGTTGTGCGCCGGCACGGAGACCGCGATCGCCAGGCTGACCACCGAGAACGCGGTGTAGGCGGCCGGGAGCCGCCGCCAGGAGAAGCGCAGCAGGAGCAGCGCGATGACGAGGAAGGCCAGCTCGACGATGTGGCGCATCCCGCTGCTGAGGCTGAGGTGATGGGCCAGCTGGGGGTCCAGCCCCGGGACGGCGCCGATCACGGCCTTGACGGCGCTCCAGACCCCGAGCGGTATGCCGCCGAAGGGGATGAAGTGGCGACCCCAGTGCGACTGGTGCATGAACGGGTCGAGCGGATGGCCGGTGGCGATCTGGAGATAGAGGAGGTAGGCCAGCAGCCCGAGCGGCACGAGGGCGGCCCAGAGGACGTCGGGGCGCAGGCGGTAGCGGGGCCGCAGCCCGTCGGCCGCCCGATCGGGCCGGCGATCCGCCCGCGGGCCGTAGAGGTAGAGGATCAGCAGCGGCACGAGCAGCAGGATGCCGCCGTTGCGGCTCGCCGCCGCAAGCCCGCCGAGCAGCCCCGCCAGCCTCCAGCGGCCGGTGCGGGCAGCGTAGAAGGAACCGACGGCGAGCAGCAGGAAGAGGGCCTCCGAATAGACCGCCGAGAGCACCAGTGCGGTCGGCAGCCAGGCGAAGATCCAGACCGTGTTGCGCGCCAGCCGCTCGTCGAACTCCAGCGCGACCAGCCGGTGCATCAGGTAGAGCCCCCCGATCGCGCAGGCGCAGGAGATGACGATCCCCAGCAGCAGCTCGAGGCCGCTGCCGACGACGACTCCGCCGAGCGCCATCAAACCGGGGAAGAGGGGGAAGAAGACGGTCTGCGAGGGAAACGCGTAGCCGGACTTGGCGATGGCCAGGTACCAGGCCGAGTCCCAGCGGGCCGCTGGCGAGACCAGCGCATCGAGGACGCCCACGTGGAACGGCGTGGTCAGCCGGCTGGGATCGAGCAACCCCGAGTCGCCGGGGAAGGAGCCGACCGCGGCGACGGTGATCAGCCCGACGACCCAGATCAGGGCGCGGGAGGAGAAGAACGCCGCCAGCGCCTCGCGAAGCGCGACGTCTCGCTCGCTGCGAAGCGGGACCTCCGGCTCGTCGCGAAGCGAGACGTCCTGATCGTCGCGAAGCGCGACGTCCCGCTCGTCGGGGAGCTGCAGGCCGGTGAGGCCGTCGGCCGATTCAGGCTGTGCCGCGATCGCGTCCGCCAAGGCGCCGGAACCCTACTCACCGCCGGGGGGCGTCGTCTTCGCCGCGCCTCACTCCCGAGAGCACGAGCCCCGCGCCGAAGCTGAGCCGCAACTCGCGCACGTCGCGGATCCCGGCGGCGCGCCACAGCGCCGGCAGGTCCGGCTCGCGCGCCTGCAGCTCTTCGATGCTCGGCCCGAGGAAGCGCCCCACCTCGTGCCAGGCCGGGGAGACGAGGCGGCCGGCCAGGGGCAGCCCGACGCGCGTGTGGAGTCGCCAGAGGGAACGCAGCACCGACGCCTCCGGGACGCCGAACTCGACCATCCCGATCCGCCCCCCGGGCCTGACGACGCGGGCCAGCTCCCGCATCGTCGCGGCGCGATTGTCGACGTAGCGCAGCAGGTAGGTGCAGGTGAGCGCGTCGAAGGAAGCGTCGGGGAATGGCAGCAGCTCGGCCTCGCCGCGCACGAACCTGACCCGGTCGGCGAGCGCCGGAGCGGCGGCCAGCCGCGCCCGCGCGGCGGCGAGCATCTCCTCGCTCTGGTCCAGCCCGACGACGTCGCAGACGCCGCGTTCGGCAAGCTCGAAGGCGACGAGCCCGGTTCCCGTGGCGACGTCGAGCACGCGCTGGCCGGAGCGCGGGTCGATCGCGGCGACGAGCGCGCGCCGCCAGCGGGGGTCCTGGCCGAAGCTGAGAACGGCGCCCATGCGGTCATAGCGGCGGGCCATGCCCGCGAACAGCTCGAGCGCCTGGCGCTTGCGGGGAGACTCCGAGCTGTATGGCTGCGCGGCCACCGGCGTCAGGGTACGGCCTCCTCCGAATTCGATGAGGTTTCTCATGCCGGCTTAGGTCGCCGCTTAGACGACGATCATCGTCGCTTTATGGGCGCTGAGCAGGCTCTTCGCCGTGCGCAAGGACTGGGATCGCCATGTGCTTCACGCCGACGAGCTTTCGCGAACGCCGGGCTTCCAGGAGCTCCGCAACACGATCCTCGATCTGGCCCAGCCGGACGCCGCAGATCGCGCCGTGGACATCGGCACGGGCACCGGCCTGCTGGCGCTGCCGCTCGCCCGGCAGGTGTCGTGCGTGTGGGCCGTCGACATCTCGGCGGCGATGGTCGAGCACCTGCGCTCCCGAGCCGGCAGCGACGGGCTGACCAACGTCCACCCGCTGGTCGCCTCGGCGACGAGCGTTCCGCTCGAGCGGGAGTCGGTGGACCTGGTCGTCTCCAACTACTGTTTCCACCATCTCGGCAGGTCGGACAAGAAGAGGGGCCTGGAGGAGGTCTTCCGGGTGCTGGTTCCCGGCGGTCGCCTCGTGTTCGGCGACATGATGTTCGGCTGGCGCCCGGCGCGACCGCGGGACAGGAGCGTGATCGCGTCCAAGGTCCGCGCCATGGCACGACGGGGGCCCGCCGGGTTCGCGCGCCTCGCCCGCAACGCCCTCAGGATGCTTACCTTCGCCGGAGAGCGGCCCGCGCCACCGGAGTGGTGGCAACAGGCGCTGGGCGATGCCGGCTTCGTCGACGTCGCAGTCAAGTGTCTCGACCACGAGGGCGGCATCGCCGTCGCCCGCAAGCCGGGATGAGCGCCGCGCCGCGCCGCGCCGCCGCCGCCCGTCGCCGGGCCGTCGCGCGGCGGCGCGCGGCGGCGCTGGCGGCGATCGCGATCGGCGCGGCCGTGGCGATCGCGGTGGCCGCCGGTGGTGGCGGCGGGGCCGTGTCCTCCCCGCGCCCCCCGGCGTTCGTCCGCATCAGCCTCGGCGGACGGGTCCTGGCCGAGCGGCGCGTCGGCGCCCTGCGCAGCCCACGCTCGGTCGCGACGCTGCTCGGCGCCGTGCCGGCGACTAGCTCCGTGCGCCACGGCCCGGCCACGATCGAGCTGCGCACCGATCGTCCCAAGCTGGTTCGCGAGGTCGATCGGGCGATCGGCGGAGGCGGAGGCGCCGTCGCGGTGCCTCAGAGACCGACGTCCTCGACCATCAGGGTGCCGCTGGTCCAGCAGGAGCTGCGCGACAACTGCGAGGCGACGGCGCTCTCGATGATCCTCTCCTACCGGGGCAGGCATGTGAACCAGCTCACCCTCCAGGAAGAGGTCGCGCACGCCCAGCCGCTCGACCCCACGACCGCGCCAGACGGCTCGGAGGTCTGGGGCGATCCCAACCTGGGCTTCGTCGGCCGCGCGGACGGAGGCGGGCCGGCAGGCGGCTATGGCGTCTACCAGGGGCCGATCGAGGCGCTCGCCCGCCGCCACGGAGTCGACCTGCGCAACCTCACCGGGAAGAGTCCCACCGCCGTCTACAGCGCGCTGCTTGCCGGCCATCCCGTGATGGCCTGGGTGGCCCTGGCGGCGGGCCCCTACGCCAGCTGGGAGACCCCCGCGGGCCGCACGGTCCACATCAACTACGGCGAGCACGCCGTCGTCCTCACCGGCCTCGAACAGGGCTACGTCCTGGTGAACGACCCCCTCTCGGGGACCCACCTGACCTGGAGCAAGGCTCAGTTCGAACAGATGTGGGCCGGCCTCGGCCGGCGCGCCCTCGCCGCCTGAGCGACGCTCTCCCGCATCGAGGGCGCCGGCATTGCAGAGGGGGGCCGCTCGGCCCCGGCGGGCTGGCCCAGATGCAATCCTGCCGAGATGGCCACCCGCACCAGCAGGCGCCGCCGCCACTCCCGGCCCACCTTCAGGAAGAGGGCGCTGGTGGCCCTCGCCGGCGTCGCCGCGATCTTCGCCGTCGCGGCGGGCATCGCGGCCAGCTGGGCGATCCACGTCTATGACTCGGCGCCGCCGCTCTCGAGCCTGAAGCCCGTGCAGAAGGGGCGCTCCTCGGCGATCTACGCCTCCGATGGCAGCCTGATCGGCTTCATCCGCTCCAGCAACATCCGCCAGCCGATCGCCTCGAGCGCGATGCCCCAGAGCCTCAAGGAGGCGACCGTCGCGATCGAGGACCGGAACTTCTACCACCATGGCGGCATCGATCCGGCCGGGATCGCGCGCGCCGCCTGGAAGGACCTGCTGGCCGGCGGCAAGCCGGTCCAGGGCGCCTCGACGATCACCCAGCAGCTCGTCCGCAACCTCTACATCCAGAACCCCGAAGAGACGATCAAGCGCAAGCTGATCGAAGCCCACCTGGCCGAAGAGGAGGAGGAAGCCCACTCCAAGGAATGGATCCTGACCGCCTACCTCAACACCGCCCCCTACGGGACGGTGAACGGCGAGACCGCGGTGGGCGTCCAGGCCGCCGCCGAGACCTACTTCGGCAAGCCGGCCCGCAAGCTGACCCTGCCCGAGGCGGCGATGATCGCCGGCCTGCCGCAGGCGCCCTCCGAATACAACCCGTTCATCGACCCGCGGGCGGCGCTCGACCGCCGCAACGAGGTGCTGAACGCGATGCGGGAGCAGGGTTACATCACGCCCGCCGAATACGGCGAAGCGGCCCACCAGGGGCTGAGGCTGAGGCCGGGGCACAGGTACCAGGTGATCCGTGACCCGCTGCTCTTCGACCTGGTGGAGCAGCAGCTGATCCACGAATACGGCGTCAACACGGTCCGCAACGGCGGCCTCAAGGCCTACACGACGATCAACCCGACGCTGCAGGGCTACGCGCAGGAAGCGGTCGAATCCTGCGGGGTCTGCTACTCCGGTGGCGGCCCGGCGGCGGCGCTCGCCTCGGTCGACCCCAAGACGGGCGAGATCGTCGCGCTCGCCTCCACGCAGGAACGAAGGCAACCAGTTCAACTACGCCTGGCAGGCGCATCGCCAGCCGGGCTCCTCGTTCAAGGCGTACGTCCTAGCGACGGCGATCAAGCAGGGGATCGACCCCTACACGCACCTACTACGACGGCACCTCGCCGAAGACGCTGGCGAACCCCGGCGGCGGCACCTGGACCGTCAACAACGCCGAGCCCGGGCAGGGGACGATGTCGCTTGCCGCGGCCACCTGGAACTCGGTCAACGTCGTCTTCGCCCAGCTCGACCTCGACGTCGGCCCCGCAGAACGTCACCAAGACCGCGCACGAAATGGGCATCTAGGCGCCGCTGGAATCGGTGCCGGCCGAGGCGATCGGCGGTCTGCGGATCGGTGTCACGCCGCTGGAAATGGCCGACGCCTACGGGACGCTGGCCAACGGCGGCATCCACCACACGGCGACCGCGGTCGGCCGGGTCGAATTCCCGGGCGGCAAGGTGGACCAGGTCAACCCCAACGTCGGGCAACCGCGTGCTCACCGAAGGGCAGGCCTACGACGTGACGAAACTGCTGGAGGGCGTGATCACCCAGGGCACCGGCGCCGGCTACACCTACATGGGCTGCTCCTCGGAGGCCGGCAAGACGGGCACCTCGGAGGGCGAGTCCGACGCCTGGTTCGTCGGCTACACGCCGCTGTACTCGACCGCCGTGTGGGTCGGCCATCCCGAGTCGCGGGAAGCGACCGGCTTCGGCGGCCCGACCGCGGGGCCGATCTGGCGCACCTTCATGGAGCGTGCGCAGGCCGGGAACTGCCCCGCGTTCTCCGTGCCCTCCGAACTCCCCAGCCTCTCCGGCCTGCACAGCGGCCATACCTCCTCCTCGTCGCCGTCCAACTCGCCGAGCACGACGGAATCGACCGAACAGAAGGAACCGTCCAAGCACCCCGGGCACACCCAGAAGGGCGCGCCGGAACCCAACCCGGGCCCGAAGCCGCCTCCGGCGCCGGCCCACCCGCCGCCCTCGCCCCCGCCCGGCGGCGTGGGCGGCGGCGTCGCCGCCCACTGAGGGACGCTGGGGCCAGGTTCGGCGCCTTCCCGCTTGCGGCCGGGGTGGCGACGCACACGCGCCCAGCCGTCTGTGGCAAGACTCAGCCTTGCCTTAGAGAAGCTTGAGGCGGAAACCGCACGATGCCGCCGCACCATGCCGCGGATGGAGCCACAAGCGTCAGTCTTGGCGCCGGACAGAGGCGCGCCGGCCGGGAGCGGGACGTACCGCCCCCGGCTGAACGGCGCCGGGCGGCTCACCCGGCGCGAGAAGACCGGCGGAGCCCGGGGCAACGAGATCCTGACGAGCGCAACCGCGGCCGTGCTCACCTGCCTGCTGCTCGCCGAGGGCCTGACCATCCTGCGCCTCCAGAGCCTGCTCGGTCCGCACATGTTCATCGGCCTGGCGCTGATCCCGCCCGTGCTGCTGAAGCTCGCCAGCACCGGCTATCGCTTCGCGCGCTACTACGCCGGCTCCTCCGCCTACCGGGCGAAGGGACCGCCGCTGCTGCCGCTGCGGCTGATGGCGCCGGTCCTCGTCGCCGCCACGATCGGCGTCTTCGCGACGGGGGTTGCGCTGCTCGCGGTCGGGCACAGGTCCGGCACCCTGCTGCTGCTCCACAAGGCGAGCTTCGTCGTCTGGGGCATGGTCTTCGGCATCCACTTCCTCGCCTACCTGCCGCGCATCCTGCGCTCCCTGGGCGCCGACTGGGGCGCCGCGCGGCGCGCGGCGGTCGGCGGCGCCGGCCTCAGGGGAATGCTCGTGGCGAGCGCGCTCGGCGCCGGCCTCGCCCTCGCCCTGGCGCTGCTCCCCGCGATCGACGCCTGGCGCCCTGGGTACTAGCCGTTCGAGCGCGGCTCTTCAGGGTCGGCCGAGCAGGGCCGCCAGGGCGGCCAGCATGACGAGCTGGAGGACGAGGCCGAGCGGCGACGTGAGCGAGTCGAGCGCCAGCGATCCGAGGTTGCGCTCGGCGATCGAGGCGACGCTGACGTAGATCGAGTACGAGACGAGGCGACCGGCGAAGAAGGCGGCGGTGAGCGGCGCCAGCGGCACGGTCATCATCCCGGCCGCGACGAAGAGCTGCCCGGAGGGGACCGGGGAGAGGGCGAAGAGTCCGAGCCCGGCGGCGGCGCGGCGCGGGCTGCCGCTGAGCGCGGCCTGAGCGCGGTCGATGCGCCGCCGCCGCCGCGCCGAGAGCCGCAGGCGCCGCGCCGCGTTGGCGAGCAGGAATCGGCCCGATGCCGCCGCCAGCGCGCCGCCGAGGACGAGCGGCACCGCGGGCAGGTCGAAGTCGAGGCTGAAGAAGACGAGCAGGGCCCAGGTCGGCGGCCCGAACGCCGGCAGCAGGTTGACCGCGAAGACGACCCCGATCGCGACCGCGTATTGGCCAGCCGCCGACACGGGCCCGCTCAGGGCAGCGGCTCGAGCTCGGTGGAGACGCCGAAGCCGGCGAGGGCGGCGAGGAAGGAGGCCGGGTCGAAGGCCTGCGCGGGGGCCAGGGCGCCGCGGCGATCGTAGGAGGGATCGGCGCAGAGCAGCGCGGCCTGCGCCGTGATCGCCGCCGTGAGGCCGTACACGTCGGCGCCGCGGACGGTGCCGCGGCGGGCGCGGGAGCCGGCCCTCGCCTCGCAGCTGATCGTGAAGCGCGCCGCCTTGCGCCGGCGCTCGTCGGGGCCGGCCGGCAGGCGGCGGACCAGCGCCGCGGCGATGTTGCCGAGCGGCGTGCGCAGCGCCAGCCCCAGCAGCGGCGAGGCCGGCGCCGCCAGCGCCGTCAGGCGCGGCGGCACCACCATGCCGCTGAGCAGGGTCCGCACGCGGGCCGTCTCGACGTGCCTCGGCACGGTGATCTGCTCGCCGGCCGGGTAGCGCAGCATCCGCTGCTCGCCGATCGGCTCCGGGAAGCGCCAGCGCCCGCCCGCGGCGCTGCGGGGCGCCGGCCGCCACTCGCCGTCGCGCCAGACCACGTCGCCGCCGCGCATGATCTGGAGCGCCGAGAGGGCGGTGCCCTGCGTCGGCGCGAAGCCGTGCACGCAGTAGGCGATCACGATCTCGTCCAGCGGGCCCATCCCCTCGGCGGTGCGGGCGGCGATCAGGTCGCCGGGCGCGTAGTCGAAACCCATCCCGGTGACCAGCGCGGCGCCACTCCGCGCCGCGCGCTCGCCGTAGCGATCGAAGACCATCTTCATGAAGGGCTGCTCGCCGGTCGTGTCCACGTAATGGGTGCCGGCCTCGGCCGCGGCGGCGACCACCGGCTCCCCGTGCAGGGTGAAGGGGCCGGCGCAGGCGATCACCGCCGCGCATGGCTCGAGCAGGCTGCGCAGCGCGGCGCCGTCGTCGAGCGATGCGGCGGTCCAGGGCACGCCGCCGAGCTCCTCCGAGAGGGCCTCGAGCCTGCCGCGGTCGCGCCCGGCGATCGTCAGCTCCGCCCCGCGGCGCAGCAGCTCGCGGGCGATCAGCCGGCCGGTGAAGCCCGTCGCGCCGTAGACCGCGATCGGCCCGCCCTGGACGGTGGCCCGAGGCGGCTCGGCATCCGTTGCCATGGCGGGACGCTATCGCGCCGGCCCCGCAACAGCCCCCGTAGTTATCCGCGCGCGGCACGCGGGCAAGGGCGGATGGCGGCGCCGACCGCGCCGGGTAGCTTGAGCCTATGGCGGTACCGATTCTCAGGCGCAGTCACAGGATCGGATCGCACGGCCTCGAATCGACGCTGAGGCGCAACACCTACCTGACGGACGAGCACCGGCTCTTCCGCTGCCTCGGCTGGGACGGCTCGCTGATCCTGCTCGAGGACTGCGCGACCCTGGAGGCCTTTGCCTTCCCCGCGGATGAGCTGGCGGCCGCCGAGATGCGGCTGGTCGACCCCGCCCCGGCGCGCTGATCATCCCAGCCTGCCGCTCTCCTCAGAGCCGCATCGCGATCAGACCCGCCGCAAGCAGGACCAGTGCCAGCCAGAGCGCCGAAAGGGCGCCCTCGAGCGGCGCCGAGAGGCGCGCCCTGGTCAGCTCCAGCACCGTGCCGTCGGCGAGCCGCTGCTCGCCGCTGATCTCGACCGTGTGCCGCCGCAGCTCGCGGGCGGGCGTGCTCAGCCGGCGCTGCGCCAGGCTGAGCAGGACGCAGGCGGCCGTGACGAGCAGGCCGGCCGGCCGGATCGCGAGCGCGTTGACGAAATAGCCGGTGAAGGCCGGGAAGCCGCCCCAGGCGAGGGCGAACCAGACGTCGGTGTGGAAGCGGCCGCCGGCCAGCTCGAGGTTGTAGGCGGGGACGAGGAAGGCGCCGGCAACGATGAGCGGCGCCAGCAGGGGCGACACGACGACGATGCCGGCGATGCCGATCGCCACCGCTCCGGCCAGCCCGGCGGCGGCGAGCGCGATCAGCGTCCCTCGGCGCAGCTCCGTTTTCAACGGCCGGCCCGCCAGCTCGTCGAGCGCATGCGCGCTGACGCCGACCGCCAGGAAGAAGGCGGCGAGCGCAGCGGCAAGGCGATCGGCGTGCACGATGGGAGCCGCCGCCGCGCCGAGCGCCACGTAGCTCAGGTGCCAGGCGGTGTAGGGCGGATGCAGCAGCGTGACCAGGTCGCGCCAGCCGCCCCGTCGCAGGGCGTAGAAGGCAGGCCGCTCCAGCTCGCCGGGGGCGGTCACCACCCTCAGAGCACGTGCAGCGTCGCGGAGACCCCGAGGTTGCCTCCGCCGCAGCGGCCGCCGATCGTGTAGGCGCCCGGGGCGATGACTGCCGGAATGCGCACTGCGACGCTGTACAGCGAGCCGCCCCGGACGGGCGTGAACACAGCCGGTATGCCGGCGAACTCGTGCGTGTCGGGGAACGCCCCTGAGATCAGGGTGACCAGGTCGCCGCGCGGGCAGCCGCCGGCGGAGCCGTAGACCAGCACCCGTTCGCCCGGGCGCACTGATCGGGGGAAGACGCGGATCGCGGGGTGAGCCGAGAGGCGCTTGAACGCGACCGCCGGGCCGAGCGCATTGCCGGCGGCCCACCAGCGAGCGCGGTAGACGCCGGGACCAAGGTTGGGAAAGTGTCGCGACCACTTCACCGTCGACCCGTAGGTGCCTCCCCCCGTCCGGTGCACCTTGAAGCTGCGGCAGACCTGCTGGCGATCGGGGCCGGTGACACACAGGCGATAGCGGGTGAAGTACCGAGCGATGAGGCCGATGCGCAGGCGCAGCGGAGGACCGTGGACGACGCCGTAGCAGAGGTCGCCGCTCGGCGAGCAGTACTGAGACCGCGCAGCGGCCGACTCGGCCGCCGCCCCGAGCAGGGCAAGCGCCACCACGCTGGACAACCCGATGGCGAGCAGCTTCTTCACGGTCGGCTCACCATCCTATCCGAGCTGCCCTGAGCAATCCGAGCATCCGGTCCCGCGGGCTGGGTTCGGCGCGACCCGACTACTCCGCACCGCTTCGGCCGCGCCCGCGCGACCCGCCCCGGGACGGCGCTGCCCTACGAGAGGGCGGTGAGGCGCGCTATGTGGCTGCGAGAGTGGGCCTGGTCCGAGAAGTCGGCCACCCGGCGACGGCCGTAGAGGCGCAGGGCGGCCACCCACAGGGCCGCCTCGAGCCGGGCGCGCTCATCGCGGCTGAGCGAAGACACGACCCTCGCCAGAGCTCGTCCGAACACAGGCTCGGCGGGGGCGCTCCCGTCGGGGAACTCGCCGCGTCGCCGCCCCCCGGTCGCCATGCCTCCCGGCCGAGAGAGCGCGCCAGTCCCCCGGCGTGACGCGCAGCGATGCCCAGCAGCTCCGGCAGGTGGCGCAGGACGCCCCGCAGCGCCGATCCCGCTATGGCCGAGCGGGAGTAGAAGCGCCGCATCGCCTCGAGCGTGCTCAGCTGCAGCTCGAGCGGGGTCATCCGCTCGGGGCGCAGCACCGCGTGGTGGCCGTCGAACAGCGTCCAGTCGGCCTCGATCAGACGACCCTCGGACTCGAGCCGCTGCCACAGGCGCGTTCCAGGGGCCGGCGTGAGCATCATCAGCTGGAAGGTGTCGATGCCGAGCCGCCGCGCAAAGGCGGCGGTGGCCTCGGCGCTTGAGGCGTCGTCGAAGTCGAGCCCGACGACGAACATGCCGTGCACCGCGATCCCGTGCCGGTGGAAGGCCCGCACCGCCTGCTTGCTCACCGCCACGCTGGTGCGCTTGCCGATGCTGGCGAGGTTATCGTCGGAGATGCTCTCGAAGCCGACCATCGCCGTCCTGCAGCCCGCCTGCCCGAGCAGCTCCAGGAACTCGTGGTCGATCTCGCCGGAGGCGCGGGAGCGCAGCACCGTGTCGGCCCGCATCTGCGCGGCGAAGGTCGGCGTCAGGCCCGCGGCCACCATGGCGCGCAGCAGCTCGGCGGTGCGGCGCTTGTTGACGACGAAGTTGTCGTCGAAGAAGAAGACGCCATCGGTGGACAGCCCGGCCAGCTCGGCCAGAACCTGGTCGGTCCGGCGGTGGCGCACGACGCGGGAGAACTGGGCGGTCACCGAGCAGAACTCGCAGTCGAAGGGGCACCCCCACTGGGTCATCGCGGGCTTGACCCCCAGCCGCTCGTGCCCCTCGATCAGGGAGAGGTCGGGGATTGGGAGGCGCTCGAACTCGGCCTGGGAGCAGCGCGACCGGGCCGGATTGTGATGGGCGTCGCCCAGGCCGTCGCGCCAGGAGAGTCCCGCGATCCCGTCCAGGGGGGACCCGCTCTCGAGCGCGTCGACGAGCTCGAGGATCGTCTGCTGGCCCTCGCCGCGCACCACGTAGGGAGCGTGCTCGAGGGCCTCCTCGGCGCGGAAGCTGACGTGGGTGCCCCCGAGGACCACCGCCACCCCCGCGGCGGAGAGCGCTCGTCGGCCAGGGCATACCCCGCGGGCTGGGTGGCCGTCGTGCCCGAGATCCCGACGAGATCGGCGGCAAGGCACTCACCGAGGTCGATCGGCCCGAGCGTCTCGCAGAACACGCCGGCGTCATGTCCGCCCTCGGCGAGCATGGTGGCCATCAGCGGCAGGCCCAGGCGCGGCAGCAGGACGTGGTCGTAGACGGTGCGTCCGGCGGGACGCGGCTCGACGAAGCGGATGCGCAGGCTCACGCTTAGGCGACCCTAACATCTCGGGTCAGCCCGGCCCGGGGAGTTTGCCTTCTCCACGATGGGTGTCACACCTATCGCTCACGGTGCTACACTTGGTCCCGTGCCGACGACGAAGCCCCGCTACACGATCACAGATACCGGAAAGATCAGCGAGCAGCTCGACCAGGCCCAGCGGCGCTGGCCCGACGTTCACGACCGCAAGGAGCTGCTGCTTCGCCTCGCCACTGCGGGACAGGAAGTGATCGAGCAGGAAGCGAGCGAACACAGCGCTGCAATCAGGGAGACCGCCGGCGTCCTCACCGGCGTCTACCGGCCGGACGAGCTGGAGCGGCTCCGCGAAGACTGGCCGGCGTGATCGTCCTCGACGCGAGCGTGCTGATCGCCCATCTTGACGGCACCGATCGGCACCACGCCGAGGCGACGGCGCTGCTCGAGGCCCACGACACGGAACTGTTGGGCGCAAGCACGATCACGCTCGCCGAGACCCTCGTTTCCCCGGCGCGGGCGGGCCGACTCGCCGACGCCGAGGCAGCCTTGAGGCGGTTGGGCGTAGATGAGCTGGCGTTCCGCGAGGACGCTCCGGCTCGATTGGCTCAACTGCGTGCCGATGTCGGACTGAAGATGCCGGACTGCTGCGTGTTATTGGCGGCGCAGGAGCATTCCGCGAGCGTGGCCAGCTTCGACTCAGATCTCTTAGCAGCCACACGCAAGCTAGGACTGAAGACGGTCAAGTAAGTCAAATCGACGACTGTGGCCGGGCTGGATCCCTCCAACGTTGTCACCTCAGGACCACCCGGGGCGGCTCAGCGGCGCTCGGTTTCACACCTGGGGCCCGCGATCGCCGGGCTGTAACTTTGAGACTGTCACTCGACTACTCGGCTATCGCTTCATTGCAACCGCTTCGACTGAGCGCCAGCCTGCCAGCAGATCTCCGCTTCGCCGCGTAGTCGCCCGCATATGAGGATCGCGATCGTCGGAACCGGCATCTCCGGGCTGGTCGCCGCTCACCTGCTGCACCGCGAGCACGAGATCGTCGTCTACGAGGCGGACGATCGGGTCGGCGGTCACACAAACACGATCCGGGTCGACACCGAGGAGGAGACGCACTGGATCGACACCGGATTCATCGTCTTCAACGACCGCAACTACCCCAACTTCGAACGGCTGCTGAGCGAGATTGGCGTCGCCACCCAGCCCTCGCAGATGAGCTTCTCGGTCTCCGACGGGCACGGCGACTTCGAGTACGCGGGGACGCCGCGCGGCCTCTTCGCCCGCCGCGCCAACCTGCTCAGCCCCTCCTTCCTCGCCATGCTGCGCGACTGGCGCCGCTTCAACCGCGAGGCGCGGGCGCTTGCCGGCACGGGCGGGACCGCTCCCTCGCTCGGGCACTGGCTTGGGGAGAGGGGCTTCTCCCGGCACTTCGTCGAGCGGCTGATCGTCCCCCAGATCTCCGCCGTCTGGTCGGCCGACCGCGAGCAGATATGGAGCTTCCCCGCCAGCTTCATGGCCGAGTTCTTCGGGAACCACGGCATGTACAACCTCCGGGGCCGGCCGCGCTGGCGGACCGTCGCCGGCGGCTCGATCCGCTATGTGAAGGCGATGACGGCGCCCTGGCGCGACCGCATCCGCCTGCGGGCACCGGTGCGACGGATCGAGCGGCTGCCCGGCCGAGTGCGGATCGCGGCGGAGGGATGCGAGAGCGAGGACTTCGACGAGGTGGTGATCGCCACCCACTCCGACCAGGCGCTGAGGATGCTGGCCGACCCGACCGGGGCCGAGCGCGAGATCCTCGGCGCCATCCCCTACCGGCGCAACGAGGCCGTGCTGCACACCGACACCTCGCTGATGCCGCGCCGCCGCGCCACCTGGTCCAGCTGGAACTTCCACCTCACCGAGGAGCCGGCCAGAGGCGCCACCGTCACCTACTGGATGAACAACCTGCAGCGGCTGCGGGCCGACCGCGAGTTCCTGGTCACGCTCAACCGCGGCGGGGAGATCGACCCCGAGAAGGCGCTGCACCGCGTC
This sequence comes from uncultured Solirubrobacterales bacterium, assembly GCA_963696185.1. Taxonomy (GTDB): domain Bacteria; phylum Actinomycetota; class Thermoleophilia; order Solirubrobacterales; family 70-9; genus VRUE01. The sequence continues at coordinate 492,798 of OY968825.1, forward strand.
TCCTACGACCATCCCGTCTACACGGCCGAGGGCGTCGCCGCCCAGGCCCGCCATGCCGAGATCAGCGGCGCCGGGCGCACGCACTATTGCGGCGCCTACTGGGGCTGGGGCTTCCACGAGGACGGGGTGCTGAGCGCCCTGCGGGCCTGCCGGCGGATCGGCTCCTCCCGCGCCGCCGTCACCGAGACGGAGCCGCCGGCAGGATGACCGCCTCCGCCGTCTACGAGGGCTGGGTCCGCCACCGCCGCTTCGAGCCGGTGGAGCACGCCTTCCGCTACCGGCTCTTCCTCATGTACCTCGACCTCGGGGAGCTGCCCGCCGTCCTCGATCCCTACCCGCTGTGGTCGGCGCGGAGGGCGGCTCCCGCCCGCTTCCGCCGCTCCGACTTCATGGGGGATCCCAGGAGGCCGCTGGCGGAGTGCGCGCGCGACGCGGTCGAGGCTCAGACCGGTCGCCGCCCCGGCGGCCCGGTTCGGCTCCTCGCCAACCTGCGCTGCCTCGGACACGTCTTCAACCCGGTCAGCCTCTACTACTGCTTCGACCCAGCGGGGGAGCGAGTCGAAGCGGTGGTCGCCGACGTCAACAACATTCCCTGGGGAGAGCGGCATCCCTATGTCCTGGCGCGCGGAGGCCGGGAGGGAGCGGTGCTGAGCGACGAGCTGGACAAGGCCCTCCACGTCTCCCCCCTGATGGGGATGGACCAGACCTACGCCTTCCGCGCAACCGAGCCCGGCGACCGGCTCATCGTCCACATCGAGTCACGCCCTCGCGACGGCGAGGGGGGCAAGACCTTCGACGCCACCCTCTCGATGCGCCGCCGCGAGCTGAGCGGCCCGCTGCTGACCCGGATGCTGGTCCGCTACCCGGCGATGTCGCTGCAGGTGGTGGCGAAGATCTACGCGCAGTCGCTGCGGCTGAAGCTGAAGGGCGCCCGCTACTTCCCCCACCCGGAGGGAAGCCGCCCGAAGGGGTTCCTCTCGCCGTGAAGGACGCGCTCGCCCGCGCCGCGGTGAGCCAGGCCCTGCGCCGCCTCCGCGCCGGCCGGATCGAGGTGGTCGAGGGCGGCCGGCGCCGCGCCTTCGGCCCCGCCGGCGCCGAGCTGCGCGCCGTGGTGACGATCAACGACCCGGCGGCCTGGCGCGGCCCGCTGCGCGGCAGCGCCGGGCTTGGCGAGACCTACGCCGACGGGCTATGGGAGACCGACGACCTGGTCACGCTGATCCGCATCGCCGCCCGCGAGCTGCGCGAGCCGGGCGGGCTGCGCGGCGCCGTCACCGGGGCGCGCGGCCTGCTGCACCGGGCCCGCCGCCTTGTGCCCGAGAACACCCTCGCCGGCGCCCGGCGGAACGTCGCCGCTCACTACGACCTCGGCAACGACCTCTTCGCCGCCTTCCTCGACGAGCGGATGGTGTACTCGTGCGCCTACTTCCCGCGCGCCGGAGCGAGCCTGGAGGAGGCTCAGCTCGCCAAGCTCGAGCGGATCTGCGGCCAGCTCCGCCTCGGCCCCGGCAACCACCTGCTGGAGATCGGCTCCGGCTGGGGCGGCCTCTCCATCCACGCCGCCCGCGAGCACGGCTGTCGCGTCACCACGACGACCATCTCCCGCGAACAGCACGAGCTGGCGGCCCGGCATGTGCGCGAGGCCGGGCTCGCGGACCGGGTGACGGTGCTGCTCGACGACTACCGCGAGCTGCGCGGCAGATACGACCGGCTGGTCTCGGTCGAGATGATCGAGGCGGTCGGCTGGCAGTACTTCGACGACTTCTTCCGCCGCTGCGACGAGCTGCTCGCCCCCGGCGGGCTGATGCTGCTGCAGGCGATCACGATCGACGACGACATCTACGAGATCGAGAAGGGGGCGCGCAGCTTCGCCAACACCCACGTCTTCCCAGGCGGCTGCCTGCCCTCCCGGAGGACGATCGCCGACTGCCTCGCCCGCGTCACCAGCATGCGCCAGGCCTGGGCCGACGACATCACCGTCCACTATCCGCTCACCCTGGCCGCATGGCGCGAGCGCTTCCTCGGCGCCTGGGAGCGGCTGCGCTCGCGCGGCTACGACGAGCGCTTCCTCCGCCTCTGGACCTTCTACCTCAGCTCCTCGGAGGCGGGCTTCCGCGAGCGCAGGATCGGCGACGTGCAGGCGCTCTTCGTCAAGCCGGCTAGCCCAGCTCACGCCGAAGGCCGGCGGCGGCATTGTTCCCCAGCCGCTTGAAGGCAAGGCCGAAGAGTGGGTCGACGATCCGCATCACGCCCTTCAGCGTCAGCTGCGCGTCGTAGACCATCTTGCAGCCAGAGTCGGCCGGCTCGACGGTGATCGCGTCTTCGGAGATCGTGGTCGAGCTCTCGGCCCGCAGCACCAGCCGCTTCGGGCGCTCGTACGCGGTCGTCGTGTACTCGAGCGGAACCTCGCGACCCATCCACCTGACCAGAACCTGGAATCGCGAGCCCTCCCCAGGCTCGTTGCCGCCGACCGGGTGTGCCTCCGCCGCGGTCGGGTCCCACGCGGTGACGTTTGAGAACATCGCCATGTAGTCAAAGACCTCCTCGGCGCTCCTCGGGCTGACGATCGTGTCGCGGTAGCGGGCCATCTCAGTCTCCTTCGTCGTCGATCTCGCTTGCGGAGGCCGTCGCGCCGCCGGGCGGCAACCCGCAGAGGCGCTCGCACTCCTCGAAGAGCCTGGTCCTCTCCTCGGGGCTCTCGCGGGTCCATGGCACGCGATGCTTGGGCCGCGGGCGACGGTCGTGCCAGAACTCCCCGGTGCTCCGCGCAGCCTGCGGCGAGCCGGCGAGCCAGACGATCGTGTCGGCTCCAGCCCCGGGATCGCGAAGCAGCGGGCCCATCAAGCGGTTGAAGCGGGGCAGCGAGGACTTGATCCCGGCCGTCGCAACCCACCCCGGATGGGTCGAGTGCACCGTTATCCCGTCGGCCGCCAGCCGTCTCCCCCACTCCTCGCCGAGGATCACCTCCGCCCGCTTGGTGTGGGCGTAGAAGCGGGCTCCGTCGAAGTCGCGATGCTCGAGCTGGAGGTCGTCGACGTCGATCCGCGCCGTATACATCCCTCCCGAGGAGACGTTGATCACCCGCGAGGGAGCGGCCCGGCGGAGCGCCGGCAGCAGCAGCGAGGTGAGCAGGAACGGGCCGAGGACGTTGGTCGCGAAGGTGAGCTCGAACCCCTCCTCGGTGTGCACTCGCCGCGAGGGAAGGATCCCGGCGTTGTTGACAAGCACGTCGAGGGCGCCGCCCGAGGCGAGGAAGCCGGCGGCGAACTCGCGCACCGAGGCGAGGCTGGAGACGTCGCAGACATGCAGCTCGACCGCCGTGGAGCCGGCTGCAGCGGCGATCCGCCCGCGAGCCTGCTCGCCGCGCTCCCGGCTGCGCACGACCATCTGCACCCTGGCGCCGGCCCGGGCCAGCTGCGCGCAGGCCGCCTCGCCGATCCCCGAGCTCGCCCCGGTGACCATCACCGACTTCCCGGCGAGCTCGATCGGTCCCCGCGGCAGCAGCCTCTCGCGGGCGCTGTAGCCGAGCCTGGTGTAGCCCGGCAGTACGGTCCAGTCCATCGTCTCGTCGAGAATTCGTCTGAGCATCACTGAATAGTGATACCCACAGTCGGCCGGCTGGCATCATGGTCCTGCACCGCCTCACCGATCTGGGCGCGGCGGGCGCGGCGGGGTCAGTTCGTCACATTCGTCTCCAACAACAGGAAACCCCGCTGCAGCGGGGTTTCCGTGAGGGGTGGACGACCGGATTCGAACCCGCGACCGCCTGGACCACAACCAGGAGCTCTACCGGCTGAGCTACGTCCACCGCGCGACCTCCAATCTAGCGTGCGAATGCGGGAAACCGCGCTAACGTTGGTGGATGGCACGGCGGCGGCAGACCTCGTCTTGTGGGCGCAGGGCTTGCCCGGCTTGCGGGCGGGGTGGGCGCAAGTCCTGCGGGCGCAAGGCGTGCACCGCGATCGCGACGGGGCCAGAGGCCCGCGGGGCACTTGCGATCGGGGCGCTGGCGGTGGGGGCGGCGGCGGTCGGCGGCTTCGCGATCGGACGGCTCAGCGTCGGACGGCTCGCGATCAAGCGCGCCTCGATCGGCAAGCTGGAGGTCCAGGAGCTGGAGGTCGGGAGCCTGCGCGTGCGGGAGGGGCCGACTCCGTAGGCGGCTCCGCGGCGCCTGAGAACTTTCTCAAGAGGTGTTTGCCTCGGCTTAGAGAACGCGGCAAAGGATGGGCGCGATGGACGACCTTCGCCGTCTCGAGGCAAAAGGGCTTGCGCGCGCCAAGATCCGTTCGCGGCGGCGGCGCGTGTCGACGATCCGGCGCCGCACGGTCCGCGGCTCCCTGGCGCTGTTCACGGTCCTCTGGGGGGTCATCTTCGCCCAGCTCGCGACGGGCAACGACCCGGTGCTCAGCCGTGTGAAGGGCGCGCACACGCAGGCCGCGGCGTCGCGTGAAGCCGGGAAATCGGCGCACTCGCAGTCGGGCGCCGTCGCCTCCTCCGCCCCGCCGGAACCCGAAGCGGAGTCCGAACTCGAATCCGAACTAGCGCCGGAAGCGGGAGCGGAATCGTCCGCGGAAGCCGAATCTCCGACGGAAGCCGAATCCCCAGCCGAACCCGAAGCTGAACAGGCGCCCGAACCGCAGCCCGAATCGGCGCCGCCACTCGTCACCTCGTCCTCGTGACGTCCGCCGGCCCGCATCTCTTCTGGATCACCAGCCGAGCCAGCGGCACGGCCGCGCTGGTCCTCTCCAGCGCCGCGGTCTGCGCCGGGCTGCTGATCGGCGGCCGCGGCGAGCCGCGCAAGGGGCTGGGCGGCGACTCCAGGGCGCTGCACGAGGCGCTCTCGCTGGCGACGCTCGTCGCCATCGCGATCCACGGCGTCACCCTGCTCGGCGACCACTTCCTCCACCCCACCGTGCTCGACATCTCGATCCCCTTCACCGGCGCCTACCGCCCCTTCTGGAATGGGATCGGGATCACGGCCGGCTGGGGGCTGGCGGCGCTCGGCCTCTCCTATTACGCACGCAGCCGGATCGGGCAGTCGCGCTGGCGGTCCCTGCACCGCTTCACCGCCGTCTTCTGGGTGCTGGGCATCGCCCACTCGATCGGCTCGGGGACCGACGCGGAACAGCTCTGGTTCCTGCTGGTCGTGGCGATGCCGGTCGTGCCGGCCCTGGTCCTGCTGCTGGCCAAACTGGCCAGGTCGGGATCCGGGGCCGCGAGCCCGCCGCAGCGTTCGGGCGCGCCGCGGCAGCGACCGGTCGCGGCCGACCCCCGCCCGCGCGAAGCGCTGCTCAGCGGTCGGGAGAGCTGAGCACGACGTGGCGGAACCCGGCCTCGAGCCGGGGTTCCAGCTCCGCCGCGGCGGCGGCGTTCTCCCCCTCCCCGTCCCCATCCGTTCCCGCGCTGACCAGGACCACGTCGGTGGCGGGAAAGCTCTGGAGCGCGTCCTCGACCGCCTGCACGACGTCCTCGTCGCCGACCCGGGCCTCGGCGGCGACGCCGGCCTTGGCGAGCGCCGCCACCGTGGCGACCAGGGTCTTCTGGGCGCCCTGGCGGGCGGAGTCGAGGTCGGAGGCCCAGCGGTCGAGGAAGCGGATGTGGGCGGGGGCGAGGACGAGGACCTCGGCGCCGTCGTCGGCGTCGCCGACCCGGGCTTCGCGGACGATCTCCCCGACCGCCGCCGGGCCCTCGACCGGGCAGGTGACGACGACGAGGACATGACGGCGCAGGTCTGGCGGGGGGGCCGGGACGATCGGACCGCGCGGGCGCTGACGAGCCGCGACGATCAGCAGCGCGACCACGGCGAGCGCCCCCACCGCCACCCCGATTCCCGGGCCGCCGAGCATGAAGCCGCCGACGATCGGCAGCGCGATCGCGGCGACGATCAGCGGCAGCTTCCAGGCGGCCATCGCGCTAAGGATCGCAGCTGGGGAGCCGCCCGGCCGCGGGCGGCGGTCAGGGCGCGAGCCGCTCCAGCACCGTGCCGTCCGCCGCCACGGCGAGGACGGTGGGCACCACCGCGATCCCGTACTTATGGGCGAGGTCGGGGCGGGAGCGCACGTCGAGGGTGACGAGCGGGTCGGGACCGGCGGCGAGCCGCCGTTCCCACTCTTGGCACTCCGAGCAGAGCGGGTGGGTGAACTCGACGATCGTGCGCGGGTGCCCGTCGAGCGTGCCGAAGTCCGCCGGCTCGATGTGGCTGTGGTGTCGCGGCGAGATACCGCGCAGCCGGGCGCCCACCTTGTACAGCTCGCAGCCCGTGCAGAAGCCGCTCGCCGCGGCGACCAGGGCAAGGGCGGCGACGATCCCGCCGAGGACGACGCCGGCGACCGGCGCGCCCAGCCACCAAGCCAGCGCGGCGGCCGAGAGGAAGGCGAACCCCATCAGGTTGGCGAGGCGCGGCGGTCGCGAGTCCTCGAGCGGGCCCTCGCCGAGGCGAGGCTGAATCAGCGTGAAGTAGGCGACGCAGGTGAGGCAGAAGCGGCGGCCCAGCGTCAGGCCGATCAGGAGCTGAGCCCCCATCAGCGCCCAGGCCAGCGGCCAGCCGAAGGCGGCGCCGAGCAGCGCGACGATCCCGACCACGAGCTGGTTGAAGCGCGGCGCCCGCGCGTCGATCACGTCGGTGTCCCGCCACGGGTCCGCTGTGCGGAGGTCTGCCATCCCCCAAGTCTAGGTCTGAATCAGGATGCTCGGCCGGTCACGGTGGCGACGGCAGGCCGACCGCGTAGGTATTTCTGTAGGCGGCGAGGTCGAACGCGTCGAGGAACGCGCGGGCGGCGTCGCGGCCGTTTCCCAGCAGCAGCTGCTGCTTCTCGGGCGGCAGGTCGAAGTCGGTGGTGGCGACGTCGCCGGTGTCAACCGCGAGGCTGCGCACCCTGGTCGAGTGGGAGGCGAAGCGGGTGTCCCACGCCTCGCGGGCGGTCTGGAAGATGTCGAAGGCGAACCGCAGCGCCCAGGGCGCCAGGCGCGCGATGCCGCCGCCGGCCTGGCGGCCGCCGCTGAGCGTGAAGCCGAAGGTCGGCCGGCGGGGCGGGCGACCGGCAACGACCGGATCGACGTCGAACAGCCACACGGGGAAGTTGGAGAGGGTGCCGCCGTCGACGATGGTCGACGTACCGCCCGCGGCGTTGATCAACTCAATCGGCTCGAAGAAGTAGGGGATCGCCATGCTCATCCGCGCCGCCCGCGCGATGCCGAACGAGCTGGGCTCGATCCGCTCGCCGGAGGGCAGCCTGTAGCCGGCGAGGTCTTCGGGGAGGACGAGGAGGCGCCGCTGGGTCACGTCGACGGCGATCAGTTTGAGGCGCCAGTCCCGGCCGGCTCGCCCGCCCTCGGGATCCTTCTCGAACCGGCCGAAGGTGGCGCCGTCCAGCAGCTCGTCGAACCAGCGCTCGAAGACGCGGCCACGGGCGAGTCCGTGGCGGAACGGCAGCGCGGCCAGCCCCGCGAGCCTGGAGCGCAGTGGGAAGTCGGCGAATCGCCCGAAGTCGGTTTCCCGCAGGAGCTGGACGATCTTGATGGCGTCGCCGCCGACCGCCGGCTGAGTGGCGTCCGGTACGACGGCCAGGTAGGACGCGATGATCGCGCCGGCGCTGGCGCCGGCTACGTTCACCCACTCGCGGACCGGCTTGTCCGGGTGGTTTGCGAACCCTTCCAGCGCGCCGGCCAGCGCGATCCCCTTCACGCCTCCGCCCCGGAAGACACCATCGGCCTGCGGGATCCAGGGGACCGGGGAATCCATGACGGCCCAATATTTATCAGGTTGTTCGGTGCATTGGTGCCCCCGCCGCCGCTCCCCTTCGGCGCTCGCGGCGAGGCTCTCGTCCCAATCGCACACGAGGCAGGCGTGCTTTGCCTGTACTCAGCGGTCGATGACGATCGAGCCGACCCGGGAGATGCGCTCGAAGTGGTCGTCGCAGGTCAGGACCGTGGTTCCGCTACGGGCCGCGGTGGCGGCGATCCAGATGTCGTTGGTGGGGACCGGCGTTCCTGCCTTGCGCAGCTCGGCGACTATATGCGCGTAGTGCCGGCTCGTCTCGGAGTCGACCTGCAGCACCTCCACCACAGGGCTGTCGAGAAAGGCCTCCAGCTCCGTTTCGTTGCGTCGCCGCCTGCCGCCGAGCAGGAAACCGGTGCGCAACTCGCCGAGTGCAATGGTCGACACGCCCACCAGCTCGGCCTGATCGAGAAGCGCCGCCATCTCTTCATTCCCCCGCCGAAAGTTGCTGTAAGCGGAGGTGTCGAGGCAGTACGCGCTCAATGCCAGAGTTCCTCGTCGACCGTCTCGAACTGCGCGGTCGCCCGCTCGAAATCGCGGAACTCGTCCTCGCTCCAGCCCCCGGCGAGACGGCCCAGTCCATTGGAGCGCACGCCCTGCGCGCCGAGTCCCTGTCCGAGGAGGTCGATGACCGTCTGGTTGAGCGACTTGCCCTTGCGGCGCTTCTCGCGCTCGAGAGCTTCCGCAAGGCTCGGCGGCACGTTCCTGATCGTCAGTGCTTTGATCCTCTCCCCCCTTTGCAGTCAATTGATGCATTCATCTGATGCAGTAGCTTACAGCATCATTGGTACGCCCGACCACCGCAGGCGCTACCCAAATCGAGGCAGCCACTTCCTCGCCCCGTGGTTCGACCACTGGAAAGATCAGACTGGCTAGCACCCCCGGCTGGATTCGAACCAGCGACCCTCGGATTAGAAGTCCGACGCTCTGTCCGCTGAGCTACGGGGGCGGGTGGGCCTAGATTACGGCCAGCGGGCCGGTTCCCGTACGATCGCGGGCGATGCCGATCGTCGAGGTGGCGGGGACCGAGCTGCACTACGTGCGGGCCGGAGTGGGCGAGCCGATGCTGCTGATCCAGGGGATGAGCGCGACGCACCTCACCTGGGGCCGCCCCTTCCTCGCCGCGCTCGAGCCGAGCTTCGACTGCATCGCCTTCGACCACCGCGGGATGGGGCGCTCCGGCCAGGCGGAGCTGCCGTTCACGATCGCCGACCTCGCCGCCGACGCCGCCGGGCTGCTGGAGGCGCTGGGCATCGAGCGTGCCCACGTGGTCGGCATCTCGATGGGCGGGATGGTCGCCCAGGAGCTCGCCCTCGCCCACCCCGAGCGTATCCGCACCCTGACCCTCGGCGCCACCTATTGCGGCGGGCCGGAGGGGACGCTGATGGACCCCGAGGACGTGAAGCTGCTCGGCGAGGCGATGTCGTCGGGCGACCGCGAACGCGTCTTCCGGGCGATGTGGGAGCTGAACCTCTCCCCCACCTTCCGCGAGGACGACTCGCGCTACGCGGCGTTCCGGGAGATGGGGATGGCCCTGCCCGCCCCGCGCCGGGTGATCCTCGAGCAGATGCGGGCCTGCGCCGCCCACGACACCAGCTCCCGGCTGGGCGGAATCTCGATCCCGACCCTGGTCGTCCACGGCAGCGAGGACCGCATGCTGGCGGCGCCGAACGGGCGGCAGATCGCCGCCCTGCTCTCGACCCGGCTCGAGCTGCTCGACGGGGTCGGGCACATGTTCTGGTGGGAGCAGCCGGAGCGCTCGGCGGCGCTGATCCGCGACCACGCCCTGGCGCCGGTCTGAGCCGGCGGCGGCGGCCCCTCAGCTGTTGGCGAGCTTGCCGAGCTTGGCGCAGCCGGCGGGGTCGAGCCTGCCGTCGACCTTGAAGACGAAGTCGGGCTCGGGGGTGACTTCGGGCTCTTCGATCAGCAGCTTCAGCGCCGGGTCGGTCCTCAGCCAGGCGTAGATCGGATGCCAGTAGGGGGAGGTCGGGGCGTCCACCGTGTAGCGGCTGACGATCAGGTAGTCGTAGTGGCCGGCGTTGACCTGGCTGCGGAACTGGCGGCAGGTGGTGGCCAGCCGGTACCGGCCGGCGGGCCCCGGCACCCCGATGTACTGGACGTGGTTGTCGAGGTTGGCGCCGTAGAACCCGTACTGGGCGAAGAAGATCTCTCCGGAGCCGGCGATGCCGATCCGCTTGCCGTGCTGGCGACGGGCGAACCCGAACGCCTTCTGCGGCCCGCCGGACCCAAGGAAGAGAGTCGAGCTGGTGTAGTGGTGGTCGTAGTACTGCACCTGCTGGGCGCGGCCGAGCACGGCCGCGAGCAGCACGACGGAGCCGGCCGCCGCGACGGCGACCGCGCGGCTGACCCGGCGGCGCGCTCGCAGCAGCCCCAGCCCGGCCGGGGTCCAGACCAGAGCGAGGGTGAGGAAGACCGTGCCGAAGATGTAGCCCAAGTGCCAGTGCGGTGCCGAGAGGACCGTGACCGCGTAGACCACGGTGAGGAAGAGCAGCGTCTGGCGGGCGCGCCGGTCCGGGGCGCGCAGCGGTCGCGCGATCGGCAGCAGCGTCAGCGCCAGGATCAGGCCCGGCATCAGGTAACGGGTGTTGGTGAAGAAGCCCGTCGGCGAGCCCTCCTTGCCCGCCGCGGTCAGCGGGGTGAAGAGGTAGACGACGGCGGTGACCAGCGCCGCGGCGGCGAGCACGCGGAGGATCCGGTTGCGCGAGCGGAAGCCGATGTAGAGGACGGCGGCGAGCGCCATCACCAGGATCAGCGGGAAGAGCGGGCCGAGCGCGTTGTCGAGCTGCGGGAAGAACCACCTGCGGTAGACGGTCGGGTCGAACAGGTAGTGGGAGACGGCGAAGCGCGGGCGCGGGTCGAGCGGCATCTGTTCGGGCCTCGGCAAATGCAGCGGCCCCCAGCCGATCTGCGGGATCGGGTTGCCGCCGGTCTTGATCGCCGCCCGCACGTACCAGTAGCCGCCGGCGGCGAAGGCGGAGAGGCCGAGCACCCATGCCGTCGTCAGCCGCCGCCCCCTGCCGCTGAAGAAGACCACGCCGACGGCGATCGCCACGACCGGGATCAGGAAGGTGAGCTTCACCGAGGCGGCGAGGCCGGCGGCGATCCCCGCCATGACCAGCGGGCCCCTGTCGAGCAGCGGCGCGTCGCGCTCCGGCGCGTCCTGCACCGCGGTCCCCGCGGAAGGCGCGCGCCGCTGGTGGCCGTTGATCAGGAAGGCCGCGAAGGCGAGCAGGAAGGCGAGCCCCATGATGTCGTTGCGCCCCTCGCCCGGCTGGGTCTGGATCATCACCCCGGAGTCGAGGACGATCGCTCCGGCGACCAGCGTCGCCGCTCCGACCTTGTAGGGGCGCCCCATGCACCAGGCGGCGAGCAGTGCGATCGTCAGCCAGGCGAGGTTGATCAGCGGCGAGAGCCAGTCGCTCTTGAAGAGGACGATCGCGGCGGCGTGGATCAGCTCCGAGCTCTGCGGGTAGAACCAGGCGGCGAGCCGCAGCGGGTCGGTGAAGAGCAGGTGGACGGTCGAGTGTTCCTGGGCGAACCGCGCCGCGAAGGGCATGTGGTACCAGGTCGTGTCGCCGCCGAGCATCCCCTGGTCGAGGCTGAGCTGCGCCGGGAAGGTCCACTCGGCGACCGCGAAGGAGGCGACGCCGAGGGCGATCAGCAGGGCGAACGTCTGCGCTGGCGGCGCGCTCACCGCGAGGCCGTCGCGGGGCGCCCGGCGCCAGCCGAGCAGGGCGGCGAGCAGGCCGACGCCGATGCAGACGACGACGATCCAGCCCAGCCGCAGGATGCTGAGCGTGCCGAGCAGCTCCAGCGAGACGACCAGCAGGGCGACCGCGATCGTCGCGTCGGCGAGGCGGGCGAGCGCGCCCGAGAACTCCGGCACGATCCAGCGCCGCAGCCAGTAGCCCCCGAGCCCGAGCGCGCAGACGATGCCGATCACGGCCAGGCAGCCGCCGATGTAGGAGCCGAGGGAGGGGGTCACCGGCGCGGGATGCTAGTCGGCGCGCCGGGTGGCGCGAGGGGCGCGACCGAGCGGTCACTTGAGCACAGGATGCTGTGCTCAAGTGACCGCTCGGCTAAGAAGCCTTCGCCGGGATGCGGCAGGCGACCCCGGTGCCGGCCAGGCCGCAGTAGCCATCCGGCACCTTGTGCAGGTACTGCTGGTGGTAGTCCTCGGCGTAGTGGAAGGGCCCGGCGGGCTCGACCTCGGTCGTGACCGGGCCGTGGCCGGCGGCGCGCAGCGCCTCGTCGTAGGCGCGCAGCGCCAGCTCCGCCGTCGCCCTCTGGGCGTAGTCGACGAAGTAGACGCCGGAGCGGTACTGGGTGCCGACGTCGTTTCCCTGCCGCATTCCCTGGGTCGGGTCGTGTGCCTCGAAGAAGGTCGCAAGCAGGTCGGCGTAGGCGATCTTGGCGGGGTCGAAGGCGACCAGCAGCGCCTCGGCGTGCCCGCTGCGACCGCTGCAGACCTCCTCGTAGGTGGGGTTCGGCGTGGCCCCGTTCATGTACCCCACCGCGGTCGTGTAGACCCCGTCCAGCCCCCAGAAGAGCCGCTCGGCGCCCCAGAAGCAGCCGAGCGCGAAGTAGGCGGTCTCGATCCCCTCCGGGAAGGGGGGCCGCAGCGGAGTGCCGAGCACGGCGTGGCGGTCTTCCATCGCCATCGACGTTACAGAGGCCGCCGTTCCGACCGCTTGATTCCGGCCCCCCGCGGCGGGTAGCGTTGGGGCATCGGCTGCCTCGCCATCCTCCTCGCGCTGATCTCGCCACGGCTGGCGCTGTTCGTGCTGTGGCTCTTCACCAACCTGCTCAGCCGCGCCTTCGATAGCTGGCTCGTCCCGCTGCTCGGGTTCTTCCTGCTGCCCTGGACGACGCTCGCCTACGCTGTGCTGTGGAGCTCGTCGAACCGCGTCCAGGGCTTCGAGTGGTTCATCGTCGTCCTCGCCTTCCTCTTCGACCTCGGCTCCTACGCCCAGAGCAGCCGCTGGCGAGAAGCGAGATAGCGAGCGCCCTCTACTGGGACGGACCCTGAGAGCCCTCGTCGAGCGGGTAGGCGAGCCTGATGTGGGCCTTGGAGACGACGGCGAACTCGCGCCGCTGCGCCTCGCCGCCCGCGAGCGGCGTGATCTCGACGTCGACGAGCGGAATGAACTCCACGTCGGCCCGGTTGATGAGGTCGGAGAAGCGGCTCTGGTAGCCGTCGGAGGGCAGCGTCATCTCCCCCACGATCAGGTGGCGGTCGGTTTCGAGGAGAACCCGCTGCCTGCGGAGCTTGCCGCCGCCTTGTGCCTTCATCGTGGACGCCTATCGACGCCTCCGGAGATGCCCATGACCGGATAACCGTCCACCGTCGTCAATTCTGGCCGGTGGGAACGGATCGGGGCGACTGGATTCGAACCAGCGACCGCTCGGCCCCCAGCCGAGTGCGCTACCAGACTGCGCCACGCCCCGTGATTAGGCCCTATTCTGACGAATCCGCGCGGCGGTAGCTCAACGGTAGAGCCTCAGCCTTCCAAGCTGATGACGCGAGTTCGATTCTCGTCCGCCGCTTCCTCCCCGTCCGCCGCTTCCCCCGTGCACTATGGGCGTATGGGCGCTTACGTCGCGATGGTGAGCACGAGGTTTCCGCGCACGTGGCCGCTCTCGCTGAGCTCGTGGGCGCGCCTTGCGTCAGCGAGCGGCATCGCCTCGGCGATCTCCACATGCACGTCTCCGCTTGCCACGAGCTCGGCTATCCGCGCGAGCTGCTCGGGCTTCGGGCTCATCACGAGCAGTTCGGCGCGCACGTCGCGCTCCCGCGCGGCCTCCTCGTGCGGGTCGCCGGCGATGGTGACGAGCGTCCCGCCCTCGCGCACAGCCGGGAGCAGCGAAGCGGTCGTCTCCCCGCCGACCGTGTCGAAGGCGACGTCGGCGCCGCTGACCGCCTCGCCCACCTCCTGCTGCGTGTAGTCCACGTACTCGTCGGCTCCCAGGCCCAGCACGAAGTCGCGGTTGCGGGTCGAGCCGGTGCCGATCGTCCGTGCGCCCGCCAGCTTGGCGAACTGCACCGCGAAATGGCCGACGCCGCCGGCGGCGCCCGCCACCAGGGCCGTCTGCCCGCGCTCGAGCCCGGCCCGATCGAACAGGGCCTGCCAGGCGGTGAGGCCAGCGACCGGTATCGCCGCCGCCTGCTCGTGGCTCACGCCCTCGGGCTTCTTCGCGATCGTCGCGGCGGACGCGGTCGCATACTCCGCGTAACCCCCGCTCGCAGAGATGCCGAACACCTGGTCGCCCACCGCGAAGCCCTCGGCGCGCGAGGCCTCGACCGTGCCCGACACGTCGCTGCCCAGCACCGTGGGAAGCGGCCCGCTCACCAACCCCCGCCGGCGCTTCCAGTCGATCGGGTTGACCGACGCGGCGTGGACCCTGATCAGCACTTCGCCCTCGCCGGGCTCTGGGCGATCGACCTCCTCGTAGCGCAGGACGTCGGGGTCGCCGCTCTCGTGTATCGCCACCGCCTTCATGCGGGTCTCCTTCGGGATGGGCCAACCACGAGGTTGACACACTGCATGTAGGCCTGGGGGCGAGTTCCAGCGCGAAGAGCCGCAAACCAGCCTGCCAAGCGGAACTGCGGCTCCTCAAGCTAAAAGAATCGAGCGGGGCAGCCAGGACTCGAACCTGGAGTCCCCGGTTTGGAGACCCGGTGTCTACCCGCAGAAAAACCTCCCTAGCAAGCCAAGACAGACTCATTTGGAGACCCGAGGGGGACGCGAGGGGGATGAAAACAGACTCCCCAGTCAGCGGGGGCCGCCGGAGCGAGACAAACGAGAGCCTACGTGCAGCGATGCTCGGGCTACGCCAGGGAGGCGACCTCGAAGCCAAGGGTGTTGGCGAGATCGGAATCAAAGCGGAGCTCAGGAAACTGATCGTTCAGGACATGGCGGTTCTCGAACCAGATCAGGATCAGGCAAACCACGAGATGCGAAAGCGTTTCCGGGGTTGCATCCACCGAGGCAGCGTGGCTCTTGAGCAACTTTTTCGCACCCGACTCTTGCAGGGCGGACTCCAGCAGCCGTCGGGTGCTGAGGCCGACGGTCGCGAGCGCATCATTTACGACTTTCTCGACATGACTGGCCGAGCTGGGCAAGACCGGGGCGGCGGTACGAAGGCTTGCACCCGTGGGACGCAGTGCCTCCAAGCAGGCAATTAGACGAGCTGCGTCGAAGGGCTCGTTCTCATCTTGGCCACTTTCGTAGGCCGCGCGGTATTGATCAATCAGCGTCGCCCGCGATCCGCGCATATCGATAAATGCCTGATCGAGCGTCTCCAGACTGCCCGCGATCGCGGCAAAGCGCCGCTCCAAGGGCTTTGGAAACGCGATCCCGGACTTGTACTTGATCTCGTGATCGACTTCGGCCCAGGCGTGCTGCAGAAGGCTCCTGACCTGAATCTCAAACCAGCGGCGTCTTAGCGCCTTGGTGATGTCGGCGTCGCTTTCGTGCAACCGTGCGACGAGGTGGATCGAGCGGTAGTCGAAGACCTTTGCCTCCAACTCCTCAAATTTGTCGTAGGACTCCTCCCTGTCGATCTCAAAGCCCGGACTGAGAATCTCCGCCGCCGCTTCGGCATCGTCGGGGTACTGGGTTATTACCCGCACCCCGATCAAGTCCTTGACCTGCTCGCTGGGGTTCGGATACTCCTTGCGGCGCAGCTTGTCGAGGAGAGAATGCGGGTCCTTAGCACGGGATTCGATCGCCTGCACCCCACGGACGTTTCCTCGAAGCAGACCCGCCACAGCCTCGCGCGCCTCGAGGGCCGCCGCCTCAAATTCCGCGATCGAGTCCCTGTAGTTCTCGAAGAATTGAAGCGTTGAGTTCGGTAGCAGGGACACAGCCCATGCAACTTCAGGCGGAGAGGACGTCGGTGAGGATCGAGATTCTCGTCAGCCTCGGACGCAAGTTGTCGGTCTGACGACTAGCGGCAATCAGATAGCGGGAGCCCTCCTCCGGCACCCGCTTCAGACCCAGGCGGCGCTCAAACTCGCGAAGGTACTCGCCTGCCTCCTCGGGATCTAGACCGACCGAGCCGCCCCGGAGCCTTTGCTGTGTCAGAGCCCCGATCAGCGCGTAGAGGTCAACCGGTTTACGAAAGCGGCTGCGCTCGAGATCGGGCAACGCCAATTCGATCCAATCGAAGTAGATCTTGAGCTTTCGCTCGACCGCAGGACCATCTTTGAACGACTTCTGGTACTCGCCGTAGTAGAGGTCAATCGCCTCCTTCTTATCCTGGGGCCCCTCGATAAGCAGGATCGTCAGCTCGGCAGCAAACTCCACCGCGCGCATCCGGGCGAGCTGCGTCGGTGTGAAGATCTTCCTCTCGCGCCAGATGTCCCAGGCACCGATCCGCTCGACGAAGTCGTAGAAGGCACCTTCCTCGCGGGCATGTCGCAACTCCTGTGGCGAGAGCCGAACCACGTATTTGTTCATCCGCACGAAAAGGTCCTTGATGTCGCGGTCGGTGTAGCCCGACAGTTCCTCGACAACGAAGTCATAGTTCAGGATCTGGTCCCGTAGGCGCTCCGGCAGTGCTGCAAACTTGCGTTTGTCGAGCTTCTTCCCGCTGGTTTTGGTCAGCGCGTAGCGGTCGTCGAGAAACTCGAACACCGCCCGCAGGCGCTGCTGACCATCGATCACCCTGTAGGCGGGACGGCCGGTCTGAGCTGAGGTGTGGCGCTGCATGAAGATCTGAGGAATCGGTTTGTTGGCGATGATGGTGTCGATCAGATAGGCCTTGGCCGCCCGTGGCCAGACGCTGTTGCGCTGGAACTCGGCGGCGAGATCGAGCTGGCCGTCGTCATAGAGCTGGCGCAGCAGGCCGATGTCCTTGGTGGTGGTTCTTCTCGAGTTCACAAAATCAAACCTAATACATCGCTCGGTGCGAGGAGCCCGAACTAGGCGCAAGCGCCCCGCGGCAGCGGCTGAGGTCAGCGCCGACAGTCTGATCGACAGGACCGCCACCTACCGCGCTTCCGCTCGGAAACGGCGACACGTCGACCCTTGAGGCAACCGGTGTCGCCAGGGGGGAGTGCGGCTCGCTCCTCGACCTGGTTGGGCGAGCAGGACGACGAGCTTGCGCTCCCGGCCCGCGCCGGAGGATGGACTGCGGGTCTCAACAAACCGGCGGCAGCCTTGGCTGGAGCATCAGCGCGACTGGCTCCGGTGGACTGAATCAAACGCCGGTCGAACTGCTAGATACCCCTCATGGCAGGGGAGCCCAACGGGACGCTCGTCGACTGGAGAGACATCGCCACTTCCCACAAGTGGGACACCCTGCTGCTCGGCAACGGGATGAGCGTCAATGTTTGGGAGCCGTTTGGATATCGCAAGCTATATGACCGCGCGAAGTTCGGCGACCTCTCGGCGCAGGATCGAAAGCTGTTTTCGTCTACCCCGAACTTTGAGCGGGTGCTCGCCGACCTTCTAACTGCGATCAGGGTCAACAACGCTGTCGGCCTCGAAACCAAACTCTTGCTTGAGCGATATCGCAACATTCAACTGGCACTCGTCCATGCTGTGCGAGAGGTTCACCTCAAGCTCAATCGCGTTCCCCTAGCAACCCGCAAAATCATCAGCGACACGATGGAGCAGTTCGAGTGGGTCTTCACGACGAGCTACGACCTGCTCGTCTACTGGGCGATGGCGGCCGAAGGCTTCGAGCCGTTTATGGATCACTTCCGCTATCGAGGCCGATGTGAGTTCGACCCCGCAAGAGCCAGTGTCCCTGCCAACCGGATTCCGGTCTACTTCCTCCACGGGGCGCTGCATCTAGTCGTCGGCAGTTCAGGCGCCACCTGGAAGTTGAGGCAAACCGATCTCGACACCATCCTCGACCAATTTGGAAAGCCGATCACGGGCGATCCTGAGGCACGGCCCCTACTTGTCACTGAGGGCTCTGCCGCCGACAAGCTCGCCGCCATCGAGGACAATGTCTATCTCTCACATGCTCTTGAGCGACTGAAAGGACGAGCCCTCCCCCTTGTCGTGTTCGGCAGCAGCCTGAGCGAGCACGACTCCCACCTAGCCGAGGCTTTGAGCGAGAATCCCGACCGACCAGTTGCGATCTCGATGCTTCCTGCGTCCAAGAAAGATCTCTTGGCGAAGCAAGTCGACATCTCGGGGCGCCTCGAAGCAGATTCTCTTCTCTTCTTCGATGCGACGACGCATCCACTAGGCAATCCCGCGCTGACGGTTGGGCGAGCCCTTTAGGGCACGAGCTACGCAGCGGCACGCTTCCTAGGCTGCGAAACCTTGCTCGCGTCGATGATCTTACCTGTGCGATTCATGACTCGAATCTCGCCTCCGCCCTCCTGGCGGATCAACTCGCGAGCAGTCTTGACCGCGTCTGCCTTCGTAGCACCGTGCGCAGTCGCACGTCGATGGCCCTCCTTGACTACATCCCAGCCTCTCCCGCTGGTGGCCTTCTTCACGTAGCGCGTATTCTCCATCCGGTCTCCTTGTGGCCATCTTTTCTGCGCAACCATACGTTAGCCGTCGGCGGATCCCGTGACGTCCGGCGACCTGGTGCCTGCAACGAAATCTTGCGACGGACGACGCTCCATGTCGAGGGACTCCCCGTTTTTCGCGGAGTCCCTCGACGTAGAGGGCCACCCGGCTCCAGAAGTCAGATTGTGAGCGGGGCAGCCAGGACTCGAACCTGGAATCCCCGGTTTTGGAGACCGGTGCCTTAGCCAATTTGGCCACTGCCCCAAGGGGAGCCATGCTAACCCAGCCGCGCGCTCGATCGCGGCATCCGCTGCGGCCGGCGGCAGCGATGCGGGCGGAGGGACTCGAACCCCCAAGCTCTTGCGAGCACCGGCACCTAAAGCCGGCGTGTTTGCCATTTCACCACGCCCGCGCCTTTCCGATCTTAGGGCCGATCCCACCGACGGTCGCCCCTCGGGCTTAACGCGCGACCAATGCCGCGCTGTCGCTCCTAGATTCTATGATCGACGCCGTGGCGATTGGAGAGCTGCGGCCGGGCTACGAACTCTGGCATCCCAACCGGGAGAAGCCCCAGGCGATCACGACCAAGTTCGTGATCGTCCTCCTGATGCTGGCGACGGCGGCGATCGCCGCGCTGGTGACGATCAGCGGCTTCTCGCTGCTCAGCGGCGGCCAGTCGATGGGGATCGTCTGCCTGATCTACGTCGCGCTCTACGCGCTCTTCGCCTACCGCGTCGCTCGCTGGAGCCGCGGCGTCCTGCCGGTCGCCGCCTCGCTCTCGACGATCCTCCTGATCTTCTGCCTGGTCGGCGCCGACAGCTGGTTCGCCCGCGACAAGGCCGGCTTCGAAGGGGCGGCGATCCCTGTGCCGCTGATCGGCGCGCTGGTCGTGATCCTCGCCGTGCTCCAGGTTGCCCTCATCGCCCTCGCCTTCTACGGCTTCAACCAGGCCTGGAACGTCGAGGAGGAGCGGCCGATCGGCTCCGGCGAGGACTACGGCGCCGGCGCCCCGCCCGACCGGACCTACCCCGAGCCGGCGTAGCCTCGACGCCGCCGTGGCGGCCTAGACTTGGCGGGCACCCGCGGCGGTGTCCAAACTGGCAAAGGAGGCGGTCTCAAAAGCCGCTGCCCGCAAGGGCTTGTGGGTTCGAGTCCCACCCGCCGCATCCCGCCGGCAGCGCGCCGTGGGCGCTCCCGCCGCTCCACGGCGATAATCCCGGCCGTGGAGTCGACGTCGGCAAGCACCGGGAGAGGAGAGCTGCTCTGGCGGCCCTCGGCCGAGCGGCTCGAGCGCTCCCGGATGACCGAGTACATGCGCTGGCTGGAGGCCGAGCGCGGGCTGCGCTTCGACGGCTACCACGAGCTGTGGCGCTGGTCGGTCGACGACCTCGAGGGGTTCTGGTCCTCGATCTGGGACTTCTTCGGCGTGCAGGCCGACGGCGGCTGCGAGCGCGTCCTCAGCGGCCACGAGATGCCCGGCGCCAAGTGGTTCGCCGGCACCAGCCTCAACTACGCCGAGCACGTCTTCGCCGCCAAGGACGACGCCGACGCCGCGATCCTGCACGCCTCCGAGCTGCGCGAGCTGAGCGAGCTGAGCTGGGGCGAGCTGCGCGCGCAGGTCGGCGCCCTCGCCGCCGGCGCTGCGCGGGCTCGGGGTCGAGCGCGGCGACCGCGTCGTCGCCTACCTGCCGAACATCCCGGAGGCGATCGTCGCCTTCCTCGCCAGCGCCTGCGATCGGCGCGATCTGGTCGAGCTGCTCGCCCGACTTCGGCCCGGCAAGCGTCATCGACCGCTTCGCCCAGATCGAGCCCAAGGTGCTGTTCGCCGTCGACGGCTACCGCTACGGCGGCAGGGACTTCGACCGCCGCGAGACGATCGCCGCGCTGCAGGAGGCGATGCCGAGCCTCGAGCGCACCGTCGTCCTCCCCTACCTCGACCCCGACGCCGACCTCTCGGCGCTGCGCGACGCGACGCGCTGGGAGGAGCTGCTCGCGGCTGGCGAGGGCGCCGAGCCGGCCTTCGAGCGCGTCCCCTTCGACCACCCGCTCTGGGTCCTCTACTCCTCCGGCACCACCGGCCTGCCGAAGGCGATCGTCCAGGGCCAGGGCGGCATCCTGCTCGAGCACCTGAAGAAGCTCAACCTCCACGTCGACGCCCACCCCGGCGACCGCCTCTTCTGGTTCACGACGACCGGCTGGATGATGTGGAACTTCCTCGTCTCCGGCCTGCTGACCCGCGCCGCGATCGTCCTCTACGACGGCAACCCCGGCCACCCCGACATGGGCGTGCTCTGGGACCTGGCGGAGCGGGCCGGCGATCACCATGTTCGGCACCAGCGCCTCCTACATCGCGGCCTGCATGAAGGCGGGGGTCGAGCCCGGCGCCGGCCGCGACCTCGGCCGCCTCGGGGCGGTCGGCTCGACCGGCTCCCCCCTCTCCCCCGAGGGCTTCGACTGGGTCTACGAGCAGCTC
The DNA here is from genome assembly GCA_963696185.1 of uncultured Solirubrobacterales bacterium. Lineage (GTDB taxonomy): Bacteria > Actinomycetota > Thermoleophilia > Solirubrobacterales > 70-9 > VRUE01. The sequence goes on from OY968825.1 coordinate 513,547, forward strand.
GGCGCCGACACCTGGCTCTTCTCGACCAGCGGCGGCACCGATCTCTGCACCGCCTTCGTCGGCGGCGTGCCGCTGCTCCCCGTCTACCGCGGCGAGCTGCAGGCGCGGGCGCTGGGCGCCGCGGTCGAGGCCTGGGACGAGGAGGGCAACGCGGTGATCGACGAGGTCGGCGAGCTGGTCGTCACCGAGCCGATGCCCTCGATGCCGGTCTTCTTCTGGGGCGACGAGGACGGCAGCCGCTACCGCGCGAGCTACTTCGAGCGCTACCCGGGCGTCTGGCGCCACGGCGACTGGATCGAGATCACCTCGCGCGGCACGGCGATCATCTACGGGCGCTCGGACTCGACCATCAACCGCTCCGGCGTCCGCATGGGGACGAGCGAGATCTACCGCGCCGTGCTCGGGCGTCGACGAGGTCGTCGACGCGCTCGTCGTCGACGTCCCGCGCCCCGGCACCGAGGGCTGGATGCCGCTCTTCGTCGTCCTGCGCGAGGGCGCCGAGCTCGACGACGAGCTGCGCGGCAGGATCGCCCGCCGCGTCCGCGAGCAGTGCTCCCCCCGCCACGTCCCCGACGAGGTCTTCCGGATCGCCGAGGTGCCGCGCACCCTGAGCGGCAAGGCGCTCGAGGTGCCGGTGAAGCGGATCCTGATGGGGACGCCCGCCGAGCAGGCCGCGAGCCGCGACTCGCTCGCCAACCCGGCGGCGCTCGACTGGTTCGTCGAGCTGGCGCGAGTTCGCCGCCGCAATGTAGCGGCGCCGAGCGCCAGCAGCAGCAGCGTCGCCGTCGCGATCACGATCACGTCGAGCCTGCCGCGCGATCCCAGGTAACCCAGCGTCGTCACCCGGTTCAGCGCATCGAAGGCGTAGGTGAGGGGCAGCGCGTCGGAGACCGTCTGCAGGACGCCCGCCATCTTCTCGCGGGCGACGAAGAGGCCGCAGAGCAGGAGCTGCGGGAAGACGATCGCCGGCATGAACTGGACGGCCTGGAACTCGGTCCGTGCGAAGGCGCTGACGAAGAGGCCGAGCGACATGCCGAGCAGCGCGTTGCCGACCGCCAGCGCGACGACCGCGGCCGTGGAGCCGGCGACTTCGAGCCCGAGCGGGCCGAAGGCCACCGCCGCGGTGATAGGCCGCCTGGACCACGGCGACCAGCGCGAAGGCGATCCCGTAGCCGAACAGCAGGTCGAGCTTGGCCAGCGGCAGCGACATCAGCCGCTCCAGCGTGCCGGTGGTGCGCTCGCGCAGCATCGTGATCGAGGTGACGACGAACATCGTGCTGAACGGGAAGAGCCCGACCAGCGGCCCGCCGACGTGCTGGAAGGTCTTCGGGTCCTCGTGGAAGGCGCCCTTGAGCAGGGTGAGCAGGAAGGCCGGCACCCCCAGCAGCAGGGCGATCGTGCGCGGGATCGCGGCGCAGCTGGGTCAGCACCCGCAGCGCCGTCGCCCAGGTGATGCGGGCGCTCATCGCGGCCTCCCCTGCCTCGATCAGCGCCAGGAAGGCCTCGTCGAGCTGCTGGCGACCGGTGCGGGCGCGCAGCGCCGTCGGGCGATTCGGCGGCGAGCAGGTCGCCGTCGCGCATCAGCAGCAGCTCGTCGCAGTGCTCGGCCTCCTCCATCACGTGGCTGGAGACGAGCAGCGTCGTGCCGCCGCGCGGCCAGCGCGGCGAAGGTCGCCCAGAGGTCGCGGCGCAGCACCGGGTCGAGGCCGACCGTCGGCTCGTCGAGGACCAGCACGTCGGGGTCGCCGAGCAGCGCGGTGGCGAGCGAGACCCGCGCCTGCTGCCCGCCGGAGAGGCTGCCGACGACGCGGTCGGCCTCGTCGCCGAGCGCGACGGTCTCGATCACCTCGTCGATCCGTTCCCTGCCAACCCCGAGCACCCGCGCGAAGAAGCGCAGGTTCTCGCGCACGCTGAGGTCGCCGTAGACGGAGGGCGCCTGGGTCACGTAGCCGACCCGCGAGCGAAGCCGGCGCGAGCCGGCGGGCTCGCCCCAGCACCGTCGACCCGGCCCGGCCTCGACGATCTGGACGCCGACGATCGCCCGCATCAGCGTCGTCTTGCCGCAGCCGCTGGGGCCGAGCAGCCCGGTGACCGCGACCGGCGGCAACCGAGAAGCGAGAGGCCGTGCAGGACCGGCTTGCCGCCGCGCCGGACGCAGAGCCCCTCGACCGTTATCGCCTCGTCGCGGCTCATCGACGACGCGAGCATATGGCGGCGCCCGGCGAGCCCGCGGAGACCGCCCTAAGCGGGCGTGATCGGGTTGCGGCGCTCGGCGAAGGAGCGCTCCTTGCCCGCCGCCAGCGCGAAGCGGCGGATCAGCTCGGCGCGCAGGTCCTCGGGCCGCACCACAGCGTCGACGACCAGCTCCGAGGCGAGGTGGAGGATGTCGATGTCGGCGGCGTACTCCTCGCGCTTGCGCGCGACGAAGCGCCTCCCGCTCCGCCTCGTCCTCGATCGCCTGGATCTGGTTGTAGAAGACGGCGTTGATCGCCGCCTGCGGGCCCATCACGGCGATCGAGGCGCTGGGCAGGGCGATGCAGCAGTCCGGCTCGAAGGCCGGACCCGCCATCGCGTAGAGGCCGGCGCCGTAGGCCTTGCGGACGATCACCGAGAGCTTCGGCACCGTCGCTTCGGAGACGGCGCTGATCATCTTCGCCCCGTGGCGGATGATCCCCTGGCGCTCGACCGCGGTGCCGATCATGAAGCCCGGCACGTCGGCGAGGAAGAGCAGCGGCAGGTTGAAGGCGTTGCAGGTCTGGATGAAGCGGGCCGCCTTGTCGGCGGAGTCGACGAAGAGCACTCCGCCCTTGTGCCTGCGGCTGGTTGGCGACGACGCCGATCGCGCGCCCGTCGAGCCGTGCGTAGCCGACGATCAGCTCCTTCGCCCAGCGCTTGTGGACCTCGAGCAGGGAGCCGGCGTCGAGCAGCGCAGTCGAGCACCTCGCGCATGTCGAAGGGCCGGTTCTCGTCGGCGGGGACGATCGTCGTCGATCGCGGCGTCGGAGGCGGGCGCCGGCGGTCTCGGCCGCCGGGCGGCTGCTCGCGCCAGCTCCCCGGCATGTAGGAGAGGTAGCGCTTGGCGAGGTCGATCGCCTCCTCGTCGCTCTTGACCAGGAAGTGGCCGCAGCCGGAGACGCCGGTGTGCATCTTCGCCCCGCCCATCTCCTCCAGCGTCACCTTCTCGCCGATCACCATCTCCGCCATCCGCGGCGAGCCCAGGTACATCGAGGCGTTGCCCTCGCGCATGATCACCACGTCGCAGAAGGCGGGGATGTAGGCGCCGCCGGCGGCGCTCGGGCCGAACAGCAGGCAGACCTGCGGCACCTGGCCGGAGAGCCGCACCTCGTTGTGGAAGATGCGCCCGGCGCCGCGGCGGCCGGGGAACATCTGCACCTGGTCGGTGATCCGCGCCCCGGCCGAGTCGACCAGGTAGACGATCGGGACCTGCAGCGTCAGCGCCCGCTCCTGGACGCGGAGGATCTTCTCGACCGTCTTCGGGCCCCAGGAGCCCGCCTTGACGGTCGGATCGTTGGCCATCAGCGCGACGCGCCGGCCGTCGATCGTGGCCAGGCCGGTGACGACGCCGTCGGCGCCCAGCCCCTCCTCCTGCCAGTTGGCCAGCAGCCCCTCCTCGGCGAAGGAGCCCGGATCGACCAGCCGCTCGACCCGCTCGCGCACCGGCAGCTTGCCCTGCTCGGCGGTCTTCTCGTGGTGACGCTGCGGGCCGCCGGCGAGGGCGGCCTCCAAGGCCCTGCCGAACTCCGTCATAGAGCGCCCTTCCGTTCAGTCGCCCTTCGCCCCGGACTCGAATGAACGGCTGCGACCGTGTCGAGCGGCGGAGTCACACGGGCACCCTATTCGGCGGACTGGCCACGGAGCCAGTCGACCGGCCCGGCGCGCAGCACGTGCGAGCCCAGCGGGCGGCCGAGCACCTGCTGGGCGGCGGCCGACGCCTCGATCAGCCGCGGCAGGTCGACCCCGGTCTCGACCCCCATCTCGTGCAGCATCGAGACGACGTCCTCCGTGGAGACGTTGCCGGTCGAGCCCGGCGGCACCGGGCAGCCGCCCAGCTCGCCGAAGCTCAACTCGAAGGAGTCGACGCCCGCCTCCAGCGCCGCCAAGACGTTGGCCAGCCCCTGGCCGCGGGTGTTGTGGAAGTGGGCGGTCAGCTCGATCCCCTCGAGTCGCCTGCGGGCGGCGGCGAAGAACTCGCGCACCTGGCGCGGGTTGGCCATCCCGGTGGTGTCGCCGAAGGCGACCTCGGCGCAGCCGGCGGCGGCGAGCCGCTCGGCGATGCCGAAGACGCGATCCGGCGGCACCTGGCCCTCGTAGGGACAGCCGAAGGAGACCGAGATCGACCCCCTCGCAGCGCAGCCCGGCCTCGCGCGCCGCGGCAAGCGTCCGCTCCAGGCCGGCCAGCGACTCCTCGATCGAGCGGTTGACGTTCTTGCGGTTGTGGGTCTCGGAGGCGGAGAGGAAGACGCTCACTTCGTCGAAGCGGTCGCGGAGGCGCAGCGCCCGCTCCAGCCCCCGCTCGTTTGGGACGAGGACGGAGAAGGCGACGCCGTCGCGGCGCTGCACGGAGCAGAGCACCTCCTCGGCGTCGGAGAGCTGCGGGATCACCTCGGGACGCACGAACGAGGTGACCTCGATCCGCTCCAGGCCGCTCGCCGAGAGCATGTCGACCAGCCTCACCTTCTGGGCTGTGGGGATCGTCTCCGGCTCGTTCTGGAAGCCGTCGCGCGGCCCGACCTCGCGGATGCGCGCGCTTCTCGGCAGCCCGGCCATATTGGGAGCCTAAACGGGACGGAGAGCTCCCTCCTCCCGCTCACTGGGTCGGCCGCCCGGATCGCGAGTCCGCGGTTGCGGTCCACCCGGCCGGCCTGTTTCGAGGCGGGTGGCAACCGCTCGCAGCGTCTCGCGGACGTAGGGCGCCTCGAAGCGCACCTGCGCGTGGGTGAAGCGGAGCGGCGTCAGACCTGCCGCGGTATGCGCCTGGTCGCGGAGCGGTCGCGCGCCTGCTGCGCCGGTGTGCGGTGGTAGCGCAGGCCGTCGGTCTCGACCACGAGCCCCAGATCGGGCCAGTGGAAGTCGACCTTGAAGCCGTTGAGGCGCTTGCCCGTGACCGGCGCCGGCAACCCCGCGGCCTTGATCAGGGGCAGGAAGCGCCGCTCGAGCTCCGAGTCCGTGAGTCGGAAGGAATGCCGGCCGAGCAGCTCTCGCAGCTTCCCCACGCCCGGCTGCGCCCTGTAGTCCTCGAGCGCCTTGAACAGGGTCTCGGGATCGATCAGCTCGAGCCGGTCGGCCTCGTTGACCGCCCGCTCGAGGCGCCCGCGATCCATCCGAGCGGCCAGGTCGAGCAAGGTGCGGACGACTCCGGTGACCGGAATGCCATCGCGGACCGTCGTATCGGACAAGGGCAGGTGAGGTCGGCGACGAGCTCGGATCCCGGACAGCTTGGTGGGCGACGACCCACGCACCGAGACTTCGATTTGCCCGGGCAGCTCCGCGCCGATGCCCCAGAGCGCGGCAGCGCTGCGATGGCTCAGAACCGCGGAGGGCCCGGAGCCCAGCACTGCCGCCATCCAGTGCCCATGACGGGTCAACTCGGGACGCCCGACCGCATAGACGCCGCGCATCACGCGGTGCAGGCGCCCACGCGCCACCCTGTGCTGGATCGCTCTCCTGCTGAGGCCCAACTCCAAAAGCTGCCGCACCGCAATCACTCCATGCTGCTTAGAAGCCAATGCCCAGGCCTCTGAACTTCGCAACTGTTGCTTTGGGCACACCCTGGTGTGCTTAAGGCTTCAGTCGCCGATTCTCTCCCCCCTGAGGGGGCGGAGACGCGCTCGGGCGGCTACGCCAGCTGGCCGAAGTCGACGATGCGGCGCTCGTGGGTGCCGACGCCGATCGTGCGGTCGCCTTCGGTCACCTCGACGTCGAAGCGGAGCTTGCGGCCGTCGACAATCTCGCGCAGCGTCGCCCGAACCTTGCAGGTCGCCCCCTCGGCCGCCGCGGCGACGTGCTTGACGCAGACTTCGAAACCGACGGTGGCCTGGCCTTCGGGAAGGTGCTCGTAGGCGAGCGCCATGGCGGCGCCCTCCATCATCGAGATCATGCCCGGCGTCGAGAGGACGCTGGCGCCGATCGTGCCGCCGACGTCCGTTACCAGGCGCCCCTCGACCATGAACTCGTCGCGGCGCTCGATCCCGGGTGCGAGCGCCGGCTCGGCCGACTGCCGCCCCTCATCGACCGGTGGCAGGTCGCGTTCGCGGTCGTCCGCCGCCATCAGACCATCCCCAGGCCGCCGCTGACGCCGAGGGTCTCGCCGGTGACGTAGGCGGCGTCGTCGGAGGCGAGGAAGGCGACCGCGGCCGCCACCTCATCGGGCTGCCCGAGGCGCTTCATCTGGGTCGCCCCCTTCATCGTCTCGATCACCTTCTCGCCGATCTCGCCGAACTCCCTGGCGCCCATCAGCAGCGGCGTCTCGATCGGGCCGGGGGCGATCGAGTTGGCGGTGACGCCGTAGCGGGCGCCCTCGCGGGCGATCGCCTTCATGAAGGCGATCACGCCGCCCTTCGTCGCCGAGTAGACGGCGGACCCCTTCGAGCCGACCCGTCCCGCCTCGGAGGCGATGCTGACGATGCGGCCGTAACCCGCCTCCTGCATGCCCGGCAGCGCCGCGTGCGTGCAGTTGAAGACGCCGGTCAGGTTGACCCCCATCACCCTGGCCCACTGCTCGGGCGACGTGTAGACGAAGAAGCCGAACTCGTCGGTGCCGGCGTTGTTGACGAGGATGTCGAGAGTGCCGGTGGCCTCGATCGCGGCTTGCGCGGAGTCGAGGCTGGTGACGTCCAGCTCGAGCGGGTGGCCGGCGATCTCGCCCGCCACCTTCTCGGCACCTGCCACGTCGACGTCCCCGACCCAGACCTCGGCGCCCTCGGCGGCGAGCCGCGCCGCGATCGCGGCGCCGATCCCGCTGGCGCCGCCTGTGACCAGCGCCTTTCGCCCCTCCAGCCTCATGGGCGCTGAGCATAGACTGGCGCGCTGTGAGAGAGGCGCGAGCGAGCGACGGCTTGGGAGCTGGGACATCGCGCCCACGGCAAGAACCCGATGTCTAACCCCACCCAACCCATTCCCATCGTCGGCGGCACCGGGGCGCTCGGCTTCGGCCTGGCGCTGCGCTGGGCACAGGCGGGGGCCTCGATCGCGATCGGCTCGCGCTCGGCCGAGCGCGCCGAGGCAGGCTGCGGCGAGGCTGCGCGAGGCGGTGCCGGGGGCCGAGGTCGAGGGACTGCTCAACGAGGAGGCGGCGCAGCGGGCCGAGATCGTCTTTCTCACCGTCCCCTTCCGCGCCCAGTCGGAGAACCTCAACAACCTGCGCGGGGCGCTGCGTCCCGGCCAGGTCCTCGTCGACTGCACGGTGCCGCTGGCCGCCGCCGTCAGCGGCAAGGCGACCCGCTCGCTCGGCGTCTGGCAGGGGTCGGCGGCGCAGCAGGCGCAGGAGATGGTGCCCGACGGCGTGACCGTCATCGCCGCGCTGCACACGGTGAGCGCGCCGAAGCTGGCCGACGTCGCGGCGGAGCTGGACGAGGACGTGCTGGTCTGCGGTGACCGCAAGGCGGACAAGGCGCGGGTCGCCCGGCTGATCGAGTCGATCTCGGGGCTGCGCGCCGTCAATGCCGGGCCGCTGGAGATGGCGCGGATCGTCGAGCAGCTGACGCCGTTGCTGATCTCGATCAACAGCCGCTACAAGGCCCACGCCGGCATCCGCATCGCCGGCCTGCCCAACGGGCGACCACTGGCGATGAGGGGAGCGGCGAGCTCAGGCCCGAGCGGCGACGGACGGCCATGAAGGTCGCGCTGCTCGCCGGCGGGACCGGCGGCGCCAAGCTCGGCGCCGGGATGCAGGAGGAGATCGGCGCCGAGCTGACCGTGATCGCCAACACCGCCGACGACGTCGAGCTGCTCGGCGTCCACGTCTCCCCCGACCCCGACCTCGTCACCTACTGGCTGAGCGGCGAGATCGACGCCGAGCGGGGCTGGGGAATCCGCGACGACAGCTTCACCGTCTTCGAGCGACTGGCGAGGCTGGGCGCACCCGACTGGTTCCGCCTCTCCGACCGCGACCTCGCCGCCTGCCTCTACCGCCGCCAGTTCCTCGAGGAGGGCGGGCGGCAGACCGACGCCCAGGCGCAGATCGCCCGCGCCCTCGGCGTGGCGGCGCGGGTGCTGCCGATGACCGAGGCGCCGGTGCGGACCAGGGTGCTGACCGCGGCCGGCCGCCGCGACCTCCAGGAGTACCTGGTCGTGGACCGCGGCGAGCCGGAGGTGCAGGGGATCGAGCTGGAGGGGATCGCCGCGGCCGAGCCGACTCCGGAGGTGCTCGCCGCCCTGGGCGAGGCGGAGGCGATCGTGATCGGGCCCTCCAACCCGGTGATCAGCATCGGGCCGATCCTCGCCGTGCCGGGAATGCGGGAGGCGATCGCGGCCTCCGGCGCCCCGGTCGTCGCGGTCAGCCCCTTCGTCGCCGGCGAGGTGGTCAAGGGCCCGACCGAGCGCTTCATGGCCGCCCTCGGCCGGCCCTCGACGGCGGCCGGGGTCGCCTCCCTCTATGCGGGCCTGATCGACGCGATGGTCGTCGACGAGGACGACCCCGACCCGCCCCCGGAGCAGGTCCCGACCCTGGCCGCGCCGACCCTGATGGAGGGCGCCGCCGGCCGCGTTCGGGTGGCGCGCATCGTGCTCGACTACGTGGCGGAGCTCGCCGAGGCCCGCTTCGAAGCGTCGGCATGAGGTCCGCGTCTTTTGGTCGTCTAACCTCGGCGCCGCCTTGAGAGCCACGGCCATCGTCCCCGTCAAGCGCCTCGCCGCGGCAAAGCGGCGCCTTGCCGGCGACATCGGCAACGAGCGCCGGGAGGCGCTGGTGGCGGCGATGCTCGAAGACGTGCTGGAGGCGATCGGGGAAGCGCGCACGGTCGAGCGGACGATCGTCGTCAGCGACGAGCCGCGGGCGGCCGAGGCAGCGAAGGCGGTCGGCGCCGAGGTGGTTCCCGACCCCGGCGAGGGCGGGCACTTCGCGGCGGCGCTGCCGGGGATCGCCCGGGCCGAGGCGGAGGGGGCGAGCTGCGTCGTCCTCCTCCCCGGCGACTGCCCGCTGCTCGACCCGCGCGAGCTGGACCGGCTGCTGACCGGCGTACCCGGGCACTACGTCGCCGTCGTCCCCGACCGGCACGGGACCGGGACCAACGCGCTCGTCCTCTCGCCGCCGGGCGCGATCCGCCCCGCCTTCGGCGAGGGGAGCTGCGCCCGCCACGTCGCCGCCGCCCGCGAGGCCGGCGTCCCCTACGCGGTCGAGGAGCTGGCCTCGCTGGCGCTCGACCTCGACACCCCGGCCGACGTGGTCGCGCTCACTCGAGAGCTTGGAAAGCGACCGGGCCGCGCCGGGCGCACGGCCAAGGCGCTGGGGATCTGACGAGGTGCATCACGTTTGCCGCCCATACGGCGTCAAACGTGATGCACCCCACGGAACGCCATGAGCGAGATTCGGGTCATAGCGATTCGGGGCATTCCCGAGGTGGAGAAGGGCGTGGAGCTCGGCGCCCTGATTGCAGCCCATGCCGAGCTGCGGGACGGCGACGTCGTCGTCGTCTCGCAGAAGATCGTCTCGAAGGCGGAGGGACGGGTCCGCCGCCTCTCCTCGGTCATCCCCGGCGGCGAGGCGCGCCGCCTCGCAGCGCTGCTCGGCAAGGAGCCGGCGCTGGTCGAGCTGATCCTCGCCGAGAGCCGCGAGGTGCTGCGCGCCGAGCGCGGCGTCCTGATCGTCGAGACGCAACCACGGCTTCGTCTGCGCCAACGCCGGCATCGACAGCTCCAACCTGCCCGAGCCCGGCACCGTCTCGCTGCTGCCCGAGGACCCCGACGCCTCGGCGCGCCGCATCCGCGCCGAGGTCCGCGCCGCCGCCGGGGCTCGCGGTCGCCGCGATCGTCTCCGACAGCTTCGGCCGCGCCTGGCGCCTGGGCCAGGCCGAGGTGGCGATCGGCTGCGCCGGCATCGCGCCGCTCGACGACTGGCGCGGCCGCCACGACGCGGGCGGGCGCGAGCTGGCCGCGACCCTGATCGCAATCGCCGACGAGGCAGCCGCCGCCGCCGACCTGGTCCGCGACAAGGCAAGTTGCGTCCCCGCCGCGATCGTCCGCGGCCTCGAGCGCTTCGTCGGCCCCGCCGACGGTCCCGGCGCCGCCGCCCTGCGCCGCCCCCGCGATCTGGACCTCTTCCGTTAGGCAGCCGAGGGGGTGACAGCGAGCACCGCGGCGCCGCGCAGGCGCCCGCTGCGGATGTCGTCGAGGGCCTCTACGGCCCGATTGCGTTGACGGGCTCTCGCCTGCCGGCCTCGGCCTGCACGGGATACGTCTCGACGATCTCGTAGAGCGTCGTGCGCTGGGCCGGCACGCGGCCGGCGGCGCGGGCGGCGTCGATCAGCTGCTCGGGCTCGAGCCGCACCCCGTGCCGGGAGCCGGCCATCCGCGAGATGTTCTCCTCCATCAGGGTGCCGCCGAGGTCGTTGACGCCCCAGCGCAGCGCCTCGGTGGCCGCCTCCAGCCCCATCTTCACCCAGCTCGCCTGCAGGTTGGGGATCGTCCTGCCCAGCGCCAGCCGGAAGGCCGCCGTGTGCTTGAGGTTCTCCTCGGCGCGAGATCTCCTCGATCCCGTGGGTGCGGCCGAGCAGCGTGTTGTAGGGGATGAAGCTGAGCGGCACGAACTCGGTGATGCCGCCGGTCCGCTCCTGCAGGGCGCGGACCACCCGCATGTGGCGGGCCAGCTCGCGCGGCTCCTCGATGTGGCCGAACATCACGGTCGAGGTCGAGCGCAGGCCGGCCCGGTGCGAGGCCTCGATGATCTCCACCCAGCGCCGCGCCGGCAGCTTGTTGGGCGAGATCCGCTGGCGGACGCCGTCGTCGAGCACCTCGGCCGCCGTCCCCGGCGTCGAGCCCAGCCCGCACTCGATCAGGTACTCGAACACCTCGTCCGGCTGCTTGCCGGAGCGCTCGCACATGTAGTGGACCTCCATCGGCGAGTAGGCGTGCAGGTGGAGCTGCGGCGCGACCTGCTTCGCCAGCCGCAGCCACCTGCCGTACTCCTCCAGGGTCAGGTCCGGATGGATCCCGCCCTGCATGCAGATCTCGGTGGCCCCGAACTCGACCGCCTCGCGGACCCGCTCGGCGAAGTCCTCCTCGGAGACCTCGTAGGCGTCGGGCGAGCGCCTGCCCTGCCCGAAGCCGCAGAAGGCGCAGCCGACCACGCAGATGTTGGTGAAGTTGATGTTGCGGTTGACGACGAAGGTGGCCCGCTCCCCGGCCAGCTCCGCCCGCAGCTCGTCGGCGGCCGCCCGCATCTCCTCGATCGCCCCCGGCCGCGTCTCGGCGAAGAGGGCGGTCAGCTCGTCCTCGCTCAGCTCCACCCCGTCGCGGCCCTTCGCGATCGCCCGCTCGGTCAGCCCCGGCGCCGAGCCTCTCCTCGCGCCGGCGCCCCGACCCGCGCCGCGGGATGAAGCTCCAGTACCTGAGCTTGACCACGTCGAGCACCCCCTGCTCCATCCACTCCGGGTCCATGTACTGCGGGTAGACGCAGAGGCGCTCGGTGAGCGCGTAGCCGCGCGGCGCCAGCTCCTTGCGCACCTGATGGGGGCTCGGGAACGGCTCCTCGGGCGAGATGTGGTCCCCGTTAGCCGAGAGCCCCCCAGATCGGTGGCCCCAGCCTCCACCAGCTCGGCCCACCAGTCCGACAGGTTCGGCGGCACCTGGATCCCGACGTCCGGCATCAGCCGCCGGCACTCCGCGATCAGCCGCTTGATGTCCTCAGCGCTCGACGGGCGTCGCCCAGTGCGGGCAGGGAGGGTGCGCGCGGTCGTCCCAGCAAGCCGGAGGGACGACCCCCACCCTCCCCCCACTCAGCGCCGTGCTGCCCGATCGGCGATGTCCGCGACCTCAGCGCCCGTAGTAGCGCGGGTGCGGCACGAAGTTCTGGAGGATCACCTCCTGGATGTGGCCGTAGCGGCTCGTGCAGCTCGGCGAGCGCTTCGAGCGACGCCGACCCGCTCCTCCTCGCTCTCCCCGATGCCGACCAGGATGCCGCTGGTGAAGGGGATCCTGAGCTCGCCCGGCGGCCTCGATCGTCGCCAGCCGCGCTCGCCGGGTGCTTGGTCGGCGAGCCGGCGTGGACGGTCTCCATCAGGCGCTCGGAGACCGACTCCAGCATCAGGCCCTGGGAGGCAGTCACCTCGCGCAGCCGGGCGAGGTCGTCGCGGTCGAGCACGCCGATGTTCGTGTGGGGCAGGATGCCGCGCTCCAGCGCCCGCTCGCAGGCCCAGACGACGTAGGAGGTGAAGTCGCTCGTGCCCCCACTCGGCGAGGCGCGCCGGCGACCTCCGGGATTGACCTCCGGCCGCTCGCCGGTGAGGACCAGCAGCTCCTTGGCGTTGCGCCGCGCCGCCTCGTCGAGGCGCCGCTTCGACCTCCTCGGGGGCGTGGACGTGCGCCCGGTGGGTCGCGAACGCGCAGTACTTGCAGTAGCACTGGCAGGTGCGCGAGAGGGAGAGCGTGTAGTTCCGGGAGAAGGTGACCCGCCGCACGCCGCTCAAGCTACTGAAGCGCGCCGGGCCGGCGGGGCCCGGCGCTTGCGGAAGATCGAGGTCAGCCGGCGGGCTCGGCTTACGGCTCGGGCGGCTCGGGCGTCCTGACCGGCGGTTTGACCCGCTCGGGCGCCTCGGTCGGCGCCGGCCGCCCGGCTCGAGCACGAACGGAAGACCGCGGCGGCGAGCAGCGAGCCGACGATCGGGCCGACCAGGTAGGGCCAGACGCCGCCCCAGTGGTTGCCGACCAGCGCCGGGCCGAACCAGCGCGCCGGGTTGAAGGAGCCGCCGGTCAGCGGGCCGCCGACCATGACGATGAAGCCAAGCGTGGTGCCGATCGCCAGCGGCGCCCACTCCTTGAGGCTCTTCTTCGAGTAGACGGCGGACGAGGAAGACGAGCACCAGGCAGAAGGTGCCGATCGCCTCGACCACCGAGCCCGGGAAGCTGCCGCCGAGCAGGGAGCTCACCTGCGCCGCCCCGTAGTGCGTGGCCCGGCCCTCGTCGAGCAGCAGCCCCTTGGTCAGCAGCGCGCCGAGCACGCCGCCGGAGAGCTGGGCGAGCATGTAGATCAGCCGCGTCGATCGGGCTGATCCGCTTGATCGCCGCCGCAGCCAGCGTCACCGCGGGGTTGAAGTGGCCGCCGCTGACCACGCCGAACATCACGATCAGGCCGAACAGCAGGAAGGCGTGGACGAGACCGACCACGGCGAAGTCCGAGCCGAACTGCGCCTGGTTGCCGGTGGCGACGAACAGCACCACGACGCTGGTGATGAAGAAGACCAGCAAGAAAGTGCCGATCAACTCGGCGAGATATGCCGCAAGTCCTCGTTCCTGCACGCTCTCCTCCTCTGCCGGTTCGGTTGTAGCGGCGGCAGTCTACCCGTACTCGAACGGAATGAATAGTTTGCTCGGTTACGTCCGGCAAATTACCGCGAGCGACGGCCGCGGGTTCGCGGCCTCCTCAGAGGGCGCGGCGCTGCCGGAGCTCCTCGCGGACGCTTTCCGGGCGCCCCCACATCGGCGTCACCTCGGCGCGGCCCTCGCGTGCCTCGCGGAGGGCCAGATCGCCCGCGACCCCTTCGGCGTCGAGCTTCTCGAGCACGCCCTTGACGGTCTCGGCGGCAGCCGCGTGGCCGAAGCTGTGGGCGACCAGCAGCCGCCAGCGCAGCTCGGCTCCCGCGCAGGGCTGGGCGTTGACCTGGCTCAGCATCACCGCCGTGTCGACGTAGCGGCTCGCGTCGTCGATCCGCAGGTCCAGCTCCAGATCGGTCCAGTCGGGCGGCATCGAATCGAGCACGCCCTGGAAGTCGGCGGCAAGGCTCACGCGGGAAAGCGTATCTGGGAAGGGCGCCGGATGGTCAGACGAACAGAACAACGACCAGGAAGACGTTGAGCGCGATGATCAGGGCGGCGATGGTCGCCGCGATCGCGGTCAGCCAGCCCGGGTTGGCGAGCGGGCCCATGACGTCGCGGCGGCTGGCGACGACCACCAGCGGCACGAGGGCGAAGGGGATGCCGAAGGAGAGGACGACCTGGCTGAGGACGAGGGCGCGGGTCGGGTCGAGGCCGGCGCCGAGCACGACCAGAGCCGGCGCGAGGGTGACGGCGCGGCGCAGGAAGAGCGGCACGCTGCGGCGGATGAAGCCCTGCATCACGACCTGCCCGGCCATCGTCCCGACCGAGGAGGAGGCGAAGCCGGAGGCGAGCAGCGCCACCCCGAAGACGGTCGCCGCGTTGCCGGAGACCAGCGTCCTCAGGGCGTGGAAGGCGCCTTCGATCGTGTCGACGCCGGTCAGGCCGCTGCCGTGGAAGAGCGCCGCCGCGACGACCATCATCGAGATGTTGACGAGGCCCGCCAGCGAGAGGGCGATCACCACGTCGACCTTCTCGAAGCCGAGGATGCGCCGCCGCTCGCTCGCGTCGCGGCCGACGATCCGCCGCTGGGTCAGCGCCGAGTGCAGGTAGACGACGTGCGGCATCACCGTCGCGCCGATGATCCCGCTGGCCAGCAGGATGCTCTCGGTGCCGCTGAAGCCCGGCACGAAGAGGTGCCGGGCGACTTCCCCCGCGGCCGGCCTGGCGTCGAACAGCTCGACCACGAAGGAGGCGACGATGACGCCGACCAGGGCGCTGATCGCCGCCTCCAGCCGCCGGAAGCCCCGCTGCTGGAGGGCGAGGATCGCGAAGGCGCCGGCGCCGGCGAGGATGCCGGCCGTGAAGAGGGGGATGCCGAAGAGCAGGTTGAGGCCGAGCGCGGCGCCGACCACCTCGGCGACGTCGGTGGCCATCGCGACCAGCTCCGCCTGCAACCAGAGGCCCACCGAGGTGCGCCGCGAGAACCTCTCCCGGCACAGCTCGGCGAGGTTGCGGCCGGTCGCGATGCCCAGCTTCGCCGACTGGGCCTGGACCAGCATCGCGATCAGGTTGGCGCAGAGCACCACCCAGAGCAGCTGGTAGCCGAACTTGGAGCCGCCGGCGACGTTGGTCGCGAAGTTGCCCGGGTCGATGTAGGCGACGGCGGCGATGAAGGCGGGGCCGAGGAAGGGCCAGACCCTGCCGACCCCTCGCGCATGGCCTTCCAGCGAGCGCCGCGCCGCGATGGCGACCGCGGCCTCGCCGGGGAGGACGTCCTCGACGGTGGCTGCGGTCGAACGCGCTGGCGAGGGAGGCTCGGCATGCATTGCGGCCAGCCTAGAATGAGGTGGGTGGCGGACGCCGCAAGAGCGACGGTCGAGCTCGACGCGCAGTACCGGCAGCTGCGCGAGGACTGCGGCCTGCTCGACCGCTCGGCGCGGGGCAAGCTCCTCCTGAGCGGTCCGGACGTCGCCGACTACCTCCAGGGGCAGATCACCAACGAGGTCGAGGCGCTCGCCCCCGGCGCGGGCTGCTACGCGGCGCTGCTCGACCGCAAGGGCCACATCCAGGCCGACATGCGCGTCCTCCGCATCGCCGCGGACGAGATCTGGATCGACACCGAGCCGGAGGCGCTGGAGACGGCCCGGCGCCATCTCAGACCTACAGGATCGGCAGGGAGGTGGAGGTCGCCGACCTGGGCGCCGAGCGGGCGATCCTCTCGCTGATCGGGCCGCGCAGCGCCGAGGTCGCCGCGGCGGCGGCGCTGCCGGAGCACGCCAGCCGGCGGGCGACCGTGCACGGCGTCGATTGCCTGCTGGCTGGGACCCGGGACGGCCTCGACCTGATCGCCGACCGCGCCGGCGCCGGCCGCCTGCGCGAGGCGCTGATCGAGGCCGGCGCCGTCGAGGTCGGCCGCCGAGGCGGCCGAGATCCTCCGCATCGAGGCCGGCCGGCCGCGCTTCGGCGCCGAGATGGGCGCCGAGACGATGCCGGCCGAGGCGGGCATCGTCGAGCGCGCCGTCAGCTTCAGAAGGGCTGCTACATCGGCCAGGAGACGGTCGCCCGCCTCCATTACAAGGGCAGGCCGAACCGGCGCCTGCGCGGGCTGCGCCTCGCGCGCTCCGGCCGAGCGCCGGGGCGGCGCTGCGGCTGGGCGAGAAGGAGGTCGGCCGGGTCGGCAGCGCCTGCGTCTCCCCCGCCCTCGGCCCGATCGCCCTGGCGATCGTCCGCCGCGAGGCGGAGCCGGGCGAGGAGCTGGCGGTAGGTGAAGATGGCGTTACGGCTCGCGTCGTCGAGCTGCCGTTCGGCTAGATTCCGCCGCGATGGGTCGTTGGAGAGGCAGCGTGGGGGTGGTCTGCGCGCTCGGCGCGCTGGCGTTCGCAGCGGCCGGCTGCGGCGCCCAGGAGCACGCCAACGAACCGCGCCCCCAGCCGCCGACCCGGGTCAGCGTCTCGATCAGCGAACACGCCGTCACCGTGCAGCCGACGTCGCGTCGCGATCGGCCCCGAACCGACCCAGCAGATCCCCCAGAACCAGCGCGCCGGGCAGCCGCCGATCCGCAGCAGCCGCCCCGCTCACCGTCGCGCTTCGTCGCCGCCAACCTGACCGGCTTCGAACTCGCGGCTGGAGGTGCGCGGGCCGCAAAGGACGCCACCTCCGGCCCGCTGGTCGCCCACGGCAACGGCACCTTCCAGGTCGACCTGCCGACCGGCGTCTACACGATCGAGCGCCGCCGACATCCCCGCCGCCAAGCCCGGCCCGCCTCGCGGTCGGCCCCTACCGCGGCCTCCTCCAAGAACGACCTGCTGCTGCCGTAGCGCCTTCCGGCTCGTCAGCTGCGACGAGCGTGGAGTTGAGCACACCCCGGGTGCAAGACTCGACAGTCATCGCTGGAAGCCGCGGCCTCGCGCTCGGTGAGGCTCGCGCGCACCGCCTCGCTTCCGTCCGGGGCGCTGGATCTGGTTCGTACCCTCGATCGAGGGCACGAAGCGATGAGGCGCACCGCGTCCGCGCCGGTCGATACAGAGACCGGTGTACGGCGCGGAGGCGTTTCGAGGAGGTAGTTCAAATGATTGCGGCGCTGGCGATCCTCGTGAGCGCGCTTATCGCCGTCGGCTGTCTCTGCCTGCGAACGAGGAGTCGAAGGTCGCGCCATGGCCGAGGCGAGCGCAGGTCCGAAGAGGAGGCCGCGGAGGCCAAGCGGCGCCGCGACAACCTGCGCGAGTCGGTGAAATCGCTGAAGCAGGTCGAGCAGGCTGTCGCGCGATACACGATCGCGCAGGACGCGCGCGATGCCAAGGTGGGCGAGATACTCGCCGGCGTTGCGCAGAACTCGAGCGACCGCGTCGTCGAGCGCGTGGACGGCCTCGTCGGCGCTGCGCCAACCGCAGACGCGTGGCCAGTTGGGCGAGGATGCAGTGGCCGCGCTGCGGAGATTGCCGGGATGACCGAGCACGTGCGACTTCGAGACTCAGCAGAAGCGAGCGAGATCGACGCCGCTGCGGCCAGAGGCGCGTCATCGACATCTGCTCGTCCTCCGAAACTCGCAGGGAGTCGCGCTCGACGCCAAAGTTCCCCTGCGACGCCTGCCTGTGAGGTCCTGGAGGCGGAGGACGAGGAGGCTCGCGAGTTCGCCCTGCGCAAGCTCCGGGATGCCCGCGGTCGCACATCAAGGCGCGGCTGGGCGCGAATACCGCAGCACCCGAGAGGTCTCGGTCCGCCACGTGCTCGTGGTCGTCCCCGACGGCAGACCCTGCAGCGGCTGAGGGCCGCGGATCCGGAGCTCGTCGACTACGCCGCTCGAGCAGAGCGTCGGCCTGCTCGCCCGCCGACCTCGCTGATCGGCCTGCTGCGCCGATGGAGCTCGGCAGGCGCCAGGAGCGAGAGGTCGCCGAGCTGCTCAGCCGAGATCGCCGACCGGCCGCTCGCTGCATGCATCGATCTGCTGGACCTTGGCGACCGTCGCCAAGCGGCAGCAGCCTCGCCAAGTCGTCGTCCGGCGTCTCGCTCGCGCTCGGCGCCCAAGGGCTGGTCGGCGCGACGTGCTCGACCCGGCTGCGCGAGCCGCCAGAGGTCCCACGGGAGCTCGAAGCCGAGATCGAGAGTTCGATGTATGCGAAGGCGGAGAAGCATGCCGCCCGGCTGGAAGCAAAGCGCTGGCAAGGCTGAGGCCGCGGAGAGTCGAGCCGCTACCGATGCCGCCGCCGGTCCAGCCGGGCGGCGGCGCGTGACTCGGGCCGCTGCCTGACCCGTGGCGTGACCTAGGATTCCCGCCCGCCTCTGAGCCGAGCGCCGCGAGCGTCAAGCTGACTCGCGACGGAGCGAGGGCGCCGTCCCGTCAAACGAACCCGCGGAGGAGCCAGTTGGCCGTTGACACCAGCGCGAGTCTCGAAGTTGGACGTAGAGCCCGGAACGCTGCCCGAGACGATGGCGGCGTGGGTGATCCGCCAGGAGCGCGAGGGCGAGCCGACCGACGCCTTCCAGCTCGAGCAGATCGAGGTGCCCCGAGCCCGGCGCCTTCGAGGTGATCGTCCGGGTGATGGCGGCCGGCGTCAACTTCAACAACGTCTGGGCGGCGCTCGGCAAGCCGGTCTCGGTCTTCGGCTACGGCGACCACCCCGAGTACGGCCACCACATCGGCGGCTCCGACGCCTCCGGGATCGTCTGGAAGGTCGGCGAGGGCGTCACCCGCTGGAAGCCGGGCGACGAGGTCGTCGATCCACTGCAACCAGGCCTCCTACGAGGACGTCGAGGTGCACGGGCTCGACCCGCTCGCCGCGCCGAGCCAGAAGATCTGGGGCTACGAGACGACCTGGGGCTCCTTCGCCCAGTTCACCAAGGTGCAGGCGCAGCAGCTCCTCCCCCGCCCCCAGAACCTCTCCTGGGCCGAGTCCTCCGCCTACGGGCTCACCTACTTCACCGCCTACCGGATGCTGATCGACCAGTGCAAGCTGCAGCCCGGCCACAACGTGCTGATCTGGGGCGCCGCGGGCGGCCTCGGCGTCTTCGCCATCGCAGCTCTGCACGGCGGCCGGCGCCAACGCGGTCGGCGTCGTCTCCTCCGACGAGAAGGGCGAGCTGGTCAAGCAGCTCGGCGCCGTCGACTACATCAACCGCAGGGAGTTCGGCGAGATGATGCGGACCCGACGAGAACCTCGCCGACCCGGCCGCCGAGAAGGAGCGCTTCAAGGCCTCGCGCGCCTTCGCCAAGCGGGTCAAGGAGATCCTCGGCGACGCCCCCGACATCGTCTTCGAGCACGTCGGCCAGGCGACCTTCCCGACCTCCGTCTTCGTCGTCAAGCCGTTCGGCAAGGTCGTCATCTGCGGCGCCACCTCCGGCTTCCAGCTCGACTTCGACGTCCGCTACCTGTGGATGCGCCAGAAGCAGATCATCGGCTCTCACTTCGCCAACGCCTACGAGTGCATGCGGGCCAACCAGCTGATGGCGGAGGGCAAGGTCCGGCCGGTGCTCTGGAAGACGATGGGCTTCGACGGCGTCCCCGAGGCGCACCAGCTGCTGCACGAAAACAAGCACCTCGGCAAGATCTCGATCCTGGTCGGGGCCGAGTCCGAGGAGGAGGGCAAGGTACGAGGACGGGCCCCGGCGCGATCCGGGCCGAGGTGGGAGCATGATCGATCGAGAAAGGGGTTCCTGATGGCTGAGGTCTGCACGCTCGACTGGCACATCGCCCCCTTCCGGGCCGATCGCTGGCTCGACCTCTGGGAACCGGCCGCGGCGCGGATGCCCGCCTTCGGCGCCAGGAGCTGGTCGCTGACCCGCTCGATCGACGACCCGCTCGCCTTCCAGCCAGACCTCGGTATGGGAGAGCCACGCCGACTTCGATCGCTACTGGTACGCGGAGGAGATCGAGAAGGCGCGCGCCGCCGTCATCGACCTCTACGACCTGCCGCTGCTGCCCGCCTGGCACACGATCGTCGCAGCCGAATAGGGCGCGTTCGGGACGACTGGTCAGTTGAGCACACCCTGGTGTGCTCAAATGACCAGTCAGTCGCCGCCGCGAGGGGCTACGCCCGCTCCAGCGGCGCCATCGTCAGGCCGGCGGCACTGAGCTGTTCCCAGTAGTGCTCCGCCGGCTCGCGGGGCCCGCTCCAGACGATCGCCTGGCCGCTCGCGTGGATCTGCTCGGCGATCCGGTGACCCTGCTCGACGCTGACGCCGGGCAGCACCCGCGCCAGCGTCTCGGCGACGTGGTCGAAGGTGTTGTGGTTGTCGTTGCGGACGATCACCCGCCAGTCGCCGCCCGTCCCCTCGTTCGGTCCGGCCTGGCGAGGGCGCTCGATCGTCGTCGTCCCCATGGGGGGATTATGCGCGAATCGGCCCGATCGCCGAGGGACGGCGAACCTGCCTTCCGCTCAGAAGGGGCTGGGGACGTTGACCACCACGTTGTCGACCGCGGCGGCGGCGCCCTTGGCGGCGCCCGCCGCACCGATCGAGAAGCCCGCAGCCCGGCCCGTGAGTTCGGCCGCGGCTTCGTCGGTAACGGCGGCGACCAGCTGGCCGCCGACGAAGGCGAGGATGCGGCAGCTCGCGCCTGCCGGCCCCGTGCCGGTGTCGAAGGCGCGCAGGCGCAGCGAGTTCGCGCCTTCGACCCCCTTCACCGTGCTCACGTTCCTGACGATGGCCAGGTACTTGACGCCGCCGCCGGGGAGGACCTTGCGAAGCTGGACCTTGCCCTGGAGCGGGTAGACGGCAAGCTGGTAGCCGCCGCCGTCTTCGCCGCTGCGCAGGTTCAGCGCGACGAAGGCCCCGTGCTGGAGCGGTTTCGGGGTGGTGGCGAGGAGCCGCTCGGTGGCGGAGATGTCGAGGTTGCGGCCGATCACCGGGGTCCGGTAGCCGCACTGCCTGGTGCGCTTGCCGACCGCGATGCGCAGGGCCTTGCCGAACGCGCCCTGCGCGCAGCGCTGGCCGTACAGCCTCACCACCTGACCGCGCTGGGCGTCGTTGTCCATGCCGTTGCGGTAGACGCCGACCAGGGCCGCGGCGGCGATCGCCGCGGTGGCGAGCGCCGCGACAAGCACGGCGGCGACGGCTGTGAGTCGCGTTGCCATTCGTCCGCAGCCTAAACACAGCCGTGGGGAAAAGATGCGCGCGGACGGACGATGAACGCCGCCTTTCGCCCGGCGCGGCGCCCAGCCGCCTACGGCACGTAGCCGATCCGCAGCTGGGCGAGATCGTGTTCGCTCCGCCTCGAGCCGGCGTTGTCGACGTACATCTTGATCGCCAGGTCGTCCGCCTGCGCGGCCGTCGTCACCTCCGGCAGCGCGACGCTGCCGGTGACGAAGCTCACGGTCGAGCTGGTGCAGGACACCGGGGCGGCGGGGCTGCCGTGCGTGCCGATCAGGCTGCCCGCGGCGTAGACCTCGAAAGACCAGCAGACCGTGTTCCCGGCGGAGCGGTACGAGTTGACGAAGCTGACGCCGCTGACCGCGTCGCCGCCGGGCACGTAGGAGGGGAAGGTGAGCAGCAGGTAGCGCGAGGCGCTGAAGGCGCTCGACCATTTGCCTTCGCTGCTGAAGAGGGAGCCGTCGCCGGCCGCGGCCAGCGCCCAGGGAATCGTCGTTTCCCCTTTGCCGTTGGCGGCGTCGACCAGCGCCGTCTCGTGGAGAGTGAAGGCCTGCGAGGGCGCCACCATCCCCGAGACGGTCGCCTCGTCGACGGCGATCGATTTCCCGCCCGACTCGTAGCCGTAGAGCCTGACCCGCAGCCCGTTCGCGAGGTCGCTGGAGCCGACCTCGGGCAGCGGCGTCGAGACCAGCTTGTAGGTCGAGCCCGTGCACCAGGGGGAGGCCGCCGTCCCCGGTTCGGTCGAGCCGTGCGTGCCGATCGGGCTGCCGCCGCCGAGCACTTCGAAGTAGAAGCAGGCGACGTCGCCGGCCGCAGCGGCCCGGAAGCGGAAGTCGAAGCTCACCGAGGAGGTCGTCGCACCCGCCGCCAGCGGCGAGTCGTAGACCCATTCGACGTAGCGGTTCGGGGCGAAGGCTTTGCCGAACGAGTGTGTTGCGTAGGACCGTTCGTCTTCGGCGAACGCCGTCGGCTCGGAGGCGTTCCGCTCGGCGCCGGAGGAGGCGTCGCGCAGGTCCCAGGCGGAGGTGTCGATCGTGAGCGGCACGGAGACCGTCGCGCTCTCGGCGCTCTCCACCCCGCGCCAGCCCTTCAGGACCGGGGTGACCGTGTAGCGCCAGCTCCCCGGCGGCACGGCCAGCTCGGTGCAGCTGAGGGCGGCGATCGTGCCCGCGCAACCCGCGCCGACAGCCGCTTCTTCGCCGTTCGCGCCGTAGCGCCTGACGACGTAGCCGTCGAGCGATCCGCCGCCCGCCAGCGCCCCGGCCGCCCAGCTGACGGTCACGTTGCCTTCCGAGGCGCTCGCGAGCGGCGTCCTGCCCGCGGGCATCGTCTCGGCCTTCGAGTAGCCGGCGCCGGCGCCGCCGGACCGCCAGCCCGCCTCGGCGTGTGCGGCGCCGGCCAGGGCCAGCGCGCACACGCCGATCAGGAGTGTCGATGCTCGTCGCAACTGGGGCGATTCGCCGAGCGCGGTGCTACGGGGCGTTGCTCACTCCGATCAGTTCGACCGGGATCGTGAACGTCGCGCCCTGGCAGCCGTCGTCAGAGCTGTTCGACATGTGAACGGCGTTGGCGAGCACCTCCTCGCCGGAGTCGCCTTCGGCGGGCGCTGCGATCGAGACCGCCTGCGGGCTGTTCAGCGAGACGCCGGTGACCGAGCAGGAGCCCGTTCCGCCGACCCCGGTGACTTCGCCCGTGCCGGTGCCGATCTCGGTGACCTTCACCGGGTACGGGTTCGGGTTGTGGACCTGGACCAGCACGTCGCCGTTCGAGCCGGGGTAGAGCAGGCCCGCCGACGTGCTCACGTTGGCCGAGACGTTCACGGTGGAGAGGCTGATCGCTTCGCCGGCCGTGGCATAGCCCTGGCCGTTGCCGCTGGCGACCCACTGCGCGTAGACGAGGCCGACGACGCCCAGCACGAGCAGCGTGACCGCCGCGCCGGCCAGGCGGCGCTTCCTTGACGTGTTTCGCACTGCTTACCTCCTGTCGGTCTTCGCCGGGCGGCATGCCCGGGCCGGGAGGCATCGGCGCCCCGGGTTGGATCGCGGGAAGCGCCGGGTGTGCGTCAGGTGTGAGCGCTGGGGTTGTAGCGGTACCCGAAGCCGCGCACGGTCTCGATCGGGTCGGCGCCGGTGGCGGTCCGCAGCTTGCGCCGCAGGTAGCCGACGTACAGCTTCACCCTGTTGCGGGAGCCGTCCAGCGTGTCGGACCAGACCGTCTCCAGCAACTGGTCGTGGCCGAGCAC
This sequence comes from uncultured Solirubrobacterales bacterium, assembly GCA_963696185.1. GTDB lineage: Bacteria > Actinomycetota > Thermoleophilia > Solirubrobacterales > 70-9 > VRUE01. Next base: position 536,862 of record OY968825.1, read on the forward strand.
CTGGCTGGGATTGTGCACGAAGGCGCCCAGCAGCCTGAATTCCGTCGGCGTCAGGTTCAGCTCCGTGCCGCGCACCGTGGCGCGGCGCTGCCTGAAATCGACCTCGACGAGGCCGTCGTCGTAGCGCTCGGCTTCGAACCGCCGGCCGCCGCCGCGCCGCAGCAGCGCCTCGATCCGCGCCACCAGCTCCTGGCGGCCGAAGGGCTTCGTCAGGTAGTCGTCCGCCCCGCCGCGCAGCCCACGGACCTTCTCCATCTCCGTGGCGCAGGCGGTCAGCATCAGCACGCCGACGTCGCTCAGCTCCCGGATCCGCTCGAGGAGCTGCCACCCGTCGAGATCGGGGAGCCCGACGTCGAGGATCACGAGGCTGGGCCTGTGCTCGTAGAAGACGCGCAGCCCGTCGGTGCCGGTTGCCGCCTCGACGACGTCCATCCCGGCCCGCTCGACGATCACCCGCACCAGCTTCCGGACGTCCGGCTCGTCCTCAACGATCAGGATCGTACTGCGGTTCACGCCCTATTCATATCTCTTTTACTATACACATAGTTGTTTTCGATCAAGAATCGCTCCGTGAATGGCATCTTGCTGGTGGCGATGGAGCCGGCGGGCGAAACGGGCTCGGGGGCTCCTCGGCCTGGCCCGCCCCAAATATCATCTGTGTCGATGCCGGAGCACCGCCTGCCAGAGCGCGACCGCCCCTGGGTGATGCGCACCTACGCGGGCCACTCGGACGCGCGGCGCTCCAACGAGCTCTACCGCCGCAACCTCGCCAAGGGCCAGACCGGCCTCTCGGTCGCCTTCGACCTGCCGACCCAGACCGGCTACGACCCCGACCACGTGCTCGCCCGCGGCGAGGTCGGCAAGGTCGGCGTCTCGATCGTCCACAAGGGCGACATGCACCAGCTGCTCGACGGGATCCCGCTCGACGAGATGAACACCTCGATGACGATCAACGCGACCGCCGCCTGGCTGCTCGGCCTCTACGTCACCGTCGCCGAGGAGAACGGGGTGGCGCGCGCGCAGCTCAAGGGCACGACCCAGAACGACATCATCAAGGAGTACCTCTCGCGCGGCACCTACGCCTTCCCGCCGGCGCCCTCGATGCGGCTGATCGCCGACATGGTCGCCTTCACCGTCAACGAGGCGCCGAGCTGGAACCCGACCAACATCTGCAGCTATCACCTCCAGGAGGCCGGGGCGACGCCGGTCCAGGAGATCGCCTACGCGCTCTCCAACGGGATCGCCGTGCTCGACGAGGTGAGGGCGCGCGGCCAGGTCGCCGCCGCCGACTTCCCCAAGGTCTTCGGCCGCATCTCCTTCTTCGTCAACGCCGGCATCCGCTTCGTCGAGGAGACCGCCAAGCTGCGCGCGATGGGCCGGCTCTGGAACGAGATCGGCCGCGAGCGCTACGGCGTCGAGCGACGAGCGGATGCTGCGCTTCCGCTACGGCGTCCAGGTCAACAGCCTCGGCCTAACCGAGGCCCAGCCCGAGAACAACATCCAGCGGATCGTCCTCGAGGCGCTCGCGGTGACGCTCAGCCGCGACGCCCGCGCCCGCGCGATCCAGCTCCCCGCCTGGAACGAGGCGATGGGCCTGCCGCGGCCCTGGGACCAGCAGTGGAGCCTGCGCATCCAGCAGGTGCTGGCCGAGGAGACCGACCTGCTCGAGTACCCCGACCTCTTCGAGGGCTCGGTGGTGATGGACGGCCTGGTCGAGGAGCTGGCCGAGGGGGCCCGCGCCGAGATGGCCGTGGTCGAGGAGCAGGGCGGTGCGGTCGCCGCCGTCCCCTACATGAAGGCGCGGCTGGTCGAGTCGCACCGGGCGCGGGTGGCGCGGATCGAGAGCGGCGAGCAGAAGGTGGTCGGGCAGAACTGCTTCACCGAGACGGAGGACTCGCCGCTCACCGCCGGCGCTGACGGCGGCATCCTCACCCCCGACCCCGAGGTCGAGCGCGAGCGGGTCGAGGCGCTGGAGCGCTGGAAGGCCGAGCGCGACGAGAGCGCCGTGCGCGCGGCGCTCTCGGAGCTGGACCGCGTCGCCCGCGACGAGAGCCAGAACGTCATGCCGGCGACGATCGCCGCCGCCAGGGCCGGCGCGACGACCGGCGAGTGGGCGGGGGTGCTGCGCGGGGCGTTCGGCGCCTACCGGGCGCCGACCGGGGTCGAGGGCGCGGCGCCGCCCCCCGACCGCGAGCGGCTCGGCGAGGTGCGCGCCCGGGTCGACGAGGTCTCCGAGCTGCTCGGGCACCGGATCAAGATCCTGGTCGGCAAGCCCGGCCTCGACGGCCACTCCAACGGCTCCGAGCAGATCGCCCTGCGCGCCCGCGACGCCGGCATGGAGGTCGTCTACCAGGGCATCCGCCTGACCCCGGCCGAGATCGCCGAGTCGGCGCTCCAGGAGGACGTCGACGTGGTCGGCATCTCGATCCTCTCGGGCTCCCACCTCGAGCTGGTCCCCGAGATCGTGCGATTGCTGCGCGGGGAGGGCCTCGACGTCCCGGTCGTGGTCGGCGGCATCATCCCCGCCGCCGACGCGGAGCGGCTGCGGGCCGCCGGCGTCGACGGCGTCTACACGCCCAAGGACTTCGACATCAACCGGATCATCGGCGAGATCGTCGAGCTGGTCGAGCAGCGCGCCGCCGCGGCGGTCTGACCGCCGCCCGGCGGGCAGAGGTAACCGACGTCCAACGTCGGCGACATCCGATGTCGGTTACGTCTGGCGTCGGTATGCTCCACGCATGTTCGTCAACAGGCAGGACGAGCTGAGCGCCCTGCACAGGTGGTGGGATCGCCCGGGCTCCGCCCTGGGGCTCGTGTGGGGGCGTCGCCGGGTGGGCAAGACCGCCTTGCTGGAGGAGTTCGCGCGGGACAAGCGAGCCATCTTCCACACCGGCGCCGGACGACTGGCGAGCGACGAGCTGCGCCTGCTCTCCGAAGCCGCCGCACAGGAGATCGACACCAGGCTGCGCGATCCGGCGGAGCGGCCCTTCGACAGCTGGGACGACGCGCTCGAGTTCTTCGCCGCGGCTGCCACTCGCGAACGCCTCCTGCTGGTGATCGACGAGCTCCCGGACCTGGTCAAGGTCAGCCCGGAGCTGCCCGGCGTCCTGCGCGCGTTCTGGGATCGGGCCCGCGGAGACACCAAGCTGCGGATCCTTCTCTGCGGATCCGCGGTGCGGACAATGGAGGCGATCCAGGAGGAGCGGGCGCCGCTCTACGGCCGCTTCGACATCGCACTCCTCCTCCACCCCTTCCGGCCCCACGAGGCAGCTCGGATGCTCGCCGGGCTGACCCCGGGCGAGCGATCGCTCGTCTGGGGGATCGTCGGCGGAATCCCGCTCTACCTGGACTGGTGGGACGCTGATCGCAGCGTCAAGCAGAACCTGCTTGAACTTGCATGCACGCCTGGCGGGCGCCTGCTGGACGAGGGACAGCTTGTCCTTGCCACCGAAGGAGACATGGGAGACATGGGAGGGCTTGTCCTGCGCGCGATCGCCTCCGGGCGGACCCGCCACAACGAGATCGAGCAGGCGGTGCGCGCCGAGCCCGGTCGGGTGCTGGAGCGTCTTGTCGAGCTGCGCCTGGTCGAACGACTCGTCCCGGTGACGGAGAACCCCGCCAGGACTCGCCGCCGCGTCTACCGCATCGCCGACAACTTCCTCGCCTTCTGGCTGGGGCTGCTGGACCGACATCGCTCGGCGATCGGCAGAGGCCTGGGAAAGCAGATCCTGCCGGTGCTCTCCGGGCAGCTCGACGATCACATGGGCGAGCGCTGGGAGTCAGCCTTTCGTCAGCACCTCGTGCGGATGGCGGCGGCGGGTGAGCTGGGAGGGGAGATCGTCGACATCGGCCGCTGGTGGCAGGACTCCCCACCGGTGGAGATCGACGCCGTCGCTCTGGCCGGACGCCGCCGCGAGCCTGTCCTGGTCGGCGAGGCGAAGTGGGCTCGCAAGGTCAATGGCGCCGCGCTCCGAGCGGAGCTGATCGAGAAGAGCAAGGCTCTCCCGCAACTAGGTCCCTCCCCAACTTTCGCCATCTGCGCTCGCGAGCGAATCGACGACCCTGGGGACACCCTCGCGATCACCGCGAACGACATCTTCGACGCTGCGACAATAGGTCGATGAGCGAGCTGAACGGGGACCGCTCGGCCTGGCTGCGCTGCTACCGCTGCTGGTCGCAGAACCTCGAGGTCCAGATCCACTACGACGCGATCCGCCGCGTCGACCCCGACACCGGCGCCCCGGCCGAGGGGGTCGACGAGGTACAGGAATCCGTCGTCCAGTGCCTCGACTGCATGCACGACCAGCCCCATCTCACCCTCCAGGACGATCACGTCATCCCGGTCGAGGACCGCTGGGAACGGATGGTCGCCGGCACCCCCTGGGTCGCCTCCTGCACGGTCACCGTCGACCAGGAGCGGGTCGAGAGCTGTTCCGGCCCCGAAGCGGCCGAGTTCCTCACCTACGGCGCCTTCGGCGACGCCGGCGTGCGCGAGTTCTTCACCCACGTCCGCTTCCACAAGCACGACGAGGAGCGGATCGTCGTCCACATGCTCGTCGAGCTCTACGCCCGCTCGGCCGAAGAGGCGACCGACGTGCTCGAAGAGGCCGCCCACGGCCTACTCGAGATCACCTCGCTGGCCGAGGAGTCCCGCCCCCCGGCGCACGCCTCGGACGAGGCGCACTGAACAAATAACCCCGCGCGGTTATCGCAGCGGTCATCCGGGTAGCCGTCCGAAAGGTGCTTCGTCCCAACCGGAGATTCCCTTGCCGACTTAAGCGACGTGCGGTTGTTGTCGAAATGTTGAGTTATGAAAATTCGGTTGCTGCATCCCTATTTTTAGGAGGGTGTCGTGAGGAGGCGACGGCACAATGGTTTAACGCTGCGCATTCGCTCCCGTCGCCCCGATGACTACCACGACAAATCCCCTGACTCCCCTGACCCCGCACCGGGCCTGAGACGTCCCCCGATGGAGAGCTCGACCGCAACTCACGCCCCCCACCGGTCGCTGAAGGCCGAGCGGGCAGGCAAGGCTCCGTCGCAGGACGCGACGAACATGGCAAGACGCCGGGGAGCCGTGCTCGCCAGGATGCTCTTCGCGGGCGACTCCGCCGCCGCCGCCGCCGCCGCCGCGATCGCCGTCGCCTCCCTGGGGCCGGTCTCCGGGGCGGGCTTCGTCTTCGTCGTCTGCACCATCGCCCTCTGGCCGCTGGCCGCCTTCAGCATCGGCCTCTACCGCAGCGACGAGCTCAGCTCCTGGGCGTCGGCCGTGACCGAGGTGCCGCGTGGCTTCGTCGCGGTGCTGCTGATCACCTGGCCACTCTTCGGCGTCGCCTCCGTCCTGCACCTGGACCAGGTGGTGACGCTGACCTTCCTCACGGTCGCGGGGATTGCCGGCCTCACCGGCGTCGCTCGCATGATCGTCCGGGCCGGCCTTCACCGCTCGCCGGTCCTGCGCCAGCGAACCCTGATCCTCGGCTCGGGCGTCGTCGCCGGGCAGGTGGTCGAAAAGCTCCGCAACAACGTCCAGTTCGGGCTCATCCCGGTCGGGATCGTCGACGACGACGTCTACGACGTGGGCACTCCCGACCTCCCCTTGCTGGGTCGCTTCGCGGACCTCGACAAGGTGATCGAGGCGCAAGAGATCGACCGCGTGATCATCGCCTTCTCGCGCGCCAGCCACGAGCAGCTGCTCATGTCGATCCGCGCCTGCCGGGACGCTGGGGTCACGGTCGACGTCGTCCCGCGGCTGTTCGAGTTCCTCGACGGAGTGAAGGCGCTGGACCAGGTCGGCGGCTTGCCGCTGCTCTCGATCGGGACGCCCGCGCTGACCTCCGTGTCGATGGCGGCCAAGCGGGTGCTCGACGTCGCCGGGTCGGCCTTCCTGATCGCGGTCCTCTCCCCGCTGATGATCGCCGTCGCGGCGGCGATCAGGCTCGAGTCGCGCGGCCCGGTCTTCTTCCGCCAGCCGCGCGCCGGCCGGGGCCGCACCAGCTTCAAGGTGATCAAGTTCCGCTCGATGTACGTCGACGCGGAGGCGCGCAAGAACGAGGTCGCCACGCTGAACGAGGCGGATGACGGGGTCATGTTCAAGATCCGCAGGGACCCGCGCGTCACCCACGTCGGGCGGTTCCTGCGCCGCTCCTCGCTCGACGAGCTTCCGCAGCTCTTCAACGTCCTCAAGGGCGAGATGAGCCTGGTCGGGCCGCGGCCGCTGATCTTCCCGGAGACAGCGGCGCTGGACGAGGACTGGCACCTGCGCCGCCTCGAGCTGCGCCCGGGCCTCACCGGCCCCTGGCAGATCTACGGCCGCTCGCAGAGCCCCTTCCAGGAGATGGTGCGCTTCGACTACCAGTACGTCGCCGGCTGGTCGCTCGCCCGCGACATCGAGATCCTGCTCGCAACCATCCCGGCTGTCGTCTCCGGCCGTGGCGCCTACTGAGCAAACTCGACCGACCCGCGTCGCCCTGGTGCTCCCCTGGGATAGCCGGGACAGATCCGCCGTGTCGGGCTCGGCGTTCGGCCTGGCCCGCGGGCTCGAAGGCCTCGGCGTCGACGTGGTACGCGTTCACGGCCGGCCGCCGCGACGCGCGCTCGGCCTGCTCTCGCGCGGCGCGAAGCTGCGCTGGACGCTGAGCGGGGAGCTCGTCGAGCAGCAAACCTGGAGGGTGGGGATCGAGCCGACGATCGCCCGGAACGCGGCGGCGAACGTGCGCCTGCGCCGTGCCGGGCAGGTCGACGGCATCGTCCAACTGGCCTCCGACATGCTCGTCCGCCGGCCGCGAGCCCCGCTCGTGACGTACGAGGACATGACGATTCGGCAGGCCGTCGACGCCGGCTACCCGGCGTGGAACCTGGCGCGGCGCGACCTCGAGTGGCGCATCGACCGCCAGACCGCCGCCTACCGGACGGCGACCGCCTGCTGCACCATGAGCGAATGGGCCGCTGACTCGATCCGTGCCGACTACGGGATCGAACCCGGCAAGGTGCACGTCGCCGGGGTCGGACGCAACCGCGACGTCCCGGCGCGGCCGAAATCCTGGGACAGGCCCACCTTCCTGATCGTCGCCGCGAACTGGGAGCGCAAGAACGGGGACCGGGTGCTGGTCGCGTTCGCGCAGGTCCGCCGGCGCTACCCGGCCGCCCGACTGCACGTCGTGGGGCGTCATCCGCGCATCGACGCACCGGGCGTCGAGACGCACGGCTTCCTCAGCATGAGCGACGAGCGCCAGACAGCGCAGCTCGACGACCTCTTGGCCCAGGCCACCTGCTTCGTCATGCCGTCGCTACACGAGCCGCTCGGGATCGCACACGCCGAGGCCGGCTCGGCGGGGATTCCCTCGATCGGCACCGAGCGCGGCGGCGCCCGCGAGGTCATCGGGCCCGGAGGCACGGTGGTCGACCCCCTCGACCTGAGCCAACTGGTCGAAGCGATGATGCGCTTCGCCGATCCATCAGAGGCCTTCGCGGCGGGGCAGAAGGCGCTCGTCCATTCACAGCTCTATACCTGGCCGCGCGTCGCCAAACGGATCCTCAACGCCCTCGGTCTGCTGAGCCCGGATGATGCTCCCGAGGCGGCGTTCCTGAGTGGTGCCGCACAGTAGGACTGCCGAGGGCTGTGCCGGCCTCGCGGACAGCCGGGCTCTTTGAGCTTCAATGGACCAAACAGATACAGTTCCTCGGCTAGTGTTCGAGAACCTGCGGCAGGACTGGATTCGGTACGCGAACGGCAGGCCGTGGTGGAAGGTGCCCCGCATCCTGATGGTCCAGGGACTGTGGGCCTCAGCTCAATACCGATTCAGCCACTGGGCTCGAACCGAAGCGCCAATCTGGTCGCGCCCGGTCCTCCTGATCATTTCCGCCTTCACCAAGCTACTGGTCGAGATTCTGACCGGGATCTCGATCCAGCCGACGGCCGACATCGGTCCCGGTCTTCATATCGGACACTTCGGGAACATCTTCATCAACGACAGCGCGGTGATCGGGGCTGGATGCACGCTCAGCCAAGGGGTCACAATCGGTCAGGACGTCAATCCTCCCTTCGGTGCGCCCTCGGTTGGCCGTGGCGTGTTTTTCGCGCCGGGGGCGAAGGTATTCGGTGCGATCACGATCGGGGATCACGTCGCGATCGGAGCAAACGCTGTTGTGCGCGACAGCCTGCCGGACCGTGCGATCGCCGTTGGCGTTCCGGCAAAGGTTGTGCGGATTCAAGAGCCACACGAAGTCCGTGTCGCTGATATTGCCCGCTGACGCGACGCCTTTCTTGCATTCAAGGCCGTCTAGCCAAACATACGTCCACTCGCGTGGGCTCGGCTCGTGCGATTCCCTCCGCGGCACGACCAAGTCCACGTGCGAAGCCTTGGGACAGAGCCCAGCGCAGCCGATCAGCGGAGATTCGGTCGCCACATGGTCGCTTTCGGGCTCACCGCTCTGTTCGCCGTCGGGCCGATGGGTGGCGTTGCCGCCGCTCAGGGGCAGCAGGCCAGGATCGTCGCCCCGAAGGCCGTGCGCGCGCCGAGGAGCGCCCGCTTCACCGTCCGCGTCTCCGCCCCCGCGAAGCGCGTAGCCTTCTTCGTCGACAATCGGCGCCGCTGGGTCGTCCGCTCGGATAGCCGAGGGTTCGACCGCCGGGGCCGTCTGCGCACCGCCCGGATGGCTCCGGGCCGTCACAGGCTGCGGATCAGGGCCGAGCTGAGCAACGGCCACGCCGTCAACGCCAAGCGGCTCCTGTACGTGGCGAAGAAATCGTCTACGCACGGCCGTAAGACCAAGGAACCGACCAGCACGGAATCGACCTCCTCGTCAAGCGAAACGACCCAGTCCAGCGAATTGCTCTTCAGCGGCTCCCGCATCTCGGATTTCGCGCTGATGCAGGCCGCTCCCGGGGCAGTCACGGAAGTTCCAGACCCGGCCGGTGGCAATGAAACCGTCCTGAAGATGAAGGTCAGCAACGAAGATGTCTACCCCACAACGCCGACGAGTGACCCGCGTGCCCAGCTCCTCTCTCCCGAAATCTTCGTCCCGGGAACCGAATTCTGGTGGCACTCGCGGTTCTTCCTACCCGCTGACTTCCCCGCCCACGTCCCGGGCTGGATCAACGTCCTGCAGGGCCCCTACGGGCCACCCTGGGCAGGATCGCCTCCCTGGTCGATCGGGATGGACGAAGGCAGCGACCTTCGCTGGCAGCGCAATAGCACCTACCACTGGGACATCCCCTGGAGCGTGCCGCTGGTCCGCAACCAATGGGTTGACGTGCTCCTGCACGAGCGGTTCGGAAGCGACGGCTGGGTTGAAATGTGGATCGACGGCCAGCAGGTGACGTTCTTCGGAGCGAGCAACACCGTCTCCTACAACCCGAACGGCGAAAGCCCGACGCAGCGCCTCAGCATGAAGACGATGGACGCCAGCAACAACGGCGGCCCCAATTCCGCCTATCTGCAGAACTATCGCGCTGCCGGATGGATCGAATCGCTGACCGTCTACCACGGGCCGATGAAGATAGGCACGACCCACAGCTCCGTGGGCGGCTGAGCCGCGCGGCAGATCAGAGCAGGTGTCGCCGGTAGGCTGCGACGGTCTGGGTCGCGACCTCCCGCCAACTGGCGGGAGTCGAGGACGCGGCGGCGTTGACGCCCAACTCCTCCGCGAGGCCGGGCGTGCCGACGACCTCGACAATCGCGGCGGCCAGCGCGCCCGCGTCCTCGGGCGACACGAGCCGCCCCCAGCGATCCTCGACGAGCTCCGAGAGGCCACCGACGCTGGTCCCGACGATCGCCCGCCCGTGCTGCCTTGCCAGGGAGCCGACTCCGCTCTGGCTCGCCTGGCGGTAGGGCAACACAACACAGGTGGAGGCCGCAAAGAGGCTCGGCAGGTCCGCCTCCGGGACGTGACCGAGCCGCAGCTCGACCCGCGGATCGGACAACGCCTCGTGAGATGGGAGATCGCCCTCCCCTGCCACCACCAGCCTCACCGCCGGCCGACTCTCCCAGACGATCAGCATCGCGTCGAGCAGGACGTCAAGCCCCTTGTAATGCGAGATCCGGCCGAAAAATAGCAGCGAGGCCCGTTCGGGCAGCGGCGCCGACACACTCTCGCCGACGCCGTGCGGAACGACCTCGATCGGTGCCCGCACGCCCGCAGCCACCACCTCCTCCGCCAGCCGGCGCGAGTGCACAAAGGTCAGGCTCGCCCGGCGCCGAAGCACCCCCTGGAGGAGCCGGGCGGCCCGCGCCGGGACGGCGTCTCCTGGGTGCAGGACCGGGTCGTGCACGGTCAGTGCGAAGCGCCTCGCCGGCAACCCGGAGGCGACGACCAGGCGCGGATCGTTCTCGATCGCTTCCTGCACGTGGACCACGTCGGGTCGCCAGCGCCTCCTCTCCCGTCGCAGCCGCGCAACCGCCCGCGGCCCCGAGGGGTCGCGAACGCGGCCCTTCAGCTCGAGGTGCCTGACTTTGCCCCCCAGGGCTCGCTCGACGAACCCCCGCATCGCGCCGGGCTCGCCGCCGAACTCCTGATCGTGGTCCCGGGTGAGGAGGACGACCTCGCAGCCGAGGTCCGCCAGGCCGCAGGCGAGCTCCGTCGTGTACTTGACGAACCAGTCGCAGGCGAGCCACACCCGCAGGCCGGGCGCGCAGGACTCGACCTCTGATGCCACCGACCCCGACGCTGGCAGCCTAGGCATTGCGAAGGTCACCCATCCCGGGGAGGCCGGAGGGCGGCGGCCCCCAGCGCCCCAGCCAGCAGTCGAGCGCGCCACGGGCGCTGCCGACGGCCAGCGCCCACGGCTCGCGGGGGTCGCCAGGGCGCAGGCGCGCGGCCCGCAGGCCGGCCCGCAGCAGGTTGAGCGCCGTGCCTCTGGCGGCCCGAGCGGTCGCCACGAGGAGGCCGCGCAACCCGCCGACGCGCCGCGAGAAGGCAATCCCGTTGCGGGCCATCAGGTAGGACCAGGCACCCGGCCGCTTCGTCCCCCCGGGCGCCTGCTCGGCAAGAGCGTCGACGACTACGCCGATCCGCCGGCCCGTCCGCCGGATCCGCAGGCAGAGGTCCGCCTCCTCGCAGTAGGACCAGAAGCGCTCGTCGAAGGCCCCGACGCGACCGAGCACGTCGGCCCTCAGGAGCATTGCCCCTCCGTCGATCCAGTCGCTCTCGAAGATCCCGTCCACGACCGCCGTCGGCCGCTCCGTGACGTGAGCGTTCGAGCCGCTGGCGCTCGTGACGCCACCGAACGAGAACGGCCTCTCGCTGTCCGGCCAGACCAGCGCCGGGCCCAGCGCACCGTAGCCGGGATTGCGCCGCGCGGCGCTCGTCAGCCGCTCGACGGTGCCGGGGCGCAGCCGCGCGTCGTGCGTCAGCAGCAATATGAGCTCCATGCCGCGCTTCCGCTGCCGGGCGATCCCCAGGTTCATCCCCGCCGCATAGCCGAGGTTGCGCTCCGCCTCGACGAGCTCGCAGCCCGCCGGGAGCTCGGGCGCCGGCTCGCCCGGCGCGGCAGGGTTGTGGACCACCACGATCTGCTCATACGGGACGCCCTCGGCCTCCAGCGTCGCCAGCAGCGGCCGGTACTCGCCACCGCCGCCGTAGGCGAGCACGACGACGCCGATCCCCGCGTTCATGCCGCGGACTCCATGGACTCACGTCGACTCGACGCCGGCAGGCGCAGCTTCTCGGGCAGGTAACGGCGCCTGCTCGCGGCCAGCCAGTATGGGGGGACGTAGACCAGCACGGCCGCGCCAAGCAGCAGCACCGCGCTCGGGCGCCCCGGTGGAACGCCCACGGCGATCGCGAGCGCGGCCGGCGGCAGCGCCAGGCCGAGAGCGAGGGCGCCGGGCGGCACGACCCCCGCCAGGAAGTCACGCCACTCGAGCCCGAAGAGGCGGAGGAAGCGCGAGGTGAAGCGCAGGCTGCCGGAGAGCAGCGCGAGAAAGGTTCCCAGCACCACCCCCCAGAGTCCCAGCAGCGGCGCCAGCGCGACGGTGAGGACGACGTTGAGGGCGGCGATCAGCAGCGAGTTGGCCGACACCACACCCGGGTACCCGGCCCCGATCGATATCGTCGAGCCGCCACCGGTCGTGAAGTGGGCCACATATGCAAGGGTCAGGAGCGGCACGAGCAGCGCCGACTCGCCGGGCGCTCGGCCCAGCCAGGCGACGAGCAGGAACGGGGAGCTGACGGCAGCCAGCATGAAGAGCGGGAGCGCAACCGCACAGCTGCGCAGCGTGTAGCGTCGATAGACGTCACGGACGACGCCCCGCCCCTCGCTGACCAACTGGGCGGCCGTGGTCGAGATCATCGCCGAGAGGCTGAGGAGCGCCGCCCCGCGCACGGCCATCACGACCCGCGATGCGATCTCGTAGACAGCCGCCGCCCTGATGTCGACGATCAGCGCGATGACCACCTTGTCGGTCTGGAAGTTGACCAGGTCCGCCAGCCAGCCGACCTGGTTCTTGACCCCGAAGACGAGCACCTCCTTCGCCAGGTCCCGCGAGGGGAGGGCGAAATACGGCGCCTTCCACAGGTAGCGCATGGCGAGGAAGGCCGGGACGATCGCGATCAGGCTCGCCGCCGCGTTGGCGACCGCGTAGACGACCAAGTCGGCGCTGGCGGCGAGCGCGGCGATGCTGAAGGCGAAGTTGATGGCCGCGGCGATCGTGCCGGCTACGTTGGGGGGCACCATCTGACGCTTTCCAATCCCCGCCGAGTTGAGGACGCTGCAGTACCCGTTGAAACTCCAGATGGCCACGGAGGAGAGGGCCACCACCCGCATCCGCTCCGCCGAGAGGACGCCGAGCTGGTCGCTGAGGATCGGCGCGCCGGCGAAGGCCGCGGCGCTGGCCAGGATCCCGACCACGGTGACGGCTATCAGCCCGAGCCCGAGGCATTCGCCGATCGCCCGCTCGCGGCCGCTCGCGTCGAAGACGGAAACGAAGCGCGAGACGGAGCGGCCGATGCCGAGGTCGAGCAGCCCGGCGTAAGTCGCGAATGCCCCGGTGACCGCCCAGACGCCGAACTGGTCGAGCCCGAGGCGCGCGATCATGATCGGCGCAAGGACGAAGCTGAACAGGTAGCCGACGAGGACGCTCGACGACTGGGCCAGGGTGTTCTTGAACAACATCGTGGTCGTCAGTAGCTTGCCGGACTATCCTGGCGCCCCCGTGCCGGCGCCCTCACGCAAGCTCCTGCTCGTCATCAACCATCTCAGTGCGCTGGGCGGCGCCGAGAATCAGCTGCTCCACCTCGCCAAGGGCCTTGCGGCGCTCGGCCACGAGGTGACGCTCTGCTCCGTCGAGCCGTGCATCGCCGGGGAATGGCCGCTCGAAGAGCACGGCATACGGCTCGTATCGCTCAACGCGAGCAGCCCCCTGGAACGCGCGGCCGCGGTCCCGGCGCTGGCGCGCCATGCGCGGCGGGCAGAAGTCGTCCACTGCACCATGTGGGACACGAGCCTCTGGGGACGGGTCGCCGCGCTGCTGGCGCGCCGCCCCGCGATCGTCGCCGACCATGCCACCGACCGCTCCGTGCAGGTCTCGGCGAAGGGCGTCCCGCGCGCGGGCTGGATCGCCAAGCACAACCGCCTGCTCGACCGGTTCACCTTCGCCACGGTCGCCTGCGCGAACTCGCAGCGGGCGCTGTTGATCGGCGAGGGAGTCAACCCGGAGAAGATAGTCCACATCCCCAACGGCATCCCCGTAGACGACTTCGTCCGGTCGGCGGCCGACGGCCCCACGCGACGGGAGCTCGGAATCCCGGACGGCGTGGCCCTCGCGATCCAAGTCGGGGTGTTCCGGCCCGAGAAGAACCAGCTCTGGGCGCTCGAGGGGTTCGCCCGGGTGCGCGAGCGCGCTCCGGACGCGCACCTGGTCTTTGTCGGGACTGGCCAGACGCAGGAGGCGGTGGAACGGCGTGCCGCCGAACTGGGCGGCAGCTGGGCGCACTTCCTCGGCTTCCGGGCGGACGTGGCGGCGCTGCTCTCGCTTGCCAACGTCGCGCTGCTGCCGTCCGTCTCGGACGCGATGCCGATGGTGGTCCTCGAGGCGATGGCGCTGGGCGTCCCAGTCGTGGCCACAGACGTCGGCGACGTTCGCGCCGCGCTCGCCGAGACCGCCGGCGCCTGCGTCCGGGCCGGCGACGGCGCGGCGTTCGAGCAGGCCTGCGTGCGCCTGCTGACGAACCCCGACCTGCGAGCCGAGATGGGCAGGGCCGGCGCGGCCCGCGCCCGAGAGTTCGACGCATCGGTCATGTGCCGGCGCTACGCGGCCCTGTTCGAGGCCGCCTGCGTCGGGCAGCCGCCGATACCCGCTGTGGCCGCCGTTGACTTGGCGGGCCCATAGACGTTGGCGATCGTCGCGGGACCGGAAGCCCCACAACTTGCCGTTTGTCACCGGCATCGCGCCCGCACTGCCAGCGCCGCGCGGACCGGAAGCGACGGCGCCAGCCGCCTCGTCCATGCCCGCAGCATCACTCTCCTCGCGCCCTCGCCGTGATAGACGCCGACCCGAGGCCAGCTCAGCGGCAGCGACGGGGACGGCCCGCGCGGCGCGGTCACCCCGAACCTGTAGCCCGCTTCCCGGGCGGCGCGCACGACGCGATCGTCGCAATCCCCGTAGGGGTAAGCGATGGAATGGCAGGGGGCGCCAATGCGCGCTTCGCACTCGCGCCGCGAGTCGCCGAGCTCGGCGCCGAGCTCGGCGGCGCCGAGCCGCGTCAGCCGCGGATGCGAGGAGGTGTGCGAGCTCACCTCCCAGCCGCGCTCCGCGAGCTGCGAGAGCTGCTCCCAGCTCATGCAGGACAGCTCCGGCTCGTGCACGGTGCCCAGCCAGACGTCGTAACCATCCCAGGCCATCGGCCGGCCCGAGCTCGCGTACTCAGTGGGCACGTACACGGTTCCGGGAATCCCCAGACGCTCCATGATCGGGGCCGCACGCTCGAGCACGGAGAGGTGCGCGTCGTCGAAGGTGACCGCCAGGGTGCGCCCGTGCGGCGGCGCGGTCAGCGCCTCCGAGAGGGTCGCGCCGCGATAACCGCGGCGGACGAGGGCCGATAGCTGCTCCTCGAGCTGTCGCGGTCGCACCGACGTCTCCGCCGGCCAGCTGTCGCTGATCCCGTGGTAGCAGAGGACCAAGAGGTCAGTCATCGGCCGGGCCCCTCAGCTTCCATGGCGACTGGCGCGGCGCACCGGCCCGGATAGATAGAGACGGCGGCCGGAGGCCGAGAGCTTGGCGGCGAAGCGAAAGCCGAGATCGCGACGGTCGACGTTGATGCGGGGGATCGAGAGGGGGGTCGCACGGCGCTGGGCCCTCTTCGTCTGCAGCGTGAAGGCGAACCTGTAGCCGCAGTCGGCTGCGGCGGCGGCCACGCGGGGGCTCCACTCGCCGAACGGGTAGGCGAGGGTGTCGCAGCTGCCGAGCCGCTCTCTGATCCGCCTCCTAGAGTCCCACAGCTCCTCGCGCAGCGCCTCGTCGCCCAGCTCCACCAGGTGGGCGTGCGTGAGGGTGTGACTGCCCACCTCGAAGCCGGCCTCCTTCATCTCCTCCAGCATCGGCCAGGTGGCGGACCGCATCGAGGGGTAGTGGCGGGCGTCCTCCGCTACCTCCGGCCAGGCGAGCGGGGCGCCCGCGTCGACGAGCGGTGGCAGCACGAAGACGAAGGCGCGGTAGCCGTACCGGCGCAGCAACGGCAGCGCGGTCTCGTGGTTATCCCGAAACCCATCGTCGAAGGTGAGGAAGACGGTCGGCTCGATGCGGCGGCCCTCGGCGACGGCCGCCAGCGCGGCGAGGTCGCCGCCGCGCAGGCCGATCTGGCCCAGTTCCGCAAGCTGGCGCTCGAAGAGCTCAGCGGAGACGGTCAGCCAGCGCGGGCCCTCCGGCGCAACCGAGTGGTAGCAAAGGAAGATCACCCGTCTGGAGCGGTTTCGCAGTCCCCGGCCGGCCACGGCGAGAGTCTACGGGCCGGTTGCGGCTACAGTGTGCCCGGCTGGCTTCCCGGCAATCCGGCAAAGCAGCGCATTGCCTCCCATGCAGATGCCCGACCGCCGCCAACTCCGCCGCGCCATCCCGCGACCGGTCCGGCAGCGCCTCTACGACTGGAGCCCGTCGCGCCGGCGGCGTTGGCGCGAGACGCCCGGGCTGACCCGGATCCCGCCGGGCGCCGGGGTCGCCCTCACCTTCGACGACGGGCCGGACCCCGTCTACACGCCCCGGCTCCTCGACGTGCTGGCCGAGCTGGGGGCCACCGCGACCTTCTTCGTGATCGGAGAGAGAGTCGCGCGGGAGCCCGGCGTCGTGCGCGAGATCGCCGAGCGCGGCCACGAGGTCGGGCTGCACGGGATGACGCACCGGCGCCACGACCGCCTCGGCGAGGACGAGGCGCGCCGTGACCTGACGCTCGGGCTGGAGGCGATCGAAGCAGCGCTCGGTCGACGGCCGCGCCGCTACAGGCCTCCCTACGGCGGCTCCTCGCCGGCGCTGGCATCGATCTGCGCGGAGCTTGGCCTGGAGATCGCCTATTGGAGCGCCTGGGGACAGGATTGGGAGGAGATCCCCGCCGCCGAGATCGCCCGCTTGGCGCTGCGCGACTTCGGAGCCGGCTCGGTGATCCTCCTCCATGACTCCGCCCTCTACGCCGAACGCGAGAACGCCGGATCGACGCTGGACGCGGTTCCGATCGTCGCCGGGACAGCCCGCGACCTCGGTCTCGACCTGGTCTCGCTGGCAGCCGCGCTCGATGGAAGCGGCGACTGAGCGGCCGCGCCGGGCGCTGCTCGTCTGCTCGCCCGGCGGCCACCTGCTCCAGATGCTCCGCCTGCAACCGGCCTGGGACGACTTCGAGCGCTCCTGGGTGACGCTGGAGGCGGCGGACGCCGAGCACCTGCTGCGCGACGAGCGGGTGATCGTCGCGCACGGGCCAACCAACCGCAGCGTCCGCGCCCTGCTCGCCAACCTGTGGCTCGCCTGGATCGTTGTGCGGCGCGAGCGTCCCGACGTCATCCTCTCGACCGGCGCCGCGCTCGCCTTCCCCTTCTTCCTGGCCGGCAGGCTGCACGGCGCGCGCCTCGTCTACGTCGAGAGCCTGACCCGCATCCACGGCCTCTCGCTGACCGGCAAGCTGGTCCACCCGCTCGCCGACGCCTTCTTCGTGCAGTGGCCGGAGGCCGCCGGTCGCCGGCGGGCGCGCTTCGAGGGCGGGCTGCTGTGATCTTCGCCACCGTCGGCAGCCACCCGTCGTTCAGGTTCGAACGGCTGCTGCGGGCACTCGAGTCGATCGACGACGAGGAGTTGGTCGTCCAGCACGGACCGGGCGCGCCGCCTGCCAACGCCGCCCGCGCCAGCCGCTGGATGCCCTTCGCCGAGATCGTCGAGCAGATGGAGCGGGCGTCGCGCGTCGTCAGCCACGCCGGCGCCGGCACGATCCTCTGCGCCATCAGGGCGGGCCACACGCCGGTCGTGATGCCGCGGCGGCGCCGCTTCGGCGAGACCGTCGACGACCACCAGCTCGAGCTGGGACGGGCGCTGGCCGGCAGCGGGCGGGTCATTCTCGTCGAGGAGGCGGGCGAGCTGGCGACTGCGGTCGCGGCGGCGCCCCTCCGGCGTGCCGGGCCGGCGCCAGGCGACGAGCAGCTGATCGCTGCGGTTGGCGCCGAGCTCAGAGCAGGCGGCGGTAGACGGCGTCGATCCGCTCGGCGACCCGCTCGGCACTGAAGGAGCGAACGCGCTCGCGGGCGGCTTGCCCGAGGCGCTCGCGCAGGGCCGGGTCGGCGGCGAGCCGGGCGAGGCCGGCGGCAAGGGCCGCGGGGTCGCCGGGCGGGACGACGATCGCCGAGACCTCCGGCTCGACCGCGTCCGGCACGCCGCCGACCGCCGTCGCGACGATCGCCAGGCCCAGTGACAGCGCCTCCAGCAGCGCCATCGGCAGGCCCTCTGAGGTCGAGGCGAGCACGAAGACATCGGCGCCGTCCAGCAGCTCCTCCATCTCGGCGGCGTCGAGCCAGCCCCTCCACTCCAGCTCCAGCCTCACCGCGAGCAGCCGCCGCCCCTCCTCCGGCAGCTCGCCGGGACCGGCCAGCACGACGCGCAGCCCGGCCAGCTCCGGCCGCGCAAGCGCTTCGAGCAGGACGCTGCCGCCCTTCACCGGATTGGCGAAGCCGCCGAGGTAGACGGCGAGCGGCGGCCGCCGCCCGTCGCGGCGCCGCTGCCGCTCGGCGACCGGCGGGGCGGCGTTGGGGACTACGACGATGCCGGTCGCGCCGAAGGCCTCCTCCAGCGCCGCGGCGCTCGCGGACGAGACGGCCAGCACGACGTCGGCGCGACGGAAGGCAAGTGCGAAGAAGGCGGCGCTGAGGCGGTTGAGGCGGGCGCGGAAGGCGGCGACGTCGCCGGAGCCGGAATGGACGTGGAGGACCACCCGGCGGCGCAGCCCCCTGGCGGCCAGGACACAGATTGCCTTGCGGTACATGCTGCCGCGCACCGTCGCGTGGACGTGGACGATGCGGCCGCGGCCGCGCAGGCTCCAGCCGGCCAAGCGCAGCAGCGCGAGCAGAAAGACCGCCAGGCGCCGCGCCGGCCCGGGTCCGCGGTGGGTCGGCACGATGACCTGCCGGTAGCGCTCGGAGAGCGGCGAGTCCAGCAGGCCCCGCATCGCGGTGGTCATGCCACCGCGAACGTCCGGACCGAGGTGCAGGACGGCGGGGGCGTCATCTCGCATCGGCGCGAGTCTACGGGGCGCGGGACACCAGCACCCAAGCGTGAAAACCGCGTTGTGGTCACTGGTCTCCAGTCGACCGACGACCGTTGAGAAGCAGCTCCGGCCCCTCGTTCGCAGTGCCACCCCGACTATCCTGATGCGATGCTGAGCCTGGCCCGTAAGCCCGCCTTCGTTTCATCGACGGCGGGATCCATCCTGATCGCCGTCCTCATGGGCACGTTGGTTGGAGTTGCCTCGGCCACCAAGCTCATTCTGGTTGTCGCAGGACTTGCGATCCTCCTCGCACTCGCAGGCGTGGTTGTCGCGCTCGAGCGTCCGGCGCTTGCCTTCGGCGGGCTCATCGTTCTCATGGCCCTCGTCCCAACGTACGCTTCACCCAAGGTTGGGAGCCTCCTGTTCGTTCCGGCCGCTGCCGCCGCATGGGTGGTTGCCGGCGCCCTTGCGTGGCGAAACGCCGTCGCCAAAGGGTTTCTGTTTCGGCCCACCGCCGTCGACTACAGCGCTGGCGCCTTTGCCTTGCTGATGGCGATTTCCGTCGCCTTCTCGGCTCGCGCGACGCTATCTGACTATGTGCCTCTAATGTTTCTATGGGCTGGCCCTTATCTCGCTGCGCGTCTGCTGTTACGCGATATCGACAAACCCGTAACGGTAATAGCCGTATCGTTCGCACTGGTCACCATCGTCCTCGCGCCGGTTGCGATCTTGGAAGTCCTCGGCTGGTCGAACCCCTTCCATGCCCTCAATATCAATGCCACCGAGTTCCATGTCTGGGCGAAACAAACCGATCGCTTTGGCCAGGCTCGCGCCGTAACCTCATTTGGCCATCCCATTGCTTTTTCGATGTTCCTCGCGAGCTCCACTCTTTTCTCGGTTGCCATGGGAGTCAGCAGCAGGGAGCGCACACGCCGGCCCATCTGGTACGCCGTAGCCGCCCTCTCGCTCGGGATCCAGGCCCTTGCACTGTCGCGAACAGGGTGGCTGATGATCGCAATCGGTGTCGTCATGCTAGCCATGGCCACGGTTCAGGGCTCGGCCAGGCGGCGACTGGTGGTGCTACTCGCGATAGCTACCTCGGTCGTGCTGCTCACAGCCCTCCTGATACCGAAGGAGGTCCAGGTACTACCTGGTGTAGGAGGGGCGTCGGAATACACATTCACCACCAGTGGTCAGTATCGAGAAGCACTCCTAGCTCGCGCCTTGCAACCGGGAGTTCTACACCTTTGGGGCAACTCGGTCAACATGGTCACGCCTTTCGTAACGCTTGATACATCGACAGATAACGCTTACATCATTTTGGCTGACAGATGGGGTCTCATTCCCACGGTCGCATTGATCCTGACAGCGCTCACCTTGTTGCTGGCCGTGATCCGCACATCCTCGTATAAGGCGGAAGCGCTGACGATCTTGCCTATCGTTGCGTTCACTGGCCTGGCGGCTTTGTTCTTCGTCGCCTTCATCACTCAGCAGCAGGTCATGATCTGGCTACTGGTGGGGGCGGCGGGAGCTGCGGTCGAGAGAGCCGTTGCTGTCCCTCACCGCCGGCTGGAAAGCTTCTCAGCTGCGAAACAGATTGCTTGACCGGCGATAGTAGGAGTACTGGTTTCGCTCAAGGCGCGTGAAGGTCGCGACTAGGCCGATCGGTTGCTTCCCAGCGATTGAAAACTGCGCCATGAATTTCTCCACTCCATCGCGAGTCGTTTTCCCCAAGCCTCCTACGGCCAAAGCACCCGACACAAACGGTACAAGCGTCATTGCGTCGCTGACGATGCCTAGCGCCGGACTGTCAATCACCACCGCCTCGAAAAGTTTGTCGAGTGTTACCAGAAGCTCTTGCATCACGGCGCTCTCGAGCAACTCCGTTGGGTTCGGCGGTACGGGACCACTCGGCAACACGGTCAGCTTTCTTGGGGACCCAGAAGCTGCGCTCGACACGGTGACCTCAGTTAGCGCCTTGTCCAGGGGGGTACCGCCCGCGAGAACAGTAGACAGCCCCTCGAAGGAGCGGGCGTCGGGCCGGAACGCGCTCTCCTTGCGGAGGTCAGCCTCCACCAAGATCACGTGGTCGCCCATTTCAGCCATGGCACCGGCCAGGCCGCGCGCCACCGTCGACTTACCGTCATTTGGCTCAGGGCTGGCAATGAGGATCGACCTCGATTGATGTTCGCGGTCCAGGTGGAAGTAGTGCAAATTCGTCCGCAGAATCCTGAACGGCTCGGCCTCTGGAGCTTCCAGGATCTGCTTAATGCTGCCGTCGGCAAGCGCTCGGCTGCGCGGGATGCGCGCAAGGATGGGGAGGCCGAATAGCTTGTCTAGTTCCTCGACGCTTCGCACACGTCGATCGACCCGCTCTAACAATGCAACAAGCGCGATACCGAGGATCAAGCCGAGGACGATTCCGATAAGGGCATTGCGCTTAGTCCTCGGCGAGGACGGACTGGTTGGCACCCCAGCCAGCTGCACCAGCTGGGCCCCCCCCGTCTTCAGCGCCTGTTCGACTTCGAGCTGGCTGAGGCGTTCGCGCAGAGCGCGGCCTCGACCGCCGGTCGCAGCACCGGGTGGGAGGCCTCCCAGCCTTTCCTTGACCAGTTCGATGACCTGCATGACCTGCGCTTGGTCAGCTTTCCGACGAAAGGCGACATAGGCCCTGCTGTAAGCGTTTGCGATGCGCGCGGACTGGTCTGGCGAGTCAGTCGTCGCGGAGATCGTCGTGAGATTCGCCATTTCGTTTGCCGAGCTGGTGGAAACGCTTTTCAGAATTTCACTCGCTGAAACGCCGGGCCCCAGTCTCTTGGCAGTTCGCACGGCAACCGCCGGCAGCCCGGCGAGTGCTTCGTTCGTAGCTGCTTCTCGAGAAGCTTCGCTTGAGCCGGCTTCGCCGCTTTCGAATAGCAGCGTCGCGGTCGCGGTGTACTTCTTCTGCTGTAAGGAGGAGACCAGATAGGCAGCGAGCGGAACGCTGATCAGCGCCACGAGAAGCACGACCTTGCGCCGGCGCAGCACCCGGATCGCATTCTCTAGGGACCCCTCGGCCTTCATCGTCCGACCCCCCTTCTCCACTCCGGATGAAATGCCTGCAAGGCAGGATGACTACTCGTCATGGTCGCGTCGCGGCACCAGCACCAGCCGCTTGAACTCGGCGACGAGGACGCCGTCCTGGTTGAGGACGCGGGTGTGGACCTTGACGACGCCGCGGTCGGGCTTCGACTTCGACGGCTTCACGTCGAGCACCTCGGTCTCGCAGAAGAGCGTGTCGCCGTGGAAGACCGGGTTCGGGTGGCTGAGCTCTTCGGTGGCGAGGTTGGCGATCGCCTTGCCGGAGACGTCGGAGACAGACATCCCCAAGGCCAGCGAGTAGACGAGCGGGCCGACGACGACGTTGCGGCCCTGCTGCGAGGCTTTCGCGTAGACGTCGTTGAGGTGCAGGGGGTGGTGGTTCATCGTCAGCAGGCAGAAGAGGTGGTCGTCGGCCTCGGTGACGGTCTTGGCGGGCCAGTGCTTGTAGACGGCGCCGACCTCGAACTCCTCGAGGTAGCGGCCGTAGCTGTGGGCGCCGGAGGCCTCGCGCTCGGCCTGGTCTGTGCTCAGCTCGTAGTTGTCTTCGCTCATCGCTGTGGTGATCTCCTCTGGGTTTGGACGGCGCGGATGCTATCCGCGTGGGAAGTTCGAGGGGACGGCCCGCCCGTCGCCGGGACGGTGGCCGGAATCGCCCCTCAACGGACTTTTTTGAGGCGGGCGCGCTGCTCCTGCTTTTCGACCACCTGGGCGATCAGCTTCTTCACGTTGGAGTCGCCCGTGACCTTGATGTGGCCGGTCTCGAACGCCTTGCGGTAGGCCTTCACGGTGCCGCCCTCGGCCAGCTCGTTGAACTGGGGGCGGTCGATCTGGACCAGGATCCGCTCGTCCCGAGCGAAGTCCTTGCTGACCTTCGGCCCCGGCACCTCGACCCGGTAGAGCTGCACGTCCCCCCTGCCCTTCAGTTCCAGCCCGACGACCAGCTTCAGCTTCCGCAGCGCCGGCACCTCGGCCTGGAATCGCTCGACGGCGGCCTCGATCAGAGCTTTGGTGTCCGCCATGGGTCGCGATGCTAACCGAGGCGGGCCTGCCGGTCGTCGGGATGAGTGCGCCCCAAACCGCGGACTCCGAACTGTCCCGCCCTTGAACTCCGAGTTGTCCGCCCCTTGTACTCCGAGCTGTCCCCCCTCGACGCTACCCTGGCGGAGATGGCGTTCATCCCTCGCCACATCGACTCCGAGGTTCGCGACATCCTCGCCAGCAGCCGGGCGGGCGGCATCCTCGGCCCCCGTCAGGCAGGCAAGAGCACGCTTGCAAAAGAGCTGCAGCGCAGCGGCGGCGTGCCTCACTATTACAACCTCGACAAAGAGGCCAACCGACGCGTGGCGAGCGAAGACCCGGATGGATTCATCGCCGACATCGACAAGCCGGCGGTCATCGACGAGGTTCAGCGAGCGCCGGGCCTCCTGCTGGCCATCAAGGCGGCGGTCGATGCCTCGGACGCGCGCGGTCAGTTCCTGATCACCGGATCGGCAAACGTGCTCGCATCGCGCGCCGTCGCAGACGCTCTCCCGGGACGTGTCGAGTACGTGAACCTATGGCCGCTCTCCCAGGGGGAGATCGAGGGGCACCGAGAGACCTTCATCGACCGGCTCCTCGCAGGGTCACCCCCGCGGCTCAGCGGAGAGCCCGATGGCCGCGCCGCCCATGCGGAGCGCGTTGTCCGCGGTGGGTATCCAGACGCCCGCCATCGCACCGACCGGCAGCGCGGGCGCTTCTTCGAGTCCTACGTCCAGGCCATCGTCAGCCGCGACCTCGCAGCGGTGGGCAGCGTTCGCGTCGCCCCCGATACGCTCGCGCAGCTCCTGAGGCTACTCGCCGCACGGTCCGGCAATCTCGTTTCGTTCAACCGGCTTGCCGAGGAGCTCGAGCTGGACGGCAAGACGGTCAAGGCGCATACGGCGATGCTCGAAGAGCTGTTCCTGGTCCGCCGCCTTCGCCCCTGGTCTCGCAACATCGGCTCTCGCCACGTCAAGACCCCCAAGCTCTACCTCACCGACACCGGACTGATGTCCGCGCTGATCGAAGTCGATGCACGTCGCTATGCCGCCGTGGACCAGGGCGAGCTTGCGGGAATGCTGCTGGAGACGTTCGTGCTGATGGAGCTGGTCAAGCAGGCGACCTGGGCCTCGGTCCGCACCGAACTCTATTTCTACCGAGACGCCCGACAGCGCGAGGTGGACGTGGTGATCGAGTCGATGGGAGGCGACGTGGCCGGCGTCGAGGTGAAGGCCGCAGCTTCCCTCAGTGGATCCGACAGCGCCGGGCTGCGCTTTCTACGCGACAAGCTGGGCACCCGCTTCACCGCTGGCGTCGTGTTCTACGCGGGCTCGGACACCCTCCAGCTCGACGATCTGATCTGGGCCGTGCCGATAGCGGGGCTATGGGCCGGATAGCCCGAGACGACCGCCCGAGCGGGAACCTTCGGCCGGCTAGATCTTGTGCCTTTGGAGGAGCTTCTTGCCGATCACCATGCGCTGGATCTCCGAGGTCCCCTCGCCGATCAGCAGCAGCGGCGCGTCGCGGTAGAGGCGCTCGATCTCGTACTCCTTCGAGTAGCCGTAGCCGCCGTGGATGCGGAAGCACTCCTCGACGCACTCCTTGCCGGTCTCCGAGGCGAACAGCTTCGCCATCCCGGCCTCGAGGTCGGAGCGCTCGCCGGCGTCCTTCATCCGCGCCGCTTTCCGCGTCAGCAGGCGCGCCGCCTCGATCTTGGTCGCCATGTCGGCGAGCTTGAACTGGATCGCCTGGTGCTGCGGCGATCGGCTTGCCGAAGGTCTTGCGCTCCTGGCTGTAGCGAAGCGCCAGCTCC
Organism: uncultured Solirubrobacterales bacterium; assembly: GCA_963696185.1. Taxonomy (GTDB): domain Bacteria; phylum Actinomycetota; class Thermoleophilia; order Solirubrobacterales; family 70-9; genus VRUE01. The sequence continues at coordinate 561,442 of OY968825.1, forward strand.
AGCGCCCGCTGGGCGATGCCGACGCCGCGCGCGGCGACGTTGACGCGGCCGACCTCGAGCGCGTCCATCATCTGCACGAAGCCCTGCCCGACTCCCGCCTCCTCGCCGCCCAGCACCCGCTCGGGCGGGCAGCGGTAGCCGTCGTAGACGAGCTCGGTCGACTCGACGCCCTTGTAGCCCATCTTCTTGATCTTGGGCGGCACCGTCAGCCCGGCGAAGTCGCCCTCGTTGACTTCCTTCCAGGGCTCCTTCTCGGTGATGAAGCAGGTCATCCCCTTGTAGGGCGGGTCGGCCTTCGGGTCGCTCTTCATCAGCACGAAGACGACCGCCGAGCCGAGCCCGTTGGTGACCCACATCTTCTGCCCGTTCAGCTCCCAGCTGCCGTCCTCGCCCTTGCTTGGCGGTGCGCCTTGATCCCCTGCACGTCGGAGCCGACCTCGGGCTCCGAGAGCGAGAAGGCGGCGCGGATCTCGCCGGTCGCCATCTTCGGCAGGAAGTGGTCCTTCTGCTCCTCGGTGCCGAACTTCATCAGCAGGTAGGAGCCGATGAAGTGGGTGTTGACGACGCCCGAGATCGAGATCCAGCCGCGCGAGAGCTCTTCGACGATCATCGCGTAGGTGGTCAGGTCGAGCCCCATGCCGCCGTACTGCTCGGGGATCGTCACCCCGAACAGGCCCAGCTCCTTCATCTGCTCGACGATCGGCTCCGGGAAGGAGTCCTCGTGGTCGTAGTGCTCGGCGTTGGGGATGATCTGCTCGTCGGCGAACTGGCGGACCATCTCGGTGATGTCGCGCTGGATCTCGGTCAGCTCGCTGTGGGAAGCGGTGTCTACGGCCATGGCTCCTAGCTCGGGGTCGGGAACAGAGGCGACGGGCCGGCCACGCAGGGGCGCCGGCGCGGGACGGCGAAGGATATCGCCGCGCCGGGGTCGATCGCCATGCGCTCAGACCCCGGTCGGGGGGTTCGATTCGGTGTCGGTAAGAGCCGCGACGTCGGCGCGGTCGACAGGGCGCCCACGGGCGAGCTTCATCCGGATGAGATCGTCGCGGCCGGCGACGGGAACCCGCACGTCGCCGAGCGCGATCACCAGAGCCCGCTCCCGCAGCTGACCATACGGGGCGGCGCCCGGCGCCTCGCGCAGCACGTCGACGTCCCCGTGCGGCGTCGCGAGCTGCCAGATCGTCGCCCGCGGCAGCATTGCCGCGTCGATCTCGAGGTCCTCGTGGCCGGGATTGAGCACCCGGGCCTCCAGTGCCCGCAGCGCCTCGGCCAGGCGCGCGAGGTTCTGCGGATCGGGCTCCGGGATCAGGTCGACGTCGCTTGTCATCCGCGTGTTCCCGTGCGTCTGGGCGGCCATCCCGCCGACCAGCACGAAATCGACCTCGTGTCGAGCGAGCTCCTCCAGGATCCGCTGCGCGTCGAGTGGCTGCGGCTGGTGCTCAGCCGGCACGAGCTCGCCGCCCCGCTTCGGTCAGTCGCCCCGCCAGCCGGTTCCAGGAGATCGCCACCTGGAGTCGTTCCGCCGGGGTTCGCTGCATGGCCGCGCGCAGATGGAGGGGATCGTGCTGCCGCTCGAACGGCTCCGACTGGAGCCGCAGCCGTTCACCCATCGCCGCCAGCAACCGCTCGACGGTTTCGATGCTGGGGGAAACCTCACCACGCTCGATGCGGCTGATCGCCGCCTGGTCGGTGCCCGCCCGCAAGGCGAGGCTCCGCTGGCTGATGCCGTGCCGTTCCCGGCTGCCCTTGATCAGCTCCGCGACGCTCATCGGACCATGATTATGCCTTATCAGGCATCAACAATCAGGCGTACCGCGACACTAACTGAGCGCGGCCATCGGCGCCGCTGCCTTGAGCAGCATCTCCTCGTACTCCCGCTCGGGGTCGGAGTCGAGCACGATCGCGCCGCCGGCGCCGATCTCGACGACGTCGCCATCGAGGACGATGGTGCGGATCGCGACGCTGAGGTCGCAGCCGCCGCCCAGGCCGAGGTAGCCGATCGCCCCCGAGTAGGGGCCGCGCGCCTCGCCCTCCAGCTCGTCGATGATCGCCATCGTCCGCCGCTTCGGCGCCCCGGTCATCGAGCCGGGCGGGAAGCAGGCGCGGACGCAGTCGACCGGGCCGAGGCACGTCGCGCAGGCGGCCGCGCACCGTCGAGACGAGCTGGTGGACGGTCTCGTAGGTCTCGACCCGCATCAGCTCGGGGACGTGGACGCTGCCGGGCTCGCAGACGATGCCGAGGTCGTTGCGCATCAGGTCGACGATCGTCACGTTCTCGGCGCGGCTCTTGGCGTCGGCGCGCGAGCTCGCGCGGCGAGGCGCACGTCCTCGGCCGGCGTTATCGCCGCGGCGGCAGGTGCCCTTGATCGGCCTCGCCTCGACCCAGCGGTCGCGGCCGACGCGGAGGAAGCGCTCGGGGGAGGAGCTCAGCACCGCCGTGTCGCCGAAGCGCAGGAAGGCGCCGAATGGCGCCGGGTTGACGCGGCGCAGGCGCCGGTAAAGCTCGAGCGGCTCGACCACGACCTCGCCGACGACCTTGTTGGTGAGGCAGACCTCATAGGTCTCCCCCGCCCCGAGGCGGCGCTTGCAGGCGGCGATGTCGTCGAGGTAGCGCTCGCGGGAGCGGCGCAGACGGAACTCGGACGCCCTCCGCGCCGACGTCGGGGCTGGCCAGGCTACAGGGGGGTGAACTGCGGAATCGGCGCCCGGGCCGGCTGGAGAGCCCCGATTCCGGGTCGAGCGGCGGCAGCGAGTCGAGGCGCCGGCTCGTCTCCTCGAACCAACGCTCCGCCTCACCGCGGCGCGCCCGGCTCGGCCAAGCAGAGCAGCCAGGTGCGCCGCTCCAGGTGGTCGAAGGCGATCAGCCGATCGGCGAAGACGAAGGCGGCGTCGGGGGTCGGCGGCCGGTGGGCGGCATCGCCGTCGCAGTCGGCCTTCAGCTCGTAGCCGAGGTAGCCGGCGAAGCCGCAGCCGAAGTCGAAGGGCAGGCTCGTCGCCGGGGCGGCGCAGCCGGCCCAGCTCGCGGCCGAGGTAGTCGAAGATCGACTCGCGGAGGACCTCCACCTCGCCGCCGCGCTCGACCCTGACCTCACCCGCATCGACGTCGTAGGTGACGACGGCGGCGAGCGGCCCGGAGGCGTCGCCGATGAACGAGAAGCGGCCGTGGGGACCGCCCATCGCGCTGTCCAGCCAGAAAGCATTCTCGCTCTCCCCGAAGAGGTGGGCGAAGGCCCGCTCGGCGTCGTGCTCGGCGTCCAGCCGCCTCGCCTTCAGCACGGCGGCGTGGAGCCGGTCCAGCCCCTGCCGGGACCCGGTCGAGGTGCGCGAGTCGCTCGCCTGACGAGTGGTCGACATCGCGTCAAAATAGCCGCCGGCATGCCAACCCCTCCGCCCGACCCGGAGAGCGCCTCCCGTCCCGACCCGCGGCAGGGCGTCTTCGAGACGCTGCTGGTGGCCGGCGGCCGCCCGGTCGAGCTGGAGGCCCACATGGCGAGACTCGCGGCGAGCCTGCGGGAGCTGTACGGCGCCGAGCCGGAAGACGGCGCCGCCGACCTCGTTCTCGGCGCCGCAGAGGGCCTCGGCGTCGGCCGCGTGCGGCTGACCGCGGTGCCGCGCGACGGCGGGATCGACCTCGACGCACACGGCGAGGCGATCGAGGCGGCCTCGGCCTTCGCACTGGCCGCAGGCGCCGTCGCCCTGCGCAGCCTCGTCGTGCCCGGCGGCCTCGGCCCTCACAAGTGGGCCGACCGCGCGCTGCTCGAGCAGGCCGAGGCGGACCTGGCCGATGGCACGATCGCGCTGCTCGTGGACGACGACGGCGCCGTCCTGGAGGCGTCGCGGGCCAACGTCTTCGCCGTCCGCGGCGGCGCCCTCGTCACCCCGCCGGCGGACGGCCGCATCCTGCCCGGCATGGCTCGCGCTGCCGTGATCGAGGTCGCTCGCGAGGCCGGCCGCGAGGTGCGCGAGAAGCCGCTGACGCTTGCCGAGCTGGCCGACGCCGACGGGGTCTTCCTGACCGGCTCCGTGCGCGGCATCGAGCCGGTCGGCTCGCTCGACGGCGACGAGCTGCGAGCGGTGGGCGACGTCGGCGTGCTGCTGGCCGCCGCGCTGCGGCGGCGCTGGCTCAGACGGTGAGGCCGGCGGGCCGGGCGCCAAGGGCGCCGAGGCGGGCGACCACACGGTCGGCGCGCAGGTTGAAGGCGCGCAGGCGGTCGTCCTCGGGGCCGATGGCCGATGGCGCGTTCGCCCTCACCCTGATCTCACCGGCGGCCGGCTCGGGCGGAAAGACCGAGACGCCGACGAGGTCTGTCGAGAGCGATGGCTCGGGGACGGACGGCGGCAGGGGGTGACCGGCGAGCGTCGCGGCGAAGGCGCTCGCCCGCTCGGCCAGCTCGGCGGCGCGGCGCGCCTGTTCGGCGGCGTCGAAGGCGGCGGCGCCGACCGTCATGATCGCGGCCTCCGAGGCGCGCGCCGTCGCCAGCGCCTCGTCGACCCGTTCCTCCAGGGTGGCGGCCATCGTCCCTCCAGGTACGGCGGCGCGGCGCGAATCCCTGCGGCGGTGGACTAGATTTCGGTCGCGTACCGAGGAACCGACCGAGGAGCAGCTTGAGAAACCCCAGAGACTTCTTCCAGCCGCAGGCGATCGGCGCACCCGAGCCGCTGCGCGAGATCCCCGTCAAGCCCTCGCGGATGATCCACTTCCTCGACTTCTCGAACGAGAAGATGGTCGCCAAGGCGGCCGCCATCGCAGAAAAGACCGACATCCTGCTCGGCAACCTCGAGGACGCGGTCCCGGTCGACCGCAAGGAGGCGGCGCGCGAGGGGCTGATCCAGCGCGGCCAAGGAGTCGGACTTCGGCCAGACCGCGCTCTGGACTCGGGTCAACTCGCTGGAGAGCCCCTGGGTGCTCGACGACCTGACCAAGCTCGTCACCGAGATCGGCGACAAGCTCGAGGTCGTGATGGTGCCCAAGGTCGAGGGGCCTGGGACATCCACTACGTCGACCGCCTGCTCGCCCAGCTCGAGGCGAAGGCCGGCCTCGAGCGGCCGATCCTGATCCACGCGATCCTCGAGACGGCGCAGGGCGTCGTCAACCTGGAGGAGATCGCCGCCGCCAGCCCGCGCATGCAGGGGATGAGCTTCGGCCCCGCCGACCTCGCCGCCTCGCGCCGGATGAAGACCACCCGGGTCGGCGGCGGCCACCCCGGCTACCGGGTGATGGAGGACCCGGCCGACCCCGAGAACCCCGAGGCCGACCGGGTCAGCGCCCAGCAGGACCTCTGGCACTACTCGATCGCCCGCATGGTCGACGCCTGCACCTCGGTCGGGATCCTGCCCTTCTACGGCCCCTTCGGCGACATCAAGGACACGGCGGGCTGCGAAACGCAGTTCCGCGCCGCCTTCCTGATGGGCTGCGTCGGCGCCTGGTCGCTGCACCCGGTCCAGATCGACATCGCCAAGAAGGTCTTCAGCCCGCCGGCCGACGAGGTCAAGTTCGCGAAGAAGGTGCTGGAGGCGATCCCCGACGGCCGCGGCGTCCACATGATCGACGGCAAGATGCAGGACGACGCCACCTGGAAGCAGTGCAAGGTGATGGTCGAGCTGGCCGAGATGCTGGCCCAAAAGGACCCGGAGCTGGCCGAGGCGTACGGGCTCTGACCGAGCTGACGCTTCGGGCGTTTCACCGCAAAGCTCATCGCTTTTAACATGATGCGATGGCTCTAGCTTCGTTCGTCGTCTGCCCGGAGACACTCGGGCCGCTTGAGCCAGTAGACGGCGGCTTCTGGTCACCGCTGGCCGAGCGGCTATATCCATCCGAGAAGGGCCTCGTCTTCATGGGCTATCCGGTCGAGGACCACGCCATGATCGCCGCCACGATGCAAGAGGAGCGGGAACACCAAGGACTTGGCGCAGAGGTCGCAGCCCGAAATCTCGTCTACTTGAAGGCGAATGCGCCCCGGGCAGTTGACTTCCTAAATGGCATCTCGCCTTTCGTGCAGCAAAAAGACCGGCGGCCTCGAGCCGTCGAGCTTGGTTGCGGAAATGGCTGGGTCTCATGGCTGATGGCTGAGGCGGGCTTCGAGACTTGGATGTGCGACTTCGAGGCGAACACGTTGGCGACAGGGATGCACCTCGAGCACCCAAATCTTGGCGACGGGAAGCGTTTCGTAACCGATGCGCGCTACGCGCCATTTGAGAGCTGCTCGATCGACCTCGTGGTCTTTAAAGAGTTCATGCACCACGTGGCGGACTACCAGCCGCTGTTCGATGAGGCTAACCGCGTACTTTGCATCGGCGGGACCATGGCCATGATGGAGCCGATTCGAAGTGTCTGGCGATCAGTCCGGGAGCTACGACATCCCGATCCACATGAGGGGCACCACATCACGTGGGTGGATTCCTACCAACGAGCCATCAAGAGTGCAGGCATGGAGATCGTCTACCAGACCCCGATCTACGATGACCATGGCAATACACGCTGGCCGGCTGCCTGGATGAAGCAGAGAGCACTCGCGGCCATCGATGACGATCATCCCACCGGGAATCTGCTTTCGAAGCTCCAGCTACGCCTTTTTGGCGGCGCCCAGATGCTGATCGTCGCCCGCAAGACGCGGGAACTGCCGCCAAGAGAACGACCCCCCATGAAAGTCATCGATCCCCAGACACTCGTGGCGAGCGAGCCGGATGCCGCATACGAGGAGTTTCCTTCCGCACTTCGCGAGGCAGCTGGCGGACTCAAACGCTTGTCCGCCAGCTAGTCGCTGAAGGGCGCTTCGTGAGCGCCTCGCTTGAGCTGGAGGCGATCCCCGACGGCCGCGGAGTCCACATGATCGACGGCAAGATGCAGGACGACGCCGCCTGGAAGCAGTGCAAGGTGATGGTCGAGCTGGCCGAAATGCTGGCCCGGAAGGACCCGGAGCTGGCAGAGACCTACGGGCTCTGCCCGCGCCGCGAGCATCCACGCGAGGTACGGCCGGGCCCGCCCCCGGTCCTCTATCCTTGAGCGCAGACCGCCCGGCCTGCGACACCCCTCCACGGCCGGCCTGAAGAGCCCACGACCGCGAGGAGGAGCTGAAGGAATGGTCAGCAAGCCTCAGTCAGCCGAAATGCACCCCGGGCCCGGCTTTCGCATCCGCAGCCATATCGACCGTCCGGACCCGGAGCTCGTCGCCAAGTTCGCCGCCTTCGACACGCCCGCGATCTCGGACCGGATGAACCGGCTGTATGCGATGTCGTCGGGCATACGCAACCTGACCCACGACCAGCTTCAGATCCTGGGCCCGGCTTGCACGGTCAAGGTGTACCCCGGCGACAACCTGATGGTCCACAAGGTGCTCGACGTCGCGCAGCCGGGCGACGTGGTGGTCATCGACACGAGCGGCTCCGCGATGACCGCCGTGCTCGGTGACCTGATCTCGACCAAGGCGCGCCACCGCGGCATCGCCGGCTTCGTCGTCGACGGCCTGGTGCGGGACCTGGAGGACATCAGGGCGCTCGGCGACTTCCCGGTCTACGCGCGGGGGGTGACGCCGATCGGCCCCCTGCACCGCGGCCCGGGCGAGATCAACTGCCCCATCTCGGCGGGAGGGATCGTGGTCTTCCCCGGGGACATCATCGTCGGCGACCTGAACGGCATCGTGGTGATCCCCCAGGAGATCGCCGAGGAGCTGCTCGACCGCCTCACGGCCACGGCGTCGAGGGAGGCCGACTACGTCGCCTCGGTGAGGAAGGGCACCTTCTCCAACGACTGGGTCGACACGCTGCTGCAGGACTGCGGCGTCACGCCGGACGGACGCGAGGCCGAGGGCGACTGAGCGCGCGCATCCGATCGGCGGCCCTTCGCTCCCGCTCGACACCGGAGCGGCCATGAGCGACGAGCCGACCCAGAGCGCGGCGAGCGATCGCGTCGTGCTCGTTCCCGCCGGTGCGCTCCACGGGCTCATCGAGGCGTGCTTCGAAGGGCTCAGCGTGGGCGGCAAGGATGCGACCGCGGTCGCCGATGCGCTCCTCCACGCGAACCTCCGAGGCATCGACTCGCACGGCTTCGATCGCGTGCCCGTGTACATGCGGCGCGTCAAGTCCGGGCTCGCGACCAGAGGCGAGGCAATCTCCGTCGTCTCGCGCCACGGGGCGCTCTGCCGCCTGGACGCGGGCCATGCGCTGGGACCCGTGGCCGGCGTCAAGGCGCTCGACCTCGCGGCCGAGATCGCCGCGGATCACGGGGTCGGCGTCGTCGCCGTGGGGAACGGCACGAACCTCGGCGCCGCCGGCTTCTACGCCCTGCGGGCCGCTCGCCGGCGCCTCGTCGGGATCGTCGTCACCAACGCGCCGAAGATGATGGCGCCGCACGGAGCGCGGGACGCCTTCCTCGGCTCGAACGCGCTGGCCATCGCGGCGCCCATGGGCGACCGCGACGAGCTCCTGCTCGACATGTCGTCGACTCAGACCGCCCGCGGCAAGATCCGCCGGGCGAGCGCGATGGGCGAGCCGATCGAGGCCGGGCTCGCGCTCGACGAGGACGGGGAGCCCACCACCGATCCACGCAGGGCCCTGGCCGGCACGCTGCTGCCGATGGCGGGACCGAAGGGAAGCGGGCTGGCGTTCGCGATAGCCGTCCTCGTCGGCCTCCTCGCGGAAGCGGATTTCGACGACGAGGTCGCATCGATCTACGCGGACCCCTCGCGAGCGCAGAACCTCGGCCAGCTGTTCGTGGCGATCGACCCCTGGCGCGTCGCGGACCCCGAGCGCGCCGCTGCCCGCCTCGGCCGGCTCGCCGACCGGCTGCACGGCCTCCGTCCCGTCGAGGGCGTCGAGGCGGCGCGGTACCCCGGCGAGGGAGCGGCGCAGCGCGCGAGGGAGCGTCAGCGATCCGGGATCCCGGTCCCGGCAGTCGACATCGAGGCCGCCGCGGAGGCCTGCGAAGAGTGCGGGCTGCCCCGGCTCGCAAGCGACTTCGCGGCGCTGATCTCGCCCGGATGACGCGCTGCGGCCCGGTTCTCAGGCCGAGAGACGCCGCGAGGCCAGCGCGCGCAAGCTCCTCCGAGCGCCGGCGCCTTCTCCCGGGTCGCGACTGAGCAGCCGCTCCAGCACCGGGATCGCCACGCGCGTCGCTTTGTCGGGATCGGCGACGAGATAGTGGTGGTGAAGGCCCGGCGTACCGTTCACCTCGTTGATCACGCCGCCAGTCTCCGCAAGCGGCCTGACCGGGTCGGTCGCGATCACGTCGACGCCGGCGAGACGGAGCCCGACGGCAGCCTGGGCCGACCTCGCTTCGGCGACGATCTGGGCTGAGATCTCGCCGCGAAACGTCTCGTTGTCCTCGGCGGCGTTGCTGTTGGTGACCACCCCGATCGGCACCGTCCGGCCCGCTTCCAGCACCGACGACAGCTTCAGCCCGGCGCGCGCGAGCGCGAACATCGTGTCGAGGTCGACGCCGACCAGCGTCAGCCCGGCGGCGCCTTCGGCCGCGACCCGTCGCTCGTTCTCGGCGGCGATCAGCTCCTCGACCGTCGAGCGACCGTCGCCGGTCAGGTGGGCGGGAACGCTGCGCAGCACGTCCAGCAGCTCGCCGTCCAAGAACAGCAGCCGGTACACCGGCCCGACCGCCTGGCGCTCGATCAGCAGGCGCCCGCCGCCCTTGGCCGCGTGCAGGCGCGCCCGCATCAGCTGGTCGGGCCGGGTGACGTTCGCCGTCGTGCCGTGGCCGCCGCCGGTCCCCGCCGCCGGCTTGACCACGCAGGGACCGCTGGCCCGCGCCAGGAACTCGAGCGCCGGCGCGGGATCCCGCGCGTCGAACTCGCGGTAATCGGGGATCGGGATGCCCGCGGCCGCCATCATTCGGTGCACCAGCACCTTGTCCAGCGCCACCCGAAGGGTGACGGGATCGTCGAGCTCGACCGTCTGCTGGAAGACGCGCGTCGCGACGCCGTCGCGGCTGAGCTCGAGCAGGCCCGGCGCGAGCCGCTCCATCCGGGCGCCGGCCGCGTCCGCTGCCTCGCGCCAGATCCGCTCGTAAGTCGCGTCGCGGACGTCGGCTCCCAGCCCCGAGAAGCGGCGCTCGGCGCGCAGGCGCCGCCAGACGTAGCCGGGGCCGGTCGAGCGAACGAGATCGACGCGGGAGGCGAGCGGAAAGCTGCGCGGGCCGGTGCGCGCGATCCGCTCGGTCAGCATGCCGAGCCCGCCGGCCCAGGGCGAGCGGAGGACCGACGGCGAGCGGCGAGCGGCGGACCGGGAAGCGGGTCTAAGCCCTCGCGAAACGCGCTCGAGGGCGGGAAGCGGGTCGGCGACGCGGGCGCGCGGAAGGTGCTGGCGATGCAGCAGGCTGCCGATCCAGCGCCCGGGGGAAAGCTCGCCGCGGCGCCTGTATTCGAGGAACGCCCGCGTGTCGTTGATCGGCTCCCAGAGCCGTACGCCCTCCCGGTAGGAGTCGACCGCCGGCGTCGGCCGTCCCAGCAGGCGGTTGTAGGAGAACAGCGCCAGGTCGATCCCCGCGATCCGGATCAGGTCGTTCGGCATGGTGAAGCGCGCGTTGCACTCGATCAGCTTGAGCCGGCCGTCGCTGCCGTCGCGCTTGAACTCGACGTTCGCCAGCCCGCGCAGGCCCACCGCCTGGAGGAACCGCAGCCCCGCCTCGGCCACCTCCGGATCGCGCGTGGTCGCGTGATAGGTGCCGATGCCGAAGCGGATCGGGTACTGACGGATCTTGCACTTCGTGAGCCCGAGCAGCGGCGCGCCGTGCTCGTCCAGATAGCCGTAGTAGGAGACGTATTCGTCGTCGGGGCCGGCGATCACCTCGGTCACGAGCATCTCCACGCCGGCCGCCGACATCCGCTCGAACACGCTTTGCAACTCGTCGGGGCTGCCGACTTTCAGCACCTTCTCCTTCGACCCCGTCTGCCGCGCGAAGACGTGGGAGTGCACGGGCTTCAGCACGCATGGGAAGGAGAACTCGCGGCTTGCCGCCTCCAGGTCGGTCCGGTCGCGCAGCGCCATTACCCGCGGCGCGGCGATGCCGTGCTCGGCCGCGAGCGCGTAGGTGCGCTCCTTGTCGAGCATCGCCAGCAGCACCTCGTCGTCAGCCTCCATCGGGACGTAGCCGAACTCGACGAGCTCGGCGCGATGGCGCGCGATCAGCTCAAGCCCCTCGTCGGAGCAGGCGAGGACCACGGCTCCGCGCGGCGCCTGGTCCGAGCGCAGCCAGTCCAGCATGCGCGACTGCATGTCCTCGCGCCCCACATCGACGAACACCTTGCGGTGGCGCGAGACCCGCGCCGGCGAGTCGCGCCTGTCGAGGACGTAGACCGGGATCCCGGCGGTGGTGAGGCTCCGAGCGACCGAAAGCGCCGTGAGCGTGCCGCCGAGGAGGACCGCGGGCGGATCGGGCGCGATCGTCTTCTCCTTAGGGGCGACTGTCTCCACGGCCATGCTGCCACCCCGATTTGAGGGCGGGCAGGGCCGAAGGATATCGGCGCTTCGCTGCCCGCCCGGGCGACCGGGCTCAGCCCAGCCGCTTCTCCAGCTCCGCCAGCTGGTCGTGCAGCTCCTGGGGCAGGTGGTCGCCGAAGCGGGCGAAGTGCTGGTGGATCGCCGGCAGCTCGACCTTCCACTCCTTCGGGTCGACCCGCAGCAGCTCCGCCATGTCCTCGACCGAGACGTCGAGACCCTCGGTGTCGAGGGCGTCCGGCGCCGGCACCAGGCCGACCGGCGTCTCCTCGGCCTCGGCTTCCCCCGCGCAGCGGCGGAAGATCCAGGCCAGGACGCGGCTGTTCTCGCCGTAGCCGGGCCAGAGGAACTTGCCGTCGGCGTCCTTGCGGAACCAGTTGACGTAGTAGATGCGCGGCAGCTTGGCGCACGCGCGCTCCGCCATGCTCAGCTGATCTAACTCCGGGGGATACTGCCTCGGCATTCGACTCCTTCGGTAGGGCTGGAGTCTCATGCATCGTGGCCCAGTCTGCCGGGGTTAGATCAGTCGGACCGATTTCAGGGGGTCACGCCAAGCCAGTGACGCAGTTCCGCGCCGCCTTCCTGGCGGGCTGCGTCGGTGCCTGGTCGCTGCACCCGATGCAGATCGACATCGCCAAGAAGGCTGGCCGAGATGCTCGCCGCCAAGGACCCGGAGCTGGCTACCGACCGTCAATCGGGTGCCTGATATGGGATGTAGCGACGCATGAACTCGGCGAACCGCGGCACCGTGAAGTCGACGTAGCCGAAGTCCTCGGTCGCATATATCAGGCCCTTGGTCATCAGCTGCTGGCGAGTTGGAGAGGCCTGAGTAACCGACTGACCGGCCTTCTCCGCCACCTGCCCGGATCGGTATGGACCCGACCCGAGCTCGGCCATGGCTCGCATGTAGCGGCGCTCACCCTCAGTGGCACGCTGCACCCGAACCTCGTAGATGCTCTTGTCCAGCGCGGCTTGCGCGGCAGGCATTGCTCGCTCGATGTCATCGACGCTAATCGGTGACTCGGTCGCCAGGTTCCATGCATGCTTTCCGAGCTGCTGGATATAGAACGGATAGCCAGCCGTCCACTCAAGGGCCCTTGCCAGTGCATCCGGCGAGTACTCGACACCCTGTCGCCGTGCCGGCTCAACCAGCGCCATCGTGGCCGCCGGCTCGTCGAGATTCGCGATCTTCGGAAAGTCGAACAGCCGCTCTGCGTACGACCGCGCCTCGCCGGTCAGCAGAGGAATCTGCGGTAGGGCTGCGCCGGCGACCGCGATTGGCAGCTCTTTCTGAGTGGCGCGGTGCAGAGCGCTGATCAACGCCCGGTACTGAACCTCGTCCACGAACTGCAACTCGTCGAGAAAGACCGCTATCCCTGTCCCGTTCTCTCGCACGGCGGCGCCAAGCTGAAGCAAGAGGTCGGTGAGATCCGCCGTGATCGTTCCCTCATCCGCACTCTGAAGGTCGACAGCGAGACCGAACCCTTCCGGACCGGTGAGCCTGATCGTCTTCAGATGTCCAAGAGCGCCGCGGATCCGAGCGCTCAGCCTTGCCCCGAGACTGAGCCTGTCGAGCGCCCTCTCCGCATCCCGCGCGAGCTCGTCAACGAGGTTCGTGTCGGGAGTCAGCTCGTGGTAGAAGGTCAAGAACCCTTCGCTCTCGGCCTGGTCCTCGAAAGCATTGAGCAGGACCGTCTTCCCGACGCCTCGTAGCCCCCGCACGATGATGCTCTGCTCGGTGGCGCCTCGCTTCAGCCGCCCAACGAGAACCTCAAACTGCTTGATCTCGCTCTCACGGCCAGCCAGCTCGGGAGGGCGAGAGCCTGCATTCGGGGTGTAGGGATTTCTGATGGGGTCCATGTTCTAGGTACTTATAGCAAGTTATAGCCATATCCTTATAACTGCCCATAAGCTAATCACGGCTACGGGTACTACAGCGTTTACCCTCAGCAGGTGCTCGCTTGCCACGATGCTGCTTGAACGGATTCACCGTACATCGGTGTACGGGAATACCGGACAGAGCCTTCCCAACCGATCCACCTCACACGCCTCTCCCACGGCCCAGCGGGCGGGACCCCGGCGCAGATCGACATCCCCAAGCGAGTCTTCAGCCCGCCGCCCGAAGAGGACCCGGAGCTGGCCGAGATGCTCGCCGCCAAGGACCCGGAGCTAGCGGAGGCCTACAGGCTGTAAACAGACGATTAGACGCATATACGTCTAAGCGTCTGATAGCTTCCGTTTTGTGCTTTTTGCGACTCCGCCGATTACCCGTCAACTGAGGGGGAGCCTCGACCAGCTCGACGAGCTTCGCCATGCGCTGGGCCGAGAGGTGAACCGCCCAGTTCCCTGGATGGGGGCATTACGCCGCACCGTGCGCGCCAGCTCGATCGAGAGCTCAACTTCAATCGAGGGCTTCCACGTCGATCGCGAGGACGCGATCGCGCTCGTAAGCGGAGGCGAACCGGCCGATCGCGAGGACGAGAACCGGAAGGCCGTTGCCTCCTACGCCAGAGCGATGGATCACGTCGGCGTCATGGCCCAGGACCCCGACTTCACCTGGGTCGAGCGGGTCATCCTCGATCTTCATTTCGACGCGTGCTACTTCCAGCGCGACAAGAGTCCCGGCCGGTGGCGCAGCGGACCGATCGCCGTCACCCAGGGCGACGGTGCGCTTGCATACCGCGCCCCCGGCGCCGAGCAGGTGCCCGCTCTGATGGTCGAGGTGGTCAAGTGGCTGCGCAAGGGCGACGAGGACGCCAATGTGGTCGTGCGGGCGGCGATGGCTCACTTGCACGTGGTTTCCGTGCACCCGTTTCAGGACGGCAACGGGCGGGTCTCACGGATCATCCAATCCCTCGTTCTCGCCCGCGAGGGTCTGATCTCGCCCGAGTTCTCCTCGATCGAGGAGTACCTCGGCCGAAACACTGCGGCTTACTACGCCGCCCTCGAGGAGGCTCAAGGGGGGAGCTATCAGCCCGACCGAGATGCCTCGGGCTGGGTCGCCTTCTGCGTCGAGGCGCACCTCGCCCAGGTCAAGCAGCGGCTGGCGCAGATCAAGGAGGCGGCAGCGCGCTGGGACTACCTGGAGGCGTTGGTCGGGGCCCGGAGCTGGCCCGAACGATTGGTGATCGCCCTTGAGCAAAGCCTGATGGGCGGTTCCGACCGTGGCAAATACGGTGCGGAGGCCGACGTCTCGCGGGCGACGGCCAGCGCAGACTTTCGGCGTCTGCTCGACGCTGGCTTGGTCGACCAGCGCGGCCGCGGGAAGAACATCAGCTACCGGGCCGGCGAGGAGCTGCGCGCGGGAGTTGCAAAGGCGCGTTGAGATTGCCCGCGGCCCTGCCTGGCTTCTCTGAGATTTGCCATTCTGCAGCTAAAGATATGCCAGAATGCAAAAACCAAGTCGCCAGGTTGCATCGGCACACGCTATGGCCATCACTCGGATATACCCGCGCGCCACGCACCGACTGCTTCTCGAGGCCCTGGCCGATACGAGAGTAGTCATGGTGCTTGGCGCACGGCAGGTCGGCAAGAGCACCTTGGCGCGGCGGGTCGCGGAGGAAGGGCATATAGCCCAAGTTGTGAACCTCGACCAGCGTTCTCAGCGCAACGCGGCGCTGACGGATCCGGTCGGCTTCATCGCCGGCCTCGACCGCCCGGTGCTGATCGACGAGGTCCAGCGAGGGGGCCCGGAGCTCATGCTCGCAATCAAGATGGTTGTCGACAGGGATCAGTCGCCGGGCCAGTTCCTGCTGACGGGCTCGGCAAACCTCCTTCGCAGCCCGAGGACGCTGGACACCCTGACCGGGCGGGTCGACATCCTCACGCTGTGGCCACTTGCCCAAGCCGAGATCGAGGAAGGGCAAGCGAACCTCGTCGACGCGCTCTTCTCCGGGCGACCCCCGCGGATCAGCGAAGCGCCGGTGGGTCGGGAGGCGCTGCGCGATCGCATCGTCGCCGGCGGCTATCCCGAGGCTAGGCTGCGAGCGGGTCGCTCGCGGTCGCGATGGTTCGAGAGCTACCTACGCACGACGCTCGAGCGAGATCTGGAAAGCGTCGCCGACGCTTACAAGCTGCACGAGGTGCCGCGCCTCCTGCGGCTGCTGGCAGCGCAAACCGCCAATCTGTTCGTGCCGGCGAATCTAGGTGGCCGGCTGGGCCTCGACCATCGCACCGTCGACCGCTATGCGGGCCTGCTGGAGACGACCTACCTGATCAAGCGAGTGCCGGCCTGGCGCCCCGGGCTCGGACAGCGTGAGGTCCAGCACCCGAAGGTGCACTTGGTCGACAGCGGCTTCCTGCTCCACCTCCTGGGAGCAAGCGAAGAGCGGCTGCTGAGCGACGATCAGCTCACGGGCAAGGCAGTCGAGAGCTTCGTCGCGATGGAGATCGTCAAGCACGCCGAGTGGGCCGATGAGCAGGTTCGCATCCACCATTACCGACGGGCGGGCGAGGAGATCGACCTGGTGCTTGAGAACCGTGCCGGCGAGGTCGCCGCGGTCGAGGTCAAAGCCAGCGCCTCGCTCTCGGCCCGCGACTGGCGATCGCTGGCAAAGCTGCGCGATGCCTATGGCTCGCGATTCCGGGCAGGGCTTGTGGTCCACACAGGTCCCGATACGGTTCCTCTGGGCGATCGGCTCTTCGCTGTTCCGCTGAGCGGCCTCTGGACCGCATGAGTCTCGGTCGGGATCCGCTACCCCAGTCGCCGTTCCAGCTCCGCCAGCTGCTCGTGCAGCTCCTGTGGCAGGTGGTCGCCGAAGCGGGCGAAGTGCTGGTGGATCGCCGGCAGCTCGACCTTCCACTCCTCCGGATCGACCCGCAGCAGCTCGGCCATGTCCTCGGCGGAGACGTCGAGCCCCTCGGTGTTGAGGCCCTTCGGCGCCGGCACCAGGCCGATCGGCGTCTCCTCCGCCTCGGCTTCGCCGGCGCAGCGGCGGAAGATCCAGGCCAGGACGCGGCTGTTCTCGCCGTAGCCGGGCCAGAGGAACTTGCCGTCGGCGTCCTTGCGGAACCAGTTGACGTAGTAGATGCGCGGCAGCTTGGCGCCCTCGCGCTCCGCCATGCCGAGCCAGTGGCCGAAGTAGTCGCCCATGTGGTAGCCGCAGAAGGGCAGCATCGCGAACGGGTCGTGGCGCAGCTTGCCGACCTCGCCGGCGGCGGCGGCGGTCGTCTCCGAGGACATCATCGAGCCGAGGAAGACGCCGTGCTCCCAGTCGAACGACTCGCGCACCAGCGGCACCACGGTCGAGCGGCGGCCGCCGAAGAGGAAGGCGTCGATCGGCACGCCGGCCGGGTCCTCCCACTCCGGGGCGATCGAGGGGCAGGCCGACGCCGGCGTCGTGAAGCGGGCGTTCGGATGCGCCGATGGACGGTCCGACTCGGGCGTCCAGTCCTCGCCGTGCCAGTCGATCAGGTGCGCGGGCACCTCCTCGGTCATTCCCTCCCACCAGACGTCGCCGTCGTCGGTCTTGGCGCAGTTGGTGAAGATCGAGTCGCGGGTGATGCTCGCCATCGCGTTCGGGTTGGTCTTCTCGCCGGTGCCGGGCGCGACGCCGAAGAAGCCGGCCTCGGGGTTGATCGCGTGCAGGCGGCCGTCCTCGCCGAACTTCATCCAGGCGATGTCGTCGCCGATCGTTTCGACCTTCCAGCCGGGCAGGGTGGGGATCAGCATCGCCAGGTTGGTCTTGCCGCAGGCCGAGGGGAAGGCGCCGGCGACGTAGCGGGTCTCGCCCTCCGGCGAGGTCAGCTTGAGGATCAGCATGTGCTCGGCGAGCCAGCCCTCGTCGCGGGCCATCACCGAGGCGATCCGCAGCGCCAGGCACTTCTTGCCGAGCAGGGCGTTGCCGCCGTAGCCCGAGCCGTAGGACCAGATCTCGCGCGTCTCGGGGAAGTGGACGATCCACTTGTTCTCCCCGTTGCAGGGCCAGGGGACGTCCTCCTGCCCCTCCTCGAGCGGCGCCCCGACCGAGTGCAGACAGGGCACGAAGTCGCCGTCGGAGCCCAGCACCTCGAGCGCCCCCTCCCCCATCCGGGTCATGATCCGCATGCTGGCGGCGACGTAGGGGGAGTCGGTGATCTGCACGCCGATGTAGGCGATCGGCGAGCCGAGCGGGCCCATCGAGAAGGGCACCACGTACATCGTGCGCCCCTTCATGCAGCCGTCGAAGAGCGCGGTCAGCGTCTCGCGCATCTCGGCCGGGGCGCGCCAGTTGTTGGTGGGGCCGGCGTCGTCCTCGCGCTCGGAGCAGATGAAGGTGCGGTCCTCGACCCGGGCGACGTCGCCGGGGTCGGAGAGGGCCAGGTAGGAGTTGGGGCGCTTCTCCTCCGAGAGGCGCTCGAAGGTGCCCGCCTCGATCATCTCCTCGGCGAGGGCGTCGTACTCCTCGGCCGAGCCGTCGCACCAGCGGACGGCGTCGGGCTTGCACAGATCGGTGATCTCCCCGACCCAGTCGAGGAGCTTTGCGTGGGTGGTCGGCGCGGCGGCCGTGCTGATCTCGGTCATGGGCCGCACTCTACTCCCGGGGCCGGGAGCGCCGCGCTCTACTTCTTGGGGGCGATGCCGGTCACTTCGACGCCGGCGGCTTGCGCCTTTGGCTCATCGTTCGAAGAGCGAGGAGTTCGGGTTCAGCGACCTGGCCCTGCGATAGTCGCGCACCGCCGCGGCCGCCCTTCCCCGCTCGGCCTCGATGCGCGACAGGACAAGCCAGGTCCGCCAGTTGGTCGGCTCCCGCTCCGTCGCCGCGCGAGCGGCCGCGGCGGCGGGCGCCAGTTCCCCCTGAAGCTCGAGCACGAGAGCCTCCTGGAGCCGCGGGCTCGCCGCGTCCGGCTGGACGTTCTGGGCGCTTCGCGCCGCGTGAAGCGCGGCGGGCAACTGCGCGGCGCGGGCGTCCGCCTCGCTCTGCCGCACCAGACTCGTGGAGGCGAGCGGAATCGCGATCGCGACGATCGCCGCGACGGCGGCCACGGCGAAGGCGAGCCTGAGCGGCAGCCTCAGCACCGGTCTGCCCTGCGTGGGGCGCATGGAGCCGGCCACCAAGGTCGTCGCGAGGAGGAGCATGGCGACCGGCAGCACCGGGAGCTGCCAAATCCAGTCGAAGGCCGCGATGAGGCAGAACGCCGTGCAGCCCGCCAGGGCCGCGGCGAGCCGCGTTCGCTCCCCCGGGCCGGCGCGGATGGCCCTGCGGCCGCCGCCAACCAGGATCGTCAGCAGGAAGGCCGCGAGCAGGGCCAGCCCGACGACCCCCAGCTCGCCGAGGGTTTGCATATAGAGGGAATGGGCGTCGCGCACTGCGCCCGAGCCGTTCCCCTTCCTCGCCCACCAGTATTCGAAGGTGCCGGAACCGGTGCCGGTCAGTGGCTTGGTGCCGTTCTCGCTGACGGCGACGCGCCAGTACTGATAGCGGCTCTCGCCGGCGACGCTGCCGAGGCGCCCGGTCCCGTGCCCGGGGCCGCTCGCTCGCTTGAATTCGCTCCAGGCATCCGATGCTCGGCCGGGGGCATCCAGGGCGGCCGCGGCGACCAGCGCCACCAGCAGGCAGACGGCCGCGGCGACCAGAGACTGCCGACGCGAGACGATGGTCCAGCGGGGCTGCGCGTACCTGCGCCCTGCGAGCGAGATACCCACCTGGATCAGCCCGACCACGAGGCAAACCGCAATTGCGATCGCCAGCATCTCGTTGCCCTGCTGGCGGGCGGTCGCGTCGAGGAGCCCGTGCCGAAGGGCGTCGCGCTGGAGCGCCGCGACGATCAGCGCGGCCCCCCCGGCTGCGGCGGCGAACAGGGTCAGCAGCTTGGGCAGGCGGTTGGCGCTGAAGGCGAGGAAGACGGCGAGGGCGACGATCGCGGCGGCGATGCCGCCCCGCGAGAGGGTGAAGAAGATCGTCAAGATCATCGCCGGCAGGGTCGCCGCGGCGAGCGCGCGGGCGACGATCGACCTGGCGCAGGTCGCGAGCTGGAGCAGGAGGGGCAGGCCGATCGCGATCAGCGCCGCGAGGCCGTTCCAGTAGTCGAGCGGGTAGGAGAGCCGTTCCCTGCCGCTGCTTAGGAAGCGGGCGGTCTGGCCAGCGGCCGGGAACCACGCGGGGTGCAGGCGCGAGAGCAGCGCGACGAGCGCGACGAACACGATCCCGGTCGCCACCGCGGCGAGCGCTCGCTGCGATTCGCGCGGTCCGTGGCTGAAGAGGGCGAGCCCGAAGACGCCGGCGTAGGTGGCGACCAGCGCAATGTCGGCGGAGGTCTTCTCGGTGCTCTCGGTCCAGGTGAGGCTGAGCGCGGTCCAGAGCGCGAAGGCGGCAAGCAGGCCGAGCGCCGCCCAGGCGAGCGCCCCAAGCGAGCGGCGCGGCAAGGCGCCCACAAGCGTGCCGGCGAGCAGCACCCACCAGACGGCGATCCCCACCTGATCGTGGACGAGCGGGTCGAAGCCGCCTCCCTCGAGGCCGAGATAGACGACCAGCCCGAAGCACAGCGACACGGTCCAGACGCCGCGCCAATCGATCCGGCGCGCTTGTTCCAGGAAGGCGGCGCGGCGCCGCGACAAAGCCGCATCCATCGGGTTCTATGCTACGAGCAGGGGTCGGACGGGCTGACGTCAGATCGGCATCCGGCTCCGGATTTCTGACGATCGGCATGCACGCACTCAAGACTGGACTTCCGTTGCTGGCAGCGATCGCCAGCCTCGCCTTGCCGTCCGCTGCGATGGCGGAAAGCCTCGTCCCGCCCGGCAACTCGGCCGCCGCGCAGTACACGGAGACCTTTCCGACGGCGGGCGGGCAGCAGCAGGCCGGGAAGGGGGGCCGCCGGGGAAGCCGCTCGCCCGCCAAGGTTCTGGGCGCCCGCAACGCGACAAGGCTCGACGCACAGGGAGCGCAGGGCCGCGCGGCGGCCAAAGTGGCGACGACGACGGCGAGCGCCGCGCTCGAAGGGGTGAACGGGAATGCACCCGGGAGGCCTCACGGCGGCCGCCAGGCACAGGTGCCCACCGGCCGGGCCGGGCACGCCATCGGCGGCGTTGGCGGCCCTCGCTCCGGTGCAGGCCTGCCCAACGGCTCTTCCGGCTTCGACGAGGTGATCGCGCAGGCGACGGGCTCCTCGTCCTCGGGTGAGCTGGGGTTGCTGCTGCCCCTGCTGATCGCCGCGACCGTGGTCTGGGCGCTTGCGCTCCTTTGGCGGCGGACGCGAAGGACTGCGCAGTAACCCGCTCAGATGGGCCCGACCGAGAAGGCGTGGATGCGACTGGGCGGCCCCTGCTTGGCGGTCGCCCTCGTCGGATCCTGCCTGCTGCTCCCGGTCGGAGGCGCCTCGGCCGAGGCTGCGATGCGGCCGCTCAAGACTGGAGTTTCCTACGTCTACGACAACGAACCCGTTGCCTTCGAACACGTCAAGCGGACCGGAGCGCGGCTCGTTCTCACACCGCTGCGATGGGGCGATATTGCCCCCAAACGCGAGCCGGCTGTCTGGGACCCGACGAACCCGTCCGATCCGAACTACGACTGGGAACCGTTCGACCTCTGGGTGACCCACGCGGTTCAGGCGGGGCTGACGCCGATTCTCCAGGTGCGCGGCGCCCCGCTCTGGGCACAGCGCTGCGAAGGGGCTACAGAAATAGACGCACCGTGCAAGCCCGACTCGGCTGCTCTAGCGGCGTTCGCGACCGCAGCCGCCCGCCGTTACAGCGGCCGTTTCGGCGGGCTGCCGCGGGTGCGCTACTGGCAGGGCCTCAACGAGCCGAACCTGAGCCTCTTCTTCGATCCGCAGTTCGAAGGGAGCACGCCGGTCTCGCCAACCCTGTATCGCCAGCTGATCAACACCTTCTACTTCGCCGTGAAGGGGGTCGACCGCTCCAACGTGGTCATCGCCGCCGGCCTCGGCCCGATCGCGGTCCGCGACCTGACCATCGGCCCGATGCGCTTCGCCCGCCTGCTGCTCTGCATGAGCGGGCGCCGCCATCCGCACCCCACCGGCGGCGATTGCGGCGGCGGCGTCCACTTCGACATCTTCGACATCCACCCCTATACGACCGGTGGCCCGACCCACGAAGGGGGCCCCGACGACGTCGAGCTGGGTGATCTTCCCAAGCTGCAGAGGCTGCTGAGCGCCGCCGACCGCGCCGGCAGGATCAAGGGGCGCTTCCGGCACACGCCGCTCTGGGTGACGGAGTTCGGCTGGGACTCGAACCCCCCTGATCCCGGCGGGCTGCCGATGACGATCGAGACGCGCTGGACCGCCGAAGCGCTCTACACGGCATGGAGGGCCGGCGTCGACAACTTCTTCTGGTTCAGCCTGCGCGACTTCCCGCCCGAACCGAGTC
Organism: uncultured Solirubrobacterales bacterium; assembly: GCA_963696185.1. Classification (GTDB taxonomy): domain Bacteria; phylum Actinomycetota; class Thermoleophilia; order Solirubrobacterales; family 70-9; genus VRUE01. The sequence continues at coordinate 583,190 of OY968825.1, forward strand.
TGCCATTCAGCGAAACCCTCCAGACGGGCCTCTACTTCCGCGGCGGGACGGTCTCAGGAGACCAGCCGAAGGAACTGATGTACGCGTTCCGCTTCCCCTTCGTCGCCTATCCACAGCGGCGGGGCCTCTTCTTCTGGGGGCGCACGCCCAACAGCGCCCCAGGGAAGATCGTTATCCAGCTTCGGGGAGGCGGGCACTGGCGCAGAGCCCTCGTAACCCACGCCGACCGGCACGGGATGTTCAGTGGCGTGGCGCCGACGCGCTACGGGCGCCACAGGCGCGGGTTCGCGCGCGCCGTCTACCGGGGCGAAGCGTCAATCCCCTTCTCGATGCGCCCCGTGCCGGACTTCTACCAGCCCCCCTTCGGCTGAGCGGCTGCCGCAGGCTTGGCCCTACTTCTTGGGGGCGACGCCGGTCACTTCGACGTCGGCGTTCTTGTTGCGAATCTTCAGGGTGGCCGTTTCCTCCTTGCCGCCCGCCAGCTTGATCGCGCATTCGAAGCTGGCGCCGGGTTCGACCGCGACGCTGGACGGGCAATCGACCGACGAGACCCGCTCGTGGGCCGACTTCCGCAGGTTTTCTTCGAGCGCCGCCTCGATCTTGGCCTTGTCGATCACCGTTTCCCCGCAGCCGGCCACGGCCAGGGCGCCAAGGGCGACGACGGCCAGGGCGATCGCCGCCGCGGCGCGAAGCCTGCGCTTGCCCAGCACGCCTGTCCCTCCACAGCAGATGCAGGAAGTATCCCAGGGCAACTCCCCTTCCCTCTGCGAGCGCCCGCAGCCGCGGATCGGGATCACCCCGCCGGGTCGGCTCGACCGAGGTTGCCGATCAGCTCCACTTGGCGCCGCTGCCACCACGCGGCGAGCTCATCCCTGGTCGTTGGGAGGGCCTTGTCCTCCTCCACGTCGTCCAGGTAGCCCATCGCACGGATGAGAGCCTTGACGGCCCCGCTCGAGGGCTCGAGGCGATAGCGATCGAGGTAGAGCGCGATCCCATCCTCCACCGAGAGCGGGCTTTGCTCGTCGATCGCCTTGACATCGAAGTAGTCGCGCATCTCACCTCGCTCGGCGAGAACCTTGAGCTTCATCGCGAGCAGGTCCTTCAGGCCTGCGACGTGAAGGCCTGCCACCACCGTCGGCTTCTCGAGCAGCTTCTGCGCCGCCGCCTCGTCGGCGTGCAGGAACTCGAGCTTCGTGGCGCCGAGCAATCCCCGCAGCGTGCCGGGCGAGGCCTCGGCGATGGCGAACGGACCAGCGTTGCCGAGCTGCTTCGCCAGTCGCTCGAGGTCTACCGCGTGACGGTGGAAGAAGAAGTCGAGGTCGCGGCTCTGGCGATGCTTGAGATGCACGGCCACTCCCGTGCCGCCGCCCAGATAAAGGGCCGGGGGCAGGATCGGCGCCAGCGCACTCCACGCCTTCTGCGTATCCGGCGGCAGGACGCTCCGAAGCTCCGCGGGCAGCGGAATAGCCATCAGCGCCCGTGCCTGGCCAGGTTCTCGGCCATCGCGCGCACCCGCGGGTCGAGGCCGCGCGCCCGCGCAGCCTCGCGCCAGTCGCTCGGCTTCAGGTGGGCGACCCCCCAAGCCAAACCCTCCGGATCATCGCTGCGCAGGAGGCGCCGGGCTACGAAGGCTCCGGAGCGCGCCGTGTCCAACTGAGTCGGATCGACATTCCAGAACAGGTGGCGCAGGCGGGCCGGCACGCGATCCCGGTTCGCCTTTTTTCGCGAAGGCCGGCGCCTGGGAGGCCGGACGTCGTCGAGCCTTCCCGCGATCCCGCTCCAGTCCGGATGCAGGACGTTGGCGTGCCACAGCTCGGCCTCGCGCGCTCGCCCAAGGGCGAGCATGGCCTTCCTGCGGTAGACAAGCTCGCGCCGCTCGAGGCTGCGCAGGGCGCCAGAGGCCGCTGTCGGTGAGACGGCCGCCCGCGAGGCGACGGCCCGCGCGGACACAAGCCCCAGCGGCGCCCGCCGCAATGCTGCGAGCACCTTCACCTCGGTTGGGGATAGCCCGCCGATCTGCGGCGTCGTGCCCAACTCGTCGCGCAGCTCCTCGTACTGAGCCTGCGTAAGCGACAGTCGGCCGGGAGCGGTGCGCATGCCCAGCCGCTCTGCCGCGCGCACGACCCTGGGGATGCTCGTTCCAAGCCCGGCCGCAACCTCAGCCCCCGAGATGCTGTCCATATCGTTAGTTTAGCGAATGGTCGAGCGACTCGGCTTCAGCCGGGCCTTTCAGTGATGTTGGCCCGGTGGGTTCGGGCAGTCGCCGCGGTTGTGGTCCTTCGGGGGCTGGCCCTCGTGCCGCCCGCTGCCGCCCGCATAGCCGTCGGTCTTGTCGGGACCGCATCCGGGCTTGCCGTTGTACTGGTCGCCCGCCGCTACCTGTCGGCGGAGTCGATCGCCCTGGTCCTCGAGGACCAGGGCGATGAGGCACGAGAGGAGGTGCCGGCACTGCAAGCCGCGTGAAGGGACCGACGGGTAGTTACACCACTACCGCCGACTTGACTGCCGCCTCGTCCTTGCGTGCAGCCGAAGCTCAGGGAAACAGGCGATCTTCCTCGAGGGCCTCGAGGAAGGTCTCGATCGGCCAAACGTCGATCCCATCCTCCGTCCTCGTGGGCCGATCGCCACGATGGATCAGGATCCGTCTCCGCAGCCCGGACAGCTCTCCGATCGCCCGCAGGCCAGCCATGTCCCCTGGATGAATGCGGCGCGCGGCCTTGACCTCGAGGGCGCAGAGCTGCGAGCCGCGGCGCAGTACGAAATCGACCTCGAGCCGCTTGGACTCCGCGGGCGCCCAGTAGGCGATCTCGTCGGCGAGCTCGCGCTCCTCCATGTAGGTGCGAAGCAGGGTGTGGACCCAGCCCTCGAGCAGGGACCCAGCCTCCTCCGGTGCGACCGAGCCGTGCACCCCCTTCGCCGCGCGGACGACCCCCGGGTCCATCCAGTAGAGCTTGGGGTGCTTGCGCTCGCGCACGCGCAGGCGCGCCTCGTAGGCCGGCAGGCGCCGGGCGAGGAGCGTGTCCTCGAGCACTCCCAGATACCCCTCGACGGTGGTTCGCGCGACGCCGGCGTCGCGGGCGATCCCGGCGACGTTGAGGAGCTGGCCGTGGAACAGGCCGGCGACGGGGAGGAATCGTGCGAACCCCGGAAGGTTGCGCACCAGCGCCTCGCCCTTGATCTCCTCTCGCAGATATAGCTGGACGTAGGCGCGCAGGGTCTCGCGCGGCGAGCCGGAGCCGAGCACCAGGGGGAGCGCGCCGATCTCCAGGGTGCGCTCGAGGTCGAAGTCCCCGCCCAGCTCCTCGGGGGTGAGGGGGAACATTTCCCGCCACAGGGCGCGGCCCCCGAGCAGGTTGACCCCGGCGGCGCGAAGCTTGCGAGCGCTCGATCCGAGCAGCGCGAAGCGCAGCCCGCGCTCCTCGATGAATCGGTGGACCTCGTTCAGCAGGCCGGGCAGGCGCTGGACCTCGTCGACCACGACCCAGCCTCCCGGGTCGAGACGGCGAAGCTCGCCGGCGAACGGCGCGGGGTCGGCCAGCAGGCCCTGGTAGAGCCCCTCGTCGAGCAGGTCGAATCGGTGTGCGTCCGGAAGCTGCTCCCCGATCCAGGTGCTCTTGCCAACCCCGCGCAGTCCGAACAAGAAGAAGCTGTCCTGGGGCAGGCGGTAGATGCGCGGCAGGGCTCGCAATGACATATAGCCGTCATTTTACACCGTAAAACGACGGCCACCTTGCCGGGAGCCGCAGCCGTAAAAAGGGCAGCGCCCGGCACCAGGGTCATGGGTCGTCCGAGGAGGGAGGGAGCTAATGAGCCGCCAATTCGGGCTTGAGAACGCGACTGCTGCCATCGGCGGCTAAGACGACCGCAACACCCTTCCCCCTTGCTTTCATAATTCGACCACGAAGTGGTCATATAATGACCAGATCGCTATGGACACGATCGAGCGCGCCATCACCCCCCGCCTCCTCACCGCCCTCGGCGATACGCCCGCGGTCATGCTGGTCGGGCCCCGGCAGGCCGGGAAGAGCACGCTCGTACAGGGCCTCGCCGCCGGCCCGCACCCGGCTCGCTACCTCAGCCTCGACGACCTGCGCACCCTCGAAGCCGCTCGCCGCGACCCGGTGGGCCTGGTGGAGAGCGCCGGCGGTCCGCTGGTCATAGACGAGATTCAGCGCGCGCCCGAGCTGCTCCTCCCGATCAAGGCCGCGATCGACCGCGATCGACGCCCCGGGCGCTTCATCCTCACCGGGTCTGCGCAGGTGATGCTGCTGCCGACGGTGTCCGAGTCGCTCGCCGGACGAGTCGAGGTTCACACGCTGTGGCCGTTCTCCCAGGCCGAGATCGAGGGTGTCGCCGGGGGGATCGTCGAGCTGCTGCTGGACGGGTCCTCCCGACCTGCCGTACGCGCCGGCGACGTCCCGCGAGGATCTCGTCGGGCGCATCGTGCGCGGCGGCTTTCCGGAGGCGGTGGCCCGCGAGGCCGATCGCCGCGAGGAATGGCTCGCCTCGTACCTCACCGCGATCGTGCAGCGCGACCTTCGCGATCTCGCCAACATCGAGCGCCTCGCGGAGGTCCCGGCCGTGCTCGCCTCGCTCGCCTCGCGCGTCCGCGCGCCGCTGAACAAGACCGAGGTGAGCAGCTCGGTGGGGATTCCGCGAACCTCGCTGGATCGCTACCTCACCCTGCTCGAGCACGTCTTCCTGGTCCGTCGTCTGCCGGCCTGGCACACGAGCCGCGTCAAGCAGATCACCAAGGCGCCGAAGCTGCTGCTCTCCGACTCCGCCCTGCTGACGCATCTGCTGCGAGCCGACCGGCGGCGCCTCCTGGACGACGACTCGCTGCTCGGCGCCGTCCTGGAGTGCTTCGTCGGAATGGAGCTGGCCAAGCAGATATCCGCCGCGAGAACGCGAGCGTCGCTGCTCCACATGCGCACCGCGGCGGGGGCCGAGGTCGACTTCGTGGTCGAGGGAGCCGACGGCCGCGTGGCGGGCGTCGAGGTGAAGGCATCGGCGACGGTGCGCGGCGAGGACTTCAAGCACCTGGCGACTCTGCGCGACCGGCTCGGCGACGAGCGCTTCGTCCGGGGCGTGGTGCTCTACGCAGGCGGCGAGCGCCTTCCGTTCGGCGAGCGGCTGGAGGCCTGGCCGCTCGCCACGCTGTGGACGTGAGCAGGCGCTTAGCCTGAATCCACCGATTCACCATCAGCGATAAAGGAATCGCCGTCCGCGAACGTGCGAGTGGTGAAGATCGCCGGATCGCAGGGGCACTCCGCGCCGGCGAGCTGGGTAAAAGCCATTCCCAGCCGCCCGTCGGCCGAAATGAGCAGCCCACGGCACCGAGCGATTCGGCGGGTGAGGCGAGCCGGTGAAGAGGGAGTTCAGACTGCGACCGGCAGTGCCCGGATCCGTGTCAGCGCCTCCACGAAGGCCTCTTGCCAGGGCCAACGGGCCGGCAGGTGAAGGGTCCAGCGGCGGGCGCTGCGGGTCGAGCCGGCCGGGAGTCCGAGCAGGCGGCGGCGCAGGGTCGCGCGCCGTGCGAACGGTCTCGCCGGGCAAGCCGAGGAGTGCGGTCCAGCGCGCCATGTTGTGCGCGAGGCCGCCGATCACCGTCCAGGCGCTGTTGGCGCAAAACACACCGGAGGGGAAGTGGGCGAGCGCCTGGTCCTTCAGGTCGCGGATCGTCAGCTCCACGACGGCGTGCGCTCGGTGCTCGGCCTCCACGACGTGCAGCGGCTCGGTGCGGTTGGTGATGAACGGGAAGTAGCGCCAGTCCGGCCAAAGCTCGGCTTGCGGCCCGATCAGGCGAGTGCGCCGGACGATCAACCGCCGCCCACCGGCGCTCGTCTCGGCGATCTGAGCCTCGCCGCCAGCGGGGTAGTCATCGAGCGGGCGCCAAGCCGACTCGGGGATCTTCGCGATCGCCTCGGGAACCCAGAACTGCATGCGCACGCTGATCGAGTAGGCCCAGCCGGCTTTTTCCAGGCGAGCGATCAGCTTGCGGTTCCAAAACGCCGAGTCGGCGCGTAAGAGCTTCTCGCCGCCGGCGCCCGCGCGAGCGACGCGGGCGATCAGCTCCTCGGCGAAGCGCACGACTCCCCGCGAGCTGGCGGCGGAGCCTTTGCGCAGCCGCACGTGCAGCACCTCGCCGGTGTCGGCGCGGGAGGCCAAGAGCGGGTGGTAGCCGCGCTGTTTGGTGTAGCCGAAGCCGACACCCTGCTTGGCGTAGCCGTGCACCTCGCCGATGAAGCTGTCGACGTCGACCACCAGCCGCTCCTCCCCGGGCCCTGCGCCCGCGCGCCAGGCGCGGGTCAGGGCCTCGCCCAGGACCTTGTCGAGCTGGCGCACGTGCCCGAAGGTGAAGGCGCGCAGGAAGGTGCCGAGCGTCGACGGCGCGGGCAGCCAACCCCCCAGCAGCCGCGGGGTGCGGCCGGCGCGCAGCACCTCTGTGTCGTCGATCGAGTCGGCGCCGAGCAACATCGCGTAGAGGAGCGCCATCACCTTGCGGCCCGCGTTGGCCGCCCCGGGACGATCGCGAGGTAGCCGGACCAACCGGGCGATCAGGCCCTCGATTCCCAACCGCTCGGCAAGCGTCGCGACCAGCGCGATCCCGGCCCCGGAAACCACACGCTCATCGTCAAAGACGACCTGCAGGCCGTCGGGTCCGACCGCCCCGTCATCGTGCACCATCTGAGTGACCTCCTGACTCGGGCCGCGGCTGCCTCAATCAGCCGCTCTAAAGCCCTTTCAGGAGGTCATTCTTCGTTCGGGGGCGGACGGATCGGTGGATCGAGGCTTAGACGATCGCCGGCGGCGCCCCCGCTCAGTGCCGCCCAGCGGGGAGAGGAGCTTCACGCGCTTAATGCCTTATCAGGCATAATTAGATTGTGACCGCTGGAGAGCTGATCAGGCGAACCCGAGAGCATCATGGGATCAGCCAGCGAAGCTTGGCGCTGCGGGCGGCTACGGACCAGGCGGCTGTCAGCCGGATCGAGCGCGGCGAGGTCTCGCCCAGCGTCGAGACCGTCGAGCGGCTGCTGGCGGCGATGGGCGAGCAGCTGCGGCTGACGTCGGCGCCGATGGAACGGAATCACGACCCCGTTCACCTGCGCGAGATGCTGCGGCGGAGCCCTGCCGAACGGCTCGAGCTGGCAATCTCCTGGAACCGCCTTGCGGGGCGCCTGACCGAGGCGGGACGGCAGAGCCGTGGCGGCTGACCGTCATGCCCAGCCGCTCGACGCGCAGCGGATCTTCGAGGAGCTCGCTCACAGCACAAAGTCGACTTCGTCCTGGTCGGCGGCCTGGCCGCCCAGACGCACGGGAACACGCGGATGACTAACGACGTCGACCTGATCCCGGAGCCAGGTGCGCAGAACCTCGCGCGGCTCGCGAAGGCGCTGCGGGCACTGGGCGCGCGCGTGCTCAACCCCGGTCACGAGGGTCTCGAGATCGATGCCGCGATGCTTCCCCGCGCGACCATCTGGCAGCTCGCGACGCCCCACGGCGATATCGACGTACTCCACGAGGCGCCCGGCGCCGCTCCCTATGGCCAGCTACGGGAGCGCGCGCTCGTCATCGCGCTCGACGAGGTGCGCATCGCCGTCGCCGGCCGCGACGACCTCATCCGCATGAAGCTTGCCCGCGGCCGTCCCGTTGACCGCGCCGACGTCGCCGCCCTCGCGGACACAGAAGGCGAACAAGGCAACTGACCGGTTCCGAAACCGTTTTTGGTGCGGGCGCCGTGGAATCAACCGCCCAGCACACCGAAAGTACGGGGCCCCGTCAGTCGTTCGTGCGCTTGGTCCGCGCCGGTGGTGAAACGACGTACTCGTAGCTCAGATCTCCGTCGGGGATGAAGAAGCGGTGGGCTCCATCCCCTACCGGAAGGTGCAGGATCGTGCGCCCCTCGCGCCGGGCGACGCGAGCAAGCTCGGCGAACGAGGGCAAACTGATCACGCGATCGGCCAGTGCGCGATCGGCGTCCGCAGCGACGAGGAGGCTGCGGTAGCGGGCGAAGATTTGTGCCATCTCACCACCACGCCACCCCGCGAAGACCACCGCCGCAAAGGCCGCGGCCGCGCACAGGCCCACCAGGAGGAGCAGGATGCCGAGCATCTGGCCCACCGGCGCCGGTACGGTCAGTCCGAGGAGCCCGATGCCCTTCGTGCGCGATGCGGTGGTGCCGACGCGGTGCTGCTGGTCGCGAGAAAGGTTGCCGTCGGGCTGGATGAGCTGTTCGTCGACCTGGAGGGAGAAGGCCGGCTTGTAGCGATCCCGAAGAGCCGTTTCGCCAATCCGGCCGCGCAGTGAGAAGCCCGGCACGACGTCGAGCGCGTAGCTGGAGGTCGAAGCGTTCGTCGACTGTCGCAACTTGTCGAGAACTGCGCTTACCTTGGTGAAATCGATGTGTGTCGAGAAGTCGGCACTCGTCCCCTGGAAGGACGTGGAGCCGACCAGCGGAAGCGTGGTCGACCAGCCATCCGGCGTGGTCAACCGGAGGTCCGCCCGGTAGGACCCGCCGACGCGCGACGGGGTCTGCGCCGATGCCAGGTTGTAGTGCACGTTCAGATCCAGAGAGCGAATGAGATGCGTGTACAACGGAAGCGGCGGCTTGATGCCGGGATGGGTCGCTGGCACTTCGCTGGAAGCGCCAAAGGGGTTCGTCGGCGGCCGCGTAGCCGCCGGGGGCGCAGATGCCCGAGGCGAGCTACTGGTCACCGGCCCGACCTGACCCGTGGGATACACCACAGAGGACCCGGCGGCGTGGGCCGTGTAGCTGAAGCTCACCGAGTTGGTATAGGACCCGTGGTCAGCGAACTGCCGGGTCGCCGGTGCCCGGTGGAAGGCCGTGATGACCAGGGGGAGCGCGGCGAGAGCAACAAGCCCGCCCGCGACCAGCCCAGCGACTGCAGCCGGCGGCGGCAACGATGAGGGTCGGTCGGAATACAGCACTCGCAGCCTACGGCTCGTCGACATGTTGAAGGCTCCCTTGGAAGAGGCAGGATTGGAATCGGGTCCGGGCCGGGAGTTCGCCGAGAGTTGGGAAGGTCGTGGTCCCCACCGCCGCCGTCGGCGTCGCCGCCGCGTCGAAGTCATGGCCGGCGCAAACATCGAGAATACAAGGAGGCCGGCCACTCCGCCGATGGCCGAACCGGGTGGGACGTGGTTGCGCGCCGCAACCACCCAGCCGCCTACCCACGGCATATGCAGCCAGGGGGATCCGAGGACGTTCTGCGACTTCGGCCGCCAGGGGTCGTCGGTGGTGCGGTTGTCGCCCCTCGTGATGAAGCCGTCGGTGCTGTTGCCTCCGACGATGCGGTGGATGACCACCCCGCCCGCGGCGTGGTAAGCGATGATCTGCCCGCGGGCATAGCGCTCGCGCTCGCGCAACACCACGAGGTCACCCGTGCGGTAGAGCGGCTGCATGCTGGTGCCGGATACGACCACGTAGGTCGCTTGTCCGAGCAGGAAAGTCGGCCAGACATAGAAGTAGGCCGGCACTGCGACCAGCAACGTAACCGCGAGTGCGGCGAGGCGACGCGGTGAGACGGGAGATCCCTTAGCCCGAGGCATCTTGCGCGATGAGGAGCATCGCCTTCACGTCGCCGCGTCGCATGTGATCGCTGCTGTCGTGGCAAATGTTGACGGTGACCGCGCCTCCGCTGATTGTGTTCGACAGCGCGTCCAAGGTCGGCGGGTCGCCGCAGTTCGTGGCGGAGGCGCTGGTGAACCGATGACCGAGCTGCTGACCATCCTTATCCAGGAACACGCCAGCGAGGTACATCCCCTCGCAGTCCGCCGGAAGGCCCGTGGCCACGATCGCCGTCACGTCACCAGCGGTGACGCCGAGGTGGAAGCGGCCGTCCCGGGTCCAGCCCTCGTGGATCCGCTGCACGCCGTCAAGGCTGCAACGATTGACCGTGACCGTAAACGACGACAGCGTGGGACGCGTGATCGGCCCCAGGTCGGAGGCGGACACGACGCCGGCGACAAGCACGCCGGCAACCATTCCCGCCAGTAGCACCCGCCTTGTCATCCCCGACCTCCGGCTCTCCCGCGGCTCGACATCCCCACCTACAGGGGACCGGTAGCGTCCCCGGGCGGGAACCCCGCCCGGGGACGCTACCGCCTCTCAGCTAGGGGTGTCCTTGACGAGCAGGTTGACGCCGTAGACTTCGCTCGCGCGAACGGTGGGCGGGCAGAGGGTGACTTCCACCGACCCACCCGCGATCTGGCCGGTGTTTCCTCCGAGCGGCACGAAACTGCAGTTAAGGCCGCTAGCGAAAAAGGGTCCGAATCCATTGCCATTCTGGTTGTAGAATTTCCCCAGCAGGTACTTTCCGTTGCAGCTGTCCTTCAGATTGCTGACCTTGATCGAGAGCACCTGGAAGTAGGGCGGAGGGCCGCCGTTTTCCTGCAGTTGCGTACCGAAGCTGACGTTCGCGCCGCCTTCCTTAGCTTCGCAACCATTCAGGCTCACGTTGCTCGACGCCAGCGTGGGCTGGTTGACCGAGCCGAGACTCGATGCGGAGACCGCACCGACAGCCGCGAGGCTGACAGCAGCTCCAATGATGAGCATCTTCTTGAACATCTGATTCCTTCCCTGGCCGCGTCTCGCGGCCGATAGATGTCTTGCGCTGCCCCCCGTGCCAGCGCGTACGCCAACTCGCGTCTACTCCTCATTGGTGCGACGGAGAAGCTCGAAATTAGGGCAGTCGAATTGGCCATTAGGCTACCCTAATCTTGGCTGTCAAGACCAAACATTCGTCCAAATTTTCGTCTGATGCTCAAGTCGCTGCAATTGCATTGCATTTGCACAGATATGCAGGGCTGAACTTCGAGGGGTTCGGCTGCCGTCGGTCATGCTGACGCGGTGATGCCGTCTTCCTCGACGGCGAGTTGCGGGTGCTGCGCGTGCGCCGCGAGCTGCGGCCCACACGGCGAGCTGACCGGCGACCGGGTTCGTTCCGTCCTCAAACATTTCGGCCCCGCGGCCGATAGCAGAGGCAAGTGGAGCCAAACGAGACCAGAACGCTGGTTCGCCTCGCCCAGCGGCGCCCCCGGAGCTTCTCCGAAGCCGCCGACTCCGTGCTGGACGCCCTGGCGGAGGCGATCCCCGGCGTCATAGCGCTCGGCCGCCTGGAGGTCGACGAGCAGGTCCACCGGGTGATCGAGACGCGGGGCGACGGCCTCAGCCGCCTCAGCCGCGGCGTCGGCCTTCCCGCGGCGGGCGGCGGCGACGGGCTCGACGCGGAGTTCCTGCGCTCGCTGGGCGCGCAGGCCTGGCTCAGCGTGCCGCTGGAGACGAGTGACGGGAGGATCGTCGGCGTCCTCTGCGCGCTCGACCCCAGGGACGCGGTCTACGGCCCCCCGCACGCGGCGCAGCTGGGCGTCGCCGCGCGGCTGCTCGGCCATGAATGGGAGAGCGTCGAGCTGCGGTCCGAGGTTCGGCGCCTGCGCCGTCGCATCGACGCCGGCCCGGGCACGGACCCCGACACCGGCCTCCCCGGCCGCGAGGCCTTCCTCGAGCTGCTCGATCGCGAGTGGCGCCTGGCCGAGCGGGGAACGGTGCAGTCGGTTCTCGTCGTCTGCCGGATCGGCAGCGGCGCCGGCGAGTCCGGCAACGGGGCCGGCGGCAGGCTGGCGCTGAAGATGACTGCCGAGGTCCTGGGGAAGAGCACGCGAGCCACCGACCGGATCGGCCGGATCGGCGAGACGGCGGTCGCCGCGATCCTCGTCGGCTGCCGCCTGCCCGATGCGCCCGCCTTCGTCGCGCGCTTCCTCGAAGCCCTGGGGCGCGTCAGCGAAGGGGGGCGGCCGGAGATCGAGGTTGCGTGCGGCGTGCAGCCCCTGAACGGCGCCTCCTCGCCCGAGGAGGCGCTCGGCCTCGCCGAAGCCGCCGCCGCGGAGCATGAGTGGAGCGTGGCGCAGGCTCCCCAGGGGCCCGAACGAGATGAGGCGCAGGCGCCTGTGCCCCAGGAGGCGCTCGAGTGACCGAGCTCGCACCTCCCCGGGCCCGCGTCAGCGCCGCCGGCTTTGCGCCGGATGCGGCCGGCGTCACCCCGCCCGCCAACCCGGGCCGACACGGCGGTTTCCTCACCGACGTCGTCGTCGAGCTCGGCTTCGCCGACCGGGAGACAATCGAGACCGTCGAGGAGGAGGCGCGCCGCTCCGCACAGACGATCGAGCGGTCCCTGCTCGACAGCGGCGCCCTGGACGAGGAGCAGCTCGCGCTCGCGGTCGCCGAGCGCAACGGCCTCGACCACGTGGACCTCAACCGCTTCGCCGTGGACATGGAGGCCGCCGCGATGGTCAGCCGTTCGACGGCGCAGCGCTACCGGGCGGCGCCGATCGCCTTTGCCGCCGACGGGGCGCTGATCGTCGCGGTGGAGGACCCCTACAACTCGCTGGGGATCACCGACATCGAGGCGATCACGAGGAGCGAAGTGCGGCCGGTGATCGCCACCGCCGGCGGGATCCGCGGCCTGATCGAGCGACTGCCGGACGAACCGGCGGTGCACGCCCCGCCTCCGGCTCCGGAGGCCGAGGTCGCGGTCGCGGTCGAGGCGGGGACCCCGATGCCGGAGGAGACGGTGGTGGAGGCCCCGGTTCCAGAGGGCATGGTCGAGGAGACTCCGATTCCGGAGGCTGTGGTGGAGACCCCGATCCCGGAGGCCGTCGTGGAGGAGATTCCGACCCCGGAGGCTATGGTGGAAACAGAGGAGCGACCCGAGCCCAACGCGGCGCCGCCGCAGCCGCAACCCATCTTCGGCGCGGGCGGCGAGCGGCGCAGCCGCGCGGCGGACCTGGAGGCGCTGCGGGAGGCCGTGCGCAGGGCCGACGCCCTGGCCGGCGCCATTGGACAGCAGATCGCCGAGCTCGAAGGCGCCGGCGAGCGCGCGCAACACCTGGAGGGGGAGCTGGCCGCCGCCCGGGAGCAGATCGCCGCGCTCGAAGAGCGGCATTCCCGCATGGTCGCCGCGGCCCGGGAGGCGGTGGCGGCGATCGAGAAGTTCGACGCCCTGCGCAGCGCCCTCGAAGAGACCGGCCCCTGAGCGCCGCCGTGCGTTCATTCCGCCGAACGCAACTGCGCCAGCTGGCGCTCGATCGTCGAAACCATCTCGTTGGGAACCCCGTCGGTCTCGTCGCGAGCAGCCGCAATAGCGGTGGGCGCTTGGTCTAGGAGATCGCCGATGGTCGCCATCGCGCGCTCGCGAGACAGGCCCCACCGTACAGCCTCGTTGGCAATCCTTTGCGCCGTCACGCGGCTGATTCGCTGGACGTCGTCGACGTACATCGCCAGACGGTCGTCTCCGTAATGCAGCGTGCACATCAGGTCATACAGCGGAGCCAACGTCAGAGCCCCCGAAGCATGGTGGAGCAGCGAGAGGTTCTTGCCGTGCGCATCCCCATTGCCGAGCAGGACATTCAAGGTGACCGCCTGCACCAGCTTTTCCAACGAGTCGGGTGCGGCCACAGACTGCAAGATGTCGGCGACGCGACGCAGCGACGGCCCGCCGTCCTCCTCGTACTTCGTTTCCGGCGCGATGCCCGTCGCCTGGCAGAAGTCCTCCTGATGGATGCGCTCGACCGAACCGTCGGCGCTGACAACGCGGTCGTAGCGCTCGATGACGATCAGCTTGCGGCTGGCGATCTCGGTCGTCTCCACGGCGGCGACATCGAGACCGAGCTGCCTTGCGACACGCATGCAGAAGGCCTCGTTCTCCACGGTCTGCGGGTATGCGGCGATCTCGGGCTTGAGAATGTGGGTCGAGGGCGTTCCGTCCACCGGGCGCCCCCAGGAGCCATCCTGCATCCGAGTGAGGACGAGCTTCTCCTGGACGCCCGCAAGGGAGATTCGGACTCTCCCCCCCGCGCCCAGGGGTGCGCTGCGCAGATCCCTGACAAGCGCATCGATCTCCTCGGGACCGAGCGGTTCGGCGGTGGCCGTGGTCGGTCGCGGGGGAGGAGGATCCTCAGCCGGCTGAATGACCACCGCGCCGGCGCAGTCGCGCCCGAGCGCCCGAATCAAGCCGTAGGTGTCGTTCGGAGGCACTCCGACATCTCGGGCGATTGATCTCCGAGGCTCGCCCTCGGGAAGCAGGCCATCGAGGAACGGGCGGACGATGCCCTGCGGGTATCGACGGTTCCCCACCGGGAGCGAGAGCGACAGCAGCGGCGTGCCCAGCGCGTAGCGATCGAGCGCCTCTGTGGTGTAGAGGAGCCGAGGGCGCCCGCGCTCGCGATCGATGAGCGCGACTCGCTCGCCGTAGAGCCAGACCGCCAGCTCGTCCGCCACTACCAATCCGCCTCATCGAGCGTCATTCGCACCCCAAGCTGTCTCAGCACTCGCAGGATCCGCTTCAGCTGCTCGGTTTCCTTTCCGGTCTCCAGTTCGGAGAGGTAGCTCCGTTGCAGCCCGGCCATCTCCGCGAGCTGCGCCTGTGTCAAACCAGCCTCTGTCCGGTAGTGGCGGATTGCATCCCCTAACGAGCCAGCGGTGTAGATCCGGAACGGGCTCCTGGGGTCAGGCTTGTTGTGGTCTGTCGGCATAATCAGACATTGTAGCAATGACGAGATATTCCGACAAGCATGCAATGTCGGAATACCAGAGCAGCGGCTTGAAGCGCCGGGCTCCTCCATCACTCGATGCGTGGTTACGCGATCGGCTGCCGTCGGTAATGCTCCGGCGGTGAAGTTCGGCCGGGCACAGCTCTCTGTGGACACACCGCGCGCGGTCGCGGTGGTCAGCGAGGAGCGCGGTGAGGTCGTCTGCGAGTGGTGCGAGGTCGCCGACTCGGCGCCGGCCAGGCTGCGGGGGCTGCTGGGGCGGCGCGGGCTGCCGCCGGGTGAGGGCATGCTGCTGCGGCCGAGCGGCTCGATCCACACCTGCTTCATGCGCTTCCCGATCGATGCCGTGTTCCTCGACGCCGAGCTGCGGGTGCTGCGGGTGCGCAGCGAGCTGCGGCCCTGGCGGGCGGCGGCGGCGCGAGGGGCGCGCGCCGTGCTGGAGCTGGCGGCCGGCGAGGCCGAGCGGCGCGGCGTCGCACCCGGCGAGCGCCTTCTCCCCGCCTGACGCCCGTCGGATAGGGTTCCCCGCCGCCGATGCGCTTCTACGAGTACGAGGCACGCAGGATCGTCGAGCTGGCGGGCATCCCCGTCACCAAGTACGGCTTCTGCACAACCGCCGAGGAGGCCCGCGAGGCGGCCGAGGAGATCGGCGGCCCGGTCGTGATCAAGTCGCAGGTGCTGAGCGGCGGCCGGATGAAGGCCGGCGGCGTCAAGTTCGCCGACACCCCCGAGGAGGCCGCCGAGCACGCCGAGGCGATCCTGAAGCTGGAGATCAACGGCCAGATGCCGCGCGGCGTCCTCGTCGACCCCAAGGCCGAGGTCAAGCAGGAGTACTACGCCGGGGTCGTCTGGGACGGGACCGCGAAGCGGCCGCTGATGCTGTTCAGCGACATGGGCGGCATCGACATCGAGGAGGTCGCCGAGAAGCACCCCGACCACGTCGGCCGCGGCCACCTCTCCAACCTGCTGCCGATCTCCGACTTCGAGGCCAAGCAGGCGATCGCCGCGACCGGCGTCACCGGCTCGCGAGCTCAACCGCGCCACGCCGATCCTCGCCCGCCTCGCCCGCCTCTTCCGCGACAACGACATGACGCTGGCCGAGATCAACCCGCTGGCCGAGCTCGGCCGACGGCAGCTTCGTCGCCCTCGACGCCCACATGGAGATGGAGAACGAGGCGGTCGGCCGACAAAAGAAGCTGCTGCGCAGTGCAGCTGGAGATCGCCGAGGAGGACACCCGCGAGCCCTACGAGCCCTCCGACTTCGAGCGCAACGTCGCCGCGATCGACGCCGCCGACCACCGCGGCGTGATCCAGGGCAAGGACCACGGCTTCGAGGGCAACCTGGGGCTGGTGATCGGCGCCGGCGGCGGCTCGCTGACCCTCACCGACGCGGTCCGCAGCCAGGGCGGCAAGCCCGCCAACTACTCGGAGATCGGCGGCAACCCCTCGGTCGCCAAGGCCTGCGGCCTCGCCAAGGCAGGTGCTCGAAAAGGACGGCGTCGAGAAGATCGCCGTGATGATGTCGATCGTCTCCAACACCCGGGTCGACATCGTCGCCCGCGGCGTCATCAAGGCCTGCCTCGAGCTGGGCAAGGACCCCGGCGAGACGATCGCGA
Source organism: uncultured Solirubrobacterales bacterium (assembly GCA_963696185.1). Taxonomy (GTDB): domain Bacteria; phylum Actinomycetota; class Thermoleophilia; order Solirubrobacterales; family 70-9; genus VRUE01. The sequence continues at coordinate 599,374 of OY968825.1, forward strand.
TCTTCCGCATCCCCGGCGCCTGGGAGGAGGAGGGCTTCAAGATCCTCGAGCGCTACGGGGTCGAGTACTGCGACCGCTCCGTCTCGATGTGGGAGGCGGCGGGCCGCGCCGTCGCCAAGATCCAGGGGGCGCCAGCATGACCGCCTCCCCTGCGGTAACCGCGCTGAGAAGTCGACTGGGTGACTTGCCCCCCTCACGTGTGGTCAAAGTCGGAAGGGGAGCGGACGATGAGCATCCTGCTGCGCGAGGACACGACCTTCATCGTCCAGGGGATCACCGGGCGCGAGGCGGTCAACCTGACCAGGGAGTGCCTCGACTACGGCTCCAGGGTGGTCGGCGGCGTCACGCCCGGCCGCAAGGGGCGCGAGGTGCACGGCGTGCCGGTCTTCGACACGGTCGCCCAGGCGGTCGAGAACCACGGCGGCCCGGTCGACGGCTCGGTCGTCACCGTCCCCCCCGCCTTCACCAAGGACGCCGTCTTCGAGGCGATCGAGAACGGGATCAAGCTGATCGTCGTCGTCACCGAGCGCATGCCGCGCCGCGACGTCGCCCAGATGGTCGAGCTGGCCGCGATGCGCGGGGCGCGGATCATCGGCCCCAACTGCCTCGGCCTGATCGTCCCCGGGGTCGGCAAGATGGGGGGCATCGGCGGCCCCGCCAAAGACGCCGCCAAGGCCTACGCGCCCGGCCCGGTCGGCGTGATGAGCCGCTCGGGCGGGATGACGACGGAGATCTCCTCCTCGCTGACCCAGGCCGGCCTCGGCGTCTCCACCGCCGTCTCGATCGGCGGCGACGCGATCATCGGCTCCACCTACGCCGAGCTGATGCCCTACTTCGAGGCCGACGAGCAGACGCAGGCGATCGTCATCTACACCGAGCCCGGCGGCCGCATGGAGGCGCAGCTCTCCGAGTGGGTGGCCGAGAACGAATCGCGCCTGCCGATCGTCGCCTTCATGGCCGGCAAGTTCATGGACGACGAGGAGATGAAGGGGATGAGCTTCGGCCACGCCGGCACGATCGTCGAGGGCAAGGAGGACACCGCGACGGAGAAGATCGCCCGGCTCGAAGCGGCCGGCATCCGCGTCGTCGAGCGGATCGACGAGATCCCCGACGCGGTCAAGGAGAAGCTGGGAGCGGCGGTCTGATGGCCGAGGCGCTGCACAGGGTCTTCATCGACGTCGAGGTCGACGCCTCCGCCGCCGCCGACGCCGAGCTGGCGGCAAAGCTGGAGGAAGTCTGCCCCGTCGACATCTTCAAGGCGACCGAGGGCGGCGTCGAGATCGTCGCCGAGAACCTCGACGAGTGCGTCCTCTGCTACCTCTGCGTCGACGCCGCGCCCGAGGGCGCGGTACGCGTCATCAAACTCTACGAGCGGTAGGCGTTTCCTTTCCTCACCGCTGGGTAGCCGTACGGAATCGCACGTTGACATCGATTGATGTCAGGACTAATCTCTACATAGATACGTGCAATGCCGCGGGAGGCGTTGCACGTCGTCGGCATCTCCAGTCTTCCGAAAGGCGTCCCAGTTGACCGATAGACCTCGTCGCGTCGCCGTCGCTCGGCGGCAACCGCATCCCGTTCGCGCGCTCGAACCGCGCCTACGCGCACGCCTCCAACCAGGACATGCTCACCGCCGCGCTCGACGGGCTGGTCGACGCGCTTCGCCTGGCAGGGCGAGCGGCTCGGCGAGGTCGCCGGCGGCGCCGTGCTGAAGCACTCGCGCGACCGCGACCTGACCCGCGAGAGCGTGCTCGGCACGCGGCTGGCGCCCGAGACCCCCGCCTACGACGTGCAGCAGGCCTGCGGCACCGGCCTCGAGGCGGCGATCCTGGTCGCCAACAAGATCGCGCTCGGGCAGATCGACGCCGGCATCGCCGGCGGCGTCGACACCACCTCCGACGCGCCGATCGCGCTCAACGAGGACCTGCGCGAGATCCTGCTCGACGCCAACCGCGAGCAGTCCACGCTCGGCCGCGCTCAAGCTGCGCTGACGCGGCTGCGGCCCGGCCACGTCGTGCCGGCGATCCCCCGCAACGAGGAGCCGCGCACCGGCCTCTCGATGGGCGAGCACTGCGCGCTGATGGCGGCCGAGTGGGAGATCGGCCGCGCCGAGCAGGACGAGCTCGCGGTGCGCAGCCACCGCAACCTCGCCGCCGCCTACGAGCGCGGCTTCCTCGACGACCTGCGTCACCCCCTACCTCGGGCTCGAGCGCGACCAGAACCTGCGCCCCGACTCGAGCGCTCGAGAAGCTGGCGAAGCTGCCGCCCGTGTTCGGCGGCCCCGAGGGGACGATGACCGCCGGCAACTCGACGCCGCTCAGCGACGGCGCCTCGGCGGTGCTGCTCGCCAGCGAGGAGTGGGCGAGCGAGCGCGAGCCTGCCGGTGCTCGCCTACTTCGTCGACGGCGCAGACCGCGGCGGTCGACCACGTCCACGAGCGCGAAGGGCTGCTGATGGCGCCCGCCTACGCGATGCCGCGGCTGCTCGACCGCGCCGGGCCTGGCGCTCGCAGGACTTCGACTTCTACGAGATCCACGAGGCGTTCGCCGCCCAGGTGCTCTGCACGCTGCGCGGCCTGGGAGGACCCGACGCTTCTGCCGCGAGCGGCTCGGCCGCGAGCAGCCGCTCGGCGCGATCGACCGCGAGCAAGCTCAACGTCAACGGCGGCTCGCTCGCCGCCGGGCACCCGTTCGCCGCGACCGGCGGGCGGATCGTCGCCGGCCTGGCCAAGGCGCTGCACGAGCGCGGCGGCGGGCCGCGGCGTGATCAGCATCTGCGCGGCCGGCGGCCAGGGCGTCGTCGCGATCCTCGAGAGCGCGGGAGGACGCGATGAGCGACCTGCTACGCGCAGCTCGTCAACTCGCCCGCCGGCGGCGCGATCGCCGCCGCGGCTCGGGCTGCCGCAGCCGGTCGCAGCTGCGAGCGCCACCGGCCCGGCGCGCCGGTCGATCGCCGGCCCGGTGCTGCTCGGGGCGGCGCCGGGCGGGCGGCTCGGCGAGGCAGCTCGAGCGGCCTGCTCGGCGAGATCGGGGCCGAAGCGCGCGAACGACTCGAGAGCCGCGCCTCAAGGCGCTCCTCTTCGACGCCACCGGGATCGCCGACTCGACCGAGCTGGTCGAGCTGCAGCGCTTCTTCCACCCCGACGTCGCGGCGGCTGGAGCGCTGCGGGCGGGTCGATCGTGCTCGGCACGCCGCCCGCCGAGGCCGGCTCGGCGCGCGAGCGCGACCGCCCAGCGGGCGCTCGAGGGCTTCACCCGCTCGCTCGGCAAGGAGGTCGGCGCGCGGCGCGACCGTCCAGCTCGTGCTACGTCGCCGCCGGGCGCCGAGGACGCAGATCGACTCGACGCTGCGCTTCCTGCTCTCGCCGCGCTCGGCCTACGTCTCCGGCCAGGTGGTCCGGATCGGCCCGGCGGTCGCCAACGCGCCCGCGCTCGACTGGGAGCAGCCCGCTCGCCGGCAAGGTCGCGCTCGTCACCGGCGCCTCGCGCGGGATCGGCGAGGCGATCGCGCACGACGCTCGCCCGCGACGGCGCCGACGTCGTCGGCGCTCGACGTGCCCGGCGCTCGCCGAGGACGCTGAGCGCGTGGCCGCGAGCGCGCTCGGCGGCGAGGCGATCGAGCTCGACATCACCGACGCCGACGCGCCGGCGCAGATCGCCGAGCGCTTCGCCGACGGCGTCGACGTCGTCGTCCACAACGCCGGCGTCACCCGCGACCGCACGCTCGCCAAGATGCCCGAGGAGCGCTGGAGCGAGCTGATGGAGGTCAACCTCTCCAGCCAGGAGCGGATCAACGACGAGCTGCTCGCGCCGCGGCCTGCTGCGCGAGAACGGCCGCATCGTCTGCGTCTCCTCGATGAGCGGCGATCGCCGGCAACGCCGGGCAGACCAACTACGCGACCTCCAAGGCCGGCGTGATCGGCATGGTCGAAGCGCTCGCGCCGGCGCTGGCCGAGCGCGGCGCGACGATCAACGCGGTCGCCCCCGGCTTCATCGAGACCGCAGATGACCGCCAGCGATGCCGATCGCGATCCGCGAAGCCGGGCGGCGCATGAACAGCCTCTCGCCAGGGCGGGCTGCCGGTCGACGTCGCCGAGACGATCGCCTGGCTCGCCAGCCCCGCCTCGACCGGCGTCAACGGCAACGTCGTCCGCGTCTGCGGCCAGAGCCTGCTGGGGGCATGATGGCGACCCGCGACGCTCGACAGCCCTCCGCAGCATCCTGCCGCTCTACGCGCGCGCGGCGGCGCCGCTGCATCCCCGGCGCCTCGCTGCTGCCGTTCGTGCCCGGCGGCGGCGGGGACGATCCCCGACCTCGACCTGACGCTGCGCCGGGGTCGCGATCGACCCCGACGCGGCTCGCCGCCTACGCGCAGGTCTGCGGCTTCGCCGCTGCGCGACCACGCTGCCCGCCACCTACCCGCACGTGCTCGCCTTCCCGCTGCACATGGCGCTGATGGCCGACGGCGGCTTCCCCTTCGGCGCCGTCGGGCTGGTCCACATCGAGAACCGCATCGTCCAGCACCGCCGCATCGCGCTCGGCGAGGAGCTCGAGCATCCGGGTGCGGCCGACGCAGCTCGAGCCGCATCCGCGCGGGCCGCACCTTCACGCTCGTCACCGAGGCGCGCGTCGGCGGCGAGCTGGTCTGGGAGGAGCGTCAGCACGATGCTGCGCCGCGAAGCGCCGCGGGCGGCGACGCGCCGAGCGGCGCCGACGCGCAGCGCACGGGCGAGCCCGCGCCGAGCGCGGCGAGCTCGCCGCGAGCGCCGAGTGGCGCCTCGGCGGCGACCTCGGCCGCCGCTACGCCGCGGTCTCCGGCGACCGCAACCCGATCCACATGCACTGCGCTGACGCGCGAAGCCGCTCGGCTTCCCGCGGGCGATCGCGCACGGCATGTGGACCAAGGCGCGCTGCCTGGCGGCGCTCGAGCAGCCGCCTGCCCGACGCCTTCGCCGTCGAGGTCCGCTTCCGCAAGCCGATCCTGCTGCCGGCCGACGGTCGAGTTCGCGAGCGCCGCGCGCGGACGAGGAGATCGCGCTTCGCGGTGCGCGACCGCAACGCGGCACACGACCCACCTCGAGGGCCGCGTGCGGCCGCTCGACGAGCCACGCCGAACGGAAGGAGGAGCGATGACCGACGCGAGAAGGCGATGGCCGAGCGCAGCATGGGGCTCGGCCTGCGGGCGCTCAACCGCCTCGCGGGCTCGGAGCTGCTCGACCGGATCGGCATGCGCAAGCCGGTCGAGCGAGTGCGTCTTCCGCGGCACGCAAGAACGGCTTCCGCGCCGCCGCCGCCGCCGAGCCGCACCTTCAAGGCGGCGCAGCAAGCTGGCCGGCCCGGCGCGCCAGGCGACCGGCAAGCCGCGCGGCCTGTTCGACCTCACGCCCGACGAGGAGCAGCAGATGCTCCAGCGAGGCGGTCGCGCGACTTCGCCGCCGAGAAGGTCCGCCCGGCGGCGCTCGAGGCCGACGCCGCCTGCGCGACGCCGGCCGAGCTGCTCGCCGAGGCCAACGAGCTCGGGCGTCGACACGCTCGGCGTCCCCGAGGAGCTCGGCGGCGTCGATGGCCGAGCAGTCCGCCGTCACCGGCGTGCTGGTCGCCGAGGCGCTCGCCCACGGCGACATGGGGATCGCCTCGCCGCGCTCGCCCCCGGCGCCGTCGCGACGCGCGATCGGGCTCTGGGGCAGCGCCGAGCAGCAGGCGACCTACCTGCCCGCCTTCACCGGCGAGGACGCCGCCGCGCCGCGGCGCTCGCGATCCTCGAGCCGCGGCCGCTGTTCGACCCGCTTCAAGCTCGAGACGACGCGCGCGCCGCGACGGCGGCGACTGGGTCCTCGACGGCGTCAAGTCGCTCGTGCCGCGGGCGGCCGAGCTGCGAGCTGTTCGTCGTCGCCGCGCGAGGCCGAGGGGCATCGGCCCGGCGCTGTTCATCGTCGAGTCCGAGCACCGACGGGCTGTCCGTCGAGCCCGAGCCCGCGATGGGGCTGCGCGCCGCCGCCACCGGCCGGCTGATCCTCGAGGGCGTCCGCGCTGCCGGCCGGCGCGCTGCTGGGCGAGGGCGAGCCGCGACGTCTACGTCGAGTGCGTGCAGCCGCGCGCGGATCGCCTGGTGCGCGCTGGCGGTCGGCGCCGCGCAGGCGGTGCTCGACTACGTGATCCCCTACGTCAACGAGCGCAGTCGCCTTCGGCGAGCCGATCTCCAACCGCCAGGCGGTCGCCTTCGCGGTCTCCGACATCGCGATCGAGCTCGAGGGCATGCGCCTCGCCGACCTACCGCGCCGCGAGCCGCGCCGACCAGGGCAAGGACTTCGCCCGCGAGGCGGCGCTCGCGCGCCGCCTGCTGCGCCGCGCAAGGGCGATGCGGATCGGCTCCGACGGCGTGCAGCTGCTCGGCGGCCACGGCTACGTCAAGGAGCACCCGGTCGAGCGCTGGTACCGCGACCTGCGCGCGGCGGGCGTGATGGAGGGCGCCCTGCTCGTCTAGGAGCGAAACCGACGCCATGATCAACCTCGAGACACCCGAAGAAGTTCAAGCCGCTCGTCGCCCAGGCCCACCAGGTCGCGAGCGAGGTCTTCCGGCCGATCTCGCGCAAGTACGACCTCGCCGAGCACACCTACCCCAAGGAGCTCGACATGCTCGCCTCGCTGATCGACGGGATGAACGAGGGCAGCGGAGAGCGGCGCCGGCGCCGCCGGCGTGCGCCGCGACGAGCGCGCAGCCGGCGAGCGGCGAACCGCAACGGCTCGAACCTCTCGACCGTGCTCGGCATCATCGAGCTGTGCTGGGGCGACGTCGGGCCTGCTGCTCTCGATGCCGCGCCAGGGGCTCGGCAACTCGGCGATCGCCTCGGTCGCCACCGAGGAGCAGCTCGAGCGCTTCGGCGGCAGCTGGGCGGCGATGGCGATCACCGAGCCCGAGGCCGGCTCGGACTCGGCCGCGATCCGCACCACCGCCGTGCTCGACGGCGACGAGTACGTGCTCAACGGCGAGAAGATCTTCGTCACCTCCGGCGAGCGCGCCGACCTGGTCGTCGTCTGGGCGACGCTCGACCGCTCCAAGGGCCGGGCGGCGATCAAGTCGTTCATCGTCGAGCGCGACAACCCCGGCCTGAAGCTCGACCGCCTCGAGCACAAGCTCGGGATCCGCGCCTCCGACACCGCGAACTTCCGCCTGGAGGACTGCCGCGTGCCCGAAGGAGGCGCTGCTCGGCAGCCCGGAGATCGACGTCAAGCAGGGCTTCGGCGGCGCGATGCAGACCTTCGACAACACCCGCCCGCTGGTCGCCGGCGATGGCCGTCGGCGTCGCCCGCGCGTGCCTGGAGGAGACGCGCGAGCTGCTCGCCGAGCGCGGGCGTCGAGGTCGACTACGACGCGCCCGCGCTCTGCCCAGCACGCCGCCGCGGCGCGCCTGCTGGAGATGGAGGCCGACTACGAGGCGGCGCGCCTGCTGACCCTGCAGGCCGCCTGGATGGCCGACAACGGCAAGCCCAACTCGCTGCAGGCCTCGATGGCGAAGGCCAAGGCCGGGCGCACCTGCGTCGAGGTCGACGCTCGGCTGCGTCGAGCTGTGCGGCAGCGTCGGCTACAGCGAGAGCGAGCTGCTCGAGAAGTGGGCCCGCGACGCGAAGATCCTCGACATCTTCGAGGGCACCCAGCAGATCCAGCTGCTGATCGTCGCGCGCCAGCTGCTCGGCAAGAGCTCCTCGGAATTGCGTTAGCGGCAAACTGCCGCGCGTGAACTTCATCGCTGACGTGATGGAACGGTCCCCGGCCTCGCGGCTGGGGATCGTCGCGATCGATGCCGAGGGACGGCGGCGCGACTGGCACTTCGGCGAGCTGATCGCCCGCTCCGCCGGGCTCTCCGGCGCCTTCGCGGCGCGCGGGGTGCGGCGCGGCGACGTCGTGATGACCCTGGTCGGCAACCGGATCGAGTGGGCGCTCTCGCTGCTCGCCTGCTGGCGGATGGGCGCCGTGGCGCTGCCCTGCAACACGCAGCTGCGCCGCCACGACCTCGAGCTGCGCGTAGCGGCGGCGGCGCCGAAGCTCTGCGTCGGCGAGGAGGCGCTGCTCGGCGAGCTGCCCGGCGGGGTCGAAACGATGACCCTGACCGAGGTCGCCGCGACGCTCGACGAGGACCGCCCCCAGGAGGCGCCCGCCGCGATCGAGGACATGCTCCCCGAGGACCCGGCCCTGATCGTCTTCACCTCGGGCACGAGCGGCGAGCCGCGCGGCGTCGTCCACGCCTGCCGCTACCTGAGCGGCCAGCGCGCCCAGGCCGAGCACTGGTTCGGGTCAAGACACGGCGAGCTGGCCTGGTGCACGACGGCGCCCGGCTGGTCGAAGTCGGCGCGCAACGTCTTCGTCGCCCCCTGGCTGACCGGCGCCGCCGCGGTCCTCCACGAGGGCCGCTTCGACCCCGCCCAGCGGCTCGACCTCGCCGAGTCGCTCGGCGTCGAGGTCCTCTGCCAGGCGCCGACCGAGTACCGGATGCTCGCCAAGCGAGCCACACTGCGCCGCCTTCCGGCGCTGCGCCGCATGGTCTCCGCCGGCGAGGCGCTGGAGGCGGAGACGATCGCCGTCTTCCGCGAGGCGATGGGCCTGGAGCCCGCCGACGGCTACGGCCAGACCGAGACCGGCCACATCTCCGGCAACCTGGCCGGCGAACCGGTCCGGCCCGGCTCGATGGGCAGGCCGCTGCCCGGCGTCGAGGTGCGGATCGTCGAGGGCGAATTGCAGCTGAAGGCGTCCACCTCCCCCACCTTCTTCTCCCGCTACCTGGACGGCGAGCGCTTCGAGGGCGAGTGGTGGCCGACCGGCGACCTGGTCCGCGCCGACGACGACGGCCGGCTCTGGTTCGAGGGCCGCGACGACGACATCATCATCTCCTCCGGCTACCGGATCGGCCCCTTCGAGGTCGAGTCGGTGCTGCTGTCCCACCCCGCCGTCGCCGAGGCGGCCGCCGTCGCCGCCCCCGATCCCGAGCGCGGCGCGGTCGTCCGCGCCATCGTCGTGCCCCGCGACCGCGAGCCGAGCGAGGAGCTGGCCCGCGAGCTGCAGGAGCACTGCAAGCGCGAGACCGCCCCCTACAAGTTCCCCCGCATCGTCGAGTTCGCCGCCGAGCTGCCGAAGACGGCGAGCGGCAAGATCAGGCGCGTCGCCCTGCGGGGCGCGCCGCCGGCCTGAGCGACTCGCCGGCCCGAGGGACCGCCAGCCCTACGCGGCGGCCAGCGCCTCGTCCAGGTCGACCGGGCGGCCGAGGTGGAAGCCCTGCGCCATGTCGACCCCGTACTCGCGCAGCATGTCCGCGGTGGCCTCGTCTTGGACGAACTCGGCGATCGTCGTCTTGCCGAGGCCGCGGGCGATCTGGACGATCGCCTGCACGGTCAGCTGGTCGGCGTCGCTGCGCGGCATGTCGCGGACGAACGCCCCGTCGATCTTGATCATGTCGAAGGGGATGCGCTTCAGGTAGTGGAAGGGGCCGAAGCCGGCGCCGTAGTTGTCGATCGCCACCTGGCAGCCGAACTCGGTCAGCCGGTCGGCGAAGCCGGCCGCCGCCTCGTAGTCGGGCAGCCTCGCCGTCTCGGTGATCTCGAAGGTGCAGCGGGAGGGGTCGGCGCCGCCTTCGTCGAGGCGGCGCTCGATGAACTCCATCACCGAGACGTCGGCCAGCGAGGCGCCCGAGAGGTTGACGTGCAGGGAGAGCGGGCGGCCCTGGCGCTCGCGCTCGGCGACCAGCTCGAGGGCGCGGGCGACGACCCAGCGGTCCAGCTCCTGGATCATGCCGGAGCGCTCCGCCGCCTCGATGAACGAGGCGGCGGGCAGCAGCGTGCCGGTCTCGTCGGTCATCCGCAGCAGCAGCTCGTAGCGCTCGATCCCGCCCGAGGCGAGGCTGCGAATCGGCTGGGTGTGGAGGCTGAGGCGATCGTGGGTGAGCGCGTCGCGGATCCTCGCCGCGGTGGTCTGCCGGCGCCCCCTGGCGCGCTGCGGCTCGCCGGTGTCGCGGAAGAGGACGATCTGGTTGCGGCCCTCCTCCTTGGCGCTGTACATCGCCTGGTCGGCCGCCGCCAGCACCGCCTCGGGGCCGGTCTCGCGCCTCCCCCCGAACATCGCGATGCCGACGCTGATCGTGACGCACTCGGCCTCCGGCGCGGGCCTGGCGCTCTCGGCGACCTGGGCGCGCAGCTCTTCGCCGAGGTGCAGCGCCCCCTCCGTGTCGGTCTGGGGCATCAGCACGGCGAACTCGTCGCCGGAGAGGCGGGCGACCATGTCCGTGGCCCGCATCCGTTCGCGCATGATCGCGGCGATCTGGCGCAGCAGGTTGTCGCCGGCCTGGTGGCCGAGCGAGTCGTTGACCGACTTGAGGCCGTCGATGTCGATGATCATCATCGCCCCCTGGCCCCCGTAGCGGGCGCTGAAGGCGACGTACTGGTCGAGCTCGGCGCGGAAGCGGCGCCGGTCGAGCAGGCCGGTCAGCGAGTCGTGATCGGCCAGGTAGCGCAGCTCCGCCTCGGTCCGCTCGGCCTGCGCCAGCGCGGCGAGCACCAGCTCGCGGTCCCCCGGGTCAAGCTTCCCCAGGGCGGCCTCGATCGCCGGCTCGCTCTGGGCGGGAAGTCGCTCGTTCGCCACCAATCGAAGGTAGAGCCCATGCCGTCCCGAAGGCGCGCCCGCCACACCCGAAATGAGGATTTTGACCAACTATCGGCGACCCCGGTCGTCGAATAATTGGCCCGCGGCCGTCGGTGGGTAGTTTCCGGGCATGCCGAACCGCCTCGCGCGCGAGACCAGCCCGTACCTGCTCCAGCACCGCGACAACCCGGTGGACTGGTACCCGTGGGGCGCCGAGGCGCTGGCCGCGGCGCGCCGCCTCGACCGCCCGATCCTGCTCTCGGTCGGCTACTCGGCCTGCCACTGGTGCCACGTGATGGAGCGCGAGTCCTTCGAGGACGCCGAGACCGCCGCCTACATGAACGAGCACTTCGTCAGCGTCAAGGTCGACCGCGAGGAGCGCCCCGACGTCGACGCGCTCTACATGGAGGCGGTGCAGGCGATGACCGGGCGCGGCGGCTGGCCGATGACCGTCTTCCTCGATCCCGACGGCGTGCCCTTCTACGGCGGCACCTACTTCCCGCCGCGACGACGGCGCCGGGATGCCGAGCTTCCGGACGGTGATGGAGGCGGTGGTCGAGACCTTCGAGCGGCGGCGCGAGGAGCTGCGGGCGCGGGCGCCGCAGACGCGGGCGCGGCTGGGCGCGATCGGCAGGCTCGAGCCCGCCGGAAGAGGCGCCGGGCGCCGGCCTCCTCGGCGAGGCGGTGCGGGCGCTGCGCGACGGCAGCCGACCTCGAGCGCGGCGGCTTCGGCGGCGCGCCCAAGTTCCCGCCCGCCACGGCGCTCGAGCTGCTGCTCGCCCGCGGCGAGCGCGAGGTCGTCGAGAGGACGCTCGACGCGATGCTGGCCGGCGGCATCTACGACCAGCTCGGCGGCGGCTTCCCCCGCTACTCGGTCGACGCCGCCTGGCTCGTCCCCCACTTCGAGAAGATGCTCTACGACAACGCCCTGCTCGCCCGCGCCTACCTGCACGGCTGGCAGGCGCTCGGGCCACGAGCGCTACCGCCGCGTCTGCGAGGAGACGCTCGACTGGGTGCTGCGCGAGATGCGCGGCCCCGAGGGCGGCTTCTACTCGGCGCTGGACGCCGACTCGGAGGGCGAGGAGGGCCGCTTCTACGTCTGGACGCCGGCGCGAGATCCGCGCGGTCCTGGGCGAGCGGCGCCAGCGAGGCGATCGAGTTCTACGGCGTCACCGAGGCGCGGCAACTTCGAGGGGCGCAACGTCCTCCACCTGGCGGGCGGCGCGGCGGCGCCGCGAGCCGGCCGGCCTCGCCGAGGCCCGTCGAGCCCTCCTCGAGGCCCGCGAGAAGCGCGTCCGGCCCGGCCTCGACGACAAGCGCCTCACCGCCTGGAACGCGCTCGATGCTAGGCGCCCTCGCCGAGGCGGGCGCGGCGCTCGGCCGCCCCGACTACCTCGAGGCGGCGCGCCGCTGCGCCGAGTTCCTGCTCGACTCGCTGCGCGACGCCGAGGGCCGCCTGCTGCGCACCTACAAGGACGGCGAGGCGCCGCCTCAACGCCTACCTGGAGGACCACGCCTTCCTGCTCGAGGCCCTGCTCACCCTCTACGAAGCGACCTTCGAGCAGCGCTGGTTCGAGGAGGCCCTGGCGCTCGCCGACACGATGATCGCCCGCTTCGGCGACCCCGAGCGCGGCGGCTTCTTCTCGACCTCCGACGACCACGAAGCGCTGATCGCCCGCCGCAAGGAGATCGGCGACCACCCGATCCCCTCGGGCAACTCCTCGGCGGCGCTGGGCCTGCTGCGCCTCGCGGCCCTGACCGGCGAGCGCGCCTACGAGGCGCAGGCCGAGTCGGCGTCCTGCGCCTCTTCGCCAGGCCGGCGCCGCGGCACCCCGAGGCCTTCGCCCACCTGCTCCGAGCCCTCGACTTCCACCTCTCCCCGACCAAGGAGGTCGCGCTGGTCGGCGAGGACCTGGCGGGCTCGCCCGGTCGTGCGCGCTCGCAGCTTTCGCCCCCACCTCGTCCTGGCCGGCGGCCCCGAGGACACGACCCACCCGCCCTCCTGCAGGGAAGGACGGCCGTCGACGGCCTGCCCACCGCCTACGTCTGCGAGCACTTCACCTGCCAGGCCCCGACCACCGACCCCCGCGCGCCCTCGAGCCCGCAGTCGCTCTAGAGCATCGGCAGGAAGTTCTCGATCTCATAGGGCGTCACCTGGACCCGGTACTCGTCCCACTCCTGGCGCTTGATCTCGACGAAGCGCCGGAAGGTGTGCTCGCCGAGCGTCCGCAGCACCAGCTCCGACTCGGCCGCCATCTCGATCGCCTCGCCCAGCGTCGCCGGCAGCTGCTCGATCCCGCTGGTGGGCGCAGCTCCTCCTGGCGAGAGGTGGTAGAGGTTCTGCTCCATCGGCTCGGGCAGCTCGTAGCCCTTCTCGATCCCCTCCAGCCCCGCCTGCAGCATCCCGGCGAAGCAGAGGTAGGGGTTGCAGGCCGGGTCCGGGCAGCGCAGCTCGGCGCGGGTCGCGCCCTCCTTGCCGGGGTGGTAGAGCGGCACCCGGATCAGCGCCGAGCGGTTGCGGCGCGACCAGGCCAGGTAGACCGGCGCCTCATAGCCAGGGACCAGGCGCTTGTAGGAGTTGACCCACTGCGCGAAGAGCGGGGAGATCTCGCGCGCGTGCTTGAGCTGGCCGGCGATGAACGCCTTCGCGGTCGCCGAGAGGAAGTACTGGTCGTCGGCGTCATAGAAGGCGTTCTGGCCGTCCTTGCTCGAGCGACTGGTGGACGTGCATTCCGGAGCCGTTCTCGCCGAACAGCGGCTTCGGCATGAAGGTTGCGTGCCAGCCGTATTTCATCGCGTACTCCTTGACCACGATCCGGTAGGTCATGCAGTCGTCGGCCATCTCAAGCGCGTTCTTGTAGCGCATGTCGACCTCGTGCTGGGAGGGGCCGACCTCGTGGTGGGTGTACTCGACATGGATGCCCATCTTCTCCAGCGCCAGCACCGTCTCGCGCCGCAGGTCGGAGCCGGCGTCAAGCGTCGTCAGGTCGAAGTAGCCGCCCTCGTCGAGCACCTCGGGCACGCCGCCCGGCGGTTTGGCCGAGCGGAAGTAGAAGTACTCGAGCTCGGGGCCGACGTTGTAGGCGTCAAAGCCAAGCTCCTCGGCCCGCTTCAGCGCCCGGCGCAGGATCCAGCGCGGGTCGCCCTCGTAGGCGCTCGCCGCCCGGGACCCGGATGTCGCAGAACATGCGCGCCACGGCGTTCTCCTGCTCGGGGCGCCAGGGATCAGGGCGAAGGTCGAGGGATCGGGCATCGCGATCATGTCGGACTCCTCGATCGGGTTGAAGCCGGTGATCGAGGAGCCGTCGAAGCCCATGCCGCCCTCGAAGGCGTCCTCGAGCTCGGCCGCGTTGATCGAGAAGCTCTTCAGCTGGCCGAGCACGTCGGTGAACCAGAGGCGGACGAAGCGGACGTCGCTCTGCTTGACGATCTCGGCGACGTCAGCGGCACTCTTGGGTTGCTCTGCCATTCCGGCCTCCTTTCGGCGCTTGTGCCGCGACGATAGGCGCAACTGAACCGGCGAGGTGCGAACCGTAATCCGGGTAGACCGTCGGTGGGACCGGCCCATATCGGACGTCCTTCCGGTCGGAGGCATTCGAGATCCGGCTTGCAAGCATCGACAAGAACCAGGTATAACTTACTCCTCGTAAGTATTGGCTCAAAGTAAAGTAAAGGCCACGTAAAGGCTCTGTGAAGCGAAATTCGCCCATCGGAGACGGAAGCGGGAAGCAACGTGACGGTAAAAACAGCAGTGAGCAGATTCCAGATCCACGACGAGCTGACGGCCCCTGATGAGAGCGCCCCTCTGATCAAGAGCATCCAGGCGACCGGAGGCGCGGTCACCAAGTTCGTCGGCGTTCTCGCCGGAGCGCCGGCGGTACTCCGCGCCTACACCCGAATGCGCTCGGAGCTGCGCGGCGGGGTACTGCCGCAGGCGACCCGCGAGAGGATCGCCCTGGCGGTCGCCGAGCACCGCGAGGACAACTACAGCATCGCCCAGCATGCGAAGTCAGCGCGGCGCGCCGGGCTCGGCCTCGACGAGGTCTCCCGCGCCCGCAGCTTCAGCTCTTCCGACCCCAAGGAGGCGGCGCTGCTCGAGCTACCTGAAGGCGGCGCTTGATGCGGACGGCCCTCCCCCGCTGCACCTCCACGAGGAGGCGCGTGAGATCGGCTGGACCGACGAGGAGATCCTCGAGGCGGTCGGCCACCTCGCCCTCAACGAGTTCCAGAGCCTGATCGCGAGCGCGGCGGCCCTGCCCAAGACCAGGCAACGCCCGAGGGTACTGCCCTCGGCTACGCCTGGGGCGGCGCACCTCTCCTCGGTCGCCGGGGAGCAGCTCAGCTCCCTGCTCCTCGGTGCTTGCCCAGCGCGTCACGGCCGTGCTAGAGCAACCTCGCGGTGTAAACGGCTGTAGAGGCAGCCGTAGGTGGCCCGCCTGCCGATTCTGGTCTGTGGCTGGCCCTGGCGCACGTCGGTGGGGTTGGTGCATTTGCCGGGTTCGCGGCTGGCCCTCCAGGAGTTGTTGGAGGGCAGGCCCTGGGCAAAGGCGGGCGCCCAGGTCGGGACCGGTGAGGGCGACGATCTCGCCCCTTTCAACCGGCAGCGAAGCGCCGAACTTGACGGTCTGCCCCAGGTAGGGGCTGAGCACCTTGACCGCGCCCTGGCGCTGCAGGCTGTAGCGAGGAGGGTTGGTGCGGGGCACGCGGCGCAGGATCGCCAGCCGCGCCTCGGGCGGCGTCCCGAAGAAGCTGTTGAAGAAGGAACGCTGCTTGGGGGTCGGCTGGGCACAGGGTCAGGGTCCAGGCGGTGATCCTGCCGTTGCGGGGGACGTGGAAGGGCAGCTTGAGCTGGCCGTTGCTGACCTGGAAGCCGGTGACGCTGCCGACCGCCTGGCAGGGCAGGCCCCGGGCAGGAGGGGTTCGGGCGTCGTCGCCGTCTGGCCGAGCACGACCGTCGTGCGTGTCAGTCGTCGACCGCGCCCGCGCTCGCGACCAGCGCCGCTCAGGGCCGCAAGGGCGGCCGTCCGCCAGGTCGCCGACGCCAGCCGACCGCGCCTGCGCGTCGAACTGCGCGACGACGCCCCATGGGAAGACCTCGAGCATGCCCTTGCTCCTCTCGTAGAAATCCGGCTTAAGCAGCGGAAGATTAGCCGCCGGCGCGGCGAAGCGCTCGCCGGTCAGTGGCGGGCGTAGCTGAGCGCGACCGCGTAGTGGACCTGGCCCGCGCCGTTCGAATCCGAGCGCTATGCGGGCGCCGTTGGTCAGGTCCCAGGAGTTGCCCGTGGTGTAGGGGCCGCGGTCGATCACCTGGGTGACCAGGGAGTGGCCGTGGTAGACGAACTTGACCGTCGTCCCGCAGGGCAGGCTGCGGTGGGCGACGCCGATCGTGCGCGGGCGCAGGACCTGGCCGCAGGCGGTGTGGCGGCCGTAGAGGCCGGGCCATACCAGGTGGCGCCGGCGGTCCGCATCGGGCTGAAGGCGAGTTCTGCCCGGCCGCGGCGGCTTCGCGCCGAGGCCAGGCTCGAGGCGCCGCCGGTCGCGGCCTGCGCCGAGACGGCGGCGGACGCGATCGCCGCGGCGACCGCGAGCAGCGCCGCCCAGCGCGCATGGCCGCTGCGAGCGCCTGCCGGTCGCGCGCCCACGTCGTAGATTGTCTTTCCGCCCACGGCGGTCTTCGCCTGCCTTGCATTCTCTTTCCTGACGCTTGCGGGGTTAGCTGACGGGCTCGCGCTGAAAGAGCTGCGCTACGCGGCAGATGCCGGCGATTCGCCCCAACCATTGGGTCCCCCGCTCCCCGCGATATGTAGGCGGAGATTCAGCGGAAGTTGGCGGCAGATTAGCAAAGCTAAGACAGAAATATGTGCAACAGGTTGTGCGGGCGCTCGAGATGCCGGCCGGATCGGCCCCTCGCAGGGCAGGCTCGCCAGGGCTGCACCCGGAGAGCGCCGGCGGAGACATCGGAGAGGGCCCCTTGCGGGGCCCTCTCCTTAGCGGGCCTGTAAGCCGGATCCTGTCGTGAGCGGCCATCTATCTCTTCGGGGCCGCAGCCCCGAAGGGGCCGCCTGAAGCGGCCCTGCGGCCTACCTGGACCTCGCCGGGCAGGGTCGACGGTCCTGCTTGGCCTTGCACCGGGCGGGGTTTGCCTGGCCGCCGCGTCACCGCGACGCCGGTGCGCTCTTACCGCACCATTTCACCTTTGCCTGTACGCGGCTCACGTGTGGCCGCGCCATCGGCCGTGTCTTTCTGTGGCACTTTCCCGCGGGTTTCCCCGGGTGGGCGTTACCCACCGCCCTCGCCCTTTGGTGTCCGGACTTTCCTCGAGGGGTTTTCTCTCCCCCCGCGGTCGCTCAGCCCGCCTAAGCATGGTAAACCCTGAGCGGCCGCCTGCAAACCGGCGCCTGGCGGCGTCCTCGGTCGGTCGGATCGGGTCACGCACAGAACAGTGCGCTCCCCTCACCGCCCTCCCTGCGTCCTAGCCAGGCTTGGTTTTCGGCGGCTGCTTGCCTCGCATAATCTCGCCGTTTGGTCGTTGGCCCCCACATGAAAGGTCAACTCATCAAACGCGCTCAGACCTTGCGGAAGACGCCGATCACGCGACCCAGGACCCGTGGCGTCGGTGGTGCGGATCGGCTCCATCGCCGGGTTCTCGGGCTGGAGGCGGATGTGGTCGGCCTCGCGGTAGAAGCGCTTCACGGTCGGCCTCGTCGCCGACCAGGGCGACGACGATCTCGCCGTCGCCGCTCTCCTCGGCCGGGCGCACGACCACGTAGTCGCCCTCGAAGATGCCGGCGCCCACCATGCTTTCGCCGCGCACCTGGAGGATGTAGTCGCCGTCCTCGCCGCCGATCAGGTCGGGGATCTCGATGTACTCCTCGATGTTCTCCTCGGCGAGGATCGGCTCCCCCGCCGCGACCTGGCCAACCAGCGGCAGCCCGCCGCCCGGCATGATCGTCCGCTTGGCGCGGTCGAAGATCAGCTCGATGGCCCGCGGCTTCGACGGGTCGCGGCGCAGCAGCCCGATCTTCTCGAGGTTCGCAAGGTGGGCGTGGACGGTCGAGGAGGAATGCAGCCCGACCGCCTTGCCGATCTCGCGCACGGTCGGCGGGTAGCCGGTCTTCGCCGCATAGCGACGAATGAAGTCGAAGATCTCCTTCTGCCTCTTGGTCAGGTCGAGGTCCATCGTGCGGTCCTCCTCACCGCCGCCACATGTCGCGCTGCTCGAACACCTGTTCGCAGGCTACCGGCTGGCCCGGACACCCGCAAGCGCCGCCCGCGAACCGCAAGGCCCGCGCCGCCCATCAACGGCAGAGCCCACGCCGCCGGCGCCGTTCGACCGCGCCCCTCCCGATCCGCGCAGCGGCGCCGACCAACTAGAATCGGCCCCCCTCACGCGGCTGTGGCGGAACTGGTAGACGCGCAAGGTTGAGGGCCTTGTGGGCCGTTAGGCCCGTGATGGTTCGACTCCATTCAGCCGCATCGGAAGCCCCCGGGCAATCGGGGGTTTTCGTGTTGTAGGGCGGCCAAGTCAGGAATCGC
Source organism: uncultured Solirubrobacterales bacterium (assembly GCA_963696185.1). Lineage (GTDB taxonomy): Bacteria > Actinomycetota > Thermoleophilia > Solirubrobacterales > 70-9 > VRUE01. The sequence continues at coordinate 617,536 of OY968825.1, forward strand.
CCGCGGGACTCGTGCGCCAATCGGACACGAAACTTCCCGCTGAAGGCGGATAATGATCCATATGGGAACCCGGACTCGCATCATCGTGACCGTGGCCTTCGCCGTCGTCATTGGCACCTGGGCCTATTTGGAGCAAAAACAGGTCTCGATCTACTCGCAGGGAACCTACGATGCTCTCCACTCGACGGTTGCGGGCATTCTGGTGATCGGCTTGCCGATCACCGTCGGAATCCTCGTACGCCGTCCGTGGGTGCTTCTCGCGCTGATCGGACCCCTTCTGTCGCTCGGCTACCTTCAAGTGACCGGGTACCGGAGCCCGTGGCACGACGGCGAGCCGCCGCTGTTTTCTCCGCCGGGGATCTCCTCGTTCATCTACCCGGCCATCCTTCTCTGGCTCGGCGTCCTCCTTGGCCGATTTGCCGAACGGCGACGGGGAGACACTGCCGCCCCCGGTCGCCTACGACCCTGAGCCGCGCTTTGAGGCCGAGATGGCGGGGCCGTCGGCTGGCGACGCCGCTCGGCGGGAGCTGGCAGCCGTCGGCAGCGACCCAAAGTGGTGCTCGAACTCCTTGGGGTCAAGCCGCTGCTCGCCGTGGCGAGCGAGGATCGCCTCTACAGAGGTGTCCTTCCCTTCGACTGCCTCAAGGGCAGCCAGCGCCGCATCTACTCTGTCCTCAGGTAGATGATCCAGAACTGCGTGGGCCTTCTCTCGGGTCGTCACGCTGCATATGGTAGCCGGGCGACAACCAGTCCCCGGTCGCATCGCGGATCTCGACATGGAATACCCGGAGTTCGTGGTGCCCCCCTGGCCCCTCTGGGGCCAGGGGGGCTTCAGACCCCTACGGGCCGACTACCGTTCCCGCTTTGGCGCAGATCGCGTATGCCTGTGCGGTCTGTGGGTTTCCGGTTTCGTTGTCCACGAACGCGGACCAGCCGGTGTTCGACGGTTCTCCGCTGGCTTTGGACGGATAGGAGGAGTTCACCTCCTCGCCAGGGACTTCAGCTGACGCAATTACCCCGCCCCCCGTAGCGTGGAACCCCGCTTCGCACTGTGCGGTTACGAACCCCTGTTCACCGTTCGCGATTTCAACTGCGGCCCCGGCCCTGTAGACGAGGGTACCGAATGCGTCGTTGCCTGCGGGTCCCGGCACGCCCTGCAATCCCTGCGGTCCGCGCGGTCCTCTTCGTCCACGGAATCCGCGTGGCCCGCGCTTCCCGGCGCTGCTCGCAGTGGCCTGACCCTTGCTCGAGGGGAGCTGCGTGGCGGCGTAGCCGGTTCCACCCAACGCCATGAACAATGCCAAGCACGCGATGACCAACGCCGGCGATGGCTTTCTCACTTGGTCTCCTTCGTTTCGATTGCCGTACATCAGAAAACAGTACGAGCATATATCGGAACGCTTGAATTTTCCTCCAGGGTCTAGTCCGGCGGCTCGACCAGGTGGTGGGTCGCGACTGTCGGCGGCCGCAAATCCATCCCACGTACAAGCGGTGCTACGCGGGCGCAGGTGGCTCAGCGGCCAGCGGCGCCTACCGCCTGACCAGGTACGCGCCCGCTCCCGTCCTCAGCCTTACCGTGAAGCCGTGGGCGCGCAGGGCGCGGATCGCCGCCGCCCGGTTCGCGATCACGGCGCCGATCTCGAGGCGGCGCACGTAGCGGGTCGGGTCGGCCGCGTGCCCGTCGAGCACCGCGTAGGTGCCGCGCAGCTCGGCCGGGGAGAAGTGTTCGAGCCACCCGTCCAGCACGACCGGGGCGCGGGGCGAGCGCCAGAGCATGTAGGAGCCGATCCCCGCGTAGGCGGCGATGTGCCCGCTGCGCGGCGGGTGGCTGAGCGCGTAGCCGATCAGCCGCGCGCTGAGGATGCGCTCGTTGCGGGCCGGCCCCACCGTGACCGCCCAGACCAGCGCCGTCGCCGCCGACGCGGCTGCGACCAGGCCGATCAGCTGGGGCGGGATCCGCTCCTCCCGATCGGGAGCGGTGGTGGCGATCAACAGGGCGAGCACCGGGCCCACGAAGATGATGTTGCGCAGGGAGACGAGCGCGAAGAGCAGGAACGCGGCGGTGACGAGGGCCGGGGCCAGCGACCGGTGAGCGCGGCTCCTCGCCCAGGTCCAGGCGGCGAAGGCGGCCGCGGCGCCCAGGTAGGCGAGCGCCAGCGGCGACTGGAAGGCCGGCAGCCACTCGCTGCTTATCACCGAGATCGCCGGATTGTGGAAGCTCGCCAGGTAGGACCAGACCGCGCTGCCGAGCGGCGTCGCCAGCATGACCGTCACCGCGGCGAGCAGCCCGGTCAGCGCCAGCACGCCGATGCGCCTGGGACCGGCTGTGCTCGGCATCCCCAGCCGGTGGTCCAGCGTGAGCCCGGCCGCGAGCAGGCCGATCAGCAGCAGGCCCGCGACGAACCCTCCGTGGAGGTTCGCCCAGAGCGCGAAGACGAGGAGCGTCGCCGGCACGGCCCAGCGCAGGCGGCGGGGGGTCGGCCCCTGCGCCGGCCGCAGCCAGGTGGCGACGAGGATCGCGACCAGCAGCGAGAAGGCGAGGACGGTGAAGCCGGCCGCCCTCGGGTGGACGATCACCCAGAGCCCGGGGCAGTAGAAGGCGACGAGCGCGATCATCATCGCGACCCCCTTGCGACGGCAGAGCCACAGCAGCAGCGCCAGCGGCGCCGCGAGCAGCGCCGCGTAGGCGATGGTCAGCCCGGTCACGCCGATCCAGTGGGCGACCTTGTAGACGAGCAGCTCGGTCAGCCACTGCTGGTTGAGCCAGGGCTCGCCGTGGGCGATGGTCTGGAAGGGATCGACGGCAGAGAGACCGTGCGTCGCGATGAAGCGCCCGCTGGCGAGCTGGAGGTAGAGGTCGCCGTCCCTGGTCCCGTCGAAGCACAGCATCAGCGCCGCGGCGAGCAGCGTGAAGGTGCCGATCAGGCACTGGGTGCGGCTGACGCTCGGCAAACGGAAGCCCATGCGGGGATGCCCGGCCTGGACAGCCCCCTACATGAACTTCGAGGGTTCGAATTTGCAGTAGGCGAATTCGAAGGCGAGGACCGCGTTGTTGGCGAGGTTGGCGTTGTGTTCGAGACGCACCTGCGCCATCTCCGTCCCGACCTTGTCGCCCGCTTTCAGCTTCCTGCTGATGCGCTGCAGCAGCCCGACCTCGATCTTGATGTAGCCGAGCCACTTCGCGAGGCGGGCTTCATCGGCGGCGGGCTGCGGCACGGCCTTCAGTTCCCGCAGGGTCTTCTGGAGGGCGGCGGCGGCGCGCGCCAGCTTGCGGGCGGCGAGCTTCAGCCTGCCCCGCTTCACGTCGGACTTGACGCCGCGCAGGATCGTCTTGTTCGCCTGCGTGTTCGCCTTGCAGATCGGTTCCACGGCGGCGACGTATTCGGCTCGCGTCGTTTCCGCGGCCTGCGCCAGGCCAGCGCCCAGCAGGGCCAGGCCCAGAACGACGATTGCGAAAACCCTCCGTCTCATCTTCCCCACCGAGCGCCCCTCTCCCTTGTCGCGTTGTCCCTTGAACACATGGGAAAGACTAGAAGCTCGCCGCCCGCTGCGGTTAGGCAGTCGCTCCCAGCGCCTCGTCGATGAAGGGGCCGAGCAGCTCGCCGGCCTGGGCGGCGGTTGCCTCGGGGGGGCCGCTGGGCGCGGTCACGTAGCTGATCGCGAGGCGGACGAGCGACTCGGCGAGGAGCTGCGCCTTGGCGGCGGGCGCCTCGGGCCAGCCCTCCCGGATGACGGCCGTGAGGCGGCCCGTGGCCCAATGGACCACCGGCATGCCCTGCGTCGTGACGAAGGGCAGCATGCCGCCGGTGCCGTCGTCGCTGAGCAGGACACGGACCAGCGCGTCCTCGCCGGCGGTGCGCAGGAAGACGCCGAGCGCCGCGTCGACCGCCGCACGGGCGTCGTCGAGGTGCTCGCGGACGGCGGCCTCGACCGCGTCGAGGAAGCGTTCGCCCTCGTGGATCACGAAGGCCTGGGCGAACTCGTCGCGGCTGCCGAACTCCTTGTAGAGGGTCTGGCGGCTGACCCCGGCGGCGCTCGCCACGTCGGCCATCGTGATCTCGGACCAGGCGCGCTCCTGCAGCTCGTCGCGGGCGGCCGCGAAGAGCGTTTCGCGCAACAGCCGGCGAGCCGCGACGGGGTAGGGAGCTCGCTCGGGGGCGGTGGCCATCCCCCCAATCGTGACATCGGACGCGGCCGGCGCGCTCACTCGTCCGGCTCGGAGGCCGCTTCGAAGTCGACCTTGTCGAAGACGCCGCAGTCGGGGCAGTGCCAGTCGTCGGGCACCTCGCTCCAAGGCGTCCCCGGCGGGAAGCCCTCACGCGGGTGGCCGGCCTCCTCGTCGTAGAGATAGCCGCAGCCGGGGCAGTTGCCAGACGCTCACGCCGGCGCTCCGTAGCGCGTCGCGACCCTCGCCCGGGCGCGCGGCGCGATGTTGGCGCGGCGGGCGTCGCCCCCGTAGTGGTCGAGCAGGCGGCGGTCCATGACCTGGCGCCAGAGCGGCGGGACGAGGGCGATCAGGATCATGCCCGCGTAGCCGGTGGGGAGCTGCGGCGCCTCGTCGACATGGCGCAGCGCCTGGTAGCGGCGGGTCGGATTGGCGTGGTGGTCGCTGTGGCGCTGCAGGTGGTAGAGGAGGACGTTGGAGGCGACGTTGTTGCTGTTCCAGCTGTGCTCGGGGCGGCAGCGCTCGTAGCGGCCGTCCTCGCGCCTCTGGCGCAGCAGGCCGTAGTGCTCCAGGTAGTTGACGACCTCGAGCAGGCAGAAGCCGAGCACCGCCTGCGCCAGCAGGTACGGCAGGACGACGAGGCCGAAGGCCGCGGTGAGGCCGCCGAACAGCAGCGCGGTCATCGCCCAGGCGTTGAGGATGTCGTTGCGGAGCGTCCAGGACGAGCGCCCGCCGCGGGCGAGCCGGGCGCGCTCCAGGCCCCAGGCCGAGCGCAGGCTGCCGGCGACCGTGCGCGGCAGGAAGGCCCAGAAGCTCTCGCCGAGGCGGGCGCTGGCCGGGTCCTCGGGGGTCGCGACGCGCACGTGGTGGCCGCGGTTGTGCTCGATGAAGAAGTGCCCGTAGCCGCTCTGGGCGAGCGCGACCTTGCTCAGCCAGCGCTCCAGGCCGGCGCGCTTGTGGCCGAGCTCGTGGGCGGTGTTGATCGCGATGCCGCTGACGATGCCCATCGTCAGCGCCAGGCCGATGCCGTCGACAGTCGAGAGGCCTCCGTCGGCCCACAGCCGGCAGGCGAAGACGAGGCCCGCGTACTGGAGCGGCAGGAAGGCGTAGGTGCACCAGCGGTAGTAGCGATCCTGCTTCGAGCCACTTGATGACGCTGTCGGGGGGGTTGTCCTTGTCGAGGCCGCGCAGGACGTCGATCACCGGGAAGATCCCGAAGACGAGCACGGGCCCGAAGAACCAGAAGGCGCCGAGCCCGGTCAGCTGGACGTAGGCCCAGGCGATGAACGGCGAGAGCGGCACGATCAGGCCGAGCAGCCAGGCGTAGCGCTTCGGGTCGCGCCAGGCGGTGGCAAGGGGCTCGTGGCTGACGGTGTGAGTCGCTGCCTCCATGAAACGGCTCTCCTTGTCAAAGTCGGGTGTGGAGTTCGGACCGTTGACAAGGTAGCGAACCGTGTCAACGGGCTTTCAAGACCGGCTTTCGAGGGGCGGCGACGCTGCGACGGCTCCCGGCTTTGGCGCGGCGCGCGCCTTGCGATAATCGCGGGCCTCGTGGACCCCAGCCGCAAGCGAAAGATCCGGCTCGTGGCCGCCCTCGGCGCTGCCGTCCTGCTCGCAGGGGCGCTCGTCTACACGTCGTTCAGCGCCGCGACCGAAGCGAAGCAGCCCTCGGAACTGCTCGGCGCCGCGCCCGGCACCAGCTACGAGGTGACGGGCAGGGTCGTCAGGGGATCGGTTCAGCGCGACGGCGACAGCCTGCGCTTCCGCGTCGCCGACCGCGCCAATGCCCGCGAGAGCGTTCCGGTCAGCTACACCGGCACCATCCCCGACCCCTTCCGCGGCGGGCGTGAGATCGTCCTCACCGGGAGGATGCGAGACGGCACCTTCGTCGGCGAACGCGACACGCTGATCACCAAGTGCCCATCGAAGTTCACGACCTCGAATGGCTAGCCTCGGCAGCGCCGCGCTGGCGCTCGCCTTCCTCACCGCGGTCTTCGCGGCGGTGGCGGCGCTCGCCGGCCGCCACGGCGACGAACGCTGGGTCGACGCCTCGCGCCGCGCCGTCTACGCGCTGCTGCGCGCTGCTCACCCTCTGCGTCGTCGCTGATCGAGCTCGCCTTCGCCCGCAACGACTTCTCCTTCCACATCGTCCAGCAGCACTCCTCGATCGAGACGCCGGCCTTCTACAAGCTGGCGGCGATGTGGTCGAGCCAGGAAGGCTCGCTGCTGCTCTGGGCCTGGGTGCTCTCGATCGCCTCCTCGGCGGCGCTCTACTCGACCCGGGACAAGCTGCGCGAGCTGGTCCCCTGGGCGACCGCGGTGATGGCCGGGGTCGCCGCCTTCTTCACCGGCCTGATGCTGTTCGCCGGCGGCGTCAACCCCTTCGCGACGCTGAGCCCGGCGCCGGCCGACGGGATCGGCCTCAACCCGCTGCTCCAGCACCCGAGCATGATGATCCACCCGCCGATGCTCTACTCGGGGTACGTCGCCTTCACGATCCCCTTCGCCTTCGCGATCGGCGCCCTCGTCACCCGCCGCGTCGACGCCGCCTGGATCCGCGCCACGCGCCGCTTCGCGCTGATCGCCTGGGCGCTTCCTCGGCTTCGGCCTGCTGCTCGGCGCCCGCTGGTCCTACAGCGAGCTGGGCTGGGGCGGCTACTGGGCCTGGGACCCGGTCGAGAACGCCGCCCTGATGCCGTGGCTGGCCGGCACCGCCTTCCTGCACTCGATCATGGTCCAGGAGAAGCGCGGGATGCTGAAGGTCTGGAACGCCTGCCTGATCGTCGCCACCTTCTCGCTGGCGCTGCTCGGCACCTTCCTGGTCCGCTCCGGCGTGCTGCAGTCGATCCACGCCTTCGGCAACAGCACCGTCGGCCCCTACATCCTCGGCCTGATCGCGGTCGTCGCTGATCGGCTCGGCGGCGCTGATCGTCTCCCGCCTCGACGACCTGCGCTCCGAGAAGCGGATCGACTCGCTCGCTCTCGCGCGAGGCGGTCTTCCTGGTCAACAACCTGCTGCTGGTGGCGCTCTGCGCGGCGATCTTCTGGGGCACCTTCTTCCCGCTGATCTCCGAGCTGTTCACGGGCAACAAGTCCTCGCTGGCGGCGCCCTGGTTCGACCGCTACACGACGCCGCTGGCGATCCTGCTGGTGCTGTTCACGGGAATCGGGCCGCTGCTCGCCTGGCGGCGGGTCAGCTGGGCCTCGGCGAGGCGGGTCTTCCGTGCGGCCGGCGATCTTCGCCGCGGCGATCGCCGCTCGTGCTCGCTCGTCGCGACCGACGCCGCCCGCAAGCCGTGGGCCTTCGCGCTCTTCGTCTTCGCCGCCTTCGCCCTGGCCGGGCTGGCGCAGGAGTTCTGGCAGGGGGCGGCGGCGCGGCGCGCGCATCGCCGGGCGGCTCGCTCGCCGGCGGCGCTGCTCGCCGTCACCTCCCGCAACCGGCGCCGCTACGGCGGCTACGTCGTCCACGCCGGCGTCGCGGTGCTGCTGATCGGGATCGCCGCCTCCTCCAGCTTCCAGACCAACCGCGAAGTGACGCTGCGGCCCGGCCAGAGCACCGTCGTCGACGGCCGCACGGGTCACCTACGTGCGGCCGACCGCCAGCGTCGACAGCCTGGCCTTCACCGCCGGCGCCGTGCTGCGGGTGACAAGGGACGGCGAAGCCTTCACCCTGTATCCGACCCGACGCTTCTACCGCCCGACCGGGGTGACGGCGCCGACGATCTCCAGCTACTTCGGCGGCGAAGCGGACAGTGAAATCGGCCTGAAGGCGGGCCTCGGAAGCGACTTCTGGACCGCCGAGCAGCCGGACATCGCCGCTGTGCAGCGCCACGCCCGCGCCGCCGACGCGGCTTCAAGGCGTGCGTGGCGGGCGGCCCGGGCACGCCGCCGCAGTGCAAAGCGGTGGGAGCGCTGATGCGCGCGGCGCTGGCCAACCCGAGCCTGCGCGCCGCCGCGCTCGCCAAGATCGAACAGCTGCAGCTCGACACCGCGAAGCGGATCGCCGCCGGCTACGTCTCCGAAGCGTCCCCGGCGACCTTCCAGCGTCATCGTCAACCCGCTCGTCACCTGGATCTGGATCGGCGGCCTGATCGCCCTCGCCGGCGCGCTGATCGCTATCTGGCCGGCGCGCTGGACGCGGCGCAGGCCGAGCGCCGACACCGAGCTGGAGGCGCTGAAGGAGGCCAAGTACCGCGAGATCCGCGACGCCGAGCTCGACCACGCGGCGGGCAAGCTCTCCGACGAGGACTTCGCCCTGCTCGACGCCGAGCTACGCAGCGAGGCAATCGAGATACTCGACCGCAGCTAAACTGGCCCCATGTACACGATCCTCGCTGTCCTCCAGGCGATCATCGCTTTCGTCGTGATCTTCCTCATCCTCCTGCACTCGGGCAAAGACGCGGGTCTCTCGGGCGCCTTCGGGATCGGCGGCGGCGGCAGCTCGATCGGCGGCGGCTCAATGGTCGAGCGCAACCTCGACCGCGCCACCGTCTTCTTCGCCGTCCTCTTCATCCTCAACACGATCCTGCTGCTGAAGATCTGAGTCCGTCCCGCCCGCTGTCGGGTTTTCCCCCACCAGGGCGGGGTCAACCCCGACATCGGCAGCTCAGACGCGGCGGAGCAGGAGGCGCACGATGCGCCAGTAGGCGCGCAGGGCAACGCGGACCGGGGCCGAGCGGGCGATCGCCGGGATGAAGGGGGAGTCGAGGTCGGGGGTGAGCCAGGCGGCGAACTCGGCGGCGCCGATCGTGCGGGTCGCCTGCAGGCGGCGCCGCTCGCGCAGCAGGCGGGGCAGCCAGCGGATGACGTCGGTATTCGCCGCCAGCTTCTGCCTCCCCCACCCGCCGGCGACCGCGGCCGGGATCAGGGCCAGCTCGGTGGCGAGCAGGGCGGGGGCGACGAGCGCCAGCAGCGGCCCCGGGTAGACGCGGATCAGGAAGGCCCAGCGGTTGCGCTCCAGCCAGCGCCACTTGTGGGGGCGGGAGCCGAACTCGTAGTCGTGGTCGACGACCGCCGCCGGCTCGATCCCAAGCGCCCCGCCGGCGAGGCGCAGCCGCAGCGAGAGGTCGACGTCCTCGTGGTAGAGGAAGAAGTGCAGCGGGGAAGCCGCCGGCCTCCTCCCAGTTGCGCCGCGGGATCGCCAGGCAGGCGCCGGAGAGCGCCGCCACCTCGCCGGCCGGCGGCGCCTCGTCGAGCGGCCGCCCGTGGCCGCCGGCCCAGACGATGCCGGTGAAGTGGACGGGGTTGCCGGCCGAGTTGATCGTCTTCCCGTCCCGGTCGGCGACCAGCGCCTGCCAGGCGGCCCAGCCGCGCCCCTCGACCCAGGGACGGCGGATCGCCTCGCCGAAGCCGGGCCGCGGCGCCGCGTCGGGGTTGAGGATGACGAGCAGGTCGCCCTTCGCCTCCGCGGCGCCCTCGTTGCAGGCGGCGGCGAAGCCGGCGTTGCGGCCGCTGCGCAGCAGCCGCGCCGCGGGGGCGAGCGAGGCGAGCGCCTCGGGCGTCCCGTCGCCCGAGTCGTTGTCGACGACGACCAGCTCGTCCCCCTCCCCCAGCTCCGGCAGCAGCGCCGGCAGCGTCCGCGCCAGCTCCTCGCGGCTGTTCCAGGAGACGATCAGGACCGAGAGCGTCGGGCGCACCGCGCCGCAGGCTATTCGGTGTTCTTCTTGACCAGTTCCTTCAGCTCGTCGACGACCTTGTTGACCGAGTTCCCGGCCACTTCGGTCGCCTTCACGCCGTTCGCCTTTTCGGTCGCGAGGATCACCGCCGTGGCGACCGCCGCCGCGATCAGCACCAGCGCGACCGTCGCCAGCACGAACCTGGCGAAGCGGGAGAAGGCCCCCCGCCTGGCCGCTTCCGCCGGCCAGACCGGGGGAGCGGGCGGCGGCGGGCGGCGCGTGGCGGGACGCCTCGGGGGCGCGGCCACCGCCTGCCGTTCGGTCCGCTCGAGGCGCCGCGTCGCCTCCTCGCCGCCCAGCACCTGGGTCGGCGTCGCTTCCTCGGCGGGCGGCAGCGAGACGTCCTCGCCGCGCAGCCCCAGCCGCAGGCCGCCGGCCAGCTCGTCGGCGCCGGCGTAGCGGCGCGCCGGGTCGCCCTCCAGCGCCCGCAGCACCGCCGACCCCAGCGTCTCCGGCACCTCGCCGTTGTAGGCGCTGGGCGGCAGCGGCTGCTCGTTCTGCTGGCGCACCGCCAGCTCGGCCAGGCTGGAGCCCTCGTACGGCAACCGCCCGGTGAGGAACTGGTAGAGGACGACGCCGAGCGCGTAGACGTCCGTCGCCGGGGTCGCCTCCTCGCCGCGCACCTGCTCGGGGGAGAGGTAGGCGGCGGTCCCGACCACCGAGCCGACCTGGGTGATGCGGGTCTGTTCGATCGCCCGCGCGATCCCGAAGTCGGTCAGCTTGACGATCATCTCGCCGCCCCCGACCGGGCCGCCGACGATCATCAGGTTGCCGGGCTTGACGTCGCGGTGGATGATGCCGCGGCGGTGCGCGTAGTCGAGGCCGGCGCAGGCCTGGATGCCCACCTCGGCCGCGGTCTCGTAGTCGAGCGGCCCCTGGCTCCGCAGGATCTGCGCCCCCGAGCGCCCCGCGACGAACTCCATCACGATGAAGTGGCGCCCGTCGTCGACCCCGGTGTCGTAGACCTGGACGATGTTGGGGTGGATCAGCTTGGCGACCGCCAGCGCCTCGCGGCGGAAGCGTTCGACGAAGCGCTCGTCGTCGGAGAGGTGCTCGGCGAGGACCTTGACCGCGACGGTCCGCTCGAGGATGCGGTCGGTGGCCCGGTAGACGTTCGACATGCCGCCCGATCCGAGCCGCTCGCCGATCTCGTAGCGCCCGGAGAGGGTGCCGGTGGCCATCAGTGCCCTTCGCCCGCCGGTTCGCCGGCGCCTACCCCGCCGGAGGAAGGGGCTTCCGCTTCGCCGCCCGGGGGGGCGTTGCCATTGCCCTGCCCTTTGCCTTTGCCGTTCGCCTGCGGCGGCAGCGAGGGCGTCGTGGTTTCCGGCGTCGCCGGCGCGGCCTTTTCCTTCTTCGGCTTTTCCTTCCCCTTGGGCTTTTCCGTCGTCGTTTCGGCTTCGGTCGGGACGGTCGCTTCGCTGGTCGTCCCTTCGCAGCTCGCCACCACTTCGTTGAGCCGCGCCGCGCCGTCGCGGAGCGCCTGCCTCAGCTTCGCGTCGACGCCGCCGAGCGCTTCGACCTGTTCGCTCACCTGCCGCGCGGCGCTCGCGGCGCCGGCGCAGTCGCCTTCGCCCGCGAGCTGCTTGACGGTGTCGAGGTTGGCGGTTATCTGCCGCGCCGTTTCGCCTGGCAGCAGCTTCGCTTCGCCGCCGCCGCAGGCGGCGAGCGCGAGCGCGGCGGCCACGCCAAGCGCGAGGGCAAGCGCGGGTGAGGCCAGGCGAGGCATTCCGGCCGAGTCTAGAGAACGCTTCTAAGGGTGGATTTAGCCTGCATCTGGCGCTTCTCTCACTGGCCGGCGTAGAGCCGGTCGGCAAGCCGGGCCGGCAGGCCGGCGGCGGCGATCGCCTCGGCCGCCCGCTCGATCTCGTAGGGGACGCGGTGGAAGCGGGCCGTCTCGCGATCGGTGTCCAGCTCGAGCCAGGCGGCGCGCGGGTCGCCGTCGCGGGGCTGCCCGACGCTGCCCGGGTTGACGAGCCAGGCGCCGCTGCCGAGGTCGAGCCCGGTGCCGTCGCCCACCTGGCCACCGCGGATTCCGCCGCGCCCGCCCTCGGAGGGCCGCGTGAAGAACAGCGACACGTGCGAGTGGCCGATCAGGCCGATCCGCTCCGCCTGCGCGTCGAGGCAGGCCTCCGCCTGCTCGCCGGAGAGCACGTACTCCCAGACCGGGTCGCGCGGCGAGCCGTGGAAGAGGCCGATGCCCGCCCGCCGCCCGGTCGGCTCCAGCTCGCGCAGCAGCTCGAGCGTGCGCTCGGCCACGTTCTCGCGGGTCCAGAGCACCGCCTCGGCGGCGGACTCCGAGAAGGAGGCGACATCGAGGCCGCCCAGCACCGCGATGTCGTGGTTGCCGGCCAGGCAGAGCGCGCATCGCTCCCTGACCAGGTCGGCGCAGGCGTCGGGCTCGGCGCCGTAGCCGACCACGTCGCCGAGGCACCAGACCTGCTCCGGGCCCGCCTCGTCGATCGCGCCGAGAATGGCTTCGAGCGCCGGCAGGTTGGCGTGGATGTCAGTGATCACCGCGACCCGCACGGCGGCCAGCGTACCCGGGCCCGGCCCCGGCCCATACGATTGCGACGGTGAGCACCGACCCGATCGCCGAGCTGCGCTCCGCCGTCGGCAGGGCCTCCCGCGCCCTGCGCGACGGCGAGACGAGCGGCCCCGAGCCCTCCCTCGACCGCCCCCCCAAGCCGGAGCTGGGCGACTACAGCTCCAACGCCGCGATGCTGCTGGCGGCGCCGCTCGGCGAAAGCCCCCGCGACGCCGCGGAGCGGCTGCGCGCCGAGCTCGAGCGCGACCTCGGCGCCGGCGGCAGCGTCGCCCGAATCGAGGTGGCCGGGCCCGGCTTCGTCAACCTCTACCTCTCCGACGCCTGGTACCGCGGCGCGATGGCCGGCCTGGCGGCGACCGGCGAGGAGCTGGGGCGCTCCCGGACGGAGACGCCCGAACGCATCCTGGTCGAGTTCGTCTCGGCCAACCCGACCGGGCCGCTGCACGTCGGCGGCGGTCGCCACGCGGCCTACGGCGACGCGCTGGTCCGCCTCCTGGAGGCGGTCGGCCACGAGGTGGAGCGCGAGTTCTACGTCAACGATGCCGGCGGCCAGATTGGGCGCTTCGCCGCCTCGATCGCCGCGCGGATGCGCGGCGAGGAGCCGCCTGAGGACGGCTACAAAGGCGCCTACGTCGCCGAGCTGGCCGAGCGGCTGGGCGCCGAGGGGATCGATCCGGCGGACTCCGCCGCGCTCGGCCGGCGCGGGGTCGAGCTGGTCCTCGAGGGGGTGCGGGCGACGCTGGACCGCTTCGGCGTCCGCTTCGACAGCTGGTTCTCGGAGCGGGACCTCTACGCGCGCGGCGAGGTCGACGCCGCCCTGGCCCGCCTCGAGGAGGGCGGCCACACCTACCGCAGCGAGGAGGCGCTGTGGCTGCGCAGCACCGACTTCGGCGACGACAAGGACCGGGTGCTGATCCGCGCCGGCGGCGAGCCGACCTACCTGGCGGCGGACGTCGCCTACCACTGGGACAAGCTGGAGCGCGGCTTCGGGCGGCTGATCGACGTGCTCGGCGCCGACCACCACGGCTACGCCCCCCGCCTGCACGCCGCCGTCGCCGGCCTCGGCGCCGACCCCGACTCGCTCGAGGTGCTGATCATGCGCCTCGTCCACATCGTCGAAGGCGGCGAGCGCGCCCAGATGTCGAAGCGCAGCGGCGACTTCGTCTCGCTCGACGAGCTGATCGAGGACATCGGCGTCGACGCGACGCGCTGGTTCATGCTCTGGCGCAGCCACGACACGACGGTCGACCTCGACCTCGACCTGGCCCGCCGCGAGTCCAGCGACAACCCGGTCTACTACGTGCAGTACGCGCACGCCCGCATCGCCAGCATCCTGCGCAAGGCAGGAGCGGCGCCGAGCAGGCTGGCGCGGAGGCCGGCGCCCCGACCCCGGGCACCCAGCTGGAGCCGGCCGAGAAGGCCCTGATCAAGCGCCTGCTCGAGTTCCCCGACGAGGTGCGCGAGGCCGCCGCTGCGGCGCGCTCCGCACCGCATCTGCGCCTACTCGACCACCGTCGCCGCCGACTTCCACGCCTTCTACCGGGACTGCAAGGTGGTCGGCGCCGAGGGCGAGGGGGTAGAGCGCTCGCGCCTCGCCCTCTGCCTGCTGACGATGCGCACGATCGCCGCCGCGCTGGGGCTGCTCGGCATCTCCGCCCCCGAGCGGATGTAGCGACGGCTAAAGGTCGTAGCGGGCGATGTCGGCCTCGAGGCGCTCGGCATCCTCGCCCTGCGGCCCCGAGGCGGCGGGAGTCGCCGGCGGCGGACGGGCGTTGCGGCGCCAGCGCGCGATCGCGACCGCCAGCGCCGCGGCGGCGACGAGGAGGGCGATCGCCGGCACCAGGTAGGCGGTGAGGTCGAAGCCGGAGGCCCGCGGCAGCGCCAGCACGCGCGGCCCGTACTGGGCGACCAGCGCGTCCTTGATCTCCGCCTTCGTCTTGCCGGCGGCGATCAGCCGCTTGACGAAGATCCGCTCGCGCTGCCCCTGCGGCGATTCCGACAGCTCCAGCAGGGTTCCGCAGATCGGGCACATCACTTCGGCTTCGACGTCGGTGAGGCGCGGCGGCGAGGCAGCGGCGAGAGCCGGCGCGGCGAGCGCCAGCGCGGCGAGCAAGAGGGCGCGCCTCATCCCGACCCCTCGACGATCGGGACGACGCGTTCGCGGAGGAGCCGTTCGTCGAGCGGGCCGCGCCAGATCAGCGCCAGGCGGCCGCGCGGGTCGACGAGGAAGCTCTCGGGGACGCCGCTCGAGCCGAAGGCGGCGCTGCGCTCTTCGCCCACCGAGCGCAGCTGCGGGTAGTCGATCCCGTAGCGGCGAGCGAAGGCGAGCGCGTCGCCGCCGTTGTCCTGGACGTCGATGCCGAGCACGGTCAGGCCGCGCCGGCGCCAGCTCCGCCAGAAGCGCTCCAGCGCCGGCTCCTCGCGCCGGCAGGGCGGGCACCAGGACGCCCAGAGGTTGACCAGCACCCAGCGCCCCCGGTAGTCGGCGATCCTGCCCTGTCCCCCACCCCCCAGCACCGGCAGCTCCCTGTCCGGAACCGGGTCGCCGACGGCGAGCTTGACGGCGCCCTTGCTGAGCAGCCCGAAGCCGAGCAGGCCGACGACGGCCAGCACGGCGAGGACGGCGACGAGGGGGCGCGCACGCACGGGGGCCCAAGGTTAGATCGTCGGTAGGGTGGCCAGCCTGAGCGCAGCAAGCCCGACAAAGCCCGGCGTGCCGGCTCGCGTTGCGAGCTGGACGATCGCCCACCGCCGCGTCACCCTGGCCTGCTGGATCGCGATCCTGATCGCCGTCTCGATCGGGGCCGGCGCGGTCGGCACCCGCCAGGCCACCAACTTCACCCTGCCGGGGACCGATACCCAGCGGGCGATCGACCTGCTGAAGCGCGAATTCCCGGCGCAGGCGGGCGACGAGGACCAGATCGTCATGCGCGCCACCGCGGGGAGGATCGACGCGCCGGCGCCTGCGCGCCCGCATCTCGCGGATGCTGCGCCAGGTGGCCGCGTCGCCCCACGTGAGCGGCGTGGTCAGCCCATTCAGCCCGCAGGGCGCGGGCGCGATCTCCAGGGACGGCCGCATCGCGTTCGCGACGGTCGCCTTCGACCGGCGCGCCAACCAGCTGCCCAAATCGGCGGTCGACCGGGTCATCTCGCTCGCCCAGGCGTCCCGCTCCGAGCGGCTCCAGGTGGAGCTCGGCGGCCAGGCGATCCAGCAGGCGCAGCAGCGCTCCTTCGGACTGACCACGGCGATCGGCCTCTTCGCGGCGATCGTCGTGCTGCTGGTCAGCTTCGGCTCGCTGGTCGCGATGGGCCTGCCGGTCGTCACCGCGCTGCTCGGCCTGGGAACCGGCGTCGGGCTGATCGCCTTCGGCTCCCAGGTCTTCGACATGCCCGACTTCGCCACCGAGCTCGCGGTGATGATCGGCCTCGGCGTGGGCATCGACTACTCGCTGTTCATCGTCACGCGCTTCCGCGAGAACTACCACCGGGGCGACGACGTCGACGCGGCTGTCGTGGTGGCGATGGACACGGCCGGGCGGGCGATCGTCTTCGCCGGCTGCACCGTGATCATCGCCCTGCTGGGCATGTTCGCCCTCGGCGTCGGCTTTCTCCACGGCGTCGCCGTCGCCGCCTCCCTCGCCGTGCTGATGACGATGCTCGCCGCCCTCACCGCGCTGCCCGCGCTGCTCTCGCGCTTCGGGGAGCGGATCGGCACGCCGTGGCGCCGCGGCCGCCGCGTGCAGGAGCCGCCGGGGACCGAGGGCGCGGCCGTCCCCGCGGGCTTCTGGCCGCGCTGGGCGCTGTTGATCCAGCGCCACCCCTGGCCGGCCGCCTTCGCCGGGCTGGCGATCATGCTCGCGCTGGCGGCCCCCGTGCTCTCGATGCGCCTCGGCAACAGCGACGCCGGCAACGACCCGAAGCGGCCAGACCACGCGCCAGGCCTACGACCTGCTCGCCGAGGGATTCGGCAAGGGCTTCAACGGCCCCCTGCAGGTGGTGACGACCCTGCCGCGCGCCAACGACCGCGCCGCCCTCGCCCGCATCTCCGCGACGCTGAGAGCCGATCCGGACATCGCCTCGGTGTCGCCGGCCGCAGCTGACGCCGAACGGGCGCACCGCGGTGCTCCTCGCCTACCCGCGCTCGGCGCCCCAGGACCAGGCGACCACGGACCTCGTCAACCGGCTGCGCGACACCGGCCTGCCGCCGGTCGAGGCCGGCACCGGGGCGTCGATCCTGGTCGGAGGCGTGACCGCCGGAGGGATCGACTTCAGCCACGTGCTCAGCGCCAAGCTGCCGCTGTTCATCGGGATCGTCGTGCTGCTCTCGGCCCTCCTCCTGCTGATCGTCTTCCGCTCGCTGGTGATCCCCGTGCAGGCGGCGCTGATGAACCTGCTCTCGATCGGCGCCTCGCTGGGCGTCGTCGTGGCGATCTTCCAGCACGGCTGGCTGGGCGGCCTGTTCGGGGTCGAGCCGGGGCCGATCGACTCCTTCATCCCGGTGATGCTGTTCGCGATCGTCTTCGGCCTCTCGATGGACTACGAGGTCTTCCTGGTCTCGCGCATCCACGAGGAGTGGACGCACCGCCGCGACCCCTCGGAGGCGATGACGCGTGGGCTCGGCTCGACCGGCCGCGTGATCACCGCCGCGGCGACGATCATGGTCTGCGTCTTCCTCTCCTTCGTGCTGATCGACCAGCGGGTCGTGAAGCTGTTCGGCCTCAGCCTCGCCACCGCCGTCTTCCTCGACGCCTTCGTCGTGCGCAGCCTGCTGGTGCCGGCGACGCTGCAGCTGCTGGGCCGGGCGACCTGGATCCTGCCCGCCTGGCTGGAGCGGCGGCTGCCGCACCTGGCGATCGAGCCGCCCGAGCCGACGGTCGGGGGCCAGCGGGCGTAGGCGCAACGGAATCGCTGTGCGCTTCAGGGGTCAAGAGGGGCGGCGCCGCAGCCGAGCGGCAACTTCACGACCCTTCGACCCCGCTGCACGCATGGCGTCTTCGCCGGGGCTCTCGCAGGAGCTGGGAGCGTCATCGACGACCCCGATCGTCAACGCGATTCCGTTGTCGAATTCGATAACCAATTGCTCGACCTCCGGATACGCGCCACTTTCGCGGACGCGGATAGCGTCCTTGGCATCGTTCAAGTCAAGGAGCCCAGCATCACCGATCCGATAGAGGCCAATGATGCCTCGCCAGTGGCGCAGCTCGCCATGTGTCTCGAACGCCCATCCCGCCGTGACCCCAACGGCAACTTGGCTGCCTAGCCGGCAGTCCAGCCAGAGCAAGGCTCGAAGCCATGCGGCCCGTCCGTCTTCCGTCACCCATTCAGGCCGCCGCGGCGACCCTGCCCGCTCACCCATCGCGGCTGACCCCCACGAGCCAATAGAACTCCTCGGTCGCACCGCGTACCTGGCGGGTCCCTACGCATTCCAGAATTCCAGGGTTGGCAAGGCATTTGATGTGGTAGGTGATCACCCCGTGCTTTGGCGAGCCGTCAAAGATGTTCTCTAGGTCGGCGGCAGACAAGGGCTGGCCGATCCAGAGGAGTGCTTCGAGTACGTGAACCTTGGTCGGGTGGACGAAATGCTGAATGAGCGCGTTCCAAATCCAGTCCATCGCGCCGCCCTGTCAGAGGTTGGATTGGTCGCGTTTGGCGTACACCGGAAGCCTCCCCGTCTCGCGGTATCAAACCCCGACGGCGGCCGGAGGTCAGCCCTACGCCGTCGGAGCAACCTTGCCTAAGCCGGAGCCGCCCCGCTTTTGTCGCTGTCTCGCGGGGCGATCACCTGTCTCTAAGCAATCAATACCAAAGCCCCGAACGGGATTCAGCCGTTAGTCAGTTTTTCCTTTGACATGGAGCGCGCCGGCACGGGTGCGGTTCGGTGGCGAATGAAACCCATCTCGGCGACGATGACTGACGTTGCATTCTCACCGGACTTCGCGCGCCGGTCGGCTGCTTCGGCCTCTATCTCGCGTATCCGCGCCCATGACCGGGCCTGCTCGTCAGCAATGTCTTCGCGACCCTGGGCATCGACGTTGAACCAGCGCCAAGACAACCAGACGCGCGGGTCCGCGACCATCCGGCCCGCCCAGAAAGAGGCCATCGATTCAGCCATGATCGCCTGCAAGATCACGCCGGTGATCGCCTGCTTGGTCTCCGGGGGCATCGCGGCAACTTCCTCGTCCGTAAAGAAGGGTAGGCAAACCGCTCGGTAGTAGTGCTGCGTGGTGTTCCGCACCTGCTCGGTGCGGGCCAGCTCGATAGAGCCCTCGTCAAGGAGTTCTTTAATGTGGTGGCCGATGGTGCTGACGGAGCTGCCCGTCATGCGGGCGAGTTCGTCGTGAGTGTGCACGCCTTCATTGAGAATCGCCAGGATTTCGACCCGGATGCGGTGCCCGATGGCGTAGGAAACGGCGTCCTGCACGCACCGCTTGCCCTGCCCCAGCCTAATCGTCGTTTCGCTTGCCACGGTCCCCCTCTCCCCGCTTTGACGTTTTAGGACACTCGAAGAGGGTTGAAGCATAAGGCCGATACTCCCAGAGTTCCCCGGAAAGTCGGGATAGACCTGCAAATCGGGCTAGCCCGGCTAGTCAGCTTCTCCCTAGCATAGGACATCCGCCCCGGCAGTGGGTGCCGGGGCACTGACCCTGGGAGGAGGTGAGCGATGAAGGTCGCGACGATCGCGCATGTCTTTAGCAGCGTGCGTGTCCTGAAGCACGCCTAGCGCGTGCGAGAACGGGCCGGCCTTCAGCCGCTCCAACGCCCGGAGGCCGGCCCTAGCCGTAGCAATGCCTCCCCACGGCCCCGCAACACGGGCTTCCCCCATTCCGCCTGGCGCCTGATCTCAGAGCACCTATCAGTCAGCACTTGCTCGATGCGAAACCGGCGAGCGGCGGTCGGTTGAGGATTACATCATCGAGTCTCGCGCGGGTGACGATGTTCGGGAAACGTTCGGAGCGCCTGCGGTAGAGCGCGAAACTCGCGTTCGGACTCCGCATAGAATGGCCCTCACGCGGACGTAGCTCAGCTGGTAGAGCGCGAGCTTCCCAAGCTCGAGGTCGCGGGTTCGAGACCCGTCGTCCGCTCTCTCCCCACCGCTTCCTGGCGGTGCCCGTTGGGGCTGGGGGCCCGGCCGTTGCGCTTCGCGGGACCGCCGGCCGAGCGGTAGAAGTGCTCGGTGGCGCCGCGGACCGGCTGTTCGCCCACCAGCTCGAGCAGGCCGGAGTTGAGGAGTTCCGTGACGTGGTAGTTGACGTTGCTGAGCGGCGCCTGCAGCTCGACGCTGATCTCCTTGGGGGAGAGCGTTCGGCCTCCGTCGAGCTCGAGGACCTCGAGGATCGAGATCCGCAGCGGGTGGGTATTTGCGCGAGCGAGACGTTGCCAGTTCACGGGGGACCTCACTTTCGTCGAAATGACGATACCCAAAAAATATTAGCCTAGATCATCAAAATCGGGTAAAGTCCTCGTATGGACGTTGGGAAGGAGGCTTGGGGGAAGGTTCGAGCGAAGGTGCGGTGGCCGGCGGCCGTGCTGGCGACCGCGGCGCTGCTGGGCGGCCCCTTCGCCGTGCCGGCACAGGGCGACACCGCGAACATCATCGCTCCCTCCGATCCCGGCAACCCGCAGGTCGACAGTGGCTGGCAGGCGGGAACCTGCACCAAAGACACCCCGACATGCAGCGTCGCAACCCCGGGGCAGTTCTTCGAACAGGCGGCCGGGCATCCCCAGGTCGGCTTCACGCAGTTCATCGTCAAGCACACGACGGTAGGGCCGCTGGAAACGCCGGTGGGAGAACTGAGGACCGTCCGCGTCGACCTGCCCGTCGGCCTGTCGGTCAACCCGCAGGCGACCGAACGGTGTCCGCTTGCGACCTTCAAAGCCAACCCGTCCTCTTGCCCAGCCGGCTCGCAGGTCGGGGAAAGCGGAGCGACGACTTCACTGGCGGGAGTCCCCGCCGCCCCGGTACCCGGCGTGACGCTGGTGCCCGTCTACAACCTCGTGCCGAACAACGGCGAACCGGCCCTCTTCGGCTTCGAACTGGCCGGCAACGACGTCTACCTGCGCGCCGACATCGCCTGGCAGGGCGACTACCACGAGGGCTTCACGATCGCCGTCCCCAGGGCGGTGGAACTCGAACCGCTGATCAAGGGCCTTGTCCTCAAGAACCGCCTCGTCTTCAACGGCCGCGCCGGCGACGGCACCTTCATCACGACGCCGACCACCTGCCTTGGGCCGGCGGCGACGCCCCTCGAGAACGTCTACTCGACCTGGCTGCGCGCCGACTCCTACCAGGAACCCGACCCCGGCTTCCCCAGCGGCTCCTCGTACTTCGAGTCGAGGATCCCACCCGGGACCTCCCCCAAGGAATGCGACTCGATTCCCTTCGAACCGTCGATAGGAGTCGAACCCAACACCGCCCAGACCGACTCGCCGGCCGGCGCTGCGGTCACGGTCGAAGTCCCGTTCGAAAAGCCGAGTCCCACGGAAATCTCGGAACCGCTGACCAAGCAGGCCAGCTCGCAGCTCAAGGACGCCACGGTCACGATGCCGGTCGGGATGGGCCTCAACCCCTCGGCCGCCGGCGGCCGCGTCGCCTGCACCGACGCCCAGTTCGGCAAGGGGACGACGAACCCAGTCGAATGCCCGGCCGCCTCGAAGATCGGCACCGTCTCGGTCCAGACGCCCCCCCTCCCACCGAACTCGCTCGAAGGCGACGTCTACCTGGGGCAGCAGCTCAGCCGCGATCCCGCCTCCGGCGACGAGTACCGCATCTTCGTCGACGTCGAGTCGGTCCGCTACGGGATCTCGGTGCGGCTGATCGGCCACGTCGCCGCCGATCCGCAGACCGGCCGGCTCACGGCGACCTTCCCCGACAACCCGCAGGTCCCCTTCGAAATCGTTCCGGCTCCAGTTCGATGGCGGGCCGAAGGCGCCGCTCAGCAGCCCGCCCACCTGCGGCCCCCACGTCACGACGTCCCAGATGGCGCCCTGGTCGGCCACGCCGGGGTCGATCCCGGCGGGCGACCCAGGGGGGCCCTCCAGCGCCCCGCCGGCCACGGCCTCGGACGAATTCAGCCTCAGCTCGGCCCCCGGCGGCGGGGCCTGCCCGAAAGCGCTCGCGGAACGGCCCTTCGCCCCCGGCTTCGGCGCCGAGACCGTCAACCCCCAGGCGGGCGCCTTCAGCGAGCTGCGACTCACGATGACCAGGGCCGACGGCGAGCAGGAGCTGAAAGGGGCGACGGTGAACCTGCCCCCGGGCGTCACGGCGAAGCTCGCCGGCGTTGCCTACTGCCCCGAGGCGGCGATCGCCGCCGCCGCAGCGAACGGCGGCGTCGCCGAGGCCGCCCACCCGAGCTGCCCCGCCTCGAGCCTGGTCGGCAGCGCCTCGGTGCTCAGCGGCACCGGCTCGGAACCTCTCCAGATCGCCGGCAAAGCCTTCCTCGCAGGCCCCTACCACGGGGCTCCCCTGTCCCTGGCGATAGTCACCCCCGCCACGGCCGGGCCGTTTGACCTCGGCTCGGTCGTGGTGAGGGTGGCGCTCTTCGTCGACCCGGAAACCGCGCAGATCCGCGCCGTCTCCGACCCGATCCCGCACGTCTTCGGCGGCGCCCTGCTCGACATCCGCTCGATCGCGGTGAACATTGACCGGCCGAGCTTCTCGCTCAACCCGACCAGTTGCGCGCCGAAGACCGTCAGCGGCACGATCGAGGGCGGCGGCTCGAACCCCTCCGACCCGGCCGCCTTCAGCTCCGACTCCGTCTCGGCGCCGTTCCAGGTGAGCGGCTGCGACAAGCTCGGCTTCGCGCCTACGCTCTCCCTGCGGCTGTCCGGCGGCATGCGCCGCGCCAAGCACCCGGCGCTGCGGGCCGTCTTCCTCGCCCGCGCCGGCGACGCCAACCCCGCCCGCGTCGCGGTGACCCTTCCTCACTTCCTCTTCCTCGACCAGGCCAATCTCGCCAAGGTCTGCACCCGCGTCCAGTTCGCCGCCGGCGAATGCCCCGCCGGCTCGGTCTACGGCTATGCGCGCGCCTTCACGCCGCTGCTCGACAGGCCGCTCGAAGGCCCCGTCTACCTGCGCTCCTCCAGCAACGTGCTCCCCGACCTCGTCGCCGCCCTGCACGGCCAGGTGAACGTCGTCCTCGACGGCCGCACCGACAGCGTCCACGGCCGCATTCGCAACAGCTTCGAATCGATCCCCGACGTGCCGGTCTCCAAGTTCGAGCTGACGATGCCGGGCGGCCCGCACGGCCTCCTGGTCAACTCGGAAAGCATCTGCCCACGGCATGGCAGAGGACCGTCGCTGGGCGCCGGCGCCGACATGACCGGGCAGAACGGCAAGACGGCCAACCGGCGCTTCAAGCTGGGCGTTCCCTGCCGCCGGCGACACCATCGCCACAGGCGCCACAAACACCACCACCACCGCCACCACTGACCCACGGGAGGGAGCCCGCGGCCTGGCAGCCGGAAGGCCGCCTCAGGCGATCAGCGAGCCGCCGGTCATCGCCTCCGGCCGGGGGATGCCGAGCAGCTCGAGCGCGGTCGGGGCGACGTCGGCGAGGATGCCGCGGTCGCGCAGCTCGACGCCCTCGACGGTGACGATCAGCGGCACCGGATTGAGCGAGTGGGCCGTGTTGGGCGAGCCGTCCGGCTCGAGCATGTGGTCGCAGTTGCCGTGGTCGGCGGTGACGATGCAGGCGCCGCCGGATCGCTCGACCGCCTCGACCACGTCGGCGAGGCAGGCGTCGACCGTCTCGACCGCCTTCACCGCCGCCGGGATCGAGCCGGTGTGGCCGACCATGTCGGGGTTGGCGAAGTTGATGATGCCGAAGCGGTAGCCGTCCGCCGACCAGCGGCCGCTGAAGGCGTCGGCGGCGGCGCGGGCGCTCATCTCCGGCTTGTGGTCGTAGGTCGGCACGTCGCGCGGCGACTCGACCAGGCAGCGCTCCTCCCCCTCCCACTCCTGCTCCCGCCCGCCGTTGAAGAAATAGGTGACGTGCGCGTACTTCTCGGTCTCGGCGACGTGGAGCTGGCGCCCGCCGCCCTCGGAGACGACTTCGGCCAGGGTCGCCTTGGGGCGCGCCTCGGGGAAGGCGACCGGGTAGGGCCAGCCCTTGCGGTACGCGGTCATCGTGGTCAGGTCGAGGAGGGGGCCGCCGGCGCGCGAGAACTCGTCGAAGCCGGGCTCGGCGAGGGCGCGGGTCATCTGCCGCGCCCGGTCGGGGCGGAAGTTGACGAAGATCGCGACGTCGCCCGCGGCGGCTCCGTCGTAGTCGCCGATCACGGTCGGCTTCACGAACTCGTCGGTCTCCTCGCGCTCGTAGGAGGCCTCGATCGCCTCGGCGGCGCTCGCCGCGCGCAGGCCCTGGGCGTGGACGATCGCGTCGTAGGCGAGCTTGGTCCGCTCCCAGCGGGTGTCGCGGTCCATCGCCCAGTAGCGGCCGCTGACCGTGCCGACGCGGCCGGCGTGGCGCAGCCAGCGCTCCAGCTCGGCGAGGTAGCCGCGACCGCCGTGCGGCAGGGTGTCGCGGCCGTCGGTGAAGGCGTGGAAGACGACGTCGGGAACGCCCTCCTGGGAGGCGAGCTCGATCGTCGCCTCGAGGTGCTCCCAGCCGGAGTGGACGCCGCCGTCGGAGACCAGCCCGAGCAGGTGGAGGCGGCCACGCGGGCTGTGGCGGGCCCGCTCGCAGGCCGCGAGCAGCGCCTCGTTCTCGAAGAAGCTGCCGTCGGCGACCGAGTCGTCGATGCGGGCCAGGTCCTGCTTGACGATGGCGCCGGCGCCGAGGTTGAGGTGGCCGACCTCGGAGTTGCCCATCTGGCCGTCGGGCAGGCCGACGTCGCGGCCCTGCGCGGAGAGCTGCGTGTGGGGGTACCTCTCCCAGAGGCGGTCGAAGACCGGCGTCCGGGAGAGCGAGATCGCGTTGCCGGGGCCGGCCGGCGCCAGCCCCCAGCCGTCGAGGATGACCAGGGCCAGCGAGGGAACCGGCAGGTCGGGCACTAGCCTGCCGCCTCGACTATCGCGGCGAATTCGCCCGGGTCGAGGCTGGCGCCGCCGACCAGCGCCCCGTCGATGTCGGGCATGCTCAAGAGCTCGGCGGCGTTGCCGGGCTTGACCGAGCCGCCGTAGAGGATCCGCACCGAGCCGGCCTCGCTGCCCCGCTTGCGCAGCACCTCGCGCACGAAGGCGATCGTCTCCTGGGCCTGCTCGGGGGTCGCGGTGCGGCCGGTGCCGATCGCCCAGATCGGCTCGTAGGCGACGACGACGTCGGCAAGGCGGCCGGAGGCGACCTCGGCCAGATCGGCGTCGAGCTGGCGCTCCAGGACGGACTCGGTCTGCCCCGAGTCGCGCTCCTCCTCGCTCTCGCCGACGCAGAGGATCGGCTCGAGGCCGGCGCCGAGCGCCGCCGGCAGCTTGCGGGCCAGCGCCTCGTCGCTCTCGCCGAAGAGCTGGCGGCGCTCCGAGTGGCCGAGGATCACGGCGCCGGCGCCGGCGTCCAGCAGCATCGGCGCCGAGACCTCGCCGGTGAAGGCGCCCGCCTCGGCCTCGTGCATGTTCTGGGCGGCGACCCGCACGGCGCTGCCGCGGCAGCGCTCGACCACCTCGCGCAGGGCGAGGAACGAGGGACAGATCACGACCTCGGCGCCCGCGCCCTCGACCTCGGGCAGCAGCGCCTCGACGAACTCGCCCGCCTCGGCGACCGTCTTGTGCATCTTCCAGTTGGCGGCGACGTACGGCCTGCGCTCAGGCATCGAGCAACGCCTCCACGCCTGGCAGCTTCTTCCCCTCCAGCAACTCCAACGACGCACCTCCTCCGGTCGAGAGCCAGTCCACCTTGTCATCGAGCCCGAACTGCCGCAGCGCGGCGACCGAGTCGCCGCCGCCGACCACCGTCGTTCCCGGCGCCGCGGCGACCGCCTCGGCGACGACGCGGGTGCCGGCCGCGAAGGGCTCCAGCTCGAACGCCCCTATCGGCCCGTTCCAGAGCACGGTGCCGGCGGCGGCGATCGCCGCGGCGTAGGCGGCGGCGGTGCGCGGGCCGACGTCGAGGCCCATCCAGCCGTCGGGCACCTCGACGCCGTCGCTGTCGCGGCGCTCGGCACCCGCCTCGAAGCGGTCCGCCAGGACCAGGTCGACGGGCAGCTCCAGCTCGCAGTCGGCGGTCGCGGCGCGCTCCAGCGCCTCCGCCGCCAGCCTCACGCCCTCCTCCTCGACCAGCGAGTCGCCGGTCGCGACGCCCTGGGCGCGGAAGAAGCTGAAGCACATCGCGCCGCCGATCAGGACGCGGTCGGCGATCTCGAGAAAGCGGTCGATGACGCCGACCTTGTCGGAGACCTTGGCGCCGCCGAGCACGACGACCAGCGGCCGCCGCGGCGACTCGACCACGGCGGTCAGCTCGGTCACCTCGCGCTCCAGCAGCAGGCCGGCATAGGCGGGGAGGCGGTGGGCCACCCCCTCGGTGCTGGCGTGGGCGCGGTGGGCGGCGCCGAAGGCGTCGTTGACGTAGAGGTCGCCGAGGGCGGCCAGCGCCCCCGCCAGCTCCGGGTCGTTCTCGGTCTCGCCCGGCTCGAAGCGGACGTTCTCGAGCAGCAACACGTCGCCCGGGCTCAACCCGGCCGCCATCGTCTCGACATCGGCGCCGACCACCGCCGGCGCCTGCTTGACCGGGGCGCCCAGCAGCTCCGCGAGCCGCTCGCCGACCGGGCGCATCGAGAGCGCCGGGTCGACCTTCCCCTTGGGGCGGCCGAGGTGGGAGACGAGGACCAGGGCGGCGCCGCGCTCGCGCAATAACTCGATGGTGGGCAGCGCCGCCCGGATCCGCATGTCGTCGGCGACGCGCCCGCCATCGAGCGGCACGTTGAAGTCGACCCGCAGCAGCACCCGCCGCCCCGCGACCTCAGCCTCGCGGACGCTCTTCTTGGAGAAGCCCACCGCGCCGTCCCGGCGACGCTCAGGCGTCCGCCGGCACGGGCTGCAGGACCTTGCCGGCCAACTCCACGCAGCGGTTCGAGTAGCCCCACTCGTTGTCGTACCAGGCGAGCACCTTGATCATGCTGCCGTCGCCGATCGCCATCGTCTGACCGGCGTCGAAGATCGAGGAGTGCGGGTCGCTGACGATGTCGGTGGAGACGATCGGGTCCTCGGTGTAGGAGAGGATGCCCTGCAGCGGGCCCTCGGCGGCGGCCTTGACCGCGGCGTTGACCTCCTCCGGTGTGGTCGGCTTGGAGAGGGTGCAGACGAGGTCGACGACCGAGCCGGTCGCGACCGGCGCCCGCATCGCGAAGCCGTTGAGCCTCCCCTTCAGCTCCGGCAGGACGAGCGCGACCGCCTTCGCGGCGCCGGTCGTCGTCGGGATCAGGTTGAGCGCCGCGGCGCGGGCCCGGCGCAGGTCCTTGTGCGGGCATGTCCTGGAGGCGCTGGTCGGCGGTGTAGGCGTGGATCGTCGTCATCAGCCCGTGCTCGATCCCGAACTCCTCGTGGAGCACCTTGGACAGCGGCGCCAGGCAGTTGGTCGTGCAGGAGGCGTTGGAGATGATGTGGTGGCTGGCCGGGTCGTAGTCGCTGTCGAAGTTGACGCCGAGCGCCACGGTCACGTCCGGCTCCTTGGCGGGGGCGGAGATGATCACCTTCCTGGCGCCCGCCTCGAGGTGCTTGGCGGCGTCGGCGCGGGCGGTGAAGAGGCCGGTCGACTCGATCACGACCTCGACCCCGAGCTCGGCCCAGGGCAGCGCCGCCGGGTCACGCTCGGCGAGCACCTTCAGCTCCTTGCCGTCGACCGAGATCGAGCCCTCGCCGGCGGCGACCTCGCCCGGGAAGCGCCCCAGGATCGAGTCGTACTTGAGCAGGTGGGCGAGCGTGGCCGGGTCGGTCACGTCGTTGACGGCGACGAAGTCGAGGTCCGCGCCCGCCGCGTGGGCGGCGCGGAAGACGTTGCGCCCAATCCGTCCGAAGCCGTTGATGCCGACCTTCACAGCCATGAAGTCAATCCCTCCTGTCGTCGATGCTAGTCATTGCCGATGGTGATCTCGATCTCATACCCGTCCGGGTCCTTGAGGAATGCCGAATAGGAGCCCGAGCCGGGGGAGCGGCGCTCCCCGGGCTCGCTGACGCTCCTGCCCCCTGACCGGACGCCCGCCTCCCAGGACGCCTTGACCGCGACGATCCCCAGCCCCGAGAAGCTGAGCAGGCCGAAGCCCGGCTTGGAACCGTGGTGGTCGGCGACGAAGAAGACCGGCTTCGCGATGCCCCACCCGATCGTGCCGTCCTCCTCGAAATGGCGCCGCCAGCCGAGCGGCGCGAGCAGGGCGTCGTAGAAGGACGCGCTCCGCTTGAGGTCAGAGACCTCCAAGAGGACGTGATGCAACATCGGAGCCCCAGGCTATATGGGGGACGCGGCTCCGGGTCGGCTGCCTCAGCCGCCGCGCGGCGTCCAGCGGAACCAGCGGACGGCGATGAGCAGGCCGGCGACGCCCCAGGCCGCCACCACGGCGAGGTTGCCCCACTCGAGGCCGCTGCCGCCGCCGCCCGCCGGGACGTAGGCGTTGAAGAAGGCCTCGAAGAAGTGGCGGATCGGGAAGGCTTCGGCGAAGCTGACGACGCCGCTGGGGAGCTGGTCGTCGGGGATGAAGACGCCGGAGAGGAAGTAGAGGGGCAGGAGCAGCGCGTTGACGATCGGCGCCGCGGCGTCCTGGGAGGGGATCGCCGCGGTGAGCGCGATGCCGAGGCAGCAGAAGGCCGCGGCGCCGACGACGAGGGTTAGGAGGATCGCCGGCAGGCGGTCCCAGGGGATCGGCACGCCGTAGAGGAGGCGGCCGATCGCGGCGATCAGCGCCAGCATCATCAGCGCCACCACGATCGAGTTGCCGACCCGGCCGGCGATGAACACCCAGGGCGGCATCGGCGTACCCCTGCCGCGCTTCAGGCGCCCGTCCTCGCGGGCGATCACCAGCGACATCGCCAGCGACTGCATCGTCGCCGAGATCACCGAGAGGGTGATGATCGCCGGCACGTAGTAGACGGTCGTCTTGATCCCGCCCCGCACGTGGACCGTCTGGCCGCCGAAGATGGTGGCGAAGATCAGCAGCAGGATGACCGGGAAGCCGACCGTGAAGAAGACGGAGGCCGGGTTGCGCCAGAACGCCTTCTGGTCGTAGCGGAACTGGTGCGCGACGAGGGCGAGGCCGCTCACTCCGCCATCTCCCCCTCCGCGGTGAGCGACAGGTAGACGTCCTCGAGGCTGGGGCGGGTCACTTCGAGGCCCTCGAGGTCGAGGCCGCGCGCCAGCGCCCAGCCGGTCAGCTCGTTGAGGGTCGCGACCGGCGTGGTCGTGCTCAGCGACACCGTCGCGCCCCCGTTCGCGGCCGCCGCGGCGGCCGCGCCCGGCAGCTCGCCCGGGGCGACGCCCTCGGGGAGCCGGAAGCTGACCGTCGCCGGCCGGCTCTCGCGGTCGCCGAGGTCCTCCGGCGTGCCGCGGGCGACCACCTCGCCGCGGGCGATGATCGCCACCCGGTCGGCGAGGCGCTGCGCCTCGTCCATGTAGTGGGTGGTGAGGAAGACGGTCTTGCCGAGGTCGCGCAGGCCGGCGATCGCCTCCCAGGCCTGGCGGCGCGCCGAGGGGTCGAAGCCGGTTGTCGGCTCGTCGAGGAAGAGCAGCTCCGGGTCGCCGATCAGCGCCATGCCGACGTCGAGGCGGCGCTGCTGCCCGCCCGAGAGCCGGCTGGCGCGGGCGTCGGCCTTGTCGGCCAGACCGATCAGCTCGATCGTCTCGTCGATCGGCCGCGGGGCGCTGTAGTAGCCGGCGTAGAGGGCGAGCGACTCGCGCACGGTCAGGTAGGGGTCGAGCCGGCAGCTCTGGAGGACGATCCCGATCCGCCCGCGCCACTCGCGGCCGGCCCGCTCGGGGTCCTCGCCGAGCACGCTGACCTCGCCGCCGCCGCGCTTGCGGTAGCCCTCGAGGATCTCGACCGTGGTCGTCTTGCCGGCGCCGTTGGGGCCGAGGAAGGCGAAGACCTCGCCGCGGCGCACCTCGAGGTCGACGCCTCGCACCGCCTCGACGTCGCCGTAGCTCTTGCGCAGGCCGCGAACGGAGATGACCGGCTCGGACATCGGAGCTGGATTCTTACCGGTTGGCGGCTATTCGAGCTCCACGTCGCGGTGCTTGACCCTGACGATCACGTCGTCGCGCCCCTCCAGGGCGCGGCGGATGCGGTCGACGACCGTCACCGAGCGGTGCCGCCCGCCGGTGCAGCCGACCGCGATCGTCAGGTGGCTCTTGCCCTCCGCGACGTAGGCGGGAACGAGGAACTCGAGCAGCGGCAGCAGCCGGCCGTAGAACTCGCCCGCCTGCGTCCCCGCCTCGACGTAGTCGCGCACCGCCCGGTCGAGGCCGGTCAGCGGGCGCAGCTCGTCGACGTAGTGGGGATTGGGCAGGAAGCGCACGTCGAGGGTGAGGTCGGCGTCGCGGGGCGGGCCGTTCTTGAAGCCGAAGGTGAGCAGGGTCAGCGCCAGCTTGCCGCCGCTCTCGCCGCTCAGCATCTCCTCGGCGATCCGCCGCCGCAGCATCCCGGCCGTCAGGTCGCTGGTGTCCATCACGACGTCGGCGCGGGCGCGCAGCGGCGAGAGCAGCTCGCGCTCGGCGCGGATCCCCTCGACGATCCGCCCCTCCGGGGCCAGCGGATGGCGGCGGCGCGTCTCCTTGTAGCGGTCGACGAGCGTCTCCTCGTCCGCCTCGAGGAAGAGGACCCTCGGCGCCAGCCCGTCGGCCTCGAGGTCGTCCAGCACCTGGACCAGGTCGTCGAAGTAGTCGCCGCCGCGCACGTCGGAGACGACGGCGGCGCGCTCGACGCCGCTGCCGGCGTGGCGGAACAGCTCGCCGAGGCTGTCGATCATCCGCGGCGGCAGGTTGTCGACGCAGAAGTAGCCGCCGTCCTCGAAGGCGGCGATCGCCTCCGACTTGCCGGCCCCCGAGTGACCGGTGATGACGACCAGGGTCACCTCCTTCTCGGCCTTCCGCATCGCTCAGCCCGTCCTGTTCAGCTGCTCGTGGATCTCGCGCGCAACTTTGCCAGGCACGCCGGGCACCGCCTCGAGCTCCTCGCGGGTGGCCGCCATGAAGCGCTCCGGGGAGCCGAAATGCCGCAGCAGGGCGCGCTTGCGCACCGGCCCCACCCCGCGCAGCTCGTCAAGCAGCGAGCCGGTCATCGCCCGCCCGCGGCGGCCCCGGTGGTGCTCGATCGCGAAGCGGTGCGCCTCGTCGCGGACGCGCTGCAGCAGCCTCGAGGCCTCCGAGTCGGCGGCCAGGTCGATCGGCGCGCGGCCGCCGGGCACGTAAACCTCCTCCAGCCGCTTGGCGAGGGAGATCACCGTGGCGCCACGCTCGACGAAGGGACGCAGGGCGCGCATCCCGGCGGCGAGCTGGCCCCTGCCGCCGTCGATCACGACCAGGGAGGGGAGCGAGGCGAAGCTCTCGTCGCGCTTGCCGTCGTGGGGCGAGAGGTCGGCCTGCTCCAGGTAACGGCCCATGCGCCGCCCCAGCACCTCCTCCATCGAGGCGAAGTCGTCGGAGCCGTTGGCGCGCTCGCCACGCACCCTGAAGCGGCGGTAGTCGGCCTTCTTCGTCGCCCCGCCCTCGAAGACGACCATCGAGGCGACCGTGTGCTCGGCGCCGAGGTTGGAGATGTCGAAGCCCTCGATGCGGACCGGCAGCTCCTCCATCCCGAGCGCCTCGCGCAGGTCGGCGAGGGCGTCGACGCGGCGCTGGCGGCGGTGCTCGCGGCGCAGCCGGTCCTGGTCGAGGGCGAGGCGAGCGTTGCGCTCGGCCAGCTCGCGGAGGCGGCGCTTGTCGCCGCGCTCGGCGACGCGCACCTCGACCGGGGCGCCGCGCCGCTCGCTCAGCGCCGCCGCCAGCAGCTCGGCGCGGTCGCGCAGATATGGGCCGACGACGATCGTCCGCGGCAGCGCCGGCGAGGCCGAGTAGAACTGGCCGATGAACTCCTCCGCGACCTCGGCGGGCTCGCGCTCGGCCCGGTTCTCGAGGTAGAAGCTCTGGCGCTCGGCGAGGATGCCGTCGCGCACCTGGAAGACCTGCGCGTTGGCGTCCGTCCCCTCGACGGCGACGCCGATCAGGTCGGCGGTGCCGACCGAGCCGCCGGCGACCCGCTGGCGCTCGAACAGCGAGCCGATCGCCTTGAGGCGGTCGCGGTGCAGGGCGGCGCGCTCGAATTCGGTGGCCGCCGCGGCGGCCTCCATCTTCGCCCGCTCGTCGGCCTCGACCTGGCGGTAGCGGCCGCTGAGGAAGTCGACGATCGCGTCGATGTTGCGACGGTACTCGTCGCGGCTGACGTAGCCGACGCAGGGCGCCCCGCAGCGCTTGATGTAGTAGTCGAGGCAGGGGCTGCCGGAGCGGCGGCCCGGCTCCCGCCCCTCGCAGGTGCGGAACTGGAAGAGCTTGCCGAGCAGGTCGAGCGTCTCCCGCACCCGCTTGGCGCTGGAGAAGGGGCCGAAGTAGGCGCGGCCGGAGCGGTGCCGCTCGCGGGTGAAGTAGACGCGCGGGTAGTCCTCGTCGAGGCTGACGCAGACGTAGGGGTAGGACTTGTCGTCGCGGAGGCGGACGTTGAAGCGCGGCCGGTGGCGCTTGATGAAGCTCTGCTCGGCGAGCAGCGCCTCGGCCTCGGTCGCGGTGGCGAGGAAGTCGATGCGATCGACGCGGGAGGTGAGACGCGCCTCGCCGCCCGAGAAGTGGGAGGCGACGCGCTTGCGGATCGAGCGGGCCTTGCCGACGTAGAGCAGGCCGCCGTCGCGGTCGTGGAAGAGGTAGACGCCCGGCGAGTCGGGCAGCTCGCGGCGCTGCTGCGCCAGGCGCTCCGCGCGGGAGGGATCTCGTTCGTCTTCGCCCATCCAGGCAAAGGGTAGGCTGCTGGCCACTCGGCCAAACCGACGCGCGACCACGGAGAGCGAGATGACGACCCAGGCCCCGAGCCCGCCCGAGCTGGGCACGCTGCGAATCGAGATCGACGGAGAGATCGGCACCCTCGTCCTCGACCGGCCCGACGCCTTCAACGCGATGAGCCCGGAGATGATCGGCGAGCTGATGGTCGCCTTCTCCTGGCTCGCCGACCAGGCGCCGCTGCGGGCCCTGATCGTCACCGGCGCCGGCAAGGCGTTCTGCGCCGGCGGCGACGTCAACTGGTTCCGCAGAGGGGTCGAAGACGACGAGGTCGACCTGCCCGCGGAGGTGCGGCGCGGCGCCGACGTGCTGCACCAGGGCATCGTCGACCTGCGCCGCATCCCCTACCCGGTGATCGCCGCCGTCAACGGGCCGGCGGCGGGCGCCGGCTTCTCGCTGGCGCTGGCCTGCGACACGCGGATCGCCTCCGAGGCGGCCTTCTTCGCCCCCGCCTACGGCCGCATCGGCGCCTCCCCGGACGGCGGCATGACCTATTTCCTGCCCCGCGTCGTCGGCCCGTCACGGGCGCTGGAGCTGCTCCTCGACGACCCCAACATGAGCGCCCAGGACGCGCTGGCCGAGCGGATCGTCAGCGAGGTCGTGCCGGCGGATGAGCTGATGGAGCGGGCGCGGGCCAAGGCGGAGGAGCTGGCCGCGAAGGCGCCGCACTACGTGCGGATGGCGAAGCTGCTCTGCGGCCAGAGCATCGAGAACGGCCTCGCCGAGCACCTGCAGCTGGAGCGGCACGGGATCGCCGACAGCATGACGACCGAGGACCTGCGGGCCGGCGTCGCAGCCTTCTTCGGCGGCGAGAAGCCGCAGTTCAGCGGCCGCTGAGCCTCGCGGGGCCCACCGCGGTCGGGCACGCTCCCCGCTGAGACAGACGCCAGGTCTGCGGCGGGCCCGCCCGGCTACAGTTTCCGGGTCTCGTTTCCGAAGGAAAGGACTTCCAGCATGAAGAAGATCGCCGCCCTGCTCGCCCTCTCCCTCGCGGCTGCCGCGCTGGTCGCCTGCGGCGGCGGTGGCTCGACCACGACCACGAAAACAGGCGGTGGCGCGGCGACGGGCGGGGGCTCGACCCTCAAGTTCGAAGCCGACCCGAGCGGCCAGCTCTCCTACACGACGAAGAGCGTCACGGCCAAAGCGGGCAAGGTGACGGTCGAACTCCACAACCCGCAGCCGCTGCCCCACGACGTCGCGATCGAAGACTCGAGCGGCAAGACGATCGGCAAGACCGAAACGGTCACCGAAAGCACGGACACGGCCGTCATCGACCTCAAACCCGGCAAATACACGTTCTTCTGCACGGTCCCGGGCCACCGCCAGGCCGGCATGGAAGGAACGTTGACCGTCAAATAGCCCGGACCGATGGCGCCCGTCGTCAGGCGGGCGCCGCTTCTGGCGGGGCTCCTGAAGGGAGCGTAAGATGCTATCTTACGCGCGATGAGAACGACGGTATCGACCAAGGGCCAGATCGTCCTCCCCGCCGAGCTTCGCAGGCGCGACGGCATCGAGCCCGGGCAGGAGTTCGAGGTTGAGCGCCTCGGGGCCGACGAGTACCGCCTGGTGCGGGTGGCGCCGGCACCGAACGAAGGGCTGGTCGATTGGCTGCTCTCCTGTCCGCAGAAGGGCTACTTCCTTCCGGTCGAATCCGAGTCGACCGACACGCTGTGAAGCACCTGGTCGACGCCAACGTCCTCTCGGAGGCGACCAAGCCGGAGCCCGATCCTCGCGTCATCGAGTGGCTGCGGCGCAACGAGCGCTCGATCGTCGTCGATCCGATCGTCCTCGGCGAGGTTCGCTTCGGCATCCTGCTGCTGTCGCGCGGCGCTCGACGCGCCAAGCTGGAGCGCTGGTTCAATGATGGTGTTCGCCGGATCCAGTGCCTCCCCTGGGATTCGACGGTCGGGATGCGCTGGGCGAAGCTGTTGGCCGACCTGCGCCGGCGTGGCCGGCCGATGTCGATCAAAGACAGCCTGATCGCCGCGACCGCCCTCGCCAACGACCTGTCCCTTGCAACGCTGAACCGGCGCGACTTCGAGCCGGCGCGGGTGCAACTCGTCGATCCATCGGCCTAAGCCAGGGAGTTCAAGAGTGGCAACTAGCCGATCGGCGTACAGGGCAGAACGTGGGTTATCGTCAGCGTGGTGCCCCCGGTGAACTGGACCTGCCCTTCGGCGTAGTAGTGCCCGGTCGGGCAGCTGGCGGTCAGGTAGCTCTCCTTCTTGCCCTTGTAGGTGAATGTGCGGTTGATGGTGATCTTGAACTTGGTGACCGAGCCGGCACCGCCGGCGATCTCCGGGACCCGCGTGACGGTGTGCATGCCGAAGTGGCCGCGATGGATGCGGGTGATCTTGACTTTGGCGATGACGGCGGTCGGCGCCGGGACGGCTACGTAGGTGTGGATGAAGATGAGCGTGGCGCCGCCGTGGACGCCGCCGTTGAAGAGGACGATCGGGCCCTTGGCGGTGAATGGCGCCTGTTCGGGGAAGGCGACTTCGACCAAGCCTTCTCCGGAGCCGACGATCGCGTCGGGGCAGGCTTTCTTCGCGGCAGCCGTCGACCGCGCCTCGAGCTGGCCCCACCTGCAGACAGGCAGGCCCTTGGCGTTCACCTGGATGTTCTTGTCGAAGTCAGCGATCACGCTCCTGACCGCGGGGGGATGGCTGCCGTCGGTGGTTCCGATTTGACCGTTGAGGTTTGCCGAGATCGGCGCCCGCTTGTGCTTCGGCAACTTGGTCGGCGAGATTCCGCCGTTGTCTCTGAGGAAGAGATTTCCAATCCGGACCACCTCCGGCTTGGCGAAAGCGCTCGCCGCGACGATCAGCGTGAAACCGGCCACGACTCCCCCAGCGCGAATCAAGTGTTTCCTCATGGTCTTCTCCCTGCCTCCGTGAGATGGAATCGAGCCGATCTTCCCCGGCTACGCGCGGCCGCTGCCTCCCCAATATGGGGCTTTGCTCACTCGGAATTCGGCAAACTGGGAAGGCGCGCGACGTCATGGCGGCACCAGGCATCCCCGACGCCTTCAGACGACCGCGTCGAATCAATCATCCAGTTGCAATGCGGTCTCCAGCTCCGTCGCGAAGTCCTTGAGGGGGCGACCGAAGAGATCCTCGATGGCGCGAATGCGATTTGTGACCGTGCGACGATCGACGCCCAGCGCGGCAGCGGTGGAGGAGACGTTCCGCTCGGCAGCGAAGTAGGCGCGCAGGGTCTCTCGCGCCACCTTGCCTTCGTCCCGCGCTCCTTCGAGCGGCTCCAGGTAGAGCTGGCGCAACGAGGTGGTGACGAGGTCGTCGCGCAGGAGCGATGCCAGCAGAACCACGTCGGCGTAGCGGAGGATGGACTGCCCCCTGCGCTCGGCGATCGGCAGCGCCGCCTTGGCCTGGCGGTGGCTGAGCCGCCAGCCCGAGAGTCCCTCACCGGGCTCGCCAACGGTCACGATCACCCGATCCAGGGGGATTTCGCCAAGCGCTCGCAGCACCTGCTCGGTCTCGAGCGGGCGCCTGCCGCCGAGCCAGCATGCCCAGACTGGCTCCTCCTCGCGGCGGCCTGTGAGCAGGCGGCGGTCGAGTCTCTTCGCCAGCTCCCGCATCACCTCGTGGGCGCCATCCCCCCTCGCCATCAGGCCGAGGTGCTGGCCGTCGAGGTCGTAGCCGAGCTCCACCTCACCACTGGGCTGCTGGCCTGCGAGCAGTCCTTTGACGTACTCGCGGTGCCGTTCTGCGGTGGTGATCGACCGGCTCTTGGCCTCGCGGACGTGCTCTTCGCTCACCGCCTCGAGCAAGCGGTCGAAGAGCGTCGCCTGCCTGCGCAGCAGGCGGCGAAGATCGGAGCTCGAGACTCCGGCGTGCTCCACCTCCTCGACGAGGAAGTCGCCGAGGAGGGCATTGCCGGCGGAGTAGCGACGCAGGACTGTGTCGAGGGCAACGCCAGAGCGAGCGGCCAGGCGGGCCTCGGCGAGCAGGGCCGGTGGGACGCCGGGGGCGCGCCGCTCGCCGAGCTCGATGACGGTGAGCGCATAGTCGAGGGCCATGGTGAGGGCGCCGTGCAGGCTGTGCAGGTACGTGGGGTCGGCGATCTCGCGGGGATCCGAGATTGCGTAGACGCGGGTGGCGATAGCCGCTTCCAACTCGGGGAGCCGCCCGCGCAGGCGGGATGCAAGCGCGGAGCAGGCCTCGTCGAGGGTGTGTATGGACGCCGATGCTCGGCGCGGCCGCCCGGCGGCGGCGAAACGCGAGCCGTCGGGGAGCGGGTGCAAGCCACGCTTGCTCACGCGCTCACCCTAGCGACAAGGCGGACTGCCTCCACCCATCGAGGACGCCTGAGCGGGGTTGCCGGTCAGGCGGGCGCCATCACGCGGGTGACGCTGTCGCCCACGAAGCAGGGCTTCTCGTTGCCCTCGACCTCGAGGGTGAAGCGGGTGACGACCTGCCACCAGCCGCCGCCGACCTCGTCGACGGAGACGACCTCGGCGCGGGCCCGGACCCGGGAGCCGGAGGGAACGGGGGCCGGGAAGCGGATCTTGTTCCAGCCTTATCAATTGTTTGGCCCGATCCTTTTGCGAACCAGCTCGCGGTCGAGGTTTTGGGACCTCGGGAGTTCTGTCCGTCTTTCTTCAAGCCCGACGCCGTGGACGGGACTCGCTCGCACGGCCGGCATGTCGCGCAACACCCAGAGCCCCGAGGCGGCGGTCAGCCCGGCCACGAGCGAGATCGCGCCGCCATAGCCGAGTGCGTCCGAGGCGATGCCCGCGATCAGCGCGCCGAGGGCGTAGCCCATGTCGCGCCAGAAGCGATAGACGCCGACCACCGGGGCGCGGGCGACGGGGGAGACCGCATCGGACATCGCGGCGATCAGCGTCGGGTAGACCAGCGCGGTCCCGAGGCCCAGCAAGGTGGCAGCCCCGACGGCGAGAGCGAAGCCGCCGCCGCTGAGCGCGAGCAGCGCCAGCGCCGCCGCCTGGACCAGCATGCCGGCGACGATCAGCGGCTTGCGCCCGATCGTGTCCGACCAGTGGCCGGCGCCGATCTGCGTGACGCTCCACACACCCGGGTAGATGGCGGCGACGAGCCCGATCTGGGCGACTCCGGCGCCGTGGGCGGCCAGGAACAGCGGAACCAGCCCCCAGGCGAGGCCGTCGTTGAGGTTGTTGACGAGGCCCGCCTGCGAGCAGGAGCGCAGGGCCGGCGCGCGGTAGGTGGCCTGCGCGAACGCCTCCCGCAGCCGTGGCGGGGCGCCGTCGGCGTCGGGGTGGTGGCGCTCCTGCTCCAGGGCGACGTGGGCGCCGGTGTCGCGGACGAACAGCACCGAGATCAGGAACGCCGTCACGGCGATCACGGCTCCGGCGACGATCACGACGTCGCGGGCGGCGAACTGGGTCGCGAGCCAACCGCTCAGCCCGGCGGCGAGCGCGACGCCGCCATACCCGGCGGCCTCGTTCAGCCCCAGGGCGAGGCCGCGACGCCTGGGGCCGACGAGGTCGATCTTCATCACGACCGTCATCGACCAGGCGAGGCCCTGGTTGACGCCGAGCAGGACGTTGGCGGCGACGATCCAGCCCCAGCTCGGCGCGACCGCGATCAACACCGGCACCGGCAGCGCCACCGCCCAGCCGGCGATCAGCAGCCGCCGCCGGCCGGTGCGCTGCGCCAGCGCACCGGCGCCGAGGTTGGTCAGCGCCTTGACCAGCCCGAAGGCGACGATGAACGACAGCACCGCGGCGTTGGAGGCGAGATGGAAGTCGTTGCGCCCGATCAGCGGCAGCGTCGAGCGCTCGAGGCCGATCATCGCGCCGACGAAGGCGTTGACGGCGACCAGCAACGAGAACTGCGGCAGGTTCTCGCGCAGCCCGAGCTCGACGCGCCGGGCGCTCACCGCTGCCTCAGGGGCCGGCGACCAGCGGCCGGCCGGAGCGATTGGCGGCGACGATCGCCGCCTGCTGCTCGGGGGCGGGTGGGATGTCCTTGGTCAGGGCGGCGACGAACTCCTCCTCGGAGGAGAACTGCAGGGCAGTGTTGTGGCGGCGCTCGAAGCCGACGGTGGAGATCGGGTTGGCCGAAAGGCCGCGCCCGCAGACCGAGCCGGAGTAGTGCGAGGGGTAGAGCACCAGGTGGTCTGGCAGCGCCAGCAGCCGCTCGGTCAGCGACCGGTAGAGCGTCCGCGCCATCTCCTCGACGCTGTGCTCCCCTCCGGCGTGCAGGTCCGGCCGCCCGGCGTCGCCGACCAGCAGCGCGTCGCCGGTCAGCACCAGCCAGGGCTCATCCCCGCGTCGCCGGTCCGTGATCAGGTAGGCGTGGTGCGCCAGCGCGTGCCCGGGAGTCGCGATCGCCTCGATCTCGGTGTTGCCGAGCTTCACGACCTCGCCGTCGGCGAGCGGGTGGTGGTCGAACTCGACGCCGGCGCCGGCCGGCAGGTAGGCGCGGGCGCCGGTGCGCTCGACCAGCGCCGGCAGCCCGGAGACGTGGTCGGCCTGCACGTGCGTGTCGAGGACCGCGACGATCGGGATGCCCTGGGACTCGGCCAGGGCGATGTAGCGCTCGACCAGGTCGACGTGGGGGTCGACCACCGCGAACTGGCTGTGGGTTGCACAGCCGAGGAGGTATGAGGCGCACGCGGTCTCGTCGTTGAGGAGCTGCCGGAAGAACATATGAGCCTCCAGATCCGAATCGCCGGTGGGGCTTGACAAGTTATCAAGTGTTCTATTGAATAACAAAACTTGGCTTCCAACCACGCGAAACAGGCCCTGTTCGAAGCGATTGCGCTGATGGGAAAGGCGTTTGCCAGCCCGCGCCGGCTCGAGCTGCTCGACCTGCTGGCGCAGGCGCCCCGCGGCGTCGAGGAACTCGCCGAGGAAAGTGGCCAGTCGACGGCCAACGCCTCCCAGCACCTGCAGGCCCTCCATGCGGCCGGAATGGTCACGCGCAGGCGCGAAGGAACGCGGGTCCGCTACGCCCTGGCCGGCGAGGAGACCCTGCGCCTCTGGCTCGCCCTGCGCGACGCCTCGGCGGCGCGGCTGGCCGAGGTCGAGCGTGCCGCGCACGACTACCTCGGCGAGGACGTCGAGACGATCGGGCGCGAGGACCTGCGCGAACGGCTGGCACGCGGCGACGTCGTGCTCATCGACGTGCGGCCACCGGAGGAGTTCGCCGCCGGCCACATCGAGGGGGCGCGGTCGATTCCCCTTGCCGAGCTTGAACGCCGGCTGGCCGAGCTTCCCCCCGACCGCGAGGTCGTCGCCTACTGCCGCGGCCCCTTCTGCGCCTACGCGCACGAGGCGGTTCGCCGGCTCAACGACGCCGGCCGCGCGGCCCGCCGTCTCGAGGACGGCTGGCCCGAATGGCGCCTGGCGCACCCCAGCCCGCTCCCCTAACAGGAATCGAACCCCAATCCAAGGAGGATGAGATGGCAGATCAACCCGGCAAGGTCGTGATCAACCTGGCCACCGGCCACGAGGACGCCGATCGTGTGACGGTGGCGCTCCTGGTGGCAACGGCGGCGATCGATCGAGGCAGGCCAGTTGCCCTGTTCGCCACCAAGGAGGCGGTGCGGCTGGGACTCCCGGGCTACGCGGATGCCATCCAATCGGCGGGAGCACCTCCGGTCAGCGGGTTGTTCGAGCAATTCCTCAACGGCGGTGGCGAGCTGCTCGTGTGTCCGATCTGCTTTGCGGCGCGAGGCCTCGACGAGGGGGACCTCATCGAGAACGCCCGGTTGGCAGGTGCGACCCCGCTGTGGGAGTGGATCGGCGATGGCGACGCCACTGTCTTCAGCTACTGAGGCGGCACAATCGAACGCCCGCCGCTCGAAGCGCGCGCCTGCCACGCTGGTGGAGGCTGTAGAGCGAGAAGCAGAGCTGCCGCCGGGGACCGCGGAGCGGTTCTCCGGCTACGGGGTGATGGGAATGCCGTTC
Organism: uncultured Solirubrobacterales bacterium; assembly: GCA_963696185.1. Taxonomy (GTDB): domain Bacteria; phylum Actinomycetota; class Thermoleophilia; order Solirubrobacterales; family 70-9; genus VRUE01. The sequence goes on from OY968825.1 coordinate 657,773, forward strand.
CGCTCGGGCCATGTGCTCGGCTTGCGGCGATTCCCGGCGTCCTCGATCGGCCCCGGATACAGGTCCGTGTGGCATCGAGGCCAGCGGCGGGCTCATCGCGGAGTTGACCTGAGGCGTCAGGCCGCAGCGAGCTTTGGGACAGGCGCCACCTCGCGCTCGGGCTCCTCGTCGGGAACCTGTCGCTCGATGCCGATCAACAGCTCCTCGTCCAGCACAGCGAGGATGCGCTTGAGGACAGGGATTGTCGGGATGTGGCCGCCGCCCTCCACTTTGGAGATGAACGAGTGGGAGGTTTCGGCCCGCACGGCGACCTCCTGCTGGGTGAGGTCGAGCTCGTAGCGGCGCTCCCGGATATGAGCGGCAATCCAGTTTCGCTCGCGCAGTTCGCGGATCGCGGCGTACTCGTCGCGCGCCTCGCGGTACTCCTCGCTACGCCGGGCCCGGCCCTGCGCCGCCTTGGCTGCCGACTTGCCCCCGGGGCTGATGCGGTTGTTGACATTTGCGCTCATGGTGACGAGTTTATCTAAATAGATAAGCCCGGCGGGCTTGCCGTTCAGGTGCTCCTCAATGTAGTCGTCGATCTTCGCCGCGCGCTTCGCCGACAATGCCTCGATAAACCGATCGACCGGTTCGACGCCGCGCTTGTCGCGGTAGTAGATAGCTGTTGTCTGCGCCACCCGCCGAGCATGCCAGGCGCTTCGGCGGTTCTGCTGCGGTCGTCAGTCCGCCGGGGCCATCACGCGAGTGACGCTGTCGCCGACGAAGCAGGGCTTCTCGTTGCCCTCGACCTCGAGGGTGAAGCGGGTGACTACCTGCCACCAGCCGCCGCCGACCTCGTCGACCGAGACGACCTCGGCGCGGGCGCGGACCCGGGAGCCGGAGGGGACGGGGGCCGGGAAGCGGATCTTGTTCCAGCCGTAGTTGACGCCGAGCGCGAAGCCGCTCGAGGAGATCATCTGCTTGCGGAAGCCGTCGACCAGGGAGAGGGTGAGGTTGCCGTGGGCGACGGTCGTCCCGAAGGGGCTCTCGGCCTTCGCCCGCTCGACGTCGACGTGGATCCACTGGTCGTCGCCGGACAGCGCGGCGAAGGCGTCGATGTCCTCCTGGCCGACGGTGCGCCAGTCGCTCGGGCCGATCTCCTGACCGACCAGCGCCTGCATCCCCTCGACGCCCTGCACCTCGACCGTTGCCATCGCGCCGCAGGCTACCGCAGGGCGCCTAGCATGTGCACGTGGCGGTCGCGGCTCCGGAGATCCTTCACCTCTCGCTCATCGTCGGGGGGGCGCTGCGCGACAGCGACGGCGTCCGGCTCGGCAGGGTCGACGACCTGATCGTCCGGCTCGGCGGCAGCGGCTACCCGCCGATCACGGGCTGCCTGGTGACGGTGGCGCGGCGCCAGTCCTACCTGCCCTCGGAGCGGGTCGCCGCGATCGCGCCGGGCGAGGTCGTCCTCAGCAAGGCGACGCTGGACCTGCGCCAGTTCGCGAGGCGGCCCGAGGAGGTGCTGCTCAAGCACGACGTGCTCGACCACCAGCTGATCAACGTCGAGGGCGCCCGCCTCGTGCGGGCCAACGAGGTGGAGCTGGCGCGCAGCGACGGCTGGTGGCGGGTCGTCGGCGTCGACACGGGGCCGCGCGGCGGCCTGCGGCGCCTCCTCCCCCGCGCCCTCGGGCGGCGGATCGCCACCGGGAAGTTCCTCGACTGGCAGAGCGTCGAGCCGTTCGCCGGGGAAGTCGCCGCCGTGCGGCTGCGCGTGCTGCACCCGCGGCTCGCCAAGCTCCACCCGGCCCAGATCGCCGACCTCGTCGAGGCGGCCTCTCACGGCGAGGGCGAGGAGATCATCCAGGCGGTCGGCCAGGACGACCGCGAGCTCGAGGCGGACGTCTTCGAGGAGCTCGACGAGCAGCACAAGCTGGAGTTCATCGAGCAGCGCTCCGACGAGGAAGTCGCCGCGGTGATCTCCCGCATGGCGCCCGACGACGCGGCCGACCTCGTCGCCGAGCTGGACGACGAGCGCCAGGGCGAGGTGATCGAGCGCCTCCCCGCCGTTCAGCGGCGCAAGGTGCGGACCCTGCTCGGCTACGACCCGGCCGAGGCCGGCGGCCTGATGAGCCCCGACTTCGTCAGCGTCTACCGGCAGGCGACGGTGGGCGAGGCGCTGGAGCGGGTGCGGCGCAGCTCGCTCGGCGACGACCTGCTCTCGACCGTCTACGTGATGGATTCGAGGCAGAAGTTCCTCGGCGCCCTGGCCCTCGCGGCCCTGGTTCGCGCCGATCCCCTGGCCGGGATCTCGGCGCTGGAGGTCCAGGACACCCCGTGCCTCGTCCCCGAAGCCGACTTCGAGGAGGTCGCCCGCCTGATGGCCGACTACAACCTGGTCGCGGCGCCGGTTGTCGACGCGGAGAAGCGGATGATCGGGGTCGTCACGGTCGACGACGTGCTCGAGGTGATGCTGCCGAGGGGCTGGCGGCGGCGCTTCGGGCTGCTGGGCGAGGAGTAGGCACGCTCGCATAGACTCCGGGCCGATGCCGAGCCGGAGCGAACAGGTGGATGGCGGGCCGAGTACGAGCCGCCACGCGAAGGGTCAGGACGCTCGCCGGCGCCCGGCCGCGCCTGCGCGCCCGGCTGCGCTCGCGGCGTAGCCGCGTCCTCGTCTTCCTCGGCCTGCTCGGCCCGGGCCTGATCGCGGCCAACGCCGGCAACGACGCCGGCGGCATCGCCACCTACTCGTCGGTCGGGGCGAAGTACGGCTACAGCCTGCTCTGGGCGATGGTGCTGATCACGGTCTCGCTGGTCATGGTGCAGCGGGCGGCGGCGCGGATGGGCGTCGTCACCGGCAAGGGCCTCGCCGAGCTGGTGCGCGAGAGCTACGGGATCCGCTGGTCGGCCTTCGCGACCGGCGCCGTGCTGATCGCGAACATGGGGATCTGCATCTCCGACTTCGTCGGGGTGGGCGCGGCCCTGGGGCTGGCCGGCATCCCGGCCCAGGTCTCGGTCCCGATCGCGGCCCTGGGCATCTGGCTGATCATCCTGCGCGGCTCCTACCGCTCGGCGGAGCGCATCTTCATCTGGCTGACCATCCCCTTCTTCGCCTACCCGATCGCGGCAATCCTCGCCCACCCCGACTGGGGCGAAGTGGGCCACGCCCTGGTCGTCCCCCAGCTCCAGACCGGCACCACCTACCTGCTGCTCTTCGTCGCCACGGCGGGTACGACGATAACCCCCTACATGCAGCTCTACCTCCAGTCGGCGGTGGTCGAGCGGGGCGCCTCCAAGGACGATCTGCGCGCCGAGGGGCGCGAGGCGGTCGCCGGGGCCCTCTTCGCCAACCTGATCGCCATCTTCATCATCATCGCCACCGGCGCCACCCTCTTCGTGGGCGGCACCCACGCGATCTCCTCCGCCGCCGACGCCGCCCGGGCGCTGGGGCCGCTGGCCGGGCAGTACGCGGAGCTGCTGTTCGGGATCGGCCTGCTCGGCGCCAGCCTGCTGGCGGCGGCGATCCTGCCGATCGCCACCTCCTACGTGCTCTCGGAGTCGCTCGGCTTCGAGAAGGGGATCGGGCGCCGCGCCCGCGAGGCGCCGGTCTTCATGGGCGTGATCACCGCGATGATCGCGATCTCGACGATCGTCGCGGTGATCCCGGGCACCCCCGTCATCTCCCTGCTCGTCGGCGTTCAGGTGGTCAACGGCCTGCTGCTGCCGATCAACCTCTTCTTCATCTGGCGGCTCGCCCGCAGCGAGGAGCTGATGGGGGAGCACCGCAACCGGGGCGTCGTCGACGGGCTGACCGCGGCGACGGTGGCGGCCACGTCGACGCTCTCGCTGATCCTCGTCGCGGTGACGGCGCTGGGCGTCTGAGCAGGCCCTGTCGATAGCCTCGGCGCGGTGTACGAGGACGGTCGACTCAGCGGTCCGGCCCTGCGCACGGTGTTCGTGGCGCTGATGCTCGGCATGTTCCTCGCCGCGCTCGACCAGACGATCGTCTCGACGGCGCTGCCGACGATCGTCGGCGACCTCGGCGGGCTCAACCACCTCTCCTGGGTGGTCACCTCCTACCTGCTCGCCTCGACGATCTCGACCCCGGTCTACGGCAAGCTCGGCGACATGGCCGGCCGCAAGCCGGTCTTCATGGCGGCGATCCTGATCTTCCTCGCCGGCTCGATGCTCGCCGGGCTGAGCCAGTCGATGGGCGAGCTGATCGCCTTCCGCGCCCTGCAGGGGATCGGCGCCGGCGGCCTCATGGTCGGCGCCCAGGCGATCATCGCCGACGTCGTGCCGCCGCGCGAGCGGGGCCGCTACATGGGCGTGATCGGCTCGGTCTTCGCCGTCGCCTCGGTGATCGGGCCGCTGCTCGGCGGCTTCTTCGTCGACAACCTCTCCTGGCGCTGGGTCTTCTACGTGAACATGCCGATCGGCGCGCTCGCGATCGCGATCGTCGCGCTGCGGCTGCACCTGCACGTCCCCCACCGCCGCCACCGGATCGACGTCCTCGGGGTGACTCTGCTCTCGGGGGGCGTCGGCGCCCTGATCCTGCTCACGACGTGGGGCGGCAACCAGTACGCCTGGGGCTCGCCGACGATCGCCGCCCTCGGCGTCGCCGGCGTCGTCCTGCTCGCCCTCTTCGTCTGGCAGGAGAGTCGCGCCGCGGAGCCCGTCATCCCTCTGAGCCTCTTCCGCTCCAGCGTCTTCGACGTCGCCAGCGCGATGGGCTTCGCGATCGGGATGGCGATGTTCGGCGCGATCATCTTCATCCCGCTCTTCCTCCAGCTCGTCTACGGCGCCAGCCCGACCAGCTCCGGCCTGCGGATGCTGCCGCTGATGGCCGGCCTCCTGGTCGCCTCGATCGCCTCCGGCCGCGCGATCACGCGCATCGGCCGCTACAGGATCTTCCCGATCGCCGGCACGGCGATCCTGATCGGCGGCATGTACCTGCTCTCGCTGCTCGGCGTCGGCACGGCGCCGTGGCTCGCCTCCCTCTACATGCTCATCGTCGGCATCGGGATCGGGCTCGTCATGCAGGTGCTCGTGCTGGTCGTCCAGAACGACGTGCGCCCGGGGGAAATCGGCGTCGCCACCTCGACCGCCACCTTCTTTCGCTCGGTCGGCGGCTCCTTCGGCGTCGCCATCTTCGGCGCCATCTTCGCCTCGCGGCTCGCCGACCAGCTGGCGCGGCTGCCGCGGGCGGCCACCGCCCACCTCGGCGGCGGCGTCCACCTCAACCCGCAGCAGGCGAAGCAGCTGCCGCCGCACGTGCACGAGCAGTTCCTGCAGGCGTTCGCGCACGCCCTGCACGGCGTCTTCCTCTTTGGTGTGGTGATGGCGGCGGTTCCCTTCCTCCTCTCCTGGTTCTTGAAGGAGGTTCCGCTGCGCACCACGCTCGCCCATCCGCCGAGCTGAGGTCGAGGGAGCGGGTCGTCAGGGAATCGATCCAGAGGGGGCGACCCACTGACTGGGGAACGCGAGGACCGTGGCGAGCGTGTCAAAGTGATGGTCGTAGTGCAGGACGCCGAATCCGCGTTCGGCGGCAGCAGCGGCTATCAGGGCGTCCGGCACCCGCACCCGATGCGCTCCCGCCGCGCCGCGCCAGCTCGCGCATGGCCCAGATGGCCGCGTCGGTCACCGAGCGGGTGATCACCGCCTGGCGGAACCCCGCCATCGCCGAGGCCACCCTCTCGACGGCGTCACGATCCTGCGCGTCGAAGATCATCTCCATGGTCACGGGAGCGCAAGCGATCAGCTCTCCCGCGCGCACCATCGCTCGCCAGCGCGGTGCGACCTTTCTGTCACTCGCGCGAGCCCAGGCGGAGGTGTCCGCCACCCATGGGCCCTTGGACCATCTCACCGTTCCCAAGCTCGCTCGCGAGCGCTTCGCAGGCTCTCGAGGTTCAACCCAGAGGTGCCGTCGGCGACGCTGAGGGCGAACTCTGCGGCTCGTCGCTCGGCGGCCTGGTCGCCCTCCAGGGCCTCGGCGCCGCGTAGAGCCAGCTCGTGCACGACCCGCGAGGTGGGAGCCGACGCCCCCAGCACGGCGCGAGCCCGCTTGATCGCCCGCTCCAAATCGGGGTCGCGGGGAACCTGAACGCGGGAATGGCGGTTGGCAGCCATAGGGAAAGTGTACCCGCCAGCGGATACACTGCGGTCGACCTTGCCACTCACGCCACCAGCCTCACTTCGAAGCCGGGGGCGGCGAGGGCGCCGGCGCCGCCCAGCAGGGCGAGGATGCGGCTGACGTAGGCGCTGGTCTCGGGAATCGAGGGAACGCAGCGGCAGGCCTCGACCGGGGCCGGGCCGGCGTTGTAGGCGGCGAGGGCGAGGGCCGGCGAGCCGAGGCGGCGGATCAGGTCGGACATCAGGTGGGCCTGGGCGTCGATCGCAGCGGCCGGGTCGAAGGGGTCGCGGAGGCCGTAGGCGGCCGCGGTCGAGGGGATGAACTGGGCGATCCCCTGGGCGCCGGCCGATGAGACGGCGAAGGGATCGAAGTTGGACTCGGCCATCAGCTGCGCGGCGAGCAGGGCGGCGGAGACGTCCCAGCGGGCGGCGGCGCGCAGCAGCGGCGCCCGGAAGCGGGACGGGACGAACGACGGAAGGCTGGCAGTGACCGCAAACGCGCCGTCTCCTCCACTGCCGGCGGCACCAGCCCCTCCGGCGGCGTTCCCCACCGCCGAGCAGGGTGCCGGGCCGGCGGCGAAGCCGTAGTGCCAGGGCTCCCATGAGTAGCGCTGCGCGAAGCCGAAGTGGGCGGCGTGGGCGGCCAGCCAGCCGTAGGCGGAGGCGGGGCCGAGGTCGAGCTCGGTGGCGCAGCGGTGCAGCGAGCGGCCGGGCGGCGCCACCCAGCGCGGGTCGGGGTGGGCGGCGAAGAGCGCCGCCTGCTCGGCGTCCGAGCGGTAGGCCGAGTTGACGAGCAGGGCGATGCCGGCGCGCGCCGCGGCCGTCGCCATCCGGTCGAAGGCGGCGGCCACGTCGGGTCGCATCCCCTCGCCATGGCGGTAGGCGAGCGGGCCGCTGTAGCCACCACCGCTGGCCGTCGCCGGGCTCGGACCGCCGCCCGTCGCGGGCGCCGCCGCTTCGGCGACGGCGGAGGCCTCCACCGTCGCATGGTCTCCGCGCCCCCCCTTCCCCGCCGCATCCAGCTCGAGGTCGCCCCTCACCGCCGCCCTGACCCGCAGGGGCGCGAAGGAGGCCCAATCGGGGAAGGAGACCCGCAGTCGCAAGACGCCGACGCCGTTCTCCCTCGCGACCTGGAGCGCCGTCGCCCTAGCTCGCAGCAGATAGACCGCTTTCTCCATGTGAACCGGGTTGGGGAGCCCGTTCGGCAGGGCCGGCGGCGAGAGCAGGCGCGGCAGGTCGTCGCGCATCGAGCGCGCAGCCGAGATCGCCGCCAGGTCGGCGGCGCGCTGCGCACGGCCCTTGCCGGTCACGGCGCCGGCGATCGCGACCAGGGCCAGCGCGGCGACGATCAGGATGAAGGCGCCGCCGAGGGCCAGCAGCAGCGCCTGGCCACGCTCCTCGCGCAGGCGGCCCGACGCGCCGGCGCTAGCCCCTTTCTTGCCGCGAAGTCCCACGCCCCCACGCTGACCGGCGCCGACGCGCGTGTGGTGCGCTCAATCGAACGATTCAGTGACAGGGAGGTGAAGATTCGGCGACGCGAGCGGCCGAGGCCCTCGTCACTTCTCCAGCTGCGCCTCGGCCGCCTCGATCGCCACGGCGAGGCGGTCGAGGCCGACCGGGTCGAGCGCCGCCTCGATCATCGGGAAGAGCTCCCTCTCCTCGAAGCGCACATGGGCCTCGAGCCGCACGCCCAGCTCGCGCAGCTCCTCCAGGGACGCCTCGCCGGCCTCGATCCGCAGCGCCTCGCGGCGGATCGCCAGGTGGTCGTCCAGCATCCGCGCCACGGAGGGCCGGTCGACGGGCGCCTTCAACGCCCAGCCGGGCAGCAGCACCTCCTCCTCGACCCGGAAGTGGTGGCGGCCCTCCGGCTGCCAGAACTCGAGGAAGGACCGCATCGCCGTCTCGGGGTCGGTCGCCTCGCGCAGGCGTTTCGCCGCGATCAGCGCCTTGAGGTGGTCGCGGGAGAGGGGGCGGAGGGCGACGGCGCGTTTCATCAGATGCTCGGTCGTGCTCGGGCGAGGACGCGTCCGGCCAGAACCGCCACCCGGGCGCCGAGGACAGCGTAGGCGATCAGCAGGAGCCCCTGGGCGGGGACTCCCCAGCCGCCGGCGGCCGTCTGCGACAGCGCCACAGCGGCGACGCCCAGCGTCGCCAGGACCGCGACGAGGCCGTCGAGGCGGGGGCGCGCGGCGGGCATCGGGCGCGAGAAGTCGCGCACCCGCAGCACCACGGCGAGCAGATGCAGCAGCGACCCCGCCACCGTCAGGCCGACCCAGCCTGCCACCAGCATGGTGCCGACCGCGGCCCGCGTCGAGCCGGCCAGCGCCTGGGCGGGCCCGTCCTCGATCGCCGCCGTCGTCGCGACCAGCAGGCCCGCGAGCAGGAAGGGCTGGGCGACGCCGACGAGGCGGGCGGCCAGGGAGAGGGGTCGCGGCGCGGCGCGCAGGGAGGCGGCGACGTTGGCGAGCAGCGCGAGGGCGCCCAGGCAGAGGGCGAGCCAGCCGGCCACGGCGAGCGGGTCGAGCGCCCAGCCGTAGCCGACGGCGAGGGCCGCGACGCCGCCCGTCCAGGCGACGAAGGCGACGGCCTGGAGGCGCGGCCGGCGAAGCTGAGTCTGGGTCAGCGAGGGATAGAAGGTGTGGAGGGTGCCGACGATCGCGCCGCCGAACCAGCCGGCGAGGTTGAGCGCCATATGTGCGCCGAGCAGGTTGCCGTGCGACCAGGGCGTGCCGTGGGCGAGCAGCGAGCCCGCCAGCATGCCGAGCCCGAGGCAAGCGGCGCCGCTGACGTACCAGCGGGTCGCCCAGGGGGAGCGGCGCAGCGAGCGCCGCCGCATCGCGGCGATCGCCGCGGCCCAGGCGGCGAGGCCGGCGAGGAGCAGGCCGACGGCGACCCAGGTCAGCGCCCCCGCACCCTCCGGCACCGCCACGGCGAGCAGGATGGCGCCGCCGTTCCAGGCGAGGGCCTGGGCGCGGACGAGGGCGCGCGGCGGCGGTTCGGTGGCGAGGAAGGCGCCGGCGAAGAACTGGCTCGCCCCCAGCACCAGCTGCGAGACGCCGCCGACGAAGGCGAGGTGGAGCGCCAGCCAGCGCCCCCACGGCCAGGGGTCGAGCCACTGCACCACGCCGGCGACCGCGGCGGCGAGCAGGAAGGCGACCCCGGCGGCGAAAAAGGCGCCGACGACGTCGGTGGGACGCAGGGCGCCCAGCGGGCGCGGACGGGGCCGGGGCCGGCAGCTGCCGGCGGGCGCGGCGGCGGAGCGCGGCGCGGGTGGCGAGGCGGGGGCGTCCATCGCGCCTCAGTTTTGCACAGATTGAGTGTGAAAACCGCTCCCGCGGCGGTCGAATCGCTCACGCCGCGACTAACTTGGGCGCGTCCAAGACCAGCGCTCGCACGCGCCGCGGCAGGGCGCCGGCGCCGGGGTCGGGCAGGAGCCCGGCGAGGGCGCGGCGGGCGGTGATCCAGCCGAGCGGCCGCTTTAGCACGGCGACGCGCAGGCCCGCCTCGATCAGGTCGCGGGCGGCGAGCGCCGTGAGGGCGCGATCGGCGCCGAGGTCGGCGCACAGGAGCACGCCGGTTGCCCGTATTCGCGGCTCGTCCAGGACGTCCCGGAAGAGGCAGGGCGGCACATGGACGGCGGCGACCGAGCCGCGAACGAGCGGCAGCGCCGCCGCGACCAGCTCGAGCCCGTTCGTGTCGGCGGGAAGCGCCAGCCGGCAGATCTGTCCCTTCGAGGCAACGCCGGCCTGCGGCAGATGAACCGCGAGGCGCTCCTCCAACTCGCGCGCCGCGGCCGTCGCGATCAGCGCCGGGCGCGGCGAGCGACCGCCGCCGAGCTCGATCAGCAGGCCGGCCCGGTCCGGCTCGGACCCGGCGCAGGCGAGCGCCGCGGCCGCCGCCCGCGAGCCGGTCGCATCCCCGACCCGGGCCACGAGGATCACCGTCGCGGTCGGGTCGATGCCCCACCCGGCAGACGCTCGGTCCGGCGAGGCGCGGCCGGCCGGCCGGCCCGTCACTTCGGCCTCGCAGCCGCCGACGAGGTCACAGTCAACCGGTCGGCGATCGCGCCGAGCGGCGAGGGCGGGCGCAGCCGCACCGTGACGGCCCCGCCTCGCACCGTGACGTCGACGTCGTCGCGGGCCCAGCCGGGCAGAGCGTCGCGCACGGCGCCAGCGGCTGGGCGCCCGGCGGCGAGGGCCAGCGCCCCCGCCTCGGCGGCGCCGTCGGCGAGGGTCAGCGCGTAGCCGGCGGCGAGCAGCTGCAGCGCCAGGAGGCCGGCGAGCAGCAGGGCGGGCAAGGCCGCGACGAGCTCAACCGTCGCCTGGCCTTCCTCCCTACCCACCGCCGGGCCCCAGCGCGGTCCTCGCCCCGACCGTCAGCCGCGGCAGGCCGGGGATGAGGCGGGGGATCGGCACGCGCACCGAGACGGCGCCGCGATCGCTCACCCTCGCCCCGGCCCGCAGCGCGGGCGGCAGCGCCCGCCGCGCCGCCGCGCCCGCCGACGCCCCGACCAGCGCCGCCCGCGCTCCGGCCCGCGCCGCCACCCCGGCCGACCAGAGGGCCTGCCCGGCGAGGGCGAGCTGCGCCGCCACCAGGACCGCCAGCAGCAGGAACGGGACCACGGCGATCAGCTCGACCGAGGCGGTCCCGTCCTCCCTGCGAACCTCGCTGCCGGCGGCCTGGGGCGACATGCCCCCAACCGTCTCAGGCCTCAACTCACAGGTGGTACGCCGAATCTAAAAGTTGACTGGCGAACCTCTCGCAAAAGGCACACGTACAGGCGAAGAGGGCCGGACCGGCGAGGCGAGGACAGTCAGTACGAGTTCGCCTCCATCCAGATCCGCCAGATCGCCCCGATCGAGGCTCCCAGCAGGAGGATCCAGGCCAGCGTGCCGCCGCCGGTCGAGAACAGCTCGCTGCTGCCGGCGATCAGCAGCGCGATCATCCCCAGCGCCCCGTAGAGGATCGCGCGGCGGCCGTCGCTCAGCGTCGCCAGCGTCAGCTGGCTCTGGCGGCCGATCGTGAACAGCATCCAGGCGATCCCGGCCAGGAAGCCCATCGTCATCGCCGTGAGCACGGCTCTCGCCGCGTTGCCGCCGGCCGGGACGAAGGCCACCAGGAACGCCAGCAGCATGATGATCGCCACGTCGCGCAGGGTGCGCACGAGGGTGATTGTACGTAGGGGCGCTCAGCGCCCACCGGGGCGAACCCGGCTTACGAGCACGGGAGGAACTACTTCTTCGTCATCACGACGATGCCGACGACCACGGCAGCCAGCGTCACCGCCAGCGCCAGGGCGCCGACCGCGGCGGCGGCCGCGGCGGCGACCGGCCGTTCGCCCCGGTTGAGGTCGGCGAAGCGGGCCGCCCCCCAGATCGCGACCGAGAAGGCGAAGGTCACCCCCACCCCCGCGACCAGCGAGGCGACGACCGACTGCAGGAGCTCCTTGGTCTGGACGATGACGGCCACGGTCAACCCGCCGGCACCGGCGCCCCCTGGTGGGAGCGCCGCAGGAAGACGGCGACGAGCGAGACGACGAGCAGCGCCACGACGAGCGCCGGCCCCACGGTCCCCCCGCCGAGCAGGCTGGTCACGCCGTAGGCGAGGGCGCCGATCGCGGCCGCGGCGGGCAGCGTCAGGATCCAGGCGGCGACGATGTTGCCGGCCACCCCCCAGCGCACCGCGGAGACCCGCTTGCCGGCGCCGGCGCCCATCACGCCGCCGTTGATCACGTGCGTCGTCGAGAGCGGGAAGCCGAAGTGGGTCGAGGCGAGGATCACCGCCGCCCCCGCCCCCTGCGCCGAGAAGCCCTGCGCCGCGTCCATCTTGATGATCCGCGTGCCGGTGGTGCGGATGATCCGCCAGCCGCCGCTGTAGGTGCCGAGCGCGATCGCCGCCGCCGCCGCGACGATCACCCAGAGCGGCGGGTCGGCGTTCCGCGCCGAGCGTGTCCGTTGGCGATCAGCGCCAGCGTGATCACGCCCATCGTCTTCTGCGCGTCGTTGGTGCCGTGGGCGAGCGCGAGCAGCCCGCCGGAGAGCGACCTGGCCGTAGCGGAAGCCGCGCGTCACCGGGCCGGGCGCTGCCGGCCGACCACCCGGTAGATGAGCCCGATCGCGATCGCGGCGACGACGAACGCGGCGACGGTCGGCGACCACGACGGCGGGGACGAGGACCTTGCCGACCAGCCCGTCCGCGAGCACGGCGCCAGTCCCGGCCGCGGCGACCACGCGAGCCCACGACGCCGCCGATCAGCGCGTGCGAGGAGCTCGACGGCAGGCCGAAGTACCAGGTCGATCAGGTTCCAGGCGATCGCCCCGATCAGGCCGGCGAAGACGATCGTCGGGGTGATCGCGGCGGCGTTCGACGACGTCGTGCGCGACGGTCGCCGCGACCGAGATCGAGATGAAGGCGCCGGCGAAGTTGAGCAGCGCGGCGACCGCCGATCGCCAGCTGCGGCCGCGCCGCCCCGGTCGAGATCGAGGTCGAGACGACGTTCGCGGTGTCGTGGAAGCCGTTGGTGAAGTCGAAGGCGAGCGCCGTCGCGACGACGATGCACCATGACGACGTCGGAGCTCACGAGTTCTTGATGACGATGCCCTCGATTATCTGCGCCGCGGTCTCGGTCGCGTCGATCGCGTTCTCGAGCACCGCGAACATGTCCTTCCAGCGGATCACGACCATCGGGTCGATCCCGTTGGAGAAGAGCGAGGCGACGGCGTCGCGCGAGATCCGGTCGCCCTCGTTCTCGAGCCGGTGGATCTCGATCCAGTAGTGCTCGAGGTCCTTGAAGCCGCGCAGGTGCTCGAGCGCCTCGGCGAGCTGCTCGCAGGCCTCGACCAGCACCCCGGTCAGCGCCTGCGCCTGCTCCATCGGCGCCTCGATCTTGTAGAGGCCGAGGAAGTCGGCGGCCTCCTCGGTGTAGTCGACGATGTCGTCCATCTGCGTCGCCAGCCCGTAGATGTCCTCGCGGTCGATCGGCGTCACGAAGGTCGGGTTGAGCCGCTGGACGATGTCGTGGGTGATCCGGTCGCCCTCGTGCTCGGCCTGCGAGGATCTCCCGCCCGAGGCCGCCGTCGTCGGGCCAGGCGGCCATCATCCGGTCGAGCAGCCGCGGGCGGCGTGGACGGTGTTCTGCCCCGCCTCGATGAAGAGGTCGAAGAAGGTGTGTCGCGAGGCAGGAGCGAGAGGCGTGCCACGCGCGAATCCTAGTCGGCCGCGGCGGGCGCGCTCAGCCCGCAGCCGCGGCGAGCTGCTCGGCGGCGCGCTGCGGCGTGGCGCTCGCGCAGCTCCTCCTGGACGCTGCGCCGCTGCCTCCGCGGGACGCGGCCAGCCGCGTCCAGGCGCCGTCTGCGCCGAGCTCCCAGGCGTTGGCGTTGTCGGCAAAGCAGCGCTCCAGCACGTCGAGCATCTCGGTCCGCAGGTCGGGGTCCTCGACCGGCGTCACCAGCTCCACCCGGCTGTCGAGGTTGCGCGGCATCAGGTCGGCCGAGCCCATCAGCACCCGGGTCTCCTCGCCGCGCTGGAAGGCGTAGACGCGCGAGTGCTCGAGGAAGCGACCGACGATCGAGACGACGCGGATGTTCTCGGAGATCCCCGGTACGCCCGGCCGCAGGCAGCAGATCGCCGCGCACGTTGAGGTCGACCCGCACCCCGCCCGCGAGGCCTCGTAGAGCGCCTCGGATGCAGCGCGGCGTCGACCAGCGAGTTCATCTTCAGCGCGATCCGCGCCTCCTCGCCGGCGCGGTGGGCCGTCGACCGTGGCCTCGATCTCGCTCGACGATGCGGTCGCGCATCGTGGTCGGCGAGACCAGCACCTTGCGGTACTCGGCCGGGCCGGCCGTAGCCGGTCAGGAAGTTGAACATCTCGGCGACGTCGGCGCCGATCTCGGGGTCGGCGGTGAAGAGGCCGAAGTCGGTGTAGAGGCGCGCCGTCTTCGGGTGGTAGTTGCCGGTCCCGATGTGGACGTACTCGCGCACCCGGTCGCCCTCGCGGCGGGCGACGAGGATCGCCTTCACGTGCGTCTTCAGGCCCGGGATGCCGTAGACGACATGCACGCCCGCCTCCTCCAGCGACTTCGCCCAGTGGATGTTGGCCTCCTCGTCGAAGCGCGCCTTCAGCTCGACCATGCAGACGGCCTGCTTGCCGCGTTCGGAGGCGCGGATCAGCGACGGCACCAGCGGCGAGTCGTCGCTGGTCCGGTACACGGTCTGCTTGATCGCCAGCACGTCGGGGTCGGCGACCGCCTGCTCGACGAAGCGCTCGACCGAGGTCGCGAAGGAGTCGTAGGGGTGGTGGACGAGGACGTCGCCCTGGCGGATCGCGGCGAACATGTCGACCGGCTCCTCGTCCTCGCCCTGCAGGCGCGGCTGGGTGACCGGGGTCCAGGGCGGGTAGCGCAGCTCGGCGTGGCCGGGAACGTCGACGACCTCGGTGAGGTCGGCGAGGTCGATCAGGCCGTCGACGTCATAGACCTCGCGGTCTTCGAGGCGCAGGGCGTCGATCAGCTGCCCGCGCAGCTTCGGGTTCATCCCGGCGGCGATCTCCAGCCGCACGACCTCGCCGAAGCGGCGCCGGCGCAGCTCGTCCTGGACCGCCTGCAGCAGGTCGTCCGCCTCGTCGCTGACGGTGAAGTCGGCGTCGCGGGTGACCCGAAAGTAGCCATGGTCGACGACCTCGATGCCCGGGAAAGAGCGCGTCGAGGTTGGCGGCGATCGCCTCCTCCAGCGGGACGAACGCGCTCGCCGCCCTCGTCCGACCGGCAGGAAGCGGCCCGAGCAGCTCCTTCGGCACCTTGACGCGGGCGATGATCTCGGCGCCGCTCTCGGGGTCGCGCAGCAGCACGCCGAGGCTGAGCGAGAGGTTGGAGATGTAGGGGAAGGGCCGGCCGAGGCCGACCACCAGCGGGGTCAGCGCCGGGAAGACCTGCTCATGGAAGCGGGCGTCGATTTCGCGGCGCTCCTGCGCGGTCGCCGTCTCCAGCGAGACGATGCGGATCCCCTGCTCCTCCAGCTGCGGGGCGCAGCGACGCCGTCGAAGCAGGCGTGGAGGCGAGCGTCGAGCTCCAGGACGCGGGCCTGGATCGCGTCGATCTGCTCGGCCGGGCCGAGACCGTCGGGGCCGCGGGCGTCGATCCCGGCGTCGAGCTGGTCGAACAGCCCGGCGACCCTGACCATGAAGAACTCGTCCAGGTTCGAGGCGTAGATCGCGCAGAACCGCAGCCGCTCCAGCAGCGGCACGTCCGGGTCCTCGGCGAGCTCCAGCACCCGCTGGTTGAAGTCGAGCCAGGAGAGCTCGCGATTGAAGTAAGAGCGCTGGATCGTCGATCCGGCCATCGTACCGGCGCAGCTCAACTGGCCGATGGGGGTGGTGAACATCCTGTGAATCCCATCGCCAGGAGAGGGCGACCACGCTTACCAGCTAGTCTGCGGCGCCCCGAGTACCCACCGGGGTCATTTCAAATCGTCGCCGTAACTCGAAGCGACGCAGAGCTGCGGAGAAGTCGACGCCCAGCCCTGAACCCCGTCGCCTGTCGCGGCAGGCGACGGGGTTGACACACTGGCCAAGTCGCGCCCGATCAGTGACGGGCCACTCCGGGGAGCACCCGCGTACCTTCGATCTGAACCGCTTCGAGCGCGTTCGGGCTCAGCCCGAGGAGGTCGAGGATCGTCGGCGCAATCTGGGTCGTCTCGACCCAGCGTCCGTAGGCGCCGGGCGCGACGGCGCCCGGCGCGTAGACGACGATCGGCACGTTGCGGTCGGCGGGGTTGGCGCCGCCGTGCTCGGCGATCTTCTTGCCGCCCGTGTACACCACTCCGACCTGGGCCACGCCCCACACGTCGGGGTGGCGCGGATCGCTCACCGGCACCCCGAAGTAGCGCGCCGCGGCCCTGCCGGCGAAGATCTTCGCCAGCCCCGAGTGCGCCAGCGTGCGCTGACTGCCGTCATAGGCAACTCCAGTCGTCGAGTGGTCCCACAGGTAGCGCTTGACGAAATCAGCGGCCTGCTGGGAGGTGTCTGACAGGTAGCTCTGCCAGGCATCGTCGTCGACGCCGGCGACGATCAGTTCGCCGGCCCCGGGGTGGGATTCCTTCCAGGCCGTGTTGATCGCTTCGATGATCGGACCGTCCTTGATCCGCGTCAGGAGACTTGGATTCTGCGGGGACTGGCCGTGCTTGGCCGAGACGACGATCGCGGTCGAGTCAGCAAGACCCTGCGCGTGGATCTCGTTGTCCATCGCTTCCAGCTTCGCGTTGACGAAGTCGAGCGCCCGCCGCAGCAACGGCCCGGGCGTCGTGGTGCCCGGTATGTAGCCGCCGTTGAGGCCGTCCGACTTCAAGAGCTTCTCGGCGGTCGAGACCGTCTGGAAGTTCATCCCGAAGATCGCCGGCACGCCGACCTGAGTCGTGCGACTGTGGTCATAGCCGTCGATCTCGTTGAGCACCGCCTGGACCTTGTATGAGTCGTACTGCATCGTCGCTGCGTTGTCGCCGGTCCAGCTGATTTCGCCGGGATACGGCGTCCCACCGGGTTCGAGCGCGTTGCTGTCGATCTCCGGCGCGAACAGGTCATCGATCCCGTGCCCGGAGGGACCGTTGAGCGCCTCGTAGGCGGGATGCTTGTCAGACCATGCGGTGCGCAGGCCGTGTTCGTGGGCGACTTCGAAGACCGTGTTGACCTTGAGGTATTCGTGCGGGTAGATCGGCTGGCAGGTCGCCGGGTTCACTGGCAGCTGCGAGGGTTCAAGCAGCGTCTGCGGCGTCCCCGTCATCTGGAGGATGCTGCCGGGCAAGCCTGAGAGGCCCTGGCCGGCATCGAGCGCTTCGGGGTTCCTGTCGTCCGGCGAGTCATAGATGACTTCACCGCCGGTCGGCTGGCCGTGACAGGAGGTCGTCCCAGCCGGCAGCACCGCGTGGCTGTACTCGTCGTCGTAGTAGACGCCGGCCGTGCGCGGATTCGCGCCGGTGACTTGGGCGACCATCCCCGGGAAGGAGTCCGATGGAATCGGGGTGTGTGCCCCCGAGTACTCGGCGCCGCCGCCAGAGAGCTTCGCGAGCTCCGACCCGGGATGGTGGGCGACATACCATTCGACGTCGGACTGGTGCAGGCCGTCGACTGAGATCAGCATCACATGGGCGATCTGGCTTCCGCCCCCTCGCCCGTGGTCTTGCCCTGGATTCGCGAGAGCCACAGGAACCCCCGCGGCGACAGCCCCGAGCGCAAGCGCAGCCAGGGAACCGCGTTTGATGCGTCCAAACATTGGCGCCTCCTCCGATTGGGTGGGCAGTTGCCGGGACCCTCTCGGCACGCACCGATGCCCAGGTTGCGGGGCTGTGTACATCGTGTATCCAGGCCGTGATCGGGGCGATCGCGTCGGTGCTCCGTGAGGACGGCTGGATCTGATCTTCAACCGGTCTTAATGCGGTGTCTGCGGAGACCTTTGGTCGTCACGCGGGCCTAGGCCGGGGCAGCAAGAACAGCAAGCGACTAGCGCCGTTCGAACACGGCCCAAGTGCCGGTTTCGGTGGCGCTCGAGCCAAACACATTGTCCACCGCAGACAAGTGGACGAGGGCTGACTCACCTGGGTTCCAAGCAAACCCGAGGGCTGCGAGGCAGTTGGTGAGATTCAGTGTGTAGGCGATGGTATTCGCGGGGTTCGCGGGCTGATCAGGTGCCAGATCCGTGACCCCGCCCCTGTCAGGTGGGCTCACCGTCTCGGGCGGAGACAGGTTCGGATCGCTGTCGGAGTAAGAGCTTTGCGGGCAGAAACGATGCAGCGGCGGGATTTCGGCAGCACCGACGCTCTGGATATTCGCGCCGTAGCTGAGCTTGCCGATGTCTGTCCAGGCGCCCTGCTCTGGCGGGATGGACCTGCGCTGGGGACGCCAGAACGTCAGTTTCAGCACCACTTCGCCGCTGGGTCCGGACGCGACCGGGAGGGGGTTGCCTTGGGTTCCGGGCCCGTGGATCGGGACCGGGTAGTTAACGGTTGCGGAGTTCCCTTGCCCGTCGTCGTAGGACACGAGCGCCGGGACCGTCGCGAAGATGTAGGGCAGCATCGTGGGCGTATCGCTTGTCACGCCGTTGCTCGTGACGCGCTGGATCAGCACGTCGCCGGTCCCGATCTGGCCGCTCGTCGCGTTGGGCTTGAAGAAGAAGGCGCCGGGCGCCGGGTTTGGTGAGTTGTTGAAGAGGGTCCCGTAGCCGTCACCGTTGGGGTCGCAGCAAGCCGGGAAGGGTTGCCATGTCTGTTCAGGGCCGAGGCCCATCTCGACCCCGGTGCCGCCTCGTCTGCAGTAGCTCAGACCGCCGATCCAGCCCTGCGGGTTGCTGGGATCCGGTTCCCCGCCGCAGTCGAGTTCTGGGCTGCCCGGCAGGATGCCGAGGGCGAGCCACTCGTCTTTCGAGAGAGCCTGGTCGACCTGCGCGTCAGTCACCGCGGCCGCGTTGACGTTCATCGTTTCCGAGAGTGGAACAACCAGGTTGGCGCCGATGTAGAACCGGCTTTCGGCCTGCGGGCTTGCGGCCTGCGCCGCACGCGCTCGGCTCGAGGTCGAGCGATCGACGTTGTTGAGGATCAGGTTGCCGTTGATGTCGACGTCAAATCTGTCGGGGATGCCGTCGGCATCAAGGTCGCCGGGTGGCGAGACACGTGGAGGCCTGGAGCGCACCAGGCCGAATTTCCCGGCGCCGATTGGGACACCCTTCCTGGCTTTCGCCCAGCGGGTTGGATCGACCCAGCTCTTCGAGACCCGTCGGGAAACCTTCGCGTAGCCCGCGAGGCGCCTTGACTGCGATCTTGCCCAGCCTTGCGCCAGCCCTGACCCCGACGATCGCGCGCCTGCCGTTGCGCTCGGAGCCGATCACGACGGGGCCGGCGTAGATGCCGCTCGGGGCACGGAGCTGGAGCGTGACCCGGTTGGCCGGCGGTCGAAGCCTGAAGTGGCCGTGCCTTGCGCGCACGTACGTCGCCTTGCCGTTCGCCGCCAGCGCGAGCACGGTGTAACCCGGCTTGCTCACCGTGCCGCTGATCGGGCTGAGCTTCGCCGCTGAGCTTACGGGCGCGACGAGAACGAGAACGGCCATGGCACTAAAGCTGAGATACGCCCTCCGGCTCATTCCGGCCATTCTCAAGCGCCGTCGGGTCCCTGCCATCCGTAATCGCCCGCAGCGGTCATTGGCCAACTACGGCCTTCAGGGCGCCGCCGGGACGACGGTCAACGGGCGCTTGTCGGATGAAAGCTCCGCAACCCGAGCCCTGAGACGGCGGACTTGACGATGCGCGCAGTGCCGTTGCGGGCGGCCTGCAGTCGCTCGATGCCCACATTGAGGGGGTCGATGAGAGGCTGCGCTTCGGTGAGCTGAGGTCAGGCGTCCATCGTGCGCGTGCGCCAGGCCCCGAGCGCCAGGAAGGCGATCAGCCACGCGGCCAGCACGGCAAGCGCAGTCCCTGTGGACATGACGACGGTCGCGCTGTGCATGCCGCCGCTGATTTCCACGGGGCTGAAGTGCGCGAGCGCCTGGCTCAGGACGGCGTCGCGGGATGAGCCCAGCGAGCTGATTTTCGCCAGCAGCGGACTGGCGACCATCTGCCAGCCGATCAGCACGGTGAGCGCGACCGTGCGCGAGGCGGCAAGCGAGGCGAGGCCGACCGCGACGGCGCAGATTGCGCCGGTCGCCAGCAGCGAGAAGCCGAAGCCTTCGGCGAGCAGGCCGGCGCCGGGAGTCGGTGAGCCGGAGGCGAAGGCGAAGGTGCCGACCAGGAGCAGCGCGTAGCCCGCGGCGCTCACCAGCCAGCAGAGCGCGAGGGCGGCGGGCAGGCGGGAGGCGAAGAGCGCCAGGCGGGCGCGGCCGGTGGCGACGAGATCGCGGAAGACGCCGGCGGACACGTCGCCCGTCCCCGCCTCCACCCCGATCAGGATCGCGGCGAGCGGGCCGAAGAAGATCGCCAGCAGGCGCAGCGCGTCGGGGAAGCCGGCGAGACCTCCGGCCGGCGCGTATTTGAGTGGGTCGGAGGAGTGCTGGATGGCGCGCACGGTGAAGTAGAGGAGCAGGGGGCCGAGGGCCAGGACGAGGGTCCAGATCGAGGTGGCGCGCCGCTTGCGCAGCTTGAGGAAGTCGGCGGCGCTCATCCGGATGGCGATCGCGGTCATGCCACGGCCTCCGCCGGGGCGGCGGCGCTCTCCTCGTCGAGTCGCGCCGTGACCTCGAGGAAGCGCTGCTCGAGGCTCTGGCGGACGGGCTCCAGGCGCATCACCCCGATCCCGGCGCCGACGAGCTCCGCGTTCAGCCGCGCCGCCGTGGCCGGCTCGCCCGCGAGCACGACGCGCAGGCCCCCGTCGGCGCGCTCGACCTCGCGCACCAGCTCGCTCGAGGCGAGCAGTCGCAGCGCCGCCTCGACGTCGTCGACCGCGAGGTTCAGCTCGTGGCGGGCGCCGCCCGCGGCGAGCTCGGCGATCGGGCCCTGGCTGACGATTCTGCCGCGGTCGACGATCGCCGCCGCGTCGCAGACCTTTTCCACCTCGTCGAGGAGGTGCGAGGAGAGGAACACGGTGCGCCCCTCCTGCTCGACCATCGCGCGGATCATCACCCTGAACTCCTGCATGCCGGCCGGGTCGAGCCCGTTGGTCGGCTCGTCGAGGATCAGCAGCTGGGGATCGGCGAGCAGGCAGCGGGCTACGCCGAGGCGCTGGCGCATGCCGAGCGAGTACTTCTTGACCTTGTCCTCGGCACGCTCGGCCAGTCCCACGCGGGAGAGTGCTGCGTCGATTCGGCCACTCGCCGCGGGCCCCCGCGCGGCGGCGACGATGGCGAGGTTCTCGCGGCCGCTCAGGTGGGGGTGGAAGCGGGGCTCCTCGACGATCGCGCCCACCGACGCCAGAGCCAGCCCCCGCTCCCGCGGAACCGGGTGGCCCAGCAGGCTCATGCTGCCGGCGCTGGCGTGGGTGAGGCCGAGCAGCATGCGGATCAGGGTCGTCTTGCCGGCGCCGTTGGGGCCCAGGAAGCCGAAGGCGACGCCGCGCGGCACGCGCAGGTCGACCGCGTCGAGCGCGGTGCGTGCGCCGAAGCGCTTGGTCAGGCCGCGCGTTTCGACAGCCGGCCCGGCGGAGGAGGCGGCGCGGTGGCCGGGGGTGGCTGGGGGATGCATGCTGCCTTTCATCGTCGGAGGCGGTGGCTCAGCGGGTTGCGACGGCTGGCCGATCAGGCCGGCACATCTTCGCAACCGCCGCGTCTTGCCGGAGATCGAACCGCGCCTCGCTAAGCGGCGGCTAAAGAGGCACGTAAGAAGTGGAGAAGAAACCGGCCGACCAGGACGTCCACTCCCTAGAGGATGAACGGGGAGGTTGAAGAGTTCCGTAAGAAGCTCCGCTGGCCGCCCTCGGCGAGCAGCGCTAGAAGGGCAAGGGCGGCGCCCTCGGGTTGCGGCCGGCGGCTCCGCGCCCGGCATCGGCGCCTCGCACCTGGGGACCACGAGCCCCCAATCGGACTTCCTACTTTCCTCTTACAAGACTCTTAAAGCCGTCTTATGGCAAACGGTAATGCTGCGATGACCCATTCGGACGGCGGCGAGATCGCGCTCCGTCCGCTCAGGCAAGCCGACTAGCCAGTGCTCAAGCGCATCCACCCCAAAGACGTCGAACGCTCGTGGCTCACCTATCTGCTCGCCGCCGCGGTGATCGCCGCTTCCGTCCTCGCATACACCTCGGTCGGCGCCGCCTCCTCTCAGACCGCGACGGCGACCCGGACCGCCACCGCGCGATACGGCGTCGTCCAGTCGACGGTGTCCGGCAAC
This sequence comes from uncultured Solirubrobacterales bacterium, assembly GCA_963696185.1. Taxonomy (GTDB): domain Bacteria; phylum Actinomycetota; class Thermoleophilia; order Solirubrobacterales; family 70-9; genus VRUE01. The sequence goes on from OY968825.1 coordinate 679,679, forward strand.
GGGAAGGTCGAGCCCACGCGCGAGCTCGACCTCGGCTTCAAGACAAGCGGCACGGTCACGCGCATCTATGTGTCGCAGGGGGAGCACGTAAGCAAGGGGCAGCTGCTCGCCGAACTGAATCCCAAGAACGTGGAAGTGACACTCGACCAGGCCAAGGCCACGCTGCAGTCGGCCGAAGCAACCCTCGCCCAGGGGGAAGAAAACGAAGGCGAAACGTCTACTGGATCCGGCACGGGCGCGGCCTCCGCCAACACTTCCGCCAGCTCCTCCGGCTCGGGCTCGAACGGCATCAACGCGGCCTCGATCGTCCGGCAGAGCGCCTCGACGGCAACGACGACAACTTCGCCGCCTTCCAAGACAGTCGAAGCTCCCGCGCAGACCACGTCAACTTCGACGCCCACGCCCACGAAGAGCGCCTCACCGACGCGACACACGACGGCGCCTGCCAGCACGACGCAGGCCACCAGCACACAGTCCTCCTCCGAACGCTCCAAGCAGAGCGCGGCAACGCGGGAAGCCAACCTCGCGTCGGCGCGCGCCGCCGTCAAGAGCGACAAGCTCGCTGTCGAAAACGACGAACAGGCCGTGCAGGACACCAAGCTCTACGCGCCCGAGAGCGGCACGATCGTTTCGCTTTCCGGTGAAATCGGGGAAACCGTCTCTGCCACGGGGACAACCAAGGCCTCCAACACCGAAAGCAGCTCCTCCACGGGCAGCGGATCGGCGGGGGCCGGCGCTGGCGCCGCCTCCGGTTCCGGCGCGGGCTCGTCCAGCTCCTCCAGCTCGTCGTCGGGCTCCTCCAGCCCAGCGTTCGCGGTCCTCAGCCAGCTCGGCTCGATGCAGCTGGTCGTCGGACTGAGCGAGTCCGAAATCGGCAACGTCAAGGTGGGCCAGACCGCCACAGTGACCGTCGAAGCGCTGAACGGCGCGAAGCTCGCTGCCCACGTCATCGGCGTCGCCATGCTGCCGACCAGCAGCAGCTCGAGCAGCGTGGTGAGCTACGACGTCACCTTCCAGCTCGACCAGCTCAAATCGGGACTGAAGCCCGGCATGAGCGCCACGGCGGAAGTCGTCGTAAAGCAGGCAGAAGGCGTGAACGTTCCGACCAGCGCGATCTCGGCCGGCAGCGTCACCGTCCTCGAAGCAGGCAAACAGGTCCGTCGCAGCGTCCTCACCGGGCTCGCCGGGAACAGCTCGACGCTAATCCTCTCGGGGCTCAAGGCCGGAGAAGAGGTGGTGCTGCCGCAGACCAGCACGAGCACAATCAGCGCAAGCGGGTCATCGCGTCTAGGCAGTCGTGTCGGCGGTGGGACGCTGGGCGGCGGGGGGTTCGGAGCCGGCTTCCCAGGCGGCGGACCACCGGGAGGTTGATATGCGCGAGAACGCACGCACACACAGCCGAGCCCACGTCCCCCGCACCAGATCTCTCGTCGAGCGCGGCGATGCCGACGGCCACCGCCACGCTCGAGCACGACATCCGGTGATCGAGGTCCGAGAGGTCTCGAAGACCTACAAGCTCGGGCAGATCGAGGTGCGCGCGCTACGCGGCGTGACGCTTCGGATCGAGCGCGGTGACTTCGTGGCGATCATGGGCAGCTCGGGCTCGGGCAAGAGCACGCTGATGAACATCTGCGGCTGCCTGGACGCGCCGAGCGGCGGGCGCTACCTGATCGACGGCACCGACGTGAGCCAGCTCGACGAGGACGATCTCTCCGATCTCCGCAGCCGCAAAATCGGCTTCGTCTTTCAGAGCTTCAATCTCGTGCCGCGCACGAGCGCGATCGCGAACGTCGAACTTCCGCTCGCCTACGCTGGCCTCGGTCGCGCAGATCGCAGGCGCCGCGCGCAGCGGGCGCTCCGCGCCGTCGGCATGGCCAATCGTCTCTCGCATCAGCCATCGGAGCTCTCCGGCGGCCAGCAGCAACGCGTCGCGGTCGCGAGGGCGATCGTCACCAACCCTTCGCTGATCCTCGCCGATGAGCCGACAGGGAACCTCGACTCGCGCTCGACCGAGGACGTGCTTCGCATCTTCGCGCGCCTGAACGCGGAAGGGCGCACGGTGGTCCTCATAACGCACGAGCCAGACGTGGCAGAGCAAGCCAAGCGCGTCGTCCATCTGAGCGACGGTGAAGTCGATCGCGACGAGCGGCTCTGCGACGTCCACGACCCACCGCCGGCCATGCACCGGCAGAAGTCCTCGCATCACGCGGCGTCGCCCGAGCATGAGGCGGGCACCTGATGGGCGCACAGACCTTGCGCATCGCCTGGGGCGGGATCACGGCGAACAAGCTGCGCTCGGGCCTCACGATCCTCGGCATGACGATCGGCGTCGCCTCGGTGATCGTCCTGATCGCGGTCGGCAACGGCTCCTCGCAGGCGGTGCAGTCGCGCATCAACCGCCTCGGGACCAACGTGCTGCAAGTCAGCGCGGGCGGCGGCTTTCGCGGCCTTTTCAGAAGCACTTCGCAGACGAGCATCTCGCTGACCAAGCAGGACGCTGCAGCGCTCGAGGACAAGAGCCTCGCGCCGGACGTAAAGAGCGCGTCGCCGGTCGTGCAAGCGAGTGGCGTGACGCTCGTGCACGGCAGCGCGAGCGTCGAACCGTCGTCGTTCGTCGGCACCGACCCCGCGTACCTGGAAGCCCGCAACTACCGGGTCCAGGAAGGCTCCTCGTTCACGGCCGAAGACGTGAGCAAGCACCGCAAGGTCGCGGTGATCGGCCAGACGGTCGTCCAGGAACTCTTCGGCGGCGAAAGCGCCGTCGGGCAGACGATCAAGGTCAACGGGTCGAACTACGAAGTCGTCGGCGTGCTCGCCTCGAAGGGATCGAGCGGCATCGTCAACGAAGACAGCGTCGTGATCGCGCCGATCACCACGGTGCAGGACACGCTCACCGGCTATGGCTCCATCAACTCGATCACCGTCGAGGCGAAGTCACAGGCGGCGCTCAAGAACGCCGAAGCCGAGGTAACACAGATCATCGAGGAACGGCACAAGGTCAAGGACACGGCGGAACCGGGCTTTCAGGTCCTGAACCAGGGCTCGCTGATCGAAACCTCGAGCAAAACCAGCAGCGTCTTCACGACCCTGCTCGGGGAGGTAGCGGCGATCTCGCTGCTCGTGGGCGGCATCGGCGTCATGAACATCATGCTCGTCTCGGTCACCGAGCGCACGCGCGAGGTCGGCATCCGCAAGGCGGTCGGCGCGAGGCGCAGCGACATCCTCACCCAGTTCCTGAGCGAGGCCGTGATGATCTCGTTCTTCGGCGGCCTGCTCGGCGTGCTCGTGGGAGTGATCGGCAGCCAGTTCTCGATCGCCGGCGTGCAGCCGCAGATAGCGACCTACTCGCTCCCGCTGGCGTTCGGCGCCGCGGCGCTCTCCGGCCTTTTCTTCGGCACCTACCCGGCCGCACGCGCGGCGATGCTCAAGCCGATCGAGGCGCTGCGTTATGAGTGACACCTCTTCACAGAAGGAGCCCAAGATGGCAGCAGACGACGATTTGGAGACCCTCACCTTCGATGTTCTCGATGAGGAGGAAGATGACGGCGCTCACCCCGAAGAGCTTCCCGCGCGGCCACGACGGCGCCTGCTCACTCCCCTGACCGTCGCGCTCCTCTTGGCCCTGACGGCCGCGTGCGGGTTCATCGCCGGCGTGCAGATTCAGAAGGGGCAGACATCGAGCTCGTCGCCGGGCCTGCCGTCGGGGATCGCGGCGCGGCTGGGAGCGCTTCGCAGCCGCGGCTCGGGCGGAGGGTCCGGGTTTTCATTCCCGGGCGGCGCTGGTGGGTTTCCTGGTGCCGGCGCGGCAGACGGCACAGGCAGCGGCTTCACCGCGGGTGAAGTCGCCTACATCCGCGGCTCGACCCTTTACGTGACCGACGACCAGGGCAACACGGTGAAGGTCACGACGTCGGGCTCCAAGGTCAGCAAGACCGTCTCGACCGGCGTAAACAGCATCCGTCCGGGCGACACGGTCGTCGTCCAGGGCAGCCAGACCAAGAGGGGCGGCATCGAAGCGAGCTCGATCTCGCTCAGCTCATCGGGAAGCAGCAGCGCCGCGACCGGAGCCTCCCCCAGTAAAGCCGGCACCAGCGGTACGCCTGCGCTGTTCGGATCGGGCGGATAGGGGCAACTCGCCCGACAACAACTACAGATCAAGGAACGCACACATCATGCAAAGGAAGTACAGCGAGAATCCATATCCAACCGGGCGGCGAGGAGCAACGCGCCGAGGTGCGTACGTTGGGGTGGCGTCGCTTGCGGCGCTCGCCAGTCTCGTGTTGGTGGCATGCGGTGGCTCCTCGAATGGGGCCAACGCGGCAAGCCAGAGCAACGCGAGCCCGTCCACAAGCCAGGGTGCAACCGGCGCCGACCGCTTCACGGCGTTCCGATCCTGTCTGGAAAAGCAGGGCATCAAGCTGCCCGCGCCGCCGTCGGGTGGTCGTCCGCCAGGCGGGTTTGGGGCAGCCGGTAGCTCCGGTCGGCCCCCTGGCGGCTTTCGGCTTCCGCAGGGCACCTCCCGCACCCAGCTTCAGGAAGCGATGAGGAAGTGCGGCGGCGGCGACTTTTCGCGGGGCGGGCGCTTTGGCAGCTCGGCCTCGAAGGCGGCGCTCGCCAAGTTCGCCGCCTGCATGCGCGAAAACGGCATAAACCTGCCGGCCCCGAACACCTCCGGCAACGGCCCCGTGTTCAACACCAAGGGGATCGATACGAACGGCTCCGCATTCAGGACCGCCCAGAGCAAGTGCCGAAGCGACCTGCCGGGACCCTTCGCCCGCGGCGGGGCCAACGGCGTCCCGCCGAGCGGCGCACCGCCTTACGGCGGAGCGGCCGGTGGCCCGCCAGGCCCCGAAGCCCCATCAGGCGGTTGACGGGAGCCGCTGCGATGTGAGCCACAATCAAGGTGTGAACGGCGATCGCAACACCAGGGTCCTCGTGGTCGACGACGATCGCGCGGTGCGCAACGCGCTGCGGCGGGTGCTCAGCCTTGGGGGCTACGAGGTCAAGACCGCCGACGGCGGGGCGGAGGCGCTCGACGCGATCGCGCACTCGCTCCCGGACGCAGTCGTGCTCGATGTCGGTATGCCCGACATCGACGGACTCGAGGTCTGCCGGCGCCTGCGACGCCTGCAGAACCGCGTGCCGATCCTCATCCTCACCGCCAAGGACGCGGTAGCCGATCGTATCGATGGTCTTGACGTGGGCGCAGACGATTACATGGTCAAGCCCTTCGACGTGGGCGAGCTCAAGGCGCGTCTGAGGGCTCTGCTGCGTCGCTCCGGTCTGTACGCGGGCACCGGCGCGAGCTCACTGTCATTCGCGGAGGTGACGCTTGACAACGAGCGTCATGGCGCAATCGTGAGAGCGCCCGACGCTCCTACCAACGACGGCCCCGCGCACGAAGCGAGGAGCGACATGCAGGACGGCGAGCGATTCGTCGAGCTGACCCGCACCGAGTATCAGCTGCTTGAGCTGTTTCTGTTGCGCCCGCGTCGCGTGCTCTCGCATAGTCTCATCTACGACCAGGTGTGGGGGTACGACTTTGGGCCGACCTCCAACGCGCTGCGCGTATACGTGGGGTACCTTCGTCGCAAGCTGGAGGGAGCCGGCGCGCGGCCGCTTATCCACACGGTTCGCGGGGTCGGCTACGTCCTGCGGGAGCCATGAGCCTTCGCGGACGCATCGCGGCCGCGGCGAGCCTGTCGGTGGCGCTCGCGGTGATCGCGGCGGCGAGCGGCGTCTACTTCGCCGTGCGCTCGGACCTGCGCGGTGGAATCGACGAGTTCCTGCGCCAGCGGGCGCAAGCGCTCGCAGCGCTGGCGTCTGCCGCGCCGCCCGGCGGCTTTCCGCCGCCGCCGGCGCTTCGGAGGTTCAGGCCGCCAGCGGGCAAACTGCGAAGCGGCGGTAGGTTTCCCTCGCGTGTCAGGCCCGCATTGTTCGGGGAGGCGTCGGGATACATTGAGTTCATATCGCCGACGGGCTCGCTCATCGTTCCCGGCGGCCAGGGATCATCGCCCGCGATCAGGCTCGATGCCCGCGACACACAGATAGCTCGCACAGGTCGTGGGTACTCCTTCAGCGACCGGCGCGTACGGGGGACAGACCTGCGCGTGCTGACGTTGGGGATCGGGGGCAAGGGCGCCGTTCTGATCGCGCGTCCACTCACAGAAGTGAACAGGGACCTGACCAACCTCTTGCCCCTGTTGATCCTGGTCGCGGTAGGTGGAGTCGTGCTCGCGGCTCTGCTCGGAGTGCTCGTGGCGCGCACCGCGCTGGTCCCCATCGCGCGCTTCACGGCCCGAACGGAGGCGCTCACCGGCAGCCTCGACCTATCGCGGCGATTGGAGATCGCAGGGCGCTACGAGCTGGCGCGGCTCGCGCAGAGCTTCAACACCACGCTCGACGCGCTCGAGCGCTCGGTGGAGGCCCAGCGTCACCTGATCGCCGATGCAAGCCACGAGCTGCGAACGCCGATCGCGAGCCTACAGGCGAACATCCAGGTTCTCCAGGAAGCCGAGAGCCTCTCGCTGGCCGAGCAGGAGAGCCTCCGCAAGGACATAGAAGACGAGCTCGCCGAGCTGACCTCGCTCGTGAGCGACGTCGTCGAGCTGGCGCGTGGCGCGAAGCGGGACGGCACGCTCGACGAGGTGCGCTTGGATCAGGTTGTGAGCGACGCGGTCGAGCGTGCCGGCCGACGGAGCGGCGCGCTTTTCGTCACGCGCCTCGAGCCCACGCTGATCCGCGCACAAGGGCCACGGGTCGATCGAGCCGTCTCGAACCTGCTAGATAACGCCTGCAAGTGGAGCCCGCCGCGCGGTACCGTCGAGGTCGCGCTCCGGGACGGTGTATTGAGCGTGCGCGACCACGGCCCCGGGTTCGACGAGCATGATCTGCCATTCGTGTTCGACCGCTTCTATCGTGCGGACCGCGCCAGGAAGCTACCGGGATCAGGGCTCGGACTGGCGATCGTGCGGCAGGTCGCCGAGGCCCACGACGGCTATGCGAGGGTAGAGAACGCCAACGGCGGTGGCGCCATGCTGCAGGTGAGCTTCGGTCCGCCGATCGAGATGGGCGTTCCTGCCCAGGGGTCGAATGCCCCCGGCTACTAGTTCTTCACCGGTGAGTCAATAGTCGATCGGCGGCAGGGCCCAGCAGGCCGGCGGTGCCGGTCGCAAATTGCGAGAAGGCCATGCTCGACCCGGCGAAGGCCGATCGGCAGACTGATTAGGCGCCGTCGTGCGGCAGGTTCTTCTTTGCGCCGTAGGAATGGCCGGCGTGGGCGGGCGGCAAACTAGATTGCGCCGTCGTGCGGCATAGTCGAACCGCCGTCACCGCCCACGCCGATGCCGAGTCCGAGCGTAGCGCTCCTCGTCGAAAGGCTGTTGGCTTTGAAGCATCCGGTGGCAGAGCCGGCAGGCATGGCGGGCCAGTGCGACCCGGGCCTCGATCGGTCGCATGCCGCGAGCGCGCAGCTCGCGGTCGCGCTCTCTGAAGGGCTTGCAGTGCTGGGAGAGCCCCCAGGCGATCGCCATCAGCGCGTCGCGGCGCTCGCCCGGGGCCTGGCGGGAGATCGCCCTGGCTTTGCGGATCGTCGCCGATTCATAGCGCGCCGGGGCCAGGCCGGTGAAGGAGTAAAGGTGCTCGGCGGTGGGGAAGCGCTCGATCGGCAAGGCGTGGACGGCGAGGGCCGCGGCCCGGGTTGCCGCGACCCCCGGCAGCGTCGTCAGGACCTGACCGGGTGTCTCGGCCACCAGCACCGAGATCTGGGCCTCGACGGCGAGAACGTCTGCTTCCAAGGCGCGCCAGCGCTTGACGTCGCGACCCAGACGCTCGGCGCGCGCCTCGGCGTCGGCGGGCGGCGCCAGGCAGCCGCGCCAGCGCTCAGACCAGTAGGCGGCGTTGGCGCGCGAGAGCCGGCCTGGGGCTCTTGCGATCAGCGAGCGGGGAGCGGGCGCTCTGCCGGCGAAGTCGACCGCGCAGGCCAGCGCGGCCCGGCCGGTCGGGGTCTCCAGGCCAAGGACCCGGCCGTGGCCAGCCGGGGCGGAGAGCCCGGGGCAAAGAGCGTTCAGCTGGTGGTGCAGGTGCTGGCGGGCGACCTTGCGCTGGGCGATCAGCCGGCGGCGGTGGCGGACGGCATCGAGCAGCGCATCGAGGGTTCCGCTCTGAGCCGGCCGCCCTCTTCCCTGGCGAGCGAGGGAGACCAAGGCGGCGCAATCGCGGTCATCGTCCTTGAAGCGGCGCGAGCCCAGCTGGGTGCGGGCGGCCTGGGTCTCCGAAGGCGCGAAGAGGCGGGTCGAGCCTGGCAGGCGGCGCTCGAGCTCGGCGACCCAGGGCAGGTGCAGCGAGCCGGTCGCCTCGATCGCGATCACCGTCTCGGGCGCAGCCTGGGACTCGATCAGCTCGCAGAGCCGCTCGATCCCCTCGCGCAGGGTCGGTAGCGAGACGGGCTCTCCGATCAGTCCCCGCTCGCCGTCTGCCAACAGCACCCGGTGATTGGCCTTGCCGGGGTCGATCGCCACTACCAGCGTCCTTGCAGGAAGCTCTGCGCGAACCAGGTCCATCGAACAACCTCCCTCTCTAGAAAAAGAGAAAGACCCTCCCCGACCGGCGGAGAGGGCCCTATCTCAGGCCGGTTGTTCGACGGCTATCAGTCGACCCAACCCAGTCGACGGCGGTGAAGGAGCCGAAGCGCTTGGCACGGTGATGGCCCAACGCCTGCCCAGGTCAGAATGCGCAGATGCGCCTTCGCCTGGCTGGAGCCGGTTTCGCCATGGCGATCCTTCCGGTTGCTGTCACCCTTCAGAACAAGCACGTCCACGGACCGCCAGCCGACTACGCCGGAGTGCTTCTCGCCTCTTTCGCCAGCTGGATCGGCCTTCCGGGTCCCGGCGAGGCCGTCCTCGTCACAGCGGGGATCCTCGCGGCCCACAACCGGCTCAACCTCGGACCCCTCCTCCTGTATGGATGGGTGGGCGCCACCGCCGGGGGCATTGCCGGCTGGGTGATCGGCCTCAAGGCCGGGCGCGCCCTGATCGGCTTCCCCGGTCCTTTCCGAGGGACGCGGCTCCGCGCGCTGCGGCGCAGCGAGCGGCTGTATGAGCGCTTTGGGACCGCCGCGGTCATCCTGACCCCTTCCTGGGCTGCCGGGATCGCCCGCATGAAGGCGCCCAGGTACCTTCTGGTCAACGCGGTCTCCGCCGCGCTTTGGGCGGCTCTCTACGGCCTCGGCGCCTACCTGACCGGGCGGACCATCGCCGACGTGTTCAACGACCTCGGCCTCGTTGGCGCGATTATCGTCGGGTCCGCCCTAGTGGCGGCGGCCACAGTCGCATTGCTGCGCTGGCGCCGGGGCCGAGTCCAGTGCAATCTCGACCTGGATCGGGACCGCTCGCCCATGCCCACGCACAAGCGCTTCAAATGGCGGCTGGACCGACGCGGCAAGCTCGACTAGGATCGACCGGAGCTGGGTAGCGCTGTCCCTCTGAGAGAAGGTCGACACGGACGATGAAGAGCCACCGGCACTTGAATCCCCGCGCAGCCTTAGTCCTTGGCGTGGTCGCGGTGGCCGCCGCCCTCGCCGCGGCGCCGGCGAACGCCGACGCCGCCGGCCTCTACGTCACGAACCTCAACGATGGGTCGGTTTCCCAGTACGTGGTTGCTGCGGATGGGACCGTCTCGCCGCTCTCGCCGCCCACCGTCGCTGCCGGTCCCGGTCATTCCATCGGCATCGCAATCACCCCCGACGGCACCAGCGCCTACGTCTCGAACGTCAGCGGGTCGATCTCCCAATACGATGTCGCTCCCGGCGGCGGGCTCGTGCCCAAGTCGCCGCCCTCGGTGCCGATCGGCTCAGGTGTCTACGGCGTCGCGATCAGCCCAGACGGCAAGAGCCTCTATGCGGCTGACTTCCAGGTCAACGCGCTTTCCCAATTCGACATCGGCCCGGGAAGAGCGCTTTCTCCGAAGACTCCCCCAACCGTGCCGACCGGCGCTCATCCGGACTACGTTGCCGTCAGCCCGGACGGCAAGAGCGTCTACGCATCCAACGAGGGGGAAGAAACAATCTCCCAGTTCGACGTCGGAGCGAGTGGCGTCCTGACGCCGAAGTCGCCCGCGACCGTGCCTGCCGGGGAAACGCCGGAAGGCATCGCGATCGCCCCGAACGGGAAGAACCTGTACGTAGGGGACTACGGGAGCAACGATGTCTCCCAGTACGACATCGGGGCCGGCGGCGGACTCGTGTCCAAGTCGCCGCCCAAGGTGACAGCCGCGGGAGGCCCGGTGGGAGTTGCGGTGAGCCCCGACGGAGGCAGCGCCTACGCCAGTGCCGACATCGGAGAACTCATCAGCCAGTTCGACGTCGGCGCTGGGGGGTCCCTGACGCCGAAGTCCCCGGCGACCGTCTTCTCGGCGGCAGGCCCGGACTGGATCGCGGTCAGCCCGGGCGGGCGAAGCGTCTATGCCAGCGTCTTCGGCTCCGGGAGCAGTGGGGGCGGCGTGTCCCAGTACGACATCGGCGCTGGCGGAGTGCTGGCCCCCAAGTCCACACCTTTCGTCAGCGCCGGGAATGGCCCGATCGGCGTGGCGATCGCGCCCGACCAGGGGCCGGTCGCGTCGTTCTCCGCCAGCGCCGCGGCTGCGGGCTCGCAGAGCGCCTTCAACGGCTCGGCCTCGAGCGACCCAGACGGAAGCATCGCGCGCTATGACTGGAGCTTCGGCGACGGCAAGAGCGCGCTGAATGCGGGTCCCACGCCGCACCACGTCTACACGGCACCGGGCAGCTACACCGTGACGCTTCAGGTCACCGATGACGAAGGTTGCTCAGCAGCCGAGCTCTTCACGGGACAGACCGCCTACTGCAACGCGGACCCCGGGGCGATTACGAGCCTCGCGGTCATGGTGCCACGGCTCCCGCGCCCGAAGATCACGGCGGCCCGCCAGACGGCAGCCAGGTGGCGGGAGGGCAACAGGCTGGCTCAGATCAGCCGCAGCGGGAAGAGGCTGCCAATTGGCACGACCTTCTCTTTCAGGCTGAACGAGCAGGCCTCGGTGCGCTTCGACTTCACCCGGCAAGCGAGCGGCCGCAAGGTCGGGCACAGGTGCGTGGCCAAGACCCGCAAGAACCAGAGGAACAAGGCCTGCATGCGCGCCGTGAGGGCCGGGGTGCTCCGTTTCGGCGCCCACAGGGGCGCCAACAGGGTCGTCTTCCAGGGGCGCATCTCGCGCTCGAAGAGGCTCAAGCCTGGTCGTTACACGCTCGTCATCACAGCGACCAATACCGCTGGGCAGCAGTCCAACAGACAGTCGCTCAGATTCACCATCGTGAAGTAGGCCTCCACTTGCGGCCCACGCAAGCAACGGCGAGCCTGATCGTCGTCCTCGCGCTGCTGGCGAGCGTTGGCTTGGCGACAGCCGCCGTCCCGAGCGTGCCGGCCGCCCCGCGTGCATTGAGCGGCGCCACCCCACCGACCTACGGACAGCGAGCGCTTGTCGACGTCTCGGTGGCGACCCTTTGGATGCGGCCGGCCCATACGCGCCCGCTCGACCGGCCCTCGCTCGCCAATCCCGTGCGACTGGGGGCCTGGCTCGCGGCCATGGGCACAGAACAGCGGCGCTGGCTGGTCGGCCGGCTGGTCACCCAGGCCCTCTACGGGCAGGAAGTCGTGGTGCGCGCCCGCCGCGGAGCGTGGACCGAGGTCTCGCTCACCGGCCAGCCGACCTCCGACCATCTCAGCTATCCCGGTTGGCTGCCCGCGCGCCAGCTCGTGACGGTTGCGAGCACCGCTCCACCCGCGACACCCGAACCGCCCGCGCCGGTAGAAGCTACGCCCCCGACGCCGGTGGCGGTCGTGACCCCGCGCACGGCCTGGCTCCGCGAACGCACGGCCATAGGGAGCGCCGGTCCCCGCCTCCTGCGCCTCAGCTTCAACACCAGGCTGCCCGTGCTGGGCGGCAGGGGCGCCTTCACGATCGTTCAGACGCCGACCGGGGCCTCGGCGCTGATCCGCAGCTCAGCCGTCGCCGTATCGACGGCGGCCCTGCCGCCGCCCGCTCCCACGGGCCGCGAGCTCGTGCGCGCCGCCCGGCAGTTCCTAGGGGTGCGCTACCTGTGGGCGGGGACGTCGGCCTTCGGCTTTGACTGCTCGGGCCTCACCTACTCCGTCTATGACGCCTTCGGCATTCTCCTGCCCCGCACCGCCGCCCTGCAGGCCCAGGTTGGCCGGCCGGTTGCCCGGCGGGCGCTCCGAGCCGGGGACCTCGTCTTCTTCGCCACCGAACCGCCCTCGCGGGCGATCACCCACGTCGCGATGTACGTGGGGAGCGGGCGCGTCATCGAGTCGCCGGACTCGGCCAGCGCCGTGCAGATCGTCCCCCTGGCCATCTTCGGCGGGGAGTACGTCACCGCCCGCCGCTATCTACCGCCGAACGGCTCACCCTGAAGGCGAAGCCCGACTCCGACTACAGGTTCAAGCGCTGGGAAGGGCCCTACCTCTCGAGGCGCGGCTACAAGTGCGCGATCGAAGGCTCGAAGGGCACCGAGCGCTTTGTGGTCCGTTTCGCCAGAGGGTGAGCCCCCTTCTTTCACAACGACGTCTTCGTCTTCACCCTCTATCCGCGCGAGCCGCTGGAGATGAAGGGCGGTTGAGCCCTTTGCCGACCCCCGCTCCAGCAGAGTGCCCTACGGCTGGCCGTCGATCCACTCTTTGGGCACCTGCCCCCACTGCGGGCCTTCAGCTCGGCAAGCGTTGCAGCCGCTTCGCGCGCACGGCGGTGCCGTAGGCGCAGATCTCGGTCCAGGTCGAGCCCAACTCCGAGGTGTCGAAGCGAAAGGCGATGATCGCGTTGGCGCCCTTTGCCTCGGCCTCCTCGACGAGGCGCTCGGTGGCGTGCTGGCGACCCTGGGCGAGCATCTTGGTCATGCCCTTCAGCTCACCGCCCGCGAGGGACTTCAGGGCGGCACCGATCTGGGAGCCGAGGTTGCGGGAGCGGACCGTGAGCCCGAAGACCTCGCCGAGGACCTCCTCGATCTCATAGCCGGGCAGATCGTTCATGGTGGTGATGATCATCCGAGCCTCCTCGCGCTTGGGCCGATAGCGACCGCCACCTTACCCGGATTGATCCAGGCCCCTGCCTCCTTGTGCTTGCTCGTCTCTGCGTGGAACCTGGTCCGGCTCAAACAGAGCAACCAACCAGGGAAAAGAGGAAAACCACCAATCACGGTCTCCGTGGAACCCTGGTCCGGCTCACTCTTCGCCCGCTCCGGAGAGGAGGAGCAGAAGCGGCGCCCGAGCATCGGCGCGCTCCCACTTTGGACGAGCTTCGCTCGCCTGGGCTGGCGGCGCCTGGGCTCTCGCTTGGCCCTGAAATGCAGAAGCGGGCGGCTCGTCAGCCGTGGCTGTCGAGCCTCGTCCGAAGGAGGCGCCTGATGAGCGCTGGGCGAGACGACTCCTTTCACGCGCAGGGAGTCGTTCGACCGGGCAATGCGGGCGTTGTTGCTTTTGTTCCAACTGGCCGGTGCGGGCAGCGGTACTGGCAAGCCCGGAAACGGCAAGCTGAGACGAACAGGCCCGGAAACCGCACGTAGGGATTACTTGCGGACGCGGAATCGGAGGATGGTGACGGTGCCCGACCGCGTAGTGCTGACCGGTTCCAGGTCGATCCGGGGGAGGCCCGGGGGCGAGAAGCGGATGCCGTCGCCGAGCAGCACCGGCAGTACGTACACCAGGATCTCGTCAACGAGGCCCCGCTGCAGGCACTGGGCGGCCACGTCGGCGCCGAGGATCTCCAGGCTCTTGCCGCCCGCGGCGCTGCGCGCCGTGGCGACCGCTTCCCCTATGTCACCGGTGAGGTACGTGATGTGCGGATCCGGTGGCTCCGGTGGCCGATGGGTGAGGACGAACACGGGTCCAGAAAAGGGGTAGTCGACGCTGCCCGGCTTCTCGGCCTCCATCCTGTCGCCGACGTCGGCGGTCCGCCGGCCGGCGAGCATGGCGCCGGTGGCCGCCGCGATCTCGTGGAACTCGTCCGGCCCGACGAAGTCGGCGAGCTGGCGACCACCGCCCCAATCCATCACATGGCCGGGACCGGCGATGAAGCCGTCGAGCGACATACACCTGTTCACGACGACCTTGCCGTTTCCGATGCTCGTATCGCTCATCCTGTTCCTCACCGCGACAGCTTACGCGGACGCACACGACAGGAGGCAGCGGGCTACCGCTTTCTCGCCAAGCCAGGACCGACCGCTCTGCTTCTGCTCTTGAGCAGATGGGGCGTCTCGGTCGACGGCTATGAGGCGCCTGCCTTGGACGAACTTGAGGCGTCGGCGCCGACGACCCGTCCGCTCCAGGGAATCGGCGAATATCGTTCACGCGGTGCGTCAAGGGTTGATATGAGCGGAGACCATCTCAAGGCCGGGCAGCTGGGCACGGTGGACGTGACGGCCTCAACGGTCGCCAACATCGGGCCAGGGATCGACTTCTACTTCGCCTTCGGGGTGATCGCCGTCACCGCCGGAGTTGCCGCGCCCTTGACGATTCTCGCGGGAGGTGTGGCCGTCGTCCTGCTTGCGTTCATCGTGGCCGAATTCACCAAGGCGGAGCCCTCGGCGGGGAGCTTCATCACCTACGTCGAGACCTCGCTGGGAGCGAGGGCCGGCGTCCTCACGGCCCTCCTGGTTGCGGTGGGGTTCACCGTGGCTATAGCGGGGGTTTTCACCATGTCGGGGGGCATGATGGCGCTGACCCTCGCCCATTACACGTCGTGGCACCCGCCTTGGGAGCCGCTGAGCCTCCTCCTGACGGTCGGCGCCATCTGGCTGACGGCGCGCGGCGTCCGCCTTTCCACCTCGGCGGTGGGCCTGGCTGTCGTGGTGCAGGTGGCGATCATGCTCGTGGTCTGCGTCGTCACCCTCGTGGACCAGCGAGCCCACCTCTCGAGCATCCCGTTCTCCTGGGACCACCTCACCGGTGGCCTGGCCGGCCTGTCGGCAGGCTTCCCACTTGCCCTGTACATGTTCATCGGCTGGGAAAACGGCCCCGCGCTCGCGGAGGAGTGCCGCGATCCGAGGCGCACAGTGCCGAGAGCCCTCTACATATCGATCGCCGCCGCCACCGCCCTCTTCGTCCTCTTCGCGTATGCCACCGTCACCGGCTTTCGCTACGACGTCTCTTCAATCGGTCGCTCATCGGTCCCGTTCCTGACCGTGGCCGACCGCCACCTCGGCACAGCGGCCCTATTGGCCTGGCTCGCCGGGATCGTCTCCGTGCTCGCCACCCTGGTCGCCGCCGTGAACTCCCAAGCCCGCATGCTCTTCGACGGCGGCCGATCCGGACTCCTACCGGCACGGCTCGGTCACGTCCGCCAGCCCGCGGACACGCCGGTCAACGCCTTGCTGGTCATGGCCTGCGGGGGGCTCGGGATCATCGCAGTCTGGTGGGCAGCGCACCTCATCGGCGTGGACAAGGGATCGACGAACCCCGTCGGCCTCTATGCCGAGTGCTCGACGATGGGCACGATCGTGATCCTGTTCGTCTACTTCCTGACGACGCTCGCCCTCCCGATCTTCATGTGGCGCCGCCATCGACCGTCGTTCTCAGCTCTCCGGCACGTAGCCATTCCGATCCTGGGCGCCCTGACCCTTATCGTCCCGTTCATCGAGCTGTGCAAGCCCGGGCAGCCCTCGCCCTACAGCGAGTTCCCCTACATCGCACTGGCAATCGTGGCGGCGGCCACCGTGATCGCCTTCGTTGTCGTGCAGCGCCATCCAGACACCGGCGCCGGAGAGGGCACGACATTCGCCGAACCATGAGGATCGATGTCAAGCCATACCGAAGGTCCAGACGGCCGCAGCTCGTCCATCAGGAAAGCCGTCCGGCTCGCTGGCGCGGCGCCCGCTCGTGTGAGCGGGCTAGCGACGTGTGAATACGGCAAAGCCTGTGTCCGTGGTGCTGGCGCTCGAGCCGGTGAACCCGTCGGCCGCAAAAAAGTGGATCAGGGCTTCCTCGCCTGGGTTCCATGCGACCCCGACGGCCGCAAGGCAGTTGGTGACGTTCAGCGTGTAGGCGATGGTGTTCGCGGGGTTCGCCGGCTGGTCGGTCGCTAGATCCGTGACCCCTGGGTCCCCGTCCTGGGACAAAGACAGGTTCGGATCGTTGACGGAGTAGGTGCTCTTCGGGCAGTCGATGTTTCCCCCTGGCACATTCGACGCACCGACGCTCTCGACATTCGCCCAGTAGGTGAGCTTGCCGATGTCTGTCCAGGCGCCCGGCTCTGGCGGTATGGACCTGCGCTGAGGACGCCAGAACGTCAGTGTCAGCGCCACATCACCGTTGGGGCCGGCCGCGACCGGGAAGCCGTTGCCGACATGTCCAGGCGCGGTCATGGGGTCCGCTACCGGGTAGGTGATGGTCGCCTTGTTCCCTTGCCCGTCGTCGTAGGCGACGAGCGCCGGGGCCGTCGCGAAGACGAAGGGCAGCATCGTGGGCGTGTCGGTTGTCACGCCGTTGCTCGTGACGCGCTGGATCAGCACGTCGCCGGTGCGGATCTGGCTGGAGGTCGCGTTGGGCTTGAGGCTGAAGGAGCCGGGGTCCGGCATATGGGAGTTGTTGGTGAGTGTCCCGTAGCCGTTGCCGTCGGGATCACAGCACGCCGGGAAGGGCTCGAATTGCCCAGGGGCCAGCGACTCGGCGCCGGTGCCTCCCCTTGTGCAGTAGCTCAGGCCGCCGATCCAGCCCTGTGGGTTGTTGGGGTCCGGCGCGCCGCCGCAGTCAAGCTCGGGGCTCCCGGGCAGCAGGCCGATGGCGATGTACTCGTTCCTTGCGAGCGAGCGGTCGATGTCCGCGTCGGTCACCGCGCGTGCGTTGGCGTTCACGGCGTCCCCGAACCAACCGCCGAACAGGCTGGTGCCGATGTAGAATGGGCTCTCGGCCTGCGAAATCCGTGCCCGGCTGAGAGTCGACCGATCAACGTCGTTGAGGATCAGGTTGCCGTTGATATCGACGTCGAGCCTGTCGGGGACTCCGTCGGCGTCCCGATCGCCGGGCGGCGAGACCCGCGGGGGCTTGGAGCGCACGCGGCCGAAGTTCCCGGCGCCGATCGGGACGCCCTTCCGGGCTCGCGCCCAGCGACTTGTGTCGACCCGCCGCTTCGCGATCCGCCGTGCGACGCGCGCGTAGCCGCGACGGACGTTGATCGTGATCCTCCCCAGCCTTGCGCCGGCCCTGACGCCGACGATCGCGCGCGCACCGTGCTGGTCGGCGCCGATCACGACCGGACCGGCGTAGATGCCATTCGGCGCACGCAGCTGCAGCGTCACACTGCCAGCCCGCGGACGAAGGCTGAAGCCACCGTGACTCGCGCGCACCGAAGTCGCCTTCCCGTTCGCCCCCAGCGCGATCACGGTGTAACCGGGCTGGCTCAGTCTGCCGCTGATCGAGGCGAGCTTCGCCGCTGAAGTCACGGGCGCGACCAGAGCGAGAACGGCCACGGCACCGAAGCTGAGATACGCCTTCTGGCCCATGCCCGGCCATTCTCAAACACCGTTGGGTCCCTGCCATCCGTAATCGCCCGTAGCGGTCATTGGCCAACTACGGACCTGCCGCTGCCGATTGTCCAAGCGACGGGCAGTCGCGACACATGGGTGCGGACCGCTTGCTCGGCCCCCGGCCGGCCAGCCCCTCAGCGGGCGCTCGGCGGTCGAAGCGGGTCAGCCCCGACGGAACCCGATGCCACTGAGGAAGCTCCGCGATCTCATGCGGCGCGGCGGGCGCCGTGGCCGGAGATCGACGCGGCGCCGCCGAGCGCCAGCCGGTAGCCGTCGGAGAGCTGTGCGAGCGCCCGGTCCCAGGAGCGTGCCGCGGCGGCGTGGACCGCCGCGGCGCCGAGACTGCGGCGCAGCAGGGACGCGGAGGCGAGCTCCAGGACCGCTCCGGCCAGCTGGTCGGGGTCGGGCGGGCAGAGGATCCCGCTGTGCCGGTGCTCGATCAGCGAGGCGGGACCACCTTCGGCGACCGCGACGACGGGCAAGCCGCTCGCTCCGGCCTCCAGCACGACCTGACCGTAGGTGTCGGTGCTCGAGCAGAAGAGGAAGACGTCGGAGCTTGCGTAGGCACGGGCGAGGTCCTCGCCGTCGAGCCAGCCGAGGAACGTGGCGTGCTCGCCGAGCCGCGCTCGCAACTCGGCCTCCTCAGGACCGCCACCGGCCAGCAGCAGGTGCAGCCGCGGGTCGGCGCGGCGTGCCCGCAAGAAGCTCTCGGCCAGCAGGCCGACTCCCTTCTCACGGGTGAGACGCCCGGCGTAGAGGACTTTCAGGTCGCCGGGCAGGAAGGCGGGATCCGCCTTCTCCGGAGTGAAGCGAGCGGCATCGACGCCGCGCTCCCAGCGCCCGATCCGGCCCGGATCCATGCCCAGCTCGATCAGCGAGCTGTCGGCGGCCGGGCTTGGGGAGAGAACCAGCGACGGTGCGAGGTAGAAGGCCCCCAGCAGTTGCCGGGCTATCGCACCAAGGCCGCTGTCGCCGCTGCGCAGGGCCGCGTAGGGCCCAAGCTCCGTGTGGTAGCTGGCCAGCAGCGGCGTTCCCGAGATCCGGCTGAGCAGCGTCGCGGCCACGCCGGCGGGGCCGGGGGCGGTGACGTGAACCAGGTCGTAGCGGCCCTCGGCAAGCGTTTCGGCCAGGGCGGGCAGGCCGGGCACGCCCAGCCTCATGCCCTCGTAGAACGGGATCTCCATCTCGGTTGCGGCGGGCAGCCGCTGGTCGACGTCCGCGTCGGTGCCGACGACCTCGACCTCGAACCCGGGAACCCCGCGGTCGCGGATCTGCCGAATCGTGTTTGTGACGCCGTGCATCGCGTCGATCCCGTCGACGACCACCGCGACGCGAGGCAATTCGCCGTCGCGACGTGTCAGCTTCGCCTTCTCCGCGCCGAGCAAGACCGTGGAGGGCGCATAGGGGATCGCCGGAACCAGAGCCTCGAACAGGCCCGCGACCGCCGCCGGCGCGTCGCCGCGGCCGACCGCCTCCGTGCCCTCTCGTATGGCGGAGCGCAAGCGACGGTCATGGATGCGCCGCGCGCGGCGGTAGAGGTCGGCGTGGGAGAAATCCTCGGACTGCAGATGGGCGAGCAGGTCCCGCCCGCGCAGGTCCAACTCGATCGACCGCAGCCAGGCCTCCAGCAGCCCGCGGGCATCGTCGGGGCCGATGTCGGTGGCGACCTTGCCCTCGCGTGCGGCGCCCTCGCGAATCACGCGCTGCGCGATCTTCAGCACCGCGGCGGGGTCCGGCGTGCCGCTGCTCTCGGCCCTCCCGTCGAGGACAAGGGCCCGGGTCGCAAGCGCCATCGCCGCGTGCGCCCACTTGGCGGCGCTGCCCTGCTCGCCGGCCGCAACGGCATTCCCGCTGCGAAGGTGACGCAGAAACTCTTCCGGCGTGGTTGCGGCCGGCGCCTCGGTGAAGGTGCGGCCGATGTCCACGCCGGCGTGATCGTCGGAGCCGCCGATCCCGGTCCCGCCACGGGTTTCGACGTAGACGACGGCGGGCATGTTCAGCTCCGGAGCCCGCGACCCGTTGCGGACCTCCCAGATCGGGAAGAGCTCGGCGAGGCGGCGACGGTGCCGCCGCGTCAGCGGCGCCGCGACGTTGTAGAACGGGTGCGCCAGCGCGCAGGCGATCTCGTTCTCATGAAGGTGGGCGCCGCAGGCCTCGACGTCGCCGGCGTTGGCCTGCAGCCACTCGTGGTCCCCGGGAGTGATCCCATAGCAGAGAATGTGAACCGCCTGCGGCTCGCCGGCGAAGCGGGCGGTCAGCTCCTCGGAGACGAAGCAATCGGGGCGATCGGCAAGCTCCAGGCAGCCGTCGATCGTGTCGTGGTCGGTGATCGTGACGAAGTCCATCCCGCGCCGCTTCGCCAGCTCGTAGACCTCCTCCGGAGGGGTCGCGCACTCGGGCAGCCCAAGCGAGCGCTGAACCCCGAGCCGCGATAGCTGCGAGGCCGTGGAATGGCAATGCATGTCGGCCCGGGAAGTCATCGACGCCTCCCTTTCGGATTCATTCAGTCGCGACCAGATTCCACCATCGGCGGCGAGGACTTGTGAACGGGCTGGGAATGCGCCGTGAAGATCATGTGATCCCGACGCCCCGACTCGCCTATCGTGAGCCCCTCGTACCTGCTGCCGCTGCGGCGGCGGATCAAGATGACGAGGCGGGCGACTCGGACCGTTCGCGGCGAAGGCCCGCCAGCTCGTCCGCCAGCCGGCTGACGAGGGGCAGGCCAGGCTCCTCCGCAGCGAGCATCTTCAGGTCCCGCTCCCAGGTGCGAAGCTTCGTGTCGAGGGGGACGTGGAGCTCCCGGTCGACGTCCTCGCCCCTGGCCGCGTAGGCATCACGCAGGGCCTCCACGTTCACGAGCTTGTCGGCGGCGAAGACGGCCTGCGCTTGGCGCCCCGCCCGCGCGACCCGGTCCCGGTGCTCGTCCTTGCGCTCCTCGTAGGAGGAGATCGCCGCGTCTTCGGTGAGCGCATCGACGAGCCCCGCGACGGCGCCGCCGAAGCGCTCGCGCAGTTCGCCGAGCCCCATGCCGCCCTTCTCGACCACGTCGTGAAGCAGGGCGGCGGCCAGGACCTCGTCCGGGCAGCCGTTCTCCGCCAGCCGCTCCGCGACCGCCAGCGGGTGCTCGATGAAGGGCATCTCACCGTTGCCCGCGCTGCGAACCTGGCCCGCGTGCGCCCGCCGTGCTTCCGACAATGCCTCGTGAACCATGCTCGAACGCTGGATCGCAGCGGTGAGGGCGCCCCTGGCCATGCCTGCCACAGAGTAGGGATGGCCGGCGGCGAAGGTCTCCGCCGCGCACCCGCGGGACCGATCAGTCGAGCAGATGAGCACGACGGTTGAGCAGGCCAAGCGCCAACCCCCGCATGTCAGGGCACCAGTGATCGTTCGAGCGCCGCCCAGGTGCCGTCCTCGGCGGCGGCACCCCGCCAGAGCTCGCGGAAACGCCGGAAGAGCAGCTCGCGGCGGGTTCGCAAGAGAGCCTCGAGGGACTCGATCCCGGCGGCTCGGGACAGCATCACGTCGCAGTCGTGGAGGTCGCCGAGCGCTCCCTGCAGCTCGCGGGCCACGCGGCGGGCCGCCTCAGCCTCCCGGCCGAAGCAGGTCTCGACTATCTCCAGCACGTAGCGCAGCCGCTTGGCGGCTATCCGCGTGTCGTGCTGCGCCGCCGAGGCGGCGGGCTCGAGCGCCGCCTCCGCGAGGGAGCGCAGCTCGTCGAGCCTGGTGCGAACGATGCGGGCTGCGTTGGGGCGCAGCTGCGCCTCCGGGTCGAGCCCGCTCACCCTTCGCGCCTTCATCGCTCGGCCGCCTCGACCAGCCCGCGCAGGCGGCGACGCAGCGTCCGCAGGCGCTTCGCCGCGACGAAGGGCGCCAGCTCACCGTTCGCCCGCAACTGCTCCTCGCGCAGTCGCTCGACCAGCGCTGCCACAGCCGCCCGATCCGCCTCGGGAACCTCGCCCGCCAGGCCCTCCAGGAGCTCGATCTGCACGTCGCGGTCGCGGCGCTCGCCGAGCGCGTCGGCCAGCGCCTTCACCTTCCTCAGCGCCTTGCGCCGGCGCTTGCGCGGGAAGCAGGGCTCGAAGACCTCGATCGCGGCGCGCAGGCGCCGCGTCGCCACCCGCATGTCGTGGACCCGCTCGACGTCGCCGAGGTCGAGGACCCCCGGCGCCTGCTCGAAGACCTCGGCAGCGCGCACTTCGACCACCCGCGCCGCCGCCCGCGCGAACGACTCGCCGCAATCGAAGCCGGGCACCTCGCGCGCACGCGCCACGCGTTGAGGCTAATTCACCGAGGCCGGCCGGGCCACCTCCGAGCCGATCAGTCGAGCAGGATGAGCACGACGGTGAGCAGGCCAAGCGTCAACCCGCCGCCCATCAGCGCGCCGTGACCGAAGCGGGGCGGGTCCGGGAAGCGCCCTGCGGTCAGAGCCCGTTCCACCGTGGCGCGGCGGACACTGCCGTAGGCGATTACCGCGACCCCGTAAAGCGCGAAGCAGATTCCGGCGACGACGTAGGGCCAGCGCAGGGAGCTGTCGCTGAGGCTGGGAACCACGCGCCCGACCGCCAGCGCGACGGCCAAAGCCGTGAGGCCGGTTCGCCACCAGGCCAGCTCCGTTCGTTCGCTGGCAAGGCGGGTGCGCCTCGTGGCGTCGATCGTCTCCATCTCCGGCGCCCCGGACGCTCGCTGGCGTCCGGGGCGTGCGGGGCCCGTGCTCTCGTGAGGCGTCAGGGCGCTTCGCCCGTCGTTGGGCTCAGGAACAGCCGGGGGGCGGCGGGGGCTCCGAAATGGAAGAGCCCGTCCAGCGAGCCGGCCCTCGCGTCGAAGGAGGCGTCGCCGATGCCGCCGAGGCTCCAGTTGTCCTCGATGAACCTGAGGATCGAGGTCTGGTCGGTGACCGCGTGGTCAACGAAGTTCGACTTCGCGAACGGCGAGACGACGAGCAGCGGCAGCCGCGGCCCATAGCCGCAGCGGTCCTGGTAGCCGCCTGCCACGTTCGCCGGGTTCGAGCCGCACGAGGCGCCGTACAGCGCGTCGTGCGCCGGGTCCTGCGACTGGTTGACGATCGGCCCCATCTGGTGGTCGTACCAGCCGTCCGAGTCGTCGTAGGCGATCACGACCGCCGTGTTGACCCAGGAGCTCGACCTCTGGAGCCGGTTGATCGTGTCCACCAGGAAGCGCTGCTCGTCGAGCGGGTCCGAGTAGCCGGCGTGGCCGTCCTGGTAGGCCGGCGGCTTGAGGAAGCTGACGGCAGGCATGTTCCCGGCGCCCAAGGCCTTCCAGAAGTCGCTCAGGTCGTACTGGTGGCTGGCCTGGTCGGTCCTGCCGATCATCGCCGTCGAGCTCGGCGGCAGGTGCTGCGGGTTGGCCGTCGAGGCGTAGAACTGGAACGGCTCGTGGTGGGGGATGTAGTCCTTGCTGGTGACGCCGCCGACGTTGACGTGCGACTGGCCGCAGTCGGCGAAGCCGCCCTCGAACCAGCCCCAGGTGACGTGCGCCGTGTTGAGCAGGTCGCCCACGTTCCGGTTGGACGAGCTCATCGAGGTGCTGTCGCGCGTGTCGCATTTGTCGCCCGCGGGCTGGGGGTCGCCGATGACCGTGCCGTTCGACGTCACGGCCGTGCTGGTCAGCGTCGCGCCGTGCGTCTGCCCGGACACGAGGTTGAGCGCGCCAACCGTCGACGGCCCGAACGTCGTCCCGTAGGAGTTGTCGCTCATCGCGAAGTGCTGCGCGTAGTTCCACAGCGCGGTGACCGTGTTGCCGTCGTAGTAGCCCATCACCAGACCCTTGCCCTTGCCGGCGTCGGGGCAGGTGCCGGCGCCGCGGCCGACGGTTTCCACGAACTTGTCCATCAGCCCGCCGTCGAAGGCGGCCTGCTCGTCGGTGTAGCTGTGGTCCTGGTCGCAGGTGACCGCCTGGGAGCGGTCGAGCCGGAAGGGCTGCGTGGAGTTGGGGTTGTTGGGCGAGAGCAGCGAGGCGTTCAGCCCGTCGACGGTGGGCGTGCTCGACTTCGCGTCGAACGCCGGCTCACCGGACGGGTTCTCTGCCTGGGGATAGGTCGCGAAGTAATGGTCGAACGAGACGTTCTCGTTGAAGATCACGACGAGGTGCTTGATCGGCGTGGCCGTCTGCGAGGCGGCCGCCTGCGCCGCGCTCTGCCCGGACACGACTCCGGCTGCGATCGCCGCGCTCAACGCGAGCAGCGAGCCGGCTGCGGCCGCCGCCTTCCATCTCTTGAACATGGCTCCTCCTCTGACTGGGGGTTGTCGGCCACCAATCTCCGAGAGGCCGGCGCGGCAGGAGTTGCCGGGCGGTGAAGCCCGGGTGAAAGAG
This sequence comes from uncultured Solirubrobacterales bacterium, assembly GCA_963696185.1. Classification (GTDB taxonomy): domain Bacteria; phylum Actinomycetota; class Thermoleophilia; order Solirubrobacterales; family 70-9; genus VRUE01. Next base: position 703,551 of record OY968825.1, read on the forward strand.
CTGTGACCTCAGCCGTCGGTAGGCTGCTGCGCGTTGCAGCAGACCTGGCGGGACCCCCGAGGAGGACATCGATGCTGACCTACCTGCAAGCCATCGTCATCGCCCTCGTGCAGGGGGTCACCGAGCTCTTCCCGGTCTCCAGCCTCGGCCACTCGGTGCTGGTGCCGGCCTGGATCGGCGGCAACTGGGAAACGCTCGTCACCCAGTCCTCGCAGGCCAACAGCGAGTCCTCCTTCTACCTCGCCTTCATCGTCGCCCTGCACGTCGCCACGGCGCTCGCCCTGCTCTTCTTCTTCCGCGCCGACTGGGTGCGGATCGTCAGGGGGTTCCTGCGCAGCGTCCCCCGCAGCCTGCGCGAGCGGCGGCTGAGCGCCGCCGACCCCGACGAGCGGCTGGCCTGGCTGATCGTGCTCGCCACGATCCCCGTGGGGCTCACCGGCGTCGCCTTCGAGCACGTCTTCCGGACGATCTTCGCGAAGCCGGTCGCCGCCAGCGCCCTCCTCATCGTCAACGGGCTGATCCTCTTCGCCGGCGAGCGAGTCCGGCGGCGGTCCGAGCCGCTGCAGGGCTCGGCGGCGGCGACGCCGGTGGGCGCGGGCGAGCCGCATGACCCAGCCCTCGCCGAGCGCAGCCCCGGCAGCGGGCGCTCCGCGGAGGACCTTGCGGAGGCCTATGCGTCGGACGTGCGCATCTCCCGCATCCCCTACCTCGAGGGCCTGCTGATCGGCTGCTTCCAGATCCTCGCCCTCTTCGCCGGCATCAGCCGCTCCGGGGCGACGATGGTCGGCGGGCTCTGGCGCGGCCTCTCCCACGAGGACGCGGCGCGCTTCGCGTTCCTGCTTGCAACGCCGGTCATCCTCGCGGCCGGGGTGCTCAAGGTCCCGAGCCTCTTCGGGTCCGCCGGCGAACACATCCACGGCCAGGTCGTCGTCGGCTTCGTCGTGACCGGCGTCGCCGCATACCTCTCGGTCCGCTTCCTGGTCCGCTACTTCGAAGCGCACACCCTGAAGCCGTTCGCGATCTACTGCCTGGTCGCCGGCGCCGTCAGCCTGGTGCGATTCACGGCTTTCTGAGCTTGGAGCTCGGGCTTGCCATCGCCTTCTCCATCGCCTTCGCGCTGACCAACGGCTTCCACGACGCCGCCAACGCGATCGCGACCCTCGTCGCGACTCGCGGCGCCCGGCCGGGACAGGCCGTTGCCCTCGCCGCCGCCTTCAACATGCTCGGCGCCCTGCTGGTCGGCACCGCCGTGGCGGACACGATCGCGGGAATCGTCACGGTCGCGCCCGCGCAGGCCGTCGAGGTGATCGGGTCCGGAGTTCTCGCCGCGACGCTCTGGAACGTCCTGACCTGGTGGCGCGGACTGCCCTCCAGCTCCGCGCACGCGCTGATCGGGGGGCTGGTCGGCGCAGCCTTCGCCGAGGCCGGCATCCATGCCATTCACTGGGGAGGGTTGGACGGCTGGAGGCCGGTGGGGGTCTTCGGCGTGCTGATCGCCCTGGCCGTCTCGCCCCTGCTCGGGTTCGGCTTCGGTCTCGGCTTCGCCCGCCTCGACACACGCCTCCTGAGGCGCGCCACCAGTCGCATCGAGACGCCGATCCGCGGCGCGGAGTGGGCGATGTCCGCCGCCCTCTCCTTCGGCCACGGCGCCAACGACGCCCAGAAGGCGATGGGCGTGATCGCCGCGCTCCTGCTCGCCAGCGGCCACCTCGACACGCTCTCGGTGCCGATCTGGGTCAAGCTCGCCTGCGGCGCCGCGCTCACCCTCGGCACCGCGATGGGCGGCTGGCGGATCATCCGCACGATCGGGCGGCGGATCTTTCGCCTCGCCCCGATCGACGGCTTTGCGAGCCAGAGCGCCTCCGTGGCGGTGATCCTCCCCGCCTCCTACCTCGGCGCCCCGGTCTCCACGACCCAGGTCGTCGCCTCCTCGGTCGTCGGCGTCGGCGGCGGCCGGCGCCGCTGGCACCACGTCCGCTGGACCGTGGTGCGCTCGGTCGCCTTCGCCTGGCTGCTGACGCTTCCGGCTTCGGCGACGATCGGGGCGATAATGCAGCTGACCTGGAGGACGATCCGATGACGCGAAGGCACTGGTTCCTCCCGCAGGCGCCCGACGTGCTCGGGATGCTGCGAGAGCAGTCGGCGATCACGGTCGAGGGCATCGACGCGCTGGTTGCCTGGGCCGGGGGCGATGCGGCGGCGGCCGATCGGCTGCGCCGGCTCGAGCATCGGGCCGATGACCGCAAGCGCGATCTGCGCACGGCCTTGACGGAGGCGTTCTCGACGCCGCTCGAGCCGGAGGACGTCTTCGAGCTCTCCCGCGGTCTCGACGAGGTTCTCAACAGCGCCAAGAACATCGTCGGCGAGGCCGAGGCGATGCAAACCGCCCCGGACGCCGCGATCGCCGAGATGGCCGCGGAGCTGGCCGACGGGACCAGGCGGCTCGCGGAGGCATTCGCGATGATCGAACGGGACGACCGCGAAAGCGCGACCGCCGTCGCCGACCAGGCCGTCAAGGATCAGCGCCACCTTCAGCACACCTACCGGGTCGCGATGTCCGCCCTGATCGAGGTTCAGGACATTCGTGAGATCGCGGCGCGCCGGGAGCTCTATCGCCGCCTGGCGCGCACGGGCGACGAGCTGGTCAGGGTCGCCGAGCGGGTCTGGTACTCGGTGCTGAAGGAACGGTGATGGGCGTTGCGTGAACCTCGTACTTATCTCTGGTTCGTGTGGCAGGTGGTGGCGGTTAAGGGCAGGCCGGGAACCGGTTCGATGGCGGCGTCGTCGCAGGTCTTGCGGAAGGTGACCGTGCCGCTCCAGGTGAGGGTCTGGGCGCACGGGCTGAAGATGCTGCTGCCGGTGCAGTCGCTCGGCAAGCCGACCTGGACGGAGCCCGACGAGACGCTCTTGACGAACGAGCTCTGGCTCAGATCCGCGTCGGAGATCTGGAAGACGGGCGTCATGGCCTGCAGGACGCCCGGCCCCGAGCCCCAGCCCGGATCCATGCTGCTGGGAGTGCAGCCGGAGGGCGCCGTGGAGTCGGAGGAGAGGGCGCTGAGAGAGCTGATCGCGACGCTCTGGCCGGCGGCCGTGCCGGTCACCTCCAGCGGCGGGCTCTGGTAGCCGGAAGTCTGGCCGGTGCAGCTGAATTTTTCGAGCGGGGGCCCGGGCGCGGTTTCGCCCTGCTTGGTGTAGGTGCCGCTGACCGCCTTGAGCGCAAGCGATTCGGGGGTCTGGGAGTAGCTGAGCTTGCTGCCGGGATGAGGGCTCGTGTAGATGCCGACGTCCGTGTAGCTGACGCGCCAGGAGAAGGGCGCGTCGACCGTCTGGTTGGCGCCGTTCGCGAGGGCCGGCCCCTGGCTCTGCGCGTATGTCCCGCTGCCCTCGAAGGCGACGTCGAAGGTGACGGCGGAAGGCTCGCAGATCCTCTGGAGGAAGTCCTGGATGAGCCGGTCCATGACGTCGTAGAACGACGCCTCCGTGCCCGTGCCCTCTGCGCTCGCCACGACCTGCCCGCTTGCCCTGTCCACGAGCTGGAGGCCCACGGTGAGCGATCCGCCGCTCGCCTGGCCTCCTCCCGTCACCACGTACTGGTTCTTCACGAAGTGAGGCGTGACGTGCGACTTGGGATCGGCCAGGTGCGAGTTGGAGAGCTTGATCTCGTCGAGGATCTCCTTCCGGTGCCTCAACTCCACGAGCTGCAGGTCGGTGCCGCTGCTCCCGGGGCACGGCCGCGTCAATCCAGAGATGACGTAGCCGTCGATCGGGAGGCCCCTGTCCCAGCCGGGCAGGCCGTCGATCTTCAGCGCAGGGCTGACCCCGATCGTCTTGGTCGCACGGGCCGCCGCGGCGGCGGCCCGTTGCCTGCCCGCCGAAGTCCGGACCGCCGCAGGGCGGGCGACCGCCGCGCTCTTGCGCACGTGCCGCGCCCGGAGGTTCGTCCTGCGGTTGCCTCCCCGCTTCACCGCGATGACATGGCTACGCGCTGTATAGGAACGGTGCCGCCGGAGGTCGGCCACATCGCCCACCACCACATAGGCCCCTGGCGGAACCTTCAGCACGTACCTCAGCGCCCGGGTGAGGCGGACACTCGCGGCGATCCGGTCGTTCTTGGCGCTGATCGCCCTGACCACGACTATGTGGCGGCTCGGGCGCCCGCGGACCGAAGAGAGCCCGGCGACCTTTCCGGAGATCCTCGCCGAGCCCGCCGCCGGCGCGGCCGGAACCAGGCACGCGAGTACGACGAGCGCTGCGATCAGCTTCTTCAACACAACTCCCCCGCGTTGGGCAATCGCGGTATTGCGCTTGGACGAGCGGAATACCGCAGTGTATGGCCTGGATCCGATCCCGCGTTGACAGCCCCTGCCGCGCAGCCGAACGAGGCGCTACGCCGCCAGGCGGGTCGGAGCTGAGCTGCCGGCGCCGCCGTTGAGCAGGTCGAGGATGACGCCCTCGCGCAGGCCCCCCTTGCCGATCTGCAGCGGCTGCCCCAGCAGCTCGGAGAGCTTCTCGAGCAGCAGCACGCCGGTGGCGAGGATGCGAACCCGTTCGGGGTCGAGCTCGAAGCGCCTCGCCACCTCCGCCGCGGGCTCGCCGCTGAGCACGCGGATGCCGCGCTCCAGGGTCTCGTACTCCAGGACCGCGCCGACCAGGCGCCGCAGCGAGGTGGCGCTGCCGCCCACCGCGACGGCCTGCGCCGGGTGCTCGATCTCGACCCCCGCGAAGACGTCGTCGATGCGGTCCCGCACCCGGCGGATCTCCGCGGCGGAGGGAGGATCGGAAGCGATCAGCTCATCGGCCAGGGCGCCGGAGCCGATCCGCCACGAGCGCACCGTCTCCACCCCACCCGGCACGGCGCCGATCGCGACCTCGGTCGAGCCGCCGCCGACGTCGACGACTCCCACCCGCCCCTCGACCGGGTGCCCCAGGGTCTTGGTGGCGCCGATGAACGCGAGCCGCCCCTCCTCCTCCTCGCTGAGGATCTCGACCGGGACGCCCGCGGCCCTGCCGATCGCCTCGACCGCCTGCTCGCCGTTGACCGCCTCCCGGATCGCGGCGGTGGCGACGGAGCGGATCGTCTCGGCCCCCAGCTCGCGGGCGAGGCGGACCTGGGTGGCGACCAGCGCGGCGACCTCCTCCACCTTCGCGGCGGGGATCGACCCGTCGGCGCGGATCGCCCTGTTGATCCGCGTGTAGGCCCGCTGCTCCATCACCGTCTTCAACTGGCCGTCCATCGGCCTCGCGACGAGCAGGCGCGTTGTATTCGACCCGATATCTATCGCCGCACAGAGCATCCGGGACTCTCCTCCATGTTCCCAGGCGGCCCGGATCTCAACCCGTGCCGACCGCTACCCGGGATGAGAGGCGTCCTCGAACTCCTTGAAGAGGCCGGTGACGACGAAGGCGACCTGCTCGCCGATGTCGACCGCGTTGTCGCCGATCCGCTCGATCGCCCGCGCCGCCAGCAGCATCGTCATCGCCCACTCGCGCCGGTCGGCGTCGTCGCCGATCTCCAGCGCGAGGCGGAAGCACTCGCGGTTGAGGTCGTCGACGACGTCGTCCTGGCGGACGAGGTCACGCGCCATCTCCACGTCGCGTTCCTCGAAGGCGCGCTTCGCCTGGCCGATCAGCGCCCTCGTCTGAGCGCCCATCGTGAGGATCCGCTTCACCATCTCCTCGTCGGCCGGCGGCTCGTTGCCGGTCAGCGGGATCAGCTTGCAGACGTTCACGCACTGGTCGCCCATCCGCTCGACGTTCTTCAGCACGTGCAGCAGCGCCGAGATCAGCCGCAGATCGGTCGCCACGGGCGACTGGGTCGCCAGCAGCGTGATCAGGGCTCTGGTGCACCTCCAGGTAGCGGCCGTCGATGCGGTCGTCGTCGATGATCACCAGCTGCGCCAGCTCGACGTCCTGGTGCTCGACCGCCTCCAGGGTTCGGCCCAGCGACGCGTTGACCAGGTCGAGCCCGCCGAGGGCGCTCGCCTCGAGCTGCGCCAGCTCCTCCTGGTATTGAGCCCTGGTTTCGCCATCATCCGAACTTCCCGGTCACGTACTGCTCGGTTCGCTCGTCGTCGGGGTTGGTGAAGACCTTCTCGGTGGGCGCCACCTCGATCAGCTCGCCGCCCAGCATGAAGGCGGTCGTGTCGGCGACCCGCGCCGCCTGCTGCATGTTGTGGGTGACGATCACGATCGTCACCCGCTCCTTCAGCTCGCCGATCAACTCCTCGATCCGCAGCGTCGCCACCGGGTCGAGCGCCGAGCAGGGCTCGTCCATCAGCAGCACCTCGGGATCGACGGCAAGGGCGCGGGCGATGCAGAGCCGCTGCTGCTGCCCGCCGGAGAGGCCGGCGCCGGGCTTGCCTGAGCCGGTCCTTCACCTCGTCCCAGAGGCCCGCTCGGACGAGGGCGGCGCGCACCCGGTCGTCCAGCTCGCCGCGGCCCGTGCCGATGAAGCGCAGGCCGGCGGCGACGTTGTCGTACACCGACATGGTCGGGAACGGGTTGGGCTTCTGGAAGACCATGCCGACGACGCGCCGCACCGCCACCACGTCCACCCCGGGAGCGTGCAGGTTGACGTCGTCGAGCAGGACGCGGCCCTCGAAGCGAGCGCCGGGGATCTCCTCGTGCATGCGGTTGATGCAGCGCACCATCGTCGACTTGCCGCAGCCGGAGGGACCGATGATCGCCGTCACCTCACCGGCCTGGAAGGTCATGCTCACGCCTTTGACCGCCTGGTGGTCGCCGTAGAAGGCGCTCAGCTCCTCGAGCCGTATCGAGTGCAATCCACCAGCCGGCCGGATGCCGGCCACGGAGCCGACACGCGAGCGCTCGGGTCGCGAGGCGGCCGGCCGTGCCGAACCGGCGGCGTTCCCAGTCGTCCCGGCGCCGGTCTCGGGATCGTTGAGGTCGGTCATCGGAGAGGCCTCTCCATTCGGGTGCATTATCGAGCTCCCATCGCGCGGCTCCGCCGCTGGATCAGTTTGGCGATCAGGGTGACGACGAGGATCATCGCGACGAGGGTAACCGCCGCCCCCCACGCCCTCTGCACCAGTTCGTCGTTGGGCTGCTTCAGGTCCTGGAAGATCTGCGCGGGAAGCGAGTTCATCGGCTGGTTCAGGTTGAGCGTCGTCGCCTTGACGATCGTCGCGGTGAACAGGAGCGGCGCCGTCTCGCCGGCGGCCCGCGCGATCGCGAGCAGGGCGCCGGTGACGATTCCCGACGCGGCGCTCGGCAGCACCACGCGGACGATCGCCTTCCAGCGCGGGGCGCCCAGCGCCAGGGCGGCTTCCCGCAGCGAGTCGGGCACGAGCTTCAGCACGACCTCGGCCGAGCGCGTGACGATCGGCAGCATCAGCAGCGCCAGGGCGGCCGACCCCTTCCAGCCGGCGAAGCTCGAGCCTCCGGCGCCGGCGAGCACCAGCGTCAGGTAGACGAAGAGCCCGAAGACGATCGAGGGCACGCCGGTCATCACGTCGACGAAGAAGCGCACCGCGTGGGCCAACCTGCCCTCGCCGCCGTACTCGGTCAGGTAGAGCGCCACGCCGACCCCGAGCGGGACGGCCACCAGGGCCGCGAAGCCGACGATCTCGATCGTGCCGAAGATGGCGCTCTTGACGCCGCCCTTTGCGCCGAAGAAGCTGCCGGTCGGATCGGTGGTGAAGAATTCGGCGCTGAGCGCGCCGACGCCCTTCCTGAGGATGTAGAAGACGATGAGGACGAGCGGCACGATCGCCACTCCGGTCGCCAGCCAGAGCAGCGCGCGGGCGGCGCGGTCGGCGCGGCGGCGCCGCGGGCTCACGGGGGGGAGCACGGTGCGCGGGGCGAGCGAGGCCGACTCCATCTAGACCCCCGCCATCGTGATCGGCCTCGATCCCTCGCGCTCGCTGCGGATCACCAGCAGGCGAGCCACCGAGTTGACCAGCAGGGTGAGGACGAAAAGGACCAGGCCGGCGCCGATCAGCGCCGCTTTGTGGATCGGATTCGCCGCCGCCTCGTTGAACTCGTTCGCGATCACCGCCGCCAGCGTGTAGCCCTGGTCGAAGATGCTGTGGCCGAGGATCGGGTTGTCGCCGATCACGATCGTCACCGCGATCGTCTCGCCGATCGCCCTCCCCAGGCCGAGCATCGAGCCGCCGACGATCCCCCGCCGGGCGTAGGGGAGCATCGAGGTGCGGATCATCTCCCAGCGGGTCGCGCCCAGGGCCAGCGAGGCCTCCTTCTGGTCGCCGGGCACGGTCGAGAGCACCTCGCGGCTGATCGCGCTGACGATCGGCAGGATCATGATCGCCAGGATCAGGCCGGCGATGAAGTAGTTGGGCCCGGCGACGTTTTCGGTCGCGACGAAGGGAACGAAGTGGAAGGTGTCCGCGAACCACTGCTCGGCCGGTTTCAGCTTGGGGATCAGGAAGTAGAAGGCCCAGAGGCCGTAGACGACCGAGGGCACCGCGGCCAGCAGGTCGACCAGCACGGTCAGCGACCCGCGCAGGCGGCGCGGGCAGAGCTCGGTGAGGAAGAGGGCGACCGAAACGGCGACCGGAACGCCAATCACGAGCGCCAGGGCCGCGGTGATCAGGGTGCCGACCACGAGTGGAAGGGCGCCGTAGATCCCTTTCGAGACGTCCCAGTCGTTTTCGAAGACGAAGTCGAGGACGCCGAACTTTTCGAAGACGGGCATCGCTTCGAGCGCGAGCTTGAGGAAGAAGTAGGCGAGGAGGACCAGGATCGCGGCCGAGATCGCGGTCAGCCCGATCCGCACGGCGCGGTCGGGAAGGCGCGCGAGGGGCGAGCGATACAGCGACCGCCCGCCCCTCATCGCCTCTTGCGTTCCGGCCTCCACCTCTACGCTTCGATCGAGGCCATCCGCACTAGGGCGCTTCGATCGTCTTGCCGTTGCACTTCAGGCCGTTGACCCTGGCCTGCGACGCTTTGAGCAGTTCCGGCGAGAGCCCCGCGTAGTCGAGCTTTTCGGCCACCTGCTGGCCTTCGCCGAGCCCGTAGTCGAGGAAGGCGACCACGTTCTTGGCCGTCGCTTCGCTCTTGCCCGCCTTGCAGAGGTCTTCGTAGACGATCACGAAGGTGCCCGAGGCGATCGGGTAGGCCTTGGGGGCCGTCGAGGCGTTGATAGCGCTGAAGCGCAGGTCCGGCGGGAACTTCACGCCTTCGCCGGCGGCCGAGGTCGATTCGAGCGTCGGCGCGACGAACTTGCCCGCTTTGTTCTGCACGGCGGCGGTCGTGAACTTGTTCTGGAGCGCGTAGGCAAGCTCGACGTAGCCGATCGCGCCTTCGGTCTGCTGAACGGCGCCGGCGACGCCCTCGTTGCCGTTGGCCCCGGTGCCGGTCGGCCACTTCACGGTCTTGTCGGTGCCGACCTGTTCATGCCACTGCTTGTTGGTTTCGTCGAGGAACTGCGTGAACAGCGCGGTGGTGCCCGATTCGTCGGAGCGGTGGACGACCGTGATCGACGTGCTCGGCAGCTTCACGCCGGGGTTGAGCTTGGCGATCGCCGGGTCGTTCCACTTGGTGATCTTGCCGAGGAAGATGTTCCCGATCGTTTCGCCGTCGAGCTTCAGGCCCGCTTCGACGCCCGGCAGGTTGTAGGAAACGGTGACGGCGCCGAAGACGATCGGCACGTGGACCGTCGCACCGTGCTTGGCGGCCACTTCGATTTCTTCGTCGCTCATCGCCTTGTCGGTGTCGCCGAAGTCGACCGTGTTGGCCTGGAACTGGGCGATGCCGCCGCCCGAGCCGATCGAGTTGTAGTTGACCGTGAGGCCTTCGCTCTTCTTCAGTTCGGAGCCCCACTGGCTGATGATCGGCTGCGCGAAGGTCGAGCCGGCCCCGCTGATGGTGCCGCCACCTCCACCCCCGCTCGAGGACGAGCTGCCGCAGGCGGCAACCGCAAGTGTGAGAGCCAGCGCCGTGGCGAGGCAGAGAAGTCTCTTGGTCACGCGATTCTCCTTGGTTGGATGACGTTGCCCGACCCCCATGCGCGCGGCGCGTCGCCGGGCCCGGGGCCGATCTTCCTCGCCACATTCGCAGCCATGCCCCGGCAGCTTGTTACTTGGCTGTATCGCGGATGTGAAAAAGATGTAAACGCGCCTCGGGGTGCGGTAGATTGCCCGGCGTGAAGGGCTCCCGCCGCCGAATCCGGGTCGTCGCCGTCGCCTGCGCGGCGCTCTCGCTGCCGCTGCTCGCCGCTCCGGCGGCCTTGGCCGACAACGGCGTCGGCCTGGCGGGGCCGACGACGGACAAGACCGTCACCTTCTTCTGCTTCGGCGTGATCGCCTTCTTCGCGATCGTCGTGATCGTCATGACGCTGATCCAGGAAGGCCTCGAGAGGCGCAAGGAGCGGCGGCGCTCCGGCTTCCAGCGCCTCGGCTGAGGGCTTCGCGCTCCGTCAGCCGAGCGCCGCAGCCGGCGCCAGCTGCGGGAGAGTACGCACGCGTCCTCCGGTTCCAGCACCGATGAAGCGGGACCGCGCGGCAGCGACACTCGTCGGATGGCCGGTACCGTCATGAGCGATGCGATCGGGGATCTCGCCGTGACGCCGCGCCCCAAGGCGATCGAGGTCAGCGACCTGACGAAGCGCTTCGGCGCGTTCACCGCGGTCGACGGGATCGGCTTCGACGTCGCCGAGGGCGAGGTCTTCGCCTTCCTGGGACCGAACGGCGCCGGCAAGACGACGACGATCAACATGCTCTGCACGCTGGCGCGACCCACCGCCGGGCATGTCAGGATCGCCGGATTCGACGTCGCCGCGCGGCCGAAGGCGGTGCGCCGCCACATCGGCCTCGTCTTCCAGGAGCAGACCCTCGACGACCAGCTCACCGCCCAGGAGAACCTCCGCTTTCACGCGGTGCTCTACCGGGTGCCGAGGGAGGAGGTCGACGAACGCATCGCCCGCGTTCTCGACCTCGTCGACCTGAGCGACCGCCGCCACGACCTCGTCTCGGAGTTCTCCGGCGGGATGGCGCGCCGCCTGGAGATCGCCCGCGCCCTCCTTCACGTCCCAAAGGTCCTGTTCCTCGACGAGCCGACGCTCGGGCTCGACCCGCAGACGCGGGCGCTGATGTGGGAGGACGTGCTGCGGCTGCGCGAGGAGGCCGGCGTCACCGTCTTCCTCACCACGCACTACATGGACGAGGCCGAGTACGCCGACCGCATCGCGATCATCGACCGCGGCGCGATCGTCGCGCTCGACACGCCCGAGGCGCTGAAAGCGGCGATCGGAGCCGACACCGTCGACCTGCAGACCGCCGACGACGCGGCGGCGGTCGCCGCGCTCGAGCGCGGCGGGTACAGGTTCGAGGCGGGCTCCGCCGGGGTGCGGGTCTTCGTCGAGCACGGCGAGGCCGCGGTCGCACCGCTGATCGCGGCGGTCGGCGTCCCGGTCCGCCACGTGCACGTGCACCAGCCCACCCTCGACGACGTCTTCCTGCACTACACCGGCCGCGAGATCCGCGAGAGCCACGGCAACGGGATGTCGATGCACGCCCGCGCCTGGCGGGCTCGGAGGCGCTGAGATGGAGACGGCCACCCTGCCCGTGAAGGTCGCCGAGGGCCCCGACACCGTCATCCGCGACGAGGTGCGCACCGCCGGCATGGTCTGGCTGCGCGAGCTGATCCGCTTCGAGCGGACCCGCACCCGCATCCTCTCGGGGTTCATCCAGCCGGTGCTCTTCCTCTTCGTCCTGGGCTACGGCATGAACGGCCTGGTCGGGACCACCGCGGGCTTCGACTTCAAGAAGTTCATGTTCCCGGGAATCGTCGCGATGAGCGTCTCGATGACGGCGATCTTCTCGGCGATCTCGATCGTCTGGGACCGCGAATTCGGCTTCCTGCGCGAGATGCTCGTCGCGCCAACGAGCCGCGCTTCGCTGGCCTTCGGCAAGACCGCCGGCGGCGCCACGGTGGCCACCGCGCAGGGCACGATCATGCTCATCCTCGCCCCCCTCATCGGCCTGCGCCTGACGCCGCTGCTCGTCGTCGAGATCATCGGGCTGGAGCTGCTGATGGCGGTCGCGCTGACCTCCTTCGGCGTCTTCGTCGCCAGCCGCATCCAGAAAATGGAGGGCTTCCAGGTCGTCATGCAGCTGCTGTTGTTCCCGATGATCTTCCTCTCGGGCGCGCTGTTCCCGCTGAACGGGCTGCCGGGCTGGCTGCAGGCCCTGACGCGCCTCAACCCGCTCACCTATGCGGTCGCCCCGCTGCGCCAGGTGGTGTTCTCCGCGCAGGACATGCCCGCAGCCGCCCGCGAGCGCTTTCCGGCGAGCGTCGAACTGTTCGGCCACACGCTCTCGATCGGAGCCGAGCTCGCCGTCGTGGTGGTCTTCGCAGGCGTCTTCCTGGCGCTCGCCGTCCGCGGCTTCTCGCGGACGGGATGAGCAGGACGTCTCCAGCTTGAAGTCGCCGGCTACCCGTGCCTTGCCTCTTTGCCAAGGGCAAGCTCATTCGCCCGCGATCCCGGCGAGGGCAATCTCAGAGGCGCGAGGCGCTCTTGCCGCGTTTCCGTTGGGGGCGGGGATCCGGATGCCGGGATCGACGATTACGGAGAGCGTCGCCACGGCGAGGACCGAGGCACCGGCGAGGAGGGCCGCGGTCGCGCCGACAAGGCTGAGCATCGCTCCGCCGAGCACGTAGCCGAGCGGGACAAGCCCGAGCGAGCCGAGATGATCGAAGGAGCCAAGCCGCGCACGAAGGTGGGGCGGCGTCTGCGTCTGCTTGGTCGTTTCCCAGATGGCACCGAACATCGCGAAGGAGACCCCCGCCAAGACCGAGCCGGCGGCGAGCACGGGGACCGGGGCAAGGGCGGCGAGCAGCAGGAGCGGCAGGACCCACAGGGCAACGACCGAGGTTGCGACAAGGAGCGGGCGCTGGGGTTGCCAGGCCATGGCGATGAGGACGCCGATCAGCTCACCGGCTCCGAGGCCGACCAGGATCGCCGCCCATGCCGAGGAGCCGCCGAGCGATTCCTCTGCGACGTGGGGACCGATGACGAAGAAGGGCGCGAAGACGAGCGTGTTGATCACGGCGAACTCGCTGGCTACGCGCCAGTACCAGTGGATGCCGCGAAACGCCGACCAGCCCTCCCTGACGTCGTCGAGCAGCGCTCGCAGCGTGGCCGGTGCTGAAGTTGCCTCCGCAAACGGAACAGGGAGCCGACAGAGCAGCGCGGCGCTTATGAGGAAGGTCAGGGCGTCTATCGCGAAGACCGAGGCCGCGCCGCTCGCCACGTAGACCAGCCCTCCGACAGCCGGCCCCAGAGTCAAGCCGAGCGACAGCGCGAGGATCCGCAGAGCGTTGATCTTCTGGAGCTGCGACGCCTGGTCGAACACCTCCGGCACGAAGCCGTCCATCGTCGTGTTGAAGAGGGCGGTGCCGGCGCCGTTGACGGCCTGGGCGAGAAGGAGCTGCCAGAACGTCGCCTCGCCCATGATGAGCAACACGGCAAAGGCACCACGCGCCCCAAAGCGCATGAGGTCGGCGGCCACCACCACGCTGCGCCGGTTGAATCGGTCGCCGATCAGGCCGGAGGGCAGGAACAGGGCGGCCATCGTCAGTGCCTGAACGGCCAGCGCGACGGCAAACTGGCCGTCGGAGCCGCCCCCCGCGTGAATGACAAAGGGCAGCGCGACCAGGACCAGTCCGTCTCCTGCCGCGGACGCGAAGTGGGCGAGGGCAAGGCGTCGTACACGAGGGTCTTCCAGGGGGCGGAAGTCGAGCTGACGGTAGATCCTCTTCATCGCGGTCGCCGACGCTACGCCCCTCGGCCCCGACCTTCACGAAGTTTTTGCGCAATAAAACCCGGTGCCGGCTTATGGTGCCTTGATGGCGTTCTTTGGCGACTCGAAAGCGGCTATGCCAGTCGTCGTCGGGATCGGTCTTTCCCCACACTTGGTGAGGCGATCTTCTGCCCTGGCCTTCTCCTCGCGAATGAGGGTCTGTAGCTCGTCGACCCCTCGAGCGACGCGCTCCCAACCCTCCTGATCGAGCCGCAGCACCGACCAGCTGATATGCATGTCGGGGCGGCCCCCAAAGGTTCCGGTGTCGACCGCCTCCTTGACCAGGTCGGCGAAGCGTCCGAACCTCTTCCAGCTGGGAGTTGGCTTAAGCGACGGCGGCAGGACCGCCCAAGCTTCGTTGTCGGAGGTTGCCGGCCCCGTCGCCCGGTAAAACAACTCGCGTCCGGCGCGCCGTCTCCCCCCGGTCTTCTCTCCGACCTGTTGCAACCACGCTCTTGTCTCGAGCGCCTTGAAGCACCGGCGAGTTGCAGCGATTGAGCCATTGCCGATCTCTGTATGAAAGAGCGGGGCACTGATCTCCCTCACGTTCGCCTCCGCCAGGATGTTCCGGGCCAGCTGATCGGCGAAGACCTTGGAGATGCGATAGGGAAAGGGAACCACAGGTTCTTTGTCCAGCCTGATGAGTTCCGGCGTAGCCCTTGGGGGAAGAACGAGCGGGGACGGTGATTCAAAGACCACCAGCGCAACGGTGGCGACCATCGGCTTCTCGCCGGAATGGAAGATGCGCAGCCTGGCATCGGCCTGCTCCTCGAAGATCGACACGAATAGGGCGTTGACTGCGCCGACGATCTGCTCCCAGCCGGACTGATCGAGGTTCATCGTCGTGCAGCTGAGGTGGCTCTCGGGGCGGGCATCCAGCGTCCCCGCACCCAGGGCTTCGCGGACTCGCTCGGCGAGGGTCCGGAATATCCTCCAGTTCATCATCAAACGCGCGGAGTAGGGAATGATCGCGTAGGTCTCGTCGTCGATGATCGCGAGCTCGGGTGCCCTGTAGAAGTGCTCGACGGCGCCGTGCCGGTGCTCACCCGGCCCCTCTTTGCGCACGTATCTGAGCCAGCCGTGCTCTTCAAGCCTCTTGAAGTGCTGATCGGCCCTCGACACCGAGCCCCCGCCGAATTCCTCGAAGAACTGCTTGGGGCTCATTTCTCGCTGGAAGAGCTCGCCGACGATCTTAATCCGGAGGTCGTCGGCGTAGACGATCGCCAGGCGACGTAGATACGCATGCCGCCTGTCGACGCTCTTCGTCTTGACCTTCCCCACCGCTCGGCTCCTCCTTCATTGCTCGGGCGTTTCGAGGGCGGGAGTGTATGGGCGTCCTCAGACAGGCCCTGGCGCGTACCAAGGATCGGGAAGCGAGGTAAGTTTACTCCGCTATTCCTTCGTATAAAGCAAAGGGGGTGAGGAGATGAAGCTTGCGACGACCGAACTGTCGACGCTTATGACCAAGATCGCGAAGGGCGGCTGATACCCGCGCTAGGCACGAGCCGGGCTATTTCGGCCGCTTTGTCGGCCTGGGTCCGGCTCGTGCGCTTAGCAAACCGCTACGTCTCGCTCAAGGGTCTTTTGCGAACAACATTCGACGCGATTAGGCCTTGTGTTCCGATCTAGTCTTGCCGTCGATGACAAGCCTTGGGTTGTTTATGAGGCAGCTGGCGGAGATCGTCCCCGACAGGCCGATCTCGCCAGAGAGCGACCTGATCGACGACCTCGGGTTCGACGCACTGGCCTTCAACCGACTCGCCGTGCTGCTGTACGAGCGCTATGGAATGGCTGGACTCTCCAGCGCGTCGATGCGATCCGAGGAGTCCCTCACGGTTGAAGGGTTCTTCCGCAACTGCGTCCTCGACGTTCTCCGCTGCGGTGCAGAAGAGCGAGCCGGGGCGCTCGGTGGCGGACTGGCCCGCTGACGTGGAGGAGCTGCGCCGAAGCAGTCGCCGGCGCTCTGCTCAGGCTTCGATCCGCACCGCGACCTCGTATTTCTCGACCGAGACCCGCCGGCCCATGCCCTCGCCGGGCGGGCTCATCGCATCGAGCGTCTCGTCCCCTCGGCGATAGTCCTCCTCGGTCTCGAACAGGACGATCGCCAGCGACCGGCCGCTCTCGCCGTCGTTCAACAGCAGGAGCTCCTTGGCCGGGACGCCCTCGGGCGGGCCCACCTCGGCGTCCTCGCGGATCGCGGCGGCCGTGCGCTCGAGCGCCTCCGCGTCGGCACCCTCCCAGCGCGCTACTCGTGCGTACACCTCGTCCTCCTCTCCTCGGCGTTGCCAGGGAAGAAAGGCTACCCGCCTCCCTTCAGCTCCTCGGCGCCCCCGCCATCCTGGGCGGCGTCGGTCGCCGTCCCTCCTCGCGCCTGCGCTCTTGAAGCAGAACCCACAGCCGGATCTTTCGCTCGACCGATTTCGTCTGTCCGTGCATCTCGCTGCCGCCTACTCGCCGGGCGGGGCCTGCGAAGCGCCTCTGCTGTCGACCTTCTCGGGCAGCGACCTGTCGCGCAGGCGCACGAGCCGGTAGCGCCGCACCTGCGGCCAGTCCCTGCCCGAGGCCACCGGCAGCAGCAGCAGCAGCAACTGCGATCTGGCGGGCCTGGGATTCATGAGCGCATGCTGGCGCGTGACAGCCGCGCTCGCATTGGACGCCGGTCCCAAATCGGCCTGCGACTTCTCGACATCCGGCCCACCGCGGCGCCACGTTGACCGCCGCACTGGGTGCAACCCTTGCCTCGTGACAGCCGTGATCCGCACCGAGGGGCCCGAGGGACCGCCGACCGGCACGAAAAGCGACCGGCGGTGACGCTCGTTGCCTGCCTCGCGCGTAGCCTTCGCGCGTAGAAGCTCGTCGCGCCACCTTCGAGATGGTCCCCCGCTGGGCTTCCGCGGAACCTGTCTCTCCCGATCGCGAAGTGAACCTAGCCGCTGGTGCCGGCGAGCGCCAGGGGGCGTTGCGATCGATCCCGCAAATTGGGAGAAAGACAGGGGAGGGGCGGGGGCTCGCCGCGTGAACGAGGCGGGCACTTGCCCGCCTCGTTCCGATCCGATGGCAGCCTCAATGGCCTGGGCAGGCCACCGGGTTGAAGCCAGGCTGGTTGGCGAATTCCTCGCGCTGGTAACTGAAGACCCCGGGGGAGTTCGGGTCGATGTTCAGCTTCAGCCACTCATGACAGGGAGTGGTGCTGCCGTTGACCGTGATCCGCCGCAGGCTCGGCACGTCCTGGCCGATCCCGTACATCGTCTTGTTTTCCGGGCGACTTGGGTCGGCGAGCGGGTGATCGTCGACGAATTTGTGCGAGTCGCCGTTGAGGAGCAGGACCTGGCCGTCGAAGTGCAGCGCCTGGGCGGCGAGCGCCTGGACGATCGGCCGGAAATGGTCGAACTGGGTCGTGTCGCCGGCGAAGGCGGGATCCCACATGTCGGCCTGGATGCCGATCGCCACCGCCGTCGCGTGTTGCTGACGGGCGCGGGCGAAGATCTGTTCCATCCAAGCGATATCGGCCAACGTCCGTCCTTCGACCTCGTCGACCTGCGAGCTGGTGCGCGGCTGTTCGAACCAGGGCAGCCAGTCGTTATTGGAGCCCGGCACGTTGAGGTCGCCGAAGACGACGCGATCGTGGCTCCACATCACGTTCTCCGGGTAGTCGCCACCCTGGCTCTGCAACGGCACTTCCTTGCCTAGCGTGAAGCCCGGCCGGTTGAAGAAGATCCGGCGGATCTCCTGCAGTCGGGCCGGGCGGGTGTCGCCGTTCAAAATCGGACCCGCCGGCCAGTAGCTGCCGTTGTTGGCGCGGTGGCAGTCGGTCCACTCGTTGTCACCGGGGGTGTAGACGAGCGGCTCTTCGAAGCGGTCGAAGTCGGCATGGATCTGTTCGAAGTAGCTCGTCGTGCATTGCGAGGAGCCGTTCTTGATGTCGCCCAGGTGCATGACCAGGCTGATGTTGGGATCGGCGTTGATCTCGGCGACGTCGTTGGGGAAGTTTTCGATCTGCGGCAGCCCGTAGGGAGTGTCGCCGATCACGGCATAGGCAAAGGAGCCATCTGGGCCGCCAGGGCCGTCGTGGCCCGGTGATTCGCCGCTTTGAGCGACGGAGACTGGGACTACGAAAAGCGCCGTGGCAAGCAGCGCGAGGAGGGCGAGGACAACGCGTTTCATCCGGTTTCCTTTCTGGGGCAATAGGTCGCCGCCAAGCTAGGGCCGGGAGGCCATCGAGATGTGGAGGAGTCGTGGCCAGCCGGTAACCACCCTGTGAACCCCGCTTGCGGTGGCGGACCCCCCGAGTTGCTCAGTAAGGCCTTCTCGTGCGGGGAGAGGAAGGGAAGCGCACCAGCCGTATCCGGGAGATTCAAACCGACGATTGCCGACTGGCTGTCAGTAGCCGGGCGGGTGACGGGCGACGAAGCCCTGCGGGTAGGGCAGGGCGGCGTGCCAGCGCGGGCCGGTGCCTCTCGCGTCGCCGACCGTGTCCCAGCGCAGGCCGGCGATCACGGCGTAGGTGTGGCCGGCATTGGCGTAGACGGTGATCCAGCGGCCGGGGCCGGGTTCGCCCCAGGACTCCAACTGCCCCGAGTTGAGCGGGGCGCGCAGGAGGCCGCCGGCGCCGAGCGCGTAGCTGACCGCCCCGGAGCAGTCGTAGCCGCGCGAGTACCACGAGGCGTGGCCGCCGCCCCAGACGTAGGGCCTTCCCACGATCGTGTTGGCGCCGGTGATCGCCGCCTTGATCGCTTCCGGAGCACTCGGCGGGGCAAGGGCGATCCCGTTCAGCAGGACCGCGCTCTGCGAGGCGGCCCGGTGCTCGAGCGCCGCCATCGTGCGGGCGGTGATCTTCGTGCGCTGCCCAGGCGGCGGCGGGGTGAACGAGCCGTTGGTCCCGGCCGAGGCGGGGGCGATCGGCGACCCGCCGGGGCTCTTTGCCGCAGCTGCCGGGGCAGGGGCCGAGGCGGCTGCCGGGGCGGGATCGGGGTGCGGTCGCGCGGCGCGCGGCGCGGTCGGCAGCCTGTTGGGACGGAAGACGTCGTAGGGCCGCTGCGGGAGCGGCGGCCGCTCTTCGGCGATCCGATCGTGCCGGGCGGCGGCGCCTTCGGCGAACAGGGACGGCAGCCACAGCCCGCCGCCGGCGAACAGCGCAAGCGCCGCTGCGCCGATCGCGAGCGCCGCGGGCGATCTCCAGCGAGCTGTCCCGCGTGCCCGGCCCACCTCGGGAAAGCCATCCGGCCTCGACACATCACCAGGGTAACGGGCGTCCCTCTGACCGGACGGGTGCAATGGGGGGGACCGTTCAGCCGTCGGGCGAGAAGCGGTAGCCGATCCCGTTGTGGGTGTGGATCAGGCGACTGCCGGGAAGCGCCTCGCCCAGCTTCGAGCGGAGGCGGCTGACGTAGACGTCGACGGAGCGGTCGCCGTGCTGGGGCGCCCGCCCCCAGACCTCGGCGTAGAGCTCCTCGCGGGTCATGATCCGCTGCGGGTTGGCGGCGAGCGCGATCAGCAGCTCCAGCTCCCGCAGCGTCAGGCTGAGGGGGCGGCCGTCGACCAGGGCGGCGTGGTCCTCGGGGCGGATCTCCAGCGCCATAGGCGCCGACCATGACCCGAACCGGCGCGGCCGCGGTTACGCAGTCGTAAAGCCGCTGTGAACGACCTGTGAAGGAGGGGCCTCCTGGCGGCGAGGAGCCGGGGCGCCGCCGAGGCGCTCGGGGTCGAAGCGGTAGCCGACGCCGAAGTGGGTGTGGATGTAGCTCCATCCGGGGGAGCGCTTCTCCAGCTTCTGGCGCAGCTTGCGGACGAAGACGTCGACCGAGCGGTCGCCGTGCGCCATCGAGTACCCCCAGACCCGCTGGTAGATCGCGTCGCGCTCGAGCACCCGCCCCCTCGCCTCGGCGAGGAGCTGGAGCAGCTCGAACTCGCGCCGGGTCAGATCGAGGCTGCGGCCGCCGACGAAGGCCTGGAAGCGATCGGCGCGGATCTCCAGCTCACCGGCGACCAGCGGTCCCGCCTCGGGCTGCGGGCGACCCCGACGGCGACGGCGCGAGACGGCTTCGATGCGGGCGATCGCCTCCTCGGGATGGCAGGGCTTGGTGATCCAGTCGTCGACCCCGAGGCGCAGGCCGCGAACCCGCTGCGCAACCGTCGAGCGGCCGGTGCAGACGACCACCGCCAGCTCGGGCAGCATGCCGCAGACGCGCTCGAGGTAGCCCGATGCCCCCTCGCCCAGGACGGCGGGGTTGACGAGGAGGGCGGTCAGCTTCATCGCCACCAGCTCCTCGAGCGGGATCGCGCCGCCGAGCGTGCGCTGCTCCCAACCCGCGGCGTCGGTGCGCTTTGCCAGCACCGTGACGAAGCCGCTGTCGTCGTCGATTACCGCAAGCCTGGTGGTCTGCTGTGGGTTCACGTGGCAGCGCCCTGGGCGATCGGAGACCCCCTCACCGCTGAGGCGACTGGATTGTATGCACCCGGGACGGCGGCGCGGCGACTCGAAACGCCTGCGTTCACAAGATTTTCACAGCGCCGAGCCCGGAATTTGCGCGAAACCTGGACCCGTCTCTTCTCCGGATGTTCACCGCGCGCCGGGTCGGAGACGGGAGGCTTCCCGCGGTCACGGATTCTCTCTCCAAAGACCCTGGCATCGCGAGCGGCCCACCCTCCCGGGCCGCTCGCTCGTTTCAGGCGCTGACCATCGGGGCCGTGGTGTATCACACGTGATACCATGCCTTCCATGGCCAAGGTCAGCATTCGCGATCTGCGCAACCACGGTGGCGAGGTTGTGGATCGAGCAGCGCGCGGAGAGCAGATCACGATCACGCGTTCCGGGAGGGAGGTCGCCGAGTTGCGGGCGCTACGACCACCGCTTTCAGCCGAGACCCTGCTGAGTCGCTGGCACCGACTGCCCGCCGTAGACCCGGCCGCCCTGCGCGCGGACGTCGACCGGCTGCTGGACTCCAGCCTGTGAGCGACGACCAGGACCCGGCGCCCACGCGGGGGATCCTCGACACCTCGACGGTCATCCTCCTGCAGCGCCTCGCGGACCCGAGTGCCCTTCCCGCCGAGCCGCTGATCACGGCCGTCACCCTCGCCGAGCTCGCGGTCGGCCCGCTCGTGGCCGAGGAGGAGAGTGAGCGTGCCAGACGTCAGGCTCATCTCCAGCAGGCCGAGGCCGACTTCGTGCCGCTCCCCTTCGACGCCGGCGCCGCCCGCGCGTTTGGAGGAGTCGCCGCCTCGCTGCGGCGTTCTGGCCGAAAGGTCGCCGCGCGCGCCTACGACGCGATGATCGCCGCAACCGCGCTCGCCAACGACCTGCCCGTCTATACGTGCAACCCCGACGACTTCAGCGGCATCGAGGGCCTTGAGGTGGTTGCCATTCCCGCGCCCGCGGGGCGGTAGCGCCGCACCTCCGGCCAGCCTCCATCCGGCGCGTTCACCGCCAATCCCAATCGATGCGCAGCTCCGGGTCTGATGTTGGAGCGCCCTGCGCTGCGCGGCCTCGCCGCGTCAGGAGGCCCCCCGCAGGGCGCTGCGCAGGCTGGTCACCGTCTCCCTGCGTCTCGATTCCCTCCCCGCGAGACCCTAGCCGGCGGCGCAGTTCATCCCCCCGGCCGGCGGCGACGGCGCGTCCGGCCCGGCTGACGTCCAGGGCGATACCGCGCTCGAACGCCAGGTCGAGCAGCTCCTGGCGTTCCGTGTCCTCCTTGGCCCAGCGCAGCACCAGCCAGGCGAGGATGCCCAGCATCATCATCGCGCTCTGGATCATGAGCACGACGCCGGCGACGCTCTGGTCGGTGATCGGGGCGATGCCGTGCGCCCGGTCGCTGGCGATGTAGATCGGGTAGAGCACGGTGCCCGACCACATCAGGATGTTCGCCAGGCCCATGCTGGAGAAGTGAATGACCCCTGCGTAGATCGCCCTGGCGCCGTTGCCGAACCACTCCGGCTTCGGGAACGGGCCGAGCAGGGCCAGCCACATGCCGACCCCCGCTGCGACGAAGCAGGCGTGCTCGCAGAGGTGGATCAGCGCGTGTTCCTCGGCGGCCTGGTAGAGCGGTGGGGAGTGCCAGCCATACATGACCACGAGCCACACGACGACAGCCACAACCGGGTGCATGAGGATCTGGAGGCGCCTGACCCCCGGCTTGGTCAGGATCGGCGCCAGGACCGGGCCGGTGAGGCCGATCGCCAAAAGCAGCGCGGACTCGTCGAGGAGGATCGTGTGCTGGATCATGTGACCGAAGGCGAAGTCGTCGGCCAGGTGGTCGACCGGGCCAACCGTTGCGATCACGATCAGCGCCATGCCGCAAGCGAAGCTCGCCTGGCGCACCGCGCTCGGCTGGCGACCCTGCTCGCGCAGGTGGCCGACCCGCACGAAGTAGGCGACGCCGATCAGTAGCGGCAGCCCGATCGAGGTGACGGTGCTCCAGTTGAGCGTCAGGTCGAGGCTCATCGAAGCCCTGTTCTAGCAAGTGGAGGCTGGCGGGCCGGCGGCCCGTTACGCCCGGTCGCCCCCGCGCTGCCTACATCGACGCAAGCAGGGGTACATCGTGGACGATTTCACTCGGCTTGAAAAGCGAGTCGTAGAGCGCCAGTTGCCTTCCCTTGCCGGTGATTCCGTAGACGAGAGCCGTGTGGGAGACCGTGCGGGTTTCGGGGTTCTCGCGCTGTTCGGGAGTGCCGCCCACGTCGATGTTGTAGGCCTTCCAGACCGGCGCGAGCTGCCTCTTCGATCCGATCAGGTAGTCCATGCGCCCGAGCATCTGGTGCTCGGTCAGAAACGCCTTGACGGTCTTCGGCGTGTCCCCTCTCGGGTCGACCGATACGGCGACGATCTGGACCTCGCTTGCCTTCGGGCCGAGTTCGACCAGTACCTGATGAAGTTTGGAGACGATCAGGGGGCAGGTGTCGGGGCAGTGGTCGTAGATGAAGGTCAGCAGCACAGCCTTGCCGCGGTACTGCGCGAAGCGCACCGGGTGGCCGTTCCAGTTGCGGAGGGCGATTTCCGCCGCCTGCTTGGGTGGCCGGATTTCTCCGAGGGCGTCCAGCTTCGCGTTCGTCGCAGCGCCGCTGCCGCTGCCCCCGCAGCCGCCGAGCGCGATCGTCACGACCGCCGCCGTCAATATGGCCGCAGCTGACCGCCCTAGCGCTGAACGCCTCATCGTCTGCTCCATTCGTTCGTTTGCGGCTCCATTATCGAGAACCCGTCGTCCCGCCCAGCTCGAGTCCGCACCCACACAACCGGCCGCGTCAGCAGCCGGTTGTGCCTTTGGAGGAAGGTGCTGTCGCTGTGTCGCTGCAATGCCTCTCCTAGGTGACCGTCCGTAGCCTTTCATGAAGCCGCTCTGGCCATCGCCACATGGCTACAGTCCACCCATGTGCATGCAGTGCATGGCGAGCGCGATGACCGCGGGAGCCGCGGCGACCGGGATGCGTGCCTGGATCGTCACCCACTCTCCCAGCTGGATGACCCAGCGCCGTCTGAAGCTGACCACTGCCGCGATCCTCGCTGCCGGGGTCCTCGCATCCGGCAGCCACCTCGCGCCGAACGCCTCCGCGCCCGCGACGGCACAGGCCGCCGCTCACGCAACCGCAACTCGCTAGCCGAGCCCTCAGTCAGCGCAGCGCTCGCAGCGCCCGCGGATCGTCACCTCGTGCTCGCCGGCGTCGAAGCTCATCCGCCCGCTCACCTTCTCGATCGCCCGCTCCAGCGAGGCGTCCTCGAAGGGGATCATGCGGCCGCAGTCGCGGCAGATCGCGTGGTGGTGGTGCTCGCCGTCGGGCTCGATCCGCTCGTAGCCGGCGACTCCGCGCGCCACTTCGAGGCGACGGAGCAGGCCGAGCTGCTCGAGCTGCTCGAGCGCGCGGTAGATGCTGGCGCGCCCGACCGCGGGCTTGCGGCGCCGCAGCTCGTCGTCGAGCTCCAAGGCGGTGACCGCGCAATCGCGGCGCGCGAGCGCTTCTACGACCGCCGTGCGGGCGCCGCCGCGGCGGTAGCCCGCCGCCGCCAGCCTGCCCAGCGCGTGCCCGGCCCAGCCTGTCTTCGTGGCGGTGCTCACCCTTGCGATCCTAGAGATCGCTGCGGCTCCGCCCCGAGGGCAGCTCCGCCTCCAGGGCGCCGCTTGCCGCGCAGCGCCTCGCGCAGGCCGGCGAGCCCGAAGGCGAGCGCCGCGACGCCGATCACAGCGGTGCTGGCCGGCAGCGAGGCGATCTCATAGCTCAGCACCAGCCCCGCCCACATCGAGGCGACGGCGATCGCGCCCGAGAGCGCCAGCCCGCGCCAGGGCCGGTCGGTGAGCAGGCGCGCAGCGCCGCCCGGAGCGGCAAGCAGGCCGAGGAGGAGCAGCGCGCCGACGGCCTGGGTCGCCTCCGCGGCGACCAGCCCGATCAGGATGAGGAACGTGACCCCGATTGCCCGCACCGGCACCCCGACGCTCCGCGCGACCTCGGGATCGAGCGAGGAGAAGAGCAGCGGCCGGGCGAGGAGGAGCAGGCCGAGGATGGCGAGGATGGCGAGCGCCACCGCCAGGTGAGCCTCGCCGGCGGAGAGGCCCAGGATCGAGCCAAAGAGGACCCGCACCGCGGCGGTGCTGTTGGAACCGCTGGAGCCGGCGATGAAGATCGAGAGAAAGAGCGCCCCGAGGCCGAGCACCCAGGCGAAGACCGAGCCGATCACGACGTCGTCGGGCTGGGCGCGGCGGCCCAGCAGCCCCATGCCGGCGGCGACGGCGAGCGTCGCGGCGAAGAGCCCGAGCTTGACGTCGATCCCCGCCGCCGCGGCGGCCAGGGCGCCGGTGAAGGCGACGTGGCTCAGCGCGTCGCCGGCGAAGACCTGGCTGCGCAGGACGACGAAGTAGCCGACCAGGCCACAGGCCAGCGCGACGAAGGTGCCGGCGAGGAACGCGTGCCGCATGAATTCGTGGGCGAACATCAGGCGGGCTCGGGGTCGCCCGGCGCGACGGCGGCTCGCAGCGTAAGCCGATCGGCGGCCGCGGCCACGAGGCGGACGAGGACGTAGAGACCGAAGGAGAGCGTCGTCACCCAGAATCCCACCGGGTAGGGCGAGAAGAAGGCGATCGTCAGGCCCACCCACGTGACGAGCAGGGCGAGCAGCACCGAGAGCAGCAGGCCGGGGCCGGCGCGGGCGGTGATCCGCTGCGCCGCTGCCGCCGGGGTGACCAGCAGCGAGAAGACCAGCAGCGCGCCGGTGATCTCGGCGGTCGCCGCGACCGCGAGCCCGAGCAGCAGCAGGAAGGCGAAGCCGAGGAGGCGCGTGGGCACGCCGGCGGCGCGGGCGACGGCCGAGTCTACCGAGGCAAACAGCAGCGGCCTGCCGATCACCGCCAGGACCGCCAGCGCCGCCAGCGCGATCCAAGCCAGGGTCTGCACCTGGCCGGTCGTGATCCCGAGGAAGGTGCCGAAGAGCAGCGCCTCCAGGCTCGAGAGCTGGCCGCCGTAGAGGACGACGAAGAGGTAGCCCAGGGCGAGGCCGAAAGCCTGCACGGTGCCGATCGCCGCCGACTCGTTGACCCCGGCGCGGTGGCCGCCGCGACCGACCGCGGCAAGCAGCGCCGCCGCGACCCCACAGGCGCCGAAGTACCCGAGGGCGAGCGGCAGCCCGGCCAGCGTCGCGGCGGCGGCGCCGGGAAAGGCGATCACCGCAAGCGTGTGGCCGGCGAAGGTCTGACGGCGCAGGACCATGAACCAGCCGATCGCCCCGGCCATCACGGCGACGATCGTCCCCGCCCACAGCGCGTTGACCATGAACGGGTATTCGCTCATCTGCCGCAGGTCGCTTGCCGGGTTGAGCGAGAGGTCTCCGAGGAGCGCGACCGCGCCGGTCATCAAAGATCTCCTTGTGGGTGTGGATGGCGCGAGTGATGGTGGGCCGGCGGCTCGGGCGTGCCGACCACCACCAGCCTCCCGTCGGATGCTTCCAGCACCTCGATCGGCGCTCCGTAGAGGTCGCTCAGGGTCACCCCCTCGATCACCTCGCGCGGCGTCCCCTCGACCCCCCGGCCGTTGGCGAAGTAGACGACCCGGTCGAGGTAGGCCAGGATCGGGTTGACGTCGTGGGCGACGAGCAGCACCGTCACCCCCTCGCGCTCGCAGATTCGCTGGACCAGGCCGGCGATCGCGCCCTGGTTTGAGAGGTCGAGGCTGTCGAGCGGCTCGTCGAGGAGCAGCAGCCGCGGCCGGCGGACCAGCGCCTGGGCGATCAAAAGCCGCTGCTGCTCGCCGCCCGAGAGCGAGCCGATCGGTCGATCCGCGTAGGCGCCGGCCCCGACCAGCTCGATCATCTCCTCGACGGTGCGGCGCGCGAGGCGGCCGAGCGGCGCCGGCAAGGGCACGCCCCAGCGGCTGCCGTCGAGCCCGAGCCGCACGACCTCGCGGCCCCGGATCCTGGTCGCCGAGTCGAAGCTGCGGCGCTGCGGCAGGTAGCCGATCCGCG
Source organism: uncultured Solirubrobacterales bacterium (assembly GCA_963696185.1). Lineage (GTDB taxonomy): Bacteria > Actinomycetota > Thermoleophilia > Solirubrobacterales > 70-9 > VRUE01. The sequence continues at coordinate 729,768 of OY968825.1, forward strand.
CGCGGGCGCCGCCGGGCCGCTCGCCGAGCACACTCGCCGAGCCCCCGCTCAGCGGCAAGAGGCCGAGGACGACGTCGAGCAGGGTCGACTTGCCGGCGCCGTTGGGGCCGAGCACGGCGACGAACTCGCCCGCTCCGATCCGGAGGTCGACCCCCGACCAGATGAGGCGGGAGCCGCGGCGGACCGCGGCTCCAGCGAGCTCGATCGCCGCCGCGCCCCCGCGCTCGGGAGCCGGCGCGAGGCCGGCTGTCTCGGTCGAGGCCGTCTCAGCTCCCTTCTGCCTTCGCCAGGGCGGCCTTGATCCCCTTCAGCTCGCGCACCATCCATTCCTGGAAGCTGGCGCCTTCCGGGGTCATCGTCTCGGTCACCGTCGCGATCGGGATTCCCGCCGCTTCGGCTTCTTCGTTCAGACGCTTGACGTCGGGGGTCGCGTTCTGGCTGTTGTAGACCCAGAGCTTGATCTGCTTGTCCTTGATCTGTTCGTCGGCGGTCGCCTTCTCTGTGGGCGTCGGTTCGGTGCCCTCGGCGATCGCGTCCATGAAGCCCTTGGGGGTGATCAGCTTCAGCCCGAGCGAGGGCGCCAGCGGTTCGAAGATCGACTCCGAGGCGCCGACCGGGGTGCCGGAGTACTTGGCCTTGATGGTGGAGATCAGTTCGTCGTATTCGGCCAGGTCTTCGGTTTCGAAGGCTTCCCGCTGCTGGTCGAAGTAGGAGTCGTTGCCGGGCAGCGCTTGCTTGTAGTCGGCGACGATCTGGTCGATCACCTTGTGGACCGAGATCGGCGAGTACCACTGGTGGGGGTTGTCGCCCTCCTTCAGCCCGAGGACGTCGCCAACAGTGAGTTCGGTGCGGCTCGATTCAGGGCTGGCGGCGAGCAGCTTGGAGGCCCATTCGTCGTAGCCGATGCCGTTGACGATCGACATCTGAGCCCCGGCCATCGTGCGCGCGTCTTCTGAGGTCGGTTCGTAGTCGTGGGGGTCGGCGGCGGGGTTGGTGATGATGCTCGTCACCTTCACTTTTTCGCCCCCGAGCTGCTCGGCGATCGAGCCCCAGAAGTCCTCGGCGGCGACGACGTTCAGCGTGCCGGAGGAGCCGCCGGAGGTCGATTCGGAACTCGACCCCGAGCCCCCACAGCCCGCGATCAGAACGGCAATGAGGGAGAGAGCGGCAATCGGCAGAGCGGTGAGGCAACGCGACAACGGCATGGGGTCTCCTTGGTCGATTCGGGCTTACGGGCCGGCGGAACCTGACCCGGCCATCGCCGCGCACCCTACACGATGAATGAGACTCGTTCTCCTTCCCATCTTCTCCCGAAGCTGCTAGGAATAGCTGAGATCAGTTCTCATCTTTGGAAAGGATGCTGGATGCCCACAACGGCTGCATCTGCTGCACTCTTCGCGAGGACCTTCTGGTCGAGGTGTCGAAGCTCGCCCGAGAAAGGCGCTTTGACCAGCTGCTGATCGAGTCGACCGGGATCTCTGAGCCGATACCGGTCGCCGAGACTTTCACCTTCGCCGATGAGACTGGGCAGTCCCTGGCTGACGTGGCGCGACTCGACACGATGGTCACGGTCCTCGACGCAGGCAGCTTCCTCGCCGACTGCGAGGGGATCGAGGAGATCGCCGGCCATTTCACCCCGCTCGCCTCCAAAAGCGCCTGCAGCACAGCTGGGACGGAGTGATCCGCGCCAAGGGCTTCTTCTGGGTCGCCTCGCGCAACAACGTCGTCGGCCAGTGGTCGTAGGCGGGCCGGGTGCTGACCGTGCAGCCGCTGGGCATGTGGTGGGCCAGCCTCAGCCCCGAGGAGCTGGAGGAGTCGCGGGCGCTGTTCGAGCAGTCGGCCGCCGAGGAGTGGCGGGAGCCCTGGGGCGACCGCCGCCAGCAGCTCGCCTTCATCGGGCAGGACGAGCTCCACGAGATCGCGGCGGCCACCGGCGCCATGCTCGTCGGCCGGCGGACCGCCGACGTCGGCGACAGGATGGAGGCCGAGAAGCCGGGCAGCGTCGACTACCCCTTCTCCGGACCCGTGTTCGTACTCACCCATCGGCCACCCGAGCCACCGAATCCGGCCATCACCTACCTCACCGGTGACATCGGGGAGGCGGTCGCCACGGCGCGCAGCGCCGCGGGCGGCAAGAGCCTGGAGATCCTTGGCGCCGACGTGGCCGCCCAGTGCCTGCGGCGGGGCCTTGTCGACGAGATCCTGGTGTACGTACTGCCGGTGCTGCTCGGCGACGGCATCCGCTTCTCGCCCCCGGGCCTCCCCCGGATCGACCTGGAACCGGTGAGCAGCACGCGATCGGGCACCGTCACCATCCTCCGGTTCCGCGTCCGCAAGTAATCCCTGGCGGCGTTGCCGAGCGTCCCGCGGGTGGCGGCAGCGGGGATCGAGAGCGAGCGCCTCACAGCCCCCGCGCGTCGTAGCCGGCGGCTTGGACGATCCAATTCAGCGCCGGGGGCGGACCGAGAGAAGCTTGATCGTGTATCGCTCGGTGTAGTCGGCGTCGACCGTACCGCTCATTTTCGCCTGGGTGTCAACGGCACGCTGCAGCAGCAGTCCATCGGAGCACCGGCGCCAATCGTCGCGTGTCGTCGCGCCGGAAACGTCCCCGTCGAGCACGACGCTCGAGGTGGTGTGGATCGCGTCGATTGTCTCGCCCGCGACTCGAACCTTCTCGACGCCGACCACCTGGGACACGCTCTCGGCTCTGCTGGAATCGGATACGCAACTGCTGGAGAACCGGGTGCCCGCCTGCCGTAGCAAGCGCCTGGACGGCGCCCGCCCGCGGCAGTGATATGTGTTCTCGCGCTTCGTGCCGAAGAATTCGTGAAACTCGGTTATCGCTCTCAAACCGGAGCCATCGGGCGGCACGCAGAATTCGGCCTCGCTCCAGCGACCTTCAAGGACCTGCCATCGCTCCAGCACGCCGCATGGCCCCCTGGCGAGGATGATCGTGGAGATCCCGTCGTAGTCGTGAGTCGCGCTGAGGAAGCCCGTGTCGGCGCTCTCCGAACCCCGCGTCCAGTAGCGGTAGACGCCGAACGTCGCTCCGCCCGAACCCTCGCCGCGCTTCCGGAACCTCCCCAAGGCTTCGTCGAAGGTGGCCCTCGCGGCCTCGTCCCTCGGCGCGTTCCGCCAGACGAAGATCGCCACCGGAATCAGGCATGCGATCACCGCAAGAGCGATATAGCGTCCCCGTGACACCGCCGTTCATTCAACTACGTTGCCGCAAAGAACGGTGTTACGGATGAATGAATTTGTGCTGCGCGAGGTCCATTCAACACGGCCCACTGAGTCGGATCCAGTTCTACGATGTGAAGACGAGGGAGAAGGTCGGCGTGCCGGAGTCGGAGGTCCGAAAGACGCGCTTCGTCAAGGACACCAAGGACGGCGGCACCCGCACGACCTACGCCCTGCGGGCCACCTATGACGGGCGCCGGATCTCGAAGTTCTGCAGCAAGGAGGACTGGGAGTCCCTGGCGGTGCCCGAGGAGTAGAGGGCCCCGAAACGGTGAAGGCGTGGGGCAGTCGGGCGCCCCCAGCCAGCTCGCGGGAGCCTTCGGAGGAGGCGTCGCTCAGGCGCCCGCTTTGACTTTGAGGTCCGCCGCCAAGCCTTCGACGCCCCGACCGCCCTCGATCTCGTAGCGGTTCAGCTCATACGGCCGGTCGCGGCTGGCGTAGCCGGGTTCCTCGGTCACGGCGCCGACATAGCCGGCCGCCTTGACGGCGGCGATCGTCGAGCTGTCGTAGATGCTCGACGGGTAGCAGAAGTTGTCGGAGGGCACGCCGTAGGTGCGCTGCAGGAAGCGGCGCGAGCCGGCGACCTCGGCGGTGAGCTCGGAGGCGCTGAGCTGCGTCAGGTCGGGGTGGGTGGCAGAGTGGGAGTCGACCTCCCAGCCCTTGGCGATGATCGGGCGGATGTAGGGCGGGGTGAGGTGTTTCTGGGTGATCTCGAAGACACGCCCGGCCAGCCGTAGTGACCCAGCACCTCGGGGGCGAAGCGGACCTGGGCCGGGTAGCCGTTGTCGAAGCTGATCACGATCGGCTTGCGGGGCAGGGTGCCGCCGTGGTACCAGGCGCGCTCGACCTGATCGAGGGTGATGCCTTCGAAACCACTGCGGGCAAGCCACGCGATCTCTTCGCGGAATTCGCGATCGGAAACGAAGAGGCCGGGGTATTCCTCGCTTGGCGGCGGGGTGCCGAGCGCGTGGTAGACGAGGATCGGGACCGGGCCGGTGTGCGGGCGCCAGCCGGGCTGGGGACGGGCGTTTCGGACCAGCTCGGGATGAGGTCCGCTGCCGTGGGAGGCTCGGCGACTGGATTTCGAGCTCCGATCGGAGCCGCCGGCCGGGCCGCTGGAGGCCTGATCGAGGAACTTGAGGCCGGCGAGCACGAACACCCCAAGCAGGGCCAAGGCCGCGATCAGCCGGCGGCGGCGCATGACCCGAAGCCGGCGCGCCTGCGCCCGCCGGTCTGCCAGTCGCTCGGGTGAGTGCTCGTCCGTAGCGCTGGGCAGCGTAGCGGCCGGGGGCAGTACGAATGGCAACGCGGATGCTTCGGGTTCTGTCCGTTCCCACCATCGTGGAGAATCCCGGCAGATGATCAGCTCCATCCCGAGCCCGTCATCGAGCGGCTTTCAGCTCGGGCCCTTCGAAGTCCACGTCTACGGGCTGATGTACGTGGTCGGGCTGGCGGCGGCGGTGGCGATCACGGTGCGCAGATGGGAGGCGCAGGGGGGCTCGCGGGCGCTGGTCTACGACGTGGCGATGTGGGGCTTCCCCGCCGGGCTGATCGGCGGACGCCTCTACTTCGACCTGACCAGCAGCGGCGAAGTGCCGTCGCACTGGTGGGGGCCGTTCGCGGTCTGGGACGGCGGCATGGGGATCTGGGGCGGCATCGCCCTCGGCGCGATCGTGGGGCTCTGGCGCCTGCGCCGGGCGGGAGTCTCGCCGGGCCCGTTCATGGACGCGGCCGCCCCGGCGCTGCTGGTCGGCCAGGCGATCGGGCGGGTCGGCAACTACTTCAACCAGGAGCTCTTCGGCGGGCCGACCAACCTGCCGTGGGCGCTGCAAATCTCCCCGGCCCACCGGCCCGCCGGCTATGAGGCCTTCGCCACCTTCCACCCCACCTTCCTCTACGAGCTGATCTGGAACCTGGCCCTCGCCGCCTTCCTCGTCTGGCTCGGCCATCACCGCCGGATCAAGCCTCCAGGGCTCTTCGCCCTCTACGTCGCCGGCTACTCGGCCTTCCGCATCTTCGAGGAGTCGATCCGGGTCGACCCCGCCCACCACATCCTCGGCCTGCGGCTCAACTTCTACGTGGCTTGCGCGTTGACGCTGCTCGGTGCCGTCTGGTTCGTGGCGAGTCAGCGGCGTGGACGAACAACCGGGGCCGGCCAGGGGCGGACACGGGGGCCGACGCTGCTGGCGATCGGCTGGGCAACCATCGCCTTGGTGGGCTGCGGTCAGGGAACAGGATCGGCAGCGACATCGGCGCATGGACCTCCCGGCGTCGCCGCGAAGCCCGCGAGACCTTGATTGATCCTCGTCGCGAGCGGGGCGGCGAGGATGGCGATGAAGCGGTCGGCCAATCTCGTCTGAGCCGGTTGTCGAAGCCTGTGGACCGTGTTCAAGCAGCCGGCTGCTTTTTGGCATGCCATAATCTCAGTTATGCCACCACTGGCTTTGCTCTCGGCATCGGTGCAGGACTACGCCAAGGCCGTCTATGCGCTCGAGACCCGCGCTGGCTCGGCGGTCTCGACGAACGACCTCGCCGCGCGCCTCGGAGTGACGCCCGGCTCGGTCTCGAGCATGCTCCGCAAGCTCGCCGAGCAGGGGCTGGTCGAGCACGAGCGCTACCGCGGCGTGCGGCTGACCGCCGAAGGGCGGCGGGTGGCCCTGGAGGTGATGCGCCACCACCGCCTGCTGGAGCTGTTCCTGGCCCAGGAGCTGGGGGTGCCCTGGGATCGCGTCGACGCCGAGGCCGAGGTGCTCGAGCACGTGCTCTCCGAGGAGCTCGAGGAGCTGATCGCGGCGCGCCTCGGCGATCCGGCGCTCGACCCCCACGGCGATCCGATCCCCACGGCCCAGCTCGAGATCGACGAGGGCGAGACCCGCAGCCTCGACGAGCTGGCGGTGGGCGCCGCGGGGCGCTTCGTGCGCGTCTCGGACTCCGATCCCGAGATGCTGCGCTACCTGGCCGAGCACGGGATCACGCTCGGCACGCGGCTGGAGGTCGTGGACCGCCAGCCCTTCGGCGGGCCGGTGTTCGTGCGCTTCGGCGAGCGCGAGCACCCGATCGGCGGCGAGCTGGCGGCCGCGATGCGGATCGAGCCCGAAGTGCAGGGGCGCTGAGGCCCACGGCGGGCGATCCGCTCCCCGCGCTCGAGGGCGCCGCCGCCGGCCAGACCCTGCCGCTGCCCGAGGTGCTCGAGGCCAGCGCGCTGGAGCGCCTGCTGGCCCGGGGGCGGGTGCGCGCGACGCTGGCGATGCTCGGCCCCGCCTTCGTCGCCTCGATCGCCTACGTCGACCCGGGCAACTTCGCCACCAACGTGCAGGGCGGAGCGCAGTTCGGCTACCTGCTGCTGTGGGTCGTCATGGCGGCGAACCTGATGGCGATGCTGATCCAGTACCTCTCGGCCAAGCTCGGCATCGTCACCGACCGCAACCTGCCCGAGGTGGTGCGCGAGCGCTTCCCACGGGCGCTCACCTGGGGGATGTGGGTGCAGGCCGAGCTGATGGCGATGTCGACCGACATCGCCGAGTTCCTCGGCGCGGCGCTGGGGTTGAACCTGCTGTTCGGCGTGCCCCTGCTGCCGGCCGGGCTGATCACCGGCGTGATCGCCTTCGGGATCCTCGAGCTGCAGACGCGCGGCTTTCGCCGCTTCGAGCTCGCGATCACGGCGCTGCTCGGCATCATCTTCGCCGGCTTCCTCTACGAGGCGCTGCGGATCGGGCCCTCCGCGCAGGGTTCGCTGCGCGGCTTCCTGCCCGGGCTGAACGGCACCGCTTCTCTCTACCTCGCGGTGGGGATCATCGGCGCGACCGTGATGCCGCACGTGATCTATCTGCACTCGGCGCTGACCAGCGGCCGCATGCCCTGCCGCGACGATCGCGAGCGCAGCCGCGTGCTGCGCTTCGAGCGCCTCGACGTGATCGTCGCGCTCGGGCTCGCCGGGCTCGTCAACATGGCGATGCTCGCGGTCGCCGCCAAGCTCTTCCACACCCCGGCCCTCTCGGGCCTCAGCACGATCCAGGAAGCCCACGCCCAGTTCGGCCAGCTGGTGGGAGGCGGCGCGGCGCTCGCCTTCGCCGTCGCGCTGCTCGCCTCCGGCGCCTCCTCCTCCAGCGTCGGCACCTATTCCGGCCAGGTCGTGATGACCGGCTTCATCAACGTCCGGATCCCCCTGCTGGCGCGCCGCGCAGTCACGATGGCCCCGGCTATCGCGGTCCTGGCGGCCGGCATCGACCCCACCAGCGCGCTCGTCCTCAGCCAGGTCGTGCTCTCCTTCGGCATCCCGCTGGCGCTTGTGCCGCTGGTCATGCTCACCGGCCGCCGCGACGTCATGGGCGTCCACGTCAACCGCCGCGCCACCACGATCCTCGCCTGGAGCGTCGCCGCCGTGATCAGCGCGCTGAACGCCTTCCTGCTCTACCAGCAGCTCTTCGGGGGCTGAGCGCCGCGGGGCTGGATCAGCAGGCTCGCAGCAGGCGTTGCCGCACCAGGACTCCCGCGCCTCGTGCAACGCAACCGCCGCAATGCCGAGGGCCGCTACCGGATCGGCCCACCACCAGCCGAGCACGGCGTTCGCCCCCAATCCCAGGAGGAGCCAAGCGCTGGGTCGCTCGATCAGCTCGGAGTCGGCGCGGCCGCCGCCGAAGCGCCAGACGACGATGCCACTGGGCGCGGTCCCTGCTGCGGCTTCAGGGAGCTCACCTCTCATGGATTTCACCTCTCTACACCTCGATCAGGGAGCCCATGATGACTGTGCGATCTCGGGGGAGGCCGAAGTATTCGGCGGCATCGGCGGTGATGTGCGAGGTGGCGACGAACAGGCGCTTGCGCCAGCGAGTCATCCCGGGAGCGTCGCTGGGCCGAAGCTCGATCGTCGAGAGGAAGTACGACGCTTCGTCGACCTCGAGCGGGGACTCCAAACCCGCCTCGGCGGCGAGGCGCAAAGCGGCGGGGACGTCGGGCTGCTCCATGTAGCCGAAGCGAGCGCCGACAAGGGTGATCCCGTCATCCCGATAGCCGAGGTCGTCGATCTCGAGGCGGTCGGTGGGCGCGACCTGCGGCACCGGCAGCGTCTCGATCGAGAGGATGACGACGTGCTGGTGGAGGACCTGGTTGTGCTCGACGTTGGCGCGCATCGCCAGCGGAGTGGTCGTCTTGTTGCGGTTGAGGAAGACCGCTGTGCCGGGGGTCCTTCGCAGCGGGGGACGCCGGTCGTGCAGCTCGTCGACGAAGGCGCGCAACGATCCCTCCTGTCGCTCGCGCCGCTCGGTCACCAGCTCACGCCCGCGCTGCCAGGTGGTCAGCACCGTGAAGACGGCTATCCCGATCAGCAGCGGAAGCCACGCCCCGTGCGTGAGCTTCGTCAGGTTCGCGGCAAAGAACAGGAGATCGACGAGCAGAAAGCCGCCGGCGCCGATCGCCACCAGCCAGAGCGGTCTCCCCCACTGGTGGCGAACGATGTAGAAGAAGAGCAGCGTGGTGATCGTGATCGTCCCCGTCACCGCCATGCCGAAGGCGAAGGCCAGCGCGGTCGAGGTCTGGAACGCGAAGACGAGCGTCAGCACGGAGACCATCAGCAGCCAGTTGATCCACGGCACGTAGATCTGTCCAACGGTCTGCCGTGAGGTGTGGGCGATCCGCAGCCTCGGCAGGTAACCGAGCTGCACCGCCTGATGGGCGACCGAGTAGGCGCCCGTGATCACCGCCTGGGAGGCGATCACCGTCGCCGCCGTCGCCAGGAAGACCATCGGCAGCCGCCCCCAGCCGGGGACCAGCAGGAAGAACGAGCCGCTGGCATGCGTACCGGGGTTGCCGAGCAGGAGCGCGCCCTGCCCCATGTAGTTGAGGATGCAGGCTGGGAAGACGAGCAGCAGCCAGGCGCGGGTGATCGGGGCGCGGCCGAAGTGCCCCATGTCGGCGTAGAGCGCCTCGGCGCCGGTGATCGCCAGGACGACGGCCGCCAGCGAGAAGAAGGCCGTGGAGAAATGGCCGGTCAGGAAGCCCAGGGCGTAGCTCGGCGAGAGCGCTCGGAGGATCTCCGGATGCGGGGCGATTCCGCCGATTCCGCAGGCGCCGATCACCAGGAACCAGACGACCATCACCGGTCCGAACATGCGCCCGACCGCAGCCGTCCCGAGGCGCTGGGTCGCGAACAGCACGACGATGATCGCCGCCGTGATCGGCACGATCAGGTGTGCCAGAGACGGCTCCACGACCTTGAGCCCTTCGACCGCCGACAGCACCGAGATCGCCGGCGTGATCATGCTGTCGCCGAAGAACAGCGAGGCGCCGAAGATGCCGAGCGCCGCCAGCGCGAGCTTGGTCCGCCGTCCGCCTGGCACCCCCTGGCGCCTGATCAGGGTGATCAGAGCCATGATGCCGCCCTCGCCCTCGTTGTCGGCGCGCATCACCAGCAGGACGTACTTGAGCGTGACGATGATCGTCACCGCCCAGAAGATCAGCGAGATGATCCCGAACACGCTCACGGTCGACGCGGTGACGGGATGCGGATCGCTGGGGTTGAAGACCGTCTGGACCGTGTAGAGCGGGCTGGTGCCGATGTCGCCGAAGACGACGCCCAGGGCCCCGACGACCAGCGCCGCCTGGGCCGGGGTGCGCATCTTTGCGCTGCTGGTGTTCGCGTCCCTGTTCAGTTGGCATCGACTCCCCGACAGGGCGGCAGCACCGTACACCCTCGTTCATGACGGTCGGCCTGATCGCGGCAAGGGCGATCAACATCCTCGGCTGAAGCTCGTCAGGCGATCGCGCATCGCCGTCCACCGCCTGTCGAGCGCTTCGCTACGACGACAGGGTGGCGTATCTTCTGCGCTGTGGCGGGGCCACTCCCTCTCTCCTCGGTGATCCGCAGCCCGATGCTCGACCGCGCCGGCGAGAGGCTGGGTCGCGTCGAGGACGTGATCGTCCGGCTGAGCGGCGAGGGGCTGCCGCCCGTTACCGGGCTCAGGGCGCGGATCGGCGGCCGCGAGTTCTTCGTTCCCACCGATCGCATCGCCGGCCTGGAAGCTGGGAAGGTCCGCCTCTCGGGCGAGAAGCTGAGCCTCGCTCAGTTTGCGCGCCGGCCGGGGGAGGTGCTGCTGGGAGAAGACGTGCTCGGGCGCAAGCTGATCGACGTCGAGCGCGCCCAGCTGGTCACGGCGCACGAGATAGTCCTCGTCTGCGTCGAGGGCCGCTGGCGACTCGGCGGGGTCGACCCCAGGCCCGGCGGCGTCTGGCGGCGATTCCCGGCTGGCCGTCCCCGCAAGGCCGAGGAGCCAATCCTCAGCTGGTCGCAGCTCGAGCCCTTCGTCGGCCACGTTCCGACCTCGCGCCTGCGACTCGGTCGCCGCCGGCTGGCCGACCTGCACCCGGCGCAGATCGCCGACCTCGTGGAGGATGCCTCGCACGACGAGGGCGAGGAGATCATCGAGGCGGTCGGGAGCGATCGCGAGCTCGAGGCCGATGTCTTCGAGGAGCTGAACGACGAGCACCAGGTGGAGTTCATCCGCGAGCGCTCTGACGCCGAAGCGGCGCAGCTGCTCGCCCGCATGGCGCCCGATGACGCCGCCGATCTGATCAACGAGATCGATCAGGAGCGCCGCCTGCCGATCCTCTCCCTCCTGCCACCAGCCAAGCAGAGCAAGATCCGCACGCTGCTTGGCTACAACCCCGCGACCGCCGGTGGATTGATGAGCCCGGAGTTCGTCTCCCTCGGTGAGGACGCGAGCGTTGGCGACGCCCTGCAAGCCGTGCGGGGCAGCACCGACGTCGGATATGAGGCCCTGAACGTCGTCTATCTCACCGATGGCGAGGGCAGGCTGGCCGGCTCAGCCTCGATCGTCGCCCTGCTGCGCGCCGAGCAGGATCGCCCGCTCATCGAGGGCGCCGAGCGCGACCCGCAGTGCGCGCGAACCGACGAGGAGCTGCCGGAGGTCGCGCGCTTGATGGCGGACTTCAACCTGACGGCGCTGCCGATCGTCGACGAGACCGGCAAGCTGGTCGGCGTCGTCACCGTCGACGATGTTTTGGCCGAGGTCGTCCCCGAGTGGTGGCGGCGGCGCGCGCGGATTGCCTAGAGCAGAACCAGCGGGCCAGTTACCAAGCCGTTAACAGCAATTCCGCCCACCTGCCGTTCGCAAGGCCTCTGCTAGGCTCGCTCGGCTGTTGCGGCCATGCGGTTGCGGCGGCAAAGACGTTGAGGCCACTGCGATGGAGCCGGTGATGGACGACATAGACCTACCGCGAAGTACCAAGCCGCCCGCGCGTGCCTCCGTCTTGATGCCTAGGCGCTAGTCATCACACCTCCGGCGCGCGCGAGTGAGCTCTGCGCGCCCCCTCCCAACCGCGTTGCTCGAAGGGGCGGGCTCCGAAGGTTGCGAGCGGTAAGGAGAGGAGGGTGATGAACGAGGTCGAGGACACGGTCAGCCAGCGCTCCGCAGCGGGCGCTCCTGCGGTGCTCGATCAGGCCCACGGCGGCGACATCCACGGTGCGCTGGGCACGATCCGAATGCGCGACAGCGGCCACCGCTACGGCTGGCGCGCCCGCCTCGTGGCGCTGCTGGCGATCATGGGACCGGGCCTGATCGTCATGGTCGGCGACAACGACGCCGGCGGCGTCTCCACCTACGCCCAGGCGGGTCAGAACTTCGGCGCCAGCCTGCTCTGGGTCCTCCTCCTGCTGGTCCCGGTGCTGATCGTCAACCAGGAGATGGTGATCCGGCTCGGAGCGGTAACGGGAGTCGGCCACGCGCGGCTGATCATCGAGCGCTTCGGGCGCTTTTGGGGCTGGTTCTCGGCCGGCGATCTGTTCGTCCTCAACTTCCTCACGATCGTCACCGAGTTCATCGGCATAAGCCTCGCCCTCGACTATCTCGGGATCAGCAAGTACGTCGCGGTGCCCGCGGCTGCACTGCTGCTAATCGTGATGACGGCAACCGGCAGCTTCCGGCGCTGGGAGCGCTTCATGTTCTTCTTCGTCTTCGCCAACTTCCTCGTCATCCCGCTGGCGATCATGGCCCACCCCAACGTCGGCACGATGGCCCATGACTTCGCGGTTCCCGGCATCGCGGGGGGCGCCAACTCGACCTCGATCCTGCTCATCATCGCGATCGTCGGCACCACCGTCGCGCCCTGGCAGCTCTTCTTCCAGCAGTCCAACGTGATCGACAAGCGGATCACGCCGCGCTGGATCAACTACGAGCGCGCCGACACGGTGATCGGCGCCTTGGTCGTCGTGATCGGAGCCGCGGCGCTGATCGCGGTCACCGCCTTCGCCTTCGGCGGCACCGCTGCGCACGGCAACTACACCAACGCCGGCGCGGTGGCCAGCGAGCTCCACCATTACATCAGCCCTATCGCTGGGACCTTCTTCGCGATCGTCCTCCTGAACGCTTCGCTGATCGGCGGCGCGGCGGTAACCCTCTCCACCTCCTATGCCCTCGGCGATGTCTTCGGGGCCAGCCATTCGCTGCACCGCAGCTTCCGCGAGGCAAAGCTCTTCTACGGAGTCTTCGCCGGGCTGGTCGTCGTGGCCGCGGCGATCGTCCTGATCCCCGGCGCGCCGCTCGGCGTCATGACCGAGGCGGTCCAGGCGCTCGCCGGCGTCCTCCTGCCCAGCGCCACCGTCTTCCTGCTCCTGCTCTGCAACGATCGCGAGGTCCTTGGCCCCTGGGTCAACGGGGCGTGGGTCAACGCACTGGCGAGCGTGATAGTCGCCGTCTTGGTCATGCTCTCGATGATCCTGGTGGCGACGACGCTATTCCCCTCGATCAACGCGGCCACGCTGATCGTCTATCTCGGCATCGCGCTGGTGGTTGGACTGCTGGGCGTCGGCGCGATCACGCTGCGCCGCCGCGAGCGCGGGGCTCCCGCCTACGCGATCTCTCCCGAGGCGCGGCGCAACTGGACGATGCCGCCGCTGGCGCTGCTGGAGCGGCCCCGCTGGTCGGCGGGGCGAAAGGCCGGCATGATGCTGCTGCGCGGCTACCTGGTCATCGCCGTCCTTCTGCTGATCGTCAAGGCCACGCAGCTGGGCGGGGCCTGAGCAGCGGGGGCTCGACGAGCGGTGCGCGTCAACCTCGCAGCGGCGTTTGGAGCCGTCGCAGATGCGCTCAACGGCGACGGCTGCTGTTGCCGGCGGTAACCACACGCCGATCCTGGGGCCCCGGGCGCAGGATCAGAACCTCCGCTGGCGCTTTCTCCAGCAGCCAGACGAGATCGTCGCCCGACAAACCGGCCTGACCGGTAGCGGTTGCGGACACCACGACCCGGTCGAACTCCTCGCGCTCCAGCAAACGCCTCAGCGCGTGGCGGTAGGAGCGGCCCCGCTCGATGCGGGCGTCGACCGCCACTCCCTGCGCCGTGGCGCGCTGTTCGATCGCCTCCAGCATCGGCATCGCCTTCGACGCCTCCTTCGGCAGACGGGCAGTCGAGCGGGAGCTGCTTGGGGACGGTCGCGAGGTAGGCCGGCATCAGGGTCGCCCCCTCGGCGCGCGCGAGGCGCAGGGCGGCATCGAGGGCCGCGGCGGGAGATCTCCGTGCCGGTGAAGGGGAGCAGGATGCGGTGGACGACCTCGGGCCGCTCGGAGCGGCGGCCCGGGCGGCGCGAGCGCGCCAGCAGGTAGCCGCCGGCGAGCCCGAGCGGCGAGCGCCACCCCGACCGCGAGGAGGCCGATCACGCCTCCTTCTCCTCGCGCACGCGGTAGGCGACGATGCGCACGTCGACGCCGGGCGGGGTCGCCGCCATCAACCTCTGGGGAAGCCGCTTCGCGCAGCCGCGCGAGACCCCGCTGGCGGCTTCGACTCGCCGACCATGATGTAGGTGGTGCCGCGCTCGCGCACGACGCGCGCCACCGCCGCGACCAGGTCGTCGTGCTCCTCGATCAGCAGCGTCGCGCCGAGCACCGAGGCGAGCTGGCGCAGCGCCGTCACCTGGCGCTCGACCTCGCCCTGGATCGGCTGACCGGGCTTCTTAACCCAGAGCAGGTCGAGGTCGGTGCCGAGCCGCTGCGCCGAGCGCCAGGCGCGCCGCACCAGGCGCTGCGAGCTGGGCGCGGGACGAACCAGCGCCAGCAACCGCTCGCCGACGGCCTTGGGCACTTCGGCGGCGACGCGCTCCTCACGGGTGCCGACCGGCTCGGTCTCGCTGTAGACGAGCCGCTTGGACTCGACGTCCTCGGCCACCTGGCGCAGGCTGACCTCGCGCAGGGCCGCAAGGTTCTCGATCCGGAAGAAGTTGTTGAGGGCGGCGTCGATGCTCTCGCCGGGATAGACCTTGCCGGCGCGCAGCCGCGCCACCAGCGCCTCCGGGGTCAGGTCGATCAGGACGACCTCGTCGGCGGTTCCGAGCACCGAGTCCGGCACGGTCTCGCGCACCCTCACCCCGGTCAGCTCCGCCACCTGGTCGTTGAGCGACTCCAGGTGCTGGACGTTGACCGTCGAGAAGACGTCGATCCCGGCGGCCAGCACGTCGGCGATGTCCTCGTAGCGCTTCTCGTGCTCGAGCCCCGGCGCGTTGGTGTGGGCCAGCTCGTCGATCAGCGCCAGCTCGGGCGCGCGATCGAGCAGGCCCGGCAGGTCCATCTCCTCGACGACGACGTCGCGGTAGGGGACGCGACGCCGTGGCACCACCTCGAGGCCACGCGCCTGGTCGCTCGTCTCCTGGCGCTTGTGCGGCTCCAGGTAGCCGATCACCACGTCGCGGCCGGCGGCGGCCTCGGCGTGGCCATCCTGCAGCATCCGGTAGGTCTTCCCGACTCCGGCTGCCATGCCGAGGAAGATCTTGTAGCGGCCGCGCCGGCCGTCGCCCTGGTGATCCCTCTCTGAGCCTGGCGCCGGCTCGGCCATCTCCCCTTCAGCGCTCCCGCCTCGGTGTCATGCCCCGAGCAGGTTGTGGACGATCAGGTCGATCAGCTTGATCCCGATGAACGGGGCGATGATGCCGCCCAGCCCGTAGATCAGGATGTTGCGGCGCAAGAGCCCCGTCGCGCCGATCGGCCGGTAGCGGACACCGCGCAGGGAGAGTGGGATCAACAGCGGGATGATCAGCGCGTTGAAGATCACCGCGGAGAGGATCGCCGATTCCGGGGTGCCGAGCGACATCACGTTGAGGGCGTCGAGCGGGCCGTGATGCCCCGCAAGGGCATAAGTGGCCGCGAACATCGCCGGCAGGATCGCGAAGTACTTGGCGACGTCGTTGGCGATCGAGAAGGTGGTGAGGGCGCCGCGGGTGATCAGCAGCTGCTTGCCGACCTCCACGATCTCGATCAGCTTCGTCGGGTTGGAGTCCAGGTCGACCATGTTTCCCGCCTCGCGGGCGGCCTGGGTGCCGGTGTTCATGGCGACGCCCGACGTCGGCCTGGGCCAGCGCCGGCGCGTCGTTGGTGCCGTCGCCGGTCATCGCGATCAGGCGGCCGTCGGACTGCTGCTCGCGGATCAGCTCCAGCTTTCGCTCCGGCGTCGCTTCGGCGAGGAAGTCGTCGACGCCCGCCTCCTCGGCGATCTTCGCCGCGGTCAGTTTGTTGTCGCCGGTGACCATGATCGTGCGGATGCCCATCGCGCGCAGCTGGTCGAAGCGGACTTTGATCCCCTCCTTGACGACGTCCTTGAGGTAGATCACGCCGAGCACCCGCTCGTTGCGGGCGACGGCCAGCGGGGTGCCGCCCTCGCGGCCGATCCGGTCAAGCTCCGGCTGAAGCTCGGCAGGCGGCCGCCCGCCCTCTTCGCCAACCCAGGCTTCGATCGCATCGCCGGCGCCCTTGCGCAGGCGGGTACCGTTGAAGTCGACTCCGCTCATCCGCGTCTGCGCGGTGAAGGGGACGAAGGTCGGCTCGTGGCCAGCGAAGTCGTGCTCACGGATGCCGTAGTCCTTGGCGAGGACGACGATCGAGCGGCCCTCCGGGGTCTCGTCGGCGAGCGAGGACATCTGCGCAGCCTCGGCCAGCTCCTCCACCGTGACGCCGGGCATCGGCATGAATTCGACCGCCTCGCGGTTGCCGAGCGTGATCGTCCCGGTCTTGTCGAGCAGCAGCACGTCGCAATCGCCCGAGGCCTCGACGGCGCGGCCGGAGAGGGCGAGCACGTTGCGGCGCACGAGGCGGTCCATGCCGGCGATCCCGATCGCCGAGAGCAGCGCCCCGATCGTGGTCGGGATCAGGGCGACGAGGAGGGCGATCAGGGTCGTCTCGGAGAGCTGGGTGCCGGCGAAGAGGGCGAAGGGGCGCAGCGAGACGACGACGATCACGAAGATCAGGGTGAGGGCGGCGAGCAGGATGCCGAGCGCGACCTCGTTCGGGGTCTTGCGCCGCTCCGCTCCCTCGACCAGAGCGATCATCCGGTCGAGGAAGGACCTGCCCGGCTCCTGGGTGATTTCGACGACGATCCGGTCCGAGAGCACCTTGGTGCCGCCGGTGACAGCGCTGCGGTCGCCACCGGCCTCGCGGATCACCGGAGCCGACTCGCCGGTGATCGCCGACTCGTCGACCGAGGCGATCCCCTCGATCACGGTGCCGTCGCCGGGGATCGTCTCCCCCGCCACGACCACGACGAAATCGCCGCGCACGAGCTCGGAGGCGAGCTTCTCGCCGCCGTCGCGCAGTCGGGCCGTGGTGTCGGTGCGCATCGCCCGCAAGCTGGCGGCCTGGGCGCGCCCGCGGCCCTCGGCCAGCGCCTCCGCCATATTGGCGAAGACGACGGTGAGCCAGAGCCAGACGGTGACTGTGAAGGTGAACCAGGCGGGCTCGTGGCCGCCGCCCAACGGGCTGCCGCCGAAGACCTGGATCAGCCAGGCAACCGTGGTGATCAGGGCGCCGATCTCGACCACGAACATGACCGGGTTGCGGGCCTGCACGCGCGGGTCGAGCTTGCGCAGCGACTCGAGCAGCGCCGGGCGCAGGATCTCGGGGTCAAACAGGGAGCGGGGCTGGCTTTCGGTGGTCATTTGGTCGGTGCTTCTTCGTCGAGTGCGAGGTTGAGTTGAAGGACGTTGACGCCGGGCTCCCCGAAGACGCCGAGGAAGCGGCTGCTGGTGTGGTCGGGAATCAGTTCTTCGACCTTGGAGAGCGGCAGCTTGCGGACGGCGGCGATCCGATGCGCCTGGATCAGCGCGTTGGCTTCGGAGATTTCGGGGTCGACGCCGGAGCCCGACATCGTGATCGCGTCGACCGGCACGTCTTCCTTGGTCAGTGATTTGTCGTAGGGCTTGCTTGAGCTTGACGTAGGCGGCGAGGTTTTCCCGCACCGCTTCGCGCTCTTCGACGCTGTTGGGGCCGGAGTTGGAGAAGAAGGTCGTATCGGCGGCATACCCGGACTGCGAGGGCCGCGGCTGGAAGTAGCGCTTGTCGGGGGCGAGTACTTCTTCGCCTTCTTCGTCGAGCTTCGGCTTGCCGTTCTTGCCGATCAGCGGCCGCGAGAACGACTGGCCGATCAGGCTCGAGCCAACCAGCTTTCCGTCGACGGTGATCTTCGAGCCGTCAGCCTTGCCGGAGAAGACGACCTGGGAGATGCCGGTCATCGCCAGCGGGTAGGCGAGGCCGAAGATCAGCGTGAAGGCGATCACGGCGAGTATCGAGGTGATTACGTTGCGGCGCATATCAGAAGAGTTGGGTGGTCAGGCTCTGCACGATCGGGCCGAGCAGCAGAGCGGGGAAGAAGGTGAGGGCGCCGACCAGGATCACGACCCCGATCAGCAGGATGACGAAGGTCGGCGTGTCGGTGCGCATCGTGCCGGGGCCGGCCGGGGAGACCTTCTTGCCGGCCAGCGAGCCGGCGACGGCGAGCACCAGGATGATCGGCAGGAAGCGGGCGAGGGTCATCGTCGCGCCGCCGAGCAGATCGGCGAAGGAGATCCCGTACGCAGCCGACGTTGCCGGGCGCGTTGGGCTGGAGGAAGCCGGTGTAGCCGGCGAAGGCCGAGCCGTTGTTGTTGGCCTGCGAGAGGTAGGCGTAGAGCGTCTCCGAGAAGCCCTGTGGCCCGGCCTGGTAGATCGAGCGCAGGCCGGCTCGAGTGGCGACCGCAAGCCCGGTCGTCGCAGAGCACCGCGAGCGGCGTGACCAGGATGCCGAGTGAGACCAGCTTGATCTCTCTCGCCTGGATCTTCTTGCCCAGGTACTCCGGGGTTCGGCCGACCATCAGGCCGCCGATGAAGACCGCAAGCAAGACGATAGAGCAGCATCGAGTACAGACCGGTGCCGACGCCGCCGAAGACGACCTCGCTGGTGCCGAGTCCAGACATCGGCACGGCGCCGCCGAGGCCGGTGAAGGAGTCGAGGGCGGAGTTGACCGAGCCGTTGGAGGTGACGGTCGTCGTCGTTCCCCACAGCGCCGACTCGGTGATCCCGTTGCGCTGCTCCTTGCCTTCCATGTTGCCGCCAGTCGAGCCGGCGATCGCCTTGGTCGGAGTGCCGGCGGCGTGCTCGGCGGGCGTGCCGTGCTGCTCGGCGGGGATGATCACGATCACAAAGGCGAGGTAGATCGCGAGCATCGCGGCGAAGATCGACCAGCCCTCGCGCTGGCGGCCGACCATCTTCCCGTAGGTGTAGGTGAGGGCCGCCGGGATCAGGATGATCGAGAGCAGCTCGATGAAGTTCGTCAGGGCATTCGCGTTCTCGAACGGGTGGGCGGAGTTGACGTTGAAGAAGCCGCCGCCGTTGGTCCCGAGCTGCTTGATCGCGATCTGGGAGGCCGCCGGGCCCATTGCCAGCGCCTGTTCGGCCCCCTCGACCGTCTTCGCGATGCTGGCGCCGCTGAGCGTCTGCACGACGCCCTGGGAGACCAGGATCAGTCCGACGATCACCGAGAGCGGCAGCAGGACGTAGTAGAGGCTGCGCGTCAGGTCCTGCCAGAAGTTGCCGAGGCCCGGGCCGCTGCGGCCGATGATGCCGCGGATGAAGGCGAGCAGCACGCAGATGCCGACCGCCGGCGTGACGAAGTTCTCCACCGTCAGCCCGGCCATCTGGGCGAAGTAGGTGAGCGTAGTTTCGCCGCCGTAGTACTGCCAGTTCGTGTTGGAGACGAAGGAGGAGGCGGTGTTGAAGCTGACGTCCCAGGGCCCCGAGTGGAAGCCTTCGGGGTTGAACGGCTGGATGCCCTGGGTGCGCAGGATCAAGTAGAGCGCTACCCAGGAGAACACCGAGAAGAGGACGAGGCTCTTGGCGTACGCCTTCCAGTCCTGTTCCTCGGAGGGATCGACGCGCAGCACCCGGTAGGTGAATCGCTCCACCGGGCCGAAGACGGGGCTGAGGAAGACACGTTCGCCGCTGAAGACCCGCGCCATGTATTTGCCGAGCAGCGGCGTGAGGGCGATCACCACCCCGACGAAGATTGCTACCTGCAACCAGGCCTGCGCCATCAGAGCTTCTCCCCACGCAGCAACGCGTAGAGCAGGTAGACGAACACGAGCGCGGACGCGACCAGTCCGAAGACGTCGGCGCCTGTGAGCGTGGCGAGCGTCAGCGTCATATCCGGTCGATCAGGTCGATCGCCCAGTAGAGGAGGGCGAAGAGGCCTACCGCAAGCGCGATCGCGAAGACGTCGGCCACGGGGCTGCCCCCGCCGGGGAAGATGTCCGCTGTCAAGAACAAGACGACTCGAATCATGCGCCTACCCACATCAAGGCCGCGTGAAGCAAGTGGCCGTGCCTATACAGATCCTGTGAAGGTCGATTTAGGCGGCGAAGCGGTAGCCGACGCCGGGTTCGGTGCGGATGCAGCGGGGGCCGTCGGCAGGCTCGATCTTGCGCCGCAGGTTGGCGATGTGGGCGCGCAGCACCTGGAAGTCGTCGGCGTACTCCGGTCCCCAGACCTCGACCAGCAGCGCCCGGTGGGTCATCAGCTTGCCGCGATTTCGCGCCAGCTCGCGCAGCAGGCCGAACTCGGTGGGGGTCAGGTGGACGGGCTCGCCGTCGCGGCGCACGCTGCGCGCCGCGAGGTCGATTTCGAGACCCTCAGCCTCGATCAGCGGCTCGGCGGTCTCCGGCTTGGCCCGCCGCATCACCGCCTCCAAGCGGGCGACGAGCTCCGGCGGCCCGAACGGCTTGGTGACGTAATCGTCGGCGCCGGCGGCCAGCGCCCTCACCTTGGCCTCCTCCTCCCCGACCGCGGAGAGGACGATGATCGGCATCTCGCTCCACTCCCGCAGCCGCTTGGTCACCTCGACCCCATCGAGGTCGGGCAGCATCAGGTCGATGATCGCCGCCTCGGGCGGGCGCACGGAGGCTCGGTCGAGGGCCTCCTCGCCGTTGTTTGCCTCGACCGCCTCATAGCCCGCATCGCGCAGGATGACCCGCAGCGCGCGGACGATCTGGGGCTCGTCGTCGCAGACGAGGACCCGAGGCGCGCCGCTCATCCGCTCGCCTCGGCCGCCGGGAAGGTGACCACGAAGGTGCTGCCCTGACCGGGCATGGCCTCGACGGCGACCTCACCGCCATTTGCCTCGATGAAGCCCCTGGCGATGGCGAGACCGAGGCCGATCCCTCCGTCCTCGGTCGGCCGGCCGGAGTGGAAGGGCTCGAAGATCCGCTTCCACTCGGACTCGGGGATGCCCGGTCCCTGGTCGACGACTCGCACGACGAGCCGCGGCCCGACCTGCCGCGAACGCACCAGCACCGGCTTGCCGTTGCCGTGGCGGACCGCGTTCTCGAGCAGGTTCGCGAAGGCCCGTTCGAGCTGGGCGGCGTCGGCGCTGAGAGCCGGGAGCTCCGCGTCGATCGCCAGGCGGACCTTCTCCTGGCCGGCGCCGATCGAGCGCCTCGCGGCCTCCAGCAGCTCCCCGAGGTCGACCTGCTCACGGTGGGGCTCGGCCTTTCCCGACTCCAATCGGGAGACGTCGAGGAGGTTCTCGACCAGCCGGGACAGGCGGCGCCCCTGCTGGACCACCGCCTCGCTTAGGTCGCGGCGCTCGGCGAGCGTGGCGCTCGGCGACCCCAGCGCCGCCCCGGCGGCGATCATCGAGGTCAGCGGGGTTCGCAGGTCGTGGGAGACCGAGCGCAGCAGCGCCGTCTTCAGCTCGTCGCTGCGGCGAAACGCCTCTGCCTCGATCGCCTCCGCCTGCATGCGGTCCCGCTCGCGCGAGAGGGCCCTCAGCTCGACGAGGACCCGGTCCGTTTCCTCGCGGCGACGCTCCGCCTCGACGGCGCGGGCCCGCGCAAGCTCGGCCAGGGCGCTGCTTGCGACCGCGACGATCGCGAAGACGACCAGGGCGACCAGGTCACGGCTGTCGGAGATCTCGATGCGGCCGACCGGCGGGATGTGGAACCAGTTGAAGGCCAGCGCGCTGAGCAGCGCCGTCAACAGTCCCAGCCGCCACCCCCAGACGGTCGAGATCAGCAGGACGCCGGGGATGAAGACAACGCCGAGCGAGACCGCCGGAGCGATCGACTTGAGCGGATAGATGAGGAGCGTGCCCAGGCCGACCGCGGCGAGCATGACGACAACGCCGAGCCGGCCTGCCGGGGGCTCGCCGCTGAACCCGAAGGGGAATCGACGCTCATGCATCGACGTCAGGGTAGGCCGCGGTGGCTTGCGGCGCGATTTGAAATCGGCAACCTAAAGCCGGAAGCCGCTCAGCAGGCGCTTCTCGGTCTCGCCCTCGATCTCGGCGACGACTTCGACCTGGCCCTCGAGCGGCGTGCCGCGGATCTTCGTCGCCAGCAGGTCGTCGACCTGGAAGATCCCAGCCGAGTTGTTCAGCTCGATCTCGATCCGCACCGGCCGCTCCTCCCCCGCCTCGATCCGCACCGCGTCGATCGCCGCCGCGGAGATCGAGTGGATCCCCTCCTGCCCGGCCTCCAGGGGGATCCGCGAGCGCCCCTGGGCCATGTCGAGCGCATCGGCGACGCGGACGACGCCCGCCTCGACCGTGTAGGGCTCGCCGCGGCGGCGGTGGCCGATGATCGCGTGCAGGATCTCCGCGGCGACGACGCTGCGATCGGGCTCCCGGTAGGAGTCCGCGAGCAGGCGGTCGAGGGCGCTCTGGGCGAGGAAGAGGCTGTAGGACTCGTGGTCGGCGCGGTGGATCGACATGCCGACGTCGTGCAGCAGGGCGCCGCCGGCGACGACCACCTCGGCGTCGCGCGCCGTCATCCCGTGGTCGGCGACGACGGCCGGCTCCACCCCTCCCTTGACCAGCAGGCGAAGCAGGCGCAGGGCGACGTTGAGGACGATCTGCACGTGCACCCAGGAGTGGTCCGACATCCCCAGCCGCTCGGACTGGACCTGCGCCATGTACCACCAGGCGCGCACCTGCTCGTCGCCGTTGACCGCCGCGAGGAACGCCTCCAGCCTGCGGTTGCCCCTGGTCGGCGCCCGCACCCGCGCCTCCTCGACCGCCTCCCGCGGGGGCTTGCGGCTCGGGCCCTGGGAGGGAGGGGCCGGAACTCGCTCGTCGCTCATGCCGGGAATCGTCGCATCTGTCGCGGCTGAATCGCGCGCCGCGATCTCGAGACCGTCACGGCAAAGGCAAGGCCGGCACAGGGCGTCGGGGACCCTGTGCCGGCCTGGAACCGCGCCTCCCGCGGCTCTGCGATCTTTCTTAGAGCCCCGCCAGCGTCCTCTTGGCGGCCTTGACCACGACCTTCGGCATTTTCGCGAAGTCGAGGGCCGGACCGTATTTCTGCCCTGTCGTCAGGTTGTACCTGATGAACTGTTCGAGTTCGCTCTTCTTCGGTGACCCGTGGGGCACGATGCAATAGGTGAACGTGGAGATCGGATAGGCGTTTTTCGCCCCCTTCGGCGGATCCACGATGTGGAGCTCGTTGCTCGCAGGCACGCGCTTGACCGTCGCCGCCGCCGCTTCGAAGCCGACCAGGTTGGGGTACTCGAACTGCCCGGCATTGTTCTCGATGGCTGCGGCCTGCAGGCCCGCCGCGATGATGTAGGAGGACTCGATGTAGCCGATCGCCCCCTTGGTCGTATCGACGATCGAGGTGACGCCGGAATTGCCTTTGCCGCCGACCCCGACCGGGAAGCTGACCGAGGTCGCGTAGCCGACCGAAGTCCTCCACGCCTTACTCACCTTCGCGAGATAGTTGGTGAAGGCGTAGGTGGTCCCGGAGCCGTCGCTGCGGAAGGCCACGGTGATCGGCAGGTTGGGCAGATGGAGTTTCGGGTTCAGCTTCTTGATCTTGCGGTTGTTCCAGTTGGTGATCTTGCCGAGATAGATTTGGGCGATCACCGATCCCGTCAGGTGCAGCTTGTTGTGCTTGACACCCGGGATGTTGTACGAGATGCCGGGTCCCGACAGCGCCCACGGGATCTGCACGCAGTTGTTGCAGGCTGTCGCCTGTTCGGGTGTCATCGGCGCGTCGGAGGCGCCGAAGTCGACGGTCCGCGCGGTTATCTGGCCGATACCAGCTCCAGAGCCGACCGAAGAGTAGCTGACCTTGATGGAGCCTCTCGTGAACGCTTCGAAGCCATTGATCCAGTTGGCCATCAGCGGCGCCACCAGCGTGGACCCCGCGCCCTTGAGTTCGGCGTTAGCGGCAGCCGTCGAGACGGTAGCCATGCCTCCTACCGTCCCGGCCACCGCCATAAGGAAAGCAAGCAACCTGTTGCGAATCAAAGTGAATCCTTTCCGGCTCGTGATCGTTACCGTCTCGCCGCAGGCGTCGCACGATGCCCTGGCGAAGGCCAGTATCCCCACCCCCGATCGTCAGATGTTTCAATTGTGTGAAAGATCGCCTGTTTCTCGACTTTCGTGACCTACGCCGCCGCCCGTAGGCGAGACGGCGGGCGAGCGGTGATTTGTCGCGGTAAGGGCACCCGTCCCGCTCCTTGCCGAAATTCGGCCCGGATCAGCTCGCGGCGCAGCGCGGCGAGGATGTCGAGCATCGACGGGTCGCGCTTCTGGGGGTACCAGGGTGCGATCCGCCGCCGCCGGGCGACATCGGCGGCGGGGTCCGCGTTGAGCGCGTACCAGGCCACCGCCACGCTCTGGCAGATGAGGCCGAAGGGCACGGTCCGCTCGACCGCCCGCCGGACCCGGTTGCGCGCCTCGCCGACCCCGACCGTCTGCTTGGCGTCCTGGAAGGCGACCTCGATCGACCAGCGATCGGCGTAGCGGGCGACGATCTCGGCCGCCCCCGCCTCGACGTCGGTCGTGACCAGCGCGATCCGGTAACCCTTGGCGTCGGAGGGCTCGCGGACGATCACGACCCGCACCGCCCGCGGGCCGAAGACCGAGTACCAAAGTCCGGCCATGGTGAGCGCCTCGATCTCGCTTCGGCCAGGGACCGAGAGGCGCTGCCATTCGCTCGCCTTGGCCCGTGCGGCGATCTCGCCCGGGGTGCCGAGCCGCTCGCCCTTGACCCGCGGACGCCCACGGCGCCCGGTCGGCGCGGGCTTGGGGCCGTGGATCACGGCGTTGGAGCGCAACCGCGAGGTCAGGGTGACGCGATCGGTGGCGGGCGCCATCGCCTTGCAGGCAAAGGCCGCGTCGCCGAGGACGTCGATCCGCCGCTGCGGATAGCGCTCTGCGATCAGCCCCACGAGCGCCGCGGCCAGATCCGGCTGGGAGGGCCGGCGCTCGGGGTTTGGGCGCTCCTTCGTCGGCTTCGGCGAGGGCCGCCAGAGCCGAAACAGCACCGGCAGGCACCAGGCGCGCTCGCCCAGTGCCGCAATCCGCACCACGAGGCCGACCACGACGAAGCAGTTGCCGAAGCGAAAGCCGCCTCTTGGCGCGGCGGCGTTGTCGTGGTGCCAGCTCGTCCCGAAGACCTTGCGGCCGGCCCGCGGGAAGACGGTGCCGTCGACCGCGAGCGTGATCGGCGCCCCCGAGTCCAAGAAGCGCTCGAGAAGGAAGTCGAGCAGGAGCAGGCCGAGGCGATCGGGGCACCAGGCAGCGCGGGCGAAGAAGTCGTGGGCGCGGGAGTGATGCAGCTTCCCGGCCAACCTGGCGGCCTGCCACATGCCGGTCACCGTGTGCTCGCCGACGCGGGAGATGAAGCCCGCCAGCAGCGCCTCGAAGATCTGGAAGGTCGGGGCGCTGAAGACGGGGCGGAGCAGGGACGCGATAGCGCTGAGCGAAGATGGCAGGACGGGCATCGGCGGCGGGCCTCCTTGGCGTTGACACCTGAGGGGTTCGCCGTCGATCGCCCCATTCTTGTCAGCGCATCAGCGCGTCATGCCGTCGCCGTCAGTGCCCGGTCTCCTGCAAACCGGCCTGAGATCGCGAAAGTCGAGCCTGTTTCAAAGATGTAACAAAACTGGGCAGGTTGTTACAGAACTGTGAACAGCACCTGTCGGTTGTTTCAATCTTGTGAAAATCAACCGGCTCAGGTGTGAAAGCGGATCGATGTCCTCTACGCTGCGCACCATGGACACCGCGGTCACCACGGCGCCGGCTCGCGGCGCCCGCCCCCCGCGCGGCCGCTCCCGCTCCCGGCGGCGCTCGCTGGACCGCCTCGGCGACAGGGCGCTCTACGGCGTCTGCGCGTTCGCGGCGCTGGTCGCCGTCGCGGTGCTCCTCCTGCTTGGCTACGAGATGGTGCACGGCGCCAGTCCCGCGATATCCAAGTTCGGGCTGGGATTCGTCTTCCACGCGACCTGGCAGCCGAACTTCGAAGTATTCGGCGCCGGTTCCTTTCTCTTCGGCACCGCGGTCAGCTCCGCCATGGCCCTGCTCCTGGGGGCTCCGATCGCGATCGCGATCGGCCTCTACCTGAGCCTGCTCGCCCCCAAGGGCGTGCGCGGCGTGATCTCGCCGCTGGTCGAGATGCTGGCGGCGATACCGAGCGTCATCCTCGGCTTCTGGGGGATCCTCGTCCTGGCGCCCTTCGTGCATACGCACCTCGAGCCCTGGCTCCACGAAACGCTGGGCTTCCTCCCGATCTTCGGCGCTCCCCAGACGACCGGTGCCAGCGTCTTCACGGCCGGCCTGATCCTGACGATCATGGTCATCCCGATCATCGCCTCGATCTCACGCGATCTCTTCCTCACGGTCCCACGCGAGATCCAGGACGGAGCGAGCGCGCTTGGCGCCACCCGTTGGGAGGTGGTGCGGGGCGTGGTCCTGCCGACGACGGCCTCCGGCGTCGTCGCCGCATCGCTGCTGGGCCTCGGGCGGGCCCTCGGCGAGGCGATCGCGGTTGTGCAGGTGATCGGGGCCGGTTCAATCCACGCATCGCTGTTCAAGACCGGCAACACGCTGGCCGCCCAGATCGCGAACCAGTTCCAGGAGGCAAGCCCGGGGATATATCGGTCCTCCCTCTTCTACCTGGGGGTCATCCTCCTCGTGATCGGTCTGCTCTCGAACCTCTGCGCACGGTGGATCGGCAGGCGCTTCGACTACCAGCGGAGGGCCGCGTGATGAGTGACGGCGGAGCGCTCGACCCGACTGCGCCGCTGACCCCCTCGGGCAACCTGCGCCGGCGACAGCTCCTCAGCCGCCTCGCCATTTCCGGAGGGACCGTCGCGGCGCTGGGCGCCGTCGCGGTGCTGGTGATCGTCAGCTATGCGGTGCTGGTGCGCGGGGCCAGCGCGCTCAGCTTCGAATTCCTGGTCAAGGGCGCGCCTACCGGGATAGGGCCAGAGATCGTCGGCACCGCCCTGATCGCCCTCGTCGCGACCGTGATCGCGATGCCGCTGGGGGTTCTCGTGGCGCTCTACCTGACCGAGTTCGCCGGGGATCGCGCAGCTCGCTCGATCCGGCTCACGCTGGACCTGACAAACGGCCTTCCCTCGATCATCATCGGCCTCTTCGTCTTTGGCCTGCTCGTCGACCACCGGCACCAGTCGGCCTACGCCGCATCGATCGCGCTGGCGATCATCATGCTGCCGATCGTCGCCCGCGGCAGCCAGGAGATCCTCCTCCTCGTTCCCCCCAGCCTGCGCGAAGCGGCCGACGCGCTTGGGGTGAGCCGCTGGCGCACCGTTCTCGGGGTCATCCTGCCCAGCGCGCTGGGAGGGATCGTCACCTCCACCGTGCTCGCCGTCGCCCGTGCCGCAGGCGAGACCGCGCCGCTCCTCCTGCTCTGCTCGATAGCCAATACCGCCCACTACAGTCTCAACGTCGGCGAAGCGGTGCCGAACATACCCATATCGATCTTCTTCCTCTCCGAAGAAGCCAATCCGGCGGGGTTCGCGCGTGCCTGGGGGGCGGGGTTCGTGCTGCTGGCGTTCATAGTGCTCGCGAGCCTTGGCGCCAGGGCGCTGCTCGCCCGCAGCCGGAGGAGGATCGCCTCATGAGCAATTCCGATTCAACCCCGCAGTTTGCCGCCGGAGCTCCCGATGTTCCTCGTCGCGTCCGGATTCAGACCGGGCCGGCGTCGCAGGCGGCGGTCGCCGGGGCGAACGGCCGGCGTCGCGACGCGACGCCGGAGGTGGTCTTCGACATCCGCGACATGACCGCCTCCTACGGGAGCAAGGTGGCGCTCGCCGGCGTCAACCTCCAGATCCACCGCAACCGGATCACTGCCCTGATCGGCCCTTCCGGCTGCGGCAAGACGACCTTCATCCGCAGCCTCAACCGGATGAACGACTCGATCCCCGGGT
The DNA here is from genome assembly GCA_963696185.1 of uncultured Solirubrobacterales bacterium. Taxonomy (GTDB): domain Bacteria; phylum Actinomycetota; class Thermoleophilia; order Solirubrobacterales; family 70-9; genus VRUE01. The sequence goes on from OY968825.1 coordinate 757,482, forward strand.
TCAGGATCGAGGGGCACGTCTCCTACCACGGGCACGAGCTGTACGGTGACGGGGTCGACCGGATCGAGGTGCGGCGTCGCATCGGGATGGTCTTCCAGAAGCCGAACCCGTTCCCGAAGTCGATCTACGACAACGTCGCCTGGGCCCCCCGCAACCTCGGGATGAAGGCGGAGCTCGACGACCGCGTCGAGCGCGCCCTGCGGGGCGCCGCCCTCTGGGAGGAGGTGAAGGACCGGCTGCGAGACAGCGCGCTCGGCCTCTCCGGTGGCCAGCAGCAGCGGCTCTGCATCGCCCGCGCGATCGCGATCGAGCCCGACGTGCTGCTGCTCGACGAGCCGGCCTCGGCGCTCGACCCCGTCGCCACGGCGAAGATCGAGGAGCTGATGCGCAGCCTCGAGAGCCGCTACACGATCGTGATCGTCACACACAACATGCAGCAGGCGGCGCGGGTCGCCGACCGGACCGCCTTCTTCGGCCTCGACACGAGCGGCGCCGAAAGGGTCGGAACGCTGATCGAGTGCGCCGACACCGAGAAGATCTTCACCCAGCCGTCCGACCCCCGCACCCGCGACTACGTGGCCGGCCGCTTCGGCTGAGCGGCCGGGCCCCTGGCTCAGAAGCCGGCGATCGCGTCGCTCGAGACCTGCTCGAGCAGCGTCTGGCCGCACTGCCAGCAGTAGGCGGCGCCGCTGCTGTGGGGCGCGCCGCAGGAGGCGCACGATCCGGCCGTGCCGGCGTCCTCGAGGCGCATGATGCGCTCGACCTCGCTCAGCTCGGCGTCGGCCTCCTGGAGGGCCGCGGCGCGCTTCACCAGGACGTCGACCCGGATGCTGTTGCGGGCCGCCATCTCGTAGACGAGCCCTCCCAGGTCCCACTGGAGCTCCGCTACCCGCGCCATCAGCTGCTCGCGGCGGCGCCGAAGGTCCACGAGCAGATCCGGCTCGGGCGGCGGCGGCGGTGCCGCGGACCCGTTTGCGACCGGCGCCGCGCCTGTCGCCTCACCTCGCGGCCGTCTCAGGATCGGCCCCATCCTCATTCCCCGAAGAATTCGCCAGTGAACTTGCCGTGCTTGCAACCGGCGCCGCTGTGACACGAGCCGCCGACCTTGACGGTCGGCGGCGGCAGCTTCGCCTTCGGGTGGAGGACCGAGGCCGCTCCCTTGCCCGACGCGGCGGCCGCGCTCGCTTTCGCGGCGGCGGAGCCGCCCTTGCCGGCCTTGGCCGCTTTGGCGCCGCCGCCGGAGGCGGTGGCCGCCGTCGCGCCCGCCGCTTCGCCCGCGCCCGCCACCTTGACGATCTGCACGGAGGGCTTGCCCGACGAGGCCGCTTCGCCGTGGTTGGCCGAGTTCCCGATCAGCACGCCGACCCCCATCGCGAGGACCAGCGTTCCGACGCCGGCGATCAAGGTGGAGTTTGGGGACATCCGTCGCCGCCGCGGCGGCGGCGGAGGAGGAGGAGGAGCGGTCGGCTCGCCGCGCCGGCGGCGCGCCGTGGCGTCCATGAACGAAACGGCGTCCATGAACGGCAGGCGCGGCTCGCCGCGGCGCTGTCCGCACTCGAGGCAGTAGCGCTGGTCAGCCGCGACACGGGCCCGGCAGGACGGGCAGCGCTCGCCGATCGCCGAGACCGGCAGCGAATGCGCCGCGGCGGGCGGCTCGGGAGGGACGACCGTCGGAGTGGAAGCCTCCGGCGCCACCGCCGGCTGCCACATTGCCACCTCAGCGTCCTCCAGCGGAGCCGTCATCGTGCCCATTGTCAGACCACCCGTCTCCCCAGATGTTGAAGAGTGGTTAACGGGTGAGCTCAGATAACGGGCAAGTTCACATCGAGTTCACATCGAGGCGGCGGTGGCGCGCGAGACTGATCGCCGAAGGTGACCGGCTCCAGCGACGACGAGGGTTCCCGGCGGCCTCGCGCGACGAATTGCGCGAGCTGCGGCGCGGCGCTCGCCGGTAGCCAGCGCTACTGCCTCGAGTGCGGGGGGCGGAGCGGCCCCTTGCCGGCGCCGGTCGCCGAGAGCATCGACGCTTTCCAGGGGCGGGAGCGGCTCGCCGCGGCGGCCGCGAGGGGGCCCGAGCCCGCGGCGGCGGGGCGCCGCATGCCGGGGCCGCAGGCCGCCGCCGCGGCGATCATGAGCCTGCTCGGCTTCGGCGTGCTGCTGGGGTCGGCGATCAGCCCGATCGCCCAGAGCTCCGGCATCACGCGCTACCTGCTGGAAGCGCCGCCGGCGCCGGTCGCGAGCCCCCAGACCGGCGCTGCGACCGCCGGCGCCGCTCCGGCGGCGCCCGAACCGGCGCCGCTCGCCGCGGCGCCCGAACCGGCGCCGGAAGCGACCTCGACGACTCCGCTCGAAGGCACGCCGAAAACACACATACCGCCGGAAGTCCCGACCCCGGAAACGCTGCCGCCCGTCAAGCACGTGTTCCTGATCGTGCTCGGGGACCACGGCTTCCAGGAAGCCTTCGGAGAAGGCTCGCCCGCCCCCTACCTGGCGAAGACCCTGGCCGGCCAGGGCGAGCTGCTGGCCAACTACTACGCTGTGACGCAGGGCGACCTGGCCAACGAGATCGCCCTGATCAGCGGCCAGGGGCCGACTCCGGAAACGGCGGCGGACTGCCCCGCCTACACCGAGATCGCCCCGGGCACGGTGGGCGCCAACGGACAGGTCGAAGGCAAGGGCTGCGTGTATCCCTCGGCCGCCCTCACCCTGCCCGGCCAGCTCGCCGCCGCCGGCAAGCGCTGGAAGGCCTATGTCGAGGGCGTCGACAACGGCGCAGCCGGCCAGCCGGGCAGCTGCCGCCACCCGGCGCTCGGCGCCCCCGATCCCAACCAGCTCCCGCTCCCGGGCGACGCGTACGAGACCTGGCGCAACCCGTTCGTCTACTTCCACTCGCTGACCGATGGCGGCGAATGCGCCGCAGCCGACGTCGGCCTCGAACAGCTCCAGCCCGATCTGCAGGCGAACGTCGGCGTCAGCACCCCCTCGCTCTCCTACATCGTCCCCAACGCCTGCCACGACGGCTCCGAACAGCCCTGCGAACCGGGGCAGCCGGCGGGCCTCGCCGCCGCCGAACCGTTCCTGCGCACGGTCGTGCCCGAGATCGAAGCCTCCCCCGCCTACAAAGACGGCGGCCTGATCGCGATCACCTTCGCCGAGGCGCCGCAGACGGGGCCCAACGCCGACCCGAGCGCCTGCTGCGGCACGCCGACATATCCGAACCTCCCCGCCTCGGCGCCCGCCTCGACGAACGGCCCGGTCAAACCGAGCGGGGGCGGCGGCCGGGTCGGGCTGCTGCTGATCTCGCCCTTCGTCAAACCCGGCAGCGTCGACGCAACGGGCTACTACGACCACTTCTCGCTGCTGCTCAGCATCGAGGAACTGTTCGGCCTGAAACCGCTCGGCTACGCGGCCGAACCGGCGCTGAGCGCCTTCGAAGGCACGGTCTTCAACGCAGGTTCGTAAGGTCACGCTGATGGCCCGAGTCCTCTTCGTCTGCCTCCACAACGCCGGGCGCTCGCAGATCAGCGAGGCGCTCTTCGCCCGCTCCGCGGCGGGCCGCCACGAGGGCCGCTCGGCGGGGACGACGCCGGCCGAGCGCGTCCACCCCGAGGTGGTCGAGGCGATGGCCGAGCTGGGGATCGACCTCGGCGACCGCACCCCGCGGAAGCTCTCCCGCGAGGACGCCGAGTGGGCGGACGTGGTGGTGACGATGGGCTGCGGCGACGAGTGCCCCTACATCCCCGGCAAGCGCTACCTCGACTGGGACCTGCCCGACCCCAAGGGCCAGCCGCTCGACGCCGTCCGCAGGACAAGGGACGAGATCGGGCGGCGGGTCGAGGCGCTGGTCGCGCAGCTCGACGCCGATCCCGCCCGCAACACGGCCTGAGCCGCTTTCCAGACTCGACGCCGATCCGGCCCGGGACACAGCCCAGCCCCTTTCTGGACTTTCCTGATCGACTTTCTGCTAAGGTGCCCGCCTTCATTCTGGAGCAATTTCATCAAGAAAGAAGGAAAGGGGGCCTGTATGGCGACCGGCAACAAGGGCAAGAGGATGGTTGGGCAGGGCTTGGCTGCCGTGCTTCTCACGATCGCCGCACTGGCGGCCGGCGGTTGCGCCGGCAGCTCCGGCGCGAGCTCCTCCGGCGGCAAGATCGACGTCGTCGGCTACTCCACCCCGCAGTCGGTCTACGAAGAAGCCCTCGAGCCGGGCTTCGAGAAGACCGCCGCCGGCTCCGGCGTCGGCTTCAGCAACTCGTTCGGCGCCTCCGGCGACCAGAGCCGCGCCGTCGCGGCCGGCCAGCCGGCCGACGTCGTCCACTTCTCGATCGCCGGCGACATGGCCCGGCTGGTCGAAGGTGGCCAGGTCGCCGCGAGCTGGGACAAGCAGCCCTACCACGGCATCGCCGAGGAGTCGGTGGTCGTGCTCGTCGTCCGCAAGGGCAACCCGAAGGGCATCCACTCCTTCGACGACCTGCTCGGCAAGGACGTCAGCATCGTCACCCCGAACCCCTTCAGCTCCGGCTCGGCCCGCTGGAACATCATGGCCGTCTACGGGTCGCAGATCGAGGAGGGCAAATCGCCCGCCGCAAGCGCTGGAGGCGGTGAAGACGGTCCTCTCGAAGACCCAGGTGCAGCCGGCCAGCGGCCGCGACGCGCTCACCGCCTTCACCCAGGGACAGGGCGACGTCCTGCTCTCCTACGAGAACGAGGCGATCAAGGCCGAAAAGGCGGGCGAAGACGTCGAATACGTCGTCCCCGACGACACGATCCTGATCGAAACGCCGATCGCCGTGACCAAGGGGGCCCCAGCCGCGGCGCAGAAGTTCCTCGACTACCTCTGGTCCGAAGCCGGGCAGAAGCGGTGGGCCGAGAACGGCTACCGCCCGGTCGACGAGAAGCTCGTCGACCCGAAGCGGTTCCCGACCCCGAAGGGCCTCTTCACGATCGCCAAGTTCGGCGGCTGGGAAAGGGTCAAGGAACAGTTCTTCGAAGAAGGCACGGGCTCGATCGCCAAGATCGAGAAGGAGCTGGGGGTCTCGACTGCCGGCTGAGCTCGACAGCGGCGTCCTCGCCGCCCCCGGGCCGGGGTTCCCCCTGCCCGGGGGCGGCGCCGTTGCCTCGGAACGATCCGGGCTGCCGAACGAGGCGGGGGTCTGGGCCGGCCGTGGCTTGATCGCGCTCTACCTCAGCCTGATCGTCCTGCTGCCGCTGGCGGCCGTCCTCGCGAAGTCGCTGGACGGCGGCCTCTCGGGCTTCTGGCAGGCGGTCAGCGGCGCCCAGTCGGTGGCGGCGCTGAAGCTGACGGTGGTCGCCTCGCTGGCCGTCGTCGCGATCAACGCCGTCTTCGGCACGCTCATCGCCTGGGTCCTGGTCCGCGACGAGCTCCCGGGCAAGAAGGCGGTCAACGCCTTCATCGACCTGCCGTTCGCGCTGCCGACGATCATCGCCGGGCTGACTCTGCTGACGCTCTACGGCAAGGACAGCCCGATCGGCCTCGACGTCGCCTTCACCCGCACCGCGATCGTCTTCGCGCTGCTGTTCGTGACGCTGCCGTTCGTGGTCCGCGCCGTGCAGCCGCTGCTGCTGGAGATGGACCGTGGGATGGAGGAAGCGGCGGCCTCGCTCGGCGCCGGCGGCCTGACGATCTTCCGCCGCATCGTCTTCCCCAACCTGCTGCCCGGGATCGCCGCCGGAGTTGCCCTCGCCTTCGCCCGCGCCCTGGGTGAGTACGGATCGCTGATCCTGATCACCGGCAACATCCCCTTCAAGACCGAAGTCTCCTCGGTCTTCATCTTCAACCAGATCGAATCGGGCAACACCGCCGGCGCGGCGGCGGTCTCGGTCGTCCTGCTCGCTGTCTCGCTGGCGCTGCTCGCGGTCGTCGGCCTCCTCCAGCGCTGGGGCGGGCGGCGGTGACCACCTCCGCCAAGAGTCGCTGGGGCCTGCGCACGCTGGCGCTCGGCTACCTGCTGGCTCTCCTGCTCGCCCCGGTGGGGATGATCTTCTACAAGACCTTCCAACACGGACTGGCAGCGCCGCTGGAAGCGATCGCCACTCCCAACGCCGTCCACGCGCTCGAGCTGACGCTGCTGATGGTGGCGATCGCGGTGCCGCTCAACACGATCTTCGGCGTCGCCTGCGCGATCCTGCTCGTCCGCCACCGCTGGCGCGGCAACGTCCTGATCGACTCCGCGATCAACCTGCCCTTCGCGATCTCCCCTGTGGTGATCGGCCTCTCGCTGTTCCTGCTCTACGGCCTCGGCGGCTGGTTCGCCGGGATCGGCGAAGCCGGCTTGAAGATCCTCTTCGCGGTGCCGGGCATGGTCCTCGCCAGCGTCTTCGTCTCCGTTCCGTTCGTCGTCCGCGAGACGGTGCCGGTGTTGCAGGAGATCGGCACCGAGCAGGAGCAGGCCGCCTCGACGCTCGGCGCCAATGCCCGGCAGACCTTCTGGCGGATCACCCTGCCGGCGATCCGCTGGGGGGTCGCCTACGGCGTCGTGCTGAGCACCGCCCGCGTGCTCGGCGAGTTCGGCGCCGTCTCGATCGTCTCCGGGAAGATCTCCGGCCAGACGGAAACCCTGCCGATCTTCGTCTCCAAGCAGTTCGAGCAGTTCTCCTACCCGGCCGCCTACGCCGCCTCGATCCTGCTCGCCCTGCTCGCCCTCTCAACCCTGCTGGCAATGAACGCCTTGAAGGGAAAGGGGGACGCCTGATGGCAATCGCAGTCGAGGGAGCGTGCAAGCGCTTCGGCGACTTCCAGGCGTTGGAGGACGTATCGATCGAGGTGCCGGACGGCTCGCTCACCGCCCTGCTCGGGCCGAGCGGCAGCGGCAAGTCGACGCTGCTGCGGGCGATCGCCGGCCTGGAGAGGCTGGACGCCGGCCGGGTGCTGATCGGCGGCAAGGACGTCTCGGCGGAGCCGGCGCGCAAGCGCGAGGTCGGCTTCGTCTTCCAGCACTACGCCGCCTTCAAGCACATGACCGTGTTCGGCAACGTCGCCTTCGGCTTGAGGATCCGCAAGTGGAGAAGGCCACAGGTCGAGCGGCGCGTCCACGAGCTGCTCGAGCTCGTCCAGCTCGACGGGCTCGCCGACCGCCTCCCATCGCAGCTCTCCGGAGGGCAGCGCCAGCGCATGGCGCTGGCCCGGGCGCTGGCGGTCCAGCCGCGGGTGCTGCTGCTCGACGAGCCCTTCGGGGCGCTCGACGCCAAGGTCCGCAGGGACCTGCGCGCCTGGCTGCGGCGCCTCCACGACGAGATGCACGTCACGACGATCTTCGTCACCCACGACCAGGAGGAGGCGATGGACGTCGCCGAGCAGCTCGTCGTCATGAACGGTGGGCGGGTCGAGCAGGCCGGCAGCGCCTCCGACCTCTACGAGCACCCCGCCAACGAGTTCGTGATGGGGTTCGTCGGCGAGGTCAACCGGCTCGGCGAGCACTTCGTGCGGCCCCACGACATGCAGGTGATGCTCGATCCCGGCGAGGGCGCCGTGGAGGCGATGATCCGGCGGATCGTCCCGCTCGGCTTCGAGATCAGGGCGGAGCTCGTGCTCGGCGACAGCGCCGAGGTCTGGGCTCAGCTGACCCGCGCCGAGCTGCAGAGACTGGAGCTGCGCGACGGCCAGATCGTCTACCTGCGGCCCGGCCAGGCCAAGAGCTTCGGCGCCGATGCCGGCGACCTGGGCCGCGGTCAGCCGCAGACCGGCCAGGGGCTGGAGCCCGAGCGCGCGTAGAGCAGCGCCGCGCGGTAGTCCTGTTCGGCTTCGGGGGCCGCGGCCGGGTCGCCGTGGCCGCCGACCGATTCCCAGGTGCCGTAGTCGAACTGGTACTTGCCGCGATAGGCGCCGCCGGGGGAGACCGCGGCCGGGTTGCCGCCGGACTCGCAGGCGGCGATCGCGTCGAGCGTCGCCCGCGAGACGCCGCCCGGCAGCCGGGCGAAAGCGTCGCGCTGCTGCCTGCGCAGCCTGGCGCGGCGGGCGGCCCGCATCCTGCGCAGGCTGGCGCGGATCTCGCGGCGCAAGCTCTCGGCCGGTCGGGTGAACGCCGCCGCGCCGCCCGGCGCCGCTTCGACCGGCACCGCCGGCGCGACGCCGGTCCGGACGGTCGAGCCGCCGCCGGGCGAGGCGATCGCGGCGACTGGGAAGGCGATGGTCGCCAGCAGGACCAGGACTGAATATGTGCGTTTTGTGAGCAAGCGCGGAACCGTGGCGAGGTTCCGGGCGCCGCAGGGTGACCGCGGTCACAGATCCCCGAAGATGCGTGCCGATCGGCACTTGCTCAGGCACGGGTGGTTGACGTTGCGCCGCGCCGCTGAACGCGATCCTGCAATCCCTCCGCTGACTTCGCCTCTACCCGCCTATATGACGGACAAGGACGAAGTCAGCGGAGTTGTGGCGACAGAGGATCAGCCGCTCAGGGCGCGCAGGGCGTTGAGGATGACCGCGACGTCGATCCCCTCCTGGAGGAGGGCGCCGCCGAGCGGCGGGATGTAGCCGAGCGCCGCGAACACCATCGCGATCGCGCTGAGGCCGATCCCGAAGACGACGCTCTGGCGGGCGATGCCGAGCGCCCGGCGGCCGATCGAGATCGCGGTCACCACGCGGTCGATGCGATCGACGACGATCACCGCGTCGGCGGTCTCCGAGGACACCGTCGCCCCCGGCGCGCTCATCGCGATCCCGACGTCGGCGAGGGCGAGCGCCGGCGCGTCGTTGATGCCGTCGCCGACCATCACGACGGGGGCCAGCTCGGGGTCGGCGCGGATGCCGCGGACGACGTCGAGCTTGTCCTCGGGGCTCTGCTCGGCGTAGACGCTGTCGACGCCTGTCTCGGCGGCGATCCGCTCGGCGATCTCGCGACGGTCGCCGGTCACCATCGCCACCCGGCGCACGCCGGCCTCGCGCAGGTTGCCGGCCAGCTCGCGGGCGTCGTCGCGCAGGCGGTCGGCCATCACGACCACTCCCGTCAGCCGCCCGTCGACCCCGACCAGGACCTTGGCGCGGCCGGCGTCCTCGCCGTCGCCCCCCGCCGCCTCGGCGGCCTCGACCCGGTAGCCGCGCGACCCCAGCCAGGCGCTGCTGCCGACCGCGACCCGGCGGCCGTCGATCGCCCCCTCCATCCCCTGCCCCGGCACCTCGATCGCGTCGGCGGGCTGCGAGAGGCGCAGGCCGCGCCGCTCGGCGTCGTGGACGAGCGCCTCGGCGAGGACGTGGGCCGAGAGCTGGTCGATCGAGGCCGCCAGCCGCAGCACCTCCTCCTCGTCCTCCCTGCCGCCGTCGAGCGCGATCACCTCCTGCACCGCGGGCATGCCTAGCGTCAGCGTGCCGGTCTTGTCGAGCAGCACGGTGCGCGCCTCGCCGAGCCGCTCGATCGCGGCGCCGCCCTTGACGATCACGCCGAGCCGCGCCGCCCGCGATACGCCGGAGACGATCGCGATCGGGGCGGCGAGGATCAGCGGGCAGGGCGTCGCGACGACCAGCACCGCGACCGCGCGGACCGCCTCGCCGCTCGCCGCCCAGGCGACCGCCGCGAGCGCCAGCGTCAGCGGCAGGAAGACCGCCGCGTAGCGATCGGCGATGCGGACGAACGGGGCGCGCTGGGTCTCGGCGGCGCGGACCAGCCGCACGATGTTGGCGTAGGCGCTCTCGGAGGCAAGGCGGGTCGCCCGCAGCTCGAATGCCTCGCCGGCGTTGATGGCGCCGCTCTGCATGGTCGCCCCCCGCACGTGGGCCACGGGCAGCGACTCCCCCGTCAGCGCCGACTCGTCGACCGTCGCCTGCGCGCTCTGCAAGGCGCCGTCGACCGGGACCACCTCGCCGGCCCGCACCAGCACCACGTCGCCGACCGCCAGCTCCCCGACCGGGACCTCCTCCCAGCCCTCGCCGCTGCGGCGGTGGGCGATGCTGGGCATCCGCTCCAGCAGCGCCGTCAGCTCCTGGCGGGCGCGCCGCGACGCCATCGCCTCCAGCGCGTTGCCGCCGGAGAGCATCAGCGCGATCACCGCGCCGGCCAGGTACTGGCCGATCGCCAGCGCGCCGGCCATCGCGATCAGGGCGATCGCGTCCACCCCGACCCGGCCGCGGGCCAGCGTACGAACGATCGAGACGGTCAGCGGGACCAGCATCACGGCGACGGTCGCCGCCCAGACCGCGTCCCCCTCGGTCGGCGCCCCGAGCAGGTGCAGGGCGCCGCCGACGCCGATCAGGGCCAGGTTGAAGAGGGGCAGCAGGCGGGGGCGCGTGTCGGCCGCGAGGAGATTTCTCACCGACCGATGATTACCACCGCGGGGCGGCTGCGCGCCGCGGCGCCCCCACCCGGCATGATTCGCGCATCGCCCCGAGCCCCACATCGCGCCTGCTGCTCGCCTGCCCGGACCGGCCGGGGCTGATCGCCGCTGTCAGCGGCTTCCTCGCCGACGCCGGCCTCAACATCGTCGACGCCGACCAGCACTCCTCGGGGGAGGGGCGGCTGTTCATGCGGATGGTCTTCGACTCGGCCGCGGAGGGCGAGCGCGCGGCGCTCTACCGCCGCTTCGCGGAGCAGGTGGCGGGTCCGCTGGAGATGGAGCACCGCTTCGCCGAGGCGAGCGAGCGCAAGCGGCTGGTGATCATGGTCTCGCGCGAGGACCACTGCCTCTCCGACCTGCTCTGGCGCTGGCGCAGCGGCGAGCTTGGCGCCGACCTCGTCGGCGTCGTCTCGAACCACCCCGACCACGCCGACCAGGTCGCCTCGCTCGGCCTTCCCTACCACCACCTCCCGGTGGAGCCCGGCGGCAAGGAGGAGGCCGAGCGCCGCGCCCTGGAGCTGCTCGCCGGCAAGGTCGACCTGCTCGTCCTCGCCCGCTACATGCAGGTCCTCTCGGGGGACTTCCTGCGGCGGCTCGGCGCTCCCGCGATCAACATCCACCACAGCTTCCTGCCGGCCTTCGTCGGCGCCGATCCCTACGCCCGCGCCCACGAGCGCGGCGTCAAGCTGATCGGCGCCACCGCCCACTACGTCACCGAGGATCTGGACGCCGGGCCGATCATCGACCAGGACGTGACCCGGGTCAGCCACCGCGACGAGGTCGACGACCTGATGCGGATCGGCCGCGACATCGAGCGCCTCGTCCTCGCCCGCGCCGTCAAGGCCCACGTCGACGACCGCGTCCTGCTCGACGGCGCGCGCACGATCGTCTTCTGACCGTTCTTCGACCGCGCCCTCAGGCCAGCAGCGCGATCACGCCCCGCGCGACCAGGAGGATGCCGACGATCGCCGCGCCCCGAACCGCCCAGCCGCGGCCGCGGGCGTTGAGCGCCGCGCGGAACCGCACGACGGCTTTCGGGGTCCAGTCCGGCGCCAGCACGTAGCCGAGCAGGGGCAGCTCCAGCAACAGCAGCATGATCAGGTTGAAGCCGAGGATGACCGCGACGGTGACCGGAATCGCGAGTTCCTCCCTGGCGATGCGATTGAGGGCGGTGATGTAGGTGGCGCCCGGCAGGGTTAGGGCGGCGCCGACCGCGAAGGTGGCCCGGGCCGATCCACGGCCGAGCACCTGCTGCCAGCGTGGCGGCCCCTTCGGTTCCTTCGCCGCCCTGCGCGCCCGTCGCCGCTCCGTCAATCTCCGGTCCCGTCCCGTGCCGAGCACGAAAGCGACCAGCAACGCCAGGCAGCCCAGGGTGAGGTCGATCCCGGGCCCGAGCTGGTGCTGCGCTGTGCTGTCCAAGTCGCTGCCCTGCAGCGAGAAGACGATGACGAGGCCAAGCGTGACGCTGGTCATCGCCGCGCCCAGCAGATAGCCGAGCAGCAGCCGCTTCGGCTGCGGCAGCATCAGCATCACCGTCGTCGCGGCGAGCAGGGTCGGGTAGAGCGCCGCGAGGAAAGCGAGGAGGAAGACGTCGCCCACTGCCGCCGACCCTAACGTGCCTGTGGTCGCGCCGCCTCACCTGGCTCGCCGGCTGCGCTGACCGCCAGCTCCGCCTCTTCCCACTGCTCGTAGAGCTCCTCGAGCCGGCGCTTCGCCGCCTCGTGCCGCTCGCCGGCGTCCTCGGCCTTGCTCGGAGTCGACCATGCAGCGGGATCGGAGAGCTCCTGCTCGAGCCCGTGCAGGTCCGCCTCCGCCGCCTCGATCTTCTCCGCCAGACGGCTCGCCTTGCGCACCGCGCCCTTCGACGATCCACCCTGGCGGGGTCTGTTCCCAGCGGCCGCCCGCCTGGCGGTCGCCGTGGCCGCGGCGATCTCCGCCTCGCGCTCGTCACGCTGCCGCCGATAGTCGGCCCAACCGGTTGGGTGGCTGCGCAGCTCGCCTCCTTCGCAGACGAGCGTGCGGCTGCCGACCGCCTCCAGCAGGGCCCGGTCGTGGGAGACGAGGACCACCGCCCCCTCGAAAGCGGAGAGCGCGTCCTCGAGCGCCTCGCGACTCTCGATGTCGAGGTGGTTGGTCGGCTCGTCGAGGATGAGGACGTTGGCGCCGGAGGCGACGAGGATCGCCAGCGAGAGGCGCCGCTGCTCGCCGCCGGAGATGTCGTCCAGCGACTTGTCCACCTCGGCCCCGGAGAAGAGGAAGGCGCCGAGCAGGTCGCGGGCCTTCTTGCCGACGAGGCCGGTCTCCCGCTGCGCGGCCTCGAGCACGGTGCCCTGCCCGGCGGCGGTCTCCGCGTGCTGGGAGAGGTAGCCGATCTTGACCGAGTGGCCGACCCGGATCGACCCCGCCGCCGGCTCCCGGCGCCCGGCCAGCGCCTCGATCAGCGTCGTCTTGCCGGCGCCGTTGGGGCCGACGAGGACGACGTGCTCGCCCCGCTCGACTTCGAGGCCGGCGCCGTCGAGCAGGGTCCGGCCCGGCACCTCGATCGTCGCGTCGACCATCTTCAGCACGACCCGGCCCGGTCGCTCCGGCTTGACGAAGGAGAAGCGGAGGCTGCGCCGGTCACGGCGCTCGGCGCCGACGCCCTCGCGCTTGATCTTCTCGATCTGCTTCAGCCGCGACTGCGCCTGCCTCGCCTTCGTGGCCTTGTAGCGGAAGCGCTCGACGAAGCGCTCCATCCGCTCGATCTCCGCCTGCTGGCGCTCGACCGCTTTGCCGCGCGCGATCTCCCGGGCCGCCTGCTCCTTGCGCCAGGCGTGCCAGGGGCCGGCGAAGAAGCGGCCCCGCTGCGCCTCCAGCTCGAGCACGGAGGTTCCCACCGCCTCCAGGAACCAGCGATCGTGAGCGACCAGGACGACGGCGGCGTCGAGAGTGCAGAGATAGCGCTCCAGCCACTCGAGCGAGGGGATGTCGAGATGGTTGGTGGGCTCGTCGAGCAGCAGGAGGTCGGGCCGCCTCGCCAGCGCCCGAGCCAGGGAGGCGCGGGTCAGCTCGCCGCCGGAGAAAGTCGAGAGCGGGCGCTTCGCCTCCACGTCGCCGAAGCCGAGGCCGGCCAGCACGGCGAGGACGTCGTCGCGCCAGCGGTAGCCACCGCCCGCCTCGAGCCGCTGCTGCGCGGCGGCATAGGCGCGCATCGCCTCCTCGCCGGGCTCGGTTCGCGACATCTCCTCCTCCCGCCGCGCCAACTCCGCCTCCGTGTCCAGCATGTCGGTGCGGCCGTTGACGACGTACTCGCCGAGCGACACGTCGGCATTCAGCGGGGGGCGCTGGTCGTGCAGAGCGACGCGCGCGCCCTTCTGCACGACGACCCTGCCCGAGTCGGGCCGCAGCTCGCCGGCCAGGATCCGCAGCAGGGTGGACTTGCCGGCGCCGTTGCGCCCCGACAACGTCATCCGCTCTCGCGGCTCGAGCTTGAAGGAGACGTCGGCGAAGAGCAGCTCGCCGCCCATGTACACGTCGAGGCTGGTGGCGGTCGCGATAGCCATGTGACCACTGACGTTACGTGGTTGGCTGGGTCCCGGACGCGTAACCTCCCCGAGATGGAACGCGATGAGCTGCGGGCGGTCCAGGCACCGCTGAAGGAGCGCTACAAGGAGGAGCCGGAGGCCGCCCTGGTCACCCTCACGGCGAGCGGCGCGCTCGGCGAAGGGGTGTCGTGCTCGGTGGACACCGGGCGTGCCCTGGCCGAGGCCGGGTTGCACCCCGCCTCCGGCGGCGACGGCTCGCTGCTCTGCTCGGGCGACATGCTGCTCGAGGCCCTCGTCGCCTGCGCCGGCGTGACGCTGCGGGCGGTGGCGACGTCACTCGGCATCTCGGTCGAGTCGGGCAACGTCCGCGCCGAGGGCGACCTCGACTTCCGCGGCACGATGGCGGTCGACCGCGACGCACCCGTCGGCTTCCGCGCGATCCGCCTCAGCTTCGACCTCGACACCGAGGCAAGCCAGGATGAGCTGGACACCCTGCTGAAGCTGACCGAGCGCTACTGCGTCGTCTTCCAAACCCTCGCCAACGCCCCCGAGCTGTCGGCCGCTCTGGCGACCGATTGAGCGGAAGCGAGGTCTGCGAACCGGTTGCAGCCGTGCGGACAAGAAGAAATGTGGCCGATGTGAGCTCTGATGGCGAGGCGATCGCAACCTCAGCGACGAATCCGGCCAGGTTCGCGGTGATCTTCGATCGCCACTTCGACGCGATCCACGGCTACCTGAGGCGGCGGATAGGTGACGACCTGGCAGACGAGCTCGCCTCCCAGACATTCCTGACTGCCTTTGACCACCGCTGCCGCTACGATCGGTCGCGGTCCGACGCCAGGCCCTGGCTGTTCGGGATCGCGACCAACCTTCTGCGCAATCACAAGCGCCATGAGCTGCGCGAGCTGCGAGCCTACGCGAGGGCCGGCATCGATCCGCTGCCCGATGCCCTCGACGGCACCGAGGAGCGAATCGACGCTTCCAATATGCGACAGCGGCTGGCGGCGGCACTCGAGCAGATTCCTTCAGACGAGGCAGACGTCCTACTGCTCTATGCCTTGGCTGCCCTCAGCTACACCGAGATCGCCCAGGCACTCGAAATTCCTGTGGGAACGGTCAGGTCCCGCCTCTCACGCGCCCGCGAGCGCTTCCGCAAACTGCTTGGGCTCGAGGAGCCAACCCGCGACAGGGCACTCACCAGGAGGAGTCAAGAGGTCGACCATGGATGACATCGAGCTGATCAGGAAGGTTTACGTTGCCCCAGGAGGCGAATCCGGTGCCGGCCGGGAGGCGGCGCGAGCGGCGCTTCTGGCGCGAATCGAAGCTGCGGACACCCCGCGCAGGGGAACGGCAACCAGGAGACCCCGACGGCGCATGCTGGTCGGGGCCGGCGCCGCGGCCGGCGCGGCGCTGGTTCTCGCCGTCGCGCTGCCGCTCTTCCTCCTCGGGGGAGGAGAGGACGCGGTGCAGCCGGCCGTTGCGAACCCGCTTCAGCTGGCGGCCAGGGCTGCCGCGGTGCAGCCCCAGGCGGCGCCCGGCCCGAGGCAGTACGCCTACACTCGATCCAAGGACGCCTACCTGACGATCTTCGCTGGCCCGCGCCCAGGAAACCCGAGGGCCCATATCTCCTGGAGCGTGCTGCAGCCCAAAGTGCGAAAGTTCTGGATCGCCCCTGACGGCTCGGGGAGGCTGCGGGAAACCACCGGCCAGCCGAGCTTCCTCTCGCCCGCCGAACGCGCGGCCTGGGTCGCCGCCGGTTCGCCTCCGCTTCCCAAGTCCGATCAGACATTTAGCGAACAATTTGGCAAGCACCAGCTCTCCTACCTCGACTTCTCCAGCCTCCCGACCAACTCCAAGCGGCTGCGCAGGCTGATCGAAGCCCGCAAGGTCCATGGGATCGGCGGTCCCCGAGGGGAAGCGGAGACCTTCGTGTTGATCGGCGACATGCTGCGCGAGAGCTACCTCGCGCCGGCTCTTCGCGCGGCCCTGTACCGAGTGGTTGCAGAACTTCCCGGCGTGAAGCTCGTGGGAGAGGTGCGCGACCCGGTCGGCCGCATGGGCACAGGCGTCGCCTACACTGACCGAAAGCGGGGCACTCGGCACGAGCTGATCTTCAACCCCAGGACCTCGGCTCTGCTCGGCGAGCGCGAAATCCTTGTCGCGGCTAAGCCGAACGGACTCAAGGCTCCGCCAGGCACCGTCTTCGGGTACGCCGCCTATCTGGAATCGAGGGTTGTCGACTCCACCGGGAAGGCCCCGGGTGGGCCGCACAGCGGGAAGGAAAATCCCACCGCCACGGTTCGACCGACGCCGAGGTCTGGTTAGCCTTTCCCGGCAGGAGGTCAGGCGCCGCTCCGGTGGCGTAGGGGATTTGCCGACGGAGATCGCAGCCCGTTTTGGCCGGGGTTCGAACGTCAGGGTTTTAGTGGAGGCGGCCGGAATCGAACCGGCGTCCCTGGCCGCAGTGCGAAGGTCTCTACAGGCTTAGCCGGCGCTTGGTTCTCGTCTCCCGGGGTCCGCGCCGGCGGGCACTGCGGGAGACAGAGCCCTCTGAGATGTCCCCTGGCGGACGGGGCGATCCGCCCGGGTGAGCCCGCTTCTGAAGCCGGTGCCCCTCCCCGCGGGCGAGGGAGGGCCGACTCTCACTCACTTAGCTTTAGCTAAGCAGCGAGGGCGAACTCATGGTCCGCACGTATTGGTTTTTGCCGGTGTTTCACGAGGCCTCCGGCAACCTCGACCTGCAACCTTTCGCACGGATCGACCAGGTCGAAGCCTGTCGCCCCCGTGCTATGTAGAGACAATTGTACGTCCTGCCGCTCTGACGCGACCCAGGCGCCGTCAGACGAGGACGCAGGAGCGTGGCGTGCTCCGCACGCGAGCGACCGAGGACGCCGTATGACGGTGGCTGGGGCCGTAGACCTTGGAGCGGCGCTTCAGGTCTTCGAGCTGCTCCTGCGGGAAGCCGGGGATCTGGTCGAGGTCGTCGACCGACTGGAAGCGGCCGACGCGCTCGCGGTGGGCGAGCAGGCGGGTCGCTTGGGTGACCGAGAGGTCTTCGCCCGCAGCTGCTCGAAGCTGACCGTGTTGAGGTCGATCGGCCCGCCGGCCTGGGGCGCGGACGGCGCTGCGGGCTGTGGCGGGCTCGGCTGCGCCTGCTGGGCTGGCTGCGGCGTGGGGGCCTGCTGCGGCGGCTGCGGCTGCCACTCGGCGGCCGTCGGGGCCTGCGGCGCCGCGGGCTCGGACGGCGCGAACACCCGCGGCTCGGAGGGCGAGGCGGGCTGCGGCGGCGAGGGGGGCGACTGCGGCGGCGCGAATGCCGGCGGCGGCTCGGGGGGCTGGAAGGCCGGCGGAGCCGCTGGCTGCGGTGGCTGCGGCGCGGGCGGCTGCTGCGGCGCGGGAGGCTGGAAGGCCGGCGGGCCACCTCCCCCCTGCACCGAGCGCAGCACGGCCTGCTCGGCCTCGGCGGCGCGGCGCTCCGCCTCGCGGGCGCGCTCCTCGGCCTGCGCGACGGTCTCGCGGATCTCGCGCAGGTGCTGCTCGCGCTCCGTCTCCTCCGACTTCAGCTTCGCGAGGCGCTCCGCCTCGGCGGCGCGCTCCTGCGCCGCCTTGGTCCGCTCCTCGATCTGGCGCAGGCGCTCCTGGGCCTCCGCCATCGAGCGCTCCTGCGCTTCGCGCTCCTGCTGGAGGCGCTGCTCGGCGCGTCTCCATGTCGGCGACCGAAGGCTCCACCTGCTGCGGCGCGGCCATCGGCGCCTGCGGCTGAGGCGGCGAGACCGCCTCCATGCTCGTGGTCGCCTGCGCGGCCTGGGCGCTGGCGGCTCGCTCCTCGGCCTCGCGCTGGAGGCGTTCGGCCTCGCGAATGCGGCGCTCGGCCTCGGCGCGGATCCGCTCCTCCTCCCGCTGGATTTCCGCCACCTTGTCGTGCACCCGCTGTTCCGCCGCGGCCGGCTCGTACCCGGCCGGCGGGGGCGCGACGCCCGCCTCGGCGGGGTAGGCGGCGGGGGGCGCGGGCTGCATCGCGGACGGTCGGCTCCTGCGGCTGCGGCCCGGGAAGGGCGCCGGCTGCGCGGCCGGCTGTGGCGTCGCGGCGGCGCGGGCTTCCTGGTCGAGCAGGGCGCGCTCCTGGGCGGCGCGGGCGGCGGCCAGCTCGCGCTCCGCCTGTCACCGCTTCCTTCTGCTGCCCCGGCGGCCACGGCCCTGCTTGTCGGTCCGCTTCGGCTCGTTTCGCCACCCGTTCCTGCCTGCGGCGCCTCGTCTCCTCCTGCCGCCGCCGGCGCTGCTCGGCCCGGGCGGCGCGCTGCTGCTCACGGGCCTGCCCGCGCCTCTCCTTGCTGCTCGCCGGCGGCCCCGCCGGCGGACGGCGGCGCCGCGGCGGCTGCGGCCGGGGGCGGAGCGCCGGCGGGCCCGGCGACGGCCTGCTCCTTCGCCTTCTCCTTGCCGCGGCGCTGGGTGATGCTGACGACGAGCAGGAGCAGCAGGATCGCCACCACGCAGGCCGCCGACGAAGTACTCGATGTGGTCGCTGACGTAGTTGCCGGCCTTGTTCGGGAAGGATTCGGCCGACGCCTGGGCGGACGCCGGCAGCGACCAGCAGGAGCGCCGTAGCGGACGAGATGTCGCCGAATCCGATCACGTGAGGCGGCATGCAGCCCCGAAGGTACGCTGAAACGCCATCGGCCCGAAGCTACCTCATTCCGGCCCTTGAATTCCCGCTCGACCTCGCGCCGCACGTCGCGCTCGGCGATCTCGCGGCGGCGGTCGCGCCCCTCCTTGCCGCGGGCCAGCGCCAGCTCGACCTTCGCCCGCGGGCCCTTGAAGTAGATCCGGGTCGGGATCAGGGTCAGGCCCTTCTGCGCGGTCTTGCCGACCAGGCGCTCGATCTCGGCCCGGTGCAGCAGCAGCTTGCGGGGCCGCTCGGGCTCGTGGTTCTCGCGGCTGGCCGGCGCGTAGGGCGGGATGTGGAGGTTGCGCAGCCAGACCTCGCCGCCGTCGACGACCGCGTAGGCGTCGGTCATCTGCGCCTTGCCGTCGCGCAGCGACTTCACCTCGGAGCCGCGCAGCACGATCCCCGCCTCCATCTTCTCGACCAGCTCGAATTTGTGGCGGGCGCGGCGGTTGGTGGCGACGTCGCCGGAGGCGGGCTCGCGCTTCTTCGCCTTCTTAGCCATCGGCCGGCTCCAGGTCGACGCGGCCGCGGGGGGCTTCGATCGCCGCTGACCCTGACCGAGATCGGGTCGCCCAGGCGCACCGGCCGCCCTGACTCGCGGCCGACCAGCGCGGTCTCGGTCTCGTTCAGCTCGAAGCGCTCGCCCCGCAGCCGGCGGGCCGGCAGGAAGCCCTCGTAGACGTCGCCCAGCTCGCCGCCGAAGGCGACGAAGGCGCCGGCCCGGATCACCCCCGACACCTCTCCCTCGAACTCGCGCCTCCCCGCCGCGCTCGAGCAGCTCGCGCTCGAGCAGGAAGGCGGCGCAGACGTCGTCGGCTTCGTGCTCGATCCGCGCCGACTCGCGCTCCCGCTCGCTGCAGTGCGCGGCGACCTCCCGCGCCTCGGCGGCGCGCGGCGCCTCCTCCCCCTCGCCCAGCGCCGCCAGCAGCGCCCGGTGGACGACCAGGTCCGGGTAGCGGCGGATCGGCGAGGTGAAGTGGCAGTAGGCGGGGCTGCCGAGCCCGGCGTGGCCGCTGTTGCGCTCGCTGTAGCGGGCCTGTTTGAGGGAGCGGAGCACGAGCGATGTATACGCCTCGCGGCCGTGCCCGCGCCGCGCGGCCTCGCGCCGCGCCAGCCGGCTCGCCTCGGCCGCGACCTCGCCCGCCTCGCGCGGGGCGAGCGCCCTCGCGCAGCGGCGGCGTCGGCACGCCGAGCGCGTGCAGCTGGGCGATCAGGCGCTCGACCCGCGGCGGGTCGGGCTGGGCGTGGACGCGGTAGATCGCCGGCACGCGCTTGCGCTCCAGCAGCTGGGCGACCTGCTCGTTGGCGAGGATCATCAGCCGCTCGATCAGGCGGTGGGACTCGGTCTGCGCCACGGCGCGGGCGCCGGTCACCTCGCCCGCCGCGTCGAAGCGGAACTCGGGCTCGAAGGACTCGACGTCGAGGCTGGTGGTGCCACGCCGCTCGCCGAGCGCCGCGGCCGCCTCGCGCGCGACGGCCGAGCGGCTCGGCGACGTGCTCCGGGCGCCGCGCGCGGCCGGCGAAGATCGCGTCGAGCCGGTCGTAGTCGAGGCGGGCGTCGGAGCGGATGCGGCTGCGGTAGAAGCTCGCCGAGCGCGGCTCGCCGCCCGGCGCCCAGCTCGATCTCGGCGGTGACCGCGAGCCGCTCGACGCCCGGGGCGAGGCTGCACGCGTCGCTCGCTCAGCGCGTGGGGCAGCATCGGCTCGACCGCGCCCGGGCGCGTAGGTGCTGTTGGCCGCGGCGCCGCGCCTCGAGGTCGAGCGGCGAGCCGGGCGCGCACGTGGGCGGCGACGTCGGCGATGTGGATCCAGAGGCGGACGCCGTCGCCCTCGCGCCGCGCCGAGACGGCGTCGTCGAAGTCGCGCGCGGTGGCCGGGTCGACGGTGAAGGTGGGCAGCTCGGTGAGGTCGCGGCGCGCGCCGGCGCCGGCCTCCGCGGCCGCTCGCCGCCTGCCCGGCCTCCACCTCCAGCGCGGCGCGGAAGCCGCGGCTGCCCAGCCGCTCGCGCCAGCAGCGCCTCGACCGCCTCGCGCGCCCGCTTCGGCGGCGAGTCGCGAGCGCGCGCCGGCTCACCCGTCGCCCTGGCCGCGCGAGGACCTCGCAGGGCGCGCTGCAGCGCCTCGTCGCGTCTCGTGCCGGGCAGGTCGTCGCGCCGGCAGACGTCCGGGTGGATGCCCGCTGCCCGGCCAGGTTGATCCCCGTCGGGCGTGAAGTACTCGCCGACGGTCAGCTTCAGCGCGCCGCCGTTGGAGAGGCCGATCTCCTGCTGGAAGACGCCCTTGCCGTAGGAGCGGGTGCCGACCACCGTGGCGCCGGCGTCGTCGGCCAGCGCCGCGGTGAGGATCTCCGCCGCCGAGGCGGTGTTCGCGGTCGATCAGGACGACGATCGGCAGCGGGGGCAGGTTGCCGCCGACGGTCTTGTAGACGGCGTGGCCCTGGGTGCGCGAGTCGGTCGAGACGACCACCTTCCCCTTCGGCAGGAAGATGCTCGCGCTCAGCACCGCCTCCTCGAGCAGGCCGCCGCCGTTGCCGCGCAGGTCGAGCACGATCCCCCGCGCGCCCTTCTCGCTCGACCTGCCGCACGGCCCTGCGCAGCGGCCGGTGGGCGCCTTCGCGTGAAGCTGGCGAACCGCACGTAGCCGAGCTTGCGCCCGTCGACCCGCTCGCATCCGGCGTGGCGGTGATCGGGCGTCGTGATCTCGGCGCGGGTCAGCCGGACGCTCGCGGACCCTGCCGGCTGCGGGGGCCGCAGCACACCGAGCGTCACCGCGGTGCCCTTCCGGGCCGATGATCCTTTCCTTCGCCGCGTCGATGCTCTCGCCGGCGATCGAGCGGCCGTCGACCGAGACGATCACGTCGCCGGCGTCGATCCCCGCCTTCCGCGGCCGGCGAGCCGGGGAAGACGCGTTCGGCGTGCAGGCCCGCGCCTGACCGCGGCGATCACGATCCCGACCCCCGAGAAGCGGCCGTCGATCTCCTCGTTGAAGCGCTGCCAGAGCCTGCGGCGGAGAAGTAGTCGGAGAAGCGGTCGTGGAAGCGCGCGGCGCAGGCCGCGGACCATGCCCGCGCAGCGAGGAGTCGGTCAGCTGCCCCGGCCGACCGGACCGGTAGTAGTTGTCCTGGATCAGTCTCGGTCGCTTCGGCGCGTGAGGCCGGCGGGGCCGCCGACGAAGACGGTCGCGGAGGAAGCCGGGCAGCTCGCCGGGGTGCCCGCCCAGCCAGATCCCCGCGCAGAGCACGACGAGCAGGGCGACGACAGCGCCAGCGACTGCTGCCCGCACCTCATGCGGGCCTCAGACCTTCAGGAAGCGCCGCAGGGTGACGCCGGAGCCGACCGCCGAGACCAGCACCGCGGCGGCGAAGAGGATCGCCGACCAGTGCCGGGAACGAGAGCGTGCTGTCGTTCTGCGCCGCCAGGAAGGAGAAGCGTGTTGCTCAGCGGGTCGACGATCGTGATCTTGCCCAGCCACAGGATCAGTATGGCCACCAGGCCGCCCAGCGAAGCCGACCACCATGCCCTCGATCATGAACGGCCAGCGGATGAACCAGCGGGTGGCGCCGACCAGGCGCATCACCTCGACCTCGCGGCGGCGGGTGTAGATCGAGAGGCGGATCGTGTTGCCGACCAGCATCAGCGAGGCGACGATCAGCAGCGCGGTGATCACGGTCAGCACGATCTTCAGCGCGCTCGTCACCTGCTCGATCTTCTGCGCGGCCTGCTGGCGGTCGAAGACGTTCTGGACGATCGGGGAGATCGGCTGCGGCTTGCCGTTGGGGCCGGGCGGCGTCACCGCCGCGCGGATCGCGGCGAGGTTGGAGGCGTCGTCGGCCTTGACTGCGAAGTTGGCCGGCAGCGGGTTCTGGTGAAGCTGGGCCAGCAGGTCCTGCGCTCTTCGTCTTGCCGAGCTGCTCCCTCAGTTCCTTGAGCGCCTCCGGCCTTGGTGATGAAGTGGACCGAGGCGACGTGCGGGATCGCTTCCAGCTTGCGTCTGCAGTGCGGCGATTTCGGGCTTGGTCGCGTCGTCGTAGATCGCGACCCGGAACTCGAGGCTGTTCGCGCACCTGTTCGCTCTTCGCCTGCGTCGTCTGGAAGACCGGGATGAGGACGCCGAGCAGGATCACGGTGACGACCGTGGTGACGATCGCCGCCATGCTCGGCGCCGCGTTGCGGCGCAGCGCCCGGAATGCCTCCTGGGTGAAGAAGACGAGCCTGGACATCAGAACAGGGACTCGCGTGTCGTGGCCGTTGGTCTGGCCCTCGGGGCCGACGCCCATCTCGGCCCGCATCCGCAGGCCGAACTCGGTGGTCGACTCCTCGGTGTAGCCGCCGCTGACCTCGTCGCGGACGACGCGGCCCTCGTAGAGCTCGATCACGCGGCGCCGCATGCTGTCGACCATCTCGCGATCGTGGGTGACGACGAGGACGGTCGTGCCGGTCTTGTTGATCCGGTAGAGAAGCTGCATGACGCCGATCGAGGTGACCGGGTCGAGGTTGCCGCTCGGCTCGTCGGCGAGCAGCAGGGGCGGGTGGTTGACGAAGGCGCGGGCGATCGAGACGCGCTGCTGCTCGCCGCCGGAGAGCTGGTCGGGGTAGCTGTGGAGCTTGGTCGAGAGGCCGACGAGGCGCAGCGTCTCCGGCACCTGGGCGCGGATCTCGGCGCGGCTGGCGCCGATCACCTGCAGCGCGTAGGCGACGTTGTCGTAGACGGTGCGGTCGGGCAGCAGCTTGAAGTCCTGGAAGACGGTGCCGATGTTGCGCCGCAGCTGCGGGATCTTCTTCTCCGGCAGCGCGCCGATGTCGCGGCCGGCGATCCTGACGCTGCCCTCGGTCGCGTCCAGCTCGCGGATCAGCAGCTTGATCAGGGTCGACTTGCCGCAGCCGGTCGGGCCGACCAGGAAGGCGAACTCGCCGCGGTTGATCGCCAGCGAGACCCGGTCGAGCGCCATGTGGCCGCCCGGGTAGACCTTGGTCACGTCGCGCAGCTCGACGATCGGCGGGCCGCCGCGCCGTGGGCGCTGCGTTGCCGCCGCCGAATCCCGCTGCCGCTTTCTCGCTCTCGCCATCTCCGCGGTCACTTCTCCGGTCGCAGGGCGACTCCTGCGCGGCGCAAAGCCGCCGCAAGACCCCGCCCAGCCAAAAGTTCGCGGCAGCTTAGCGGATTGTCAGCGGATGCTCATATTTCAGGCAACGGCCTCCCGCCTGACCGCATGCATCCCCCAGCCCAGGGTTGCCATCCCGCAGCCGTTGAGGATGAAGGCGATGCCGACCAGGACTGCCAGGGTCGCGAAGCCGATGCTGGGGTTGGCGACGATCACGATGCCGCCGATCAGCTCGAGGGCGCCGGCGAAGGCGTGCCAACCGCGGTGCTCGTACTCGTCGAACGCGGTGACGAAGCGGATCACGCCGGCGGCGATCAGCCAGATCCCGATCAGCAGCGCGATCGCGGCGACGCCGCCGATCGGGTGACGGATCAGCAGCACCCCGACGACGGCGGTGACCACCCCGAACAGGGCGACCAGGCCGCGATTGCGGGTGCCCCGCATGAACGAGCTGACCAGCTCGAGGATGCCGTCCGCCAGCAGGAAGATGCCGGCGATCACGGCCAGTGTCGCGAGGCTGTCGCCGGGCTTGACCAGGATGACCACGCCGGCCACCACGCTGAGCAGGCCCACCAACAGCAGCAACCACCAGCCCCAGGTCAGCTCCTTCACTTCCGCTTGGTAGGGGGTCTCGTTCATGTTTGCCCTCCGTCGGTCGAGATCCAGGGAAGTGAGTGCACAGTACCCGCGGGCTGCGAGGGCGAACCGGGGGAAACCCACACTCCGCGATCAAGGCCCCTCCGCAGTCGCAAGGGGACAGTCAGAGCTACCGATGAATTAGCGTGAATGCCGCCGTCTTACCTCTAGGACATCGGCAACCAAACCGGACGGAGGCTGCATCATGGACTGGAAGCTCGAGCTCATCGTCGTCCCGGTCTCGGACGTGGATCGCGCCAAGGCCTTCTACATCGAGCAGGCCGGCTTCGACCTGCACGTCGACACCAGCGCCGGCGACGACTTCCGCGTCGTCCAGCTGACGCCGCCGGGCTCGGCCTGCTCGATCGCCGTCATGAAGAACGCGGCGAGGGCGGGCTCCGTCCAGGGTCTGCATCTGATCGTCCCCGACATCGACGCCGCACGGGCCGAGCTGGCCGGGCGCGGGGCCGAGGTCAGCGAGCCCTTCCACTTCGAGGACGGCAGGCAGGTCCCGGGGGCCGACCCCGACCGCCGCGACTACAACTCCTTCCTCTCGTTCAGCGATCCCGACGGCAACGGCTGGCTGGTGCAGGAGGTCGGGCGCACGCGGACGCCCGCAGAGGCGGCCTGACGGGGAAGGCAGCCGCGAACCGGGTCTGCACCGAGGCAGGCCCTCCGCGGCGTGCTAATGCGGGTGGTGTCCGGGCTGCTTGCCGGGCGGTTCGTGCTTGCGGTGCGGTCCTTTGGTCGATCCTTCGGCAGGAGGCGGTTCTTCGGCCGCCGGCGCAGGCGCGGACGCGGGCTGGGCTGCCGGGGTAGGCGTCGGCGAGGGCTTCGGCTTGGGAGCGGACGGCTGCCGCGTCTGCTGGATCCCCGTCTTCCCAGGATGATGGCTTGGACCGGAAGCGGCGGGTTCGCTTGGGACTCCGATCCCGGTCGGGACCAACCCCGGCGCCGAGGTGGGGACCGGCGCGGGGGTCGTCTCGGCGGGGGTCGCCCGCGTCCGCGTCTTCTTCTTCGCGGCGCCCCCCTTCGTCCTGCCCGCCGGGCCCGGCTTCGCGCCGCGCCCCGGCTTCCCGGCGCTCGGCCCCGCCGCGCCGGCGGAGCGACCGGCGGAGGTTGCGGGCGGGTTGTCACCCACGAGGGCCACAGCGAGACCGGCGAGCAGGAGCAGCACCGCCAGGCCGGCGGCGAGCGTCGCGCGGCGCCGCGGTGGCCTGGCGCGAATGGTGCCCGCCGGGAAGGCGGACGGCGCGCCGGGCAGCGAGTCGAGCGGCGTGCGGGCCGCCGCCGTCTCGGCGATCTCCTCGCTCCAGTCGGCGCCGGCCAGCGCGGCCGCCCTCGCCATCGTCTCCTCGAGCAGCCAGGGAGCGGCGGCGATCGGCGCCCAGGCGCGGTAGGAGGCGGCGGCCCCCTGCATCGCCTCGACCCCGAGCCTGCAGCGCTCGCAGCCGGCCAGGTGGACGTCGAGCCAGGTCGCGTCGCGGGAGGCGGCTTCGAGCTGCCCGTCGTCGCGCATCGCGATCAGCGGCAGCGCCCGCTCGCACTCGGGCGAGGGCGCGGCGACCGAGGCGAGGGAGGTGCCGCCCAGCTCGTCGCGCAGGTTGATCCGCGCCCGCGAGATCAGCTGGGCGACCGTGTTGGGGCTCACCTCCATGATCGCCCCGATCTCGTCGTAGGACAGCTCCTCCAGCTCGCGCAGGGCCAGCGCCTCCCGCTGGCGCTCGGGCAGCTGCATGCTCGCCTCGCGGATCTCCTCCTGGTGGGATTCGAGCATCGTCTCGCTCAGCCGCCCGCGCTTCCGTCTGCCCATCAGGTCGTGGCAGGCGTTGTGCGTCGCCGTGAACAGGTAGAAGCCGAAGACCGGCTCGCGGTCGACCAGTCGCGGCATCCCCCGCATCACGCTGAGGAAGGCCTCCTGGACGGCGTCGGCGGCGTCCGCCTCGGAGCCGGCGACGCGGTAGGCGAGGTTGAAGGCGCGCTGCGCGTAGCGCTCGTACAGCACCGCGAACGCGCCGCCGTCGCCAGCCGCCGCGGCGCGCCCGAGGCGCGCCTCCTCGACGCTGAGCTGGTCCGTGTCTGTGGTGGCCGTCGCGGCCATCCGAAGTCCTCACCTCCTCGTGGGGCTTCAGATGATCCTACCTGGAAACTATGACTAGTTACTGGGTTTTTTAGGTAGGACGGACGTAACTACGGGTAGATCGTCTCGCCCGTCTCGCCGTCGACGACCGAGATCGCGACCGCGGGGCAGGCCTCAGCCGCTTCGAGGATCAGCTCCTCGGGGCCGTTGCCGATCACGACCGCGGTGTCGTCGAGGCGGAAGACCTGGGGGGCGATCTCGACGCAGTCGCCGTGGGCGCTGCACTCGTCGGGGTCGATCCTGGGGACGTAGCTCATGCTGCCACCTCCTTGCTCGGCGGGCGGAGTGCCCGCGCTCGATTTGCTTCCGCAGCGCCGGGATGGCGCGCGGCCGGCCGACGGCCAGCGCCGGCGACGGCGGCGCCGCCGCGGGTGAAGACGGCCTCGAAGTCGCGCCCGGCGGGGTCGCCGTCGATCGCCACGCCGTCGGCGTCGGCGTGGTGGGCGTGGCCCACGTACTGGATCCGCAGCCCGTACTGGTCGCTCCAGAAGCTGGGCAGCGGCGGCGTCCCCGGGTACTCGCCGAGCATCGCCCGGGCGACCGCGGCGCCCTGCCAGGCGGCGGCGTCCCAGTGCTCGGTGCGGGCGTGGACGCCGAAGCGCGGGTCGAAGGGGATCGAGGCGTCGCCGGCCGCGAAGACGTCCGGGATGGTGGTGCGGCCGGCGGTGTCGGTGCGGACGCCGGTCTCGTCGAGGCCGCTGCCGCGCAGCCAGGCCGTCGCCGGCACGGTGCCGACTCCGACGACGACCGCGTCGCAGGCGACGGCCGTTCCGTCGGCGAGGATCAGCTCCTCCACCCTGCCCGCCCCGCGGGCGCCCTCCAGCTTGGCGCCGGTCAGGACGCGGACTCCCTCCTCGCGGTGCAGGCCGGCGAACCAGGCGCCGATCCGCTCGCCGAGGATCGGCGCCAGCGGCGTCGGCAGCGCCTCGATCATCGTCACCTCGACGCCGAGCCCGCGCGCCGTCGCCGCCACCTCCTGGCCGATGAAGCCGGCGCCGACGATCGCCAGGCGGGCGCCCGGGACGCAGCTCGCGGCGCAGGCGGCGGGCGTCGTCGAGGGTGCGCAGGGAGTGGACGTTCTCGTAGCCGTCGAGGAAGGGCAGCGTGGCGGGCGGCGCCGCCGGTTGCGATCAGCAGCCGCCCGTAGCGCAGCTCAGCGCCGTTCTCGAGCCTCACCATCCGCGCGCCCGCATCGAGGCCCTCGGCGCGGGCGCCGAGCAGCAGCTCGACCCGCTTCTCCTCGTACCACCAGGCGCGGGCGGTAGGCGACCGCATCCTCGCCCACCGCCCCCGCCAGCAGCTCCTTGGAGAGCGGCGGCCGGTCGTAGGGCGGCTCGGGCTCGGCGCAGACGATCCGCACCGGGCCCTCGTAGCCGCGCCGCCGCAGCGCCTCGGCGCAGCGCTGCGCCGCCAGCCCGCCACCGACGATCAGAACTCCGTTGGTCCTCCATCACGCCTCCTCTGTTGCGGGAATCGGCCTGACATGGGGCGACCGCTCGCGCCGCGCCGCGGGCGGCAGCTCGCCACCCTCGACGTGCGCTCGGGCGCCCTCGTGCGCTCGGCCGGCCCTCGCGCCCGCCTTCTTGGCGGCGCCCGAGAGCACGCGGTAGACGAAGAGCCCGCCGATCACCGGCGCCGTCATCAGCACCCACCAGCGGAACCAGACGGTCGAGGCGTCGGTGCCGGCGGTGAAGGCGTGGGCCAGGCCGAGCAGGTAGACGAGGACCGTCGCCCGGTGCGCCTTGCGCCAGAGCCGCGCGCCGATCCGCCTGCGCAGCGTAGAAGCTGAGCCCGAGCAGGGCCGCCAGGTAGCCGCCGATCGATGCCGAGCCCCGTCGCCGAGCGGCCGGAAGCTCATCGCGAAGGGGACCGCGATGCCGGCAGACGCCCGGGTGCAGCCAGGGGTCGCCGAGCAGGGTGATGCCGTGGACGGCGATCGCGACGAGCCCGGCCAGCGCCGTCTGCTCGTGGATCGCCAGCAGCTTGCGGGAGAGGCCCGGGCGGCGCATCACCTTGCCGGCCATCGCCAGGCCGAGGCCGACCGAGATCGTCACCAGGACCAGCGCGACCAGGCCGGAGGCGCGGCTTGCCAGCCACCAGCCGTGGGTCTGGAGCGCGGTCGACGCCGCGCTCGAACCGGTGGCCGCGACGCTCACGCCCCTGCCCTCCCGGGCGCCGCCTCGGGCAGGCGGATGCGGGGCTTGACGCTGAGCGGGCCGACCGGCTCGACCCGGCCGCTGTCGTGGACGAGCAGGCCGCCGCGCTCGGCGAGGACCTCGCGGCCGCGCTCGGGGCCGGAGAGGAGCGCCGCCTTGGAGAGGGTCTCCGCCTCCACCGCGGTGTCGGCCAGCGCGGTGGCGCCGATCAGCCCGGTCCAGGCCGGCTCGCCGGTCGCGGGGTCGAGCAGGTGGTGGGCGTAGCGGCCGTCGGCGCCGCGCCAGATCCGCACGTTGAGCCCGGAGGTCGCGACCGCGCCCGAGCCGAGCCGCAGCACGTGGGCGCGCTCGCCCGTCAGTGGGTGCTCGACGAGGATCTCGTAGGGGTGGACCAGCGCGTCGGCGCCGCCGATCCGGATGTCGCCGCCGCAGTCGACGATGAAGCGCGAGTAGCCGCGCAGCCGGGCGGCGACCAGGTCCGCGGCGAGCCCCTTGCCGGCTCCGCCGGTGTCGAAGCGGACGCCCGGCGGGCGGGAGATCGTCCCCGCCTCGTCGTCGACCGCGAAGCGCCGCCAGCGCGCCTCCGGGTTGGGGCTGGCCGGGCGCCGCGGCGGCGCCTCCGCGAGGGCGGCGCCGAGCGGCGCGCCGGGCACCCCGGCGCGCGAGGCGACGTAGCCGGCCGACTCGATCTCGTCGACCAGGGTCGGGTCGACCAGGCCGCCGCTGCGCTCCGCCGCGGAGAGGCCGGCCTTCACCGCCGTGCGCAGCAGCTCGGAGGCGGGGACGCGCTCGCGCGGGTCGGCGTTCAGCGCGCACAGCTCGCTGTCCGGTTTGAAGCGCGACAGCGTCGCGTCGAACTCGACGATGAACTGCCTCGCCCGCTCGGCCGCCGCCGGCGCCGGGGCCATCCCGGGCCCCGGCTCGCCGATCAGGAGCCGCACGTGGGAGCCCATCGCGTCGAAGATGACGTCGTGCTCGCCCATGATCAGGAGGCTCCGGTCGTGACCGGGGCGTACCCCGACGAGGAGAACGAGCCGGCGACCGACCCGCTGCTGCTGACGCTCGAGCGGCCCGGGGTCGGGACGATCGTCGTGATGACGCGCCGCTTGATCACCTGCCGCACCAGGACGGGGCGGGGTGCCGCGGCGGCGCCCAGCAGCGGGTCCCTGCCGATGCTGAGCTGGTAGGTGAGGAAGGCGAACAGCACCGCGAACAGCGCGATCGAGCTCCAGACCACCAGGGCGGGGCCGGGCCGACGGCCGCGGGACGCAGGGCCGCCCCGCGGGTCCGGTCGGGCCGGGGTTTGGGGAGAAGGCTCAGTCACCGTGGTCGCCACCCTCGTGCTCGCCGCCGCCCCACCGCTGCTGTGGGTCACCACCGCGGAGCCGCTGCTGGCCACCGCCGCCGCCGCCGCTGGTGTGGGTCACGACCGGCGCCGAGCCGGAGCCGGGAGACGCCGCGGCGGCGCCGCTGGTGTGGGTCACGACCGGCGCCGAGGCGGAGGACGAGGGGGCCGATCCGACCGAGGAGGAGCCGGTGGCGACGCTGCCCGCCGCTCGGCCCTCGCCGCTGCGCCGCCGAAGCCGGCGCCGGCAACGCCGGCAGCGCCGGCACCAGCTCCGACCGGGTGCTTCGGCTTGACGTGCTTGATGACGTGGATCGTGCGCCGGATCACCTTGGTGCGGACCAGCGGCTTGGCCGCCACCGGCTGCGAGGCCTTCTGGCTGGCCGGCGCTCAGCGCCAGCCCGGTCAGCCCTCCCAGGCCCACGATCGTGGCGCCCGCTGCGATTCGCGTCTTGATGTCTCTTCACGACTGATGTCCTCCTGGCCGAAGTTGCCGGCGCATTGTCGGGCCGCGCCGCTGCAAGCGCAGCCAAGGCCGGGTAAAGGGATGGCAAAACCTCTTCGCCGCCCCGAAGTGGCGGCCAAACCCGCCGTTACAGTTGACTCATGGCGGCTCAGCAGGCGCCGGGCGGGCGGATCCTCGTCGTCGAGGACGAGGCGTCGATCTCCGAGCCGTTCGCCGAGGCGCTGCGCCGTGCCGGCTTCGAGGCCGTGGTGACCGCGGACCGCGGCGGGGGCGCTGGAGCTGGCCGCCGAGGCGGAACCGGACCTGGTGATGCTCGACCTCGCCCTGCCCGACGGCGACGGCCGCGACGTCTGCCGCGAGCTGCGCCGGCGCTCCGACGTGCCGATCGTGATGCTGACCGCGCGCGGCACCGAGATGGACAAGATCGTCGGCCTCGAGCTGGGCGCCGACGACTACGTGGTCAAGCCGTTCAGCGCCGCCGAGGTGATCTCGCGAATCCGCGCCGTGCTGCGACGCAGCGCCCGCGCGCGATGCCGCGCGCCGAGCGAGCCGGTGCGGGTCGGCGAGCTGGAGCTCGACCCGGCGGCGCGGATCGCGCGCCTCCGCGGCGCGGAGCTGGACCTCTCGCGCAAGGAGTTCGACCTGCTCGCCGAGCTGATGCGCCACGCCGGACACGTGGTCAAGCGCGAGGACCTGATGTCGAAGGTCTGGGACGTCAACTGGTTCGGCTCGACCAAGACGCTCGACGTCCACATCGGCTGGCTGCGGCGCAAGCTCGGCGACGACCCGAACCGCCCCACCTACATCGAGACGGTGCGTGGCGTCGGCTTCCGCTTCGCCGCGCCGGAGGTCGAGGAGCCGTAAGCCTCCGCGCGACCCTCCTCGCTGGCGCTGGCCTACGTCCTGCTGCTGGCGCTGATCGCGCTCGGCGTGCCGCTGGCGGTGAGCCTGCGCGACCGGGTGGACGCCGAGGTGCGCGGCCAGGCGCGCAGCCAGGCCGACGTGGTCGCGGCGACTGCGTCGGAGCTGCTCGGCCCCGCCCAGCGAGCCGGGCCTGCAACCGGCTCGTCCGCATCTCCGCCGACAGCGTGCGCGGCCGCGTGATCGTGGTCGACCGCCGCGGCCGCCTGCTCGCCGACTCGGCCGGGGAGCCGGTCGGGCGCAGCTACGCCGAGCCGGCCCGAGGTGCGGGCGGCGCTGCACGGCCGCGGCGAGCAGATCACCCGCACGAGCAAGACGCTCGGGGCTCGAACTCCTCGCCACCTCGGTGCCGGTGCTCGAGCACGGCCGCCACGACGGAGCGGTGCGGGTCACCCAGAGCGTCGCGGCGGTGCACCGCGCGGTGCGCACCTCGATCCTCGACCTGGCGGCGCTGGCCGGCAGTCGTGCTGCTGCTCGGCATGGCGGCCGGGGCCGTGGTCGCCCAGCAGATCGCGCGGCCGATCCGCCGCCTCGACCGGGCGGCGCGCCGGGTCGCCGGCGGCGATCTCGACGCCACGGTCGCGATCGAGGGCAGCACCGAGCAGCGCTCGCTGGCCCGCACCTTCAACGAGATGACCCAGCGGATCAAGCGGCTGCTGCGGGTGCAGCAGGACTTCGTCGCCGACGCCTCTCATCAGCTGCGAACCCCGCTGACCGGGCTGCGGCTGCGGCTGGAGGGCCTCGCCGAGCGCTTTCGCGGCCAGGAACGCGCGACCGCCGCCGAGCTGGAGGCGGCGACTGCGGGAGATCGACCGGCTCTCGCTGATCGTCGACGAGCTGCTGATCCTCAGCCGGGCCGGGGAGCACGAGCTGCCCGGCGGAGCGGGTCGACCTCGGCGACGCGGCGAGGCGGGCGGCGGAGCGCTGGCGGCGGAGCGCCAAGGAGCGGTCGATCGAGCTGGAGGTCCGCGACGGCGGCGAGCCCGCCCTCGCCTGGTGCGCGACGCTCGACCTCGACCGCTCGATCGACGCGCTGCTGGAGAACGCGTTGCGCTACTCGCCGAGCGGCTCGACGGTGACGATCGGAGCCGGCCCCGGCCTCGTCGAGATCCTCGACCGCGGGCCGGGGCTGGAGCCCGGCGAGGAGGAGGCCGTCTTCGATCGCTTCAGCCGCGGCAGCGCCGGTCGGCGCGGGCCCGGCGGGACCGGCCTCGGCCTGCCGATCGCCCGCGAGCTGACCCGCCAGTGGGGTGGCGACGTGACGCTGTCCAACCGCGAGGGCGGCGGGACGCGGGCCTCGATCCGGCTCCCGACGGATTCCGGCGAGGAGGGGCGGCGATGACTTTGCCGGAGCTTTACCGGCGGCGCTCTAAGGTCGAGACCGTGAGCGAACCGACGCAGAGACGGGCGTGAGGGTGCCGGCGACGGTCCGCTGGCTCGGGCTGGCGCTGCTCGGCATCCTGGTCGCGGCCGGGGTCGCGATCGCGGCCAGCCGCCTCGCCAGCCAGCAGATCGGCCTCGCCTCCGAACCGATCTCGGCGGGCGACGCCCTGGCGCCGGTGGTCAAGCCGCCGGGCAGGCGACCCGGCGGGCAGCGGCCTCCTCACCATCGCCCGGCGAAGGCCCCGACCGTCACGACTCCACCGGCCACGACGACCGCCCCCCCGCCCCCCACGCCGACCACCGAAACGGCCGCCCCCGAACCCCGGCACGAAGAACCGAGCCACGCGGGCGGCGGTGACGGAGAGCACCACGGCGGGGGGCACGGCGGCGGGCACGCCGACGACTGACGAGTCGTCAGTCGTCGAACGCCGCGCCGCCGGCGCCGCTGGCGCGGGTGACGATCGGGGGCCGGGTGCTCGAGCCCGAGCGCACCGCGACGGGCTGGTTGACGATCGCGCCGCTGGCGGTGGTCACGACGGGCGCCGAGCCGGTGCCGGCGGCGACCCGCTGGGTCGCGGCCGGGATGCCGTGGTTCGTGCCGAGCGCGACGCCGCCGAGGGCGCCCAGTCCGAGGACGGTCGCACCCGCTGCAAGCTTCGCTCTTCGATTGTTCATGGATCGCTCCTTCGGAATCGGTCGACCCATTCTGGGCAGCGGCGGGCAACGAGACGCCCAAGCGAGCGCAAAGAGTTGGTGAAGGGTTCCTCGAGCTCGCTGCGGCCCGGCTACAGCGCCTGCTCGGCGGCAGTGACGATGTGCGCCGCGTCGATGCCGGCGGCGGCAAGGAGCTCCTGCGGCGGCCCGCTGCCGGGCCGCCCCGAGACGGCGAGACTGACCAGCGGGACGCTCGCGCCCGCGCCGGCCAGTACGCCGGCGACGGTCTCGCCGATCCCGCCCTCGGGCCAGTGGTCCTCGACCGTGACCAGCGCCCGCGTCTCCGCCGCCGCGGCCAGCAGCGTGTCGGCGTCGACCGGCTTGACCGAGTAGAGATCGATCACCCGCGCGGCGACGCCGCGGCCGGCGAGCTGCTCGGCGGCGGCGAGGCATTCGTGCAGGGTTATGCCGGCGCCAATCAGCGTGACTTCGTCGTTCGCGCCGGAGCGCAGCGTGCGGCTGCCGCCGATCTCGAAGCTCTCGTCCGGCCCGTACAGCACGGGGGTCGCCCCGCGGGTCGTGCGCATGTAGCTGATGCCGCGGTGCTCCCGCATCGCGTCGACCAGCTCTACGGTCTGGTTCGCGTCGCACGGGTACAGCACGACGCTGCCGAAGACCGCGCGCAGCGAGGCGATGTCCTCGAGCGCCATCTGCGAGGGGCCGTCGGCGCCGATCGAGACGCCGACGTGGGAGCCGCAGAGCTTCAGGTCGGCGTCGGAGATCGCCGCCATGCGGACGAAGTCGTAGCCGCGGCTGAGGAAGGCGCCGAAGGTCGAGGCGAAGGGCTTCCAGCCCCGGACCTGCATGCCGACCGCCGCCGCGACCATCTGCTGCTCGGCGATGAACATCTCGAAGAAGCGGTCGGGGTGCTTCGCCGCGAAGCGCTCGGCATAGGTCGAGTTGCCTACCTCGGCGTCGAGCGCGACGACCCGGTCGTCGATCGAGGCGATCCAGCTGAGCGCGTCGCCGTAGGCCCCGCGGGTCGCGACCTTGGCGCCGACCTCGTAGGCGGGCCGCTCGACCGCTTCGCCGGCCAGCTCGAAGGGACGGGCCTCGGGCGGCGCCTGCACGTCCACCCGCAGCGACCGCTCCCCGCCCAGCTCCGCGACCGCGGCCTCCGGGTCGGCGAGCGGCTTGCCGTGCCAGCCCGGCTCGTCCTCGACCGCGGAGACGCCGGCGCCCTTCTTGGTGCGGGCGAAGATCACGGCGGGGATGTCGGCGTCGAGCGCATGCGCGTAGGCCGCGTCGATCGCCTCGACGTCGTGGCCGTCTATCTCCTGCACGTGCCAGCCGCAGGCGCTCGCGCGCGCCGCCAGCCCGGCGGTGTCCCATTCGTGCATGGTCGGGCCGCGCTGGCCGAAGCGGTTGACGTCGACGACGGCGATCAGGTTGTCGAGGCGGTTGTGGCCGGCGTGCTCGAAGGCCTCCCACATCGACCCCTCGGCCAGCTCGGAGTCACCGCACAGCACCCAGACCCGCAGCTCCGAGGACTCGAGGCGGGAGGCGGCCAGCGCGATGCCGACGGCGATCGGCAGGCCCTGGCCGAGCGAGCCGGTGGCTACGTCGACCCAGGGGATCTCCGGCGTCGGGTGCCCCTGCAGGCGGGAGCCGAACTTGCGGAAGCTGAGCAGCTCCTCGTCGTCGATCGCTCCCGCCATCTTGTAGAGCCCGTAGAGCAGCGGCGAGGCGTGGCCCTTGGAGAACACGAGATGGTCGTTTGCCCGGTGCTCGGGGGAGGAGAAGTCGTAGCGCAGGTGGCGGGCGAAGAGCACCGCCATCAGGTCGGCGGCCGACATCGAGGAAGTCGGGTGGCCGGAGCCGGCGGCGGCGCAGGCGCGCACCGAGTCGACCCGGAGCTGCTGAGCCAGCTCCCGCAGCAGCTCAGGGCTGGCGGTCTGCTCGGCGATGACCTGTGAAGAGGGCATGGGGAGGCGACTTTATCCGCGGTCCGGCGACGACGCCGGCATCGGGCGCGAAGCTATCCGATCGCGACCATTCGCTCGATCGGAATTCGCGCTCGTTCGGCGATTTCGTCGGGCACTTTGACCTCGAACTTCATCTCGTGCAGCGCGTCGCGCAGCTTCGGCAGCGTGATCATCTTCATGTACTTGCAGAACGCCATCCGGTTGGCCTCGATCAGGCTGACGCCGGGCGCGGCCTGCTTGAGCGGGTGCAGCATGCCGTTCTCGGTGGCGACGATGAACTCGCCGCTCGGGTGCTCGCGCACGTAGTCGAGCATCTGGCCGGTGGAGAGCATGTGGACGCCCTCCCTCTCGACTTCGCCGGCGGCGACGAACTCCATCACCTGCGTCACGCAGCCGCACTCGGGGTGGACGAGGAACTCGGCGTTCGGGTGGGCGGCGCGCTGGGCGGTGATGTCGTCGGGCCGGATCCCGGCGTGGACGTGGCACTCGCCCGGCCAGACGTGCATCTTGTGGCCGGTCTCTCGCTCGACGTAGGAGCCGAGCCACATGTCTGGTCCGAAGAGGATCTCGGTGTCGGGCCCGTGCTCGCGCAGGATGTGCTCGACCACCTTGACCGCGTTCGAGGAGGTGCAGCAGTAGTCGGTCTCCGCCTTCACCTCGGCCGAGGTGTTGACGTACATGACGACGACCGCGTCGGGGCTGTGGCGGGACTTCCAGTTGCGCAGCTCGCCGGCGGTGATCGAGTCGGCCAGGGAGCAGCCGGCCTCGAGGTCGGGGATCAGCACGGTCTTCTCGGGCGAGAGGATCGAGGCCGTCTCTGCCATGAAGTGGACGCCGCAGAAGGCGATCGTCGAGGCCTCGGATTCGGCGGCCTTGCGCGAGAGGCCGAGCGAGTCGCCGGTGTAATCGGCGACTTCCTGGATCTCGGGCACCTGGTAGTTGTGGGCGAGGATGACGGCGTCGCGCTCGGCCGCCAGCGCCCGCACCTGACCGCTCAGCTCCTCGATCTCCTGCGGCGAGAGGTGGAGCATCGGAACCGGCTGGTTGATAGTCGGAAGCTCTCTCATGTGCGTGTGCCTCGGCGCGGCCGCACGGGCCGCGATCGGGTGCAAGTGCGATGTTCGCTGGCCCGGCACGAGGCCTAAAACCAGTCGAATGAACTGCCCTTCAGTCTACTCGGGCGCCCCGCCCGCGGGTCCTCGGCCCGCGGGACGCCGGGGTCACTTAAGCACAGCATGCTGTGCTTAAGTGACCACTCGACCGGTCCTGCCGCCCCTACTTCAGGAGGCGGGAGAGGCGGCGATCCTTGAGGACACGGCCGCCGGTCTGCTCGGTCGGGCAGTAGTTGGTCTGGTGCTCGGCGAAGAAGACCGCCTCGATCGTCGTGCCGCAGCGCGGGCACGGTTCGCCCTCGCGCCTGTGGACCCTCAGTGGCATTGGCAGCTTGTCGGGCAGCTCGAGGCCGATCGTCTCCTCGTAGTGCTCGATCGCGTCGCCGAGCACATGAAGGGCGGTGTGCAGCTGCTCCACCTCGGCGGC
The DNA here is from genome assembly GCA_963696185.1 of uncultured Solirubrobacterales bacterium. Classification (GTDB taxonomy): domain Bacteria; phylum Actinomycetota; class Thermoleophilia; order Solirubrobacterales; family 70-9; genus VRUE01. The sequence goes on from OY968825.1 coordinate 794,281, forward strand.
GTCCAGCTCCGAGCCCTGCTTGAAGGGCGAGAGGCGAGCCTCCCAGAGGATCTCGTCGACCCAGGAGCGACCGATGCCGGCAATGACGCGCTGGTCGCGCAGCAGCGGATGCAGATGCCGTGGCTGGTCGATCGCCATCGCGAACTCCTCCAGTGGCGGAGCGGGCCAAGCTTCGGGCCCCAGCGTTGCGACAGCCTCGTCTTCTGCGATCGCATCCGCAAGGAGCAGCTTCGCCCACGCTCGCTGTTTCGTCCCGAACTCGCGCAGCCGCAGCTCCAGCCCATCGTCGAGCCTCACCAGCACCCGCGATGCCCTGTCCTTGGCCGACGCCCGTTTCTCGAACAGCCGCAGCCTCCCTGCCGACATCAGGTGGATCAGCAGCGCCAGCTCGCCGAACTCGACCACCGGCATCTTCCCGATGCGCCTCACCCCCGTAACCGTTCTGCCAGCCAGCGCATCGAGCGGTGGATCGAAGGTCTTCATCACGTTCATCCCCGGCGCCATGGCCGATTCGACAGAGGCCCCTCGCAGCACTGCATCCAGTCGCCGCACGGTGATCTCAACCTCAGGCAACTCGGGCATCGACAGAGTCTCGCGCCTCCGCCTCTCCCGCGGGCCAACCTCAGGCCGGCTCGATCAGCATGCTGAAGTCGAGGGCCGGCGCCGAGTGGGTGAGGGCGCCGACCGAGATGAGGTCGACGCCGGTCGCGGCTATCGCCCCCACGCTCTCGAGGTCGACGCCGCCGGAGGCCTCGAGGGTGGGCCGCCCCTCGGCGCTGCCGCCGGCGGCGCGGGCATCGCGCAGCCGCACCGCCTCGCGCAGTGTCTCGGCGTCCATGTTGTCGAGCAGCAGCCGGTCGGCGCCGGCGGCAAGCGCCTCGGCGACCTCGCGCGGGTCGCGGCACTCGACCTCCACCGCCAGCTCTGGGCGGGCCGCCCAGGCGACTTCGACCGCCTTTGCCAGGCCTCCCGCCATCGCGATGTGGTTCTCCTTGATCAGGAAGGCGTCGTAGAGGCCCATGCGATGGTTGCGGCCGCCGCCCGCGGCAACGGCCGCCTTCTCCAGCTCGCGCAGGCCCGGCGTCGTCTTGCGCGTGTCGAGGATCTGGGCGCCGCTGCCGGCGACCGCCTCGACGAAGCGCGCGGTCAGCGTCGCCACGCCGGAGAGGTGACCGAGGAAGTTGAGCGCCGTGCGCTCCGCGGCGAGCAGCCCCCGTGCCGGTCCGCTTGCTAGGAGGACATCGGCCGGCACCTCCTCGCGCCACTCGCCCTCAACGACCTGCGGATCGACGTCCTCGACCCCGCACTGGCGCATCGTCTCGGCGACGACCGCCAGCCCGAAGACGACGCCAGGCTGCTTCTGGACGATCCGCGCCCGCCCCCGCGCCTCCTCCGGCACCGTCGCCTCCGATGTCACGTCCCCCGAGCCGACATCCTCGGCCAGCGCCCGGGCCACGATCTCGCTCAACGACTCGCCGGACTCGGGCATCGCCGCAGCCTAATCCACATGCTGTCGCCGTTTCGGCCGCATACCGGAAGAAAAGACGACCGCGTGGAGCCAAAAGCTCGTTCCTTGCGGACGCGGTCGCCTTTTCCCCCGCATACCGGTTGAAAGGACGACCGCCCGGCGTTTTGTTCTCACGTCTTGGGGCCCCGGGGCGTTTAATCCATGACTTGACCGCGCTGCCCCCGTTCCAGAGCCTGCTCGACGAGCACGCCGCCGCCGTGATGGGCGTGCTGCGAGGCGCCGTCGGGCGGGCCGACGCGGAGGACTGCTTCCAGGAAACCTTCCTCGCTGCCCTGCGCGCCTATCCGCAGCTGCGCGACGCGCGCAACCTGCGCGGCTGGCTGCTGACGATCGCCCAGCGCAAGGCCGTAGACCACCACCGGTCGAACGGCCGGCGGCCGGTGGTGGTGGGCGAGGCGAGCGAGCTCGAGGCCGGGGGCGGGATGCGCGACGGTGGCGCCCCGGTCGACGACACCATCTTCGCCAACGACGGGATCTGGGAACTCGTCAACTCGCTGCCGCCCAAGCAGCGCGCCGCGGTGGCGCTGCGCTACGCCTGCGACCTCCCCCACGCGGAGATCGCCGCCGCGCTGGGATGCTCGCCGGAGGCGGCTCGCCGCAGCCTCCACGAGGGAATCAAGCGACTGAGGAAGGAGCTGACATGAAGACCACGCTTGAGCGCCTGACCGACCGCGCCGCCGCCGAGGGCCTGCTCGACATCGCCTACGCGACCGAGGACTCGCCCTTCGGGACGCTGCTGCTGGCGGCTACCCCGCGCGGCCTGGTCCGCCTCGGGCTTCCCAACCAGGACGCCTACGAGCTACTCGAGGATCTGGCTGCTCGAGTTTCGCCCCGCGTACTGGAGGCGCCCACCCGCCTCGACGACGCCCGCCGCCAGCTCGACCTCTACTTCGAGGGCAAGCTGACCGAGTTCGACATCCCCCTCGACTGGAGGCTCACGAGCGGCTTCCGCGCAAGGGTGCAGCACGCGATCGCCCGCATCCCCTACGGGCAGACCCGCAGCTACACGGAGCTGGCGCGCAGCGCCGGCAACGAGCGCGCGGTCCGCGCCGCCGGCACCGCCTGCGGCTCCAACCCCATCCCGATCGTCGTTCCCTGCCACCGCGTCCTGCGCAGCGGCGGCGCCCTCGGCGGCTACGGCGGCGGCCTGCCGATGAAGAGGCACTGCTCAGGCTTGAGGGGTCCCTGACCTGACGCCCCTCCCGCGGGAGGCGCCGGGGTGGGGTGTCCTCCGCCTGCGCGGAGTCTGCGGAGGGCAGGGCCTCATCCCTGATACCGACTCCATCCCTCTGCCCGGAGCAGATCGCAGCGCCAGGAGGACACCCCACCCCGGCGACAGGACCCGCAGGCCGAGCGCGTGGTCCCTCGGGCGACAGGACCCGCGGGCCGAGCGCATGGTCCCTACGCGGACGCCGCGGCGGTCTTGTTCAGGTAGTCCCGGATGAACTCGTCGATGTCGCCGTCGAGGACGCGCTGGGCGTCGCCGACCTCGTGCCCGGTGCGGTGGTCCTTGACCCGCTGGTCGGGGTGGAGGAAGTAGCTGCGGATCTGCGAGCCCCAGGCGACGTCCTTGACCTCGCCCCGCTCCTTGGCCAGCGTTTCGGCCTTTTTGCGCTCCTCCAGCTCGATCAGCTTGGAGCGCAGGAACTGCATCGCGACCGCCTTGTTCTGGGTCTGCGAGCGCTCGTTCTGGCACTGGACGACGACGCCGGTCGGCAGGTGGGTGATCCGCACCGCCGAGTCGGTCTTGTTGACGTGCTGGCCACCGGCGCCGGAGGCGCGGTAGGTGTCGACCCGCAGGTCGGCGTCGTCGATCTCGACCTCGACTCCCTCGTCGACCAGCGGCCCGACTTCGACCTGGGCGAAGCTGGTGTGGCGGCGGGCGGAGGAGTCGAAGGGGGAGATCCGCACCAGCCGGTGGACGCCGCGCTCGGCGGCGAAGAGGCCGTAGGCGTTCTCGCCGCGGGCGATGAAGGTCGCCGACTTCAGCCCCGCCTCCTCCCCCGGCGACGCCTCCTTCATCTCGACCTCGAAGCCGCGCCGCTCGGCCCAGCGCAGGTACATGCGCAGCAGGATCTCGGCCCAGTCCTGCGAGTCGGTGCCGCCGGCGCCGGCGTGGACGGAGACGACGGCGTCGCCGGCGTCGTACTCGCCGCTGAACAGCCGCGCCTCCTCCAGCTCGGCGAGGCGCCGCTCGACCGCGGCCAGCTGGGTCGCCAGCTCCGCCGCCATCTCCTCGTCCTCGGCGGCCATCTCGGCCAGCTCCTCGAGGTCGGCCGACCTCCGACTCCAGCTCGCCGAACGTCTTCAGCCTGCGCTGGGCGCGGGCGTGCGCCGCCGAGATGCGGGCGGCGGCCTCCTGGTCGTCCCAGAAGCCGGGCTGCTGCATCTCCGCCTCAAGCCGCTCGACCTCGGCCCGCAGCGAAGCCGGGTCAAAGGTAGTCCGCGAGCAGCTTCAACTGGTCGCGGATCTCGGCGAGCCGCGCCGGCACCGATTCGGTTGAGGCGGCCTCGGCCATGCGCGGGAGGTTACTTGGCGCCGATCCCGTGGTCGAAGCCGCCTGCGTGCAGCGCCTCGCTCGCGATCCTCGAAGGGGCGCCAGCTGCGGACCCGGTGGTCCCGCAGCTCGAACAGCCAGGCCATCTCGTCCTCTCCCGCCGGCGAGCCGTCCTCGTCCCAGCGCCAGCACCCGCCTGATCAGCGCCACGGCGCGACCCTCCGCCGCCCTCGGTCCCTTCCTCGTACAGCTCCTCCAGCTCGATCGTCTGCTGCACGCCCGCCCGGCGTCCGCGTCGCCCACAGCCGCGCCGCCTCCCTTCCCTTCCGCAGCCCCTTCATCGAGTGAAGCTCAACCTCGGGATCGAGCACCTCGACGAACCCATCCAGATCGCGCTCGTTGAACGCCCTGATGAACTCGCGGACGGGGTCGTGAATCACGGGCGCCAGAGAAAGGGGTCGTGAATCAGCAACGCTGGAGAAGAGCCCACCCCGGCAGGGGTGGAACGTCTTGTACTTTTTCGGCAATTCGCTCTCGGACGGCGGCATCCGCCGCACCGAAAAAGTTAAGTGGAACCCCTGCCGGGATGGGCTCCCTGCTCACCGGGATGGCCCCTTACGCCCCGTGGCACTTCTTGAACTTCTTGCCGCTGCCGCACCAGCAGGGGTCGTTGCGGCCGATTTTGTCGTGCTCGTCCTTGACCACGGTCTCGACCACCTCGCGCGCGCCCCGCCGTTGCCGCCGCTCGGGCGCGCCGCCTCCGGCGGCCATCCCAGCCGCCGCGCGCGCCGCCCGCCGCGGCGACCTGCTGCAGCGCCGAGGGCTGCCCCTCGAGGGTGCCGCCGGAGTAGTCGAGCGCCGCCGGCTGCGCTCTCGCCGTTGGGGCCGAAGGCGCCCTGCAGCTCGGCCGGGCTCGATTTCGACCTCGGCGTGGAAGATCAGCTTGCTGAACTCCTCCCAGATCGAGTGCATCAGCTCCTCGAACATCGAGAAGCCCTCGTTTTTGTAGGCGACGAGCGGGTCGATCTGGGCGAAGCCGCGCAGGTGGATGCCCTCGCGCAGGTAGTCCATGTCGTAGAGGTGCTCGCGCCAGCGGTTGTCGATCACCTGCAGCAGGATCGAGCGCTCCAGGTAGCGCATCAGCTCCTCGCCGAGCTGCTGCTCGCGCTCGTCGTAGGCGCTCATCGCGTCTTCGTCGAGCGCGTCCTTCAGCTTCTCGCGGTCGACCGTCTCCGGCGCCATCGAGGCGACGTCGATCGCCGACCGGCCAGATCTGGCGCAGCTGCGTCTCCAGCTCCGGCATGTCCCAGTCCTCGAGCTCGTCGCCCGGCGTGTACTCGTCGACGAGGCGCTCGATCACGCCCTCCAGCTCGTCGCGGGCGACCTCGGACATGTCGCGCCCCTCGAGGATCTCGCGGCGGTATTTGTAGACGACGCGGCGCTGCTCGTTCATCACGTCGTCGTACTCGAGCACCCGCTTGCGGATCAGGAAGTTCTGCTCCTCGACCTTCTTCTGCGCGTTCTCGACCGTTTTGGTCAGCATCTTCGCCTCGAGCGGCATCTCGCCGCCCTCCTCGTCGACCGGGCCGAGCCGGTCGAGGATCTTGTAGATGCGGTCGCCGGCGAAGAGGCGGATCACGTCGTCTTCGGCGGAGAGGAAGAAGCGGGACTCGCCGGGGTCGCCCTGGCGGCCGGAGCGGCCGCGCAGCTGGTTGTCGATGCGGCGCGATTCGTGGCGCTCGGTGCCGCAGATGTAGAGGCCGCCCAGCTCGCGCACCTCCTCGGCCTCGGCCGCTGCAGCGCGGCTCGAGCTCGGCGACCTTCTCCTCCAGCGCCTCCTCGTAGCCCTCGTCGCCGGGCTCGAGCCCGTGCTTCTTCAGCTCTTTCTGCGCGAGGTGCTCGGGGTCCCCGCCGAGCTTGATGTCGACCCCGCGGCCCGCCATGTTGGTGGCGATCATCACCGCGCCCTTGCGGCCCGCCTGGGCGATCAGTTCGCCCTCTCGCTGGGCGTGCTCGGGCTTCGCGTTCAGCACGGCGTGCTCGATCCCGTGGCGCTTCAGCTCGCCGGAGATCATCTCCGAGACCTCGACCGAGACCGTGCCGACGAGGATCGGCTGGCCGCGCTCGTGGCGGGCGAAGATCTCGTCGAGCACCGCCTTCCACTTGCCGTCCTTGGTTTTGAAGATCTGGTCGTTGTGGTCGGCCCGGACCATCGGCTGGTTGGTCGGGATCTCGACCACCGGGATCTTGTAGATCTTCATGAACTCGGTGGCCTCGGTCAGCGCCGTGCCGGTCATCCCGGAGAGCTTGTCGTAGAGGCGGAAGTAGTTCTGCAGGGTGATCGTGGCGAGCGTCTGGTTCTCCTCGCGGATCGCCACGCCCTCCTTCGCCTCGACCGCCTGGTGCAGACCCTCCGACCAGCGCCGCCCCTCGAGGATGCGGCCGGTGAACTCGTCGATGATCATCACCTCGCCGTCGATCACCGCGTAGTCCTTGTCGCGCTTGTAGAGCGACTCGGCCTTGAGCGACTGGACCAGGTGGTTGACGAGGCTGCCGTGCTCGCCGAGGTAGAGGTTGTCGACGCCGATGAACTCCTCGGCGCGCTTCACGCCGCGCTCGGTCGGCGCCACCGTCTTGTGCTTCTCGTCGTACTCGTAGTCGTAGTCGGCGTCGGAGGTGTCTTTGGACTCGCCCAGCGAGCGCAGCTTGTCTTTGGCCGGGACGCCCGTCATCTGCTTGGCGAGGCGGGCGAAGGTGGTAGTAGGTCTGCGCCGCCTGCTCGGGGGCGCCGGAGATGATCAGCGGCGTCCGCGCCTCGTCGATCAGGATGTTGTCGACCTCGTCGACGATCGCGAAGTGGTGGCCGCGCTGGACGCAGTGCTCGAGCGCCGCGGCCATGTTGTCGCGCAGGTAGTCGAAGCCGAACTCGGAGTTGGTGCCGTAGGTGACGTCGCAGGCGTACTTGCGCTGCCGGGCGTCGTGGTCGTCGCACGTCCTGGATCGCCGCCACGCTGACCCCGAGCGCGTCGTAGATCGGCTTCATCCACTCGGCGTCGCGGCGGGCCAGGTAGTCGTTGACGGTGACGACGTGGACGCTGTCGCCGGCCAGCGTGTTGAGGAAGACGGCGAGGGTCGCCGTCAGCGTCTTGCCCTCGCCGGTCTTCATCTCGGCGATCGCCCCGTCGTGGAGGACCATGCCGCCGATCAGCTGCACGTCGTAGTGGCGCTGGCCGAGCGTGCGGCGGGCGGCCTCGCGGGTCAGCGCGAAGGCCTCGGGCAGGAGGTCGTCGAGCGACTCGCCGTCGCGGGCTCGCTCGCGCAGCGCGTCGGCCTCCTCGCGCAGCTCGGCGTCGCTCGAGCAGCTCCATCTCCGGCTCGATCCGGTTGATCGCCTCGGCGCGCTTCTCGTAGGCCTTGAATTTGCGCCCCTCTCCGACGCGCAGCGCGCGCGTGACCATGTCCCTTGCGGCGGGCATCGGCCAAGGGTAGCGATGGCGGCGCGAGCGCTTCGCCCGCCGCTCGGCCTAGGACTCGGCGGTGCGCCCGCGAATGCGGCCGATCAGCCGCCTGGTCTGGCTGCGCTTGCGGCGCAGGTCGCGGTGCTTCTTGACCTGGCGGCGGATGTCCTCGGCCAGCTCGTGGATCGTGTGGGCCATCTCGGGCGAGGCCTCGTGGGCGCGCAGCGTCACGCCTTTGAGGCGCAGGGTCGCCTCGGCCACCTGGCTGTCCGGGATCGGCGGGGTTGCGCTCCTCGGACAGCTCCACGTCGAGCGTCGCGAGCGGCGAGACCTGCTTGCCGACCCGCCGGAACAGCTTCGTGACCTGCTCCCGCAGCTCGTCGTCGACCTCGACGTTGCGACCACGAATCTCGATCCGCATGAAGCCCCTCCTTTGGTCACGATTGCCGCGTCCTCCGATGGTACGCCGCCGTTCTCGCCGAGACAAGGGAATCGGGCACATAACCCCCGCTAGAGCCGGCGGGCGAAGGTGACGGCGACGATGCGGAGGGAGCCGGCCGAGCGCAGGGCGCGGGCGCAGGCGGAGAGGGTGGCGCCGGTGGTCAGCACGTCGTCGACGAGGAGGGCGCTGCGCGGCGACCTCGCCCTTCGCGTGGATGTGCGGCGGATGGCCGATCCGCTCGACGCGGCGCCGGCCCACCTGGCGGCCGCCGCCGCTGCGCACAGGCAGGGCCGCAGCGGCACCGCGAGGCGGGCGGCGAGGGCGGCGGCCAGCTCGGCGGCGGGATCGAAGCCGCGCCGCAGCGACCGCAGCGGCGCCGGCGGGACGGGGACGATCGTGCCGCCGAGCAGGGCGGACGGGGCCAGCCACTGGATGCGATCGGCCATCAGCTCGGCGACCGGCAGCAGGCGACGGAACTTCAAGCGCCGTGACGAGGTCGCGGGCGACGCCCTCGTGCGGGGCCGAGGACCAGGCGCGGTCGATACCGGGGGGCCCGGTCGCCCGAGAGCGGGACGGCCGACGCGAGGCGGCGCGCGCAGCGGGTGCAGACGACGGCGCTCGGGCCGGCAGGAGCGCCCGCAGGCTGCGCAGAGCGGCGGCACGAGCCCGAGGGCGACGGCGTGCAGGAACTCTCATGGCTCGATCCTGCGGGCCGGCGGCGCGCGCGTGGCGCGCCGATTGTCAAAAGTCCGTCAAGATGTCCCTGGCGCGAGCCGCGATGCCGCCGACCAGGATCGCCCCGGCCGGCAAGCTCCGTCCGCTCCAGCAGGATCGCGTCGCGGATGCGGGCGCCGTCGCCGATCCGGCAGCCGTCGCCGACGATCGCCGGGCCCTCGATGCGGACACCCTCGCCGAGCTCGACCCCGGCGCCGACCAGGACCGGCGCCGTCGACCTCGGCCCCGTCGAGCGGGCTCGCGGCCGCAGACGCCCGTCGGCCACCTCGCGCCGCCCCGGGCTCGACCTCGACCTCCCCGCGCAGCGCGTCGAGGTTGCCCTGGCGCAGCTCGTCGAGGTTGCCGATGTCGTTCCAGTAGGCGTCGATCTCGTGCGAGTAGAAGGGCACGTCGCTCTCCAGCAGCGCCGGGAAGACGTCCATCGCCCAGTCGGCGAACTCGGGCGCGTCGTCGGGGCCGGCCGCCTTGCTGCGTCCCGGCGCTCGGGAAGAAGTCGAAGACCTCGGAGCGGAACATGTAGATGCCGCAGTTGGCGAGGTCGGAGAGCGCCTCGGCCGGCTCGGGCTTCTCCTGGAAGCCCTGGATCCGCCCATCGGCAGCGGCGATCGCGACGCCGAACTGGCTCGGTGTCGCGCACCCGCTTCGTCGCCAGCGGTGGCGATCCCGTCATGGGACTCGTGGAACTCGCGCATCGCGCCGAGGTCGATGTCGGTGAGCGCGTCGCCGGAGATCACCAGGAAGGAGTCGCCGAGGAACCCGGCCGCGTTGCGGACGCCGCCCGCGGTGCCGAGCAGCCGCTCCTCGCGGCTGTAGGAGAGGCTCGAGGCCGAGCGCCGAGCCGTCGCCGAAGCGGCCCTCGATCAGTCTCCGGGAACCAGTGCAGGTTGGCGATCGCCTCGGCGAAGCCGTGGCGGGCGAGCAGGCGCGAGGATGTGCTCCATCACCGGCCGGTTCAGCACCGGCACCATCGGCTTCGGCATCCCGTAGGTGATCGGCCGCAGCCGCGTCCCCAGCCCGGCCGCGAGGACCATCGCCTTCATGCGCCGACCTCAGTAGCGGTAGTGATCGGGCTTGTAGGGGCCCTCGACCGGGATGCCGAGGTAGGCGGCCTGCTCCTCGGACAGCTCGGTGAGCTTGACGCCGAGCGCCGCGAGGTGCAGCCGCGCGACCTTCTCGTCGAGGTGCTTGGGCAGCACGGTGACCTCCTTGGCCGTGAACCCCTCGGGCTGGCCGTAGAGCTCGATCTGCGCGATCACCTGGTTGGTGAACGAGTTCGACATCACGAAGCTCGGGTGCCCGGTCGCGTTGCCGAGGTTGAGCAGGCGGCCCTCGGAGAGGAGGATGATCGAGTGGCCGTCGGGGAAGCGCCACTCGTCGACCTGCGGCTTGATGTTGACCCTCTCGGCCGGCGAGGATTCGAGCCCGGCGACGTCGATCTCGTTGTCGAAGTGGCCGATGTTGCCGACGATCGCGTTGTGCTTCATCCGCGCCATGTGGTCGGCGGTGACGATGTCCCTGTTGCCGGTGGCGGTGATGAAGATGTCGGCCGTCTCGACGACGTCCTCGAGCGTCCGCACCTCGTAGCCCTCCATCGCCGCCTGCAGGGCGCAGATCGGGTCGATCTCGGTGACGATCACGCGAGCGCCCTGGCCGCGCAGCGACTCGGCGCAGCCCTTGCCGACGTCGCCGTAGCCGCAGACGACGGCGACCTTGCCGCCGATCATCACGTCGGTGGCGCGGTTGATCCCGTCGATCAGCGAGTGGCGGCAGCCGTAGAGGTTGTCGAACTTCGACTTGGTGACCGAGTCGTTGACGTTGATCGCCGGGAAGAGCAGGTCGCCGGTCTCGGCCAGCTGGTAGAGCCGGTGCACGCCGGTGGTCGTCTCCTCGGTGACCCCCTTGATCCCCTCGGCGATCCGCGTCCAGCGCTGCGGGTCGGATTCGAGCGAGCGCTGCAGGGTCTCGAGCACGACGCGGAGCTCCTCCGAGTCGGCCGAGGCCGGGTCGGGCACGGCGCCCGCCTTCTCGAACTCGACGCCCTTGTGGACGAGCAGGGTGGCGTCGCCGCCGTCGTCGAGGATCATGTTCGGGCCCTCGCCGTCGGGCCAGAGCAGGGCCTGCTCGGTGCACCACCAGTACTCCTCCAGGGTCTCGCCCTTCCAGGCGAAGACCGGGATGCCGGCGGCGGCGATCGCGGCCGCGGCGTGGTCCTGCGTGGAGAAGATGTTGCAGCTGGCCCAGCGGACCTCGGCACCGAGGGCGATCAGGGTCTCGATCAGCACGGCGGTCTGCACCGTCATGTGGAGCGAGCCGGTGATCCGCGCCCCCTTCAGCGGCTGCTGCGCCGCGAACTCCTCGCGGGTCTGCATCAGGCCGGGCATCTCCACCTCGGCGAGGGCGATCTCCTTGCGCCCGAAGTCGGCGAGGTCGATGTCGGCGACCTTGTAGTTTGAGGTGGCGGTTGCCATCGGTTCCTTTCTCGGGCTTTGCACGTGCGGACCGGCGAAGGATAGGCCGCGCCCGCAACGAGTGATGAGTTGATGACCCTATAGGGGTGTCAACTCGTCACTCGTTCATGCGCTAGGGACGGCCGAGCGCCGCCTTGAAGCCCTCGATCGCCTCGACCGGGACGGGGTCGACGCCGCGCGCCTCGGCAAGCTCCACCGAGACCAGGTCGCCGAGCATCACCGCCCAGAGCAGCCGCTCGACGCGCGTCTCGCCGACCGTCTCCACCCGCACGACCTCGGCCCCACCGGCGGCGATCGCCTCGGCGGTCAGCTCGAAGCGGCGGCGCTCGCGCGGGTGCTGGTCGGCGTCCTCGAGCAGGACGGCGGAGAGCCTCGCGCCGCGGCGGCGGCGCCGGCCCAGCCGCAGAGCTCGTTGTGGTCGGCCTCCGGCAGCTCGGAGAAGAAGGCGGGGAGCTTGGCGTTCTCGTTGACCTGCGCCTTCCAGCGACGCGCGACCGGCGCGGTCAGGTCGGCGCCGTAGACGACCGGCAGCGGGCCCTCGAGGCGGCGCGGCGAGCTCGGCGGCGCGCGCCGCGGAGCTCGTCCGAGCTGCTCCTCCAGGAACGCGGCGGCGGTGTCGATCTCGGTGTGGATGCGCGGCGCCGCTCCCGGCCAGCGCGGCGACCTCGGCGGCGGCGGCGAACATGTAGGCGACAGCGGCGCGCGGCTGCAGGATGCCCGGCAGGCCGACCACCGGCACGCCCGCCTCGCGGGCGGCCTCGGCCAGCGCGCCGCCCGTGCTGACGACGATGCGCCTGGCGCCGAGCGCCTCGGCGGCGGCGAAGCAGGCGAGCGTCTCCTCGGTCTCGCCCGAGTAGCTCGAGCAGAGCACCGTCCACTCCGGCGTCGCCCAGCTCGGCAGCTCATAGCCGCGCACGGTGAGCAGCGGCCGGGTGAGGCGGTCGCCGAGCGCCGCGGCGGCAAGGTCGCCGCCGATCGCCGAGCCGCCCATCCCGCAGACCAGCAGGCCGGCGGACTCGGCCGGCTCGAGCCGTGCGCGGACTCGATCCGCCAGAGCGCGTCGCGCAGGTGGTCGGGGATGGCGAGGACGTCGTCGAGCATCACGTCATTGAGCGGCAACTCTTTCATCCGCGGCCGACAACGGCGCCGTCGAGCCCGGCGCCCGGCGGCCACCTCGACCCCGGGGGCGAGGATCGAGCCGCTCGACCCGCGCGCCCTCGCCGACCACGCAGCCGTCGAGCAGAACCGACTCGCGCACCTCCGCTCCGGGCCCCGACCCGGCAGCCGGGGCCGAGACCACCGCGCGCGGGCCGACCCTCGCGCCCGCCTGCGACGTCGGCGCCCGGAGCGACGAAGCATCCCGGGCGCGGTCGGCTCGACCCGCGTCTCGACCCGGCCCTCGAGGATGTCCCAGCTCGCCTGCAGGTAGCGCTCGGGCGTCCCGATGTCCATCCAGTAGCCGTCCAGCCGCAGCCCGTACAGGCCGTCGCCGACCAGCCGCGGGAAGACGTCGCGCTCGATCGAGACGTTCTCGCCGGGCGGGATCAGGTCCAGCACGGAGCGCTCCAGCACGTACATCCCGGCGTTGACCTCGCCGGGCGCCCGCTTCCCGGTCTTCTCCAGGAACTGCAGGACCTCGCCACCGGTCGCCCGGTCGGACCAGGCCGTAGGCGGAGGAGTCCTCGACCGGGTGCAGGCCGATGGTGGCCCGCGCCCCGCGCTCCTCGTGCGCGCGCAGCAGCGCGGTCAGGTCGAGGTCGGTGAGGACGTCGCCGTTGAGCGCCAGGAAGCGGTCCTCGAGGTCGCTCGCCCAGCTCGTCGGCCGCGAAGCGGATCGCGCCCGCGGTGCCGCGCGGCTCGGGCTCGACCACGTAGCGGATCGCTGGCGCCGGCCCGCTCCTCCTCGCCGGCGAGCGCCTCGCGCAGCACGTCGGGCAGGAAGCCGCAGGCGAGGACGACCTCGGTGACCCCGTGGCCCGCCAGCCACTCGATCATGTAGGCGAGGAAGGGCCGGTCGACGAGGGTCAGCGCCGGCTTCGGCACCGACAGCGGTCAGCGGCCGCAGCCGCGTCCCCTCGCCTCCTACGAGAACGATCGCCTGCATCGTCCAGCGCGCCTACCGGCGAGTCCGCTCGGTTGCTCGGTGCGGCGACGTCGGCGACCGAGGGCGCTGACGCGAAGTGCGAGATTCGACCTGCCGATAGGCCCTCAGTACGGCTCGATATCCCGGCCGATGCCCTCGTAGCGAACCCGCGCGCAGCTTCGGGGTCGAGGAAATTGCGGCCGTCGACGATCAGCGGCCGCGCCATCCGCTGCCGCCGCCGCGGCCCAGTCCAGCTCGGCGAACTCGGGCCACTCGGTGACCAGCACCGCCGCGTCGGCGCCCTCCAGCGCCTCCAGCGCCGAGGCCGCGACAGCTCGACCGAGTCGCAGCAGCTCCGTGCGCGGCGCTCCGCGGCCACCGGGTCATAGGCGACCACCTCCGCGCCCTCGCCCTGCAGGCGCGCCGCCAGCACCAGGCTCGACGCCTCGCGCATGTCGTCGGTGTCGGGCTTGAAGGCCAGGCCCAGCAGCGCGACCCGGCGTGCCGAGCAGGGAGCCGAGGTGCTTCTCCAGCTTGCCCACGACCCGCCGCTTCTGCAGCTCGTTCACCTCGATCACCGCGTTGAGCAGCTGAAAGTGGTAGCCGGTGTTGCCGGCCAGCATCTTCAGCGCGCTGACGTCCTTCGGGAAGCAGGAGCCCCCGTAGCCGATCCCGGCGCGCAGGAAGGAGGGGCCGATCCGCCTGTCGAGGCCCATCCCGCGAGCCACCTCGGCGACGTCGGCGCCGACCTCCTCGCAGACGTTGGCGATCTCGTTGACGAAGGAGATCTTGGTCGCGAGGAAGGCGTTGGAGGCGAGCTTGATCATCTCGGCGCTGGCGACGTCGGTGCGGACGATCTCCCCGCCGAGCGGCTCGTAGAGCGCGCGCCACCGCGTCGCCGGCCTCCTCGTCGCCGCGGTCGGCGCCGATCACGACCCGGTCGGGGTGCATGAAGTCCGCGACCGCCGAGCCCTCCTTGAGGAACTCGGGGCAGGAGACGTAGGGGACGCCGGGCAGCTCGCGCCGGATCGACGCCCCTGTGCCCGCCGGCACGGTGCTCTTCATCACCAGCACGTGGTCGCCGTCGGCGCTCAGCTCCTCGACGACCGAGCGGACCCGCGAGAGGTCGGCGTCGCCGGAGTAGGTCGGCGGCGTGTCGACGCAGACGAAGAGCAGCCGCGCCGCCGTCCAGCAGCTCCGCCATGTCGGTGGTGAAGGTGAGCCGCTCGGCGTTGCGCGCGCAGCAGCTCGTCGAGGCCGGGCTCGTGGATCGGCGTCTCGCCGCGCGAGAGCGCCTCGACCTTCTCGGGCAACGATCGTCCCGCGCCACCACCCGGTGGCCGAGCTCGGCAAAGCAGGCGGCGGTGACCAGCCCCACCCAGCCGACTCCGATCACGCCGATCGGCTCCCTGCCCGCCGTCATCGCCGCGTCCCTTCCGCTCGCCTCCGGCTTGGGGATTATCACGCTCGACCGAGCGCGCCATCCCCATCATCTGGTCGTTGGTCAGCGTGTTGAGCAGGCGTTGGCCACCCAGTAGGTGTCTTCGCCGCGGTGCCAGGCGACCATCCTGACCTGCCGCCGTTGGTGAAGATCTCGTACTCGCGACCGCCGAGCGTCTCGGTCACGGTCGGGTTGCTGAGGATCGGCGGGTTCGGACCAGCCCTGGATCCCCTGCACGCCGAAGTAGTGGGTTTCGGAGTAGGGGCCGAACTGCCGCACCATCCGGTAGGCCTCGTGGCGGTGGCCGTCTGGTGTCCTTGAGGTGGTAGACGCAGGGGTTCTGCACGTGGTCGTAGGTCGAGTTTCGCACGAAGGCGGCCCCGGCCGGCAGCCGGGTCGGGTAGAAGACCGGGAAGGCGCTGCGAGCCTCGCGGGCGACCGCCTCCGCCTCGAGCTCGCCGGCTTCCGCGGCCGGCACCAGCCCGTCGCCGCCGGAGGGCTCGGCTTCGCCGGCTGCGGCTTCGTCGGCGGTGCGCCGGCCCTCTTCGCGGCGCCCGCTGGCTTGCTGGCGAGCTCTGCGCGGCCCGCCGCTCGCTTCGATCCCGAGGAACTTCGTTGACGGCGCCGTGGATCGCGCCCTCCGACGCGTAGACGTAGCTCGGGCCCGAGCGTCGCCGGGAAGTGGACCTCCTCGATCGTCGCGTTGCGCGAGGCGATGAACAGTTTCAGCACCTGGAGCATCGTTTCGGCGTTGTTGATGTCGGAGGTCGTGTACTTGGTGAAGATGTCGATCAGGCTGTTCTGGCCGAGCACGAGCTGCGAGATCGGCACCCGCTGGCGGGCGGCGCTGAGGAAGTCCTGCTGGCGGGCGGAGCGGACCAGGTCGGTGTCGGTGTGGCGGTAGCGCACGTACTCCAGCGCCTTCGTGCCGCAGAGGACGCTGGTAGCCGGGCTGGATGTCGATTTCCGAATACTGTTCGGAGGGCGGCAGGCCTTCGTTGGAGTGGTAGTAGCGGCGGTCGACGTCGGTGTAGACGCAGCCGATCGCGTTGACGGCCCGCACGAAGCCGAGGAAGTCGACGTTGACGAAGTGGTTGATTTTCAGGCCGGTCAGTTCCTTGACCACGCGCAGGGTCAGCTTCGGCCCGCCGTAGGTGTAGGCGGCGTTGAACTTGGCGGTGCCGTAGCCGGGGATGTCGACCTTGAGGTCGCGCGGGATCGACATCACCGCGATCGCGTTGCGGTTCGGGTCGAGCCGCAGCAGGATCGTCGTGTCGGAGCGGCCGCGCTGTTCGCCGAGGTTGGCCCGTTTGTCGGAGCCGAGGATGAGGATGGTTCTCCGGCTCGCCGCCGTGGACCTGCGAGAGGTAGCGGGCGAGCTTGTTCTTCGTAGACGTTGTGGTGGGAGAGCGCCGTGGCGATGCTGCCGACGTAGAGCAGGATGCTGATCGCCGTCGCCGCCGCGGTGGCGCTGACGATCACCAGCGAGGCGAGCGGTGAAGCGCCACCAGTAGCGCTTCGGCTTCGGCGGCGGCTCGTGGTCGCCGGCGGGCGGCGGCTTCTTCGTGAGCAGGGCTCGGTCATCGCGACGCTCAAGCGCCCAGGCGATCGGGACGCGCGCAGGAAGGTGTCGAGCGTCTGCCGGTAGGCCTCCAGCGAGGAGATCGAAACCCACTCCTCGGGGCCGTGGTGCCCCTCGCCGCACCGGGCCGAACTCGACCGCCGGCACCCCGACCCGCAGGAAGGAGACGGCATCGGAGGCGCCGTCGCGCCCGACGCTCATCGGCTCGCCGTCGTGGTGCGCCGCTCGCCGCCTCGCGCAGCGCCCGCACGAAGGGCGAGTCGCGGTCGACCACGGCCGGCGGCCGGGTGAAGAGCGGCGTCACCTCGGCGTCGGGAAGGCCGCGCACCTGCTCGAGGACGGCGGCCGGGTCCTGGTCGGGCAGGTAGCGGATGTCGACGTCGATCGCGCATCGGTCGGGCACCTTGTTGAGCGCGTCGCCGCCCAGGATCCGGCCGAGGTTGATCGAGGGGCGGTCGAACAGCTCCGAGCTGTGCCGGGCAAACGGTAGCGACTCGATGCTGCGGAAAACGTCGAGCGCCTTCAGCACCGCGTTGTCGCCCAGCCACGGCGTGGCGCCGTGCGCGGCGACGCCGCCCACCTCCAGCCGCAGCGCCAGCACGCCCTTCGCCTCGACCCCGATCTGCAGGTCGGTCGGCTCGCCGGTGATCGCGAAGTCGCCGACGAAGCCGCTGTCGACCAGGCGGTCGCTGCCGCGTTCGGCCTCCTCCTCGGACTCCTCGTCGCCGACGATCCCCAGCCGCACCCGCACCCGCGTCCTGGTCCCGCATCGCCGCCGTGGTCAGCAGCATCGCCGCCAGCGCCCCCTTCATGTCGTAGGCGCCCCGGCCGTAGAGGCGGTCGCCCTCGACCCGCGGCTCGAACTGGCCCGGCCGACCGGGGACCACGTCGAGGTGGCCGTGCAGGACGACTGTCGGCGCCCCCTCCGGCCCGACCTCGGCCCGCAGCACCGGCAGGCCGCGCACCTCGTCGCGCTCGGCCTCTATGCCCCGCGCCTCGAGCCAGCCCTTGACGAAGCCCGGCCGCTTCGAGGACCGCCTCGGGCTCGGACGTGTCGTAGCCGATCAGCCGCTGGGCGAGGGCTACCAGCTCCTCGCTCATCCCGTCGGCGATGCTGAGGAACGCTTCCGCCCGGTCGCGGTCCTTCTGAGCCCGGCCCCAGGCGCCGCTCCCCTTCTCGGACTCGCCGAGGCGCCGCTCGGCGTCGGCGAGCTGCTCCTTCAGCGCGCCGGCGTCGAGGTCCTCGGGCGCGATCGCCTCCTCGACCAGCAGCCGCGCCCGGTTGCCGAACACCTGCAGCCAGCCGTGCGCCTGGGCGTAGCGCCGCGTCTCGGACTCGGTGACGTGGAGCCGCAGCTCGGCCGGCCGCAGCGCCGCCAGCAGCGGCGCGTGGTTGGCGAGGATGCCGATCTCGCCGACCGCGGTCCGGGTCGAGACCTGGCGCACCTCGCCGCCGCAGACCTCCCCCTCCGGGGTGAGGACCTCGACGTCGAAGCTGTGCTCGCCGGCCAAGCTGGCCTCCTAGGCGGCCGCGCGCCGCGCCGGCGTCCTCGGTCACCTGGTCGATCGAGCCCTTCATGTAGAAGGCGCCCTCCGGCAGGTCGTCGTGCTCGCCGTCGAGGATCTCGCGGAAGCCGCGCACCGTCTCGGCGACCGGCACGTACTCGCCGCTGCGGCCGGTGAACTGCTCGGCGACGAAGAACGGCTGCGAGAGGAAGCGCTCGATCTTGCGCGCCCGCGAGACCGTCTGCTTGTCCTCGTCGGAGAGCTCGTCGATGCCGAGGATCGCGATGATGTCCTGCAGCTCCTTGTAGCGCTGCAGCACCTCCTGGACCTCGGTCGCGGTGCGGTAGTGCTCCTCGCCGACGACGTCCGGCTTGAGGATCGTCGAGGTCGAGTCGAGCGGGTCGACCGCCGGGTAGATGCCCTTCTCGGAGATCGCCCGCGAGAGCACCGTGGTCGCGTTGAGGTGGGCGAACACGGAGGCCGGCGCCGGGTCGGTGAGGTCGTCGGCGGGGACGTAGATCGCCTGCACCGAGGTGACCGAGCCGCGCTCGGTCGAGGTGATCCGCTCCTGCAGGCCGCCCATCTCCGTCTCCAGGGTCGGCTGGTAGCCGACCGCGGAGGGCATCCGGCCGAGCAGCGCCGAGACCTCGGAGCCCGCCTGCACGAAGCGGAAGATGTTGTCGATGAAGAGCAGCACGTCCTGGCCGCCGCTGCTCGCGGTAGTACTCGGCCATCGTCAGCCCGGAGAGCGCGACGCGCAGGCGGGCGCCGGGCGGCTCGTTCATCTGGCCGAAGACGAGCATCGTCTTGTCGATCACGCCCGACTCCTTCATCTCGATCCAGAGGTCGTTGCCCTCGCGCGAGCGCTCGCCGACGCCGCAGAAGGCCGAGAGCCCTTCGTGCTCCTCGGCGATGCTGCGGATCAGCTCCTGGATCAGCACGGTCTTGCCGACGCCGGCGCCGCCGAACAGGCCGACCTTGCCGCCCTTCGCGTAGGGCGCGAGCAGGTCGATCACCTTGATCCCCGTCTCGAGGATCTCCTGGGTCGGGGCGAGGTCCGCGACGTCGGGCGCCGGGCGGTGGATCGGCCAGCGCTCGCTCGGCCTCCACCGGCTCGCCCTGGTCGATCGGCTCGCCGAGCAGGTTGAAGATCCGTCCCAGCGTCGCGTCGCCGACCGGGACCGTGATCGGCCCGCCGGTGTCGATCACCCGGTCGCCGCGCTGCAGGCCGTCGGTGGCGTCCATCGCCACCGTGCGCACCCGGTCGTCGCCGAGGTGCTGCTGCACCTCGCAGACCAGCTCGGTCGCCTCGCGGTCCTCGTCGCCCGTCATCTCGATCTTCACCGCCGAGTAGATCCCCGGCAGCTTGTCGGGGAAGACCGCGTCGACGACGACGCCGGTCACCTGCTCGACCCGCCCCACATTCGTTCCGTTCGTTGTCTCAGCCATTGGTTCCTTTTCTCGTCTCAGACAAAGCCCTTAACCAAGCGCCTCGGCGCCGGCGACGACCTCCAGGATCTCCTGGGTGATCTCCGCCTGCCTGACCCGGTTCATCTCCAGGGTCAGGTCCTCCATCATCGTCTCCGCGTTCTCCGCGGCGTTGCGCATCGCGGTCATCCGCGCCCCCAGCTCGGAGGCGGCGGACTCGAGCAGCGCCCGGTAGACGGAGATGTTCACGTACTCGGGGATCAGCTGGGCCAGCAGCTCCTCGGCGTCGGGCTCGTAGATCCACAGCGAGCGGCTGTGGGCCCGCTCGATCTCGGTCTCCTCGGCCTCGCGCTTCCTCCGCCTCGACCCCCTCGCCGATCACGTCGGCCTGCTGCAGCGGCAGCAGCGTCTGCCGCCAGACGTGCTGGGTGAGCGGCGAGACGTAGCGGTTGTAGACCAGCTCGACCCGGTCCAGCTCCTCGTCGACGTAGCGCGCGGTCAGCTCCTCGCCGATCTCGCGCGCGTTGGCGAAGCCGGGGCGGTCGGTGAAGCCGACGTAGGAGGTGCGCAGCGTCCTGCTTGCGGAAGGTGAGGGCGGAGACGCCCTTGCGCCCCACCGCCGAGAAGGCGGGCTCGACGCCCTGCTCGCGCAGCTCGCCTGCCGAGCCGCATGCCCTCGCGGATGATGTTCGTGTTGAAGGCGCCGGCCAGGCCGCGGTCGCCGGTGATCAGCACGACGCCGACCCGGCTCACCTCGCTCGCGCTCGACCAGCACCGGCACGCGCGGGATGCCGCCCGCCTGCTCGGCGGCGCGCCGCGTCAGCTTGCGCATCCCCTGCGCATAGGGGCGCAGCTGCTGCGATCCGCTGCTCGGCGCGGCGCAGCCGCGCCGCCGGCCACCATCTCCATCGCCCGCGTGATCTTGTTGATGTTCTTGATCGACGCGATGCGGCTCTTGACTTCCTTCTGGGTCGCCATGGTCTAGCCGAGCCCGCCCGCCGTCAGGCTGGCGTCGCCTCCTTCTCGGCCTCTCGGCCTCGGCCTCCTCGACGCGGCTCGGCCTCGCCCGCTCCTCGCTTGGAGTGGATGCGGTCCGACTCGCCCTTCTCGACCGGGTCGCCGTGCTCGTCGAAGTCGGGCCCGAAGTCGTCGACGAACTCGCGGATCGCCGCGCCCAGCTCCTCCTCGTCGGCCTCCTCGAGCTTGCCGGTCTCGTCGATCCGCCCCAGCAGCTCGGCCTTCTCGGCGTGCAGGCGGGTGCGCAGGTCGCGCAGGAACTCGCCGACCCGCTCGGTCTTGATCCGGTCGAGGAAGCCGCCGGTGCCGGAGTAGATCGCGGCGACCTGGTCGGCCATCTCGAGCGGCTCGCGCTCCTTCTGCTTCAGCATCTCGACCAGGCGCTCGCCGCGGTTCAGCGTCTTCTGCGTCTCCGGGTCGAGCTCGGAGCCGAACTGGGCGAAGGCCTCGAGGTCGCGGTACTGGGAGAGGTCGAGGCGCAGCTTGCCGGCGACCTTCTTCATCGCCTTGGTCTGCGCGTTGCCGCCCACCCGCGAGACCGAGATGCCGACGTTGATCGCCGGCCGCACGCCCGAGTAGAAGAGGTCGGACTCGAGGAAGATCTGGCCGTCGGTGATCGAGATGACGTTGGTCGGGATGTAGGCGGAGACGTCGCCGGCCTGGGTCTCGATGATCGGCAGCGCCGTCAGCGAGCCGCCGCCCAGCTCGTCGTTCAGCTTCACCGCCCGCTCCAGCAGCCGCGAGTGCAGGTAGAAGACGTCGCCCGGGTAGGCCTCGCGGCCCGGCGGGCGGCGCAGCAGCAGCGACATCTGGCGGTAGGCGTAGGCGTGTTTGGTGAGGTCGTCGTAGACGCAGAGCGCCGCCTTGCCGTTGTAGAGGAAGTGCTCGCCCATCGCGCAGCCCGCGTAGGGGGCGATGAACTTGATCGGCGCCGCCTCGTCGGCGGGGGCGGCGACGATGATCGTGTTCTCCATCGCGCCGTTCTCCTCCAGCACCTCCTTGAGCTGGACGACGGTCGACATCCGCTGCCCGATCGCCACGTAGATGCAGATCAGGTCCTTGTCGCGGCTGTTGATGATCGTGTCGATCGCGATCGCCGTCTTGCCGGTCTGGCGGTCGCCGATGATCAGCTCTCGCTGGCCGCGGCCGATCGGGATCATCCCGTCGATCGCCATCAGCCCGGTCTGCACCGGCTCGGCGACCGGCTGGCGCTGGACGACGCCGGGCGCTTTGAACTCGGCCGGGCGGGTCTGCGGTCGTCGCGATCTCGCCCCTGTCGTCGAGCGGGCGGCCGAGCGGGTCGACCAGGCGGCCGAGCAGCTCCTCGCCGACGGGGATCCGCAGCAGGTGGCCGGTGCGCTTCACCGTGTCGCCCTCGACGATCTTGTCCCACTCGCCGAACAGCACGGCGCCGACGTTGTCGGCCTCGAGGTTCAGCGCCAGGCCGGTGACGCCGTGCGGCAGCTCGAGCATCTCCAGCGCCATGCAGTTGTCGAGGCCGTGGATGCGGGCGATGCCGTCGGCGACGGAGAGCACCGTGCCCACCTCGGAGAGGTCGGCGCTGCCGGTGTCCAGTCCCTCGATCCTCTCCCTGAGGATGCTTGCGATCTCGTCGGGCTTGATCTCCATTGCGGTGCTCTATGCCTCCTTACGCCGCCTGGGCGACGCTCTTTCGAAGTTTCTCCAAGCGATTGCGGATGCTCGCGTCGAGGACCATGTTGCCGACCTGCAGGACGATGCCGCCGAGGATCTCCGCGTCGACGCGGCTGGCCAGCTCGACCTTGCTGGCCGGTCTGGCGCTCGATCTCCTCGCCGATCTTCGCCACCACCGCGGGGTCCAGCTCGACCGCGCTGGTCACGGTCACGTCGATCCGCCGGTTCTCCCGCTTCCACAGCTCGTCGAAGCGGCGCCGGATGCGGAAGATCTCCGGCATCCGCTGCTTCTCGATCAGCAGCTCGAGGAAGTTGAGCAGCTCCGGCTCGGCGCCGCTGACGGCGCGCTTCAGCCCCGTCGACCTTCTCCGCCGAGGAGAAGTAGGGGCTGAAGAGGAAGACCTGCAGCTCGCGGTCGGCGTCGAGCGGCGTCGGCGAACTGGGCCAGCTCGCTCGCGGATCGCGTCGAGCTTGCCCTTCTCCCTGGCGACGTCGAAGAGCGCCTCGGCGTATACGCGGGCGGCGTCCTGCATGCGCTAGTTCTCCGACCCCGAGAGCGCCGTGAAGTCGACCTCGCTGAGCGCCTCCTCGACGAGGCGCCGCTGGTCCTCGGCGGTGAGCGACTTGCGGGTCACCTTCTCGGTCGCCAGCACGGTGAGGTCGGCGACCTCCTTGCGGATCTGCTCCAGCGAGCGCCGCGTCTCCGCCTCGATGTCGCGCTTCGCCGCGGCGACCAGCTCCTCGCGCTTCTCCTTGCCCGCCGCGGTCGCCTCGGCTTCCGCCGTCTCGGCCGCCTTGCGGGCGCGGGCCATGATGTCGTCGGCCTGCTCGCGCGCCTCGGCGAGCCGCGCCGCGGTACTCCTCGAGCAGCTCGTCGGATTCCCGCCGCTGCCGCTCCGCCGCCTCGATCGACTCGCCGATCGCCTTGGCGCGCTTGTCGAGCGCCTCCTGGATCTTCGGGAAGGCGAGCTTGCTCAGCACCCACATCGTGAACAGGAACAGCACCAGCGTCCAGATCATCAGGCCGAGGCCCGGCGAGACCAGGAAGCTGCCGCCGCCCTTCTCGGCGGCGAGCGGCAGCGCGGCTATGTGGCCGAGCGAGCGCCATCTGCTCCTGAGAGGAAGAAGGCGATCAGGCCGAAGATGAAGGTGTAGAAGGCGACCGCCTCGGTCAGCGCGAAGCCGAGCCAGCGGATGCTCTTCGAGCTCGTTTTTCATCTCGGGCTGGCGGGCGACCGACTCGATCTCCTTGCCGAAGATGAAGCCGATGCCGATGCCGGCGCCGATCGAGCCGAGGCCGGCGCCGACGCCGAGGGCGATCGCCTTGCCGGCGCTTTTCACGCCTTCGTCGGTGATGGCGGCGGCGACGGGGGACAGGTCCATGAAAGCAGTGCTCCTTTTCTAGTGGCTTGCGGCGGTGGCTCCGCCGATGTAGATGGCGGTGAGGGTCGAGAAGATAAACGCCTGCAGCGTTGCGATAAGGCCGACCTCCAGCACGAAGAAGAAGAAGGCGAGCGGGAAGGTGAGCGCGCCGAGCGCCGCGATGCCGAGCAGCACGGCCAGGCCGCCGCCCATGAAGAGCAGCAGCAGGTGGCCGGCGAGGATGTTGGCGAAGAGACGGACGGAGAGCGAGATCAGCCGCGCGAAGTGGGAGATCGCCTCGATCACGAAGATGAAGCGCCTTGCCGATCGGGTTCATGTCCTCGAGGCCCGGCGGCAGCCAGCTCGCCAGGTAGGGGAAGAAGCCCTTGGCCCGGATCGCCTTCGACGTGGTAGGAGAACCAGACGACCAGGGTGAGGACGAGCGGGATCGAGATGTTCGCCGTCGCCGCGTAGATCGCGAAGGCGGGGATCTGCAGCGCCGAAGACGCTGATCGTGTGCTCGGTGTTGGTCGGCAGCGGCAGGAAGCCGAGCATGTTCGAGAACCAGATGAAGAAGAAGAGGGCGGCGAGGAAGGGGAACCAGCGGGCCGCCGTCTTGCCGGCGTCGAGGTTGCCGCCCGGTGATGTTGTTCTTGGTCAGGTCGTAGGCGACCTCGACCGCGGTCTGCACGCGGTTGGGCTTCTGCTGCATGCGGCGCGCGATCCAGACCATCGTGAAGATCGTCAGGGCGCTGGCGAGCACCAGGTAGAGGACCGCCTTGTTGATGCTGAGGTCGAGGCTGCCGAGGTGGATCGGGATCCACGGTTCGAGCTTGAACTCGTTCTGCGGCTTGAAGGCTTCGTTCTTGCCCTCGTTGCCGAAGATCAGCAGCATCAGGATCGCGATCGCCAGGTAGGCGCCGAGGCCGATCAGGACTTTGGTCTCGCGTCTTCATCGGGCGCGGATCCTCTGGCCCTCCGGCTCGAAGCAGGTGGGCGACGCCCTGGGCGGCGAAGGAGATCGTGAAGAGGGCGAGCGAGCAGGAGCGCGGCGGCGAGGCCGGCCTGGCGCTCGGCGAGGCCGACCAGCAGCACGGCGGTCGCCATCAGCCAGACGCGGCCGAGCGTCGTCGCCGCGATCATCCCCATCGCCTGCTGGCGGTTGCCCTGCTGCCAGCTCGCTCGCCGGCGCGGCGGCCGGCGAGCAGCTGGATCGCCGCGCTGGGCGAGCCAGGCGGCGGCGGCGACGGCGTAGCCGAGCAGCGGGAAGCCGCCGAGCGCGAACACGGCCAGGGCGGCGGCGAGCGCCAGGAGGTCGACGTACTTTGGAGGAGACATAAAACCGCCCGGCTCGGGCCGAGCGGGCGGATTGGCGACTATATCCGAAAGGGGCCCCGATCCGCGTTGCAGAGCCGGTTCGTGAGCCTTGCCACTACCGCTCGGCGGGCTCGCGGGGGACTCGGCCCCCGGGCCGTCCCCGTCCAGCTGGATCGCTTCGAATTCGCCGGTCTGCGGGTTGAGGCGGCCGCGGCGCAACTTGAGGATCTCCAGGACGTAGATCAGGTAGACGCTGGAGGCGAGCGCGATCAGCCCGCAGGCGACCATCACCGTCGGTCCAGAAGGGGTGGAAGTGGCCGTGGTTGTCGCTGTAGGGGACGAAGCGCAGGGCGAGGGCGAGGCCGGCGAGGACGAGCGTCCAGCCGTAGAGGTAGGCGAGGGTGCGGCGCTGGGAGAAGCCGATGTTGGCCATCCGGTGGTGGAAGTGCCAGGCGTCGGCCCGGTAGATCGGCTGGCCGTATTTGAGCCGCTTGGCGACGACGAAGCCGGTGTCGAGGATCGGCACCGCGAGCACGACCAAGGGCAGGATCAGGGCGACGACGGCGTTCGTCTTCAGCGCCCCCTGCACCGCGATCGTCGCGAGCAGGTAGCCGAGCAGGTTGGAGCCGGTGTCTCCCATGAAGCTCGAGGCGGGCGGGAAACCGTGGCGGAGGAAGCCGAGCGCGGCGCCCGCGGTAAGCGCCGCCAGCACGCCGGCGGCGTCGCGTTCCAGCGAGAGGGCGATCACCGCGAAGGCGATCGCGGCGATCGTGCAGACGCCGGCGGCGAGGCCGTCGATGCCGTCGATGAAGTTGATCACGTTGACGACGGCGACGATCCCGATCACGGTGAGCGGGTAGGCGGGCCAGCCGAGCGAGAAGCCGCCGACGAAGGGCAGGGTGAGGACGTCCGGCGCGCACTCCCGCCGAGCACCGGGATCGTCGCCGCGGCGATCTGGCCGAGCAGCTTCGGCAGCGCCGGCAGGCCGCGCACGTCGTCGACGACCCCGACCGCGGCGATCGCCGCCGCCCCGAGCAGGATCGAGCGGCTCTCGCCGTCGGACGGCAGCCAGATCCAGCCGGCGACCTCGACCCCGGCGAGGATCGCCAGGCCGGAGAGCCGCGGCATCGGGCGGTCGTGCAGGCCCCGTTCCTTGGGCGGGTCGATCGCCCCGATCCGGTAGGCGAGGCGCTCGGCGTAGGGCACCAGCAGCCAGGCGATCGCCGCGGCTGCGAGGAAGGCGAGGACGGCGTCGGTTGTCGATGCCATTTCGCGGGCGCCCGACGACGTGGATCGGGCGCGCTCAGGCTACTCCAAGGTTTCGACGGCCCCGAGCACGCCCTCGACCAGCAGGTCCGGGTCGCGGCGGTTGAGCACGCCGACCGGGTTTTCGCGCTTGCGCAGGGGCAGGTCGTTCGCGTCCTTGAGAACGCGCAGGCGACCTTCCTCGATCAGCTTCTCGTCGACGCCGCCCATGCGTCCGGCGAAGGTGGTGAAGACGGGCGTGCCGAGCGCCACCGCCTCGCGGTTCATCGTGCCGCCGGCGCTGACGACGAGATCGGCGTAGGCGATCAGGCTCTGGGCGTCGATCGCCCGCTCGGGGACGAGCAGGTTGGGGGCGCCCAACTGCCGCAGCCGCTATCGCCTGGCGCTCGGTGCGGGGGATGACGACCGCCTGGACCTCAGCGGCACCTGGCCAGCCGGCTGGATCGACTCGACCGTAGAGGTCGCTTGGCGCGTGGTACTCGGAGGTCTCCGGCGGCGGCCGCACGACCACGAGGACCTTCTCGCGGTCGAGCCCGAGCTCGTCGAGCACCGCCGGGTCGGGCTCGAAGTCGGCCAGGTAGTACTCCTCCTTGAGGCCCGGGTAGCGGACCAGCTTGTCCGCTCCTTGGCGCCGATCCGCCGCAGGCGCTCGAGCGGGATCGCGTCGGGGACGAGCACCCGCCGCGCGACGCGGAAGCTGATGCTGGCGCTGCAGGCCGGCGAACTCGTAGTCCTGCATCTGGGCCGAGGGAATGCGGAGCAGAGCCGAGACGACGGCGAGGTCGACCGAGCCGTGCGCGATCGCCAGGTCGGGCGCGGCGCCGCCAGACGAGCCGCGCCAGCCGCGCCGAGCGCCTCGCCAGCGCCGCGCCCTTGCCGAGCGCCGAGGCGCCGCCGTGGCTGTCCGACCGCCGTGTAGGGGATGCCGAGCCGCTCCAGGATGCCCAGCGTCTGCCCGTACTCCCGCGCGGTGACGAAGACCTCGTGCCCGCGCGCCTCCAGCCGCTCGATGATCGGCCGCAGCACCAGCGGATGCGCGGCGGCGGTGCAATCGACCCAAACCCTCATGGCGCCGGATCTTCGCGGATCATCGGCTTGTACGGGACGGCGGCGGGCGCCGTCGTACCCTTGCTCAGACCGCCGCCGCGGAGAGCTGGGGGTAGAGCGGGTAGCGGTCCATCAGCGCCCTGGTGCGCTCGGCCAGGTCGGCCTTCTCGGCATCGAAGTCGCCGCGAGAGCGCGGCGCAGATCACCGCGGCGATCTCGCGCATGTCCTCCTCGACCAGGCCGCGGGTGGTCAGGGCCGGGGTGCCGATCCGCAGGCCCGACGGGTTCATCGGCGGCCGCTCGTCGAAGGGGATCGCGTTGCGGTTGACCGTGATGCCGACCTCCTCGAGCCGGTCCTCGGCGGTCTTGCCGTCGAGCCCGGTCGGGGTCAGGTCGACGAGCACGAGGTGGACGTCGGTGCCGCCGGTGAGGACCGGCATGCCGCCGGCCTGCGAGGCCCGCGGCGAGCGCCTGGGCGTTGGCGATCGTCTGCCGCTGGCGGGCGCGGAAGGGCTCGGTCGCGGCGATCCGCAGCGCCACCGCCTTGGCGGCGATCACGTGCATCAGCGGGCCGCCCTGCTGGCCGGGGAAGATCGCTTTGTCGATCGCCTGCGCGTGCTCCTCGCGGCAGAGGATCATGCCGCTGCGCGGGCCGCAGAGGGTCTTGTGGATCGTCGTCGTCACCACGTCGGCGTGCTCGACCGGGTTGGGGTGCTCGCCGGCGGCGACGAGGCCGGCGAAGTGCGCCATGTCGACCATCAGCCTGGCGCCGACCGAGTCGGCGATCTCGCGGAAGGCGGCGAAGTCGAGCTGGCGCGGGTAGGCCGACCAGCCGGCGACGATCAGCTTCGGCCGGTGCTCGTGCGGCGAGCCGCTCGACCTCCTCCATGTCGACGCGCAGGTCCTCGCGGCGGACGTGGTAGGCGACGACGTCGTAGAGCTTGCCGGAGACGTTCAGCTTCATCCCGTGCGTGAGGTGGCCGCCGTGGTCGAGGGCCATCCCCATGATCGTGTCGCCCGGCTCGATCAGCGCCATGTAGGCGGCGTTGTTGGCCTGGGCGCCGGCGTGGGGCTGGACGTTGGCGTGCTCGGCGCCGAACAGCGCCTTGGCGCGGTCGATCGCCAGCTGCTCGGCGACGTCGACCTCCTCGCAGCCGCCGTAGTAGCGGCGGCCGGGGTAGCCCTCGGCGTACTTGTTGGTCAGCACCGAGCCGACCGCTTCGAGCACCGCCTGCGGCACGAAGTTCTCCGAGGCGATCATCTCCAGCGTCCCCTGCTGGCGCCGCAGCTCGCCCTCCAGCACCGCGGCGATCTCGGGATCGACCTCGGCCAGGGGCGCAGTCTGGAAGCTCTCGGGCAGCTCGTTCATGGCCAAGCGACATTACCAACGGCCCAGGCCGGGAACCGCTGCCGAGTTTCACCACACGATCGTGTGGTCGAATCAGGACTCAGCGAGGATCGAGGCAAGCGCCGAGTCCAGGGCGGCCCGGGAGAGGGCGCCCTCGCGGAGAACTGTCCACTCGCCGCTCGTGTCGAGGCGGGAGAGGTCGACCACCGTCGAGGGAAGTCCCGTCGAGCGCGCCGCCGTCGATCGCCAGGTCGGCGCCGGCGACGATCTCTGCCGACACGTCCTCGAAGCGGGCCGGCGGCGGCTCGCCGCTGCGGTTGGCCGAGGTCTGGAAGAGCGGGCACATGGCGCCGGCCAGCGGCCCGCCGATCAGGCGGACCCCGAGCCGCTCGGGATCCTCGCGGCAGGCGAGCGGGTAGCGGCGTTCCGGGTTGGCGACGACGAGCGTGACCGGGACCGGGCAGCAGAGCGCCGACCGCCTCGCGGGTGCGGGGGCCGAGACCCGCCACCAGCTCCCGCATCGCCAGCGGCGAGAGGTACATGACCGCCGCGGACTTGCCGTCGTCGCGCCCCTTGAGTCCGGTGGATGCGCGCGATCGCGGCGGCGTCGAGCGGGTCGCAGGCGAGCCCGTAGAGCCCGTCGGCGGGGAAGACGGCGACGCCGCCCTCGCCGATGCAGCGCTCCAGCGCCGCGCGCGCGGCCGCCGCGCCGTCGCGCTCGATCGAAACGACCATCCCGCCCCCCTGAGTGGCGCGTTGTTGTCGTATAGCCACACCAAAGCGCCACTACCGCCGATTCCGGTCACCTGCTTCCCCAGACGACGCGCTCGATGCCGGCGAGGTCGCGACGCGTGTCGATCGTGTCGAAGCCAGCTTCGCGCAGCAGCCCGCCGACTGCGCCCGGCCTGGCCCTCCCCCACCTCCAGTGCGACGACGGGCGCGGCCGCGGTCGCCCTTTCATCCGGATAGCGGTTGAAAGGGCGGCCGCGGTCGGAGAGGAGGGCCCGGATCGCGTCGAGGCCGTCCGGGCCGGCCAGCAGCGCCTCGCGCGGCTCCCACTCCGTCGACCTCCGGCTGCCAGCGAGTCCCAGTCCGGCTCGGCGACGTAGGGGAGGTTGGCGGCGGCGAGGTCGAACTCCTCGCCCTCGGGAATCGTTCCCTGGAGGAAGCGGACGCGGTCGGCGAGCCCCAGCCGCTCGGCGTTGGCGCGCGCCACCTCCAGCGCCGCCGGCCGAGGTGTCGGTTGCGGTCACCTCACACTCGGGCAGCTCGTCGGCGATCGCCAGGGCGATCGCGCCCGACGCCGGTGCCGACGTCGAGCACCGTCCGCGGGCGCAGCTCGAGCGCCAGCTCGACCAGCAGCTCGGTCTCCGGTCGCGGGATCAGCACCCGCGCGGTCGACCGCCAGCTCGATCTGCCGAAACCATTTGCGGCCGAGGATGTAGGCGACCGGCTCGCGCCGCAGCCGCCGCCGCACCATCTCGCCGAACCGCCGCGCCGCCGCCGCCGGGAGCTCCGCCTCCGGGTCGGCCGCCAACCGCGCCCGGTCCCATCCCGTCGCCTCGCTCGAGCAGCAGCTTCGGCGTCGAAGCGGGCTTCCTCGATGCCAGCCGCCGCAGGGCGTCAGTGGCCGCGCCGAGGCCTTCTCGGACCTTGCTCATTCCGGTGCGGGGGCGCGCGTGACCAAGCAGATCAAGGACGCAGGGAGCGTGGCGTGCTCTGCGCGCGAGCGACCGAGGACGCAGATATGCGCCGGTCACGCGGTCGACCGCCGCTGCCGCCTCGAGGCGTCGGCGCTTCTCCTCGGCCGCAAGCGCCTCGGTGAACTCGGCAGATCCCCGGCCAGCACGCCGTCGAGGTTGTGCGAGGTGAGCTTGATCCGGTGGTCGGTGACCCGGCCCTGCGGGAAGTTGTAGGTGCGGACCTTCTCGGAGCGCTCGCCGCTGCCGACCTGCGCCTTGCGCTCGGAGGCGATCTTCGCCTGCTGCTCGGCCACCTCGCGCTCGTAGCAGCCGCGCCCGCAGCACCCGCATCGCCCGCTCCTTGTTCTGGAGCTGCGACTTCTCGTCCTGCATCGAGACGACGATCCCGCTCGGCTTGTGGGTGATCCGCACCGCCGAGTCGGTCGTGTTCACCGACTGCCCGCCCGGGCCGGAGGAGCGGTAGACGTCGATCTGGAGGTCGTTGGGGTCGACCTCGACCTCGACCTCCTCGGCCTCGGGCAGCACGGCGACCGTCGCCGTCGAGGTGTGGATGCGGCCCTGCGACTCGGTCTCCGGCACGCGCTGCACGCGGTGCGTGCCGCCCTCGTACTTGAAGACCGAGTAGGCGCCCTCGCCCTTGACCGCGAAGGTGACCTCCTTGAAGCCGCCGACCTCGGCGGGCGACTGCGACAGCGCCTCGGTCGAGAAGCCACGGCCCTCCGCGTAGCGGGTCAGCATCTTGTAGAGGTCGCCGGCGAAGAGAGCCGCCTCGCTCCCCCCGGTCCCCGCCCGGATCTCGACCAGCACGTTCTTGGCGTCGTTGGGGTCGCGCTCGACCATCGCCAGCCGGATCTCCTCTTCCAGCTCCTCGAGTCGCTGCGGCGTCTCCTCCACCACCATGCGCAACTCGGCGTCCTCCCCCTCCTCGAGCAGCTCCCGCGCCCCCTCCAAATCGTCCTTGAGCGTCCGCCACCGCTGCGCTAGCTCATGGGCGGCCTGCAGCTCCCGGTATTCCCGCCCAACCTCGGCATACCGCTGCCGATCGCCAATCACGGCAGGGTCGGCCATCTGGGCCTCCAGCTCAGCGAACCGCGCCTCGATCTGCTCGACCAACGACTCGATCACATCTCACAACATAGACGCCGGCTACGCGACGATCTCTATGGGTGACTCGCCCTTCTCGGGCGGAGTCTCCTCCGCCAGCACCTTCTCCAGCGCCGCGATCGCCACCGCGAGCTGCTCCTCGTCGGGCTCGCGCGTGGTCAGGTTCTGCAGCATCAGGCCCGGCCACATCAGCCCCCGCACCCAGCGTTTGCGGCGGTTCTTGCCGGCCCACTTGATCACCTCGTAGGAGAGGCCGGCGATCAGCGGGATGCCGAGGACGCGCGAGGCGAGCAGCCAGTACCAGGCCGGCAGCCCGATCGGCGCGAAGACGAAGATCGCCAGCACCATGACGATCAGCAGGAAGCTCGTGCCGCAGCGCGGGTGGAGGCGCGAGTAGAGCCTGGCGCGGGCCGGCACCAGCTCGTCTTCGGCCTCGTAGCAGGAGATCGTCTTGTGCTCGGCGCCGTGGTACTCGAAGACGCGGCGCAGGTCGCCGAGCCGGCTGATCGCCGCGATGTAGGCGATGAAGATCCCCGTTCGCAGCACCCCCTCGACCAGCCAGAAGAGGAGGGGCGAGCCGAGCCTGCTCTTGATCAGGCTGGTCAGCCCGACCGGGACGACGAAGAAGAGGCCGATCGCCAGGATCAGGGAGAGGACGATCGTCGCCCCCCACATCCAGCCGCCGATCTCCTCCTTCTCCCCGTCTTCGTCCGCCTCGATCTGGGCGTTGGCGGAGATCGCCAGCGCCCGGAAGCCGATCTTCAGCGACTCGCCGAGCGCTACGACGCCGCGGATCACCGGCACCCGCCAGGCCCGGTGGCGCTTCGCCCAGGGAACCAGCGGCTCGGAGCTGAGCTCGACTTGCCCCTCCGGGTTGCGGACCGCCACCGCCCAGGTCGAGACGCCGCGCATCATCACCCCCTCCAGGACCGCCTGACCGCCGACCGGCGCGTCGCGCCTCGCGACCAGGGCGCCGTCCGGCATGCGCAGCGGGTCGGCCCCGTTCGGGGAGGCGCCCTGCGGGCCGCCGGCGGCGGTCCGCGCCTCGCCGGCCTGCTCAGGAGCGGGGGTGGGCGCGGTGCGCTCCGCGCTCACGGGCTACTTCCTGGCCTTGGCGTGCTTCGCGGCGCGGCGCTGGAACCGCTCCACCCGGCCACCGGTGTCGACCAGCTTCTGCTTGCCCGTGTAGAAGGGGTGGCACTCGGAGCAGAGCTCGACGTGCAGGTCCGCCTTGGTCGAGCGGGTGTAGAACTGGTTCCCGCACGAGCAATGGACGTTGGCGAGCGTGTATTCGGGATGGATCCCTGTTTTCATCGCCACCAGTCTAGATGGTCGGTTCCATCGGCCGCGCGCGGCCGGCTCGCCCCGTCGGGCCGGCGGGCCGAGACGCCGGCGCGGCGCCTGCCACAGGCGGCGCTTTGGGTCGCCTAGTGACAGAACGCGCAAAC
Organism: uncultured Solirubrobacterales bacterium; assembly: GCA_963696185.1. GTDB lineage: Bacteria > Actinomycetota > Thermoleophilia > Solirubrobacterales > 70-9 > VRUE01. Next base: position 826,715 of record OY968825.1, read on the forward strand.
TGCGCGTTCTTTTCGCACCGTGCATGTTTTTCGTCTGACCGAGGAGACACACTTCTGTGAAGTCCCCGACACAGGACGGAGAGCCATGCCCAAGGAGATCTTCGACCAGGAACGGCCCAGGAGCACGATGGCGCGGCGCCTCGACGAGGCCTTCGCCGGTTGCGAGCAGTGGACGCTCGCGCCACCCGCTCAGCGGCGCAGCGGGACGGGCTTCAGCCCGCGGCTGTCCAGCTCCTCGAGGATGATCGGCAGAGCCGCCGCCGTACGGGCCCAGGAGCCCGGGGCGCTGTAGTAGTCGGCGTCGTGCAGGAGGACGATGTCGCCGCCGCGAGCGGCGGCGACCGCGCGGCGCGCGATCGACTGCGCAGTCGCGCGGCGGGCCCAGTCCCTCCCCCACTGCGACCAGAGCAGCGGCCGCCAGCCGCGCCGCCGCGCATCGCCCGCAGCGCCGTGGCGCTGAAGATCCCGTAGGGCGGCCGGTAGTCGGCGATCGCCTGCCCGCTCGCCTCCTCGATCGCGGCGCGGGCGCGCTCGGCGTCATCGAGGAACTGGCGCGTCGTCAGCCGCAGCAGGTTGCGGTGCCGGTAGCAGTGCAGCTCGACCCGGTGGCCGGCGGCGACGATCTCCGCCGCCAGCGCGGGGCGCCGCACCACCTGCTCGCCGGCGAGGAAGAAGGTGGCGGGGGCGGCCGCCTCGCGCAGGATCTCCAGCACCAGCGGCGTGCCCTCCGGGTGGGGGCCGTCGTCGAAGGTGAGCGCGACGCCGTCGACCCCCTCCTGCCGGCAGCGGATGCCGAGCGCCGGCGCCAGGCCCGGCACCACCGCGGCCGGGGCCGGCAGGGCATGGGCAGCGCCGCGGCCGACGCTCCGGCGGCGGCCAGCGCGCCGATCAAGAGCCGGCGCCGGCGCGGCGGCCGGGGGCGACGCGGGCCGGCGCTGAGACCCGGGGCGCGGCTCGAACCGCCGGCCGAGCCGTATCGGGGTCCTTGCCGAAGTGGATGCGGCTCTCGATCGGCTTGGCGACCTTGGAGATGATCCTGTAGGGCGTCAGCCAGTCGGCGGCGCTGGTCACCCCGACCAGAAGCGCGACGGCGACCAGGGTGAGGCTGACGGCCGCGACGACGCGCTCCGTCCGCAGGCGCCAGACGGGCTGCGGACGCACCCGCGGCCGCGCGGTGAGCACCCGCGAGGCGATCGACGGCAGCGAGGCGAAGGACGGGTCGGGGGGGCGCCGCTCGCGGGTCAGGTGGCGCAGCACCGACTCCAGCTCGTGCTCGGAGCGCGCCACCTCGGCCAGGCCGAAGCGTTCGAAGGCGGCGTTGTTGGCGCGCAGGTGGCCGGCGGCGAAGCCGTAGGAGACGATCGGGCAGCCGCGGATGTGGGCCTCCAGCACGGTCAGCCCGGCGGTCGCGTGGACCATCGCGTCGGCCGCCGCCATCCAGTCGCTCATCTGCTCGGTGAAGCCGACGATGCGGACCCGCTCGTTGTCGCCGAAGCGCTGCTCCAGCTTCTCGCGCGCGGCCTCGTTGCGGCCCGTGATGCAGGCGACGAGCGTGTCCTCGACCGGAGAGCGCCGCGCCGATCGCGCCCTCGAGGTCGCCGACCCCCCAGCCGCCGCCGGAGACGAGCACGAGCCGGGCGTGCGGCGGGCACGTCGAGCGCGCGGCGGGCGTCGCCCCGGGTGCGCGGCGTCAGGAAGTCCGGGGAGATCGGCGGCCGCGCCCACTCGACGCTGCCCGGCCCGACCAGCCTCTCCACCTCCTCGATCGACTCGGGATGGGTGACGAAGTGCAGGTCGACGCCGGGGTGCGCCCAGTAGCGCAGGCCGGCGAGGTCGGTTATCGCCGACTGGACCGGGATCGTCAGGCGGCGGTTTTCGCGCAGCATCCCGAGCACCGCGGTGGCGCCGGGGTAGGTGGAGACGACGACGTCGGGGTCGCGCTCGGCGATCAGCTTCAGCAGGCCGCCGGCGCCGAGCGCGTAGCCGAGATGGTGGGCGAGCCAGCGGGTCGGCGCGAACCTGGTGAGCAGCCAGTACTGGACGTCGAACACCCAGGGCATCCAGCGGAAGGTCACGCGCGAGCCGCCGCGCACGATGGCGGCGGCGATGCGGCCCGTCACATCGAAGGCCGTTGACGATCTCGACCTCGGCGCCGGGGATCTCCTCCTCGACGTCGGACTTGATGATCCGGGCCGGCAGGTCGTGCCCCTCGCCGATGTCGGCGGTGAGCACCAGCACCCGCGGCGGGCGCTCCTCGGAGCGGGCGGCGCCGGCGAGCAGCGCCCCGGCGGCGTGGCCGTTGCCGTTCAGCGAGGGCTTGCGCCCGGGCACCGGGTCGGGCGGCCTGGTCGTGCCGCGCACCCACTCGACGTACTTGCGAACTCCCTCACGGAAGCTCGTCTCCGCCTTCCAGCCGAGCTCCTCCAGCGCCCGCAGCGTTGGAGATCTCCTTGCCCGGGAAGTCACCCGGGCGCGGCGGCGTGTGGACGATCTCGCATCCGCCGGTCATCTCCTGCACCGTCTCGGCGATCTCGAGGATCGTCACGACCTCGTCGCCGGAGAGGTTGTAGGTGCGGCCGGCGGCGGCGGGCTCGAGCGCGGCGACGATGCCGGCCGCGAGGTCCTCGACGTAGATGAAGCTGCGGCACTGGCTGCCGTCGCCGGCGATCGTCAGCGGCTTGCCTTCCAGCGCCAGGTCGGTGAACTTGGCGACGACGCCGGCGGCGCGGGCGCGCGGCCCGTAGGGGATGCCGAAGCGCAGCACCGTGCACTCGAGGTCGTAGAGCTCCGCGTAGCCGGCGCAGTAGGTCTCGCCGGCCAGCTTGGTGGCCGTGTAGAGGTGGCGCGGGGCCGGGATCAGCGTTTCCTCGTCGACCGCCTGCTCGGCGCAGTCGCTGTAGACCCAGGTGGTCGAGCCGTAGACGACGCGGCCGACCTCCGTGCGGCAGGCCGCCTCCAGCACGTTGAGCGTGCCGCGCGTGTTGACCTCCTCGGCGAGCACCGGGTCGGCGAGCACGTGGGAGACGTCGGCGACGGCGGCGAGGTGGATGACCGCGTCGCAGTCGCGCATCGCCAGGTCGAGGTTGGCGGGGTCGGTGATGCTGCCGGTGAAGGTCTCGACCTCCAGCGGCGAGTGGTACGGAGAGGCGCTGAGGTCGAAGATCCGCGGCGTGACGCCCCGCTCGATCAGCCGGTCGACGACGTGCGAGCCGATGAAGCCGCCGCCGCCGGTGACCAGGACCCTCATGCCGCCTCCTCGCCGAGCGCCTGCTCGCGGCTCTCGGGGCGGTAGTAGAGCGGCACGCACCAGTGGTTCTGCGCGACCCAGTCGGTGTTGGGCAGGTTCACGGCGTCTCCCATGATTCGGTGGCAGGGCTGGTCGTAGACCCGTCCCGTCGAGCGCTCGATCGGCTCGAAGACGATGTACTTGTAGAGGCCGGAGGTCATCCCCTCGGGAAGCTCGAGCCGCGCCGGGTGCTTCGGGTCGAGCTGCTCGCGTGCGTAGGCGTTCTTCCAGGCGACGATCTCCTCCATGCGCTCGGCCTGGACCAGGCCGAGGGCGGCGGTGAACTCGCTCATCCGGAAGTTGAGCCCCTCGACCTCGTGCTCGAGCTTGCCGTAGTTGCGGAACTTGGCGGCGAACTCGATCAGCTCGGGCCGGGAGGAGACGAGCACGCCGCCCTCGCCGGTGGAGACGGTCTTGGTCGCGTAGAGCGAGTAGACGCCGGCGTCGCCGAAGCTGCCCGGCCGGCGGCCGTCCCAGTCGGCGCCATGGGCGTGGGCGCAGTCCTCGAGCAGGAAGATCCCGTTCTCGCGGCAGTAGGCGGCGATGCGCTCGGCGTCGAAGGCGATGTGGCCGCCGATGTGGACGAGGATCGCCGCCCTCGGCTTCGACCGCTCCGCCTTCGCCTCGAAGTCCTCGAAGGACATGCAGAGGTCGGCGCGGTTGCAGTCGACGAACTCGACGGCGGCGCCCGCCTTGATCGCGGCCAGCGGCGTCGCCATGAACGTGTTCGACGGGCAGAGCACGGTCCCGCCGCGCACCCCGGCGAACTCGAGCGCGGCCAGGGCGCCGCCGGCCCAGCTCGACAGCCCGAGGCCGGGCAGGCCGTTCCACTCCGACCAGCGCCGCTCGAAGGCGGCCAGCATCGGCCCCTCCGACCATTGCTCGGAGTCGAGCACCTCGCTCCACAGCTCGAACAGCCTGCCGCGGTCGCGGTGATCGAACCCGATCGCGAACTTGCTTGCGTCGAGCCCGGCTGTCTCTGCGGCCCCTACGATGGCTCCTTGCTGGTTTGGCTTGGAATTCGCCTTCGTGGGACGGACAAGGAACACGAAAGGCGGCGCAAGGCTACCAATGAGAGTGGTCAGGCTCCCTCTCGTGCGGTTTCGATGACGGCCCCAACCGCCCGCGAACCGGCAAGCAGCATGGTGCCGCCGATCGTCACCGCCATGAAGAAGGCGAGGGCGACTCCGCCGAGCGGCGTCGCGCCCCAGGACTCACCGAAGATCAGCGGGGCGAGCAGCACCGGGACGAGCACCTGCGTGGCGAACATCATCGGCGCGACGTGGGTCGCGTGGCGGTGCTGGAGGGCGCTCATCTCGCTGAGCAGCGCGGCGCCCTCGGAGAAGGCGATGGTGGCCAGGGGGACGAGCGCCAGGAGCAAAGCCCCGGTCGCCAGCTCGTCGGTGAAGAGCTTGTCGGCGATCGAGGTCCAGGCGTAGCCGCAGCCGGCGCTCAGCACGGGCAGCAGGCCGGCCGCCACCGCCCGGCCGCGCGCGACGTACGGCGCGGCGATCGGCACCGCCAGGAGGGCGAGGGCGAGGGCGAGCGCCCCGGCGCCGGCGTGGGCAGTCGTCCGCTGCGGCGCCGCCCAGGCCACCCCGGCGAGGCCGGCGACGATCGCCGCCACGGCGATCGCCTCCCGCCGCCCCGGCGCCTCCCCCAGCTTCGTGGCGCCCAGCCAGAGGAGCAGGATCAGCCCGCTCGCCAGGCACGGCCCGACGACGGTCAGGGGCGCCAGCAGTAGGGCGGCGATTTCCAGCGGCCAGCCGAGCACCCCCACCGCCGTCGCGCCCAGCCAGCGCTTGTTCCGCACCAGCCTCCCCAGCAGCGAGGGCCGCAGCGAGTGCTCGCCGGGCACCTGCCGCGCCTCCAGCGCCTGCAGCGCGATCGAGGTGTTGTAGAGCGCCGACGCCCCGACCGCCGCGAATATGCCCAGCACCACCACGGCGCCAGGCTATAGAGCTAAGTCTCCTGGTACAGGGGGCCGTCGCCGCCCTCGGGCAGCGTCAGCCGGCCGCCCTTGGCGGTGATCGCCCCGCACTGCACGCAGTTGGAGGCCACCACCTGGACGTCGACCTCGCGGGCGCCGCTCTCGAGCTGGTCGTCGGGGATCTCGTAGACCTGCGCCGGGCACATCGCGACCCAGGTCTGGGCGATCTCGCGCGGCACCCTTGTCTGGATGCGGACGTGGTTGGGCGCGTCGTCGCGCGTCGCGTTGCCGGAGAGGAAGACCGAGTCGAGCTTGTTGAAGGTCAGCTCGTTGTCGGGCTTGACGTACATGTCACCCGCCTTGCCGATCTCCATCGCGTGCTCGGCGTCGTCCTCCTGCGACCAGTGGCCGCCGGGGAAGGCTCCCTTGGTGACGGTCATCGCCGAGGCGATCGCCCCGCCCAGGAAGAAGCCCTTGGAGAAGGGCTGGCGCATGTTGCGCGATTCGTGGAGATCCTTCTCGATCTGCGAGCTGCGGACCAGCTCGTCGTAGGCCTCGAAGTCGATCGAGTCCTTCTTCAGCGCCTCGACTATCGCCTCCGCCGCGAACATCCCCGCGTGCATCGCGTAGTGGACGCCCTTCAGGGTCGGCACGTTGACCATGCTGGCAGCGTCACCAGCGATCGCCATGCCGGGCACCGAGAGGCGCTTCGGCATCGAGAAGTAGCCACCCGAGGGGAGCGTCTTCGCCCCCCAGGCGACCCGCTTGCCACCCTCGAGCAGCTTCCTGATGAAGGGGTGGGTCTTGAGCAGCTGCAGTGCGTCGTGGACGCTGAAGGTGGCGTCGGTGTAGTCGAGCCCGGCGACGAGGCCGATGCAGAGCTTGTCCTCGCCCATCGGGTAGATGAAGCTGCCGCCAAACTCGTTGTACCGCGGCGCCTTGCGCAGCGGCCAGCCCATCGTGTGGATGACCCGGTCGAGCGGCTTCGGCACCTCCCAGACCTCTTTCACGCCCAGCTCCCAGCGCATCGGATCGGCCCCGTGGAGGTCGAAGTAGTCGTAGGCGGCGTAGGTGAGATGGCCGACGGTGCCCTCGGCCAGGACCGTCGCCTTGGCAACGACATCGGAGCCGGGCTCGAAGTTACCCAGCTCCTGGCCGTCCTTGCCGCGGCCGCGGTCGCCCGAGCGCACGCCCTTGACGATCCGCTCCTCGACCAGCAGCTTCGTCGCCGCGGTCTCGGTGAGGATGTAGACGCCCGCCTCCTCCGCCTTCTCGGCGAGGAAGCGGCCCAGCTTGGAGACCGAGGTGACGTAGTTGCCGTGGTTGCGAAAGCCGGGCGGCACCGGCTTCATCGGGATCGCCGCCTTCGAGGTGAGCAGGTAGACGGCGTCCTTGGTCACCTCCTGGTAGACCGGCCACTCGGAGGGGTCGAGGTCGGGGAAGAGCTCTTCCATCGCCGAGGGGTTCATGTTCGCCCCAGACATCAGATGGGCGCCGGCGACTTTGCCCTTCTCGATCACCGCGACCGGGACCTCGCCCAGCTTCTCGGTCAGCTCCGGCTCGCCCTCCAGCAGCTGCATCAGCCTGTTGGCGCAGGCCAGCCCGGCGGGCCCGCCGCCGACGATCGCGACGCCGACCTCGATTCGCTCGTCCTCGGGATCGGTGGGCGGGCCGATCGCCTCGGCCGGGTCGAACGGGGGCGGGAACTCGCTCGGGCTTCACGGCTGGCATCTCGACTCCTTCGTGGGCTGAGTGAGGAAGCTGAGCCGGCGGCTCAGCTTCCCTTCTTCGCCTTGATCGCCTCGGTCAGCTTGGGGACGATCTTGTGCAGGTCGCCGACCACGCCGAGGTCCGTGAACTCGAAGATCGGCGCGTTCTGGTCCTTGTTGATCGCGACGATGTTCTCCGAGCTCTGCATCCCGACCTTGTGCTGGATCGCGCCGGAGATGCCGGCGGCCAGGTAGAGCTTCGGCGCGACCGTCTTGCCGGTCTGGCCGATCTGGGCCGAGTAGGGGTACCAGCCGGCGTCGACCACGGCCCGGGTCGCCGCGACCGCGCCGCCCATCGCCTCGGCCAGTTCCTCGCAGAGCTTGAAGCCCTCGGCGGCGCCGAGCCCGCGGCCGCCGCCGACGAGGATGTCGGCGTCCTCGATGTTGACGTCCTCGCCGCGCTGCTCGCCGCGCTGCACCATCTTCGCCTTGGTGGACCAGGGCGACAGCTCGACCTCGACGTCGACGACCTCGGCGCGTCCCGCCGCTCTCCTTGACGTCGAACGCGTTGAGCCGGCTGATGATGATCCCCGGCTCGCCGACGTAGCCGACGTCGGCGATCTGGGAGTCCTGGAGGATCGGGCGCTCGGCGACCAGCTTGCCGTCCTGCACCTTGACCTCGGTGACCTCCATCGTCACGCCGGCGCCCAGCCGCGCGGTCAGCCCGGCGCCGATCTCGAAGCCGAGCAGGCCGCCGCCGAACAGCGCGTAGCCGAAGCCCTCGTCCTGGACGACCTTGGCCATCGCGTCGACGATCGGCTGGGCGAGCCCCTCCGGCACGCCCTTGGCGCGGTAGACCTTCGCCGCGCCGTAGTTGCCGAGCGACGCGCAGGCGTCGTCGGCGACGTCGCCGACGACCAGCGCGGCGGCCTCGCCGCCGACCTCGGCGGCCAGCTTGGCCGCCTCGGAGATCGCCCCGAGCGAGTTCTTGTTGAAGTTGCCCTCGTCGTCGTGGAGGGCGTAAACCAGGATGCCTGCCATCTAGATCAGCTTCCTCTCGTCGAGCCAGGCGACGATCTTTTCGACCGTCTCGTTGGTGTCCTCGTCCTCGATGATCTCCCCGGCCTCCTTGGCGGGCGGCGGGTTGAGCGCGAGGACCGCCGTCTTCGAGCCGGCCTCGCCGACCATGCCGGCGTCGATGCCGACGTCGCCGATCGCCTTCGCGTCCAGCGGCTTTTTCTTCGCCCCCATGATCGCTTTCAGGCTCGGGTAGCGCGGCTCGTTGATCGCGTCGCCGACGCTGATCACCGCGGGCAGCTCCACCTCGACCGTGTCGTAGCCGTACTCGGCCTGGCGCTCGCAGCGCAGCTTGCCGTCGGCGACGTCGATCTTGATCACCTGGGTCAGCGAGGGCATCTTCAGGTGGTCGGCGACGACGGCGCCGATCGTGTAGCACTCGCCGTCGTCGGACTGCTGGCCGAGCAGCACCAGGTCCGGGCTCTCGGACTCGAGCACCTTGGCCAGCGCGTAGCCGGTGGCGCAGACGTCGGAGCCGGCGAGGGCGTCGTCGGAGAGGTGCACCGAGCGGTCGGCGCCGAGCGCGACGGCCTTGTGCAGGGCGCGGACCGCGGAGTCGGGGCCCATCGTCACCGCGACGACTTCCTCGACCGGGATCGCGCCGCCCTCCTTGATCTGCATGGCGGCCTCGATGGCATGGGTGTCGAAGGGGTTGAGGTTCTTCTCGCCGCTGCGGTCCAGCCGCATCGTGTTGGGGTCGATGCGCTTCTGGACGGCGGCGTCCGGTACCTCCTTGACCAGGACGCAGATCTTCAAGTTCGAGCCTCCTTGGCTGGTTCGGCGGTTGACTGACCAGTCAGTCAGCGAGTCTATCTATACACGCGGCGGTGTGCTACGTTCGCCGCCGATGCATGAGCAGGGCCGTTCGCCGCGCTCGTGCCGCTCCTCGGCGCCCTCGCGGATGAACTCGACGATGTCGTCGGTCCCGGCCCGGGGGTGAAGACCGCGGCGACGCCGAGCTTCTTCAGCTCCGGGATGTCGTCGGCCGGGATCGTGCCGCCGACCGTGATCAGGACGTCGTCGACGCCCTGCTCCGGCAGCAGCTCGACGACGCGCGGGCACCAGCGTCATGTGGGCGCCGGAGAGGATCGAGAGGCCGACCGCGTCGGCGTCCTCCTGGATCACCGTCTCGGCGATCTGCTCCGGCGTCTGGTGGAGGCCGGTGTAGATCACCTCCATGCCGGCGTCGCGCAGGGCGCGGGCGATGATCTTGGCGCCGCGGTCGTGCCCGTCGAGGCCGGGCTTGGCGACGACGACGCGGATCTTGCGGGCGGTCTGGGTAGCTGTCCATCGGCGGGCAGCCTTAGAACACCGGCGACTCTGTGTAGGTCCCGAAGACCTCCTGCATCGCCGCGATCATCTCCCCCTCGGTGGCGCCAGGGCGCGGGCCGCCTCGACGATCGGCGGCATCAGGTTCTCCTCGGTCGCGGCGGCGCGCTTCAGCTCGGCGAGGGCCCGCTCTCGACCGCGGCGGAGTCGCGGCCGGCGCGGGTCGCCTGCAGGCGGTCGACCTGCTTGCGCTCCAGCGCCGGGTCGATGCGCAGGATCGGCGTCTCCTCCTCGTCCTCCTGGGTGAAGTCGTTGACGCCGACGACGATCCGCCTGCGCTCGTCCAGCTCGCGCTGGTAGACGAAGGCGGCCTCGGCGATCTCGCGCTGGGGGAAGTTGCGGCGGATCGCCTCGACCATCCCCCCCAGCTCGTCGATGCGGGCGAAGTACTCATAGGCGGCGGCCTCCATCTCGTCGGTCAGCCGCTCGACGAACCAGGAGCCGCCGAGCGGGTCGGGCGTGTTGGTCGACGCCCGACTCGAAGGCGATGATCTGCTGCGTGCGCAGCGCCAGGCGGGCCGCCTCCTCGGTCGGCAGCGCCAGCGCCTCGTCGAAGGAGTTGGTGTGCAGGGACTGGGTGCCGCCGAGCACCGCGGCGAGCGCCTCCAGCGAGGTCCGCACCACGTTGTTGAGCGGCTGCTGGGCGGTCAGCGAGACACCGGCGGTCTGCGCGTGGAAGCGCAGCCGCATCGACTCCTCGCGCCTGGCGCCGTAGGTGTCGCGCATCTCGCGCGCCCAGATCCGCCGCGCCGCCCGGTACTTGGCGATCTCCTCGAAGAAGTCGACGTGGGCGTTGAAGAAGAAGGAGAGGCGCGGGGCGAAGTCGTCGATGTCGAGGCCGCGCTCGAGCGCCCGCTCGACGTAGGTGAAGCCGTCCTTGAGCGTGAAGGCGAGCTCCTGCTGGGCGGTCGAGCCGGCCTCGCGGATGTGGTAGCCGGAGATCGAGACCGGGTGCCAGCGCGGCATCCGCTCGCGAGCACCACTCGATCATGTCGGTGACCAGGCGCATCGCCGGCTCGATCGGGAAGCACCACTCCTTCTGCGCGATGTACTCCTTGAGGATGTCGGTCTGGATCGTGCCGCCCAGCTGCTCCGCCGGCACTCCCTGCCGCTCGCCGACCAGGACGTAGAAGGCGAGCAGGATCGCGGCCGGCGCGTTGACCGTCATCGAGGTGCTGACGCCGCCGAGCGGGATGCCGGCGAAGAGCTGCTCCATGTCGTCGAGGGTGTCGACGGCGACGCCCTCGCGGCCGACCTCGCCGAGGCTGCGCGCGTGGTCGGAGTCATAGCCCATCAGGGTCGGCATGTCGAAGGCGATCGAGAGCCCCGTCTGGCCGTGGTCGAGCAGGTAGTGGAAGCGCTCGTTGGTCTCCTCGACCGTGCCGAAGCCGGCGAACTGGCGCATCGTCCAGAGCCGCCCCCGGTACATCGACTCATACGGCCCCCGCGTGAACGGGAACTCGCCGGGGCGGCCGATCGCCGCGTCGGGGTCGGCGGGGGCGTCGTCCGCCGTGTAGAGCGGCTCGATCGGGCTGGCCGGAGATCGTCGAGAAGTCCGCCTCCCGCACCGGCCGCGGCGCGCCCCCCTCCTCGGCGGGCGGCGGCGAAGGCCTCCCTGTTCCCGGCTCGGCCGCCATCAGAGCTGCAGGCTCTTCACCTGGAGCAGCTCCTCGATCGCGAAGCGCCCGTTCTCGCGGCCGTGGCCGGACTGCTTGTAGCCGCCGAACGGCGCCAGCGGGTTGTAGGCGCCGCCGTTGATCTCGACCTGGCCGGTGCGGATCCGCCGGGCGACGGCGATCGCCCGCTCCGTGGTCGGCCGACCAGACGCCGCCTGCCAGCCCGTAGTCGGTGTCGTTGGCGATCCGCACCGCGTCGTCGTCGTCCTCGTAGGGCTGGATCGCCAGCACCGGCCCGAAGATCTCCTCCCGGGCGATCGTCATCTCCGGCGTCACCTCGGAGAAGACGGTCGGGCGGACGAAGTAGCCGCGCTCGAGCCCCTCGGGCGGCGCGGCGCCGCCGGTCAGCAGCTTCGCGCCCTCCGCCTCGCCCTTGCTCGATGTAGCCGCGCACGCGCTCGCCGCTGCAGCGTCGGAGACGAGCGGCCCGAGCCGGGTGGCCTCGTCGAACGGGTCGCCGGGCGTGAAGCGCTCGGCCGCCGCGCGGCGAGCTCGCTCGGCCTCGGCCAGCTTCTCGCGCGGCACCAGCATCCGGGTCAGGGCGCTGCACGTCTGGCCGGAGTTGAGGAAGCACTTGCCGACGCCGTCGGGGACCGCCCGCTCCAGGTCGGCGTCGTCGAGGATCACGTTCGGCGACTTGCCGCCCAGCTCCATCGCGACCGGCTTCACCGTCGCCGCGGCCAGCTCGGAGACGCGCCGCCCGGCCCTGGTCGAGCCGGTGAAGGAGACCATGTCGACGCCGGGGTGGCCGGCGATCGCCTCGCCGACGACGGGCCCGGTCCCGGTGACGAGGTTGAAGACGCCCGGCCGGGAGGCCGGCGGCCTCGATCACCTCGGCGAGGATGAAGGCGTTCAGCGGCACCACCTCGCTCGGCTTCAGCACCACCGTGCAGCCGGCGGCCAGCGCCGGCGCGACCTTGGCGGCGATCTGGTTGAGCGGGTAGTTCCAGGGGGTGATCGCGCCGAGCACGCCGACCGGCTCGCGCAGCACCCGCGAGTTGCCGATCTCCTCCTCCCAGGCGACCTCCTCGATCAGCTTCGGCATCGCCGCGAACTGGGCGGTCGGCAGGCCGGCCTGGATGATCCTGGCTCAGCTTCAGCGGCATCCCCAGCTCCTGGGCGATCGTCGCGGCGATCTCCTCGGCGCGCTCGCCGAGCCGCGCGGCGATCGCCGCCAGGTAGGCGGCGCGCTCCTCGCGCGAGGCGTCTGCGACCACGACTCGAAGGCCTCGCGGGCGGCGCCCACGGCGCGGTCGGCGTCCGCCGGCGTGCAGGCCGGGATCCTCCCCATCACCTCCTCGGTGGTCGAGTTGACCACCTCGATCGCCTCCGACCCCGTCGGGCTCGACCCACTCGCCGCCGATGAAGACCCTGTCCCGAACCTGAAGCTCCGCCGTAGTCGCCATTCCGTCCTCCTCGATCGCCCTCAATCATCCTCGCTTGCCGAGTTGACCACACAATAGGGCGGTGAAAGTCGCCGGCGGCGAAGCGCCTCGCCACGGCGTCGCCACCTGCATGATCCTCGCTGCCTGAGCGAGCGGCTAAGCGGCCAGGCGGCGGGCGAGGTCCACGAGGAGGCGGACGCCGTAGCCGCTGGCGTCCTTGCCCGTGTACTCGCGGCCGACGTCCCAGGCGGTGCCGGCGATGTCGACGTGGGCCCAGGGGGTGTCGTCGACGAACTCCTCGAGGAAGGAGCCGGCGTAGATCGTGCCCGCCTTGCGCTTCGCGGACGCGTTGGTGAGGTCGGCGACCGTGCCCTTGGTCAGCTCCTTGTACTCCGGGTGGAGCGGCAGGCGCCAGACCAGCTCGCCGCGTCGTCCTTGCCGGCCGCCTCGACCTCGCCGGCCAGCTCCTCGTCGTTGGAGATCAGCGCCGCGTAGGTCGAGCCGAGCGCGATCACCACGGCGCCGGTCAGGGTGGCGAGGTCGACGATCCGCTCCGCCCCCAGCTCGACCGCGTAGGAGAGCGCGTCGGCGAGGATCAGGCGGCCCTCGGCGTCGGTGTTGTTGACTTCGACCGTCTTGCCGTTGTGCTGGGTGACGATGTCGCCGGGCTTGACTCGCGGTTCCCGAGGGCATGTTCTCGGTCGAGGGGACGACCGCGATCAGATCGACCGCCAGCCCCAGCTCGGCGATCGCTGCGACCGCCTCCAGCACCGCGGCGGCGCCCGACATGTCCATCTTCATCTCGTGCATCGAGCCCGCCGACTTCAGCGAGATGCCGCCGGTGTCGAAGGTGACCCCCTTGCCGACCAGGCCGAGCGTCGGCCCGGAGCCGGCGCCCGCGTAGCGCAGGACGATCAGCTTCGGCTCCTCGGCCGTGCCCTTGCTGACCGCGACCAGGCCGCCCATCTTCTTCGCGGCGATCTCCTCGCGTCCCAGCACCTCGACGCTCACCGCCTTGTTCGCGGCGGCGATCTCCTCGGCTCGCTTCGCCAGGTAGGAGGGGGTGGCGACGTTGGAGGGCAGGCTCTGCAGGTCGCGGGCCCGGTTCTGCGCCTCGGCGCAGACGCGGGCCGCCTCGGCGGCGGCCGCGACGCCCTCGGGCGCAAGCAGCGTCAGCGACTGCGGCGAGGGCGGCGGCGGATCGTCGGGGTCCCTGCTGCGGAAGCGGTCGAAGCGGTAGGCGGCGAGGATCGTGCCGGTGACGAGCGCCGCGGCGGTCGCGGCGTCGTCGTCGGACTCGGGCGGCAGCCAGGCAAGCGAGGTTGCCTCCAGCCGGCCGGCTTCGCGCATCGCCAGCGCCGCGGCGACCCTGGCCCGCTCGGCGTCCATCTCCTCGCGCCTGCCGAGGCCGACGACGAGGGCGTGGCGGGGCCGCTCGGGGTGGAGCAGGGCCAGCCGCTTGAAGCCGGGCTTGGCGTCGCCGGCGCCGCGGGCGGACGCCAGCTCGGCCGGCAGCTCGGCGCCCTCGTGCAGGCCGACGACGAGCAGGTCGGCGTCAACCTCCGCGATGTCCGTCCGGCGCACCTCGACCTTCATGGGCGGCGAGTCTATTGACCTCCCGCTATCGTCCCGTTTGGCCAAGGGCTCGCCTCGGCCGGACCTCACGAATTCCGCACGAGAAAGGCAGGAGATGCCCAGCACAGTCATCCTCGGAACCGCGCGCACCCCGTTCGGCAAGATGGGCGGGGCGCTCTCCTCGCTCGACGCGACCGACCTCGGCGGCCACGTGATCGGGGCCGCCCTGGAGCGCTCCGGCGTCGAGCCGCAGCAGGTCCAGCAGGTGGTCTTCGGCCAGGTCCTCCAGGCCGGGCAGGGGCAGATCCCCTCGCGCCAGGCGCAGATCAAGGGCGGCATCCCCAAGGAGGTGCCGTCGGAGACGATCAACAAAGTCTGCGCCTCCGGCATGCGCTCGCTCGGCATCGCCGACCTGGCGATCCGCGCCGGCGACTCCGAGGTCGCGGTGACGGGCGGCATGGAGTCGATGAGCCAGGCGCCTTACCTGCTGCCAGGCGCCCGCTTCGGCTTCCGGATGGGCGACGTCGGCGCCATCGACGCGATGACCCACGACGGCCTCACCAACCCCTTCACCGAGAAGCAGATGATCGACGAGGCGAGCGAGGTCTCCAACGAGGTGGAGATCAGCCGCGTCGACATGGACCGCTTCGCGGAGCGCTCGCACCGGCTCGCCGCCGAGGCGACCGACGCCGGGCGCCTCGCCGAGGAGATCGCCGCCGTCACCGTGAAGTCGCGCAAGGGCGAGACCGTGGTCGAGGCGGATGAGGCGATCCGCCCCGACACGACGGTCGAGGTCCTGGCCAAGCTGCGGGCGGTCGGCGGCGAGGACGCCACCCACACCGCCGGCAACTCGCCGGGCGTCAACGACGGCGCCGGGGCGATCGTCGTCGCCTCCGCGGAGTGGGCCGAGCGGGAGGGCCGCACGCCGCTGGCCCGCGTCCTCTCCTACGGCACCGTCGCCGACGACTTCGCCTACCTGGTGAGGACCCCCGCCAGGGCGGCCAGGCAGGCGCTCGAGAAGATCGGCAAGGGCCCCGAGGACGTCGACCTCTGGGAGATCAACGAGGCCTTCGCCTCGGTCGCCCTCAACTCGGTGCGGATGCTCGGCATCGACGAGGAGAAGGTCAACGTCAACGGCGGCGCGATCGCCCTCGGCCACCCGATCGGCGCCTCCGGCGCGCGCATCGTCGGCGCGCTGGTCCACGAGCTGCGCCGCCGCGGCGGCGGCCTCGGCGTCGCCGCGATCTGTTCCGGCGGCGGCCAGGGCGACGCGATCGTGCTCGAGGTCTCCGCGTAGGGCAAGGGCGCCCGCAGGGGCGGGCGAGCCCCGGCTCATGATGAGCCGGGGCTCGCAGGCGTCTCTACAGCGCGGCGCTCAGGCGGCCGGCGGAGGGCTTGCGGGCTTCGATCGCCGCCGGAACACCGACTCCGAATCGCGGATCGCGCCGGTGGCGACGAGGATCCCGAAGCCGATCCCGGTCAGCAGCAGGGCGATCCCGACCACGATCCCGAACAGCGCCGTGCGATCGGCCATGTAGCTGGCGTTGAGAGCCGTCGAGAGCGCCGTCTCGGTCACCCAGACGTTGCGCGCCCCGTTTTCGGCCGGTCCGCCCGTTTTCGGGTTTTTCGCCGCGAATTCTTCGTTGTCAGTGCCGCCGCCTTCGGCGAGCTGGCTTTTCGGCGTCCCCGGCTTGGCTTCGTAATGGCCCATCTGCGAGTAGGTGAAGCCGCCGGTGGCCTCGAGCGCGTGGATCCGCATGTACCGCGCGAAGCAGCGCGCCCGTTCGCCGCTGTCGACCACCTTGCCGGCGACGCTGCAGCTCGGCAGGCTGACGTTGGTGAGGCCGGCGCCCTTGGCCTCTTTGGCGATTTCCGAGGGCGTCATGTCGGGCGAGCCCGTGATGTGCTCCTGTTCGAGGCTTTCGGTGACCGTGTCGCGGCCTTCGGCGCCGATCACGATGGCGCCGATGCCGAACCCGATCAAGACCACGGCGGCGATGAAGCCGCCGATCTCAAGTGCTTTGCGCATGAGTCCTCCTTCTCGGTTGTCTCCCCGTCTCGAGCGCTGCGGGCCCACCCTCCCACACGCGGCGGCGGCGGGCAACCGCATAGGCTGAGGGCGTGGACCTCGAGCTGACCGGCGAGCAGCGGCTGCTGCGCGACACGGTGCGGGAGTTCGCCCGCCAGGAGGTGGCGCCGGTCGCCGCGGAGCTGGACCGCGAGAAGCGCTTCCCCTACGAGATCGTCGCCAAGCTGGGCGAGCTGGGGCTGATGGGCATCCCCTTCCCCCAGGAGTACGGGGGAGGCGGCGCCGACACGCTCTCCTACGCCCTCGCCGTCGAGGAGCTGGCCCGGGTCGACTCCTCGGTCTGCATCACGATGGCCGCCCACACCTCGCTCGGCACGATGCCGATCCATCTCTGGGGCAGCGAGGAGCAGAAGGCCGAGTGGCTGCCGCAGCTCTGCAGCGGCAGGCGGCTCGCATCCTTCGGGCTGACCGAGCCGGAGGCCGGCTCCGACGCCGGCAACACCCGCACCAGGGCGCGGCTCGAGGACGGCGAGTGGACGATCGACGGCGCCAAGCAGTTCATCACCAACGCGGGCACCGAGATCTCCGGCTGCGTCTCGATCACCGCGGTGACCGGCGAGGTGGACGGTCGCCGGGAGATCTCCAACCTGATCGTCCCCAAGGGCACGCCCGGCTATGCAATCGGCGAGCCCTACCGCAAGATGGGCTGGAACGCCTCCGACACCCGCCCCCTCTCCTTCGAGGCCTGCCGCGTGCCCGAGGCCAACCTGCTCGGCCGCCGCGGCGACGGCTTCAAGAACTTCCTCCACATCCTCGACGGCGGTCGCATCGGCGTCGCCGCAATGGGGGTCGGGCTCGCCCAGGGCGCCCTCGACGAGGCGATCGCCTACGCGAAGGAGCGCCGCGCCTTCGGCCAGCCGATCTCCAAGTTCCAGGCGATCCAGGCGAAGATCGCCGACCTCTCCGCCCAGATCGAGGCCGCCCGCCTGCTCACCTGGCGCGCCGCCCTGGAGAAGGACGCGGGCAGGTCGTTCACCCTCACCGCAGCCCAGGCGAAGCTGATCACCGGCCGCCTCGCCGTCCGCGCCACCGAGGAGGCGGTCCAGATCCACGGCGGCTACGGCTACATCGAGGAGTACCCGGTCTGCCGCTTCTACCGCGACGCCAAGATCCTCACGATCGGCGAGGGCACCGACGAGGTCCAGCAGATGGTGATCGCCCGCCAGCTCGGCTGCTAGGCCGGCTGCGAGGTGACGGCGCCCTCGGGGCGGCCGGCGACCTCGGCGGCGCGGCCCACCGCCTCGCCGATCCCGTAGTGGGCGCAGATCGTCAGCTCGTGCTCGCGCAGCAGGGGGCGGGTCGGGTCGACGGCGGGGGCGCTGCGCAGCGCCTCGCCCTCGTGCCCTGTCCAGACGCGGCCCGCCGCGGCGGCGCAGTCGCGCAGCGGCACCGCGACCAGCTTGGCGCCGCGCCGCCCCAGTGCCGCGACCAGCCAGGCGGGCTCGCCGGCGGCGGCGTCGGTGAAGATAGCGCCGTGGACGCGGCCGACCCGCTCGCCGCCGACCTCGTCCAGCTCGAAGCCGGCCCAGCCCGTCGCCTCCGCGAGCGACGGCAGCGCGGCGCCGGGCGCGGCCGCCTCACCCACCGGACTGCCTCTCGATCAGCTCGGAGGCGGCGCTGGCCGGGTCCAGCTCGCGCTTCACGACCCGCTCCAGCAGGGCGGCCGTCTCGGGGTCGCCGGCCGCGGTCGCCTCGAGCCGGCGCCGCAGCCGCGAGGCGGCGATCCCCAGCACCTCGTTGCGCAGGTTGCGCGCCCGCCGCTCCTCCAGCGTGCCGGCCGCCTCGATCTGGGCGCGGTGCTCGTCGATCTTCGCCGCCAGCTCCTCCACCCCCTCGCCGCGCGCGGCCTCGGTGCGCAGGACCGGCACCTGCCAGCCGCTCGGCTCGCGCGACAGCCCCAGCACGCTGCGCACCTCGCGCACCATCGTGTCGGCCATCGGGTGGTCGGACTTGTTGACGACGACGATGTCGGGGATCTCCATGATCCCCGCCTTCAGCGCCTGGATCGAGTCGCCCGAGCCGGGCATCAGCGCCAGCACGATCGTGTCGGCGTGGTCGACGATGTCGATCTCGGCCTGGCCGACCCCGACCGTCTCGATCAGCACGTCGTCCTTGCCGGCCGCGTCCATCGCCAGCGCCACCTGCAATGCCGCCTCCGAGAGGCCGCCGAGCGCCCCCCGCGAGGCCATCGAGCGGATGAAGACGCCGGGGTCGAGGAAGTGCTCGGAGAGCCGGATGCGGTCGCCGAGCAGGGCGCCGCTGGTGAAGGGGCTGGAGGGGTCGATCGAGAGCACCGCGACCTGGCGCTCGGCCTTGCGCAGCAGCCCGGTCAGGGCCCCGATCAGCGTGCTCTTGCCGACCCCAGGCGGGCCGGTGAAGCCGACGATCCGCGCCCGGCCGGTGCGCGGGTAGACCTCGCGCACCAGCTCCCAGCCGGCCGGGTCGTCGGACTCGATCAGCGTGATCGCCCGCGCCAACGCCCGCTTGTCGCCGGCGAGCAGGCGCTCGGCGAGCGACGCGGCTTTGGCGGTGCCTGCCATGGCGAGGCCAGTCTAGAGTCCCGCCCGCCGTGATCCGCCTGATCCGCTTCTGCGCCCGCAACGGGATGCTGAACCACCGCTACGGGAAGCTTCTATGGCGCTACGCGTGGCGCCGCCTTCTGACCCGCGCTGGCCGCCGCTGGCGCACCGACGGCCTGCTCTTCCTCGGCCGCGGGCTCGAACTGACGATCGGCAAGCAGGCCCGGGTCGACTTCGGCCGCTTCGTCTGGATCGGCGACGGCGCCAAGATCCGCTGCCACGAGGGCGTGGTCGAGATCGGCGCCAAGACCGTGATGGGCCAGGAGTGCACGATCTCCGCCTACCGGCGGGTGCGGATCGGCGAAGAGTGCGTGATCGCCGACCGCGCCATGTTCATCGACTTCGACCACGGCGTCGTCGAGGTCGAGCGGGCGATCCGCAGCCAGGGCATCTACATGCGCGACGTCGTCGTCGGCTCCAACGTCTGGATCGGCTACGGCGCCTGCATCCTGCGTGGCGTCAGCGTCGGCGACAACTCGATAATCGGCACCAACTCGGTGGTGACCAAGGACGTCCCCGCCAACGCCGTCGTCGCCGGCATCCCGGCCCGCATCATCCGCATGCGCGAAGCCCCGCCGCGAGCTGCGCTGGCCCGACCCGGTCGAACCGGACCCCAACGCTCCCACGACGCTATAGCGCCACTCGCACCTGGGCGCACCTGGCCAAGCAGATCAAGGATCTCGCGCTTCGCGCTCGCACGCTCCCTTCGGTCGCTCGGAGCGTGGCGTGCTCTGCACGCGAGCGACCGAGGACGCAGAGATGCGCAGTGCCAGGTGCGTCCAGGTCAGGCGCGGCTGGGGTCGCCGACCAGGCCGGCGTAGACGGCGGCGGTCTGCTCGGCGACGTCGCCCCAGTCGAAGCGGCGCAGGTGCTCGTAGGCTTCGGCGACGAGGCGCCGGCCCAGCTCGTCGTCGCGCAGGACGCGGATCGCGACCTCGGCGAGCGCTTCGGGGTCGTGGGCGCGGAAGCGCAGGCCGGCCTCCTCGTGGGGCACGACCTCGCGCAGCCCGCCGGTGTCGGCGACGATGCAGGGGCAGCCGGAGGCCATCGCCTCCAGCGCCACCAAGCCGAACGGCTCGTAGATCGAGGGCACCACGGTGAGGTCGGCGATCCGGTAGAGCGAGTGCAGGACGTCGTCGCCGATCCAGCCCAGGAAGGTGCCGTGCTCCATCAGCCCCAGCTCCTCGGCCTGCCGGTGCAGCTCGGCCTCGTGGGTGCCGGAGCCGGCGACCAGGAAGCGCGTCCCCGGCGCCTCCGCGATCAGCCGCGGCATCGCCTCCAGCGCAAGCTGGAACCCCTTCTCGTAGACGAGGCGGCCGATCAGCAGCACCAGCTTCTCCTCGGGCGCCGCGAACTCGGAGCGCAGGCGAATCAGCTCGGCCGGGTCCTGCGGCTGCAGGTCGTCGGGGTCGATCCCGTTGGGGATGACGCTGACCCGCTCCTCCTCGACCCCGAAGATGTCGGCGATCTGCTCGCGCATGTAGTGCGAGCAGGCGATCACCCGCTCCGAGCGGTTCGTGATCCAGCGCTCGACCCCGTGGATGTAGCTCTGCGGGTGCTTGTCGACCCAGCCCTGGTGGCGGCCGTGCTCGGTGGCGTGGATCGTCGTCACCAGCGGCGCCTCGAAGCGCTTGGCGAGGTGGTCGCAGGCGTTGGCGACGAGCCAGTCGTGGCCGTGGACGAGGTCGAAGCTGTGGCGGTCGCCCAGCTCGACGCCGGCGGCGAGCATGTCGGAGTTCATCCGCTCCACCCAGGCGACGAACTCGCCGAGGTCGGTGGGGCGCTTCGGCTCGCGGATGCGGTGGATGGAGACGCCGCCGCGGCGCTCCTCGGCCGGCGACTCCTCGCCGCCCCGGGTCAGGACGTGGACCTCGACGTCGCGCTCGACCAGCGCCTCGGAGAGCTTGCGGACGTGGCGGGCCAGCCCGCCCTCGATCAGCGGCGGGTACTCCCAGGAGAGGATCAGCACGCGCGTCATCGCCGGGGTCAGGGCTCCAGCAGGGGGGCGAGGCTGAGGTCCGGGGCGAGGGAGCGCATACGCGGATCGGTGACGGACCGGGAGTCTATGGCCTGCAACATCGCCTCCGCGTGGCCGGTGGCGCGCTGGAAGGCGTAGTCGCCGGCCTGGCCGCGCCTGTCGAGGAAGGCCCAGTCGCTGGCCTGGACGGCGAGCAGCTCGCGTGCGGCGCGCGCTGCGGCGGCGCCGCGCAGGCCGGCCGCGAGCGCCCGCAGCAGGCGCAGCTCCAGCCGCCGCGCCGCCCAGGCGAGGTCGGCGACGGGCGGCGAGTCCCAGGTGCGAGAGGTCCTTGTCCTCGCCCCAGCTCGAGGCCGCCAGCGGCCGCGCCTGCGGCTCGTGCTCCTCCAGCGCCTGCGGGACGGTGAGCAGGCGGACCCCCGCCGCGGCGGCTCCCGCCAGCACCTCCTCCAGCCAGAGCGCCCCCTCCGACCACCAGTGGCCGAGCAGCTCGGTGTCGATCGCGAAGACGAGCAGGCCGCGTCGCCCCCGCGACGCGGCGAAGCCGCGCAGGCGGGCGGCGGCGGCGGCCAGGAACTCGGCGGCCTGGCGGCGCGCCGCCCGCTCGCCGGCGGCCGGGTCGTAGGCGCCGCCGCCGATCTTCCAGATCCGCATGCCGCGCAGCGATTTGCCGGCGAACTGGGCGTGTGCCGGGTCGGAGGGATAGCCGTCGAGCGACCACAGCCAGCTCACCGCCTCCCAGTCGATCGGCAGCGCCACCGGGCCCGGCCTCGGTGGCGATCGGGGTCGAGCGCCTCCAGCGGCTCGGCGTGGGCGCTCCGGTCGACGCAGAACCAGCCCACGCCGTGCTCCGCGAGCCGCCACTCCAGGCCGGGCGCGTAGGCGCACTCCGGCAGCCAGAAGCCGCCGTCCCAGCCGAAGCGCCGCCGGTGCGAGCGGATGCCGGCGTCGATCTGCAGCCGCAGCCCGGCCCGCGTCGCCAGCAGCGGCAGGACCGCGTGCGTCGCCGCCGAGGCGGCCAGCGCCACCCGCCCCGACTGGCGCGCCTCGCGGAAGAGCCGCAGCGGCTCGCCGCCCGCCCCGTCCAGCAGCGCCAGCGCCCGCCGGTAGCGCTCCAGCTCCGCCTCGCAGGCCGCCCTGCACTCGGCCGGCACCTCGCGGCGCGTCCGCTTCCGCGGCGCCGATCCGCCAGCCGCACCAGGAAGTCCCGCAGGCGCTCCATCGCCGCCGCGTCCTCGAGCTGGTCGGCCAGCACCGGCGTCACCGTCATCGTCAGGTCCCGGGCCACCTCCAGGACCGGCAGGTAGGAGCGGATCACCGCGTCGAACAGCCACTCCTCGCCGAACGGGTACGTCCCGAACCCCTCCACGTAGGGCATGTGGGAGTGGAGGACGATCGCCAGGTCGCCGGCGGTCTCCTCAGGCATGGCAGACGGCGAGGAAGTCCAGCGCCGTGTCCAGGCTCCCCGGCCGCAGGGCGAAGTCGGAGCTGGAGATCGCGGGGGTGAACCGGCGTAGAACGGCCCGCTCAGGCGCAGCGCCTTGTGGACGCGGTCCCAGCCGAGCTTCAGCGCCAGCTCGTGGGCGCGCAGCTTGCGGGCGTGGAAGAGGCCGAGCAGCTCGACCCGGTCGAAGTGGGCCTCGCAGAGGGCGCGGAACTCCGCGGCGCGGTACTCGCGGACGTGCCAGGGGTTGTCCGACTTCTCGGCCCCGGGCGGCGCCAGGGTCAGCAGGTTCGGGGTCGAGACGTAGGCGGCGCCGCGGCTGCCCAGCATGGACTTGAAGTGCTCGAGGATGGCGCCGGCGTCCTGCACGTGCTCGATCGTCTGCAGGAAGACGACCGCGTCGCAGGGCTCGGCGAAGCCCTCGACCAGGTCGCGCTCGAAGCGCAGGTTGGGGCGCCGGTAGCGCAGCCGCGCGTGCTCGTGCGCCTCCGGGTTGGCGTCGACCCCGACCACGCTCGCCGCCGCCGCCGGCCAGCAGGTCGGAGCCGTAGCCCTCGCCGCAGGCCATGTCGACGACGCGCAGGCCGCCGACCCGCGCCGCGATCCACTCGTAGACGGCGAGGTGCCGCCGGTACCAGTAGTTCTCCTCGGGCACGTCGGGCAGCGTCCGCTCGCCGGTCAAGCGGCAGCGGCGGCACCCCGGGCGGCTGGTTTGCTGGACGAACTCACGGTCCATGAAAGGGCACCGTATTGTTCCCGCCCCGATGCCCGCCTCTCCGACCGCCACCCCCGACCACATCAAAGACGTCAACACCCGCTACCACGACGCGGCGGCCGACGAATACGACGCCAAGTGGGGCATCGACTTCGGCGCGACCGGCCAGCAGCAGGTGCGGCTGAAGCTGGCCAAGGCGCTCGGCGGGCTCGAGGGGCGCAGCTTCGGCGACGGGCTGGAGATCGGCTCGGGCACCGGCTACTTCTCGCTCAACCTGCTCCAGCTCGGCGTGATCGAGCGGCTCACCGCGACCGACATCTCGCCGGGGATGCTGGAGCGCCTCGCGGCCACGGCCGCGGCGCTCGGGCTGGAGGCGAGGACGGTCGCCACCGAGGCCGAGGAGCTGCCCTTCGAGGACGAGAGCTTCGACCTCGTCTTCGGCCACGCCGTCCTCCACCACATCCCCGACCTCGAGCGCGCCTTCGCCGAGTTCCGCCGCGTGCTCCGCCCCGGCGGCGTCGTCGCCTTCTGCGGCGAGCCCTCCCGCTACGGCGACCGCCTCGCCGCGATCCCGAAGCGGGCCGGCCTGATCGCCGCGCCGGCCTGGCGGGGCATCGTCAAGGCGCAGCGCCGTGCCGTGCCGGAGGGCGAGCAGTCGAACGGCCACGCCCTGGAGGGCGAGGTCGACGTCCACGCCTTCGCCCCCGCCGACCTGCGCCGCCTGCTGCGCGAGGCCGGCCTGGAGGACCGCCGGGTCGGCGGCGAGGAGCTGCTCGCCAACGCCTGGGGCTGGGGGCTGCGCACCCTCGAGTCGACCGCCGAGCCCGACTCGGTCCCCTACGGCTGGCGCCGCTTCGCCTTCAACAGCTACATCGCCCTGCAGAAGCTCGACACCCGCCTGCTCGAGCCCCGCCTCCCCGCCGAGCTCTTCTACAACCTGCTCGCCTCCGGCCGCAAGCCGTCCTAGCGCCGCCCTCATCCTGCCGCCGCGAGAGAATGCGCCGATGGCGGAGGCCCCGGGCAAGATCGACTTCGAGGCGGAGGGCCTGCTCGACGGGCTCGAGGGCGAGGCACGCGAGGCGCGGCGGGAGCTGCTCGAGCGGCTCGCCGGCGAAGGGGTCCCGATCGAGGAGCTGCGCGCGGCGATCGCCGCCGGGCGGCTGACGCTGCTGCCGGTCGAGCGGGCCTTCGGCGGCGCCGGCCCGCAGTACACGCCGCGCGAGGCCGCCGAGATCGCCGGGGTTGAGCTGGACCTGCTGGAACGCGCCGCGGCGGCCCTCGGCATCCCCTACCCCGGCCCCGACGAGCGGTCGCTCAGCGAAGCCGACCTGGAGGCGGCGCGGCGGATGAAGACGCTGCGCGACGCCGGCCTGCCCGAGGAGGGGATGCTCCAGGTGGCGCGCACGATCGGCCGGGCAACGGCGCGGATCGCCGAGGCCAACCGCGAGCTGAGCATCCGCGCGCTGATGCAGCCGGGCGACACCGAACGCGACCTGGCGCTGCGCTTCGCCGCCGCCGCCGAGCACATGCAGCCTCTGGTCGAGCCGGTCCTCGTCTACGCCCTGCGCGCCCACATGCTCGAGCAGATCCGCCGCGACGTGATCGCCGCCGCCGACCTCGCCTCGGGCGAGATGGGCGCCACCTCCGAGGTCTCGGTCTGCTTCGCCGACCTGGTCGGCTTCACCAAGCTGGGCGAGGAGATCGCGCCCGAGCAGCTCGGCGCGGTCGTGGGGCGGCTGGAGGAGATGGCGACGGCGGTGGTCGAGCCGCCGGTGCGGCTGGTGAAGGTGATCGGGGACGCGGTGATGCTGACCTCGCCCGAGGCCGAGCCGCTGACCGCGGCCGCCCTGGCCCTGGTCGAGGCAGCCGACCAGGAAGCCGAGGAGTTCCCGCGGCTGCGGGCCGGCATCGCCCGCGGCCCGGCGCTGGCCCAGGCCGGCGACTACTACGGGCGGCCGGTCAACCTGGCCAGCCGCATCACCGCGGTCGCCAAGCCGGGCAGCGTCCTGATGGACGAGGCGGCGAAGGAGGCGGCGCCCGACGCCTTCGCCTACTCCTTCGCCGGCGAGCGGCGCCTCAAGAGCTTCGACGCCCGCCTCAAGCTCTACCGCGCCCGCCGGCTCGACCGAACGGTCACTTAAGCACAGCATCCTGTGCTTAAGTGACCGCAGAGCCGGCTTCTACGCCATGGCCACGGCGCCGCCGCGGCGCGGGTCGCCGCCGCCGCTGTAGCGCGCCGCTCGCCGGATCGCGCGCGACGGCCTGCACGCCGCCGAAGAAGAGGTTGATCTGCGGCCGGCGGAGGACCGGTACGCCGCGCGCCTCGATCCGCGCCAGCGCCTCCTCGTCGATCCCCGGCTCGGCCTGGACGATGCCCGCCTCGAAGTGCAGGCGCGGCGCCCGCACCGCCTCGCCGGCGCCCATCCCCTCCTCGATCGCCCGCACGATCGTCTGCAGGATCGCCGAGCGGATCCGGTTGGAGCCGGCGCTGCCGAGGCCCAGCTCGATCTCGCCGTCGCGCAGCACCACGGTCGGCGCCATCATCGAGGGCACCCGCCGGCCCGGCGCGATCGCGTGGAAGCCGAGCGGGTTGAGGTCCTCCTCGCCGAGCATGTTGTTGAGGATGACGCCGGTGCCGGGCACCAGCACGCCCGAGCCCGAGCCGTTGGAGCAGGTGACGCTCGCGCACATCCCCTCGCCGTCGAGGACCGAGATGTGGGTGGTCGAGCCGAGCAGCTCGCCGGCTCGAGGTCGAGCCGCGCCGGGTCGAGCAGGCTCGCCTCCAGCCCGTCCCCGTAGAGCGCTTCGGCGAACTCCTCGCCGCGGCCGCCGTTGGCGGCGCCCATCGCGGCGACCAGCTGCTCGGGCCCGCTGCGCTCCCCGAGCCGCTCCAGCAGGCCGAGGCAGTAGGCGATCAGGATCCCGCCCGAGGAGGGCGGCGGGTTGGTCAGCACCTCGGCGCCGCGGAACGGCGTCCGGATCGGCCGCCGCTCGACCGCCTCGTAGGTGGCGAGGTCGGCCGGGCCCAGCGTGCCGCCGCCCCCGCAGCGTGAACTCGCTCAGCGCCGCCGCCACCTCGCCGCGGTAGAAGGGCTCCGCCCCCTCGGCGCCGAAGCGTTCGAGCGCCTCGGCCAGCTCCTCGAAGCGGAAGGCGTCGCCCTCGCGCAGCGGCCGCCCGCCCGGCGCGTACAGCTCGCGCGTGCCCGCGCAGCCGCGCGTGGATCGGCCAGAGGATGTCGAGGATGTAGGCCTGCTCGGCGTTGACCGGGGCGCCCTCGCGGGCGAGGCGCGATCGCCGGGCCGGCCAGCTCGGCGAGCGGCGCCGAGCCAAAGCGCTCCAGCGCCAGCTCCAGCCCGGCGGCCGTGCCCGGCACGCCGCAGGAGGCCGGGCCGACGTAGAACGTCTGCGACCGTCTCGGCGTCGAAGTGGACGGGCACCGGGACCAGCTCCGCGCCCCGCTCGATCCCGTCCTTGCCCGGGCGCCGCGACGAAGAAGTCGATCAGGACGGTCTCCCCGCCTGCGGTGGACCATCATGAAGCCGCCCGCCCCGAATCCGGTCAGCGGGCTCTCGACCGCGAACGAGGCGAGCACGGCGCAGACCGCCGCGTCGACCGCGTTGCCGCCCTCGCGCAGCACCTGCGCGCCGACCTCGGCGGTGAGCCGGGTGGCCTGCGGCGACGACCCCGGTCATGGACCGCAGCGAGGCTAGCCCGGGGAGGAACTCGGGGACGTCCAGCGATGGCCAGCTCGCCGCGCCCGCCGCGTCGCGCGGGCGTCCGCGGCCCGCGTCCTTGGTGCGGCGGATCGTCGGCTCGACCGCGCGGCGCGGCGGCGGCGCGCGGCCGTCGAAGCGGGTCGCCACGACCGTGACCCAGACCTGGTCGCCCAGCTCCTCGTCGATGTTCGCGCCGAAGATGATGTTGGCGTCGGAGTGGGCGGCCTCGCCGACCAGCTTGGCCGCCTCGCTGACCTCGACCAGCGAGAGGTCGGGGCCGCCGGTGATCGAGAGCAGGATCGCGCGCGCGCCCTCCATCGAGGTCTCCAGCAGGGGCGAGGAGATCGCTTTTTCGGCGGCGAGCATCGCGCGGCCCTCGCCGCTGCCCATGCCGATCCCGAGCAGCGCCCGGCCCGCCTCGGACATGATCGTCCGCACGTCGGCGAAGTCGAGGTTGATCAGCGCGGGCAGCGTCACCAGGTCGGAGATGCCCTGCACGCCCTGGCGCAGGACGTCGTCGGCGACCTGGAAGGCCTCGACCATCGAGGTCTGCTGGTCGAGCACCTCGAGCAGGCGGTCGTTGGGGACGACGATCAGCGTGTCGACCTCGGCCGCCAGCTCCTCGATGCCCTTGTCGCGCCTGGTTGCCGCGCCGGCTGCCCTCGAAGCTGAACGGCTTGGTGACGATGCCGACGGTCAGCGCGCCGACCTCGCGGGCGAGGCGGGCGACGACCGGCGCGGCGCCGGTGCCGGTGCCGCCGCCGGCGCCGGCGGCGACGAAGACCATGTCGGAGCCCTTCAGCAGGCGCTTGATCTTGTCCTGCTCCTCGAAGGCCGAGCGGTGGCCCAGCTCGGGGTCGGCCCCGGCGCCCAGCCCGCGCGTCTGCTCGTCGCCGATGTGGACGGTGACGTCGGCGACGCAGAGCTGCAGCGACTGAAGGTCGGTGTTGACCGCCATGAACTCGACCCCGGGGATGCGCGCGTCGACCATCCGGTTGACGGCGTTGACGCCGGCGCCGCCGACGCCGACCACGCGGATCATCGGCTGGTGCGGCTCGCCGCTGCCAGGCGGCTCGTACTCTGGCTCCTCCCGGCCGTAGCGCGGCGTCTCGATGACCGGCTCGATCTCCCGCCGCGCCTCCGGCTGCTCGGAGAAGACCCGCTTCAGCCGCTCCGGCGCCGACTCGGGCTGCCTCGCTCCGGCGGGTCCGGCTCTGCCAGGGTCCTCCGGCGGGTCGAGTCGGGGCGTCGTCGGAGGTGGAGCGGAAGAGATCGGCGAGGGGCCCCTCGCGCATGCTCGCCCGCTTAGCGCCGACTCATTGCGCCAAGACCTCCTTCGCCAGCTCGCGGTAGTAGTTCGCGGCGCTGCTGCCCGAATCGTACTTGAGCACGCTGGCTCCCTTGACGGGCGCCTCGGCGAATTTGATCGCCTTGCGGATGCGGGACTTGAAGACGAGGTCGCCGAAGTTCTCCTCGAGGATTTCCACCGCCTCCTTGGCGTGGACCGTGCGCGAGTCGAGCATCGTCGGCAGGATGCCCTCGATCCTGCACGTCCGGGTTGAGGTTCTCCTGGATCATCCTCAGCGTGTTCTGGAGCTGGACCAGCCCGCGCATCGACAGATACTCGCACTGGACGGGGACGATCACCTTGGTCGCCGCGGTCAGCGCGTTGATCGTCAGCAGCCCGAGGCTGGGCGGCGTGTCGATGCAGATGAAGTCGTAGTCGCCGCTGACCTCCTTCAGCGCCTTCTCGAGCGAGCGCTCGCGGCCGATCTTGGTGCTCATCGCGATCTCGGCCCCGGCCAGATCGATCGAGGAGACCGCGATGTCGATCTCGCGGTGATGGATGATCTCGCTGATCGGCATGTCGTTGACGAGCACGTCGTAGAGGCTCTTCTCGACCTTGTCCGGGTCGATCCCCTGGCTCATCGTCAGGTTGCCCTGCGGGTCGAGGTCGATGCAGAGCACCCGGTACCCGGACTCGGCGAAGGCGACAGCAAGATTCAGGGTCGTGGTCGTCTTCGCCACTCCACCCTTCTGGTTGGCGAAGGCGATCACCTCGGCATGCTTGGCCGGCGCCTCGACCGCCAGCTCTCCTCCTCCTTCACCTCGCGCCGGCTCGGCACGAGCA
Source organism: uncultured Solirubrobacterales bacterium (assembly GCA_963696185.1). Taxonomy (GTDB): domain Bacteria; phylum Actinomycetota; class Thermoleophilia; order Solirubrobacterales; family 70-9; genus VRUE01. Next base: position 855,332 of record OY968825.1, read on the forward strand.
AGTCACCGGGCATGAACCGCTCGGGCTCCTCGGCCACCGCTCAGCCTCCTCCAGGCGGCTTCTCGGCTACAGCCACGGGCGGCTTGGGCGGTGGGCGGCGCTTCGGGTCGGCGCCGCGTGGCTCCGCGGCGCTCCGGCACCGCTTCTTCCATCCGCTTCAGCTCCTCGACGATCGGGTGCGGCTCTTCGACGACGACAGGGGCGGACTTGGGCTTGCGGCTGAGGAATCCCATTGCGCGGGTATTCGCATGGCCACCCGGCTTTTCCTGCCGGCCCCCGAAATTGCTAGGAATCACCCGATCCCGGAGCTGCTCGACAAGCGACTGGTCTTCGTGACCGGCAAGGGGGGCGTCGGCAAGACCACGGTCGCGGTCGCGCTGGGGCTGCGCGCCGCCGCGGAAGGCAAGCGGACGATCGTCTGCGAGGTCTCCTCGCAGGAGAACGCCTCGCGCTTCTTCGACCACACCGAGGTCGGCTTCCACGAGGTCGAGATGGACGAGGACCTCTGGGCGATCTCGATCGATCCCGACGAGGCGATGCGCGAGTACGTGCTGCTCCAGCTCAAGGTCCGCGCAATGCGCGACCTGCTCTTCCGCAGCCGCATCTTCACCTACCTCGCCGCCGCCACCCCCGGCCTCAAGGAGCTGGTCACGATCGGCAAGATCTGGGAGCTGGCCCAGCTCGACCGCAAGGTGAAGCGGGGGCGCAAGTACGACCTGGTGATCGTCGACGCCCCCGCAACCGGCCACGGGATCGGCTTCCTGCAGACGCCGCGCACCTTCGCCGCGATCGCCCGCGTCGGCCCGATCCACTCGCAGGCGCGCCAGCTCGACCGCTTCATCGTCGACCACGACCACACCGGCGTCGCGATCGTCGCCCTGCCCGAGGAGATGCCGGTCAACGAGTCGGCCGCCCTGGAGCGGGACCTTCGCGACGAGGTCGGCGTCGCGGTCGACCGCGTCTACATGAACGGGCTCTACCCGGAGCGCTTCTCCAACGAGGAGGCCGAGCGCCTCGCCGAGCTGGCCGCGGCCGAGGACGGCGCCACGCGCAGCCGCGGCGCGCGCGGCGCTCTCCGAGCACAGCCGCGCCCGCTCCCAGCGCGCCCAGCTCGCCCGCCTGCGCCGCCGCGTCGAGGCGCCGGTCAAGACCCTTCCCTTCCTCTTCGAGCCGGAGCTCGGGCGTCGAGGCGGCGCGGCGACTCGCCGCGAGGCTGCGCTGATGCCCGCGATCGACGAGATCCTCGACGGCAAGCGCATCTGCATCTGCGCCGGCTCGGGCGGGGTCGGCAAGACGACCACCGCGGCGGCGATCGCCGCCGGGATGGCGGCCGCGGGCCTGAAGGTCTGCGTGCTGACGATCGACCCGGCGAAGCGGCTCGCCGACTCGCTCGGGCTGCGCGAGCTCGGCAACGAGGCGCGGCGGGTCGATCCGAAGCTGTTCGAGCGCTGCGGCGTCGAGATGAAGGGCGAGCTGTGGGCGATGATGCTCGACGCCAAGGCGACCTTCGACGAGCTCGTCGCCCGCCAGGCGCCCGACGAGGAGTCCCGCGACCGCGTCCTCGGCAACCGCGTCTACCAGCAGATCTCCAACGCCCTCGCCGGCTCCCAGGAGTACATGGCGATGGAGAAGCTGTTCGAGCTGCACACCGAGGGGCGCTTCGACCTGCTCGTCCTCGACACGCCGCCGACCCGCAACGCGCTCGACTTCCTCGACGCGCCGCGCCGCCTCACCCAGTTCATCGAAGGCCGCTCGCTGCGCGTCTTCATGCGGCCGACCGGGCTGGCGGCGCGGGTCGCCGGCCGCGGCGCCTCGGTCGCGCTCGGCGTGCTGCGAGCGGATCGTCGGCTTCGACCTGCTCGCCGACCTGGCCGAGTTCTTCAACGCCTTCAGCGGCATGGTCGACGGCTTCCAGGCCCGCGCCAAGCGGGTCAGCGACCTGCTCGCCGACCGCCGCACCTGCTTCCTCGTCGTCTGCGGCCCGCAGGGCGAGCCGGTCGACGAGGCCGTCTACTTCCACCGCAAGCTGGTCGAGGCGAAGCTGCCCTTCGGCGGCGTCATCGTCAACAAGGTCCACTACCCGGCCGAGCGGCTGCGCGGCGACGGCGCCGACCTGGGCGCGGCGCTGGCCGCGAAGCTGGGCGACGAGGAGCTGGCCGAGCGGGTCGCCGCCAACTTCGCCGACTACCAGGTGCTGGCCGAGCGCGACGCCCGCAACATCGAGCGCCTCGCGGCCGAGCTGCGCACCGCGGCCGTCATCCGCGTCCCCCACCTCGACGAGGACGTCCACGACCTCGCCGGCCTCGCCGAGATCGACCGCTACCTGTTCGCCGACAACGAGGAGCGCATAGCCCTCGCCCACGGCCGGGCCTAGCAGGTTCGTTGCGTTTTGCTTGCGGTTGCGAATCGCTTGCTAATCTGAAGCAGTGAGCAAAGTTGCAGATCGCATTCTGGGCGAGTCCGGTGGCGGCCGCATCGCCGCCGCCGTGGTGCGCCTCGCGAAAGCCGACGTCGACATGATCGAATCGAGCCTGCCTCGGGCCCTGGCCGGTGACCGCTCGCAGGTGCGGGTTTACGTGCTCGCTTATCGGGAGTTGACCGGACGGGTGCTGGACGCGGTGGGTGAGGCGCGTCCAGATCTGGTCAGCCAGCGTCGCACTGATGAGCCGGTGGCGGTGATTGGACTGAAGGGACTGAAGGTGTCGGTCCGCCGCCGCCAAGCTGCTCCTTGGATTAGGGCGGCGCTGGAGGGCGAGGCGATGAGCGCCCCCTTCGGCGAGTGGGTCGGCACGCTCGGCGCGGGGCGCGGCACCGCGGTGGGGCTGGTGTCGGTCTTGCGTGAGGTGCTGCCGGGTGCTGAGCCGGTGCCGTCGCCTCGCAGACGACAGTTGCCCGAGTGGGACGTGGACGACAAAGGCGTGCTGCGTTTCTATCGCGCCGTGGTCGACGAGCTCGAAGCGGCGGCGTCGCCGCTGGATCGCTTGCGCTCGGTGCTCGGCGTGAGCCAGACGGAACTCGCAGGTCTGTTCGGCGTCCGCCGCCAGGCTGTCGACCGCTGGCTCGAGCACGGCGTGCCGGCCGAGCGACAGGAGAAGCTGGCCACGCTGGGAGAGATCGTCGACCTCCTATCGGCGAAGCTCAGCCGGGATCGCATTTCCGGCGTCGTACGCCGCGCGGCCGCGGCCTACGGGGACCGTACGATTCTCGAGGCGATCGCCGCGGACGAGCAGGACGCGGTTTTGGACGAGCTGCGCGACGCCTTCGATTGGTCGCTGGCGGCCTGAGTGCGCCACGTGGCGCGTGGCGGGCGCTATCTGCGGATCGCCGATCCTGAGTGGAGCGATCCGCTCTCGCCTTCCTACTCGCGCCGCCGCGGTGGGCGGTGGAATCCGCCCGGCAGCTTCGGCGTCGTCTACCTCAATGCGACGCCGGCGTTGGCGCGCGCCCAGCTCCGTCACAGGCTCGAACCGCGAGGCATCCGTCCCGAGGATCTGGATCCCGAACAGGCGCCGCTGCTCGTCCATACCGACGTCCCAGAACTCTCTTACGTCGACGCCGTGACGGATCGAGGACTCGCCTCGCTCGCCCTGCCGGCGACTTATCCGCTCGACGCGCACGGCAAGGTGATCCCGCACGCGACCTGTCAACCGATCGGCCAGGCTGCTTTCGATGCTGGAGAGCCTGGAATCGCCTGCCGTTCCGCTGCAGAGCCGGCGGGCGACGAGGAGTTGGCGTTCTTCGGACGCTCGGCCCTGAGCGCCGTCGACAAGGAGGCCTTTCCCGATTGGTTTTGGTGAACGGACCGTGCTCTCCGTCGAGGGTCTGGCGGAGTTTTCGTCATTAGCCCTGCTTCAGCAAGGTCCCAGCTAGCCGGCGCGGCGCTCGCGGCGGTAGTGGTCGTAATCGAGCTCGCGGACCTCCCAGTCCGCGTCCTCGGGGACGGGGAAGAGGTGGCGGACGCGGGGCGTGTCGATCCGATCGCGCGGGGTGTCGGTCCGCTCGCGACGCTCGCGACGCTCGGCGTCGCTGCGGCCGGCGGGCCACTCGATCGTGCCGGCGCCCTCACCGGCCTCGACCTCGTCGAGCCAGTGGGTCGCCGTGATCCGTATCTCGCCCTCGGCCGGGATCGGCTCGAGGATGCGCGTGTCTTCCATGTCGTCCTCCTCTTCGAGTCGTGGCTCGAGACGATCGGCTCTCCCCGCATCCGTCCCATAAGAGATCGGATGGCGGGCGGATTTGAACGAGGGGTGGGTTTCATCCCAAATCTCTGCGTCGATCGCGGGCGCGGGCGGGTCCGCTGCGCTGACCGTTATCTCCGCGTCGCCCTCGGCGAGGCCGGTGGCGATCAGGGTCTCGTCGGCGGCCGTGCCGAGGTCGGTGCCCAGCTCGCCGAGCGCGGCCGCGCGCAGCATCCGCCGCACGCCCTCCTCGACCCAGCTCGCCAGCTCGGCGGCGCCCTCCGGGCGGGCGCCTCCCATCAGCTCCCGCTCCAGCGCCAGCGCCCGCTCGATCCGCTCGGCGGCGGCCGTCCGCCCACCCGCTTCTGAGGCGATCAGCGCCGCCGTGCGCTTCGGCAGCGAGGCGCCGATCGGGCCCTCGCCACCGAGCAGGGCGCGCAGCGCCAGCAGGTGGTCGCTCAGCCCCTCCAGCGCGCTGCCGCGCTCGAGGCCCAGCTCGAAGCGGCGCACCGCCCAGGCGAGGGCGCCGCTGGGGTCGGGACGGGACTCCAGCGCGCCCGCCAGCTCGGCCAGCTCCGCCGCCTCCTCCTCGTTCAGCTCGTAGCCGCCGGGGCGGCTGGCCGGGGCGCCGGTCGCGACGCGCCGGCGACGGCCCTCCCCGGTCGGGGCGAAGGCGTAGGGACCGAGCCCGACGCCGCCCGCCTTGAAGAGTCGCATCACGCTGATCAGCTCGCGAAGCTGGCGCAGTGCCGCGTCGGCGCTCTCGGGCCCCTCGCCCTGCTCGGCGAGGGCCAGGAACTGCGGCTCCCAGGCGGCGCGCCCCATACCCTCGCTGCGCAGCGCCTCGAGCGGCGCGTCGAAGGCGTCGGCGCGCAGCACCTGCACGCCGCTCGGCAGCCGCAGGCGCCGCAGCGGCATCCGCAGCCCGGCGAGCGGGACGATCAGGACCTCGGCCTCGTCGACGCCGCTGACTTCGGCGTCCAGCACCGCGAGGGCGCCGTCGAGCCGCTCCCGGTCGAGCGAGAACTCGGCGCAGCCGTCCCAGAGCGCCGCGACGAAGACGGTCAGCATCCGCGCCGCCCGCTCGCCGGCGTCGGTCGGCACCGGCTCGCCGCGCTCCTCCAGGTAGCTCGCCGCGATCCCGGCCTCCTCTACCGCCTCGCGGGCCGGCTCGAAGGAGGGCAGCGAGCGCAGCTCGGCGGCGCGCTCGTGGACGAACTGCGCGGTCAGCGGCAGGTAGCTGTGGAAGAGGGCGTCAGGACCCGCCTGCTCGGCGACGTCGAAGGGAATCCGCTCACCGCTCGCGACCAGGGTGCTGAAGCGCGTCGCCGCCTCCGCGGCCAGCCGCTTCAGGGCCTCGTTGAGCAGGGGGTCGCGCACCCTCCCACGCTTCCGCCCCCCACCCGGCCCTCCTGCGCCTGCACGGCGGCTTGCAACTTGCGCTCGATGCCTTATATCGATTTATATCGTCCCTATATGGAGTTCGTCCATATTCCGCTATAAACCTGAGCCCACCAGTCGACTTCTCGCTGTCCCCTGACTGAGGAGCCAGAAACCGGGGGCGCGTGCTTAGGTCGCATCTTGACCTATAATGGGTCGTCATGCGCGATATCCGCGAGCTGTTTCCAACCGACGATCCAGTCAAGCCAGACCTATTGATCGGCCGTGCAAGCGACGTGCGCGATCTCGCCTCGCGTCTTAAGGATGGCACGCATATGGTGATGGCCGGCCCCAGACGCACCGGCAAGTCAACTGTCGGCTTGGCTGTGCTCGAGAGGGTCCACTCATCGAAGGTCTACACGGCATGCGTCGACCTGTGGGATCACGAGAACCTCGCCTCCCTCACCCAGGCTCTCGCGCAGTCGATCATCGCCAACCGCGGCCCCGTCGCCAAGGCGCTGCGCCTGGCCCGCGAGAGCGGGCGTTCGCTGCGCGAGCTTCTGCCGGCGGGCGTGACCGCGTCGCTGCGCACCCACCTTGGCGAGGATGTCGAGCTGGCCTGGGCCACCCAGCCTGCCGGTCGAGCGTCAGTGGCGAGTCTTGCCGCCACGATCGCTCTGGCGCAGCGGATCGCCGAAAGAGACGACAAGCGGATCGTGCTGTTCCTCGACGAGTTTCAGGACATCGCAGCCCCACCGCACCGTTTTGGCGATCCAGACGTGCTGACCAAGCAGGTGCGATCCCAGCTACAGCGCTCCCCGCTCGTCAGCGTGCTGTTCGCCGGCAGCGTGGAGCATCTGATGCGTGATCTATTCGGACCAGCGCGGAGAGCACTGAGCCAGTTCGGCAACTTTCACGAGCTCTCCCCGATCAGCGCCGCCGAGTGGGAGGTCGGGATCGCCGCCCGCTACCGCGAGCTTGACGTTCAGGCGGCCGAGGGCACGATCGGTGAGGCCATCGCCCTCGGCGAGGGACACCCGCGCAGCACCATGCTGATCGCCCGCGAGACCTTGACCGTCACTCTCGCCCGTGGGAAGGAGCGCAAGGTCGAGCTCGGTGATGTCCGCGGTGGCTATGAGCTGGCGATGCAGGCCGACCGCCTGCGTCACGAGGAGATCGTCGAGCGGCTGCGCTCTACGGCGCACGCCTACCCGGTCGCTCTACGCGTCGCACGGGGCCAGCGTCCATACAGCGGCAGCCCATCCTCCGGCGTCAGGCGAGCGCTCACCATGATGGAGAGGGCCGGAATCGTCGAGCGCCAGGGCCGCGGCGACTGGGTCATACCCGAGCCTCTCCTACGGCGCTATCTAGCCGCACGCCCCTGGTCTGCATGAGCCCGGAGTAGATCGGCTGCGGCCTGCGCTGTATGTCGCCTTGCAGCCCTAGATCGAGACGACAGCCGGCTCGGCGCTGGGGGCCGGCTCAGTGGCGACGGGGGCTTGGTCGGGGGCGGCGCCGTCGTCGAACAGCCAGCGGCGGCCGTAGCGGCGCATGTCTTCGATCAGGGGCAGCAGGGCTCTGCCTTTCTCGGTCAGCGCGTACTCGACCCGCGGCGGGACCTCGGGGAAGGTGTTGCGGACGACGATGCCCTCTTCTTCCAGCGCCCGCAGGCGCAGCGACAGCGTCCGCGGGCTGATCCCCTCGAGCGAGCGCTCCAGCTCGCAGAAGCGGCTGCAGCCGTCGGCCAGGTCGCGGATGACCAGGAGCGTCCACTTGCCGCAGACGATGTCTGCGGTCCGGCAGACGGGGCATAGGGAGTTGCTGGCGGCGCTCATCGCAAGTCGAAGCGGGGCGGGTTGTGACGATTGCCTCGCTCCAGCGAGTTTAGCGCCCTCGCTTCACTTACTGAAGTTTTGGACGCCAGACGGGTCGTTTGATGAGTTGAGCCCCTTATGCGGGGTTCAACTCATCAAGCGCGGGGAACAGAGCGTGGCAGGAGCGCCGGCGAGGGCCGCTCAGGAACGGCGGATGACGACTGCCTCGATCCTCAGCACCTTGATCGTGTACTTGACTTCGTTGGCGCCGTAGACGAACGTCTCCGGGAAGCCCGGCTCCACTTCGAGCAGCTGGCAGGTCCCTTCTTCTTCTTCGCCGGACAGGCATTTGCCTTCGCCCGACGCCGACGTGACGCGGGTCGAGACGAGCAGCACCGCCTTGCCTGTCTTCGACGGTCCCATGTAGGTGACGACCGGCTGCTTCTTGAAGGGCAGCGGCGTGTACGGCATCACCTTCTTCTTGACCCACTCTTCCGGCTTTTCCCCGGCTTCGGCTTCCTTGCCCCCCGAGCGGCTGATCTTCACGTCGGCGGCGAAGGTGAAGAGTATGCGGTGCACCGTCACGTGGCCGCTCGACGGCGCGCCGCCCTGCGCAGGGGGGCCGCTCGAGACCGGTTCCGAGGTCGTCCCCGCCGAGCCCCCGCCCCCGCCGCCGCTCGTCGAGCTCGTCGTGCTGGTCGCGGTGGTCGACTTCACCTTGGTCTTCACCACCGGCGCCGTGAAGCGCTGCACGAACGGATCGGTGGGACGGTTGCGGTTGAGCCGCTTGCGGTAGTCGCGCAGGCCCGGCTTGGCTTCGACCACGGCCAGGTGGGCCGAGCCGTTGGCCGCGGTGGGGGTCGCGCCCGCGGCGGCGATCGCGGCGAGCGAGGACTGCGGCACTTCCTTCGAGTTGCCCATCAGGAAGGGCACGGCGACGGTCGCCACCACGAGCAGCGCCACCAGCGGCAGCAGGCGGCGGTCCCAGAGGTCCCACCAGAGGTCGACCAGGAAGGTCGGCGGCTTCAGCTCGGGCATCTTCAGCTCCGGTCCGAGCCGCTTCATGGCGCGCCTCCGGTCGTGGTCGAGGCGGGCGTCGCCGCCGAGGGGGCCGGCGACGCCGGCGTCGCCCCCGCGGTTGCGCCCTGGCTGGGCGGGGTCAGGTAGGTGGTGACGGAGAAGTTCGCCGTCAGTTCCGGGAAGCCGTTGGAGCCGGGGGCCAGCGAGAAGCCGTTGATCGTGATCAGGCGGCCGTCGACCGCGACCCGCGCGTTCTTCGTCTTGACCAGCGTGTCGAGCCCCTTGATGAAGTCGGCGATGTGGAAGAAGCTGCCGCTGAAGGTGAGGCTGTAGGGCATCACGGCGAGCCCGGCGGGGCCGATCGTCGCCCCCAGCGGCAGCAGCGAGGCGGCCGCCTCGGTCGGCGAGACCGGGTTCGAGGCCGGCGTGCCTGTGCCGCCTTCCGGCGTGGGCGCCGACGAGGCGGGCGCGGCCGCCGGCGCGGCTCCCCCACCGGACCCAGAGTTGAGCTTGAAGTCGCTGAAGTGCACTCGGGCGCGATCGGCGATCTGGTTGAGCTGGACCAGCAGCGAGGCCGTTTCGTCGCCGCCGGGCACCGCCTTGCCGAGCACGACGAGCTGCTGGTAGTCGACCGGGAATCCCTTGCGCGCTTCCAGCGCCTGCGTGGCTTCGGCCTGGTGCGTCGCCAGCGACGCCTTCGCTTCTTCCACCTGGGCGCCCAATTTCTTTGCTTCTTCGCGCTTCGGGCTCAGCGCCAGGACCCAGAAGGCGGCCGCCAGCGCGACGATTGCGAGCATCGCGACGATCGCTCCGTTCGACGACTTCATCCCGGACTTCATCTCAGCCGCCGCCTTTCGAGCTGGTCGAGGAGGTGGTCGAGGAACCTTCCGAGGAGCTGGTCGACGAGCTTTCCGACGAGGTGGGCTTGGCTTTTTCGGTCGCCGCGGCCGGCGCTGCTTCGCTCCCGGAGGCGGTCTGCGGCACCGGCGCCGCGTCGAAGGCGACGACCATCTTGAAGCTGGCGATGAAGGAGCGGGTGCGGCATTCGTCGCCGCCCGAACCGGTGGCCGCGCCCACTTCGGCCGAGCTCACGGCGGTTTCTTTTTCGCCAAGTTCGGAGGATTCGACGCCGACCCTGGTCACCCCGTCGATCTCCTTCAGCGCCGTGACGAAGCCGGCGACCGCGTCGTGGCCGGTCGCGCAGCCGCTGATCGTCAGCGACGGCCCCGCGATCGAGCCGCTCAGGCCGCCGCCGGAGCTGCCGCTCGAGCCGCCACCCCCGGAACCGGGCGCCGCCGACGCGTCGAGGCTGACCAGCCAGACGTCGTGGGGGAGGACCAGCGAGAGTTCGCGCATCACCCGTTCCCAGTCGAAGCGGCTGTCGGCGAGGCTGGTGACCGTCTGCACCCGCTGTTCGCGCAGCGTGCGGAACTGGGTGTAGGCGGAGAGGCGCTTGGCGCGGGCGCTCGCCACGGCGTCTTCGCGTTCGACCCTGGCCAGCTCGCTCTTGCGATCGGCGATCTGATTGCCGGTCAGGACCAGCGCCGTCACCCCGGCCAGCACGGCGAGCAGGGCGCCGACCAGCAGATAGGGAACGGGGCCGGTGCGCATCGGGCGGTTCTCGCCGCGCCGCTCCTCGGCTGGGATCAGGTTGACGGGGCGCATCCGCTCAGCTCTCCAGCGCCAGGCCGTAGGGAAGCGTCAGCCGCGCCGCCGCGGCCTCCTCGTGGGAGGCGAGCGCCGGCGGGCGGGAGGCGGCGATCGGCAGCCCCAGGCCCTCCTCCATCCGCGTCGCGAGGCCGGGGATCGTGCTGCCCGGGCCGCAGAGGACGACCCGGCCGACCGGCACGGCGCTCTCCTGGGCGCGGTAGTAGTCGAGCGAGAGCCGCAGCTCGTCGGACAGCCCGGTGACGCCCTCCTCCAGCGCGCGGCGGGCGGCCGTGACCGTCTCGGGGTCCCCGTCGGCCCCCTCCGCGGCGCCCTCCAGGCCGACGTGCGAGAGCCACTGCGCCGCGTGCTCGGCGCTGAGGCCGCGCTCCGCCGCGAGCCGGCCGGCGATGCCCGCCAGCCCGACGCTGGAGACGCGGGTGAAGAGGCAGGCGCGCCCGCGCGCCACGGCGAGGTTCATCACGTCGCCGACGTTGCAGTAGAGGACCGCCTCCTCGGGCCGGGCCGCGCCGGCCTCGCCGGCGGCGCCGGCCGTCCCGGCGCCGGCCAGGGCGCGGATCATCCCGAAGGCCGAGAGGTCGACGCCGACCGGTTCCAGGCCGGCGCGGCGGACCGGCTCGACGAGGGAGGCGACCATGTCGCGGCGCGCCGCGACCACCACCACGTCGACCTGCGGCGCCGTGCCCTCCTCGGCGGCGACGCCGCCGACGATCTGGTGCTCCAGCACCGCCTGGTCGAGCGGCATCGGGATCCGCTCCTGCGCCTGGAAGCGGACCGCCGCCTCCATCTGCTTGGGGCTCTCGATCGCCGGCAGCCGCAGGGTGCGGACGACGACCCGCTGGTTGCCGATCCCGAGCCGCACCCGCTTCGAGAGCTTGTGCTCGGCGAAGAGCGACTTCAGCGCCTCCGCGAGGATCTCGCCGTCGGCCACCTCGCCTTCCTGGAAGGCGCCGGGCGCCAGCGGCCCGATCGCCGTCGCGGCGATCTGCGCCGAGCCGGCGCCCGTCAGCTCGGCCGCCGCGACGCTGCCGGCCTCGATGTCGAGCCCGACCACGCCGTCCCCCTTCTTCTTCCTGGTCAGTTGCAGCACGCCCCACCTTGATCGACAGCAGGGGCGCAAACCTTTCGCGCTGCAACTAATCGTTATTAGGAGAACCTGGACGGTTGTTTCAGAACGTGCCCAGGTACCAGTCGACGAGCTGGCTGCCGGCCAGCAGGCCGACCACGCCGCCCAGCGCCAGGAAGGGCCCGAAGGGGATCGCCCGCTTGCGCGCCGCCGCCCCGTGGCGGGCGATCAGCGCCAGCCCGCCCAGCGAGCCGGCGAGCAGCGCGACGAGGATCGCCGGCGCCACGCCGCGGCCCAGGAAGAGGCCCATCACCGCCGCCAGCTTGACGTCGCCCAGCCCCATCCCGCGCGGGTAGGCGAGCGCGACCGCGAAGAAGAACCCGCCCGCCGCCGCGGCGGCTATCGCTCGTTCCGGCAGGCTCGAGGGGTCGAGCGCCGCCGCAAGGGCGACGCCTGCGATCGCCGAGACGATCAGCACCTTGTTCGGGATCACCCGCCGCTCGAGGTCGGTGAGGGTGATCGCCGCCAGGGTCGCGACGAAGACCAGGCCCAGCACGAGCTGGGCCGGTTCGTCGCGGAGGACCAGCGCCGTCGCCGCGAAGACCAGACCGGTGCCGATCTCGACCAGCGGGTAGCGGGCGGAGATCCGCTCGCCGCAGTGGCGGCAGCGACCGCGCAGCAGGAGCCAGGAGAGGATCGGGACGTTGTCGTAGGCGGCGATCTGCGTGCCGCAGCTCGCGCATCTGGAGCGCGGCCCGACGATCGATTCGCCGCGCGGCACGCGGTGCGCGACGACGCTGAGGAAGCTGCCCGTCACCGCGCCGCCGAGGAACCCGAATGTCGCTATCGCCGCCATCTGCACGGGATGGGATCGGCGCTCCGGCGGCGCCACTTGAGCGCCGGCCGGATGCGAGCGCTAACCGAAATCGAGCGTCTCGCGCTGGACGTGCCAGGCCGGCTCGACCGGGTCGAGGAAGTTCGGCGGCTCCATGTAGCGCAGGCGGTCGTCGTATTCGTAGTTCTTCAGGTAGCCGGTGCCGGAGCCCCCGGAAGTCCCCACCGTACCGCGGTATTTCTGCGAGATCGCGCCCTTCACGTTGAGCGTGCCGAGTTCGGCCCCGCAGTCGTAGTGGTCGACGATGAAGGAGTGTTCGATCGCCAGGATCGCGGCTTCGACTTTGAGGTTGGCGAGCGAGCCGGAGGCGTTTTCCCCCCCGTGGCATTCGGCGCTGCCGTTCGAGGACGGGGCGGTCTCGGCCGGCACCCACCCTTCTTCACAGCCTTCGGAAGACCCTTTTTCTTTTTTCCCTAATTTCCGGCAGAACGGATGCTTGACGCGCACGAAGTTGTTGGCTATCAATCCCAGCAGCCCCTGGCCGCTCTTGGTGATGTTGCCTTCGATGATGATGTCGTTTTCCGCCGCGATCGTGAGTTCGCCCGAGTATTCGCCGCTGACCAGCACCGTGCCGCAGTCCGAGCCCGCGGGATAGGTGGCGGTGTACGGCGAGTAGGCCGAGGAGCAGGAGGGCCACGCTTCGCCTGGGCAGGAGCCGTTCTGGACGTAGACCACCCCGCCGGACGGGAAGGGAACCGTCGAAGTGCCGGTGTTCGTCGTCACTTCCATGTTCGTCCCTTTGAGGTGGATCTTGGTCTGGCACGAGAAGGTGTAGCTCGGCCCCGCGATCACCTTCAGCCTGCCGTTGGTCGCCGGCGGTTTCAGCACCGGCGCCGTGGTCACGAACGGACCGATGAAGATCGGTTTGTCGCCGGAGCAGCTGGGATTGCCGTGCCAGCCGGGCGGCGACGCTCCGACCTCGATCGTGTCGGCGGCATTGCGGCCGAATTCCGGTTGCCCGCAGATCAGCAGGTCGTCGTTGGTGTGCAGCGGGCCCTTGATGTGGTCGCCGCTGATGAAGTTGATCTCGATGCAGTGCTGGGAGGTGCCGGGTATGACCTGGCTTTCGCGGCCTTCGCGGCGGAACTTGGTGCACTGCTGGTACGCCCCGTTGATCATCGTCTGCGTCCAGTAGGTCACCGGGTCGAGCGTCTCGAGCTGGGTGAAGTAGACGTAGTCGAGGAAGCTGGCGCGCTTGTAGGTGGCGACGAGCGACACCTCGGCGTTGCCCGCGTAGCCCCTCGAGCGGATCCGGAAGGAGCCGGTGCTGGGGCCGCTCTGCTCGAGCATCGATTCCACGGGTTTGGCCGGGTTGCAGGCGCTCTGGCCGGTGGCCGGCAGCAGTTCGATCGCGTAGGTCGCGTCTGTCGAGCCCGGAACGGTGCGTTTCTTCAGCGGCGAGGCCCCCTGCTGGTTGACCGCGTTCGGTTCCGGCACTTCGGTGCAGCGCGACCAGTAGCTGTTGTCGTTGTTGAGATGGAAGGAGTAGTTGGCGATACCCGCCTGCGCCGCCCCCAGGGCGCGACGGTGGTCGAGGTCGCGCTGGGTGAGGTGGAGGTCACCGCTGGTAGCCGTCAGCGTCGCCGCCGCGAGCATCGAGACCAGCGAGATCGCGGCGATCACGGCGACCATCGTGTAGCCGTCCTCCTGCCCGAGCCGGTTTCGCAGCCTCATACGCATGGCAGGTTCACCTGGGCGCTGTCCTCGCTGGCCGGTTCGATCCGCAGCGTCGCCGCGTCGGTCAGCGTGACGAGGGCGGTCGGGTCGGCGGGGGCGCCGGCTCCGGGCGCGACCGTGAAGGCGACGTCGACCTGGACCGTTTTCGCAGCGCGTTCGGCGTTGAGCGGGGTTTGCAGCGGGGTCGTCGCGACCTGGCCGCCTTCATAGGCGAAGTAGCGGAAGAACGGCACGCTCGCCGGCGGTTCGCCGACCTGGGCGGCGCTGACCCCGTCGACCAGCTGAACCGGGCTGGAGGGCGAGCCGAAGGTCCATTTCGACGGTTCGCTGCCGCTTCCCGGGTAGACGGTCTCGGTGAGGACGCCGCCCGAGAGGGCGATGACGTATTTGTCGGGCGCCAGGTTGACTGCCGAGCCGCTCTTCGAGTAGAGGACCATCGAGCTGCCGGTGCTGCCTTCGCGTACCGGCGCCAGCCCCGGCGAGACGCAGGCCGAGTGGAGGCGGTCGATGACCCGCGTCATCGCCAGCCGGCCCCGCTGGTTGGCGAGCACGTGCTCGGACACGCGGACCTGGACGCCGGTCGCCACCTGGACCATCACCAGGATCGCGCCAACCACGACCACCGAGGCCGCCATCCCAACGATCAGCTCGATCAGCGTGTAGCCGCGCTCGTCGCTCACGGGCACGTCCCCGTTTCCACGCCCGCGCCGAGGAAGACAGGGAGGGTCGTGCCGGCTCCCATTTCTTCGGGGTTCGCCGGGACCGCGACGCCCGCGACGCTGACGTGCTTGGTTCCGTCGGAGACGCAGACGTTGTAGGTGCTGAACGGCAGGCCGGGGTCCGGGAGCTTGCCTTCGGAGTTAGTCGTGGACGTCCGCACCTGCGGTTCTTCGGGCGTGCACTTGGTGTCGGCGAGCTTCACTTCGGCGCCCTGGACCGGTTCGCCGGGTTCGGCTGCGTCGGTACCGCTCCAGGCGGTCAGGTGCAGCGCCGGCAGCACGATCGTCACCGGCGTGCTGCCGCCGGCGGAGACCACCGCTTCGCCGACCGCCCCTTCCGGCGCCGGTACGCCGGGGTTGTCTTCCTTGCAGCTGCCGGCGTAGACCGAGTAGGCCGAGGTGAAGGGGAAGAGCGGCGTCGCGTGCACTTCTGCCGCCGGCGTGCCCGGCGTGCCGAACGCCTTCGGGGCCTGCATGCCGCTGTTGAAGGCGACTACCGAGTCGGCGCTGGAGGGCACCGGTTTTCCTTCGACCATGGTCTGGAAGCTCACCGCGATTTCGCCCGCATGGTCGTACTGGAGCGTCAGGGTGTTGGTGCTCTCTTCCACGACGCTGGTGCTCTGCGGCTTCGGCGCTTCGCCGTTTTTGTCGACCAGCGAGGAGCCGGAGATCGTCAGCGTGTAGTTGCCCGCCGGCAGGTCGCCGAAGATCGCGCAGCCGTTGGAGCCGGTCACGCCCGAGAACGTCCCGGCGCCGGTGCCGGTGAGGCCGACGCCTTCGACGCCGCCGTTCTCGGCGTTTTCGATCTGGATCGCGAGCGAGCCGCTTTTGGCGGAGACCGATCCGTTCGGGGGGGCGACCAAGCTCTGGTCGACCACCGGCGGCCGGCTGCCGATCGACGGCCAGGTGACGGTCGAGCGGATCTGGATGTAGTCGGCCGAGGCGGTGCCTTTTTCGCAGGAGGCGGTGCCGGTTTTGTCGGTCTCGAATTCGGCCGCCGATTCGACCGTGTAGGGCGTTTTTTCGATCGTCACGAGCTTCGATTCGTGCAGGTTGGCGAGGGCGGAGATCCGCATCGTCCGCATCCGCGTCAGGTCGGTCTGCGCCAGCCCCTCCGCCTGCGCCCGGTGGCGCTCCTCGGCCGTCGACCGCGTGCCGGCCTCGAGGGCGCCGAAGACGCCGCCCGTCGCGATGACGAGCATGACCGCGCTGACCAGGACCTCGATCAGCACGCTGCCCCGCTCGCTCTCGATCCGATCCATTGCGTGGCGCACCATTTGCCTATCGGCATCCCATTGCCGCTGCTAAAGCCCGAACCGGCTGCGGTTTCTGGACGTTTGATCCATGGGCCAGAGGCTATTTGCCCCAGTTGCCTCCTTCGGGGCAACCGCCGTGGCTGGGCCGGCTGCATCCGAACGTCAATTCGCCAGTTTTGTTTCTTTCAACCCAGAATTCCTGTTCTGCATTGGCGCCTTCGATGTCGACCCTGTAGGTGGTCTTGCCGCCTTCGACTTCGAGGAAGTTGGCGTTCTTCAGCGTCGTCTCGACCTTCTTCAGGTCTCCTTCTTCGACCCCTGTGTACCTGCCGTTGTTGTCCGTCGAGTACGTCTCCATCGCAACCAACGCGGAGTGGACGTACTCCTTGGCCCTGGCGTCGCCGGCCTTTTCCGTCTGCTTGAAGAAGGCGGGCAGCGCAAACCCGGCCAGGATTCCGATGATGAGCGTCACGACGAGGAGCTCGACCAGCGCGAAGCCGGCCTCGCTGCGGCTCCACGCCGTCCTCCTGCCCAACACCCGCCTCATCGCGCCGCCGCGAGGGCGGTTCCGCGGAACCGCCCTGCGCCCCGAGCGCGTTACCGATGTCGTCCGCTCAGCCCGCATCGTCGCTCTATCGGCGTTCATCCGTTATCCGTTTAACGTCGAGCAACGCCTAGCCGAATGCGCGAGGGGCGGGCCAACCGACCCGCCCCTCGGAACTTCACGCTTGGCTAGGCCGAAGCGATGCGAGCTGGACGATTATTTACTCCAGTCGCCGTTTTCAGGACAACCGCCGTGTTTTTCTTCTTCGCATACGAATTCCATATTCCCTGAATTATTGACGATCTCGAACCACTGGCTGGTAGGCGTCGACGTCACTTTGATCGTGTAACTGGTGGGGCCGAGGTTAGAGACTTCGACAGGGCCTCCCGCTTCGGGAAGCGTCGGCTCGATTTCGTGCAGCTTTTCTTCTTCACAGGGTTCATATGAACCGTTGTGGTCGGTGGCACACGTCTCCATAGCGACCTGCGCGGAGTGCGCGGTCTCCTTGGCCTTCGCGTCACTTGCCTTCTGCTTCTGGTTGAAGAATGCCGGCAGCGCGATCGCGGCCAGGATTCCGAGGATGAGCATCACGACGAGGAGCTCGATCAGCGTGAAGCCGGCCTCGCTGTCGCCGTTGAGCCGGGCGCCAACCTTGGCCCGGAGGTTCTGGATAAACACTTAGGTACCTCCCGTGGTCCTAATCGTTTGCGCCAGAGCCCCGTCGCGTAAAGCCACGTGGTGTCTGTCGACCCCGGTGGCAGCCCGGCCGGCTCCCCGCAGGGAACCCCCAGGGCATTGCGCCCCCGCCTCGCAGCGGGTTCGCCTTTGGCACCAAGGCACTGGCAGATTCATCACAGAGCCCTAATCGGCACCCCCCCTGGATCCCTCAATCCCTGAAATTAAGCCTTCTTCCCGCGAAAACTCAGGTTTCCTCGCCCAGGGCCCCCTCGGCCCCGGACCGATTCGTAGGACACCCGCCGAATTCGCGGGCCCCCCAGCCGAACGCCCGTCCACCAGGCACTCCAACCGGGATTGCCGGAGCTCAGGTTGATCCACGCGAAGTGCAGCGCTCGCGCGAATTTCGGGTCACCCAGCCTTCCGTCGAGCGCCTGCAGCAGCAGCCTGTAAGCCTCAAGCCGCTCGGCCGGCGTAGTCCTTGGATCTCTCGCCGGAAGCAGGAGGAGTCTGAGGAGCTGAGCCGGGTGCGGCTCGACGGGTGCTCGCCATATGAACCTCCGGTTTCGGAGGCTCCGATTGGTTGCGATCTGCGCCACCTTGGGTTTACTCCTCCTCGGCGTCCTCCGGCCCGACCGTCAGGGCGGGCTCGCCGATCTCGACCTTCCTGGAGGCGGTGAGTCCCTCGGTGCCGTGGCGAACCTCGAAGCGGCGGGTTCCCGACCACTGGCGAAGGAACGAGTCCGCGTCCTGGGCGCTGAGCGGAGGGGTGAAGAGGAATCCCTGGCCGTTGTCGCACGCCTCCGACTTGAGCAGAGACAGGTCCTGGGGGCGTTCTATGCCCTCCGCGGTCGTTTCGATCGAGAGGGCTTTGCCGAGCTGCACGAGGGTGTGCAGGAGGATCTCCCCCTCGCAGCCGTCGGCGAGCTGGGAGATGAAGGAGCGGTCGATCTTCAGCACGTCGACCGGGAACCGCTGAAGGTGGGCGAGCGAGGAGTACCCGGTGCCGAAGTCGTCGACCGCGATGCGAACGCCGAGCCGCTTGAGGGAGGCGAGCCGCTCGACGATGTCCTCCGCGTTGCGCATCAGCGTGGTCTCGGTGATCTCGAGGGTCAGCGCCCCGGGGTCGAACCCGGTTGCGCTCAGCACTTCCTCGACGTGACCCACGAGGTCGTCGGTTTCGAGCTGGCGCCCGGAGACGTTGACCGCCATGTCGAGGTGATAGCCGGCCTCGTGCCATCGAGCCGCCTGGACGCAGGCCTCGCCGAGGACCCAGGCGCCGACCTCGACGATCAGTCCGCTGTCCTCCAGCAGGGGAATGAAGTCCTCGGGCTGAACGACCCCGTGCCCCGGGCGGCGCCAGCGGATCAGCGCCTCGACTCCCGTCGGCGACATGCTCTCGAGGTCGAACGTCGGCTGGTAGACGAGGAAGAACTGCCCGTCGCCCAGCGCGCTCTGAAGGTCCATCTCGGTCTCCATGCGCGACTGCACTTCGTCCTGCATGCCCGACTCGAAGACGAGGTAGCGGTTCTTGCCGCCCCACTTGGCCCGGTACATGGCGATGTCGGCGTTGCGCAGCAGCTCTTCGGGAGAGGATCGCCAGCCCGTCGCGATGCCGACGCTCGCCCTCACGAACACACGCGCGTCCTCCGCCCCGCTGAGCTTGAACGGCTCCTTGAACGCTTCGAGCAGACGCTCGGCGATCAGCTCGGAGCCGGCGTCGAGCGAGAGGCCGTCGGCGATCACCACGAACTCGTCCCCGCCGAGCCGGCCGAGCGCATCGGTCTCGCGGGTGACGCCGGCGAGCCGGGCGGCGACGGCGCAGAGCAGCTCGTCCCCGACGCTGTGGCCGAGCGTGTCGTTGATGGCCTTGAAGTTGTCGAGGTCCAGGAACAGCACCGCCACCGGTTCCTGCCTGATCCGGGCGCGGGTGAGCATCTGCTCGATGCGGTCGAGGATCAGAGTCCGGTTCGGCAACCCGGTGAGAGCGTCGTGGGTGGCCAGGAAGATCAGTTCCCGCTGGCGCTTGGTCAGTTCCTCGTGCGACTGCCGGCGGTCGTCCTCGAACGACTCGCACATCCGCACGAGGGTGACGTCGAGGCTCCGTTGCAGCATTTTCAGCGCTTGCGCCAGCACCACGGCGTCGAGCTCGAGCTCCTTCGCGCTGCCGCTCAGGACCTCGGCCGCGGAGTCGCGCCACCGCAGGCAGCGCTTGGTGACCTCGTTCAGCGGTGCGGCACGCTGCGAGGCGAGCTGGGCGAAGATCCGCCAGGACTCCTGGCCGACCTTGCGTGCGACCGCCTCCCCCTCGCCTGCCATCCAGCGGGCGACGGCGACCGTGGAGACCGCGCCCACCTCCTCGAAGCTCTCCTCGACGACCTTGTCGAGCGTCTTGCCGGAGAGCTCGGAGCGGCGCACCATCCTGTCGACCACGTCGGCGGTGCGCGCGTTCAGCGCGTTCCCGAGGCGATGGAGCTCGCCCCGGGCGTCCTCGGCACACCCGGGCCCGGTGAGGGTGTCTCGGTCGATCGTCATGCCATGTGGGCTATCGACCGCTGCTTCGCAGTTCTTGATCGCTCGGATGAACACTTGCCTTACCAGCGCCGCTTGGCGCCGATCATCGATCGATCCCACGTTCGCTCTACAGGTTTCAGCGGTCCTCCGATAGGTCCGTGATGGAGGCCGCCGGGCAACCTTGCAGCAGGCGGCGTCGGCGGCTGCGATTCCAGCGAGAACAGCGAGTGAAGCGACTGCGCTCGCGTACTTGGGATCCTGATCATCCTCGCCTGCGGCTATCTCGGCGACTTCGAGGAACTTGCGGGCGTGACTGCGACGGGTTCGCGCCTCCCGTGCCGAGCAGGCTTGGCTGCGGCCCTCATGTCCCATCAACCATCAACTCCCTCCCTTCAGGATCCTGGCTACGTCCGGACCGGCCAGCGTGATCGCGTCGGCATCGAGCTCGCTGAGAAGCGGCGGCCGGCGACGCCGCAGCCTAGCCAGCTCGGCCTCCGGAAGCTCGGCGATGCCGGCGTTGTTCCCGGTCCAACGCCGCACCGCGTCGGCCAGCTTGTCGAGCTGGTCTCGCCAGGTCTCGTCCTCCGCATCCACGCCCTTTGGACGCACGATGAAGAGATCGATGTCGCTTGCCGCATCGCCGTCGCCACGTGCCGCCGAACCAAACAGCGATGCGTGCACCGGCCTGATAGCCCAGTTCCCGAAGGTCTGCCGCAGCCGCTCGAGCAATGCACCGCGCAGGCCCACAAGCAGTTCGATCCCGGGCGCGGCCAGGTGGTCGCGATTGAACGTGTAGAGCGACGAGCTGCCGGCCTCCTCCCGCTCGACCACGCCTTGGTCGACCAGCCGGTTGAGCGCCTTCCAGATTCCCTGCTGGCTGCCCTCGCCCGCCAAGCGGGCCACCTGCCGACCGGTCAAAGCCTGAGTCGTCCCGACCAGTACGCGAAGCACCGTGCTGTCGAGCGGGTGCGAGATGACGCCGTGAGGGCGGGATACGTCCATGAAGGTGACAACTGTAGCAGTCACTTGACTACTGAAGTTGTCAGATGTTCATTGCACTCCGCAGATGCGCTGCTCAACGGCTAGAGCTGGGTGGCGATGAGGCCGACCAGGGCGGCGATCAGGAGGCCGCCGAACTGGATCATGGTGTGCTGCAGGGCGTCGAAGCGGGCGTTCATTTCGCTGCGAAGTCCTCTTATGTCGGCATCGACGCGGTCGAAGCCGGCGTCCATGCGGCGCCCGAGGTCGTCGACCCGGTGGTTGAGGTCGTCGAGCCGCTCGTCTGTCCACGCTTCTCTCATCAGCTGCACCCGCTCATCGTCGCAGACAAGATATCGCGGGTGTGACGCGGCTTTGTAAAAAGTCTGGAACGGGCAGGTGGGTCCGGAGCTCTACAGATCTTTGGCGGTCGTCCGATAGGTCCGTGATGGAGGCTGCCGGGCAATACGGGTTCGTTCAGCAACCGCAGACGAAGCGGCACAGGCGGGCGTTCCGGCTCGCGAGGGCGGCATGGCGCCTGGCCCGGCGTGACCAGGCGCTCGCCCCGCTGAGCTTCTGCTGGCCGGCTCGGTCGCCCTTGCGACCATCGCGCTGCTTGCGGCGGTTTCGCACCTGTCGCATGGACTCCACGCGCTCTCGCTCTACTTCCTGCTGCTGATCGGCGCCGCCTTCGGCGTCACCTTCCTAGTCGGGTTCTTCAGCGCGGCGGTGGCGCATGCGGCGAGCGCCGGCTTCGACGGGGTGCCGATGACGGTTCGCGAAGCTATCGGCGAAGCCCGGGAGTCGCTGGGGCAACTGCTGGTCTGGTCGGCGATCGGGACGGGTGTTCTCGCCGCCGCCGAGCTCACCATATGGACGGGTCGCACCGGCATCTTGATCGGCAATCTCGGACTGGCGGCCTGGAGCTTCTTCGTCGCCTTCGTGGTGCCGATCATTGCGCTCGAGGCCGCAGGCGCCGGCGAAGCGATCAGGGAGTCGGCGGCCCTTGCAAGGCGACGTTGGGGGGAGGAGCTCGTCGGAGGCTTCACGATCGCGGTCCTCTGGGCGCTCGCCGCCTTCCTCTGCCTGATGGTCTACGTGCCGGGGCTGCACGCCTTCCGGGACCACCATGGCGGCGGGTCGGTTGTCGCCATGGTCGTCGGAGGGCTCGCCGCCCTCCTGACCGTCCTCTACGGGATCGCGACCGCCCAGGCGTTCGCCGTGGCCCTGCTGCGCCTCGACAACGGCGAGTCGACGCTCGAGGAGCTCGAGAGCCTGCCACCCGCGGCCCACGCGAGGCCGGCTGTGTTTCGAAATCGCCGGGCTGGCCCTCTGCACCGCCGCCGTGGTGGGGCTGGTGGCGCTCGTCGCATCCGCGGGGATCGCGGAACGGAGCGAGCATTACTACACGAGCTTTCCGACCACCTCGGCGAGCGGCCTCGCGGCCGGCGCGCCCGTCGTCTACGAGGAAAAGCAGGTCGGGCAGGTGCTCGCGACCCTCTCCGAAGGCGGCGTGACCCGCGTTTCCTTCGAGGTGAAGGCGAGCATCGCCTCCGAGGCCCGAGGCGAACCCATCCGCATCGACACGTTCGATGGCCGCCCCTGCCTACAGATCGGCCCGGCCCCGCCGTTCGGATCCCCAGGGCCGAGCACCAGCTGACCCGCCCCGGCATGAGACTGCCGGCGGCGTGCGCTCACACGCCCTTGGGCCTTCAGCAGCAGCCTCACCATGGTCGACTCAGAGCTGGGTTGCGAAGAGGCCGATCAGGGCGGCGAAGCCGGCGATGAAGGCCGCGGACATGCCCACCGCGGCGTGGACCATCGTGCGCTGGAGCGCTTCGAAGCGGGTGTTCATGTCGGAGCGAAGTCCCTTCAGGTCGGTGTCGACCCGCTCGAAGCGTTCGTTCATCTCACCCCGCAGCGAGGTGAGCTCGGTCTTCGTCTCGATCCGCAGCACGCGCAGGTCGCCGTCGATTCGGCGGAAGCCCTCGTCGAGTCGGTGGTTGAGGTCGTCGAGCCGCTCGTCGGTCCACGCTTCTCTCATCGAGTTCATGATGGTACGCGCGCAGACAAGATGTCGCGCGTGTTGGAGCTATTCCCGGGTAATCTCTCCTCAGCTCCGGGCGCTTGAGCCGAGCGGCGGTGATAACGCGCTGTCCCCCGAGCCCCAAGCCATTGCGATCGGGTCCCAGTGACCAACAGCCTCCCCCGTCAGAACCGGTTCGATGAAGTGCCTCACGCTACGTAGCGCTGTATCCAGGTCGCGCTCCTCGAGTCCTGGTGCGTCCCGGGCAACCCGGGCGTAGCCGGCTGCCCACCCGGAGTCCGATGGGACCTCGAGGTGATGGGGCAGTGCCAGCTGGCGGCGCCCAGCCTCGGAAGTGAGCGCAGCGCTCAACCCGCTCGCATCGATGGATGCGACGTGGGCAAACGTCGCCAGATCAGCGAGGTCGCGGTAGCGGGTGCTTTGCGCTATGCGCCCGTCGGGGCGTGGATGGCGCTCCAGCAGCGCACACACCTTGTCTGCCACGTGATCGACGATCGGATAGGCCCGGTAGGTCGCGCCAGGCAGACCAGGCAGGTCGATTGGCACCAAGGGAGGCACATCATCTGGCGTGCCGGTCATCGAAAGCCCAGCGACGAGATCTACGTGAAAGCGGGCGAAATCGGTGGCGCCGAGGAGAGCGACGACGGGGATCCGCAGGGTGCCGGCACCCTGCTCCATTCGCCTGGCGGGGTTAAGGGTGAAGCGGAAGTAGTCGTCTAGATCGATGGCCGCCGCATCGCGCAGCGCCCGCTCCGCGTCAGCCAAATCGCCTGCACGGCTGTAGAGGTCGATGTCAAGGGTGTGGCGCGCCTGTCCCCGTAGCCGCGCCAGCATCGCCGTCGCCCCCTTCAGCACCCAGCGCTCGGGTTCTGCGCTGAAGACCCGGCACAGGAGCCGGTCGTAGGCGAACTGCCGCTGTAGGGCGGACAGTTCGATGCCGTTCTTCCGGGCAAGGGGACGCAGACGGTCGGCCAGGGCCTGACGAAGCGCCTGGGGATCGCTGTAGTAGGCCGCGTTCATGACTCCGAGCCGATCATTGCGGCGGCACCTTTCTCGTGGCCGGCGAGCGCGAGCAGATGGTCGAGGAGAGCGATCCCGTCGCCGTGAGGCAGGTTGAACCGCGCCGCGTGTGGCGCGATCTGATCGGCGATCTCGCTGGGGTGGTCGAAAACGCCATTGATGACGCCAACGGCGATCTGCCCTACGGCGGTCGGCTCGACGTGGTCTGCGAGCAGATCAGCGATCATATGACCAGCACGGGTTACCGGCAGCCCTCCGAGGACGAGCAGGTCCTTAGCTGGCACGCGACCGCGATGGAAACGCACATCGCGACGTCGGCTCTGGCGACGAACGGGAAGCGTGAATTCGTGCACGTCGGGGCGCAGGTCGCCGACCCCGTAGAGACTCGCGGCCGAGGTATGTGAGACGACTGCGACATCGGGATCGTCGAGGCGAGCCCAGGCGGGTGTCTCGGGCGCGAGCTGAAGCCAGGCGGCGCGGAGCCCGAGGTGGTCAGGCTCTCCTGCGCCGCGAACGCGGTAGACGCCATGCGCCACTCTCTCCAGCCGTCCATCGTCGGTCAGGCGCGCGAGCGAGGTATTACCGACACCCGCGGCCCGTGCCTGCCGTCTCGTGACTAGCCCCCACTGGCCGTCGGCAATCTCCAGAAGTCGCTGCATTGGCTGGGCCATGCTGCGAAATATACCGAAAATGGGTTATTTTGCAGAGAAGCGGCTCAGTCTCAAGTCCAACGATGTTGACCTACCAGCTGGGTGGCGACGAGGCCGATCAGGGCGGCGAAGCCGGCGATGAAGGCCGCGGACATGCCCACCGCGGCGTGGACCATCGTGCGCTGTAGCGCTTCGAAGCGGTCATCGATCCGGTCGAAGCGGTCGTTCATCTCGCCCCGCAGCGAGGTGAGCTCCGTCTTCGTCTCGATCCGCAGCGCGCGCAGGTCACCGTCGATCCTGCGAAAGCCGTCGTCCAGCCGGTGGTTGAGGTCGTCGAGCCGCTCGTCGGTCCACGCTTCTCTCATCGATTGCATGATAGGCACCCTCGCAGACAAGGTGTCGCGCCTGTGAGTCCGTCAATCGATGGTTTGGGATTGGCTACTCAATTGGCACATTCAACGCACCACACGGGAGGAGCTGCCCCCTACGTTCGGGCGATGCCGCGAATAAGCAGCTTCTACGGCATCGTGATCGCGATGTACTACGAAGAGCACGGCCTCCCGCACTTCCATGTCCGCTCTGCCGAGCACGAAGCGTCGATCTCTATCGACACGCTCGAGCTGCTGGGCGGCTCGCTGCCTCACCGCGCTCTGAGTCTGGTCCGCGAGTGGGCCGGTCTGCACCGCGATGAGTTGATTGCCAACTGGGAGCGTGCGCGCGCCGACAAGACGCTGCAACCGATCGACCCCATGCCCTAGCATCAAGATCATGAGCCAGATGGCCCACGTGATCCAGGTGAAACCCCTTGCCAGCCACAGGCTGCGCCTGTGGTTCGACGATGGCGCCGAGGGCGAGGTCGATCTCTCCCGACGTCGATGGCGTGGGGTCTTCGCTCCGCTCGAGAACCAGAGGTTCTTCGAGCGGGTCGAGGTCGACGAGGAGCTGGGAACGATTGTCTGGCCCAACGGCGCCGACATCGCTCCCGAGACTCTGCACGGCTGGGTGATCCAGGGACAGACGACGCCGCAGCTCTCCCGGCCGTAGCGCGTGTACAACCGTCAAGCGGCGGATGCTCTTCTCGACGGCTACAGCTGGGTGGCGAAGAGGCCGATCAGGGCGGCGAAGCCGGCGATGAAGGCCGCGGACACGCCGACGGCGGCGTGGACCATCGTGCGCTGCAGCGCTTCGAAGCGGGTGTTCATGTCGGAGCGAAGTCCCTTCAGGTCGGTGTCGACTCGCTCGAAGCGGGCGTCGACCCGCTCGAAGCGGGCGTTCATTTCGGAGCGCAGCGAGGTGAGCTCCGTCTTCGTCTCGATCCGCAGCGCGCGCAGGTCGCCGTCGATTCGGCGGAAGCCCTCGTCGAGTCGGTGGTTGAGGTCGTCGAGCCGCTCGTCGGTCCACGCTTCTCTCATCGAGTTCATGATGCCACCATCTCAGACAAGACGTCGCGTGTGTTACGCAGACCCCTCGCCGGCTATAGCTGGGGCGATGAGGTCGATCAGGGCGGCGACGAGCAAGCGGGAAGATCCGACAGGCGACTTCGTGGCGACCTGCCAGACGTGCCTGCCGCACTGAACGACATGGTCGACTCAGAGTTGGGTTGCGATGAGGCCGATCAGGGCGGCGATCATGACGCCGCTCGTCTGGAGCATGATGCGCTGCAGGGAGTCGAAGCGGGCGTCGACCCGCTCGAAGCGGGCGTTCATTTCGGAGCGCAGCGAGGTGAGCTCCGTCTTCGTCTCGATCCGTAGTGCGCGCAGGTCGCCGTCGATGCGGCTAAAGCCCTCGTCCAGCCGGTGGTTGAGGTCGTCGAGCCGCTCGTCGGTCCACGCTTCTCTCATCGAGTTCATGATGGCACCATCTCAGACAAGGCGTCGCGTGTGTGTAGCGGATTGTAAAAAGTCTGTAGCGCAAGAGCCCGCGCCCAACCTTGTTAAACCCGCCGCCGGCCCAGCCTGCCGGGCCGGGGACGGGTCCCGGCCACCGCATAAAGGTTCCCGGCCTTTCCAGGCTTGCGTCGATCGTCGACTCGAGCGGCCAAGCCGCCGGCCTGGAGCAGCTTCAGGTGGTACTCGAGCCGTTGGAGGGGAAGATCGACCGCCTTCACCAGTTCCAGCTTCGACATGCCGTTGGGTTCCCGCATGAGGCAGCGGAGGATCTCAAGGCGCTTGGGATGCAGAACCGCCTGTTTGAGGCATGGGTCGACTCGGCGTGATCGGTTGCTCTCGTCTTGCATGTGGGGGAAGGCCCCGTCCTTTTTTCGGTCCTGGGGAGGCTGAGATGCTCAACCAGCGCAGAGCGATAGAGAGTTCCAGATCGACACGCCAGGGTCCATACCAACTTCTCGAAGCGAGTTTGGTGGACGCTCAGCCTTTGCTTTTTGGTGGAGCGACGGTGGCCGGCGGTCCCTCGGCCACTCGGCTTCGGAGAAAGCCGAGCGACGCCACGATCGTTGAGATGGCGGACTCGCCGGACTCGGTGCGGCGAGAGCAGGCCCGAGCCTCAATCTCCGCTATGCGGTCCCAATGCGCCGCCTGCTCGTCGGCGATTTCGTGGCGGCCCTGAGCATCGACGTTGAACCAGCGCCAGCTCAACCAGAGACGCTCATCGCTGACCATTTTGCCCGCCAGAAAGGCGGATAGCGCCTCGGCCACGGTCGCCTGCAAAGCCAGCCCGACGACCTCGCGGCGCTCCTCCTCCGGCAAGGCCCGGAATTCCTCGTCACTTAGGAACGGATATTTACAGGCCCGGTAGAAGCTCTCGTTGACATTCCCGATGGACTCGACCCTGGCCAATTCGATCGAACCGTCCTTGGCCAGTTCTCGAATGTGATTGCTGACCTTGGAGACGGGCTCCCCGATCAGCTTGGCGATTTCCGTCGGACTGCGCGGGCCTTCATTGAGGATCGCCAGGACTTCGATCCTGATCCGGTGCCCGAGGGCGTACGACACGGCCTCCTCGATGGGCCTGCTCTGCGGTTCTGGTTTGGCCGTAGGCGCCAACGGTGACCCCCTTCAGTCAACGAACGTCCTGGTAGTCAATCGGGCTAGAGCATAGGGATTTCTGCGGACGCGCCACGCCTCCTTGCTCACGGAGTCATTTGCGCGCAGGAAATCCTTAGCATTCACCTTTCTCCCCCGGCGGCAACGCCGGGCTGACAGCGGAGGGAGGTGAGAACCGGATGACAATCAAGCAGGTCGAGCCAGTCGTATCTACCGCACGTGTCGTCAAGCACGCCTAGACGACTCAGCAAGTAAGAGGGCCGGTCTTCGGCCACTCGCACAGTGGAAGGGGACCGGCCTTGAACATCGGGCCCAGGGAGATCGCTTCTCAACGGCTACAGCTGGGTGGCGGTGGGGCCGATCAGGGCGGCGAAGCCGGCGATGAAGGCTGCGGACATGCCGACGGCGGCGTGGACCATCGTGCGCTGAGGCGCTTCGAAGCGGGCATCGATGCGAGGGCTTTAGGCAGCCAACTCGGGCTCGTTCTCGATCCGAGCCGCGTGGAACTCGGTCACCCACTCGCGTGGGACGAAGGTCGGATGGTCGTGCGCTCGACCGAGACGGTCGGCCAGCCAGATCAGCGCATGCGTCAAACGGAGAGCCAGTCCAGTCATCTCGGGCGGCCGGGCAACCAGGTCGGAGCCGTCCGGGAAGACAAGCGCAATTGGCTTGCGCTCGGCGATGGCGCCGGAGATCAATGCTGAGGCGTCGCGCGAGTCGGCCGGGATCAGCACGGTCTCGTTCGGGTAGCGCCCCTCGCTCTCAGCATTGGCGGCGATCCGACCAAGCAGATCGAAGGCGGCGTCGGTACCGGGGGTGTTCTTGCTGCGGGCTAGCCTTTCCATGACTGAATTATCGCTTCCCAGTGGGCTTTGAGATGAGCAATTGCAGCCGGGATGGCCTCCTTCGTCCGGCCTGCGTGGAACGCGGCGGCCGGCTCTATGCGTTCCCCCGGGATCTTCGACGGCCTCGCTGCGCTCGGCCTCTCAATCTCAAATCCGCAAGGAACAGGGGGAGGTTCTCCTATGAGCTCTCTTTCTCGCTTCGTGCGCAGCGCCGGAGTCGACGGAGTCCCGCAGACAGCGAGGCTCGGCCTTCCCCAAAGGCTCGCGCGTCAACGGCTAGCGCAGTTCGGTGAAGCCGGCGGCTGCGAAGTCGCCGTCGAAGGCGAGCGCCTCCTGGATGCCCTTGGCGCGCATGAAGGCGAAGCTGGTCGCGTCGACGATCCCCACAATGCGATGGCGGTGGACCTGCTGATGTCAAATCTCAGGCGAACAGGCCTTCGCCTACGAAGCCGCCGGGGCGGGCTCCCGGCGGGCAGGCGAAGATGGCGCTTGTCGTGTGCAGCGTGTGGCGGCTGAGGGCGTCGGAGGCGGCGAGGCGGCGCTGGATCGGGACGAACTGGCGGCGCGGGTCGCGCTGGAAGCAGATGAAGAAGAGGCCGGCGTCGATCTCCCCCGAGCCGGGTTCGGTCGGTTCGGCGAAGGAGTAGCCGCGGCGCAGGATGCGCTGCCCGTCGTTGTAGGCGGGGCCGGCGACCCGGACGTGGGCGTCGGCCGGGATCGTCGGCGCGCCGTTCGCGGTGGCCGCGAGGTCGAGTGGGTCGTGCTCGCGGCGGGCGCCGAGCGGGGCGCCGCTGAGCTTGTAGCGGCCGATGACGCGCTGCTGGTTCTCGAGGCTGGTGGCGTCCCAGCGCTCGAAGAGGATCCTGATGCGGCGCGCCACCAGGTAGCTGCCGCCCGCCATCCAGCGCGGGCCGTCGCCGCGCTTGGCCCAGACGAACCTCTCCATCGCGCCGCCTTCCTCGGCCTTGACGTTCTCGGTGCCGTCCTTGAAGCCGATCAGGTTGCGGGGCGTCGTCTGGGCCCGGCTCGTCGAGGAGGTGCGGCCGAAGCCCTGCTGGGACCAGCGCAATGTCGCCACCGGCCCGGCGATCCTGGTGAGGACGTGGACCGCATGGAAGGCGACCTGGGGATCGTCGGCGCAGGCCTGGACGCAGAGGTCGCCGCCCGAGCGCGCCGGGTCGAGGCTCTCCCCCTTGAAAGCGGGGAGGGGGCGCAGGGGCGCCGGCCTGCGGCGGGCGAGGCCGAGGCGATCGCGGCCGCGCGAGCCGAAGAGGCTCGGCCCGAAGCCGATCGTGATCGTCAGCCGCGCCGGACCGAGCCCGACCGCCTCGCCGGTGTCGGCCGGGGCCTGGCTCGGTTCCGCGGTGAGGGAGCGGTAGGGGCGGCCGCGAGTAAGCGTCGCCGCCGCCCGCGTCCACTCCTGGAGGAGGTCGCGAAGGTCTTCGGGCGCGCCGCTCGTGAGGTCGAAAGCCGCGAAGTGGAGGGACTCCTGGGCGGGGGTGGCGATCCCCGCCTGGTGGGCGCCGTGGAAGGGGACCGACGCGCCGCCGGCCGAGGCGCCCTCGTCGCCACCGGTCGAGGCGCCGCCCAGGACGCGATCGAGGCCGGCGCCGATCCCGAGCATCGCGGCGCCCGCTATGGCTCCGCGCCGCGTCAGTCCCTTGCCGGCCTTGGCGGGACGCTCGGGGCGCCGATCCCGCGGGCCGCTCTCCTCACCTTGCACGGCAGTCACCTTCGCTCGGACTCAGACGCCGCAGCGTCGCTCAACCCCTGCCGATTGTACGGCGGGGCGGCGGTCGCTCAGCCGTAGCGCTCGCCGATGATGCGGCGCAGCTTCGCCCGGTCGTGGCGGGACTGGATGCGGCGCACGGTGCCGGAGCGGGAGCGCATCACGAGCGATTCGGTGCTGGCGCCGGGGCCGCGGTAGCGGACGCCCTGGAGGACGTCGCCGTCGGTGACGCCGCTGGCGGAGAAGAAGACGTCCTCGCCGGAGCAGAGGTCGTCGCAGCTGAGGACGCGGTCGAGGTCGTAGCCGGCGTCGAGCGCCGCCTGGCGCTCCCCGTCGTCGCGGGGCCAGAGGCGGCCGAGCAGCTGGCCGCCCATGCACTTCAGCGCCGCGGCGGAGATGACGCCCTCGGGCGTGCCGCCGATCCCCCAGAGCAGGTCGACCGGGGAGCGCTCGCTGACGGCGAGCAGGGCGGCGGAGACGTCGCCGTCCTTGATCAGGCGGATGCGGGCGCCCGCCTCGCGCACTTCGCGCATCGCGTCCTCGTGGCGGGGGCGGTCGAGCATGACGACGATCACGTCGCCGACGCTGCCGCCCTTGCGCTCGGCGACCAGCTTCAGCGTCTCGGCGAGGGGCCGGTCGAGGTCGAGCAGGTCGGCGATCTCCTCGCCGCCGGCGAGCTTTTCCATGTAGACGCAGGGGCCGGGGTCGAACATGGTGCCGCGCTCGGCGAGCGCGATCACCGCGATCGCGCTCGGCATCCCGAGCGCGCAGAGGCGGGTCCCCTCGAGCGGGTCGACGGCGATGTCGACGACCGGCGGGCTGCCGTCGCCGATCTGCTCGCCGTTGTAGAGCATCGGCGCCTCGTCCTTCTCGCCCTCGCCGATCACGACGGTGCCGTCCATCGAGACGGAGTTGAGGACGTGGCGCATCGCGTCGACCGCGGCCTGGTCGGCGGCGATCTTGTCGCCGCGCCCCACCCAGCGCGCCGCGGCCAGCGCCGCCGCCTCGGTGACCCGCGCCAGGTCGAGCGCCAGGTTGCGGTCGGGCTTGCCGTCGGGCCGGGAGTTCGGGTGCGCCCCGTTGCCGGCCTTTGACCCGGCCTGCGAGGCGGCTTGCTGGGAATCGCCCATGCTCACCCGCAGGCTATCCCTTTCGCGGAGCCCGGTGCGTTGTCCCGTAACCGCCCAGTCGACCTTTCCCACCCTCCAGTGTGGTGAAAGCCGGCAGCGCTTGCTGAAGAGCCTTCGCTCAGACCGCGGGCCGGGCCAGGCTTAGGGCGTAGTCGCCGGCGGGGTCGGTGAACCAGCCGGTCAGGGTGAGGCCGGCCTCCGCGTAGATCGCCTCCAGCCGCTCGCGGGTGAACTTGGCGGAGATCTCGGTGCGCATCTCCTCGCCGGCGGCGAAGCGGACGGTGAGGTCGAGGCCGTCGATGCGGACGACCTGGTCGGCGACGGAGCGGAGGCGGACGTCCATCCAGGCCTGCTCGGCGTCGTAGCGGGCGACGTGCTCGAAGGCGTTGGGGTCGAAGTCGGCCCCCAGCTCGCGGTTCAGCACGGCGAGCACGTTGCGGTTGAACTCGGCGGTGACGCCGGCGGCGTCGTCGTAGGCGGCCACGAGCCGGGCCGGCTCCTTGACCAGGTCGGCGCCGAGCAGCAGCCGGTCTTCGGGCCCGAGCAGCGCCGCGATGCGGGCGAGGAAGTCGCGGCGGGGGCCAGGGTAGAGATTGCCGATCGTGCCGCCGAGGAAGGCGACGAGGCGACCGCCGTCCTCGGTCTCGCCGCCGTCGCGAATCAGCTCGAGGTCGTGCTCGAAGTCGCAGACCAGGCCGCGGACCGAGAGGCCCGGGTACTCCTCGACCAGGCGCTCGGCGGCCTCGCGGGTGATCCGCTCGGAGATGTCGACCGGGACGTAGCTGTCGAGGCAGCCGGCGTCGCGCATCGCGCTCAGCAGGTGGCGGGTCTTGGCGGCCGAGCCCGAGCCGAGCTCGACCAGCGTCCCCGGCTCGCCGGCCGCGGCGACGATCTCGGCGGAGCGCGCGGTGAGGATGGCGCGCTCGGCGCGGGTCGGGTAGTACTCGGGCAGCTCGGTGATCCGCTCGAACAGCTCCGAGCCGCGCTCGTCGTAGAAGTACTTCGGTGGCAGCTCCTTGGGCCTGGCGGTGAGGCCGAGTCGGATTTCGCGCGCCATCGCCGCGTTCGCCGCCGCCCCCGAGGTGGACCTCGATCTCGATCGGGCCTGCGTCGGGCGCGCTTCCGGTGCGCGTCCTGTTGGAGGTGGTGGGAGGCATGGCCATGGGAACGGGGACGAGACGGAGCCTGTCTGGTCAGAGGTCCCTGGCGCAGCGGAAGCCGGCGAAGATCTGGCGGCGCTGCGGCAGGTCCCAGTTGCGGAAGCTGGGGCGGACGACGTTGGGATGCGGTGGCCCAGGAGCTCCCTCGCAGCACCTTGTAGCCCTCGCCGAAGAAGACCTCGGAGTACTCGCGATAGGGGAACGCCTCGAACCCGGGGTACGGCAGGAAATCCGAGCGGGTCCACTCCCAGACCTGCCCGACCATCTGCAGATTGCCGCGGGCCGCCTCCCACTCCTCCTCGCTCGGCAGCCGCTTGCCGGCCCAGCGGGCGAAGGCGTCGGCCTCGAGCCAGGAGACGTGGACGACCGGGTGGGCGGGGTCGAGCGGCACGCGGCGACCCATCGCGGCGTGCACCCAGCCGCCCTCGCCGTCGCGCTCCCAGCGCAGCGGCGGCTCGGCGCCGGTCTCCTCCATGAAGCGGAGATAGGCGCCGTTGCTGACGGGCGTGCGGTCGATCTCGAAGCCGGCCAGCTCGACGGGGTGGCGGTCGCGCTCGTTGTCGTAGGCGAAGCCGAAGGCGGGGGCGCCGATCTCGTACTCGCCGCCCTCGACGAGGACCATCGCCGATCCATCGCCGCCGCCGTCGCCTCTCGTTGCGGAACGCGGAAGGACGGACGACGGGGGCACCGCGGGTTCGGCCGGCGAGGCGATTCGCGGCGGCGGCTCGTAGCCCTCGACCATCTCGAGCAGCTGCAGCATCGTCTCGTTGTGCTGCTGCTCGTGGGCGATCACCAGCTCGTAGACGAAGCTGTCGCGCAGCAACGGGTCCCCGGCGCCGGCCTCGACGTCGACCTCCTCCAGCACCTCGAGGGTGCGGGCGCGCACGTCGGCGAGGTAGGCGCGCAGCTCGGCGTCGCGCAGGATCGGCAGCTCGCCGCGCACCCGGCGCGGGCTCTCGATCGCGTCGTAGAGGCGGCCGAGCTCGCCGCGCAGCGGCGCCCGGCCACCGATCCTCCGCACCAGCCACAGCTCCTCGAAGTTGGCGATGTGGCCGAGGTCCCAGGCGAGCGGGCTGAGGAGGGACGAGTAGACGCGGTTGAGCTGCTCGTCGTCGAGCGGCTCGACCAGCTCCAGCGTGCGCCGGCGCGCCTCCGCGAGCCGCCCCGCGATCGCGTCCCTGGAGCCATCGGGAACCCTGGTGCTGGAGCTTGCCGTCACCTCGGTGGCGATAAGAGGGACCTTAGCGAGGTTGGAGCGCCAGTTCCGCGACGACTGGTCACTTTTACACACTATGGTGTGCTCAACTGACCACTCGTCGCGGATCCGGGCCTCAATCCGTGCCCGTGGCCTCGGGGTGGCGCCAGACCTGCTTGCGCCAGGGCGGGGTGATCGCGAAACGGTAGCCGTCGACGGCGGCGACGATCGGCTCCAGCGGCACGAGGTGGACGCTGCGGCCGCGGACGAGACGGTCGACGTGGAGGATGCCGGCGGCGCTGCCGGCGTGGCTGCCGCCGGCGACGAAGAGCAGGTGCGTCTCCGGCCCCCAGCCACCGTGGGCGCGGGCGCCGACCGCCTCGGCGAGGTCCTCGAGCGGGGCGATCCCCGCGTCCGAGCCCCAGTTGACGATGCCGCCGCGGTGGTTGTAACCGTGGTGGGAGGAGGCCCGCTCGTCGACGCGGCCGTCGGGCCCGATCCGGACCTGGGCGCTTTCCCAGTCGTCCAGGTGGTAGCCCATGGCGCCGATCACGGGGACGCCACGCAGCGTCGCGCTGTCGGCGTAGTAGGTCCAGTACTGGATGTAGAGGTTGCCGGCCGCCCCGCCCGCGCAGTCGGGGCCGGTCGCCAAGGCGGCGGCGGGCTCGTCGGCGCCGTGGGGCGCCCCCGCCTCGCGGCCGGTGGCCGCCCGGCAGTCGACGACGTGGACGAAGGCGGTGACCGGCAGGCCGCGGTCGGTGCGGCGGACGACGCCCCTGGCGCTGCCGTCCCCGCAGGCGCCGCTGCGGCAGCTGCGGAAGTCGACCGGCATGGCGCGCGAGCCCCGCTCGAAGACGATCGAGGGCATGTGACGGCGCACCAGCTCACCCACCTCGCTGCCGTAGGCGGCGATCAGCGCCGGCTCGTCGTCATCGCAGGAGTTCGCCAGCGCCGCCGCGCAGAGGATGCGCGAGGCCACGGCCCGCGCCAGCGCCGCCCCCGGCAGCCGCGCCCCGGCTGCGGCGAGGCCGACGAACAGGAGCGCGACGACGGCCACCACCCCCACCCACTCCACGCTCCCCTGCCCTCGCTCCGATCGCACCCCCGCGACGCTAGGAGCGCTGTCTCTACATGTGTGTGCCTGGTGCGCCGGAGGTGGGCAGAAAAACGCAACAAAAGTGTGAGTGACGCCTGAGGTCACGGCCGTGAGCGAGGTCTCGCGTCCGCTCCGGGCCGGCAGAGGAATGCGGGCTTCTACGGAGGCGGTGCGGCCCGGCCCGACTAGGATCGAGCGATGGCGGCCTCGGCCCGCGCCAAAGACTCAGCCCCAACCGAGGGAGCCCCTCCCGGGGCGATCTCGATCGTGCTCGCCGACGACCACACGGTCGTCCGCCGCGCCCTGCGCCTGCTGCTCGAGGAAGAGCCGGACTTCGAGGTCGTCGCCGAGGCGGAGGACGCCGAGGCGGCCGTCCGCTACGTGCGCGGCCACAAGCCGACCGTGCTGATCCTCGACCTCAACATGCCCGGCAAGCCGAGCCTGGAGGCGATCCCCGAGATCCGCGAGGCCTCGCCGCAGACGCAGATCGTCGTGCTGACCATGCAGAAGGAGCCGGCCTTCGCGCGGCAGGCGCTACAGCTCGGCGTGCTCGGCTACGTGCTGAAGGAGGCCGCCGACGACGAGCTGGTGCAGGCGGTGCGCAGCGCGGCCGGCGGCGGCACCTACCTGCAGCCGGCGCTGGGCGCCCGCCTCGCCGCCGAAGCCGACCCCGGCAAGCAGGACCTGAGCGACCGCGAGACGGAGGTGCTGCGCCTGATCGCGCTCGGCCACACCAACGCGGAGATCGCCGAGAAGCTCTTCATCAGCGTGCGCACGGTCGAGACCCACCGCGCCCACATCCAGCAGAAGCTCGGCATCAGCAGCCGCGCCGAACTGGTCAGCAGCGCCCTGGCGCGCGGTCTGATCGACACCTAGCGGGAGCGCTGGAGAGGCGACGCCTCGCCGCTCCCATGCCCGGCCAGCGGGATCGAGGCCGTCACCCGCGTCCCCGACCCCGGCCCGGACTCGATGTGCAGCTCGCCGCCCACCAGCTCGACCCGCTCGCGCATCCCGGCCACCCCGAAGCCGGCGTGCCTCTCGGCCGGATCGAAACCGCGGCCGTCGTCGTAGACGAGCACGTCGACGCGCCCCTCGCCCCCCGCGACGCGCAGGGTCACGGCGCCGGCCCCGGCGTGCTTCCCGACGTTGTTGAGCGCCTCCTGGACGAGGCGATAGACGACGGTTTCCAGCTCCGGGTCGAGGCGGGCGGCGTCGACCGACAGGTCCATCTCCAGCTCGATCCCGGCGGCGCCGGCCACCCGCTCGCCGAGGTCGTGCAGCGCCGCGACGAGGCCGATCTGGTCGAGCGTGGCGGGGCGCAGCTCGGTGATCAGCGCCCGCAGCTCATCGATGTCGCGGCTGAGCTCCCCGACGACGTCGCGCACGGCGTCTTCCAGCTGCGACCCGGGCCCCCGCTTCAGCGCCGCCGAGAGCACGACGCGCCGCGAGCCGAGCCCCTGCAGGGTCGAGTCGTGCAGCTCGCGGGCCCAGTGGGCGCGCTCGCGCTCCGCCGTCATCATCCGGTGGCGCAGCCGCTCCTCGCCCACCGACTGCACGGTTGCGACGGCGGTGGCAGCGCTCGCCGAGGCGGCGACCAGCAGCCGCTCGTCTTCGGCGAAGAACCGCGGCCCTTCCTCGAGCCGGTCGAGGGCGACGATCGCCCCCAGGTTCCTGCCGCGGAACGTGAGCGGCGCCAGCAGGGCGGCGCGCGCCTCGATGCCGAGCTCGCGGACGGTGGCGAGCGCCTCCTCCGGTGTGGCGGGCTGGAGGGCCAGCCGGCGGCCGAGCGCCTCGCCGGCGCACTCGCCGGCGCCGGCCGCGACCTCGAGGCGCTGCCCTTCGCGCAGCAGGACGAGCAGGCAGCGGGCGTGGAGCAGCGCCCTGGTCCGCTTCGCGATCGTCTCCAGGACGCGTGCCCGATCGGTCTCGCCGCCCACCGCGCGGGCGATCTCGGTCGTCGCCTCGAGCGCGTGGACGGCTCGCTCCAGCGCTCCGCGTTCCTCCTCGAGCTGGCTGTAGAGGCGGGCGTTGAAGATCGTGATCGCCGCCCATTCGGCGAGGATCGCGACCGCCTGCTCGTCGGCCTCGTCGAACTCGCCGCTCTGCTTCTCTGCCAGGTAGAGGTTGCCGTAGGCCTCGCCGCGGACCAGGATTGGGACGCCGAGGAAGCTGTGCATCGGCGGGTGGCCCGGCGGGAAGCCGCTGGAGGCGGGATGCTCGGCGACGTCGCGCAGGCGCAGCGGCGCCGGATCGCGGATCAGCTCGCCGAGCACGCCGCGGCCGCGCGGCAGGTCGCCGATCCTCGCCCGCGTCTGCTCGTCGATCCCCGTGAAGATGAAGCGCTCCAGCTCGTGGCGGTTCTCGTCGAGGATGCCGAGCGCCGCATAGCGGGCGTCGGTCAGCTCGCGCGCCACCTCGACCAGCTCGCGGAGGACGGACTCGAGCTCGAGCTGGGAGACGAAACCGCGGCCCGCGTCGATCAGGCGGCGCAGGCGGTGCTCGTCAAGCACATCGCGGTTCACCGTTCCAAGGTACCCGACGACCCGCCGCGCGAAGCGTCCGGCTAATGACCGCCGAAGATCGTGCGCCGGTAGACGTTCGCGACGCCGGGGATGGCGCCGGCGCTGAGGTTGGTGGCGGTCGACTGGTAGGCGGCGAGGGAGGCGCCTCCCGAGCAGGAGACGTTGGTGGAGTCGCCGTTGCCGCCCGGGGAGTAGCGGCCCGACTGCCTGGAGATCAGGAAGGTGCCGTGATGGAGGAGGTCGTGGACGTAGACGTTGCTGACCTGGGGGTCGACGCCGTAGCCGTCCCACGGGTTGCCGAGGTCGGTGGCGACGCTCTGGAAGCAGACGAAGCGGCCGTCTCGCGGCAGGTCGGGCCCCGAGGAGTCGCCGTTGGCGATCGCCTTGCTGCCGCCGCCGCTGCGCGAGGCCAGGAGGACCTGGCCGCTGCCGTTGTCCCGCACGTAGACGTTGTCGACCCGGTTGGCGACGCTGCTGAGGTTCGTGGCGGTGCTTTCGAAGGCGACCCGGCCGCCGTCGCCGTCCACGGAGGGGCTGAGCGCGGCGCGATTCGCGACGCTGCCGCCTTCCGCCACCGAGACGAGGAAGGTGCCGCCGCCCGCCTTGCGCTCGTAGACCTGCGCTTCGCCGTCGGCCAGGGGGCTGAGGTTGGTGGCCGTCGACTCGAAGACCACCGCGTTGCCGGTCGACGAGATCTGCGGCTGCGTCGAGTCGCCGTCGGCGCCGGGGCCGTGGCGGCCGACCCGCGAGATCAGCGTCGTCCGGTCGGTCCGCAGGTTCCTCATGTAGACGTTGACCACGCCGGGGCTGGCGCCCCGGGCCAGGTTGGTCGCGGTCGAGGCGAAGACCACCTTGGTGCCGTCCGAGGACATCGCCGGCGAGAAGCTGCTGCCGTTGCCCTTCGCCCCGGACCGGCCGGAGGCGCGGGAGACGAGGATCGTCTCGCCGCTGCGGGAGTAGCGCAGGTAGACGTTCGACTCGCCGCCGCGGCCGCCGAGGTTGCTCGCCCAGGAGGTGAAGGCGACGTTCCAGCCCGCCCCCGAGACGACCGGTTCCCCGCTCGGCCCGTTGGCTGGGGCGCCGCGGGAGGAGCGTGAGACCAGCTGGGTGCGATCGCGGGCGACGCTTTGCAGGTAGACCCGGCCCAGGCCGCCGGACTGGGACGCGCCGATGACGTAGGCGACGTAGTGGCCGTCCAGCGAGATGGAGGGATCGGAGCCGGGCCCCCGAGAGCCGCCCGCGCGGCTGACCAGCATGGTCCTGTAGTCGTTGTAGAGCTTGGCCCCGACGAGGCCCGGTAGGCCCAGCGCCAGAGCCAGGGCAAGCGCCACGGCGGCGACGAAGATTCGCCGGGCTCGGCCTCTCGGTGGGCTGATGCGCGGAGCTGCCAATTCTCGATCCCTGCCAGGGGCTTTGGCGGATGCGGATTCTAAGACGAGCCGCCGTGCGGCGGCACGAGGCTCGTATCGGCATCCCCGCCCCGGACCTTGACCCTTCATCCCCCCCTGCTCAGGCGGTCCTGGCAGCGCCAGGATACGACAAGTCCGGCAGGTGGAATACTCGCCGCCGTGCTCAGCAACCGCTTCTACACGCGCGCCTCGATGGCGATTGGGGCGAGAGGCCTGCGCCTGGCGGGAAAGCTCAACGTCCCCGCCTACAGATTGAGCGGGGGCCGGCTGTTCGGAAAGATCGGCACCGCTCCCGTGCTGCTGCTGACCACGACCGGCCGGCGCAGCGGCCAGAAGAGGACGGCGCCGGTCGTCTACATGGCCGACGGCGATCGCCTCGTCGTGATCGGCTCCAACGCCGGCAACGAGCGGCCGCCGGCCTGGTCGCTGAACCTCGTCGCACATCCCGACGCCGAAGTGGAGGTCGGCCGCGAGCGCCGCAGGGTCCGCGCCCGGGTCGCCGAGGGGGACGAGCGGGGCCTGCTCTGGCGGCGGATGAACGAGGAGCGCTACGAGGGCTTCGACGACTACGACCGCCGCACCTCGCGCAACATCCGCCTCTTCGTGCTCGAGCCGCGCTAAGGCAGCCGATCTCGTCAGGCGAGGTCCGTCTCAGCTTCAATGCGGCCCGACTTGGCTGCCTCTGCGAGCGCACCGTAGTCGAGCTCGTTCTGATCCGCGTAGCGCTCGGAAAACTCAGCGATCGCCTGATCGAAGCCTTCGCCCCTGCCTAGATAGGCAGCGATCGCGATGCGGTCGCCCGATCGGGCGTGGGCTCGGGCCAGGGTCCAGCCGCACACCCGCCCGTAAAGCGCCAGTCCCTCCGGCGGCAGGGTCTCGACGTCGACCGATCGCTTCCCGTCCCACAGCTGGCGCACATAGAAGTCCCGGTCGCGACCGTCGAACCCGAGTGCAGGGAGCCAGCCGAGAAGTATGTCGCTCGCGGCCTGCATCAGCCATTGCCCCTCGACCACCCGCTCGCCGTGGTCGCCGAACTCGCTCGCCCCGGCGTAGGGCTCGAGAACCGAGGCCTCGGCCTCCTTTGCCTGCAGAAAGAGCGGGTCCTGCCCGTCGCGGCCCATCATCAAGACCACCCAGGCGCGGGTTCCGACGCTGCCGACCCCGACCACCTTGCGGGCCAGGTCGACGAATCGGTAGCTGTCGAAGAGGTGGCGGCGGTCCCCCTTGAGGCTCTCGCGGTAGCGGCCGAGCATCTCCTGGATACGCTCCTCGAGTTCGTGGAGCTGATCCTCGGGGACGAGCTCGCGGGCTGGGACGAGCAGGGGCGGGTCGCTGATGATCCGCGGCTGCCCATCGACCTCGTGGACGAGCCGATCGAAAGCCTTGAGGCTGTTCTTCTTCCGGGCCCTCGCCACGTTCTTTTCCGCCGCCTTCATCTGCTTGCGGTCGGCGACCTGAGCCAGGTCGGCGAGCACGGTGTCGACATCGAGCCGCGCGTACCAGACGTCGAGATTCCCCATCGCCGCAAACCGCCGCATCGCCTCGCGGTATTCGCGGGCCGCGCTGAGGACGGCGGCGCGAGTCTCCCTTGGGGCGAAGTCGCGGTCGCGCCCGGCGATCTCGAAACTCGCCGCCAGTCGCTTCAGGTCCCACTCCCAGGGACCCGGAAGAGTCTCGTCGAAGTCGTTGACGTCCAAGACCAAGCGCCGATCGGGGGCAGCGAAGGCGCCAAAGTTCGAGAGGTGGGCATCGCCGCATAGCTGGACCCGCAAGCCGGATTGGGGGGTTTTCGCGAGGTCCATCGCCATGATCGCAGCGGCGCCGCGAAAGAACGTGAAAGGCGAGGCCAGCATTCGCCCGTAGCGGATCGGGACGAGCTCGGGGACGCGGCTCTTGGCCTGCTCCTCGAGCAGCTTGACCGGATCCTTCCGGCCCTTCGCCGACTCCCACTCGCCGTGACTGGAGCGAGGGGCCTTCTCGCGGGCCGCCTTGCCGGCGGCGGCTCGCTCATTTGCCGCGGCATGGACCATTTCCCCGGGACACAATAAAGCGGAGGGGGTGGGATTCAAACCCACGAGCCCCCTTGCGAGGGCCAACGGTTTTCGAGGGGCGGGCTCAGTTCGCCGGGTCGCGCTTGTCCAAGCCGATTCCCGCTGATTCCAGAGCCGTGAGCGATCGACTTTGCGATCGCGGCGCGGATCGACGGTGGCTTCTGACGCGAAAGCTCGCGCAATTCATGGGAGAACCTCCCTGACCCGCTCGGCGAAGGTAGGAGCCCCTGCTCGCTCAAGATGAGCGAGCACCTCAGCAGGACTGTGTGGGGGGTTCTGAAGCGCTGCGGCCTGGCGGATCACGCTGTCGCGAACCGCCTCGGGATCCTCTTGAGGACGTTTCGCTTCGCCTCCGCGAGGATCCGCTTGCTCCAGCGCGGGTCGAAGAGCTCGACCTCGGCAAGCCGCAGCAGCGTGTCCCGCAGCGAGGCGGGAAAGATGACGTCAGCGTCGAGAACGACCCGGTAGGCCACGGGCCGCCAGGCTATTGCGCCTCGCCCGGGCGGCGCCTATTCGTAGCCGCCGGGCAGCTGCTCCGAGAGGCGGGTCAGCTCGTCGAGCTGCTCGCGACGGCGCTTGTTCCGTCTCTCCCGGTAGGCGAGCACGTCCTCGATCTTCACCCTGCGGTGAGTGCCGACCTGGTGGTAGGGCATCTCGCCTTGCTCCAGGAGCTTGATGACGTGGGGACGGGAGACATGGAGGATGTCGGCGGCCTGCTGCGTGGTCAGCTCCTTGCCCTGCGGCAGGAGCATCATGCTGAGGCCCTTCGCCATCCCGTCGGCAACGAGCCGCAGGGCATGGAAAGCCGAAGCCGGTAGCTCCACCTCTTCGCCGTGCGGGCTGATCAGCCTCGCGGTCCGGTCTCCCTTGGAGAGCATCGCCTCGAGCTGGCGCTCCAGCTCCACGAGGGCGTCCTGTTCCTCGGGCTCGGGCCGAATGAGATGGTCGGGTATCGGTGTCTCAACTGGCATCGGTCAACCTCTGGCCGAGAGGATAGACGATAACCGCAACATACGCAATAGGTTGCGATAGTTTCGATTAAGCTCTGATGCGAGCTTGATAGAAGACCGAGGCATCCAGAACGGCCTGCGGCCGAGCCATCGCGTGAGGTCAGCCGGTCCAGCCGCGGGCGGACTCGTTGACCACGTCCGCCATCTCCCCCAGCGCGGCCGCGCGCTGGGCTCGCCGCTGGACGAACTCGTGGAGGTCGAGGACGCGGATGCGGCGCTGGTTGCCGACGCGGCGGTACGGGATCGCCTCAACCTCCAGCAGCTCGTTCAGATGCGGCCGGGAGACGCCGAGCATGTCGGCGGCCACCTGCGAGGAGACCTCCTCGTCGGAGTCAAAGAGGAGGAGCTTGCGGCCGGGGACCGACTGCGCGGCCAGGTAGCGGCGCAGGAATCCGACAGGGAACAGCGCCTCCGTCTTGCGCGGCCGCTTGATCTGCACCTCGATGAACGCGTCATCGTCGAGCTTGGCAAGTGCATCGAGCGCATCGCGCTCGGCATCGAGCGCATCTCCAGGACCCGCTTCGGCTGCATTTCCCGGCTCGCCTGGCCTGATCACTCTGCAGCGCTCCGCTGACCCCGAAGCCTCCGATATCTGGGTCCTCGACTGGCGGACCGGCGCCGCCCGCCAGCTGACCCACAAGGGCTATAACGCCGAGCCGGCGTTCTCGCCGAACGGCCGCTGGGTCGCCTTCCGCAGCGACTACTCGCTGCACGGCTATCTCAACATCTGGGCAGTTCGCACAGATGGGTCGGGGCTGCACAGGTTGACCAGGGCCAGAGCCAGGAGAGAACTGGGGGCGGACTCCCCAACCTTCAGCCCCAATGGCCGCTGGGTCGCCTTTTCAGGGGATGGGCCCGGGCGCCGACGCCAGATCGAGCGCGTCCCGCTCTCGGGCGGACATCCTCGCGTGTTGATTCCCGAAAGAGGGAGGGTCGCGGCGTACAGCCCCGACTACTCGCCGGATGGCCGCCACCTCGCCTGGGTCCAATGGCGCGAAGGGAGCAGGACCGCCCCCCGCATATACGTCGGCAACACAAACGGCCGTAGCGGTCGAGGCGATCCGGAGATGGCGGAAGCAGGAAGCGCGCTCAGACGCGGGTATAGCGATAAGCACCTCTGACGTTCTCGGTAAAGAAGCGGCCTTGGGACGGGGCAGCCAGCTCTATAAGCGGAAGGGGTGGGATTCGAACCCACGAGCCCCCTTGCGAGGGCCAACGGTTTTCGAGCGCTCGCCTCGATTCGCCGGACCGGGCCTGTCCAAGCCGGTTGCCGCCGAGTCCGGTGCCGCGAGCGATCGATTCCGCGATCGGGAGAGCTGGCGATCAGCCGTTGCCCGGGTGAAGCTGCGAGTCCGCCCACTCGATCGCAAGTTCCGCCCACCTCATTGCCTTATCCGAGGCAACAGCCGCGGGGTCGCCCATGCCGTAGCGAAGCGCAGCGGCGTATGGCGTGAGTCGATCAGCCTCGCGAAGATCGTCTGGGAACTGGAAGCCCTGGTCCTCGCAGAGTTCGATCAATGCCGCGATGTCATGGGTGAAGGGGAAATCTTCGCCTCGTCCGGCAAGCACGGCCTTCAGCGCCTTCTCGACCGCCTGCTGGGCGTTGAAGCCGCTTTTCGAGGCCGATACGCCCTCTGCTTCGTTCAATGCCTTTGCTGCAGCGAGGTCTTCGCGAGCAAGGTCGAGGAGTTGCTCCGCGACATCCCCTTGGTCGGCCATCAGCCAGCCAGGACCCGACCCTGCGAGAGAGCGGCGTGGACGAGGCTGCCGCGCACGTTCGCCCAGTCTTCGGCATAACGACTGCCGACAACGATGATGTCGGTCGGCAGCCGCAGACCGCGGAGCGCTCGGCGCAGCCGAACGGACTCCCCGGCCTCATCGTCGACATGGGGCTCAATAACGAGGAAGTCGACGTCGCTGTGGGGATCGGCCTCTCCGCGAGCATGGGAGCCGAAGAGGATCACCCGCGCCCCAGGCGCGGCCGAGGCGAGGCGGCGGCCCGCCTCCTCGATCAGGGGTTTATCGACGACCTGCA
This sequence comes from uncultured Solirubrobacterales bacterium, assembly GCA_963696185.1. Taxonomy (GTDB): domain Bacteria; phylum Actinomycetota; class Thermoleophilia; order Solirubrobacterales; family 70-9; genus VRUE01. The sequence continues at coordinate 898,617 of OY968825.1, forward strand.
TGCCGAGCATCGTAGCCGCCGCCTGCGGTGTCGCCATCAGCGGCCAGCTTCGCTGCGGCGTCTGCGTCCTCTCGTGCCTTAAGCAGAAGCAGCTGGGCTTCTTCGAGCTCAGCTTGCGACAAGAACGCGGCCCTCGCGAAGTGCGCGGTGCACGAGCGTGCTGGGCACGCGCTCGCGTCGGACCGCTCTATAGCACCGCGGGTCGGGCGTCGATGTTGACCTTGCAATGAAGGAACCTCCTGGCTCATCAAAGCGGCGTTGACCGGCGACGCGGTCAAGTCCTGCAAGAGCCAGGGCACTACGCGCAATCCCGCTCCCCATACGGGATTGCGCTCTGCAAAGCGGAGGGGGTGGGATTCGAACCCACGAGAGACCTTACGGCCCCCAACGGTTTTCGAGACCGCCCCGTTCAACCACTCCGGCACCCCTCCGGGAAACTCGGTCCGGCGGTTGATTCTACGGAGCCCGCGGCCGTCGTCCGGCCTCGCCGGCCACGGCTGGCCGGACCGAGCCGATCGTCCTGCCGCTCGGTGCGGCGGCGGGAACGGAGAGGGTGGGATTCGAACCCACGAGGCAGGTTAACCCCGCCCACGCGATTTCCAGTCGCGCTCCTTAAGCCACTCGGACACCTCTCCGGGTCCCCAAGGGTATTCGGTCGCCGCCTCAGCGTCGGGCCGCGAAGAAGCTCGCGAGCAGCGCCGCGCACTCGGCCTCCATCACCCCTCCCGTCACCTGCGGGTGGTGGTTGAGGGCCGGCTCGGCGAGGACGTCGAGGACGCTGCCGGCGGCCCCCGCCTTCGGGTCGGCGGCGCCGAAGACGACCGCGGGGATGCGGGCGAGGACGATCGCCCCGGCGCACATCGCACAGGGCTCGAGCGTCACGTAGAGGGTGGTGGCAGGCAGCCGCCAGCCGCCCAGCGCCTCGGCGGCGGCGCGGATCGCGAGGATCTCGGCGTGGGCGGTGGGGTCGCCGCGCAGCTCGCGCTCGTTGCCGGCGGCGGCAAGCGGCTCACCGTCGCGGGCGACGACGGCCCCGATCGGGACGTCGCCGTGCCGCTCCGCCTCGCGGGCGCGCTCGATCGCGAGGCCCATGAGGCGCTCGTGCGCGGAGGTGGCGGCCGCTGCCGGCATCGATCCGGGAGTATGTGCGACCTACAACTTCGCCGGCGGGCTGGTGTTAGTGGAGGGCTCGCCCGAGCGCAGGGACCCGCGAGCACGACCCAGATGAACCGACGCCTCCCGATCCTCGCTGCCCTGATGCTGCTCGCGGCGCTCGGCGCGGGGCTTGCCGCGGCGCCTGCCGCGGCGACGACCGCCATCTCCGCGGCGCGCGAATTCGCGCCCCGCCAGGTCGTCGTCAAGTTCAAGGGGCAGCGGTTCGGGCGGGCGGTGGGCCTGCCGCCCCGGGTCGGCGTGCGGACGGGCCGCGGCGGCGCTGCGACGCGAGCCCGCGGGTCGCCTACGCCGTGCCCAACTACATCGCGACCGCCTCGGCGAGGGCGGCCGACGCCGCGGCCTACCTCCCCAACGACACCGGCCACGCTCGAGCGGGCCGGCCCCCGTCGCCCGGCGGCTGGGTCACCGAAGCAGTGGAACTTCCTGCCCTGGGAGGGCCCGGCACGCCCGAGCTGCCCGACCTCGCCCGGCGGCATCGACGCGGTCGGCGCCTGGCGGAACCTGATCGCCGCGGGGCGCCCGGGCGCGAGGGGCGTCACGGTCGCTGTCCTCGACACCGGGATCGCCTACCGCTCGCCCCTCCGGGCAGCCGCTTCCGGCGCAGTCCCGACTTCACCCCAGCGCAGTTCGTGACGGGCTACGACTTCGTCGCCAACGACCAGCTGCCGCTCGACCAGAACGGTCACGGCACCCACGTCGCCGGGACGATCGCCGAGGAGACCGAGAACGGCATCGGGCTGACCGGGCTCGCCTACGGGGCGAAGCTGATGCCGGTCAGCGTCCTCGACCGCGGCGGCACGCGGCCAGGCCGACGAGATCGCCAAGGGAATCCGCTTCGCGGTGGACCACGGCGCGCAGACGTGATCAACATGAGCTTCAACTTCGGCTGCGGCAAGGCGGTGCCGATCGTCGACGAAGCGCTGCGACGCGCCTACCGGAAGGGGGTCGTGACGGTGGCCTCGGTCGGCAACCTCGGCTCGGAGACCTGCATCTCGCCACCCGCCACGAGCCCGCACGTGATCGGCGTCGGCGGCACCACCGAGGGTGGCTGCCTGGGCGACTACTCGCTGACGGGCAAGGGGTCGACGTGGTGGCGCCGGGAGGCGGCGGGCCGGCGCCGGGCTGCCTATCCGTCGTCTCGAGGCCGATCTACCAGGTGACGTTCCAGCGGCAACGGCACAGCAGCTTCGGCGAGCCGGAGCACCTACGTCGGCACCTCGATGGCGGCCGCACACGTCTCCGGCGTCGCGGCGATGGTCCTCGCCAGCAGGGTGCTGCGGCCGGAAGGCTCGCCCGCGGCGACGGTGAGCTGGCTGAGCGGAGGCTGCGGCAAGACCGCCCGCAGCCTCGGCCTGCCGCCGACACAGCAGGGCGCCGGCCTGATCGACGCGGCGCAGGGCGACCGACCCGCCGCCTGTCTGAAGCCGGGGCGCTAGGTGGTGCGGACGATGATCACGCTGCAGGGGGCGTGATGGGAGACGTTGTTGGGGACGCTGCCGAGCAGGAAGCGGCGCGCGCCGGTCATCCCCTTGTTGCCGACGACGATCAGGTCGGCGCCGGTCTCCTCGGCGACGTTGAGGATGGCGTCGGCGGGATTCGCCCTCGACCGGGTGGGTCTGGACCTCGAGGCCCTCCTTCTTGGCGGCGGCGGCGGCCGCGTCGAGGACCAGGTTGACGTCCTCGCGGGGGCCGATCTCGTGCTGGACGTCGGCCGGGGCTTCGAGCTGCTCGCCCTCGACGCGCCGCTTCGGCACCGGTTCGATAGGCGCTGACGATGCTGAGCTGGGCGCCGGCCAGCTTGGCGAGGTCGACGGCCTGGCGCACAGCCTCGCCGGCGGTCTCCGACCCGTCGGTTCCAACCACGATGCGAGTGAACACGCGCGCCTCCTCTGCTCGGTCCTGGACGCGGCCGATACTAACGCTGCGCCCGCTGGACGGGCGAGCCGCGGAAGCCGTCGCCGAGGATTTCGGTCGGCGTCGTCGCGAGGCGGACGATCGCGATCGCCATCGAGGCGAGCAGGCAGGCGATCAGCACGACCATCCCGAATTTCCAGAGCAGCGGCACGGCCGGGACATTAGATGTCGATTCACGGCCAGCGAGGGATTCCCACCGCGGCGCGGGGCGGGGTAGAGTGGCATGGAGAGGGTGGCCGACGGGGTCTGGCTGCTGCGGGGCGACCTTCGGCAAGTCGATGAACATCTACTTCCTCGAGGAGGAGGGCGGCGTCGTCCAGTTCGACGCCGGCACGCAAGGCGATGACGAAGGCCGCGCGGGCGGCGGCCGAGCGGCTCGGCGGGGTGAAGCGGGTCGTGCTCGGCCATGCGCACGCCGACCACCGCGGCACGGCCGCCGTCGATGGGCGTCCCCGTCCACTGCCATCCCGACGAGGTCGCCGACGCCGAAAGCGACGCCTCGATCGCCCCCTACATGGGACCTGTCGAAGCTGCCGGTCGCGCCGGGTGCGCTGGATCTACCCGCTCCTGCTGCGGCGCTGGGACGGCGGCGCGGTGAAGATCGACGGCACCGTCGGCGAGGGCGACGAGGTGGCGGGCTTCCGCGTCATCCACTTCCCCGGGCACGCGCCGGGCCTGATCGGCCTCTGGCGGGAGAGCGACCGCGTCGCGATCGTCAGCGACGTCGTCTACTTCGTCGACTCGGCGCGGCTGAAGCCGCTGCCCCCGGGCGAGGCGAGCGTCCCCCACCCGGCCTGGGCCTGGAACCACGCCAAGGCGAAGGAGTCGGTGCGCAAGCTCGCGGCGCTGGAGCCGAAGCGTCGTCTGCGCCGGGCACGCCGAGCCGCTGCGCGGCGAGAACCTGCGCGAGACGCTGGAACGCGCTGCCGACAAGTACTGAGCCGATAGTTTCCCGCCCGCAATGATCGGGACCTACGCCTCGGCGGCGCTGATCTGCGCCGCCTCGCTGCTGGTGGGGCGCGCGCTGCTCTCGCTCTCGCGGGCGCGGCTCATGGTCGTGGCTGGAGCCGGCCGCCGGCTTCGGCGCCGTGCTCACGGTGAGCGGCGTCCTGGCCCGGATGCCCGGCCACGGGACGACGGCGACGCTGGGGATCGTCCTCCTGGTCCTCGCCGCGGCCGTGCTGGCGCTGCCGCTCGCGCCACGGCGCCGGTGGGGCGCTGGGCCGGGGGCTGCCGGTCGCGATCGCGATCGCCCTGGTCCTCTCGATCCCGTTCGCGGTGAGCGGCCGCTGGGGGCTGCTCGGCGTCGGCTTCAACAACGACCTCGGGCTCCACCTGGCCTGGGCCGAGTGGCTGCGCAGCGGCTTCGGCCCGGCGCCGGACAGCCGGCTACCCGCTCGGGCCGCACGGGCTGGCCGTCGCGGTCGCCGCGCTACCGGGGATCGGGCTCGGGCCGGCCTTCGTCGGCGAGATCTTCGCGATCGGCGTGCTGACCGGGCTGACGGCGCTGGCGGCGCTCGACGGACCTCGGCCCGGCGCGGCGGACGCTGGCCGCGGTCCTCGTCGCGATCCCCTACCTCACCGCCTCCTACTTCGCCCAGGGCACCTTCAAGGAGATGGCCGAGGCGCTCTTCGTGCTCGCCGTCGCCGCGGCGCTGCTCGGCTTCGACCGGCAGCGGGGCGAGAGCGGGTCGAGGCGCTCTCTCCCGGGCCCCTCGGCGAGAGGCGCGGCGGGATGGGCGCGCTTCTCCCTCCCCTGCCTGGCCGTGGCCGGGGGCATCTTCTTCTCCTACAGCTTCGCCGGCCTCGCCTGGCCGATCGCGATCGTCGCGCTCTGGAGCCTGACCCTGCCCGAGGTCCGGGCGGCGCTGGCGCCGCGCCGCTGCTCCCCTTCCTGCGGCGGCCGGCGACGCTGGCGGCGCTCGCCCTGCTGGCGGCACTCGCCGTCGTGCTCACCGTGGTCGGCCCCTTCGGCTTCGCCCACGTCTTCAGCAAGGTGGCGGGCAGCAACACCTACGGCCCGGTCTCACCGGTCGAGGCGCTGGGGATCTGGCCGACCGCCGACTACCGCCTCCAGGCGCCCGGCGGCGCCCACCTGACCGGCCTGGCCGGGGCCGTCGCCGGCCTGGCGCTGGCGCTCGGGCGCCGCCTGGTGGCTGCGCCGGCGCGAACCGGCGGCGCCGATCGCGCTCGGCGCCTGCGCCTTCCTCTACCTCGTCTCGCTCCCCGTTCACCGGTGACTACTCGCAGGCCAAGGCGCTGATGATCGCGGCGCCGCTGGCGATGCTGGTCGCGGTCCGGCCCCTGCTCGCCGGTTTGGCGCCGCCGCGGCGCCTTTGGGCTCAGCGGCGCGGAGGGACGGGAGGACGCGGAAGGCCGCAGTCGGCATCGCCTGGGGCGCCCTTGCCGTGGTCTTCGTCGCCGGCGCCGCCTACTCGAGCTTCCTGGCGCTGCGCGAGGCGCCGGTCGGGCCGCCCGGCCATGGCGCCGAGCTGCGCGCCTTCCTGCCGATCCTGCACGGCAAGCAGGTCCTCTACGCGGGCCAGGACCGCTACGCCGCCTACGAGCTGCTCGGCGCCGACACCCACGTGCCGCTGGTCGAGTTCCCCGACCCCGAGGTCGCCGCGAACCCGGAGAAGCCCTTCGACACCGGCGACGCCTACAGCCCGATCGACTTCGACTCCTTCTCGCGCGGCGACCCTCGACCGCTTCCCCTACGTGATCACCGGCCGGGCGGCGTGGAACAGCCAGGCGCCGCCCAACTTCCGCCGCATCGCCGCCACGCCCTCCTACCTGCTCTGGGAGCGGACCGGCCCGACGCCGCGCGACCGCCACGTGCTGCTGGAGGGGACCGAGGCGGCGGTCGCTGCGCCAACTGCGCCGCGCCGGAGATCCGCATCCTCCTCTCCAACCCCGGGCGCGCCGCGCTCTTCCCCGGCAACCCGGTGATCGGGCCAAAAGGGCGCTGGGACGCCGGCGGCGTGCTGGGCACCGGCGAGCGGACCTCGCAGACGCTGAGCGCTGCCGGCGGGGCGCTGGCTGCTCTCGCTGCAGTACTTCTCCCCCTTCGGCTCACCCTGACGGCGCCCGGCCTGCGCGAGCCGCTGAAGGCCGCGCTCGACGGCCAGCGCCCCAGCGCGATCAGCCTCGCCAACGACGGCCAGTTCTGGCCGGCAGGTGAGATCGTCAGCTGGCGGCGGCGCGGTCCGCTTCACGATCGCCGCCGCCGAAGCCGACCACCCTGCAGCGACTCAGCGGCTACGAAGGCAAGGCCTACATCGGCGAGCTGGTCGCGGTCCCCGCCGGGCCGCACCGGATCGTGCCGCTTCGCGCGGCATGCGGCGGCTGGATCGACTGGTACGAATCCCCTGAAGCGCCTCACTGGGCATACGGCGCCCTCGTGCAAAGTCAGACGGCCTTGGCTCAGCTGCCTCAGGTAGCGACTTGGAGGCCAGGCGCTCGGGGAGACCCGGACCACGTCCCAGATCAGGCCGAGTCGCTCGAGGGATCCCGATGACGATCGCGGAGAGGTCGAGCTGCCAGCGACGGAGGCCGTGGACCGCCGAGGTCGGGAAGGCGTGGTGGTTGTTGTGCCAGGCCTCGCCGAAGGTGGGCAGGGCGATCAGGGCCAGGTTGCGCGACTCGTCGGCCGTCTCGAAGTCGCGGCGCCCGAAGACTGTGGCAGAGCGAGTTGATGCTGTAGGTGAAGTGGTGCAGGACGAAGACCCTGACCAGGCCGCCCCAGAGCAGGCCGGTGGCGGCGGCGAGCAGGGTGCCGCCGATCAGCCAGCCGAGCCCGAACGGGACCAGCAGCCCGACGATCGCCCAGAGCACGAAGGTGCGGTCGACCCAGCGGATCACCGGGTCCTCGAGCAAGTCGGGCGCGTAGCGCTCCTTGTTGCCGCGCTGGGTATGGATGAACAGCCATCCCATGTGCGCATGGAGGAGGCCGCGCAGGGCGCCGGCGAGCCCCACGCCGTGGTCGACATGGGGGCTGTGCGGGTCCCCCACTTCGTCCGAGTACCTGTGGTGCTTGCGGTGGTCGGCGACCCAGGAGATGACCGGGCCCTCGATCGCAGCCGAGCCGAGGATCGCCAGCAGGCCGCGCAGCCAGGCGTACGTCTTGAAGCTGCGGTGGGTGAGGAGGCGGTGGAAGCCGACCGTGATCCCCAGCCCGATCGGGACGTAGAGCGCGACGAGGAGCACCAGGTCGCGCCAGTGCAGCGCCCTATCCCAGACCTGCCAGCCGGCGAAGCCGAGCGCGAGGAACGGGATCAGCGTCACCAGCGCGGTGATCGTGCGGTGGAGATTCTCGCGTGCGACCGGCTGCACGTCTGAGGGAAGGGGACTTCCGCCTGCCATGGGAACGCCGATCATATGCCTCCAGATCAAGGGGAAATAAAGGCCGGTGGGCGAACGGACCGATTTCCGACCGATGCAAACGGGATTTCGGCCGTCGCCGTGGCGGTCGGAGTAGTTTCCAGCGATGCCGTTCGCGAGCACGGCGCCGCTGCGCCGCGAGATCGAGAGGCGCATCCCCGACCGTCCCTTCGCGGTCGAGCTCTGGGACGGCACGCGGCTGCCGGCGACCGCGGCCGACGCGCCCACCTTCCGCGTCCGCTCGCCGCGCGCGGCCGCCCACCTGCTGCGGGCGCCGGGCCAGCTCGGCCTCGGCCGCGCCTACGTCGGCGGCGAGATCGAGGTCGACGACATCGACGCGACGATCGAGCTGCTCGACGGCTGGAAGCCGCCGCCTCTGGGCCGCGCCGACAAGGCCGCGCTGCTGCTCGCCACGGTGCGCGCCGCCGGGCTGACCCGGCCGCCGCGCCGCCCCGCCGCCGAGCTGCGGCCCAGCGGCCGCCGCCACTCGAGAGAGCGCGACGCGCGCGCCGTCCGCCACCACTACGACGTCTCCAACGAGTTCTTCTCGCTCTTCCTCGACGACTCGATGACCTACAGCTGCGCGATCTTCTCGCGCGGGGCCGAGACGCTCGAGGCGGCGCAGGAGGAGAAGCTCGAGACCGTCTGCCGCAAGCTCGAGCTGAAGGAGGGGGAGCGGGTGCTCGACGTCGGCTGCGGCTGGGGCAGCTTCCCGCTCTGGGCGGCGACGCGGCACGGCGCCCGCGTGCTCGGCATCACCCTCTCGCCGCCGCAGGCGGAGCGGGCCCGCGAGCGGGCCGCGGCGGCCGGCGTCGCCGACCGGGTCGAGATCCGCGTCATGGACTACCGCGACCTGGCCGGCGAGCGCTTCGACGCGATCGCCAGCATCGGCATGGTCGAGCACGTCGGCGCCGAGCAGATCGACGTCTACGCGCGCACCCTGGCCGGCCTGCTGGAGCCGGGCGGCCGCCTCCTCAACCACGGCATCGCCCGCCTTCGCCACACCGACCCCGAGGCCGGCCCGTTCTCGGAGCGCTACGTCTTCCCCGACGCCGAACCCCTCCACCTCTCGCGGGTGCTGCTGGCGCTGGAACGGGCCGGCTTCGTCACCCGCCACGTCGAGGAGCTCGGCGCCGACTACGCCGAGACGCTGCGCCACTGGGCGCGCCGGCTCGACCAGAACCTCGACGAGGCGGTGCGCCTCGCCGGCGCCGAACGCGTCCGCGTCTGGCGCCTCTACCTGCGAGCTGCCCGCAACGGCTTCGAGAGCGGCTTCCTCTCGATCTACCAGGCCCGCTGCACCCTCGCCTCCTGAGTCGAGCGCGCCGGGACGGTCATACTGCGCCGAATGCCCGCCCTGCCAAGCCTTCGCCGGGGGTCCGAGGCGATCAGCCCGACCGCCCACTACACCGGCCACGTCTGGACGCGCAACGCGCTCTCCCACTCGGCGCTGAGCACGCTCGAGGGCCGCGCCCTCTTCGGCGCGCTCGAGCCCGCGATGAGGCTCAACAGGGCGCTTGGCGGCACGACGCTCGAGAGCCAGCTGCTGGCCCGCCACCGGGCGCTTGACCGCCTCCTCGAACAGGCGATCGAGGAGGGAGGCGTCTCGCAGGTGATCGAGGTGGCCTGCGGCATGTCGCCGCGCGGCTGGCGCTTCAGCGACCGCTACGGCGACCGGCTCACCTACGTCGAGGCGGACCTGCCGGCGATGGCTGTGCGCAAGCGGCGCGCGCTCGAGCGGATCGGGTCCGTCTCCGAGACGCATCGCGTCGTCGAGCTCGACGCGCTGGCGAAGGAGGGGCCCAGCAGCGTCGCCGAGATCGTCGCTCCGCTCGATCGCGGGCGCGGCCTGGCGATCGTCACCGAGGGTCTGCTCGGCTACCTCCCGCTGCCGCAGGTGCTCGACGTGTGGCAGCGCTTTGCCGGCCTGCTAGGCGAGTTCGCAACCAACCGCTATCTCTCGGACCTGCACGTCGAGACGGACGTCGGCGGCGCTCGGGTCCGCGCCTTCCGCATCCTGCTCTCGACCTTCGTGCGCGGCCGTGTGTACGTGCACTTCGCCGATGCGAGCGAGGCCGAGGCGGCGCTACTGGGGGCGGGATTCTCCTCGGCATCGGTGCTCCAGGCCGCCCGCCACTTTCCGGTCACGAACGGGGACGGCGAGCGCGTGCAGGTGGTCGACGCGGCCGTCTGACGGCTTCGAAGCCAGTGCGCCTCTAACTTGTAACCATGGGCGAGATGACCAGAATCGAGAAGACGGCCAACCTGGGCGCGGTCGTCATTCCCTTCGCCGCCACGATCGTGGCGATCGCGCTGCTCTGGGACAGTCTGGTCAACCCCGCCGACCTGGCGATCGCCGCGGCGATGTACCTGCTGACCGCGATCGGCATCACCGTCGGCTTCCACCGACTCCTCACCCACCGCTCCTTCCAGACCTCGAAGCCGGTCGAGTACGTCTTCGCCGTGCTCGGCTCGATGGCCGTCCAGGGGCCGGTCATCTCCTGGGTCGCCGACCATCGCAAGCACCACGCCCACACCGACGAAGAGGGCGATCCGCACAGCCCCCATGTCGGTCACGGCGACGGGGTGCGCGGGGTGCTGGCGGGGCTGTGGCACGCGCACTCCGGCTGGCTGATGTCGACACAGGGCCGATCCGACTGGAGGCGCTATGCGCCGGACCTCTACGAGGATCGCGGGATGCGCCTGATCGGCCGTCGCTTCGTGCCGCTCGTCTTCCTCAGCCTGGCCATTCCGGCGCTCGCGGGGTACCTGGTCAGCGGCACTGCCGCCGGCGCCGCGACCGGGCTGCTCTGGGGCGGGCTGGTGCGGATCTTCTTCGTCCACCACATCACATGGAGCGTCAACTCCATCTGTCATTTCCTCGGCAGCCGCCGTTTCGAGACCGACGATCGCTCGACCAACGTCTTCTGGCTCTCCCTGCCCTCGCTCGGCGAGTCCTGGCACCACAACCACCACGCCTTCCCCCGCTCCGCCGTCCACGGCCTCAAACGCTGGGAGCTGGACCCCTCGGCGCTGATCATCTCCACGATGGAGAAGCTCGGCCTCGCCTGGAACGTGGTGCGGATCGCACCGGAGCGCCAGGCCCAGAAGCTCGTCTGACGAGGCCGGCTGCGGAGACCAGTCAGCCGCTGATCGGGCTCACCTCCTCATATGCTCCGACGCCGTGGGGAAGCATCCCATCCACTTGCGGCGGTATCTTGACACCTTATGCGGTGTCACGACTTGGGCTTCCTTCTCAGGAAAAGCCGCGAACGGCACGGCCTCAGCCAGCGCCGACTGGCGCTGCGCGCCGGCACGAGCCAGGACGCGATCAGCCGCATCGAGCGGGGTGTCGAGAAGCCGACCGTCGAGCGGTTCGCCCAGATCCTGCTTGCCATGGGCGAGCACCTGCGGATCGACACCGAGCCGCTGAAAACGCCCGTGCCATCTGCGGACCTGGCTCTCGCCGCGACGACGACGCCGAGCGAAAGGCTTCGCGAGGCGGCTTCCTGGAATCGGGTCGCGTCTCAGCTCGCGCTATCCGGGCGGGAGGCACGCCGACGGGGTCATCCCGCAACAAAGCTGGACGACGCATGAAGCTCAGCTCGGAGCAAGAGGAGCGCCCCCTCGACCTCAACCGCCTGTTCGAGGCGCTGGCCCGCCACGGCGTCGACTACGTGGTGATCGGCGGAGTCGCGACCCAGGTCCACGGCCACCGCCGCACGACCATGGACCTGGACCTCACTCCCGACCCCGAACCCGAGAACCTGCGTCGCCTGGCTGCGGCGCTGGAAGAGCTGGATGCCCACCCGAGCGACCCCGCGCTCGCCGACGCCGACCTCCCTGTCACCGACGCCGGGCGACTCCTGATCGCCGCGATCGTCCCCCCACTCCTCACCCGGCACGGGCAGGTTCACATCCTCAAGGAACCGAAGGGCGGCCGGTCCTTCGAGAAGTTGCGAGACGCCGCTCTTGTTGTCGAAATCGACGGCATCGAGGTCGCGATCGCCTCCCTCGACGACCTGATCCGCATGAAGCGCGCCGCCGCCCGCCCCTCCGACCTCGAAGACATCGCCGCCCTCACCGCTGCCGCAAGACGACAGCCGGGCTGAGCAGCCAGAGCGCAGGTGAGAAGATGGGCGCGTGGCGCACGTCCGCGTTCACGGCCCCTTGAAGCAGCTCGCAGCCGGCCGGTCCGAGCACGAGCTCGACGGGGCGACGGTCGGAGAGCTGCTGCGCGAGCTCGAGCGAGGGTGCCCGGCGGTGGCCGGCTGGATACTCGACGAGCGAGGCAGCATCCGACGCCACATCAACGTCTTCGTGAACGGCGAGCGCGGCGGCGCCGGCACCCCCGTACGCTCTGAGGACCGAGTCGAGGTGCTGCCCGCGATCTCAGGAGGATGAGAGGGAGGAGAGCCGGATGACCGAGCTTCTGATCGGAACCAAGAAGGGCCTGTTCGTGCTCGAGGGAGAGGCCGGCGTGGAGTTCGAGGTGACCGCGCGGGCCTTCGCGGGCGAACCGGTCGACTACGCGATGCGCGACCCGCGCGGCGGCCGCCTGCTGGCGACGTCCACCTCGCCGTTCTACGGGCCGAAGATCTGGCATGCCGACGAGCCGTCAGCGGAATGGTCCCAGGCGGACGGCGTCACTCTGCCGGAGGGCGGCGACGAGGCGCTGGCGCGGATCTGGGTGATCGCCGCCGGCGAGAGCGATGGCCTGTTGTATGCCGGCGGCGATCCGGGCGTGCTGTTCGAGAGTCGCGACGGCGGCGCAAGCTGGAATCTGAACCGGGCGCTGTTCGACCATCCGACGCGGGCGGACTGGCAGCCGGGAGGGGGCGGCCTGTGCCTGCACTCGATCGCGACCTGGCCGGGCGACCCCGCCAGGCTTGCGCTCGCGATCTCGGCCGCCGGCGTCTGGCTGACCGAGGACGGCGGCGAGTCGTGGCGGCAGGGGAACGAGGGGCTCGTCGCGCGCTACCTCCCCGACGAGGCACCCGAGGCCTCGACGGCCCTCTGCGTCCACCATCTGGAGCGGGCTCCCCGGCAACCGGGGCGGCTGTTCATGCAGTTCCACGGCGGGGTCTACCGCTCCGACGACGCGGGCCAGAGCTGGACCGACATCGGCGCCGGATTGCCCTCGGACTTCGGCTTCCCGCTGGCCGTCGACCCGGCCGACCCCGACAGCGCCTACGTGATCCCGCTGACGGCCGACGTGGACCGCGTCACCCCCGACGGCCGCGCCCGCGTCTTCGAGACCCGCGACGCCGGCGGCACCTGGAGCGAGCGAGGCGAGGGCCTGCCGCAGCGCGACGCCTACCTGACCGTCCTGCGCCAGGCCTTCAACCGGAGCGGCGAGGGAGACTCGCTCGAGCTCTACTTCGGCACGACCACGGGCGAAGTGTTCGGCTCCGCCGACGCCGGCGCGAGCTGGTTCACGGTCGCCTCGCACCTGCCGCCCGTCTACTCGCTGACCGCGAGCCGCTAAACGGGGGAGCCCAATCGGCGCCGACCGGGCTCGATTACACCGTAGTCAGATCGCTACAATGCTGTCGTGGCGACCAAATCGAAGCCGCTCAGCATCCGCATCTCGGCCGAGACCGAGAAGCTGATCGCCGCCGAGGCCCGGCGCACGCACCGCAGCAAGGGAGCGGTGATCGAGGGACTCGCCGAGGAGGCGCTGCGCGCCCGGATGTTCCCCGGCATCGCCTTTCGCGGAGATGACTGGGACCGCCGGCCCTGGGTGACGGGGACCGCGTTCGACGTCTGGCAGGTGGTCGACGCCCACCGCGACGTGGGGTCGGTCGAGGCGATGGTCGCAGCGGGCAACCTGAGTGAGCGCCATGTCCGGCTGGCGCTCTCCTACTACGAGCGCTTTCCCGAGGAGATCGACGAGGACATCGCTCTCAACCGCCGCCCCCTCGCCGAGCTTCGCGCCGAATACCCCTTCATCGACGTCCACACGCCCGCCGAGAAGTAGCCCGCATTGCGGCTCCTGCTCGACGCTCATCTCTCCGGGCCGCGGCTCGCCGCGCCCTTGCGCGAGCGGGGCCACGACGTTCGCGCGGTTGACGAGGAGCGAGAGCTGGACGGCTGGACCGACGAGGCACTGCTCGCCCTGGCGAGCGACGAGGAGCGCGTCCTGATCAGCTTCGACGTCAAGGACTTCCCCGACATCGCACGGCGCTGGGCCGAGGCGGGCCGAGCTCACGCCGGTCTGGCGATAGTCGTCGGAATCGACCACGGCGAGTTCGGTGAGGTCCTCCGCGTCCTGGACAGCCTGTTCGATGAGCGTTCCGCCCAAGCCGCCTGGCGCGACTACACCTGCTTCGTCTCGCGCGGCGAGGCGAAGTGACTGCCCTCACTCGTTCAGCAAATCCCGCTGGCTGAGCCAGTAGAGGAGGCCGAGGGCCGGCAGGACGATGACGGCGGCGGCGATGAAGACGACGAGGATGGCGGCGAGGGTCTGGTGAGGGGCCGCCGACTGGGTGATCTTCAGCGAGGTCGGCAGCAGGTAGGGGAACTGGGCGAGGCCCCAGCCCCAGACGACCGCCACCACGGCGCCTGCCGCGAGCGGGCGCAGTGGGCGGCGGCCAGCCGCGCAGCAGGGAGAGGAGGACGCCGAGCCCGCAGAGCGCGGAGAGGATCACCAGCGGCAGCCCCTGGTCGACGAGGCGGTCGTAGACGTAGCGGGCTTCGGCGTGCAGGGCGACGAGGCCGGCCGCGGCGAAGGCGCCGGCGACCAGCGCCGCGGCGAGGGCGCGCCGCGCGAAGTAGCCCTCGAGCTCGCCCCGCCCGCCGCGCGTCGCCGACCAGGAAGACCGCCGCGAGGTAGGCGCCACTGGCGACGAAGAGGGCGCCGATCAAGAGCGGCAGCGGCCCCGTCCAGCTCGAGAGGGCATCGCCGTTGCCCTGCGCCGGCACGTTGCCGGCGGCGATCGCCCCGACCACCGTCCCCATGAAGAACGGGGTCAGCACCGAGGAGAGCGCGAAGGTCGCCCCCATCGCGCGCCGCACCGAGAGGCGACGGATCGACTTGCGGAAGGCGAAGCCGGAGCCGCGCAGGACGATTCCCAGCGCCGCCAGCGCCAGCGGCAGGTAGAGCGTCGACATCACCGCGCCGAAGACGTCCGGAAACGCGGTCCACAGCACGACGAGGATGAAGATCAGCCAGACGTGGTTGGCCTCCCAGACCGGCGTCAGCGAGCCCTCGATCAGCCCCCGCGGCCGCTCGCCCCGCCGTGCCCCGCCGGCGACCAGGTCCCAGAACCCGGCCCCGAAGTCCGCCCCGCCGAACAGCGCGTAGAGGGTCGCGCCGAGCCAGAGGATCACGCGCCGCCGCATCGGCCCTGGTCATCGAGCCGGCTCCTCGATCGGCGCGGAAGGGCCGTAGGGGGCCTCGGCCTCGCCGGCCTCCTCCCCCTCCTCTCGCCAGCGCCGCGACATCGCGCGCAGGACGAGGATCGCGCCCGTGCCGAGGCCCGCGTAGAGCGCCAGCACCAGGCCGAAGGCGAACCAGATCCCCCCGGCCCGGGTGACCGCTTCGGAGGTCCGCATGTAGCCCTGCACGATCCAGGGCTGGCGGCCGACCTCGGTGACGATCCAGCCGAGCCAGAGCGCCAGGACCGCGGCGGCGCCGGAGGCCGCCACGGCGCGCAGGAACCAGCCGCGTGCGCGGGATGTCGCGCCGCCGCCACCAGGCGAACGCCAGCCAGACGCCGAGCGCCAGCAGCGCCGTGCCGATCCCGACCATCGCGTCGAAGGAGAGGTGGAGCAGGGTGTTGGCGGGCGGGCGTTCGCTCGCCGGGATCGAATCGAGGCCGGTGACCTTGGTGCCCGTGCTGAAGCCGACCAGGAAGGAGTCGAGGCCGGGGATGCGCGATCGCCCCCTTCACCCCGTTCGCGCGTGCAGATGCCGCCGACGTACTCGGTCTGGTGGGCGCCGGCTGCGGTCGATGCACTCGAAGCCGGCGAACTTGGCCGGCTGGTGGTGGGCGACCGCCCGCGCCGCGAGTGTCGCCGACGAAGAACTGGACCGGGGTGGCGATCAGCGCGATCGTCAGCGGGATCAGCAGCCCCAGCCGGTGCAGCCGGTCGCGCCGCCCGCGCAGCATCCCGACCGCATAGACCGAGGCGACCAGGAAGCCGGCGACCATGTAGGCGGCGAGGACCATGTGCGGCACCTCGTAGCCCCAGGCGCCGGGTTGAAGAGCACCTTGAGGGGATCGGTCTCGACCACGCTTGCCGCCCGGGCCGAGCGTGAAGCCCTGCGGCTGGTTCATCCAGGCGTTGGCGGCGACCACCGAGAAGGCGCCGCCGATCCCCGGCGACGACCATCGGCGTGCCCGGACCAGAAGTGCGCCCAGCCGCTCAGCCGCCTCCAGCCGTAGATGTAGATCGCCAGGAAGATCGCCTCGGTGAAGAAGAAGATCCCCTCGATCGCGAAGGCGATCCCGAAGGCGTCGCCGAAGCGGTCCATGAAGCGCGGCCAGAGCAGGCCGAACTCGAAGCTCAGCACGGTGCCGGTGACCGCGCCGACCGCGAAGGTCACCGCCATCGCCTTCGACCAGCGCTGCGCCAGCTCGCATCGCGTCGGCGTCGCCGCGCCGCAGCCCCAGGTAGTTGGCGATGAGGATCGATCGCCGGGAAGGCGACGCCGAGGCAGGCGAGGACGATGTGGAAGGCGAGCGTGAAGGACATCAGCTCGCGCGCCGCGAGCAGGTTGGAGCCCGACGCGGCGAGCGGGAGCGGCGTCGAGCGGCGGCACCGGCCTAATCGGTGCGGCGCCGCTGGCGCTGGCGGTAGCGGCGGATCAGCGCGTTGGTGGAGCTGTCGTGGCCGCAGCTGCGGCTCGTCGGCCGGCCTGCAGCTCGGGGACGATCGCCCGCGCCAGCGCCTTGCCCAGCTCGACCCCCCACTGGTCGAAGGAGTCGATCCCCCAGACCGCCCCCTGGGTGAAGACGCTGTGCTCGTAGAGGGCGACCAGCGCGCCCAGCGTCTCGGGCGTCAGCCGCTCGGCGAGGATCGTGTTGGAGGGGCGGTTGCCCTCCATCGTCCGGTGCGGGACGACCTCCTCCGGCGTGCCCGCCGCGCGCACCTGCTCGGCCGTCCTGCCGAAGGCGAGCGCCTCGCTCTGCGCGAAGACGTTGGAGATCAGCAGGTCGTGGTGCTCGCCGAGCGGGTTGTTGGAGCGCAGGAAGCCGATGAAGTCGCAGGGGATCAGCCGCGTGCCCTGGTGGAGCAGCTGGTAGAAGGAGTGCTGGCCGTTGGTGCCCGGCTCGCCCCAGAAGATCGCGCCGGTGTCGTAGTCGACGCGGGCGCCGTCGAGCGTGACGTGCTTGCCGTTCGACTCCATCGTCAGCTGCTGGAGGTAGGCCGGGAAAGCGGTGCAGGTACTGGTCGTAGGGAAGCACGGCGCAGGTCTGGGCGCCGAAGAAGTCGCCGTACCAGACCGCCGAGCAGCCCCATCAGGGCGGGCAGGTTCGCGCCGAGCGGCGCCTCGCGGAAGTGCTCGTCCATCGCGTGGAAGCCGGCCAGCATCTCGGCGAAGCGGTCGGGGCCGATCGCCAGCATGGTCGAGAGGCCGATCGCCGAGTCCATCGAGTAGCGACCCCCCACCCACTCCCAGAAGCCGAACATGTTCTCGGTGTCGATCCCGAACTTCGTCGACCTCCGCGGCGTTGGTGGAGACGGCGACGAAGTGCCTGGCGACCGCCGCCTCCTCGCCGCTCGAGCCCGGCCAGCGCCCACTCGCGGGCGGTGCGCGCGTTGGTCATCGTCTCCAGCGTGGTGAAGGTCTTCGAGGAGATCACGAAGAGCGTCTGCGTCGGGATCGAGGTCGCGGGTGGCCTCGGCGAAGTCGGTGCCGTCGACGTTGGAGACGAAGCGGAAGGTCAGCTCGCGGTCGGCTGAAGTGGCGCAGCGCCTCGTAGGCCATCGCCGGGCCGAGGTCGGAGCCGCCGATGCCGACGTTGACGACGTTGCGGATCGGCTTGCCGGTGTGGCCCGTCCACTCGCCGCGGCGGACCCGTTCGGCAGAAGCCGCCACATCCGGTCGAGCACCTCGTGGACCTGCTTGACGACGTCGACGCCGTCGACGATCAGCGAGCGCCCGCGCGGCATCCGCAGCGCCACGTGCAGCGCCGGCCGGTCCTCGGAGACGTTGATCCGCTCGCCGCGGAACATCGCCTCGCGGCGCTCCTCGACGCCGCGCTCGCGGGCCAGCTCGCCGAGCAGCTCCAGCGTCTCGTCGGTGATCCGGTTCTTGGAGTAGTCGAGGTGGAGGCCGGCGCCGTCGGCGACGAGCCGCTCGCCGCGGCCCGGGTCGGCGTCGAAGAGGTCGCGCAGGTGGAGGTCGCGGAGCGTCGGCGAAGTGGCGCTCCAGCGCCCGCCAGGCAGCGCCCTCGCGCAGCGGGGGGAGGGCCGCGGTCGCTCACCGCTCGACCAGCCGCTCGCGCTTGGACTCGATCGAGCGCAGCAGGTCCGCCCAGGAGTCGGCGAAGCTCTGCTTGCCCTCCTCCTGGAGGCGGGCGGCGAGCGCTTCGACGTCGATCCCGGCGGCGCCGAACTCGGCCAGCACCTGCTCGGCGTCGCCGCCGTCGGCGGGCAGCGGCTCGCCGACCTCGCCGTGGTCGGCGAACGCCTTCAGGGTCGCGTCGGGCATCGTGTCGATCGTGAAGGGCGCGGCCAGCGCCTCGACGTAGAGGACGTCGGAGGCCTCGGGGTCCTTGGTGCCGGTGCTGGCCCAGAGCAGGCGCTGCGGCGCGGGCGCCCTCGTTGAGCAGGCGCTGCCAGCGCTCCGAGTCGAGCAGCTCGCGGTAGGCGCGGTAGGCGCGGCTCGGCGATCGCGATCGCCAGCCGGTTGCGCAGCTCCTCCGGCGCCGTGTCGATCACCGCCACGTCCCAGCGGCTGACGAAGAGGGAGGCGACCGAGGGGACCGCCGGGTCGAGCCCCGCCTCGACGCGGCGCTCGATCCCGCGCATGTAGGCGTCGGCGGCGCCGAGGTAGTGCTCGCGCGAGAAGAGCAGCGTGACGTTGATCGGCATGCCGGCGAAGATCGACTCCTCGATCGCGGCGCGGCCCGGCCTCGGTGCCGGGGATCTTGATGAAGAGGTTGTCGCGCTCGGCCCTGGCCGTGCAGCTCGCCGCCTGCTCGATCGTCGCCGCGGCGTCGTCGGCGAGCAGCGGCGAGACCTCGAGCGAGACCCAGCCGTCGACCCCGTCGGTGCGCTCGTGGACCGGCGCGAAGAGGTCGGCGGCCCCGCGCAGGTCGGCGATCGCCAGCTCGAAGAAGAGGTCCTCGGCGGAGGCGGCGCCGGCGGCCGGCCGCGGCGATCTGCTCGTCGTAGGCGTCGCCGCCGGTGATCGCCTTGTCGAAGATCGTCGGGTTGGAGGTCAGCCCGGTGACCGAGAGCTCGCTCGATGTAGCCGGCGAGGGTGCCGTCGCCGAGCATCGTGCGGGTGATGTTGTCGAGCCACAGGCTCTGGCCCAGGTCGTGCAGCTGCCGGGTGGGGTTCATGGCGCTCCCTTCGTTGGGTTAGGGCCTCATCTTGGCGCGCTCCGAGCACCTCGCGCGCCGCCTCGGCGACCCGGTCCGGCGTGAAACCGAACTTCGTCTGCAGGTCGCGGAGCGGCGCCGAGGTGCCGAAGGTGTGCATGCCGATCCGCGCCCCGCCGCGGCCCGACGTAGCGGTCCCAGCCGATCGTCGAGGCCTCCTCGACCGAGACGCGGGCGGTCGACCGCGCGGCGGCAGCACCTGCGTCGCGGTAGGCGGCGTCCTGGCGGTCGAACAGCTCCCAGCAGGGCAGGCTGACGACCCGCGAGCGGACGCCCTCGCCGCTCAGCTCCTCGTGCGCGGCGACGGCGAGCGCCACCTCGCTGCCGGTGGCGATCAGGATCGAGCTCGGGGTCGCCGCCCGCGGCGTCGGCGAGGACGTAGCCGCCCCGCCGCAGGCCCGCCGCCGAGGCGTACCTCGAGCGGTCGAGGACCGGCACGTCCTGGCGGGTGAGGACGAGGGCGACCGGCTGGTGGCTGCGGTCGAGCGCCACCCGCCAGGCCTCGGCGACCTCGTTGGCGTCGGCGGGGCGGATCACGTCGAGCCCCGGGATCGCCCGCAGCGAGGCGAGCTGCTCGACCGGCTGGTGGGTGGGCCCGTCCTCGCCGAGCCCGATCGAGTCGTGGGTGAAGACGTGGATGACCGGCAGCTCCATCAGCGCCGAGAGGCGGATCGCCGGCCGCGCGTAGTCGGAGAAGGTGAGGTAGGTGGACCAGAGCGGGCGCAGCTTGGAGAGCGAGAGGCCGTTGGAGATCGCCGCCGCCTCGTGCTCGCGGACGCCGTAGTGGAGCTGGCGGCCCGCCGTAGGCGCCGGGCTCGAAGTCGACGGCGCCGCTCGAGCGTCGAGCCGCACCGAGGTCGAGTCGGTGAGGTCGGCGGAGCCGGCGAGCAGCCAGGGCAGCTGGGCGGCGATCGCGTTCTCGACCTTCTGGAGGCCTTGCGGGTGGCGATGCCCCTTCTCGTCGGGCTCGAAGCCGGGGATGTCCGGCGTCCCAGCCCGCCGGGCAGCTCGCGCCTCTGCATCGCCTCGATCTCGGCGGCGAGCGCCGGGGTTCTCGCTCGGCGTAGGCGGCGAGGCTCCGCTCCCACTCGGCGCGCAGCCTCGGCGCCGCGCCCGCCGATCCCCGCGGCGAAGTGCTCCCGCACCCCGTCGGGGACGAGGAACTGGGCGTCCTCGGGCCAGCCGTAGGCGCGCTTCGTCTCCCGCACCTCCTCCTCGCCGAGCGGCTCGCCGTGCGCGGCGGCGGTGTCCTGCTTGTGGGGGGAGCCGTAGCCGATGTGGCTGTCGACGATGATCAGGGTCGGCCGGTCGCTGCTCGGCTCCGGAACTCCTCGAAGGCGCGCTCCAGCAGCTCGGTGTCGTTGGCGTCGCCGACCCGGGTCACGTTCCAGCCGTACCCCATGAAGCGGGCCGCGACGTCGTCGTCGTAGGCGAGGTCGGTGCGGCCGTCGATCGTGATGTGGTTGTTGTCGTAGATCCAGCAGAGGTTGTCGAGCGCGAGGTGGCCGGCGATCGAGGCGGCCTCGCCCGGAGACGCCCTCCATCAGGCAGCCGTCGCCGGCGATCGCGTAGACGTCGAAGTCGAACAGCTCGGAAGCCGGGCCGGTTGAAGCGGGCGGCCTGCCACTTGGAGGCGATCGCCATCCCGACCGAGGTCGCGATCCCCTGGCCGAGCGGGCCGGTCGTCGTCTCCACGCCGGAGGTCCAGCGGTACTCGGGATGGCCGGGGGCGCGCGAATCGAGCTGGCGGAAGCGCTTGATGTCGTCGAGGCTGACGGCGGGGTCGCCGACCACCTCGTAGTCGGGGTCGACCGCGCGCACGCCGGCCAGGTGGAGCAGCGAGTAGAGCAGCATCGAGGCGTGGCCGGCGGAGAGCACGAAGCGGTCGCGGTTGGGCCAGATCGGGTCGGCCGGGTCGAAGCGCAGGAAGCGCTGCCAGAGCGTGTAGGCGACCGGCGCCAGCGCCATCGGCGTCCCCGGGTGGCCGGAGCTGGCCTTCTGGATCGCGTCGATCGACAGCGTGCGGATCGTGTCGATGCAGAGCTGGTCGATGTCCGCTGTCGCCATGACTCGCGGCTTCGATCCTAGTCCCTCGCGCATAGATCGCCGGTGGCGAGGCTAGAGGAAAGGCGCCGGTGCGGAGCGGACGACGAGAAGCGGCTCGCCGCCGAGGCGGCGGCGGAGCTGGTCGAGGACGGGATGGCCGTCGGGCTCGGAACCGGCTCCACCGTCGCCCACCTGCTGCCGGCGCTGGCGCGGCGCGGCCTCGCGCGGGATCCGCTGCGTCGCCACCTCGGTCGCGACCGAGGACCAGGCGCGGGAGCTGGGCATCGCGGTCGAGGAGTTCGGCGAGCTGGAGCGGCTCGACATCGCGATCGACGGCACCGACCAGGTGACTCCGGACGGCTGGCTGATCAAGGGCGGCGGCGGCGCCCACCTGCGCGAGAAGATCGTCGCCGCGGCGGCCGAGCGCTTCGTCGTGATCGCCGACTCGAGCAAGCCGGTCGACGCGGCTGAGCGCCGCCGGTCCCGCTGGAGCTCTTCGCCTTCGGCCTGCGCGCGACCCTGGCGCGGCTCGGCCGAGGGTGGACCTGCGCGACGCGCCGCCCAGCCCCGACGGCGGCGTCGATCGCCGATTCCGACGGCGAGGTCGAAGACCCGGCAGCGCTGGCCGCCCGCCTCGAGGCCGACCCCGGCGTCGCCGCCCACGGCCTCTTCCCTCCGCAGATGGTCAGCGACGTCTTCATCGCCCGCGAAGGTGAGATCGAGACGATCCGTCTGACGGGTCCTTGATCTCGGCTCTTTGGAGGTAGTGGTATGCTATTACCACTATAGCCTACGTCGTCGCCAAAAACCGGGGCCGGTTCGAGATTCGCGAGTCCGAAGCGACTCCGAAAGGGCCCCGCAGCCGCACGCTCGCCGGCTTCACCGAGCTGACGGATGAGGTCGTCGAGAAGGCGCGCCGCAACGCGACCAAGCCTCCCGCGCCAGAGGAGTTGCGGAGAAACGCCAGGCGCGCGGGCGCGCCGGTGGCGAGATCGCCGATCGAGGACGCGGCACGACGACTGATTGCCGAGCTGGCCAGGGGAAGGCGACTCAACCCCACGCTGCAGCGAATGCTCCTGGACCTCCTCCAGCACGGCTACCGGGAGGGCGGCGAGACCTCCATCCGCGAAGAGGCCGAGCATGAGGTCGCCGAGTGGCTGGCCGCGACGCCACGGGAGCGCGGCAGAGCGCTCGTGGAGCTGCTGCTCCTGGCGGACGCCCTCCCCTCGGGAGGCCGGCTGGGCAAGCCGCTTCACTTCCCGCGACTCGATTCCACCGGCCGATGAACGCCCTGCCTCCAGGGCCGAGCGCGGACCGACCAGCCCCCGCTGCCGGACAAGGTGATAGCGATCCACGAAGCGCTAACCGAGGCGAAGGTCCCGCATGCCATTGGCGGCGCTCTCGCTCTGGCCTACTACACGGCGCCGCGGGCGACGATCGACGTCGACGTCAACGTCTTCGTGCCGGTCGAGCGCTGGCAAGAGGTAACCGACGTGCTCGCCTCGATCGGCGTCAACACCGGCGACCTCGAGGCCGTCGCGCTCAAGCGCGACGGCCAGTGCAGGCTCTGGTGGGGAAACAACGCCGTCGACCTCTTCTTCGCATACGACTCGATCCACGAGGAGATGCCCAAGGAGGCGCGGCGCGTGCCGTTCGCCGACGCGACGCTTCCAATCCTCTCGCCCGAGCACCTCGCCGTCTGCAAGGCGATGTTCGACCGCCGCAAGGACTGGCTGGACATAGAGCAGATGCTCGTCGCCACCGACGACCTCGACGTCGACGAGATCGAGCGATGGCTGGAGCGGATGGTGGGAAAGGGCGACGCCCGCCTCGAGCGCCTCCGGCAGATGAAGGCGGAGCTGGCGATCGACGATTAGGAGCGGCCTGCGGCGGCCTTGTCGGCGACGACGGTCATCGCGTCGTTCTCGACGCGGCCGGCCGGGATCGAGCGGTCGCCGGCGAGCAGCTTGGCGAGGGCGTCGCGCTTCTCCTCGCCGGCGACGAGCCAGAGGATCTGGCGCGCCGCGGCGAGGGCCGGGTAGGTGAGGGTCATGCGGCGGTGGCCCTGGTAGGCGGCCGCGGTGACGGCGACGCGGCGGTCGCTCACGTCGAGCACCGGGTCGCCGGGGACCAGGGAGGCGGTGTGGCCGTCGGGGCCGAGGCCGAGGTGGACGAGGTCGAAGCGCTCGGGGAGCTGCGCCTTCGTATTCGCGGGCCGCGGCGTCGAGGTCGCGCTGCGTGACCGGCATCGGCCGCAGCGCCGACTGGTGCTCGATCGAGAGACCTAGGACCAGGTGGGTGAGGTTGCGGTCCTCGCTCGCCGGGCGAGCGCGACCGCTCGTCCACCTGGAACAGCTCGGGTCTCGCCCCAGGGCATCTCCTCCATGTCGCCGAGGAGCGCGAGCATCGCCCAGGGCGAGCGGCCGCCGCTCATCGCCAGCGAGGAAGAGCTCGCGCTCGCGCCGCGACCGCCTCGCGTCCGCCGCGGCGATCAGCTCGGCGCCGCGCCGCGCGCGGCGCGGCGTCGGCGAGCACCTCGGTCTTCAGAGCACTGCCCTCCACGAGGGCCGGTATCGAATCACCCGGCCCGACGCCTCGCTCACGGCTACCCCGGCTTCTCGTCGTGGCCGCCGAACTGCTTGCGCATCGCGGAGAGCACCTTGTCGGCGAAGTCGTCGAGCCCGCGCGAGGAGAAGCGCTCGTAGAGCGCCGTGGTCAGGACCGGCGCCGGCACGCCCTCGTCGATCGCCGCGATCGAGGTCCAGCGGCCCTCGCCGGAGTCGGAGACGCGGCCGGCGAAGTCGTCGAGGTCGGGGGATTCGCGCAGCGCCGCCGCGGTCAGGTCGAGCAGCCAGGAGCCGACCACGCTGCCGCGCCGCCAGACCTCGGCCACCTCCGGGCAGGTCGATCTCGTACGGTAGTACTCGGGCTGCTCGAGCGGCGCCGTCTCGGCGTCGGCCTCGCGCTTCGCCTTGCCCGCGTCGGCGTTGCGGAGGATGTTCAGCCCCTCGGCGTAGGCGGCCATGATCCCGTACTCGATCCCGTTGTGGACCATCTTCACGAAGTGGCCGGCGCCGTTCGGGCCGCAGTGCAGGTAGCCGTTCTCCGCGGGAGATGGGCTCGCCGGCAGCGGCCCGGCGTGCGCGGCGCCGACCTCGACCCCGGGCGCCAGCGAGGCGAAGATCGGGTCGAGCCGCCGCACCGGCCCCTCGGGCCCGCCGATCATCAGGCAGTAGCCGCGCTCGAGGCCGAAGACGCCGCCGCTCGTGCCGCAGTCGACGAAGTCGATCCCCTTCTCGCGCAGCGTCGCGGCGCGGCGGATGTCGTCGCGGTAGTAGGAGTTGCCGCCGTCGACGATCGCGTCGCCCGGCTCGAGCACGGCGGCGACGTCCTCGACCGTCTTCTCGGTGATCTCCCCCGCCGGGACCATCACCCAGACGGCGCGCGGCGCGCTCAGCTTCGCGGCCAGCTCCTGCAGCGAGGCGGCGCCCTCGGCGCCCTCGCCCGCCAGCGCCGAGACCGCGCCGGGGTTGACGTCGTAGGCGACGCAGCGGTGGCCGTCGCGCATCAGCCGCCGGGCCATGTTGGCGCCCATGCGGCCGAGGCCGACGATTCCCAGCTCCATCGCGTCCACCCTACGTCACTCGGATAGCCTCACGGCGCATGGCGGAGCCCGGAAGCCAAGCGCGGCGAGGACGCAACGGCCGACGTGCTGACGATCTTCGGGATCACCGGCGACCTGGCGAAGAAGATGACCTTCCGGGCGCTCTACCGGCTGGAGGCGCGGGGCAAGCTCGAGTGCCCGATCGTCGGCGTCGCGCTCGACGACTGGAGCGACGAGCAAGCTGCGCGAGCACGCCCGCGAAGCGATCGCCGACGACGGTCGAGGACCCCGACGAGGACGTCTTCGCCCGCCTCGCCGCGCGCTCTCCTACGTCCAGGGCGACTACGCCGACCCCGCCACCTTCGAGCGGGTCGGCAAGGCGATCGGCGAGGCGAAGCGGCCGGTCTTCTACCTCGAGGTGCCGCCCGTCCCTGTTCGCGACCGTGGTGCGCGGCCTCGGCGAGGCCGGCCTGACCGAGAACGCGCGGGTCGTGATCGAGAAGCCGTTCGGCCACGACCTCGAGTCGGCGCGGGCGCTCAACGCCGAGCTGCACGAGGTGCTCGCCGAGGACCAGATCATGCGGATCGACCACTTCCTCGGCAAGGAGCCGGTGATGGACATCACCTACCTGCGCTTCGCCAACTCGCTGCTGGAGCCGGTCTGGAACCGCCAGCACGTCGCCCATCGTGCAGATGACGATGGCGGAGGACTTCGGCGTGGAGGACCGCGGCCGCTTCTACGACCCGGTCGGGGCGCTGCGCGACGTGGTCCAGAACCACATCCTCCAGGTGCTCGCCCTGGTCGCGATGGAGCCGCCGGCCGGCAACCACCCCGACTCGATCCGCGACAAGAAGCTGGAGCTGTTCAAGGCGGTGCGCAGCGCCGACCCGGAGCGCTACGTGCGCGGCCAGTACGACGGCTACCTGGACGTGCCGGGGGTGGCGAAGGGCTCGACCACCGAGACCTTCGTCGCGCTGGAGCTGGAGATCGACAACTGGCGCTGGAGCGGAGTGCCGTTCTTCATCCGGGCCGGCAAGGAGATGCCGGTGAAGGCGACCGAGGTGAGCGTCGTCTTCAGGCGCCCGCCGCCGCTGGGGGTGGGCCGGGGCAAGGCGCCCGGGGCAGAACGAGATGACGATCCGGATCGACCCCAAGGCGGGCGCCCGGCTGCGCTTCCTCGCCAAGAAGGCCGGCGAGGAGGCCTTCGAGCCCGCCGACCTCGAGGTGCTCTTCGAGAAGGCGCCCGGCGAGGACCCCGAGCCCTACGAGCGGCTGCTCGACGACGCGCTGCTGCGGGCGCAGCCAGCTCTTCACCCGCGAGGACGCGGTCGAGGAGACCTGGCGGATCGTGCAGCCGCTGCTCGACGAGCCGGGGCCCGTGCACGCCTACGAGCGCCGGCGGCTGGGGGCCGAAGGAGGCCGAAGGACCTCACCCGCGGCATCTGCCAGTGGTACGAGCCCTGGCTCCCCTGAGGGCGGCCCCGGCAGGCCCAGCGCCCAGGGCGACCGCCGTCACATACGGAATACCGACCGCTGTGCTAGGTTTTTGGCGCTCCTAATTAGGGGCGCCTAAGCGACACAGAAGCCGAACCGCCGCGAGAGACGAGAAGGAGCCTTCGACGCATGATCCCCACCTTCGTCATCGGCCTGCGCGAGGGGGTCGAGGCGTCGCTGATCATCGGCATCATCGCCGCCTTCCTGGTCAAGGAGGGAAGGCGGGACGCGCTGCGCCAGATGTGGGGCGGAGTCGGGATCGCGGTCGTCCTCTGCGTCGGCGTCGCGGTGGTCCTACGGGTGGTCAGGCAGGACCTGCCCGAGAGCGGCCAGGCCAGCCTGGAGACGATCGTCGGGCTGGTCGCCGTCGCCGCGGTCACCTACATGATCGTCTGGATGCGCCGCCACGCGCGCGGCTTCAAGGCGGTGCTGGAGGGCAGCGCCGCCAGCGCACTGGCCACCGGCTCGACGATGGCGCTGGTCGCGATGGCCTTCCTGGCGGTCCTGCGCGAGGGCTTCGAGACCTCGGCCTTCATGCTCGCGGCCTTCCAGGACACGACCGACACGACCGCCGCCGGCGCCGGGGCCGTGCTCGGGCTGGTCGCGGCGGTGGCGATCGGGATCGGCCTCTACCGCGGCGGCGTGCGGATCAACCTCGCCCGCTTCTTCCGCGTCACCGGCCTCGTCCTCGTCTTCATCGCCGCCGGCCTGCTGGCGACCTCGATCCACACCGCCCACGAGGCGGGCTGGTTCAACGGCCTCCAGGGACAGGCGCTCGACCTCTCCTGGCTGGTGCAGCCGGGAACGGTCTCCGGCACGCTGCTGACCGGGATGCTCGGCCTCCAGTCCCAGCCGACCGTCGGCGAGGCGCTGGTCTACCTCCTCTACGCGGTGCCGATGGCGCTCTACGTGCTCTGGCCCCAGCGGCTGCGCCTCCGCCGCGCCCCGAGCCGCACGACGCGGACGGCGCCGGCCGAGAGCCCGGCCTGAGGCAGCGACCGCTTTCGTCGCAAACTCGTCACCTCGGTCACACACGTGCATCGCGGGGGCGCATAGCCTGCGGCCGATGCCCGCGAACGGAAACCGTGCCGAGGAGCTGCTGGCGCGGCTCGGCTTCGCGGCCTTCCGGCCGGGGCAGCGCGAGGCGGTCGAGGCGGCGCTGGCCGGCCGCGACTCGCTGATCGTGATGCCGACCGGCGGCGGCAAGAGCCTCTGCTACCAGCTGCCGGGATTGGCGTCGGAGGACCTGACGATCGTCGTCAGCCCGCTGATCGCCCTCATGAACGACCAGTGGCGGCGCCTGACAGCAGCCGGACACCCCGTGGCGATGGTCTCCTCGGGGATGAGCGAGGAGGCCGCCCGCGGCGCCCTGGCCCAGGTCCGCTCCGGCGCGGCGCGGATCGTCTATTGCGCGCCGGAGCGGTTCGCCTCGACCGTCTTCCTCGAGGCGCTGGCGCGACGGCGCGTCGACCTGCTGGCGGTCGACGAGGCGCACTGCGTCTCGGAGTGGGGCCACGACTTCCGGCCCGACTACCTGCGCCTCCCCGAGATCGCCGAGCGGCTCGGCCGGCCGACCCTGATGGCCTGCACGGCGACGGCGACCAAGGCCGTGGCGGCGGAGATCGCCAGCCGCTTCGGACTGCGCGACCCGCTCGAGGTCCGCTCGGGCTTCGACCGTCCCAACCTCTCCTTCGACGTGGTGCGGCTGGAGGGAACCGGGTCGAAGGCGCGGCGGATGGCGCTGCTCGAAGCGGGGCTGTCGGACCCGGCGAACCGGCCGGCGATCGTCTACTGCGGGACGCGAAAGGACACCGACGAGGTCGCGGCGGAGCTGCGCGGCGCCGGGCTGCGGGCGCTCGCCTACCACGCCGGGATGGAGGCGGACGACCGCACCGAGGCCCAGCGCCGCTTCATGGCCGACGAGGTCGACGTCGTCGTCGCCACCAACGCCTTCGGCATGGGGGTCGACAAGGCCGACGTGCGCTCGGTCTGGCACATGGCGATCCCGACCAGCCTCGAGGCCTATTACCAGGAGGCCGGGCGAGGGGGGCGCGACGGCCGGCCGGCGAAGGCGGTCCTGCTGGCGATGCGCGCCGACCTCGGGCGGCTGGTCCGCTTCAACCAGCAGCGCGCCGGCGACCCCGAGCTGGCGATCGCCCACGAGCGCGGCTGGCGCGACTACCGGGTGATCAAATCCTTCATCTACTCGGACCGCTGCCGGCGGCGGCAGGTGCTGGACCACTTCGGCGACCGCGAGGCTGGCCGCCCGCTGGGCCGCTGCTGCGACGTATGCGATCCCGAGGGCTGGCTGCCCGACCCCGAGACGATCGCCGTCCGCCGTCCGCCCCGCGCCCGCAAGAGCGCCGCCGCGCCGGCGCCGGAGCTCTCACCAGCAGACGCCCCGCTCTTCGAGGAGTTGAAGGCGTGGCGCCTGCGAGCGGCCGACGGCAAGCCGGCCTTCACCGTCGCCCACAACAGCACCCTGGAGAGGATCGCCGCCGCCCGCCCCACCGACGCCGACCGCCTGGCCGAGATCCGCGGCATCGGCCCCAGCTTCATAGCCAAATACGCCCCCGAAGTCCTGGCGATCGTGGCCGAGCACCCGGCCACCTGAAGGCCGTCAGGAGGGGCTGGGGGGCAGGCCGTCGAGCAGGACGGCGTTGTTGGGGTAGCCGGTGAAGTTGCGGACGATGCGGCCCCAGCCGAGCGCGCTGCGGCCGGGCGGCGCGGTAGCGGATCAGGGTCATGCGGCCGAGGGTCACCCGGCTCACCCGGTGGAAGCCGGGCGGCAGGGCGCTGCGCGCGCCGGGCGGCGGCGGCCGGCCGCTGACCACGTCGACTTCGGCGACCGGGACCGGGCCGTGGCGCCATTCCTTCCACTGCACGCGCCGCTCCCCGCGCGCCGATGTAGAAGGCGAGCGGTTCGTCGCCCTGCTCCCAGACGAGGATCGCCCGCGGGCGCGTGCGGCGGCCCGATCGCGCTCGCCACGCTGCGCCAGTCTTCGCGCTGCAGGGCGGGGCGGAAGTCGGAGTAGACGCAGAAGGCGAGCAGATAGGCGACGAGCGCGCGCCCGACGGCGACGCCCAGCCGGCCCGCGCGCGGCGCCGCGATGCCGGCCGCCCCCACCAGCGCCAGCGGGATCAGCGCCGGCAGCAGGTTGCGCTCCAGCACGAAGTCCTGGCCGGCCGCGGCGAGGAGCGAGGGCGACAGGCGATGCTGCCGCCGCCGATCGCCAGGCCGACCGCGGCGCCGCGCCTCTCCCGCGCCCCGCCGCGCCAGAGCAGCAGCGCGACCGCCGCCGCGAACAGCGCCATCGGGATCAGCGCGTGCTTGAGCAGCCCCGCCTCGCCGACGAAGAAGCTGATCGCGGTCTCCCGCAGGCGACCGGCCATGCCGAAGGTCGCGATCCAGTCGTTGTTCTTGCCCGCCGCCTGGTGCAGGGCGATCGGCGCCAGCGCCAGGCCGGCGAGCGCCACGCCGCCGACCGCCCACAGCACTCGCCGCAGCGGGCGCGCGGCGAGCAGCAGCCAGACGGCCTCGATCGCCAGCGGGAAGAAGGCGAAGTAGTGGGTGGCGAGCGCCAGCGCCGAGAAGCGCCGCCCACCAGGCCAGGTCGCGCCGCCAGCCGCTGCGGCGGGCGCGCAGGAAGAAGAGCAGCGCGGCGGCGCTGAGCAGGACGAGCAGCGCGTAGGCGCGCGCGTCCTGGGAGTACCAGACGAGCATCGGCTCGACGGCGACGATCGCCGCCACGGCGAGTCCGGCGCGGCGGCCGATCAGCTCCCGCCCGATCAGGTAGGCGACCGGGACCGTCGCCGTCCCGAACAGCGCCGAGAGCGAGCGCAGGCCGACCTCGTGGACGCCGAAGAGGTGCGACCAGAGCCAGGCCAGCAGGTAGTAGAGCGGCGGGGTCGACTCGCCTGCCCAGACCCGTGCATCGTCTGCGAGCAGGCTGGCGACGAGGACCCGGCCCGCTGTGACCGCCTCGTCGTGGCGGTAGCTCTGCAGCCCGAGGGTCGAGAAGCGGATCGCCGCCGCCAGCGCCGTGAGGCCGACCACCGCCCAGAAGAACCATCTGCTCTTGGCCGTGTTGGGGAAGGTGTGAGGCGCCCATCCAGTCGAAGGGAGGCAGGATGGCTCGCGGCCGAGGCAGCGCAACCGTACTCGCCACGCTGGCCGCCACGGCGGCGCTGGCGCTCGGCGCGGCGGCGCCGGCAGGCGCCGCCGGCCTGCTGCAGCCGCCCCGCGGGCAGACTTTCTTCGGCGTCTCCGACAGCGGCGTCGCCTCGCCAGTTCGCCGAATTCTCCGAACTGGTCGGCAAGCACCCGGCGGTGATCGAGACCTTCCGGGCCTGGGGATCCGACCTGACGGGCTCGATCAAGCGCTGGCAGAGCGCCGAAGCGCGCCCGATCCTCCACATCTCCACCGCCGACCCCAACGACGGGCACGAGCTGATCACCCCGCGCGGCATCGCGCTCGGCTAGGGCGACGACTACCTGATCGGCCTCAACCAGCTCTTCTGGTCACAGGGGATGCGTGCCTACCTGCGCCCGCTGGGCGAGCCGAACCGCTGCCTCAACGTCTACGCCGCCTACGACTGCGGCGGGCAGCCGCGGGCCGGCTACCAGAGCCCTACTGGTACAGGCAGGCCTTCCGCCGCATCTACATCGTCCTGCACGGCGGCGGCAGCCGGGCCGAAGATCGACGCTCGCCTCGCCGCGGCCGGCCTGCCGCCGCTGCGCAGCCAGAGCGGCGCCGCTGCCGGCCAGCGCTGCCGGCGGCGCCGATCGCGGTGATCTGGAGCCCGCTGCCCGGCCGGCTCGCCGGCGACCACGCCGGAACCGCCCGGCAACTTCTACCCCGGGCGGCGCTACGTCGACTGGGTCGGGACCGACTTCTACTCCGCCTATCCCCGACTGGAAGGCGCTGACCGAGCTCTACTGGGCGCTACCGGCGCCAAGCCCTTCGTGCTGACCGAGTGGGGGGTCGAGAACGGCGACGATCCGTCCTTCGTGAAGCGCCTATTCGCCTGGGTCAGCGCCATCATCCTCGCTGCCGGATGCTCGTCTACTACCAGGACTTCGGCAGCCGCCAACGCCTACCGGATCCAGAACTACCCGGCTAGCCTTGCGGTACTGAGGCGCAGGCTCAGCTCCCCGTCCTTCCCGGCCTATGCCTTCGAACCGCCGCAGCCGCCGCCGCCGCCGCCCGGCGGAGTGAGCCCGTAGCGCCGGCTGCAGCGGGGCGCGGCGGCGCGCCGCCGAGTCGCCGCACCTGCTGGCGCTCGGCCGGGATCGTCGCGCTGGGCGCGGCGCTGCGCTTCGCCACGCTCGGACCTGCAGAGCTACCGCTACGACGAGGCGGTGACGGTCGGCGCGGGTGCTCCAGCCCAGCCTCTTCGACACGCTCTCCACGGTCCCCCGCAGCGAGTCGACCCCGCCCCTCTACTACCTGGTCGCGTGGCTCTGGTCGCGGCCGTTCGGGACCGGCGAGGTCGGACTGCGCTCGCTCTCGGCACTGGCCGGGACGGCCTCGATCGCGGTCGTCTACCTGGGCGCGGTGGCGCTGCCGCTGCCGCGCCGGGCCGGGCTGATCGCGGCGGCGATCGTCGCCGTCAGCCCGGTGCTGATCTGGTTCTCCCAGGACGCGCGCGCCTACTCCCTCGTCTTCCTGCTCACCGCCCTCTCCTTCCTCTTCTTCGCCCGGGCGCGGCGCAGCGAGCGCGCGGCGCGACCTCGCCTGGTGGGCGGTCTTCTCGGCGCTGGCGATCGCCACCCACTACTTCGCCGGCTTCGTGGTCGCGCCCAGAGGCAGCGCTGCTGCTGCTCGCCGCGCCGAGGGACGGCGCCGCGCCGCCGTCGCGGTCGCCGCGGTCGCTCGCCGCAGACGGCGCTGCTGCTGCCGATCGCGCTGCGCAGGCCGGCAACGCCCACGCCGGCTGGATCGCCAAGCAGCCCCTCCCCCAGCGCCTGGAACGGGCCGGCGGCGAAGCTGGTCGGCGACGACAACGGCAACGAGCACGGGGTGCGCCAGCCGGGGCCGATCCCGCTCGGCGGTTCCGGCGGCGCTGGCGCTCGCCGCGCTGGCGCTGCTGCTCTGGCGCGGCGAGCCGGCGCGAGCGCCGCGGCGCCGGCCTGGCCGCCGCGGTGGGCGGCGCCGCCGTCGGCGCTGCCGATCGCTGCTCGGCCTCCTTCGGCGCCGACTACTTCGACGGGCGCAACCTGGTCCCGGTCTTCGTGCCGCTGATCGTCGTTCTCGCCGCCGGCTTCGGGGTTCGCCGCGCCGGCTGGGCCGGCCTCGGCCTGGCCGGCGCCTTCTGCCTCTGCTCGCTCGTCTTCACGCTCGAGATCGACCGCCTGCCGCGCCTCCAGCGCGAGGACCTGCGCAACGCCGCGGAGGAAGTCGGGCCCGCTGCGCCCCGGCATGGCGGTGGTGACGATCAGGTTCTCCGGCAACGAACCGCTGCGCTACTACCTGGGCGCCGCTCCGCCACGCGGCCCGCTGCCGCCGCTGCGCGAAATCGACCTGGTCGGCTCGAGGCAGGCCGCCGACCGCAGCGCCCGCCGCCTGCTTCCCCCGGCCTTCCACCGGGTCGAGTCGAGAGCCGGTCTCCTACAACTTCACCCTGACCCGCTTCCGCGCCGCGCGGCCCGTGCGGGTGCCGCTGCGCGTGCTGGAACAGGGCGCCCTGGTCGGCGGCGGCAGGCTCGCCGCGGTGCTGGTCGGCCGGCTCGCCCTAGCGGCGAGGTGCCCGCCGCCTGGCGGCTCGCCCTGCCGCGTGCCCCGTTCACTGGCCCTCGGCTTCGGCTTGAACGGCTGCAGGGCGTTGATGCTCGAGTAGCCGACCAGGTAGATGCGGCGCCCGTCGGAGATCACCGGCGTGTAGGTACCGGTCTTGTAATGGAAGACCTGGCGGCCGGTCTTCATGTCGTAGCCGTTGGTCGAGCCGGTGGTGAACTCCGCCACGTAGACGATGTTCGCCGACCGCCGAGAGCGAGCCGACGACCGAGCCCCCCGCCGAGTGCGCCCAGCGCGTTTCGCCGTTCTTCGCGTCGAGCGCGTAGATGTTGCCGTCGAAGGAGCCGATGTAGACGGTCGGCGGCGTGTCGGCGGGTGCGGCGACGGTGGGCCCGGAGTAGACGTAGCCGCCCGTCGAGTGGGTCCAGGCGAGCGCTCCGGTCTTCGGTGTCGTAGCTGTAGACGCGGTGGTCGTTGTTGCCGGCGTAGACGCGGCCGAAGGCGACGCGCCGGGGTCGAGTAGAACTCGCCCGCCGGTGCCGAAGCCCTGCCCGAGCGAGCTGTCTGCCACTGCAGCTTGCCGGTCCTCGCGTCGACCGCGTTCATGTCGCCGCCGTAGTCGCCGACGTAGAGGATGCCGTCGGCGGTAGGCGGGCGCCGACTTGACCGGGCCGCCCAGCGTCGTCGCCCAGCGCAGCGTGGCCGTTGCGGGTGCTGAGCGCGAAGAGCTGGTCGTCTTCGCAGCCGAAGTAGAGGGTGTTGCCGATCACCAGCGGGCGAGGACTCGGCGCGGCCGGGGAGCGCGGCGTTTCCAGATGCATCTTGCCGGTCTTCGCGTCCAGCTTCACCACGTGGCCGGGGACTAGGTTGACGATGTAGAGGCGGTTCTTGTAGTAGGTCGGCGAGGAGGCGTTGAGGCGGCCGATGCTGCGTTTCCACAGCACCTTGCCCGTGTTCGCGTCGAGCGCGAAGGCGGTGCCGTCGTTGTTGACCGCGTAGAGCCTGCCGTTGGCGTAGACGGGCGGGAACTCCAGCAGCGGCCGCTCCGTGTAGTGCCAGAGCAGCGGAACGGCGGCTTGACCCCCTTCGCCGGCAGGTAGCGGGTGCGCGCCGGGTTGTAGCCGAACAGCGGCCAGTTGACCGTCGTCGCCTTCGGCTTGGGCTGGGCGGCTTCTGCGGCTTGAAGGCGACGTTGGCGTTGTGGACGTCGGGCGGGCGCTTCAGCAGCTCGTAGCCGGACGACGGCGCCGGCCAGCAACCGCGACGGCGCCGGCGATCAGGGCGATCGCCAGCCGCCGGCGCTCGCGCCAGAGCCGCGTCGGGCTCGCGCCAGAGGGGGCGTCGCGGCTGATGCTCGGGCATCAGCGCGGGAGGCTACCCACCGAATCGAAACGTGCTCTCAACGGCGCAGCGCCCAGCGCTGCGGGTCGGTCGCCCTACGACGCGCCACCTCGCCGAGGATCGCCAGGTGGTCCAGGCAGGAGAGGACGATCTGCAGCACCCAGGCGCTGACCGGCGTGTTGAGGTTCTCGGGGCCGACGATCTCGGCGACGATCTCGAACGCGGTCCTCTCGCCGCCGCGCGAGCGTCTCGCGCACCTTGCCGAGCAGCTCGTCGACCTGGCGGCGCGCCTCGGCGACCTTGGTGGCGGGAGTCGCGGAAGGGGCGGCCGTGGCCGGGCAGGCAGAGCGTCGACCGCGCAGCGGCTCCACCGCGTCGAGGCTGCGCAGGAACTCGCCGACCGGGTCGGGGGTGTGGCCATGGTCGAAGAAGAGGACGGTGCGGCCGAGCAGGTGGTCGCCGGAGATCATCAGCTTGCGCTCGGGCTGGTGCAAGACGACGTGCGAGGGCGCGTGGCCGGGCGTCTCGTAGACCTGCCAGGTGCCGAGGTCGGTCTCCACCTCGACCCCGGGGAGGAGGTCGCGGTCGGGCTCCACGATCGCGTCGATCCCGGTCTCCTCGTCGTCCTCGCTGCGCGACTCGCGGTAGCGCTCCAGCGCGGCGGCCGGCACGCCGCTCTGGCGGGCCACCTCGAGCCGCTGCTCGAGCGCCGCCGCGGGGTCGTCGGCGAGCAGGCGGACGTGCTCCCAGGCGGGGTGCATCCAGAGCTCGCAGCCGGCCGCCTCGACGATCGGCGCGGCGAGCCCGTAGTGGTCGGTGTGGGAGTGGGTGCAGACGAGGAGGCGGACGTCCTCCAGCCCGAAGCCGGCCTGGGCGAGGGCGAGGTCGAACTGGCGCAGCCGCCCCTTGCCGCCGATCCCGGTGTCGAAGAGGACGATGCCGCCGTCGGCGGCGACCGCCCAGGCGTTGCCGTGCGGCATCCCGGCCCAGGGCAGCGGCAGGCGCAGCCGCCAGACGCCGGGCAGCACCCGCTGCGTCCGCGGCGCCTCCGGCCGCTTGCTCCGCACCTCGGTCATGCCACCGTCTCGACTCAGCTCGTCGCGATGCCGATCGCCAGCAGCGGGAAGCCCGCCATCAGGCCGAGGTAGGCGCCGATCGCGGCGCCGGTGAGGGCCGGCGTCCTGCGCGACCTGGCGCCGGCGAGGAGGCCGGTGAGGGCGCCGAAGGCGGCGATTCCGAAGCCGATCCAGAAGACGGGGGGCATCAGGCCGGCGAGGTTACCGAACGGCCCCGCCGGACGACAGGTAGCTTTTCGGGCATGAGGCTGCTCGCCTTCAGCGACCTGCACCGCGACCTCGGCCAGGCCACCCGGCTGGTCGAGATGTCGGCCGGGGCCGACGCCGTGATCGGCGCCGGCGACTTCGCCTCGGTGCACGAGGGGTTGACGGAGACGATCGCCGCCCTGGCGCCGATCGAGGCGCCCACCGTGCTGGTGCCCGGCAACAACGAGACCGAGGACGCACTGCGCGAGGCGGCCGCCGCCTGGCCCGCCGCCACCGTCCTGCACGGCGGCGGCACGACGATCGAGGGGGTCGAGGTATTCGGCCTCGGCGCCGGCATCCCGATCACCCCCTGGGACTGGAGCTTCGACCTCGACGACGAGGCCGCGGCGCGGATGCTCGCCCCCTGCCCCGAGGGAGCGCTCCTCGTCCTCCACTCGCCGCCGCGGGGGCACTGCGACGCCAGCGCCGGCGGCGACCACTTCGGCAGCGGGGCGCTGCTGCACGCGATCGAGGAGAAGCGCCCCTGCCTCGCCGTCTGCGGCCACATCCACGAGTCCTGGGGCTGCGAGAGCCGCATCGGCGACACGCCGCTCCACAACCTCGGCCCGAAAGGGACCTGGCTCGAGGTCACCGCGTAGGCGCTTGAGCACCCCGGCGGCCGGCCGGCCGCCGCGAGCGGTTGCGCACGACGAGCCGTTCGGTCCCGATCCAGAGCAGGCCGAGCAGCAGCAGCGGCAGACCGAGGAAGCCGACCACGCCGAGGCCGGCGGCGACGCTCAGCACGATCGCGGCGAGGACGACCGCGGCGACCGTGTCGATCAGCAAGGCACGGCGGGCGCGTGCGCCTGGCGAGATCCGTCGCGGCGCCCTCTCCCCGGCTGAGATCCGTCGCGGCGCGGGCATCGCTACCAGCCTCCCCGCGCGTAGACGGCGAAGAAGTCCCGTTCGTCCGGCGTCAGGTAGCTGGTCGGCGGCCTGAACATCGTCGGCAGCAGGTTGGAGGGGGAGAACGCGCCGGGGCGCCGGTAGGTGATGAAGCTGGTCCAGTCTTCGTTGATGTCCAGCTCGAGCGCCCGCACGGCGCCCGCCCGCTTGAGGATTTCGGCGAGCGAGCGGACCGTCTGGTAGTTGGCGGCCGCGTAGATCAGGTTGCCGTAGCGGTCGATGCCGAGCCCGGAGCGCCAGACGCGCACCGCGTTGTTGACCGTCGCGCCCCATTCCGGCCCGTCGCTGAGGTTGGGGTTGAGGCGGCCGCCGTAGATGATCGGCGGCAGGTTCTGCTTGGCGAACCAGACGTCCGGCGGGGCGGCCGGGCCGCCGTGCCAGCGGACGACGTCCACCCTGCCGTCGCGGTACGCGACCAGGGTGGCGATCCCGTTCACCATCGGTGCCACGACCTGTCCCCGGAAGATCAGCCCGGCGTTCGAGGTCTAGAGCGGGAAGCCGCCGTTGAAGGTCGCGACGACCCGCTTGCGGAGGCCCGGCGGCACCTCGGCCGGGCCGCGGTGGGAGATCGACGGCGGCTCGGCGAGGCCGGGCACGTAGGCGAGCTGGGTGCGTCGCGAGTCGATCCAGGCGACGCCGGCGACGAACTGCGGGTATTCGGGGTCGCTGCGGAAGGTGGTGAGGAGGACCGGCGGTTCCGGCCCGGCGCCGGCCCCGGCGGGGCGCCAGACGCCCTCGCCCGGGAGCGCCGGGTGGATGAGCGGCTTGATGTTCGGCGGACGGTACGGCTGCGCTTCTCCTTCTTCGCCGCCGCCTGCGACGCCGACCTGCGGCAGCGAGCGCAGCCCCGGCCCGCCCTTCGAGGGCGCGGTCAGCGTGTAGTACCAGTTCTCGATCTGGGAGACGATCCCGTTGCCGCCGTGGGCGCGCATCCACTCGACGCTGACGATGCCGAAGCCGACGTTGTGCGGCCCCGTCATTTCCTCCACGTAGGAGACGCCGGCGGGGACGAGGCAGATCGCCGTCGTCAGCAGGACCACCCGCCGCAGGCGGCGCCAGAGCGCGATTCCGGGAACGGGGCGACGAGGCAACGGAGGTCTCGCATCGTCCACGCGACGCACCTGCATCTCCGTGGCCATGCCCTCAATTTGACACAGAAGGGTTAAACAGTGGCCTAAGCGCGCCTGAGAAAGGCCAAAGACACAGCCCGATTCGCTCAGCGGCGCATGGCGCTCGGGGCGGTGACCCACAGCAGCCATCGGGCGCTGAGGGGGGTGGCTGCGATCAGGACGAGGTAGGCCTCGAGCGGCGAGCCTTCGCCCTGGGCGAAGTCGAACGCCCCGGCGACGAGCGACACGACGAAGAAGATCGCCTCGACGATCAGCCAGGAGAAGAGGTTGGCCGGTATCCACCACTTCCATCGCCGGGTATAGGGCCGCAGTGCCCTGGCCTGGGCAAACCCGACCAGCGGGCCGAGCGCGAGCGCCTGGCTGACTGCCAGGAAGTAGGCGATGCGCAGATCCTGGTCCGAAGTGTCCGCGGCGATCCCGGCCGGAACGACGACTACGACCCAGCTGATCAACGCCGGTATGACGCAGGCCAGAACCCATGGCCGACGCGGGATCGCGAGTCGCTCGCGCAGCACGCGCCACTGCAGGCCGCCGAGGA
The DNA here is from genome assembly GCA_963696185.1 of uncultured Solirubrobacterales bacterium. GTDB lineage: Bacteria > Actinomycetota > Thermoleophilia > Solirubrobacterales > 70-9 > VRUE01. Next base: position 936,765 of record OY968825.1, read on the forward strand.
CGGCGCCATAGAGCAGCGCACCGGCGGTGGCGATCAGCAGCGTTCCGCCCGCCCGGTGGTCGACGGCAACGCGGGTGAGGTCGAGGTCCAGGCTCGCGAGGCCCACGATGACGGCCAGGATGACCGTGTAGGCGAGGGCGCTGTAGAGCACCCACAGCCGCCACAGGCGTGCATCCCAACCGCTGGCTGGGTTGGTCGCCGAGGCGACGAGTCTCGAGAGGCCGTTCACGATCGCGCCTGCCCTCACCCACACACTCGGCGCCGTCTCACGCGACAGAGCCTATGCGCGCCCCCGAAGACACGCCGCCCTGGCGTCACTCCCGCAATTACGGCTTCGGGCTCGGCGGCGAGCCGTCCTCCGTGTTCCCTGAACCCCGGAGATGGTCGCTCTGGTGGTTTGCTCGCGCCAATCGGTCTGCGAGGCGGTTCAGGGGCGACGAGGCAGCAAGGGGGAAACCGCGGATACGAACTCGACGATGCGCCTGGCCTGCGACCCGTTTTCGTCCTGCTCGGGGTCGTAAATAACGATGCTCCAGCCGGCGCAGCCTCCGCACGCGAACGCGGTGGCCGTCAACTCGGTGAGCTGCGCCCAGTTGAGCCCTCCCTCTTCTTCCTCGTCGCCCGGCACCCGTCCGGCGGTAAAGATGTCCTGCGCGATCACGTCGAGATCGGTGTGTAGCCACCAGCTCGGCGCCGTCTTCCGCACGTGCTCGACCGCCTTCCGAGCGCCCTCGGCAGGATCGACCGCGACGGCATCGTGACGGCGCAGATGGATATCGCGATCAGCAAGGCTCGCTACGTTGCATTTTCGGCGCAGCTCTTGGTCGCGGGGCCCAAGCACAGCGAGGGCTGCGGGATCGAGGGCGGGAAGGATGCTGCGCAGCGCCGGGGGCGCGAGCTGCCCCGTGATGCCAAGTAGGAGGCCGAGCTCCATGTTCGCTGCCTCGCCGTCGACGGAGACGTCAAGTGGAGTTGTGTCCTCGTGGCCGTCGACGAAGACGAGACCGGGCCGACCCCCTGCGGCGCCAAGGCCACTGACGGCACCCAGCAGGACCGAGCACTCGCCGCCGTAGACGACGGGGAACCGGTCGGCGGCGAGCGCTCCGCTCACGCGCCCATGGACCGCCTGAACCATGGCCAGCAGAGCGGCCTCGTTCATCAGCCCAGAACCGGGGGCACGACGTGGGTCCGGAGGGGGCAGCGCCAGGTCGGGCCCAGCGAGCACCTCATGCTCGCCGAAGGCCCCTTTCAGACCCGCCTCGCGGAGCGCCTGTGCCGCGCGGGCTTGATGCCCGGCGCGACCGAAGCCGTCAAACGGGACTCCGATCAGCTCGAGGCGAGACATCAAGACAGTATCCCGTTAGGCGATGAAAGCACACGGTCGGGACCGGCACCACGGCGTGGCACCGCTGGGACGGATGCGACTGGCGTTTCTCACCGATTACCGCACCCCGAAGAGGACCTACCGGCTTGGCCCTCTGCACCGGTTCTCCGCGCGGACAAGCGGTTTTGCGGCCAGCCAGCGGAACGCGCCCGACAGGATTCGAACCTGTGACCTTCGGTTTCGTAGACCGACGCTCTATCCGACTGAGCTACGGGCGCGGGTTGCCGGGTCGGAGCCCGGAGGGCGATTCTAAGGGGCCGGTGGGTCCGGTGCAGGCGGCTGACGGCTGAGGCGGCGGTGGTTGCGGCGGGGCTGACGATCCGCAGGGGCTAGCCTCAATCTGGTCCATGAGCAAGGAGGAGCAGTGATGAGGATCGGAGTCTTGGGCACCGGCACGGTCGGGAAGACGATCGCCACGAAGCTGGTGGAGCTGGGTCACGACGTGACGATGGGGTCGCGATCGGCTGACAGCGAGGCGCTGCTCGAGTGGGTGCAGGGAGCTGGCGCCTCGGCGAAGGGAGGGACGTTCGCCGACGCCGCCTCCTCGGCGGAGCTGGTCTTCAACTGCACCGCCGGCGGCGCTTCCCTCGACGCGCTCGCAACCACAGATGCCGACAACCTCGCCGGCAAGGTCCTCGTCGACGTCGCCAACCCGCTCGACTTCTCGCACGGCATGCCGCCCACCCTCTCCGTCTGCAACGACGACAGCCTCGGCGAGCGGATCCAGGCCGCCCTCCCCGAGACGAAGGTGGTCAAGGCGCTGAACACGGTCAACGCCCGCGTCATGGTCGACCCGGGGCGCGTGCCCGGCGACCACCACCTCTTCCTCTGCGGCAACGACGAAGCGGCCAAATCGGACGTTGCCGCCCTGCTGGAAGGCTTCGGCTGGCCGAGCGGCTCGATCATCGACCTGGGCGGCATCTCCGCCGCCCGCGGCATGGAGATGTATCTGCCGCTGTGGCTGAGGCTGATGGGAGCGCTCGGGACCCCGGACTTCAACATCGGCGTCCACAGGGCTTGAGCGCGCCGGCATCCGGGGCGCGTCAGGGCACGCGGTGGACCTCGAAGAGGTTGGTGCCCAGCTCCTGGTCCGGGAGGCCGGCGGTGATCGCGATCAGATCGCCGGAGGCGGCGATGCCGTGGCGGGCGGCGAGCGCGGCGCACTCGTCGAGCAGGCCGCGGATCTCCGTCTCGTGCTCGCTGAGCGCCGCCGTCACGCCGAAGAGGAGGTTGAGGCGGCGCACGGTCTCGATCCGCGGCGAGATCGCCAGCACCGGCACGTTGGGGCGGTGGGCGGAGACGAGGCGCGCCGTGCGGCCGCTGTAGGTGGGCACGACCAGCGCCACCAGCCCCAGCCGGTAGACCGCGCCGACGGCGCCCTGGGCGACCGAGTCGGCGACGTCATGGCTCGCCTGGTCGGTGCGGCTGAACAGCCACTCGCCATAGGGGAGGTCGGGCTCGGTGGCGCGGGCGATCCGGTCCATCACCCGCACCGCCTCGACCGGGTAGCGACCGACCGCCGTCTCCTCGGAGAGCATCACCGCGTCGCTGCCGTCGTAGATCGCGTTGGCGACGTCGGTCACCTCGGCCCGCGTCGGCCGCCGCTCGGTGACCATCGAGGCCAGCATCTGCGTCGCCGTGATCGCCGGCTTGGACTGCCTGCCGGCGGCGCGGATCAGCCGCTTCTGCACCACCGGCACCTCGGCCAGCGGCAGCTCGATCCCGAGGTCGCCGCGCGCCACCATGATCCCGCTGGTCGCGGCGCGGATGATCTCCTCGGCGTCCTCCGCCGCCTGCCGCTTCTCGATCTTGGCGATCAGCGGGATGTCGGAGCCGAGCGCGCGCAGCCGCTCGGACACCGGCGCCAGGTCCGCGGCCGAGGAGACAAAGGAGACGGCGAGCAGGTCGACTCCCTGCTCGACCGCGAACTCGACCCAGCCGAGGTCATGGTCGCCGGCGGCCGGGCCGGCCACGCCGGGGACGTTCATCCCCTTGTGGGAGGACAGCGTCCCCCCCACCTCGACCTCGCACTCGACGCCGCCGTCCTCGGGAGCGCACACACGCAGGCGGATCGCCCCGTCGGCCAGGTAGACCGGCTGGTCCGCGCGCAGCGAGGCGACCCCGGGCCAGTCGACGGGGATCGTCTCGGCGTCGCCCTGCACCGCCCGCGGGGTCAGCGTCACGTGCATCCCGGTCTCCAGCTCGGCGACGTCGCCGCGCAGCTCGCCGATCCGCAGCTTCGGCCCCGGCAGGTCACCCAGCACGGCGACCTCGCGCCCGGCCCGCCGCGCCGCCTCGCGGATCGACTCGATCGTGCGGGCGTGGCGGTCGCGATCGGCGTGGGAGAAGTTGAGGCGGAGGACGTCGGCGCCGGCTTCGATCAGCTGCGTCGAGGACGCCCGTGTCCCAGCTGGCCGGGCCGACCGTGGCGATGATCTTGGTTCTGCGCGCGCTCAACGGAGAGGGAGGGATTCGAACCCTCGAGAGAGCTTGCGCCCCCTACTCGCTTAGCAGGCGAGTGCCTTCAGCCGCTCGGCCACCTCTCCGGGGAACCAAAACATTAGCGCCGACCCTCCGATCCGGCGGCGGCCTGCGTCAGGTCTGGACGGCGCTCTCGGGGAGCTGGACGCCGGGCGAGGCCAGGAAGCGGTGCGCGTAGGCGGCGGTGCAGAGGAGGATGGCGGCGACCGCGAGGCTGGGGACGGTGTAGCCGGCGGTGCTCGCGACGCCGCCGGCCGCGAGCGCGCCCACCACCTGGCCCGCCGCCCACGCCATGTTCGAGAGCCCGGCGGAGAAGCCCTGGTGCAGGTGGCTCGATTCGGCGGTCTCCGAGAGGGCGGTCATCGCCGGCGTGAAGCAGATCCCCGCGCCCAGGGAGCCGAGGATCAACGCCGCCAGCACCACCTCGAGCGCCTGCGCGAGACCGATCCCGGCGATCGCGCCGGCGCAGATGCCGATCCCGACCACGAACGGGATGCGGCGCCCGACCCGGTCCGAGTAGCGACCGGCGATCGGGGCCAGCACGGCCTCGAGGGCCGCCCCGACGATGAAGCCGGCGGCGATCATCGTGTGGCCGCCGCCCAGTTCCGCGATCCGCAGCGGCACCAGCACCCCGACCGCACCGAACATCAGCGAGGGCACGGCGACGAAGGCGCTCACGGCGAGGACGGGGCGGCTGACCATCGTCGCCACCGCCTCGCGAAGGTCCTGGCGCTCGGGCGGCCCGGCTTCGGGCAGGCGGGAGGCGAGCGCCGCGAGGACGAGCGCGCCCCCCATCACGGCGCCGAAGACAGCCCTGGTGCCGAATTCCGCCGCGATCGCCCCAAGCAGCGGGCCGACCAGGGCGCCGGCGATCGCCGTCCCCAGCACGGTGCCGATCACGGAGCCGCGCCGCTCGGGGTCCGCGGCGGTGATCAGCCAGGTCAGCGCGCCCGACCAGATCAGCGCGCCGGAGATCCCCTGGACGAAGCGCGCCGCGTCGAGCTGGACGATCGAGGTCCCGAAACCGAAGACGACGCTGGAGGCCCCGAGCAGCAGCAGGCCCCCGATCACGGCGAGGCGGGGGCCCAGCCGCGTCGCGAGCAGCCCGGCCGGCAGCGAGGAGAGAAGCGTGCCCGCGGCGTAGGAGGCCGCGAGGACCCCCGCTCCTGCCTTGCTCAGGCCGAAGCGCGCCACGTAGGCGGGCAGCAGGGGGGCGATCGCCGCGTAGAACGCGACGTCGAAGAAGACCATCACCGAGGCGAGAATCAGAAGCCGGCGCATGTGTCAATCAAACCATCATTAAGTCTTTTTTGCTCGGTTCCATTTCGTCCATAATTCCGCAGCTAGCATAGACAATGCGTCTACATCCCCGGAGGGGTGGCAGAGCGGTTGAATGCGGCGGCCTTGAAAGCCGTTGGGCGCCTCAGGGCGTCCCGGGGGTTCGAATCCCTCCCCCTCCGCTTCTAGCGCGGAATCCATGGTCCCAAGCGGAATTGCGCCCTTTGCCCTGATCCCTTCGGAGCGAGCGACGTGACCGGTCAAGACCGCTCAACACCGCCGGGGTCGGGCAACGCCGATCGCAAACCGATCGCAAACGATCGAGCGGGGCCATGTCGACGGCGCCACTGCCGAAATCAATGGTCGGCCGAGAGTGGCTCTCAGCTAAGGATTAGCGAGCGTCCCGCTGCTGCTGGCTACGAGCCGGCGGAGGAGTCGATGCTCCCTCGGGCATTGATGGCCTGGCTGAGCCTTGAGAGGAACCCGAGCGTTGAAGCCCGGCTGGCCAACTCCGCACGGTCTCTCGCGCTTGCCGAACTTGCCTGTTGCGCGCCTCACGATTCGCCATCCTTGCCCTCCTTCTCCCTAATCCGTAAACCGGTCCTATCAAATTCTTCGTCAAGAAGGTCTAGCGCTAGAGCTTCCCGTTGCAGGTAGGCCGGGATCTTTGGTCTTAGATCGTCTATTTCTACATCGGGGATATTTAGAGACGCCTCGGACGGAACATGCTTCACGACCTTGCCATCCTCCTGCTTTCTGGACGCTGCCTCAAAAAGGTCTAAATAACGCCTTGGCGCCACGCCAACGAAAGGCTCAAATTGGACTGCATCCTTCCGAGGCTCTGCCGCCGCAAAGTCAATTGCGTCTCTATGTAATCCCTTGGCTTGACTCTTGGAATATGGCGACACATAGACCACGCGCATAATTCCAGCGGCAATGATGTGTCTGGCGCAGTTATGGCAAGGAAAAGTTGTCGTATAGAGAGTGCATCCCCGAACGGGAATACCTCTCCGCGCAGCGTCCATTAAAGCCGCCATCTCTGCGTGGACCGCACGGCCAAACTCGATCAGATCTCCAAGGCGAGTGCGCTCTAGGGCAGCCAAAAGCTCGGGTGACTGGGCCTCCCCCGCGCCCTCTTTCAGAAATTGCGCATCTTCCAGCTCTTCGATGACTTCCAGCGCTATCTCACGCTTCATGCGATCATTGGTGTCGAACGCGTTGCGAAACTCTCGTCCATCACCAGTCCCGCCGATGCCGCAGTCAGTCTCTTCGTGGCCGTTTTCCCAATAGACCCCGCCACCGGCCTTTGGCACCTCGTTTGAACCAAGGGCGACAACATCACCCTCGGGCGTTGCGATTGATGCGCCGACTTGTCGACCAAGCTCTGCAGATTGCCGAGCCGCTCCTTCGGCAGCAAACAACCCATACTCATCCCTATTTGGAGTTCGGAACGGGTGACCAAACAAAATCTCGAGCGCACGCTCAACCGCGTCCCTTAATCCCACATTCTCACGTGCATCTACAAACACGTCAGCTCTGTGGAAGGTGTCTCTCAGGTTTTGCCCCCAGACCCTCTGGGGAATTGCCGCCTCCCCTTGCCCCGTCCCATCCTCCGCTGTCTTTGCCGTGTCCTCTGTACTAGTGTCTTGCTCTAATTGCGTCCCGGCATTACTTCCAGCGGATTGCGTTGCCTCATCGGTCGACTCCCCTTTGGTTAACGATTGCGCCTCGGCGTCGCCGGTTGTGAGTCCCTCGGGCGCTTTCTCGGTCTCACTTTCGTCACGTGCAATCAGCTCCTCCGGAGTCTTGAACCAGTCCTCCGGCTGATCCGACCGGTAGTCCTTGGTGAGGCTTGCTGAAAGCGCTGCTTTCCGGATTTCTTCTGGCGCATAAGCAGCCACCAGCACGAAGCGGCTCCCATAGATGCTCCGGAGGAGCGCGACCTCATGCGGATGCTTCAGGGAGCGAAGAATGAAAGCGAAACGATCAAGTGACTTCACTGAATCGTCCTCGTAACGCTCGTCAGTCCTTTCTGCGCGAATGGCGGCAATCTCCGTGAGCGCCAGCAGGGCGAGGGCATCCCCCCTTTCCCAGCAAAGTCGAAGCCTATTCCCAGCCTCCATATGCATCCATATATGTTTGTCGAGAGGCTCATCAGGAAGCTCCTGATCCCAAGTCAAATCTGAAAGCAAGCTGCTGAGACGGATCTCCTGGGCCTTATAGCCGTGCTTCTTGAGGGCAAGCTCAATATCGGTCGAAACGAGATCAAGTTCGGTTCCGACCGCGCCTACGAGTCCGATTACAAGCTCTGTGGGGGCCGCTGTTGGGGTCATCGGACGAGGTACGTCACCAGGTGCGGGTTGGTGATTTCAACCAGTTGGAAATCGCATCGCCTGCGCGAAACGCAGCCCAATTCAACCGTAGCTGACACACGAAATACTCGTCATTCGCGTCGCCCCGCTCCATTAGCTGGTTCCGCCACCAGGCAGGCTCACGTTCCGTGTCGAGGAACCAGACCGAGCCTTGCGGATGAGCCCAGCTCCTTGCGCTTTTCAGAAGGCTCTCGATCGCCGGATAATTCCGGCCCGGATTGTGAAGGTCGTATGCGACTACTAGGACCAAGAGGGATGTCCAATCGGTTGCTGTCTCAGTGCTCGCTCGTCGCCAATTGCGTCGACTCTATCCGCTGGCGGTGGATTTGGATGGGAGCCCGGGACCCATAGCTAAGATCGAGCAGGACTTGTGAAAACGTGCTTCGAGAAGATCGCTGAGCCGATTAGTTGGTCATGGAGAACGTATCGAGGGGTGGCCGGCTTCGCGGCCGTGCAGATTAAGGTTGCCGCTCGGGCCGGATTAGGTCCCGACCGAAGCTGACGGCCGAGAGCCTTCAGCGAGGATCGCTGGTTGGGAAGGACAACACATTCCAAGATAGGCGTCCAGCCGCCCCGCCGCTTCCACCTCGTTCCCCGGCATCAGGTGCCCGTAGCGATCCATCGTGATTGAGATCGAGGCGTGGCCGATGTAGGTGGAGAGCGCCTTGGCGTTCACCCCGGCGGCGATCATCAACGAGGCGAAGGTGTGGCGGCACTCGTGAAGGCCGATCGGGTTGAGGCCCGCCGCCTTCCAGGTCTTGTGGGCTCGCTCGGTCAGCGTCGTTGAGTGCTTCAGCTTGCCGTCGGAGTCAAGGACGATCCGCATGGCGCCGTCGCCGCCCTGACGGAGCTTGTGCTCGACCAGGATCCGCCGCAGGACGGAGGCGATCGGCACCTTGCGGGTGCCGGCGATGCTCTTCGGCTCGATCTCCCCCGCTTTCGGGTCCCAGCTCCGCCTGACGTGGATGATCCCGGCCTCGAAGTCGATGTCTTCCCAGCGCAGCGCCCAGAGCTCGCCGCGGCGAAGGCCGGCGTAGAGGGCAAGTGCCCAGAGGGCGCGGTCGGCGGGAGGTAGGGCCTCGATCAGTGCCGCCGCCTCGGTGGGGTCGGCGATCCGCTGGCGGCGCCCGCGGCAGGCGGGCAGCTCAAGGGCGCTGGTCGGGTTGATCGCCACCTCCGAGCGGGCAAGCGCCCGGCGGTAGATCACCCGCAGCGGCTTCAAGATGTTCTTCACGGTCGAGGGATCGAGCCCAGTGGCAAGGAGGCGAACGGCGAAGTCCTGCACGTCGACCCGCGAGAGCGAGGAGAGCTTTCGAGTGCCCAGCTCGGGCTTGATGTAGAGGCGGATCGACTGCGAATAGCCGCGGGCGACCGAGGGCTTGTAGGGATCGCCGGAGCGGTTTCGGATCGAGCCCTCCCGCACACCGCGCTCCCAGGCATCGCAGGTCTCGGCGATCGTGATGTTGCTCGGTCCGCGCAGGGTGCCGCGGCGGATCGCCGACTGGGCATCAGCGCGCCAGGCCTTCGCCGCGGCGAGGGTCGGGAAGGTCTTTCGCAGCGTCTTGCCGTCGCGGGGCGAGTAGGCCTGGGCCTGGTAGCCGGGGGCGCAGTTGCAGCGCCTGCCCTCCTTGGAGGCACAGCAGCGCGAGTGGCGGGCGGTAATCCCCTCGTGGCGGGCCTTGCGGGGAGAGCGCCGCCCAGGCCGTCGATCTTGGCTTGTCGGCGTCGTGTTCATCGCTCCCCGCTCCGAGCGGGTCGTGACAGTAGCTCTCCTCGGGCGGGAGATCGAGTCGATCTCAGGCGCTCGGCAGCGGGCGCTCGGCGTGCTCGGCGAGCCAGCGCTCAAGCTCTGCGACGGGGATCAGGCGCCGCCGGCCGACGCGGACGACCCGCAGCTCGTCGAGGACGTGGTCTTCGAGGAAGTCGACGCTCACGCCGAGCGCCTCGGCTGCCTCTGCCTTGGAGAGGGCGAGGCGAGCCGGCTGCTTGCTCTGCTCCTTGGCGGCCACGCGGCGAGGGTGACCGCGTGGGCGCCTCTTTAGAAGCCCGTCTTAGCCCCTCATCTTGCGGGCGCGACGCTCTGCTGCCTCGCGCTTTCGCTCCTCTTCAGGGCGCTCTTCGTAGATCGCTTTCGCGGTCTCGCGATCCTCCTCATCGATCTCTTCCCACCAGCGCGCCTTCGTGCTGTCGGGGATGACGCGGTCGTCGCCGATGATCTCCTTGTAGAGCCCTTCGTTGGTTTTCCGCAGCCCGTCGATCTCTTCGAAGACTGCTTCCTTGTTACCGAGCACCGCGTAGAGCTCAAGCATCCAGGTGCTCGCGTTCTCGATCCGCGCCGCGGTGCGCGGGTCGCGGCCCGCTTCCTTTGTCGCCTGCAGCTTGGCCTTGGCGACCTTGCCTCGAATCGCCTTGGCGTAGCGGCCGCGGTCGACATCCTCGGTGATTTCTTCCAGGCGCTCCTGGGCTGCGATCAGCTGCTCCGGGGTGGCCTCAGCCAGGTCCTCAAGCTCGATCGTGCGGGCGAGGTCCCAGATCTCAGGATGTTCGCGGCGGACCCTGGCGTTTCGCTCGGGCGTTCCATAGGCGATCTTCTTCGGCAACCTGCGCCCATGGCAGATGTCGCAGTAGTAGGTCTCGCCCTCCTCCTCGGAGAATTCGTAAGTGAAGATCGCGCCGGGGCGCGGGTTGCCGGGGTAGGACACGTCGCTTTGCAGATCGAAGGGGCGGGGCGTGGGGTCTTGGGCCGGCGGGCCGGCCGGATCGTCTGGGGGCGGGCGGGTGTCCATGCCGTTGTGGAAAATCTCGAACTCCTCGGCCATTTCGGCGATGATCGCCGGGGAGGGGACGGCGGCTTTTCCTTCGATCTCTGGCATCTGGGCTGAGGCCCCTGGATGGGGTTCCAATCGAGGGTAGCTCGATGGATGGATATGCATGTGGATACGCACGACATTCATGCCGGAATCCGCGGCAAAGGGGGGCTTAGTCACGGCAAAGACCTCTTCCGGCGGCGCATCGTCTTTGAGCTCGATGCCTCCCAGCTGCCCCTGCTTGAGGCGGCAGAGGAGCGCCATGGCTCAAAGCGGGCTGCCCTGGTCGCGGCGCTTCACGCCGAGGCGGCAATCGGGGAGCTGACCGAGCGTGCCGAGGCGGCCGAGGCTGCGCTCGCGAAGGCAAAGGGCGCCGCCAAAGGCAGCGCAGCTACCAAGGAGAAGGCGGCAAAGAAGCTCGAGGGCGACCTCGAAGCGACAAAAAAGGAGCTCGCCGCCCGCGAGCGCGCGCTGGCAAAGCTGCGCGCCGAAGGCGAGGAGGCCGCAGAGGCACAGCGCGGCGACCTCGCCAGAGCAAAGGCAGAAGTCGAGGAACTCGAAGCCGAGATCGACGAGCTGAGCGAACGGGCGGTGGACCGGATCTTCTGCAACCACTGCCGCGAGTGGGCCGAGCCCGAGGAATGGGAGTGGCAGAGGGTCAAGGGCGGCTACTACGCCTTCCACAGCGCCTGCGGGGAGCACGAGCCCGGTGGCCTGCGAGCAACGAGCTGGCTTGCCCAGCGCGAGGGCTGAGGGCAAAGTGAGCCCCCAAGATGGGCTGTTGAGCGCCAAGGCGCGGACCTACGGTCGCGCCCGATGGCAGCCCGCAAGGCAAAGCACAAGGAGACGCGGCGCAAGGCGCCCCGCACGGGGCGCTGCCCCGTCTGCAAGCGGGTCTTCCGCCAGCCGGCCCGTGGCCGCCACAGGCGCTATTGCAGCGGCGCTCATCGGCAGGTCGCTTACCGCCGTCGCAAGGGCGACGGGCAAAAGCGCCGGCTCGTTCGGCTGGTGCAGGCCGACGCCCGGGAATTCCTGCCGAGCCTCCCCGCGGAAAGCGTCGATCTGATCGTCACCGACCCTCCCTACGCCTTCGATCGCGGCGACACCTATTTCCGGGAGTGGTTTGAGGAGCTGCCCGATGAGGCCTGGCCGGAGATCTTCATCGAGCTGCACCGCGTCCTCGCCATGAACGCCCACGCCTATGTCTTCGCCGATCGGCGCATCAGGCCGATCTTCGAGGCCGCGGCGAAGGCGGCCCGCTTCCGCGTCCACCGGGCGCTGATCTGGGACAAGGGCTCGATCGGGCTCGGGCACGGCGTCTGGCGCCCTCAGCACGAGTTCATCTGCTTCTTCTCGAAGGGCTCTCGGCGCGGCAACTCGCGGAGCCTCGGCGACGTCCTTCGAGCGTCCAGCCCGCGCGGCTACCCGACCGAGAAGCCCGTGGCCGTCCTCAAGCAGCTGATCGCCCAGTCGAGCGGCCGAGGGCAGCTGGTCCTCGATCCGTTCTGCGGCTCGGGCAACGTCGGCAAGGTGGCCCGGGGGCTGGGGCGACGGGCGCTCTTGTGTGATGTGGATGCGGAGTTCGCGGCGCGGCGATTACGTCTCGCGATCGACGCGCTGGCGGATGCAAAAGCGTGACGAAACTGCTCTTGTCCGGACGCGTGGACGTGTCAGTCGGGCGCGGTCGCGTTCGATGTGTCATTTGTCCGTCGACCCGAAAGACGACCATTGGTACGTGGCTGCGCAGGCTCCCAATGTTGTCCGCCCCCTCCGCGTCTTTGTCGCCTCACCCGGCGGCGTTGAGGATGAGCGGCAGGCGGCGCGAGACATTGCCACGGAGCTGAACGTCCCACTGCGCCGCAACGGTTGGGAGATCGTGGTGCTCGGCTGGGAGGACCGTGGCCCTACCGGCGGTCGTGCCCAGGCAGACATCAACAAGGACGTGCGCCTCTGCGATGTGTTCGTCGGCATCGTCTCGAACCGTTGGGGCACGCCGACCGGCGAGCACACCTCGGGCTTCGCCGAGGAGTGGGCGATCGCGCGCGAACGACACACGCGCAGCGGCCAGCCCGATCTGTGGCTCTTCTTCAAGAAGGTGCCCGACGACGCATCCGAGGATGCACAGCTTGAGGCGGTCCGGGACCTGCGCAAGGAAGTGGAGGACGGCGACTTTGCCTTCTACAAGACCTTCGACGATGTTGCGGGCTTTGCGCAGATACTGCGACCTCGCCTGCTCGATGAGGTGCTCGACCGCAGTGGCCTCACCCGGACTGACCTCGGCGCGGCCGCTATTGATTGGGCGGCCGCCTACGACGAGGAGCCGGTCGCGCTCCTGCCAGACGGCCGCAACCGGGCCGCGCTCGCCGACGAGCTCGAAGCATCCCGCCCCGTCGAGGCCGCGGCGTTGCTGGTCGCGCTCGCCGGCGACGCCGAGGAGCGCGGCTTCGAACCCACGGCCGAGCACCTGCGCGCCCGCGCCTGCCGGGTCCAGATCAAGGCGGGCGACAGTGCCGCAGCGGTGGCGCTCATGCGCGCCCTACTCATCAGGCATGTTTGGGAGCTGCGCGTTGAGGAGGCGGACATCCTGCTGCGACAGATGCATGACGACCTCCCGCCCGAGCTTGCCATGGAGCTCACGGGCTGGCGCGCCTGCCTCGACGCACCGAACGAGCCCGAGGCGACTGCCGCCGCACTGGCAGGGGCGATGCGCGCACAGCACGCGTTCCCCCTCGACTCCGAAACGATTGCGCACTGGCGCGCGGTGCGCTGGCGCTGCCTGCTGCAGGCGGGCGATCCGCAGGCAGTAATCAAAGACCACATCGAGAACGATGCGAAGCGTGGCGGAGTCCATTTGGAGCTCGCACTGCTGCAGGCGGACGCGCTCCGAGCGGCCGACCATACCGGTGCCGATGCCGCTTGGCAGGAGCTGCGCCTGCTCGCGATAAGCGAGGCGACCGAGAACCCGGAGCTCTCGGCCTGGATCTCCACGCGGGCAGCGCTCGACGCGTTCGCGCAGGAGGATCTGACAACGGCGGAGGCCGCCTACGCGGACGCCGCAACGCGCTGGACGAAGGTCGTCGGTGCGAGCGAGAACGCGGCGCTCGCGTTCTTCTCCGCCCAGGCTGCGTCGCAGCTACGAGGCGACTGGTCGTTCACCGGCTGGGGCTGGCGGCCGATCGCCGCCGCGCAGTTCAGCAAAGCGAGCGGCCCCGTGGCGCGTGCCGAGGAGCTTGAGCGCCGTGCGCTCAACCAGCGCCTAGACGATCGCAACGACGACGCGATCGCGCCCCTGCGCGCAGCGCTCTGGTGTCACTTGCGGGCCGGCTTCGTCCATGGCGTCATGCGGGCGCGCGCACTGCTGGCCGACGCCTACGCCGCTGCAGGCGACGAGACGCGCGCGGTCGCGCTCAATTGCGAAGTCGGACAACGCAGCGAGGCGGAGGAGCTTGCGGGCAACGCAACTGACCAGCCTGCGGTTGCCGCCCGCATGGCCGGAGCGTGGCCGGCCTGGGCAGCCGAGTCGCGCTTCGCGGTGCTCGCGCAGGTCGGCGGCTATGCCAGGCCGCCGGTCGTCAACCAGCTCACGGCCGAGGCGCTCGCCGCGACTGAGGCGAACCCTGAGCGACAGTTCGACAACACGCCAGTGCAGGCGGCCGAGGCGCTCGCGGCGCTGGTCGTCGCGGTCGAGGACGAGGGTGTGCTACGCGCTGCGGTCGCGAAGCTCGAGGAGCTCGCCGCCGACCAGCACTACTCGCTCGCACAGGCGGGCCGGCTCGGTTTGCGAATGCTGGACGACGTTGGCGCAGTCGATGCCGCCGAGACGCTGATCCAGTGTTTCCTGGCCGACAGCCGCCAGAACGAACCCGACCCTGCCTGGATCGCACAGAAGCTGACCGACCCCACGCGGCTTGAGCGTGTCCGCCAAGCCGCCCGCGCTGGCCACAAGTACGCGCTCCTGGCCCTGATCGAGGCGGGCCTCCCCGCCCGCGACGCCGACGTGCGGGCGATCTGTGCGGGCGTGACGCGCTCGGTGCTCCAGTCTGACCTCGGGATGACGCCCGACGGCAGCGGCATGTGGGGGCTGATGGCGCTCGACGTCCAGGGCGCGATCGCGGCGGCGAGCGGAGACGATGCGCTGTCACGGGCGTTCGCGGAGACGCTGTTGGTCTATGCGGCAGAGTCGCGCTGGCCGATGGTGAACAGGGTGAGCGCGGTCCGCGGCCTTTGGCCCATCCTCCGTGTGGTGCCCGACGTTCGGTGGCTGGATGCGTTGCTCCCGCTCGCGCGGCCGGACGCAGATCACGACGAGGAGACTGCGCCGCACCTGCGCGAGATGTGGGCACGGTCGGGCGACCTCGAGTCAACGGCGCTCGCGGTCTGCGGGGGTCTCGCCGCGAGCAATCCGCCAGCCTGGCTGGACGACGCGATACGCGAGGCGCGCTTCGACGAGCGAGCGCCGATGCGCGAGACCGCTTGGCGTGCCGCTGGCCAGCGTGCCGCCTGGTTCGAGTCGGAGAGCGCGCGCCACGCACTGCGCGACGAGAGCGCAGCCGTCCGCATCGCGGCACTGCACGCGTGGCGCAAACAAGGACCAGCTCTGCCGCAGGCGGAGCTCCGCAGGCTGGTAAACGACAAGAGCGGTGGCGTGCGCCTGGCGCTGACAGTCCTACTGGAAGAAGCACCGGACGACGAGGCGATAACGACGCTGCGAAACGACCCAGCTGCGTACGTGCGCGGAATAGCGAGGAAGCGGCTCCGAGTAGAGGACGAACCATGACCGACGCTACCACCACCGCGGAGCGGCGAAGCGATGCGATGCGAGCTCTGCACCAGTGGGCGCTCGAGCATCGCGATGTCTGGCCGCACGAGGAGATCTTCGACCGCGTCGTGCGCGCGAGCCTCGCCTCGGCGACCCGCGCCTTCGGCGCCATCCGCCACTTAACGGATGAACGACACGGCCCAGACGCGCTGAAACTCTGCCGCTCGATGGTCGAGACGCTGATCGTCACCTACTGGATGTGCCACATCCCCGAGCCCGACTGGGTCGTCGAGCGGATGCGCGAGCACCGCTGCTACGGGGCGATAACGCTGGCGGAAGTCGTCCAGAAGCATCCGGGCTGGCTAGACGACTTCGACCCCGAGCTGCCGCCGCACAGGGACGAGGACCGCGAGCGCTGGAGCGCGCTCTACGGCCGCTACGCGGAGCAGTCGTGGTGGGCGCGCGAGGTCGAGCCCAAGACGAGCGGCGGCTGGAAGATTACGCACACGCGTTCGCTGCGGACGCTCGCCGATGACATGCTCGCGGTGCCGGAGCTCGAAGAGCGGATCTGGCACAAGGTCGAGGACGGCCCGGCGCCGAGCCCCTTCCTGAGTCAAGTTCTCGATATCCCCCAAAGTGTCAATAACTCGCTTCTTCACCACAACCCTGCCGGTCTTGCGAACTACGTCGACCTCGACCACGACGAGCTAGTCTTCGGCGACGAGCCGGGCGACGACTGGGTGCCGCAGGCGCAGGTGCTCGCCTACATCGCGTTCATGCTGCTGGTGCAGCTGATGGTGCGCCGCTACCGACCCGAGTTGGAGGAGAGTCTCGACGAGCTCGACCCGGGGTTCGTGGCCGCGTTCAGGACACTGTCGGAGCACGACCTCGCGTTCGCGCGCGACAGCCGCAACCGCAACAAGCCATGCCCGTGCGGCAGCGGGCTCAAGTGCAAGCGTTGCCATGGGGCGCCGTAACGATGCGGCCCTTGAGTGGCGGTTTCTGCCTGAACGGCTGGCTGCATCGCGCGAAAAACAGGTCGAGAGGTGACCCGAAAAACAGAGGTGGGAGCCTGAGCGCCGGTTCTCGTACAAGTGCGGAGTCCTCGCACAGAGGGAACCCACTGACATGAGGGGGCTGAAGCTAGAACTAGCGGCGCAAAGCCTGGACGAACGGGGTTTGCACCAGCAGCCTGTCTTTCTTAGCGCTGTTGCAGCCGAGATGGGCAAGCTGGAGATTGCAGAGTGCATGCGTCCCGCCTCTTGCGAGTGGGATCTTGTGGTCGATACTGGCGCTACGAGGGTCTGGATGCTTGAAGGTCTTGTAGATCGGGAAGCCACAGATTCCGCAGCGGCCGTATGTCTCCCTATTTCGGCTTGCGTTACGGACGGCGCGTAGGAGCGCGGCGCGACGAAGGGACCTTCGAGAAACGCTGGCTTTGATTTCCTGGCTGCGAGTGAACATGAGCCAAGGGTAAAACCGTCGGCGGATGGCTTCCGCGGTCTCCTACCCCACCCAGCGAGCGTTGGCTAGCTCGTGTCGATACTGGCCGGTCGCGAGGTAGGCGCGCAGGCGGCGACCGGAGGCTAGCGGCCGCACCTTGCGGATCGCTCGGGCCGGGGTCCGCTCCTCGGTGGCGTAAACGCGCCGGTAGTCCGGAGAGTCAGGGCTGGCGTTGGGATCGGTCGCGAAGACGAGGAAGCCTCGCCGCTCAGCCCGGGCGCGGTTCGCGTTCTCGACGCGGCGGCGCTCTCGCTCCAGCTCATCGGCCCAGGCGAACAGGTCTATTTGCATTGCGGGTTGAGCCATCACTGACCTTGTACCACGTCTTCCGGCTGCCCAAGCCGGGCTTCTACAAATCGGCACAGACTTTCTACGCTTTCGCCCGTAAACGAGTCGAATACGCTCTGATCCACCCGGGCGTAGGACCACTCGCGCCCGGTCAACTGCGTGGCGTCCCGGCACCAGCGGCGAGCCCGCCTGTCCTTGAGCGGCACGTCCTGGTCCCGGATCCCCTTGGTCTCGACGAGCAGGCAGGAGTCGTCGGAGAGCCGCACGACGAAATCGGGGTAGTAGTAGCGCAGCGCTCCGTTCTCGGCGATGTACTCGAGCGCGAAGCGGCCGAAGACCGGCAGCTTGGCGAAGGCGGCGACGTCACTCGCCCTGTCCAGGAACAGCGCGAAGCGCCGCTCGAGGTCGTTGTCCACCGCGGTCAGGTTGAAGACCGTCCGCTCGCACTCGACCGTCGTCCGCGACCAGGAGAAGGGCGGCGTCTCGGTCATCCGGATCGCCGTCTCGGTGATCGTCGCCTCGCGCTCGGTCAGGCGGAGCCCGCGGATCGCCTCGGCAAACGCCTGCTTGACCAACTCCTGAGCGTCGTTCTCGGCGAGCCGGCGCAGCACAACCTTGTCGTCGAGCTCGACCGGTTCCTTGAAGATCCGCGACTCCAGGTAGCTCCGAACGAGCGGCGCCAGCGCCGCGAAGGCACCCGAAACGCCGGCCAGCCCTCCCACCTCGCAGACCCGCTTCGTGTAGTAGGAGATCACCCCGGAGGGGTCTTCGGCATAGGGGACCTTGAACTCGTCTTCCTCGATGATCTTTTTCTCGATGAGATGGCGGCCGCGATACTGGATGTACTCGTCGGGCTCCACCTTCGGCACCTCCAGCGGCTCAGGTGGCGACGCGATCAGGTCGAGGTCGAGCTGATCGAACAAAAGCTCCTGCAGGCTCAGAGAGCGAGTCAGGACTGGGATCAAGATCTCGAAGCGCTTCTTACCCTCGTCCGGATAGATCGCGACCGCGTTCGCGCCGATCTTGTCGACCTCTTCCCGCTCGACGACCAGCCCACCGTCGAGCTCCTTGTCCCAGAGATCGCGGAACGCCTCATGCTCGATCACCACAACCCGCTCGTCGAAACCGGAACCGGGTGGGGTCATTCGGCGCAGCCCCCGTCCGAGGGCCTGCTCGGGCAGGATTTTCGCTTTCGCGGTGAGGCTGCGCAGGGTGACGATCACGCTGACGTTCCGGACGTCCCATCCCTCGCGAAGCATCAGCACGCTGACTATGCAGCGAACCGGGCTCTCGTCACCGTCAATGTCTCGGGCCGCTCGGCGAGCGATGTCGAGGTCCGCCTTCTTGACCTCGCCAGATCTATCCGTATGGATCACAAGCAGCTTGTCGCCGCCGAAGTCGGGGAGCTGCTGCAGGTAACTGCCAACATCGTCGGCCGCCAAAGTGTTTTCGCACATCACGAACAGGACCGGGCGCTTGCCGGATGGCGCCAGTTCCTCGTCGAACTTGCGCCAGCGACCGACCGCCGCGTCGATCCAGCGCCGGTAGCGCTGCACCGCGGAGCTGCCCAGCTCCGGTTCGGCGCCGTGCAGCTCGCCGATTATCGGAGTCTTGACGATTCCGTCCTCCACCGCCTCGGCGAGCGGGTAGTCGACGACCACATGGCGGAACACTCGGCCTTTCTGGTCCTTGGGGGTGGCAGAGAAGTCGAGTTGGGCGACGACGCCGGCCCCTGAGTCCTCAGACGCGCTCTCCTGCAGCGTCTCGTGAAGACGCTCGATCGACTGGTTCCATTTCAGCTTGTCGGACCAGACGTGGTGGGCCTCGTCGTTGACGACCATGACCCGCTCACGGCTTGCGATCCGCTGGAACAGCTCCTCGGCCGAGCCGCCGGCTCCCTCCTTGACCCGCGGCCCGACCATCGCCTCGACCGGGTTGGGATCGGTGTCTTTCTTGCGCTTCGGCGGCTCGTAGAGTCTCTGCACGTTGGTCAGGAACAGGGCGCCCGGCGTCGTGATCGGGACCAGCTCGTCCTGGAGTACGACCGTGAGCTGGAAGTCCTCGGCCCACTCCGGCGGGAGGAGCGGATCGCGGCGGAACGTTGCCGCGTCCCCGAAGTCGCTCTTCAGCCGCTCGAAGACGATCACGTTGGGTGCGATGACCAGGAAGCTCGTTGCCATCGGCGAGTCTTCCTCGCGGCGGGCGTGGAAGTAGGACCAGGCGATGCAGAGACTCATCACCATCGTCTTGCCGGACCCGGTTGCCATCTTCATCGCCAGGCGCTGGCGCTTCGACTCAGCCGGGTCGATCATTATCGGCGCCTGCGCATACCCGACCAGGTCGGAGAACGAGGCGGCGCGCTTGATCTCCGAGAGGTAGATAAACGTCTCGACAGCCTCGCGCTGGCAGAAGAAGAATCGAAAGGGTTCCCCGGTGGGCCGCCTGTGGTCTTCCTCGAACCAGAAGCCAAGCAGGCGCTGGGTCGTCTCACTCGCGCCCGAGTATCCGTTTGCACGCCAGGCGTCCACCGCGGCGCGGACCCCATCGACAAGGTGGGTTCCCTCGCTGGACCTGCGATTGTTTCGCACCCCGTAGGGATCGGGCTCGGCGCCTGGGGTCGCGGCGCCGTCGGTCATTTGACCGTGACCTCTGCGAGCTTTGTCGTGTCGTTGCCAAAGATGTCGATGATCTTCACGACGATCGTATGTCGCCCTGCCTCCTCATACTCATGAAGGTCGCTCTCACGCGCCAGCTTCGGCTCATCGCGGGTGCGGTACGTCTGCCACTGGTTGTGGAAGGTGTCGTCGGTGTAGTCGAAGTCGACCGACCAGTAGTCGATCAGGTCCGCCCAGCTCTCGATCCGGTCTCGAACCTGGGGGGGGATCAACTCCTCACTCGGAATGGCGAAATCCTTCAGTACGACGGAGACCTCGCGCTTGTTGCGTTTCACGTCGAGGTCGACGTGGGCCAACTCGAAGAAGCGAACTGCGTCCGCATCGTGGACGCCAGGCTCGATGATCTCGCGTGGAATCTGTAGGGGCCGCAGATCGAGTCCGCGACGTCGAGCCGTCTCGCTGATCGTGTCGTGTAGCCCCATCTCCCACTCCCAGCCGAGCACGTCGCAAGACTCGATGCCGTTATCGGCCATCTCATCCATCAGTTTCTCGAGCTCATCGATCGTCACTGGCGCGTCCGTAGCGCCGATGTGGATCATCCGGCCAGCCTTCTGTCCGTGTAGGTTTATGAACCCCTCGACCGGCTCTGCCTTATAGAAGGAGAGGATCGTGTTCAAGTAGTCAGTGAGCTTCCCATTCCCCGACACGCGCTGCCAACGCTGGCGCTCGTAGGCGCCGAGATTTTTAATCTCAAACGGCCTGCAGTCTGGGATGTTGAGGAGACGCTTACGGGTTGTGTGGATCGCAAAGCGGCCGAGATCGCAGCCAATCCACTGGCGCTCGAGTATCTCAGCTGCGACGAGCGTCGTCCCAGATCCGCAAAAACAATCCATAACTAAGTCCCCAGGATTACTAGATGCTTTGAGAACTCGCTCGAGCAACTCCACTGGCGAGCATGTCCCGTAGCCCGTAGAACTTGAGACGGCGGTCCTCCCGCCTCGTCCGCCCCCGTTGGGAGCGTGCGCGGCGAGTGAAGTCCACTACGAGGACAGGAGGAACCGCCAATGAGGACCGTAACGCAGGCCGCGGTCGCGGCCGAGAAGGAGAGCTTCGAGAACCTGCCTGGGCAGGTCCAAGAGGCGCTGGGAGAGCTCGCCGGGCAGGCCAAGGAGGGTCTGCTGGCGCTCAGCGTCGGGGTAGGGCTCGGCGTGCTGGGCGAGCTGATGGAGGCCGAGGTCGATGAGGTGGTCGGCCCGAAGGGCCGTCACGATCCCAAGCGAAGCGCCGTGCGCCACGGCCACGATGACGGCCAGGTGACGCTCGGCGGCCGCAGGGTTGCCGTGAAGCGCCCCCGAGCCCGAAGCGCCGACGGCACCGAGGAGGTCGAGCTCGCCACCTACGGGCACTTCGCCGACCGCGACCCGCTCACCCGGGTAGTGCTCGAGCAGATGCTCGCCGGCGTCTCCACACGGCGCTTCGAGCGCACCCGAGAGCCGGTCGGAGAAGAGGTCGATGCCGCCTCGGGCTCGACCTCGCGCTCGGCGGTCAGCCGCACCTTCGTCGCCCGCACCCGCGAGAACCTGGAAGAGCTGATGAGCCGCCGCCTCGACGACGTCCGCCTGGCGGCGCTGATGGTCGACGGGCTCGAGGTCAAGGGCCGCACCAACGTCGTCGCCCTGGGGATCACCACCGAGGGCGTGAAGATGCCGCTGGGGCTCTGGGAGGGATCGACGGAGAACTCGACCGTGGTCGCCGCCCTGCTCAGCGATCTGGTCGATCGCGGCCTCGACACCGAGCAGGGCGTGCTGGTGGTGCTCGACGGCGCCAAGGCGCTTCACAAGGCGGTGCGCGACGTGCTCGGGGTGAGGACGCCGGTGCAGCGCTGCATCCGTCACAAGGAGCGAAACGTGATCGAGCACCTGCCCGAGCACGAGCGCGGGGCCGTGAGGCGTCGGCTGCGCGAGGCCTGGGCGCTCACCGACCACGACCTCGCCCTGGACCGCCTGCAGGGGTTGGCCGCCGAGCTCGATCGCTCCCACCCCGGCGCCGCCGCCTCGCTGCGCGAGGGCATGCCCGAAACGCTCACCCTGACCCGCCTGGGGATCGAGGGCAAGCTGAAGCAGACCCTGGAGTCGACCAATCCCTGCGAGTCGATGATCGAGTGCGTGCGGCGCAGCGCCCGCAACGTCAAGCGCTGGCGCGACGGCGAGATGGCGCTGCGCTGGACCGCCGCCGGGATGCTCGAGGCAGAGCGCCAGTTCCGGCGGGTGATCGGCTACCGCGACCTCGGACGCCTCGCCGTCGCGGTTGAGCGGGAGGTCGGCGCCGCCTCCCGACCCAGCCCTACCACCGAGGAGGTGCGCGAGACCGTTACCGTGTGATCGTCAGATCGGGACCGCCGTCGAAGTTCCACGACAGTCGGGACATGCTCCCACTGGCTTCTGGGTTGCATATCCAACCCGCTCATTTGATCCCGCATGAAGCATGATGTCGGTCCATATATCCTGAAGCGGGACCCCTGGCTGCTCATCCAGATACCGCTTAAAGACTGGCATACCAGTACTTCGGAACTCAATCCGTCCTTCGGCCAACATCTGGTCCATATTCTCCTTTGAATAGGCCCAGTGACGCCCTCTGTAGGGACGAGCCCCATGCCACTCATAGTCAACGTCACCCCCCGGCTTGTTCGCCGTTAGGTCTCCCCGACGATAGCGGCGACCCGTCTCGGACTCGACATAACGGTAATTCTGTTCAACGTAGTCGTCCTCGAATGGTCCATGCTGGACATTCCAAGTGAAACTGTCGCTACGGGTGTAGAAAAGCAGAACCTCGTGGGTTCGACCATAGCGTCGGGGATCATTCTTACCGGTGGCCCGCTTCCAAGAGATCTCATTTCTAAAGTTCTCCTGCCCAAATATTTCATCGCAGATCAGTTTGAGCGGGTGACTCACGTTGGGAGCACAGTGAAGGTAGAACGATCCAGTTTCTGCAAGAAGCTCGTGAATCAAGCTAACTCGCTCATATACCATCGTTAGATATGACTCTTGACCTCCAGCCCATGTATCTCGGTAGGCGTGCTCCTCCAAAATTGATGGCAGCTTCTCGATGGAACTGTCACCCACCGACACTTGGAATGAAAAATCGGTGCCCGTGTCGAACGGTGGATCTATATAGATCAGGTCGACCTTGCCGGCGTAAGCCTTAAGCAGGCTGCTCATCACGAGCTTGTTGTCGCCCCAGATCAGCTGATTGGGGCGGTGGTCTGGGGCGTCGGCCTGGCCAGCAAGCAATGAGCCGCTGTCGCGGTCGCGCGTCGCCCGCGACTGGTTGATCGTCTCGACCGTCTGGAACGGCAGGCTGAGCCGCTCGATCTCCGTCGGCTTCCCGTCCCATTCAAGCCGGACGGTCATTGAGTTCTCCCCGCGTCGCTCATCGGGGCAAGAGCCTAGAGTCCGAGGCGGCGTAAGCCCCTCCATTCAATATGCGGAGAGACCGCGCATTCCGTCTTGTTTCTGCCATGTCCCCGCCAGCAGAAGCGAGACGAAATGGCTGTCGTCAGCGCCCGGGCGCCGCTACGCGGCCTCCGCGCGCACCTCGCGTACCGCTTTCACCGCTTCCCGTTCGATCTCCTCGGACGACACGCCCTTGAAGCGCTCCCTGATCCGCTTGATCGCCTCATCGCCTTCTTTGATCGCCGCGAGCGACTCCATCAGCTCGCTCTCGCTCTTCTGCGGGTTGCGTTTGCGCAGCACCCTGAGCGTGCGGGCATAGCGCTCGACCTCCTCCAGCGCGTCGAGCGCCGCAGGCACCTGCTCCTCGGGCATCTCCTTGAGCAGCCGCTCGGCTTTCTCGCGGGTCGTCATGGGGACAAAGGGTACCGCCGCCTTCTGGCGGAAATCGAGCCGGTGAAGGACCCGTCGGGCATGGCAACAGCGGCAGCGTCGACCGGCGCAAGGCTCATTTCCGTGCGCCCGGATCGCGAAGTCGATCGCTCGCCGCATTGGAATCGCCCGGAATCGGCTTGAGCAAGCACTATCCGCCTGATTGAACCGGCCCCTTGAAAGCCGTTGGGCGTCGTCAGGCGTCCCGTGGGTTCGAATCCCACCCCCTCCGTTTTCCTCAAGCCGGATTTGGCTTTCCAAGGCGGTCGCTGTGTGACGGATCTCCGCCTGTGACGGATTTCCGCTCAGGGCGGTCGAAGAGGCGCATGCTGAGGCCATGACCGAGGCATTGGGCGCGATCGCGGCGATCTTCCTGCTGGGGTGTCTGTTGACCCTCAGCTACACCCTGCTCGCCGAATAGGCGGAGCGCTCCCTCACGCCTGGGGACCGCTAGTGCGGGAGCACGAACATCCCGGCGACGCCGAGAGCGAAGACGGCTAACGCCAGCAGCGAGTCCGGCCCGAGCCGCGCGAAGCACCGGTATGGCCGTCCGACGACGCCGATCGCGTAGATCGCCGTCAGCGCCACGCCGAGCGAGGCGAGCCAGCTGTTGAGACGACCCGCGGTCGGCAGCACCGGCGAGCCGGCGATCAGATCGGCCAGCAGGAACAGGCAGACCTGGAAGGCGTTGCCGCCGAAGATGTCGCCGAGCGCGAGCGCGTTGTCGCCGAGCCGAACGGCGCCGATGCCGGAGCTGATCTCGGGCAGCGCCGTGGCCGTCGCCAGCACCGTCGCGCCGAAGATGACGCCGTTGACCCCGGCCCGGCTCGCGAGCGAGTTGCCGCTGAGCTCGAGCCCGACGCCGGCGACGAGCGTGACCGCGCAGGCCGCCGCGAAGATCGCCGCGACCCGAAGCGTCGAGCGCTTGGCGAAGGGGTGCGGGGCTTCGGGATGCGCCTCCCGCCGGTGCCGGCGCCCGGGCCGGGCGCCCGGCATCGAGACGCTCCAGCGCGGGCTCTTGCGCACGCGGTTGATCACGTAGACGCCAACCGCCCAGACGACGACGATCGCGATCGACGCGGGGCTGACGACGCCGCCGATCGCCGTCGAGGGCTTGAGCAGTGCGCCCATCAAGACGCCCGAGACGACGAGCACGACGAGCATCCCCTCCAGCACCGGGGTCAACGCGCCCACCAGGAAGGTCAGCGGGCGCTGCCGTCCGGCGACCACGTCGCAGATGACGAGCACCATCGTCTGCACGGCGATCCCGCCGATCAGGTTCCCGGCGGCGAGACCGAGGTTTCCCTGCGCCGCCGCCGAGACGGTGATCGCGAGCTCCGGCAGGGTGCCGGCGATCGCGAGCAGGATGATCCCGCCCAGCTCCTCGCCGAGGCCGAGCCGGGAGTCGAGCGCATCGGTCGTCTTCGAGAGGCTGACGCCGGCGATCCACGTCGCGCCGACGCCCGCGGCGAACACGATCACCAGCCACGGGGTGGCGAGAGCGGACATGGCTCAGCGGTATTCGGCGACTTCGTCGGGTTCTCCTGCGAGCGCGAGGTCGGCCGCTCGCCGCACGGATGCCCCGTCGGATCTGAAACGATGCGCGCCGCAGTGGACCCGGCAGTCAGCGCCGCCTCTCGGCTCGCCAGCTCGCGCTCGGCGGCGCTGCGCGACAGGGCGCTGCACTCGACGGCGCTGCGCGAATCGTTCCTTGCCCTGCTGACGTCGCGCTTCCTCATCTGGGCCGTGGGGATGTCGACCGCGGTCGCCCTCGGCCTGCACGCGGGCTCGGCAACGTCCTTCGACCCTCACCGGCTGGCGAGCCCCTTCCACAGCACGATCGCCAACGTGCTGGTGGCGCCGGCGGCGCGCTGGGACTCGACCTGGTACCTGGGCATCGCCCATGTCGGCTACCGGCACCTGACCCAGACCGTCTTCTTCCCGCTCTACCCGGGCCTGATCGCACTCGGGAGCTTTCCGCTGCCGAGCGCGTACGCGGTGCTCGTCGGGATCCTCGTCTCCTCGGCCTGCGCGCTGGCGGCGCTCTTCCTGCTGCACCGGCTCGTCGAGCTGGAATTCGGCCCGGAGGCCGCCCGGAACGCCGTCTGGATCGTCGCCTGGCTGCCGGTGGCGCTGTTCCTCTCGGCGGTCTACTCGGAGGCTCTCTTCCTGCTGCTGACGATCGGATCGGTCTACGCCGGCAGGTCGGGGCGCTGGTGGCCGGCGGGTCTGGCCGGCTGCCTGGCGGCCGCGACTCGCAACAGCGGCGTCCTGCTGGTCGTGCCCCTGCTGCTGCTCTATCTGTACGGGCCCCGCGAGGACCGCGAGCCCGATCGGCCCGCGGCCGGGTTGCGGCCGCGCTACGCGCTTCGAGCCGACCTGCTCTGGATCGCGATCGTGCCGGTCGGCCTGCTTGCCTACCTCGGCTATCTCGCCCTCACCCTCGGCCACCCGCTGGCGCCGTTCAACCAGCAGCACCACTGGCATCGGTCCTTCATGCCGCTGGCCGGCGTCCCGGCGGGAATCTGGGAGGGGATCAAGGCCCTGATCGCCACCGTGCCCGGCGGCGCCTCGCTGATCGGCTCCCATCTGAACGCGGACTCGATCACGCGGAGGATCGTCGAGCTCGCCTTCCTCGTCCTCGGCGCCGTGCTGCTGCGGCTCTCGTGGAAGAGGCTGCCCTTCGCCTACACCGCCTACGCCGGGCTCGGTCTCCTGCTCGCGGTCTCGGCGCCGTCGAGGATGGAGCCGCTGCGCTCCCTGCCGCGCTTCACGCTGGCGCTCTTCCCGCTCTGGATCGCGCTCGCGCTGTGGGCCACCGAGCGGCGCCGGGTGCGGACGACGATCCTCGTCTGCGCGCCCCTGCTCGTCTTCTGGACCGTCCTGTTCTCGTCCTGGACCTGGGCCGCGTAGCGGGCGCCGAGCGAGACGACGTTCGAGCAGAAGAGGAGCGTGGCATCCTCCTAGTCCATGTCACGGCTCAGGGCGACGGCGGGGGTGGCGATCGCGACGATCGCAACGGTCGCCGGCCTCGTCCAGCAGCCGGCTGTGGCCAACGCGCAGGTGACATTGACGGCGGTCAGCCAGGCGGCGGAAGCCTACGAAAACCCGGCGAACCCGCACCTCGCCGAAATGTTTCGCGCAGCCCTGCTCAACTCGCTGCAGGATGCAACGTTCGCTCCCGACGGCACGGTTTACATCTGGACCGGCGGCATCCAGGCGGAGTGGCTGCGCGACTCGAGCGCCCAGGTGCGGCCCTACCTGTACTTTGCCGGCGATTCGTCGGTGAGGGAATTCATCAAGGCCGTCATCGCCAGGCAGGCCGCCTACATTACGACTGCCCCGTACGCCAACGCATTCACCTCGCAGTACCGTGTGCGGGAGAGCAAGTACGAGCTCGATTCCCTGTGCTATCCGGTCCTGCTCGCCTGGACGTACTGGAAGGTCACCGGCGACAGCTCCGTGTTCACGCCAGGGCTGCAGGCTGCCTTCCGCCTGATTCTCAGGACGATGCGGACGGAGCAGCATCACGCTGCTCGATCGAGGTATCGCAACCACTACCTGCTGGACGCCGGCGACGGGCGACCGGCCCGCTATACGGGCATGATCTGGAGCGGCTTTCGGCCGTCCGACGACGCCTCGACCTACAACTACCCGATCGCCAGCGAGATGATGGCGGTGCAAGCGCTGACCGCGCTCGCGGAGGTGGAGCAGGCCGTGTACGGAAACGCATGGGCAGCGAGGAGAGCCTACGGGATCCGCGAGCGGGTGAATGCGGGAATCCAGTCCTACGGCATCGTCCGCACCCGGCGATACGGCGCCGTCTACGCCTACGAGGTCGACGGGCGCGGTCACCACACGCTGATGGACGACGCCAATGTGCCCAGCCTGCTGGCCGCGCCCTACCTTGGATATGGCAGCCCGAGCAACCGGGTCTACGAAGACACGCGCCGGCTGGTCCTATCGCAGTCGGATCCCTACTACTACAAGGGCAGCATCGGCGCCGGGATCGGCAGCTCGCACACGCCGCGCGGATACATCTGGCCGATGGCGCTGGTGATGCAGGCGCTGACCTCGACCAGCGAACCCGAACGCGAAGGCCTGGTAAACGAGATCCTGGCCAGCGATCCCGGCGACCGCCTGCTGCACGAGTCGTTCAATCCGAACCGGCCCACGGCCTACACCCGCAGGCAGTTCGGCTGGCCGAACGCCCTCTTCAGCGAACTGGTCCTGAGGGATTACGAGGGGATGCCGCCGTTGCCGGTCCCGTCCACGCGCGGTCTTCACATCGCCGGGCGGTAAGCAGGCACGGGTCGGCGACTCGGCGAAGTTTTGCCCGCCCGCCTCCGGGGTAGGGCGGTTCCACCCGGTGCACCAGAGGCCCATCCGGAAGGAGCCCTGAATGATCAACCTCTTAACGGCCGACTTCAGCCTTGGCGACGCGCTGCTGACGGTTCTCGAGATCTTCCTGTTCGTCGCCTGGTTCTGGATCCTGATCTCGATCCTCGGCGACCTCTTCGGCGATCACACGCTCTCCGGTTGGGGGAAGGCGGGGTGGGTGATCGGCCTGCTCGTCTTCCCGTTCCTGGGGATATTCATCTACCTGATCGCGCGCGGCGGAACCATGCACGAGCGGGCGGCCAGGCGGGAAGCGGAAGCCAGGAAGAAGTTCGAGACCTATGTGCGGCAGACGGCCGCCGCCTCTCCGGCTGACGAGCTGGTCAAGCTCACGGACCTGCGGGATCGGGGCACGATCTCGGAGGCGGAGTTCGAGCAGATGAAGAGGAGGGCCCTGGCCGAGCCGAGCTGATCCGCCGCAGCCCGATGCGCAAGCGGGCGACAATCCTGATCCTGGGCACGGCCCAGTTCGTGATGGTCCTGGACACGACCGTCATGAACGTGTCGATCTCCCAGGTCGTCGCCGACCTGAACACCACGGTCCCCGCCGTTCAGCTCGCGATCACGGCGTATGCGCTGGTGATGGCGGCGTTCATGCTGACCGGCGCCAAGCTCGGGGACATGTACGGACGGCGACGGATCTTCGCCATCGGCCTCGGCATCTACGGCACCGGCTCGCTGATCACCTCGCTGAGCCCCAACATCGGCGTGCTCCTGGTCGGCTGGTCGTTGGTGGAGGGCATCGGCGCGGTGCTGGTCATCCCGGCCATCGCCGCCCTCACCGCCGGCAACTACACGGGCACCGAACGGGCGCTTGCCTTCGGGCTCCTGGGGGGGATCGCCGGAGCGGGTGTCGCGGCGGGCCCCCTGATCGGCGGCTTCGTGACCAGCGCCCTCACCTGGCGCGTCGTCTTCGCCGCCGAGACGGTCGTCGTGATCGCGATCCTCGGCTTCGGCGTGCGCCGCATCCGCGACGCCGGCTCGGCGGGCGCCGAGCGGCTCGACGTCCCCGGCGCCGTCCTTTCGGCGCTGGGGCTCGGCCTGATCGTCTTCGGCATCCTCAAGAGCAGCCAGTGGGGTCTGGTCACGCCCAACGCCCCTCCCACCGTCAACGGCACCGAGATCACGCCGTTCGGGCTGTCGGTCGTCCCCTTCATCGTCGCCCTCGGCTTCGCGCTGCTGGCCGGCTTCAGGCGCTGGGAGCAGCGACAGGTGAGATTGGGCCGCGAGCCCCTGCTGCGCCCGGACCTGCTGTCGATCGGCCAGCTCCGCGCCGGGTTGTCGATGTACGTCTCCTCCTACCTGATCATGGCCGGCAGCTTCTTCGTCCTGCCGCTCTACCTGCAGCTGGTGCTCAGCAAGGACGCGCTGGAAACCGGGATCGCGATCCTGCCGATCTCGATCGCGATGATCCTCGCGGCGCTCGCCGGCGGTCGGCTCGCCGATCGGATCTCGCCTCGCAAGATCGTGCAGGCCGGCCTGCTCCTGCTCTTCGTCTCCCTGATCGGCCTCTTCTCGGCGATCTCCCCGTCGCTGACCTCGCCCGTCTTCTCCGTGTCGCTCGCGGTGTTCGGCGCCGGAATCGGCTTCGTCGTCTCACAGCTCGGCAACGTCGTGATGTCGTCGGTCGACGAGTCCCGAACCAGCGAAGTGGGGGGGCTCCAGGGGGCCTCGCAGAGCCTCGGCTCCTCCCTCGGCACGGCGATGATCGGCGCGATCCTGCTCGCCGGGCTGACGACCGGCTTCCACGACCGGATCCGAGAAGACCCGGCCGTGCCGACCGCGACGAAGGAACAGTTCATCGGCGGCAGCGAGCAGGGCGTGCCGATGATCTCCCGCGAAGCCGCGCAGAAGACGGTCGAGGAAGCCGGCCTCTCAGCGGAGGAATCCCAGGCGGTGCTGTCGAGCTACGAGTCGGCTCAGATCGACGCGCTCAAGCGGGCGATGCTGGGGGCGGCGCTGTTCGCCCTCGTCGCCCTCTGGTTCGCGGGAGACCTGCCCCGAGCTCCCTTGGCTGCCGCCGAGGCCGCGACGAGCAGAGAGGGGCGGGAAGGACTCGGGGAGCTTCGACCGAACGTGCAGGGATGAACCGCGAGCAGTGGCTGCGGCGCGCCCAGCGCGTCGGCGACGCCTTCGGGTTGGTGCTGCTGCTGGTGCTGACGACCTACGTGCTCGCCTCCCTGCTCTCCGGCGGGGGCTGGCCGGCGGTGATCGTGCTCGGCGCCGGCACCGCGACCGCGGTCGTCGCGCTGATCAGCTCGCATCCCGGGGCCCGGCTGGTGAGCGCCGCGCTCCTCCTCGCCGCCCTGGCGATCGGGCTGGCGGTCGTCGGCGCCGCCTCCGGCTCCCGCAACTGGCTCAGCGCCGGCACGCTGATCGAGGTCGGGCTGCTGACCGCGGCGATGCTCGCGGTGCTGCGCCGCGTCGTCACCGCCGGGGAAGTGAACTACCAGATGATCCTCGGCGCGATCAGCGTCTACGGCATCCTCGGCCTGCTCTTCACCTTCCTCTACGGCACGATCGACCGGCTCCAGGGCGGCGCGTTCTTCGCCGAGACCGCACACCCGCACGGCGCCGACTTCCTCTTCTTCAGCTACACGACCCTGACCACGACGGGCTACGGCAACCTGGTACCGGCCGGGCAGCCGGGACGCATGTTCGCCGGCCTGGAGATGATGATCGGCCAGATATTCCTCGTCACGCTCGTCGCCCGCCTCGTCAGCCTCTGGCAGCCGGGCGAACGGCTGCGCCGGCGCCGGGGCGAGGGCGCCGAAGGCTGAGCCGGGCGGCTCGCTTGCGTGGCGGCGCGGCGCGGTGCGCTAGCCGGAAATCTCGACGCGCTCGATGGCCTGCGGCTCGCGCGGTCGGTCGGAGCCGTCGGTCTCGGCCGACTCGATCGCGTCGACCGCCTCCATCCCCTCGCTGACGCGGCCGAAGACGGTGTGCTTGCCGTCCAGCCACGACGCCGCCTCGGCGGTGACGATGAAGAACTGGGAGCCGTTCGTGTCGGGGCCCGCGTTGGCCATCGCCAGGGCGCCGCGAGCGATCTTGTGGTCGTTGATCTCGTCCTCGAACGTGTAGCCGGGACCGCCGCGGCCGGTGCCCTCCGGGCAGCCGCCCTGGATCATGAAGCCGGCGATGACGCGGTGGAAGACGAGGCCGTCGTAGAAGCCGTCGGCGGCGAGCTTGCGGAAGTTCTCAACCGTCTTCGGCGCGTCGTCGTCGTGGAGCTCGACGACGATCGCCCCGGCGTTCGTATGGAGGGTCGCCTGCGACATGGATCCCAACCCTACCGATCGGCCTCCCTTGCGATCGACTGGCGCCTTAAGCACATCATGGTGTGCTTAAGGCGCCAGTCGTTGTCTCAGATCAGCCGGTGACGCGAATCACCACCGGGCGCGAGGCGCGGGTGGCATAGGGCCAGCGTTCCTCGGCGAGGGCGGCGGCGCGGAGGCGGATCCTCGCCGGGCCCCTCACGTAGCGAAAGCGGTAGCGGGCGTGGAAGCGGCCCCGGCGGTCGGTGCGGGTCATCAACACCGGGCGCCAGCGATGGGTCGCCGCCTCGAGGTACTGGATCGCGACCAGCTTGCCGCGTCTCGGCAGCAGGGCGCGGCTGACGCGGACGAGCCCCCTGAGGCGCACCGACTCGCCGCTGCGCAGAGCCCTCGGCCGCACCTGGAAGACGATCCGCGGGCGGACGCGGGCACGGGCCTTCCCCCCGCTCCTCCCCTTCTCGGAGCTCGCCTTCTTCGCCGCGGCCGCAGCGGGTGCCGGCGCCGGCTTTCGCGCCGCCATCACCGTTCCGTCGGCGCGGCGCGTGGTCGAGCCCGTGTTGCCCGCCGCGTCGACGGCGTCGGCACGGAAGACGTAGGCGCCCGGCTCGAGGTTGCCCGGCAAATTGGCGACGAGGCGGGCCGTGCCGGGCTCCCCGCCCGCTTCCAGCCTGGTCAGCAGCTCGGTCCACTGCTGGGCGCCGAGGCGCCGGTAGTAGATCGAGCCGCCCGCCGGACCGGAGTGGGCGTCAGCGACGTCGGCCTGCAGGGACTGTGGGAAGCCGCCCTCCTGACCGGGGTCGATGCCGAAGGCGACGCCGGGCGCGACGTCGTCGAAGCGGAGCGGCACGGAGACCGCCGAGGAGGGCGCCTCGTTGCCGGCCTCGTCGCGAAGCCATAGCTGCAGCGAGTAGACGCCCGGGCCGGGCACGCGCAGGTCGTGCAGCGCGGTCAGGTCGTGGCCGGGCACGAAGTGAGCGCCGCTGTCGAAGCCGGCCGGCCCGACGATCCGCCAGGAGGCGCCGCCGATCGGGCTGGCCCGGCCCTGGTCGGGATTGGACCAGGCGATATCGAAGTCGTCGGTCCGGTGCCAGCCGTCGCCCCCGGCCAGGGCCGCTTCCCGCGGATGTGCGGGCGGGTTGTTGTCGATCAGGACGGTGACCGGGGCGGCGCAGCCGACGTTGCCGGCGAAGTCGGTGGCGCAGTGGCCGAGCGTGTGGGGGCCGTCGCTGAAGTTGGTCGTCGCCACGGTCGCGGCGCCCGAGGCGCTCGGTTCGCAGGGCCGCATCCGGGTGCCCCGCCACTCGCTGCCGACGAGCACCTCGGCGCAGGGGTACTGGGCGAACGCCACGCGGGCGCCGTCGAGCAGCGTCTCGCCGAAGCGGGCGCCGCCGCCGACGTCCGAGCCCCAGAACTGGACGGCCTGGTCGCCACGACGCCAGCCGCCGGTCGTCAGCTCGCCGCCGATCCCGGCCGCCGGCGCGCTGTCGTCCTCGAGGGTGATCGTCAGCCCCCGCAGCGCCGACCAGGAGCCGGGTTCGACGCTGCACGAGTCGCTCTCGGCCCGCGCGCAGAGCAGCCGGTCCTCGAGCGCCGGCATCGGCGGCCAGAAGCCGGCCACGAAGTCGCGCAGGGTGAGGTCGGTGGTGCCGGCGGTGAGGAACGGGTCGAAGCCGCCGCTCGGGGTACCGACCCCGATCCGCTGCTGAAGGCCGTCGTGGAGCGCGTGCCACCAGGTCCCGCTGACCTTGGTGATGCCCGTGCCGGGCGGCGCCTCCCAGCGCCAGCGCGCGAAGCGGGTGCCGTGGACGAGCACCTGCCCGTCCCTCGTCAGGCTCTTCATGCGCACGCCGTCGAAGGCGCCGGCCGAAGCGGGGGTCGCGCAGTAGGCGTCGGAGCGGAACTTGGCGCCGGCGGTGGTGTCGGCCCAGCCGGCATCGGCGCCGACGTGCCAGCCGCACTGGGCGACCGAGTATTTGGCCGCGGTTCGCCTCCCGCGCCGCCAGCAGCAGCAGGGCCAGCGCCAGCGCCACCCCGATCGCGACGATCCGCCCCAGCCCGCGTCCGAATCCATTGCGCGTGTCCGACATCCGCCCTCCTTCGCTCGACTCCATATGGAGGACCGAGTAAGCAGGAAACGGGTCTCTCCCCCCGCCAGACGGATGTTCGGTGCGGCCTTCCGCCCCGGCCGCGGATCTCCCCCTCCGCCGCGGCGGGCGTCGCCTCGGGGGGCCGCGGCGCTGCCTCTGAGAGAATGACGGCATGCCGGCGCCGACCAAGGACCAGATAACCGAGAAGCTGCGCGCCGTGATCGACCCGGAGCTGCGCCGCTCGATCGTCGAGCTGGGCATGGTGCGCTCGATCGAGATCGCACGACGGCGGCCGGGTCGAGGTGGTCGTCTCCCTGACCACGCCGGGCTGCCCGATCCGCTCCCACTTCGAACAGGCGGTCGCCCAGCAGGTCTGCGAGCTGGAGGGCGTGACCGAGGTCGCGGTCGGCTTCGACGTCCTCTCCGACGAGGAGAAGGGCAACCTCCAGCAGACGCTCGGCCGCGGCAAGCTGCCGCGAGGGCGCGCTGGCCCAGGTCAAGAACGTGATCTGCGTCGCCTCCGGCAAGGGCGGCGTCGGCAAGTCGACGATGACCGCCAACCTGGCCGCGGCGCTGAGCGCCGAAGGCCACGCCGCCGGCGCCCTCGACTGCGACGTCTACGGCTACTCGATCCCGCGCATGCTCGGGCGTCAACAGCAAACCCGAGGTCAACGCCGAGCGCAAGATCCTGCCGCTGGAGGCCGCCGGCGGGGTCAAGGTGATGTCGATCGGCTTCTTCGTCGAGGAGAACGCCGCGGTCGTCTGGCGCGGGCCGATGCTCCACAAGGCGATCCAGCAGTTCCTCGAGGACGTCGCCTGGGGCGAGCTGGAGTACCTGCTG
This sequence comes from uncultured Solirubrobacterales bacterium, assembly GCA_963696185.1. Taxonomy (GTDB): domain Bacteria; phylum Actinomycetota; class Thermoleophilia; order Solirubrobacterales; family 70-9; genus VRUE01. Next base: position 970,734 of record OY968825.1, read on the forward strand.
CTCGACCTGCCGCCGGGGACCGGCGACGTCTCGATGACGCTCGCCCAGCTCCTGCCCCAGGCGAAGTTCGTGATCGTCACCACGCCGCAGCCGGCCGCCCAGTCGGTGGCGCGGCGCGCGCGCCGAGATGGCGGCCAAATTCGACCTCGAGCTGCTCGGCGTGATCGAGAACATGTCCGGCTTCACCACTCCCGACGGCGAGCGCTTCACGATCTTCGGCGAGGGCGGCGGCCAGCTCCTCGCCGACGAGCTCGACGTGCCGCTGCTGGGCAAGGTGCCGCTCTCCGAGCCGCTGCGCGAGCACGCCGACGCCGGCACGCCGCTGGTCACCGCGGAGCCCGACTCACCCGCCTCCCAGGCGATCCGCCAGGCCGCCCGCGGCATCAGTCGCCGCAACCCCGCAGGAGCTGCCGGTGCTTCAGGCGGTTCCCGGCCCGGCGGAGGCCCTCCCGCTGGGCGGCACCCCGCTGCCGGTCATCCAGTAGAAACGGAGCGCTCTGCCGGCAGGCGATTCGACCTACGTCAGAGGCCCAAGACAAGGGCGAGAGCATCGTCGACGCTTCGAAGCTCATCGGCGTCGAGGCGACCGGCGGAGCGTCCGAGTCGCTGCGGGTCTACAACGGTGGTCTGCTCGACCAGGACACTGGTCTCCCTGCCATCCACGGTGATGACCGGTCGGAACGTTGCCGGTCGGGCGCTGGTCGACGTCGGCGAGACAAGTGTCGTGCTCAGCGCCATGAACTCGTCGGCCTGGATGATGACCGCATAGCGGGCCCCGCGTTGCTCCCGACCGCGCGCGTGCCGCGGGGACGGCAGCCGAAAGATCTCACCGCGAACCATGTCAGTCGAGCGATTCGGGCGCGAGCTCGGCCATCTCCTCGCGAATGGCCCGCATCTCGATCAGATCCGCCTCATCAGCAGCTAGCCGCTCGACCTCCTCGGTGATCGAGGAGCGCGTTCGGCGCCTCGCAGCCGCCTCGCGGAGCGCGGTGCGCACCGCCTCGGAATCGCTCGTCGTGTCCCCTCGTACGACGCTGAGCGCCGCGACAGAACTGTCGTCAAGGCGCACATGGAGAGAACGCGTCACAATCTCAACGTAGCACACATCGTGCTACGCAAGGCCTCAGGCCGCGCTTTTGCTCTTGTAGTACTCGGCGTTGATCTCGGCGTACTTCGCCCACTCAGCCGGGAGCTGGTCCTCGGCGAAGCAGGCGTCGACCGGGCAGGCCTCGACGCAGGCGTCGCAGTCGATGCACTCGTCCGGGTCGATGTAGAGCATCTCGACCGAGTCGTAGTCGGGCTCGTCCGGGGTCGGGTGGATGCAGTCGACCGGGCAGACCTCGACACACGAGTTGTCCTTCTGGCCTATGCACGGCTCGGCGATGACGTATGTCATTCGAGGCTTCTTCTCCTAAGTCGTCTTTCGGTGCCCGGCGGGCTCAGGCCCCCGCCAAGCGCGAGCGCCCATTTTAGGGATGCGGGACGAGGATGGCGACGCGGCGGCCATCTAGGGTTGAGATGGCGCATGGGAGACGCGAACCGCATGGAGATCTGGCGATGCTGCTGCTGACCGGGGCAACCGGGAGCGTCGGGTCGCGACTGCTGCCGCTGCTGCTGGAGCGGGGCGAGGACGTGCGCTGCCTGGTGCGCGAGCCGCGGCGGCTGGGGGAGCGACGGGTCGACGTGCAGATCGCGCTCGGCGACCTCGGCGAGATGTCCGACCCCTACCTGGTGCGCCAGGCGCTGCGCGGCGTCGACACCGTGGTCCACCTGGCGGCGACGATCCGCGACCAGCCGCCGCAGCGGATCGAGGAGCTGAACGGGCTGGCGACGGTGCGCCTGCTGCGGGCCGCCGAGCGCAGCGGCGTGCGGCGCTTCGTCTTCTTCAGCGCCCTCAACGCCTCCGCCGCCCAGCGCACCCGCTTCTTCCGCGCCAAGTGGCTGGCGGAGCGGGCGGTCGCCTCCTCGCCGCTGGAGACGACGGTCTTCGCCCCCTCGATCGTCTACGACCGCACCGATCCCTGGGTGACGCTGCTGCGCCGCTTCTCCTTCCTGCCGGTGCTGCCGGTCTCCGGCGACGGCGCAGGCCCGCTTCCAGCCGATCTGGGCCGACGACGTCGCCCGCTGCGTGCGGCGCATCGCGCTCGGCGAGCGCCGACCGGCGCCCGCGCTACGAGCTGGCCGGCCCGGAGACGCTCAGCTACGACGAGATGTCCGACCTCGTCAGCCGCGTCGCGGGGCGACCGCGGCCGCTCCTCCATCTCCCCCTCCCGCTCGTCCGCTCCGGCCTGATCGCCCTCCGCTACGATCTTCGGCGAGGCGGTATTCGCCACCTGGGAGGAGGCCGAGCTGATGGAGGTCTCGATGACAGCGAGCGCGGCACCGCCGACGCCGAGGCGCTCGGGGTCGCCCCGCTCCGCATGGCCGACGTCCTCTCGCAGTCGTAGATGGTTGACTCGCAATCAACGGGGAGTCCGCACCCGCTTCCGACTTTCACCCTGCTATAGGGGGGGTCAAAGTCGAAAGCAGAAGACCGAGAGGCCCGGGATTCCCGGGCCTCTCGAAGGGTCACTCGCCTGTTAGGGCGAATTACATCATCCCGCCCATGTCGGGCATGCCGCCGGGCATCCGCCGCCGCCTTCCTTCTCGGGCGGTTCGGCGACGACGGCCTCGGTGACGAGGATGTTCTTGGCGATCGACGCGGCGTTCTGAAGCGCCGAGCGCGTCACCATCGTCGGGTCGATGACGCCGGCTTTGATCAGGTCGCCGTACTCGCCCGTGGCCGCGTTGAGGCCTTCGCCGGGCTTCAGGTCGCGGACCTTGTTGACGACGACCGATCCCTCCAGGCCGGAGTTCTCGGCGATCTGGCGAACCGGCTCCTCGAGCGCGCGGTGGATGATCCGGGCGCCGGTCTCCTCGTCGGGGTCCTCGAGCGAGTCGACGGTCGAGCGCCGGACTGCGCGTTGAGCAGCGCCACGCCGCCGCCCGGGCACGACGCCCTCCTCGAGCGCCGCCCGGGTCGCCTGCAGGGCGTCCTCGACGCGGTGCTTCTTCTCCTTCATCTCGGTCTCGGTGGCGGCGCCGACCTTGACCACCGCGACGCCGCCGGCCAGCTTGGCGAGCCGCTCCTGGAGCTTCTCGCGATCGAAGTCGGAGTCGGTGTTCTCGATCTCCTGTTTGATCTGCTTGATCCGGCCCTTGATGTCCTCGGCGTCGCCGCCGCCGTCGATGATCGTCGTCGTGTCCTTGGAGACGACGACGCGGCGGGCCTTGCCGAGCTGGGAGAGCTGGGTGTTCTCGAGCTTGAGGCCCATCTCCTCGGTGATCACCTCGCCGCCGCTGAGGATCGCGATGTCCTCGAGCATCCGCTTGCGGCGGTCGCCGAAGCCCGGCGCCTTGACGGCGACGCCGGTGAAGGTGCCGCGCAGCTTGTTGACGACGAGCGTCGCGAGGCTCTCGCCCTCGACGTCCTCGGCGACGATCAGCAGCGGCTTGCCGCCCTGCATCACCTGCTCCAGGACCGGCAGCATGTCCCGCACCGAGCCGATCTTCTGGTTGGCGATCAGGATGTAGGGGTCCTCCAGCACCGCCTCCATGCGGTCCTGGTCGGTGACCATGTACGGGGAGATGTAGCCCTTGTCGAACTGCATCCCCTCGGTGAACTCCAGCTCCATGCCGAAGGTCTGGCCCTCCTCGACGTTGACGACGCCGTCCTTGCCGACTTTCTCGATCGCGTCGGCGATCACGCTGCCGATCTCGTCGTCGGCGGCGGAGATGGCGGCGACGCGGGCGATCTGCTCCTTGCCCGCAACCTCCTTGGACTGCTTCTCGCGCAGGTTGTCGACCACCTCGTCGACGGCCTTCTCGATGCCGCGGCGCAGGGCCAGCGGGTTGGCGCCGGCGGCCACGTTCTTCAGGCCCTGGCGGACGATGATCTGGGCCAGCAGGGTCGCCGTCGTGGTGCCGTCGCCGGCCACGTCGTTGGTCGCCGTGGCGACCTCGCGCACGAGCTGGGCGCCCTGGTTCTCGAAGACGTCCTCGACCTCGATCTCGCGGGCGATCGTGACGCCGTCGTTGGTGATCGTCGGCGCGCCGAACTTCTTGTCGAGCACGACGTAGCGGCCCTTCGGGCCGAGGGTGACCTTGACCGCGTTGGCGACCGCGTCGACGCCGGCCTGCAGGGCCCCCCTGGCCTCCTCGCTGAACTTCAGCTCCTTGTGAGCCATCTGATTTCAGTCCTCCTTGGTCTTCTAAGTCCGGTTGGCGGGGTCAGCCGAGCTTGGCGAGGACGTCCGACTCGCGCAGCACGAGCAAGTCCTCGTCCTCGACGGTGACCTCGGTGCCGCCGTATTTGGAGTAGAGGACCTCGTCGCCCTCGCTCACGTCGAGCGGGCGGCGGCTGCCGTCCTCGTTGATCGCGCCGTCGCCGACGGCGACGACCTTGCCCTTCTGCGGCTTCTCTTTGGCCGTGTCGGGGAGGACGATGCCGCTCGCGGTCGTCTCCTCCTCATCGATCGGCTTGACGATCAGCCGGTCCCCGAGGGGCTTCAGCTTCATCCGTGAACCTCCGTTATCGGTCGGTGTTTACTGGTCAAAGTCAGTCGAAGTCGAACGCGCCCGAGAGCCCTGGCGGGCCCTCGAAGGCGCTTGGCACTCTACCGGGGCGAGTGCCAACGGCTGAAAGATAGCGGGTCGTGAGCGGCGTGCCCGGCTCAGTTGTGGCTGCGGCGTCTCGCCGTTGCCGAAGTGCGCCCTGGGCGGCTCGACGATCTGCGAGAAGCGGATCACCGTGACGATGTCCTCGCGGGAGATCGTGCGGCCGTAGATCTGCTCGAGGAAGTTGACCTCGTCCTCGAGGCGGCGGAACTCCGGGTTGTCGTGCTCGATGTCGCGCGGCGAGAGCTCGCCGACCCGCTTCACCTCGACGTCGTCGATCACCGCGGAGAAGATCTTCTCGCGCGGGCTGTGGCGGAAGCCGACGGTGACCCAGACGACCTGGCCCCGCTCGTACTTGCTGCTCTTGTCGCCGAGCCGGATCGTCGCGGTCTTGCGGCCGCGCTTGAGCTGGTCGACGAAGACCGCCGAGTAGAAGTTGAGCACGTAGATGCCGCCCTTCATCGGCAAGCGAGCGTATATGACCCGGCGCTCCCCGGCCAGCTCAGTAGATGTAGTTGCCGAGCTTCGCCGGGGCGAGCACGGTGACGCGGCCGCGGCCGGGCCGCACCACGCCGGCCCGCTCGAGGTCGGCGAGGAAGCGGCTGACGCTCTCGCGCGAGGTCCCGGCCAGCTGGGCCAGGTCGGACTGGTTCATGCGGATCGTCACCTCGCCGCCCTGCCCCGCGTGCGACGCCTCCTCGGCGACGAGCTGGGAGAGGACGCCGGCGACCCGGCTGGGAACGGTCTGGAAGGACTGGCGCGAGATCCGCTCGTTGGCGGCGCGCAGCCGCCGCACCAGCGCCGCCACCAGCTTCACGGCGATCTCGGGATGGCGGGCCAGCAGCGAACGAACCTCGCCGCGCCGGCAGGGCCAGCAGCTCGCCGTCGGCTAGCGCCTCGACGCTGGCCGAGCGAACCTCGCGGTCGAGCATCGCCAGCTCGCCGAAGATGTCGCCGGGGCCGAGCGTGGCGAGCGTGATGGCGCGCCCGTCGGAGTGCTCGCGGGTGACGCGGAAGCTGCCGGAGCGGACGATGTAGCAGGCGTCGGAGTGGTCGCCCTCGTGGAAGACGCGGGTGCCGGCCGGGAAGGAGCGGGGAACCGCGACCCGCGAGAAGCGCTCCAGCTCACCCTGCTCGAGGTCGGCGAAGAGCGGCACGCTGCGCAGCAGCTCGACCGGGCCCTGCTCTCCGTTCCCCATGCCCCCGATTATCGCTGCGCCGGCTCCGCGCTGCGCTGGTGGAGACGACGAGGAGGCAGGGACGGCGCCTCACAACCAGCGCAGCGAGTAGCCGACCTCGGTCAGGGCCCCCCTCGTGTGGTGAGGGGAGATGACCGAGTTGTGGAGGGAGCTCCGATGCCGCCGGCCAGCTGGCGCGCGCGGGTCGTGCCGGGCAGGCGGGCGATGCCGTGGCGCGCATGCGCGACGAGAGAGGCGCCGCCGCAGAGGGCGAGCAGCAGCGCGCCGAGCATCGACGGGGATCCTCCGGCCGAGGTGAAGACCATGAGAACCCCCGTCCAGACGACCAGCATCCCAAGGCTCTTGACGGAGAAGCGGACCATCCCACCCCAGTGCAGCGCGAAGGGCCGCGGAGCGGTATCGGGCGCAGAGCTGAATCGGGGTCGGGCGCTCGACCGACTCCAGGCGCCTACGGCTCGATCAAGCCGGTGCGGATCGCGTAGCGCACGAGGCCGGTGCGCTCGTGCAGCCCGAGCTTCTCCATCGCGCGGGCGCGGTGGGTCTGGACGGTCTTGACGGAGATCGAGAGCAGCGCGGCGATCGCGGCGTTCGTGTTGCCCTCGGCGACGAGCTTCAGCACCTCCCGCTCGCGGGCGGTCAGGGCGCCCAGCATCTGATCGCCCTCGCCGGCCCGGGCGCGGCCGACGAAGTCCTCGACCAGGCTCCCCGCCAGCTCCGGGGAGAGCCACGTCCGCCCCGCGGCGACGGTGCGGATCGCCCGGCGCAGGTCTTCGGCGGTGGAGCGCTTCAGCACGTAGCCGTGCGCCCCGGCGCGCAGCGCCTCGAAGAAGAACTGCTCCTCGGCGTGGACGGTGAGGATGATGATGCGGGCGTCGGGGTGCTCGGCGCGGATCCGCTTGCAGGCGGCGAGGCCGTCCATGTCCGGCATCCCGATGTCGAGCAGCGCGACGTCGGGCCGCAGGCGGCGAAAGGCCTCGATCGCCTCGAGGCCGCTGCTGCCCTCGCCCGCCACCTTCATCTCGCCGCCCGATTCGAGCACGGCGCGCAGGCCCTCGCGGATCAGCGCGTGATCGTCGACGAGGAGCAGCCGCAGGCTCATCGCCGCCCGCCCTCGAGCGGAACCGTGACGCTGAGCTGCGTGCCCTCGCCGGGCCGCGAGCGCACCGCCATCGCGCCGCCCATCAGCTGGGCTCGCTCCCGCATCCCGATCAGGCCCAGGGACGAGGGGGCGACGCTCGTCGCCTCCGCGTCGAAGCCGACCCCGTCGTCCTCCACCTCGAGGCTCAGCAGGCCCGGCTCGAAACTCAGCACCACCTCCACCCTGCCGGCCTGGGCGTGGCGGGTGACGTTGGTGAGCGCCTCCTGGGCGATCCGGAACAGCGTCGTTTCGAGCTCCGGCCGCAACCGCTTCGAGTCGCCCCGCACCGTCAGGTGAGCCGCCAGGCCGGTCTGCGCCTGGACGCGCGCCACGTACCAGCGCAGGGTGGCGACCAGGCCGAGGTGGTCGAGCTGGGCCGGGCGCAGGTCGAGGACGAGGCGGTCCAGCTCCTCGATCGCCTCCGCCGCGACGTGCGCCAGGCCGGTCAGCCTCTCGTCGAGACCCTGCCGCGCGCCCGAGCGCAGCTCCCCCGTCGCGGCTTCGAGGCCGAGCCCGAGCGCCGTCAGCGACTGCCCCGTCTCGTCGTGCAGCTCCCTCGCGATGCGCTGGCGCTCCTCCTCCTGCGCGCCGATCACGCGGTTGAGCAGTGCGCGGCGCTCCTGGGCCAGGCGCTCCTGTTCGACCCGGTGCAGGTCGAGCTCCCGGTTCGCCTCGCCGAGCTCCCGGTTCGCCTCGGCAAGCTCGCCGGTGCGCCTGCGCACCCGCTCCTCGAGCGTCGCCTGCGCCTCCTGGAGCTGGGCGGCCATCTGGTTGAATTCGGCGGCCGCGACGCCGATCTCGTCGCTCGAGCCGGCGTCGAGGCGGTAGTCCAGCCGGCCGCCGCCGAGCTGCCGCGCCCCCGCCGCGAGGCGCTCCACCGGGCGGCTGATCGTCCGGGCGAGCAGGAGGGCGAGGGCCAGCGCCGCGACCAGCGAGATCGCGCTGCCCGCCAGGAAGGTCTGGAAGGCGTCGTCCTCCTGGCTCTCCGCCTTTGCCCGCGCCGCGAGTATGCGCGCGTCGATGGCGTGGTGGAGCTGGATCGTGGTCGCCATCAGCTTCCGCGTCTCGGCGATCAGGTTGGTCCTGTCCACCCCGCGCAGGGGCACGTGAGGCGGCAGGTGATCGAGGCGCACCCGCACCCGCACGAGAGACTCGAAGCGCGGCTCGAGGAGGCGGATCGCCGTCCGATTCCCGGCTGGGCTCATCTGAAGCCAGGCTGCCTCGGACGAGTGGACCATGGTGCTGAGATCGCTGATCTGGCGCACGGTGACCGGCGTGGGCTGGAGGGCGAGCTGAGCGACGCCGAACTGGAAGTCGCTGATGTCGTGCATGCGCTGGTCCAGCGCGCCGAGCTGCTCGTTGAGCGAGTGCTGCCGCTGCTGGTTGTAGAAGGTGACGGCGATCACCGTCTCGGCGACGAGGATCACCGCCAGCATGGCGACCAGGAAGCGCCACCGCAGCGAGAGGCGGCGGCCGCCCCGGAGAGCGCTCGGGATCTCGAACGCTCGCCGGCGCCGCTTCGATGCAGGTATCGGGCTCGTGGCGCCTACGGGTTCCCCCATTCGCATTAGGGCGGCCTGACGGTCAGGCCCGGGCCCGACAATCGTACGCGCGGCTCGGGCCGCCGAGGCCCTGTCGCGCCGGGTATTGCGGTTACGCGTGGCGATCACCCCGGAGGAAGGGGGTCGGCCGCGCTGCTGTCTGCGGGTTCCTACTGATGTGGGGTTGCCGCAGCACGACTATCGTCGCGCTTTGGCTGGCTGGAGGCGCCGGCCATTACGTGACGACGACAGCTAAGAAGCAAGAGAGAGTCATCATCCGGTTCGCCGGGGATTCGGGCGATGGCATGCAGCTCGTGGGGGCCGGGTTCACCGCCGCCACGGCGCATCTCGGCAACGACCTCGTCACGCTGCCGGACTTCCCGGCCGAGATCCGTGCCCCGGCCGGCACCCCGCGCGGCGTCTCCGCCTTCCAGATCCACTTCGCCTCGCGCGACATCCTCACCCCCGGCGACCACCCCAACACGCTGGTCGCGATGAACCCGGCGGCGCTGACGCTCCCACCTCGCCGCGCTCGAGCCGGGCGGCACGCTGATCGTCAACGAGGACGCCTTCACCGAGGCCAACCTGCGCAAGGCCGGCTACGAGGCCAACCCGCTCGACGACGGCGGCGTCGACAGCTACAAGGTCGTCCGCGTGCCGATGACGACGATGACGACCCGCGCGACCGAGGAGGTCGAGGGGATCAAGGCGTCGGAAGCGCAGCGCAGCAAGAACGTCTTCGCGCTCGGCCTGATCTCCTGGATGTACGGGAGGCCGGTCGAGGCGACACTCGCCTGGCTGGAGGCGAAGTTCGGCAAGAAGCCGACGATCCTGGCGGCGAACGTCGCCGCCTTCAAGGCGGGCTACAACTTCGGCGAGACGGCCGAGCTGATCGCGTCGCCGGTCGAGATCGAGCCGGCGCCGCTCGAGCCGGGCGACTACCGCAACGTCGACGGCGCCGAGGCGCTGGCGCTGGGCCTGGTCGCAGCCGGCGTCAAGAGCGGCCTACAGCCCTTCTTCGCCAGCTACCCGATCACGCCGGCGACCGAGCTGCTCCACCACCTGGCGCGGTACGGCCGCTTCGGCGTCCACACGCTCCAGGCCGAGGACGAGATCGCCGCCGTCAACATGGCGATCGGCGCCGCCTTCGCCGGCCAGCTCGCGATCACCGCGACGAGCGGCCCCGGGATGGACCTGAAGGCGGAGACGATCGGGCTGGCCGCGATGGTGGAGCTGCCGCTCGTGATCGTCGACGTGCAGCGAGCCGGCCCCTCGACCGGGATGCCGACCAAGACCGAGCAGACCGACCTGCTGATGGCGATCAACGGGCGCCACGGCGAGTCGCCGCTGCCGGTGATCGCCGCCGCCACGCCGGCCGACTGCTTTGCCTGCGCGGTCGAGGCGGTGCGCGTCGCGGTCCGCTACCGCACGCCGGTGATCCTGCTCGCCGACACCTTCCTCACCAACTCCTCGGAGCCGTGGCGGATCCCGCAGCCGAGGAGCTGCCGGAGATCGACCCCCACTTCGCGGAGGCCCCGAGCGACGGCGACGAGTTCCTCCCCTACTCGCGCGACGACCACGGCGCACGGCCCTGGGCGATCCCCGGGACGCCCGGCCTGCAGCACCGGATCGGCGGGCTCGAGAAGGAGAACGGGACCGGCAACATCAGCTACGACCCCGCCAACCACGCCTTGATGACGAAGCTGCGCGCCGAGCAAGCTGGAGAAGCTCGCCGAGGAACTGCCCGAGCTGGAGGTCGAGGGCGACGAGGGCGCCGAGCTGCTGGTGCTCGGCTGGGGCTCGACCTACGGCGTCATCCGGGCCGCGGCGCGGCGGGTGCGCGAGCGGGGCACCCGGTCGCCACCGCCCACCTGCGCACCGTCCACCCCCTGCCGCGTCAACACCGGCGAGGTCGCTGAAGCGCGTTCCCGAAGGTGCTGGTGCCGGAGCTGAACTCGGGCCAGCTGCTGGGCATCCTCCGCGCCAAGTTCCTGGTCGACGCGGCCGGCTACAACAAGGTCGAGGGCACTGCCGATCCTCGCCGAGGAGCTGGAGCAGGGGATCCTGGAGGCACTGAGATGAGCGACAACGGCAGCAGCAACGGCAGCCTGGCGGCGCTGACCAAGGAGGACTTCCAGTCCGACCAGGAAACGCGCTGGTGCCCGGGCTGCGGCGACTACGCGATCCTCGCCTCGGTCCAGGCGCTGATGCCGGAGCTCGGCATCCCGCCCGAGCGGACCGTCTTCATCTCCGGGATCGGCTGCTCCGGCCGCTTCGTCTACTACATGGACACCTACGGGATGCACGGCATCCACGGCCGCGCCCCGGCGCTGGCGACCGGCATCGCCGCCTCCCGCGAAGACCTCTCGGTCTGGGTGGTCAGCGGCGACGGCGACGGGCTCTCGATCGGCGGCAACCACCTGATCCACGCCCTGCGCCGCAACGTGCCGATCAAGATCCTCCTCTTCAACAACCAGATCTACGGCCTCACCAAGGGCCAGTACTCGCCGACCAGCGAGAAGGGCAAGGTCACCAAGTCGACCCCGTTCGGCTCCGAGGACCCGCCCTTCAACCCGGCGGCGCTGGCGCTCGGCGCCGAGGCCTCCTTCGTCGCACGCACGATCGACGTCGAGAAGAAGCACGTCGCGAGCGTGCTGAGGCCGCCGCCGAGCATCGAGGGCTCCGCCTTCGTCGAGATCTACCAGAACTGCAACGTCTTCAACGACGGCGCCTTCGACGCGATCCGCGGCAAGGGCGGCCGCCCCAACCAGATCCTGCTCGAGCACGGCGAGCCGCTGCGCTTCGGCGCCGACGGCGAGCGGGGCGTGATCCGCTCCGCCGACGGCCACCTGGAGCTGGCCGACGTCGCCGAGGTCGGCGAGGACGCCCTCGTCGTCCACGACGCCCACCGCGAGGACCCGAGCTACGCGACCGCCCTCGCCCACCTCGCCGAGCGGCCGACCGGCCCGACTCCGATCGGCGTCCTGCGCGACGTGAAGCGGCCGGTCTTCGGCGAAGGCCGCCAGCAGAGGCTGGCCACCGCCTTCGCCGAGGCGACGCCCGCCAGCCTCGACGAGTTCCTCCACGCCGGCGACACCTGGACCGTCTCCTAGGCTGAGACGGTGAGCTTGCGGGGGCCGCGGCTGAAGCCGGCGCTGAGCAGGGCCTCCTCGTGGCCGGAGCCGATCACCGGCTCGCCGTCGAGCTTCTCGACCGCGAGCTTGGGCAGGCGGCCGGCCGAGACGGCCTCGGCGAGGGCGGCCATGGCGGCGGCCAGCTCGGCGTCGCCGAGCGGCGCGAGGCGGAGGATGCTGCGGCCGCCGCGCTCGACGTAGACGACGGGCTCGCCGTCGCGCAGCAGGACGTGGGCGCCGGGGGCGCGGGCGGGACGGCGGCCGGACAGCGGCTTCGGCCAGGGCAGCGAGGCGCCGTAGGGGTTGGCCGGGTCGGTGGCGGCGAGCAGCAGGTGCGGAGCCGTCGGCTTCGGGCAGCGAGCGCAGCCGCTCGACCGCGCCCGGCAGGGCGAACTGGGCGCCGCCGAGGCCCTCGACGAAGTAGCCGCGGCGGGCGGCGCCGAGCAGCTCCAGGTTGCCCAGCTCGGCGTAGAGGGTGGAGAAGCCGCCCGGGACGCCCTCGGCGAGCACGGTCTCGCGGGTGACGATGCCGTAGCGCTCCAGCATCAGCTCGGCCTGGGCGCGGAGGCGCGGGCCGACGGGCGGTGCGTTCGCGAAGAGCGGCGCGGTCAGCGACCAGCGGCCCTGCACGGCGGCGCCGGCCGCGGGGCGGCGGCGGGCGAAGCGGCGCCCCCGGTCCGCTCCTGCGGTGGCGACGGCGCGCAGGCGCGGCGCCCGCAGCGGCGAGAAGGCGTCGTTGGTCACCTCGCCCGACCAGGCGAGGTCCCAGAGGGCGTTGTGCAGCTCCTCGGCGGAGAAGTCGAGGTCGGCGAGCAGGTCGAGCCAGAAGTCGGGCCCGGCGGCGAGCCGCTCGCGGATCGCGTCGTGCGACCTCGCCCTCGGGCCGCTCCAGCTTGGCGGCGGCGGGCGGCGGGCCGGCGAGGCGGACGTCCTCGCGGAAGTAGAGCGCGACGCGGCCGTCGCTGCGGCCGATCGCGCCGGCGCCGATCCAGACGACCTCGCCGCTCGTGCAGAGTTCGTCGAGCCAGATCGGCGAGTAGGCGCCGAGCCGGCGCGGCAGCACGTCTCCCTCCCAGACCTTCGGGGTCAGGGCGACGCCCTGCAGCGGCACCAGCGCCTCGCGCAGGCGGTCGGGGCCGGCGCCGGCGGCGCGGTGGGCATCGACGTTCTGCCAGCTCGGCAGGAAGCGGGCGAAGCGGTCGCGGGCGGCGGGCTCGACCTCGCGCCGCAGGTGGGCGAGGCTGGCGCGGCGCACGCGGCGCAGCACGTCGGCGTCGCACCACTCGCGCTCGGTGCCGCCGGGCAGCAGCTCGCCGCGCACGAGGGCGCCTTCGCGCTCCAGCTCGCGCAGAGCTGGGAACGGGTCGACGCCGTAGCGGGCGGCGAGCTGCGCGGTCGGGAAGGGGCCGTGGGTGCGGGCGTAGCGGCGGACGAGGGCGCGCATCGCGTCGGGGTGGTCCTCGAGGAAGGTCTCCGGCAGGCCGGCCGGCGGCGGCACGCCGAGCGCGTCGCGGTAGAGGCCGGCGTCCTCGGCGGCGATGTAGCGCTCCTCGCCGCCGATCGCGGACCGGCGCGGCGCGGCGCTCGGCGACCAGCTTCTCCAGCATCGAGGCCGCCGAGTAGCCCTCCGCGACCCGCTCGGCGCACTCCTCCGCGGTCAGGTCGCCGACGTTGCGCAGGATCTGCTGGAGGGCGTCGCGGTCGCCGGCGCGGCCCGGCCTCGGCGCGGTGCTGGAGCTGCGCCTCGACCTCCTCCAGCGCCTCGGGGTCGATCAGCTCGCGCAGCTCCTCCTGGCCGAGCAGCTCGCGCAGCAGGTCGCGGTCGAGGGCCAGCGCGGCGGCGCGCCGCTCGGCGTTCGGCGTGTCCCCCTCGTACATGTAGGTGGCGACGTAGTCGAAGAGCAGCGAGGAGGCGAAGGGCGAGGCGGTCGGCGTCTCGACCTCGACCAGGCTGATGCGGCGCGAGTGGAGGTCGCGCAGGATCTGCGCCAGCGAGGGCAGGTCGAGGACGTCGCGCAGGCACTCGCGGTAGGTCTCCAGGACGACCGGGAAGCGGGGGAAGTCGCGCGCCACCTCGAGCAGGCTCTGCGCCTTCAGCCGCTGCTGCCAGAGCGGTGTGCGCCTGCCGGGGTAGGCGCGCGGGATCAGCAGCGAGCGGGAGGCGTTCTCGCGGAAGCGGGCGCCGAACAGCGCCGAGCCCGACAGCTCGCGCACCACCAGGTCCTCGAGCTCGTCGGGCTCGACCATGACGAGGTCGGCGGGGGGCGGCTCGTCGGCGTCGGGGAGGTGGACGACGATGCCGTCGTCGGACCAGATCGCGTCCGCCTCGAGCTCGCGCTCGGTGCGGATCTTCTGCGCCAGCGCCAGCCCCCAGGCGGCGTGGACGCGGCCGCCGTAGGGCGAGAGGACGCAGAGGCGCCAGTCGCCGATCTCGTCGCGGAAGCGCTCGACGACGATCGTCTCGTCGGAGGGGACGACGCGGGTGGCGGCCTGCTGCTCGCGCAGGTAGGCGACGAGGTTCTCGGCGGCGCGGCGGTCGAGGTCGTATTCGGCGGCCAGCTCGGCCGGCTCGCGGGAGACCGCCTCGCGGGCGAAGGCGCCGATCGCCCGGCCCAGCTCGGCCGGGCGGCCGATCCCGTCGCCCTTCCAGAAGGGGACGGCGCCGGGGGGCCGGGCGCCGGGGTGACGATCACCCGGTCGCGGGTGATCTCCTCGATCCGCCAGGTCGTCGCGCCGAGCAGGAAGGTCTGGCCGGGGCGCGCCTCGTAGACCATCTCCTCGTCGAGCTCGCCGACCCGGCGGCCGTCGGGAAGGTGGACGCCGTAGAGGCCGCGGTCGGGGATCGTGCCGGCGTTGGTGACGACGAGCTGGCGGGCGCCTTTGCGGCCGTGGATGCGTGCCCGCGGTGCGGTCCCAGACGATGCGGGGGCGCAGCTCGGCGAAGCGGTCGGAGGGGTAGCGGCCGTCGAGCATGTCGAGCACGTTCTCGAGCTGCTCGCGGGAGAGGTCGTGGAAGGGCTCGGTGGCGGTGACGAGGCGCTCGACCTCGTCGACCTCCCACTCGTCCAGCGCCGCCATCGAGACGAGGTGCTGGGCGAGCACGTCGAGCGGGTTCTGCGGGATCACCGTCTCCTCGATCTCGCCTTCGCGCATGCCGCGTCGCGACGACCGCGCACTCGAGCAGGTCGGCGCGGAACTTGGGGAAGATGCGGCCGCTTGGCAGACCTCGCCGAGGCGAATGGCCGGCGCGGCCGATCCGCTGCAGCCCGCGGCTGACCGACTTCGGCGACTCGACCTGGATCACGAGGTCGACGGCGCCCATGTCGATGCCGAGCTCAAGCGAGGAGGTGGCGACGAGGCAGGGGAGCTGCCCCGACTTGAGCAGCTCCTCGACGACGGTGCGCTCCTCGTGGGAGAGCGAGCCGTGGTGGGCGCAGCGGCGATCTGAAGGTGCCCCATGCTCAGTCGCCGGCAGTTCTGGATCCTCGCAGCCAGCTCGTTGAGGCGCTTTGCCAGGCGCTCGGCGGCTCGGCGGTTGTTGACGAAGACGATCGTCGAGGTGTGTTCGCGGACGAGCTTGAGCAGCTCGGGGTAGATCGCGGGCCAGATCGAGCGCGGTGTGACTGGCTCCCCCGGTCGGAGATGCCGTCCGGCTCGGGGAAGCGGGCCGGGCGCCCGGGTCGGCCATGTCCTCGACCGGGACGACGATCTGCAGGTCGAGCTCCTTGGTGCGGCCGGCGTCGACGATCTTGCACTCGCGCTTTGGTCCGACGAGGAACTGGGCGATCCGCTCGAGCGGGCGCTGGGTGGCGGAGAGGCCGATGCGCTGACGCGGAGGTCGGGGAGTGCGTCGCCTCGACCCCTCAAAGGTGCTCGAGGCGCTCCAGGGTCAGGGCCAGGTGGGAGCCTCGCTTGGACTGGGCCACGGCGTGGATCTCGTCGACGATCACCGCCTCGGCGGTGGTGAGGATCTCGCGGGCGCCGGAGGAGAGGATCAGGTAGAGCGACTCGGGGGTGGTGATCAGGATGTCGGGCGGTGATTTGCGCATCGCGCGGCGTTCGGACTGGCTGGTGTCGCCGGTGCGCAGGCCGACCGAGATGTCGGCGCCGATGCCCGCGCAGCGGCGCCCGCAGGTTGCGCTCGATGTCGTAGGAGAGGGCCTTGAGCGGCGAGACGTAGACGATCCGCACGCCGCCGCCCCGCAGCCGGCGCCCGCGAGAGCCGATCGATCCCCCAGAGGAAGGCGGCCAGCGTCTTGCCGGAGCCCGTCGGGGCGCAGATCAGCGCGTTGGCGCCACCGGAGATCGCCTCCCAGCCGCCCGCCTGGGCCGGCGTCGGCCGCCTCGAAGGAGGCCTCGAACCAGCGCCTGACGGGCGCGCTGAACGGCGCCAGCGGGTCGGCCAACGCGCTTGACGAGGTGGATTCGACGGTCGCGTTTCCGATCGGTGCCCAACGCCACCGATCTTACGCGGACGCTGCTACGGAGTGCCGCCGGCGAACTTCACGTAGGCGTACCAGGACGGGCTTCGGCGACGAAGCCGGCGCCGAACAGGCCGCTGCCGTCGCAGAAGTTGCAGCCACCGGGCTGGTCGTCGACCGAGAACCAGTAGACCTGCTGCACGCGCCACTTCCCCTGGTTGCGCGAGCAGCTGCGTGAAGGCGCCCTTCAGCTGCGCCGCCTGGCCAGCCGGGCCCTTCGCGAAGGGGTTGCCGAAGGTCGGGGGCTGGGAGCTCCAGCCAAGCTCGGTGATCCAGAGGCCCTTGCGCGGCGTCGTGGTTCTTCTTCAGCGCCGCGCGGACTTCTTCGATCTCGGGCACCCATGTACTTGAAGGTGCTCGAGTAGGGGTGCAGCGCGACGCCGTGAACTTCGACGCGATCCCCGGCGTGCTCTTGTACATCTGGCTGAGGAAGTCGCGTCGCGCAATGTAGGCCTTGCGCGGCTTGCGTTTCGAGAGCCCCTCCCTGGGTCGCGCGAACATCCCGCCGAGGACGATTTTCGCCCCGGGGTCGGCCCCCTTGATCGCCGCGTAGGAGATCTTGACGAGCTTGCCGTATTCGGCCGGATTGGGCCGAGCGACGAAGTATTTGAAGTTCTCCTCGTTCCAGATCTGCCAGACGCGGATCGGGCGCTTCGGGACTTCCGGGTTTTCCGCCCAGAAGCTCGCCGTTGGGCCCGTAGCGGGCAACCGCCTGCCTGAGGAAGCTCGCCCAGGCGGCGCCCGCGCCGCCGCCGGCCGGCAGATGCCTCGGCGCCGTGGCGGTCGAGCCGGGGACCCGCGCCACGGGCACGGCCCAGGCGGGAGCGCCATAGAGGCAGGGGAGCACATCGAGCCCGGCCTCGGCTGCGCTGCGGACGAGCGCGTCGGTGGCCGACCAGTCGAAAGCGCCTCCTTCGACCGGCTGAACGGCGCGCCAGTCGACCGGGATCCGGAGGCTCTCGACACCCCCGCGCCTCAGCCGCTGGACCTGTTCGAGGCTTGGCGGCGCCTGCGGCACGACGCCCCAGAAGTCGGCCGGAAGCGCGCTCGCAGCCGGTGCCGCAACCGCGAACGTCGCCGTTACGGCGGCGAGCCCGGCTGTCCAAACGCACGTCTTCCAGATCAGGCGCTTCGCATGCTGCCGCATGCGCTCAGCCGGCCTTGGGCGAGACGGAGCCTCCGCGCTGGCGGCGCTGACGCGCCGCGACGACGCCGATCGAAATCGCCGCGAGGGCCAGCATCGCGATCAGGATCGGCACCAGCGGCGACGGCCCGGAGCCGCTCGACGTATGAGTCGCACCCGTCACGCCGGCCGAACCGACTCCAGCCTTGCCGGGCTCGCCCCGCGCGCCACTTTCGCCGCCGCCCTGCCGCCCCTGACGCCCGGAAGCGATCGCGTGCGTGCGCGAAGAGCCGGATCGCGTGGCAGACTGAGCGGGGGCTGGGACGCTCGAAGAGGTCGCCGACCCACCATTCGAGCCCCTGCCATTGATAGTCGGGCCATGGCCCGTCGCTCCCGGAATTGAGGTTCCGTATTCGATTTCGCTCGAATCGGCGAAGGCGAGGATCGGCAAGCAGGCAAATGCGAGCAGAGCAAACACTGACAACCCAGCGGCGAGGCGACCCAGAGGTAGGGCCTGGCGGCGCGTCCCGTCCATCGCCCGCAAGGTTAGACCAAATGGCGGCCCTCCTCGCTCCGATCGTCCTGATCGATGGACTTGCACTGGCCGGGGGCGGGTACGAAGTGAGCCCCCGCCATATCGCCGGCCTCGCCGTGTGGCTCCTCCTGGTCGTCGCGATCCTCGTCTTCGGCGGAGCGAACCGGGCCAAGCTCGGCCGTTCGCTGTACCTCGGGCTGGGCCTGATCGGCGGGCTTGCGGTGCTGTCTGCGATCTCATCTCTGTGGTCCGGCTCTGTCGAGCTGAGCGTCATCGAGGCGGACCGCGTGCTCGTCTACCTCGGCTTCTTCCTCGCGGCCTTCCTCATCGCCCAAACCGACGAAAGGCGCCAACGTTTCGCCGAGGGGCTTGCAATATCCATTGCGGTTGTGGCGCTGCTCGGCCTGAGCAGCCGCCTTCTGCCCCACGTGGTCGAGGTGGGCAACTCGCTTGGAAGTGGCCCGCGACTGCGCTATCCGCTCGGTTACTGGAACGCCAACGGGGCGATGTCCGGGATCGCAGTCGCCCTGCTGCTCTGGGCGAGCCGGCGAGCCGGCTGGGCCTGGCTGCGCGGGCTCTCGGCCGGGCTTCTGCCCGCGGTCCTGCTGACGCTCTACTTCACCTACTCGCGCGGCGGCCTGCTCTCCCTGCTCGTCGCCTCGGGCAGCCTGCTCGTCCTCTCCCGCGACCGGCTCTGGCTGCTGGCGACGCTGGCGATCGGGGCGATCGGCGTCCTGCCCGCGGTCCTCGCCGTGCAGGCGCGGTACAGCCTGGCGAACAATCTCGCAAGTCACGCATCCGTCGACCAGGGGGCGACGGTACTGCCGATCCTGCTCGGAGGAACCGCGCTGGCGCTTCTCCTCTTCGCCGGCCTGAGGCGGCTCGAGCGTCGAGGTGGGCCGCTGACCGGACGGGTGCTCGAGCTCTCGCGCAACCCGGTCCTCCTGCGCCGCGCCGCGCTTGTCGCGGCGATCCTCGCGATCGGCGCGGCGATCGCCGTCGGGGGACGCGCCTGGCATCAGTTCTCCAACCCCGACGTCCAGTTCCCGAACAACCCCGAACAGCACTTCGCGCAGCTCTGCGGAGCCGGCCGCAAGGACTTCTGGCGCGTGGCGGTCGACGCCTTCGCCGAAAAGCCGCTGCTGGGAACCGGCGCCGGCACGTACGTCTTCTCCTGGGACCAGCACCGCTCGATCGACATGACCGTGCACACCGCTCACTCGCTCTACCTGCAGTCCTTCGCGGAGCTGGGGGTCGTCGGCGGCCTGCTGGTGCTGGCGCTCGTCGTCTTCCTGCTCTGGACCGGCTTCTCCGCCTGGCGGGCCGCTCAGCACCCGCAGCGGGAACGCTACGCGGCGCTTCTCGCCGCCATGGTCGCCTTCGCCGTCGGCGCCGGCATCGACTGGTTCTGGCAGATCGCGGCGCTCGGCGCGGTCTTCTTCCTCGCCGCCGGCGTCCTGGTGAGCGTGAGGTGCAGCCAGCTCGCATCGCCTCCGCCGGAAACGCCGCAGCGCCGCTCGCGCGCCGACGGGAGGCGCTTCGGGCTCGCCGTGGCCGGGCTGCTCGTCGCCTGGGTCTCGGCGATCGCCCTTGTCGGCCCGCTCCTGGTCGACCGCGAGATCGACGACGAGCCAGCGCGCCGCCGCAGAAGCCAACCTCGTCTCGGCGGTCGATCACGCGAACACCGCCCGCTCGATCGAGCCGTGGGCAGCCTCCCCCTACCTGCAGCTCGGGCTGCTGGCCGAGCTGCAGGGCGACTACCGCACTGCCGATGAACGACTCACGGAAGCAATCGAACGAGAGGACCGCAACTGGCAGCTCTACTTCTTGCGCGCCAGGGTGAGGCGGGAGGCCGGCGACGCGGCGGGGGCCCGCGCCGATCTGGAAAAGGCCAGGCAGCTCAACCCGCGGGCGCCGGGGCTGGGAGGCGGCGAAACATGAACCGCCCCGTTCAGGACACGACCGCCCACCGCCCACCCCAGCCGGCCGTGCCCACGTCCCGCCCACCCCAGCCGCGAACCGATCTCGCGGCACACCTCGGGCTGACCGGCCCGGCCGGCTCGCGGCGGCGGGGTGAGCTGCTGCGACGCATACTCGCCGCAGGGGACTGGGCGGCGCTGATCGCGGCGCTCTGCGCGGCGACCGCCTTCACCGCCTCCACCAACGTCGCCACGCTCTTCTGGGCGGTGCTGATCAGCCCGATCTGGATCCTCGTCGTCAAGGTCCACGGCCTCTACGACAACGACCACCGGCGCATCCGCCACAGCACGCTCGACGAGCTGCCGGCCCTGGTCTCGGCGAGCGCGCTCGGCACGATCGCGCTGGACGCGGTGCTGGCGCTGACCCCGGCCGGACCCCTCTCGGCACCCAGCGCGATCATCGTCGGCGTCGGGACGCTGGGCGCCGCCTTCGTCGTGCGCGCCGTGCTGCGCTTCCTCTGGCGCCGCCTGATCGGCGTTGCGACCGGCATCGTGGTCGGGCCGGCGGCGGCGGTCGACACCGTCGCGCGCCGCGCCGCCACCCATCCCGAGGCGCGCTTGCGGCTGATCGGCTACCTCTCCCCGCCGGGCGAAGCGGCCGCGGCGTCCGTGCTGCCCAGGCTGGGCTCCGTGGCCGACCTCGCCTGGGTGGCGGAGCAGCACGAGGTGGAGCGGGTCGTCGTCACCGCCGGCGGTCAGGAGATGAGCGAGGCGGAGGCCGAGCGGCTGATCGAGGAGTGCAAGGTGGCGGGGCTGGGGCTCAGCTTCCTGCCGCAGCACTACGGCCTGCTCGGGCCGGGGGTCGAGCTCAACCGGCTGGCCGAGCTGCCGGTGCTCGACTTCCGCTTCTCCGACCCGTCGCGCTCGACCATGGCCCTGAAGCGCACCCTGGACGTGGTCGTCTCGGCGACCCTGCTCGTCCTCCTCTCCCCGCTGCTGCTGGCGATCGCGGTCTTCATCCTGGCCGACTCGGGGCGTCCGGCCCTCTTCCGCCAGCGGCGCGCCGGCCAGGACGGCGAGCCGTTCACGATGGTCAAGTTCCGCACCATGGTGCAGGGCGCCGAAGAGCAGCTCGACCGCCTCGTCGATTTGCGGGAGCTCGACGAGCCGGCCTTCAAGATCGTCGACGACCCCCGCGTCACCCGTGCCGGCCGGCTGCTGCGGCGGTTCAGCCTCGACGAGCTGCCGCAGTTCTTCAACGTGCTGAAGGGCGAGATGTCGCTGGTCGGGCCGCGGCCCGAGGAGGAGGCCGTGGTGGCGCTCTACGACGAGCGGCAGCGGATCAGGCTCGCGGTGAAGCCGGGGATGACGGGACCGATGCAGGTCTACGGTCGCGGCGACCTCAGCTTCGAGGAGCGGCTGGCGATGGAGCGCGACTACCTCGACAACCTCTCGCTGACCGGCGACCTGGCGATCCTGCTCCGCACGCCGGGCGCGATCGTCCGCAGGCAGGGCGCCTACTGAGCACGATGCCCGCGCAGGCTCCCCTGGTGGCGATCTGCATGGCCGCCTTCGACCCCGACCCGCTGCTGCTCGAGCGGCAGATCGCCTCGATCCGCGAGCAGACGCACGAGGCGTGGGTTTGCCTGATCAGCGACGACGGCTCCTCCGAGGAGCGCTTCGAGCGGCTGCGCGCGCTGACCGCGGACGAGCCGCGCTTCACGCTTTCCCACGGTGATGAGCGGCTTGGCTTCTACCTCAACTTCGAGCGGGCGCTCAAGATGGTCCCGCAACGGGCCTCGTTCGTCGCCCTGGCCGACCAGGACGATCGCTGGTACCCCGAGAAGCTCGCCGCGCTGCTCGCCGCCTGCGGGGACGCACAGCTCGCATACAGCGACATGCGGATCGTCGACGAGAGCGGCAGGGTGATCTCCGACACCTTCTGGCGCGGGCGGCGCAACAACCACACCAACCTGGCGTCGCTGCTGCTCGCCAACACCGTGACCGGCGCGGCATCTCTGTTCCGGCGCGAGCTGCTCGACCTGGTGCTCCCCTTCCCACCGCAGGTCGGGGACGCGTTCCACGATCACTGGATCGCGTCCGTCGCGCTCGCCACCGGAGGGATCGCGTACGTCGACAGGCCGCTGTACGACTACGTGCAGCACGGCAGCGCGGCGCTCGGACACGACGCCGCGATGCGCGGCTGGGATCCAAGGCGCCTGCTGAGCTGGCGCAACCCAGGGCAGAGCCTGCGCCGAATCGCGGCCCACGGCCGGCGCTCCTACGAGGCCAACGTGCGCCGCATCGCGCTCGCCGCGCAGACGATCGAAGCGCGAACCGGGGGGGCGCTGGAGGGGGGCAAGGCGCGCGCCGTGCGGCGGGTGGCACGGCTGGGACGACCGCCGGAGCCCGCCGCCTGGCTGGCGTTCCGCTCGTTGCGGCGGCTGGCGGGCCGCAACGAGACGATGGGCATCGAGCTCTCGCTGCTGACGGCGATCATCTGGCGGCGGCTCGCGGCGTCGGGCTCGCGGCTTCAGGGTCGAGCCGCCCGCCGGTAGTAGCCTCGCCCCTCAATGCGCACCGTCCTGCACGTCCTCCCCCACCCCGGAGGAGGGGCGGAGACGTACATCGACCTGCTCGAAGGCCTCGACGGGTACCGTCACCGTCGCGTCCCGCTCAGCGTCACCCGCTCGCGGCCGGCCGGCGCGGCGTCGGCGATCGCGGGCCGGCGGCGCATCCGTCGCCTCGGCCGCGGTGCGGACCTGGTTCACGTCCACGGCGACATGGCCGCGATGCTCGTCGCGCCGGCGATGGCGGGACGGCCGCTCCTGATCACCAGCCACGGCCTGCACCGCCTGAGGCGCTCGACGGGAGCGAGCGCCTGGCTCGTCCACCGCCGTCTGCGAGCGGCGGTCGAGGCGTCAGCGCGAACGATCTGCATCGCCCGGGACGAGCGCGACGACCTCGCTTCGGTGCTTCCGGCTCGCCTTCGTCCTCGCCTCGTCGTGGTGCCGAACGGCGTGCCCGTCCCCGAGCCAACCAGCCCCGCGCGGCGGAGCGGAGCTCGGCGCTCGCTGGGAATCGGCGAGGGCGAGGTCGCCGTGCTGTTCGCCGGGCGGCTCGAGGAGCGCAAGGATCCGCTCGGCGCCATCTCCGCGGTCCAGGCGGCCCGGGCTCGCGGCGCCGACGTCGTGCTGCTGATCGCGGGTGAAGGCCCGCTGGAACGGGAGGTCCTCGCCCGCGGGGGCGCCGCCGTGCGGGTGCTGGGCCACCGGGACGACATGGAGGAGCTGTACGCGGCCGCCGACCTGTTCCTGCTTCCCTCGCACCGGGAGGGCATGTCGTTCGCGCTGCTGGAGGCGATGGCGCACGGCCTGGCCCCGGTCGTGGCGGACGGAACCGGAAACGCCGAGACGGTTGAAGACGCCGGCGTCGTCTTTCCCGCCGGCGATCCGGCGGTGATGTCCGACCTCCTCGCCGAGCTCGCCGCGGACGCGAACGCCCGCGCCCGGCTCGGTGCCGCCGCTCGGGAGCGAGTCAGGACAGAGCTCAGCGTGGAGCGATTCCTGGCCCGGACGCGGGAGCAGTACGAGGCCGTCCTCGCGGAGGGTGCGCCGCGTCAGGCTGCCTGACCGCGCCATCCGCGCAGCGCCCGTTTCGCCGGCAGCGGCAGCGCGTAGGAGAGCGCGGGCCGCAGCAGCCCGCTAGCGCCCCTCAGGGTCCGCCTTCGGCGCAGCGCGCGGACCCGGATCGCGATCCCCTCGGCGATCTGAGCTCGCTCGGCGCGAGCGGCGACGTTGGCCCGCCCCATGACCCGGGTGCAGAGCTGCTCGTCGAGCGCCACGACGCGGTGTCGCTCCGCGATCCGCAGCCACAGGTCGTACTCGGCGGCATAGCGATAGCGCGGGTCGTAGCCGCCCAGCGCCACAGCCACGTCGCGGCGGAACGCGGCCGAGCCGTTCGGGACCGGGTTGAAGCGCAGGAGCACCGGGCCGACCTCGCCGGCTACGAACGCGGTTCGAGGCCGCAGCACCCGGCCGTCGGAGTCGACCTCCCGCATCCGGGCGCCCACCACCGCGACGCTCGGATCGGCCTCGAGCGCACCGAGCTGCCGCGCCAGGCGATCCGGGGCCGAGTAGTCGTCCGCGTCCTGAATCACGACGACCGGGGCAGCGGCGGCCTGCAGCCCCGCGTTCAGCGAGCGCGCGATGCCGACGTTCCGCTCCAGACGGATCACCCTTCCCCGCGGATCCGAGCCGATCGCCGCCCGCGCCGCGTCGGCCGAGCGGTCGCCGGAACCGTCGTCGATCACGATCAGCTCCAGGCTCGGCTCCGTCTGCCCCAGGATCGAGGCGATCGCCCGGGGCAGGGTGCGCTCGTTGTCGTAGGCGCCGACGAGCACCGTGACGGCGGGCGGATCGGAGGCCATCGCAGTGCGCGAGCTTGGCAGATCGCCGGCGCATGTGCTGCTCTACGCTGCCGCGCATGAGCCGCGACCCCGCCCCCTGGACCGGCCAGCCGGTGGCGGTGGTGCACGACTGGTTCCAGGGCTACCACGGCTCCGAGCGGGTGGTGGAGGTGCTGACGGACGACGTCCTCGCCGACGCCGGCCGCGTCGACGTGCTCACTTTTCAGGCCGCGCGCGAGCTGCTGCCGGAGAGGCTCGCGGCCCGGATCGTCCGCGAGTCGAGCCTGTCCAGGCTTCCCGGCCTGCGCCAGGTGGGTCACGACCCCGGGCGGTGGCGTTACCTCCTCCCCTACATGCCGCACTACTTCCGCTCCCTCGATCTCGACGCCTACGCGCTGGTCGTGATCTCCTCGCACGCCTGCGCGATCAACGCGGCACCGGCATCGGAGACCCCGTGCCTGTGCTACTGCCACACGCCGATGCGCTATGCCTGGCTCGGCGAGACGGAGCGAGCGGCTCTCCGGCGCTCGCGGCCGGGCATTGCGCCTGCTCTCGGGCTGGCTGCGCCGCCGCGACCGCGCGGCCGCGCAGCGCCCCGACCGGCTGATCGCCAACTCGAGCGCCGTGCGGGACCGCGTCCGCCGCTTCTACGGGCGGGAGGCCGAGGTCGTCCACCCGCCCGTCGAGCTGGCGGACCTGCGGCCGGCCCCAGGCGGTGCGCGCGAGCGCTTCCTCTGGGTTGGCCGGCTCGTGCCCTACAAGCGCCCGCTGCTGGTCGCGGAGGCGTTCCGCGGCCTCCCGCACCGGCTGACCATGGTGGGCATAGGCCCGCAGGAAGCGGAGCTCCGAGAGCGGCTTCCCTCGAACGTCGAGCTGCGCGGCTGGGTATCCCGTGAGGAGCTGGTGCGGCTGTACAGCGAGGCCATGGGGTTCCTGCACGTCGGCGAGGAGGACTTCGGGATGACCATGGTCGAGGCGCTCGCCGCCGGCGCGCCCGTGATCGCGCTGAACGCCGGCGGTGCGCGCGACATCGTCCGCGACGGCATCGACGGCGTTCTGATCTCGGAGCCGACCGTGGCGTCCGTCGGCGCCGCCGTCGAGCGGGTTGCTTCCCCGGACTGGGACCACGGACGCCTCGTCAGACGGGCGACCGAGTTCTCACGCGACCGCTTCACCGCCCGCATGCGCGAGCTGCTCGCGGAGACGATGCGCGAGCGCGGCGAACACCTCATCGAGTCCTGAAACGACAAGACCCGCCGAAGCGGGTCGAGTCTGGTGAAGCGGGGAACCACCCCGCAGACAGTTGATACCCGGGGCCTAGGCTACCACGGTTCTGCACCATTCTCGACCCGCTGTGACGGTCTAACGCGGAGGGCGCCGGACTCGAACCGGATCCGACGGGTTAGATCGGACGTGACAGGTATCAACTGTCCGGAGCACACCTGTCTCCTTCAACCCTCCTACCGGCGACGCTAGCAGTGAAATTGGCAATCGGAGCGATCAGGGCCAAATTGGAACACTCTTTTTTCACTTCCGTTTGAGTTTGGTATCAAAACGGAAGTGAATCGGCCACTTCGGCAAGCCCGGGGGCGGCTCCGGTCGCGCTCGGAGAGGAGGGGGTCGACGACCGGCCACTCGACGCCGACGTCGGGGTCGTCCCAGGCGATGCCGGACTCGGTGGCCGGGTCGTAGATGCTGGAGAGGAGGTAGGCGACGTCGGCCACGTCGCTGAGCACGGCGAAGCCGTGGCCGAAGCCGACCGGGACGAAGAGCTGGCGGTGCGCATCGTCGTCGAGCACGTGGCCCTCCCACTGGCCGTAGGTGGGCGAGTCGCGGCGCAGGTCGACGGCGACGTCGAAGATCGCTGCCGCGCGGGCAGCGGACCAGCTTCGCCTGGCCCGGCTCGGTCTGGAAGTGGAGGCCGCGCAGCGTTCCCTTGAACCGAGCGCGAGTGGTTGTGCTGGACGAACTCGACGTCGATCCCCAGCTCGGCCCAGGCGTCGCGGCGATAGGTCTCGACCATGAAGCCGCGCTCGTCACCGTGAACCTCCGGCTCGAGCAGGACGACGCCGTCGAGCTTCGTCGCGAGCCGCTTCGGCATCAGCCGAGCGCTCTTGCCGTACTGGCGTCTCGTAGTACTCGCGGTACTCGCCGGAGCGGATCGGGCCCCACCACTCCTCGTTGTCGCGGTACCACTGCCACCGTGCGCTCCAGCCCCTCGGCGAAGCGCACCTGCGCCTCCCAGCCCAGCTCCTGCGCGGATCTTCTCGCTGCCGAGCGAGTAGCGGCGGTCGTGGCCGGGGCGGTCCTTGACGTACTCGATCAGCGACTCGTCGGCGCCGGTCAGCTCGATCACCCGCTTCACCACCTCGATGTTCTCGCACTCGTCGGGGCCGCCGACGTTGTAGGCCTCGCCGGGGCGGCCGTTCATCAGCACCGTGTGGATGCCGCGGCAGAAGTCCTCGACGTAGAGCCAGTTGCGGACCTGGCGGCCGTCGCCGTAGACGGGCAGGGGGTCGCCGTGGAGCGCGTTGAGCACCGTCAGCGGGATCAGCTTCTCCGGGTACTGGCGCGGGCCGTAGTTGTTGGAGCCGCGGCAGATCACCGCCTCCAGCGCCGTAGGTGTGGAAGTGGGCGGAGACGAGCAGGTCGCCGGCCGCCTTGGTCGCCGAGTAGGGCGAGGAGGGGTCGAGCGGCGAGGTCTCGGTGAAGGAGCCCGACTCGATCGAGCCGTAGACCTCGTCGGTGGAGACCTGGAGGTAGCGGCCGACCCCCAGCTCGCGGGCGGCGTCGAGCAGGACGCCGGTGCCGATCACATGGGTGCGGGCGAAGGCGTCCTGGTCGTCGATCGAGCGGTCGACGTGGGACTCGGCGGCGAAGTTGACGACCGCGTCGCAGCCCGCCATCGCCTCGCGGACGACGGCCGGGTCCTCGATCCCCCCGACCACCAGCTCGACGTCCCCTCGGGCAGGTTCTCGCGCCGTCCCGCGTAGGTGAGCTTGTCGAGGACGACGACCTCGTGCTCGTCCTTGACGAGGCGCACGTAGGTGGAGCCGATGAAGCCGGCGGCGCCGGTGACGAGCAGCTTCACGCCGCCTCCCTCGCAGCCGGGCGTTGGGCCAGGTAGCCGGCGAGGCCGTCCTGCCAGGAGGGCAGGCGGATCGCGTGCTCGCGCTGGCTGGTCAGACGCCGAGTAGGGCGGGCGGGGCGCCGGGCGCCCCAGCATCTCGGTCGTCGCCGAGAGCACTTTGCACTCGACCTTGGCCTGGTCGAAGATCTCCCGCGCGAACTCGTACCAGGAGCACTGGCCCGCGGCCGCCATGTGGTGGATGCCGTACTCGACCCCCTCGATCAGGCGCACGATCCCGTAGGCGAGGTGCCAGGTGTAGGTGGGCGAGCCGACCTGGTCGCGGACGACCAGCACCTCACCGTGGTCGGCGGCGAGCCGCAGCATCGTCTCGACGAAGTTGGAGCCGCCGATCCCGAACAGCCAGGAGGAGCGGACGATGAAGTGGCGCTTGTTGGCGGCGGCGGTCGCCTCCTCGCCGGCCAGCTTGGTGCGCCCGTAGGCGGAGAGCGGCGCCGGCTGGTCGGACTCGACGTAGGGGGCGCCCTTGGCGCCGTCGAAGACGTAGTCGCTGGAGACGTAGACGACGCAGGCGCCGATCGCGGCGGCAGCGGCGGCGACGTTGCCGGCGCCGGTGCCGTTCACCGCCATCGCCTCCTCCTCGGCATCCTCGGCGCCGTCGACGTCGGTCCAGGCGGCGCAGTTGATGACGACGTCGGGGCGCTCCAGGTCGAGCTTCTTCTCGACCGCGGCGGCGTCGGTGACGTCCAGCTCGGTGTGGCCGAAGCCGACCAGCTCGTGTCCGGCGTTGCCGGCGGCGAGCATCACGTCGTGCCCGAGCATCCCGGCGGCGCCTGTGACGAGCAGCTTCATCAGATCAGCTCGATCTCGGAGTTGTCGCCGACCAGGAAGCGGAGCGTCTTCGGCATCCCGTCGCTGCGGGTCGAGCTTGACGTTCGGCCCAGCAGGCTCGCCTCCATGCGCGTGCCGAGGTCCTCGACGACGGAGCCGGCGAGGACGATCGAGTGCTCGACCTCGGAGCGGCGCACGTGGACGTCCTCGCCGATCGAGGTGTAGGGGCCGACGTAGGCGTCCTCGATGCAGGCGCCGGCGCCGATCACCGCGGGGCCGCGGACGATCGAGCCGGAGACCCTGGCGCCCGCCTCGACCACGACCCGCCCTCGACCCGCGACTCGGCGTCGATCTCGCCCTCCAGCCGCGTCTCGATCTCCTCCAGCACGAGCCGGTTGGCCTCCAGCATGTCGGCGAGCTGGCCGGTGTCCTTCCACCAGCCCTTGACGACCTCGGACTGGACCCGGCGGCCGTCGTCGATCAGCTCCTGGATCGCCTCGGTGATCTCCAGCTCGCCGCGCCAGGAGGGCTCGAGGGCGCGGGCGGCGTCGAAGATCGCAGGGCCCGAAGAGGTAGACGCCGACAAGGGCGAGGTTGGAGGGCGGGTCCTTGGGCTTCTCGACCAGGCGGACGACCCGCTCGCCGTCCAGCTCGGCGACGCCGTAGGAGCTGGGATCCTCGACCGGGGTGAGCAGGATGAGCGCATCGGGCTCGGCCTCGGCGCGGAAGGTGGCGACCAGGCCGCGCAGGCCGTCGGCGCAGCAGGTTGTCGCCCAGGTACATGACGAAGGGCGAGCCGCCGATGAACTCCTCGGCGGTGAGCACCGCGTGGGCGAGGCCGGCGGGCTCGTCCTGGACGATGTAGGTGATCTCGGCGCCGAAGGCCGAGCCGTCCCCGGCCGCCGCGCGGATCTCGTCCCCGGTCTCCGGCGCGATGATGATCCCGATCTCGGTCACCCCGGCGTCGACCAGCGCCTCGATCCCGTAGAAGAGCACGGGCTTGTTGGCGACTGGCACCAGCTGCTTCGCCGAGGTGTGGGTGATCGGCCGCAGCCGCGTGCCGGCGCCGCCGGAGAGGATCAGTCCCTTCAGGGCCTCCATGCGAGGCTGCAACCCTACTTGAGGGAGCTTGTCATGCGACCGGCTCCTGCACGGAGAGCCGGGAATCAGGCGGCGCTGCGCGTCTATGCGCTGGGGTGAACGACTACCGGGGGGTCTACGTTCCCGTTTGACGCTGGAATGAGGTGGTACTGCAGACGGTATCCGAGAACGCTTGCGTAGCGATCAAGCGTGGAAATGCGGGCGTCGGTAGCCGAGGTCTCAAGTCGCGCAATGCTTGACTGCGAGCTGTGCATGGCCGCTGCTACAGCCGTCTGCGACCGCTCCACCTCGCGACGTCGATCTGCAAGAGCCGAGAGGAGTAGGCGGCGCCTGGCCGCAGCCTCCACCATCTCGGGAAAGTCGGGATTGCGAGCGGTTCGCTCGTCGATCAGCTCGTCTAGAAAATCAGGCTTGGTCATCGCATCTCTCTGTTGCCCACCCTAGCATCTCTTTTGTGATATCTCAAGTTTAAGATTGTCTCGCTCCACGACGTGCTGGAGGCGGTCAGCGTCGAGACCTACGATCTGGATGTCGCCCGAGCGCATGGTGCGCTGCTCGCCCACACCCGCCGCAGCGGCCGGGCCCGCGGCGCGCATGACCTGATCATCGCCGCGACCGCGCGGGCTCGCCGGCGGGAGGTGGTGAGCGCCGACCAAGAAGGCTTTTCAGAGCTGCCAGGGGTTGCGCTGCGAGGCGTGTTGTAGGGGAGCGCCGCCGCAGTTCGAGGCATCGCTCTCGGTCGCCGAGCGTCTGGAGTTCGGTCAAAAGCTCTCCCAGCAGGCGGTTTCCCTGCTAGCAGCCTCCATACGCGCCGGCCATGTCCCAGAGCGAGCCTTCTGGCCCTGACCTCGACGGCGTCGTAGCCGACGCCAACGCTGCCGAGCTGCCGTATGTGGTGATCGGCGGCTTCAGCGTCATCGCCCATGGCTACCTGCATGCGACTAAGGACCTCGGATCTGCTGGTTCCGGACGGCCCGAGGCCGACGAGGCGATCCTCCGGTTCTTGGAGCGCACCGAGGCCACCCACCTCCCGGACGGCAGGCCCGTAACCCGCGAGGACGTGGCCGGGGCCCACCACCTGCACGTCAACAGCCGCCACGGCATCGTCCACATTGATCGCGGTCAGCCCGCGCGTGAGCCTGCCGGCGCCCCCCGTGAGGAGGGCCCACAACCCGACGATCCAGAGCTGCGCAACTGGGCGGAGAGGCGGGTGGCGGCGGTGCCGAGCGGGTCGCCGGCGCCTCCGTGGAGGAAGCCGAGATAGAGGAGGAAGGCCGAGCCGAGCGCCCAAAGCGCCACCGGTGCCGCCAGGTGCGTCTTCAGCGACCATCCGGCTAGGAGCCGTGCCGCTGGCCGCCAGACCAACTCCGAGTAGCACCGGCTCCCGTCGCTCTCCCCGCCCGGCTACGAAGAGAGCTGCCGCGATCCCGGGCAGCCCGTCAACAGCAGATTGACCACGAGCAGGATGAAAAGCTCCCCTGCACCATGCGCCGAAGGTTTGCAGACACCGGCGCCGAAGCGTCGCGCTAGCGTTCCAGCATGTATCGCCGGGGGGCCCCGGCGATACGCCCAAACGGCCCGCGGATGTCCACCGAAAACGCCATCGCAAACATCAGCCCTCCGGCGCCCCCTGCCCGGGGAGGTCCTGTCGCGATCCAGGTCGAGAACCTGCGGAAGACGTTTCGCATCCCGACGCAGCGCGTCGACTCCCTGAAAGAGCGCGCCGTCCACCCCTTCGCCGCGCGTGAATTCCGCGAACTGCGCGCCCTGGACGGAGTCTCATTCGAAATCCATCAGGGCGAATTCTTCGGCATCGTCGGCCGCAACGGATCGGGCAAGAGCACGCTGCTGAAGCTGCTGGCGAGCATCTACAGGGCCGATAGCGGCACGATTAGGATCGCCGGGCGCCTAGCGCCCTTCATCGAGCTCGGGGTCGGCTTCAACCACGAGCTGACCGCCCGGGAGAATGTCGTCCTCAACGGCGTGATGATGGGCCTGACCCCGAAGGAGATGCGCCACCGGCTCGACTCCGTAATCGAATTCGCCGAGCTGGGCGAATTCGCCGACCTGAAGCTCAAGAACTACTCCTCGGGGATGCTTGTCCGGCTCGCCTTCTCCGTGATGATGGAGGCGGACGCCGACGTGCTGCTGATCGACGAGGTGCTCGCGGTCGGCGACGCCTCCTTCCAGCAGAAGTGCGCCGACGCCTTCCACCAGATGAAAACCGAGGGCAAGACGATCGTCCTCGTCACCCACGAGATGGCGGCGGTCGAGGCCTACTGCCACCGGGCGATGCTGCTCAGCGACGGCAAGATCCAGCACATCGGCGAGCCGGCCGAGACGGGCCGCGAGTACATGAAGCTGAACTTCGAGGGAGGCGTCGGCATCGGCGGCGGCAAAGCGGAGGCGCAGGCAGACGGCGCCCGGCTGCTCTCCCTGCGCCTCGAGAGCGAGGCAGGCGAGGAGCTGACGACCCTCGAGCGCGGCGAGTCGATCCGGTTGCGGCTCGAGCTGGAGCTGCTGCGCGAGGTTTCGGGGCTGTACGTCGGCTTCGTGATCGGCAACGCCGACGGGCTGGGACTGTTCGAATTCGGAACGCCGGTGACGGCCGAGAACGGCGACCTGGCCGCTGGGAAGCGCGTCGTGGTCACCGCCACCGTCCAGAACACACTCGCCACCGGGCGCTATTTCGTTCACTGCGGGGTGCAAAGTACCAACGCCATCTCCATATACGTCCACAACGCCCTCAGCTTCGTCGTCTACGGAGCGCAGCAGACGCGAGGGATCATCGCGCCGCAGCACGAGATCGAGGCGGCCGTCGAGGAAGCGAGGCCGGCATGAGCGTCGAGGCTCAGGCCGGCGAACTGCGGGAGGTGAAGGGACCATCGGCCCTCGGCGGCGGCTCCCGCCGCTTCTTCGACCTGCTGTGGCTGATGTCGGTGACCGAGTTCAAGCGGGTCTACTTCGGCACCGTCCTCGGCTACCTCTGGTCGCTGGTGAGGCCGCTGATGCTGTTCGGGGTGCTGCTGTTCGTCTTCACCCAGGTCTTCAAAATCGGCAGCAAGGAAGTCGAGCACTACCCCGTCCTGCTGCTACTAGGGATCGTCCTCTTCACCTTCTTCCAGGAATCCACCACGAACTCCGTCATCTCGGTCGTCTCACAAGAGGGAGTGGTCCGCAAGACGCAGTTCCCGCGCTTGGTGATCCCCCTGTCCACCGTGCTCACCGGGGCCTTCAACTTCTGCCTCAATCTCATGGTCGTCTTCGTCTTCGCCCTCGCCTTCGGCGTCGAGCCCGTCTGGACCTGGTTGCTCTTCCCACTCGCGCTTGCGCTGCTCTTCGCGTTCACGGCCGCCGTCAGCATGGCCCTCTCTGTGCTCTACGTGCGCTTTCGGGACGTCGCGATCATCTGGGTGGTCGCCGCCCAGGTGCTCTTCTATGGGACGCCGATCCTCTACCCGATCACCGCCTTCCACAATGAAACCTACGAACAACTGCTGATGATCAACCCGTTGGCGGTCATCTTCGAGCAGGTTCGTGTCTGGGTGTTTGCCGAACCTCATTCCTCAGCTACCGCTGGTGAACCCTATGCCCCCACTGCAGTGGAAGCGGCTGGCGGTGTGCTCCACCTACTGCCGGCCGCGATCATCTTCCTTGGTGTCTGTGCCTTCAGCGTCTGGATCTTCAACCGGGATGCCCCGCGGATCGCCGAGGAACTGTAGGCAACTCCTTGGGTCGGGTTTTCGGTAAGAAGCTTCGAGCGCTTCGCGCAAGTCTCGAAGGGTCGCTGTTCCCCGCAGCACCTCGAACCAACCAGAACAGCTCCCTACTCCTGTCAGCCTCTGGCGAGCCTGGGTAAAATCGCCTGCCATGACCAGCGAAACGACATCGGCGGATCCCCGCCACAACGGCGAGCAGGGCGATCGACCTGAACTCGCGAAGGAGCTTGCTCTCCAGAAGGAGGAGGTACTGCGGCTTCGCGACCTGCTGATCGCCAGGGACGCGGAACTCGGGGCGGCGCGCGGACGGATCGCCGAGATGGAAGCGGGCGCGAGCCGGCTGCTGAACCTCGCCGCACGTGTTCAAGCGCTCGTCCCCAACTTCGTCTGGTCGGCCCGGTCTGCCCTCCGCGGCCGCCACGGCTCGCGGAGCTAGCGCGGTGCCAGCGTCGCCGCGGTTCTCGATCCTCACCCCGGTGTACGAAACGCCAGCGGACGTCCTCGCCGAGACGTTGAAGTCGGTGCGTCGCCAGCGCTTCGGCGACTGGGAGCTGTGCCTGGTCGACGATGCCTCGTCACAGCCGCACATCGCCGAGGCGCTCGAGGCCGCGCAGCGCAAGGATTCGAGGATCCGCGTCCTTCGCCGGGAGTCGAACGGCGGCATCGTCGCCGCCTCCAACGACGCCCTGGAGATGGCGCGGGGAGAGTTCGTGGCGCTGCTCGACCACGACGACGAGCTTCACCCTCAAGCCCTGGCGCGGGTCGGAGAAGCGCTCGACGCCAACCCTAAGGTCGATTACGCCTACACCGACGAAGACAAGATCGACGCCAGGAACCGTCACTCCGGTCCGTTCCTGAAGCCGGACTGGTCACCGGAGCGGATGCGCACTCAAATGTACGCGTGTCATCTCAGCGTCTTCAGGCGAACGCTGGTGGAAGAGGTGGGTGGCTTCGACCCCGAGTTCGAGGGCTCGCAGGATTGGGACCTCGTGCTGAAGGTCACCGAGAGAGCGCGAGCGGTGGCGCACATTCCCCGTGTCCTTTACCACTGGCGCAGCCTCGACACCTCGACTGCGGGCGGCGGCGAAGAAGCGAAGCCGTGGGCCTTCGAGGCCGGAACCCGCGCAATCCAGGCGCATTGCGACCGAATCGGCCTACAAGCCGAGGTCGAGCGTGACACCGACGATCCGGGCGTCTACCACCTACTGCCAAGGCTCGATCACCCGCCTTCGGTGAGCATCGTCATCCCGACCCGTGGCCAGCTTCGCGAGGTTCGTTACCAGCAGGTGGCCCTGGTCAGCCATTGCGTTCGCAGCATCGTCGAGCGCTCGACCTACGAGAACTTCGAGCTGGTCGTCGTCATCGACACTGCGACCCCCGGGGAGGTCCGTGAGGAACTGCGGGACGCCGCCGGCGAGCGCATGCGCCTGATCGAGTACGACGGGCCCTTCAGCTTCTCGGCGAAGATCAACCTCGGCGCGATGCAGAGCGAGGGCGAGCACCTGTTGCTGCTGAACGACGACATCGAGGTCGCCACCGAGGGCTGGATCGAGCGCATGCTGATGTACTCGCAGCTGGCCGAGATCGGTGCCGTGGGTGGCAAGCTGATCCTCGAGGATGGTCGGATCCAGCACGCTGGGGTTCGTTTCCAGGGCGGTCTACCGGGCCACCCATACCACGGTTTCTACGGCACCCACCGTGGCTATGCCAACGCTGTCCGCGTCGCCCAGAATGCCCTGGCGGTCACCGGCGCCTGCCTGATGACCCGCCGCGAGCTGTTCGAGGAGGTCGGGGGCCTGACGACGATCCTGCCGGTGAACTACAACGATGTCGACTACTGTC
Source organism: uncultured Solirubrobacterales bacterium (assembly GCA_963696185.1). Taxonomy (GTDB): domain Bacteria; phylum Actinomycetota; class Thermoleophilia; order Solirubrobacterales; family 70-9; genus VRUE01. The sequence goes on from OY968825.1 coordinate 1,005,449, forward strand.
TCAAGCTCGTCGCCGCCGGGTACCGGGTCGTCTATGACCCCGATCTGGTCATGTACCACTTCGAGTCCTCCAGTCGGTCGTCGGACGTCGCTGACTGGGAGAAAGAGGCGCTGTTGCGGCGTTGGCTACCTCTGACCGCGGTTGACCCCTACTCGAACCCTTACCTTCATCAAGAGCTGCCCAGGCTCAGATCGCGCCTGCTCTGGGCCAGCGGCCGCTGGCCGCGGCTGCCGCGACCATTCGCATCTTCAGGCGGCTAGTGGAGTAACCGGCAAACGTTGCCGGTTACTCCACTAGCCCCGCCCGATGCGGCACTGGACCAAGGTCCGCAGCACGCGAAAGCCGTCGGCGGCGGTCAGCTTCTTCCCCTCCGCCCGATTGCGAGCGCGGTAACGAACCGGGACTTCGTAGATTCGGTGGCCCTTCGCCAGCAGCTTGCCGGTTATCTCCGGCTCGATGTCGAAGCCGCGACAGCGAAGCCCCAGCGAGCGGAAGATGTCAGTCCGCATCACCTTGTGGCAAGTCATGATGTCGGATAGGTAACAGTTGAATAGTAGGTTCGTGGCAAGCGTCACTCCTTTGTTTCCAATCACGTACCAGAAGCTGAAGGCAGAGTGGGACTCGAAGCCCCGCACACCGAAGACGACGTCGGCTTCGCTCGCCAGTATCGGCCCGAGCAGACGGGCGATGTCATTCGGGTCATACTCCAGGTCGGCATCCATGATCGCCGCATAGGTGCCCGTCGCGTGCTGTAAGGCAGTCTGCACCGCGACACCCTTGCCGGAATTTTGTTGATGTGAGGTAAGTGTAATGCGTTGATCCTCGCAACGAGACGCGAGGATATCGGCGGTACCGTCGGTCGATCCATCATCAACTATGACCAGCTCGACATCCTCGACCGGATACTTGGCCGCCAATGCCTGGTCGATCGCCGCCTCGACGGTCTTGCGCTCATTGAAAACCGGCATGAGAATAGATAGCCCTGCCATTGACGCCTAGTTTATTCGGGTCGGTCGCGACCCTCCTCGCCGCCACCATCGCGACGTGGCTAACATGCCCGCGTGCAGTTGCTGAGCCAGGTGGCGGGGGGTTTGCTTGCGGGCACCCTCGTGCTCGTTTTCGCCCACCGGTGCGGGCTGAGGCCACGTCAAGCCATCGGCGCGGTAGCGGTGGTGCCCATCGCGGTGGCATGCCTCCTCGCCCTTCCCGGCCTCCACGATGCGATAGCGAGCCTGCTCGACCAACGGAGCGCAAGCCTTCCCCTCGGCCGGGAAGAAAAGGAACTCCAGGCTGGCGCTGTCGAAGGGATGAATGTCGCCTTCCTCGCCTGGGCCAAGGCCCAGATACCAGACGAACAGACTTTCTACCCGGTCGTCGGCAAGACCGCCAGCGAACAGCCGATCACGATGCAGTGGCTGCTCTTCCAGCTTGGCCCCCATCTCGCCGTCGACAATCCAGACGAAGCTGACTGGCTCGTGTTTTACGAATCCGACCCAGCCCGGTACAGGTCCGTGCCGCTGATCCACACGATGATCTATGGCCCTGGCTTCGCGCTGGCGAGGAACCAAGATGCGCGCTGAGTTCGCACCCTTCCTCCTCGACGGAACCCTGGCGGTGGCCGGCCTTGGCATCCTCCTTATAGCGGGACTCGTACCCCGTGACGCCTGGAGCATTCTCGGTGCGCTCGGGCTCGGATATATGTCCGGAGCTGCGGCTATCCCGGTGGTGATAACCGTCCTCCTTACCGTCGGCGTCCCTTTCACCCTTTGGACCTACATGGTTATTTTCCTCGTCTGTGTCGCCTGTGGCGTGTTGGGGCTGCGCCACCGAGCAGCTCCACCACAACGAGGCCGAGAATGGAGCATTGCTTCCTGGCGATCCTGGTCGCCCACGGTGTGGATCACCGTCGCCTTCGTTTTCCTATTCGGTGGACTGGCGGTCATCGGTCTCCTGGTCACCGTTCAGCTGCCCCTCAACGGCTGGGATGCCTGGACGATCTGGGGACGCAAGGCCCAGGTGCTGACCGCGCACGACACCCTCGTCAGCGGCTACTTCACCCATCACATCTACGTGTTTTCACATACTGACTACCCATTGCAACTGCCAATCTGGGAGGCCCTTCACTTCCGGGCCCATGGCGGCTTCGACACGCCAGAGATCCTGCGGCACTTCTGGCTCTTTCTGATCGCCTTCATTTGGGGGCTGGCGTTTCTGCTGCGCGAGCGAGTGAACGCGCTGGTGTGGGCTCCTCTGCTGCTCCTGGTCGCGGTGGCGCCAGGAGCGTGGCAGCAGTTGATCACCGGTTACGCGGACATCCCGGTGGCCATGTTCGGCTCACTCGGAGCGCTTGCGCTGGCACTCTGGCTCGACGACCAGCGCCCCCGGCTCCTGGCGCTGGCGGCGGTGATGCTCGCCGCGGCAGCGAACACAAAGAACGAGGGCCTGGCCGTCGCCGTCGCCCTACTCCTAGTCGCGGCCGCAATCGCCCTTTACTACCGCCTGCGCGTGCGGCACCTGCTGCTCGCCGGCGGAGCGGTCGTGCTCGCCAGCATGCCGTGGCGAATCTGGGTGGCCGCCCACGGGATCAAGGGCGACCTGCAGCTTCCCAACGCCCTGGAGCCGGGGTACCTGTTGGACCGCTTCGGCCGTATGCAACCCACGCTGGAAGCGCTCGGCCACCAGCTCGCGGCGCAGGGGTCATGGGTCTACCTGCTGCCTCTCGCGTTCCTCGTGATCGTCGCCTGCCTTTGGTCGGGAGTTTGCCGCAAGGTTGCCGTCTTCTATCTGGCCTCGTTCGTGTTGGTGTGTGTTGTCTATATATGGGTGTACTGGTCCAGCCTCCCAGAGATTCACTGGTACCTGCGGTTCTCGGCCGAACGCGTGGTAGACGGGCTCGTTCTCATCTGTGCCGTGGCGGTGCTGCACTTATCGGGAATACTCGCCGCACATCTCAAGCGCCTTTCGCAGACCGAGCTAGGTGACGCCGCGGGCGACCCGCAATAGGTTGGCGCGGCGCTTTTGGTCGACTTCGGCAAGTTCTTCGCGCATCAGCCCTAACTCCACCCCCTCAACGTCCCCAATCCGGTGCCCCGACCCCGCGATGGCGGCGGCGAGCAGTCGGTCGATCTCCTCAACTCGAGCGCCCACACTTGTCAATCTCTCGCGGCCCGCCACCTCAGCCGCCTTCAACAGTTGCGAACGGTCAGCGTCGAGGTTCTGCAGCAATACCGCCAGCTCGGCGGCATCACCCGGCTCGAAGAGCCAGCCATTCTCGCCTTCGCGGATCGCTTCGGGCAGCGCCCCGATTCGCGAAGCAACCACCGGCAGGCCACACGCGAAAGCCTCGCGCACGACGATCGAATAGGTCTCTGCGACCAGCGAGGGAACGACGACCAGCTGCGAATTGGCCAACAGCACCGGCAGGTGGCGGGACGAAAAGTCACCGACGAGCCGAATATCGACACCGGGAATCTCCTCCCCAGCCCGCTGAATCTCATCAGCCAGCGGCTGTAGCGTGTAGCCGAGGATGGTGTACTGCGCCGCCTGCAGTTTGGCCATTCTCAGTGCGTCGACCACTACATGGAAGCCCTTGTGCTTGATCGTCACCCCAATCGACGCGATCCGCAGGGGCCCCGCCGGGTACCTCTCGCCCGGTAGCACCGGCCCCATCGTCGGAACGGAGTTATCGAGGACGACGATGGGAGAGTTTGCGGCGCGTAGTGGTTCGAGCTCGTCGGCGAGAAATCGCGAGGGAGCCAGCACCACGTCAGCGTGGCCGACCGCCTCCCTGAAGCTCTCGGCCCGCAGCGCCCATCGCAGTCGCGTCTCCTCGTGCTCGGGAAAGCAATGAGCAGCGCAAGCCCTACCGTTCTCCGGGCCCTCACAGAGCTCTCCTGAGCGCCTCTGCAGGTGCGCTCGCGGGCAGACGGCGAAGAAGTCGTGCAACTCGAGGACGACTGGGACCCCCCAGCGGTGTGCAGTCGCCACATAACCCGGTGAGTGGTGCAGCAGATGAGTTATCAGCACGACATCAGGCTGAACCTCGACCAAGACCCGCTGGAAGATCCCCTCCATCGTGCTCTCGTGCTTGGGGAACTCTTCCACGGGAAGACCACCCCCAATGACCGAGATGACTGGAACGCCGTTTCTCACCTCGCGTGAGAGAGTGAGTTGCGGAGGTGAGTTGCTCGCCCGCCGCGTCAACACGGTGACCTCGTGACCCCGCGTGGTCAGGGTCTCTGCGCTCTGCAGTGACAGACGCTCAACGCCGCCCACCCCGGCCGGGGGGTATCCGTGGGAGACGAGCAGGATCCTCATCGATCCGGCCAGCGAGTCACGAGGACCGGCGAGAGTTGGCGACCCGCGAAAACGCCGTCAGAACGGCGGGGGGATATCGATCGCTATTGATCCCCAGCCACTGGCCCGAGACCTGAGCCGCCCGCCTCAACGCCGCTTGGACACGCCAATGCTCGATCTCCTCTCCCTCCAGCTCCAACTCGGCCAAGTAATTCCAATCTGCAGCGATCAAGGCCCTACAGAGGGCATCGGCCTCCGGCTCGGAGAGCTCACGACCGTTGATTTCATTGTTCGCGGCCCCGTCGTCGACATTGCGCATGAACCACTCCCGCAGCGTGTAGTCGTGAGAGTGATAGACGCGCGAACCCGGCTCGTGAACCAATGCGCGACCTACCTCCAACACTTCCCGAGCCCAGAGCAGATCCTCGCCAATCGTTCGCACTGCCCGGAACGGGATCTCGCGCAAGACATCGGCGCGGATAGCAGCGCTGACCGTGTGGAAGTTGTACAGAAGGCGCCGCTCTTGCACCGACATCTTTCGGTAGATATCCCAATCCCTGATCACCTTTACGACGCGTTCTCCCGTACCGCTTGCTTCGACTTCGCCGTCGTGCCGGGTCAGTGGATCGGCATCTGGATACGGCAGCACCCGGCTGCAGACTCCGGCCACCGCCGGATCGGCATCGAGGGCGTCGAGCAGCGGCGCCAGCCAGTTCTCATCACAGGGAAGGCTGCGTCCATTGAGGAACACGAGAACGTCGCCATCGGCGTGAGTTGCGGCCAGGTTCCGAGTGAGGCCGTGATCGAACTGCGCCGGGTCGATGATCAGCACCTTCGCACCGAACTCCTCCAGCACGTGGATCGAGTCATCGCGGGAGGCGGAATCGACGCCGACGATCTGCAGTTCAGCATCGGCGCGCTGCCGCAGCAGGACGGGCAGAGTCCGGCGCAGCGTTTCCGCAGCGTCCATCAAGGGCATGAAGACCGAGACCCTGTGGGCGGCGGGATTCGCCCCGAGGCGGTGGAACTCCCCGGCGTTCACGACTTCGGGGGTGCCACCAGTACGCGGCTGTTCCTCCAAGGAACGCAGAGCCGGCTGCGGCTCGGGCGCCCCCTTCAGCAGCTCGCGGGTGCGCTTGCCCTGCAACTCCGCGACCTGCGCCGAGCGCTCGTTGAGCAACTGCTCCAACCTCTTGTCTGATCCGTCGGCGCGCTCGACGGTCGCCAGCAGCGGAGAGACGGAGATGCGTACCGGATACGCGGGCCCGTACCTGACCGTGATCAGGCCGTCCTCCAGGTAGTGGTCGAAGTCGTCGGGGACGACTCGGCCGGCCCAGCGTTGATCGTAGAGGATGTCATTGGGAGTGACGTGGCGGACCGGCCCCTCAGCCCAACGGGTGACCGACTCCAAGTGGTACAGGACGCTGGCGGGGCAGTAGCGGGTGGGGTGACCGGCCTCCCCTGCCTTGAGGCAGAGATCGATGTCCTCGAAGCCGTTGTGGAATGCACGATCGAAGCCGCCGAAGGAGTCGAAGACGCCGCGTCGCACCAACAGGCAGGCCCCTGTCGCGGCAATCACCCGCTTCGGCCGCACCACCGCCGGGTGCTCGCCGGGGAAGCCAGCGTAGAGGTTGTAGGGCCTTCGGTCTTGGCCAATCGCGACCCCGGCGTGCTGGATGGTGCCGTCGGGATAGAGGAGGCGCGAGCCGACGGCGGCGGCTTCGGGATATGCAGCGGCCTCCTCCATCAGCGCATCGAGCCAACCGGCCAGCGCGATGGTGTCGTTGTTGAGGAAGACGAGAAAGTCGACGTTGTCGGCAGCCGCAGCGCCGTCGTTGCAGGTCTCGGCGAAGCCGCCGTTGCGCTCGCGGGCCACAACCTCGACCCGCTCGTCATAACCGCTGAAGCGCTCGACCGTGCCGTCGCTGGAAGCGTCGTCGACGACGATCACTCGCCAATCGCAGTTCACGGGGGGATGCGCGAACAGCGACTCGAGGCAGGTGCTGAGCAGGTGCGCCCCGTTGAAGCTGGGGATCACCACCGCACAGTGCGGATGTGCCGACATCCCGTCAGCCCTGACCAGGCTGTCCGGCCGCCGCCTTTCTCCGCTGCTGCCTCGCCCGCAGCATGGGAACAGAACGGAGGATGGCATAGAGCCGACCAAGGGGACTGCGGTGCAACCTGTCGAGGCGAGCGCCCAGCGCTGAGGCTTCGGCGCCCAGTGCCGCCAACTTGGCGTGCAGCTTTTCGATCTCCTGGTCACGCTCTTCCACCGCCCGGTCATGGCGCAGCAACCGGTCATGTGCCTCGATCAACGCTTTGCGCAACTCCCCCTCGCGCCCGGCGATCTCGGCCAGCGTTTTCTCCAGTTCCTCCACCCGCTCGGCCTTGACGCGCAGCTCGGCCATCTCCCGCAGGCGCGCCTGCAGCTCCCGCAGGCCCTCGCGCTCCATCGGGATCGCCTTGACGACGAACTGGTAGGTGCGCGCATCCGGATCGCGCTCGAGTTCCTCTCGTACCGCAGCCGGAACCGCCTGAGCATCAAAGGGGACCTCTGAAGCATCGATCGCGAGTTCATGGCGGTGCATGTCGATGACGCCCAGCTCCGCTTCGTCGAGCAGGTCCAAGAGGGAATCCCGCGTGAAGAAACGCAGATGGGTCGAGTCCAGCAAACCGATATCGCGGTAGTCGAAGTGGCCGGTGAGAAGCGCAAGCCGCACGCTGCCGTGCGCGACGTTCGGAATCGAGAGGACGAAGGTGCCGTCGTCTTTGAGAAATGGACGCAGCGACTGCAAAGCAGCGAGCGGATCCTTCAGATGCTCGAGCACGTCGGCGGCGACGATCGCGTCAAACCGGTCCTCACCCAACTCGGCGGAAAGGTCGAGCGTGTCGAGGTCGCCGACGACGACGCGCTCGCAGAACTCTTCAGCACGCTCGGCCATGCCGGGATCGATCTCGATCCCCACCACCGAGCAGTCACGTTCACGGAAGGCGCGCGACATGTAACCCGTCGCGGGCCCGAGCTCGAGAACACGAGCCCCCTCTCCGACCAGCCGAACGACATCAGCGTGCACGCTTCGAGAGTCGAAGTCGACCGCGGCAAAGTCGTAGCGGGGCGCCAGCGCCCGAGCGTCCCTCTGGGTCTCGGTCATCGCCAGCAGCCTAGCAACCGTCTTGTGCAGCTACTTACGGACCAGCCAGAACGCTCCGGGACTGACCCCTGGGCCGAAGGAGGGGATCACGCGACCCAGCCGGTCGGGCTGCTCGCGGGCCAGTGCCTGCGCCGGCAGCAGCACTTCGAAAGCATCGTTGAAGGCCAGAAACGCCTGCAGCAGGTACTGCTCGGCCCAGTAGTAGCGCAGCTGCTCGAACCAGGTTCGCGGGTACTCCCAGGGAAGGAAGATGTCGTGAAAGTGGACGATCACCCCCGGGGCTAGAACCGGGAGGACATCGAGGACGATGTAGTTGACGTCGCTGCCCAGCTTGACCGTGTGCGTGGTGTCGACGAAGAGAACGTCGCCGGCCTGCAGTTGCAGGAAGGCGCTCAGCGGGATGTCGGTGGCCGAGGTCGCCTCAAAACGAGTGGGCGGAGGCGGCGAATCGCCGAGGATCTTGGCGCGCGGATAGGGGTCGTAGGCGATGTGCTCGGTGGCGACGCCATCCTCGGCGTTGCGCCGACTGGCAGCGCCGATCAGCAGCGTCGTGAAGCCGGAGCCGAGCTCGATGACGCGGGCCGGTTTGCGCGCCCGCAGCATCGCGTAGAGCAGCTCAGCGTCGACGGATTCGTAGTTTTCGTTCCGGAGGAAAAACTGCCCTGCCGGCGCCGGACCCTCGGTGGGAACGTCGAGCTCGGCGATCCAGGGCGCCAATTCCTCCTCGATAATGCTCATCGCGCGTTCGACGCCGAGGTCGATTCCCCCGAGGGCGCTGCGGCGATCCCAGATGTCCTCCGGCAGCAGCTCCAGGTTCGGAACCGGGCTGTAGTAGTTGCGGGGAACTACGTCGAAGCGCCCCGCCGGGATCACCTCGTAGCCGTCGGCGAGAAACGGCTCCTCGCGACCGAGCGGCAAAGAGATCGTCTCTTCCGGCGCAGTCACGGGCGGCGCCGCGTCGGGAGTTGGCCGCGACAGCTCGTAGCCTAACCGGCGCGCAGCCCGGCGCGCCAACATCCTGCCACTGCGGCGCAGCCGGGCTCGAACCGTTGGCCAGCGAGCGGTCATCGTTGCCGAGTTGTCTCGAAGCAGACAGCAAGGTCGAAGGAGTCGTCCTCGAGCGGCAACGCTCTCAGGTCAGCCTCGATCACCTTGCCGCTGTCCTTCGGATCGTAGATACCATCAAGATCGAGGCGTCGATCGCGGCTACCACCAGAGCCGTGTTGCGGAGCACGATGTTGGCCGGCGACAGGTAGAGGCCGGCGGTGAGGAGCACCGCCGCGACAACGGTCCATGCCGGACGAGTTAAGCGAGTGTTGCGGGTTGTGAGGGCAATCGCCGCCAGTCCCAGCAGCCAGATCATGTACTGGGGACTGAGGACGCGGCTGGTGACCACCAGCAGCAGGACGATCGTGAAGACGAAGTCGCGGCTGAGCGCAACCGACTCGAGGTCGCCGCGACCGCTGCGGATCGCGCGGTTGCGCATCCACCACCAGGCGGCCGCCGCCGCCAGCACCGCCGCCGTGGCGAGCTCGGCCAGGAAGGAGACGGTTTCAGCGGGTCCGGAGCTGATTTCGTCCGTGCCGAATTCCGAGATCACGTGCGGTTCCTCGCCAGTGACCATCTTCCGCAGCTGCCAGGGAGAGGCGGGCACCGACTCGACCTGAAGACTGCGCGCGCCTTGGTTGGAGAGGAAGCCGGTCTGGTGGCCAAACGCGGCCGCCGAGACGGCGAAGATGAGCGCCATCGTTGCAACAGCCGCCCCGATCGAAACGAGCAGGCGTCGCCGCTTCCACTCGCCGAAGAGGGCGACCACTGGCCAGACCTTGACCATGGCTCCAACGCCGACCAGTGCTCCGAGCCAGGCGGGACGCTCTTGGATCAGGATCAGTGCGGCAATCGCAAACACGGTCGGCACCAGGTCGAAGCGCAGGATCGGCAGGCTGAAGAGGAGCGGCAGGCCGAGCAACCAGACCCAGACGCCGGCGTCGCGCCGTTCGCGCCGAGCGAGAACCGCGAGCAACACCAGTCCCACCGCGTCGAAGACGAGCATCATCACGACGAACGCGTGGCCGAAGTCGAAGCCGCCGATGCGGGGGATCAGCATCAGATAGGCCGCGCCGGCCGGGTACTGCCAGTTGGCTTCGGTCGGCAGCGTATGGTGGGCGGCGATGTAGTCGGACCAGACGTGAAAGGTGTTGACGTCTTCCAGGTTCGCGTGCGTCACCTGATTCCAGAAACCGACACGAGCCACCATGAAGGCGGCGCCGATCGCCCATATGACGGCCCAGGCCAGGCGCTTGTCAAACACCCTGCCCGCCACAGCCTCACGCACCCGCCGCGCAGACGGCGATCGCCTGCTGGGGGCTCAGCTGCGCCTGCCAGCCGCGGCCCACCGGAGCGCTGGGCAGGACGATCTCCGACGCCCGCCCGCCAATTGCCGGGGCAAGCGGGGTGAACGCTTCGGCGAACCGCCGCACCGCGATGGGCAGGAGCGGCCCACCGCCGGTTCGGACCCAGAGACCCGGCGGCGGCATCTGGACGGTCAGCTGCGCCCCTGTGACCGTCGGATGGAATTCGAAACAGCCACGACGATGGCGCAGGGAACCCCCTGAGCTGGAAATCACGGCGCCAGCCGACAGCGGTCGCGGGGGAGCCGACGCCGGCTCGGCGGCGATCGGCAGGGCCCTGGCGATCAACCGATCGGCGGCTTGGCGCGAGCCCGGATCCGTGGCTTCGAGTTCGGGGAGCGAGAACGCCGGCGTCCCGAACTTCCGCTTCGACGACTCGTATTGCCCGAGGGAGAAACCGAGATCTGGGACTTCGCCAGGGGCCAGGCTGGCTTCGGTCTCGATGACAGTTTCTTCAGGCGCTCTCCCGACGAGGAGGTCGGCCGCCGCCAGCGCCACCCGGTCCTCGTTCGACTGGGCGCGGAAGAAGTTGGCGCCGTAGCGGATTTCGCGCGCGTTCGGAAAGAACGAAATGGCGCAGATCCCAGCCAGCGCCCATAGCCCCTGCCGACGTACTCGCGGCGGCGCCGCCGCGAGGAGCACCGCGGCGATCAGAAGGAGGAGGATGACGCCTCCATAGAGGTAGCGGATCGACTGCGGCTGGCGGGCGCCGCCGGCGACCATCCCGGTCGTGATCCAGAGCACGACGAGGCCCACGACCGGAGGGATCGCCGCCCGGGGGGGCCTGTACCGGAGGCCGACGACCAGTGCGAGCAGCGCCACGAGGATTGCCGCGGCAAGTGCTTCTCCCGGGCCTAGGTTGAAACCCTGCTGGAAGCTGCCCGGATTGGTGAACAGGCCGGTGAGCGCGCCCAGCTCGGCGCCGAGCGAGTCGAACCCGAACGTGGGCAGCCCGCCGATGTTGGAGAGCCTAAAGTCGCTTTCGCCACCGGCCGCATAGCCGAGCCACCAGGCAACGTAGATCAGCAGCGGCATCGCCGGAACCCAGAGCCGTCGCCAGGTGGAGCGATCGTCGAGTAGCACAACTGCCGCCGCGATCGCGATGAACGGGAAGGCGAAGCCGTTGGAGGCGACGCCGATGGTCAGAAGGAGCGCGGCCACGGCATCCCACCCGGGCTTCCGCGCTTCCAGCGCAAGCCAGGCGCCGAGGCCGGTGACGATCGCGATCTGGATCGGCAAGGCGTGGGAGCCGACCATCACGTCGAACGTGGACCCGAGGAAGAGCAGAAGCACCGCCGGCGGCAGGGCCGCCAGCGTTCCGACGAACCGGCGCAGGAGCACGAACAGCAGCAGCGCGGTGGTCAGGTGGATGCCGACCGCCAGCAGCCGCAGCGGCAATGTCGAAGCCGCGCCGAAGACATCGAGCCAAACCTTGGTGATGACGATTGGGACCACAGCGAGATGGCCGTTGTCCGGCGAGAGCAGTTCCGACACCGCCCAGCCGCTGCGTGCGCCGAAGCCGAAGGTCCACTCGTCGACGAAGAGGGTGAAGCCGCGCGTCTCCCAGAGCAGGTAGGCCGCTGCGAGCGCCATGGCCGCCGCCAAAACCGCCGAGGCGAGGCGCTCCCGCCGTTGCTCCGCCCACGTCAACGCGCTCACGGCGGAAACCTAGTTGCTGGTCCGGATCGACCTCGCCGCCGCCATCCACGACCACATCGAGGGGGGGAGGTCCATGATTTCGAATTGCATATCGTCTCGGCGTGGACTGCCAGCGGCTCTACGCATACCGGTTCCGCCAGATCGATCAGGGCGCTCGGCTGCGGGTATGGAGGGAGGTGGCGCGGCATGTCTATGGCCTGATGGGCTCCCCCGACACAGTGCTCGACCCCGCCGCCGGCCGGGGGGAGTTCATCGAGTCGATCCCGGCGCGGGAGCGCTGGGCGGTTGACGAGGTCGCCTATCCCGAGGCGGCCCACGATCCCGAGGTTCGCGTCGTCACCGCGAGCATCATGGACGCCGAGCTGCCCAGCGACCACTTCGACGGCGTCTTCGTCTCCAATTTCCTCGAGCACCTGCCAAATCAGGAGGCAATCTCGGAATTCCTGGAGCGGATGCGCGAGGTGACGCGAGCCGGCGGGCGGATCGCGGTCATGGGGCCGAACTATCGCTACTGTCAGAAGGAGTACTGGGACTGCGCTGATCACTGCGTCGCCCTGACGCACGTCTCGGTCGCGGAGCACCTCTTCGCGGCCGGGTTCGAGCCCGAGCGGATCGTCCCGCGTTACCTGCCCTACTCGTTCCGCGGGTTGCCAGCTTCGCAGCGGCTGACCCGCCTCTACCTGCGGGTGCCCGCCGCCTGGCGCCTGCTCGGCAAGCAGTTCCTGTTGATCGGGAGCAAGAGCTAGGCCGACTGGCGGTCGCCGCCGGTCATGCGCTGGGCGTTCGGTTTGTGCACCCTGTAGTCGCCGCGGCTGAGCTTGTGCTCGAGCCAGACGTAGAGGACGATGAAGAGGTAGCGGCTGCCCATCTCGCGCATCGCCAGCTTCGCCTCGCCGGAGGTCCGGTTGGTCCAGGAGATGGGGATCACCGTGTAGCTGTGGCCGCGGACGATCGCCTTCAGCGGCATCTCGACGGTGAGGTTGAAGTGCTTGGAGAGCAGCGGCTGGATCGTCTCGATCACCTCGCGCCGGTAGGCCTTGAAGGCGTTGGTGGTGTCGTTGTATCCGTGCCGGAAGAGAAGGCGGATGAACCAGTTGGCGAGGCGGTTGATGACCAGCTTCAGGCGCGGGTAGTCGTAGACATGCCCGCCGGGCATGAAGCGCGAGCCGAAGGCGCAGTCCCAGCCTTCCTCCAGGAGCTGGTGGTAGCGGACGAGGTCCTCCGGGTCGTCGGAGGCGTCGGCCATCACGATCGCCACCGCGTCGCCCTCGAACAGCTCGAGGCCCGCCCGGACCGCCATCCCGAAGCCCTTTCCGTAGGGGGAGCGGGCGGCAGCGAACGCGCGGGTTGCGCTCGCCGATCGAAGTGACCACCGCAGCCGTCGAGTCCCTGCTGCCGTCGTCGACGACGAGCACCTCGTAGTCGATCCCCTCCCGCTCCAGCACGGCGACGATTCCGTCAATGGTCCTGCCGACCGAGCCCTCCTCGTTCTGGGCGGGGATGACGACGGAGAGCTTCACGCGACGGCCGGCGTCCAGCGCTCTACGTTCTGCTCGTAGATCTCGCGCAGGATGTCCTCGATCCCATAGCGCAGCTTCCACTCCGGGTAGTCGGCTTCGAACGGCGCCAGGTCGGAGATCCACCAGCGGTGGTCGCCGATCCGCGGCTCCTCCCCCATCTCCCAGCTCAGCTCGCGGCCGGCGATCCGCTCGCAGACCTCGATCGCCTCCAGCATCGAGCAGTTGCTGAAGCGCCCGCCGCCGATGTTGTAGACGGCGGCGGGACGCGGCGCCCGGTGGAAGGCGGCGAAGGCGGCGATCAGGTCGGCGCTGTGGATGTTGTCGCGAACCTGCTTGCCGGCGTAGCCGAAGACGGTGTAGGGGGTGCCGGTGACGGTGCACTTCATCAGGTAGGCGAGGAAGCCGTGCAGCTTGGCGCCGGCGTGCTGGGGACCGGTCAGGCAGCCGCCGCGGAAGCAGACGGTGGGCATGCCGAAGTAGCGGCCGTACTCCTGCACGAGCAGGTCGGCCGCCGCCTTGGAGACGCCGAACAGCGAGTGGGTGGAGGCGTCGATCGACATCGAGGTGTCGATGCCGCGGTGGTAGCGGTGGTGACTCGGGCAGCTCCAGCCGCGTCTCCAGCTCCTCCAGCGGCAGCCGGTTCGGCGTGTCGCCGTAGACCTTGTTGGTCGAGCAGAAGACGAAGGTCGCGTCGGGCGCGTGGGCGCGCGCCGCCTCGAGCAGGTTGAGGGTGCCGTTGGCGTTGACGCCGAAGTCGGTCTGGGGCTCGCTCGCCGCCCAGTCATGGGAGGGCTGGGCGGCGGTGTGGACGACCAGCTCGATCTTGCCGGCGTGCTCGCGGAAGATCCGCTCGACCGCGTCGCGGTCGCGGATGTCGGCGTCCTCGCAGCGGAACTCGGGGTGGGTCGGCGAGCAGCCGCTCGGTCACGTGCGAGGTCGAGGCCTCGGGCCCGAAGAAGCGCGCCCGCATGTCGTTCTCGATGCCGACCACGTCGTAGCCCTCGGCGACGAAGTGTCCGACCGCCTCCGAGCCGATCAGCCCTCCTGAGCCCGTGACGATCGCAACCGGCATCTCGCGTCTACTCCCTTCCCGCCACGGGAATCGATCTCGAGGGCCTGTCGCGATTCGCTCCTCGTCCGCCGCGACCCAGCTCATGGATATCAGCGAGGACCTGCTCGGCGCTGCGCCGCGGGCGCCACTCGTCCAGCGCGAAGAGCTTCGCGCAGTCGGAGAGGTAGATCGGCACGTCCCCGGCGCGGGTCTCCGCGACCGGCTCGATCGGCACCTCGTTGCCGGTCAGCTCGCGGCAGATCTCGGTCGTCTCCAGGAGCGAGAGGCTGCACTCGCGGCCGCCGCCGACGTTGACGGTGACGCCCGTCCCACTTGTCTCGGGTCGAGCAGCTGGCGCTCGACCAGGTCGACCAGGTCCTCGACGTGGAGGAGGTCGCGCACCTGCTTGCCCTTGCCGCCGAAGCCGATGTAGGAGAGCGGCTTGCGGAAGTGGTGGGCGAGCATCCAGTGGGTGAAGACGCCCTGGTCGACCTTGCCCATCTGCCAGGGGCCGGCGATCACGCCGCAGCGGTCGATCACGGCGGGCACGCCCGAGGCTCGCGCGGTACTCCTCGATCAGCAGCTCGGCGGCGAGCTTGGTGGCGCCGTAGAGGGTGCGCGCGCCGGTCGAGCGGGAACTCCTCCGAGATCCCCGCCGGCCGAGGCGCCCGGCGACGTCCTGCTCGGCGGCCAGCTCGAAGCGGGTCGGCGCCTCCTCCAGCTCCAGCGCGAGCTGCGGCGCCACCGGGTAGACCCGGCTGGTCGAGAGGAAGACGATGAAGGCGCCGTCGCGGCGGGCCAGCTCGAGGCAGTTGTAGGCGCCGTTCAGGTTGGTGTGGACGAGGTAGGCGGTGTCGCCGTCGACGCCGCTCATCACCGAGGGCTCCGCCGAGCACTCGACCATCGCGTCGAGTTTCGGCAGCTGCGCCAGATCGCCCGGCTCGCGCACGTCGCCCTCGACGAACTCGACGCCCGCGGCCTCGCAGACGCGGCAGGTTCAGCTCCGAGCCGCGCCGGTAGAGGTTGTCGAGCGCCAGGACCTCCCAGTCGGGGTGCCTGGCCGCGAGCGAGACCGCGAGGCTCGAGCCGACGAAGCCGGCGCCGCCGGTGATCAGCAGTCGGGTCACGACAGCAGGCTAGCGGCACGCCGCCGCTGGGCGGTGAGAGGATGCGACCGGATGCGAGAGCGCATAGCCAACCTTCCGCGTCCACTGTCGGCTGCCCTGCTCGTCTTCGCGATGGCGTTCGGCCTCTTCTCCTTCACGACGCAGCCGCTCACGGGCTACGAGCCGGAAACGGCAGCCGTCACCGAGGGGCTCGTCCTCGAAGGCCACCTCTGGGACAAGGAAAACTCGTCGCTGCCGCTGAAGGCGAACTTCCCCGGGCGGGGCGGTCACCACTACTCAACCGCCGGCCTGCTCCAGCCGCTGCTGGAGGCTCCCTTCTTCGCCGCCGGGCACCTCGTCGACATCACCTTTGGCTGGTTCAGCACGTTCCCCTTCGCCTACGTCTTCCTCTGGTTCTACAACCCCTTCGTCGCCGCTCTGGCGGCGGTGGCCCTCTTCGCCCTTGTCTCCGTGACGCGCGGCTCGATCAGGTGGGCGGCGGCGATCGCCGCTCTCTTCGTCGTCGCCAGCATCGCCTGGCCCTACTCGAAGATCGGCATGGAGACGACGTTCATGCTCGCCGTCCTCACCGCCTTTGCCCTGGGCGCCTGGGCGAGACGCTCGCCCTCGCGGCTGAGCTGGGGGTTGACCGGCCTCGCGACCGGGGCCGCCGTGGCGACGAAGCCCTACGCGCTGATCGCGCTGCCGGCGATCGCGATCCTCCTCTGGCCCGCGTTCCGCGCGCTCGATCGCCGCCGGCGCACCCGACTCGGGCTCGCGGCCTGCCTGCCGGTGCTCGCCTGGCTCGTCGCGATCGCCTGGTACAACTGGTACCGGTTCGGCTCCCTGACCGACTCGGGGTACCACGAATCGCTGCTGACGCTGACGGCGCCGCTCAACTTCCTGGGCCTTCTCTTCAGCCCCGGCAAAGGCCTGATCTTCTACAGCCCGCTGGTGGTCCTCGGCGCTCTCGGCCTGCCGCGACTGTGGCGGCGGGACCGGACGCTCACCGCGGCGCTGCTCGTCCTGCTGGTCGGCCTCACCTGCATCGCGGGCTCGACCACGTTCTGGGGCGACGAGGTCTGGGGGCCCCGATACATCGTCCCGGCCGCCTGGGTGCTGCTCGTGCCGATCGCCTGGTGGGCCGACACCGCCGCTCGCCGCAAGGTACTCGCGGCGGTCGCGTCGCTTGCGGTCCTCGTCCAGATCGTCGGGGTCTCTGCGAGCTACTGGCACTACACACGTGTGGTGGACGCCCTGACCGGGGTCCCCGTCTACCAGGACCGCTTCGGGGTCGATCGCGAAAGGATTCCCTATGGCAACGATCCGACCCGCTGGATACCCGAGCTGTCGGCGCTGCTGGTTCAGACCGAGGGCCTCGTGTCCTCGCAGATAGTCGACCGGCTCGGCGGCCACGGCCTCGAGGTCTCCTACGCGCCCTTCGAGGGCAGGTCCCGAACGGTGAACCTCTCCGCACCCGGACTCGCGATGCCACTCGACTTCTGGTGGTACTCGCCGCCGGGACACAAATGGCTCGCCCGCTTCATCGCGCTGCTGATCCTGCTCGCCAGCCTGGCCGCCGCCGCAGGGCTGTACCGGGTGTCGTTCGGCGGGAGGGCCCGGCGCCCGTGGGCGCCGGCGAAGCTCGCCGTCACGGACGCGGCCTACCGCCGGTGAGCGCGACGAGGGCGCGCCAGGCGGGCTTCGGCTGCGAGAGCCGGGGGGTCGCCAGGTTGCATCGCCGCGTACTTCGCATTTGCATGGGCCATTATCCGCATTCGCAAGCGCTGTGCTCCGCATTTGCAGTTGCTATTCTCCGCATTTGCACAAGCAATTTTCCGCATGTGCAATGAACATGCTGATCGAACGCCACGCCCGCCCGCTCGTCGTCGAGGCACTCGGCTACAGCCGAGTCGTGTTCGTGCTGGGCGCCAGGCAGGTCGGCAAGAGCACGCTTGCCAAACAGGTCGTGACGACCGATCACCCAGCCGCCATCATCACGCTGGACGATCAGGCCACGCGCGACGCTGCTCGCCTCGATCCCCATGGATTCATTGCAGGGCTGCGCGGACCGGCGCTGATCGATGAGGTGCAGCTGGTTCCCGACCTCCTGTACGCGATCAAGCAGGCGGTTGACGAAGATCCGACGCCCGGGAGGTTCCTGTTGACCGGCTCGGCGAACGTCCTCACGGCCCCGAGAATCTCGGAGTCGCTGGCCGGCAGGGTCCGCCGGATCGAGCTTTGGCCGCTCGCCCAGTCCGAGATCCATGGGAGCGCCCACAACTTCGTCGACCACCTCTTCGCCGGTGATCCTCCCCAGGTGAGCGGGGCGACGGTTGGCCGGGAAGCCTTCGCCGAGCTCGTTGCGCGCGGTGGATACCCCGCCGTCTACAGCCTCAGCGAACGGCGGCGGCGCAACTGGTATCGCGACTACGTCCAGGGCATCGTCGAACGGGACCTGCGGGACATCGCCTCCGCCCAGAAGCTGTCAGAGATGCCGAGACTGCTGCGGTTGCTCGCCACCAACTCCGCCAAGCTGCTGGACTACAGGAAGCTCGCTGGAGATCTGCAGATCTCGGACAAGACCGTCAGCGCCTATGTCGAGCTTCTTCGGACCGTGTTTCTGGTCCACGTCGTTCCGGCGTGGCGCCCGGGCCTGCGCTCCCGTGAGCTGCACACACCCAAGCTGTATCTGACCGACACCGGTCTGCTCAGTCAGCAGCTCGGCGTCGACGATAGGCGGATCGCCGCGGACGACCAGGTGACCGGCTATGCGCTCGAGACCTTCTGCGGCATGGAGATCCTCAAGCACCAGAGCTGGGCCGCAGAGCACTCCACCCTCCGCCACTATCGCGTCCACAACGACGAGATCGACGTCGTCCTCGAGTCCCAGGCCGGCGATCTCGCCGCAGTCGAGGTGAAGGCCAGTGCGTCCATCCGAGAGAGGGACTGGCGTGCGTTGCGCCATCTGCGCGACTCCCGAACAGACCGATTCAAGGCGGGAGTCGTCCTTTACACCGGCCGCCAGACGATCCCCCTCGGCGACCGCATCTGGGCCGTCCCCATCAGTGGACTCTGGGCCTGAGAACACGGCGGTTCACCGGGATGGCGATCCGGGTCATGGCCGAGCAGTCGTAGCCGACGCCGACGCCAACGCCGTCGAGCTGTCCTACGGCCGCGCGCGGCCGCCGATGATGGCGACGAAGGCGCGCCAGGCGGGCTTCGGATGGAAGCCTTCGCCGGCGCGGAAGAAGCCGACCGAGTCGCAGAAGCTGCAGGAGCCCTGGAGGTCCTTCCAGGAGAACCAGTCGACCTGCTGGAGGTCGAGGCGGCGGCGGCTGGCGAGCAGGTAGCCGTAGGCGGCACGCAGCTCGCGGACCTGGCCGCGGATGCCCTGCTCGAAGGCGACCTGGTGCGGGTCGTTCTGCGAGCCCCAGCCCATCTCGGTGATGTAGAGGGGGACGTGGTCGCGGTTGCGCACGGTCACCGCGTGCAGCGCTTCGACCAGTTCTTCGAGCCGCTTCGCGTTGACGGCGTAGGGGTGCAGGTCGACGCCGTCGAAGCGGCTCTTGATCCCCCGCGTGCGGTAGAGGGCGTTGAGGAACTTGGCCGCCGTCATGCCGCGCGCCCCCCATGCGGTCGGCTTGCCGAAGAGGCCGGCGAGGACGACCTTGGCGCCCGGGTCGACTTCCCTGATCGCCTGGCTGGAGATCGTCACCAGCTTCGCGTAGCGGCTCGGCGAGACCGGGTAGGCGAAGTAGAAGAAGTTGGCCTCGTTCCAGATCTGCCAGGCGCGGATCGGGGTCGGGTTGGGGATCGCGGGTTCGTAGTCGATGCCTTCGTGCGAGTGTTCGGTCCAGAATTCGCCGCCGGGCCCGTAGCGCCGCACCGCCGCCTGCAGGAAGGCGGTCCAGGCCGCCCGCTCCCCGGCGCTGTCGACGGGAAGGGTCGTTTCCCCGGGGGCGAGCCACGACGGCGTGCCGTCGACCGTGGGCAGGACACGCAGCCCGGCGCGGGCGGCCAGCGCGATGACCCGATCGAGGCCGCTCCAGTCGTAGCCGCCTTCCGCGGTCGGCTGGATCGCCGGCCAGTAGACCGTGACGCGCAGGGTTTCGATCCCGCCCGCCCGCATCCAGGCGGTGTCGGCTTCGGTCAGCGTCGTCTGCGGGGCGATGCCGAAGAAGCCCGCGGGCACATTGGGACGGCCCCGGCCGCCGGCCGCAGCCGGCACGGCGAGCGCCAGCGCGGCGACGAGCAGGACGGCTGGCAGTCGTCGTCTCACCGAGTCGCCAAGAGTAGCGTCAGTAGCCCCCGCCCAGCTTGCGATGGTCCCAGGTCGCTGTGCGCAGGGGCTTGAAGTGGATCGCGACGCGCTTCGGGGCCTGGGCTTCGAGCGCGGCCTTGGCGTCGCCTCCCACCGAGGAGATGCCCTCCGCGTAGCGCAGCGTCAGCTCCTCGGCGAAGGCTAGGACGGTCTCGGGGTCGCGGTGGATCTGCGCCTCGGCCTCGATCATCGCGCCGCGCAGCTCGCCGTAGTCGTGGCCCGTCTCGACCAGCACCGTGGCCCGCGGGTCGCGTTCGAGGTTGCGCACCTTCTGCGACTTCGCGTAGGTCCAGACCCAGACCTCGCCCTGGCGCGGCACGAACCACATCGGCATCGAGTGCGGCCAGCCGCGCGGCCCGATGCTGGAGACGACCGCGATCCGCTCCTCCTCGAGCAGCTCCCGCAGCTCCTCCTCGAGCAGCTCGATCTGGTCCCGGCGGCTCACTGTGCAACCACGGCGGACGCTACCCGAGGCGCCTCAGCAACAGGGCCCTGGTGATCCGCGACTCGGGGATGGCGACGAGCAGCTGGGCCTTCATCTTGCCGCGCTTGCGCAGCAGCGGGCGACCGCGGGGGTTGAGGACCACGAGGAAGGTGTGCGAGCGCCCGCCGCCCAGCTTGAAGCCGCGCCGGGCGACGGCGACGCGCACCGCCCGCTTCGCCCCGAGGGCGCCGCGCACCGGGGCCATGACGTGCGTGTGCAGGAGCATCTGCCCCACGCACGACGCTTCCGGCGAGAGCCCGCAGCCGATCGTGACGCTCACCGTGTTGCCGCTGGGCCTGACCCTCGACACGGTGAGGGGCGGCGGCGCCGCGGCGGCACCGCCGACCACGTCGCCGTCGACGTAGTCGTTGTCGATGTTGATCGTCACCCCGCCGTAGGTCTCGTTGTGACCGCCCTTGTACTGGTGGAGGCGGCGGTGCGGCGCCCAGGCTTCGCTCGGCAGGAGCGGGGCTTCGGTATCGGCCCGACCGTTCCATTCGGCGATCCAGACGTCGTCGGGCTCCGGGTAGGCGGTGCCGAGCTGGCTCGAGAGGTCGGCGATCCCCGAGGCGCTGCTGCTGTAGACGCCGGAGAGGTAGCCGGCGGCGTGCAGCTTCGAGGTCCAGGCGGCGAGGAAGGCGAGGGTGGCGCTGCTGGAGCTGGAGGTCCGCGCGTAGGCCTCCATGTCGAAGTAGACCGGGTTGCCGGCGCCGATCCCGACCGCCGCGGCGTCGGCGACGGCGTCTTCGGCCGCCGCCGTGCCCTGCGCCGTCGCTTTGCTCGGGCTGAGCTTGGCGCAGCTACCGCAGCTGCTCGTCGGCGACTGGAGGCCGACGTAGGTCGGGATCAGGCGCCAGCCGGCGGCGAGCTGCGCCGTCACCCATTCGGTGGTCAGGTTCGGCTGGGAGCAGGCGCGGTTGGCGCCGCCGACGTAGACGCCGATCACGCGGTAGGGCGACGACCCCCAGGCGTTCATCGCCCGCTGCGAGGGCGTCGCGCAGGCGTCGAAGCCGAGATTGGCGGAGGGAGTCGTCGCCTGGGATGCCGTGGCACGGGTGGCGGAGGAGGCGCTCGCTCCCCCGGCTTGCGGCGCCTGGGTGGCGCTGACGGACGGCCCCGCGACGCCCTGGCTGAGCTGCGTGGCCGGCGCCGCGGCGACGGTCTCGGCGGGCGCGACCGTCATGACAGCGACCTGCGTCAGCCCGGCCGCCAGCGCAAGCGCCGCCAGCAACGGCCTCCGGGCGCGCACGATCGTCCCGCTTCGATCGGCCATACGCATCCAACCCATCTTGCCGCCCTCGGTAGCGCTTCGCGCCGAGGGGAAGCGCTTCGCAAGACCGCTACCGCGGCAGCAGCGTCAGCTCGCGCCAGGGGCCTTCGCCGGCCATCGGCTGGGTGCGGCCCTGGAGCCAGTCGGCCTGGAGGTCGTCGTAGTGGGGGCTGGCGGGGTGGCCGGACTGGCCGGTGAACATCTGCCAGCGCGAGCGCGCCGGGTCGGCCGGGTCGCCGACCATGCGCCAGCTCGGCGCCCAGACGGCGCGGTAGGGGTCGTTGGGGTCGTAGGCGATCTGGCTCACGGTCTCCTGGGCGCCGCCCGCCCGCAGGCGGCGGTTGAGGAGGCGGCGCAGCAGCGGGTTGGCGTCGCCGAGGGGGTGCGGGAACTCCATCTCGTGGACGCGGCCCCAGCGCCAGCCCTCCGGGTCGGGGCCGAAGCGGTCGCCGAGGTCGTCGAGCGCGCCGGACAGCGCCTCCAGCACCAGCTCGTCCCAGGGGCGGCCGATCAGCCCCTCGTCGCCCTCCTCCCACAGCCGCATCAGGTGGGAGTGCCAGCGCCAGGGCGAGGTGACGTGGGCCATGAAGCCGTTGTCGGCGCGGTCGAGCCAGCGCTCGCAGAGGTCGCGGTCGCCGATCGCCTCGCGCGCCACCTCACGCGCCAGCCGCAGCAGGAAGGCCTGGTAGATGGTGCCGGCGATCGAGTCGGGGTCGAGCCGCCCGTCCCAGCTGCGCAGCCGCTCGATCGCGCTCAGCTCGCGCTGGCCGTCGGGGCTGGAGCCGTCCCAGCCGCCGCGCCGCCTCCAGGCCGGGAATCGAGAGGTCGTCGGACTGCATCGCCTCGAAGCCCTCGAGGTCGTGCTCGTCGCTCGCCCGCAGCAGCTCCTCGATCCGCCGCGCCCGGAAGCCGTCCAGCCACTCGCTGGTGATGTGGTGCGGGTACTCGTCGCCGACGATCCGGTTGTTGGCGGTGACGAGGAAGCCGCTCTCGGGATCGACCGTCTCGGGCAGCTCCCCGTAGGG
Organism: uncultured Solirubrobacterales bacterium; assembly: GCA_963696185.1. Classification (GTDB taxonomy): domain Bacteria; phylum Actinomycetota; class Thermoleophilia; order Solirubrobacterales; family 70-9; genus VRUE01. The sequence goes on from OY968825.1 coordinate 1,027,747, forward strand.
GATCGTCCCCTCCCACTCGAACTCACCGGTCCAGCCCGGCTTCGGCAGGTCGGGGCAGCCGCCGCGGCGCAGCGGCAGGCGGCCGACCAGCTTGTAGCCGATCGAGCCGTGGCGGTCGGCCCAGACCAGGTTGGAGGCGGGGGCGGTGTGGCCCTCCAGCTTGGCGACCAGCTCCGGCCCGGAGCCGATCCCGTGCAGCTCGAACATCCCCTTGAAGGCGGTCGGCTCGTCGAGCGTGAGCCCAGCGCAGGGCGAGCGGCTCGGCCTCGTCGGCGCCCAGCGCCCCGTTGACGATCGGCCCGTGGTGGGTGAGGCGCACGTCGAGCACCTCCGGCGCGTCGCGTCCCTTCACGACGATCTCCTCCCGCACCAGCTCGAGCGGGCGCCACTCCCCTTCGAACAGGTAGCGCTCGCCCTCGATCCGCTCGACGAAGAGGTCCTGGACGTCGGCCATCACGTTGGTGAAGGTCCAGCAGACGTCGTTGCTCTGCCCCATGTAGACGCCCGGCATCCCCGGCATCGAGGCGCCGCGGACGAAGCGCTCGCCGAGCGTCAGGCCCACCTGGTACCAGATGCCCGGCATGCTCGGCGGCAGGTGCGGGTCGCCGGCGATCAGCGGCGAGCCGGTCGCGCTCAGGGCCCCGCTGACACGGCCCAGTTGTTGGAGCCGCTCGCCTCGGCGGCGAGGCCGATCGAGCGGCGCACCGCGCCGATCTGCTCGGCGAGCGCGAGGCCGTCGCCCGACCACGCTTCCTGGTTGACGACGGGGTTGTCCGCCGGGTAGGCGGGATCGAGCCGGGCGGCCAGCTCGGGACCGAGCGCCCGCACCATGTCGGCGCGCAGCAGCTCCTTCTCCCAGTTGGTGGAGAGGCCGAAGGCGAGCAGCTTGCCGAGGCTGAGGATGTCGACCGGGCGCCAGGGCTCGAAGCGCCGCAGGCGCAGCAGCTGCATCTCGAAGGGGAGCGCCCGGGCGCTCCGCGCCGCCGCGTTCACGCCCTCGCAGAAGCGCTCCAGCAGGGCGCGCAGCTCGGGCTCGAGCGCCGCGGCCTCGCGCTCGGCGGTGCGGCGGATGCCCAGCGTCGCGCATCAGCCGGTCGAGCGGGCAGGCCCTCGGCGCCGGCGATCTCGGCGAGCCGCCCGCAGACGACGCGACGGTAGAAGTCGAGCTGCCAGAGCCGGTCCTGGCCGTGGCAGAAGCCCTCGGCGAACCAGAGGTCGGCGGGCATGCTCGGCCTCGACGTGGGGAACGCCCCAGCGGTCGCGCCGCACCCGCACCGGCCCCTCCAGCCCCTCCAGCTCGATCGTCCCCTCCTGCTTCGGCAGCGGCCGCCGCGCCAGCCGCTGCCAGAGGGCGGCCGCGGCGGTCGCCGCCAGGCCCGCCCCGGCGACCCCGGCGAGCAGGCCAGCCCGCGCGGCCCGCCTGCCGGCGCCCTCGCCTCGCCCTCGGGATCGAGGCCGGCCGGGCGAGCGGCGGCGAGTCGCCGCCTGGGAACGCGTGCGCATGGAGAGTGTCTATCAGTTAACTGGCCAGCTGGCCAGGAAGGCGGCCTTCGGCGTCGAGCTTCTGGAGGTGCGCCTCCATCACGACGCGCAGCCACGGGGCGGATCTCGTCGGGAACGTCGTCCCAGACCTCGGCCAGCAGCGTTCGCGGGAGCGCTCGCCGCGCTCCAGCGCCGCGACGCAGGCGACGCTCGCGCATCTCGCGGTGCTCGACGTACTCGGCCAGCTTCGCGGCCGGGTCGGTGACCCAGGGCCCGTGGCCGGGGCAGATCAGCTCGAGCGGCTCCGCCTGGAGGCGCCGCAGCGAGTCCATGTAGGCGGCGAGCGAGCCGCCGTCGGGGGGGACGAAGGTCGAGCCCTCGCCGAGCACCAGGTCGCCGCTGAAGCAGACGCCGTCGGGGGTGAGGAAGCAGACGTGGTCGGCGGCGTGGCCGGGGGTGGCGACCGCCCGCAGGCCGCCATGCTCCTCGCCGTCGGTGGGCAGGATCACCCGACCGCCAAGGCGCTCGGCCCCCGCCGCGTGGTCGCCGTGGCAGGTGGGTGAGGAGGACGACGCCGATCCCGCCGCGCTCCGCGGCGGCGAGCGCGCACCGTCTCGAGGTGGGCCGCGTCGTCGGGCCCCGGGTCGATCACCGCGCAGGGGCCCGACCCGTAGAGGTAGGTGTTCGTCCCCTCGTGCGTCATCGGCCCCGGGTTGGGGGCGACGATCCGCAGGATCTCCGGGTGCCCGGGGGCCTGGTCGATCACGCCATCCGCCGACCCGTAGACGACGAATGGACAGTTGAGCACACCATGATGTGCTCGACTGCCATCGTCAGCCGGCGACCTCTTTGGCGATCGCCTCGCGGGCGTCCTCGGGCTCGAGCACGACGAGGTCGCCGGCGCCGCTGCAGGATCTCCCGCACCAGCCATGACGTCCCCGCGTAGGGAAGCTCGACGACGACCGCGCCGTCGGCCAGCTCCTCGACCACGGTGCGCTCCTCGCGCAGCCAGCGGGCCCGCTCGGGCGAGACCCAGACGCGGGCGACCTGGGCGGCCGGCACCTCGCCGTCGGTCATCCAGCCCTCGACCCCGGCCAGCTCTTCGACCTCGCGGCGCGGCTCGAAGGTCTCGCGCGCCGATCGTCGCCTCCTTGATCCGGTCGAGCTTGAAGTGGCGAACGCCCTCTTTGGTCAGGTCGTAGCACTCGACGTACCAGCCCTCCCGCCCGTTCTCCAGCCGGTAGGGCTCGACCGCGCGCTTCGGTGAACTGGTCCTCGTTCTCCTTGTAGTACTGGAGCTCGAGCACGCGCCGCGCGGCGATCGCCTCGTTGACCAGCGCGCGCCACCTCGGCGTCGCCGCCGCCGCCCGAGGCGATCTCCAGCCCCTCCTCGGAGGGGTCGTGGCCGAGCGCCTCGACGATCTTGCCGCGGGCGCTCTGCAGGCCCCCCTGCGGCAGGTGGTCGCCGAAGAGGTCGATCGCCGCGACCAGCGCCTTCGCCTCGAGCGGCAGCAGCCGCGCCGGGCGGGCGAAGTTGTCGCCGTAGGGCTCGGAGTCGACCTCGACCTCGTCGCCCTGGAATTCGGCGTAGAGGACGTAGGTGCCGCCGCCGAAGTTGACGACGTTGAGCAGGTCGATGTCCTCGCGCAGCTCCTCCTCGGTCAGCTCCAGGCGCTGCCGCAGGTCGGCGACCCGCAGCCGCTCCCCCTGCTTGGCCGACTCGATCAGGAGGCCGGCGAGGGTGACCAGGCGGGCGAAGCGCTCGGGACGGATCGCCGCCTCGCCGCGCCCGTTGGAGCGGGCGCGCGCGCGGCGCCTCGCGCAGCGGCCGCTCCACCGTCTCGGCCGGCTCGAAGCCGTTGTGGTGGCGGTCGTGGAGCAGGGCGAGGCGCCGCTCGGCCTCCTCGCGCAGCTCGTCGGGGGCGAGCACGGCGGCGTTCTGGCGCCAGCGCAGCACCCAGGCGATCAGCTCGCGCGTCGGAGGCGTAGTCGGTCTCGAAGACCGAGCCCTTGCCGGGCGCCGCCGTCCGACTTCTTCGCCGGGCGCAGCTCGCCGTAGAGCGCCGAAGTCGCGCTCGACCAGCCAGGCGATCGCGGTCGCGGACGAAGATCCTCGCCCTGCCCTTGGATCTCGCCCAGCTGCCAGTCGGCCCGCTGGCCGTAGTCGCGGCGGTCGAAGTCCTCGGGCGGCGAGAAGTCGTGCTCGGCCTTGGTGGCGTAGCCGACCTTGCCCTGGATGCGGGAGAGGCGGAAGACGCGCACCGCGTCGCGCTCGTGCGAGTGGCCGATCAGGTAGAACTGGCCGCCGCGGAAGACCAGGTGGTAGGGGTCGACCCTGCGCTTCTCGGTCTCGTCGCGCTCCATCGTGTAGTAGGTGAACTCGATCGTCTTGCGGCGCGAGATCGCCGTCTCGATCTTGGAGAGGCGCTGCGAGAGGTCGCGGCCGCCGGCGGAGGCGGTCATCGCCATCTCGACCGGGGCGCGCTCGCCCTCGCTGAGCGGGTTGGGGTGGCCCCAGGCGACCTGCTGGAGCGCCAGCCGCAGCGGCTCGGCGTAGGCGAAGCCGCCGTCGGTGAGCAGCGAGCAGCGCCGTGCTCAGCGCCGCCAGCTCGTCGTCGGAGAACTCGATCGCGTCGAGGTAGAAGTTCTCCGGCGGCAGCGAGTAGAGCTCCGCCTCGAAGAACCCCTCGCCCGGTTTCTCGACCCCGAGCTGGATGCCGAGGCTCTCCAGCTCGGCGCGGTCGGCGTAGAAGCGGCGCGCGAAGGCGTCGTCGTTCATGTCGCTGTAGCCCTCCACCTCGCGCTTGATCTCCAGGGCCGAAACGGGCCTGCCCTGGGCCATCAGGAACGAGATCAGGGAGAGCTGGCGGATCAGCTTCTCGGTGTCCTTGGCCACGGCGCCGGAGGATAGTCGAGGGCGGCCCGCACGGCCGCCCCGCCCGTACCCCCGAAGACCCGCACTTTCCCCAAGTTCTGACGGTTGAGAGCTCAGGCGGCGTCGCTGCTGGCCGAAGTAGGCGGAGCCGGAGAGCGCTCGGTCGAAGCGCGACCAGGACTCGCCGGCGGGAAGCTCGCGCTCGAGGCGGTCGAAGCTGCCGAGGCGGCCGCCGAGGTTGTCGATCATGTGGACGAGGACCGCCTCGCGGGTGGCGGGGGTGACCGGCGAGCCGTGCTCGAGCGAGCCGTGATGGCTGAGGATGATGTGGAGCACCGCCTGGGCCAGGGCGGGGTCGAAGCCGGGGATCTCCTCGATCTCGCGGCGCACCGGGTAGTAGCCGAGCGGGATCTCGCCCTGGAGGCGGCCGGCGTCGGTGAGGTCGATCGCCAGCGGGTCGTCGTTGTAGGCCTCGGTCTTGCCGATGTCGTGGAGCAGCGCGCCGGCCACCGCGACCTCGCGGTCGATGCCGGGGAAGAAGTTGGCGGCGGCGCTGACCGCGCTGGGCGACCGAGACGGTGTGCTCGAGCAGCCCGTGGCGGTAGGCCTGGTGGTAGACCTTCGCCGCCGGGGCGTCGCGGAAGCGGGCCCAGATCGGCGAGCCCTCGCCGAAGAAGCGGTCGAGCAGCTCGCGCAGCTGCGGCTCCTGGACCGTCGCCAGCAGCTCGCGCAGGTCGCTCTCGAGGCGCTCGAGGGAGACGCTCCGACGCGGCGGCGAGGTCCTCGGGCCGGTACTCGTCCGGGGCGGCCTCGCGCAGCTCGGCGAGCTTGATCTTCGAGCCCCAGCGCTCGCTGACCTCGAAGACTGCCGGTGACGAAGACGGCCGCGCCGGGGGCGGCGAGCGCGTAGCGCGCCTCGGCGTCCTCCCAGGAGACCGCCTCGACGCTGCCGCTGGCGTCGCCGAGCGCGAGCCGCAGCCAGGGCTCGCCGTTGCGCTTGCGCCGCAGCTCGCGCTCGCGCACGGCGTAGACGCCCTTGACCCGCTGGCCGTCCTCGAGCTCGCGCAGCGGCAGGTGCGCGGGGGCGGCGCCGTTCGAGGCCCCGTTCGGCGAGACCGCCTCCTCGACGATGCCGGCAAGCGCTTCCTGAGTCATTCTGCGAGCAAGGTAGAGGGGGGCGCGGACGGGCTCGCGGCCATCTTTGCTCCGCCTCAGATTGGGTGGCGACGAGCCGGACAGGGTGGCGATGAGGCCGATCAGGGCCGCGGCGATGACGGCCCCGACTGGATCATCAACCGGTGCATCGCGTCGAAGCGTTTGTCGATCGCATCGAAGCGGGCATCGACGTGGTTGAAGCGGTCGTTCATTTCGCCCCGCAATTCACGGATGTCGGCATCGACGCGGTTGAAGCCGTTCTCGACCCTGCGGTTGAGATCGTCAAGCCGATCGTCGCTCCAGGCCTCTCGCATGAGCTCCATCATTGCAGCCTAAACGTCTCGCCGCACGTGTGGCGCGCACGATGTGAATTGTCTGCAACACCTTTCGCAATGATCAGTCGGGAGCGGCAGTAGAGGGCCTCGCCGACCCAGTGCCCGACCGCGATCGCCGCGAAGCCGGCGGCAGGGAGAGGCCGAGGTTGAGCCAGACGAGATGGGTGTGGCCGGCTTCGGCGAGACGGTGGGAGTCGAGGACCCAGGTCGAGAAGGTGGTGAAGGAGCCGATGCCGCCGCCCGCCACGACGACCAGGGCATGGCCGCTCAGCGCCGCGCCGGCGACGAGGCCCAGCGCCAGCGTGCCGGCGACGTTGATCGCGAGGACGCCGAGCGGGAAGGGATGGTCGGCGCGCGAGCGCGAGGCCCGCGTCGATCAGGAAGCGGGCGGCGGCGGCGGCGCCGCCGAGCAGGGCGACCGCGATCCAGGCAGCGGGGCTCAATTACCTGCCGCCGGTGGCGCGTTAGTCCCGCATAGCGACAACAACGCGCCACTGCCGCTCATAGGAGAACCTTCCCCTGTTCTTCCTGAGATCTAGATAGAGAGGCCGAGCGAAGCGAGGCCGTCGAAGATCCCGGGGGAACGCATAGAGAAGCCGACCGCCGTCGGGAGAACGCCGTCGCCGCTTGCCCCTTGGAGGGCCAGGATGAGACCAGCGTCTCCCGGCGGTCGGAGGCACCTGAAGCGGCCACAGGAAGTGGCGCCCCGGAGCGCCCAACTATGAGCACCCGCAACGGTACCTCCCGGCCGGCGCAAGTGGAAGCGATCCGAGGAGAAAGCAAATGGAGACGGAGAGATGCGCCGGCATCGACTGGGCCAGCGAAGAGCACGCGCTCTGCGTGGTCGACAAGAGCGGCACGAGCGTGGCGGGCGAGCTCCATGCCCATGACGAGGCGGGAATCAAGGGGCTGATCGCCCGGATGCGAGCGCTCGGCGTGGTGCGGGTGGCGATCGAGCGCCCTGATGGGCTCTTGGTCGACCGCCTCCTGGAGGCGGGCTTCACCGTCTTGCCCATCCACCCCAACAAGCTGAAGGCGACGCGCCCGCGCTATGAGGCCGCCGGCGGCAAGTCCGACGGCTTCGACGCCTTCGTCTTGGCCGAGTTGGCGCGCACCGACTCCCATCGCCATCGGGCCCTGGCGCCGAACTCCGACGAGACCAAGGCGCTGCGGGCGCTGACCCGCATCCGCGAGGACCTGGTCGGCGGCGAGGGTGCGGCTCGCCAACGAGCTGCGCGCCCAGCTGGACGCCTTCTGGCCGGGCGCGGCGCGCGTCTTCGCAGATGTCGACAGCCCGATCGCGCTGGCCTTCCTGGAGCGCTACCCCGCTCCCGCTGATGCCCGGGGGCTGGGCGAGAAGCGCATGGCCGCCTTCCTCACCCGTCACGGCTACAGCGGCCAACGCAGTCCGGCTGAGGCCTTGGAGCGGCTGCGCTCGGCCCCCGAGGGTCGTGCTGGCACATTGGAGGCCCAGGCACGACGAGGAGCGGTGCTCGGCCTGGTGGCGGCGCTGCGGCCGATCGTCGCTCAGATCCGCGAGCTCACCTCTCAGATCGCCCACGCGGTGCGCTCTCACCCCGACGGAAAGGTCTTCCTGCCGCTGTTCAAGGACCCCAAGTCGGTGATCACCGCGGCGCGGCTGGTGGCCGAGATCGGCGACGACCGCTCGCGCTATCCGACCCGCGAGGCGCTGGCCGCTGACGCCGGCATGGCACCGGTGGCGCGGGAGTCGGGCAAGCGCAAAGTCGCCGGTTTTCGCTGGGCCTGCGACAAGCGGCTGCGGGACGCGGTCGCCTGCCTTGCCAACTCCACCCGCCACACCCATCCCTGGGCTCGGAAGGTCTATCTCGACGCTCGCGGGCGGGGACTCGAGCACCCGCACGCGATTCGAGTCCTCGGTAGAGCTTGGCTGCGTGTTCTCTGGCGCTGCTGGCAGGACGAAGTCGCCTATGACCCCGCCAAACACGGCAACTTGCGACGGCTTCAACCCGTGGGGGGTTGACACAGGAAGTCTCATCCCGCCAGCTCCGGACGCCGCTCCAGCGCCATCCCGGCGCGCACGGCGAGGAAGCCCGTCGCCAGGGTGGCGGCTACGTAGGAGGCGGCGAGGGCGACATGTCCCGCCCCCACCATCTCGAACAGCTCCAACTGGAGGGTGGAGAAGGTGGTCAGCGTGCCGCAGACGCCGGTGGTGAGGAAGGGGTGGGCGAGGCTGTCCTCGGGGTGGTCGCGCAGCCGCGCGACGAAGTAGCCGAGCAGCAGCGCGCCGGCCATGTTGACGGCGAAGGTCGCCCAGGGCCAAGCGCCCGCCCCGTGCGGCGCCGCCTGCGCCAGGGAGACCCGGGCGAGGGCGCCGATCGCGCCCCCGGCGTAGATCGCCGCCAGGCGGCGCAGGTCGAATCGCAGCTGTCGTCCCATCTGAGCGGACCTCCTATCGGCATCGGTCGACGTCGGTAGAGGCCATCAGCGGCCGGCGGCCGCACTTATGAAGGAGCGAGCCTCATCGCTCGGGCGACGAATTGTAGCCGCGGGCGAGTCAGCCGGCGGCGGGGCCGACGAGCAGGCTCAGCTCGTCTTCGTAGGCGCGGGCGAGCGGCTCGGGGTCGGGGACGAGCGCCGTGTCGGCCATGAAGCCGACCGTGACCTCGCCACCGTAGCTGAAGATGCTCACGGTCATCCCCATGCTGCCCGAGCAGGGCGCCCAGACCATGACGCCGGTGACCGGCACGGCGGCGAAGTGGACCGGCCGCCGCGGGCCGGGGACGTTGGTGACGACGAGGCTCGCCTTGTCGGTGAAGAAGCCGATCAGGCGGTCCTCCACCCAGGGCGGCGTCAGCCCGATCGCGCTGAGGATGCCGTAGGAGATCGTCGCCTCGTGCGAGCGCTTGATCGCGCCCATCCGGTCGCTGACCTCGCGCAGGCGCTCGGCCGGCGGCAGCGGCCCGACCGGGAGCGCCAGCAGGATCAGCGCGAACTCGTTGCCGAGGTCGGAGGGGACGGGCTCGTCGAGGGGGCGCAGGTTGAAGGGCACCATCGCGTGGATCTCGCCGGGCCGGCCGTTGCCGTGGCGGGGCGCGCTCGACTCGAACAGCTCGTGCAGCGCGCCGGCCAGGGCGGTGACGAGCAGGTCGTTGATCGTCACCCGGCGCCGCCGCCCCGCCTTCCTGATGCGCTCCAGCGGGAACGGCTCCGACCAGGCGACCCGGCGCGTCCCGGAGAGCGGCCCCTGAGGTCGCTCGGCACGTCGGCCGGGGCGCCGAGCAGCTTCGCGGTGGTCGCGGTGTCCTGCAGCGCCATCCCCGCCAGCTCGCTCAGGTGGTCGGGGTGGGCGAGCGACTCGGTCGCCTCGTGGACGGCGGCGCCGCCCAGCCGGCGCACGGCCGAGAGGGCGCCGAGCGGGCCGTCCGCGAGCCGCCGCAGGGCGCTGCGCGCCGCGCGCGGCGCCGCCGGCTCGATCGCCGCGTCGGCGTCGTCGCAGACAGTGAGCAGGACCCGGGCAAGGGCGATGCCGTCGGCGATGCAGTGGTGCATGCGCCAGAGGAGCGCCGCGCCGTCCCCGTAGCCCTCGATCAGGTACGCGTCCCAGAGCGGCCTTCCTTGGCCGAGGGGCGGGGCGATCAGATCGCCGACGGCGGCCTGCAGCGCGGCCCGGTCGCCCGGGGCCGGCAGCGCGAGGCGGTGCAGGTGGCTGTCGAGGTCGAAGGCCGGGTCGTCCTCGAAGGCCGGTCGCCTGCCCAGCGCGTCGACGACGCGCTGCCGGAAGCGGGGGAAGCGCGCGACGAGGCGCTCCTCCAGCACCGCCGCCATCAGGTCGGGGTCGGGCGCCTCGCCGAGCAGGACGAGGCCGTTGACGACCATCGGGTTGGCCGGCCGGTCCATGTGGAGCCAGGCCGCGTCGGCGGCCGGCATCGCGTGGCGGCTCATGCGACACGCATACCCGGATGCCGCGACCGTCAATACGCCGTGCGCAGCCGGGGCTCGCGCGAGCGCGCGGAATACCCTTGATCCGTGACATCCACGAGCCCCCATGTCGAACTGCTCTGGTGGTCCGGCTGCCCGAGCTGGCCGCAGGCGCGCCAGATCGTCCGCGACGAGATGGCTGCCGCGGGGCTGGACCCGGACCGGCTCGAGATGCGAGAGGTGCGCAGCGACGAGGCGGCCGCGCAGGAGGGGTTCGTCGGCTCGCCGACGATCCGCGTCGACGGGCGCGACATCCAGGCGACGGACGATCAGCCGGTCGGCCTCACCTGCCGCGTCTACCGGCTGCGCGACGGCCGCATCTCGGCGCTTCCCGATCCCGCCGACGTGCGCGAGGCGCTGCGGCGCCCGGGGCTCGCTAACGTGCGCCGCTCGACCGAGAAAGGAGAGGCAGAGGGATGAATGCGAACCAGATCGGGCTCGGCGACCCCGCACCGGGGTTCTCGCTGCCAGACACCGAGGGCAGGATCGCGACCCTGCCGGCGCCGGGCGAGGCGCCGGCGACGGTGGTCGTCTGGACCTGCAACCACTGCCCCTACGCGCTCGCCTGGCACGACCGCCTCACGGCCGCGGCCCGCGAGTACGGCGAGCGCGGCGTGCGCTTCCTCGCGGTCAACTCCAACGACGCCGAGCGCTACCCGGCCGACTCGCCGGAGGCGATGGCGGAGCGCTACGACGCCGCCGAGTGGGGAATGCCCTACCTCTACGACGAGAGCCAGGAGGTCGCGCGGGCCTACGGCGCCCGCACCACGCCCGACGTCTTCGTCTTCGACTCCGAGCTGCGGCTGCGCTACCGCGGCGCGCCGGACTCCGACCACCAGGACCCCGCCCAGGGGGCGGTCTGGCTGCGCTCGGCGCTGGAGGCGGTGCTGTCCGGCTCCGAGCCGGACCCCGCCGAGACCGAGCCGGTCGGCTGCTCGCTCAAGTGGCGGCCCTGAGGGCCGGCCCCGGGGCTCGAGTCGGTACTTAGCCTCAGCCGGGCTGCCGGAAACTCCCGATGAACGGCGGCGCCGGCGCCCCTACCTTGGGTGGCGATGGAGGGAACGGCCCCGATCTTCGAGGTGCGCGTCCATGGCCGTGGCGGCCAGGGCGTGGTCAGCGCCGCCGAGCTGCTCTCGATCGCCGCCTTCGACGAGGGTCGCCACGCGCAGGCCTTCCCCAGCTTCGGGTCCGAGCGCACCGGGGCGCCCGTCGTCTCCTTCTGCCGCATCGCGGACGCGCCGATCCGCACCCGTGAGCCGATCGCCGAGCCCGACGCGCTGATCGTCCAGGACCCGACCCTGCTGCGCCAGGCTGACGTCTTCGCCGGCGTCGGCCCCGACGCCTACGTCCTCGTCAACAGCGGCCGCAGCTTCGACGAGCTGGGCCTTGACGAGCTCACGCGCGGATTCCGCCCCGAGCGGCTGCTGGCCGTGCCGGCGAGCGAGGTCGCCCGCCGCCACCTGGGACGGCCGCTCCCCAACGCGGCGCTGCTCGGCGCCTTCGCGGCGCTGACCGGCGTGCTGCGGCTCGCCTCGGTCGAGGCGGCGATCCGCGAGCGCTTCCCGGGGCGCAGCGGCGAGCTCAACGCCGCGGCCGCGGAGGAGTGCTTCGCGTTCGCCGAGCGCCGACTGCGGGAGGTGGCCCATGCTTAGGCAGGTCGAGGGATCAGCCGCGGTCGCCGAGACGGTCGCGCGCTGCCGGCCCGAGGTCGTCTGCGCCTACCCGATCTCCCCCCAGACCCACATCGTCGAGGGGCTCTCGGACCTGGTCCGGGCCGGCACGCTGGCGCCCTGCGAGTACGTCACGGTCGAGTCGGAGTTCGCGGCGCTGTCGGTCTGCATCGGCGCCTCGGCGGCCGGCGCGCGCGCCTACACGGCAACCGCCAGCCAGGGCCTGCTCTTCATGGCCGAGGCTCTCTACAACGCCTCGGGGCTGGGCCTGCCGATCGTGATGACCGTGGCCAACCGGGCGATCGGCGCCCCGATCAACATCTGGAACGACCACAGCGACGCGATGTCGCAGCGCGACTGCGGCTGGATCCAGCTCTACGCGGAGGACAACCAGGAGGCGGCCGACCTGCACGTGCAGGCCTTCCGGATCGCCGAGAGGCTCTCGCTGCCGGTGATGGTCTGCATGGACGGCTTCGTCCTCACCCACGCCTACGAGCGGATCGACGTGCCGAGCACCGAGCAGGTCGACGCCTTCCTGCCGGCCTTCGAGCCGCGCCAGGTCCTCGACCCGTCCGACCCGGTGACGATCGGCGCGATGGTCGGGCCCGAGGCGTTCGCCGAGGTCAGGTACCTGGCCCACGCCAAGCAGCTGCAGGCGCTCGACCTGATCCCCGATGTCGCCGACGAGTTCGACAGGCCTTCGGCCGCCCCTCCGGCGGCCTCGTCCGCAGCTACCGGACCGAGGACGCGGAGACGATCGTGGTCGCGCTGGGCTCGGTGCTGGGGACGATCGAGGACACGATCGACGCGATGCGCGAGGAGGGGGTGCCGATCGGGGCGCTGGCGCTCAAGTCGTTCCGGCCCTTCCCGCTGCGAGCGGTGCAGGCGGCGCTGGGCGGCGCGAAGCGCGTGGTCGTGATCGAGAAGGCGCTCGCCGTCGGGGTCGGCGGGATCCTCGCCGCCGACGTCCGCATCGCCCTCGCGGGGACGCCGGCGGAGGTCTACACCGTGGTCGCCGGGCTGGGCGGCCGGCCGATCACCGCGAGGTCGCTGCGCCGCCTCTTCGCCGACGCGCACGCCGGCCGGCTGGAGCCGCTGACCTTCCTCGACCTGGACTGGGAGCGGGTCGAGGCGGAGCTGCGAGGAGCGAGGGAGGGCGGACGGCCCGCACGCCGAGAACATGCTGCGCGACGTCGGCATCGTCGCGGCGGGTCGCACTGAGAGCCCGAGCGTGCAGCGACGCCCGCCGCGACGCGGTGAAGTTCCACCAGGTGGACAGCTTCGCGGTGGGCAACCGTGCTCGACCCCGGGCAGCGCACCGTGCAGGCGCGATGGACCGCGCCAACAGCCTCACCTCCGGGCACCGCGCCTGCCAGGGCTGCGGCGAGGCGCTCGGCGCGCGCTACGCCTCGACGCGGCGATGCGCGCCACCGGGGCAGGCTGATCGCCGCCAACGCGACCGGCTGCCTCGAGGTCTTCTCGACCCCGTTCCCGGAGTCCGCCTGGCAGCTGCCCTGGATCCACTCGCTGTTCGGCAACGCGCCGGCGGTCGCCACCGGCGTCGCGGCGGCGCTGAAGGCGAAGGGCCGGGAGGACGTGCGGGTGATCGGCCAGGGCGGCGACGGCGGCACGGTCGACATCGGCTTCGGCTGCCTCTCGGGGATGTTCGAGCGCAACGACGACGTGCTCTACATCTGCTACGACAACGAGGCCTACATGAACACCGGCGTGCAGCGCTCCGGGCGCGACGCCGCCCGCGGCCCGCACCGCCAACACGAAGCCGATCGGCGAGCACGCCGGCGCCGACTTCGGCCAGGGCAAGGACATGCCCCGGATCGCGATGGCGCACGAGATCCCCTACGTGGCGACCGCGACGGTCGCCGAGCTGCGCGACCTCGAGCGCAAGGTCGAGCGGGCGATGGAGCTGCGCGGCGCCCGCTACGTCCACGTCTTCGTCCCCTGCCCGCTCGGCTGGGGGGCCGAGCCGCGCGACACGATCAAGATCGCGCGGCTGGCCAAGGAGACCGGCCTCTTCCCGGTCTTCGAGGCCGAGCGCGGCGAGGTGACCGGCGTCTCGAAGATCCGCCGCCGGTCGCCGGTCGAGGAGTACCTGAAGACGCAGCGGCGCTACGCGCACCTGTTCGGCGATCCGCCGCGCACCGACCTGATCGAGCGCCTCCAGGCGATCGCCGACCGCAACATCCGCCGCTACGGGCTGCTCGACCGGGTGCAGGAGCACGCATTCGACCTTGACCACAGCAGAGTGGGGTCAAAGTCGGATGCGGAGGAGACCGCGCCGTGACCGTCAAGCCCTACGCGATCACGCTCGACGCCGGCTCGAGCCTGGCGAACAAGACCGGCAGCTGGCGCACCGAGCGGCCCGTCTACGTCGACCGGCTGCCGCCCTGCAACGACGCCTGCCCGGCCGGCGAGAACGTCCAGGCCTGGCTGTACGAGGCCGAGGAGGGCGAGGCCGGCTACGAGCGGGCCTGGCGCAAGCTGATGGAGGACAACCCGCTGCCGGCGGTCATGGGGCGGGTCTGCTACCACCCCTGCGAGACGGCCTGCAACCGCGGCCGGCTCGACGAGGCGGTCGGCATCCACGCGGTCGGAGCGCTTCCTCGGCGACGAGGCGATCGAGCGCGGCTGGCAGGTCCGGGTCGAGGCCGAGCGGAACGGCAGGCGGGTGCTGGTGGTCGGCGCCGGGCCATCGGGACTCTCGGCCGCCTACCACCTCGCCAGGCTCGGGCACGAGGTGACGATCCGCGACGCAGGGCCGGCGGCCGGCGGCATGATGCGCTTCGGGATCCCGCAGTACCGGCTGCCGCGGGACGTCCTCGACGCCGAGGTGAGCCGCATCCTCGACCTCGGCGTCTCCCTGGAGCTGGACAGCAAGGTCGGCAACGCGCTCGACGCGATGCGCGAGGGCGGCTTCGACGCCGCCTTCCTCGCCGTGGGCGCCCACCTCGGCCACCACGCCGACGTCCCGGCCGGCGAGGCCGAGCGGATCGTCGACGCCGTCTCGCTGCTGGAGAGCATGGAGGGGGCCGAGCGCCCCAGCCTCGGCCGCCGCGTCGCGGTCTACGGCGGCGGCGACACGGCGATGGACGCGGCGCGGACGGCGCGAGCGGCTCGGCGCGAGCGACGCGGTGGTCGTCTATCGCCGCACCCGCGACCGGATGCCGGCTCACGACGTCGAGGTCGAGGAGGCGGAGGAGGAGGGCGTGAAGATGCGGTGGCTCTCCACGGTCAAGCACTTCGAGGGCGGCAGGCTGCTGCTGGAGAGGATGGAGCTCGACGAGTCCGGCTTCCCCCAGCCGACCGGCGAGACCGAGGAGCTCGAGGCCGACGCGCTGGTCCTGGCGCTCGGCCAGGAGGCCGACCTCTCGCTGCTCGAGGGCGTGCCCGGGATCGAGGTCTCCGACGGCGTCGTCGAGGTGGGGCCGAACATGATGACCGGCCAACCCGGCATCTTCGCGGGCGGCGACATGGTCCCGGCCGAGCGCACCGTCACGGTCGCCGTCGGCCACGGCAAGCGGGCGGCGCGCCAGATCGACGCCTGGCTCGGCGAGCGGCGCCACGAGCCGCCGCCCCAGGCACGCGCTCGCCGAGTTCGAGGCACTCAACACCTGGTACTACCTGGACGCCCCGCGCACGGTCCAGCCGCAGCTCGAGGCGGCGCGGCGGACCTCGGGCTTCGAGGAGGTGGTGGGCGGCCTCGACGAGTCGACCGCGCTCTTCGAGGCACGCCGCTGCCTCTCCTGCGGCAACTGCTTCTCCTGCGACAACTGCTACGGCGTCTGCCCCGACAACGCCGTCATCAAGCTCGGCGAGCCGGGCGAGCTCGGCGCGGGGGCCGCCCGCTACGAGATCGACTACGACTACTGCAAGGGCTGCGGCATCTGCGCCGCCGAGTGCCCCTGCGGCGCGATCGAGATGGTGCCCGAGCAGATCTGAGCGCCGCGCTCAGATCCAGCCGAGCACGGGGCCGAAGACGACCAGCGCGGTGGCGACCAGCGCCGCCATGGCGCCGACCACGCGCAGCCGCCGCCGGTCGTCGGGGAGGTCGTACACGTAGGCGGCGATCAGGAAGAACCAGAGGTAGCCGAAGACGACGATCGGGAGGACGAAGGGGAAGTTCCACCACCAGTACTCCCAGTGGAAGTAGCCGGTGCCGTGGAGCAGCACCTCGACGAAGACGGCGACGATCGAGAAGCCGAGCGCGATCGTCAGCCGGTTGGGCAGGCCGAGCAGCTTTGCCCGCCGATCCTCGGGCAGCGTCTTCGCGAAGACGATCCCGCCGATCGCGAACATCAGCGAGATCTCGATCGTCAACCCGATCAGGATCAGATAGGCGGTGCTGCCGGTCGTCGTCCAGAGCGCGGCGCGGTGGCTGAAGTGGAGGACCAGCGAGTTGGCGATCTCGTTGACCCAGTCGGCGAGCCAGAAGGCGAGCCCGGCGAGGACCACGTCCCAGCGCCGCCGCTCAACCTCGACCGCATAGACGTAGAGGACGAGGACGAGCAGGGTGACGACGTACCACTTGAACTGCGTCTGATCGCGCAGCATCCGCTGCGCTTCAGCCGTGAAGTGAGTGACCCCGAGCACCGGCTCCGACTCTATCCGGAGTCGCCGTCTCGATCACACGTCGCCAAGAGCCCGCCACGGCGGCGCCGAAACCGGCCACGCCGACCGGCTCGCGGACGAGAAGTGACTCCGTCTACGCGGCGTCGATTCCGAGGATCATCCCGAGGGCCTGCTCGACCTCGTGAAGCGTGTCGACCTCCGCCTTGCCGAGCCGGCGGAGCAAGCGCTTGCGAGCCACGGCCCTGACGCCACGGCAGACGGCAACGCTGTTCCGCTCGATGCCTTCGTCGGGAGAGACCTCCGGCCGCAGCGGCGAGGCAGCCCGTGAGCTGGACAGCGGAACGACGACGATCAGCTCGTCCTCCAACCCGGTCGCGATCTCATCGACCGAGACCACGATCGCGGGACGGTTCTTACCGGGCTCCCCTTTTCGCGCCGCGCCGAGCGAGACGAGCCAGATCTCGCCTCGCCGGGGCTCAGTCGACGCCATCGCCGAGGGTCGCCTCCCACTCGCGGTCCTCGGCCTTCACAGCGGCGACGCCGACATCCGCCCGGGTCGCATCCCGCTCTGCGCGGAAGATCCCCTCGCGCGCAACATCGTGAGCGAGATCGGCCAACATCGCCGACAGGGAAACGCCGCGCTCGCTTGCCTGGCGGGCGAGAAGATCACGGGTGTCGCGGGTGACTCTGATGGTGGCGGTCTCGGTAGCCATGCAGAGACATTGTAGCGCCACGACAAGGCGACATGGCAAGGCTATCCGCCCGAATCCAGACCCCCAAAGGTGGCGCGGCAGACCCGTTCCCGGCTTGCCACGAGTAAAATCTGCGCGATTTCCCGGCTCGCAGCCTGAGTAGACATTCCAGGCTGCCCTCAGCCGAAGACAGGCCTCGGCGGCATATTCCGGCTCACCATCAGGTCAAAGCGAAGGTAGAACGCTGGCCGCGGCGCGTCTCTTCCTGCAAAGCCCCCAATGATCAGGCTGGCATCACGGCTCGTTGAAAAACGCATGCGGCCATCCGCTCGCTTCGATCTGGGACGTGTTGAGCGCCGAGTGATTGCCGGCCCTGTCGGTCGCGGCAACCCAGTTGATCTTGTATTCGCCTATAGGCGCGGCTTCTTCGATGACGACTTCGTGGCGCCAGACGCCGTCGTACTGGGAGCCGGAGATGAGCTCCGGAACCGTGCCGGTCGAGGTGAATTCGTGCCATTCGCCGGGTGGTTCGAAATCGAGTTCAACTGACGAGTTGCCGGGGTTCGGCCACTGCCCGAAGCCGGTTAGGTCGTCGCGTACGTGGGTGTAGAAGAAGATGGTCCGTTCGCCGGCCGGGGCCCGCAGCGTCGTCGGTTCGAACCAGAAATCGAGGATTTCCGGTGGTGTCGTATCGCCTGCGCCGATCTCCACGAATTCCGTCGGGTAGCTGAGCTGTTCGAGTTCTTCCTTCGTGTAGTGGCTGGTGTTGCCGGCGAGGTCGCAGAGATAGACACCGGAAACCTTGTAGGTGCCGGGCATCGCGTGTTCGACCAGCGAATACGCTTCCTTCCAGGTTCCGGTGTGCCTGGTGGGCAGGCACCCGAAAACCGCCTGCTGATTCGGTTTCCAGGAATGGCGAGGGCCGGAATCGAACCGGCGACACCACGATTTTCAGTCGTGTGCTCTACCAACTGAGCTACCTCGCCGCGGAAGGCACGCAGCTGCGTCGCGCCATCGGAAGGCTAGATGATCCCCGCCAGCATGCGCTGGATCCGCTCGATGCCCGCGGGGGGCAGAGGGAGGTCGGCCGTTCTGCGCTGCAGCTCGTCGGCATCGACCAGCCCGTGGCGCAGCGCCTCCTTGGCAAACTCCCAATCGCGCTCGCGCCCCGCGACGCACTTGGAGAGCACCAGATCGTGGATCTCCAGGCACCACCCGGTGGCGCCCCCGGTGTTCTCGCTGCGAAGCGGGATCAGCCGCTCCTCCCAGCCGGCTGGAGCCTTGGCGGTTTCGGGCCCGACGGCGTGGGCGTAGTAGCCGAACGAGGAGTCGAAATAGGAGCCGTCGCCGAGACTTCCCTCGATCTCGTCCGCCCGCTCCGGATGGTTTTTGGGATAGACGTCCGCCTCCCGGGAAACCAGCATCGCCTCCGGGGCGTCTGGAAACTGACCGAGGACAGCCTGGCTTCCGACGATGACCAGCTCATCGTCGCCCGCGATCTCGGCAGCTGCGCGGATGATGTGCTCGAGCTCCACCCGGCGCACGGCTATCGCACCCTCTCGATGATCCGGCGGCGCTCGTGCTCGTTCAAGACACCGGCAAAGGGGGAGTTCTGGCGCAGGTCTCGAGCCTCCTGGTCGTCCGCTGTGATCGTCGCGACGATCCCCTCGATCGGCAACGCAAGGATCTCGCGCCAGCGGCGGGCGTAGCGGGGATGCAGGTGTCCCTCGCCGGCGAGGCGCTCGACACGCTCTCGGGCCGCGGCGATCAGCTTGTCATCGAGGCGTCTTGCGACCTCTTCGTGGTAGGCGAGACTGCGTCGCTCGGCCGTCTCGTGACCGAGGGGTGTCCGCTTCCGGCGCCCGACCGAATCCCGTGCAGCGGCGATCTTTCCGGCTGCATCGCGCCGCTCAACGAGCGCGACAGACAGCGGATGGCGGGTGATGCCCGAGCGCTTCAATCTCTCGATCGCCTCCTTGAGCTCGATCACCACCTGCCCCGGCACCTCGCGCCGGCCGCTGGGCGTGACGACGATGGGGACCTGGCCGGCGGCAACCCAGCGATCCAGGGCCGTCTGGCTGACCCCGAGAACACGGCTTGCACGAGACCGGGAGAGGGTTGGGCCGAGCTGAGATTCGAGGTCGCGCCTTACGGGCGCAACATCCTCGGCTGCTCCCGGCACGCGCTCGGCCCGCCGCAATCGGACGATGCAGTCCATGAGCTTCGTCGTTTTCGCCACGCTGGCCATACCTGGCACGGTATCCGATGTTGAGGAAAAATGCCTGATTTCATAAACATTCGCACTACATGACGCGCCGGGCGACCCCGTTCAGATCGCTTCGAGGGCGGCGCGGACGGCCTCCTCGGCGGTCTCGGCGGTGACCACGCCGGGGGCGCCCTCCATCTTCTCCCGCCCGGCGAGGTCCCAGCTGCGCAGCGCGACGACGGTCCTGTCGAAGGTGCGGGCGTGGCCGATCTCCGAGAGCGTCCCCCACTCGCCGCCGACGGCGATCACCACGTCGCCGCTGGCGACGACGGCGAGGTTGCGGGCGAAGCCGACCGCGCTCGCCACCACGTGCGTGCAATAGGGGTTCGCTTCCTCCACCGAGACGCCCGGGACGATCCCGATCACGGTCCCCCCGGCCTGCGCCGCCCCCCGCGCCACCGCTTCCATCACGCCCGCAAGCCCGCCGCAGACGACCGTCACGCCGGCTTCCGCCAGCCGCCTCCCGACCTCCTCGGCGAGCCGCCACGCCTCGGAGGCCTCCACGCAGTCGCCGGTGCCGATCACCGCCACCTGCTTGACGCGCCTCGCGCCCGCTTCCGCCCGGCTGCCCGCCTCCGCGCTCATGCCGTACCGGAGTCTTTCATCATGCGCATCAGCTCCAGGGCGCCCTGCTTGTCGAGCGGTTCGTTGAGGTTGCCGCACTTGGGGCTCTGCACGCAGGAGGGGCAGCCGGACTCGCAGGGGCACTCGGCGATCAGCCGCTCGGCGTCGCCGAGCAGGCGCTCGAACCGCTCGTAGCCGCGCAGGGCGATCCCGACCCCGCCCGGGTGGCCGTCGTAGACGAAGATCGTCGCGCGGCCGGTCTGGAAGTGGACGTTGGTCGAGAGGCCGCCGATGTCCCAGCGGTCGCACATCGCGATCAGCGGCAGCACCGCGATCTGGCCGTGCTCGGTGGCGTGCAGGGCGCCGAGCAGGACATCGGGCGGCAGCGCGCCGCCGAGCCGCTCCGGCAGCACGTACCAGAGCGCCTGGGTGACGAAGCTCTGCTCGGGCAGCTCCAGCGCGACGACGTCGATCGGCTGCTGGTCGGAGATCGAGACCCGCTGGAAGGCGATCACCTGCTCGCTCACCGAGACCTCGCCGAAGTGCAGCTCGACGCCCGCCGCCCGCCGCTGCTCCCGCACCCGCTCGACGTAGATCTCGGTCTCCTTCTTGGGACGGGTGTACCAGTCGCCGTCGAAGCGCGGAGACGATCGCGCGGCGGCCCTCGACGTCGAGCTGCTCGACCTCGTAGGAGCGCCCGAGGTGGAGGTAGACCGCGCCGGGGTGAACCGTCGTGAAGGCGCGCTCGGCCTCGACCAGGCCGAGCATCTCGCCCGAGTCGCGCTCGACCACCGCCACCGAGTCGGTCGAGGCGGAGCGCAGCGGGATCTTCGCGGCGACGAACTCGCTGCCGCGCGGCAGCAGCCGCCCGCCGGCGCGGCGCAGCTCGCCCGCGCCCGCCAGCCGCTCGGCCCGCTCGCGCCAGCCCGTGCCGAAGAACTCGTCGTCGGCGTCGCCGAGCGGCAGCTCGTAGGCCGCCGCGATCAGGTGCCGGGAGGCGATCTGCTCGCTCTCGGGGTCGAGGATCGCCGCCTCGACCGGCCGCCCGATGAACTCGTCGGGGTGACGGCAGAAGAACTGGTCGAGGGCGTCCTGCCCGGCGACGTAGACGGCGAGCCCGCGCCGCCGGCGGCCGGCCCGCCCCCACATCTGCCGCAGGCTGCGCCACGGTGCCGGGGAAGGTGACGCAGATCGCCGCGTCGAGCTCGCCGACGTCGATCCCCAGCTCCAGCGCGTCGGTCGCCACCACCGCCAGCAGCTCGCCCGGCGCTGAGGCGCGCCTCGATCTCGCGCCGCTGCTGCGGCGTGTAGCCGCCGCGGTAGGGGGCGATCCGCTCCGCCAGCTCCGGCCTACCGCGCGCCGTCAGCGCGTCGCGGGCGAAGCGCTGGATCAGCTCGATCCCGCGCCGGCTCTTCAGGAAGCAGATCGTCCGCACCCCCTGCGAGACCAGCTCGACGAGCAGCTCCGCCGCCTCGGAGAGCGGCGAGCGCCGCGTGCCGCTCGCCTTGTCGATCAGCGGCGGGTTCCACATCGCGATCTCGCGCCCGCTGCGCGGCGCTCCGTCGTCGTCGATCAGCTCGAACGGCGTGCCGACCAGGCGCTCGGCCAGCTCGAGCGGGTTGGCGATCGTCGCCGAGGCGAGCAGGAAGCGCGGCTCGGCGCCGTAGGCGCGCGCCACCCGGCGCAGCCGCCGCAGCACGTTGGCGACGTGCGAGCCGAAGACGCCGCGGTAGGTGTGGGCCTCGTCGACGACGACCCAGCCGAGGTTGGCGAGGAAGTCGCCCCAGCGCTTGTGGTGCGGGAGCAGGCCGACGTGGAGCATGTCGGGGTTGGTGAGGACGAGGTTGCTGCGGCGGCGGATCGCCGGCCGCTCCTCGCGCGGCGTGTCGCCGTCGTAGATCGCCTCGCGCAGGCCCGGCGGGCGCAGCGCGGCCGAGCTTGCGCGCCTGGTCCTGGGCGAGCGCCTTGGTCGGGTAGAGGTAGAGGGCGCGGCGCTTCGGGTCGCGGGCGATGCCGTCGAGCACCGGCAGGTTGAAGGCGAGGCTCTTGCCCGAGGCGGTGCCGCTGGTGATCACGAGGTTGGCGCGGGCGGCCGCCTCGAGCGCCTGGCGCTGGTGGGAGTAGAGGCGCTCGACTCCCGCCGCGCGCAGCGCCTCGACGAGGCCGGGGTCGAGCGAGGCGGGGATCGCCACCAGCTTCGCGCTCCGCTCCTCCTCGCTGCTCTCGGCGACGATGCGGCCGTCGCGGCGGGCCGGGTCGATCGCGATCGCCCAAGGGGTCTCCAGCAGGCTCTTGGCCACTAGACGGCGCTCCGCGCCGGGCGCACGATGCGACCCGCCACCCTCGTCGCCTGCAGCGAGCTGCGGTCGTGGATGCGGAGGACGTCGGCGCCGCCGCGCACGGCGAGAGCCACCGCGGCGACCGTCCCCCACTCGCGCTCGGCCGCCGGCAGCCGCCCGTCCCAGGAGCCGGCCAGCACGGCCCCGATGAAGTCCTTGCGCGAGAGCGAGACGTAGAGCGGCAGGCCCAGCTCGCGCAGCTCGCCGAGCCGCCGCAGGATCTCCAGGTCCTGCTCGGTTGCTGAGGTCGAAGTCGAGTCCGGGGTCGATGGCGATCTGCTCCTCCCCCACCCCGAGTCCCCGGGCCAGCTCGATTCTCCCCCCGAACCACGACTTGAGCCGGTCGACGACGTCGTCGTAGCTCGCGCGGCGCGCGGTCGACCCGCGGCGGTCCCTCGATGTGCATCAGCACGTAGCCGCAGCCGCTCTCGGCGACCAGCTCGAACATCTCCTCGCAGCCGCCGGAGATGTCGTTGACGGCGACGGCGCCGGCCGCCAGCGCCCGCCGCGCCACCTCGACCGAGAAGGTGTCCGCCGAAACGGGCGCGCCGGAGGCGGCCAGGGCCTCGACCGCCGGGCCCAGCGCCGCGGCCTCCGTCCTCGGCCGGCACGGGCGGCCCGCTCCGCGCCGCCACCGCCCCCACGTCGAGCATGTCGAAGCCAGCCTCGAGCAGCGCCGTCCCGTCCGCGATCGCCTGCTCGGGCGTGCCGCTCCGCGCCCCCTCGAACATCGAGTCGGTCGGTCACGTTGACGATCCCGGCGGCCAGCGGCTGCTCCAAGCTCGAGGGTCCTGTCGGCAAGCCGCCAAAGCACGTCGCTACCGTAGCGACCGCACGATGGCACTGCGATGCGTCTACACCGACCTCGACGGGACGCTGCTCGGCAGGGGCAGCTCGCTCTTCCGCGACGCCGAGGGCGGCTTCTCGCTCGCCCAGGCCCGCGGGCTGGAGGCCTGCCACCGGGCCGGGGTCGAGGTCGTGATCATGTCGGGACGCCGCGAGGCGCAGGTCCACGAGGCGGCGCGCCTTATGGGACAGGCCTCCTACATCTACGAGGCCGGCTGCGCCTTCGCGATCGACGGCGAGACGACGCTGCTGACCGGCGACCTCGTCCCCGACGAGGAGGGCACCGTCTACGAGAAGATCGAGCGGCGCGGCATCCCGAAGCTGCTGTTCGAGCGCTTCCCGGGACGGCTCGAGTACCACTCGCCCTGGCACCACGGGCGCGTCCTCTCCCACCTCTTCCGCGGCAAGGTTGACGTCGGCGAGGCGAACGAGCTGCTCGGCGCGGCCGGCCACGACGACCTGCGCCTGCTCGACAACGGCGCGATCGGCCGCGAGATGCCGGCGCTCGGAGGCCCCACGCACGCCTACCACCTCGTCCCCAAGCTGGTCAGCAAGGCGAACGCCGTCGCCGCCCACGCGCGCGCCCGCGGCTACGACCCGGCGGGCTGCATCGGGGTGGGCGACTCGGTCGAGGACCTCGAGGTCGCGGCTGCGGTCGGGCGCTTCTTCGTCGTCGCCAACGGGCCGCGAGCGGGACCCCGGCCTGCGCGCAGATGCTCCCCGCCTGGGACAACGTCACGGTCGCCGAGGGCGCGATGGGCGACGGCTTCTACGAGGCGGTCGTCTCCAGCCTCGTCGCGCGCGGCTAGTATCGAGCAGATGGCTGACGCGACGGTCGCCGAGCAGGAGTACCTGGAGATCATGTTCTGGCTGGAGGAGGCCGGGCTGCCGATGACCGGCGCCAACATCGCCCGCGCCATGCAGCTCTCGCCGCCCACGGTCCACGAGATGATCGGCCGTCTCGTCGAGGACGGCTACGTCGAGCGCGCCGCCGACAAATCGCTCAGCTTCACCAAATCGGGGCGCGAGCACGCCAGCCGCATCGTCCGCCGCCACCGGATGATCGAGCGCTTCCTGACCGACGTGCTCGGCATCCCCTGGGACGAGGTGCACGAGGAGGCGGAGCGAATCGAGCACGCGATGTCGCCGGTGCTGGAGGAGCGGATGCGGGCGGCGATCGGCGACGCCAAGACCTGCCCCCACGGGCACCCGATCGTCGAGGGAGTCCGCGAGCAGGGGTCGCTGCTCGCCGACGTCGAGGTCGGCGCCGGCGTCCACGTCCTGCGCTTCGAGAACGAGGCCGAGGAGCTGCTGCGCTACCTCAAGGAGGCCGGCCTGCATCCGGGGCTGGAGGGCACGGTCGAGCGCTCCGACAAGAAAGGGGTGACGATCGCCTCCAAGGAGGGCTCCCACGACGTCTCGCGCAGCGTCGCCGAGACGGTCTCGGTGCGCGCCGACCCGGCGCCGCCGCCCCGCGCCGCGATCCCGGCGCAGCTGGTCCTCTCCCGCGACCGCTACGGCCGCTGAAACGGCGCCTCCTGCCTTAGAACCCGCCCAGGCCGCTCGGCGTGCCGTTGCCGGTCGGGCCGTTGTACCAGCCTTCCGCCACACCGGTCCAACTCGGAAGGCTGTACTTGGCGTTGCACAGGTAGGAGGTGCCGCAGCGGCGCGGGTTGAGGTCGGTCCCTTCCTTGACCCTGTTGAGCGACGCGCCGTAGAGCCCCTGCGCGGTCGCGGCGTTTTCGGCCAACGCGTAGACCGAGGCGATGATCGGCGAGGCGACGCTGGTGCCGCCGAAGACCATCCAGCCGGGCTCGCCGTAGC
This sequence comes from uncultured Solirubrobacterales bacterium, assembly GCA_963696185.1. Taxonomy (GTDB): domain Bacteria; phylum Actinomycetota; class Thermoleophilia; order Solirubrobacterales; family 70-9; genus VRUE01. The sequence goes on from OY968825.1 coordinate 1,052,343, forward strand.
TGTCGTACACCGCCACGCCGGTGTTGGGGTTGGCGTCGGCCGCCGCGTCCGCGACCGTGCGCATCGAGCACCGCGAGGTGACGGGCTGCCAGCCTGGGTTGGGCTCGACCGCCGAGCAGCCGGCGCCGGCGCCCGACCACACCGTCTCGCTCCAGCCGCGCGCCGATGTGCTCTTGTTCAGCGTCGTGCCGCCGACCGCGGTGACATAGGGCGAGGCGGCCGGGTACTCGACGCCATAGCCGCTGTCCCCCGAGCTGACGGTGATCGCCACGCCGGGATGGTCGTAATAGGAGTCATAACTCGCCTCGGTCGAGAACTCCGAGGCGCCGTAGCTGTTGGAGACGGCGTCGGCGTGTTCGGCGGCGTAATCCACCGCCGCTCCCAGGTTTGCGAGGCTGTTGCTGCTCGCCTCGACGAGCAGGATCTTGCAGTTCGGGCAGATCGCCGAGACCATGTCGAGGTCGAGCGAGATCTCCTCCGACCAGGAGGTGTTGTTGGCCGGATAGCTCGTGCCGCCTACCTGGTTGACCTTGGCGAAGCAGGTCGCCGTGACGGATTCGCTGCACGCTGGCAGAGGTGACAAACCCCGCTGGTGGCGGTATTCGGCCAGGTCGCTTTCGGCATTGGGGTCGTTGTAGGCGTCCACGATCGCGACGGTCTGGCCCGCGCCGTTGTTGGCGCTCGCCGCGGTCAGCCCGTAGGCGCTCTGAAGTTCGGGCGGGTAGTAGCCCGGGAAGGGTTCACCGCCGCCTCCAGGCTTTCTCCCCGGGCCCTTGCCGGGCTTTCCGGCCAGGCCGGCGGCCGTGTGGGAGCCGTGCCAGTTGGCGACCGGGCTCAGCAGCCGGATCGCGCCGCAGCCGGCCACGCCGGCGGGCAGCGCATGCGAGCAGATGGGCGCATGTTCGCGACCCTGGCTGGCGGCAGCGACGCTCGCGAAGCCGCTCATGGCGACGATCGATGCCAGCGCGGCCGGCGCGGCGACCGAACCGAATGCGGACCCGATGTGAAGCTTGCGCATGAGCAACTGAACACCCCTCCCGTGGAGTGACCGATCGCGGCATGGTAGCGATCCTTGATCCAAATGCCTACCCGCGCGGGCGGAATTGAGGCTCAGGCCGGCGAGCCGGCACGCACCCGCTCGAGCGCGCGTGCGATGCGGGCGACGCCCTCGCCGATCCGCTCCGGCGGGACGCTGGCGAAGGAGAGGCGGAGGCTGCTCTCGCCGCCCTCGAGCATGAAGTCGGGGCCGGCGACGAAGCCGACGCCCTCGCCCTTCGCCTCGGCGAGCAGCACCGCGGTGTCGGTGCCGGGCGCGAGGTCGGCCCAGAGGAAGTAGCCGCCGCCGGGGACGACGAACTCGGCCTCGGGGAGGTGCTCGCGCAGCGCCTCGACCAGGGCGTCGCGCCGCGCGCGCAGGGCGCCCCGGACGAACTCGATGTTGCGGTCCAGCGCCCCGGAGCGGCAGAGCTCCAGGACCACCGCCTCGGCCAGCATGTTGGGCGAGATGTAGGTCTCGTTGGCGCGCCTGGCGAGCTTGGCGATCTCGGTCGCCGGCCCCGCCAGGTAGCCGACCCGCACCCCGGGGCTGACCGTCTTCGAGAAGGAGGAGGCGTGGATCACCCGTTCGGCCCGGTCGATCGAGAGCATCGTCTCCAAGGCCGCGCCCTCGAAGGGCAGCTCCCGGTAGGGGTCGTCCTCGAGGATCCAGAAGCCGTGCTCGGCTGCCAGCTCGACCAGCCGCACCCGCTTCTCGGCCGAGAGCGTGCAGCCGGCCGGGTTGTGGAAGTTGGGGATGACGTGGGCGAGCTTCAGCGGGCCCGCGGCCAGGGCCGCCTCCAGGGCCGCGACGTCGAGGCCGTCGGCCTCGAGCGGCAGCGGCACGAGCTCGACCCCAAGCCGCTGCAGCAGCAAGAGTGTCCTGTCATAGGTGGGCTGCTCGACGGCGACCCGGTCGCCGGGCTCGAGCAGGTGCTCGAACAGCATCGCCCCCGCCTCCAGCGAACCGTTGGAGATCATCACCTGCCCGACGTCGAGCCCCCCGTGCCGCTCGGCGACCCACTCGCAGAGGCCGGGATGCCCAACTCCCGTCCCATAGGACAGCGCCCGCTCCCAGTCCTCGGCAAGCGCCGCCGCGGCCGCCTCCCGTACCGCCTCGTGCGGCAGGATGTCGGCGCTCGGCGCTCCCCGCGCAAACGAAATCGTGTCTCCAGCCATCGCCGCCCGAGTATATGAAGGCGGCGAAATCAGCTGTGCAGCGTCTCGACGGCGATCCGGGCGGTCTCGGTTGGGCTTTCGCCGACCCGGACGCCCTTCGCCTCGAGCGCTTCCTTCTTCGCCTGCGCCGTCCCCGAGGAGCCGGAGATGATCGCGCCGGCGTGGCCCATCTGCTTGCCCGGCGGGGCGGTGAAGCCGGCGATGTAGGCGACCACCGGCTTGGAGATCTCGGCCGCGATGAACTCGGCGGCCCGCTCCTCGGCGTCGCCGCCGATCTCGCCGACCATCACGATCAGCTCGGTCTCCGGGTCGGCCTCGAAGAGGGTGAGGACGTCGATGAAGTCGGAGCCGACGATCGGGTCGCCGCCGATGCCGACGATCGTCGAGTTGCCCTCTCCCGCCTGCTTCAGCTCGTTGCCGATCTGGTAGGTCAGCGTCCCCGACTTGGAGACGACCCCGATCTTGCCCTGGTCGAAGAACTGGGCGGGGATGATCCCGACGTTGGCCTTGCCGGGCGAGAGCACGCCGGGGCAGTTGGGGCCGATCAGCCGCACCCCCTTCTCCTTCGCCTTCCAGTAGATCCGCAGCATGTCGAGCACCGGGATGCCCTCGGTGATCGCGATCACCGTGTGGACGCCGGAGTCGATCGCCTCCTCGATCGCCGCCGCGGCGAAGCGCGCCGGGACGAAGATCATCGAGGTGTTGGCGCCCGCCTCCTCGACGGCCTCGGAGATCGTGTCGAAGATCGGCACGCCCTCGACGTCCTGGCCGCCCTTGCCGGGCGTGACGCCGGCGACCAGGTAGGTGCCGTAGGCGCGGTTGCGGAGGCCGTGGAAGGAGCCCTCGCGGCCGGTCAGGCCGGAGACGACGAGCTTCGTGTCGCTGTCGACGATGATGCTCATACGACGGCGCTCGCCTTGGCCAGCTCGACGACCCGCCTGGCCGCGCCGAGCATCGTCTTCTCCTGGTGCAGGTTCGGCAGGCTCGCCTCGGCGAGGATCCGCAGCCCCTCCTCGGAGTTGGTGCCGTCGAGGCGGACGACGAGCGGCACCTCGAGCTCGAGCTGGCCCGACGCCTCGACGATCCCCTTGGCGATCTCGTCGCAGCGGGTGATCCCGCCGAAGATGTTGAAGAGGATCGCGTTGACCTTGGGGTCGGAGGTGATCACCTCGAGCGCGTCGACGATCGCCTCCGCTTTGGAGCCGCCGCCGGCGTCGAGGAAGTTGGCCGGCACGCCGCCCGCCTGGGCGACGACGTCGAGCGTCGACATGCAGAGGCCGGCGCCGTTGCCGAGGATGCCGACGTCGCCGTCGAGCTTGACGTAGGTGAGGCCCTTCTCCTTGGCCATCGCCTCCTGCGGGTCGGCGTCGGCGCCCGCCTCGGCCTCGGCCAGCTCCGAGTGGCGGAAGAGGGCGTTGTTGTCGATCGTCACCTTGGCGTCGAGCGCGACCACCTCGCGCCCCTTGGTGACGATCAGCGGGTTGACCTCGATCAGCGTCGCGTCCTCGGCCAGCGCGACCTCGGCAAGCTTCGCCAGCGCCTCCGCCACCCGGTCGCGCACGTCCTCGTCGAGCCCCGCCTCGTCGACGATCGGCCGCGCCTCGGCCGCGCCGAACGGCCGCGACGGGTCGACGTGACGCTTCACCAGCGCCTCCGGGCTCTCCGCCGCGACCGCCTCGATGTCCATCCCTCCCTGGCTGGAAACCATCGCGAGCAGCTTCTTCTCGGAGCGGTCGAGGATCACCGAGGCGTAGTACTCGGCGGCGATGTCCGAGCCCCCCTCGACCCAGACCTGGTGGACCTTGAAGGGCCCCTCGCCATGCGGCCCGCGGATGTCCATGCCGAGGATGGCGCCGGCGTGCTCGCGCGCCTGCTCCGCGTCGGCGGCGATCTTGATCCCGCCCGCCTTGCCGCGGCCGCCGATCAGGACCTGGGCCTTGACCGCGCAGGGGTAGCCGATCCGCTCGGCCGCCGCCACCGCCTCCTCGACGGTGGAGGCGACCTCCCCGCTCGGCACGGCGATCCCGTGCTTGGCGAAGAGCTGCTTTCCCTGATACTCGAGGAGGTCCATTGAACGCGCCCCTGCGGCGCGGTGCGGCAGCCTATATGAGATCGGATTAGGGCGCCCTTTCGGGCTGGACCGCGACGTGAAGCCTCGGCGAAGGGTCGCTTGGCATAATGCGCCGCCCTCTATGCCCCTGCCCAGCCTGAAAACCATCGAGTGGGTCACCACCGACTGCTACGGCACCCTGATCGACTGGGAGAAGGGGATCGTCGACGCCTGCAAGAAGGAGGCCGCGAAGGACGGCTTCAGCTTCGACGAGGGGCCCTTCCTCGCCCGCTTCATGGAGGTCCAGGCCGAGATCATGGCCGGCTCCTACGAACTGTACGCGGAGGTGCTGCGCCGCACGATCGTCAAGGTCGCCGGCGAGGTCGGCTGGGAGATCGAGCCCTCGCGCGCCCAGTTCCTGCCCAACAGCGTCGCCTACTGGCTGCCCTTCCGCGAGGCCAACGCGGCGATGGACCGGCTCGGCAAGCGCTACCAGATCGGGATCATCTCGAACATCGACGACAAGCTGCTCGGCATCTCCCGCCGCCACCTGCGCACCGAACTCGACCTCGTCGTCACCGCGCAGCAGGTGCGCAGCTACAAGCCCGACCCGGTCCACTTCAAAGAGTGCGCGCGGCGAATCGGCGGCAAGAAAGGCTGGGTGCACATCGGCTGCAACTACACGACCGACGTCGCCCCGCTGCTGAAGATGAACGTGCCGGTGATCTGGGTCAACCGCCACGGCGAGAAGCTCGAGGGGCGCAAAGCGCCGAGCGCCACCGTGAAGAACTTCCGCGAAGCGGCGAAAAAGCTCGGCGCGGCCTGATCGCCGTCCCCTGAGGGGGGTCGCCCTACTCGATGACCGCCAGCACGTCGCCGCTGGAGACGGCGGCGCCCTCGCTGACGTTGAGCGCGGTGACCTTGCCGGAGCGGTGGGCGGCGATCTCGTTCTCCATCTTCATCGCCTCGATCACGCAGACCAGGTCGCCCTCCTCGACGCTGGCGCCCTGCTCCACCGCGACCTTCAGGACCGTGCCCTGGAGCGGCGACGGCAAGCGACTCGCTGGAGGAGCCCGCGCGAGCCGCCGGAGCGGCGCTCGCGCTTCGGCGGGTGCCTGCCTGCAACTGCGGTTGGGCTGGCCCCGCCGGCGGCCGCCTCGCCGATCACCTTGACGTCGAAGAGCTTGCCCGAGACCTCGACCTTGTAGTCGCGGGCGACGACTTCGGCGCCCTCCTCCGCCGCCGGCGGGGCGGCCTGCTCGGGCGCGGTCGACTTGAGCCAGTCGCGATCCTCCATCAGGTCGCGGCAGGTCTCGGCCCGCGCCCACTGCTCGGTGGCGAGGATCGCCTCGTGGAAGGGGATCAGGGTCGTCAGGCCCCCGACCTCGTACTCGCCGAGCGCCCGCAGCATGCGCCGCGTCGCGTGCTCGCGGTCGACGTCCCAGACGATCAGCTTGGCGACCATCGGGTCGTACGTCGGCGTCACCTCGGAGCCCGCCTCGACGCCGGAGTCGACGCGGACGCCGGGCCCGGCGGGCTCGCGGTAGGAGGCGATCGACCCCGGCGCCGGCGCAAATTTCTTGTGCGCGGCCTCGGCGTTGATCCGGCACTCGATCGCGTGACCGCGCAGCTCGACCTCGTCCTGGGAGACCGAGAGCGGCTCGCCCGCCGCGACGAGGAGCTGCTCGCGGACGATGTCGATCCCGGTGACCATCTCGGTCACGCAGTGCTCGACCTGGACGCGCGTGTTCATCTCGAGGAAGAAGTACTCGCCGTCGACCTGGAGGCCCTCGACCGTGCCGGCCGAGCGGTAGCCGACCGCGCGCGGCCGCCTCGATCGCGATCTCGCCGATCCGCTCGCGCATCTCGGCGTCGACGCGCGGGCCCGGGCGCCTCCTCGATCAGCTTCTGGTGGCGGCGCTGGATCGAGCAGTCGCGCTCGCCGAGGTGGATGACGTTGCCGTGCGAGTCGGCCAGCACCTGGACCTCGACGTGGCGCGGGTCCTCCAGGTAGCGCTCGACGTAGACCCGCGCGTCGGAGAAGAACTTCTCGCCCTCGCGAGCGGCGCCTTCGAACGCCTCGCGCAGGTCGTCCGGGGTCATCGCCACCCGGAAGCCCTTGCCGCCGCCGCCGCCCGCCGCCTTGCAGGCGACCGGGTAGCCGGCTTCCTCGGCCTGCTTTCCCGCCTCCTCGACGTCCTTGGCGGGCGCCGTCGCCCCGGGAACGATCGGCACGCCCGCCGCGGCCATGATCTCGCGCGCCCGGGTCTTCGACCCCATCGCCTCGATCGCCTCGGCGGGCGGCCCGATGAAGACGATCCCCGCCTCGGCGCAGGCGCGGGCGAAGTCGGCGTTCTCGGCCAGGAAGCCGTAGCCGGGGTGGATCGCCTCGGCGCCAGCCTGCTTGGCGGTGTCGATGATCTTGAGCACGTTCGAGGTAGCTCTCGGCCGGCACCGCCGGGCCGATCAGGAACGCCTCGTCGGCCTCGCGCACGTGCGGCGCGCCCCGGTCGATCTCCGAGTAGACCGCCACCGAGCCGATCCCCATCTCCTTCAGCGTCCGCGCCACCCGGATAGCGATCTCGCCGCGGTTGGCTATCAGCACCTTCTCGAACACGGCGGCGCAGTCTATTTATGCGCTCGGCCGCGGGGGCTCCAGGGACAGAGCGCTCGGCCGCGGGTCCTGTCGCCGGGGTGGGGTGCCCTCCTGGCGCTGCGATCTGCTCCGGGCAGAGGGATGTGATCGACGCCAGGGATGGGGCCTTGCCCTCCGCAGACTCCGCGCAGGCGGAGGGCACCCCACCCCGACACCACCCGCGGAAGCGAAGTTGTTCGGCTGACCGCGAATCAAATGTTCCGAACAAATTCAAGGCCTCGTCGGACTTCGCAGCAAGGGGCACACTAGGCTGCCGCTCCATGTTGATCGAGCTGCAGAGCCATTCGACCGTCTCGGACGGGCAGCTGGCGCCGGCTGGGGTGGTGGCGAAAGCTGCCGAGGCTGGGGTGACGACATTGGCGCTGAGCGATCACGACGCGATCGCCGGGGTGGCGGAGGCGGCTGAGGCGGCGGAGCGGCTGGGAATCGAGCTGGTGCCCGCGGTCGAGATGTCGTGCGTGCACGAGTACGCCGAAGACCTCCACGTCTGCGGCTACTGGATCGACCTGGGGGCGATGGCTCCGGCGTGCGAGCGGGCGCAGCACGAGCGGGTCGCGCGGGCCGGCGAGATCGTCGAGAAGCTGCGGCAGGAGGGATTCGATCTGCACTTGGAGGACGCCGTCAGGGAGGCTGGCGACGCGCTCTCGATCGGCCGCCCCCACATCGCCAGAGCTGCGGGCGCGACCGGCGACCTCGGCCCCTTCTTCGAGGAGTACCTCGTGCCGGGCGCCAAGGCCTTCGTGCCGCGCCGCTGGCCGACCGCCGAGCAGGCGGTCGAGCTGATCCACGAGGCCGGCGGCGCCGCCGTCGTAGCCCACCCCTACTGGGACATCTCGGCGCCGCACGAGGTCGACGAGCTGATCCGCGCCCTCGACGTCGACGGCGTCGAGACCTTCTATCCCTCCCACACCAAGGAGCAGACAGCCCACCTGCTCGAGCTCTGCGCCGAGCTCGACCTCATCCCGACCGGCTCATCCGACTACCACGGCCCGACCCACAAGACCTTCTCCCGCTTCGGCGCCTACGAGACCTACGGCCTCGCCGAGCCGAAGGTGCCGTCTAAGCCGTGACCGCCGCGCCCGGGATCAGGTCGCGCTGCTCGAGGTAGGCGAGCAGCTTCTCGGCCGACTCCTCGGGCGTTTCGGTCTCGGTCTCGCAGACGACCTCAGGGTTCTCCGGCGCTTCGTAGGGGTCCGAGACGCCGGTGAATTCCTTGATCTCGCCGGCGAAGGCTTTCTCGTAGAGGCCCTTGACGTCGCGCTCGGCGCAGGTCTCGACCGAGGCCTTGACGTAGACCTCGACGAAGCGCCCGCCCATCAGCTCGCGCGCCTCGGCGCGGATCTCGGCGTAGGGGGAGATCGCCGCGGTGATCACCGGCACGCCGTTGCGGCTGAGCAGGTCGGCGACGAAGGCGATGCGGCGGATGTTGGTGTCGCGGTCCTCTTTCGAGAAGCCGAGCCCCTTGGAGAGGTTTTCGCGCACGACGTCGCCGTCGAGGATCTCCAGCTTCGAGCCGCGCTCGCGCAGGTGCCCCTCCAGCAGCCTCGAGATCGTCGTCTTGCCGGCCCCGGAGAGCCCGGTGAACCAGAGGGTGAATCCCTTCTCGCCAGCCATGCTTCGGTCAGTCCTCCTTGTAAGCGTCGATCAGGATGTCGGCGACCTCGTTGCGCGAGAACTCCTGCGGCGGCCTTTCGCCGTTGCCGAGCATCTCGCGCACCTTGGTACCGCTGAGGAAAACGTGCGCGCCGGAGTCGTGCGGGCAGGTCTTGCCCGAGGCCATGCCCTCGCACTCGTTGCACCAGAAGCTGTGCTCGAAGAAGAGCGGCTCGATCCCCAGCTCCTCGGTGTCGATCTCGTCGAAGATCTTCTGCGCGTCGTAGGTGCCGTAGTAGTCGCCGACGCCGGCATGGTCGCGGCCGACGATGAAGTGGGTGGCGCCGTAGTTGCGTCGCGCGATCGCGTGCAGGATCGCCTCGCGCGGGCCGGCGTAGTGCATCTTCGAGGGGAAGACGCCGAGGATGACGCGGTCCTGGGGGTAGTAGCTCTCCATCAGGACCTCGTAGCACCGCATCCGCACGTCGGCGGGGATGTCGCCCGCCTTGGTCTTGCCGATCAGCGGGTGGATGAAGAGCCCGTCGCACATCTCCAGCGCCGCCTTGGTCAGGTACTCGTGGGCGCGGTGGATCGGGTTGCGCGTCTGGAAGGCGACGACCCGCTTCCAGCCGCGCTCGGCGAAGGCCTGGCGCGACTGCTCGGGGGTGAGGTAGCGGCGCATGAAGGCGTCCTCGTGGCCGGGCAGCGCCTCGGCCTCGATCGGCCCGGCGATGCAGCGCGCCCCCTCCTCGTAGATCGCGGCGACGCCCGGGTGGGCCTCGTCGCCGGTGCGGTAGACCTGCTCGGCCTCGCGCTCGACGTCGCGCTCGAAGACCTCCTCGACGCTGAGCCGGCCGAGCGGCTGCCCTTCGTCGCTGCGCAGCTCGACGACGTCGCCGACCGCGCAGTCGAGGTCGGTCGCCAGGGTGATCGGGATCGGCCAGTAGTCACCGTCCGCGGTCCGCATCTCGGCGCAGACCCGCTCCCAGTCGGCGGAGCCCTGGAAGCCGCTCAGGGGCGCGAAGCCGCCGTTGGCGATCATCTCGAAGTCCGCCGTGTGGCGCTCGGAGAGGGTCAGGGAAAGCTCAGCCATCGTGTTGCTCATCGGTAGATCTCACCAATCGGTTGGGGAAGGGACGAATTCAAGCCTCGGCCGGAGCGCCGCTAGTTGATCCCGCACTCGGTCTTCGCGATGCCCGCCCAGCGGCCGTCGCGCGGCGCGCCGCCCGGCACGACCGGCTTCGTGCAGTGGGTGCAGCCGATCGAGGGATAGCCGCGGTCGTGGAGCGGGTTGTACGGGAGGTCGTGCTCACGGATGTAGTTCCAGACGTCGCGCTCGGTCCAGTTTGCGAGTGGGCTCAGCTTCCAGAGCCCGAATCGCCTGTCCCAGCCGAACTTGGGGGTCTTGGCGCGAGTCGTGGAGTCCTCGCGGCGAACGCCGGCGAGCCAGCAGTCTACGGAAGAGAGGGCGCGCCGCATCGGCTCGACCTTGCGCAGCGCGCAGCAGGCGTCGGGGTCGCGCTTCCACAGTTCCTCGCCGTGAAGCTCGGCCTGCTCCTCGAGGCTGAGGTTGTGGAAGCGGTCGAACTCGATGCCGAGGCTCTCGGCGAGGCGGTCCCGCGTCTCGTAGGTCTCGGGGAAGAGCACGTCGGTGTCGAGGTAGAAGAAGCGGGCGCTCGGGGTTGACCTGCGCCGCCAGGTGGGCGGTCACCGAGCTGGTCTTCTGGAAGGAGCAGGCGATGTAGTGGCTCTCGCCGAAGGTCTCGAACATCCACTCGACCGCCTCCCGCGCGGAGCGGCCCTCGAGGTCGGCCGCAACCGCCTCCTGGTCTATCTCGGCCGTCGTGGACACAGAACCGGAAAGTGTCGCAGGAGGCGGCTTCATCGGGCCGCCACCGTCTGTCTCGCCGGACTCATATCGCGCACTCCCCCTCGCCCCGCTCGACCTTGTAGGGGCTGGAACGATTCCAGTCGATGAACTGCTGCATCGTCTCGAGGCTGAACTCGGCAGGCAGCGTCAGGTCCTTGACCTCCGCTTCGAAGCGCCCGGCGCCGGCCCGCTCGGCGAAGGCGTTGAACTCCTCGCCCTCGGCCCGCTCGGCCTCGTACAGCCGCACCCAGCGCTCGACCGCCTCGGGGACGCGCTTGGCGGGCAGCCGCGACTTCAGCCGCGTGCCGAAGACGACCTCGCCGCCCTCGTAGTTGCCGCCGATGTGCGGGATGTAGGCGGGCATCTGGCGGTCGCCCACTTTCAGCGAAGCCCCGTAGAAGCCGATGTTGGCGATGTGGTGCTGGCTGCAGCCGTTCGGGCAGCCGCTCATCTTGATGTGGATCGCGCCTGGTCAGCTCGTCGACGATCTCCATCGCCTCGAGCCGCTCCTTGATCGCGCGGTTGAGGCCCATCGAGCTGGTGATGCCGAGTTTGCAGCTGTCGGTGCCGGGGCAGCTGACCACGTCGGTGATCTCGCGGGCGCCGGCCTCGCCGAGGCCCAGCTCGGCCAGCCGCTGCCAGACGTCGTAGAGCGACTCGTCGCGCACCCAGCGCAGGACGAGGTTCTGCTGCACGGTGCTGCGCGCGTAGCCGCCGGTGTGCTCGCGCATGATCGCGGCCAGGCCGCGGAACTGCTCGGGGGTGAGGTCGCCGCGCTCGATCTTCACCTCGACCGTCGAGAAGCCCTCCTGGCGCTGCGCCTGCACGTTGCCCTCGCAGAAGCGGTCGAACTCCGAGCGGTCGCCGTTCGGGGAGGCGGCCGTCGCGGGGGGCGCCGGGGCGTTCGCCTCCTCGTCGTCGTCGAAGCGCAGCCGCTCGAGGTCGAAGTCGCGCTCGCTCGACCCAGTCGCCCCGCAGCTCCTCCTCGACTTGCTCGCGGAAGGCGTCGACGCCGATCTTGTCGATCAGCACCTTGATCCGGGCCCGCGCCCGGTTGGCCCGCAGCCACTCCTGGCGGTCGAAGATCCGCAGCGCCGCCTCGGCGACCTTGAGGTAGTCGCCGTTGTCGGCCTCGACGAACTCGTAGAGGGTCGGCGCGACGCGGGCCATGATCGAGGTGCCGCCGCCGACCCGCATCTCGAACCCCTTGACGCCGTCGCGCTCGCGGCTGAGGAAGGCGATGTCGTGGATGCCGGTGATCGCGCGGTCCTCGTCGGAGCCGGTGAAGGCGGTCTTGATCTTGCGCGGCATCAGCTGCGTCGTCGGGTGGCGGACGAAGTAGCGGACGTAGGCGCCGGCGTAGGGGGTCGGGTCGAAGACCTCGTCGGGGGCGACGCCGGCCCAGGGGTCGCCGGTGACGTTGCGGACCGTGTTGCCGCAGCCCTCGCGCGAGGAGAGCCCGGCGTCGGACGAGCTCGCGGATCGCCTCGGCGGTGTCGCGCAGCGGCACGTGGTGGATCTGGATGTTCTGGCGGGTCGTGATGTGGCCCTTGCCGAGCGGCGCGTAGCGCTCGACGACGCTCGCGAAGGCCTCCATCTGCTCCGGCGTGACGCCGCCGAACGGCAGCTTCACGCGGATCATCTGGACGTCGGGCTGGCGCTGGCCGTAGACGCCCTGCTTGAGGCGGAAGCCGATGAACTCGTCTTCGGGCTTGTCGCCGGCGAGGAACCTCTGCGGCTTCGTTGTCGAAGTCGTCGAACTCGCGCTCGATGATCGGGATGACGTGCCCGGGGACGTTCTCGTAGGTCTCGGGGTTCTCGAGGGTGCCGACGCGGCCCTTGCCGCGCTGCTGCCTGCTCCTGGTCGACGACTACCTCCACCCGAGGAAAAATAGCAAAACCCGACAGGGATTCAGGTATTTAGCTTCGGGCGCCTCTGTCGCGCGCTTCGAGGATCGACGCCGCCTCGCCGGATTCGGCGACGTAGCCGTCCTCCGGCTCGAGCGGCAGCCCCGCCTCGGCCCAGGCCTGGATGCCCCCAGCCAGCACTTCGCCTCGTAGCCGTCGTGCGGCAAAGGCCGCGGCCGCCATGTCGGAGCGGTTGTCGCCGCGGCAGTAGAAGACGACCGGCCGCCCGCGGTCGATCTCGCCGGCCCGCTCGGTCAGCTCATCCAGCTCGATGTGGGAGGCGCCGAAGATCCGCCCCGCCTCCCACTCGTGATCCGCCCGCACGTCGACCAGCTGCGCCCCCTCGGCGACGAGCTTGCGGGCCTCCTCTGGGCCGACGCTCTCCATGAGCTGGAATCTAGTCGACCTCGGTTCCCTCGATCAGGAACGCGACCCGCACGTGGGCGCGGTACTCGTCGAGGTTCTCGCCGCGGATCCCGGTCGAGACGATGTCCACGGCGCGGATGTTGCGCAGGGTGCCCTGCGCCTGGCTCAGCGCCTGCCTCGCCGCGTCGTCGGTCGACGTCTTCGAGCTGCCGACCAGCTCGATGATTTTCACGACAGCCATCTCGTTCCTCCTTTGCCGTCCAGGTTCCCGATCGTCCCCTTCGCGCCTACCCCCTCGATCAGCGCGGCCCGCTGCCACGGGCCGACCGCCCCGCCTCCTCGCCGGCGGCGGGAGCCGTCTCCGCCCGAAACCGCTCGATCGCCGCCGCGATCGCGGCGGCCTCCTCGGCGCTTGCGCTCGGTCCCGGGGCCACGTCCGAAGCCTACGCCTCCAACACCCGCTGGTGTGGCCTTGACAAGCGCTCAGTCAGCGGTCAAGGATTGCTGAGAACTAACACACGATGGAGAGGAGTATCGATGGCTCGCAAAGTGAAGGGCTACGGTTGGGTCCCGGACCTCCCAGACGGCCGCGACCTGCTCTACGCGGCGCCGGTCAAGCCGCTGGCGGAGCTGCCGGCGCGGGTGGACCTGCGCCCCAAATGCCCGCCCGTCTACGACCAGGGCGAACTCGGCAGCTGCACCGCCAACGCGATCGGCGGGGCGCTCGAGTTCGACCAGATAAAGCAGGGGTCCGACGAAGTCTTCACGCCGTCGCGCCTCTTCGTCTACTACAACGAGCGGGCGCTGGAGGGCACGATCGAAGCGGACAGCGGCGCGATGATCCGCGACGGGATCAAGACCGTCGCCAAGCAGGGCGCCTGCAAGGAGGACACCTGGCCCTACGACATCGGCCGCTTCCGCAACAAACCCTCGAGCCGCTGCTACACCGAAGCTGAAAAGCACCAGGCGATCCTCTACCTGCGGCTCACGCAGACGCTCAGCCAGCTGAAGGGCTGCCTCGCGGAGGGCTTCCCGTTCGTCTTCGGCTTCACCGTCTACGAGAGCTTCGAGAGCGCCAAAGTGGCGAAAACCGGTCATGCCCCGATGCCGGGGGCGAAAGAGGCCGTGCTCGGCGGCCACGCGGTGCTCGCGGTCGGCTACGACGAGCGGCGGCAGTGGTTCATCGTCCGCAACTCGTGGGGGCCCAAATGGGGCATGAGCGGCTACTTCACGCTCCCCTACCCCTACCTCGTGCAGGCGAGCCTGTCGAGCGACCTCTGGACGATCCGCCGCGTCGAGGCGGAAGGATAGGAGCGGCGCGGGCGAAGCCCGCGGCTTCGCCCGCCGCCTCAGCCGAGGTTGACCATGACGTGCTTGACGTTCGTGTAGTCCTCGAGCGCGTAGATCGAGAGGTCCTTGCCGTAGCCGGACTGCTTGTAGCCGCCGTGCGGCATCTCGGAGACGAGCGGGATGTGGTCGTTGATCCAGACGCAGCCGAAGCGCAGCGCGTTCGCCACCCGCATCGCGCGGCCGACGTCGCGCGTCCAGACCGAGGCGGCGAGCCCGTAGCGGGTGCCGTTCGCCCACTCGATCGCCCTCGCCTCGTCACTGAAGGGCTGCACGGTGATCACCGGGCCGAAGATCTCGTTCTGGACCATCTCGTCGTCCTGCTCGAGGCCGGCGACGACGGTCGGCTCGAGGAACCAGCCGGGCAGGTCGGGCTCGGCACCGCCGGTGACGACCTCGGCGCTCTCCGGCCTGCGCTCGAGGAAGCCCTCGACCCGCTCGCGCTGGCGCTGCGAGTTGAGCGGCCCCAGGGTCGTCTCGGCGGCCAGGGTGTCGCCGAGGACCAGCCCCTGAGCCTGCGAGACCAGCCCGTCGACCACGTCGTCGTAGACGGCGCTCGAGGCGAGGACGCGGCAGGCCGCGGTGCAGTCCTGGCCGGCGTTGTAGTAGCCGGTGCCGGCGATCGTCTCCAGCGCGGTCTCGATCTCGACGTCGTCGAAGACGATCACGGGCGCCTTGCCGCCCAGCTCGAGGTGGACGCGCTTGAGGCTGTCGGCGGCCGCCTTGGCGATCCACTTGCCGGTCGGCGGCGAGCCCGTGAGGCTGACCATCTCGACGTCCGGGTGGACGACCAGCTCGGCGCCGGCCGGCTCGCCGTGGCCGCCGATCGCGTTGAGGACCCCCGGCGGCAGGATCTCGGCGCACCACTCGGCGAAGAGCAGCGTCGTCAGCGGCGTCGTCTCGGCCGGCTTGAGGACGACGGTGTTGCCGGCGGCGAGCGCCGGGCCGATCTTCCAGATCGCCATCATCAGCGGGTAGTTCCAGGGCGTGATCTGAGCGACGACGCCGACCGGCTCGCGGCGGACGAAGGAGGTGTGGGCCTCCATGTACTCGCCCGCGGCGCGGCCCTCCATACAACGGGCGGCGCCGGCGAAGAAGCGCAGGTTGTCGGCCATCACCGGCACCTCGTCCTCGAGCACGGCGGCGCGCGGCTTGCCCGCGTCGGCGGCCTCGAGGTCGGCGATCTCCTCGCCGCGCTCCTCGATCAGGTCGGCCATCCGCAGCAGCGCCCGCGCCCTTTCGCCGGGCGGCGTCGCCGCCCAGCCCTCGAAGGCGCCCTTCGCCGCCCCGACGGCGCGGTCGACGTCGGCCTTGGTCGAGAGCGGCGCCTCGGCGATCGGCTCCGCCGTCGCCGGGTTCAGCACCTCCTCCGTGCGGCCCTCGACCGGATCGACCGCCTCACCGCCGATGAAGTTCCTCAGCCTCGTCCTGCTCGTCGTCGCCATCTCTCGCTCCTCGCGTTCAGCCCGGTTGATCCGATCCGCTCAGCTCTCGCCCGCTCCCACCTTCTCCAGCTCCAGCGCCTCCTCGACGGGGACGCAGCTCATCCCCACTCCCTCGGCGACGGCCGGGTGGGTCACCTCGCCGGCCGCGACGTTGACGCCCGGCCGCAGGCCCGGATCGCGCCGGATCGCCTCGGCGAGGCCGTGGTCGGCGAGCGCCAGCGCGTAGGGCAGGGTCGCGTTGGTGAGCGCGTGCGTCGACGTGATCGGCACCGCGCCGGGCATGTTGGCGACGCAGTAGTGGGTCACCCCGTCCACTTCGAAGGTCGGGGCGCGGTGGGTGGTGGGCCGGGAGGTCTCGAAGCAGCCCCCCTGGTCGATCGAGACGTCGACCAGCACCGCGCCGGGCTTCATCAGCGCCAGCTGCCCGCGGCGCACCACGGAGGGGGCGCGGGCGCCGTGGACGAGGACGGCGCCGATCACGAGGTCGGCGCGGGGCAGCATCTCCTCGATCGCCAGCGTGGTCGAGTAGACGGTCGAGCAGCCGCCGCCGAAGACGACGTCCAGCTCGCGCAGCCGGTCGATCGACCTGTCGAAGACGAAGACGTCCGCCTCCATGCCGATCGCGATGAAGGCCGCGTTCATGCCGACCACGCCGCCGCCGATCACCATCACGTTCGCCGCGGCGACGCCGGGGACGCCGCCGAGCAGGATGCCGCGCCCGCCGAGCGGCTTCTCCAGCATGAAGGCCCCCGCCTGGGTCGCCAGCTTGCCGGCGATCTCGCTCATCGGGGCGAGCAGCGGCAGGCGGCCGTGCGAGTCCTCGACCGTCTCGTAGGCGATGCAGGTGGCGCCGCAGTCGCGCAGGCCGCGGGTCAGCTCCGGGGCCGGCGCCAGGTGGAGGTAGGTGAAGAGGAGCTGGCCCGGCCGCAGCATCTCGATCTCTCCGGGCTGGGGCTCCTTGACCTTGAGGACCATCTCGGCCTCGCCGAAGACTCCGGCGGCGTCGGGCACGATCCGCGCCCCCTGCGCCTCGTAGCCGGAGTCCGGGATCGCGCTGCCCTCGCCGGCTCCCGCCTCGACCAGCACCTCGTGCCCGTGCTCGACCAGCTCGCGGACGCCGGCCGGGGTGAGCGCGACGCGGTACTCGTCAGCCTTGATCTCCCTGGGGACGCCGACCCTCATGGGGTCTCCACCAGGTCCCTGGCGCGCAGCGCCAGCCAGAACTCGATCCGGTCATGGGCGCGCGAGAGGTCGCGCCCCGTCAGCTCTTCCACCCTGCGCATCCGGTAGCGCAGCGTGTGCCGGTGGCAGTAGACCTGGCGGGCGGCGCGCTCCCACTGGCCGTTCTGCTCGATGAAGGCCTCCAGCGAGCGCAGCAGCTCGCCGCCGTACTCCTCGTCGCCCTCCTCGATCGGTCCGAGGACGCTGTCGCAGTAGAGCTTCAGCGCCTCCTCGTCCTGGATCGAGAGCAGCAGCGTGAAGGCGCCGAGGTCGCGCCAGGAGGCGACCTCCGGCCCGTTGCCGTCGGCGAAGGCGGTCGCCTCGAGGGCGCAGCGGGCCTCGTGGAAGGAGCGGCGCAGCTCCTCGGGCGGCGCCGGGCGGCTGGCGGCGGCGCGAACCGTGCCGCGCTCTTTGATCAGGGCGCGGCGCGCTTCGGCGGCGAGGTCGACCGGGTCGCGGTCGGCGGCGTCGACGACCGCGCAGAGCAGCTCATGGCCCCCCGCCGCGTGCGGAGCGACGACGGCCGGGCAGGCGTCGGCGGCGAGGGCGCGCTCCAGCGCCGATTCGGCGGCGGCCGGATCGTCGAGGTCGAAGACGAGGACGGCGGCTTGGTCGCCGATCCCGAACGGCTCGAGGCGGCGGCGCAGCTCGGATGGCTCGAGGCGGCCGCCCAGGGCGGCGGCCAGCACGTCGCCGCCGAGGCGCCGCTCGGTCTCGCGGGCGACGCGGCGTCGCATCAGCTCGAGCGCGACGACGGCGACCGCCTGCTGGAGGATGAGCCGCTCGAAGTCGCCGAGCCCGCCGGAGTCGCGCACGATCACCACCCAGGCCTGGGGCGGGCCGCCGCCGGGCGAGATCACCGGGTGGGCGAGGGCGCGCCCCGCGATCGACGGGTGGGTGGGGACGAACGGGTGGCCGTCGCCGGTGTGGGCGAGCGCTTCGTCGCGGATCGCCGCGACCGCCTCGGTGGAGAGCCGGCGGCGGAAGCCGCGCCCGGCCAGCCGCTCGCCGCGCGAGTTGAGGATCGCCACGGTGCCGCCGACCGCTGAGGAGATCGTTGCGACGATCTCCTCCAGCCCGCGCTCTTCCAACACCAGCCGCTCGAGGCGGCGCTGCACGGCGATGCCGCGCTGGAGCACCTGGTACTGCTCGTTGACGAGGCGCATGAAGGCCTTCTCGGTGATCGCGATGAACGGGGTCGCGTAAGGGACCTCGAAGAGCGGGAAGTCGCGCTTGCGGGCCTCCTCGACGATCGCTTTCGGCAGCTTCTTGTGGCTGAAGCCGGTGCCGAAGCCGAGCCCGGCGAGGTTGTGGTCGGCGAGGCGGCGGACGAAGGCGCGCTGCTTGGCGGCGGTGTCGAGGGGGATGCCCGTGGTCAGCATCAGCTCGCCGCCCGACAGCCACGGCGTCGGGTCCTCCAGCTCGGAGATGTGCACCCAGCGCACCGGGGCCTCGGCCGCGTGGCTGCCGGCTGCCAGTTCGAGGCCGAGCTCGTCGAGCAGGCTCTGCACGGTCAGCATCCGGTCCTGTCTCCTACCTCCGCACCCGCCGCCAGGCCTCGCTGAGCACGTCGTGCAGCACCTCGCGGATCTCCTCGAACTGCTCCGTGTCGGCGATCAGCGGCGGGGCGAGCTGGATCACGGGGTCGCCGCGGTCGTCGGCGCGGCAGATCAGGCCGCGGCGGTAGAGCTCGCCGGAGAGGAAGCCGCGCAAGAGCTCCTCGGACTCCTCGTCGCTGAAGCTCTCCTTCGTCTCCTTGTCCTTGACCAGCTCGATCGCCTGGAAGTAGCCGGCGCCGCGCACGTCGCCGACGATCGGCAGCTCGCGCAGGCTCTCGAGCGTGCTGGCGGAACTCGCCCTCCTTGGCCAGCACGTGGCCGCAGAGGTCCTCGCGCTCGAAGACGTCGAGGTTGGCCATCGCGATCGCCGAGGCGATCGGGTGGCCGGCGAAGGTGAAGCCGTGCGCGAAGGAGGCGTTGCCCTCCATGAACGGCTCCGCGACGCGGTCGGAGGCGATCATCGCGCCCATCGGCGCGTAGGCGGAGGTGAGCGCCTTGGCCACGGTGATGATGTCGGGGACGTAGCCGAAGCGTTCGCAGCCGAACCAGTGGCCGAGGCGGCCCCAGGCGCAGATCACCTCGTCGGAGATCATCAGCACGTCGTAGCGGTCGCAGATCTCGCGCACCCGCTCGAAGTAGCCGTCCGGCGGCACGAAGCAGCCGCCGGCGTTCTGGACCGGCTCGAGGATCACGGCGGCGACCGTCTCGGGCCCCTCGAACTGGATGCGCTCCTCGATCGCGGTGGCCGCCCAGAGCGGATGGCGGTCCTCCGGCCAGCGGTAGAGGTTTGTGTTGGGGACGTGGCAGCCGCCCGGCGTGAGCGGCTCGAACTGGGCGCGCAGGTCGGTGATGCCGGTCGCCGAGAGGGCGCCCAGGGTGGTGCCGTGGTAGGCGATCTCGCGGGCGATCACCTTGTGCTTCTGGCCGTTGCCGCGCATGCGGTGGTAGTTGCGGGCCAGCTTCAACGCCGACTCGACCGCCTCGGAGCCGCCGGAGGTGAAGAAGACGCGGTCGAGGCCGTCGGGGGCGAGCGATGCGATCCGCGCCGCCAGTTCGATCGCGCGGGGGTGGGCGTAGCTCCACAGGGTGTAGAAGCCGAGCTCCTCCACCTGGCGGGCCGCCGCCTCGCCCAGCTCGACGCGGCCGTGGCCGGCGTTGACGCAGAAGAGGGCGGAGAGGCCGTCGAGATAGCGGTTGCCGTGCTCGTCGTAGACGTAGCACCCCTCGCCGCGCACGATGATCGGGATCTCGTGGTCGTCTCCGTAGGCGCCCATGCGAGAGAAGTGCATCCAGAGGTGGCGCTTGGCCAGCTCCTGAAGCGTTGTCCCGACCTCCTGGCCCGGATGCGAGGCGACCGCCATGCCGTTCTCCTTTCCTTCTACGACTATATGGACAAAGCTAACTACAGAACGTCCCACCATCAAGTGGTCATCGGGTCAAGCTGGGCCGTCTGACTTATACGGATCGTACAAGAGAGCGGCCGCGATTTAAGGCATTTGCGCTGCGCCTGGCCGATCGGTAGCGCTAACTTCTATGGGCGCTCCAATCCGGCGCGCGCGCCCAGGAGGAGGGATGGAAGAAGGCACACCGAGCGTCGAGCTGAAGGGCGTCACCAAGCGCTTCGACGACCTAGTCGCGGTCGACGACCTCAGCCTCGAGCTGAGCGGTGGCGAGTTCTTCACCCTGCTGGGCCCGAGCGGCTGCGGCAAGACGACGACGCTGCGGATGATCGCCGGCTTCGAGCGGCCGAGCGCCGGCGCGATCCGGATCGCCGGCGCCGACGTGGCGGACCTGCCCCCGCACCGACGACCCACCAACACCGTCTTCCAGAGCTACGCGCTGTTCCCCCACCTGAACGTCGAAGCGAACGTCGCGTTCGGGCTGAGGCGCAAGGGCGTGGCCAAGGGGGAGATCGAGCGCCGCGTCCGGGCCGAGCTCGGCCGGGTCGGGCTGGCGGCCGAGGCGAAACGGCGCCCGGCGCAGCTCTCCGGCGGCCAGCAGCAGCGGGTCGCGCTAGCCCGAGCGCTGGTCAACCTGCCCAAGGTGCTGCTGCTCGACGAGCCGCTTGGGGCGCTCGACCTGAAGCTGCGCAAGGGCCTCCAGGTCGAGCTGAAGCGGATCCAGCGCGAGGTCGGCATCACCTTCGTCTACGTCACCCACGACCAGGAGGAGGCGCTGACGATGAGCGACCGGATCGCCGTCATGAACCGCGGCCGGGTCGAGCAGGTGGGCGTCCCCGAGGACGTCTACGAGCGGCCGGCCACGACCTTCGTCGCGGGCTTCATCGGCGTCTCCAACCTGATGCCGGCGACGGTCTCGGGCCCGGGCGAGGTGCGCCTCGACCAGGGGCCGACGGTCCCGGCGGCGGCCGAGGGATTTTCGACCGGCGAGCGCTGTCACGCCGTCGTCCGCCCGGAGAAGCTGCGGGTCGAGAAGCTCGACGCCTCGAGCGCCAGCTCGAACGGCAGGCCGCGGGTCGAGGGAATCGTCGAAAGCTCGCTCTACCTCGGCACCTCGACGCAGATCGCCGTCGACCTCGGCGAGGGGGTGCGGATGACCGTGCTCGTCCCCAACGCGAACGAGGAGCAGCGACAGCGGCTGCCCGGGGGCGGGGCGCGGGTGGGGCTGAGCTGGGAGCCGGAGCACATGCACTTGGTGCGGGAGTCGCCGGCGGGTAATGAGGGCGCGGGGCCGCGGGAGCAGGGACCGGCGGCATCGCTGGAGCAGCTTGAAACGACGAAGAAGGGGTGAGCTAGATGGGCAGCCGGAGAGCGGTGAACAGAAGCGGGGTGGCGGCGCTGGCCGTCACGGTGACGGTGCTGGCGCTCGCGCTCGGCCTCGCCGCCTGCGGTGGCGGAGGCGGGATCGAAGGCGGTGGCGGCGAAGCGGGGACGGTCAAGCTAGAAGGCAAGCCCTCGGGCAACCTGACGATCTCGAACTGGCCGCTCTACATCGACAAGGGCACGGTGCCCGCATTCGAAAAGGCAACCGGAATCAAGGTCAAGTACATCGAAGACATCAACTCCAACGAAGAATTCTTCAACAAGATGCAGCCGCTTTTGGCCAAGGGCGAATCCGGCGGCCGCAGCATCTTCGTCCTCGCCGACTACATGGTCAGCAAAATGCACAAGCTCGGCTACCTGCAGGAACTCGACAAGTCGGGTATTCCCAACGTGGGGAAGAACCTCTCGTCGAGCCTGCAGCACCCCCCGTTCGATCCGGAACGCAGCTACACGGTTCCGTGGCAGAGCGGCATGACGGGGCTCATCGTCAACACGAAGGCCGCCCCGGACGTCCACTCGATCTGCGACCTCTTCAACCCGAAGTACAAGGGCAAGGTCGACATGCTCAACGAAGTGCGGGAAGCGGTTCCGCTGACGATGAAGTGCGAAGGTGTCGACCCCAACAAGGCGACCGAAGCCGACTGGATGAAGGCGATCGAAAAACTCAAGGCCGCCGCCCAGTCGGGCCAGATCCGCCGCTTCACCGGCAACGACTACGCCCGCGACCTGACCAGCGGCGACGCCGTCGCCGTGATGGGCTGGTCCGGAGACGCCGTGCAGCTGCAGGAAGACAACAAGAACCTCGAATGGCGGATGCCGACCGAGGGCTGCATGCTCTGGTCCGAAGACATGGTGATCCCGGTCGGGGCGCCCAACCCCACCGCGGCGGAGGCCTGGATGAACTACGTCTACGAACCGACGGTTCAGGCCAACATCGCCGCATACGTCAACTACGTGACTCCCGTCGAAGGGGTGAAACAGGTCCTCGAAAAGCGGGAACCGGAACTGGCGAAGAACCCGCTGATCTTCCCGAGCGCGTCGTTCACCAAGAAGTGCTCGCCGACGCCGGAGCTGGAAGGGGAAGAGGAGCAGAAGGTGCTGAAAGCGTTCAACTCCGTCCTCAACGAATAGGCGCCGTGGGCGGCTCGACCGAATACGGCGGCGGGGCGGTGGCTCGATGAGCGCCGCCCGCCGCCGGGCCACCGCCTACTTCCTGCTGGGGCCGGGGACGATCTGGCTGGTCCTCTTCTTCGTCGTCCCGCTCTACTACATGGGCAAACTGTCGCTCGAGTCAGGGTTCGTCGGGAACCTCGAATTCAACTGGCACTGGGCCAACTACTCCGAAGCGCTCTCGCTCTACGACTCGCAGTTCATCCGCTCTTTCGTCTACGCCGGAGCGGCTACGCTGGCCGCGCTCGTCATCTCCTACCCGCTCGCCTACGCGATCGCCTTCAAGGCCGGCCGTTGGCGCAACGCGCTGCTGTTCGCGGTCGTCGCCCCCTTCTTCACGACCTACCTGATCCGGACCATCGCCTGGGAGACGATCCTCTCCGACGAAAGCCCGGTAACCGAAATCCTGCACGCGATCGGGCTCGCTCCCAGCGGTCACATCCTCGCCACCGGTCCCGCCGTCGTCGCCGGGCTCACCTACAACTTCCTGCCGTTCATGATCCTGCCCATCTACGCCAGCCTCGAGCGGATCGACGAGCGGCTGATAGAGGCGGCCAAGGACCTCTACTCCTCGGCGGCCCAGGCGTTCTGGCGGGTGACGCTGCCGCTCTCGGCGCCCGGGATAGTCGCCGGCACCCTGCTCACCTTCATCCCGGCCGCCGGCGACTACGTCAACGCGCAGTTCCTGGGCGGTGCCGGCAACCGGATGATCGGCAACGTGATCCAGTCGCTCTACCTGAGCCAGGCGGACTACCCGTCGGCGGCGGCGCTCTCCTTCGTCCTGATGGCGCTGATCATGGTCGCCGTCGTCGTCTACATCCGCTTCGCCGGCTCGGAGGCGCTGATGGGTGAGGAGGCGAGGTGAGCGACGCCTGGCGCTGGCTGCGCGAGCACGCGGTCAACATCGTCGGCGGGCTGGTGGTGCTCTACCTGCTGATCCCGATCGCCGTCATCCTCCTCTTCTCCTTCAACAACCCCCAGGGCCGCTACAACTACACCTGGGTCGGCTTCACCTTCTACCACTGGGCGCACGCCTTCAGCCGGCCCGAACTGAACGAAGCGCTCCTGACCAGCCTCAAACTGGCGCTTCTGGCGACGGTGATCTCGACGATCGTGGGGACGATGATGGCCCTGGCGCTCGTCCGCCATCGGTTCCACGGCCGCCGGCTGGCGAACTTCCTGATCGTGATCCCGATGGCCACCCCCGAGGTCGTGATGGGCGCGGCGCTGCTCTCCTTCTTCCTGATCCTCCGGGCCCCCTCGCTCGGCTTCCAGACGCTGCTGATCGCGCACGTCATGTTCTGCATCAGCTTCGTCGTCATCGTCGTGCGATCGCGGCTGATCGGCTTCGACCGCAGCCTCGAGGAGGCTGCCAGGGATCTCGGGGCAAACTCGCTGCAGACCTTTCGCCTGGTCACCCTGCCGCTGATCGTGCCCGGCATCTTCGGCGGGGCGATGCTCGCCTTCGCCCTCTCGATCGACGACTTCGTGATCTCCAACTTCAACTCGGGGACGACGGTGACCTTCCCGCTCTACATCTTCGGCGCCGCCCAGCGCGGCATCCCGGTCGAAGTCAACGTGATCGCGATGCTGCTGTTCGGGACGACCGCGCTGGCGATGGGCTTCGCCGCCTGGCAGCAGCGCCGGGCGGAACGGATGGCGGCGGTGCGGCCCGAGCAGGAGGGGGCGGGGATCCCTCTACCCGGCAGCGCCGCGGCGACCTGACGCGGCGACCTGATTGGGGGAGGGGTGGGGGTGTCCCGTGCAGCCCGCCTTCGGTCTCAGCGGCCGATGTGGAAGCCGATCAGGTCGGGGATCCGTGAGAGGAGGGAGCTGATGGGGCTCGGGGTGCGGCGAGCGGCCTCGGCGGCCTCTTTGCCGATCAGGGCGCGGCGGATGGCTTCGCCGCCGAGCCAATGGAAGGGTTCGGGGGGGACGCGCTGCGGGGCGGGGTCGACGATCGGTAGGCGCCAGTGCTCGTCGCGGCGGTCGAGGGCGAGCGAGGCGAGGCACCTTCCGACCATGTGGGAGGGGCCGACGCCGTTGCCGGTGTAGCCGGCGGCGGCGAAGGCGTTGCCGCCGCGGAGGGGGACGACGATCGGGATGTGGGTAGGCGAAACGTCGATCGGCCCGCCCCAGGCGTGGGTGAGGCGGCGGCCGGCGAGCATCGGGAAGTAGTCGCGCAGCCGGTTCGCGGCCGCCGCGACGATCTCCGGGTCGATCTCGGCGCGGCCGCCCAACCGCGCTCCCATCGCGATCCGGCCGCCGCCCCAGCCAAAGGCGATGCGACCGTCCCGTGTGGTGCGGAAATAGTCGATCAGCGAGCGGCTGTCGGTGATGCACTCGCCGCCGGTCCAGCCGATCTGCTCGAGCACGTCGGGCACCGGCTCGGTGAGGACGATGTGCGAGGAGCTGACCGTGAGCGCGTTGCGCAGCGGCGCGCCGGGGGCCTTCGCCGCGCCGCCGATCGCGAGGACCGCGGTTCTCGCCCTGACCAGGCCGCCGCCGCCAAGTGGCGCGGCACCGCCATCACGTCGTGTCGCGCCGCCGGCGGTTCGAGCCACGACTTCGCCGGCCCGGTTCTCCAATCGCGTCACCGGCGAGCGCTCGAAGACCTCCACCCCGGCTGCGAGCAGGCGCTCGCGCAGGCCGAGCGCCAGCCGCGCCGGCTGGACGGTGGCGGCGCCGGGATAGAGGGCGCCGGCGTGGAAGGCCGGCGAGGCGCAGCGGGCGGCAACCTCAGCCGCGCTCAGCTCGCGGACCGCGGCGGCGGCCCCCAGCTCGCGGCAGGCGGCCGCCGCATCCTCCCAGGCTCCGTCCTGGGCGGCAGCGGTCGAGACCTGGAGATAGCCGCCGCGCCGGAACCACGCCTCGACCCCCTGCTCCCGGCAGAAGGACTCGATCCCGGCGACGGCGTCCTCGGCGGCTCGAGCGAGGGCCAGCGCCGCCCCGTCGCCCCAGCGCTCGCGCATGTTCGGCAGCGAGAACCACATCACGTTGCAGAAGCCGCCGTTGCGGCCGCTCGGCCCGTGCCCGCAGAGCCCGGCCTCGAGCAGCACGACATGCGCCTCGGGCTCCAGCGCCTTCAGATGCCAGGCCGCCCACATCCCCGTGTAGCCGCCGCCGACCACGACGACGTCAGCGCTTCGCTCCCCGCTCAACTCCGGCGTCGGCGAGACGTCACCCGCCTCCTCCAGCCAGTAGCCGTGGGCAGTGTGCTTCATGAGTCGACGAGTCTGACAGGCGAGGGTCGGGTGTCCCGGCTGTGCAGCGGCGTCCTGTTTTTCGCCCCTCCAACTCAGGAGAGACACAATCCTAACCTGGCGAAAAACCCAGCAAACAGACGGGACACCCGACCCTCGCCCCCGCTCCAACGGACAAATACACTCGCTGTATGTCCACCTTCGACCTCCTCGCCGGCCTGCCGCTGGAGATCGACGGGTACGAGCTGGAGGGGCTCGAGCTGCAGGCGCCCGGCTTCGAACGGCTGACTACGGTGGTGCGCATGCGCGGCGGCGGCCACGAGGGGCTCGGCGAGGACGTCACCTACGACGCGCTCGACCACGTCGCCCTCCAGGACGCCGGGCCGGTCCTGGGCCTGGCAGGCCGCACGACGCTGGGCGAGTTTTGCGCCGCGATGGCGGACGTCGACACCTTCCCGGCGGCGCCGCAGCGCGAGGTGTCGCGCCGCTACCGGCGCTGGGCCTTCGAGTCGGCGGCGCTCGACCTGGCGCTGCGCCAGGCCGGCACCGGCATCGCCGCGGCGCTCGGCCGCGAGCCGCGCCCCGTCACCTTCGTCTGCTCGATGCGGCTCTCGTCGCTCGACCCGGGCGAGCCCTCCTCGATCGCGCCGTTGCGCCGCAAGCTCGACGCCTACCCCACTCTGCGCTTCAAGCTCGACCCGACCAACGACTGGAGCGACGAGCTGATCGCCGCGCTGGTCGAGACGGAGGCCGTCGACTCGCTCGACCTGAAGGGCTTCTACAAAGGCACCGTGGTCGACGTCGAGACCGATCCCGAGCTGTACCGCAAGCTCGTCGCGGCCTTCCCCGAGGCCTGGCTGGAGGACCCCGACGTCAACGAGGCGACCCGGCCGATCCTCGAGCCCGCCCGCGAGCGCCTCACCTGGGATGCGCCGATCCACTCGATCGCCGACATCGAGGCGCTGCCCTGGCCGCCGCGGATGGTCAACGTCAAGCCCTCGCGGATCGGCGGCCTGCGCGATCTGTGCGAGACCTACGACTACTGCGCCGCGCGCGGGATCGGCGCCTACGGCGGCGGCCAGTGGGAGCTGGGGGTCGGGCGCGGCCAGATCCAGGCCCTCGCCTCGCTCTTCCACCCCGACACGCCCAACGACACCGCGCCGCGCGGCTACAACGAAGCCGACCCCCCGCCCGGCCTGCCGACCAGCCCGCTAGAACCTAAGCTGAGTCCCACCGGCTTCCGCTGGACCGACTGAAAGGACGGACATGGCCGAGAAGAGCTTCGCCGCAACGCTCAACGAGCAGGTCGCCAACGAGTTCGGCGCCCAGCAGCAGTACATCGCGATCGCCGTCCACTACGAGGGCGAGACCCTGCCGCAGCTCGCCTCGTTCTTCTACCGCCAGGCCCTGGAGGAGCGCAACCACGCGATGATGATCGTCAAGTACCTGCTCGATGCCGACCACCCGGTCGAGGTGCCCGGCGTGGACACGCCGCAGACGGCATTCTCCGACACGGTCGCCCCGGTGCAGCTGGCGCTCGAGCAGGAGAGGCGGGTGAGCGAGCAGGTCGCCAACCTGGCGCGGCTGGCGCGCGAGGAAGGCGACTTCCAGGGCGAGCAGTTCATGCAGTGGTTCATCAAGGAGCAGGTCGAGGAGGTCTCCAGCATGTCCGACCTGCTGAAGGTGGTGCAGCGAGCCGCGGGCAACCCGCTGATGGCCGAGGAGTACCTGGCGCGGGAGCAGGTCGGCGACGCGGGAACCGACCCGACCGCGCCGAAGGCTGCCGGCGGCCGCCTCTAGCCCGGCGACCGCGGCAGGCCGCCTGTACAGTGGGGCGGCGATGCGCAGGGTGCGGAGCGGCGGTGGCGAAGCGGGCAGGCTGACGAGCAGCACCTACGGCGACCGCTACTTCACCGAGGCGATCCCCGAGCACGAGATCCCACCGGGGTCGATGCCCGCCCGGGCCGCCTACCAGCTGATCCACGACGAGCTCGACCTCGACGGCAACCCGGCGCTCAACCTCGCCTCGTTCGTCACCACCTGGATGGAGCCCGAGGCGCAGCAGCTGGCAACCGAGACGCTCAACCGCAACTTCGTCGACCAGGACGAGTACCCGCAGACCGAGAAGATCCACCACCGCGTCGTCAGCATGATCGGCCGCCTCTTCAACGCGCCCCCCGGCGGCGAGCCCTGCGGCACCGCGACGATCGGCTCCTCGGAGGCGATCATGCTCGGCCTGCTGGCCCACAAGTGGAGCTGGCGCAAGCGGCGCGGCGACGAGCACGCCAGGCCGAACGTCGTCTTCGGCGCCGACGTCCACACCTGCTGGGAGAAGTTCGCCCGCTACTTCGACGTCGAGCAGCGGGTGATCCCGCTCACCCCGGATCGCCACACGATCGGCCCCGAAGAGGTGAGGGACCAGATCGACGAGAACACGATCGCGGTCGGGGCGATCCTCGGCACCACGTTCACCGGGCAGGTCGACGAGGTCGAGGGGATCGACGAGCTGCTGCGCCAGGTCAAGCGGGAGAAGGGCTGGGACATCCCGATCCACGTCGACGCGGCCAGCGGCGGCTTCATCGCCCCCTTCGCCTACCCGGACGTGAGATGGGACTTCCGGCTCGAGCAGGTGCGCTCGATCAACGTCTCCAACCACAAGTTCGGGCTGGTCTACCCGGGCATGGGGTCGGTGGTCTTCCGCGACGTCGCGGCGGTCCCCGAGGAGCTCGTCTTCAAGATCAACTACCTGGGCGGCGAGATGCCCAACTACAGCCTCAACTTCAGCCGCGCCAGCAACGCGGTGCTGCTCCAGTACTACAACTTCCTGCGGCTCGGCCGCGAGGGATACGAGCGGATCGTCGGCAACCTGATGGAGAACGCCGGCGTGCTGGAGCGGGCCCTGACCGGCCTGGGGCGCTTCGAGCTGCTCAACGACGCCCGCTACCTGCCGGTCGTCGTCGTGCGACCGACCGCGAAGGACGGCGGCCTGGACGTCTTCCAGCTCTCCGAGCGGCTGCGCGAGCGGGGCTGGATCGTCCCCGCCTACACCCTGCCGCCCGACGCCGAGTCGGTCGCCGTGCTGCGCATGGTCGTCAAGGAGAACTTCAGCCGCGACATGGCCGACATGCTGGGCGAGGACATCGAGGCGGCGCTGGCCAAGATCGGCGGCAAGCCGGCTGCCCAGGCCGAAGCGGCGGGCACCAAGCAGCGCCGCATCTGCTGAGGGCGCGGGCTCAGGCGATGCCGATCGCCTCGCGCAGCTTGTTGCGCACGCGGTGCAGCCGCACCTTGACGGTGCCTTCCGGCACCCCGAGGCGGCGGGCGATCGTCGCCTGGGTCAGGTCCTCCTCGTAGCGGAGGCGGAGCAGTTGCCGCTCCCGCTCGTCGAGGTGGTCGAGGGCGGCGTGCAGGTCGGCCTGCTCGACGGTCGCCAGCACCCGCTCGTCGTCGGCGCCCTCCTGCAGCTCGATCGTCGCGACCGGGGTGGGCCGGACGCGGGCGTGCTGGCGGAAGGCCTCGTTGCGCACGATCGTCGCCAGCCATTGGTTGCGGCAGGCTCCGTCGCGCAGCGTCGACCGCCGCCGCCAAGCCCGCAGCAGGGCGTCCTGGGCTACGTCCTCGGCCTCGCCCGGGTTGCTCGCGTAGCGGTAGGCGAGGCGCAGGCAGACGCGGTGCACATCGCCCCACTCCCAGCCGTCACTCGAGCCGTTCCCCTGATCTCCCAAAGGCTTGATTCGGGCACGGTACTACGTTTTAAACGAAAATGGAACAGTGCTGGAACTTTTCTGAACAAATGTCTGGTCTCCATCATATGGAGGCGACGACGACAGGGCCGGCGGGGGGCCCATGGGCGGAACGCGCCTACGATGCGATCGCCCCGGTCTACGACGATTTCACCGCCCATCACAACTACGAGGTGTGGCTGGGCAACCTGCTCCCCGAGCTGCGCCGTCACGGGCTGCGCGGGGAGAGGCTGCTCGACGTCGGCTGCGGAACCGGGAAGAGCTTCCTGCCGATGCTCGCGCGGGGCTGGGAGGTGACCGCCTGCGACATCTCCGCCTCGATGCTGGAGCTGGCCCGAGCCAAGGTCGGGGAGGAGGCGCGACTGTTCGTGGCGGACATGCGGGAGCTGCCGGTGTTCGGCGAGTTCGACCTCGTCTGGGCGCTGGACGACGCCGTCAACTACCTGCTGAGCGGCGAGGAGCTGGAACAGGCGCTGAGCGGGATGCGGCGCAATCTCGCGCCCGGCGGGCTGCTGATGTTCGACGTCAACACGCTGCGCGCCTACCGCACCTTCTTCGCCGAAACCGAGGTCGTCGCGACGCAGGGAAGGCGGCTGGTGTGGCGAGGGCAGGCGAGCGCCGACGCGGCGCCGGGCTCGATCTGCGAAGCGCGCTTCGAAGTCGAGGCTGACGGCGGCGACGGCGCGGCGGGCGGCGCACCCGAGGTCGAGGCCCACGTGCACCGCCAGCGGCACTTCCCCGAAGCGGAGGTGCTGGCGGCGATCGAGGGCGCAGGCCTGGAGTGCCTCGACGTCTTCGGCCACGGGCACGACGCGGTGCTGAAGCAGCCGCTCGACGAACTCGTGCACACCAAGGCCGTCTACATCGCCCGCCGCGCCGAGCCGGCCTGAGCTGCAGTGCGTCCGACGGGACTCGAACCCGTATCTGCGGCGCCAAAGGCCGCTGCTCTTAGACCCGTGAGGTTCACGATGACTCCCAGCGTCGCGGCCGCAAGCGGCGAGGAGCCGCCGGGCGACGACGAGGCCCCCGGCTGAATGGCTCGCGCGGCGCCTTTCCTCATCGCTGATGCTCCGGGCGCTTGACCAGTTGAGCTACGGACGCAAGATCTGGATGCTTCATCAGGTGCTTGGCCATGGCGTCTCGGCGAGGAGCGTCTCGTTTCCGGCCGCCGCCCACAGCTCCTCGGCGAGGTGCGGCACGAAGGGCGCCAGCGCCTGGACCAGCAGGAGCAGCGCCGCTGCGACCGCCTCGCGGTCGCGCTCCGCGAGCTCGCCGTTCTCCCCCCCGGCCCGCCGCTCGAAGTCCTGGATCCTCTCCAGCAGCAGCATCGCGTTGTGGGTGGCGCGCTGCATCTCGAGCCGCTCGAGGTTCTCCGCGACCTTGTCGAGGCCGACCCGGCACCAGGTCGCGAGGCGGCGCCTCAGCCGGGTCGAGGCGTCGATCTCACCGCCGGCCGGAGGCTCCCACTCGCGAAGGCGCGGCTCGGCGTAGTCCCACAGCTCCGCCAGGAAGCGCCGGCAGTGGCGGACCGGCTGCTCGTTCCAGTTGAAGGCGCGGCCGGGCGCCGCGGCGTTGAGCACGGCGAGGCGGACGACGTCGGCCCCGACCTCCTCGACCAGCCGGTTGGGGTCGACGACGTTGCCGAGGTGCTTGCTCATCTTGCGGCCGTCCATGCGGACCATCTGGTGCATGAGCGCGTTGGCGAACGGCTCGCGCGCCTCCAGCGGCGGCAGCTCGCCGAGGTCCTGAAGGACCTTGCCGATCAGCCGCTGGTCGAACATGTAGCCGCCGGCGTCGGCGCCCCAGACGATCTGGCGGGCCGGCAGCCAGCGCTGGTATTCGGCGTGGCTGAACATCGAGGTCTCGCGGTCCTCGGCGGGGACGACGATCGGCATCCACATCCACATCCCGTCGACGTGGCAGTCGATCGTGTCGGACTCGCGCTTCGCCGCCGCCCCGCACTGGGGGCAGCTGCAGGCGAGGAAGCCGGCATCCTCGGCGAGCGGGTTGCCCTCGCCCGTCACCTCGAGGTCGTCGGGGAGGCGGATCGGCAGCTCGTCGCGCGGCACCGGCACCGTGCCGCAGGCCTCGCAGTGGACGAGCGGAATCGGCGCGCCCCAGGCGCGCTGGCGCGAGATCGGGAAGTCGCGCGCCCGGTAGCGGGCGGCGGGGCGCGGCTTGCCGCTCGACCTGGTCAGCTTGAAGGGAGTCGCCGCGGGCTTCTCGAGACGCTCGGCGATCGCCCTGTCGGTCTCGTCGCAGCCGGGGATGCCGAGCACCGCGGTCGAGCCGTAGCGGCCGTCGACCAGCGGCGAGATCACGATCGGCAGCAGCGTCGCGGCGCCGGGGACGCTCGCCTGCATCCCGGTCTGCACGACCTGGGCCTGCTCGGCGCCGCGGTCGTCGCGCCGCCAGCCCGCCTCCCGCACCTTCTCCAGCTGCTTCGCGACCTCCGGCCGCGAGGTGAAGACGTCGACCTCCGGGTGGGTCGGCGAGACGGCGACGAAGGCGGCGTCGCGGATCGAGTTCGGGTGCGGGGTGAAGACGGTCAGCTCGCCGCCGCCCAGCACCAGCGCGTCCACCTCGACGCCGTCGACCCGTCCCAGCACGGCGCGCTGGGCGCCGACCGCCGCCTTCGTCCAGCCGGGCAGCTCGTCGAGGCCCTTCTCGTTGTCCTCGACGTAGGCGCTGATCCGCATGAACCACTGCGGGCGGCGCACGAAGCGCACGCGGCCGTGGCAGCGCCAGCACTCGCCGTCCTCGGCCTGCAGGGAGGCGAGCACCGTGCGGCAGGAGTCGCACCAGGTGACCTGCGCGTCGCGCCGGTAGATCAGTCCCTGCTCCAGCATCGCCAGGAAGAGCCACTGGGTCCAGCGGTAGTGGCCGGGCTCGGAGGAGACGAAGGTGCGGTCCCAGTCGCACGAGTAGCCGAGCCGTTCGAACTGGCCGCGCATCCGCACACAGCACTCCTCCACCCAGGCCCGCGGGGAGACGCCGCGCTTGATTGCCTCGAGCTCGGCCGGCAAGCCGAACGAGTCGAAACCGAGCGAGAAGAGCACGGCGTCTCCCCGGGCGCGCCGGAAGCGCGCGAAGGCATCGCTGATCGTGTAGCTGCGGATGTGGCCGAGGTGAGCGTCGCCCGAGGTGAAGGGGCAGCCGGCGAAGACGTAGGAGGAGGTGCGGTCGTCCTGAGGCGGGGTCGCAAAGGCGCCCGCCCGGGCCCAGGCCTCCTGCCAGCGCGCCTCGACGGCGGCCGGGTCGTAGGCCGGCGCCTCCGGTCTCCGTGCCTCCTCTGCCTGCAACGACGCGTTCGACATCTCCCCTCCGACCCTTTGACCCATGCCGCTGGTTGCTTTACGAACTGTTTAATACGGGAAAGTTGATTTTTATCAGATGATCTGACAAGCTACCGCGACCGGTGACTCAGGGCCAGGCCCGCGACAGGCAATTGCGTGGGGATGAGAGCTTCTCTCAGGGCCGCACCGGCAGGTGCAAACCGAGTGGACCCAGTGGAAGGGAGGCGCTTTGTCCCGCTGTGCGGTTTTGATCAACGACATGCAGTACGACCTCGTCAACAAGAACGAGGAACGCAAATCGGCGGTCGACGCCTTCCTGCCGAAGATGGTCGAGTTCCTGGAGCGGGCGCGTGAGCTGGACATGCCGGTCGTCCACCTGCAGCTGATCAACGAGGAGGACGACCCCAAAGCCGAGCGCTACGACGGCTGGCTGCCCTGCACGAAGGGCTCGGAGGGCGCCCAGGTCCTCGCCGAGCTGGTCGACCCGCGGGACCTGACCGTCGAAAAGAACAAAGACAGCGGCTTCTTCGAGACCGAGCTGCACGAGCGGCTTCAGGAGCTGGGCGTCGACGCCGTCGCGATCGCCGGGATGCAGACCCAGATCTGCGTGCAGACGACCGCCGCCGACGCCTTCTTCCGCGGCTACAACGTGATCGTCCCGCCCGACGCCGTGGTCTCCGCCCGCGAGGAGGACAAGACGCGAGCGCTCGACTGGCTGCGGTCCTACTGCGCGACGATCATCGACACGGAGGAGCTGCTCGACGCCGCGGCCCGCGACGAGCTGCCCGAGTTCGACGTGGTGGCGATCCCATGAGCACGGCGATCGCGCAGGAGACGATCGAGCTCGATCACGGCACGGGCGGGGGCATGAGCCGGGAGCTGATCGAGGGGCTGATCGCGCCCCGGCTCGGCAGCGTCCACCACGGCCGCATGGAGGACAGCGCCCTGCTCGACGTCGAGAGCGGGCGGATCGCGATGACGACCGACTCCTTCGTGATCGACCCGATCTTCTTCGGCAACGGCGACATCGGCAAGCTCGCGGTCTGCGGCACGGTCAACGACCTCGCGGTGAGCGGCGCGACCCCGCGCTTCCTGACGCTGGCGCTGGTGCTCGAGGAGGGCTTCCCGCTGGCGGACCTCGAGCAGGTGCTGGACTCGGTGCGCGACGCCGCCGAGGCGGCGGGGGTGGCGATCGTCGCCGGCGACACCAAGGTGGTGCGCGGCGGCGAGATCGACAAGATCTTCATCAACACGACCGGAGTCGGCGAGTTGCCCGACGACGTCGAGCTGGGGATGGCCCAGGTCGGCGAGGGCGACGCGGTGATCGTCAGCGGCTACCTCGGCAATCACAGCATCCACATCCTCTCGATGCGCGAGGGACTGGGCTTCGAGGAGCGCATCCCGAGCGACTGCGCGCCGCTGACCGAGCTGGTGCGGGCGGCGCTCGGCGAGGACCCGGGGCGGGTCCACTGCATCCGCGACGTCACCCGGGGCGGCCTCGGGACCGTCCTCAACGAGGTCGCCGGCGACGCCGGCGTCTCGATGCGGATCCGCAAGGAGCGGCTGCCGATCCAGCACGAGACCGCGATGGCCGCCGACATGCTCGGCGTCAACCCGCTCTACCTGGCGAACGAGGGCTGCCTCTGCCTCTTCGCCGACGGCGACGCCGCGCCCGAGGTCCTGGCGGCGCTGCGCGCGCACCCCAACGGCGCCGCGGCGGAGATCGTCGGCGAGGTGGTCGAGCGCGGCGAGAGCGCCGTCTGGATGCGCAACGGCGACGGCACCGACACGGTCGTCGAGATCCTCTACGGGGCCGAGCTGCCAAGGCTCTGCTGAGCGAGCGGAGGGGCGATGCCGGAGACACGCCGCTACCAGATCCGGGGGATCGTCCAGGGCGTCGGCTTCCGGCCCTTCGTCTTCCGCACCGCCGAGGACCACTCGCTCGGCGGCTGGGTCCGCAACGACTCCGACGGGGTGGTGCTCGAGGTCCAGGGCGAGCCGCCGCGGCTGGAGGCGTTCATCGACGACGTGCGCTCCAAGGCGCCGGCGCTGGCCCGGATCGAATCGGTGGCGCTGCTCGACCGGCGCGAAAACGGCGACGACTTCCGCAGCTTCGAGATCCAGGCGAGCGACAGCTCCGCGCGGGCGCGGACGCTGGTCTCCCCCGACATGGGGGTCTGCGAGGACTGCCTGCGCGAGCTGTTCGACCCAGGCGACAGGCGCTACCTCTACCCCTACATCAACTGCACCAACTGCGGGCCCCGCTACACGATCATCCGCGGCGTCCCCTACGACCGCCCGCTGACGACGATGTCGTGCTTCCCGATGTGCGAGGCGTGCGAGCGCGAGTACCACGACCCGCGCGACCGCCGCTTCCACGCCCAGCCGGTCGCCTGCTGGGAGTGCGGGCCGCGGGTCTGGCTGCGCGATTCGCGGCGGCCCGACGAGGACCCGGCCGACCCGATCGGCGCGGCGGCGCGGATCCTGCTGGAGGGGGCGATCGTCGCCGTCAAGGGGCTGGGCGGCTACCACCTCGTGGCCGACGCGCGCAACGAGGAGGCGGTCGCCGAGCTGCGTCGCCGCAAGCACCGCGAGGAGAAGCCGCTCGCGCTGATGTCGCGCTCGCTCGACGCGGTGCGCGAGTACGCCTACGTCGAGGAGGTCGAGGCGGAGCTGCTGGAGTCGATCGCGAGGCCGATCCTGCTGCTGCGAAGGCGGCCGGGCGGCGGCATCGCGGAGGGCGTCGCCCCACGCAACCGCGACTTCGGCGTGATGCTCGCCTACACGCCGATCCACCACCTGCTGCTGCGCGACGAGCTGGACACCGTGGTGGCGACCAGCGGCAACGTCAGCGACGAGCCGATCGCCTTCGAGGACGACGACGCGCTGGAGCGGCTGCCCGCGATCGCCGACGCCTTCCTGCTCGGCAACCGCAGGATCCACACCCGCGTCGACGACTCGATCGCGCGCGCCGTCCAGCTCGGCGACGAGCTGGTGGTGACGCCGCTGCGGCGCGCCCGCGGCAACACGCCCGAGCCGGTGAAGGCGCCCTTCGAGCCGCCGCCCGTGCTCGCCGTGGGGCCGGAGCTGAAGAGCACGATCTGCATCTCGCGCGGCGCCGAGCTCTTCCTCAGCCACCACATCGGCGACCTCAAGAACGCGGCGACGCGGCGCTCCTTCGAGCACGCGATCGAGAGCCTGGCGATGCTGCTCGAGGTGAAGCCGGAGCTGCTCGCCCACGACATGCACCCCGGCTACCTCAGCACCGCCTACGCGCGCGAGAAGAGCGCCGTGCTGCCAACCGTGGCGGTGCAGCACCACCACGCCCACATGGCGGCCTGCATGTGCGAGCACGGGCTGACCGAGCCGGTGCTGGGAGTGATCTTCGACGGCACCGGCTACGGCACCGACGGCAGGATCTGGGGCGGCGAGCTCCTGGTCGGCGACTACGCCGGCTTCGAGCGGGCGGCGCAGCTCGAATACTGCCCGCTGCCGGGCGGCGACCGCGCCGTCGAAGAGCCCTTCCGGGTGGCGCTGGCGCTGCTCCATCGGGCGCACGGGTCCCTCGCCGGCCTCGACCGCCTGCCGGTCGTCGCCGGGCGCTCCGAGGAGGAGCGGCACGTGCTGGGCCGGATGATCGAGCAGGGGGTCAACTCGCCGCTGACCTCGAGCATGGGGCGGCTCTTCGACGGCATCTCGGCGCTGCTCGGCGTGCGCGAGCTGGCCCGCTACGACGCCCAGGCGGCGATCGAGCTGGAACAGCTGCTGAAGCCGGGCGAGGAGGCGGGGCGGCTGCTGGAGTGGGAGCTGCACGCCGACGAGGCGCCGATGAGGATCGACCCGCGACCGCTGGTGCGCGAGCTGGCCGCCGCGGTGGAGCGGGGCGAGGAAGGCCCCCGGGAGCTCAGCCTGCGCTTCCACTGCACGGTGCTCGAGATGGTCCGCCGCAGCTGCCTGGTGGTGCGCGAGCGGACCGGCATCGAGGACGTCGTGCTGAGCGGCGGCGTCTTCCAGAACGAGTTCCTGCTGCGCGGCGCCTACGAGACCCTGCGCGAGGCGGGCTTCAACGCCTACGTCCATCGCCGGGTGCCGACGAACGACGGCGGCGTCGCGCTGGGGCAGGCGGCGATCGCCGGCTGGGGGGCGCGATGACGCCCCGCATCCTCAGCGACAGGCCCGCGGGCCGCGTGCTCCGCCCGGCGCCGTTCCGCCGCTCGCCGAACGGCCGGGTCGCCGCGCCGGACCGCTTCGAGGAGCTCCACTTCGACCCGGCGCCCTCGGTCGCCGGGCCGCTGCCCGGCCCCGCCTCGCGGGCGCTGCTCGCCGAGCAGGAGGCGCTCGAGAGCAACGCCCGCTCCTACCCGCGGGGCATCCCGATCGCCTTCGCGGAGGGGCGCGGGGCGACGATGCGCGACGCCGACGGCAACACCTTCATCGACTTCTTCGCCGGCGCCGGCATCCTCAACGTCGGCCACGGCAACCCCGCCGTCGCCGCGGCCGCGACCGAGCAGCAGGAACGCCTCGTGCACGCGCTCGACTTCCCCACGCCGGCGAAGCTGCGGCTGCTCCACGCCCTGAAGCGGATCCTGCCGGGGCGGCTCAGCCGCACCGCCCGCGTCCACTTCGGCGGCCCGACCGGCTCCGACGCGGTCGAGGCGGCGATCAAGCTGGCCCGCGCCCACACCGGCCGCGACGCGATCGTCGCCTTCCAGGGCTCCTACCACGGGATGACCGCGGGGGCGCTCGCCGTGACGAGCAACACGAGCCTGGGCGGGCCGGTCGCGGGGCCGGTCCACTTCCTGCCCTACCCGTACGACTACCGCAGCCCCTTCGGGCTGAACGGCAAGTCGTGCTGGCGGGGCTGCGTGCACATGCTCGAAACCGCGCTCGAGGACCCGGCGAGCGGCGTCCCCAAGCCCGCCGCGGTGATCGTCGAGCCGATCGAGGGCGAGGGCGGGACGATCGTGCCGCCGCGCGGCTTCCTGCGCGAGGTGCGGCGGATCACCCACGAGCACGACGTGCTGCTGATCGTCGACGAGATCCAGACCGGGTTCGGCCGCACCGGCACCATGTTCGCCTGCGAATCCGACCACGTGACGCCGGACGTCATCACCCTCTCCAAGGCGCTCGGCGGGATCGGCTACCCGATCTCCTGCATCGCCTACGACGAGGAGCTCGACAGCTGGAGGCCTGGCGACCACATCGGCACCTTCCGCGGCCACCAGGTGGCGATGGCAGCCGGCGCCGCGGCGATCGAGTACATCGAGCGGATGAACCTCGCCTCCCACGCGGCCGTGCTCGGCGAGCTGGCCCTGGGGATGCTCGAAGACGCGAGCGAGGACCGGGCGGCGGTCGGCGAGGTGCGCGGCCGCGGCCTGATGATCGGGATCGAGCTGGTCCGCGACCGCGAGACGAGGAAGCCGTGGCCGGAGCTGGCCTCCGAGGTGCGCCGCGCCTGCGCCGAGCGGGGGCTGATCATCGAGGTCGGCGGCCACTACTCCAACGTCGCCCGCTTCCTGCCTCCGCTGGTGATCTCCCGCCGCCTGCTCGAGCGGGGAATCGAGATCTTCCTCGAGTCGCTGGCCGCCTGCGAACGGCTGCATCGCCGCGCCTCCGCGCTCGCCGCCTGACGCCGCCGACGACCACGCCTCGGCGGTCGGCCTGCCCTCCCGGGCCTGGGCAGGTCAGCTGTCTTGGGGCTCGCAGCCCATGCCGCCGACCAGCATCCCGGAGCCGAGGTGCGCCCCGAGCACCGGGCCGACCTGGGTGCAGAAGAGCGGCGCCCTGCCGAAGATCTCGGTGCCGGCGGCGACCAGCGCCTCGGCGTCCTCGGGCGACTGGGCGTGCTGAACGATCCAGTCGCCGGCGCCGCGCTCGTGCAGCTCGTGCAGATAGGCGACCATCCGCTCGAGGGCCCGCTTGCGGGTGCGCACCCGGCCGACCGGCGAGATTTCGGTGCCGAAGGTGAGGATCGGCTTGAGCTTCAGCGCCGATCCGACCAGGGCCTGGGCGGCGCCGATGCGACCGCCGCGCCGCAGGTACTCGAGCGTGTCGAGGCAGAACCAGAGGTCGAGGGTCTTGCGAGCGCTGCGAACGGCCTCGGCCACAGCGGCACGGTCGGCGCCCTGCTCCGCCGCCCGGCAAGCGGCGATCACGAGGCAGCCAAGGCCCCCGGCGCCCGTCTGGCTGTCGACCACTTCGACGCGCCCCGCATGGCCCTTGCCGGCGATGACCCGCGCCGCCTCGCGAGCGCTCTCGCAGGTGCCGGAGAGGCCGCCGGCGATGTGGACGGAGACGACGTCGCGGCCGCCGGCGGCGAGCGGCTCGTAGCAGGCGAGGAAGTCGCCGACCGAGGGCTGCGACGTCGTCGGCAGCGTGGGGGAGGTGCGCAGCCGCTCGTAGAAGTCCTCGAGGTCGTACTCGCGCTCCGGCCGGTGATCGGTGCCCCAGCCGACGTAGAGGCTGACCTGCTCGATGCCCCACCGCTCGATCAGGTCCGGCGGCAGGTAGGGCGTGCTGTCGGTGACGACGGCAACCCGGTCCCGGGTATCGCTTCGCCCTTCTCGAGAAGTGCTCATCCGCTGCGGACTCTATGCCCGACAGGAGGAGTGCGGAAGGGACGATAATCCGCCGGAGGTCCGACTGACCCCGCGCGACAGGTCGATACGCACCGGAAAGGAGCACACATGAGCGAGGTGGTTCTGAAGACGGTCGAGGAGGGAGTGGCGCTGATCACCCTCAACCGGCCCGAGCGGCTGAACGCCTGGACGGGGGAGATGGGGCACGCCTACTTCGACGCCCTGGAGGAGTGCGACGCCTCGGCGGAGGTGAGGGCAATCGTCGTGACCGGCGCCGGCAGGGGATTCTGCGCGGGCGCCGACATGGCGGAGCTGCAGGCGCTCGGCGACGGCAACCTGGAGGAGATCTCGATGGTTCCCGACGAGCGGCCGCAGACCTTCGCGCTCTCGATCTCGAAGCCGATCGTCGCCGCGATCAACGGCGCCTGCGCGGGCCTGGGGCTGGTGCACGCGCTGATGTGCGACATCCGCTTCGCCGCCGCGGGCGCCAAGCTGACGACGGCCTTCTCGCGGCGCGGCCTGGTCGCCGAGCACGGCATCTCGTGGGTGCTGCCGCGCCTGGTGGGGCCGGCGCGGGCGCTCGACCTGCTGCTCTCGGGTCGCGTCGTCCTGGGAGAGGAGGCGGCGGAGCTCGGGCTGGTCAACCGCGTGGTCGAGCCGGAGAGGCTGCTCGACGAGGCGCTGGCCTATGCGCGCGAGCTCGCGACCTACTCTTCGCCGGCGAGCATGGCGACGATGAAGCGCCAGGTCTACGCCGACCTGACGCGCGAGCTTCCCGAGGCGCTGGCCGAGGCCAACCGGCTGATGGGCGAGTCGTTCACGAAGCCCGACTTCGTCGAGGGCGTGGCGAGCTTCATGGAGCGGCGCGAGCCCCGCTTCGTCCCGCTCGGCGGCTGACGCTCGGCGGCCCTGCGGTCACTTAAGCACAGCATCCTGTGCTTAAGTGACCGCTCGTCAGGCGCGCGGGTCAGTCATGGTGAGGAGCGCGCCGCCGAGCTCGATCTCAGTGCAACCGGCGCGACGCTCGGGCGGTAGCTCGACCGCTATCTCGCTGATGCCCTCGCCGCGCGCGTCGGGCGCCGTGGTGAAGCGGACCTCGCCGTTGTCGAGAGCCAGCAGCGGCTCGCCGTCGCTCTGCACGGAAACGCCGAGCAGCTGCCCCCAGCGCGCAGCCACCGCCACCGGGTCGGGGACCGCCACGGTGATGCCGGCGAGGCGCCCCGGTGCGCCCTCCCCCACCTTCTCGGTCCACTCCGGCCCGCCCCAGCGCCAGCTCCCGTAGGGCCGCGACTGGTCGAGCGAGACGATCGCCCCGCGCGTGTCGGCCGGATGAAGATGCGTGCCGGAGATGTCGGGGAGGTCGATCCGCCAGACGGTGCGAATCCCGAGCTCCTCCGCGCGCGCCCTGGCGCCATCGAGATCCTCGAGGTCGAAGATGACCATGTAGCCGCCGCCCCCATGCCGGTCGAGGTACCGCCCCGCCGCAGTCCCCTCCTGCATCGGGGACACGACCTCGAGGAAGCAGTCGCCCAGCGCGAAGACGGCGTTGACGAGGCCGAACGCCCCGACTCCCGGATCGCGAAACGGCTCCCCGAGCCCGAGCGCCTCCCGCAGCGCGACCTCGACGGGCCCCAGCTCCTCGGCCACGAGCACCGCCTGGCGCAGCCGCACACGCGATCGACCCTCCACGCGGCCAAGGCTATCCGGACCGACCCTCGAGAGCCGCCTGCTCCTCGACGCGGCGGGCCCGGTCTATCTCAGTGGCCCGGGCCGGTCTCGCACCCAAAGGAGCGGCCGACGCCCGGGCCGCCGTTGCAGTAGTCGCGGCCGGGACCGCCGAAGAGCCGATCCGGCTGGGAACCGCCGTAGAGCTCGTCGTTGCCGGGCCCGCCGTGGCAGCCGTCCATCCCCGGGCCCATGTGGCAGACGTCGTTCCCGGGCCCGCCCCAGCAGCCGTCGCTGCCGGCGCCGTGTATGCAGACGTCGTTGCCGGGGCCGAGGAAGCAGTCGCTGTTCCGCTGGCCGGTGACGCAGACGTCGTTGCCGCCGTTGGTGATGCAGCGGTTTTTCTTGGCGCCTTCCGAGTAGCAGGTATCGGGCTCGCTGTTGCCGATGAACCCGTCCGATCCAGCCCCGAGGTGGACGGTGAGGGGGACCGGCAGCGGATCCAGCACCTCGACTTTGTCGTTCCCCGGGCCCGTGTCGACCTCGATCGAGCCGACCCCGGCAAGGGGGCAGACAGCGTCGCTGCGGCCCTGGGTGAAGCGGCACCCCCCGGGCTGGGCGGGATACATGTAGCCATGGACCAC
Organism: uncultured Solirubrobacterales bacterium; assembly: GCA_963696185.1. Classification (GTDB taxonomy): domain Bacteria; phylum Actinomycetota; class Thermoleophilia; order Solirubrobacterales; family 70-9; genus VRUE01. The sequence continues at coordinate 1,093,654 of OY968825.1, forward strand.
GACGTTGTCGCCGCTGACGGTCAACCTCAGGTGCGAGCTCTGCTCGGCGCCCCGGATCGCGATCAGGCCCTCCGGAGAGGCGATCAAGGGCGCGGCGAGGATCGCGGCGGCGGTCACAGCCACCGCCAGCGCCAACCTGCGCAGCCGCTTCTGGATCCTCCTGCCTTGGGTTGAAGTCATAAAAGCGATATCGGCCGATCTCACAGCTGGCGAACGAGGGCTGGACGAATGTCTTCCGGCCTGCTCCAGGCGTCGGTCATATAACCCGATCCAACGGCGCCTGATCACGAATGCGGGGCGCCGAAATCGACGACCGAGCGTTGAAAACCGAGAATCGAGCTAATCCAGCCGTAATCGAGCTAATTACGGGCTCAGTTAGCGCATTTATGGCACAATTAGCGCGATGCGCAGCTTCGTCGACCTCGACAAGACCTTCGCCAGCCAGCCCCGCGAACTGGGGGTGCTCCTCGCGCGGATCGACACCGGCAAGGGTCAGGAGCGGCTCTTCGAGGACCAACTTCCCGAGTTGCTCGGGCAACTCGCGGAGCACGCACGCATCGCCTCGATTACCGCCTCCAATGCGATCGAGGGCGTCATGGTAGAGAGCGAGCGGGCCGAGAAGATCGCCGAGGGAACGCGCCGCTATCGCAACCGCAACGAGCGCGATTTCGCGGGCTACCGCGACGCGACGGACCTGCTCATGCGCCTCGACTCATACGAGCCGCTGAGCGTCCCATTCGTCCTGCGCTTGCACCGGCTGCTCTTCGTTCATACCGGCGGCAAGGGCGGCCACCTGAAGAGCGACGAGAACCTAATCGTCTCCTACGAGAACGGCCGACGCGAGATCGTCTTCACGCCACCGCCTCCTGAGGAAACCGAGTTCCTGCTCAGTGAGCTCCTGGTCCGCTACGAAGACGCCAAGCGGGAAGGAGGCACGCACCCGCTCGTCCTGATCGGTGCACTGATCCTCGACTTCTTGGCGATCCACCCCGTCGCCGATGGCAACGGGCGGCTCGCGCGCTTGCTCACCGCCTACGAGCTGTTGGTCCAGGGATATGGCGTCGCGCGCTACGTGAGCATCGAGCAGCGAATCTACGAATCGAAGAACAGCTACTACGCGAGCCTCTATGAATCGCAGCGGAACTGGCACGAGGGGCAGCACGACGTCTGGCCCTGGATCACCTATCTCTGCCGCATCCTCGCCGAGGCCTACGACGACTTCGAGCAGCGCGTCGCCGCCGCGGGCGAGCAGACCGGGAGCAAGCAGGAGAGGGTCCGCGAATATGTCCTGCACCAGGCCCCCGCGGAGTTTCGTCGGCGCGATGTCGAGCGCGCCCTTCCCGGCGTCAGCCCCGCGACGATACGACTCGTCCTCGGCCAGCTCCGGGACGAGGGCAAGATCAGGCCCGAGAGCTCTGGCCGCGGGGCGCGCTGGCGTCGACTTTGAGCCCCGATCAGATCTGGACGAGGCGGGTTTCAATAGCGGGAGCGACGGGACTGGACTCCGCCAAGGAAACCGGATCGAGATTCGGGGCTGAGCGCAGCCGGTTCTGCTACCCGGATTGGCCTTCCTGGGCCGCCTGCTCCTTGACGCGGCGAGCGGCCTTGGCGTAGGCGATCATCCGGTCGCGGCGGCCGATCGCCAAGACGACGCTCGTCGCGGGAGCACCGTCGCTCGGCTCGTTGCGGTAGACGAAGCGGTAGCGCGGCTTGCCGCGCCAGCCCGGCTCGTCGAAGCGGACCTTGCGGCAGCCCTTCAGGACGCGGGGAGGCTTGTTCCCCATCAGCTCGCCGTGATGGGGGTTGCCGTGCAAATCGACCACGATGCGCGCGACCTCGCGCTTCAGGGCTTCGCTCAGTTGATTGGCGTCGGCCGCGGCCTCCGCCAGGGCTTCGACCTTGTGCTCAACCTCCGGGGAGCTGCCCAACGAACTCCCCCATCCCGATCTCCGTCAGGAAATCGCCGGCGCTCAGCCTCTCACCGCTGCTCTTATCAAGGCGCTCCTGCAGGAACAGCGCCAAGCCGGCGTTCTCGAGCTCCTCTTCCAGCTCCTCGATCCGCTCCTTGGCGGCAACCAAGTCAACCGTGGGGACCAGCGACGCCGATCCCTCCTGCCCCCTGGTCGTAATCCGAATCGCGTTGCGCTCCAGATCGGGCGAGGGCTTGCGCCGCGAGGACGCCTTCTTGACAAGCTGCGGCAGACTGCGCCGCGCCTCGCTCGTGCCCAGCGCTATCGGGTTCTTGCCTCGGGCCGCTGCCATGCGACAAGGGTACCACTAGTTGTACAAGTCAGCCTAATCGAGACGGTGTCGCCTAGCAATCCAGTTGTAAGTCATGTCTTTGCTCAATCGGCAGCGAGAGATCGGCGCGCAGCTGGGCCGACGGCGGAGCCCCCGCACGCCCATCGATCAACCGTCCTTCCCGACGACCTTGACATTGACAGACCTGGCCCCATGAGCTAGGAATTCTGAGCAATCAGGCACCTCGACCAGGAGGCGTGACCATGCACGAGCACCTCGGTACCCCCTATCACCAGCAGGACACGAACTACTACTGTGGCGCGGCTTGCGCCCAGATGGTGCTGGCGACGGTCGGCTCCGGGCTGCTCGACCAGGATGACCTCTACGCAGACAACCACGCCCACAGCACCACCGAGGGAGGCTGGTACACGGCGCCGGACGGCCTCTACTGGACCCTGAACAACCACCAGAACCGCACCTACTTCGCCCTTGACGCGCTGGGCAGCGAGGACGCGACCTCCCGGATGATCGCTTGGACGATTCACAACTACCAGGTGGCGCCGATCGCGATGGTGTTCGGCTCGGCCCATTGGATCGTCGTCCGCGGCTACACGGCCACCGCAGCGCCCAGCGACTCGCTCGACACCGGCTATGCGATCGAAGGGTTCGACGTCAACAACCCCTGGCCACCAACGCCCTCGCCGGCCCCGCCGCCACCGCATACCGAAGGAGACGCCTGCGGCTCCGGTGGCGAACGCGGCGTCGCCGACGAACACATCTCCTACGCGACCTGGCAGGCCGACTACATGACCGGGATCGACTTCGGGCACTGGAATGGGAAATTCGTCGCCCTCTGCGATCCCTCGCCGCCCCCGGAGCGGCTGCCCTTCGAGCGCGTCGGCCCGCAGCGACAGCGGCTCGAGAGCCACATAATCGATGCGAAACTGGCGGCCAGGCTCGCCAGCCGGGCGGTGCGCAATGTCGGTCTCAACGACCGCGAGCACTGGAAGTCCTCCCTCGTGAAAGCGAGGGCGGGCAAACCGATCCTGGTCCAGCGACTGGACCGCCTCGACAGCTTCTACTGGATGGTCCCGATGAACAGTGGTGGCCGCACCGGCGTCGCCGTCAGCATCGACGCCCGCTCGGGCGAATACCGCCAGTCCGTCCGCCTCGGCGAGAGCGAGGTCGAGTTCGGCGTCCTGAGCAGCGACCGCGACGTCCGCGAGCGGGTCGTGGAGCGGCGGTTCGACCTGCCGGACCGACTGGGGCGCCTTCTCGTGCGGGAGGACGCCCTCTGCATCTACCCGCACTACGTCTGGCGGCCGTGCCTTGAGTCCCTCTCCCCCTTCTACCCGTTCCGAATGGTGACCGTCGGCGCCCACCGGCTGTACATTCGGATCGACGGCGAGGTCTTCACGAGCCTGACCACGGGGATGCATGGCATTTGACGACGCAAGCGAGGCGGCCGCCCGAGCGGCCGCCCTCGCGCGCGCGACGGTGGGCGCCGAGCCGGAGGCTCCGGCCGACGTCCACCCGGTCCATCGCCTCGACCGCGACTCGACCTACTACCTCGTGCAGCTGCGGGGAGCCGCCGTGGCCGTCGACGCCGCCAGCGGCGAGATCATGACTTGGGGTGAGACGGCGGATCCGGTTCTGGTGCTGGACGGGAAGCAGGCGCGGGACACGGCCGGACTCGGCGAGGGGGCGGAGACGCGGCTCGTCTGGAAGGTCTCGGGCCCGAGCCGCTCCCCGCTCTACCCTTTCTGGGAGGTTCGGGATGCGGAAAAGATCGCCTACGTCGACCAGCAGCGCCGGGTCTGGCGTGAGTTGCCGGCGGCGGGTCCCGGCGGCTAGACCCGTGGCCTTAGTTGAGGGCAAGCGGGCTAACCTCATTCAGGTGGGACTCCAAGGCGGCACGTCTGGCCGTCGCACGGAAGGGCAGCATCCAGCGTTACGATGCGGATGTTGCTTGAACGGGAGCGACGGGACTCGAACCCGCGACCTCCGGCGTGACAGGCCGGCGCTCTAACCGACTGAGCTACGCCCCCGAGAGCTGGGCGCGATGCGCCCGGCGGTGATTATCCCAGGGTCGCCGCTCGGGGGTCGCTGCACCGTCGCCGTTTCAGCGTCATCGGACCATCGCCGTCTCAGATCGCTGCACCGTCGCTGGCTCAGGGTCGGTGGACCAGGAGGCTGAAGGGGCCGCCGGAGCCGCCGTTGGACCTGATCGCGACGCGCAGGCGGGACTGGCCGCAGACCGTGAAGTCGAGCTGGTGGTGGAGGTCGAGGCCGTGGCGCGAGGTGAGCAGCACGCGGCCCGTCGGGCTCTTCACGCTGAGCCGGTAGTGGTGGCGGAGCAGGCTGCTCGGCCGCAGGCTGACGGTGCCGTCGAGCGGCGTGCGGAAGGACTCGACCACGGTGGCGCCCCGGCGCGGCGGAACGCGCCCGCTGAGCACGAAGCCGGTGCGACCGTGCCACGGGTCGAGCGTGTCTTCGCGAAGCGCCCGGAAGGCGCCGGCGTTCGGCTTCATCGCCCGGGACCACTCCCACTTGACGTGGGCGTTCGGGAAGCGATTGCGGGCGAAGGCCTCGGCGAAGGCCTCGCCGGGGTCCTGGAAGTAGTGGCTGCCCTCGTCGCCCGGGAAGGCGGCGCCTTCCCGGCGCAGCCGGCAAACGTGCTCGTGGCTCGACCAGCGCGCCGTCCCCCAGTTGATCGGCGCCGGGAAGGGCGCCGGGTTGTGACGGTGCTGGGCGACGTGGTGCCCGTACTCGTGAGCGAGGATGTAGTCGCGGCTCGCCCCGTCGGGACCGGGCGTGTCGTCGCCGCTGATCACGATCCTGTTTTCGCCGCTGTAGTAGCAGGCCTGGGCGCCGAAGCCGCAGTCGAGCGAGAGCTGGAAGGGCGTGTCGAGCTGGACGGTGAGCAGCTCGATCTCGGGGCCGTGGATCAGGGTGCCGATGAAGTCGGCGAGCTGCTGAGGGTCGGCTGCGCTGCAGTACGCCTGGCAGGCCGCCGTGACCGCGACCCCGATCGTCGCGCCGCTGCCGTCGTCGATGGGGTAGCGGGCGCTCGCCGCGCTCTCCGAGATGCTCGCCGAGGTCGGGCTCGGCATGGCGATGACGGCGTCGCGCACCGGTTCGGCCCAGGCGTGGCGCGCCTGGGCCGGAGGCCGCGGAGCCGGCGCCCGCGCCGAGGCGGCCGCCGGCGCAGCGAGGATGAGGATCATGGCTATGCCCGCAAGCGCCCCCGCCGGGCGCCTGCTCAAGGGGCGGGTCCCGGGTCTATCTCGTAGGCCTTGGCGGGAAGCGAGGCGGAGAGCGGGCGATGTGGCGGCATCGCGCGGCTACCCGTCGCGCCGCGTCTCCGCCTCGCTTGGCGGCCCGACCAGCACGGGCTCGCCGCTTCGAAAGTCAGCGGTGCCTGCCAGGTCGCTTCGCCGATCGCGGCTTCGGGAGAGGCGGCTTCGACGGGCGATTCGGCTGGCTGTTCCGCGCCACCCGTGGTTGTGGCGGCGGTGACGGTGGCAGGAATGTCCGCGATCAGCACCATTGCGAACAGAATCGCCAGGAGCACAAAGCGGGGGCTGGCGCCACAGTGCTTCTGACCCTCACATCGACTTTCAACACGGTAGCGGGCATTGCTGCGGCGTGGGAAAACCCGTCGCCCAGGGACGTACCTGTTTCGGACGCCGATGTCTGACTCACCACACCTCTAGGCATCTCCGAAGTCCCGCTCTAGTATGGACACGTTCGCCAAAGACGGCCCAACTGGAGCGGCTCATTCGTCCCATCCGCAAGATCCTCTGCATAGCCGCCCTCGCCGCGATCCTCCTGGACGGGGCTGCGGCAGCTGGCGCGGGGGATGCGGCGGCGGCGGCGACGGGGGATGCGCCGCCCGGCGGCGCTCACGCGGACCTGCTGTGGGCCGGCCTCTTTCAGGCGGGCCGCAGCCTCGTCTTCACGGTCCGCACCGCGACGCCGGTTCCGCTGCGAAGGCTGGAGCGGCTGCCGAGCCCGGGCCGCGCCGGCTCCCTCCACCTCTGCCTGGCGCTCCGCCTTGCCGGGCGCGAGACCGAGCGGCGGCTCTGCCTCGGCGGTCCGGCCGATGCCCGCCGCCGGGTCGGGCTCGAGCTGCTCGGCGGCGCGGGGCAGGTGATCCGCAGAGCAACGCTGGCGGCGCGGGTGAGGCGACCGAGCCCGACCCGCCTGACCCTCGTGCTGACGCCCGACGAGGCGGGCCTGACGCCGCACCGCTACCGCTGGCGGGTGTTGGAGGATCGCGGCGGCTGCGAAGCGGCGGCGAGCGAAGGCTGCGAGGAGAGCCTGCCCGCCGACGGCTTCCGCGCCTTCCGGCTGCGACCGGTGCGGCTGGTCGGCTGCACGGGGGGGACGGCGGGGCTGGTTCGCAACGGGTCGCGCAGCCGCAAGGCGGTGGCGTTGACCTTCGACGACGGGCCCAGCACCTACACGCCGGGCTTCCTCTCGGTGCTCCGCCGCGAGCACGTCCACGCCACCTTCTTCGAGGTCGGCCAGGAGATCCGGGGGCGGGCGGGCACCGATGCGCCGCATCCTCCGCGAAGGTGACGAGATCGGCAACCACACCATGCACCACGGCTTCTACCCCGGCTACGCCGACCTGACGGCGACCGATGCGCTGATCCGCGCCGCGACCCACTTCGAGCCCTGCCTCTTCCGGCCGCCGGGCGGCGGGGTCAACGCCGCGGTCGTCGCGGCGGCCGGCGCGGCGGGCCTGAAGACGGTCCTCTGGGACGTCGACCCGACCGACTGGTCCACTCCGGGCGCGGGGGCGATCTACAGCCGCATCGTCGGCGCCGCCCGGCCCGGCTCGATCATCCTCATGCACGACGGCGGCGGCAACCGCAGCCAGACGCTGGCGGCGCTGCCCGCGATCATCGCGACGCTGCGGGCGCGGGGCTACGCCTTCGACACGGTCAGCGAGCTGCTCGGCCAGCGGATGACCTACAGCCCGTACGGTTAGGGGCACGGTCGGCAACGAAAAGGAGGGCGCAGTTGATCGTCGAGAGGACCGAGAACCCGCAGTGGCTGTCGAACGCCTACCTGGTCGCTGACGGGAGCCGGCGGCAAGGGCGTGCTGATCGACGGCAACGACGAGCTGGCGCCGCTGCTCGACCGCGCCGAGCGCGAGGGGATCGAGATCACCCACCTGCTCGTCACCCACCCCCACCTCGACCACGTGGCGGGACTGAGCGGAGGCGCGCGAGCGGCTCGGCGGTCCGCCGCTGGTCGCCCACGCCGAGGCGGCGGCCGAGCTCGACAGGAGGTCGACGCAGACGCTCGCCGACGGCGAGAGGCTGACCACGGGCGGGCTCGAGATCGAGGCGATCTCCACCCCCGGGCACGCGGCGGGGCATCTCGCCCTCCTCGTCGACGGCAGCGACGTCTTCACCGGCGACGTGCTCTTCAAGGGCACCGTCGGGGGGACGATGGCGCCGGGGGCGAGCGGCTTCGCCGACCTCACGCTCCTCGGTGATGCGGCTGATGGAGCTGCCGCCCGAGACGCGCGCGCACCCCGGCCACCGCGAGCCGACGACGATCGGCGCCGAGTGGGAGGGCAACCCGTTCGTGCGGATCTGGCGCGGCCTCGCCGCGGCCGGCGAGGAGGACTGCACGGTCTGGGGCCGGGCGGCGACGCTGAAGCTGTGGGCGCCCGACTACGACGGCGGCAACAAGGCCTGGGTCGTCTTCGCCGACAGCGGCGAGGAGGCGATCGTCGGCGGCTCCCAGGTGGAGCGCGCCTAGCGCCGGCGCCGGGGGGCATTAGCGAAAAGCCGCCCATCCGGACGGATGTGCGATTGGAGCCGGGGCCGTTTGCCCCGACACTCGTCTCCCGCCCCCGACACCGCGAAGGCAAATGCACCTGCTCCTGGCGCTTCAGGCGTCCGACGTCAAACAGTTCTTCTTCGACTGGTACCCGGTCTTCGGGGTCGTCTTCATGTTCGCGCTGCTGATCATCTTCATCGACGTTGCTGCGCGGCACGATGGGGGCGACCAAGCCGGAGACGGTGAAGGCGAGCCAGACCAAGCCGGTGCTGTGGGAGGAGGTGCAGGGCGTCGACGCCGCCAAGGACGAGCTGATGGACGTCGCCGAGTGGCTGCGCGACCCGGAGCGCTTCGCCGCGCTCGGGGCGCGGCCGCCGCGCGGCGTGCTGCTCTTCGGCCCGCCCGGGACGGGCAAGACGATGCTGGCGCGCGCCGTCGCGGCGCAGGCGGACGTCGACTTCTTCTCGGCCTCGGGCTCGAGCTTCGTCGAGATGTTCGTCGGCAGGGGCGCCGCCCGGATCCGCCGTCTCTTCAAGGAGGCGCGCAAGTCGGGCCGGGCGGTGATCTTCATCGACGAGCTGGACGCGGTCGGGGGGCGCGCGGCGGCGCCGGCGGAGACGGCGGCACGAGCGAGCGCGAGCAGGCGCTCAACCAGCTTCTGGTCGAGCTGGACGGCTTCGAGCGCGACCCCGGGACGGTGATCGTGATCGCCGCCTCCAACCACGTCGACAAGCTCGACCGGGCGCTGCTGCGGCCGGGGCGCTTCGACCGTCAGGTGCTGGTGGCGCCGCCCGACCGCGACGGGCGCGAGGCGATCCTCCGCGCCCACGCCAAGGGCAAGCCGCTCGGCCCCGACCTCGACCTGACCGACGTGGCGCGCAAGACGACCGGGATGACCGGTGCGCAGCTCGCCAACGCGCTCAACGAGGCGGCGATCATCGCCGGCCGCGCCGGGCGCGCGGCGATCGCCCGCGAGGACCTCGACGAGGCGCTGCTGCGCCAGTCGGTCGGCTCGCAGCAGGCGCGCCGCCTCACCCAGAAGGAGCGACGGATCGTCGCCTACCACGAGGCGGGGCACGCGCTCTGCCGGCGGCTGCTCGGGCTGGACCCGCCGGAGATCCTCAGCATCGTGCCCCGCGGGCCGGCGCTCGGCTTCGTCGGCCACTCGCCGCAGGAGGACACGCTATCTGAAGTCGCGCGAGGAGCTGCTCGACGAGATCGTCACCCTGCTGGGCGGGCGCGCCGCCGAGGAGGAGGTCATGGACGCCTCCTACTCGGGCGCGGTCGACGACCTCGCCCGCGTCCACATGGTCTGCCGGCAGATGGTCACCGAGTTCGGGATGGGGGTGGCGCTGGACGCCGACGGGGCGCCGCCGATCGCCCTGCCGACCGGCGACTACGCGCTCTCCGACCGGACGCGGCGCGACGTCGACCTGGCGGCGATGACGCTGGCCCGCGAGGCCTACCGGCGCGCCCACGCCCTGCTCGCCGCCAACCGCGAGTGCCTCGACGACCTCGCCGCCAACGCGCTCGAGCGCGAGACGCTGACCCGCGAGGACCTCGACGAGATCTTCGCCGCGCACGAGCTGCGCGAGCTCGCTCCCCCCTCCGCCGCCGAGCCGGCCGTCTACCTCTCGTCGGAAGCGCCCGCACCCGAGTAGCGGGGGCAGGCGAGCGCCCACGATCGGCGCCCAGGCTCAGGAAGAGACCGAGAAGCGCACCCCGGCCCGCTCGAAGCGATCCAGGTGCGCCGTGCCGAGCGCGGTGGCCGGCGTCAGGCAGCCGCCCCGCTCCGGCGTCGCGCCGTCCTCGGCCAGCAGCAGGCCGACCTCGCCGAGCATCCTGGCCGTGGCCAGGTATCCCGGATGCCCGTCCGCGTCGACGTCGACGCGGACGTGGTGGCCGGCGGCGGTGCGGGCGTCGACGGCGACCTGCCACGACCACTCGTCGAGGCGGCCCCCGGAGGGGCCGAAGCCCGACGACGGGAGGATCCTGCGCAGGACGCCGGCGGCCCGCCGCCGCACGGCCGGCCGGGCGCGGGTCAGCGCGCGGAAGCCGGCCTGGGTCGCACCGAGCGTCGCGGCGGCCGCATAGCGCAGCGGCAGGGTGGCGGTACCGCCGGGGATCGCGACCCCCTCGCGGTAGCGAACGGGCTCCGCCCGGCGGCCCCGCTCGGCGGCGAGCAGCGCCGCGGTCCGCTGGATCACGGCCGGGTTGATGAACGCGGCCGGCGTCATCGGGGCGACCACGGCGCCGTGGGCACCGAGACGTGGGACGAGCGAGATCGGGCTGCGCCGCCGCACCTCGGCCGCGGCCTCGGGGTCGGCGATCAGCACCGCCGGATCGGCGATCGCCGCGGCCCCCTCCGCCCCGAGCACCTCGGCCGTGCCCTGCATCGTCCCGCCGGAGACCACGTCGGCCAGCCCGAGACGTCCGGCGGGCTGCTGCATGGCGACCTCGAGGTCGACCTCGGCCAGATCCTCCTCCCAGCGCTCCCGCGCGGTCTCGGCGGCGAGCAGGACCGCCAGGTCGGGCGGCAGCGCCTCGAAGCCGCTGGCCTGCACGATCTTCAGGCCCGCGGCGGCGGCGCGGTCGTGGTAGGCGTCGATCATGCGCCGCACGAACGGCATCTCGCCGGTCAGGTCGGCGTAGTGGGCGCCGTTGGCGACGCAGGCCTCGACCACCGGCTCGCCGTAGAGCGTGTAGGGGCCGACGAGGTTGAGGACGACGCGGGCCCTCGCCGCCATCGCCGCCAGCGACCCGGGGTCGGCGACGTCGGCGACGATCGTCTCCGGCGCGGTGACGCCGACCTCGCCGAGGATGCGCTCGAGCTTGGCGGCGTCGCGGCCGGCCGCCGCCCAGCGGGCCCCCGTCTCCCCGGCCCGCTCCGCGAGGTAGGCGGCGCAGCGGCGACCGGTGACGCCGGTGGCGCCGAAGACGACGACGGAGAGGTCCTTCTCACTCACGGGTGTGGACGATAGTGCCGCCCGCCACCCGGCCCGTATCGGCAAGCCATGAAGCGCCGCTCCCTACCGCCAGGGCTCGACTCCCAGCGCCCGGGCCACGTCCGCCGCGGAGCGGATCGCATCCTCGTGCAGGCCGTGGCCGAAGTGGCTGCCGCAGTAGTAGGTGTTTTTCATGCCGTTGAGTGCCGGCAGCCGGTCGGTGGTGGCGCAGGAGCGGAAGTCGAAGATGGGGGTGCGCAGCACGGTGTCGAGCTCGATCCGGTCCTCGCGGATCGGGAAGTTCGGGTGCTGCGAGGCGATCAGGTCGCAGGAGCGCGGCACCCCCGGCTCGAACCAGAGGCTGCCGTTCACGGAGGTCGAGAGGACGCCGTCGCGGCGCCGGTAGAGGAAGGTGTAGGCCTGCATCAGCTCCCGCCGCGGGAAGGCGGTGTGGTCGCGGTGCACCACCAGCCGGCCGTCCTTGTAGCGCCAGGCGGAGAGCAGCTCCCGCTCGAGCGGCGTCGGCTCGTCGAGCAGATCCAGCGCCTGGTCGGCGTTGCAGGCGAGGATCACCTTGTCGAAGCTTGCTTCGCCGCCGTCGGAGAACACGACGCGAACCCCGTCGTCGTCGCGGAGCACGGCCCGGATGCGCGCGTCGAGCACGATCCGGTCGCCGAAGGCCCGCGCCAAGGCGGACACGTAGCTCCTCGTTCGCCCCGGTACGGTGCGCACCGAGTAGACCGCCTTCGGCGAGATCACGTCGTCGTGGACCGCGATCTTCTCGAAGAAGAACCGTGCCGGCGCCTCCAGCACTTCCTCGGCGCTCATCGAGGACAGCAGGCAGAGCGCGCAGAGGAAGATCGTCTCCGCCTCGCCGCCGATGCGCGGCAGGAGGCGCAGGGCCTCGCGCACGGTGAGGTCGCCGAACCCGTCCGCCCGCTGGATCCTCCGCGCCGCGGCCAGCCCGCGCCACAGCTCCCAGAAGGGCCGCAGCTGCGAGGGCCGCAGCATCCGGAAACGCTGGGCGCGGAGCCCCCGCAGGCTCGGCGTGACGTAGACGCCCCGCCGATTGTCGAGGTCGTGGAGGCTCATGAAGGCGCCCGCCGAGGGGCGGGTGGCGATGCCCAGCTCGTCGAGCAGCCGGAAGAAGTGCTTGTAGCCGGCGCGGCCGAAGGCGGCAACGGCGATGTCGACCTCCTGTCCGTCGCGCGCCGTGAAGGTGTAGGCGTTGCCGCCCAAGCGGGACTCCTTCTCGAACAGCGTCAACTCGAAGTCCCGTCGCAGGAAGTGGCCGGCGGCGAGCCCTGCCGCTCCCCCGCCGATGACGGCGATGCGCTGTTTCACGCGGGCGCCATCCGGACGGGCCGCTTCACCCGCGCAAGGTTATCCCCGCCGCTCGCCTCGGCGAGGCCCCCTCCGCCAAGCGCATCCGACTTTGACCCCACTACTGTGTAGTCAAACCCGACAGCGGTTCAGCCCTCCTCGACCCGCTTCTTGAGCTCGCCCGGGCGGGCATTGACCAGCATCGCCATGACGGCGGACTCGACCGGGCCCCGGATGACCATTCCGAGCACGCGTCCGGGATCGCTGTCGAGCGCGTAGGTCGCCCGCGTCCGCCCCGCCCCCAGCTCCTCCAGCGTCCAGGAGCCCTCGACCGACTTGAGGTCCCCCTTCTCCTGGGTCCAGGAAAGGCGCGTGGGGGGCTCGTAGCGGAACCGCACCTGCGTCTTGACATGCCTGACCTTGATGTCGCTCTCGCTCTCGACCAGCGTCGGGCGCCCGGCCTCGTCGTGCTCGAGGGGCGAGATCGCCACCAGGCCGCCCTGCCAGTCGGGGGCCGTGAGCACGTCCTCCACCACCGCCCAAACCTCGTCGATCGGCGCGTCGATCTCCGCGCTGGCGCTGCCGCCCATATGTGCCATTCGAGAGCCTCCTGGAAGTGGATCGGGTAGCGAATACCCGCTACCGCCCTTCTCCCACCACCTGGCTCCGCGCAGGAGCACAATGCCGGTGTGAGCAGGGACGCCGAACCCGTCCGCTGGTGGTTGATGCGCCGGGCGCAGAACCGCAAGCCGGCCACCTACCGCTGCCCGCTCTGCGGCAAGCACCTCCCCGCCCTCAGCGAGCACTTCCTGATCGCCCCCGAGGGCGACTCGACGCGGCGCCGCCACGCCCACACCGCCTGCGTCCTCGCCGCCCGCAAGGCCGGCCGCCTCCCCACCGAGGAAGAGTGGCGCCGCACACAGCCGCGCCCTCCCTCGCTCTGGCGGCGCCTGCGCGCCAGGCTTTCGCGGCGCGGCTGAGACGAGCTACGCGTTCATCCCTGAGCCCGACCGCCGAAAACCGCCGGCAGGATGAATAGAAAGGCCGCGACCGCGGAGATCCAACCAAGGCCATGGCTGAACCAGTTCGACTCGACGGCCACGACGAGAAGCCCAATCGAAAGCAGGCCCATGCGCGTAAGCGGCCTCATCCCATACTGAGCTTAGCCCTGGGGAAATCTCGCGCCTGCGACCATTGACGCCCACCGCAGATGCAGCTCGCGCGATCCCTCCACAAGCACATGACCCTGCCCGGCTCCCGCAAGGCGCTCCTCGGCCTCGGGGCGCTCGCCGCCCTGGCGCTCGCGCTGAGCGCCTGCGGCGGAGGCGGAGCGGGACAGGCCGCCGCCTGGCAGCCGCCCCGCTCCCTCGAACGGCTCATGAACCTCTTCCCGACGCCGGCGAAGCGGGCGCCGTCGTTCACGCTCACCGACCAGCGCGGGAGAAGCGTCTCGCTCGCCTCCCTGCGCGGCCGGGTGGTCGTGCTCGAGCCGATGGACCCGAAGTGCACGAGCCTCTGCCCGATCGTCTCGCAGGACTTCGTCGATGCCGCGCACACGCTCGGCGGGCGCTCCTCGCGGGTGGTCTTCCTGGGGATCAACGTCAACCAGTACCACGCGCGGGTCACCGACGTGCTGGCGTTCTCGCGCCTGCATCTGCTCGAGCCGCTCCGCAACTGGCGCTTCCTGACTGGCTCGACGCGGCAGCTGCGGCGCGTCTGGCGCTCCTATGGCATCTCCGTGAAACCGAGCCGCAGCGGCGACGTGACCCACAGCGCGCTGATGGAGTTCATCGACCCTAAGGGCCGCGAGCGCTGGCTCGCCTCGCCCGACTACAACAAGGCGGCGATCCCGCAGTGGGGCGCGGGCATCGCCACGGTAGCCGAGCACCTGGCGGGCTGAGCCGTGGCGCGGCGCCACACCCCATGAGGCGCCGGCTGGGCTGGGGCGTCGCGATCGCGGCGATCGTCGCCGTGGTCGCGGTTGGGGTGACGACGGGCGGATCGGGCCGGTCCGAGGGGCGCGCCGCGACGCCGCTGCCAACCGCGGTGCTGGTCGGGCCGCGCGTCACCCTGGCCGAGCTGCGCGGCAAGCCTGCGGCGGTCAACTTCTGGGCGAGCTGGTGCGAGCCCTGCCGCCACGAGGCGCCCGAGCTGGAGCGCCTCTGGCGCACCCTGCGCGGGCGGGCGCGGCTGGTCGGGGTCGACTACACCGACAGCCTCGCCGGTGGCCGCTCCTTCGTGCGCAGCTACGGCCTCACCTATCCCAACCTGCGCGATCCCGAAGGGGCCTCCGGCGCGGGCTACGGGATCGTCGGCCTGCCCGACACGGCGATCCTCGACCCGCGCGGGCATCTCGTCGAGCTGCTGCGCGGGCCGCAGACCGAGGCGAGCCTCCGGCGGGCCCTGCTCTCCGCGCGGCCTTGAGGGCGAGCGCCGCGCGCCCGGATCATCAGGTGCTCTGCCTGTTCCGCGAAGGCATCCTTGTCCCCGGCGCCGAGCCGGTGCGACCGCCGACGACCTATCGGGACCCACCGGCGCCACCGACCGGACTCCGTACCTGACCCACGCCCAGCAGGATTCAGGACAATGGGCGGTACTGGGCTCGAACCAGCGACCTCCTGCTTGTAAGGCAGGCGCTCTCCCAACTGAGCTAACCGCCCCCAACCACAGACTTCCGGCTCTGTGAAGCCGTTTCAGCGCTTCCACCAGGAACCGCCGGTTCCGTCAGGGTAGCGCCGGAATGGGCTCCGCTGCCCGTTGCTGCCCATTCGAGCGCCTGATCGAATGCCTCCAGGTGCGCTCCGGTCAGCCGCTCGCGCCGCTTCGCCGCCCGCTGGTAGACGCGGAAGGTAAAGCGAGCGTCGCGGTGTCCAAGCTGTTCGGCGATGTAGACGGGATCGTCGCGCAGCGCCGCCCGCAGGCTCGCGTAGGTGCGGCGCAGAGAGTGAGGCGACACCTGGCCGATTGGCTCGATGCCAGACGCGGCAAGCTTGCGATTCGCAGTCTTGACCGCCGTGGCGAGCCGCGCCTGCACGTTTCGCGGCGTCTGGCGCGCGTGCTGCCCGCGACGCGCTCGGCTGACAAAGACCGGATCATCCGGCGCGGTACCCGGACACTGTGCCCGCCAGGTCGCCAACTCCTCGTGTAGACCCACCGGCAGATCGACCTCCCGCCCTTCACCCGCTGCGGTCTTGGACTTGCGGACGATCAGCGTCCCGGTTCCGAGCTTTACGTCGCGCCAGTCGAGCGCCACCGCCTCGCCGATCCGAAGACCGGCGCCGGCCAGGGTGGCAATCAGTGGTCGCAGGTAGGCGTCCGCAGCGTCGATCAGTGCCGGAAGTTGCTCCGGCTCTACCCAGGAGCGGCGTGGCTCCGTTCCCTTGACTCGGCGGCGCTTCCCCTTCGCCGGGTTGCGCTCGACGTGGCCGTACTCGACTGCCACTTCGAGAATCTGCGCGAGCCGCGTCAGAGTCTTGTTGATCGCGTTGGGAGCCAGCTTGCCCTCGCGGAGCTTGGCGGCCTTGTAGCGATCGACCTCCTCGACCGTGATTTCGGACAGCCGATACCGAGCGAAGTACGGCAGCAGGTGCAGCTCCAACGCCCAGCGGTAGTCGCTGACCGTTCGCGGGCGCAGCTCCGGCCGCCGAGACTCCAGCCACTCCGACGCAAACTCGTGGAATGTCGGCACTTCCGCCGGGGCCTCGACGGTGGCAGGCTCGTGCGGTCGCCAGATGCGACGTTCCACATCCGCTAGGACCTGCCGCAGCTCCGCCTCGGCTTTCTGGCGGCTCCAGCCGTCCTCGGATGTGCCGAGAGCGACATAACGGCGCTTGCCGTAGGCGCGGAAGCGAATCGCCCAGCCCCGGCCGTCTTTCGGCTCCACGACGCCACCGCTTGCCTTGCGCGCCATCAGGCATCGCCCCCAGAAGGCGTGACGTTGAAGCCGCCGGGCTGAATGCTCCCCGGTTGCCAGTCGATCCCGGAGAGCAGCCCTTCTGGCGGGATGTCGAGCCCGGCGGCGAGCTTGATTAGCGTGTCGATCCGGGGCACCCGCGCGCCCCGCTCCAAGCCGCTGACCTCGGTTCGATGCAGCCCGGCGGCGAAGCCGAGGTCGTCCTGCGACATGCCAGCAGCCCTGCGGCGGCGGGTCAGATTCTCTCCGAAGCGGGCGCCGATCGGGCTCATTGCTTCGCCCCTGAGCAGAGCTGCTTTCGCAGTCCGAGCAAGGCCGCGTGTTCCGCCACCACTCGCTCGTATTCGTTCTCGGCGTCGAGCATCTTCGCCAAGTCGCACATGACGCAGCGGATGTCGCCACTGACGACGATGGAGCCGCTGTCGAGCGCGTCGATCAGCGCGTCATAAACGGCTTCTTCGCGATGCAGCCGGGCCGGCTCGCGAAGCTGGTCCGGGTACTCGACCAGCTCGTCGCGGATGCCTCCTTGGATGATCTCGAAGATGCTCCGCAGGAAGGCGGCGTCGTCGGGCGGGATCGTGAGGGCGACGGCGGGGCCGCTGCCCGTAGGGTTCTTGCTAGCCATGAGGAGAAGTCCCTCCTTGTGGTCAGGCGGCCCGCTCGCGCTCCAACGCGACGGGTCGCCGCTTTCTTGGGCCGAGCGCTGTAGCGATCCGGCCCACTCATACTTCCCAACCGTACACTCACTCGCCCACACTCACAACCCGCCTATCTGTCCAACTGTAACAGTCTGCACTCAGTAGTCATAGTGACGTTCCTCGGATCGGTAGAAGTGTCAAACCACGACTACTACGAACAGCATGAACAGGCTCGGCCTTGCGTTGCAGCTCCCTGTGATGCGAACAGCTCAGTCCCTCAGCAACCGTGGCTGGATCGAACCGCAGCCGAGCCTTTGGGCCGCCCCCCATCCTCATAGCGCCCAAACGTTTAGCGTTGTTATACACATAATCCCGTGAACATCCGAACCTCCGAGCAACCTCTTTCGCGTCGATCAGCTCCCCGCCGATGGACTCGTCTCGCAACAGCTCCACAACACGCTCGGCGATAGCGGTCACAGAGGCGTCGTCAAGGTGTACGGTGGCGGTCACTTCGCCGTCCCCTCGCCAAGCTCGCGGCAGTAGCGGCAGCCTACGAGCGGTCCGTCCGGGTGGCTGGTGCAGCCCCCCGTTACCTCAGTCGCGCCATATAGCGCTTCCTGGCGCGACTGCGAGCCTGACCGCTCGGCTTTTGACTCCGTAGAGCCGAAATCACCGGTTGCGCCAGTTGCGCCACTGCGAGTTGCGCCAGCCCTCCCTGGCGCGACTGCGAGCCGCCATTTCGAGATGGCCGGGAAGCCCTCCCGGTCATCCTCAACGCCGAGCCGCTGCATGGCGCGTTGGAGCGTGCGCTCTTTGATCCCAGCGACCTTGGCCCCGGCCTTGATCTCCCGGCTCTCCTGCCACTCGCCGTTGGCCAGTTCATCGGCCAGCCACTCTGCGGCTACCTCCACCTCTATGCGGTCCTCGGCGACGGGTGGGCTCAGCAGCTCCCCGGCGCGCACGTCGCACTCCCCGTCGAGCACGAGCCGCACGGTCGAGATGTCGAGGCCGTGGTGCTGCACGGTGGCGGGCTCCACCCGGTAGGCGAGCGAGGGTGCCAGCGGCCCCAGGTTGGACTTTGCGTGTGCCAGCACGCGGCCGGGACCCTCCCCTTCCTCGGCAGCCCGGCCGAACGCAAGGACCGACCGCGCCGCAGCGGTGAAGGCGACCGACCCCGACACGCGGTCCAGGGCCTCTACGGCGGCACCCTTCCGCAAGTGGAGCACTGCCAGGACAGCGAGGTCGGCATCCTCGGCGAGCTGGCCCAGCGGCGCGAGAGCGCGGCGCACATCCTGGTCACGGTGGGAGTCAACGCGGCCCGGCAGGGCGGCCATGAGCGGATCGACCATCAGCACCCTCGCCCCGTGCTCCTGGGCGGCGTCGGCTATCAGGTCGAGATCAGCGGGCAGGCTGAGCAGGTCGGGGTGGCCGTCCTGCCGCATATCCAGCTCGACCACGCGCTCAGAGTCCGCGCCGGCGGCCAGCAGCCGTGAAGCGACCTGCGGCGCGGCGTCCTCATAGCTGGCGGTGAGAACCGTGACCGCCTCGCCCCGCAAGTCGCCAGGGAGCCGCCCCTGTGAAAGGTCGGCAGCGAGGCTCGCGAGCAGAGTTGACTTGCCAAGCCCCTGGCGGCCAGCGAGCAGGGTCACAGCGCCGAGAGGGACGAGTCCCTTCCACGCCCAACGCGTGTTCTCGGGCTCTATCTCGCTGTAGGGCGTGAGGATCAGCCGCCGCCCCGGCTCATTGCCGCCTCCGTCGCCGTTGGCCCTCCGAGCCGTGATGCGCAGGGCCTCTTCGAGGGCGGGTGGCGGACCCTCCTCAGCCGGGACGTTGGCGATGAACCGCTCGGCCTCCGCGATCTGCTCGGGCGTGTAGCCGGCGGGCTCGGCCGTCATCGGCCCAGCTCCGGCCCTACATGCTGATTCCCGTCACCGGGTCCAGGTTCGCCGTCGCCGTCGTCGTCCGGGCCGGCGCGTGATCCGGTGCCGGTAGAGCGCCGGGACCCTCGGCGGCGGGCGCAGCCCCCGCGAGAGGCGCGGGAGCGCCGCGGTCGAGGAAGCTGCCGGGGCTTCCGGTGTTCTGTGAGCCAGTCGGCGAGCATCGGGGTCTCCGGGCTGGCGTACGTCGGTGGTAGGCCGGTGTCGCCCGCCCACGGCCTCGCCAGCCCGACGTGCCCAAGGGCTTCCCTGCGCTGCTGCCGCTCGGGATCGTCGCTCAGGACGATCTCACCGATCAGTAGATCAACTGAGGAAGGCAAGATGGCTTTCAGCTTTGTATCGCAACGTCTCGCAACGGAAGTTAAGCCGCTGGTCGGACAGAAACACACGAGCCGCCACGGCGGGCGGCTCGCTGAGACGTGCGAGCTGAAAGCTCTAGCCGCATTATGCGGATATCGGCGGACGGAAGCAACTCCGCCCCTCGACGAGAAGGGTGCTCCTTAGTGCGTTCTTTCGCACACGCAGCAGAAAGCCCATGAGAGCGCGGAAAACCCTCGCTACGTGTTACCGAAAGGATGCGTAGCCCCGGCTCAAACTGGGCGGGAAGTGGCGATTTCCGAGACGGTCAGGGCATCTCGCTCAGGAACCTAATGAGTGAGTCTGTGCGACCTGAGAGGGCTCGAAGGACTCATCGGCCGGGACCAGGGCGTCTGCAAACAGCGTTTGGAGGCGCTCCACTCTTCGTTCCAGGTTCCGCCGTTCCAGGGCCGATCTCTTGTGCCTCTCATAGCCGAGGAACCGTTGGACCTCCTGGTCGGTCATCCCGGCCGTCAGCCAACCGATCCGGCAGGTATGGCGCAACCGCCGGTAGTTCAGTTCCGGGGCGACGTAGGTGGAGAGCAGCTTCGAGAAGGTGCCGGGTCTGATCGGCGTGCGTGCTGTCTTGCCTGCCGACAAGCCGAGCCACGGATGCTTGTGCTCCACGCCCATAGCGGCGCGGAACTCGATCCAGGCCGCTACAGTCGCACGGGCGTCGTCGGTAAAGGGAATCTCACGATGGGTGCTGTTCCACCGCTCGCCGCGCCAGACGACGATGTAGGCGTTGTCGTAGTGCATGTCGTCAAGATGCAGCGCATATATCTCGCCGCGTCGCAGTCCACAATGCAGCGCCAGAGCAATTACAGCGCCGAGCTGTAAATGAATCGCGTGCTTGCGAATCCGTGAATAGGGGGTGATGCCGTTTTTCCACCGGGCGACAAACTTCTCAGCCCTCGCGTCATCCATCGTCGGCCAGCGCGTATTGATCGCCTCGCGGAATATCCGCAGCTCCTCTGGTGAATATGGCTTCGGGCGGACGCGAGTCGTTCCATCTGGAGATATGTCAACTGAGCGGATCGCCGTCGTCATCGGTGTTGGCACTTCCTCGCTGACGTGAGCAGTTTCATAGGTCCGCGAAAAGACGCACCGCTCTGATGTCTGCAATCGCCATCATGCCTTACCAAGGGTAAGTCTGCTATTGGACGGTTGGCCGCTTGGCGCAACTCGCTCAGCGATCGACTCCTTCGGCCTGCCGAAAGAGGTCGTCCAGCGAGATTTCCAGAGCATCTGCCAGTCGGGCGATCACGGCGACGCTCGGACTGCGCTCGCCGCGCTCGATCCCGCCGACGTAATTTCGATGGACTCCGGTCTCAAGGCTCAGCGCCTCCTGCGTGAGGCCGCGGTTCATCCGCGCAGCGTGTAGCGCCTCTCCAAGGCCCTGCAAGACACGATCAGGCTGCGCCATGACCGCGACGGTTTCAGGCGCGGCGAAATACCTCTACAGCCTGAGCGTGTTCTTGCCGATAACGGTCCCTGCCTGCCGCGAAACGCCTACGTCGCGGTCGATGCACCTAGGTAAATGCGTTGTCCTACAGACAACAACATTCAAGACTTGATCTAGACCTGCCGATCCCTGTCAAGCAACCCGTGATCTCCGTCCATTGCACCGGGAGTCCGAAAGGAGCAGCCTTGCCAACGCGTGGCTTGGACCCCGCCCCCTCACTACGCCGATCTGGAATCGCCGCCAGCCTGGTTGCACTCGCTGTGGCTGTCACCCTCGCAGTCGTCGGCTGCGGCGAAGCCGCGAGTACCAACTCAAGCTCAGTCGCACCGGACTATCAATCGGTGGTCCGCAAGCGCGGCGAAATGTGCGAAAGACTCGCACCGCATACCGAAGTCGCTCAGTCCAACTGCGAAATCGAACTCGAAGGGGCTGAAGAATACGCCGAAGAACGTTTCGGCCGCTAGCCAAGCGAAGGGATACACCGTGCCGCCATCAGCCCCACCGCCGCAGCAGTCGCCACCCGCAGGTTGGTATTCCGACCCGGAAGGGTCAGGGCTGCGCTGGTGGGACGGGGCAGTATGGACTGAGCATGTGCAGCCCCCTGCTCTGCCCGCTGACACCAACCCCCCCGGATGGTACGAGGACCCAAACGACGCCGCACAGTGGCGCTGGTGGGGTGGTGGGGCCTGGACTGACCACCGTCAGCCTAAACCCCCGGTGCTACAAACCGAGATACAGGCTCCCAACTCAACCAGCGGGGCCGCAATCGCCGGCTGGATCACCGCAATCTTCCTGCCCCCCGTCGGGGTTGGAATGGGCGTTGTTCTCCTTTTCCGCAAGGATAAGAATGGTCCGGCAGTTCTGGTGCTCTCACTGGTCATGACCGCACTCTTTTACGCAGCGTCCGGGCGATGAACCGCACGCAGCTCCAGAGGGCAGCGACGGAACTGGGAATCAGACCCAAAGCGCTACAAACGCTACGAACTGTTCCTGCGTGTCTTTGCGCGAACGCGCCTTATCGAGGAGGTTTCCTCATGGAAGAAGGACAAAGGTCGCATGAGTAGGCTAAAGATTACAGCCATAGTATTAACCGTGATCGTCTGGCTAGTAGTCGCCGCGGGTAGCGCTGTTGCGAACACCAACGCCTCTGAGGCCAGTGCAAGCAGCACTCACTACCGATCGCTGCCCTACGGGAAGATCGTCAAGTACATGCGGTACCTCTCCCGCGCGGTCTGCGACGAAACAGACGAATGTATTGAAAGTTCCGCAGAATGCCGACGGGGTAGGAATGCCCCCAAATTCGGGAAGAGCCGGAACGAAGCGTGGTGCCTACTGGAATACCAGCTGGGAGAAGGGCATGAATATGCCACTTGCAAAAGGGAATACATCTACTCCCTTAATCGTTCAGGAACCCTCGCCGTGAAGAAGTTCCCTTATAGGTGTGAAGGGGAAATGGGGTGACCGAACGAGAGCGATCAGCGTCCGATGTCGTCACCGACGCCGCATCTGCGAATCGACCCAGCGACGTGTAGCACGTAGCTGGCCGTCCGGCGAGAGGGCTACGGTGCCCGCCGGCATGGCGATCAGCTGCGACGACCCGAAGATTCTCGACCGCGAGAACGACTGGGATGCGACGGTGGCTCGACGGCTCCCCGAATTGCTCACGCGGCTTTTGGGCTCGCCGACATATGGTCTGGGGGACGGCCGCGAGCTGCCCCCGGCGGAGCAACGCTATGGCGTGTATCTGTTCTCCGAGCGAGGCAGGCCGCGCTACGTTGGGCGTGTCGGTCTGACTGACCGATCGAAGCGCGCGGGCAAAGCGTTCTCCAGCTTCCGCACCCGCCTTCGCGGGCACGTCCGACCCCGACACAGCGAAGGCACCTACGCCTACGCGCGGACCGTCAAGCACTTTCACGCCAAGAAGCTTCCGCTGGCCGGGACGCGCAAAGCGAACTGCGAAGACCCCAAGTTCATGGCCGAGTTTCACCGTCAATGCGAGCGCGTCCGCCGGATGGATTTCCAGGTGGTCGAGATCACCGACAACCGCTTAGCGGCGGTCTTCGAGATTTACGCGGCGACCGTCTTGGGCCTGGACGGTCAGACCTTCGCGGTCAGCTAGAAAGCGGGGGGCGACCTGCTCGGCTGGGTCGGCCACTCTTTCCCCCGGCCGGGTCCGGCGTTGTAGGGTCGGAGGCCGATTTGGAGCCGTCGCGCGCTCTAGGAACTGCGAGTGGTCGCCGAGGGCGGCGACATCTTAGAAGAGCTGGTTCCCGCCTGCACGCCCTGATGCTTCACGCCGACGCGGACGAAAGCGCCAATTTCAGGTGTAGCGAGCGCGCGGGTCCGATGTACGCACGCTGATGTTGCGAAAATCGCCCCGAATAACTGGGGGGGTGTGGCTCGATTTCGGGTGTCCGGGGGCGCTTGAGCCCTGCGCCCATTGGGCAGCGGGCCGCTCTCGCTGCCCAAACCCCTCCGAAACGGACCGAACCCAGCGGAATCCGCTGCCGCCGAAACGGTCTCAATCCCAATGTCAGAGCCAAAAGTCCGGTTCCGGTCCGAGGCTTGTAAGGCAGGCGCTCTCCCAACTGAGCTAACCGCCCGCATTCGGGATTCCAATGCGGATGATAGCCCTGCGGAATCGGCCCGGATCGCCCTCCATTTGCGCCACTGGTGTGCATCGCGCTCGTGAGCTTGTCGGCCTCGACCAGCGCGAGGCGGCCAAGCGCGCTGCCCTCACCCGCTCCAAGCTCGACAAGATCGAGGGCGGTGAACTCATCCCCACCCTCGACATTCTTATCCGCCTCGCGGCAAGGAGCAGTTCCGCCCCACAGCGGCTACCTTAAGCAGGTGCGACCGTTGAGCTACTTCCTGCGTAGGTTGCGCCACCTCGGGGCCCCGCCCGGAGGGCCCGGCAGGCAGTTGGCGGTCCCGAGGGCCGGCGAGGATCCAGCCGCAGAGATTGCCCCCCTATTGCCGGACCTCGACGCCATCGATGGGGAAGCGCTCGCGATTGTCGCGGCGGCAGAGGCGAAAGCGGCGAGGATCGAGGAGGACGCTCGGCGAAAGGCGGAGAGGATCCTGGCGGATGCGGGAGATCGAGCCCTGCGGGAGCGATCCGAGATCATCTCCGCTGAGGAGGCCAACGCCGAGCGCGAAGCCCTGGCGATCCTCGCAGCGGGCCGCACCGAGGCACAGCGTGTCGAGAAGCGCGCGGCCGCGCAGGCGCCGAGGCTGGTGGAAGAGGTCATCTCCGAGCTCATGGGTCAGCGGTGCTGAGGCCGAGTTGGGTTGGTGCTGTCACTCGTAGTCAAATGCTGCTCGGACGCCGTGTCGGGCAGGAGCGCCTCGTTGAACTAGCTCGAGGCGATTCGCTGACGGCGGCGCTGCGGTTGCTCCTCGGCACCTCCTATGGGGAGCGGCTGCATGAGGCCGACTCACTTGCCGAGGCCGAGCGCTCTCTCGCTGCCACCACGCTGTGGCATTTGAGGATCCTGGCCGGCTGGCTGCCGCCGAGCGCAGCTGAGCCGATGCGTGCCCTGACCGGGTGGTTTGAGATCGCCAACATCGAGGACAAGGTTGCCGCTCTGGCAACCGACTTCATCCCGCCGCCGCCGTTTGAGCTGGGCGGGCTGGCAACCGCATGGAGGCGCGTAGATGAGGCCCGTGATCTGGGCGAGGTCCGCAGCGCGCTAGCCGCCTCCGCCTGGGACGACCCCGAGGTCGAAACGCCGGCGGGAATGCTCATCGCCCTGCGGGTGTCGTGGGCAAGGCGCCTTGCCGCCCAGCTACCCGAGGCTCGAGTGTGGATAGAAGGGGCAAGTGCGCTGCTCCTGGCCCGCGAGCTGCTCCAAGGTGGAGGCGAAGGGCGAGCCAAGCTCTTGCGGCGGCTTCCGGGCGTCTCGGCGGACGCCTTAGGCGCTCGATCCATCCAGGAGCTCACCACGCGACTGCCCGACTCCGCGAGCTGGACGCTCGCGCCTGCGCGGGCCGCGGAGGAGTTATGGCGCGCGGAGCTGGCCTGGTGGGCGAGGGTCGAGCGAGACGCTGAGCAGCTCCGCCGAAGGGGCAGCTCGGGGCGCGCCAAGGTGCTTGCGGCGACGGCCCTTCTCTCGGTCGACGCTCGCAACGTTGCCCGAGCGCTCGCGGAGAGTGCCGGCGGGCTCAACCCAGACGAACGGGAGGCAGCTGGTGCCAGTGGCTGAGCCGACATCGAAGCGCCCCTTGGGCGCTTCGGGACTGCAGCTGCCGGCCCAGGCGCTTGCCGTGCCGATGCAGCGGGTGGCGGTCCTGGCGCGCCACGTGCAGTCGCGGGATCTGCTCGTAGCGCTCGCAGATATCGGAGCCGTGCACCTCGCGGGTCCCCTGGCGGCCGGTGCAGGTGAGGCGCTCCAAGCTCTACGCCGGCTCGAGCGCCGACTGAAGCCGGCGGGGAACCCGGAGCCAAGCCTCTCAGCCAGTGAGCCGGATGTCGACTCACTGGAGCGAGCCGGCGCCTGGGGTGCTCTGGCGGGGGAGGTTGAGCTGCAGCGCCGAATGGCAAGCGCGCTCCGACATGGTCGCTACGTCGCCTTCGTCGGCTGGGCGCCAGAACCCGAGCTGGAGACCTTGTCAGGCCGCCTGGGAGCCTTGGGGGCCGCGTTGGTCGAGTTGCCCTCACCGAGTGGCCTTGAGCCGCCCACCCTGCCAGCCCCCTCCCCAGCCATCGAACCCCTGCGGCCACTGGTCAACACCTATGGAATCCCTGCCTACCCGGACGTCGATCCCACGCCATGGGCAGCGGCGAGCTTCTTCTTGATGTTCGGGATCATGTTCGGCGATGTCGGCGACGGTCTTTTGCTGCTCGTCGCCGCGCTGGGGCTTTCCCGAATGCGAGGCGCTCGTTGGCGGTCGCTGCGCCGGGCGTCGCCGTTTCTGCTTGGCGCCGGCCTCTCGGCGTCGGTATTCGGCCTGCTGTTTGGGGAGTTCTTCGGGCCGACCGGAGTCGTGCCAACGCTGTGGCTCAAGCCACTCGACTCTCCGACCAAGCTGCTGGTGCCGATGATCGTCCTCGGTGGGTTGTTGATGGCCGGGAGCAGCCTGATCGGCATCGTCAACCGCCGGCGAGAGGATGGTCTTGGCGCGGCGCTCACCGCGGCCTCGGGCGTTGCCGGCCTCGCTCTGCTGGCCGCGTTCGGCCTGCTGGCGGCAGGCGTAGCCGCACACTCGAGTCCGCTGACCGTCGGCGGCTCATTCCTCGCTGTGATCGCCGCACTCCTGCTTGGCGCCGGCTACCGGGCCGAGGCCGGCCGTGGCCCCGGCGCCCTCGGTGAGATCGCGATCCGGGTTTTGGACACCGCTCTCAGGACGTTCGCCAATGCGGTCTCCTTCACGCGCCTTGCCGCGTTTGGCCTGATGCACGCCGCGCTCGGGATGGTTGTCCTCGACGCCGCCCGAGGCGTCTCGGGCGGGACCGTCGGCGCGGTTGCCGCGGCGGCCGTGTTCGTCCTCGGCAGCGCCGTGGCATTTGCGCTCGAGGGGCTTGTTGCCACAGTCCAAGCGCTCCGCCTCGAGTACTACGAGCTCTTCTCCCGTGTGTTCGCAAACGAAGGCCGGCCGTTTCGTCCCTGGCGGCTGCCGGTTCTAATCGAAGAGGAGGCAGGATGATCGCCTTTCTGTTGCTCGGCGTCCCGGTTGCCGTCATCGTCGCCGTGCTGGCCTCGGCAGCGGTGCGCCGCCGACCGCGGACGGCAATCCGGCGCCTGATCGGGCTGAACGTGGCGATTGGCGCTGCCGCTGCGGCCCTGCTGGTGCTGATGGCAACCGGCGCGGCCGACTTCGCCGCCGCCGCGACGACGACCGCGGCGACCAACTCCGGGTCGGCGTTCATCGGCGCCGGGATCGCGGTCGCCGCTTCGACGATCGGCGCCGGGATCGCCGTCTCCTACACCGGTGCCGCGGCGCTTGCTGCGATCAGCGAGCGCAGCGAGCTCTTCGGTCGCGCGCTGGTCATCGTCGGTTTGGCTGAGGGGATCGCTATTTATGGCCTGATCGTCGCAGTGATCCTGATCGGCAAGGCATGAGAGGCTCGGTTGCAGCGATCGGTGAGGCCGATCGTGTGCGGGGGTTCAGGTTCGCCGGCGTCCGGGTGCTCGAGGCAGCCGACCCCGCCGCGGTGCAAGACGCCTGGCGCGGGCTCGGGCCCGAAACGTCGGTTGTGCTCCTGACCGAGGCAGCGCAGGCTGCGCTCGCAGGCCAGCTCGAAGAGCCTCGCGGAATGATCTGCGCAGTGATTCCGGCGTGATCGGAGCGGTTGCCCGATGAGGCTCGAGCCGCTGCGCACCGCCTCGCTGCGCGCCGCCGAAGATGACGCAGAGCGTCTGCTCGCGGCCACCGGGAAGCGGGCCGGCGCGATCGTCCGCAAGGCGCAGAGCGACGCCGCCGATTTGCTTGACGGTGCTCGCGCAGACGCTCGCCAGGAAGGCCGACAGCTCGCGACCGCCAGGCTCGCCGCGGCGCGGCGAGAGGCGAACGGCCTTGTTCTTGGGGCCCGAGGGGCCGCGCTCGAGCAGTTGCAAGGCCGTGCGCAGATCGCTGCCCAATCCCTGCCTGACGACCCCGATTACGCCCCGCTCTTGGAGCACTTGGTCGAAGCGGCCCGATCTCGGCTCGACGCGGAGGACGTCGACGTCATTCCCGTGCCAGGAGGAGGTGTTCTGGTCCGGGCTGACGGGCGGCAAGTCGACCTCACGCTGGCCTCTCAGGTGGAACGCCACCTGCATGGACTCGGCGCTCGCGTTGAGGCGCTATGGACGTGACAGAAGGCGCAGTAACGCGGGTCAACGGCCCGGTGGTCGAGGCGCGGGGCGTGCCCGCTGCGGCAATGCTCGACCTGATGGAGATCGGCCCCGAGCGCCTGCTCGGCGAGGTGATCGCCCTCGAAGGGGACCGCTTGGTGGTGCAGGTCTACGAGTACACCGGAGGGCTGCGCCCAGGGGACCGGGTCGCGCCTACCGGCGGTCCGCTGAGCGCCGAGCTCGGGCCAGGCCTCCTCGGAGGCGTCTTTGACGGAATGCTGCGAGCGCTGCGCGGCGCCGGCGATCGCCTGGCGCCCGAAGGACGACCGGCGGCGCTCGCACGCGAGCGGCTCTGGCGCTTCACGCCGAAGGTCACCGTGGGCGAGCACGTGGGGGCCGGCTCCCGCCTGGGCACGGTGCAGGAGACGGCGGCGATCGAGCACCGCATCCTGGTGCCACCGAATGTCGAGGGCGGCGTCGAGTGGGTCGCCGCGGCGGGCGAGTACGCGGTCGACCAGCCGGTTGCGCGAATCGATGGCGAGGAGATCGCGATGAGCCGGCGCTGGCCGGTCCGGGTGCCGCGACCGGTCAAAGAACGCGTCGAGCTGGCGGAGCCGCTCGTAACCGGGCAACGCGTGCTCGACCTGCTGTTTCCGGTGGCACGCGGGAGCACCGCCGGGGTGCCCGGCGGCTTTGGCACGGGCAAGACGCTGCTCTTGCAGCAGATCGCCAAATGGTGCGATGCCGATGTGATCGTCTACGTCGGCTGCGGTGAGCGCGGCAACGAGCTCGCCGACATCCTCGAGGAGTTCGCCACGATCGAGGATCCGCGCACCGGCCAGTCACTGCTCGACCGCACTGTCCTGGTCGCGAACACCTCCAACATGGCCGTCATGGCTCGCGAGGTCAGCATCTACACGGGAGTGACCGTAGCCGAGTTCTACCGCGACATGGGCTACCACACTGCCGTCATCGCGGACTCGACCTCGCGCTGGGCCGAGGCGCTGCGTGAGGTCACCTCGCGAGCCGGTGAGCTGCCGGCCGAGGAGGGCTACCCGGCAGGGTTGCCGGCTGCGTTGGCGGCCTTCTACGAGCGCGCTGGCAGGGCACGGCTGCTCTCCGGCGAGTTGGGGTCGGTCTCGGTGCTCGGCGCTGTCTCACCGCCTGGTGGCGACCTCACGGAGCCGGTGACCGCCTACACCCGGCGTTTCGTCCGCTCGGTCTGGTCATTGGACCGCGATCTCGCCTACGCCCGCCACTATCCCGCGATCAACTGGCAGGAGTCCTCATCGCGCGACGCCGAGGAGCTCGCCGCCTGGCAGGCCCGCAACGGCGGCAAGGACTGGGGCGAGAACCGGGCCCGAGCCCTCGAGCTGCTGGCAGAGGGCGATCGACTCGAGGCGATCGCCGAACTGGTCGGCTTGGACTCGCTGCCGGCCGAGGAGCGTGTGCTCGTCCGCTCAGCCCGTCTCCTGCATGAAGGCCTGCTGGCACAGAGCGCGATCAGCGCCGGCGACCAGTACTCAACGCCGGCCAAGCAGCAGGCGCTGCTCGCGTTGATGCTCGCGGTCCACGACCGCCTCCGCAACCTGGCTCGACAGGGTGTCCCGATCGCCGAGCTCGAGGCGCTGGACCTTGCGCCGCTGACGCGAGCCGCCAGGGAGACACCTCCCGATGGCGTCAGCGAGCTGGAAGAAGTCGGCGATCGGATCCTCGCCCAACTCGACGGTGTGAGGGCAGGGCAGCCCGCCGCACAGCAGAGTGCCGCAAGGAGAGGTGTGTAGTGAGCATTGGGGCGCCAATCGAATATTCCGGCATCGCCTCAATCCGGGGTCCGCTGCTCATCGTCGAGGGGATCGAGGGCGTCGGCTGGGATGAGACAGTCGAGATCAGGCTCGCGAATGGCGAGTCCAGGCTTGGCGTTGTGCTCGACGTTGGCGAGGACTTCGCCGTGGTCGAGGTCTACGAGGGCACGGCAGCCATCGCTCGCGACTCGCTCCATGTGACCTTCTCGGGCGCCCCGATGCGCATCCCCGTCGGCAAGGAGTGGTTAGGGCGAGTCTGCGATGGGCGGGGCAGGCCCCTCGATGGCGGTCCTCCAGTCACAGCGGAGAGGGAGTTGGAGGTAGCCGGACGCCCGATCAACCCGGCGCGCCGAGCGCGACCCAGCGAGCCAATCTTGACCGGCGTCAGTGCGATCGACGGCCTGGCCACCTTCGTGCGGGGCCAGAAGCTGCCGATCTTCTCCGTCGGCGGGCTGCCCCACCTCGAGCTTGCGGCGCAGATCGCAGTCCAGGCCAATGCGGGCGGCGAGCCCTTCGCCGTCGTCTTCGCCGCAGTGGGCCTCACGCACGTCGATGCGGCATCGGTGCGAGCGACCCTGGAGGGGCGGGCCGGTGGTGAGGACACGGTATTGCTGCTCAACACTGCCGCCGATCCGGTCATCGAGCGCTTGCTTACGCCACGGATCGCCCTGACCATCGCAGAGCACCTGGCGTTCGAGGAAGGTCGCCACGTGCTGGTCATCCTCGCCGATCTGACCAGCTATTGCGAGGCGCTGCGGCAGGTCTCGGCCGCCCGTGGCGAGACGCCCGGCCGCCGCGCCTACCCCGGCTATCTCTACAGCGACGTCGCTTCGCTGCTCGAGCGTGCCGGCCGCATCGCCGGCAACCCCGGCTCGCTGACCCAGCTGCCGGTGCTGACGATGCCGGCGGGTGACATCAGCCATCCGGTCCCCGATGTGACCGGCTACATCACCGAGGGTCAGCTGATCCTCAGCCCCGATCTGCATGCCCGTGGCGTCTACCCGCCGTTTGACGCACTGGGATCGCTGTCTCGCCTGATGCGCCGCGGCGCCGGCCCGGGGCTCACCCGCGAGGATCATCTCGAGATCTCCGCTCAGCTGTATGCGCTTGCATCGCGAGCACGCCAGGTCTCAGATCTAGCCGAGGTGATCGGTCCCGACGCCTTGCCCGAGACCGATCGCCCCTACCTGCGGTTCGCCGCGGAGTTCGAGTCGCTGCTCATCACCCAGCCGCGCGACGAGGCCCGCTCGATCGAGGAGACGCTCAGGCGCGCTTGGCAGGTCGCATCGCTGATGCCGCGTAAGGAGCTTTCAACGCTCAGCGAGCAGCTCCTCGACACCTACTACCGCGATGGCTAGCCTCTCGCTGCGGGTTCCGCCGGGCCATTCGGGGCGGATGTGGCTGCTCCGGCGCCTCGAGGTCGCCTCGCGAGGAGTGGGACTGCTCGAGCGCAAGCAGCGAGTGCTGGCGGCCGCCGAGCGGGACCTGCGCAACGAGCTTGCCGAGGCGGAGCGCAACTGGCGGGAGGCAGGCGAGCAAGCGAAGGTCTGGCTGGGCAGGGCAGCGCTCGTTGACGGCGCGAACCGAGTCCGACGGCTTGCTGCCTACGTACCCGAGACGCTTACAGTCGACCTCACAGACCACAACGTGATGGGTGTGCGCTGCCCCAGGGTCGACACCGTGGAGCCACCGGAGGATGTGGACCTATCGGGGCTGGGCGCCAGCTCGGCACTGCTCGAAGCCGCCATCGCCTACAGCCGCGCCGCTGAGGCCGGTGTGCGCTACGCCGCCGGCCGGGCTGCGCATGAGCGAGTCTCGGCCGAGCTTCAGCGTGTCGCCCATCGCCGCCGCGCGATCGAGCGCCGATGGATCCCCAGTCACCAGGCGGCGCTGTCGAAGGTCGAGCTCTCTCTTGAAGAGGCCGAGCGCGAGCACGCGACCCGTGTTCGTTGGCTGATTGAGCATCCCTCAACTGGTGCCGATCACCGCCCGCCGCTACCTGGCGGCGCCGTAGGCGCCAAGACGCACCACGATCATTCATCCCTCCGTTCGCAGAACTCGAGCCAGCGCTGAGTTGCCTCCTCGACGGTCAACCGCTCGACCTCCTTCTCCGGCAGGCCCGCGACGAAGATCAAGCTGTTGAGGAGCCACCCCGGCTTGGACGGACCGCTTGGCGGAGCGGGTGTCGGAGACTCCCGCTCGACGGGCTTCTTGGTGCGCAGGGCCTCCCAGAACTCCTCCTCGCTGCCAAGGCCGAGCTGCTCGCGCCAGATCAGGCTCCAGAGAGCCGGATCCTCAATCGAGCCGCGGCCATGGGAGACCTTCGTCCGCAGCACCCGCCCGTCGTCGAGCACCTTGCGGTAGCGAGTGTGGTCGGGGTTGCGCCGACCCTTGGTCGTCTCCTCCCAGCTGTCGATCTCGCAGAAGCGGCGCAGATCGGAGTGACGAGGCTGGGGCACCGCCTCAAGCGGCCGCGTCAGACGGAGGGGCGAAGAGCACGTCCGCCAGTTCGCCGGAGGCGTCGGCGAGCCAGGCCCTGATCACGAATGGGAAGTGGCTGGCGCGGTTGGGCGCCCGCGAGTAGAGCTCGACTTCGTCCAGATACTCCTCTACGTAGTCGCGGACCTCGTCGATCAGATCGTCGCGAGCTGCTGAGAACGAGGCGCCGCGACCGTAGAGGGCGAACTCGGGAAGCCAGACGCTGACCGCTTCGGGCTCGCGGTAGACCTCGGGGTTGAACTCGCAGTTCGCCACCAACGCGAGCGCCTCTTCGGCACCGAACAGGACGCCGCTCTCGCGCCCCCCGCGGTCGATCTTGACGGGTCGGTGGCGCTGCACCGCCTCGCTGAAGGCCGGGCCGATCGAGCGGCGGAACTCGGTGATGTTCAGGGTCGCGGGCACAGTGCCGAGCAGGTTAGCACACAATGTACATGGTGTACATAGACTATGAGGCAAGCGAGGGGTCGACGCCGAAGGCGTCGGTCGCGCTCAGGACACCCGCTGCCGGTAGTACGCCGCGTTGATCTCGATGTACTGCTGCCACTCCGGCGGCACCTGGTCCTCCGGGGTGATCGCGTCGACCGGGCAGACCTCGACGCAGGCGTCGCAGTCGATGCACTCGTCGGGGTCGATGTAGAGCTGCTCGTGCTGGTCGAAGTCGGGGTCGTCCTGGCTGGGATGGATGCAGTCGACCGGGCAGACCTCGACGCAGGAGAGGTCCTTGGTCCCGATGCAGGGCTCGTTGATCACGTAGGCCACGGGCGCCTCCTTGCTCGGATGATTTTCACACCAACGATGTGAGAAACGGTAGCACGGCGGATACGAAAAGCTTCGCGCATGGACGAACTCGCGCTCTTCTTCCACCTGCTCGGGGCCCTGCTGTTCGTCGCCGGCATCGCCGTCGCCGGGGTCGCCTTCGAGGCGGCGCGCCTGCGCAGCCGGCCCGCCGAGATCGCGCTGCTGCTCGGCCTGACGCGGATCGGCGTCCTGCTGGTCGCGGTCGGCGGCCTGCTGTTGCTCGTCTTCGGGCTGTGGCTCGTCCACCTCGGTCACTTCGGCTACGGCGCCGGCTGGGTCGACGCGGCGATCGCCCTCTACGTGGTCGCGCTGGCGCTCGGCGCCCTCGGCGGGCAGCGCCCGAAACAAGCCCGCAGGCTGGCGGCGCGGCTGGCGGGCGAGGGCGAGCCGGTGAGCGCCGAGCTGCGCGCCCTCCTCGACGACCCCCTCTCGCGCGCCGCCAACTACGCCTCGGCCGCGGCCGTGCTGGCGATCCTCGTGCTGATGGTCTTCAAGCCGTAGAGCTCCCGATCGCGTCAGCCAGAAGGCGCCCTCGGCGCACGTCGCCGACACCAACTGTCGGCGACCTGACAACGTCGTGAACGTCAGAGCCCGGCGACGCCGACCAGGCAGCCGGCCCGGTCCGGGTCGCGCGGCTCGAAGCGGACCAGCCTCGCCCCGGGATCGAGCTCCGCGAGCAGCCCTTCGGTGAGGCCGCGGTGCAGTGTGCAGACGACGTCGGGGTTCGCGCGCACCGAGTCCCGGTAGGGACAGTTCTCGAGCCGGCAGGCGAAGCCGCTCTCGGTCTCCCCGCCCTCCGCCCTCTTCCCCTCCTCGACCACCGGCTGGAAGCCGAGCGCGGCGATCGCCTGCCGGAAGCCGTCGACCGGGTCGTCGCACTCAGCCGGCGCCAGCTCGTGGCCGATCTCCCGGCCCGCCTGCTCGACCTCGCGCAGGCGGCGTGGGGCGGCCGGCACGGCACGGGCGAGCCAGCGGGCCAGGTCGGCGTATCCGCTGGGGCGCTCCCCGCCCGGGTGGGCGCCGGCCGCGACCGACCAGCGGTCGCCGGGACGCCCCCTCTCCCCGCGGCTCCGGCGCCGCTCGACCAGGCCCGCCCGGTGCAGCCGCTCGAGATGCCGCCGCACGCCGTTCGGATGCAGGTCGAGCTGCTCGGCCAGCGCCTCGGTGCCGACGGACGCCCTGCGCTCGACCAGCAGGGCGAAGATGCGCGCCCGGGTCGGCTGCGCGAGCACGTCGTCGTCGCTGCTGCCGGGCAGATCCATCGCAACATGCAGTTTTGCACAGCTCGGCTGTGAAAAGGGACTGCGCGGCGGGCTTCCCCGAGTCCCTCACCGCACCCTGCACTCGCTGCTCAGGGTCGAAGTGAGCTTCCTGCCCCCGGCGAAGGCAAAGCTCGTGCGGGCTAGCGGGAAGACCGCGCCGGGGAAGCCCTTGGGGGCGGGGCAGCCGGCCGAGAGGAAGCTGTGGGAGCGCCCGCCGACGTGGAAGCGGCGCCGCAGCGTCATCTGGATCCCGGTCACGTTGCCCCAGCTGCCCAGCGAGCTGGGCAGCGAGGCGACCAGGGCGGTGCCGTAGCGGCCGTGGCGCAGGCCCTTGATCGCGAAGCTGATCACGAAGGAGGTGGTGAAGGGCCTGGTCGCGTAGATATGGCCGAGCAGGACCTGGCGGCCGCCTTCTTTGCCGTTGAAGATGAGCAGGCGCCCGTTGGAGGGATAGGGCGCCTGTCCGCGCAGCACGACGTCGGCCGAGAACGTGCCCTCGCCGACCAGGGCAGAGCGGCAGGCGGAGAGGGCGCGGGAGTTGTTGGCGGGCTGGATCTCGTGCAGGGTGCAGACCGCCAGGCCCTGGTAGTCAAGGCGGCCGTGGCGGTTGATCTCGATCGTCAGCTTCTTGAGCTGCGGCGGGGTGCTTTCATCGGTGGTCGAGATCTGCCCGGCGACCGAGACGGCGATCGGGGCGGTGCCTGTGCGGGGCAGGGCACGGGGCTTCATCGTGGCGCTGGTGGCGACCCGCAGGTTGCCCTTCTGGGTGATGTCGGCCTGGGCGAGGGCGCTCATCGCCAGGAGGAGGAGGGCAACCGCCGCGGCCAGGCCCATCTTCTGTTTCTTCATCGAACGCATTCCTCTCCCCTCAGTGGCCCTTGAAGGTCACGGTCTTCTTGAGGACGGCGGTCGCGCCGCCCTCGTCAGGCGTGAAGCTGAGCGTGACCTTGACCGCCAGCTTCCTGTGTCTCGCCCGGCGCAGGGCTTGTCGCCCGCTCCCGCTCAGCGCCAGGCGCAGCGTGAGGGGACCGGCGCTCCCCGCGTGGGCCCTGGCTTTCTTCAGCCCCCTGCCGCTCGCGACCACGCTGCCCGGCCCCGAAACGCTAAGTCTGAGCGTGGCCCTGGCGCCCTTGACGGTGAGCTTGCCGAGCGCGATATGAGCAGGGACCGGTTCGACTGCGGGCAGCGGGATCGCCGCGAAGTTGGCGCTGAGCGTGGTGTCGGCTTCGAGGGTGAGGTGGCAGGTCCCGGTTCCCCCGCAGGGCCCCCCGCTCCAGCCGACGAAGCCCGAGCCCGCCGCCGGTGTGGCGGTGAGCTCGACCGCTTCGCCCTCGGGATAGGAGCCCGAGCAGGTCCCGCCGGCGGCGCTGCAGCCCGAGATCTGCCCGCTCGAGGCGCTGACCTGCCCTTCGCCGGCGACGGTGATCGTCAGGGTGTGTTGGATCGGGGCGAAGCCGGCTTTGACCGAGCGGGCTTCGCTCATGCTCACTTCGCACTGGCTGGGGCTCGGCTCGGCTTCGCAACCCGACCAGGCGACTTCGTCGTGCGGGGCGGGGGCGGCGGTGAGGAGGACGGTGCTGGCCGGGCCTTCGGAGTCGAAGGGCGCTTCGCAGCTGCCCGGGCAGGCGATCCCGGCGGGGGAGCTGGTCACCGTTCCTTCGCCGCTCAGCGCGACCGTCAAGGTCTGGGACGGGATCGCCGCGAAGCCGGCGCTCGCCGTCTCATCCGCGCTCATCTGGACCGTGCAGGTGGTGGCAGTCGATTCGTCGCAGGGGAGCCCCCAGCCCGTGAAGCGGCTGTGGGGGGCGGGGGTCTCGGTGAGGGTGACCGTGGAGCCCCGGTTGAAGTGTTCGGTGCAGGTCCCCGTGCTGCCGAGCGAGCATTCGATCCCGGACGGTTCGCTTGTGACCTTGCCTTCGCCCGAGCCGCTGACCCCGACCGTCAGCGTCTGCTGCGGCAGCGCTTCGAATTCGGCCCCGACGGCGCGGGCGGCGCTCATCGTCACCTGGCAGCTCGTCGCGGTTCCCGTGCAGGCGCCGCTCCATCCTTTGAATTCCGAGTGGGCGTCTGCGGCGGCGGTGAGGGTGACTTTGGCGCCTTCGTCGTATTCGGCGGCGCAGGCTGAGCCGCAGGCGATCCCGGCCGGTGAGCTGGTCACCGTGCCGGCCCCCGTGCCGGACTTGGTGACGGTCAGCGTCCTCGCCGCGGAGGTCGGGCCGAAGGTGTAGAGGAGGGAGCCTTCGACCGGCTTGCCTTCCTTGTCGAGCTGGGTGGATTCGCTGTTGTCGGAGTTGCCGGAGGTGACGTAGACCTTGCCGGCGGGGTCGATCGCCAGGCCGGGGGGTTCGGCGTCCTGGAGGGCGTGTTCGACGATCACTCCGGGTTCGCTCGCCGGATGGGTGATCCAGCGGGCGATCTGGCCGCGGTAGTCGCCTGAGGGGTTGAACTCGTCGAGGACGACGGCGGGGTGTTCGGTGAGGCCGTGTTCGACATTGTCGGCGACGAAGACGTGGCCGTCGGAGGGATCGACGGCGACGGCGGAATCGACGAGGTAGGCAAAGCCGCCCTGCGGGGTGCCGGCCCCGTCGATCCCCGGCAGCGATTCGCCGGCCGGGCCGAAGACCTTGACCGTGTGAGAGGCGGCGTCGGGGACGTAGAGGTCCCCGGCGGTGGCGGCGTAGGTGGAGCGGGCGAGGCCGTGGTAGGCGGCGTTGGGGTCGAGGCCGATCTGGGTCGGCGTCTGGCCTTCGTGGACCGGTGCTTCGAACTTCGCGATGTAGGTGGCGTCGTCGACGTAGAGGTCGCCCGTGGCGGGGTCGAGCGCGAGGCCGGTGGCGGTGCCGGCGGGGTCGATCAGCGTCGGGGGGCCATAGGTGGTCGT
Organism: uncultured Solirubrobacterales bacterium; assembly: GCA_963696185.1. Lineage (GTDB taxonomy): Bacteria > Actinomycetota > Thermoleophilia > Solirubrobacterales > 70-9 > VRUE01. The sequence goes on from OY968825.1 coordinate 1,130,296, forward strand.
CGCGGTGGGCGGGTAGGCCGAGGGGGTGTATTTGACGACTTCGGCGCGCCAGTTCTCGACGTAGAGGTCGCCATAGGCCGGGCTGGATGGGTCGTTGTCGACCGCGAGGCCGCAGGGCCCGTTGCCGTTGCTCTCGGCGGCGATCTGAGTGAGGTATTCGCCCGTGGGCCCGAAGACGTCGACGGCATCGTGGTAGTAGTCGGCGACGTAGCGATCTCCGTGGGAGTCCAGGGCGATGCCGCAGGCGTCTTCGAAGGCGCCGGTGGGGGGGCGGGCGCCGCTCTGTGGGGCGCCGTTGGTTTCGGTGAGGAAGAGGTGGCTGGGGCTTTCGGCCGCCGCCGCGGGCGCCGCGGAGAGGGCCAGGAGCAAGGCGCAGAGGCCGAGGCAACACAGGGGCAATCCGAAGCGCCGCATCATCGCCTCCCCCCTCGCCTGCGATGCTTGCCGTGGCGCCTGTGGCAATCGGTCCCCATGCGGATCTTCCCCGCCTCGGCCTGGTTGCTTTGGCCGATCAGCAACGCCGTCGCGTAGGAGGGGGCGGCGCAGAGGTTCTCGGAGTTCTGCAGGAGGCCCTGGCCGCCGCCCCGCAGGGTCATCGTGAACTTGGAGGCGGGCGCGTCGGGGAGGCCTTCGAAGCTGCCCCGCATGCCGCCGCGGAAGGAGTCGATGTGGCCGATCACTTCGATCCCGATGCCGCCGTCGCCCCGCAGCGCCGCGACCAGGTCGGGCAGGGGGCGTTCGGTGCCGTTGGAGCGCAGGTAGACCGGGCCTTCCAGGGGCTCTGGGAGCAATGGCGTGGTGGCGACCGCGTGGCCGTAGACCGAGTTGGTGGGGCAGCTGTTCGCTCCGAACTGGGCCGGGGTGCAGACGTTTTGGAGGTGGTTTTGGGCGAGGAACTCGCCGTGGGGCAGGGTGACCACCGCCTGGGCGAGGTTGGCGTCGCCGGGACGCTCGGTGAGGACGGCGCGAAGCGCCGGGTAGGCGCCCCTGGCGCTGCCGCCGGCGAGCTTCATCTTGAGCCTGGGGGCGAAGCGGAGCGCCGAGCAGTTGGTCGCCTGGTAGAGGCCGCTGACCGCAGCCGGGACGTCATCGCCGGGGTCGCCGAGGCGTTCTCCCGCCCCGAGCAGGATCGAGCTGGCCTGGAAGGGTTCGCAGCTGGTCGGATTGAGGGTGAAGCTCGGGCGGGAGATGTAGACGCGGACGTCGCGCAGATGCAGCGGGATGCCATCGCGGATGTGGGGGAAGGGGTTTTCGCCCTGGGTGTCGATCGAGACCTGGGCCGACCTGGGGTTGATGCGGATCGCCGAGCGCACGATGATCACGCCGAGGTCGAAGGGGCCGACCAGGGCCGAGTCGACGGCGACGATCGAGAGCGGGGCGCCGCGGTAGGGGCCGGCGAGGTAAAGGCGCCCCGGGGAGTAGTCGAGGACGCCGCCCAGCCCGTAGCCGGCGACGGTGTGGCCGATTTCCGAGACCTGTGGGCAGGAGGGGCGTTCGAGCTCCCCGAGGCCACTGTTGGCTTTCGCCGCCGCGATCGCCGCATCGGAGCAGTAGGGGATGCCGGTCAGCTTGCCGGTCAGCCCCGGCGGCAGCACGGCCGAGTAGGAGGTGATCTCCTGTTCTGTGTCTTGCCTGGTGAGGCGCAGGTAGTAGGGGGCATAGGAGCCGGCGTTGGGGTTGACCGAGCCGTCGGCGGCGCCCGGTGAGAAGGGCGGGACGCCCGGCGGCGGGCAGGGGCCGCCGCCGGGGCCGCTTGAGAGCGTGAATTCGGAGTTGTGGTGCAGGGTGAGCGCCGGGTTGAGCCAGGGGGTCAGCTCGATCCCGACGCCATAGGCGCCGCAGGCGGGCGGGGAGGCGAGCGGGGCGCGTTGGCCTTCGCGGAAGAAGAGGCGCAGGTGGGAGTAGGGGAGCTGGGGAAGCTCCTGGAAGTGGGCGCTGAGGCGCCCCGAGCCCAGGTCGGGGATCAGCTCGCCGGGGACCTTGACGAGGATGCCGCGGGCCGGCACCTTGGCGACCAGGTAGACCGCGATCAGCGCGCCGAAGGGGTTGTGGAAGGGCTGGGCCAAGAAGATGCCGCCGTTGACCGCTTCTTCGAGCAGCGGGCTTTCGGCCCGGAAGTCGCCGATCTTGGACTCGTTGGGACAGGCCGCTCCCGGCGGCGCGCTCGCCGACTCCGCCGCGTATTGGGCCGGGGTGCAGACGCCGAGGCCGGCGCCGACCGAGGGGTTGATCGTCATCCCCTCCGGCAGGGAGACGACGGCGTTCTCGATCTGGGAGGGAGCGAGGCCGCCCGGTTCGGTGAGGCCTTCCTGGCGCACTTCGAGGTTGAATTCGAAGCCGGCCGGCGAGGAGGCGCGCAGCGAGGTCGGCTGGGCCTGGGAGATCGTCTGGAAGTCGATCCGCTCGCAGTGCTCGAGCGCCGGGGTCTGCGCTTGGGCGCTGACCGAGCCGGCCTGCTGCCAGGATTTTGCGCTGAGCGAGTAGGTGAGCGGCCCCGAGCAGGAGCCCGGCAGGGTGAGGAAGGCCTTGGGCCGGTTGGTCCTGGGCGGGCCGACCGAGCACTTGCCCCAGGGTTCGCTTGGATCGGTCTCGTTGAGGCAGTTGCCGCGCTGGGGGTCGTGGGAGATCGCCCAGGGGGTGCCCCAGACGCTCAGCTCGGCGCCGTCGAGCGGCAGGGTCTGGGGGAAGTTGGAGGCCTGCATGTCGAGGCCGTATTCGCCGGCTTCGCTGCGGACGTGGGCGATCAGGGCGATCGGCTCGCCGTAGGGGGCGAAGCCGAGCTCGGCGGCGGCGCCGGGGGGCGGGGTGAGGTTGAAGAGGCCGAAGGAGCGGGTGCCGAGCGATGTGTGGAGGGTGACGACGCCGACCTGGGAGCGCTCGGGGCAGCTCTCGCCCGAGCGGCTCGCTTCGAAGGGCGAGACGCGCGGCGTGGAGAACTGGGCGAGGGTGCACTGGCCGATCACGGTCGGGTTGCCGATCAGGCCCTCGGGCAGTTCGAGCCGCAGGTCCTTGAGGTCGGCGGCGGGATAGCCGGGTTCGGCGCCTTCGGGGAAGCCGACGTTGAGGTTGAGGGCGTAGGGATGGGAGCCTGCCTGGGTGGCGGGGGAGCCGTCGAGCTTGGTGGCGGCGACGTCGAAGCTGTTGATTCCGAAGGCGGCCGGGGCGAGGATGAGCGTCGCGGCGAGGAGGGCGAGGCCCACGCAGACGGCGGCCGTGCGCGCCCTCATCTGTGGCCTCGGCGCTTGCGGTGCCTAGGGACGCAGCGCGTCTTGCCGTGGCGGACGACGCGGTGGGTGCCCTTCGGGCAGCGCGGCTTGGGGACCCGCAGCGGCGGGTTGGGCGGGCCGGGGATCGTGGTGCCGACGGTGGGGTCTTCGGGTGGCTCGGGCAGCGGCTGGCAGGCGTCGGCGGTGCATTCGATCGGCGTGGTCGGTTCTGGGAAGCCGCCGCCGACCCGGGCGTCGTAGAGGTCGACCGAGCCGGGGTCTTGCCCGATCAGCGAGGCTTCGGTCAGGAAGAAGGCGTCGGCGCCCGATTCGGAGGCGTCGATGAAGCTCGCTTCGCCCGAGCGCCCGCCGGAGATCAGGCCGAGGCAGCCGCCGGGCTTCGCGCAGCTGCCGCTGCCCTGCGCCTCCCACTGATAGACGTCGGGGCGCCCGTCGGAGTCGGCGGGCACCAGAGCGTCGGCTGAGTCGAAGAAGACGCGGCGCCCGCCGGCGGCGAGGTTGCGGGGCTTGTAGATGCGGGTGGTGCCGTTGGCGATCGCGCCGGGGATCGTGGCGGGGCCGAGCGGGCGGGCGTTGGTCGGGTTGCAGGAGAGGCAACGCAGGGTCCCCCCTCCCCCGGTTTCGTAGAGGAAGACCTCGGAATCGGGTTCGCCCGTGGCCTGGTCGGTGTTGTCGTAGCCGGTGAGCTCGGCTTGGGAGAGGAAGAGCAGGGTTTCGCCGTCGGCGGAAACGCGGGCCGTCCCCGCCCCCGGCGGGTAGTCGCTTTCCTGGGCGGCCTGGGGGCCTGCGACGATCGTCGTCGTCGTGGCTTCGCGGCGGCGCTTCAGGCCGGCGCCGTCTTGGAAGTAGACGGTCTGCCCGTCGGCGGAGGTCCCCAGCACGCCCGCTTCGGAGGCCGGGGGGGCGATCGGCGCGAGCGCTGCGCCGCCGCTCCATTCGTAGGCTTCTCCGCCTTCGTCTTCGAAGAGGATGCGGCCGAGGTCCGGGGAGGCGCCGATGACGCGCATGCCCGCCGCCGCTTCGGGCAGCGGCGTGAAGGTTCCTCCTTCCCAGAGCGAGTAGCTGCGCGGGCAGGGTTCGGCTTCGGTGCAGCGGCGCCCGTTCTGCATCAGGCCGCGGGCGAGGTCTTCGGAGAAGAGGCGGTAGGGGACGCCGTCGGGTTCTGAGCCGTATGCGCCGGAAAGGGTCGGGGCGGTGACGTTCTCGGTCGACCAGCCGCCCGCTTCGCGGCGGGCGAGGTATTGGCTCGCCGGCGGGGCGCCCGCCGGGGCTTGGCCGAAGGCCGAGGAGGAGGAGTAGGTGAGCGCGCCGCCCCCGGCGGCGGCCTGGAGCACGTCGCCGCCGTAGTTGGCTTCGGGGCCCTGGACCCCGCCGCCGTTCTTGTCCACCGGGGAGACCATCTCCCAGCCGCGGGAGTCGGGCAGGGCGGTGGGCGGCGAGGATTCCTGGGTGGTGAAGGTCCTGTCGGGACCGGGCGTGGTGCCGGCCGAGTTGGTCGCCGAGACGCGGTAGTGGTAGGTGGTGTTGGCGCTCAGCGGGACGAGGTGCTGGGTGGCGAGGATGTCGCTGGTGCCTGCGCCGAGGCCCGCCGGGGCGCCGGAGGGCTGCTTGGTGGCGTGTTCGAAGCCGTGTGCCGCGTAGTCAGGGCCTTCGGCGATGTATTCGAAGCGGTAGGTGGTGGCGGCGCCCTCGGGGTTGACCTCGGCCGAGACGGTGGCGGCGGAGGCGCTGACGCCGGTGGCCCAGGTGGCGTCGACGTGGGGGGCTTCGGCGGCCTGGGCGGGGGTGGGCGCGGAGCAGAGGGCGCCGGCAAGCACGAGCAGGGCGAGTGAGGCGGGGCGGCGCATCAGCGCCCCCCTCCTCGACACTGCGGCTCGGCGGTGCGGTTCGTCAGCCGCGCACAGTGTCTGTACAATGGGTGGCGATGGCGGTACGGGCGAAGGACTTTCGTTGGAACCTGCGGGTGAGGGCGGACGACGACATCGTCGTGCGCCGCGCCGCGGCGGAGTCGGATCGGGAGCTGAGCGAGTTCGTCCGCACGGCGGCGGTCCTCGAGGCCGAGCGGGTGCTGGCCGACCGCACCGTCTTCGAGCTGGACGAGCGGCGCTGGGAGCGCTTCGTGGAAGTGCTCGACCGTCCCCCCCGCGTTCCCGCCGGCCTGCGGGAGCTCTTCTCGCGCCCGAGCGTCTTCGAGAAGTAGCGCGAGCGGGCAATGCCCTACTCGCGCCCGCAACCGCTCGAGCGTGGGCATGACCGTGAGGGCTTTGAGTGCGGCGAGCCTGAGCTCGACCGCTGGCTCGCCGAGCGGGCGCTGGAGGCGCAGGGCTCGGGAGGCGCGCGCGTCTTCGTTTCGATGGCAGACGGCCGCGTGGCCGGCTACTACGCCCTCGCCGCGGCCGAGGTGAGGCCCGCGGAGGCGACGGCGCGGACGCTCAGAGGACAGCCGCGGCGGCGCGCCGTCCCAGCGGTGCTGCTGGCGCGGCTGGCGGTCGATGAGGGACACCAGGGCAGGGGCCTCGGCCGCTCGCTGCTCCAGGACGCGATGCTGCGAGCGGCCGAGACGGCCGAGCAGATCGGAGTGCGGGTGATGCTCGTCCACGCCAAGCACGAGCGAGCGCGCCGGTGGTATGAGCGCTTCGGCTTCGAAGAGTCCCCGACCGAGCCGCTGCACCTGATGCTGCTGATGAAGGACCTGCGGGCCTTCATCGCGGGCGTGTCGTAGGGGATTACCGGTTAGCGGCCCCGGGATGGCTCGGGTGAGGCCGCGGCTAGCCATCGCCTAACCGGCCCGACTGGGACGGTGGCGCTTGTGGTGGCCGTGGTGCCTGCCCTTGCGGGCCTTCGGGCACTTCACCTTCATCGCCGGTTCGGTGTCGGAGACCTTGCCGTTTTGGGCGGTGAAGTCGGCCACGGCGCGCTGCGGTTTGGCGCAGAGGCTTTCGGAGTTGACGATCAGGCCCTTGGCGCCGCCCTTGAGGGAGAGGGTGAAGCGGGAGACGGGGGCGTCGGGGACGACTTCGAAGGTGTTCCTGATTCCGCCGCCGGGGCCGGTGTCGACTTTGCCGTGCAGGAGGACGCGGATCTGGCCGTTGAGGTCGGCGGCGACGTCGGGGAGCTTGTGGCCGAAGCCCGACATCAGGTAGACGGGGCCCTCAGCGGGTTGTCGAGCAGGGGGCTGAAGGCGGTGGCGTGGCCGAGGACCGAGCTGGCCGGGCAGCCGCCCGCCGCGAACTGCGTCCGCGTGCAGACGTTCTGGATGTGGCCCTGGTCGAGGAACTCGGCGTGGGGCAGGGTGACCTGGGCGCGGGCGATGTTGGCCTGCGGCACGCTGCAATGGCGATGCCTTCCACAGCGGAACTTCTTCCCGGGCTGCGGCATCGTGAGGACGGCCTTCAGCGCCGGGTGGGCGCCACGGTTGGTCTTGCCCTTGAGCGAGAGCGCCAGCTTGGGCGAGAAGCCGAGGGTTCGGCAGCCGCCGACCTGGAAGCGCTGAGTGAGGGGGGCGGCGGCGTTCAGGGTCGAGAGTGCCGATCCCGTGAAGCCCAGTTCTTCGCAGTTGGTCGGGTTGAGGGTGAAGTTGGGGCGGTTCATCTTCACGGTCACCGAGCGGACGTCGAGGGGGATCCCTTCGAGGATGTGGGGGATCTCGTCGCTGACGGCGTGGATCTGGGCGGTTTCGGGGTTGACGTAGAGGGCGGTTCGGACCACCACGGTGCCGAGGTCGAAGGGGCCGGCGACGGCCGGGGTGATGATCGCCAGGGACAAGCGGGGCGCCCTTGTAGGGGCCGGCGAGGTAGGCCTTGCCCTGCACGTTCAGCGGGGTGGGGCCGGCTCCGGCGCCGACGTCGACGCTGCCGACTTCGGTGTTCGCGGGGCAGCTGGGGCTCGCCTGCTCTTCTTTGCCGCTGTGGGAGGAGGCGGCCGCAAGCTGGGCGTCGGAGCACTCGCTGATCCCGGCGAGCTTGCCGGTCAGGCCCGGAGGCAGGGTGGTGTCGATCTTGGCGAGTTCCTGGGAGCCGTCTTCGCGGACCAGCTTCAGCGAGAAGGGGCTGAAGGCGCCGGCCTGGGTAGATTCGGTGCCGGCGTGGAAGCGGGGGGCGTTTTCCTGGGCGCCGGGGCTGGTGGGGCAGGCACCCGAGCCGGAGGCCGAGCCGGTGATCTGGAATTCGTCGTGGGGGTGGGCGATCGGGGTCGCTTCTGCTTCGCCTTCCAGATGCGACCAGGGGGTCAGTTCGGAGGTGGTTTCGTAGGCGCCGCAGGCCGGTGGGGTGCGGAGAGCCCCGAGGGCGCCGCCGAAGAATTTCAGGCGGAAGTCTTCGAAGGGGACCTGGGGGTTTTCGGTGAAGGTGGTGGTGAGCCGGCCGTCGGGGCCCGGTTCGACGTGGCCGGCGAGCTTGACGACGACGCCGGTAACCGGGTCGTCGATCGTGATGTAGATGGCTAGGAGACTGCCGAAGGGGTTTTCGCCCTGCTTGGCTAGGTAGACGTCGCCGGGCAGGGGGTGGTCGAGCAGCGGGGTTTCGACTTCGACTGTGCCGATCTTGGCGGCGTCGGGGCATTGCGCCGGCGCTTCGCTGAATTCGAGCGGCGCCGTGGTGCCGGGCTTGTAGCCGACCTGGGCCTCCGAGCAGCCCTGCAGACCGCTGGCGGAGGAGGGGTTGACGGTGAGGCCCTTGGGCAGGGTGACGACGGCGTCGCGGAGGTTGGATTCGGCGGCGGTGGCGTGGGGGTCGGTGAGGCCTTTGAGCGGCAGGTGGAGATCGACGTCCAGGCCGGAGGGGGAGTCGGCGTGGTTGGTCGTCGGCCGGGCTTCGAGCCTCGGTTCGAAGGGGACCTGGCTGCAGCCGTCGAGGGCGGGCATCGTGGTTTCGGTGCCGGAGAAGACGCCGGGGTTGAGCCAGGAGTCGGCGGAGATGCCGACAGGGAGCGGGGCGCCGGTGCAGGAGCTGGGCATGGTGAGGAAGGCGGCGGGCGGGGCGGGGTCGGGGCATTCGCCATGGTATTCACCGCCGGAGTCCTTGCACTCGAAGCCGTAGGGGGCATGGAGGGGGTCCGCGGGGTTGCCCCAGAAGGTGAGGGAGATCGCTTTGATGGACTCACGCGGTATGCCGGCGCTGGTGACGCGGAGGCCGTAGTCGCCGCCGCTACGCACGGTGGGGGTGAGGATGAGGATGAGACCGCCGGCGACCTGGAGGCCGAGTCGGGCAACCTGGCCGTGGCTGGGGGTCAGGTTGAAGATGGTGCCGTTGCCATTCGGGTAGAATGGATCGCCAGTCCTATTTAGCGCGAACCATACCCACCAGGTGCCGAGCTGGCTTTCCTCGGGGCAGCTTTCGGACTGGAATTGGGCCAGCGAACAGCGAGGGATCGCCTGAGGATCGCCGATCAGGCCCGGCGGCAGTTCGGCGACGACGTCGCGCGGCTGTTCGGCGGAGTCGCTGGTACCAGCACCAAAGCCATGGTGTTCGGTGTTGAAGGCGAAGGTCGTGGTTAGCTCGTAAGGATGGCCGCCGGCCTGGGTGTAGGGGGTGCCCGCGGCGTTGCGAGCCTGGATGTCGAAGTGGGAGAAGCCGAAGGGAAGGGCGGGCTGGCCGATAGGGTTTTCGATAGTGTCGGTCGCTTCGGGGGCGCCCCCGCCAGAGGCAGTGACGGTGTTCTGGAGCGGGCCTTCGAGGCCGGGTTCGAGGGCGACCTTGACAGTCATCGTCAACAGCTGCTCGGGAGGCACGGGCGGCAAGGAGCCGTCGCCGGGCCATGTGCAGGTAACGACGGAGGCGCTCATCGTGCAGAGATCGGATTCACCGCTTCCGAGCGCATTGCCGAATTCGATACCGACTGCCACTCCTCCTTCATTTCGTTTTGAGGCGCGAAAGGCAACACTGGTGGCGGTGACCCCCGGGGGCAGAGTATCGGTGATGGTGACATCTTCACCGCTCTGTGAGGCGTCGCCGATGTTGGTGAGGAAGTCGACGTAGGAGTTACTACCCGGCTCGAGGGTGGGGTCGAAGTTGGTGGGGGTGGCGAGGGAGAGGACTTCCCAGCGAGGAGCCACGGTGGCGGAGGCAGGGGTGGCTGTCAGAAGCAGCACCGCGACAGCGAGCACTGCACAAGCAGCGCAATGGATTGGTCTACGCGCTGTGGTGTTCACTGCGCACCCCCGCGGTTGTGGTTGGCGGCTCGCCTGCGTGACCGCTTGTTGTGCCGCCTCTTGTGATGGTGCTTGCGGACCTTGATGCAGTGGCCGTGCTTCTTGGCAAAGCCTTTCTTGCAGGGCTTTTCGGGTTCTTCGACGCCGTGCTGAAGGGATGCGCTGCCTTGGACAGGAGGTGGCGGTTCGGGTCCGACGTGGCGGCCGCAGCCTTCGGGGGTTGTGCAGATCGGCGGGGGAACCGTCGGCAACGGAAAGCCTCCTCTGACGCGGGCGTCGTAGATGTCGCGGAGGCCGTCGACATCGGTGGGGGCGAGGCCTTCGGCACTGGAGAAGAAAACGTCTTCGCCGGACGCGGAGAGGGTGACATCTTCGCCGTTATTGCCCGCGGCGTGGCCACCGGAGAGGAGATCGACTTGGCCCTGGTGCCAGAGGTAGGCGTCGGTCTTGCCGTTGACATCGCCTTCGGCGAGCGGGCGAGCGGTGTGGAAGACGATGGTGGAGCCGTCGGCGCTGACGATGCGGTGGGGGACGTTGAGCATTTCGGTGTTGGCGCCGACTTCGGCGTCCTGGCCGCCGCCGTTGCCATTTTGGTCCTCTCCTTCGTGACCGACGGACACGCGGACTAGGGCCCCGGTCAAGGCGTCGTAGCGGTAGACGTCGGCGGCTTCGTTTGTGTCATCGGGGGTGAGCCGGGCGTATGTGGTGAAAACGAGGTAGCGACCGTCGGGGGTGACTTCGAAGTTATGCGCAGCGTCGTCTTGGCCCGAGCCTGGGCACTGGGCGAAGTCGTGAAAGGAGCCAGAGGCTTCGGTTCCGGTGCAGAGGTCGGCGACGAAGGAGGTACTGCCGGTTTCGGTGTCGTAGACGTAGACGTTTTCGGCGTCGGCCTGGGCTTCCTGGCCAAGGGCGTTGCGCTTGGTGGTAAGCAGGCCGGCGGCGGTGAAGTAGACGTGGGAGCCGTCGGCGGAGGTGTCGAGGAAGCCGGTGACCCGGGGGCCGAGGCCGCTGGTGTCGCCGGCGGAGAGGTCGACCAGGTGTTCGCCGGCAGGCCGGCTGAAGTCATACATGTAGAGGTTGCAGCCGGTGTGTGAAGGCGTGCGTTCTTCGCATTTGGCGGTCGAGGCGGTGGGATCCTCGCTGGCATCGTCGGTGAGCTGGCGATGGGAGACGAAGAAGGCCTTGCGGCCGTCGGCGGAGGCGCCGGCGAAGGCGGCTGCAGCGAGGGGGGCGTTGCGGCATTCTTCTTCATTTTTTGCGGAGCCGGAGCCGCACTGGCTGGGAGAGGGTTGGGAGAAATCGACGGTTTCGGCACCGTCGACGCGGGCGAGCAGCTGGTTGGCGCCGTCGACAGCACAGGCGGCTTCGGGGAGCTGAGGCGACCAGGTGGTGAAGAAGACGGTGGAGCCAACGCGGGAGACCGACTCGTCGCTATGCGCATTGGGGAGGTCGAATCCGCTTCCGGGAGGGACTTCGGCGAAGCCGCTCCCTTTATTACTGCAGCCCTGGTAGACGTGGCCGGCGGGATCGACGCTGAGGAGATGCAGGGTGGCGGAGGGAGTGCCGGCGGCGGCGACTTCGTAGAGTCGTTCGTGCGATCCCCCCGCTGGAGAGGGAGGATAGGTATCAGCTTCAAGCAGAGGGGCTTCGCTTTCGAAGAAAAGACGGGAGAGATCGGCGGAAGCGAATCCGGTCCTACTCGCGTTCGCCTTCCTGATGTCCCCTCCTTCGAAACGTTGGATGGTCGGGCTGGCCTGGGTGAAAGCGCCGCCGGGGCCTCGGAAGAAGAAGGCGCCGCTTTCGGGGGTACCGCTGTCGGCTTCGGTATAGCCGAGCAGGAGGAGAGGAGTGGAGAACTCGGTGAGGTCTTCGGAGGCGAGGTCTGCTGCGTCGAACGGCGATTCTCCGAGGGCCGGAGGCGCGTCGATGCCTTCGGTGACCCAGCCGGCGGGGGCGCGGCGGGCGAGATATGTCGGGTTCGTGCCGAGCTGGCCGGCGAAGTTGCCAAGAGAGAGGAAAACGATGCGTTCGCCCGAAGGCGAGGCACCGATCTGGTGCGCTGGGTAGCCCCCCTTGTCAGCGGGGCTGACCTGCTCGTAGGCGCGGCACTGAGGCAGGGCGGTGGAGGTCTCTTCTTCGCGGCGTCTTTCGTTGGGACAGACGCTCGGCAGGGTTTCGAGGGAGGAGTCGGGGTCGGCGATGTCGCCGGCAGAGGCAGAGTTGGAGACGATGGCGCGGTAGCGGTAGGCGGTGTCCGGCTGGAGTTCGGTGAGGGTGGCACTGATCGGGACATAGGTCGCGAAGGGGGCGACGGTTGCTTCGGGGGTTGAGATGGGGTTTACGAAGCCTTCGGCTTCGAAGTGGGCCTGGGTGACGTACTGGAAGCGGTAGTGGGTTTCGAGTCCCTCGGGGTTCAGGTCGAGGTGGAGGGTGGCGCCGGTGGGGCCGACGGCGGCCGGACCCTGGAGGGAGAAGAGAACGGGCGGGTAGGTGGTGAAGCCGGCGCCGAGGCCATCTACCGTGCCTTTGGCGTTGGTGGCTACAACGCGGTAGCGGTAGGCGGTTTCGGCGGTGAGGCCGGTAAGCGGCTGAGAGGCATCGCGGGCTTCGAAGTTGACGGGCCCCGGTAGGGGTTCGGGGGCGGTTTCCTGGCAGTTGGGGTTGGCGGGGAGGCCGCATTCGGCGAAGCCGTGGGCTTCGAAGTCATGTTGGTCGACGTACTGGAAGTGGAAGGTGGTCGCGCTGCTCTTGGGGTTGATCTGGGCGTGGGCGGTGACGCGGGTGGCCAGCAGTTCGGTGGTGGATTCGCTCTCGACGCCGGGGCCGGGCGGGGGCAGCGGGACGGAGACGACCTGGCCGGAGTTGACGCTGGATTCGGAGAGGTAGAGCAGCCCGGCGCTTTCGTGGAGGGCGAGGCCGCCGGGGGAGCGATGGTTGACGGAGTAGGTCTTGACTTCCTTGGCGGAGACGAGGTCAGTCTGGGCGCCGGAGGAATTGTAGGCGAGGACCTGGGTGGCTTCGCCGGCGGGGTCATGGTCGCGGACGTAGACTTCGTCGGTAGCGTTGACGGCGAGGGCGGTCGGTTCGCCGGAGGGGTCGAGGGTCTGGAGGTGTTCGCCTGCAGGGCTGAGCTTGCTGAGCGTGGGCGGGGTGCCCTCGGCTTCGGTCGTGACCGAGCCGGCAGAAGGAATCAGCTGGGGGACATTTTCGCAGCCGTGGAGACGTTTCGAATTCGACGAGATCCCCCGCGGAGACGCTCGCGTTGACGAATCCGATCGTGGAGAGTTCGTCGAGCGCATGTTGGATTTCGGCTTCGGTGGCGTTGAAGTTGAGTTCTTTGGTCGTCTGGCCCCTGAAGGTAAGGGTGTATTTGCCGCTGGCCGGGGGGGTAATGCGCTGTCGCTCGTTGACGCAGACGCTGACGTAGGCGTCGCCGGCCGAGTTAACGGCGAGGGCGATCGGGCGTTCGAGGGCGGCTAGGGCGATCTGGCCCGTGTAGGTGCCGGAGGAGTCGAACTCCTGGATGCGGCCCTTGTCGGCGACGTAGACGCCGGCGGGGCCGGTGGCGATCAGGTCAGAGCCGAGCTGGAAGGGGCCGCCTTCGGGCCAGGGGCTGAACTGGCCGTTGGCGGTGCCGGTGACACCGACGCCGCAGGTGTGGCCGGAGACAGCCGTGCAGAGGTTGGCGTGGCTTGTCTTGTCGACTTCGCCGCCGAAGGTGAGGACGAATTCGGCCACTTCGGTGATCGGGTTGAGGTGGAACTTCTCGACGCGGTGGTTGAGGGTGTCGACGACGTAGACGTCGTGGCTGGACTGTTCGACGGCAACCGCCTGGGGTTGCGAGAAGGCGCCGGCGCCGGAACCGCGGTTGCCGCGCCGACAGGTTGTGGCTTCGGTGCAGGTCTCGAGCTGTTCGGCGCCGGTGCGCACACCCCAGCCGAAGGCGAGGACGAATTCGCCGTTGGGGCCGAACTCGTTGATGCGCTGGTTTTCGCTGTCGGCGACGAAGAGGTCGCCGCTCGATTGGTCGACGGCGAGCCCTTCAGGAGCGTTGCAATGGCCGGCGGCGCCGGACCCCCCGGCCGAGCAGACGGTGGTCGCCTGGGCGATCGCAACGGGCAGAAGGACGTAGAGTAGCGCCGCGGCCAGCGGAGCCGAGGCGAGGGCGAGGCGGGTACGGGACGAGCGCGCACCTCTCCCCGGAATGCTGAGGAAGACGCGGAGGCGCACAAGGGGACCCGTCGTCGGGGACGGCTTCTGCGCGCTGCGCTCCGTGTGCCTCACTTGGTCGCCTCTCTCGTTGGGTGGTGCATCGATGTGGTGTGGTCTCGTCGGTCGAGATGTGTTGTGTGGGTGCCAGAGCTCCCCGGGCCGGGCTCGCCAGCCCGGGGAGGTGGCGGATTAGGTGTGGGTCAGCCAGTCACCGCCCAGGAGCCGGCGCCGAGAAACTGGCCTTTGTTTTCGGCGACGGATCGAATGACGCCTCCGAAGGGGTTGGCACCGGGTTCGAATTCCCCTGCAACCCCTAGCTGCTTAGTAACCGAGATGGAGTTCGAGAAGAAGGTCGGTCCGATTTCTTGGGCAAAGACACAGAGGTTGCCACTCGTAGCTCCGGGGTTGGTAACAGTGCCCGTGCAACCCGTCGGCGGAGTTTCTGCGGGCATGATGAAGTGGACGTGGTTTTCGTCCAACCCCGCGGCGAGTGGGATGTTGAAGGAAATCGGAGCCTCAATGAATTCAAATCCGCCTTCGCTGAAGCCTTTTTCGACGAACTGCGAAATGCTCCAGGTGCCCTTCTCGGTGACGTTGGTGGGGAGATGGCAGCTGGAGGTGGCGCAGACGCCTTCGGGTCCGGGAGGCCCTACCAGCGAGGTGCCGCTACCGGGCCAGGTCGACGCACCCTTCGGGCCGTAGAGTTTGCTGGCGGCAGTATCGAGATAGAAGTCGCCTTCGGTGCCGGTGGCGTTGGACGGTGCGCCGGTTCCGTTGAGAAGGGTCTTCCCGTTGGTTCCGTTGGTGCCTTTGGCTCCGTTGCAAAGGAAGGTCGTCGCGCTGGCGGATTTGACTTCGATACCGCCTTCGGTGCAGCCGTGCAAAGCGCCGCTGAAGGAGATCGCTTCGGCACCGGTGCCATTGGCTCCGTTCGTGCCGTTGGTGCCGTCTTTGCCGTTGGTGCCGTTGGTTCCGGCGGGACCGGTCGCTCCGGTCGCTCCGGTCGCCCCGGGCTTGCCCGCGTACTTCTTGGCGATCTTGGTGACCTGCTTTTCCTGGGACTTGGTGAGGCCGCCGGCGGCGTAGGCGCCGCCGACCAGGGCCATGACGAGGGCGAGGATCGCGACCGTGAGGCCGGCCTTGCCGAAGGGTTCTTTCAGTCTGCGTTTGAGCATGGTGCTAGTTCTCCTCCTTGGGGCCGGCTTCCCGGGCCGGCCTGGTGATTTGGGTGGCGTATCGGGCCGGGACTCCCCGGCTAGTCCCGGCAGACGCCTGAGGCGCGGGCCGGAGGTTTGTGGTGCTGAGAGGAAGTTCGGTGGCGAGGGCGAGGCGGGAGGTCGCTCGGTCTGCGAGCTGCGGCTGGCGGTGCGCGGAGGCGGTCTCGGCCCTCTCAGGGGTCGGAGCCGTCTTCGTGGTGTCGCTGAAGCCGGGTTCCCTGCCCGGTTGTGCTTGGGACTTCACTGACGGTCTCTCCTGCTCCCTGGCCCGCCGGTCTTGGCCGGCGGTCCGTTTTCCCTGTTTCCCCTGCCCGTCCCGATCAAGTTGCCGCTGGCGTCCTTTGGGTACGAGCATGTAGAGGATAAACGCAGTTGTTCGTCAATGTCAAGGTACGGCTCTGGTATGGCACCCCAGCGGGCGGCTTTCGGCTCAGCAGAGCCGTTCGCCGAAAGGCACAACGAGGCAGCGGGCAGGGCGGGCGGAGCCGGCTTGGCCCCCGGGCCCGCCGAAACGGGCTACAGAGCCCCGCCGAGGACGGCCGTCCGCAGCGGCGGGGCCATCCTCATCGCTTGACCCTGCAGCTCCGGGTCAGGGTCGATATCAGGGTCGGCCCGCCGACGAAGGCGAAGCTGGTGCGGGCGAGCGGGAAGAGGGCGCCGGGGAAGCCCGGCGGGGCGGGGCAGGCGGCGGCGAGGTAGCTGCGGCTGCGACCGCGGTAGGTGAAGCGGCGCGCGAGGGTCATCGAGACGCCGGTCACGAAGCCCCAGTTACCGGTGACCTGGGGCAGGGAGGCTTCGAGGATCGTGCCGTAGGTGCCGCGGGCGCGCCTGATCAGGAAGGGGAGGACGTAGGAGGTGGGAACGGGGGCCGTGCCGTAGACGTGGGCGAGGATCGCGGGCCTGCCGCGGAAGCGGCCGTTGAAGGCCAGGACCCTGCCCTGCGAGGGGAAGGGGGACTGCTCGGGGAGCCTCACGTCGGCCGAGAAGCGGCCTTCGCCGACCAGGGAGCGGCCGCAGGCCGCCAGGGCTTCGCGGGTGGTGGAGGGGCTGATGTCGCCCTTGCGGCAGAGCGGCAGGCCGCGGCTGCTCAGCCGGCCTTGGCGGTTGATCGCGATCGCGATCGTCCGGAGGCGGGGCGGGCCGCCCGGGGCGGTGGAGGAGATGCGACCGCCGATCGTGACGGCGACCGGGGCGGCGCCCCGCCGGGGCAGCCTGGCCGGGTCGATCCTGCCCTCGACCGCAACGCGCACCCCCTGCTTCTGGGCGACCTCGCCGCGGGCGGACGGCGCGAGGAGGGGCAGGAGAAGGCCCGCGGCGCAGGCCGCACCCAGGAGGGCTCGCTTGCTCGTCTTCATCTCGTCCCCCTGCCCCGTTCCCTGCAACACGCGCGGGCAGCGCGAGTCTCAGGCGCCCGCGCCGGCGAACTTGTAGCCGACGCCGCGCACGGTGAGGACCAGCTCGGGGTGCTGGGGGTCGCGCTCGACCTTCTGGCGGAGGTTGGAGATGTGGACGTCGCAGGCGCGCTCGTCGCCGTCGAACTCGGTCTGCCAGAGCTCCTCCATGATCTGGCGGCGGGCGAAGACCTCGCCGGGGCGGCTGACCAGGAGGCGGAGGAGCTGGAACTCGGAGCGGGTCAGGTTGACCGGCCCTGCCGCGCACCTCGGCGACGTGGCGGACGAGGTCGATCGCGACCGGGCCCGATTCGACCCGCACCGCGTGGGCGAGCGGCGCCCGGTCCAGCTCGCGGCGGCGCAGCTGGGCGCGGACGCGGCCGAGCAGCTCGCGCACCGAGAAGGGCTTGGTGACGTAGTCGTCGGCGCCGACCTCGAGCCCGACGACCTTGTCGACCTCGGCGTCCTTGGCGGTGAGGACGATGATCGGCACGGCGCTGCGGCCGCGCACGTCGCGGCAGATGTCGAGGCCGCTGGGGCCGGGCATGATGATGTCGAGGATCAGCAGGTCGAAGGGGATGCCGTCGCCGAGCCTGGCGGCGGCCTCCTCGCCGTCGGCGGCGGCGGTGACCTCGAAGCCCTCCTGGGCGAGCGCGTAGCCGACCGAGTCGCGGACCGAGGGCTCGTCGTCGGCGATCAGGATGCGTCCGCTGCTCATGAGGCTCCCCTGCCGCTCATCCGGTTCTCCTCACGCCACCGGGGTCGGGCTGGGTTGCGCGACGGGGAGGCGGACCCAGAAGGTGCTGCCCTCGCCCTCGACGGAGCTGGCGCCGATCCGCCCGCCCATCACGTCGACCATGCGGCGGGCGATCGCCAGGCCGAGGCCGAAGCCCTCGTGCTTGCGCGACTCGCGTGCGGCGGTAGAAGCGCTCGAAGACGCGCTCGATCTCCCCCGCGGGGATTCCAGTTCCCGTGTCGACCACCTCCAGCACCACCTCCGTCTCGCCGTCGCGCCGACCGCGAACGGTAACGCGCGCCGGGGGGCGGCGTGTTCTTGAAGGCGTTGGTGAGGAGGCCGATCATCACCTGGCGCAGCAGGGTGGGGTCGCCCTCGGCGGCGAGGTCGGGCTCGACCTCGACGCTCAGCTCGAGGTGCCGGGCGGGGCCTCGACCGCCTCGACGACGTCGCGGATCGCGACCGGGACGTCGACCACCTCGGTCTCCCCCGCCCCCAGCGACTCGACCCGGGCCAGGGTGAGCAGCGCCTGGGTGAGGCGGCTCATCCGCTCGGCGTCGTCGGCGAGGCGGTCGAGGAAGTGGTCGCGGGCCTGCGGGGTCGTCCTTGGCGCCGCCCTGGAGGACCTCGATCGCGCCCGAGATCCCGGCCAGCGGGTTGCGCAGCTCGTGGGCGGCGTTGGAGACGAAGTCGGCTTCGGCGAACTCGCGGCGCATCTCGTCGGTGCGGTCGCGGAGCGACGGCCAGCACGGCGCGCTCGTCGGGCAGGGCGCGCGCCGTGCATCGAGTAGGCGCGGTCGCCGATCCGCAGCGCCGGGTGGGCGGCGAAGCCGATCTCGGCGGCGCGCTGCAGCTGCGGCAGCACCGCCTCGGGGGGCTGGCCGGCGGGGTCGAGGAGCTGCGCGGCGGCGCTGTTGGAGAAGCGCAGCGGGCCCTCGTCGTCGACGACGATCACCGCGTCGGTGAGGCCGTCGAAGATCGCCTCCAGCTTGTTGCGGTCGGCGGTGAGGACGCCGAAGCTCTCCTTGAGCGAGGCGCGCATCGACTCGAGGGCGCGGGCCAGGTCGCCGATCTCGTCGGGGCCGCCGAGTCTCGAGCGGCGCGTCGAAGGAGCCGGCGGCCATCTCGCCGGCGGCGCGGGCGAGGCGCGCCGACGCGGTGGCAGATCGCGACCGCGATCAGGAAGCCGGCGAGGATGCCGACCGCGACGGCGCCGACCACGGCGCGCGGTTGTCGCCGAAGAGGTAGACCGCGCCGGCCGTGATCAGCGCTGACCGCCGCGAAGGCGGCGGCCAGCCAGAGGCGCATGCCTATCCGTCTCATGAAGGCTTACTAACACAGAAAGCGGACGGCTGGGCGGCGCATGGGAGAATCGGCGGGGTGCGGACGCTGGTCTTCATCCCGGCCTGGAACGAGGAGGACTCGGTCGCGGCGGTGATCGGCGACGTGCGACGGGCGCTGCCCGAGGCCGACGTGCTGGTCGTCGACGACGGCTCCACCGACGCGACCGCGGCGCGCGCCCGCGAGGCGGGCGCGCTCGTCGCCTCGCTCCCCTTCAACCAGGGGCTGGGGGCGGCGCTGCAGACCGGCTACCTCTACGCGCTGCGCGAGGGCTACGACTTCTGCGCGCACCTGGACGCCGACGGGCAGCACCCGGCCGCCGAGGTGGCGCGGCTGCTGGAGGAGGTCGCGCGCCGGCCGGGCCGACCTGGTGATCGGCTCGCGCTACCGCGACCGCGGCGGGGCGGCGGCGGGCGCCGGGGGCGGCTCGGGCGAGGCAGCGGCGACTACAGGCCGACCCTCTCGCGGCGGATCGGCACCAGCGTCTTCCGCTTCTTCCTCACCCTGGCGACGCGGCAGCGCTTCACCGACACGACGAGCGGCATGCGCGCCGCCAACCGGCGCGTGATGGCGCTGTTCAGCGAGCACTACTCGCCCGACTTCGCCGAGATCGAGTCGCTGCAGCTCGCGGTGCGCGAGGGGCTGCGGGTCGAGGAGGTGCCGGTGCGGATGCTGGAGCGGGTCGGCGGCAGCTCGTTCCTGACGCCGCTGCGCTCGGCCTTCTTCATCTTCAAGGGGATGATCGTGCTGCTGGTCGGCCAGTTCCGGCCGCGGCGCGGAGGCGAGACCGATGAGACGCGCTGCTCCTGGCCGCGCAGAGCCCGGCCGTCCACCTCACCTCGCAGACGCGGATCCTGGCGGCGGCGATCGCGATCGTCTTCATGGTGATGATCCTCGACCTGATCCGGCGCGACCGCCTCCAGGAGCGCTTCAGCGTCGTCTGGTTCGTCGCCGGCCTGGCGATGCTGGCCGGCGCCGTCTTCCCGGGGCTGCTCGGCGTCGTCGCCGACGCGATGGGCGTGCGCGACACCAACGTCGCCCTCTTCTCGATCGTCCTCCTGCTGCTGCTCGGCCTGGCGCTCAACTTCAGCGTGATCATGTCCCGCCAGGCCGCCCAGATCACCCGCCTCGCCCAGGAGCGGGCGCTCGAGAAAGCGCGCGAGCAGGCGCAGTCAGCCGAGCAGGCGCTGGAGTCGAAAGAAGAGCGCCTCCAGCGCTAGCTCCTCGGAGACGTTGAGGTCCAGGCGGCGGCGGGTGTCCTGGACCAGCTCGGCGGCGCGCGCGGGCGCGGTTCGGGTCGAGACCCGAGGCCTGGGACTGGAGGTCGGCGAGGCGGTCGCGGTTGAAGGCGACGTCGGCGGCTCCGGAGGCGGTCGCGGCAAGGTCGCGGAACCAGGCCGCGACGAGCTCGAGGCCGAGGTCGAGGACCTCGGTGCGGCGGCGGCGGCCGGCCCGCTTCGCCTCGTCGGCGATGTCGCGGGCGGAGCGCTTGACGCCGGCCTCGGCTTCCTCCTCCAGCGCCTCGCGGGCCGCGGCCTCGGCCTCCTCGCCGGCCTCCTCGGCATCCTTCAGCAGCTGCCGCCAGGCACCGCGCTCGGCGTCGGCTCGAAGCTTGTGGCCCGCCGCGGTCGTCAGGAGGCGGGCGACGTCGACGTCGCCGGCGGAGAGGCGCGCTACGGCGGCGATCTCGTCCGCCGGCGAGTCGCCCGCGAGGGCGGCTTCGATCGCCTCGACCGGCAGCGGCGCGAACTCGACCGGCTGGCAGCGCGAGACGACCGTCTCCAGCAGCGCCGCGGGCTCGGAGCTGAGCAGGATCAGGTGGACGAAGCCGGGCGGCTCCTCGAGCGTCTTCAGCAGCGCGTTCTGGCTCTCGTCGCGCATCGCCTCCGCCGCCTCGATGACGAAGACCCGCTTGGCGCCCTCGAAGGGGCGGTAGGCGGCGGCGCGGATCACCTGCTCGCGGACCGACTCGACCAGGTGCTGGGCGCCGCTCGGCGCCAGCCAGACGAGGTCGGGGTGCGGCGAGGGGTCCAGCAGGGCGCGTCGGCGCGCGCCTTCGGGGTCCTCGGCCCCGGCGGCGAGGATCTCCGCCGCGAAGGCACGCGCCGCCGCCCGCTTCCCCGCCCCGCGCGGCCCGCGGAAGAGGTAGGCGTGCGAGGGCCCGGCCGCGAGCGCGGCGCGCAACGTCGCGCTCGCCCGCGGCTGATGGGGGGCGATCTCGCTCAGCCCCGCAGCCATCGCATCGCTGCCGACTTTGACCACACTGGCCGCCGCCGCGGCGGCGCTGCCGACTTTGACCACACTGGGGCGGGGTGAAAGTCGAACGCGCTCATTGGGAATGGGCCTGGATGGCGTCCATCACCCGCTCGTGCACCTCCTCGACGCGTGCCGGCGGCGTCGACGCACGGCGAAGCGGTCGGCGGCGATCTGGGCGATCTCCTCGTAGGCCGCGGCGACGGCGCGCTGCAGCTCCAGACCCCTCGGCCTCCAGCCGGTCGTCGCCGTCGGCGCGCTCGAAGCCGGCCTCGGGGTCGATCCGCAGCAGCACCGTCAGGTCGGGCCAGAGGCCCTCGGTGGCCGCGTCGGTGAGCGAGATCACCTCGCCGACGCCGAGCCCGCGCGCCGCCCCCTGGTAGGCGACGCTGGAGTCGGCGAAGCGGTCGGAGACGACGTCCCGGCCGGCCTCGAGCGCCGGGCGGATCACGCGCGCGGTGAGATCGGCGCGCGCCGCCAGGAAGAGCAGCAGCTCGGCGAGCGGGTCCAGCTCCAGCGCCGGGTCGGCGAGCAGCTCGCGGATGCGCTCGGCCGCCTCGGTCCCGCCCGGCTCGCGGATCAGCAGCGTCTCAGGGCCGAGCGCCTCGGCGAGCAGCTTCGCCTGGGTGCTCTTGCCGGAGCCGTCGATCCCCTCCAGGGAAATGAAGGTCAAAGGACGGCCCCCGACCGCCGCCATACGGCGTCCCTGGTCGGCGCCGTCCGGCTCACGTCATTTGGCGCTCGCGGCTTTGGCCCGTTTCCGTTTGCGCGTCCGGGTCACGGAGCCGTCCGGCGGCGGCTTCTTGGCCATCGCCTCTTTCGCCGCCCGCGCCGCTTCGCGCTCGGCGCGGCGTTTCTTCATCTCCTGCATCGACTCGCAGTCGTCGTTGAGGCAGAGGTTCCAGGGGCGACCGCGGAAGGGAACGACTTTGAGCCGCGGCGTCTCGCCGCAGACCGAGCAGCGCTCCTCCAGCCGGAAGACGTCGCCGCGCTGCGGCAGCGGGAAGGTCTGGTCGCAGGACTCGGGGTCGTCGGCGCTCCAGCCGCTGCAGCCGACGAACCGTTTGCCCGATTTTTTCGCCCGGATGATGCGCAGCATGTTGGGCGAGCCGTCCTCCTTGGTGCGGCCGGCTTCCTCGCAGACCTTGCAGGGGCCGAGGATGCGGTCCTGGTCCATCCCCGCCCAGACGACCTTGGCGAGGTCCTCGCGGCGCTCCTCGATCTCCGACCAGGTCTTGTGGAGGAGGTCGCGGCTGTCGCCGACGACGCCGTCCTTGGTCATCTCGCCGGCGGCGATCCGGTCCATCTCCTGCTCGAGCTGGGCGGTCATCTCCGGCGTCGCCATCCGCGGCACGTAGCGCTTGAACGCCTCGTACATCGCGATCCCCGTCTCCGAGGGCACCGGCGGGTTGGAGTAGACGTAGCCGCGGTCGTAGAGCTTCTGGATGATCTCGGCGCGGGTCGCCTTGGTGCCGAGGCCGCGCTCCTCCATCATCTCGATCAGCTTGCCCTGCGAGATGCGCGAGGGCGGCTGCGTCTCCTTGTCGACGATCCAGGGCGCGCCGTCCAGCTCCAGCCGCTGGCCCTCCTCCAGCTTCGGGATCTCCTCGTCGGGGGAGCGGGCGTAGGTGTAGATCGCCGCGTAGCCGGGGTCGACGACGACCGAGCCGCGCACGAAGTAGGTCTCCGAGCCGGCCTCGATGTCGGCGCGGGTCGACTCGGTGACCATCGGCGGGCTGAAGGTGGCGAGGAAGCGGCGCACGACCAGCTCGTAGACGCGGCGCCTCGGCCCCTCGAGGGCGCCCGGGTGGATCGCCTGGGTCGGGTAGATCGGCGGGTGGTCGGTCGTCTCTTTTTTGCCCCGGGTCGCGGTCAGCTCGCCGTCGAGCAGGCCGGCGGCGGCCGAGAACTCGTCGATCCGGACCAGCGAGGAGACCAGCTCGCGGACCGGCAGCGAGGCCGGGTAGACGGTGTTGTCGGTGCGCGGGTAGGAGATGAAGCCGTCCATGTAGAGGTCCTCGGCGATCCGCATCGCGCTGGCCGGGGTGATGCCGAGGCGGCTGGAGGCGTCGGTGGTGAAGGCGGTCGTGTTGTAGGGGGTGGGCGGCTTGCGGGTGTTCTCGCTTTGCCGTCACCGACTTGACGACGCCCGGGTTGGCGGTGCCGGCGAGCGCCGCGTCGGCCTCGGCCTTCTCCCAGAACTTGTCGGTCGCGTGGTGGGCCTCGAAGCTGCCGTCGGGGTGCTGGAACTTGGCGAACAGTTCCCAGAAGGGCTCGGCGACGTGGGCGCGGCGCTCCAGCTCGCGCTCGACGATCAGCGCCAGGGTGGGGCTCTGGACGCGGCCGACCGAGAGGAAGTTGGAGCCGAAGCGGCGGGTGGCGAGGGAGACGGCGCGGGTCAGCGTCGCGCCCCAGAGCAGGTCGATGTCCTGGCGGGCGGCGCCGGCGTTGGCGAGCGGGTAGGAGAGCTCGTCGAGCTCGGAGAAGGCGCGCTCGATCTCCTCCTTGGTGAGCGCCGAGTAGCGGGCGCGCTTGATCCTCAGGCTGCCGTCGCGGGCGCCCTGCGCGCGAACCGAGCGCCGGGTTGGCGTCGAGCATCTCCTCCAGCGCCTCGAGGCCGATCAGCTCGCCCTCGCGGTCGAAGTCGGTGGCGATCACCAGCTCGTCGGCCTCCTTGGCGACCTTCTTGATCGCTTTGACGACGTTCTTGTCGGTCGCCTCCTTGATCAGCTCGGCGTCGATCAGCTCGTGCAGGTCGGTCTTCTGCCAGTTCGAGTAGCCCTCGGGGAAGGCCGGGCCGAGCACGTGGCCCTTGAGGCCGATCGACATGTGCTCGCCGTCGGCGTCGCGCCAGGTGTAATAGGGGACTTTGTAGGTTTTGTCGCTGGTGGCACTGTTGCCGCCGAGGATCTCGGCGATCTTCTTGGCGCTGTTGTTCTTCTCGGTGACGATCAGCCTCATGGGAGCGGCGAGGGTAGCAGGGGCTCGCGGCGTCGCAGGCGGGCCCGTGGTCGCCGATCCTCATAGGATCGGCGCCTTGATGAGGTGCATGGTCACAGGCGGCGCTGGCTTCATCGGCTCGAACCTGGTCGACGCGCTGCTGGCGCGCGGCGACGAGGTGACGGTCGTCGACGACCTCTCGACCGGGCGGCGCGAGAACCTCGAGGGCGCGCTGGCGGGGGGCGCGCGGCTGGTCGAGCAGGACATCCGCGAGGACGGCGCGCTGGCCGAGCTGGCCGTCGAGGCGCGGCCCGAGGTCGTCTTCCACCTAGCCGCGCAGATCGACGTCCGCAAGTCGGTCGCGGACCCGGCCTTCGACGCCTCGATCAACGTCGGCGGCACGGCGAACGTGCTGGAGGCGGCGCGGCTGGCGGGCTCGCGGCGGGTCGTCTTCAGCTCGACCGGCGGCGCGATCTACGGCGAGGGCGAGGGGCAGCAGCTGCCGCTCGGCGAGGACGCTCCGATCGCCCCCCTCTCCCCCTACGGCCAGAGCAAGTTCGCCGCCGAGGGCTACCTGGCGCTCTACGAGCGGCTGCACGGTCTCTCCGGGGTGGCGCTGCGGCTCGGCAACGTCTACGGGCCGCGCCAGGACCCGCTCGGCGAGGCGGGCGTGGTCGCGATCTTCTGCGGCCGGCTGCGGGCCGGCGGGCGGCCGACCGTGTTCGGCGACGGCCGCCAGACGCGCGACTACATATACGTGGGCGACGTGGTCGCGGCGGCGCTGGCCGCGGCGGAGTCGGAGGCGGGCGGGGCGATCAACGTCGGCACCGGAGTCGAGACCGACGTGCTGGAGCTGGCGACGCGGCTCGGCGAGCTGGGCGGCCGGGGCGGCGAGCCGGGCGGCGACGCCTTCGAGCCGGAGTTCGCCCCGCCGCGCGCCGGCGAGGTGCAGCGGATCTCGATCGACCCGGCCCGCGCCGGGCGCGAGCTGGGCTGGCGCGCCGAGACCGGCCTCGAGCAGGGCCTCCGCCTCACCCTCGATTCGATCTGAGCCGCCGGGCGGCGGGCTCCCCACCACTACTCTTTGACGCATGCCGGCCCAGGCCTACGAGGGCAAGGAGTGCGTCTGCCAGCTGCGCAGGGGGATCTGCGACCAGTCGTGCGTGCGCGACATGCTGGAGACGCCGTTCTACATCGCCTGCCTGAAGCTGAAGGGGCGGCGCGGCGTCGTGATCGGCGGCGGCGACGTCGGGCTGGAGAAGGTCGAGGGGCTGCTCGCCTGCGGCGGCGAGGTGACGCTGATCGCGCCGGTCGCCCGTCCCGAGCTGGAGGCTCTGGCGGCGGAGGGCTCGATCGGCTGGGAGAGGCGGCGCTACGGCGGCGCCGCCGACCTCGAGGGCGCCTTCCTGGCGATCGCCGCGACGGACGACACCGACGTCAACATCGCCGTCTACGACGACGCCGAGCGGCGCTCGATGCTGGTCAACGTCGTCGACGTCCCGCCGCTCTGCAACTTCATCCTGCCGGCAATCGTCCGCAGCGGCCCGCTGGCGATCGCGATCTCGACCGCGGGCGCCTCGCCGGCGCTGGCGAAGCGGATGAAGCGCGGAGGTCGCCGAGCTGTTCGGCGAGGACTACGCGCGCCTCGCGGTGATCCTCAACGAGGCCCGCGGCTGGGCGAAGGGCACGCTGCCGACCTACCAGGACCGCAGGGAGTTCTTCGAGGCGATCGTCAACGGCGATCCCGACCCGATCGCGCTGCTGCGGGAAGGCCGCGAGACCGAGGTCCTGGCACTGGTCGAGGCCGCCAAGGAGCGCGCCGCAGCCGCGTTCGCCTGATCGATCAGCTCGCCGGCAGGGCGAAGAACGCGATCGCGGCGAAGTGGGCGGCGGCGGCGAGGATGACGAAGAGGTGGAAGACCTCGTGGTAGCCGAAGACGCGCGGGTTCGGGTCGGGGCGCTGGGTCGCGTAGACGACGGCGCCGGCCGTGTAGAGGAGGCCGCCGGCGCCGACCAGGAGGGTGCCGGCGACGCCCATCGCCGTCCACAGCTCGGGGAAGGCGGCGACGGCGACCCAGCCCAGCGACATGTAGATCAGCGCCGCGACCCATTTCGGGTGGTCGATCCAGAGGGTCTCGACGACGGCGCCGGCGATCGCTCCGATCCAGACGACGACGAGGATGGCGCTGGCCAGCGCGCCGTGCAGGACCAGCAGCGCGAACGGCGTGTAGGTGCCGGCGATGAGGAAGAAGATCATCGAGTGGTCGAGGCGGCGCATCCAGCGGCGCACCTCGGGCCGCCTCCAGTTGACGCGGTGGTAGAGGGCGCTGGTGCCGAACAGGGCCGAGAGGCTGGCCGCGTAGACGGCGACCGCCAGCTCCGCCTTCGACGTCTTCGCGGCGACGATCAGCGCCGCGCCGAGGAAGAGCGAGACGAAGAAGGCCCACTCGTGCGAGACCCCGCGCAGCCGCGGCTTGACCGCGGCGATCGCGTCCACCGCGGCGTCCCGCGCCGCGCCGGCCCGCTCGACCGCCTCCTGCACCCTCTTTGGCCGACCCCGCACGCTTGCCACCATATAAGGGTAGAGGTAGATCTCCGGCGTCTGCAAAGTTCTGCGCCAATTTGCGGGGTCCGGCGCCACAAAGTACGTCCGACTCGCGGAGCATCCTGGGAAGTTCACCCGCAAAGTCGCCGCGAGAGGAGAAGTTCGATGTCCAAGACCTCCATCAGCACCCCCAAGAACGGTCTCCGGGGCCTCGCGATCGAGCGGCGCTTCTCCTCCCCTGGGACGCATCCGTTCGACGAGGTCGAGTGGGAGATCCGCGACGCGGTGATCGGCGATCCCGCGAAGCCCGTCTTCGAGCAGCGCGGCGTCGAGTTCCCGAAGAGCTGGTCGCAGAACGCCACCAACATCGTCGCCCAGAAGTACTTCCGCGGGCAGCTCGGCAGCGAGAAGCGCGAGCGCTCGGTCAGGCAGATGATCGGGCGGGTCGCGGGGACGATCTCCGG
Source organism: uncultured Solirubrobacterales bacterium (assembly GCA_963696185.1). GTDB lineage: Bacteria > Actinomycetota > Thermoleophilia > Solirubrobacterales > 70-9 > VRUE01. Next base: position 1,156,770 of record OY968825.1, read on the forward strand.
GTGGGGCCGCGAGGGCGGCTACTTCGCCTCCGCCGAGGACGCCGACGCCTTCGAAGCCGAGCTGACCTCGATCCTGCTCAACCAGAAGGCGGCCTTCAACTCGCCGGTCTGGTTCAACGTCGGCTTCGAGGAGCGCCCGCAGTGCTCGGCCTGCTTCATCCTCAGCGTCGAGGACACGATCGAGTCGATCCTCGACTGGAACACCAAGGAGGGGATGATCTTCCGCGGCGGCTCCGGGTCGGGGATCAACCTCTCCAACATCCGCGGCTCGGTCGAGCCGCTCTCCAAGGGCGGGCTCGCCTCCGGCCCGGTCAGCTTCATGCGCGGCGCCGACGCCTGGGCGGGGACGATCAAGTCGGGCGGCAAGACGCGGCGCGCCGCCAAGATGGTCGTGCTCGACGTCGACCACCCCGACGTCGAGGACTTCATCTGGTGCAAGGCGCGCGAGGAGGAGAAGGCGCTGGCCCTGCGCGAAGCCGGCTTCGACATGTCGATCGACGGCGAGGGCTTCACCTCGATCCAGTACCAGAACGCCAACAACTCGGTGCGCGTCACCGACGACTTCATGGAGGCGGTCGAGGCCGGCGAGGACTGGGACCTGCTGGCGCGCACCACCGGCGAGCCGACCAAGACGCTGCCGGCGCGCGAGCTGATGAACGAGATCGCCGAGGCGGCCTGGCGCTGCGCCGACCCCGGCGTCCAGTACGACACGATCATCAACCGCTGGCACACCTGCCCCGAGTCGGGCCGGATCAACGCCTCCAACCCCTGCTCCGAGTACATGCACGTCGACGACTCGGCCTGCAACCTCGCCTCGCTCAACCTGATGAAGTTCCGCCGCGAGGACGGGACGCTTCGACGTCGAGGACTTCGAGCACGCGGTCGACATCGTCCTCCTCGCCCAGGAGATCGTCGTCGGGCTTCTCCAGCTACCCGACCGAGGAGATCACCGCCAACGCCAACCGCTTCCGCCAGCTCGGGCTCGGCTACGCCAACCTCGGCGCGCTGCTGATGTCGGACGGGCTGCCCTACGACTCCCCGGCGGGCCGCAACGTCGCCGCCGCGATCACGGCGCTGATGACGGGGCGCGCCTACCGCCAGTCGGCGCTGATCGCCGCCGAGGCGACCGGCCCCTACGACGAGTACGGGAGGAACCGCGAGGCCCACAACGGCGTCATGCGGATGCACCGCGACGCCGCCTACGACGTCGACCCGACCGGGATCAGGGGAGACCTGCTGGAGGCGGCGCAGCGAGCCTGGGACGAGGCGGTCGAGCTGGGCGACGAGCACGGCTACCGCAACGCGCAGGCGACCGTGCTGGCGCCGACCGGGACGATCAGCTTCCTGATGGACTGCGACACGACCGGGATCGAGCCAGACTTCTCGCTGGTCAAGTTCAAGGAGCTGGTCGGCGGCGGGCAGATGACGATCGTCAACCGCTCGGTGCCGCTCGCCCTGCGCACGCTCGGCTACTCGGACGCCGAGATCGACCAGATCGACGCCCACATCGCCGAGAAGGGCACGATCATCGGCGCGCCCGGCCTCAAGGACGAGCACCTGCCGGTCTTCGACGTCGCGGTCGGCGAGCGGGCGATCTCCCACACCGGCCACATCGACATGATGGCGGCGACGCAGCCCTTCATCTCCGGGGCGATCTCGAAGACGGTCAACCTGCCCGAGTCGGCGACGGTCGAGGACATCGCCGACGCCTACACGCGCGGCTGGAAGGGCGGCCTGAAGGCGCTGGCGATCTACCGCGACGGCTCGAAGACCGCGCAGGCGCTGCGCACCGACGCCCAGAAGGAGAAGGGAGCGGAGGCCGCCGAAGCGGCGGCCGCGCCGGCGCCGCCGGAGCGCAAGCGGATGCCGCGCGAGCGCGAGTCGATCACCCACAAGTTCTGGATCGCCGGCCACGAGGGCTACATCACGGCCGGCAAGTACGAGGACGGCTCGGTCGGCGAGATCTTCCTCACCGACATCGGCAAGGAGGGCTCGACGATGCGGGGGCTGATGAACGCCTTCGCGACGGCGATCTCGATCGGCCTCCAGTACGGCGTCCCGCTCGAGGTCTTCGTGCGCAAGTTCAGCTACATGCGCTTCGAGCCGGAGGGGATGACGCAGAACCCCGAGATCCCCTTCGCCAAATCGCTGCCCGACTACATCATGCGCTGGCTGGCCAGCCGCTTCATCGAGGACACCGACACGCTCGAGGACCTCGGCATCCTGACCAGCGAGGTGCGCGCCAAGCGCGAGGCGGAGACGACCCAGCTCGGCCTCGGGATCGACACCAGCGGCGGGGCCGCGAAGCCGGGCAACGGCGGCAACGGCCACGCCAAGCCGGGCGACGGCGGCGCCGAGAAGGCGAAGGCGACGGGCGGCGAGGCCGTCCCCGCCGCAGCGGCCTTCACCGAAACGCCGCCGGTCGTGCCGGCCAGGATGTCGGGCCTCGAGCTGGGCCCCGCCTGCGAGCAGTGCGGCGGCATGATGCAGCGCACCGGCAGCTGCTACACCTGCTCCAGCTGCGGCAACAACACCGGCTGCGGCTGATCGTCAAAGCTCGCCGCGGGCGGCTTTGAGGCTCTCAACGTCCACCTTGTCCTGGGCACGGTTGGCAGCGTGCTTCATTCGCAATAGGTCGTCATAGCTGCAGAACCTGACGCGGTGGCCCAGGAAGTCGCGCTCGACCGTGTGAGGAGCGAGATCCCCGAAGCCGCCCTCGCCCTCGTCAGCGCCCTCGAAGCTGAAGGTCTGCATGACGTCAAGCCGGCCGTGATTGGTCATTAGCGTCCAGTTGCCGCCCATCTTCAAGCCGTCCAGGTCTGGCTCAAGATCGAACTCGCCCTCGAACTCGTCGAGGCCGATCGGCTTCGCTTCGAGCTCCGAAAGGGCGGCCGCCAATCGCTGGAGATTGTCATCGCCGGAACTCGGGCAGATGTCGATGTCCTTGGTCGCCCGGGCGAAACCGTGGGCGGCGACGGCGTAACCGCCGATGACGATGAAGTCGACTTCATTGGCTACGAGCACTGCGATCAGCGGCTCCGGGCGAAGCGGTCGAATGTCGCTTGCCCCAGCTTCGGCGTCTCGTCCCCCCTGACTCATCGGAACTCTGCCCCAGCGGCCAGTTCAGTCGCGATTTCGCTCAGCTGCGCCGCCTGTGCCAGCCGCTCCTCGACGCTCAGCCGATAGTCCGCCCGCAGCTCGGCAATCGACTGGTTGCTGCCACCGGGCGCCGGCTGGTCGAGAGCCAAAGTCGAGACGCGGAGCGTCTCGCCCATCGCGTTGAGCATCCGCTCGAGCGTTTCGATGGTTGGCGAGACCTGGTCGCGCTCGATGCGGCTGATTGCCGGCTGGCTCGTGCCGAGGCGCCTGGCCAGCTCAGCCTGGTCCAGCCCGTAACGGCGACGCGCCTCCCGGACGAGGCGGCCGCAACGAATGCGCCTGGTTGCTTTAAGCACGCCAAGAATATAACATTTTCGATATACAATGTGCGGGACGATGACAGCGCTGCTCAAAGGTGGTTCCGCGGAACCGCCAAAGCTGGGAAGGCTCTCGCAGGCGATCCGGTCCGCGCCGGTCACTCGTAGTGGAGGGCGGCGAGGACGTCTAGGCGGGCGGCGCGGCGGGCGGGCGCGGCGGCGGCGAGGACGCCGGCGAGGATCGCGACCAGCGTGAAGGCGACGAGCTCTCCGACCGGCAGCGAGAAGCCGATGCCCCGATCTGAGAGCGCATGGGTGAAGACCGCCGCCAGCAGGATGCCGAGCGGCAGCCCCAGCCCGGCGCCGATCAGCGCCGTGATCACGCTCTCCTGGCGGACCATGCGCCGCACCTGGCGCCGCGTCATCCCGATCGCCCGGAGCATCCCGATCTCGCGGGTGCGCTCGAAGACGGACAGCACCAGCGTGTTGACCATGCCGAAGAGGCTGACGATCACCGAGAGCGCCAGCAGCACGTAGAGCAGGTTGAGCAGCATGTTGATGCCGCTGGAGCGTCTGTCGACCCAGCCCGCCTTGGTGTAGACGACCGCGTCGGGGAACGGCTTCAGCGCCCGCTCCAGGGCGGCCGTGTTGGCCGCGGTCGCACCACCGCGGGCGTCGACGAAGCTGTAGACGTTCGAGGGCCGCGGGAAGGAGCGGTCGAAGGCGGCGTTGGAGATCACCACCCTGCCGATCAGCGGATCGATCTTCTGGAGGCTGGTCGGCGACTGGATGCCGGCGACCCGCAGGCGCAGGCGGCGGCCGGCGGCGGTCAGCAGCGAGAAGGCGCTGCCGACCCGCAGGCCGTGGTCGGCGGCGAAGCCCTGCTCGACGACGGCGCCGGCCGCGCCGAGGCGCGCGAACACCGCGTCGGAGCCCCGCGTCCAGTGGACGTCGAAGACGCGCCCGAAGTCGGGGGCGACGCCGTTGACGAGCGTTTCGCTGCCGAAGACCTTCGCCGCGTCGCCGCGCACGTCGGAGACCAGGCTCACGCCGGCCGTTCCCGGCAGCGCCGCCCCCGCCGCAGCGGGGAACGGCTGGAAGCCGTTCTTCGAGGTGACCACGTAGTCGGAGCTGACGGCGCCCTCCAGGGCGCCGCGCTCGGAGGCGCGCAGGCCGGCGCCGAGCGTCGCCACAGCGGTGACCAGCGCCAGCCCGACCATCAGCGCCGAGGCGGTGCGGGCGGTGCGGACCGGGTTGCGCGTCGCGTTCTCGCTCGCCAGCCGCCCCGCCTCGCCGCCGAGGCGCCGCGCCGGCTCCCCAACCGCAGCGGCCAGCGGCCGCACCAGCGTCGCCGCCCCCAGCCCGACGGCGACGAACATCGCCAGGCAGCCGCCGCCGATCAGCTCGATCGAGGTCAGGGTCGCGAGGCCGCCGAAGGAGCCGTAGGCGAGCAGCGCCGCCCCGACCGTCAGCACCACGGCGACGATCGGCCCGCGCCGCCGCGAGACCCCGCTCGGCGGCAGCGTCGCCCCCTCGCGCATCGCGGCGATCGGCGAGATCCGGGTCGCGTGCAGCGCCGGCGCCAGACTGGAGACGACCGTCACCCCCGTCCCGAGCAGCAGCGCGACGACCACTGTGCGGGTCGCGAAGACGGTTCCGCTGGTCGGCAGCGAGACGCCGAGCCCGCTGAACAGGGCCTCCAGCCCCTTCGCCAGGCCGAAGCCGGCGAACAGCCCGACGGCCGCGGCGAGAGCGCCGACGCAGAGCCCCTCGATCAGCACCGAGCGCAGGACCTGCCGCCGCGAGGCGCCCAGCGAGCGCAGCGTCGCGAACTCCCGCATCCGCTGGGCGACCGTGATCGAGATCGTGTTGAAGGTAACGAACGCCCCGACCAGGAGCGCCAGGCCGGCGAAGGCGAGCAGGAAGTACTGGATGAACTGGAGGGCGCCCTGGACGTCCTTGGAGTCGGCCTTCGCCTGCTGGGCGCCGGTCCTCACCTGGGTCGAGGGCGGCAGCAGCGGCCGCACCTGGTCGACGACCTGGCCGGGGGTGAAGCCGGGCCTGGCGGCGAGGAAGATCGCGTCGACCCGCCCCTCCTTGCCGAGCAGCCGCTGCGCCTCGGGCACGGTGAAGACAGCGACCGTCGTCGCGCCCAGCGAGCTGAGCGAGCCGAAGGTGGCGATCCCGGAGATCGTGAAGTAGCGGGTCGGCCCGACCGCCGAGACGCCGATCCGCTGCCCCACCCCGAAGCCGTAGCGGTCGGCGACGCCCTTGTCGATCACGACCTGCCCGTCGGTGGCGGCCCAGTGGCCCGCGGTCAGCTTCAGGGGGTTGAAGCGGGTCGCCCTCGGGTCGAAGCCGAAGCCGAAGGTGGGCGCCCCGCCGGCCGAGATCGTCTTGCCCTGGCGGTCGAGCAGCTGCGCCCGGTCGGCGGCCGAGCCGACCGAGAAGATCGCCCCCGAGGCTTCCCGCACGCTGGGCAGGCCGCGCACCCGGCCCAGCAGCGACTCGGGGATGGTGACGTTGCCGGCCACCGACCCCTGCACGATGCTCTTGCCGGAGATCACCGCGCTGGTGTTGGCGTAGGAGGCGCTGAAGATGCTGTCGAAGGCCTTGGTGATGGTGTCGGTGAGCACGTAGGTGCCGCTCACCAGCGCCACCCCGATCACGATCGCGACGGCGATCAGGATCGAGCGACCGCGGCGGAAGAAGAGGCCCTTGACCGCGACCCGGTTCACGGAGCAGCGAGATCCTGGGTCGCCGCGACGATCTCGGCGCCGCCCGCCCCGCGCAGCTCGCGGACGATCCTCCCGTCGGCGAGGAGGAGGACGCGGTCGGCGATCGCCGCGGCGTTGACGTCGTGGGTGACCATCAGCGTCGTCTGGCCGTAGGCGTCGACCGAGGAGCGCAGCAGCTCGAGGATGCCGGCGCCGCTCGTCGAGTCGAGGTTGCCGGTCGGCTCGTCGGCGAAGACGATCGTCGGGCGCGAGGCGAGGGCGCGGACGATCGCCACCCGCTGCTGCTCGCCGCCCGACAGCTCCGCCGGCCTGTGGCCGCGGCGGCCGGCGATGCCGGCGCGCTCCAGCAGCTCCGCCAGCCAGCCGCCGTCGGGCTTCTCGCCGGCGATCCGCTCCGGCAGCAGGATGTTCTCCTCGGCCGTCAGCATCGGCAGCAGGTTGAAGAACTGGAAGACGAAGCCGATGTGGCGGCGGCGCAGCTTGGTCAGCGCGTTGTCGTCGAGCGCGGCGATCTCGATCCCGTCGATCGCCACCGTGCCGCTGGTCGGGCGGTCGAGCCCGGCGAGGATGTGCATCAGAGTCGACTTGCCCGACCCCGAGGGCCCCATGATCGCCGTCAGGCTGCCCCGCGCCAGCTCCAGGCTGACCCCGCGCAGCGCGTCGACCGCGGTCGTGTCCTCGCCGTAGCGACGGGTCACGTCGACGGCGCTCAACACGGGCGAGCTGGAATCCGCCATGCGGCTCACCGTATCGAGAGACAACCACTAGCCTGCGGCCGGATGGCGCTCGCCGACGAACTCGACGGCTTCCTGATCGACCTCGACGGGGTGGTCTGGGTCGGGCCGGAGCTCGTGCCCGGCGCCGCCGGGGCGCTGCGCGAGCTGCTTGCCGCCGGCAAGGAGATCGCCTTCGTCACCAACAACCCGAACCGGGCGCCGTCCGCCTATGCGGCGCGGCTGCGCGAGGCCGGGGTCGCGGTCGGCGAGGAGCGGGTCGTGACCGCGGCGGCGGCGACCGCCCGGCTCGCCGCCGAGGCGGCCGGGGCGGGGGCGAGCGCCTTCGTGATCGGCGCGACGGCGTTCAGGGAGGCGGTGGTCGCGGCGGGGCTGGAGCCGCTCGACGGCGAGGCCGGCCGTGAGGCGAGCGTCGTGCTCGTCGCCGGCCACCGCGGCTTCGACTACGAGGAGCTCCTGACCGCGACGCTGGCGCTGCAGCGCGGCGCGGCGCTGTTCGCGACCAGCCGCGACCCGACCATGCCGATGCCCGGCGGCGGCTGGCCGGGCACCGGTGCGGTGCTCGCCGCGGTCGAGACGGCCTCGGGCGCGACGGCGGCGATCGGCGGCAAGCCCGAAGCGGCGCTGTTCGAGACGGCGCGTCGGCGGCTCGGCACGGCGGAGCGGGTGGCGATGATCGGCGACCGTCCCTCATCCGACGTCGAGGGCGGCCGCCGCGCCGGCCTCGAGACGATCCTGGTGCTGAGCGGCGCGACCTCCCGCGAGCAGGCGGCGAGCGCCGAGCCGCGTGCCGACCACGTCCTCGACGACCTCGCGGCGCTGCTGCGGTGAGCGCAACAGCCGACGCGTCGCCGCCGGGCGTCGACCGTCCGGGGATCGCCTTCGCCGGCGTCTTCACGGTCACCTTCTGCGGCCTGCTCGCGGTCGGCGCCGTGCTGCCGGTGCTGCCGCGCTACGTGCACGGGCCGCTCGGCGCCGGCAACGTCGCCGTCGGGGTGGTGATCGGCTCCTACGCAATCACCGGCCTCCTCCTGCGCCCCTTCGCCGGACGCCTCGCCGATCGGCGCGGGCGCAGGCTCGACCGTCCTGCTCGGCTCGCTCGCCGTCGCGGCGGCGGGCTTCCTCTACCTGCTGCCGCTCGGCGTGCCGGGGCTGATCGCCGCCCGACTGGCGCTCGGCGCCGGCGAGGGGACGGTGTTCACGGCGGGCTCGGCCTGGATCGTCGACCTGGCGCCGCCGCGGCGGCGCGGCCGGGTGATCGGCCTCTACGGCCTCGCGGTCTGGTCCGGGCTCAGCGTCGGCCCGCTGATCGGCGAGCTGCTGCTGCATGCCGCCGGCTACACGGCCGTCTGGGTCTTCGCCGGGGCGGCCCCGCTGCTTGGGGCGCTGGTCGCGCTTCGGCTCCCCGACCCCTTCCGGCCGGTCGCGCACCCCGAGCACCACCCGCTGATCGCCCGCGAGGCGATCCGCCCGGGGTTCGCCCTCGCGCTCGCCTCGGCCGGCTACGCGGCCGTCGCCGCCTTCGTCGTGCTCCACCTGGAGGCGCGTGGGGTCGGGCACGGGGCGACAGTCTTCGGCGCCTTCGCGACGATGGTCGTGCTGACCCGGCTGGCCGGCGGCGACCTGCCGGACCGGATCGGCCCGGCCCGGGTCGCAACCACGGCGGCCGCCGTCGAGGCGGTCGGCCTGACCACGATCGCCCTCGCCCACAGCCTCCCCGTCGCCCTGGCCGGCGCGCTGGCGATGGGCGCCGCCTTCTCGCTGCTCTACCCGTCCCTCTCGCTGATCGTCGTCAGCCGCGTTCCCTGGACGCGGCGGGGCGCCGCGCTCGGCACCTTCACGGCCTTCTTCGACGCCGGGGTCGGCTTCGGCGCACCGCTGGCCGGCCTCGCCGCGGCCCTGACCGGCTACGAGGGCGCCTTCCTCCTGGCCGCCTCGATCGCGCTCGTCTCCTGCGCGACGATCGCCCTGACGATTGCGCCCAGGCAATCGGCGCAGGGATGGGACACCTCCCGCCGCCCTACGTCCTCTCGAGCGTCAGCGCGCAGCCGTTGATGCAGTAGCGCTTGCCGGTCGGCTCCGGCCCATCGTCGAAGACGTGCCCGAGGTGGGCGTCGCAGTGCTTGCAGACGACCTCGGTTCTATGCATGAAGTGGCTGTCGTCGGGGCGCAGCTCGACGTTCTCCAGGTTCGCCGGCTCGGTGAAGCTGGGCCAGCCGGTGCCGGAGTCGAACTTGGTGCCGGAGGAGAACAGCTCGGCGCCACAACAGACGCAGTGGAACATGCCCTTACCCTTCTCGTCCCAATAGGGTCCGGTGAAGGCGCGCTCGGTGCCCGCCTTGCGCGTCACCTCGTACTGCTCGGGCGTCAGCTTCTCACGCCACTCCCGATCCGATTTCTCGACCTTGGGCACAGATCAAGGGTAGGGATCGCGGTCTACGGGCTTGTGAGGCGGGGGAGGGATGCCGGGCCTATTCGACCCCGCCGCCGGCGCCCAGGTAGCTGAAGCGGACGGCGAGGGCGACGGCCTCGGTGCGGGTGTCGACCTCGAGCTTGGCGATCGCGTTGCGGACGTGGGTGTGGACGGTGGCCGGGCTGAGGCCGAGCCGCTCGGCGATCTCTTTCACCCGCAGCCCCTCGGCCAGCAGCTCGAGGATCTGGCGCTCGCGCGGCGAGAGGTCGAGCAGTTTCTCGACCTCGGACGGCTTGCCGCCGGCGAAGTCGCCGCCGAGGAAGGTGCCGCCGCCGGTCACCGCTTTCACCGCCCTGGCGATGTCCTCGGCCGGAGCGGACTTCAGCACGTAGCCGGAGGCGCCGGCCCGCAGCGCCAGCGCCAGCAGGTCCGGCTGGGCGTGCGCCGTGAAGATGATCACTTTGGTCCGCGGCCGCGCCTTCAGCACCTCCTTGGTCGCCTCGATCCCGTCGCGCTTGGGCAGCTCGACGTCGATGATCAGGACGTCGGGCTCCAGGTCCTTGACGACGTCGACCACGTCACGCCCGTTGGAGGCCTCGCCGACGATCTGCAGCGCGTTCGAGTTGGCCATCCGCGCCTTGATCGCCTCGCGCACGATCTCGTGGTCGTCGCAGAGGACGACGCGCTTCGTGTCCCGCACGCTGGTGCTCATCGTGACGAAATCCTGTCAGGGCAGCCGTAGGAATGCAAAGTATTAGGTAGCGTGAATCCGCCGTCCCGCTCCTGCCTGTTCTCGATCAGCGCGATCATCGTCCGTCCCACGGCCAGCGCCGTCCCGTTCAGCGTGTGCACCGCCTGCGGTGCTTCGCCGTCGGCGGGCCGATACCTACAGCCGAGGCGGCGCGCCTGGTAATCGGTCGTGTTCGAGCAGGAGGTCAGCTCGCGGTAGCGACGCTGGCTGGGGATCCAGGCCTCGCAGTCGTACTTCTTCGCCGCCGGGGCGCCGAGGTCGCCGGCCGCGATGCTGACCACCCGGTAGGGGATCTCCAGCTCGCCGAGGATGCGCTCCTCGATCGCCAGCAGCCGCTCGTGCTCGGCCGCCGACTGCGAGGGCTCGACGAACGAGAACATCTCGACCTTGTCGAACTGGTGGACGCGGAAGATGCCGCGCGTGTCGCGGCCGGCCGCGCCCGCCTCGCGGCGGAAGCAGGTCGAGAAGCCGGCGTAGCGGAGCGGCAGCCGTCCCGGCTCGAGGATCTGGCCGGCGTGCAGGAAGGCCAGCGGGACCTCCGAGGTGCCGACCAGGAAGAGGTCGTCCTTGGGCACCTCGTAGATCTGGTCGCGGTCGCCGGGCAGGAAGCCCGTTCCGAACAGCGCCTCCTCGCGCACCAGCACGGGCGGGACGACAGGCTCGTGACCCTCTTCGCGCACCAGCTCGAGCGCGAAGCGGACGAGCGCCAGCTCGACCAGCACCAGGTCGCCCTTCAGGTAGGCGAAGCGGGATCCGGAGAGCCTCGCCGCCGCCTCCATCTCGATCAGGCCCAGCGCCGTGCCGATCTCGAGGTGGTCGCGCGGCTCGAAGTCGAAGCTCGGCCTCTCGCCGACCTCGCGCAGGACCACCGCGTCCTCCTCGGTCATACCGTCGGGGGCGTCGGGGTCGGGGAGGTTGGGGAGGGTGGCGGCGAGGCGGTCCAGCTCGGCCTCGACCCGCTCCAGCTCGGCCTTGCCCGACTCGATCGCCTCCTTCAGCTCCCGCACCCTGTCCATCAGCTCGTCCCCCTCGCCGCCCTGCCGCTTCGCCTCGCCGATCCGCTTGGAGAGCGCCTTGCGCTCGGCCTGGGCGCCCTCGATCTCGGGCAGCAGCTCGCGGCGGCGGGCGTCGAGCGCCAGCAGCTCGTCGACCCGCTCGGCGGCGCCGCGGCGCGCCAGCGCCGCCTTGACCCGCTCAGGGTCGGAGCGGATCAGCTTCAGGTCGAGCACGGGCCCGATCCGCTAGGGGGATTCCGCGCCCGCAGCGCCGTGGCGCCCGGCGGCTCCGGCTTCTTCGGGGCGCGGTGTGGTTTCGGCGTTCTGCCCGGCGTACTTGGCGACGAAGCGCGCCACCGCTTCGGCTTCGGGGCCGACAACGATGTTCTGGGGCATGATCGCCCCGGAGAAGCCGCCGTTCTGGATCGCGAAGAGGGCATCCTCGTATGTCTCGGTTCGCTGGTCGAGGTTCGGCCCCTGCGTGCGCACGCCGCGATTCCCCGTTCCCTGCGTGCCGGCGACGCTCAGCGTGTGGCAGCCGGAGCAGTGCGTCGCGAAGAGGACGGCGCCGTTGTAGTTGGGATCGCTCTTGGAGAGCGCGATCCCCTGCTTGCCGAAGCCGCAGGCGGCGAGGACGAGGGCGGCGAGGACGGCCAGGGCTGTCGCTAGGGCGGGGCGCACGAGGCGCGCATCATATTGTCCTTTCTGGATGCCCGATCCCAATCCCGCCCACCCGGATCTGGAATCGATCGCCCGCCGATGAGCCGCCCCGACCCAGCCCGCTTCCGCGCCGCGATGGCGATGCTGCCGACCGGCGTCACGATCGTCACCGCGAGCGGTCCCGAGGGACCCGCCGGGGCGACCGCCAACGCGGTCTGCTCGCTCTCTATCGAGCCGATGCTGATGCTGGCCTGCCTCGACCGCGGCTCCCGCACCCTGCTCGCCGTGCAGGCGGCCAACCGCTTCGGGATCGGCGTCCTGCACGCCGGCCAGGAGGGAATCGCCCGCGCCTTCGCGACCAAGGCGCCGCCGGCCGAGAAGTGGGCAGGCGTCGCCTGGAGCGAGCGCGACGGCGTCCCGGCGATCGACGGCGCCCTCGTCCAGGTCGCCTGCGAGCTGCACGACGTGATCGCCGGCGGCGACCACGTCATCGTCACCGGCGAGGTGACCGCCCTGGCGACGACCGACGGCGACCCCCTCGTCTTCCACGCGGGCGCCTACCGGCCACTGGGCTGAGCTCACTCAGTCGCAGCCGGTGGCGATCCGCCGGTGACCCGAATCGGTTAGCGTCGCCGTGCACTGCGATGGGGTGGTAAGGAGGAGCGAGCATGGAATCCGAGGCGATCGACCCGGTCGACTTCCGCGAAGCGCAGCACAAGCACTGGGACTCTGCTGCGGTGGGATGGAAGGAGTGGAGCGAGTTCAATGACAGCGCAGACCGGCGCATCAGCGAGCGGCTGGTGGAGCTCGCTGACGTGCAGTCGGGAAGCCGGGTCCTGGACGTCGCCGCCGGCTATGGCGAGCCGGCGCTAACCGCCGCGCGCAAGGCCGGCCCGGAGGGCAGCGTCGTGGCCACGGACATCTCCGCCGAGATGCTCGCGTTCGGGCGTGAACGCGCGGCGGCGGCCGGCTTGGGCAACGTCGAGTTCATCGAGTCGGACGCCTCCAGCCTCGATTTTCCGCACGCGAGCTTCGACGCCGCCGTCTCGCGCTGGGGAATCATCTTCGAGCCTGACGCGGAGGCCGCCGCAGGGCGCATCCGAGGCTTCCTCAAGCCGGGCGCGCGGATGGCGATCGCCTCGTGGGGCGAGCCCGATCAGGTCCCCTTCCTCTCGATTCCGATGAGGACGACGATGGAGCGGCTGAACGTGCCCCCGCCCCCGGCCGGAACGCCCGGGCCCCTCTCCCGGCCCACTCCCGCTGCCATCGGCGGGTTGCTCGAAGGCGGTGGGTTCTCGAACGTCGCCGTGGAGCAGGACGAGGTCACCTTCGAGTTCGACTCCCCGGAGCACTTCACCGCCTACATCAGGGCGATCTCCGCCCCGATCCGGGCGATGATCGAGCAGCACGCAGGCGAGGCCCAGGAGGAGGCCTGGGACGCGATCACGCAGGCCGCAGCGGATGCGGGGGGTGGCTCGAAGCCGCTGAGCTTCTCGAACGTGGTGCTGCTCGCCTCGGCAACCGCCTAGCGCCCGGTCCGGACGAGCTGCGGTCGTTTGTTCCGGGGCTGAGTCCGGGCCTGCTTTCGTGGGTGTGGGCCTGTCGATCTGACAGATATGCGCACAACCTTCCGGGGTGAGCGGTCGGCGATCGGTGTCAGAAGGCGCCGCTGGTGGAGGCGGCGCGGAGGGCTAGGAAGAAGATGACGCCGCAGCTGACGGCCATGATCCCCATCTCGCGGCGGACGATGGCGAGGGCGAGGGACTGCTGGTCGTCGGCGGGGAGGGATTCGAAGTCGACGTCGCCCAGCTCGCGCTCGCGGCGCCGGCCCGGGCGCCCTCGGCGAGGAAGGAGACGACGAGGGGCAGGATCCCGTAGAGGTAGTGGAGCTTTTCGGCCGGTTCGTGGCCGGTGAAGACCAGCACCGCCGCCCAGCAGGGCCTGCACGAAGACCGCGGCCTGGGCGGCGCGCAGCAGGTACCAGAAGGGGATCGAAGGGCGCTTGCGGAACCAGGCGACGCCGCCCGCCGCGAACGCCACCAGGTTGAGCACGATCAGCACCGAGCCGACGACGAGATGGACCTCGAGCATCGCTATATCCGCCTGAAAGGGTCGGGATTCGGCTTGCTGATGCGGAAAATCACTATGTAGCAAGTTGTCACAAGGGGGGTGTATAACACCGGCTGCGCACGGATCGCGCCGGCCTCCGGGCCGACCCCGATCCGGACCTGCGCGACACCTCGAAATGCTGAAGAGCTACCTGCCCGATACTCGTCTTTGCCCTGCTCGGCCTCGGGGTCGGCGGGGCCTTCGTGGTGCTCAACGCCGTGGTCGGCCCGAAGCGGCCGAAGCGGCCGACCGCGGCCACCCGGCGCCAGGGCGAGCCCTACGAGTCGGGAATCCCGGTCGAGTCGGCGCGCGGCTTGCGCTTCGGCGTCAGCTTCTACCTGGTCGCGATGCTCTTCATCCTCTTCGACATCGAGGTCGTCTTCCTCTATCCGGTCGGGGTGATCCTGAAGGGGGCCGACAGCGTCTTCGTGCTCGGCGAGCTGATCACCTTCGTCGCGCTGCTGCTCGTCGCCTTCGTCTACGTCTGGCGCAAGGGAGCGCTGGATTGGAGGTAGAGCGGCAGCCGCTGCGCACGACGCAGGTGCGCGCCCGCGACATGCTGCGCGGCGACCTCGAGGGCGAGGAGCTGGAGCGCCACGTCGAGGAGCGGGTCGTGATGACCAGCTTCGAGAAGATGCTCGACTGGGCGCGGGCCAACTCGATCTTCCCGCTCGAGCTTCGGGCTCGCCTGCTGCGCGATCGAGGCGCCGATCTCGATCGTCACCGCCCGCTACGACCTCGCGCGCTTCGGCGCCGAGACGCTGCGCGCCTCCCCCCGCCAGGCCGACCTGATCATCCTCTCGGGCCGCGTCTCGATCAAGATGGCGCCGATCGTCCGCCGCCTCTACGACCAGATGCTGGAGCCGAAGTGGGCGATCGCGATGGGCGCCTGCTCCTCCAGCGGCGGGATGTTCTCCAACTACGCCGTCGTCCAGGGGGCCGACAAGTTCATGCCGGTCGACGTCTACGTCCCCGGCTGCCCGCCACGGCCCGAGGCCGTCCTCTACGGCTTCAACAAGCTGCAGCGCAAGATCAAAGGCAACCCCGACCAGGGCTGGCGGCAGCGCTACAACGCCGAGGGCACCGAGGAGTGGGCGCGCGGCGGCCCGGCGAGCATGCCGAACCCGGAGGCCGCCGAGGCCTACGAGGCGACGAGGGAGCTGATCCGTGCCTGACGCGCCCGGGCTAGAGCTGATCCGCGGCGAGATCGAGCAGCGCCACCCCGGCGCGGTGCTCGACACCTGCTTCGACCGCAGCCAGGCGGCGCTCGTCGTCGATCCCGGGCCAGGTCCTCGACGTGCTGCGCTGGCTGCGCGACACGCCCGGTCAGGAATACCGCTTCCTCTCCAGCCTCCACGCCGCCGACTACCTCCCGGCCCAGCCCCGCTTCGCGGTCCACTACGAGCTCCTGAACCGCGACCGTGTGGAGCGGATCAGGGTGAAAGCGATGCTGGAAGACGCCTCTCCCGCGGGTGGCGCCGTAGGGGGACCACCCCCGAGGAAGCTTCAGCTACCGCAGGGGGTGGTGGGTCCCCTGCGGCGACAGGACCCGCGGGCAGGCCTTCCGTAAATCGACTCCTGCGTCTCGCTCTTCCCGACCGCCGAGTTCCAGGAGCGCGAAGCCTTCGACTTCTTCGGGATCGTCTTCCGCGGCCACCCCGACCTGACCCGGATCCTCATGCCCGAGGACTACGTCGGCTGGCCGCAGCGCCGCGACTTCCCGATCGGCGGCGAGCCGGTCACCTTCACCTACAACGAGCGCAACCATGGCTGAGCTCGGCGTCGACACCCAGGCGGATCTCGACACCCGCACCGAGGTGATGACGGTCAACATCGGGCCGCACCACCCGGCGACCCACGGCGTGCTGCGCCTCGTCGTCGACCTCGAAGGGGAGGTCGTGCGGGACCTGAAGCCGGTGATCGGCTACGTCCACACCGGGATCGAAAAGTCCTGCGAGGACAAGAGCTACTGGAAGGTCATCCCCTTCGTCGAGCGGATGGACTACGTCTCCTACTTCTTCCAGATGGAGGCCTTCTGCGGCGCGGTCGAGCGGCTCGTCGGGCTCGAGATCCCGCCCCGCGCCACGCTACCTGCGGACGATCTTCCTGGAGCTCAACCGGATCCACTCCCACCTCGTCTGGCTGGGCACGACGGCGCTCGACCTCGGCGCGATCTCGATGCTCTGGTACTGCTTCCGCGAGCGCGACACGATCCTCGACCTGTTCGAGATGGCGACCGGGCAGCGGATGCACACCCGCTACTTCCAGGTCGGCGGCGTGATCGAGGACATCCCGCTCGGCTTCGAGGCGAAGCTGCGCGAGTTCATCGCCGAGATGCCGGTGCGGGTGCAGCAGTACGAGGCGCTGCTCGACCGCAACGAGATCTTCCTGCTGCGGACCAAGGGGGTCGGGATCGTCTCGCGCGAGCGGCTGCTCGAGCTCGGCGTCACCGGGCCGCTGCTGCGCGCCGCCGGCGAGCCCTGGGACCTGCGCAAGGCCTTCGACTACCTCGCCTACCCGGAGATGGAGTTCAAGGTCCCGGTCGGCACGGTCGGCGACAACTACGACCGCTACCGGGTGCGGCTGGCCGAGATCGTCGAGTCGACGCGGATCATCGAGCAGGCGATCGACGGCCTGCCCGAGGGCCCCCACATCGCCGACGACCGCAAGTACGTGCTGCCGCCGCGCTCGGAGCTCTCGACCTCGATGGAGTCGCTGATCCACCACTTCAAGCTGGTCACCGAGGGCTACCGGGTGCCGGCCGGCGAGGTCTACTACTCGATCGAGTCGCCGCGCGGCGAGCTGGGCTGCTTCGTCCTCGCCGACGGCTCCTCGAAGCCGGCCCGCGTCCACTTCCGCGATGCCTCCTTCGTCAACCTCCAGGCCTTCCGCGACATGGCGGTCGGCGGCTACGTCGCCGACATGATCGCCAGCCTCGGCATGCTCGACCCGATCCTGGGAGGGGTGGACCGGTGAGCCGTCTCCCCGTCGACCGCGCCCTGACCGAGGGCCGGGTTCCGGACCGCTCCCCGGAGGGGGTTCCGGAGCTGCACGAGGTCGGACTGCCCGGCCGAGCTGCGCGAGCACATCGAGAAGCTGATGTCGCGCTATCCGGACCGCAAGTCGGCCTCGATCCCGGCGCTGTGGGCGGTGCAGCGGCGCTACGGCTGGTGCACGCCGGAGGGGATCCGCCAGGCGGCGGCGGTGATGCGGGTGACTCCCGCCTACCTGGAGTCGGTTGCCAGCTTCTATGACCTCTTCTTTACGGAGCCGGTGGGAACTCACAAAGTCGCCGTGTGCACCAACATCAGCTGCTGGATGCGCGGGGGGGACGAGTTGCTGGATGCGTTCCGGGCGGCCGCTGAGGGGCGAGGACGTCTTCGTCACCGGGTTCGAGTGCCTCGGCGCCTGCGACATCGCGCCGATGGCCTCGATCGACGAGCGCTACTTCGGCCCGCTCGAGCCGGCCGACGCGGCGACCGCGGTCGAGCAGCTGCAGGCGGGCGAGGACGTGCTGCCCGAGAAGGCGCTGGCGAAGCGGCCGCTGGCGGGAGGCCCCGATGCCTGAGACGCGAGTCCTGCTGAAGCACGCCGAAGACCCCGAGCTGCGCACACTCGCCGGCTACCGTGGCTACAGCGGCTACGCCACGCTCGAGAAGGCCTACCGCGAGATGGAGGCCGACGAGGTGCTGAAGGAGCTGGAGGACTCGGGCCTGCGCGGCCGCGGCGGCGCCGGCTTCTCGATGGGCAAAAAGGCCTCCTTCCTGCCGCGCGGCGAGATGGCCAAGTACCTCTGCTGCAACGCCGACGAGTCCGAGCCGGGCGCCTTCAAGGACCGCGAGCTGATGCACGCGCAACCCGCACCAGCTGATCGAGGGGATCGCGGTCGCCGCGCTCGCCGCCGGCGATAGCCAGCGCCTTCATCTTCATCCGCGGCGAGTACGACGCCCAGGCCGACATCCTCGACGCCGCCGTCGCCGAAGCCTACGAGGCGGGCTACCTGGGCAAGGACATCCTCGGCAGCCACCGCGACCTCGAGCTGGTCGTCCACCGCGGCGCCGGCGCCTACATCTGCGGCGAGGAGACGGCGCTGCTCGACGCGCTCGAGGGCAAGCGCGGCAACCCGCGGCTGAAGCCGCCCTTCCCGGCGGTCCAGGGCCTCTACGGCGGGCCGACGCTGATCAACAACGTCGAGACGCTCTCCAACGTGCCGCGGATCGTCGCCCACGGGGCCGAGCTGGTTCCGCGGCTTCGGCACCGAGCAGTCGCCGGGGACCAAGGTCGTCTCGGTCTCGGGCTGCGTGCGGCGGCCCGGCAACTACGAGGTCGAGCTGGGGATCCCGATCCGCGAGCTGATCTACGACCTGGCGGGCGGCCCGCGAGGAGGGCCGCGAGGTGAAGGCCTTCTACCCGGGCGGCTCCTCCTCGCCCGTCCTCACCGCCGAGGCGAGCTGGACCTCCCCTACAGCTTCGAGGCGATGGCCGAGGCGGGCTCGATGCTCGGCTCGGGCTCGATCATCGTCGCCGACGACCGCGTCTCGATCCCCCACATGGCGCTGCGCACGGCGCGCTTCTACCACCACGAGTCCTGCGGCAAGTGCACGCCCTGCCGCGAGGGGACCAACTGGACGGTGAAGATGCTGGAGCGGGTGGTCCGCGGCGAGGCGACGCCGATGGACCTCGACATCATCGCCTCGGTCCAGCAGAACATCATCGGCCACTGCCTCTGCGTGCTCGGCGACGCGATGGCGATGCCGGTCGTCGGCGATGGTGCAAGAAGTTCCGCGACGAGTTCGAGCGGGTGATCGCGGAGGAGGGGCCGCGGCTCGACGAGGTGAGCCGGATCGGCGCCGTGCAGGGCGCGCCGGAGACGATCGGGGCGATGCCGTGAGCGCGGGAAGCGCGAGGTGACGATCGTCATCGACGGGCGCGAGGTCGCCGCGACCGAGGGCGAGATGCTCCACGACGCCGCCAGGCGGGGCGACGTCGAGATCCCGGTCTTCTGCTACGAGCCGAAGCTCGGCGACCCGGTCGGCGCCTGCCGCATGTGCCTGGTCGAGATCGAGGGGATGCCGAAACTGCAGACCTCCTGCTCGACCCCGGTCCGCGACGGGATGGTCGTCCACACCCGCACCGACCAGGTCAAGGGGGCGCAGAACGCGCGTCGTCGAGTTCCTGCTCGTCAACCACCCGCTCGACTGCCCGGTCTGCGACAAAGGCGGCGAGTGCCCGCTGCAGGACATCGCGATGGGCTGGGGGCCCGGCAAGAGCCGCTTCATCGACCCCAAGCGCCACTTCGAGAAGCCGCTCGCCGCTCTAGCCCGCTGGTGGCGATCGACCGCGAGCGCTGCATCCTCTGCTACCGCTGCGTGCGCTTCAGCCAGGAGGTCGCCGAGGACGCCCAGCTGCAGCTCCTGGAGCGCGGCGACCGCACCTTCGTCGGCACCTTCGACGACCGCCCCTACGTCGCGCCCTTCCACGGCAACATCACCGACCTCTGCCCGGTCGGGGCGCTGACCAGCTACACCTACCGCTTCCGCGCCCGGCCCTGGGACATCGAGCAGGCGGGCTCGGTCTGCACGCTCTGCCCGAGCCAGTGCAACGTCAGCTTCACCGTGCGCGACGAGCAGGTGAAACGGGTGCGTCGCCCGCGACAACGCCGAGGTCGACGACGGCTGGCTCTGCGACCGCGGCCGCTACGGCTTCGAGATGTTCGGAGCCGAGGAGCGGATCGACCGCGCCGCGGCTGCAAGGCGACGGCGCGGCCGGCTGGGAGGACGGCGATCGCCGCGGCGGCCGAGGGCCTGCGCGGCCGCCGGCGGCGCGAGCGCGGCGATCGTCGGCGACGCCTCCAACGAGGAGGGCTACCTGGTCCAGCGCCTCATGCGCGAGGCGCTCGGCTCGCCCCACGTCGAGTCCCGCGCCGCGCGCGGGCCGGACCGCGCGACGCCTGCTGCGGCTCTCCCGGCCGGAGCTCTCGGCCGCGGGTCCGCGACATCGACCACGCCGAGGCGATCCTCGTCGTCGGCACCGACCCGCTGCACAGCTCGCCGATCCTCGACCTGCGCATCCGCAAGGCGATGCGCCGCAATCGGCGCCAGGCTGGCCGTGGCGACCGAGCGCCCCACCGCGCTCGACGGCGGCGCCGAGGCGGCCGCCCGCTACGCGCCCGGGCGGCGCCACCCTCTTCCTCTCCGAGCTGGCCGCCTGCCTGCGGCTCGGAAGCGAGGGCGGCGGCGGCCTCGCCACGTGGCCGAGGTCCTGCGCGGCGCCGAGAGCGTGACGATCGTCTGGGGCGAGCGGATCGGCCGCGAGGGCGAGGGGGCGCTGCGCGCCCTGCTCGACGTCGCCGCGGCGCTCGGCCTCGCCGCCAGGGACGGCTCGGGCCTGCTCGAGATCCCCGAGGTGGCCAACGCCCGCGGCCTGCGCGAGGTCGGCTGCCTGCCCGACGCCGGCCCGGCCTCGCCAAGGCCGCCGCCGGCAAGGGAACCGAGGGGATCCGCGCCGCGCTCGAGTCGGGCGAGCTGAAGACGGTGGTTCTCTTCGGCGTCGACCCGCTGCGCGACTTCCCCGACACCGGGGCATGGGAGCGGGCGCTCGAGGCGGCCGACCACGTGATCGCCTTCTCGATGTTCGAGAACGCGACGACGGCCAGAGCCGACGTCGTCTTCCCGCTCGAGACCCACGCTGAGAAAGACGGCACGGTCACCCACCCCGACGGCCGCCTCCAGCGCATCCGGCCCAGCGCCGCCCGCCCGGGCGAGGTCCGCGCCGACCTGCCGCGTGCTGGCCGAGCTCTCTGCGCGGCGCTCGGCCACGACACCGGCATCGCCTCCCAGACCCTCGGCCCTGGCAGGCCCTGGGCGAAGCGGTCCCCTTCTACGCCGGCATCGCCGACGCCGAGATCGGCGGCCGCGGCGTCCGCTGGCAGGACCGCCCGAGGCGGCCTCGGCCCTTCCCGAGCGTGGAGGAGGCGCGCCGGCGCCGCACCTCGCCCGGAGGTCGCCGGGGCCAGCGCGGAGCCCTCCGAGGGCCGTCCTCGCCCTCGGCACCTACCGCGACCTCTGGGCGGGCCCGATCACCGAGCTGAACCCGCCGCTGCGCTTCCTGAAGCCGGAGCAGCGGGTCGAGCTCTCGCCGGCCGATGCGGAGCGACTCGGCCTGAAGACCGGCGACGAGGTGAGCGTCGCCCAGAACGGCACGAGCCTGCGGGCGAAGGTGGCCGATGAGGGAGCGCATCGCCGACGGCGTCTGCTTCCTGATCGAGGGCGTCGCCGAGGGCAACGCCAACGCCCTCCTGAACGGCGGCCCGGCCGCGGTCCGGATCGAGAAGGCGGCCGGCTGATGCTTCCCATCGCCGACACCGGCTACGTCGAGGCGACCTGGGTGCATGATCGTCAAGTCGCTGGTCATCTTCGGGGTGATCTTCGGGATCGCTGCCGGTGCTGACGCTGCTGGAGCGCAAGCTGATCGGCCGCTTCCAGCACCGCTACGGCCCCAACCGGGTCGGGCCCTTCGGCATCCTGCAGCCGCTCGCCGACGTCGGCAAGCTGCTCAGCAAGCAGGCCTTCCAGCCCGCCGGCGCGATCCCGACTCCTGTTCGTCATCGCCCCGTTGCTGTCGGTCTTCTCCGGCGTGCTGGC
Source organism: uncultured Solirubrobacterales bacterium (assembly GCA_963696185.1). Taxonomy (GTDB): domain Bacteria; phylum Actinomycetota; class Thermoleophilia; order Solirubrobacterales; family 70-9; genus VRUE01. The sequence goes on from OY968825.1 coordinate 1,178,229, forward strand.
GCTGGCGATCATCCCCTGGGGCGACGTCCAGCACGGCGTCGGCCTCTACGGGATCGACGTCCCGATCGGCATCCTCTACTTCTTCGCGGTCGGCTCGATCGCCTTCTACGGGGTGCTGCTCGGCGGCTGGTCCTCGGGCTCGAAATACAGCCTGCTCGGCGCGATGCGCGGCGCCGCGCAGCTGATCTCCTACGAGGTCTCGATGGGGCTGGCGCTGCTCGGAGTGATCATGATGTCCGGCTCCCTCTCGCTGGTCGACATCGTCCACGCCCAGGGGCACATCTGGTTCGTCGTGCCGCAGATCGTCGGCTTCCTGATCTTCATGGTCGCCGGCTTCGCCGAGACCAACCGCGCCCCCTTCGACCTGCCCGAGGCCGACGCCGAGCTGGTCCAGGGCTTCATCACCGAATACAGCGGGATGCGCTTCGCCAGCTTCGCTGCTCGTCGAGTACATGGAGATCATCGTCATCTCCGGGATAGCCGCGGCGATCTTCCTCGGCGGCTGGATGGGCCCCGGGCCCGCCTGGCTCGACCCGGTCTGGATGCTGGCCAAGATGATGGCGCTGGTCTTCCTCTTCATCTGGGTGCGGGCGACGCTGCCGCGGCTGCGCTACGACCAGCTGATGAGCCTCGGCTGGAAGGTGCTGCTGCCGCTGGCGACGCTGAACATGCTGGTCACGGCCGTGCTGGTGGTGGTCACGTGACCGAGTTCCCCTACCTCAAGGACCAGGACGTGATCGCAGGTCCAGCGCGGGCCCGAGCCGGGTGGCGCTCGGCGGCGCCTAGCGCGCCTTCCGCGAGACGCTGCGCGGCCTGAAGACGACGATGGCGCGCCTGATCGAGGGGCCGCTGACGATCCAGTACCCCGAGGAGAAGACCCCCGTCTACCCGCGCTTCCGCGGCCGCCACAAGCTGCACCGCTTCGAGGACAGCGGGCTGGAGAAGTGCGTCGGCTGCTCGCTCTGCGCCGCCGCCTGCCCCGCCGACTGCATCCGCGTCGTCGCCGCCGAGAACGTCCCCGAGCGAGCGCGTCTCGGCCGGCGAGCGCTACGCCGCGGTCTACGAGATCAACCTCTCCCGCTGCATCTTCTGCGGCTACTGCGAGCTGGCCTGCCCGTTCGACGCGATCACGATGGGCCACGACTACGAGATGGCCGACTACGACCGCGACGACCTGATCTTCACCAAGGAGATGCTGCTCGCCGAGTCGCTGGAGCAAGACGCCGCTGCGCGAGGAGGGCGAGTGATGGAAGCGGTCCTCTTCTTCCTCGCCGCGCTCGGCGCCCTCGGCGGGGCGGTCGGCGTGGTCGCGATGCGCGACCCCTTCTACAGGGTGCTGGCGCTGATCGTCCACCTCTTCTCGCTCGCCGTCCTCTTCCTGCTGCTGACCGCGGCCTTCGTCGCCGCCGCCCAGGTGGTCGTCTACGCGGGCGCCGTGATGGTCCTCTACGTCTTCGTCGTCGCCTACGTCGGCGGCGACCAGGAGCCGGCCTGGGAGCCGATCCCGGGCCAGCGCTTCCTCGCGCCGCTGCTCGGCGCCGCCCTCTTCGTCGAGCTCTCGATCGCCGTGCTCGGCTCCTCGCTGGCGGCGCTCGGCACGCACGGGCCCCACGTCAACGCCGGGCTTCGGCGACCCCGCCGCGATCGGCCTGCTGCTGCTGGAAAAGTTCCTCGTCGCCCTTCGAGGCGACCTCGATCCTGCTGCTGCTGGCCGCCGTCGGCGCGTCGTCCTCGCCGCTCGCCGACGTGAGTGAGGCGCCGTGAGCATCGAGTGGTACGTCGTCCTCTCCGCGCTGCTCTTCGCGGTCGGCGCGATGGGCATCCTGATCCGCCGCAGCCCGATGGTGATCCTGCTCTGCCTGGAGCTGATGCTGAACGCCGGCAACCTGGCGCTGGTCGCCTTCAGCCGCATGGTCGGCAACCAGCAGGGGCAGGTCTTCGCCCTGGTCGTGATGGTCGTCGCCGCCTGCGAGGTGGTCGTCGGCCTGGGCCTGATCGTGGCGATCTTCCGCCGCCGCCTGCCGCTCGACGTCGACGAGCTGAGGGAGCTGCGCGGATGAGCGCCACCGCCTGGGCCTGGCTGGTCCTGCTCTTCCCGCTGCTCGGCTCGATCGCGATCGCGCTCGGCTTCCGGGTCGCTCCCGGCCGCGCGCCGCCGGGCGCGATCGGCACCGCGGCGATCGCCCTCGCCTTCGCCTGCGGGGTCGCCGCCCTGGTCGGGCTGCTCGGCGAAGTCCCCCGACGCCCGCCACCACGCCTCCTCGCTCTGGGACATACGCCGAGCGCCGCCGGCCTCGACGATCAAGCTCGGCATCTTCGTCGACCCGCTCTCGCTCTTCATGGTCCTGGTCGTCAGCGGCGTCTCGGCGCTGATCCACCTCTACTCGTTCGGCTACATGCAGCTCCGACCAGGGCTACCGCCGCTTCTTCAGCTACCTCAACTTCTTCGTCTTCTCGATGCTGCTGCTCGTCCTCGCCGGCAACTTCGTCCTGCTCACGGTCGGCTGGGCCTTCGTCGGCTTCGCCTCCTACGCGCTGATCAGCTTCTGGTACCGGCGCACGACCGCGACCGCGGCCGGGATGAAGGCCTTCGTGATCAACGTGGTCGGCGACATCGGCCTCGTCCTCGCCGCCCTGCTGATCTTCCGCGAAATCGGCAGCTTCGAATTCGGCACCGTCTTCGCCAGGGCGCCGCAGGTGTTCAGCACCAACGAGTGGACGATCACCGCGATCTGCCTGCTGCTGCTGGTCGGCGCCTTCGCCAAGTCGGCGCAGCTGCCGCTCCACACCTGGCTGCCCGACGCGATGGAGGGCCCGACCCCGGTCTCCGCGCTGATCCACGCGGCGACGATGGTCACCGCCGGCGTCTACCTGATCGCCCGCACCCACGTCCTCTTCGAGCTCGCCCCGACCGCGGCCGACGTCGCCGCCTTCGTCGGCCTCGCGACGCTGCTGGTAGCCGGCACGATCGCGCTCGTCGTCACCGACCTGAAGCGGATGATCGCCTACTCGACGATGAGCCAGATCGGCTACATGATCATGGGCGTCTCGATCGGCGCCTACTCGCGCCGGCCTCTTCCACCTGATGACCCATGCCTTCTTCAAGGCGCTGCTCTTCATGGCGGCCGGCTCGATCATCGCGGCGATGGCGAACCGCCAGGACATCGACCGGATGAGCGGCTTCGGAGGGCGATGCGGTTCACCTCGGCGATGCTCGTGATCGGCGGCCTCGCGCTGGCCGCCTTCCCGGGCACCTCGGGCTTCTTCTCCAAGGACGAGATCCTCTGCCTACGCCGAAGCGCGCGGCGGGCTGTACGGGTGGATGGCGATCGGCTCGGCTACGTCGGCGCGCTTCCTGACCGCGATCTACACCTTCCGGCTGATCTTCCGGGTGCTGCCCGGCAAGCCGTGCCCCGAGGCCCAGGAGCTGATCGACACGGGCCGGCTCTTCCACGCCGAGCCCGAGAACCCGGCGACCGGCGAGGCCGAGGACGCCGACGTCGGCTTCCCCGGCGCCCGAGCACCACATCGCCGAGCGGTCCTGGCCGATGGCAGTGGCGATGGCGGCGCTCGCGGCCGGCGCGCTGTTCGCCGGGCTGATCCAGATCCCCGGCGTCACCGACGCGGTCTTCCGCTTCCTCGATCCGGTCTTCGCCGGCTCGCCGCTGGCCGCGGTCCACGCCTCGACAGGCGCCGAGTGGGTCGGGCTGGCGATCGGCGCCGCGATCACCCTCGCCGGCATCGCCGTCGCCTGCTGCTCTGCGTGGCGCGGCCCGAGCTGCCGGCGCTGCTCCAGGCGCGCCTCCGTCCCGTCCACGCCCTCCTCGTCAACAAGTGGTACTTCGACGAGCTGATCGACGTACTCGTCGTGCGCCCGGCGCTGGCGATCGGCCGCTTCGCCGAACCGGACCTTCGAGCGGGTCGTGGTCGGCGGCATGACCAGCGGCACGGCGGAGACGGTGCGCAGCGCCGGCGGCGTCGTCCGCACTCGCGCAGAGCGGCTTCGTCCGCAGCTACGCACTTCTCCTGATCGCCGGCTTCGCCGGCCTCGCCCTCTACTTCCTGCTCAGCAGCTCATGACCAACTCGGTTCTCTGGACACCCCTCGCCTTCGGCCTCGTCGGCCTCTTCCTGCCGCAGCGGCTCGACCGGCTGGTGGGCGACCGCCGGCGCCGTCGCGACCCTGGGGCTGGCGATCGCGCTGCTCGCCGGCTTCGACTCCGGCGCAGCGGCCTCCAGGACACGGTTGACGTCAGCTGGATCCCCGGCCTCGGCGTCGACTACAGCCTCGGCGTCGACGGGCTGAACGTCTTCATGGTGCTGCTGACGGCGGTGCTGTGGACCGGCGCGACGGCCTTCGCCGCCTTCCGCGAACAGGAGCGCCCGCACCTGTTCTTCCTGATGATGCTGCTCGGCGAGACGGCGACCCTGGGCTCGTTCCTGGCCCAGGACCTGCTCCTCTTCGTCCTCTTCTTCGACCTGATGCTGGTCCCGTTCTACTTCCTCTTCGGCGTCTGGGGAACGGACCGCGGACGGCGTCAGCGCCTCCGCGGCGACCCTGAAGATGATCGTCTACACGCTGATCGGCTCGCTGCTGATGCTGGTCGGGGCGATCGCGACGGCGATCATCGCCGCCCACGGCGGCCACGTCACCTTCTCGCTCGCCGAGCTGGCCAAGCACCCGATCGGCGCCGGCAGCCAGCGCTGGATCTTCTGGTTCTTCGCCGCCGCCTTCCTGGTCAAGATGCCCGCCTTCCTGCTGCACGGCTGGATGCCGGACGCCTACCGCGCCGCGCCGCTGCCGGCGCTGGCCGTCTTCTCCGGGGTGCTGGCAAAGGTCGGCGCCTACGGCTTCCTGCGCATCGTCCTGCCGCTCTTCCCGACCGCGACGGTCCAGTTCCAGGAGGTGATGCTGCTGATCGCCCTGGCCTCAATCCTCTACGGCTCGGTGATGGCCTTCACCCAGACCGACGTGCGGCTGATCGCCGGCTACTCCTCGGTCGCGCAGCTCGGCTTCATCACTGCCGGGATCTTCGCCCTGCGCGCCGACGGCGCCAACGGGGCGATCCTGCAGATGGTCAACCACGGCCTCGTCGTCGCGCCGCTCTTCATCGTCATCGCGATCCTCGCCGAGCGCTCCGGCAGCGAGGACCTGCGCAAGATGGGCGGCATGGCGATGCGCGCCCCGGTGCTGGCGGCGCTCTTCCTGATCGTCACCCTGGCGACCCTGGCGATGCCGGGATCGGCTAACTTCATCGGCGAGTTCTACATCCTCAACGGCCTCTTCCAGGCGAAGATCGTGCTCGCGATCGTCGCAATCTCCGGGGTGGCGATGTCGGCCTACTACGCGCTGCGCCTCTACCAGCGCACGATGCACAACCGCAAACCGGACGACGTCCCCTCGCGCGAGATCGGCCTGCCGCGACGGCCTCGTCCTCGTCCCGCTCGTCCTCTGCATTCTCGGTCTCGCCCTCTACCCGCAGCTGATCCTGAAGCGGACCGATCCCGCCGTGCACGAAAGCGTCGGCGCCGTCCATCCGGAAGGGAGCCTGGCGAAGAAGTGACCTTCCACGCCCCACATCTCGACTACGCCGGGCTCTCGCCCGTGATCGCCCTGACCGTCGGCATCTGCGTCGTGCTGATGTCGGCGGTCTTCGACCGCACCAAGCGCTCCGCGCCGGCATTGACCCTGCTGACCCTGGCGGTGACCGCCGGGCTCCTGGTCTGGCAGTGGAACGAATCGAAGGAACTGGTCGCCGGGGCGCTGCGGCTCGACGACCTGGCGATCTCGATCTCGCTGATCGCCCTCTTCAGCGCCGCCTTCGCGGTCCTGCTCTCGATCCGCGAGCCGGCCGCCGAGCAGGCCGGCCGGGGCGAGCACAGCGCGCTGCTGCTCGGCTCGGTCCTCGGCATGACGCTGCTGGCCCAGGCCCAGAACCTGGTCACCTTCTTCGTCGCGATCGAGACGCTCTCGATCCCCCTCTACATCCTCTGCGCCACCAACCTGCGCCGCGAGCAGTCGCTCGAGTCGGGGCTGAAGTACCTGATCGTCGGCTCGCTGGGCTCGGCGACGCTGCTCTACGGGATGGCCTTCCTCTACGGCGGCTCGGGCTCGACAGACTTCGCCGCGATCGCCGCCGCGATCGGCCGGGCCGGCGTCCTCGGCGACCCGCTGGTCCTCGTCGGCATCGCGCTGACCGCGGTCGGGCTCGCCTTCAAGGCCTCGATCGCCCCCTTCCACCAGTGGACGCCGGACGTCTACGAGGGGGCGCCGACCCCGATCACCGCCTTCATGGCGGTGGCCACCAAGGCCGCCGCCTTCGCCGTCTTCGTCCGCTTCTTCGACGTCGCCCTGGCCCCGCAGGCGGGCGAGTGGCAGCCGGCGCTGGCGGTCCTGGCCGCCGATCTCGATCGTCGTCGGCAACGTCGGCGCGCTCGGCCAGGACTCGCTGAAGCGGCTGCTCGGCTACTCGGGCGTCGCCCAGGCCGGCTACATCCTCGGCGGCCTGGTGGTCGCCAGCCAGGCCGGCGTCAACGCGCTCGTCTTCTACCTCGCCGCCTACGCCTTCATGAACCTCGCGGCCTTCGCCGTGATCGTCGCCCGCGAGCGCGAGACCGCCTACGGCGACGGCATCCGCGCGGTGCAGGGGCTGGGCCGCGAGCGGCCGCTGCTGGCCTGGCCGCTGACGATCTCGATGCTCGGGCCTGGCCGGGCTGCCGGCGACGGCGGGCTTCATCGGCAAGCTCTACCTGATCGAGGCGCTGGTCGCAGGGCGACTACACCTGGCTCGCCGTCTTCATCGCGGTCGGCACGATGATCTCGCTCGCCTACTACCTGCGGGTGGTCGCGGCGATGTGGATGCGGCCGGGCGGCGAGGTCGCGCCGGCCGCCACGCCGGCGATCGCCGGCGCCGCCCCGGAGGCGGACCCGATCGACCCCGAGGCGGGCCGCCGCCTCTACCTCGTCGGCGCCGGCGCTGCTCGCCGCCGCCGCGGTCGTCTTCTTCGGCATCGTCCCGCAGCCGCTGGTCGAATTCGCCGAGCACGCCGGCGCCTCCCTCTTCTGAGCGGACCCATAGCCTCCGCGCCCGATGGGCGTCCTGCTGATAACCGCCGCGATCGTGGCCTCCGTCGCCGTCGGCGTCTCCTCGGAGCGGCGCCGGCCGCTGGCGGCGGGGCTGGCGGCGAGGCGCGCCCTGACCCTGATCCTCTACGCGCTGCTGCCGCCGGTGATCTTCTTCAACTTGGCCTCCAGCCGGCTTGACCTCGCGCAGGGGGTCGGGCTCGGGCTCGGCATCGTCGCCGTCTCGCTTGCCGCGCTGCTCGCCTGGTGGCTGGCGAGGCACGTCCTGCGGCTGCCGCCTCCGCGGGCGGGCGCGGTCGTCAGCGCCGTGCTCTGCGTCAACACCGGCTACCTCGGCTACCCGCTGACCGTGGCGCTGCTCGGCCGCGGCCAGCTCCCGACCGCCGTCCTCTACGACGTGCTGGTCAGCGGGCCCTCGCTGCTGCTCGGCGCCTTCGCGATCGGCGCCGCCTTCGGGACGAAGGCCGGCGAGAGCCCGCGCCGGCGGGTGCGCGCCTTCTTCACCCGCAACCCGCCCCTCTACGCCGCGATCGCCGGCCTGCTGGCGCCGCCGGCGCTGGCCCCCCACCTGCTGGTCGACCTCTCGCAGGCGCTCGTCGTGGCGATCCTGCCGATCGGCTTCTTCGCGGTCGGCGCCACCCTGGCCGAGAACGCCGAGCACGGCGTCCTGCCGATGCCGCCGCCGCTGACCCGCCCCGTCGCGCTCGCGGCGGTCTCGCGGCTCGCCGTGGCGCCGGCGCTGCTGATGCTGCTCGCCGCCCCGCTGATCCACCTTCCCGCCGCCTACCGCCTGCTCTCCGCGATGCCCACCGGCATCAACTCGATGGTCGTCGCCCACGCCTACGGCCTCGACATGGAGATCACCGCCGAGGCGGTCACCTGGACGACCGCGATCGTCGTCGCCGCCGCCCTCGCCTCGCTGCTCGTCTAATCGACGGCCGGCCGGCGACCGCGGCTGTCGGGGAGGGGGATCACGGTGATATCGAGGTCGCGGGCGATAGCGGTGAGGGCGCCATCGGAGGTCGCGAGCTTGTCATCGGGACCGGCGACGGCAAGCAGAAGACAGTCCGCAAGCGAAAGGTCTGTGCCCTCGCGGGCATAGTGGACGCCACGGAGCTCGCCCGCCTGCCAGGCGACCTGGTTCTCGATCGCAAGGATTCCCAGCGATGCTTCGATCAGCGGATCGAGGCGATCGGCGACGTCATCGGGTCGGACACCGCTGCGCCGGATAAGCCGATCGACAACCTCGGAGAGGCATGACGCCGGTGTCGCGCATTCACCACTCCGCAGAAGGGCCACCACCTCAAGCTCGGCCGGCTCGCCACGCAACATGGCAAGCAGCGCGTTGGCGTCGAGCAGGATCAAGTCGGGTCTGGGCCGAACTTCCGCTCTTCCGCCCTTCGTTCCTCTTCGCGGTCGAGACGGCGCATCTCGTCGACGGAGGGCCCTGGGTAGTCCTTGAAGGCCCCGCGGGCGGCCTCGATCGGATCCTCGGGAGCGGGACGGAGGATCAGATGGTCGCCTCGGTCGTCGGCGACCACGACCCTGGTCTTCCACCTGTGCCGCACCGCAGCCGGGACGGAGACCTGCCCGCCCGCAGATATCTTGAGCCTCTTCATGGTCATGATCATAGCGCATGAAAGTCCCCGACCCCTACCCGGGGAGGTAAATCGCGTCCGGCCGCCGAAGTCAAGGCGCTGCGCGCGAACTTTCACATTGCGTGCAGAGAAATCACACTTCAGGGGCGGCCGACGCGCTTGGTGCCGAACAGGTCGCTGTCGGCGAAGCGGAGCAGGGTCAGCGGATCTTTTCGTAGATGCTGAAGAGCGGCAGGTACATCGAGATCACGATGAAGCCGACCATGCCGCCGACGAAGACGATCATCACCGGCTCGATCAGGGCGGTTAGCGCCTTCACCTTGGCGTCGACCTCGGCCTCGTAGAAGTCGGCGATTTTGCTCAGCATGTGCTCGAGCTGCCCGGTTTCCTCGCCGACCGCGACCATGTGGCCGACCATCGGCGGGAAGATCGGCGTCTGTTTCGATCGGCGCCGCGACCGAGCCGCCGCGCTTGACCGAGGCGTAGACCTCGTCCATCGCCTTCTCGACGACGACGTTGCCGGCCGTCTCGCCGGTCAGCTTGATCGCCTGCAGCATCGGCACGCCCGCCGAGACCGAGCCCGAGAAGGTGCGCGACCAGCGGGCCAGCGCGACCTTCTGGATCACGTCGCCGATCTTGAACGGGATCCGCAGTGTGAAGCGGTCCCACACCTCCTTGCCGCGCTCGGTTTTCTTCCACCTGAAGAAGGCGAAGAAGCCGATGACGAGGCCGGGCAGCAGGATGAACCAGTAGCCGGTCAGCACGTTGGAGGCGTCGACGCAGAGCTGCGTCGGGGCCGGCAGCCCGCCGCCTTCTTCGGGGTGTTCTTCGGCGAGTTCTTTGAAGATCTTGGCGAAGACGGGGATCACGAACATGACGATCGCGACCAGCACCACGACCGCGAAGCCGAAGACCAGCGCCGGGTACATCAGCGCCGATTTGACCTGGCGCCGCAGCGCGTCGGCCTTCTCCACCTGGAAGGCGATCCGGTCCAGCGCCTCCTCCAGACGTCCCGACTGCTCGCCGGAGCGGACCATCGCCCGGAAGAGGCGGTCGAAGACCTTCGGGTGGCGCTGCCATCGCCTGCTCGAGCGTGCTGCCGGCCTCGACGTCGGCCCGCACCCCGGCCACCGCCTCGCGGATCATCTCGTCCTGGGTCTGCTCTTCCAGCGTGTGCAGGGTGCGCAGCATCGGCATCCCCGAGGCGACCAGGGTCGCGAACTGGCGCGAGAAGACGGCCAGCTCGCGCATGTCGACGCTCTTGCAACCGCCGGAGGAAGTCCTCGATCTTCAGCGGGTTCGCTCTTCTCGCTGACGTCGAGGACGATCAGGCCGCGCTGGCGGAGCTGCTCGCTGACCTGCGCCTTGGACTCGGCCTCGACCTCGCCGGCCGAGGCGGCGCCGGCGACGTCCATCGCCCGGAAGGTGAATGTCGTCGCGCCCGCCACCGCCTAGCCCCCCTGGACGTAGGTCGGGGGCGGAGACGACACGGGGGGCGGAGCGGACGGCGCCGGGGCCGGCTGCATCGCTCCGTCGCCGCCGATGCCCGCCGGCGCGGGCGCGGCCAGCGGGGCCTCGCCCAGCAGCCGCTTCAGCTCCTCCGGCACCGAGGCGCGCTGTTCGGCCAGCGCGCGGGTGATCCTGCCGGTCCGCACCAGCCGCGCCAGGTCGGCGTCCATCGTCTGCATCCCGACCGCGCCCGAGGTCTGCACGGCGGCGTAGATCTGGTGCGTTTTGCCCTCGCGGATCAGGTTGCGGATCGCCGGGGTCGGGACCAGCACCTCGCAGGCGACGACCCGCCCCATACCGTCGGCGGTCGGCAGCAGCTGCTGGGTGACGATCCCCTGCAGGGCGATCGAGAGCTGGGTGCGCACCTGCCCCTGCTGCTGGGACGGGAAGACGTCGATGATCCGGTCCACGGTCTGCGCCGTCGACTGGGTGTGCAGGGTGGCGAAGACGAGGTGCCCGGTCTCGGCCGCGGTCAGCGCCGTCGAGATCGTCTCCAGGTCGCGCATCTCGCCGACCAGGATCACGTCGGGGTCCTCGCGCAGGGCGGCGCGCAGGCCGAGCGCGAAGTCGGGCGCGTCCGATCCGACCTCGCGCTGGTTGACGATCGAGCGTTTGTGCTGGTGCAGGAACTCGATCGGGTCCTCGATCGTGAGGATGTGGTCCTGGTTCTCGGTGTTGATCACGTCGAGCATCGCCGCCAGGGTCGTCGACTTGCCCGAGCCGGTCGGGCCGGTGACCAGCACGAAGCCGCGCGGTTTGGCGGTCAGCTCGCGCAGCACCTGGGGGACGCCGAGCGAGTCGAGGCTGGGGATCTCCTGCGGCACGAGGCGGAAGGCGGCGCTGACCGAGCCGCGCTGGAAGAAGCAGTTGACGCGGAAGCGGGCGACGTCGGGGATCGCGTAGGCGAAGTCGAGCTGCTGGTTGTTCTCGAAGCGTTTGCGCTGGTCGTCGTTGAGGATGCTGTAGACGACCTCGCGGGTCTCCTGCCCGGTGAGCACCGGGAAGCCCTCCATCGGGACGATCTTGCCCTTGTCGCGGATCGCCGGCGGGAAGCCGGCAGTGAGGTGGACGTCGGAGGCCTTGGCCTCGGCCATGCGGCGCAGAACCTCTGCGAAGTCGAAGTCCATGCCCATCTAGATCGACCCCCCGGCCGGATTCCTCGATACCCGAAAGCGACTAGCGCGCCGCTCCGGGGCCTCAGGCGGTGACACGGAGCACCTCCTCGATGCTGGTCAGCCCGGCGCGCACCTTGGCGACGCCGTCCTCGCGCAGGGTCAGCATCCCCTCCTCGCGGGCGACTGCGGCGATCTCCGCCTCCGGCGCCTGGGCGACGGTCATCTCCTTGATCCGCTCGCTCATCTTCATCACCGAGTAGAGCCCGACCCGGCCGCGGTAGCCGCTCTGGTTGCAGCGGCCGCAGCCGACCGGCTCGTAGGCCTCCAGCTCGACGCCGATCCGGATGTCCGGCGTCGGCGAGCGCCTGCGGCGGCACGATCGTGCGCCGCTTGCAGTGGGTGCAGAGCTTGCGGGCGAGCCGCTGGGCGACGACGCAGTCGACCGCGGAGGCGGTGAGGAAGGCCTCGATCCCCATCTTGGTGAGGCGGGTGACCGCGCCCGGGGCGTCGTTGGTGTGCAGGGTGGTCAGCATCATGTGGCCGGTCAGCGCCGCCTCGATCGCGATCCGCGCCGTCTCGCCGTCGCGGATCTCGCCGACCATCACGATGTCGGGGTCGGCGCGCAGGATCGAGCGCAGGCCGGTGGCGAAGTCGAGCCCCGCCTTGCGGTTGACGTTGATCTGGTTGACGCCGGCGCAGGCGGTACTCGACCGGGTCCTCGATCGTGATGATCTTCTTCTCGACCTGGTTGAGGTCCTGGAGCGCCGCGTAGAGCGTCGTCGACTTGCCCGAGCCGGTCGGCCCGGTGACCAGCACCGCCCCGTAGGCCTGGCGGAAGGAAGCCTCGAAGCGCTCGCGGGCGCTGGGCCGTCCATGCCGAGCTCGTCGAGCGAGCGCTGGGCGTTCTCTTCGTCGAGGATGCGGATCGTCGCCCCCTCGCCGCGCTGGGTCGGCAGCGTCGTCACGCGCAGGTCGACGCGGCGGTCCTCGACCGTGATGCTGACCCGGCCGTCCTGCGGCACCCGCTTCTCGGCGATGTTGAGGTCGCTCATGATCTTCACCCGCGAGACGACCGCGTTGACCATCCGCTTCGGCACGTGCGCCGCCTCGCGCAGCACCCCGTCGACGCGGAAGCGCACCCGCATCTCGCCCTCCTCCGGCTCGAAGTGGACATCGGAGGCGCCCTCCCCGACCGCCTGGCCGAGGATGCTGTAGACGAGCTTGATGACCGGCGCGTCCTCGGCGCTGACTTCGATGTCGCTGACCTCGGCGAGCTCCTCCTCGGCCTCTTCCTCGCCTTCGACGACCGCTTCGCTGACGGCGCTCTGGAGCGTGTTGAGGCGGCCGATCAGCGCGTCGACGTCCTCCTCGGCGGCGACCGCGACGCGGCAGTCGAGCGCCGGTGGCGATCTGGATGTCGTCGACCGCGAGCACGTTGGTCGGGTCGGCCATCGCCACCAGCAGCGTCTCGCGGTCGACGAAGCCGACCGGCAGCGCCTTGTAGCGGCGCGCCGTGTTGACCGAGATCAGGTTGGCGGCGGCCATGTCGACGTGGTAGGCGGAGAGGTCGACGTGGTCGAGCCCGTAGCGCTCGGCGACCGCGCGCGAGAGCTGGTCCGCCGTGACCGCCCCCTGCTGGAGCAGCAGCTGCTCGGGCGGGCGACCGGCGGTGCGCGCCTCTTCGATCGCCTGCCGGGCGCGATCGTCGGAGACGTAGCCGAGGTCGACGAGGACGTCGGTGACGAAGCCGCTGGAGCGGCCGCGCGTCAGGGGCGGCGTCAGGCCGGGTGTGCCGCCCGCCTCGGGCGGGAGCGCGGGGGCGGCCGAGCCGCCGGAGTCCGGGACCGGGCGCAGATGGCTCGGGTATTCCCTGGCGGTCCATGCCGCTAGTGGGTGGTAGTCGAGCGTGGGGCCCTTGTAGCCGGCGTCGACGCACCGCCTGTTCGACGCTCTGCGGGGCTCTGGAAGCCGTAGCTGACCGAGGCGGTGGGGACGCCGTGGTCGAGCCGCTTCGGGCGCAGCACGACGAGCGCCGGCACGCGGCTCGACGTCGACGCCCTGGGCGATCGCCGCGTAGCGGGCGATGCTGTCGGCGGGCACGACGAAGGTGGAGGCTTCGGGCAGCGAGGCGAGGCGGCGGGTCGCGGCGGCGACCATGCGGTCGTCGATGCCTCCCTTGCGGACGAAGAGCAGGACGACGGTGCGGCCGGCGGCGAAGGCGGAGGTGACGGCGTGCGGTGGGGGCGGCGCCGAGGCGGCGAGGGCGCCCGGGGGCGGCGCGGCCGCTGCGGCGCCTCCCGCGGCGCCGGCGGTCGTGGTCGCCGCGGCCGAGCCGCCCGCCGCCGTGCCCGCCGCTTCTTCTTCGCCCCCCTTGCCCGAGGAGGAGAGCAGGAAGACGGCCGCGGCGACCAGCAGGACGCCGACCAGGGCGACCTGCGCCAGCGGGTTGCTGTTCAGCTTCTCCCTCATACGTTCGCTTATCTAGCTCGGCAGCTTCGGCTCGGAGCTTGAGTCGCGGGCGCCGGAATGCGGCGCCGGCCGGGACCGCCCCGCCGCGGCGCCAAGCGATTTGCCCGGCTCCCTGGACGCGCGTACCCCCAACTACTCGCCAGGGCGGCCGGCGAGCTGCTCGATCCCGCTCGCCCGCTGGCCGCCGGCCGCCAGCATCAGCTTGAAGTCGTGCGGGCTGGAGGCGGCCCGCAGCGCCACCTCCTCGGCGACCTTGCCCTCCATCACGTAGCCGAGCAGCGACTGGTCGAAGGTCCGCATCCCGTAGTACTCGCCCTCGGCGATCACCTCGGTGATCTTGCCGGTCTCTTCGGGGTTGAGGATCAGGTCCTGGACGCGGCCGGTGACGACCAGCACCTCGGAGGCGGGGACGCGGCCCTCGCCGCTGACGTCGGGGACGAGCCGCTGCGCGATCGCCCCCCTCAGGGTCGAGGCGAGCATCACCCGCGCCTGGTGCTGGAGGTGGGGCGGGAAGAAGTCGATGATGCGGTTGATCGTCTCGGTCGCGTCGAGGGTGTGGACGGTGGAGAGGACGAGGTGGCCGGTCTCGGCGGCGGACAGCGCCGTGCGCACCGTCTCCTCGTCGCGCATCTCGCCGATCAGGATCACGTCGGGGTCCTGGCGCAGAACGCGCCGCATCGCCCGGCCGAAGCTCTCCGTGTCGGAGCCGACTTCGCGCTGGTTGACGATCGAGCGTTTGTCCTGGTGCAGGTACTCGATCGGGTCCTCCAGCGTGACGATGTGCTGGAAGCGCGTCCGGTTGATGTGGTCGATCATCGCCGCCAGCGTCGTCGACTTGCCCGAGCCGGTGGTGCCGGTGACGAGGATGATCCCGCGCTCCTCCTCGGCCAGGGCGCGGACGACGTCGGGCAGGCCCAGCTCCGCGATCGAGCGGATGTCGAAGGGGATCGCGCGGCAGACGATCGAGATCGAGCCGCGCTGCCGGAAGGTGTTGACGCGGAAGCGGGAGAGGCCCGGGATCGAGTAGGAGTAGTCGGCCTCGCCCGCCTCCTCGAACTCGGTCAGCGAGCGGACCTCGGCGATGTCGTGGAAGGCCTTCTCGGTGTCCTCGCCGCTGAGCGGCCCGTAGCCCTCGATCGGGGTCAGCTCGCCGTGCAGCCGCATCGTCGGCGGCGCCGACACCTTGACGTGCAGGTCAGATCCCTCCCGCTCGATGAGGATGCGCAGCGCTGCGTCGATCTCGAACATCCCGGCCTGTATCGACCGGAAGGGCCAGCCCTTTACCGGTGACTTCCCGCAGTTTCTGCGCTTCGCCGAGCTGCTGCAGCTTCTTCAGGCTCTGGTTCTCGATCTGGCGGATCCGCTCGCGCGTCACGTTGAAGGTGCGCCCGACCTCGTCGAGGGTGCGCGGGTGCTCGCCGCCCAGCCCGTAGCGCAGCTCCAGCACGCGCCGCTCGCGGTAGGAGAGGTTCTCGAGCGCTTCCTTCAGCGCCTCTTTGGTGAGCAGGTCGGCCGCCCGGTCGAACGGGGACTCGGCCTTCTCGTCGGCGATGAACTGGCCGAACTCGGACTCCTCCTCGTCGCCGACCGGCTTCTCCAGCGAGACCGGCGCCTGCGCGGAGCGCTTGATCGAGTCGACCTCGTCGGGGTCGATCCCGGTCACCTCGGCGATCTCCTCCGGGGTCGGCTCGCGGCCCAGCTCGGTGACCAGCTTGCGCTCGGCGCGGCCGATCTTGTTCAGCTTCTCGACGACGTGGACCGGGATGCGGATCGTGCGCGCCTTGTCGGCCAGGGCGCGGGCGATCGCCTGGCGGATCCACCAGGTCGCGTAGGTGGAGAACTTGAAGCCCTTGCGGTAGTCGAACTTCTCCGCGGCGCGGACCAGGCCCAGCGTCCCCTCCTGGATCAGGTCGAGGAAGGGCAGGCCCTGGTTGCGGTAGTTCTTGGCGATCGAGACGACCAGGCGCAGGTTGGACTCGACCATTTTCTGCTTCGCGTCGAGGTCGCCGCGCTCGATCCGCTTCGCCAGTTCGACCTCCTCCGCCGCGGTCAGCAGCCGCACCTTGCCGATGTCCTTGAGGAAGAGCTGCAGCGAGTCGGTCGTCATGTCGGGTTTCAGGTCGAGCGCCTGTTTCTGGCGGCGCCGGCCTTTTTTCCCGGTGTCCATGGGCATCGCTTCCGCGGCCGCTTTCTGGGCCGGGTCCATGTCCTCGACCAGCTCGATCCCCGACTTCTCGAGGTGCCCGTAGAGGTCCTCGACGTCGGACTCGTCGAGGTCGACCTCCGAGACCGCAGCCGCGACGTCGCCGAACGTGAGCACGCCGAGCTGCTGACCGCGGGTGATCAGCCCCTTTACCTCCTCAAGCTCCTGAAGCTCTGCTACCAGCATCCTGTCTCCACTCGTCTCTCTTCGCTAGGTGGTTTAGTCCTACCCGATGAAAGTCCGCAGCGAGCCGAAAGTCGCGAAAAAACGGACCGGCTATCCGGTCCGAAGAGCAAGCGATTCGGCGTTGCCGTTGCCTCGGGGGGACGTCTCTGGCCTCTCAAACGTCTGTTCGCATGATAGGCGCTTCAGTTTCTGAAGTCAATGGTCTATCGAATCAAACGCCACGCCCGTCCCTGGCTGCACGCCTTCTGGCAGCGCGCCTACCGCGAGAACGTCACGGGGCTCTCGGCGATGGTCGCCTACAACCTGATGCTCGCCGTCTTCCCCTTCGCGCTGCTGGTCCTCTTCGTATTCGGCCAGGTGCTGACGATCCACGGCGTCGAGACCAGCGTCGTCAACGACCTCCAGCGCCTCTTCCCGAACGTCGAGCAGCGGACCCTGACCGATGTGCTCAACCGCGTCGAGGAAAACTCGACGACGATCGGGATCGCCGCCTTCGTCGGCTCGCTCTGGATCGGCGCCTCCTTCTGGGGGGCGATGGACACCGCCTTCTGCCGCATCTACCACGTCGAGTGCCGCAGCTGGGTCGAGCAGAAGCGCTTCGCCTTCACGATGCTGCTCGTCGTCGTGCTCTTCATCGCCGCCGGCATCCTGCTGCCGGCGATGGAGGGAGCGCTCGTCTCCAGCACCGACAGGCTGCCCTTCGGGCTCTCCCACATCAAGGCGATCGACAGCGCCCTGCTGCTGGCCGCGGCGGTGCTGATCACCTTCGTGATCTGCTGCGTGATCTTCTGGGCGGTGCCGAAAGGGCACATGCCCTGGCGGGCGGTCTGGCCGGGCGCCGCCTTCGTCACCCTCGCCGCCGGGATCGCCAACTGGGCCTTCCCCTTCTACCTAGCCAACGTCTCCAGCCTCTCGCGCTTCGGCTCCACGCTCGGCTTCATCCTCATCGCCCTGCTCTGGTTCTACGTGCTCAGCCTGGCGCTGCTGCTCGGCGCGGTGATCAACTCGCTGCGCCACGAGCTGCACGACACCGGCGAGCTGCCCTACGCGGCCCCGGCGGCGAGCTCGGATCGCGACGGCTGCCGGGACTGCGATTGAGGGTCGACACGGTCGGGGGCCGGCAAAATGAGCCTCGACAAGTCCATCCGGTCGAATTGGGAGATTGCCGACAGCAGATGGCCATCGACGCCAAAGTCCTCGCTGACTCTCGATCCCCTGCTGGATACCGGCTGACGACCCTCGAGGTCACCTTCCCGCGCTTCATCCTCCCCGAGTTCAATACCCACCGCGTCTTCTCGCGCAACTCCGCCAGCTCGCGCGCAATCCCGATCGCGAAGCAGCTGCGTCGCGTGATCGAAGACCCCTGCGTCCCGATCGAGTTCGGCTCGAACCAGCCCGGCATGCAGGCGGGGACGCCGCTCGCCGGCGAGGCGCAGCTGACGGCCGAAGACGAGTGGTTGCGGGCGCGCGACGATGCGGTGCGGCACGTGCTTGGACTGGTGACCCGGCCCGATGCGGTGCCCAGGGGCGAGGATTTGCTCGCATTCGTGGAGCGGGTCGAGGACACCTGCCGCAACCACGGCCAGCCGGAGGACTGGCTGAACGTCCACAAGCAGATCGCCAACCGGCTGCTCGAGCCCTTCATGTGGCACACCGTGATCGTCAGCGCCACCGAGTGGGACAACTTCTGGAACCTGCGCTGCCATCCGGACGCGCAGCCCGAGATCAGGCGGCTGGCGACGGCGATGCGTGCTGCCATCGACGCCTCCGTTCCAGCCGAGCTCGATCTGACCGAGTGGCACCTTCCGCTCATTCGCCCGGACGACCGGGAAGAGGTCTCGGGCGACTTGGACCTGGTCAAGGTCTCAGCCGGGCGGTGCGCGAGGGTCAGCTACCTCACGCATGCCGGCAAGCGGGACCTCGATGCCGACATCGCCCTTCACGACCGGCTTCTCGAGAGCGGCCACATGTCGCCGATGGAGCACCCGGCGCAGCCGCTGGGCCCGGGTGACCTGAAGAAGTCCGAATGGAGCGGCAACTTCCGGGGGTGGCGTTCGTACCGCAAGCTGATCCCCGGCGAGGACAATCCACTCAGGTCGGCGCAGTCGGATCCGGACGACGCCGACCCCGCCCAACCGCCTCCGCGCCAGGCCGCGGGCTCGCTCGCGGTCGCATAGGAGCCGTTGCCCCACCGGGGGCGCTCAGTCGCGCCGCTTGCGCTTGCGCCGCTCGCCGCCCGGCAGCTCCGCCGCCGGGACCTCGACCGCCTCGCCCTCGATCGGCGGCTCCGCGCCGTCGGCCGCGCCCTTGCCGCCCAGCGCCTCCGCGGCCCGCTCGCCCGGCGAGGGCCAGGGGATCGCCTCGCCGGCGGCCCAGGCGGGTGGGCGGCCCCTGGGCAGCCAGCCGGCGGCCAGCAGCCCGAAGTAGACGAACCAGATCAGCGTGAACTGGATCAGCAGCAGGAACGCGGCGACCCCGAGGGCGATCCCGAAGGCGCCCCAGAAGCGGCTCAGCAGGCCGGTCCGCATCGCCCACAGGCAGGAGTAGATGAAGGCGAAGGCGAGCGCCAGGCGGCCGGCGAGGCCGAAGCCGGTGGCGAGGCCGCGCGGCGACGCTTCGCTGATCGCGTTTTCGGCCCTGTCGTTCGAGAGCTTGCGTTCGACGCACCTCCCCAGCGCGGTCGGGCCGCCGGCGCCGCCGGCGAATTCTTCGTCGAAGGCCTTGCCGCCCTTGCCCTTGCGGTCGGAGCGGCATTCGGCGGCGGCGGCGCTGCGGCTGAGGCTCGACGTTGCCTTGCCTGCCGCGAATTCCGAAGCGGCGTTCGTCGTCGCAACCGCGTTCAGGCCCGCTGCGACCGCGAGCAGGAGCGGCGCCGCCAGGATGACGCCGACGAACTGGCCGCGGACCCGCCGGCTGCGCGCCTGATCGGCGCGGAAGAGGTAGACGAGCGGCGCCGCCAGCAGGACGAACCCGGCCGCCTCAAGCAGCGTGGAGAGCGTCACGTCGCCGCCGTGGCTGTGGACGAGGCGCAGGACTTCGGCGCTTTCGCTGCCGCTGACGCCGGCGATCACGATCGCGGAGCCGACCAGCAGCGCGACCCCGGCAAACGTCGCGAGGGCGACGGGGAGCGACCAGCGCTTCTCCCGGGCGAGCACCTCCTCCCTGGCGGGGCGCACGCTCGCTCAGCCCCGCTCGTGGAAGTAGAACTGGGGCAGGGCGCCCTCGATCACGTCGGCGGTCATCTTCTGCGCGACCTCGAGGTTGCCGCTGCGGACCGCGACGTCGTCGAGGGTGACGATGCCGACCAGCCCGCCGGCCTCGACGACCGGCAGCCGCCGCACCCGGTGCTGGACCATCAGCGCCGCCGCCTCGTCGAGCTCCATCGCCGGCTCGCCGCAGATCAGCGGGCGCGACGCGTGCTCCCCGACCGGGGACTCGGCGTCGACCCCCTCGGCGAAGATCCGCACCGCGACGTCGCGGTCGGTCAGCATCGCCACCGGCGAGCCGGCGGGGTCGACGACCACGACCGACCCGACCCGGTGGTCGCGCATCTGGCGGGCCACCGAGATCGCGCTCGCCTCCGGGACGGCCGTGACGACGCCCGCGGTCATGATCTCGCTCAGCTGCACACCCCTACCGTATTAGGGTGCGCGCGTGAGCGCCATCGAGGAACTGCTTGCCAACAATCGCGAGTTCGCGCACTCCGTCGCGACCGATCGCCTCGACATCCGCCCCAGCAGGCGACTGGCGATCGTCGCCTGCATGGACTCCCGCCTCGACGTCTTCGCGGCGCTCGGCCTGGGCAGCGGCGAGGCGCACGTCCTGCGCAACGCCGGCGGCGTCATCACCGACGACGTGATCCGCTCGCTGGCGATCTCGCAGCGGCGCCTCGGCACGCGCGAGGTGATGCTCGTCCACCACACCGACTGCGGCATGCAGAAGCTGACCGACGACGGCTTCCGCACCGAGCTGCGCGAGGAGACCGGCGTCGCGCCCGCCTTCGCGATCGAGTCCTTCGACGACGTCGAGGCCGACGTGCGGCAGTCGATCCTGCGGGTTCGCCGTTCGCCCTTCCTGGTCCACCGCGAGGGGGTGCGCGGCTTCGTCTACGACGTCGACAGCGGGCTGCTGCGCGAGGTCGAGGCGCCGGGCTAGGAAAGCCCTTCGCGGGCCTCGCGGACGAGCGTCACGGCCTCCGGGAAGAGGACGCGGATCGCGTCGCGCACCTGCATCGCCTGCTCGTCGGCGCTGCCGGAGAGCTGGAGCCGCTCGACTGAGGCGACGGTCATCTCGACCGCCAGCCTGATCGCGTTGTCGGCCCAGGCGACGCGCTGCGAGGACTGCATCTGCTCGGCCAGCTCCTCCATGCGGGCGCGGAACTCCTCCGGGTCGCCGAAGAGGTTGAAGGGGCTTCCCTCCATCAGGGACATGTAAGCAGACGGCGGGCGCGGGGCGGGCGGCACGGAGATGACGCTGAACTTTCACATCCGGCGCGCCATCCGCGCGCCCGGGCGGCCTAGCCTCGGCGGATGCAACCGGGAGGACGGGGAAGGCGAGATTCGGCAGCCGCCGACGCTGCCGCGCGGGAGCGCGGCTCGGCGAGCGTCGAGCAGGCGGGGCTGGCGGCGCTGATCGCGCTGCTGCTCGTGGCGGCGATCGCGGCGGTGGCGGGGGAGGGCCGGATCGACGCCGGCCGCGGCCTGGCCGGGGCGATCGCAAAGCGGCTCGCCTGCGCGCCGCGCCTGCCCGACCGCTGCCGTCACCACCCCCTGGTTCCCGCCTACGGCTGGCCGCTGGCGCGGCTGGCGCGGGCGCTGGCCCCGGCCCCGGTCGCCCGGCCCGGCCGCTCCGGCCTGCCCCTCGTCCCGGTCGACTTCCGCCGCTGCCGGCGCGAAAGCTGCGCCGTCGCCGGCCCCAGCCTGACGGCCTCGGGGCGGCGCCCGACCGCCTTCACGCAGCTCCTCGACCGGCGCCGCTCGCTCGGTTGGGTCGAGCTGACCTACTGGCTCTACCGGCCCGGCCTCGGCTGGGAAGCGGTCGTGCGGCGCGCCGGCCGGGCCCAGGTGGAAGCGGCGCGCGGCGTCCGCGTCCTGCTCTCCGACGATCCGGCCCTGGTCCCGCTCGAGACCCTGCCCGGCCGCGACCACTACGAGTTCCCGCCCGCCGAGCGCCCACCCTGGCGGTGGCATGTCCACAGCCGCTACCCCGGCTGGTCGAGCTGACCCCCGTCAGTTCTGAACAGGGACCGGGACCTCGGTGGCCGCAGCGTCCGCTTCCGCCTGGCGGATCAGGCCGCGCCAGTCCGTGGTGCGGAAGACGAGCAGCATCGCAGCCGAAGCCGAGCGCTACGGACCAGGCCGCCATCGCGATCTGCGTGCCGACCGAGAAGGAGAGCACGGCGGCGCGCGAGGGGCCGCCCAGCGTCGCCACCAGCAGCGCCTGCTGGGCGCCGGCGCCGCCCGGGGTGAGCGGGACGATCGTCGAGATCGCCTGAACGCTCATCACCAGCATCACGCCGCCGACCGAGCCGCCGATCCCGAACGCCTCGAGGAAGAACCAGAAGGCGGCGAAGCGGCAGAGCCAGCCGACCGCCTGCCAGGCGGCGACCTCGCGCAGGTAGCGGCGCGGCCGGGTGAGGATCGACGACGCCCTGCCTGACCCGCTCCCAGAAGCGGCGCACGCGGTGGGCGAGCAGGAAGACGGCGACGGCGATCGCCAGGATCAGCGACGCCGCCGCGATCAGGAACGCCTGCGGGTGGCCGGCCCAGAAGGAGATCTCGAAGGCGGGCAGGTTGGGCAGCGTCGGAGGCTGCGGCAGCAGCCCCTGGGAGACCGCGTAGAGGAGGACGAGGAGGCCGGCGGCCGTGTCGAAGATCGAGTGGACGAGGAAGGAGGAGGTGACGGCGGGGTAGGAGGAGTCCGGGATCTGGCGCTTGGCCAGGAAGACCTTGGTGACGTCGCCCGCCCGCGCCGGGGCGATCGCGTTGATCGCCGGCCCCGGC
This sequence comes from uncultured Solirubrobacterales bacterium, assembly GCA_963696185.1. GTDB lineage: Bacteria > Actinomycetota > Thermoleophilia > Solirubrobacterales > 70-9 > VRUE01. The sequence continues at coordinate 1,200,394 of OY968825.1, forward strand.
CAGGTAGGCGGCGCAGAGCGACGGGAAGGGGATGCTGGCCTGCGGGTAGGCGGCGCGCAGCACGTTGCGCCAGGACCAGGCTCGCGCCACCTGCATCGCCGCCAGCAGGACGAGGGCGAGGGCGAGGGGCGTCCAGTGGACTTCCGAGAGGTGCCGGAAGAAGGTCGCCGCGCTTTCGAAGAAGGCGTTGAAGCTGGAGGCGAGATCGGCGATCGGCATCGCAGCTACACTTGCCCGCCCGTGTCAGAGACCGAGACGACCCGGACCCCTCCCGCCGCGCCCCACGACCCCGCCGACGAGGCGATGTGCGCGCGCGCCCGCGAGCGCTACACGGCCGACCGCGGCAGCCGCTTCCGCCGCCGTCGCAAGCGCCACGCCGAGCTTCCGAACCTGATCATCATCGGTGGCCTCAAGTGCGGCACGACCAGCATCCACCACTACCTCGGCCTGCATCCCGCAGATCCAGATGTCGAAGCCGAAGGAGCTGAACTTCTTCGTCGAGGAGCTGAACTGGGACCTCGGGCTCGACTGGTACGCGAGCCGCTTCGACGGCCGCTTCCAGGTGCGCGGCGAGTCCTCGCCGCACTACACGAACCTGCCCCGCTTCGAGGGCGTCGCGGCGCGGATCCACCGCGCACTGCCCGGACGCCCGCCTCGTCTACATGGTGCGCGACCCGATCAAGCGCATCCTCTCCCACTGGGTGCACGCCACCGGCGCCGGCTACGAGACGCGCGAGATGGTCCCGACCCTCTCCGAGCCGGACTCCTCCTACATCCACCGCTCGCTGTACTGGATGCAGCTGCAGCCCTACCTGGAGCTGTTCGACCGCTCCCAGATCGAGATCGTCACCCAGGAGGAGCTGCAGAGCGAGCGCGAGGAGACGATGCGCAGGGCGTTCCGCTTCGCCGGCGTCGACGAGGGCTTCACCTCCGAGCAGTTCGACCGCGAGTGGGAGAAGTCGAGCGCCAAGCAGGGCGACAAATACCAGCTGATGGAGAGGCTGATCAAGCTGCCCGGCCTGCGCTCCTTCGACCGCAACTTCGACCGCCTGCCCGAGTCGCTGCGCTGGATCGTCGAGAAGGTCGTCCACGACCCCGAGAAGCCGCCGGCGCCGAAGCCGCAGCTCCCCGACGACCTCTTCGAGACGCTCCGCGGCCGCTTCGGCGACGACGTCGCCGCCCTGCAGCAGCTTCGCCGGCCGCGAGTTCGCCGGCTGGCACGACTACTCGTAGCCCCCGACCAACCGCGGTCGTCGTTTCAACCGCTACCCGGATGAAATGACGACCGCGCTATGACCGCGCTATTAGGGTGGGCGGGTGCGGCGCCTCTTGCCCGACCCCGGCCCGACGACGGTCGAGGAGCAGCTCGACTCCTACCGGCCGTGGGAGGAGCCGCGCGAGGAGCGGCCCTACGTGGCGATGAACTTCGCCGCCACGGTCGACGGGCGGGCGACGATCGCCGGCGTCTCCGGGACCGATCGGCTCGGCGACCGACACCGCGATGCTGGTCGGGCTGCGCGAGCCGCTTCGACGCGGTGATGATCGGCGCCGGGACGATGCGGGCGGAGCGCTACGGGCGGCCCGTCGCCGACCAGGCGAAGCGCGAGCGGCGCGAGCGGCTCGGCCTCCCCCACGACCCGCTGATGGTGATCGTCAGCGGCCGCCTCGACCTGCCCTGGGACGCGCCGCTCTTCACCGAGGGGGCGGGCGGGTGCTCGTCTTCACCGCCTCGGAGGCCGAGCCGCCCGAGATCGCGACCGTCGCTGCGGGTCGTCCGCCACGAGGGCGGCGCGGTCGACCTCGCCGCGGCGCTGCGGCACCTGCGCCGGGAGCGCGGCGTCCGGGCGCTGCTCTGCGAGGGCGGGCCGCGGCTGCACGGCGCAGCTCCAGGCGGCGGGCCTGGTCGACGAGCTCTTCCTGACGATCGCCCCGAAGCTGGTCGGCGGCGAGGCGCCCCGCATCGTCGAGGGCGTGCTGCCGGGGATCGCCCCGCTCGAGCTGGCCTGGCTGCTGGAGGAGGACGGCGAGCTGTTCGCCCGCTACAGGCGGCGCTGAGCGGCGCCTGGCCGCCTCCCCGAGCGACTTCCGAGCGGTAGCGTTGCGCCGACCAGCACCCGAAGAGAGGAACCAGCAGATGGACTTCAAGCCCAGCCCCCAGGTCGAGACGCTGCGCGAGCGCATCCTCGACTTCATGGACGAGCACATCTACCCGCAGGAGCGGGAGATCATGGAAGCGCTCGACGCCGAGGTCGCGCCCCGGCGTCCCCTACCCGAAGATCCTGGTCGAGGTCCGCGAGCGGGCGAAGGCCGAGGGCCTCTGGAACCTCTTCATGCCCGACGAGCGCTACGGCCCGGGCCTGACCAACTGGGAGTACGGGCTGCTCTGCGAGGAGATGGGGCGCAGCCCGGCCGCCGCGCCGATGGCCTTCAACTGCGCGGCGCCCGACACCGGCAACATGGAGATCCTCGCCGAGCACGGCACCGACGAGCAGCGCGAGCGCTGGCTGGAGCCGCTGCTGGAGGGGCGGATCCGCTCCTGCTTCTCGATGACCGAGCCGGAGGTCTCCGGCTCCGACCCGACCCTGCTGCAGGCGCGCGCCGTGCGCGACGGCGACGAGTGGGTGATCAACGGCCACAAGTGGTTCACCTCGGGCGCGGTCGGCGCCGAGCTGGCGATCGCGATGGTCGTCACCGACCCCGACGCCCACCCCTACGCGCGCGCCTCGATGATCTGCGTGCCGACCGACAACCCCGGCTTCAACCTGGTCCGCCCGGTCCCGGTGATGGGCCACGCCGGCGGGCCCGGCCACTGCGAGATCCGCTACGACGGACTGCCGCGTGCCGGCCACCAACCTGCTCGGCGAGCAGGGGATGGGCTTCGCGATCGCCCAGGACCGCCTCGGCCCCGGCCGCATCCACCACTGCATGCGGGCGATCGGCACCGCCGAGCGGGCGCTGGAGATGATGTGCCGGCGCGCCAACGAGCGGGTGGCCTTCGGCGGCCCGCTGGCCGACAAGCAGTTCGTCCAGGAGTGGGTCGCCGCCTCGCGGATGGAGATCGACCAGGCCCGCCTGCTGACCATCTACGCGGCCTGGAAGATGGACACCGACGGCAAGCGCGCCGCCCGCCAGGCGATCTCGGCGATCAAGGTCGTCGCCGCCAACATGGTCATGAACGTCCTCGACCGCGCGATCCAGGTCCACGGCGCGCTGGGGATGACCGACGACACCCCGCTCGCCGCGCTCTGGCGCTTCAGCCGCATGCTGCGCCTCGCCGACGGCCCCGACGAGGTCCACAAGATGGTCCTCGCCCGCCGCGAGCTGAACCGCTGGGCGAAGCGCGCCGAGGCGGAGGCGGCCGGCGAGCTCGACCCCAAGCACGTCCAGCGCGCGATCTGAGCAGGTATGCATACTGTCTGCTAAGGTATGCACATGTTGAAGCGGCGGCTTCAGGTGCTGGTCGATGACGAGCGCTACGAGCGGCTGGGCTCGCGAGTCCGAGCGCAGTGGCGCGCCTGTCGGCGAGCTCGTGCGACGCGCAATCGACCACGAGTATCCCGCCAAGTCCCCCGATCGGGCCGCTGCCGCCCGGCGGCTGCTCGAGATGCCACCGCCGCCCGGCGAGGGGCCGGAGCCGGATTGGGAGGATCAGAAGCGAGAAATGCTTGACGCCCCGATGCGGAAGTGGCCGGGCACTTGAGGCGTTTTCTCTACGACACCTCGATCTTCATTTACGCACTGGGAAGAGAGCACGCTTACCGGGAGCCGTGCCGGGAGATCCTGCGACGGGCGGGCACGAAGGAGCTCCAGGGAGAGGCAAGCACGGATCTCGTCCAAGAGCTGGCGCACCAACGTTTCAGGCGCACCGGAGATCGAACAGGGGCCGCGGAGGCAGCCCGCACTGTGGCTGCCCTCTGCCACCTTCATCCCCTTGAGCCCGATGACGTGCTCCGCGGCATCGGCCTCTTCGAGACCCACCCCCAGCTCGACGCCCGCGACGCGGTCTTCGCCGGGCTGGCGCTCAACCGCGGCATCGACGCAATCCTCGCAACCGATCGCGCCTTCGACGACGTTGACGGCCTCGAGCGTATCGACCCGGCGGACAGCCGGCGCGTCGCCGCGCTTGCCGGCTGACCGAGAGAGGGCGGCCGCACGGCCGCCCTCTCTCCCGTACTCCAGCCTGTAGATCTGCGCTCGGCTTACTTCGTGCCGATCACGTCCACGCCGCCAAATGTGGCGGTGACGCCGCTACCGGATTTGCATTCGTCTTCGACGACGAGATTGACCGTGTGGTTCGAGGCCGTTCCCGGCTCAAACCTGGACCCCCAAAGGAAATAGGGCGAGAGCTGGATTCGCTTCGTGACGGTCCCGCCGGCTTTGTCTTCGGTGACGCCCCAGCTTGCGATGCTTTCCGCGGGTTCTAGTTTGGTCGCGTTTGTCGGGTCGACGAGAACGTAGGCGATCGCGCTCCGGGGCGCTTCGCATCCGGGCTGGAAGGTGACGTCCAGGGCGCCTGCGTAGGTATCGACCTCTTCGGCGGCCTGTGTGTAAGTCGACGGGTTCAGCGCGAAGACCTGGAATGCTTCCGTCACGCCCAAGGGCGTGCTGCCTCGGAGCTTGGCGACGACGTGGCCGAACGACGTCTTCCCCGCGTTGATGTCGACACCGGTGATCGAGCCGTCGGCGATCTTGCTGCCGTTGACGGCGCTCTTCTTGATTTTCGCGGTGGTGACCGCGTTCCTCTTGAGCTGCTTGGTGCCGACGCTGTTCCTCGGCAGCTGGCTGGCGGCGAAGGCCGCACCGCCCAGCACGAGGAAGACGGCGATCGACGACATCACGTTGGCGTACGTGAGCCGGCTGCGTATCTGCTTCACGAGGTCTCTCCTTGCGTAGGGGCGACAGGGGCCAGGGAAGTCCGCACCTGAAACGGCCCCCTGTGCCTGCTGCGATGCACCCTTTCAAGCCGGAAGCACAATGTCAAGCCGGCTGGACTACTCGGGGAGTTGCGAGTCTCTCAACCGGTCTGCGCTGACAGATCACAACCACGCATCGGCAACGTGCTCGGCGAAATCGGCATCTTCGAGACCCATCCCGAGCTCGATGTCCGTTGCACCCTCTCCACACTGACGCCAAACCGAGGAATGACATGACCCCTCGCAACCGACCGCGCGATCGACGCGTCGATGGACTTGAGCGGATCGACCGAAGCTATCGAGTAGGGGGCGTAAGCGTCGAACTTGGAGCGGTTTTGCCACCGCCAGATGGCGCGCGTCTTTTCCCTGGAGACAGTGTCGTAGAAACAGAGGAGTGGGGAGTCATACGACTCGGCGTGCGCCGGTGAACAGTGGTGTGCGTGGTGTTGGTGGCGACGCTCGCAGGGTTGGAGGACGGTTGCCTGAGCGTCGATGCAGGCCGGCGTCCGGGGGTCGTTCCCCGCCGCGGCCCTGTAGCCAAGGCGCCACGGCGGGGAACGGCACGACGACCCACGACTCTCCTTCCTCGCGCTCGTCGTAGCGGACGCGCCTGGCCTCTCGACGACTGTTCCCCGCCTTGCAGCCGAGGAGAATCCAGTGATGACTGAGGACGGGACGCACCGCGCCCTTCATCCTTGACGGCAGACCCACAGCCCGCGAATAGCATCAGGGCTACCAGCACCGCACCGCGTTCGTATCTCCGATCAAACATGCGCAGTAGCAGTGAAATTGGCGGAGGGACCCTCAGAAGAGGGTCCCTCCGCTGTCCGCAAGACCATCCAGTGCTCAGCCGGGGCCTCTAAGCACCCGTGGCCGCCCAGCGGCCCCCGAAATCGGTGTATGAGCTGTCCGCATTAGCCTGCGCGGCTATGCCCAGGCCGTATTTGGTTTCCGGCTCCGCGCCGTCGACGAACCGAACTCCGCTACCGGTGTACAGGTTCTCGTAGATGCAGACGTTGCCCGGCCGCGCCTGCGGATTGTCCGCTGTGCCGGGACACTGCGAGGGTGGAGTGGATCCTATTTCTATGTACCAGATGTTCTGTCCGGCTCCAGACTTCACCGGCGTAAAATTGAGCGGGAACGTGAACGATATCTGGACTCCAAAGAAGTTCGTCGATCCGTTATCCGGCGTAATCGTGTAGTACACCCCGGTCTCGGTCTGACCCGAAGCAAGAGCCTGGGGTGACGCGGCGGCTTTCGCGCTGCTGGCGTTCGTCGCGCTATCCGCGCTGGTCGCGTGCGTGGCGTTCGTCGCCGAGGGCACGGTGCCGAGTGAGGACAGCTTGATGTCGGCTCCGGTAAGCGAGTTGTTCTTCACTTTCGCGCTGTTGACGGCGTTCTTCTTCAGCTGCTTGGTGCCAACGCTGTTCTTCGGCAGCTGGGTGGCGGCGAAGGCCGCACCGCCCAGCACGAGGAAGACGGCGATCGACGACATCACGTTGGCGTACGTGAGCCGTGTTCGTATGTGGCGCATGCAATCTCCTTAGGGTCGTTGGGGCAGAGGCGCGCGGGGACGTCGCCGTTGAGGCGCATCCCTCCCTCTTTGCTCAACAAGACCCTTTCATGGGGGCCGACTCCCTGTCAAGCGATTCGGCTGGGGTCGGCCGGCGGCGCTCGCAGCCGGAGCCAAGCCGCGGCTCAGCCGCGGCGCTCGGCGGCGTCCGCCGCTTCGGCTAGGCGCTCGACGAGGCGGGCGAAGGCTTCTATGCCCTCGTTGGCCTTGCCGTACTGGCCGGCGGCGTAGCGGGCGTAGACGCCCTCGAGGATGATCGCCAGCTTCCAGTAGCCGAGGGCGACGAAGAAGTCGAGGTCGGAGAGGTCGCGGCCGGAGCGCTCGGCGTAGCGGGCGGCCACCTCGCGGCGGCTGGGGAAGCCGGGCGCCATCGTCGCCGGCTGGCCCAGCGCCGCGTCCTCGTCGCCCGCTTCGGCCCAGTAGACCATCAGCAGGCCGACGTCGGCGAGCGGGTCGCCGAGCGTGCACAGCTCCCAGTCGACGACCGCGGCGACCTCGCCGCCGGGCGTCAGGATCATGTTGTCGAGGCGGTAGTCGCCGTGCACGATCGTCGCCGGCCCCTGCTCGGGGATGCGCGCCGCGAGGCGCTCGTGAACGTCGTCGATCGCCGCCAGCTCGCGCGTCTTCGACTTCTCCCACTGGCCGTGCCAGCGGCGCAGCTGGCGGGCAACGTAGTCCTCCCTGCGGCCGAGGTCGCCGAGCCCGACGGCGTCGGGATCGACGGCGTGGATCGCCACCAGCGTGTCGGCGACGCGCTCGCCGATCGCCCGCCGGTCGGCCTCGTCGGGGAAGGCCTCCGCCTCGGCGAGGCCGCGCAGGACCGGCCCCTCGACGAACTCCATCACGTAGAAGGGCGCGCCGTTCACCGTGCTCGTCCTCGCAGAGGCCGACCACCGGCGCCACCGGGACCTCGGTCGGCCCCAGCGCCGAGATCACCTTGTGCTCGCGGCCCATGTCGTGGGCGGAGCCGAGCGTCCTGCCGAGCGGCGGCCGGCGCAGCGCCCAGCGGCGGCCGGCGGCGTCGCCGACCCGGTAGGTCAGGTTGGAGTGCCCGCCGGCGATCCGCTCGAAGGCGAGCGGCGGCTCCGCCCCCTCCACGTTCGCCGCGAACCAGCCCTCGACGCCGGCCCGGTCGATGCCCTGCGGCGCCTCGGCGATGCCGTCGGCCGTGCCTGTAGCCTCGTCGCCCATAGTCGCGCAAGCATATTCCCGAGGAAGACGTTTCCGGCTGAGCCAGTCGCTCGCCAACAGGCTGACGATCGGCTTCGCGATCGCCTTCGCCGTCCTCACCGGCCTCGCGGTGATCGGGGTCGGCGCGCTTCATCCAGCAGCGCCAGGACTTCGAGAACGCGACCGCCCGCTCCTACCAGGCGGAGATCGCGGCACGCAACCGGCTGGCGCGAAGCGCACACCCCGCCGCAGCGCGGGCGGCGATCGTCGCCCAGCAGCAGAAGCGGCAGAGCCTGCGCGACGACATCGCGACCCAGACCCGCGACACGGCGCTGCTGGTCGGCGCCGGGCTGATCGCCGGGCTGACCGGCGCCGCGCTGCTGTTCAGCGGGCTGATCTCCTCGATGCGCCGCCCGCTCGAGGACCTGGTCGAGGCTTCGGGACGGCTGGCCGGCGGCGACCTCAACGCCCGCGTCGACGTCGGCGGGCTGTCGGAGACGGCCGCCCTGGGCGCGCCTTCAACGAGATGGCCGAGGAGCTGCAGCGGCGCGCCGGCGAACGCGACCAGCTCGACCGGATGAAAGACGAGTTCGTCCTCACCGCCTCGCACGAGCTGCGCAGCCCGCTCACCTCGGTCCAGGGCTTCGCCGAGCTGCTGATGCTGGAGCGGGAGAAGCTCGCCCCCGAGCAGGCGGAGACGGTGGAGATCATCCTCGACAACACCCGCCACCTGGTGCGCCTCCTCAACGACCTGCTCGACCTCGCCCGCAGCGACGCCGGGCAGCTCGCGATCAAGCCGGTCACCACCGACGTCGGGTCGCTGGTCGAAGACGCGGTGCGGACGATGCGCGCCCAGACCGAGGCGGGCGGGCAGACGCCTGAGCGAGGAGATCGAGCCCGGCCTGCCCGCGGTCGAGGCCGATCCGGACCGGATTCGCCAAGTACTGGTGAATCTGCTTACCAATGCGCATGAGTACTGCCCGGAAGGAGCGTCGATCCGGGTGACGGCGGCGCGCGATCGGTGCCGAAGTTGAGATCGCCGTGATCGACGACGGGCCGGGAATACCGAGAGAGCAGCTGGAGCACATCTTCGAGCGCTTCACGCGCGGCGACGCCGGGCTGACCCAGCGCGTGGGCGGCACCGGCCTCGGGCTGGCGATCTCGAAATCGCTGGTCGAGCTGCACGGCGGCGCGATCGCCGCCGAGTCGGCCCCGGGCGCCGGCTCCACCTTCCGCGTCCGCCTCCCCGCCGCACCGGCCCCCGACCGGGCCGGCGCCGAGCTCCGCGTCGCGAGGCGAGCTGATGGCCAGGATCCTCGTCGCCGACGACTCCGAGACGATCCTGCTGCTGCTGCGAACGCGGCTGGAGATGGAGGGGCACGAGGTCGTGACGGCGGCCGACGGGCAGGAGGTGGTGGATGCGCTGCACGGCGCTCAGAGCGCAGCCCGACGTGCTCCTGCTCGACGCGATGATGCCCCGCAAGTCCGGCATCGACGCGCTGCGCGAGCTGCGCGCCGAGGGCGTCGAGATCCCGGCTCTGATCGTCAGCGCCCACCAGGACGGCGACGGAGGCCGGCGACGAGCGAGCTGGGGATCAGCGGCTACGTCACCAAGCCGATCGACTTCGACCGGCTCTTCGCCCGCATCGCCGAGCTGACGCGGTAGGCGTCAGGCCTTCGCCAGCTCGAGGCGGATCTCCTTGCCGTGCAGCTTGGTGCCGTCGAGGAACTCGACGGTGCGGTCGGCCTGGTCGGGGCGACCTCGACGAAGGAGAAGCGGTGCAGGACGCGGATGTCGTGGATCGCCTCCTCGGGCAGGACGGCGCCCTCGCGCAGCGCCCAGCGCAGGTCCTCCTCGGTGATGCCGCTGCGCTCGCCGCGGTTGACGAAGAGCTTGGCGCTGCCCTCCTGGGCGCCTCCTTCGGCGTTGCCGGGCGGCTCTCGCGCCGCCGCTCCCGGCGGCGGGGCCGGGGCGCGTGCTCGAGCCGCTCCTCGGGGCTCTCCCACTCGCCGATCGAGGTCTTCACGTCGCGCTCGATGCGGCCGATCTCCTCGCGCTGCGAGGGGGTGACGAGGGTGATCGCGCGTCCCGTCCGCCCCACCCGCCCGGTCCGCCCGATGCGGTGCACGTAGATCTCGGAGGAGTCGGGGACGTCGTAGTTGATGACGTGGGTGACGTGCTCGATGTCGAGGCCGCGGGCCGCGATGTCGGTCGCCACCAGCAGCCGCACCCGGTGGTCCTTGAAGGCGATCATCACCCCGTCGCGGGAGCCCTGGCTCATGTCGCCGTGCAGCGCTTTTACGTCGAGCCCCTTGTCCTTCAGCGTCCTCTCCAGCCGCGAGGCGCCGATTTTGGTGCGGCAGAAGATGATCGCCTGCTCGGGCTCCTCGGTCCTTCAGCAGCTCGACCAGGCGCGCGGCCTTCTCCTTGGCGGGCACCTCGAGGAAGGCCTGGTCGATCGCGTCGACCGTGAGCTGTCTTCGGCGTGATCCGGATCGTCGTCGGGTCGTACATGTAGCTCTCGGCGAGCCGCTGGACCGGCGGCGGCATCGTCGCCGAGAAGAGCGCCGTCTGGCGGCCGCTCGGGCACATCCGCAGGATCTTCTCGACGTCCTCGATGAAGCCGAGGTCGAGCATCTCGTCGGCCTCGTCGAGGACGACGTAGCGGGCCGCGGTGAGGACCAGCGAGCGGCGCGACATCAGGTCCATCATCCGCCCGACCGTGGCGACGACGACCTGGGCGCCGGCGCGCAGCTGCGCCTGCTGGGAGCGGATCGGGGCGCCGCCGAAGACGGCGACGATCTCGACGTCGAGGTGCTCGGCGTAGGTGCGCAGCGCCTGCGTCACCTGGATGCAGAGCTCGCGGGTCGGGGTGAGGACGACCGCCTGCACCTCGTCGTTGTCGGGGTCGAGGTACTGGAGCAGCGGCAGGCCGAAGGCGGCGGTCTTGCCGGTCCCGGTCTGCGCCTGGCCGATCACGTCGTGGCCGGCGAGCAGCTCCGGGATCGCCTGCTCCTGGATCGGGGTCGGCTCCTCGTAGCCGAGCTCGTCGAGCGCCTGCTGGATCTCGCGGCGAGAGCCCGAGGTCCTCGAAGTCGCGGCGTCACTTGCGTCGGGTCCAGCAGCAGCTTGCCGGACGTGCGCCGGCCGATCAGGTCTTCGTGGGCGCGCGCCGCCTCGGAGAGCGGGTAGACGCCGCCGACGGTCACCTCCAGCTCGCCGGCCGCGACCGCCCCGAGCAGCTCGGCGATCATCGGCGCGACCAGCTCGCGCCGCATCAGCAGGTGGGCGAGCCAGAAGCCGATCACGGCCTTCGAGCCGCGCAGCAGCGCGGCGGTGGAGACCTCGCGCTGCTCGCGCGAGGCGATCCCGAAGACGACCATCCGCCCCAGCGGCGCCAGCGCCGACAGCTCGGCGTCGAAGGCGTCGCCGCCGCTCATGTGGAGGATCGCGTCGACCCGCTCGCCGCCGTTGGCGTCGAGGATCGCCTCCCTCAGGTCCTCGGCGCGGGAGTCGACCGTGGCGTCGGCGCCGAGCCGCTCGACCAGGGCGCGCTTCTCCTCGCTCGAGGCGAGGCCGATCACCTTCGCCCCGGCTCGCTTCGCGAGCTGCACCGAGAGCGATGCCCGGTGCCGCCCGCCGCCGCCTCGATCACGATCGTCTCGCCCGGCTCGACCCGCGCGCAGCGGCGCACCAGCGCCATCGCGGTCAGCCCCTGCAGCAGCAGCGCCGCCGCCTGGTCGTCGTCGACCTCGTCGGGGACCGGGACGAGCCAGCTCTGCGGCGCGACCGCCTTCTGCGCGTAGCCGCCCGAGGCGAGGATCGCGGCGACGCGGCGCCCGTCCGGCGTGCGCCCGCTCACCTCGGCGCCGGGGATCAGCGGCAGCTGCTGCTCGGCCAGGTAGTCGTTGCGGGTCGCGTGCGTGTCGGCGAAGTTGATCCCGCTTCGCGCCACCTCGACCACGACCTCTGCCCTCGCCGGCAACCGGGTCGGGGACGTCGACGTACTCGAAGCACCTCCGGCCCGCCGAACTCCTCGATCTGGATCGCCTTCATCGGCCGCGGGAGTGTCGCAGGGGAGCCGCTAGGCTGCCGTGCGATGTCGCTGACAGTGGTCGGATCGATCGCCTTCGACTCGGTCAAGACCCCGTTCGGGGAGCGCGAGCGCATGCTCGGCGGCACCGCCGTCCACTTCTCGCTCGCCGCCAGCTTCTTCACCGAGGTGCGGCCGGTCGGCCCGGTCGGCGACGACTTCGGCGCCGCCGAGTTCGAGGTGCTGGAGAGGCGCGGCGTGCTCGACCGACGACATCGAGCGGGTCGAGGGCGGCGAGTCCTTCTTCTGGCGCGGCCGCTACGAGTACGACCTCAACGTCGCCCACACCGAGGACACCCAGCTCGGCGTCTTCGCCGAGTTCGAGCCGAAGCTCTCGGAGGCCTCGCGCGCGGCCGACATCCTCTTCCTCGCCAACATCCAGCCCGACCTGCAGCGCCGCGTGCGCGCCCAGTGCGGCGACGCCCACTTCAGCGCCCTCGACTCGATGAACCTCTGGATCGAGACGGCGAGGGACTCGCTGCTGGCCGCGATCGGCGAGGTCGAGTGCGTGATCGTCAACGACGCCGAGATCCGCCAGCTGACCGGCGAGCCGAACCTGGCCCGCGCCGCCCGCGCCGTGATGGAGCGCGGCCCGCGCGCCGTCGTCGCCAAGCAGGGCGAGTACGGGGCCGCCCTCTTCACCGAGGAGGGCTTCTTCGCCCTGCCCGGCTTCCCGCTGGAGGACGTGCGCGACCCGACCGGCGCCGGCGACAGCTTCGCCGGCGGCTTCCTCGGCTACCTCGACAGCCACGACGGCGAGCTGGACGAGGCGAGCCTGCGCCGCGCGATGGGCTACGGCACCGTGCTCGCCTCCTTCAACGTCGAGGAGTTCGGCACCGAGCGCGTCGCCCGCCTCAGCCGCGAGGAGATCGACGAGCGCTTCGACGACGCTGCGTCGCGATGACGCAGTTCGAGCCGCTGCCGGCGCCGGCCGAGTAGCGGGCCGCCCGGGAGCGGGCAGACCGGCCGCCCCCGAGCGAGGGGCGAAACGGTCCAAACTGCGATACTGGCGTCTCCACGAAAAGATCAAGCTCGAGGAGGGGTGATGGCCACCGAGCAGCAGACGAGCAGCGCAGCCGACGGCGGGGGTGCAGCCACAGGCTCGGAGTCCCTGACCGTCACCGACAACCGCACCGGCGAGACCTACGAGCTTGCCGGTCGCCGACGGGACCGTGCGCGCGATGGACCTGCGCCAGATCAAGGTCTCCGAGGACGAATTCGGGCTGATGTCCTACGACCCGGCCTTCACCAACACCGCCTCGTGCCGCTCGGCGATCACCTTCATCGACGGCGAGGCGGGGATCCTCCAGCACCGCGGCTACTCGATCGAGCAGCTCTGCGAGCACTCCACCTTCCTCGAGGTCGCCTACCTGCTGGTCTTCGGCGAGCTGCCCACCGGGCCGCAGCTCGAGCGCTGGACCTTCGACATCACCCACCACACCTTCGTCCACGAGGACCTCAAGCACTTCTTCGAGGGCTTCCGCTACGACGCCCACCCGATGGGGATGCTGCTCGCGGGGGTCGGGGCGCTCTCGACCTTCTACCCGGACGCGAAGCAGATCGACGACCCCGAAGAGCGCTACATGGCGGCGGTGCGGCTGATCGCCAAGGTGCCGACCCTGGCCGCCTTCTCCTACCGCCACAACATGGGGCTGCCCTACGTCCTACCCGGACAACGACCTCAGCTTCGCCGAGAACTTCCTCTCGATGATGTTCAAGAAGACGGAGAGGCAGTACAAGCCGGACCCGCGGCTGGCGAAAGCGCTCGACGTGCTCTTCATCCTCCATGCCGACCACGAACAGAACTGCTCGACCAGCGCCGTGCGCGGCGTCGGCTCCTCCGACGTCGACCCCTACTCCGCGGTCGCGGCCGGCGTCGCGGCGCTCTACGGGCCGCTGCACGGCGGCGCCAACGAGGCGGTGCTGCGGATGCTGCGGCGGATCGAGTCGGTCGAGAACATCCCCGCCTTCCTCGAGCGGGTGAAGGACCGCGAGGAGAAACTGATGGGCTTCGGCCACCGCGTCTACAAGAACTACGACCCGCGGGCGCGGATCATCGAGCAGCACATGGCCGAGGTCTTCGAGGCGACCGAGTACAACCCGCTGGTCGAGATCGCCCGCGAGCTGGAGAAGCGCGCGCTCGACGACGAGTACTTCACCTCCCGCAAGCTCTACCCGAACGTCGACTTCTACTCGGGGATCATCTACGAGGCGCTGGAGATCCCGACCGAGATGTTCACGGTGATCTTCGCCATCCCCCGCACCGCCGGCTGGGTCGCCCAGTGGATGGAGATGAACGACGACCCCGAGCAGAAGATCGCCCGGCCGCGGCAGGTCTACACCGGCTACCGCGACCGCGACTACGTGCAGATCGCCGACCGCGAGGGCCCCGAGAAAATCGTCGGGCCGCCGGCGCGGCGCCCCAAGCGCCCGCGGCGCGGCGCGTAGCGCCGTAGGCGCGGAGCGCCGTCCCGTACGCTGCCGCGGATGAGCGAGGGCGAGATCCCGAAGGGCAGCTACGCGGCGGGGCGGCGGGTGAGGCTGCCCGCGGGTGCTGAGGGCCCCTTTGCGGTCTTCGTCAACGGAGTCGAGCAGCGCGAGGGGGCCGACTACGAGCTGCGGGCGGGGGAGATCGTCTTCAACCGCCAGATCGTCAAGGAGAAGATCGGCAAGGGGCGCTGGCTGGCGATGTACCTGGGCGCCTTCGGCACCTACCGCAGAAACGAGACGGTCGACGTCCAGCTCCGCCTCGACGGCAAGACCACCCTGCTCTCGGACGTCGCGGTCGAGCCGGACTGACTACCCGAGTCCCTGGCGCCGGGCCTCGGCTCGCAAGCGTCAGCGCCATCGGCTATTCTGTCCGTAGGTTGTCCTATCAAGCGGACAGAAGGGAGACATCTTGACCGCCGCCCTTGCCAAGGATCCTCAGCGTCGCCGACTCGTGGAACTCGATTCGGAGGTCGAGGACGTAAAGGCGGCGTTCGAGAAGGCTCTGGAGGAGGTCACGAGCCGACCGGAGATCGACGGCTCCGTCCGCAGGCGCCTCGCTGAGGTGGGAAGACGGCTCACCGGCCTCAAGCCACAGCTGGAGGCAGCCGACCTGAGCATCGAGCAGCGGGCCACGCTCTACTCCGCACTGGTCGACGTCAGCACAGCAATGACTGCGGAGCCTGGAGACTTCGACCGGTTCGAGGCTGCCCTGGTTGGGATCGAGCGCGTGCGGCACGTGATCCGGGATGCCCTCGACGAGTTCGTCGGCGGGGCGAATGCCGACCGCCGCCGCTTGCTCGACGAGCTCGAGCGCCGCCTGCCGGGAGTTCGCCAGAGCGACATCGCCGAGCTGTTGAAAGTCGACCCGCGCACCGTCCGGCGGTGGGCGGGGGAGCCTGGCCGGCCGGAGCATCGGCTGGAGACAGTGGCGCGACTTGTTGCGGTGCTTCGCCATGCCTGGACACCCAAGGGCGTTCTCGCCTGGTTCCGCCGCCCCCGCCGCGAGCTCGACGGCAAGGCGCCGATCGAGCTCCTCGACGATCCCGGCTGGGAGCGTGCCCTGCTGAGCGCGGCACGCAGCAGCAGGACTCAGTACGGCACGTGAGCGCATGGAGGGGATCGCCTTCAAGCGATGTCGCGGGATCGCGTATCGAGCCACCACGTACGACACGCCGCTGTGGGTATCTCCCAACAGCCGCCCCGGGCGCTGGAGCCATCCGGAAGACGGCACGATCGCCCAATACTGCTCGCTGGACGTAGCATCCGCCATCGCGGAGATGGTGCGAGGGGAGGGGCTTCGCGAGATCGACGATGCCCGGGAGATGCGTGTGACCATCTGGGGGCTGAGGATCGACGAGGGCGCGATCGTCGACTACTCGACACCCGAGCGGGCTACTGAGCAGGGATTCGCCTGGAAGCCCCTCGTAGCGGACTCATGGGACGAATGCCGCATCGAGGGCAGGCGGATCTGGGTGGCCGGAGGCCGCGGCGTCCTCGCCCCCAGCGCGGCGCTGCCACAGGGCCTCGCCCTGACGCTCTTCGGCCCCCGCACCGAGATCGCCTGGGAGGCCGAGCCGAGCCTCTCCATCCAGATCCCGGCTCGTCAGATCCTTCACGGCTCCCCGGGCGACGACCTCGTCGGCGACACGCGCTTCTTCGACGATCACTATCCAGAAGTGGAACCGACCGCAGCCGACCGCCTCTTCAATCTCGATCTGGCACCCGAGCGTCGGTCTATTTGAAGACGTAGAGGAGCAGGAAGGCGACCAGCGACGAAGCTGGCGGCGCCGAGGATCATGCCCCTGTCTTCGGCGACTATCGCCGCGGTCGAGCGGTCGTCGGCGCGGTCGTAGATCAGATAGAGGTAGCGGAAGATGCAGTAGAGGGCCGGTGGGATCGTCCACATCATCTTGTTGCCGATGAGGGGCGAGTTGACGGCGTAGATCGAATAGCTGATCACGGTGCCGGTCGTGACCATGGCGACCATCTGGTCGAGGAAGGGCAGCGAGTAGTGCTCGAGGACCGGACGGCTGCTGGTTCCCTGGTGCAGCTCGGAGACGGCCTCCTGGCGGCGCTTGGTGAAGCCGAGGAAGAGGGCGAGCATGCCGGTGCAGAGGATCAGCCACTCCGAGGCGTGGGCTTCGACCGCGCTGGCGCCCGCGGCGACGCGCAGGATGAAGAGGGCAGACAGGGTCATCACGTCGACGATCACGATCTGCTTGAGGCCGAGGCTGTAGGCGAGCTGGGCGACGCCGTAGCCGACCACCATCAGCCCGACCTGCCAGTTGACGGCGGCGAAGGCGAGGCCGATCGCGGGCGCCGCCAGGAGCGGCGCGATCGTCAGCGCGGCGCCCTCCGACAGCTCACCGGCGGCGAGCGGCCGGCAGCCGCTTCTTGGGGTGCCGGCGGTCCAGCTCGACGTCGATCAGGTCGTTGACGTAGTAGCCGGCGCTGGAGATCGCGCAGAAGGAGACGAAGGTGAGCGTCGCCTCCAGCACGTCGTGCGGCTGGTTGAACTTGCGCGAGAAGAGCAGGCCGGCGAAGACGAAGACGTTCTTGATCCACTCGTGCGGCCGGCCGGTCTTGATCGCCGCGCGCAGCGGCGAGCGGCGCGGCACGACCGGCTCCGCCATCTCGGCCGGGATCGTCGGCTGTTCCGAGGTGATCGTTCCCACGACTCGTCGCAGGGTAGCGCCGTCACGGGTCGATCAGGACGCCGGGGTTGAGCATCCCGGCCGGGTCGAGCTCGGCCTTGGCGGCGCGCAGGGCGGCGGCGAAGGGGGCGGGGCGCTGGCGGTCATACCAGGGGCGGTGGTCGCGGCCGACCGCGTGGTGGTGGGTGATCGTGCCGCCGCCCTCGATCACCGCCTCGGAGGCGGCCGCCTTGATCTCGTCCCACTGCTCGACCTCGCCGCCCCGCACCGCCGGCGCCATCACCGTGAAGTAGGGCGCCGGGCCGTCGGGATAGACGTGGGTGAAGCGGCAGCTGACGCGCGGCGCGCCCGGGCCCGCGGCCGGGGCGTCGCAGACCTCGGCGACCTTCGAGCGCGCCGCCTCCATCGCGGCGGCGTGGAAGTCCTCGAAGCGGTCCCAGGTGATCGCCGTCTCGAAGGTGTCGGAGAGGACGCCGCAGGCGACGAAGGTGTCGCGCACGTACGGGGCGAAGAGGAAGGCGCTGCGCCAGGCGCCGACCGCGTCGGAGCCCTCGCCGCCGCCGCGTCACCTCGCCCGGCGCGCCGCCGTGCTCGCGGGCGATCGCCAGCGCCAGCTCCATCGGCGCCGTCGACCGGGTGGTGGGCGGACTCGAAGCCCAGCACCAGCAGGCTCTTCTCGCCGGAGCCGGCGCCGGTCGTCCCCGCCTCGAGCGCGTCGAGCAGGCGGCAGTTGGAGGGGTACAGGCCCGACTGGGAGATCTCGCGCACGGCGCGCGCGGCGGCGAGGAAGTCGTCGAACTCGACCCCGCAGGAGACCTTGAACCCGGGCCGCGGCCGCACCCGCACCCAGGCCTCGGCGATCACGCCGAGGATGCCCTCCGAGCCGATCAGCATCCGGTCGGGCGAGGGCCCGGCGCCGGAGCCCGGCAGCCGCCGGCTCTCCCAGGTCCCGCGCGGGGTGATCGCCCGCACCGACTCGACCAGGTCGTCGATGTGGGTGTAGAGGGTCGCGAAGTGGCCGCCGGCCCGGGTCGCGATCCAGCCGCCGAGCGTCGAGTACTCGAAGGACTGGGGGAAGTGGCGCAGGGTCAGCCCGTGCTCGCGAAGCTGCTCCTCCAGCCCCGGGCCGGTCGCGCCCGCCTGGATCCGCGCCGCCAGCGACTCGGCGTCGACCTCCAGCACCCGGTCCAGCCGCCGCAGGTCGAGCGAGACGACCGGCCGCTCGCCGAGCCGCGCCTCGACCCCGCCGACGACGCTGGTCCCGCCCCCGAACGGCACGACAGCGGCGCCCTCCGCCTCGCACCAGCTCAGCACCGCCTCGATCTCGGACTCGTCCCGTGGGAACGCCACCAGGTCCGGCGGGTTCTCGAACTCCCCCCGAAACCCCCGCACCACATCCCGGTAGGCCTTCCCCAGCGCATGCGTCACCCGCTCGTAGCGCTCGTCCGTGAACAGGTCGCCAAACCCCTCCGGGGCCTTCAACCGCGACCGGCCGCAGCTCGACCTCCTCCAGCGGAACCGGCTCCTCCGGCTCGCCCCCGAACCCGAACCGCTCCCTGATCCCCTTGCCGCAGCCTGCCCAGCTCAGCCCTCGAGGGCGCCTGGTCCTCATACCCCCACCCCCAGTGCTTGAGCCTGCGAGCCATGAAAGCCATTCGCGGACGGAGGGGGTGCCTCTCGAACGGGCGGATACTCAAAATGCCGGTCTAATTAGACCGGCATTTGTCCGGGCGAGAGGCACCCCCTCCGTCCTACCAATGGACGCCTTTCATCAGGTGCGCGAAGGCGACCGCCTCGGTGGAGGGGGCTTTGTCGGGCAGCCTCCTCGTCCTTCCCCTTCGCCGCCTGCGACTCGGGGAAGAGCTTGTAGGCGGCGTTGAGGATCGTGTCGCTGGCCTTCGGCGCGACTGGGTAGAGTCAGCTCGCCGAAGGTTGCCCGAGCCGCGTCGCCACCTTCTTCGGCTCGCCGACATCGCCTTGGCGATCATCTCCGCCGCCTCCTCGGGCGTGATCGCCGGGAACATGTCGTACATCCGGGTCGGCGCGATCATCGGCGTCCGCACCAGCGGCATGTGGATCGTCGTGATGTGGACGCCGTCGTCGATCACCTCGGAGGCGATCACGCGGCTGAACGCGTCCAGCGCCGCCTTCGAGGCGACGTAGGCGGAGAAGCGCGGCGGGTTGGTCTGCGTCCCGATCGAGCTGACGTTGATGATGTGGCCCGACTTGCGCGCCCGCATCGACGGCAGCAGCGCCAGGATCAGCCGCACCGCGCCGAAGTAGTTGAGCTGCATCGTCCGCTCGTAGTCGTGGAAGCGGTCGTAGGAGAGCCCGACCGAGCGGCGGATCGAGCGGCCCGCGTTGTTGACGAGGATGTCGACGTGGCCGTGGTAGGCGAGCACCTCCTCGGCCATCCGCTCGACGTCCTCGATGTCCGACATGTCGCAGCGGTGGATGTGGGCGACGCCCCCCGCCGCCTCGATCTCCGCCTTGGTCTCCTCCAGCTTCTCGACCGAGCGCGCCACCAGCAGCACCGTCGCCCCGGCGTCGGCGACCTTGACCGCGGTCGCGCTGCCGATCCCCGAGGAGGCGCCGGTGATCAGCACCACCTTGCCCCGCACCGCCGCCGCCAGCGAGCGGTCCTTGAACAGGTCCGGGTCGAGGTTGCGCTCCCAGTAGTCCCAGAGCCGGTCGGCGTAGGACTCCAGCGGCGGCACCTCGATCCCCGAGCCCTCCAGCGCCGCCTGCGCGTTGCTCGAGTCGAAGCGTGGTCGGGTAGTTGACGTAGGGGAGGACCGCGGGTGGGATGCCGAAGCTCGCTCAGCACCAGCCTCCGCCACCCGCCTGCGCGGGCGGGAACAGCTTCAGCCCGGTCGCGAGCAGCGCCGGTCGCCGGCTCGGTCAGGTCCGAGCTCGAGCCGCAGCGCCGTCTGCGGCGCGTCGGCGGCCCTGGGCGAAGAGGTTGATCGCCTCGCCGGCCGGTCTTCGGGTTCGGATCGGTGAGGTGGAAGGCCTGCCCGTCGAGGCCCGGGCTGGTGGGCGATGTGGTCGATCGCGTCGGCGACGAAGTCGACCGGGACGATGTTGATCTCGCCCCCCTCGACCCCGATCGCCGGCAGCCAGGCCGGCAGCACGCGCCGCGCCCGCTGCAGCAGCTTGAAGAAGTAGTAGGGGCCGTCGATCTTGTCGATCTCGCCGCTGCGCGAGTCGCCGACGACGATCCCCGGCCGGTAGACGCGCCAGGGCCGGCTGCATTCCTCGCGCACCACGCCGCTCGGACTCGTGCTTGGTGCGGAAGTAGGGATTGGCGTCGAGCTTCTCGGCCTCGCTCGAACATGTCCTCGCGCCACTCGCCCCGGTAGAGGCCGGCGACGGCGATCGAGCTGACGTGGTGGAAGCAGCCCGCCTCGATCGCCGCGGCGAGCTCGACCGCGTGCCGCGTTCCCTCGACGTTGGCGACCTCCTGCGCCTCGGCGTCGGCGGTCATGTCGTAGATCGCGGCCAGATGGAAGAAGTGGTCGACGTCGCCGCGCAGCGTCAGCAGGTCCTCCTCGGAGACGCCCAGCCCCGGCTGGGTGAGGTCGCCGACGACGGGGACGACCCGCGCCCCGTCGGCTCCCCAGCCGTGCGCAGCTCCTCCAGCCGCCCCCGCGAGCCCGCCCGGACCAGCGCGTAGACGTGCCCTCGCGCTGCAGCAGCCGCTCGACGAGGTTGCGGCCGATGAACCCGGTGGCGCCGGTGACGAAGTAGTTCATCGTCGTTCAGACTACCCGCCCACCGCCTGGCTCAGGCCGGTTTGCGGTTTCATAGACTCAGCGGGGAATGGCGGAGACGGCGACCGTGCAGATCCAGATGCCCGAGATGGGCGAGTCGGTGACCGAGGGGATCGTGCTCGAGTGGCACGTCGCCGAGGGCGACTTCGTCAACGAGGGCGACACGGTCGTCGAGGTCTCGACCGACAAGGTCGACGCCGAGGTGCCGGCGCCGGCGGACGGCACGATCACGAAGCTGCTGGTGGAGGTCGACGAGGAGGTGGCGGTGGGCGCGCCCGCTGGCTGAGATGGAGCCGGGTGAGGGTGGTGGCTCGCCGGACGGCTGAGGGTTCAGGCCGCGGGTCGGCTCGCCGGAGTCCCGATCGCGGCCGCCGGCAGTCGAAGCGCCTCAGGCTGATGGCGTGCGGGTCACTCCCGTCGCCCGGCGGATAGCTGCGGAGCACGGCATCGACTTGAAGCTGTAAGCGGGTCAGCGGCCGGGAGCCAAGGTGACCAAGGAGGACGTGCTCGCCGCTGCCAACGGCGAGGCGGCTGCCGTCGCTCCCGCTCCGGCGCCGGCCGCGGGCGAGGCGAAGCCGCTGCGGGGGCCGGCGGCGGCGCTGGCGGCGGCGATGAACGAGAGCCGCTCGGTGCCGACGGCGACCTCGTTCCGGACGATCGCGGTCGACACGCTCGACGCCAAGCGCAGGGCGCTCAACGGGGTGCTCAACGGAGCGCGGCATGAAGGTCTCCTTCACCCACCTGATCGCCTGGGCGATCGTCCAGGCCGCCCGGGAGTGGCCGGTGATGGCCCGCAGCTTCGAGGAGCGCGACGGCAAGCCGTTCGCGATCGAGGGCAGCTCGGTCAACCTCGGCATCGCGGTCGACGTCGAGCGCAAGCGACGGCTCCCGCAGCCTCATGGTCCCCGCGATCAAGGGCGCCGACGGCCTCGACTTCGCGGCCTTCCACTCCCACTACGAGGAGCTGATCGCCAAGACCCGCGAGAGCAACCTCAGCCCCGACGACTTCCAGGGCACGAACATCACGCTGACCAACCCCGGCGGCATCGGCACGGTCGCCTCGGTTCCCCGCCTGCTGAGCGGCCAGAGCGCGATCGTCGCCGCCGGCTCGATCGCCTACCCGCCCGAGTGGGCCCACGCGCAGCCCGAGACGCTGCGCCGGCTCGGCGTCTCGAAGGTGATGACGCTGACCTCGACCTACGACCACCGCGTCATCCAGGGGGCCGAGTCGGGCGCCTTCCTGCGCCGCGATCGAGCAGCTGCTGCAGGGCGAGGACGGCTTCTACGAGGGGCTCGCCGCCGAGCCTCGGCGTCGACCCGGCGCCGATCACCGCCGCCCACGCCGCCTCCGCCTCGGCGCCGCCGCTCGGCGCCGCCGCGCCGGCCGCGGCCACTCCGACCGCGGCGGCACCCGACGAGGAGCTGCTCCAGGCGGTCCAGGCGGCCACCTCGCTGCTCAAGGGCTACCGCACCCACGGCCACCTCGCCGCCCGGCTGGACCCGCTCGGCTGCGAGCCCAAGGGCGACCCGGCGATCCAGCCCGAGAGCCTCGACCTGACGCCGGAGCTGATGGCGCAGATCCCGGCCTCGATCCTCCGCATCGGCGTCCCCGGCGAGACCCTGCTCGAGGCCCTGCCGCGCATGCGCGAGGCCTACTGCGGCACGATCGCCTACCAGTTCGAGCATCTCTCCTCGCACCAGCAGCGGACCTGGCTGCGGGAGATGGTCGAGACCGGCGCCCACCGCAAGCCGCTCGCCGACGACGAGAAACGGCGCCTGCTCGGAGCGACTGATCGACGTCTTCGAGTTCGAGCGCTTCCTCGAGAGGGCCTACCTCGGGCAGAAGATGTTCTCGATCGAGGGGCTCGACGTGGTCGTGCCGATGCTCGACGAGCTGGTCGACCCTCGCCCACCGCGGCGGCGCCGAGGAGGTCGTCTTCGGGATGGCCCACCGCGGCCGGCTCAGCGTCCTCGCCCACAACCTCGGCCGCCCGGTCGAGTCGATCCTCGCCGAGTTCGAGGGCGGCGAAGCGAATCGAGGCGGTGAAGGCGGTCGCCGCGATCCCCCACGGCGGCACCGGCGACGTCAAGTACCACTACGGCCACCAGGGGATCTACGAGACGCAGCGACGGCGAGAGGATCTCCGTCCGCCTCTACCCGAACCCCAGCCACCTCGAGTTCGTCGACCCGGTGGTGCACCGGCGCGCGCCCGCTTCCTCCAGTCCGAGTTCGACGGCCCGACGCCTCGAGCCACGACCCGAAGCGCGCCGTGCCCGGTCCTGCTGCACGGCGACGCCGCCTTCCCCGGCGCAGGGGGTCGTCGCCGAGACGCTCAACCTCCAGTCGCTGAAGGGCTACAGCGACCGGCGGCACCGTCCACATCATCCAGAACAACCAGGTCGGCTTCACCACCGATCCCGAGGACGCCCGCTCCACCCCCTACGCCGCCGACATGGCGAAGGGCTTCAACGTCCCGATCGTCCACGTCAACGCCGACGACGTCGAGGCCTGCTCCGCGGCGATCCGCCTGGCGATGGCCTACCGCGAGCGCTGGGGCCGCGACATCGTCATCGACGTGATCGGCTACCGCCGCTTCGGCCACAACGAGACCGACGAGCCGGCCTACACCCAGCCGCTGATGGCCGCCAAGATCAAGGACCACCCGCCGGTCGCCGAGATCTACGCCGAGAAGCTGATCGCGCGAGGGGATCGTCGGCGCCGAGGACGTCGAGCGGATGCGGGAGGAGCGCCACGAGGAGATGTCGGCGGCGCTCAAGGAGCTGCGCCGAGCGAGATGGAGGCGGGCGAGTACGAGGACCCGACCTCGACCTACCGGCACCGGGGAGCTCGACCGCAGCCGCCAGCCCGGCGGTCGACACCGCCGTCCCGGCGGCGAAGCTGCGCGAGCTGAACGGGGCGCTGCTCGAGGTCCCGGAGAGCTTCACCGTCCACCGCAAGCTGCGCAAGCCCGCTCGCCCGGCGCATCGAGGCGCTGGAGTCGGGCGGGATCGAATTCGGCCACGCCGAGGCGCTCGCCTTCGCCTCGCTGCTGACCGACGGCGTCCACATCCGCCTCACCGGCCAGGACACCGAGCGCGGCACCTTCTCGCACCGCCACCTCGTCCTCCACGACGAGAAGACCGGCCTCGAGTACTGCCCGATGCAGAACCTGGCGGAGGCCGCACGGCGCCGTTCGAGCTCTACAACAGCCCCCTCTCGGAGATCGGCCTGCCTCGGCTTCGAGTACGGCTACTCGGCGGCGACGCCGGAGGCGCTGGTCCTCTGGGAGGCCCAGTTCGGCGATTTCGCCAACGCCGGCCAGGTGATCATCGACAGCTTCATCGTCTCCGGCGAGGCGAAGTGGGGGCAGACCAGCCGCCTCACCCTGCTGCTGCCGCACGGCTACGAGGGGTCGGGCCCGGAGCACTCGAGCGCCCGCATCGAGCGCTTCCTGGCGCTCGGCGCCGAGGGCAACATCCGCATCGCCAACCCGAGCACCGCCGCCCAGTACTTCCATCTGCTGCGCCGCCAGGCGCTGATCCGCAAGCCGCGCCCGCTGATCGTCTTCACGCCGAAGGGCCTGCTGCGCCTCGACCGCGCCGCGGCCTCGCTGGAGGAGCTGACCGACGGGCGCTTCCACTTCATCCTCGACGACCCGACCGCCGCCGAGCGGCGCGAGAAGGTCGAGCGGCTGGTGCTCTGCACCGGCAAGGTCTACTTCGACATCGACGCCAGCGAGCGGCGCGAGGCCGCCGAGCACGTCGCGATCGCCCGGGTCGAGCTGCTCTACCCGTTCGCCAGAAGCAGCTGACCGAGCTGATCGCCTCCTACCCGAACCTGAAGGAGATCGTCTGGGTGCAGGAGGAGCCGCGCAACATGGGTGCCTGGAAGGTGATGTCACGCCGCATGCCCGACGCTGCTGCCGGAGGGAGTCGAGCTCGGCCTACATCGGCCGGCCCGACGCGGGCCAGCCCCGGGCGAGGGCTACTCCGCCGCCCACGCCCGCGAGCAGGAGCGGATCGTCCTCACCGCCCTCACCCCCGGGGCCTGATGCGCAAGCCGGTTCCGGGCCCGCTGTTCGTCTGGGTGAAGCGGCTCTCCTGGGTGGAGCTGGCGATCTTCAGCGCCCTGATCGCGTTCTGGCTCGTGCCGGGATTTCAGACCGAGACGATGGTCTTCGGCTGGGCGCACGGGATCGGCTTCGTGGCGCTCTGCGTCTTGATCTGGATCGCCGCGGTCAAGCGCGAGGCGCCCTACACCCTGCTCGCCGCGACCCTGACACCCGTCGGCCCGGTCGGCAGCGTGATCGGGATCGAGCTGATCGAGCGCAAGCGGCTGGGGGGTCGCGCGAGACCCGCACAGGTCGCCGGAATACCCCGTAAAACGCGCAAAAGACCTTGACCGCAGGCGGTTCAAGCGCTATAGGTAGGTGGACTGTTCCTCCTGGGCGGTCCCCGCCCAGGGGAACGGCCGCGTCGGCATCCCTCCCTGGCTACCGACGCGCAGGTGCAGTGAGGGTCGCGCGGACCCCCCTGCCTCCCGCGGCCCCGCACTGTGCCGCCCTGCGTGCAGTTGCCTACCAGTGTTCAGGTTCCTGCAGGACCGTCTGCAGGATGCCGCCGTTCTGGAAGTAGGTGATCTCGTTCGGGGTGTCGAGGCGAACCGTCGCCTCGAACTCGATCGGCGGCGCGCCGTCGCGACGGGCGGTCACGGTCACCGACTTGGCCTCGCCGTCTTCCAGGTCGCCGACGTCGATGACCTCCTCTCCGGTCAGAGCCCAGGGAGTCGATCGCACTCGCCGGCGGGGAACTGAAGGGGCAGGACGCCCATGCCGATCAGGTTGGAGCGGTGGATGCGCTCGAAGCTCTCGGCGATCACCGCCTGACGCCGAGCAGCTTCGTTCCCTTCGCCGCCCAGTCGCGCGAGGAGCCCGACCCGTACTCCTTGCCCGCCAGCACGACCAGCGGCACGCCTTCGTCGGCGTAGGCCATCGCCGCCTCGAAGATCGTCGTCTCCTCGCCGTCGGGGAAGTGGCGGGTGAAGCCGCCCGACCGCTCGACCAGCCGGTTGCGGAGGCGGATGTTGGCGAAGGTGCCGCGGATCATCACCTCGTGGTTGCCGCGGCGCGAGCCGTAGGAGTTGAAGTCGCGCGGCTCCACCCCCTGCTCGATCAGCCACCGTCCCGGCCGGGCTGTCGCCTCTTGATCGCGCCGGCGGGTGAGATGTGGTCGGTGGTGATCGAGTCGCCGAGCACGGCCAGCACCCGGGCGCCGGCGATCGGCTCGACGCCCGGCGCCTCGGCCGGCATCCCCTCGAAGAAGGTGGGCCGCCGCACGTAGGTGGAGTCGGGCCAGGTGTAGCGGTCGCCCTCCGGGCACCTCGACCGCGTTCCAGCTCTCGTCGCCCGGCGAACACCTCGCCGTAGTTGCGGGTGAACATCTCCGCGGCGATCGAGCGGCCCACCAGCTCCTTGATCTCCGCCGGGTCGGGCCAGACGTCGCGCAGGTAGACGGGCTCGCCGTCGGAGCCCTCGCCGAGCGGCTCGCTCGGTCAGGTCGAGGTCCATGCGGCCGGCCAGCGCGTAGGCGACGACCAGCGGCGGGCTGGCCAGGTAGTTCGCCTTCACGTCCTGGTTGATCCGGCCCTCGAAGTTGCGGTTGCCGGAGAGCACGGCGCAGACCGCCAGGTCGTTCTCTTCGATCGCGGCCGAGATCTCCGGCGCCAGCGGCCCCGAGTTGCCGATGCAGGTGGTGCAGCCGTAGCCGACCAGGTTGAACTGGAGCGCGTCGAGGTACTCGGTCAGCCCGGCCTTCTCGCAGGTAGTCGGTGACCACGGTCGAGCCCGGCGCCAGCGAGGTCTTCACCCAGGGCCTGCGCGTCAGGCCGCGCTGCACGGCGTTCCGCGCCAGCAGCCCGGCGCCGATCATCACCGAGGGGTTGGAGGTGTTGGTGCAGCTGGTGATCGCCGCGATCACCACGCGGCCGTGGTCGAGCTCGAACGTCGTGCCGTCCTCCAGCGTCACCTCGATCGCGTCGCCGCTGTCGCGCTCGATCGTCGCGGCCGGGGCGCCGCTGACGGCGGGGCGCGGCTTGCCGCGCTCGTCGCCGTGGTCCTCCGCCGGCGGGTCGGAGGCGGGGAAGGACTCCATCGCTCGCCTCGTCGACGCCGTTGCCCATCTGGGTCGCCGCCTCGGGGTCGAACTCGCCCATCGCCTCCAGGAACGCGGCCTTCGCCTGGGTCAGCGGCACCCGGTCCTGGGGCCGTTTCGGGCCGGCGATGCTCGGGCTCGACGTCGCCCAGGTCGAGCTCCAGCGTCGCCGAGAACGCCGGCTCCGCCGAGCCGTCGTCGTGGAACATCCCCTGCTCGCGCGCGTAGGCGTCGACCAGCTCGATCGTCTCGGTCGGCCGCCCGGTCAGCTCCAGGTAGCGCAGCGTCTCGGCGTCGACCGGGAAGATCGCGCAGGTCGAGCCGAACTCCGGCGACATGTTGCCGATCGTCGCCCGGTCGGCGAGGCCGAGCGTCGGCGAGGCCGGGCCCGAAGAACTCGACGAACTTGGCGACGACGCCGTGCTCGCGCAGCATCTCGGTCACGGTCAGCACCAGGTCGGTGGCGGTGGCGCCCTGCGGCAGCTCGCCGCCGAGCTTGAAGCCGACGACCTGCGGCAGCAGCATCGAGATCGGCTGGCCGAGCATCGCCGCCTCGGCCTCGATCCCGCCGACGCCCCAGCCGAGCACGCCGAGCCCGTTGACCATCGTCGTGTGGGAGTCGGTGCCGACCAGGGTGTCGGGGTAGGCCTGGAGGACGCCGCCGCGCTCCCTGCCGTGCACGACCTGGGCGATGTGCTCGAGGTTGACCTGGTGGCAGATCCCGGTCGCCGGCGGCACGACGCTGAAGTTGTCGAACGCCTCCCGCCCCCACTTCAGGAACGAGTAGCGCTCGTGGTTGCGCTCGAACTCGCGCTCGGCGTTGATCGCGAAGGCGCGCGCGTTGCCGAAGGCGTCGACCTGCACGGAGTGGTCGATCACGAGGTCGACGTCGACGAGCGGGTTGATCTTGGCGGCGTCGCCGCCGAGCTCGGCCATCGCGTCGCGCATCGCGGCCAGGTCGACCACGGCCGGCACGCCGGTGAAGTCCTGCATCAGCACCCGCGCCGGCTGGAAGGGGATCTCGATCGCCGGCTCCGCCGCCGGGTCCCAGGCGGCGATCGCCTCGACGTCGGCGGCGCTCACCGAGCGCCCGTCCTCGAGGCGCAGCACGTTCTCGAGCAGCACCTTGAGCAGTAGGGCAGCCGCGCCACGTCGAAGCGCTGCTGCAGCGCGTCGAGCCGGAAGACCTCATAGGAACGCCCGCTCACCTCGAGGGTAGAGCGGGCGCCAAACGAATCGCTGTTCATCGGGCTCCTCTCAATGCCGTCGTCTACCTCTTCTCCCTTGGGTGCCCCGCGGCGATCGCCTCCGCCGCCTTGCGGCCCGCCGCGCCGCTCTGCGCCCGCACCGCCATGCTCGGGCTGGCAAGCCCGAGGTGGGCGAGCGCCCGCTGCAGCGGTGGCGCCACGGCGATCTCGATCTTGTCGCGCTCGACCGCCTTGACCACGGCGTCGCCGACCTGCGCGGGATGGGCGGTCCCCATCCCCGGCGGGGGCTTGGCGCCCGAGTCGGCGAACATCCCCGCCTCGCGGACGAAGCCCGGCGAGACGAGCGAGACGCCGACGCCAGTTCCCGCCAGGTCCGTCCGCAGCCCGAGCGCGAAGCCGCGCAGGCCGAACTTGGTCGCGTTGTAGATCGAGCTGCGCGGGCTCGCCGCCTTGCCGGCCAGCGAGGCGACGAAGACGAGGTGCCCGGAGCCGCGCTCGATCATCCCCGGGTAGAGCGCCCGCGCCATCAGCATCGGCGCCTCGAGGTTGACGCGCAGCGCCCGCTGTACCTCCTCGGGCGAGAAATCGGTGAGCAGGCCGGCGCCGGGCAGGCCGGCATTGGCGACGAGGATGTCCACCTCGCCCGCCTCGGCGGCGAGCCGCTCGGCGGCGCCCGGCTCGGCCAGGTCCGCCGGCAGGACCCGGTGGCCCTCGCCCGGCAGCTCCGCGGCCAGCGCCTCGAGCGCCTCGGCGACGCGGGCGCTCAGCGCCAGGCTCGCCCCCCGCTCGGCCAGCGCCCTGGCGATCGCCCGCCCCAGGCCCCCCGTGGCGCCGGTGAGGAGGGCTGTGCGGCCGGCAAGTTCCATCCCAAGCCGCAAGCTACCAGCCGGGCAGCCGACAGGAATCCGAGCCGCTAATGCGAAAGGCCACAAAATGTTTGTTTTCTGTGAGCAAGCGACCGGGCGATCGTCTACACTGCCGCCGTTCCGAATAACCGAAACGCCGAATCCCGCCCGCTGGGAGGCGCCGCGGGAGCGGGGGAACCACGTTTTCGGGGCTAACCCGCCTCACGAGGCGGGGGCGCAGGCTCCTTTCGCGCCAGCCCGACAGCTAACCCCGTAGGCAGACAAAGGAGATCGGTTTGCTTACGAACAAGCTGGAAACCGAAGGCGGGGTTGGCGGCAATCGGGGTGCTCGACCGCCCTCGCCCTGATGCCGGCGGGCGCATCCGCCGCCTGCGAAGGCGGCGGCGTGACGCCGGCCACAGTCGACATCTGCACCCCGACCCCGAAGGCGCGGCTGCTCGCCAACGGGATGCTGATCCCGCCGAAGAGCGCGCCGCCCCGCGTCAAGGCGGTCATCGCCGCCGCCAACAGGATCCGCACCAAGCCCTACATCTGGGGCGGCGGCCACGCCAGCTGGCGGGCCCGCGGCTACGACTGCTCCGGCTCGGTCAGCTTCGCGCTGCACGGCGGCGAATTCCTGCAGTCGCCGCTCGTCTCCGGCGCGATGATGCGCTGGGAAACCCCCGGCAAGGGACGCTGGATAACCGTCTACGCAAACGGCGGCCACGCCTACGCGGTGATCGCCGGCTATCGCTGGGACACCGCCGGCGACTCGCAGGGCACCGGCCCCCGCTGGCATGCCGAAATGCTCAGCAACAGGGGCTTCGTCACCCGCCACCCGCTCGGCTTCTGACTCCGCTGCGCCGCCCCGGCCGAGCGGCCGGGGCGGTTTTGTCCATTGCTTTACGCACCTACTCGGATAACTTCTCTCGTGTAGCTGCTCCACCCGACATCCGCTTGGCCAACCTCACCAAGCGTTACGGCGAGGTGCGTGCGGTCGCGGGCATCGACCTGGAGATCGAGCAGGGCGAGTTCTTCACGCTGCTTGGGCCCTCGGGCTCCGGCAAGACGACGACGCTGCGGATGATCGCCGGCTTCGAGGAGCCGAGCGGGGGAACGATCGAGCTGGCCGGGAAGGACATGAGCGGCGTGCCGCCCTACGACCGGGCGGTCAACACGGTCTTTCAGGACTACGCCCTGTTCCCACACATGACCGTCGGCGAGAACGTCGCATACGGGCTGAGGGTCGCGGGCGTCCCCAGGGCCGAGCGCGCCCGGCGACGCGACGAGGCACTCGAGATGGTCCGCCTTCCCGGCTACGGCGACCGCCGGCCGGGAGAGCTCTCCGGCGGCCAGCGCCAGCGCGTCGCGCTCGCCCGCGCGATCGTCAACCGCCCCAGGGTGCTGCTGCTCGACGAGCCGCTCGGCGCCCTCGACCTGAAGCTGCGCGAGCAGATGCAGGTCGAGCTGAAGGCGATCCAGGGCGAGGTGGGCATCACCTTCGTCTACGTCACCCACGACCAGGACGAGGCGTTGACGATGAGCGACCGGATCGCGGTCTTCAACGAGGGCCGCATCGAGCAGGTCAGCCCGCCGGTCCAGCTGTACGAGCAGCCGGCCAACGAGTTCGTCGTCGGCTTCGTCGGCGTCTCGCAACCTGCTGGAGCGCGACGGGGCCCGCTTCACGATCCGGCCGGAGAAGATCCAGCTGCTCGACCCGGCGGCCCCCTCGAACGGCCTCCGCACCGAGCGCGGCCGGATCGCCGCCATCGCCTACGCCGGGATGATCACCCGCTACACGGTGGTCCTCGACGCCGGCGGAGAGCTTCAGCTCGTACGTCAGAACGTGGAGGGGGCGTCCGTCGACGCAGCCTCCGAGCGGGGAAGGGAGGTTCTGGTGGGCTGGCGCCCGGAGCACACGGTCGCCGTCCGTGGGAAGTCGACTACAGAGGAGGAACCACCGTGAGGACTCAGGACGCACACCCGGCACGGACCGCGTGGCTCGTCGCCGCAGGCCTGCTCGCCTTCATGCTGCTGCTCGCCGGCTGCGGCGGCGGAGGCGGCACGAAGCGGCAAGGAACTGAAGAGGCTCGGCAAGGGCGAGGGTCAGGTCAACCTGATCTCCTGGGCCGGCTACGTCGAACCGGAATGGACCAAGCCGTTCGAACAGAAGACCGGCTGCAAGGTCAAGGACAAGGTCGCGGGCACCTCCGACGAAATGGTGCAGCTGATGCGCAGCGGCCAGTACGACGGGGTGTCGGCCTCCGGCAACGCCACGGCCCGCCTCGTCGACGGCGGCAACGTCGCCCCGGTCAACGTCAGCCTGGTCCCCAACTACAAGACGATCTTCAGCGACCTCAAGAACCAGCCCTACAACACCTTCAAGGGCGTCCATTACGGCATCCCGCACGGCCGCGGGGCGAACCTGCTGATGTGGAACGCCAGCGGCGTCAAGCCCGCGCCGACCTCGTGGAACGTGATGCTCGACCCGAAGCTGGCGGCCAAGTACAAGGGCAAGATCAGCGCCTACGACGACCCGATCTACATCGCCGACGCGGCCGTCTACCTGAAGGCGCACCGGCCCGCGCTGGGGATCGAAAATCCCTACGAGCTGAACGAAGAACAGTTCCAGGCCGCGGTCAAGCTGCTCAAGGAACAGCGGCCCTACGTCGGCGAATACTGGTCCGAAGCGACCAAGCAGATCTCCGCCTTCGCCAACGGGGACAGCACGGTCGGCACCACCTGGCAGTACCAGTACTTCGCCCTGAAGGGCGAAGGATCGCCGGTGGCGGCGAGCCCGGCGAGCCAGGGATTCCTGCCCGAGGAGGGCGCGACCGGCTGGTCGGACACCTGGATGATCAGCTCGCAGGCCAAGCACCCCAACTGCATGTACATGTGGATGAACTGGATCGTCGAACCGAAGGTCAACGCCGAGGTGGCGGAATTCTTCGGCGAGGCGCCGGCCCAGAGCCTGGCCTGCGAACACACGGCCGACAAGGAATTCTGCGCCAAATACCACGCCGAAAACCCCGGGTTCTGGAAGCGCGTCTACTACTGGGAGACGCCGGTGGCGGACTGCGGCAACGGGTCCAGCGACTGCAAGAACTACAACCAGTGGGTCCAGGCCTGGACCTCGATCAAGGGCTGAGCAGACGGTAGCGACCGATGGCGACTGAGGCGGTCGTGGAGAGGAGGTCGGTGGGCCACAGGCTCGCCGACTTCTTCCACGGCCGCCCCCGCGCCCAGGTCGGGGCTCTGCTGGCCGGGCCGGTCGGCTGGCTGGTGATCGGCTACCTGGGCTCCCTCGCGGTCCTGCTGATCTCCGCCTTCTGGACCGTCGACCCGCTCAGCGGCGAAGTCGTTCGCGGCCTCAGCCTCGAAAACTTCGAAACCCTCGTCAACGAACCGGTCTACCGCGACATCGTCGGGCGGACGGTGCGGATTGCGGCACAGGTCACCCTCACCGACGCGGTGCTCGCCTTCCCGATCGCCTTCTACATGGCCAAGGTGGCGAGCCTCCGCGGCAAGGCGATCCTCGTCGTCGCGGTGCTGGTGCCGCTCTGGTCGAGCTATCTCGTCAAGGTCCTCTCCTGGCGGACGATGCTGTCCGCCAACGGGGCGATCAACTGGGCGCTCGCGCCGCTGGGCCTGCACGGGCCCGGCTTCGGCAACGTCGCCGTCTGGCTAGTGATGAGCTACCTCTGGCTGCCCTACATGATCCTGCCGATCTACGCGGGGCTGGAGCGCATCCCCAACTCCCTGATCAGCGCCTCCGAGGACCTCGGGGCGCCCCCGTTCACGACCTTCCGGCGGGTGATCCTGCCGCTCGCCTTCCCGGCGGTCGTCGCCGGCTCGATCTTCACCTTCGCGCTGACCCTCGGCGACTACATCACCCCCCGGCTCGTCTCGAACAACCAGTTCATCGGCAACGTGGTCTTCAACAACATCTCCAACAACCTCCCATTCGCCTCCGCCCTCGCGCTCGTCCCGATCGTGGTGATGATCGCCTACCTCCTGGTCGCCCGGAAGCTGGGCGCCTTCGAGCACATCTAAGGGCGACCGGATGAGGCTCTCGCGACGATCCGCGCTTCTCCTCCGCCTCGCGGTGGGGGTCGGGCTGGCCTTCATCTACATCCCCCTGATCGTGCTTGCGATCTACGCCTTCGACTCGAGCAACATCCTCGAGTGGCCGCCGCCCGGGCTGACCCTCGACTGGTTCCCGAAGGCGGTCGAAAACGAATTCGCCCGCGAAGCGTTCCTCACCTCGCTGAAGGCGGGGGCGGCGGCGACGACGATCGCGATCGTGCTCGGCACCCTCGCCTCGCTGGCGGTCGCGCGACATCGCTTCTTCGGGCGCGAGACGATCTCCTTCCTCGTCATCCTCCCGATCGCGCTGCCGGGGATAGTCACCGGCGTCGCTCTGAGCAACACCTTCACCCAGGTCTTCGGCGTCGGCCTCGGGCTCTTCACCGTGATCGTCGGCCACGCCACCTTCTGCATCGTCGTCGTCTACAACAACGTCATCGCGCGCCTGCGCCGGGTCTCCAGCTCATTCGAGGAGGCCTCGGCCGACCTCGGCGCCCACACCTGGCAGACCTTCCGCTTCGTAACGCTTCCCAACCTGAAAACGGCGCTCGCCGCCGGCGCCCTTCTCGCCTTCGGCCTCTCGTTCGACGAGATCATCGTCACCACGTTCACGATCGGCGCCGGCGAAGAAACCCTGCCGATCTGGATCTTCCGCAACCTCTTCCGGCCCAACCAGCTGCCGATCGTGAACGCGGTCGCGGTCATCGTCGTGACGATCTCGATCGTCCCCGTCTACCTCGCCCACCGCCTCACCAGCGAGGAGGGGGGCGAGGTCATGGCCCGCGGGGCCAGGGGCGGTGGCGGCGGCGTCGAGACCGAGGCGACCGCGGTGCCCTAGCCGCCGGCTGCCGGTCGCGGTGGGCGAGCCGGCTCAGCGCTCCGCGGGGATCCCCGCGGCGGCTTCGCGGCGGGAGCGCCAGGTGGCGAGGGGGGCGGCGGTCATCTCCTCCCAGGCCGCGGCCTCGCCGAAGTACTGCATGACGACGAAGTGGAGCAGCCCGGGGAGCATCTCCGGCGCCCGCTCGGCGTCGCCGTCCATCAGCTTCGCGCACACAAGGGCGTCGATTGCGCCGACTATGAAGCTGGACGTCACAGGAGGTGGAGCTTGGCGAGAGGGGATCTCGCGGCGCGCGCTGTCCAGCGCGCGGGAGAGGCGCTCCATCAGCTCACGACGCTGGGCCTGCGCCCGGTCGCCGGCCGCGTGCGCCTCGACGAGGAGCGCCCTGGCGATCACCGGCTGGTTGGCGCAGAACTCGAGCAGCTCGGCCATCGCCGCCCGCAGCCCGGCCCGCCAGGTTGCCTGCCGCTTCGCGACCCCGATCATCCGCAGGTAGAGCCACTCGCAGGCGTCGCGATGGGCCTGCGCGAAGCAGTCCTCGCGATCCTCGAAGTGCTTGTAGAAGGTCGCCCGGCTCGTCCTCGCCCGCTCGATCACGTGCCTGACCGCGACGTGCTCGTAGCCGAGCTCGCCGCTCGCCGCCAGCATCGCCTCCAGCAAGCGCTCCCGCGCCGATCTGGCGCGCAGCCCGGGGAAGGGAACCACCGCGGCGGTCTCGGCGTTCTCCCTGGGGGTGCGGTCCGACATCTCTCAGCCCTTCCGGGAAGTCATCTCTCAGCCCTTCTGAAAACAGACTCCTTTTGTCTATATATAGCATCTTTCAGAAACCCTGGCGGCCAGAAATCACGCATTTCTGTAGAAAAAGAGGGTAGACATCAGATAAACGTTATGGTATTTTGTCGGTATGGCCGACTCGCGCCCCATCTCGGAGCGGCTCGCGAAGATTCCACCCGGGCGCCATCTCGTCCCCCGCGACTTCGTCGTCCAGAGCCAGCGCGAGCGGATGCTGCTGGCCACCGCGGAGCTGGTCGCCGAGCGCGGCTACCAGAAGACGACGATCGAGCTGATCGCGAAGACGGCGCGGGTCGCCCTCGTCACCTTCTACGAGCACTTCGCCGACAAGGAAGAGTGCTTCCTCGCCGCCTTCGACGAGAGCGTCGACGCGGCGCGGGAGGTCTTCAAGGAGCTGCTCGACCCGGAGCAGCCCTGGCCCGACCAGATCGCCTCCGGCCTCGAGGTCTTCCTCGAGATGGTCGTCGCCGAGCAGGCGCGGGCGAAGCTCTGCATCGTCGAGTCGCAGGCGGCGGGGAAGGCCGGCCTGGCTCGCTACCAGGCGATGCTGGCGAGCGTCGCGCCGAAGCTGCGCGAGGGGCGGCGATTCAACCCCAGGGCGAGCCGCCTTCCCGACGGGCTCGAGACGGCGATCGCCGGCGGGCTCGCCTGGCTCGTCCACCAGCGGCTGATCGCCGACCGGGTGGACGGCATCAAGGCGCTGCTGCCGGAGATGCTCCAGATCACCTTGACGCCCTACGTGGGAGAGGTCGAGGCGGGATTGGCCGCGGACGCCGCTCAGGCGCGCGTGGCGGCCTAGAGCCCTCGAGAGGAGCGAGCGCGGGGAGCAGGGCCGGGCCGATGTGAGCGGCGACGGCGCAGTGCGCGATCCCGCCCGCGAGCGGCTCGCCGCCGCCGCGGTCGAGCTGATCGCCGGTCGCGGCTACGCCGAGACCGGCGTCGCGGCGCTCTGCGAGCGCGCCGGCGTGAGCCGCGCGCACTTCGAGCGCTGCTTCGCCGACATGGAGGACTGCTTCCTCAGCCTCCACGACGAGGTCGTCGCGGACCTCTGCGGGCGGGTGACGTCGGCCTTCGAGGAGCCCGCCGGCTGGCACGACCGGATCTGGGCGGCGGGCCTGGCGGCGATGCGCTTCCTGCGGGAGGATCCGCTTCGCGCCCGCTTCCTCGTGGTCGAGGTGAACGGCGCCGGCCGCCGCGCCCAGGATCGTCGCGACCGCATCGTCCAGCGCCTCGCCGACCTCCTCGACGCCGGCCGCGAGGGCCTCGAGAACCCGGGCTCGGTCTCCCGCTGCACGGCCGAAGTCATCGCCGGGGCGATCTACGGCACGGTCCTCGCCAAGGTCGAAGCCGGCTGCGTCGACCGCGGCGAGGAATTCCTCCCCGAGCTGGTCTACATGGCGGTGATGCCGTACCTCGGCTCCCGCGCCGCCGAGGACGAGCTCCTGGTCCAGCCCCTGCGGTAGGCCGTCGAGGTATGGTCGGTTCGTGGCCAAGGGAACGGCGAAGGGCAAGGGGGCGAAGCGAGGGGCGGCGAAGGTTTCGGAGGAACCGCCGGGCGCCGGCTCGCTCCGCCTGCCCGCCGGCCGCCACGGCCTGCCCCGCGAGTTCGTCGTCCGCAACCAGCGGGAGCGGATCATCACCGCCCTCGTCGACACCGTCGCCGAGCGCGGCTACAACGCGACGACCGTCGCCCACATCACCAAGGCGGCCTCCGTCTCCCGCCGCACCTTCTACGAGCACTTCGCCGACAAGGAAGCCTGCTTCCTGGCCGCCTACGAGATGGTCGCCGACCACATCCGGGCCTCGATGCGGGCGGCGGCGGAGTCGTTCGAGGACTGGCCGCAGAAGGTGCGCGCGGCGCTCGCCACGCTGCTGCGCTTCCTCGCCGAGGAGCCGGCGCTGGCCCGCGTCTGCATGATCGAGCCGATCGCCGCGGGCGGCGAGGTGGCCGCCCGCCATCGCGCCTCGATGCAGGGCCTGGTCGAGATCCTCAAGGCCGGCCGCCCCGAACACGGCGGCGCCCGCCCGCTGCCCGAGGCGATCGAGGAGACCCTGGTCGGCGGCGTCATCTCGCTGATCGTCGGCGAGATCAGCGCCGGCCGCACCGCGGAGCTGGAGGAGCTGCTGCCCGACCTGGTCGAGCTGACCCTGGCGCCCTACCTGGGCGCGGACGAAGCCGAGCGGCTCGCGGCGCGAGCGTAGCCCGCCCCCGCCTCTCTGGCCGCCCTGCGGCGCTAGAGCGGGATGTTGCCGTGCTTGCGCTTCGGCTGGTCGACGCGCTTGGACTGCAGCATGCGCAGCGCCCGGATCAGCTTGGGGCGCGTCTGCCGCGGCTCGATCACGTCGTCGATGTAGCCGCGCTCGGCCGCCGAGTAGGGGTTGGCGAAGTGGGCCTTGTAGTCGTCGATCAGCTTCTGGCGGCGCTGCTCGGGCGTCGGCGAGGAGGAGATGTCCTTGCGGTAGATGATGTTGACGGCCCCCTCGGGGCCCATCACCGCGACCTCCGCGGTCGGCCAGGCGACGTTGTAGTCGGCAAGCATGTGCTTCGAGTTCATCACGTCGTAGGCCCCCCCGTAGGCCTTGCGGGTGACGACGGTGAGCTTCGGAACGGTCGCCTCGGTGAAGGCGTAGAGGAGCTTGGCGCCGTGGCGGATGATCCCGTTCCACTCCTGGTCGGTGCCGGGCAGGAAGCCGGGCACGTCGGTGAAGGTGAGCAGCGGCACGTTGAAGGCGTCGCAGGTGCGGACGAAGCGGGCCGCCTTCTCGGAGGCCTCGATGTCGAGCACGCCGGCGAGGTGGGCGGGCTGGTTGCCGACGACGCCGACCGGGTGGCCGTCGAGCCGCGAGAAGCCGCAGACGATGTTCTTGGCGAAGTGTTCGTGGACCTCGAAGAAGTCGCCGTCGTCGACGATGCGGGAGATCACCTCGCGCATGTCGTAGGGCTTCGAGGGGTCGTCGGGGACGAGCGTGTCGAGCTCGGGGTCTTCGCGCTCGGGGTCGTCGGCGGGGGCGAAGCGGGGCGGCGCCTCGAGGTTGTTGGAGGGCAGGAAGCTGAGCAGGTAGCGGACGTCCTCGAGGCAGCTCTCCTCGTCCTCGGCGGCGAAGTGGGCGACGCCCGACTTCGTGTTGTGGCTCATCGCCCCGCCCAGCTCCTCGAACTCGACCTCCTCGCCGGTCACCGTCTTGATCACTTCGGGGCCGGTGATGAACATGTGCGAGGTCTCCTTGACCATGAAGATGAAGTCGGTCATCGCCGGCGAGTAGACGGCGCCGCCGGCGCAGGGGCCCATGATCAGGCTGATCTGGGGGATGACGCCGGAGCACTGGACGTTGCGGACGAAGACGTCGCCGTAGGCGCCAAGCGAGACGACGCCCTCCTGGATGCGGGCGCCGCCGGAGTCGTTGATGCCGACCACCGGCGCCCCGACCTGGGCGGCGAGGTCCATCACCTTGCACATCTTCTCCGCCATCACCTCGCCGAGGCTGCCGCCGAAGACGGTGAAGTCCTGCGAGAAGACGAAGACCGTGCGGCCTTCGATCGTGCCGTGGCCGGTGACGACGGCGTCGCCCCAGGGACGCCGTTTCTGCATCTCGAAGTCGTAGGTGCGGTGGCGGACGAAGGTGTCGAGCTCCTCGAAGGAGCCGGGGTCGAGCAGCTTCTCGATCCGCTCGCGGGCGGTCAGCTTGCCCTTCGCGTGCTGCTTCTCGACCGCCTCCTCGGAGGCGGAGTGGACCGCCGCCTCGCGCAGCTCGCGCAGGTAGGCGAGCTTCTCCTCGTGGGTGACGGGATTCCTTTCGCGCATCGAAGGGGCGCGATTCTATGGAGCCGGCTCAGGCGCTGCCGAACGGCTGCTTCTGCGGTTCTGCGAGCCGGTCGAGGAGCCGCTCCAGATCAGCCTCGCTGAGGCCGGCGTCGTCCGCTGCACGGATCTCGACCCTGCGTGCCGAACCCCTTCTCGGCCATCGTCACCTCGAGGCCGTCCAGCTCCACGACCAGCTCCGCCAGCTCCGGCTCGGACTTCATCAGGGTCCGCGAAACCTCGATCATCTGCCCTCGTTTCGAGGGTCGGCCGGCCGTTCCTGCCTAGAAGAAGGCGCCGCCCTTGTATTCGCCGAAGACGTCGCGCATCGCGCCGCAGACCTCGCCGATCGAGGCGTCGGCGGCGAGCGCGGCGCGGATCGGGTGGAGCAGGTTGCCCTCGCCGCGGGCGACGTCGCGAATCGCCTCCAGCCTCTCCTCGACGGCGGCCCCGTCGCGGGACGTCTTGAAGGCCTCGAGGCGGGCGAGCTGGCGCTGCTCGGCCTCCGGGTCGACCCGGAGGATGTCGACGTCGTCGACCTGGTCGGTGACGTACTTGTTGACGCCGACGACCACGTCCTGCCCGCTCTTGTAGCGCTCGTGGTAGGAGAGCGCCGACTCCTCGATCTCGCGCTGCATGAACTCCAGCGCCTCGACCGAGCCGCCCAGCTCCTCGACCTTGCCCATCAGCTCCCAGGCGCGCAGCCTCGATCTCGTCGGTCAGCGACTCGATGAAGTAGGAGCCGGCGAAGGGGTCGACGGTGTCCGCCGCACCGGACTCGTGCGCGAGCACCTGCTGGGTGCGCAGGGCGATCCGCGCCGAGCGCTCGGTCGGCAGCGCCAGCGCCTCGTCGAAGCCGTTGGTGTGCAGGCTCTGGGTGCCGCCGCAGACGGCGGCGAAGCCCTGCAGGGCGACGCGGATGATGTTCACCTCCGGCTGCTGGGCCTGCAGCGTCACGCCGCCGGTCTGGGTGTGGAAGCGGATCTTCATCGAGTTGGGGTCCTTCGCGCCGAACCGCTCGGCGACGATCTTCGCCCACATCCGCCGCACGGCGCGGAACTTGGCGACCTCCTGGAAGACGTTGTTGTGGCAGTTGAAGAAGAAGGCGAGGCGGGGGGCGAACTCGTCGATCGCGAGGCCGCGCGTCGAGCGCCGCCTCGACGTAGGCGATCGCGTTGGAGAGGGTGAACGCCACCTCCTGCACGGCCGAGCAGCCCTTCTCGCGGATGTGGTAGCCGGAGATCGAGATCGTGTTCCATTTCGGCACCCGCTCGCGGCAGTACTCGAAGATGTCCGTGGTCAGCCGCATCGTCGGCTCGGGCGGGTAGATGTAGTTGCCGCGCGCCATGTACTCCTTCAGCACGTCGTTCTGGACCGTGCCGCGCAGCTTCTCGGCGGGGACGCCCTGCTCCTCGCCGACCAGCTCGTAGAGCAGCAGCAGGATCGCGGCGGGGGCGTTGATCGTCATCGAGGTGGAGACGCGGTCGAGCGGGATCTGCTCGAAGCAGATCCGCATGTCCTCGATCGTGTCGATCGGCACCCCGGTGCGGCCGACCTCGCCCTTGCAGAGCGGGTCGTCGGAGTCGCGGCCGAGCTGGGTCGGCAGGTCGAAGGCCATCGAGAGGCCGGTCGAGCCGTGCTCGATCAGGTAGCGGTAGCGCTCGTTGGTGTCTTCGGGGCTGGCGAAGCCGGCGTACTGGCGCATCGTCCAGAGCCGGTCGCGGTACATGCCCTCGTGGATGCCGCGCGTGAAGGGCGGCTGCCCCGGCCTTCCGAGCCGCTCCTCCAGCCCGGGCGCGACGTCGTCGGTCGTATAGAG
Source organism: uncultured Solirubrobacterales bacterium (assembly GCA_963696185.1). Taxonomy (GTDB): domain Bacteria; phylum Actinomycetota; class Thermoleophilia; order Solirubrobacterales; family 70-9; genus VRUE01. The sequence goes on from OY968825.1 coordinate 1,240,599, forward strand.
GCGCTCGATCTCGATGCCGGAGTCGGTGAAGACGCGCTCGTCGTCGGGGCCGACCAGCGGCGCGATCGTGCGCGGGACCTCCTCCGCTGCGAGCTTGCCTCTCTTGGGGACCATCTGCCGAGAGGATATTGCGGAGCGGCGGCTGGGCGTCCAAGACGACGGCGTCGCCCGGCGGTCGCGGCCCTCCGGTCACGATCCGCGCGGGCGCCCGCACCGGAACAAACGGCGCCGGCGGGGTTTGTGGTGGATGCGGTACGGGAATAGGTCCTGTCAGCAATTCGACTTGCCGTAAGTCCGCCACTGGGCAGCAGGGGGCGGCGCCAACGGAGGATCGATATGAAAGACGAAACCCAGCCACTCATCGGCAGGGGAGCGAAGCTGTCAGGGCTCGCGATGGTGGTTGCGCTGGTCGCCCTGCTCGCCCTCGCGCCCCTCGCCTCGGCGGCCAAGGACCCGCTCGCCGGGGGCACAACCACGATCAAGCTCAACAACGGCCTCTACAAGCAGCTGAAGAAGAACGGCGTGAAGCTCGGCGCCGTGAAACCGGCCACAGTGAAGAACGGGACCGTGAAGCTTCCGGTCGGCAACGGCGAACTCGACCCCCTGAGCGGACAGGGCGTCGTCGAACACAGCGGCGGCGTCAAGCTCAAGCGGGCCAAGAAGTCGACGACGCTGAAGAGCCTGGTGCTCGACACGGCGAAGAAGACGCTGTCGGGCAAGCTCGGCGGCAAGAAGCTGAAGATCGCCTCGCTGGCGGGCATGTCGCTCAAACGCGACGGCTTCGGCGTCGACGTCAGCGTCAGGAAGCTGAAGCTGACCGCGAAGGCGGCGAAGCTGCTGAACAAGAAGCTCGGCATCAAGGTCTTCAAGGCAAACGCGAACGCCGGCTCGACGTCGAGCGCGACGCAGCCGAGCACGGTGACCGTGCTGCCGACCAACAAAGCGACGCTGGCGGCCAGCCTCTCGACCTATACGAAGCTGGCCAAAGTGCTGGTCAAAATCTCGCCGGTTGCGCCTGCAAGCGAACCGGTGCCGATCCCCCCGCCGGTGTACGAATTCCCGATCGGCGGCGGGACGATCGCTCCCAATGCCAACGCCGGGACCATTCAGACGACTGGCGGTCTCAAACTCGCCCAGGTGTTCGTACCGGGCTCCGTGGAAACCACGATGACCCTCAACGCGATCTGGGTCGATCTTGGGGCGAAGACAGCCTCTGCGGAAGTCATAGTCGAATCCCAGGGAATAGACCCGAAACTCAACCTCGGAAACCTCTCGCGTAGCTCGATCGCCGACGTCAGCCTGACCGGTGGGACGGTCAAATCAGACCCGACCGCCCGTACCGTGACTGTGGAAAACGCCACAGCGACGTTGCAGGCGGTGACGGCGGAAACGCTGAACTCGGTGTTCGTGACGCCATTCGAAGCGATCACCAAAACATCGGCCGAAAAATTGGCGGCGGGCGACCCGCTCGGCACCTTCTCCTTCACCGCGCAGACCCAGTAGTCCGTGCACACCAGCGTGATCGGAAGGGGCGGCCTCTGCGCCGCCCCTTCTTCGTGTCAGTCCGAGGCGCCGACGAGGCGCTCGATGCCGGTCTGCTCGATCGTGCGGCGCAGGCCCTCGCGCAGCTCGACCTGCGGCTCCCAGCGGAGCAGGTCGCGGGCGCGGCCGATGTCGGGCCGGCGCTGCTTCGGGTCATCGACGGGCAGCGGCTCGTAGACGATCTCCGAGCGCGACTCCGCCACCTCGATCACCGTCTTGGCCAGCTCGAGCAGGGTGAACTCGTTCGGGTTGCCGATGTTGACCGGCGTGTGCACGTCCGACTCGGCGAGCGCGACGATGCCGCGGATCAGGTCGTCGACGTAGCAGAAGCTGCGCGTCTGGCTGCCGTCGCCGAAGACGGTCAGCGGCCGGTCCTGGAGCGCCTGGCGCAGGAAGGTCGGGATCGCCCGCCCGTCGTGCGGCCTCATCCGAGGGCCGTAGGTGTTGGCGCAGGCAACTCCCCCAGCCCAGAAGTTTTCGAGACCTGGAACCGAAAAGTCGAATACCAGCTCGGTCGCCGGAACCTCCTCGATCTTCTTCACCGGCGCCCAGACCAGATCGCCGTGGCGACGCGCTTGGAGCACCTGCGAGACGCCCTCGTCCCACTCGAGAGGACTCCACGGAGAGACTTTCGCGAGTGTGAGCCGCCAGAACGGATAGCGGCGGTCGCCGGTCCGCTGCCTGAACGTGCTCTCGTAGCGACCGACCGCCGGAACGAGACCGAAGCGGGCGAAGGCGACGACGAGGTCGTCCTTGAGCTCATCGTGAACGGTTGAGAACTCGTGCCTCACCGCTTCCTCGAGCTTCTGCCCCGAGTGAACCCCGTCGCCCTCGCGGTAGCCCTCGATGAACCACTTGAGGCGGCTCAGAGGCAGTCCCAGGATCCAGCCCGGGATCCGCTTGCGATTGTGGTCGAAGCCGAGGAAGTCCCAGAGGCACAGCAGGAGCTTTGAGTGGATGAAGATCGACGCGGCGCGGTCCGCGGCCGCCTTGGCCCAAGTCACGTGAAGGCCGAAGGAATCCTCGAACACCTTTGCCGCCCTCTCCAGCAGCCCTTCCTCGCCACTGATCGTGAGGAAGGCGTTCTTGTCCTGCTCCTGCATGCAGCCCTCGGCAACATAGAGGCCGAGCAGCCAGAGGAGACCGTCGGTGATCTTTACGTGTGCCGGCATCGGAACGCTTCGCCCCGGCGTTCTCGCCCGCAGCCGTGCGTCCTCGGGAACCGGTTCGCCTAGCCGCCAGAGGACAGGCAGCATCACCCGGTCCCTGTCGCGCATATCGATGATCTGCTTCCAGATCCAGTTGCGCCAGACCCGTCCCTCGCCGGGCTTCAGCTTCGCCAGCAGGCCGAAGACGTCGAAGCGCCGCTCCCAGACCTTCGCTCCGACGCCCGGGTATTCGGCGTAGAGGTCCAGTGGGTCTTCCTCCGCCCAGCGCCATACCTCGATCATCGAAACGAGGGTGCGATCGCGCTCAGGAACCTCGATTCGCCCGGCGATCGCGATCCGATCGCCGATCTCGAGATCGTTGACGGGCTTTGGCGTCGGCCCGCCGTCCGGCCCCTCGACGAAGAGAGAGTGGTCTCCGGTGACCTTCACCGAGCGGCCGTAGCGAGTCGTCACCGCATAGCAGCGCTGCTCGGTCGGGTGGCCGATGAACGCGCTCGGCTCGGCGGCGACCATGCGGCCGCCGCTCGAGAAGGAGGGAACGGAGAAGCCGTCGAGGGGGAACTCGAGCGCAGGAGCCGGCTCTCGGTCCAGCACCATCGCCCCTCCCCTGCCGGCCGGCGCAGCGGACTTCGCGTAGGCGCTGAGCCGCGAGTAGCTCGCCAGCCGCGCGGCGAGCTCGCCAGCCGCGCACCGCTGTAATTCGCGACCGTCGTCGAAGAGGATCTGCTCATCCGCGAGCACCGAGTTGAAGATGCGGACGATCGAGGTGTCGACGCCCTGCTGGCGGTGGTAGGCCATCGTCATCGCCTCGGCGTAGCGCTTCGCCTCGTCGTAGACGCCGCGCGGGCCGATCGGGTTGACGTGGCCCCAGTAGTCCTCCGTCTGGGGGTGCACCTCGGGGTCGCCGTAGACCTCGCTGGTCGAGGCGAGCAGGAAGCGGGCGCGCTTGAACTTGGCGACGCCGAGCATGTGGTGGGTGCCGTGCGAGCCGACCTTGAGCGTATGCAGCGGCAGCCGTAGGTAGTCGATCGGGCTGGCCGGCGAGGCGAGGTGGTAGACGAAGTCGACCTGCTCGGGGATGTCGACGCGCTCGATGATGTCGATGTTGCGGAACTCGAAGGCCGGGTCGCGGATGTGCTCGATGTTCTGCAGCGAGCCGGTCTCCAGGTTGTCCACGCAGACCACCCGGTGCCCCTGGCCGAGCAGGTGCTCGCATAGGTGCGAGCCGAGGAAGCCGGCTCCGCCGGTGACTACGCAGGTGCTCATCGATTCGATCCTACAGCCGCCCGCCAGGCCCCGTCCGCGCCAGGCGATCGCTGCAATTTCCGTGCTTTTCGCCCGATCACCCGTCCAGGCGGGGGGAGAGACGGCCCCCGTCCCCGCCTTGGCTTGGCATGTTTGGAACACAGAGCTGAACCGGTGCATGGGGGAACAGCGGACGCGTGGGCCTGACAAGAGAGGAGCCGGCAAGGGGGGCGGCGCGGCGGAGCGAGGCGGAGCGGCGCCCTGACCGAGGCGAGGCGGCGCGCAAGCGGGCCGCCGTCGAGATGATCGCCAACCACGAGCAGGTCCTGCGACAGACGGCGCGGCGCTACTCGCTCTGCGCGGACGACGCCGAGGACGCCTACCAGCGCACGCTGGAGATCATCCTCACCAAAGCGCCGACGGGCCAGGTGCGCAAGCTGATCGCCTGGGCCCAGACGGTGACCAAGCACGAGGCCCTGGCGATAAGGCGCGAGCGCGAGCGGCTGCTGGGGGTGGGGGCGCCCGCCGGGGCGGGTGCGGGCCCCGCCGTCGACTGGGTGGCGCTGATCCCCGCCGGCGGCGACAGTCCGGACGAGCAGGCGGAGCGGCGGGAGGCGGTCGCGCGCAGCCGCGAGGCGCTCCAGGCCCTGAAGCCCGCCGAGCTGCGGGCCCTGACCCTGCTGGGCGAGGGCTACTCCTACGCGGAGATCGGCGAGCTGACCGGCTTCAGCCATACCAAGATAAATCGCTGCCTGGCGGAGGGGCGGGAGCGGTTCCGCAGGCTGCTGTCGCGCAGCGAGGACGGCAGCCGCTGCGAGGAGATGCGCCCGATGCTCTCGGCCTTCTGCGACGGGGAGGCGGGAGCCAGCGAGGTCGCGGCGCTGCGCGAGCACCTGCGGGCCTGCGCGAGCTGCCGGGCGACGCTGCGCGCCTACCGGGCGACCCCGGGGGCCGTGGCGGTGCTGGCACCGGGGCTCTCCCTCTGGGGCTCGTTGCTGAAGCAGATCCACGAAACGCTCTCCGGCCTCCATGCGCGGTTGCCGGGTGGCGGCGGTACGGCCGGCGGCTCGGCCGCGACGCGGGTCGGCGCCGCAGGCGGCACGCCTGGCGCCGGGATGGCGGCGCTGGCCAAGGTGGCCGTCGTCTGCGTCGGCGCCGGGGGCGCGGCGGTGGCCACGGGGATGGCGCCGCTGCCGGTCGCTGTCGCCCCGGACCGGGCGGTGGCGCCGGCGATCGAGCGGCCGTCGAGCCGGGCGCTTGGAGGGGAGTCGGCGGGTGCCGGCTCTCGCGAAGCGGCGAAGGCGTCCAGGCCTCGCCCGCGCCCGAAGCCGAAGGCGCCCAGGCCGAAGCCCGAGGCCCCGGCCCCCGCCCCGAGCCTCGCCGAAGCCGGCGCGACCGAATACACGGCGCCGTCCCCGCCGCCCGCCCCGCCTACCGCCGGCGGCGAACCGGCGAGCCCGCCGAGCGGCGGCGCCGCCGGGGAGTTCGGGCCGTGAGGGGGCTGAGGTGGGCCTCCTGCGCGGTGGCCTCCTGCGCCGCGCTCGCGGCCGCCTCGTTCGCGCTCCAGGCGCCGGGCGCCGCCGCGGCGGTCGACCCCGTCTCCTTCCACCCCTACGACCTGCGGGTCTACGAAGGCGAAGAGACGTGGCACGCGAGCAACGCCTTCTCGCTGCGCTGGACCAACCCCGAAGACCCGAGCAGCCCCTTCGTCTCGCCGGTCGCCGCCGTCCACTACCTGGTCCGCGACCGGTTCGGCACGGTGGTGGTCGACGACACGCGGATCCCGGGCTCGCGGGATTGGATCGACCCGCTCACCGTCCCCGACGTTCCCGACAGCTACAGCGCCGAAGTCTGGCTGGAGGACACCCTGGGCTTCCAAGGGGCCGCAGCAACCGCGAAGCTGCTGTTCGACGACGGGCGGCCGGCGCCGGTGGCGCCCACCCCTCCGACCGAATGGATCGACCGCAACGCGATCCCCTACCCGCTGCACGTCGGCCATCCCGCCACGACGCCGATCTCCGGCATCGAGGGCTACGCGATCTCGGTCGACTCGTCTCCCGAAGGCGAGCCGTGCGCGGCGGCCGACCGCTGCCTCGACTCCGAGCTCGACCTTCGCGGCGGGATCGACGACGACACCCTGCCGCTTCCCGAACTACCCGAGGGAACCAGCTACGTCCACGCGGTCGCCGTGTCGGGTTCGGGAATGAAGTCGAGCACGACGGGAACGGCGGTCCTGCGCGTCGACAGGACCCTGCCCGTGACGCGGCTGGCCGGAGCGCCGAGCGGCTGGAGCAACGAGCCGGCGAGCCTCACCGCGACCGCGACGGACGCGCTTTCGGGGATGCAGGCGAGCGGCCCCAGCGGCCCGTTCACGGCGATCCGCGTCGACGGCGGGGCGCCGACGACCGCGAGCGGCGCCTCGGTGAGCGCCACGGTGATCGGCGAAGGGGTGCACGAGGTCGCCTACTACGCCCGCGACGCGGCCGGCAACGTCAACGACGGGGGCTACTCCAACGGCCTCCCCAACGAGCCGCCCTCGACCACGGCGGTGCGAATCGACCGCGAGCCGCCGAGCGTCTCCTTCGTCAACTCACAGGACCCGCGGGAACCCGAGCTGATCGAGGCACGGGTCCTCGACCCGCTCTCCGGCCCGGACCCGTCGCGAGGCTGGATCGGGGTGCGCCGGGCCGGCTCGGGCGATCGCTTCGAGGCGCTGCCGAGCGAGCCGAACGGTGCCGGCCTTCGGGCCCGCTGGGACTCCGACTCCTGGCCGGCGGGCGACTACGAATTCCGGGCGATCGGCTACGACGCGGCGGGCAACGCCGCGACGACGACGCGGCGGGCGAGCGGCGCCGCGATGGTCCTCGCCAACCCCCTGAAGACGCCCGCCTCGCTCTCCCGCCGCGGCCCGGCGGAGCGCCTCCTGCCCTACGGTCGCGGCGCCCTGTTCGGCGGGCGCCTCGTCGCCGGCCTGCGCACGCCGCTGGCGCGGATGCCGGTGCGGATCGTCGAGCGCTTCGACCCCGGCTCGAGCGACCCCGAACGGGTCTCGACCGTGTGGACCGACGGCGAGGGCTCCTTCGCGGCCCGCCTCGCCCCCGGCCCGAGCCGCGAGGTCACAGCCGTCTTCGCGGGAACGCCGACGCTGAGCCGCGCGGCCACCCATGCCCTGCGGCTGCGGGTGCGGAGCGGCCTGCGGATGCGGGTCTCCTCGGCCGTGGCGAGGGTCGGCGGGCGGCCGCTGGTGTTCAGCGGCAGGGCCCGCGCCGCCGGTTGCGCGATCCCGCCGGGCGGCAAGGCGGTACAGCTCCAGTTCCGCCTGCCCGGCCTGCCCTGGAGCGAGTTCCGGACGGTCCAAACCGACTCGGCGGGCCGCTTCCGCTATGCCTACCGCTTCAGCGACGACGACAGTCGCGGCGCCCGCTTCCGGTTCCGCGCCTTCGCCCCGGCGCAGGGCGGCTGGCCCTACGAGCCCGGGGGCTCGAGGCCAGTCGCGGTGCGCGGGCGCTGAGCCGGATCGTCAGCGGATCGCCGAGAGCTGCTCGCCGACCTGGTCGATCAGCTCGTGGGCGCGGGAGGTCTGCGCTTCGATCGCCTTGCGAACGCGCTGCTCGGCTTCGGTGCGGTTGCGCTTCAGCGTCGTCTTGACGGTGCGTTCGCGCCTGCGCGCCTCGCGCTCGACCCGGCCACGCGCCCGCTTCGCCTCGCTGGTGGCTTTGCGGCGGGCGGTGGCGCCGCGTCGCTCGGTGCGTTTCACGGAGCGGCGCAGGCGGGTGCGGTAGGCCTTGAGCTGCCGCTCGGCGCCGGCGCGGCGGCTGAACGGCTCGACCAGCTCGCCGAGCCGATCGCTGACTTCGAGCAGGGCGCCGACCGGGAAGTCGACGACGCTTTCGGCGACGACCTGGGCCTGGCTCTTCTCGGGGCGCGCGGGCCTGGCGGCCGCTTTCGGCTGCGCTTTGCCTTTGGCTTTCGTGGTTGGGCTTTTGTGCCTTTGGTCTGCGTTGCCATGAGAGGGGGCTCCCTTCGATGAGTTTTGCCTGGCTGGAGACCTATGTTCCCGAGTCTACCGAACATATGTTCCAGCGAACACACGTTCTATGCAATTTGCCGCCTTTCGTTACTCGATCGGTTCGACTGGGCGGCGCGGATCGTGGCCAGGCTCCGCTCGCCGGCGGCGGCGGCGATCGGGTAGCGCGCCTCGAGGCCGAGGCCGGCCTCGCGCCAGGCGCCAGGTCGCCGAAGGCGACGGTGCCGCCCGCCTCGCGGACGATCAGCTGGGCCGCGGCGGCGTCGACCGAGCGGCAGGGGCGCAGGCTGAGCATCGCCGTCGAAGCGGCCGGCCGCGACGTAGGACGACCGTGATCGCGATCGAGCCGACCACGCGCAGGCGGTAGACGCTGCCCGTCCAGCGCCTCGACGCGCCGGCAGCGTCCGCGCCGGCTCGGCCGACTCGACCCCGAGCAGCTCCAGCCGCTCGCCGTCGGCGCCGACCCGGATCGGGGCCTCGTCCAGCGTCGCGCCGCCGCCACGCCTGGCGGCGAACTCCTCCCCGGCTCCGAAGTCGTAGACGTAGGCCGAACTCGACGTCGGCCATCGAGGGGCCGGAGGCGACCGCGATGCTGAGGCTGTGGGAGGGAACGGTGCGGCGGGCGTTGAGCGAGCCGTCGATCGGGTCGATCACGACCCGCGCCGGCCCGCCCGCGCCGAAGCCGACCTCGCCCCGCTCCTCGGAGATCGGCAGGAACGAGGCGCCCGCCGCGGCCAGCCCGTCCAGCTCGGCGAAGACCGCGTCCTCGCAGCGGCGGTCGATCGCGAGGGTGCGGTCGCCGCCCTCGCCGATCCCCTCGTAGACGCGTGCGCGCCTCGATCCCCGGCACCTCGTCGAAGATCCGCTCGCTGCGCCGCCACGACGCGGCGGCAGATTCCCAGCCAGTCCGCGGAGAGAACGTCCATCGAACGGATGCTATGTCGCGGTAGCGTTGGACGATGCAGCCTGACGCGAGGCGCAGGAGCGAGTGGCCGGGCATGGCGAGGGCCCGCTGCTCGTGCTGGGCGAGGCCGGGACCGGCAAGACCGAGGCGCTGGCGCGGCGCTTCGTCGCGGCGGGGTCGGCCCGGAGCGGGTGCTGGTCCTCGCCTCCACCCGGGCCACCGCGACGGCGGCTGCGCGAGCGGGTCGAGGCGCTGCTCGACCGCCCCTACGAGGAGCTCTGGATCGGCACCTGGGAGACGCTCGGCGAGCGGCTGCTGCGCGAGCACTCCGAGGCGGCCGGGCTCGACCCCTTCTTCGACGTCCTCGGCCCGGCGGAGCGGCTGGCGATGCTGCTCGACCGGCTCGACGAGCTGCCGCTGCGCCGCCACGAGATCCGCGGCAACCCGGCCGGCCTGCTGGCCCGGCTGCTGGAGCGGATCGACGCGCTGAAGGCCGAAGCGGTCGGCCCCGAGGCGATCGCCGCGCGCGCCCGCGAGCGCGGAGACGCGGCGGGCGGAGACGCGGCTGTCCTCGAGGAGGCGCACCGCGAGCACGAGTTCGCGGAGCTCTTCGCCGCGCACGACCGCATCCTCGCCGACGCCGGCAGCCTCGACCGCGGCGACCTCTTCCTCGCCCTCAACATGCCTGCTAGCCGACCGCCCCGACGTCCGCCGCGAGATCGCCACCCGCTTCCCCACCTGATGGTCGACGAGCTGGAGGACACCACCCCGGCCCAGCGATCCATCCTCGCGGCGCTGGCGCAAGAGCAACCCGAACCACTCTACGCGCTGGAGGACGCAGCGAGCCGAGCGCCCTCCCGCGGCCTACCGCATGATCCTCTCCGTCCACCCCGACGGCGACGTCGTCGTCCTGCGAGCGAGCAGTTCCGCGACCCCCCAGTCCGCTTCTGGCGCTGCGCCAACGAGCGGGCGCAGGCGCAGGCGGTGGCGCGGGAGGCCGAGCACCTGCTGGCGACGGGAACCGAGCCGGATGCGATCTGCGTCCTGATCGACGAGCCGGCGGCGCGGGGCGGGCCGGTCGCGGCGGCGATGGAGGAGCGCGGCATCCCCTTCCACCTCTCCGGCCCGGCGCCCTCTTCCAGCGGCCCGAGGTGCGCGACGCGATCGCCTGGCTGCGGGTGCTCGCCGACCCGGCCGACTCGGCCGCCGCGGCGCGCGCCCTGACCCGGCCGCCGGTCGAGCTGCGCTCGGCCGACCTGGCGCGGCTGACGACGATCGCCCGGCGCCGCAAGCTCGACATGGTCTCCGCCTGCGAGGCGGCGCTCGAGAGCCCCCAGATCCCGCCCGAGGCGCGCGAGCGGATCCAGTCCTTCCTGAAGCTCTACGGCAGCCGCCTCGGCGGCGATGGAGGAGCGGCGCGCCGACGTCTTCGTGCGGCGGCTGATCGAGCGGGTCGGGCTGCGCCGCCAGCGGCTCTTCGCCGCGCAGCCCGAGGTGGCGGAGCGGCTGCTGGGGCTCTCGCGCCTGGCCGAGCTGGCCGCCGTCTGGGCGCGGCGCGAGCCGCACGGCTCGACCCGCGACTTCGTCCGCTACCTGAGCGCCGTCGCCGAGGCCGGGGTCGAGCCGGCCGGCGGCGAGGAGCCGCCGGCGCCGGGGGCCGTGCGGGGCCTGGGCCGCGACGCGGCCAAGGGCATCGGAGTTCGACCACGTCTTCGTGCTCGGGCTGGAGCGGGGCGCGGACGCCGAGCGGATCGGGCGGCCCGCCCGCGCCGGGCTCGTCCTCTCCCGGGTCGAGCGCGAGGGCGGCGGCGCGGCCCCTCCCTCGCCCTACTACGAGGAGGCGCTGCGGCGCGCCGAGGGCGAGGAGGAGGCCCACGGGGAGGAGCTGTTCGGGCCGGCCGAGGGACTGCACGCGACCTACCGGCATGCTGCGCGAGGAGGTGCTGGAGGCGTCCTGGAAAGCGGGGCGGGAGCTGTCGGAGCCGCGCCTCGACACCGCGGTCGACGTCAACCGGGCGATCGCCCGCTACCTGGAGCTGCTGAAGCTGGCGGCGCTCGCCCAGCGGCCCGGGGACGAGGCGACGGCGGAGGCGGTCGAGGCGGTCAACGGGCTGCTGCGCCAGGTCGCGACGCCCGAGCAGCAGGCCGAGCTGGACGCCTCCTCGCTCGACTCCTACCTGCTCGAGCTCCGAGCAGCGAGCGCGAGGGCCGCCGCGCGGCTGATCGCCGCCCGCCACGAGCCCTCGCTGGAGGCGCTTCCTGCCGCGCCGCGGCGACGGGCGCGCTCAGCCTCTCGGCCTCCGACCTCGACCTCTACCTGACCTGCCCGCTGAAGTACAAGTTCGCGCGGGTCTTCGGCATCCCGCAGGAGCCGACGATCAACCAGCGCTTCGGCATCCTCATCCACAACGTCCTCGAGCGCTTCCACCGGGAGGGCGGGGAGCAGACCGGCGAGGAGGGGCTGCCGCGCCTCATGCGCCTCTTCGAGGCGGGCTGGCGGCGCTCCGGCTTCGGCTGCCAGCGACGACGAGCTCCAGTTCCGCGACCGCGGCGCGGGAGGCGATGCGGCTCTACTGGGAGCGCGAGCGCGACTCCGAGGGCGGAGCCGGTCTGGCTGGAGCGGAAGTTCGACATCCAGGATCGGCGAGCACCACGTGCGCGGCCGGGTCGACCGGGTCGACCGGCTGCCCGGCGGCGGCCACGAGCTGATCGACTACAAGACCGGCGAGCGCAAGAGCGAGGCCGACCTGGAGAGCGACCTGCAGCTCGCCCTCTACCGGCTCGCCGCCCGCGAGGCCTGGGACCTCGAGGCCGGCACGGGCAGCTACTACTACGTGCTCGACGGCGACAAGGTCGCCGCGCCGGTCCAAGCCCGACGACGCCGAGCGGGTCGAGCGGACGGTGCTCGAGGTCGGCGAGGGCGTGCTCGGCCAGGACTTCGAGCCGCGCCCCTCGCCCACGGTCTGCGGCTGGTGCGACTACCGGCTGATCTGCCCGGCGGCGGAGAGCTGACCGTCAGCCGCCGTGCTGGCGTAGGAAGCTTCTGGAACTCGCGGGCGATCGTGTCGGCGGAGGGCAGCTCCTCTGCCCTCGCCGAGCTGCTCGGCCTGCTCGGCCTCGATCCGCTCGACCAGCTCCTGATCTCGGGGTTGGCGGCGACCGCGCGGCCGATCTGCTCCTCGTAGCTCGCGGCTTCCTCCTCCAGCTCGGTGGCGTCGACGGCGATCCCGGTGAGGCCCTCGAGGCGGCGCAGCAGCGCCAGCGCCGCCTTCGGGTTGGGGACCGCGGCGACGTAGTGCGGCACCGCCGCCCACAGCGAGGCGGAGCTCATCCCGACCTGGCGGCAGCAGTCGTGGAGGACGCCGACGATCCCGGTCGGCCCCTCGTAGCTGGAGCGCTCCAGGTCCAGCTCCTCGACCAGCTCGCTCATCCGAGGCGAGGCCGGTGATCGGCACCGGCAGGGTGTGCGAGACCTCGGCGATCAGCGCGCCCAGCGTGATCACCATCTCGACCCCGAGCGCGTCGGCGGCCGTCGCGATCGTCTCCGAGAAGGTCCGCCAGCGCAGGTTCGGCTCGGTGCCGTCGAGCAGCACGAGATCGCGGTCGGCGGCCGGCAGGCGCGGCCGGCGATCAGGTCGTTCTGCGGCCACTCGATGCGGCGAGCCTGGCCCTCGCTGAGCGTGATCGTCGGCCGGGTCGCCTGGAAGTCGAAGTAGTCCTCCGGGTCGACCCGGGCGATCAGCTCGGCGTCGAGCGCCGTCGGCGACCGTCTGCCAGCGCGGTCGAGGCCGCGGCGGCGGCGTCGTTCCAGCCGCGGAACGCGCAGACGAGGATCGGCGAGCGCAGCTGCGGAACGTCGCCTTCCCAGCTGAGGGAGTCCACACTCCGAGACTACCGACGGCAGCAATGTGAATCGGGATTCACTATCCTGCCGGCCGTGCTCGAGCTGCGCCAGGTCGGCAAGTCCTACCCGCTCGGCGGGGACACGGCCGAGGTACTTCACGACGTCTCGATGGAGATCCGCCCGGGCAGGCTGGTGGCGATCGTCGGCCCGTCGGGAAGCGGCAAGAGCACCCTGTTGAACCTGATCGGGACGCTGGACACGCCGAGCTGTGGCGAGTTGCTGTTCGACGGGCGTGACGTCGGCAACCTCTCCCCGGCCGCGCGGGCAAGCTTCCGGGCGGCCAACCTCGGCTTCGTCTTCCAGTTCTTCAACCTGCTCCCCGGCCTGACCGCTCGCCAGAACGTCGAGCTGGCCGCCGCGATCGCCGGCCGGGACGGGCGCCACTCGCGCCGGCGCGCGGCGGAGCTGCTGGAGCAGGTCGGCCTCGACGGCAAGGTCGACGCGCCAGCCCGCAACCTCAGCGGCGGCCAGATGCAGCGCGTCGCGATCGCCCGGGCGCTGGTCAACGAGCCGCGGCTAATCCTCGCCGACGAGCCGACCGGGAACCTCGACCAGCGCAACGCGACGCAGATCCTCGAGCTGCTGCGCGAGCAGGCGGCCGGAGAGCGGGCCGTGGCAATCGTCACGCACGACCACGGGCTCGCCGAGCGCTTCGCCGACGAGATCGTCTCGCTGGTGGACGGCCGCGTCCTCGAGATCGCGGCAACCGGCCGGGACGAGCCCCGGCAACGACTCCTGAACGGGCTGAGGGCGCTGACGAGGAGATGAGGGGACTCGCGGCGCAGGCGCGGGTGGCCGTCCTGCTGACCCACCACCTGCTGCATGTGATTGGGCGCCAGCGGGCGCGGGCGCTGGTGCTCTGGGCGGCGCTGTCGGTGGCGCTCGGGATCGGCATCGGCCTGCTCGCCTTCGTGACCAGCATCGAAGACTCGTTCCGCGCGCGAGGGCGGGCGGTGGGCGGCATCTCCGACGTTCAGGTCGAAGCCGTCACCCAGTCGTCGTCGCTCCCCGCCGGCCTCGCCGGGCGGCTGGCGCGCATCGCCGGCACGCGCTACGCGGTGCCGACGGCGCAGCAGCGGGTCGCGCTGGAATTCGGGGGGAGGGAAACCGTGGCGACCGCGATCGGCATCGACCGCTCCGCCCGCCGCCTGCGCAGCGCCGTTCAGCGCGAGCTGGACGTGGAAAGCGGCGATTCGGCGCGCCGCGGCCTGACCCTGAGCCGCCGGCTCGCCAGCGAGGCTCGGCGGCGTCAAGCGGGGCGAGCGGGTGAAGCTCTTCGCCTACGAACGCTCGTCGAGCCTCCGGGTGGCGCGCGTCGTCGACGCCGACCCGGCAATCGCCGACGTGCTCACCCTTCCCCGGGCGCAGCTCGAGCGACTGCGCGGGGCCCCCGGCAGGCCGACCGCGATCTACGTGAAGGTCCGCCCAGGCGTCTCGATCGCCGCCTGGGAGCGCCGCGCGGACCGCGTCCTGCCCGCCGCCGGCCGCCTCACCACGGCGGCCGAGAACCAGGGCGAGCTGAGCCACGTCCTCGACTTCACGGTGCGCGCCCCCACCTTCGTCTTCGGGCTCGTCGTGCTGGCGATCGCCGGGTTGCTCGTCTACATCCTGCAGCTGATGCGGATGCTGGAGCGCCAGGAGGACATCGGACTGCTGCGGGCGCTCGGCTCCGGGCGGGCGGCGCCGATCCTCGCCGAGAGTGCCGTCCTCGTCCTGCTGCTCGCCGCCGCGATCGTTCCCGGGGTGTTCATTGGCGCGCCGATCGCCCACTATCTGGCGGCTCAGGTCCCCTCCTACCTGACCGACGTGTTCGGCTTCAACATGCAGGTGGAGGTGCGCCCGGAGATCGTCGCGGTCATCGCGGCCATGGCGCTGGCGGTGGGGGTCGCCGCCACGGTCGGCGCGCTGGCCTCGGCCCGCGGCTCGATCGCCGAGCAGCTCGGACGCTCGCCGCAGGCCGGCGCGACCGTGACCTCGACGATCTCGCCACGCGCCGCCCTGGCGCTGCTCGCGAGCGGCGCGACCCTCCTCGCGATCGGCCTCCTGCTCGGCAGACAGGACCTGTTCCCGCTCTCCGTGGTGACGATCCTGATCGGCCTCGCTCTCACCACCCCGGGCGTCGTCGGCCTGGCGGCTTTGGCGCTCGGCCGGCGCGGCGGCGGGGGGTCGAAGGCGGTCCTGGTGGCGCGCTCGGCAATCGAGGCCAACCCCCGCCGCGCCGCCCTCGCCGCTGCGATCATGGCGCTCGGCATCGCCGCCGTCGTGCCCCCGCAGCTAGCCGAACGGGCCCTGGTCCAGCGCAAGGATCGCCTCGTCGAATCGATCCGGCCCGGCGCACAGGAGCTGATCGCCGGCGAAGACGCCTTCCACAGCGTCCCGATCACGGCCCGCTTCGCACGGCACGCGCTTCGCGATGGAGCGGCGAGCGACCCGACCGTGTTCGCCTTCGTCTCCTACCGGGGCCGCAAGATCGAGCTGCGGGCGGTCGACCCGCACCGCCTCGACGGCGTGCTGCGGCAGGGAATCGGCCTGCCGCGTGCCCTGCCCGAGCTGCGGCGCGAACCGCGCGGCATCCTGATCTCGAAGGTGATGGCCGCCGGGCTGGGCCTCTCGAGCGGCGACACGATCGAGCTGCAAACCGTCGCCGGGCCACGCCGCATGAAGGTCCTCGGCGAGGTCGAGGACGTGGCCTGGCCGTCCGGGACCATCTACATGGACATTGGCCGCTACCGGCAGCTGTTCCGCACCAGGGCCATCAACGTGCTCGCGGTGCGCCGGCGCGGTCTCGTCGACGCGAAGGCGCTCGACCGGCTCCGCCCACTCCACACCTTCTCGGGGAGCAGGCTGGTGGGAAGGATCAACGAACAGATGGACAAGAGCACCCGGAGCCTGCTCGCGATGCGGATCCTCACCCTGCTCGCCTCGGTGGTCGCCGTCGGCGGCATCCTCGCCACCGGGGTCTTCGCGCGGCGCCGCGAGTGGGCGGTGCTGAGGGCGATGGGGATGCGCAGCGGCGGGCTGTTCGCGGCGCTGGCACTGGAGACGCTGCTGGTGATGGCGCTTGGGGGGCTCTGCGGCGCGATCGGCGGGGTCGTCTCCTACCTGGGCCCGGCCGTGGGCTTCCTCGAGTCGCAGGGCTACGTGATCGACCACAGCGTCGTGCCGGGAACGGTCGCCGTCATCGTCACCGGCGCCGTGCTGTTGGGGACGGTCGCGGCGGCGCTGCCGGCCTGGCTGACGGCCCGCGCGCCGCTCGCCGAGGCGCTCTCCTACGAGTAAGCGATGCCCCCCGGCCGGTCAGAGCCCGCCGCCCCGCCGCCCCGCCGCCCTCGCGGCGGCGCGACCCGGGAGCGGCTGCTCGCCGCCGCGATCGAGCTGCTCGAGGAGGGCGGCTACGCGGCGGCCTCGGTCGCGGCGATCGCGAAGCGCAGCGGCGTCGCCGCCGGCACCCTGTACAGGCACTTCCCCTCGAAGGCGGATCTGTTCGTCGAGGTGTTCCGCACCGTCGCCGAGCGGGAGCTGGCCGCCCTGCGCGAGGCCAGCTCGGGGCCGGGCCGCGTGGCCGCGAAGCTGGAAGCGGTGGTGCGCGAGTTCACGAGCAGCTCCCTGGCCCAGCCGCGGCTCGCCTGGGCGCTCGGCTACGAGCCGGTCGACCCGCTGGTCGACGCCGAGCGGCTCGCCTACCGCCAGACCTACCGCGAGCGCCTGGCCGACCTGCTCCGGGCGGGCATCGCGCGTGGCGAGCTGCCGGCTCAGGACGCCGACCTGGCGGCCGCTGCGCTGATCGGCGCGATCAGCGAGGCGCTGGTCGGCCCGCTGTCCCCGCTGGCCAGAGGGGATGTCACGGTCGGGGAGATCGTCGACTCCCTGTCGCTCCTCTGCCGGCGTGCCATCGGGGCGAGCGAGCCCTGATTCAGGAGCCTTCCGCTGGCCGGCGCAGGGCGCGGCGAACGAGCTCGTAGGCGACGAAGAGGACCAGCGCAGCGAAGGACAGTTCGAGCGCCCGCTGCGGTACCGCGTTGGCAACCCCGACCCCGATCAGGACGCCGAGGGGCGAGAGCAGGCCGATCACGGCCGCGTCACGGAGGTGGACGTTGCCGTAGGCCCTCTGGCGGGTGGCGCCGACCAGGGCGACGATCACGATCATCAGCAGCGAGGTCGACTCCCCCTGCACCTGCGAGAGGCCGATGAAGATCGTCAGCGCCGGCACGAAGAGGACGCCGCCGCCGACCCCGACGAGGCCGCCGGCGAGGCCGCCGGCGAGGGCGATCAGCGCCGCGAGAACCTCGTTCATCGCTTGCCGCCCCTCACGGGATTATCAGCTCGACCGCCACCGCCACGAGCAGAGCCGCGAAGAGGAAGGAGACGGCGCGCTGCGGGATCCGCTGCTGGATCGCGGTGCCGGCGACGACGCCGACGACCGCCGGGATCGAGAGCAGCAGCGCGGTGGCGACGTGGACGTTGCCGTAGATGCCGCCCTCGGCGAGGGCGCCGAGCAGGCCGATCAGGACGATCGCAGCCAGGCTGGTCCCGGTCGCGAGCCGCTCCCCGTAGCCGAGCCAGAAGATCAGCAGGGGCACGATCACGGAGCCGCCGCCGACCCCGAAGAGGCCGCTGAAGATCCCGGCCAGGGTGCCGATGACGGCGAGTTTCAAAGTCCGGCGGGAGGACATCGCGCGATACTAGTGCCGTGTCTCCCGGATCCGGCACAGGGGTGGGCGAGGTTGGGCTCGCGCTGCTCGCGCCGCTGCGCGCCGAGCCCGCCCGCGCGGCGATTCTCACCGACGTCGACGGGACGCTCGCCCCGATCGCCGAACGGCCCGACCAGGTCGCGGTGCCGGCTCGCACGACGGAGCTGCTGGAAGCGCTGAGCCGGCGCTTCGGGATGGTCGGCTGCGTCTCCGGCCGGCGGGCGGAGGAGGCACGGCGCCTGGTCGGCGTCGAGGGGATCGCCTTCGCCGGCAACCACGGGCTCGAGCTGCTGCTGCCGGGCGACACGGCGCCGCGGCTCGACCCCTCGCTGCAGGGGCGCGAGGATGGGACTGCGGAGTTCGTCGCCGGGCTCGACGGCGGGGCGCTGGCCGCCGCCGGCCTGCGGCTGGAGGACAAGGGGCCGATCCAGGCGCTGCACTGGCGCGGCGCCGCGGACGAGCGCGGCGCCGAGGCTCGCGCCCGCGAGATCGCGGCGGCGGCGGGCCGGGCCGGGCTCGATCCGCGCTGGGGCCGCAAGGTGCTGGAGCTGCGGCCGGTCGGCGGTGGCGGCAAGGACGCCGCGGTGGCGGCGCTGCTCGCCGCCGACGGGTTCGGCGCCGCCGTCTACGCGGGCGACGACCGCACCGACCTCGACGCCTTCCGCCGCCTGCGCGAGCTGCGCGAGCAGGGCGAGCTGGAGACCGCGGTCTGCGTCGGCGTCGCCTCCCCCGAGGCGCCGCCGGAGCTGGCCGAGGAGTCCGACCTGACCGTCGACGGCCCGGAGGGCTGGCTGGACCTGCTCGAGTCGCTCGCCGGGTAACGATGCCCTACACCGACCTGCTGCGCATCACCGTCCTCCTGACCGCCGCCGAGGCGACGGTCCTGGGGGCGATCACCGCGATCGCGGCCGGCCGCGACAACGACACGACGACGCTCCTCGTCGCCGCCGTCTGGTGGCTGGCGGCGGTGGCGATCGGATTCCAGCTCGGCCGCCCCCAGCGCGCCGCCGACGGCGTCCGCGACGCCCTCTCCCGCGCCCGCACCGCGACCTCGCTGCCCGACGAGACGCCGGCGCGGATCGCCGTCGGCCGCCTCTGGCCGATCGGCCTCATCACCCTCGCGGCCGGCGTCCTCGGCATCTTCCTCCCCGGCGTGGCGGCGATCGGCGCCGGCTACGCGCTGCTCGTCGCCCTCGCAATGCGCACCCGCGAGGCGGCCGTGCTCGGCATCGAGCACCGCGACGGGGTCAAGTTCTACGTCGTCCCCAACTCGGCCCTGCGCCCGATCGAGCTCGTCCGCACCCCGGGCCTGCGCAGCGACCACCTACACTTCTAAGCAGACGGCCCGCCGAAGCGGTGCCAGCTTCCTGCTGATCCTCCAACCCCTAGCGTTCCCAGACATTGCCGCAAGGGTCTATTGATTTCACGGCGCACCGTGTTGTCGGCGCCGGAAATCTTGTGACGGCAGGCTCAGGCGGCAGCCGGGGCCAAACGCTCCAGCGCGTGCCGGCCGATATCCGCTCGGACGGGGGGGATGTCCGGAGCGGGGGGCGTTTCCTTGTGCCGGTAGGAAACCTCGACGGTGATCCGCTGGAGAAGCTCGTTCCGCAATCGGGCGAACCGGCCAAGTGGGATCGGCTCGATCAGCAGCTCAAGATCGCTCGCCCCGACGATGACCGCCGGCCGACCTTCGTGCAGGTAACGCCACAGGATGCGGTCGGTCTGAGGGCTCTCCTGCCAGGGGATGAAGGCGGCGCCGTGCGGGTAGCCGGGGTCGGCGTCGCTGGTGGCGGCGTCTTTGAAGGCCGACAGGGCTGCATCCTCGGCGGGCGTACGCATAGTCGTCACGAGATTAGCTCCGTCCAGTTGTCGGCAAACCAGTCGATGATCTTCGCCATCGCGTCGTTTGTGCCTGAAATCTCGAAGGGAAGCGGCTCGGCGGCTTGCTTCTCTCCCTCAAGGTATCGGTGGCAATGGTGCTCGTCAACATGGCGGTCGACGTGGGAGTTGTCGGCCACGACGCGGGTTTCCCAGCCCTCTGCGCCACGAACCTGAAGCAGGATCGCGTACTCGATCGGCCGGGCGCTGGAGCGGCGGTAGACGATCTGGACGTCCTCGGTACCGGCAACCGGATGAACGCTCTCTCGATCCTTGTCCACGGCGAGGAAGCTATAGGCCCGAACAGAAGCGCGTTCAGGCGGCACCACAGGCTGCAGTTGCTCCCCCACGCTGTAGGCGATCGAGAGCGGCGACCCGCCGACGTCCACCGGCGGGGGCGACCGCCGCTCGCGCGGCCGCCCGAGGCTAAACCCGGCGCCGTTGTGTGTGTGAGGCGAAAGTGAAAATTCTCTGTGACACTTACTTCAGGCATCGCTTGAACTCCCGCCAGCCGCGGGTGTTGGCGACGTCGGCGGCGGTCAGCCAGGCGCGGCGGGCGGTGGCGACCGCGTAGGCCATGTTGTCGAGCGTGTCGATGCCGTGGGCGTCGGTGCTGAGGACGATCGTGGCGCCGGCCTCCGCCGCCAGCCGCGCGTGGTGCTCGGAGAGGTCGCGGCGATTCGGGTTGCCGTTGATCTCCAGCATCGTGCCGGTCCGCGCCGCCGCCTCGACCACGGCCTCGACGTCGATCGCATAGGGCTCGCGGCGGCCGATCAACCGCCCGGTCAGGTGGCCGAGGCAGTCGACGTGGGGGTTCTCGATCGCCGCCAGGACGCGCTCTGTCATCGCCCGCTCGGAGATCGCGAACGAGGTGTGGACGCTGGCCACCACCCAGTCGAGCGCCGCCAGCAGGTCCTCGGGGTAGTCGAGCGAGCCGTCGAGGCCGACGTTGACCTCGGAGCCGGCGAGCAGGCGGAAGCCGCGCTTTCCCCGGTTCCACTCGCGCACCTCCTCGATCCGCTTCCAGAGCCGCTCCGCCGTGACGTTGTCGCCGAAGCCGTGGCTGGCGGAGTGGTCGGTGATCGCCAGGTAGGCGTAGCCGCGCTCGCGAGCCGCCGCCGCCATCTCCCGAGCGTGTTGCGGCCGTCGGAGAGGGTCGTGTGGCAGTGCAGGTCGCCGCGGACGTCGCCGAGCGCGACGAGGTCGGGCAGCCTCCCCTCTCGTGCCGCCTCCAGCTCGCCCCGCCCCTCGCGCAGCTCCGGCTCGACGTAGGCGTAGCCGAGCCGCTCGTAGACCCGCTCCTCGCTCGCGCAGAGCTCGACCTCGCCCGTCTCGGTGTCGGTGATGCCGTGCTCGGAGACCGAGAGGCCGCGCGCCACCGCTTCTTCGCGCAGCTGCACGTTGTGGGCCTTCGAGCCGGTGAAGTGCTGGAGCAGGTTGCCGAACGCGTCGGGGGGGACGATCCGCAGGTCGACCGAGACGCCGTTGTGGGTCTGGGCCCGCACGCCGTTCGGGCCCGGCGTCCCCGCCGCGGCGATCAGCGGGTGGGCGGCCAGGTGCTCGGCCAGCGCCGTCGGCTCCTCGGCGGTCGCGATCAGGTCGATGTCCTTGCAGGTCTCGGCCCAGCGCCGCACCGAGCCGGCCACCGCGACCCGCCTGGCGGCCGGGTGCTCGCGCAGCGCCGCCGCCAGCTCCTCGGCGATCGGGCGCACCGCGGAGAGCAGCAGGCGGCCGGGACCCTCGCCGGGCTCGCCGAGCCGGCTCCAGCGCCGCCAGGACGTTCTCCTCGACTTTCGGGCCGAGCCCCTTCAGCTCGCGGATCCGTTGCGCCTCCGCCGCCGCCTTCAGGTCCTCCAGCGAGGCGACCCCCAGCTCCTCGATAGAGGCGCCGCGCCGTCTTCGCCCCCAGCCCGGGCACCCGCGTCACCGCGATCAGCGTCGGTGGGAACTTCTCCTTCAGCCTCGTCGCGGCGGGGATCTCGCCCGTCGCCAGCAGGGTGTCGATTTTCTCCGCCAGCGTCTTGCCGACGCCCGGGATCTCGGTCGCCCGCCCCGCGGCGGCGAGCTCGGCCACCGAGACCGGGCTTTCGCGGATCGCCTTGGCGGCGGCGCCGTAGGCGAGCACCCGGTACTTGATCGCGCCGTCCAGCTCGTAGAGCACGGCCAGCTCCTCGAGCGCGGCGGCGATCTCCGCATTGGTCACGGCTGCAAGTTAGCCGCCCGCGGCGGTCGCTCCTTTAGCCGCGCTTTGGCTTCGCGGCTAGCATCCCGTCGGCCGATGGCCGAGACGAGTCACGCGCGGGGGCCGCCTGGCTGGTCCTCCCCACATACAACGAGGCCGAGAACGTCGAGGCGTTCGTCGCCGCGGTACGCGCCAAGCTGCCCGCCTCCGCCCAGGTCCTGATCGTCGACGACAACTCGCCCGACGGGACCGGGCGGATCGCCGACCGCCTCGCCGCCGAGCACGAGAACGTCGAGGTCCTGCACCGGGAGCGCAAGGAAGGGCTCGGGCCCGCCTACGTCGCCGGCTTCCGCCGCGCCCTGGCCGGCGGCGCCGGGCTCGTCCTCGAGATGGACTCCGACTTCTCCCACGACCCGGCCTACCTGCCGCGCCTGCTCGACGCCGCGGAGCGGGCCGACCTGGTGATCGGCTCCCGCTACGTGCCGGGTGGCGGGGTCGGCGACTGGGGCCCGCTGCGGCGGGCGATCAGCCGCGGCGGCAGCGCCTACGCGCGGGCCGTGCTCGGCATCGGCGTCCACGACCTGACCGGCGGCTTCAAGTGCTTCCGGCGCGAGGTGCTCGAGACGATCGACCTCGACTCGATCGAGTCGCGCGGCTACGCCTTCCAGGTCGAGCTGACCTACCGGGCGATCCAGCTGGGCTTCGACGTCGTCGAGGTCCCGATCGTCTTCCGCGACCGCCGCGCCGGCTCCTCGAAGATGAGCCGCTCGATCGTCGCCGAGGCCGCCTGGCGGGTGCCTCTTCTACGCTTCAGGGGCGGCCGCGGCGAGCGGTCCCGGGCGGGTGCCGAGGACCCTCGCTATACTTTCTGAAGTATTGAGAGGCGAACCCCGACTCCCAGGAGATCGATTCCAGTGACAGGCAAGCTCCACGACGTGACAGACGCCACCTTCAAGTCCGACGTGCTGGAGGCCGAGGGCCCCGTGCTCGTCGACTTCTGGGCCCCCTGGTGCGGCCCCTGCCGCGTCGTCCACCCCGTCCTTGAGGAGATCGACGCCGAGCGCGAGGATCTGCGGATCGTCAGCGTCAACGTCGACGAGAACCAGCAGACCGCGGCTCAGTACGAGGTCCTCTCGATCCCGACCCTGATCCTCTTCAAGGACGGGGCGATCGCCAAGAAGGTGGTCGGAGCGATGCCGAAGCGGCGCCTCGAGGCCGAGCTGGAGCCGGCGCTCGCCTAGAGCGAGAGCGCCCGCGCGAGTCCCGAGCCGAGCGAGCCGATGCCCTTCGTCCACATCCACTGGTTCGAGGGCCGCAGCGACGAGCAGAAGGCGGAGATCGCAAGGCGCGTCGAAGCGGCCCTGATCGACGTCGCCGGCGCCGCCCCCGAGCACTGCTGGATCAAGTTCTCCGACTCCCCGAAGTCGGACTTCATCATCGGCGAGCCGGCCGAGGACTGAGCGGTTCCGCGGAGCCGCTCGGGCCGCTGTGCGCCTACAGCGGCACCGAGTCAGAGGCTCCGTGAGACGAAGGTCTCCGCCACCCCAATCGAAAGCGCGGTGGCGAGACCCAGGTAGACGATGCCGACGAGCGCCCGGGTGCGGGTGGGAACCGCGTAGTACGCACGGCCCTGCGGCGTCTTGCGGGCCTTCCATCGCCGCCAGCTCTCCATCGCGCCGAAGATCAGGATCAGGAGGAGGATCGGGCTCGGGTAGAAGACCGTCAGGGCGACGATCGCCGCCAGCCCGACCAGCCACACCGCCGGGCTGAGCGCCGCCATCGCCCGGCCGCCGTCGAGTGGGACCACCGGCAGCAGGTTGAAGAGATTGAGGATGAAGCCGATGTAGGCGAGCGCCCGCCAGAAATCGCTGCCGGTCGCCAGCCAGATCCCGAGTGGGACGAGCGTGGCGATGGTCCCGAGCACCGGGCCCGCGAGTCCGACCCGAGCCTCCGCGGCCGCGTCCCTTCCCAGCGACTTCGCCGCGATGAACGCGCCGAGGAAGGGAATGAAGAAAGGCGCCGATGCCTTGACCCCTTCGCGGCGCAGCTGGATCACGTGGCCGATCTCGTGCAGGAAGAGAAGGGCGACCAACCCGACCGCAAAGGGCAGACCGAAGAAGACCGCGTATGCGGCGATCGAGACCAGCATCGAGCCGGAGGTCGTCAGCAGCTTCAGCTTTGGAAGCAGCAGCAGGAGCGACTTCGCCTTCGCAAGCAGGACGCCCAACGGCACCAGGGCGCGGCCGAGCCGCTTGCGAAGGGGACGGCGACCCGAGCCCGGCTGGATCGGCTCATATCGCTCCCGGGCCTGGGGAGGCGAGGGCAGTCCGGTCGGCAGACGCTCGCTGAGCCCCTCGGTCATGCCCATATTGTCCACCAGCGAGGTAAACGCAGCCTCAGGCTCGGCGCTCCGCGAGTGCAGTGGCCCAATGCCGACTCGCAGGACGCCTCATTCTCGTCCGGAGGGGGGCGCGAGCGGTCTGCGCCGACGCTTCTGCCTTGATCCAAGAGCAGCAGCGTCGCGGAGAGTGCCGAGCCGATAACGAAGCAGCAGCCGAGCTTCTGTCCTGGAGAATCAAGTTCGTTCGGCGTGGCGATGAGCACCGTAGGGTTTCTCAGATGGTCCACTCGGAATTGTCGCCTTCGGCGGGGGCGCTCGAGGAAGTTCGACGCCTGGCCGGCTCGTCGGCCGCAATCCAGTCCGTTATGAGACTCGAGGGTGGCCAGCACGCCGACACCTGGAGGGTCGACACTGCAAGCCCTGAGCTCACCGTCGTTGTCCGGCAGTTTCCGGCTGGTGATTCAGCCGGCGCTCGCGAGCAGCAGGTGCTGCACGCGCTTGACGGGCTTGAGGGACTGGCCCCGGTGCTGCTGGGCAGCGACCTGGATGGCCGGTGGGCGGAGTTTCCGACGTCGCTGATCAGCTGGCTTGACGGCCAAGCGGACATCACGCCAACCGATCCCGAGAGATGGGCGGCTCAGCTCGGTCAAGCACTCGCCACAGTGCACGCGGTCCCCAGTGATCGCCTCGCCGCCTTGCCGAGCGTGTTCGACCGCAGTGGCGGATCACAAAAGGTGTTGGCGGGCCCACTCGCGACGAGGATCCGGTCTGGCTGGAGGCAGATCACCGCCTCGGTGTCGGTGCTCACCCATTACGACTACTGGTCAGGCAACGTCGTCTGGCGAGACGGAAAGATCACAGGCATCGTCGACTGGTCAGGCGCGGCTCGCGGTCCACGCGGCTTCGACGTGGGCTGGTGCCGTCTTGATCTCGTCCTCCTCTTCGATGAGCGCATCGCCGACGTGTTCCTGGCGGCCTACGAGGATGGGATCGGTCGCACGATCGCCGACATGGCTCTCTGGGATGGCTGGGCCGTCGCGCGCTCGCACGATGCGGTCGAAACCTGGGCTCCGAACTACACGCCGCTCGGGCGCGCTGACCTCACCGGACAGGAGCTTCGACGACGCCACTCGCGATGGACAGCGCGTCTTCTGGAACGGACGTAGACAGCCCCGGAATTGGGGCGGAGCTGCTCGAAGCCCCACTCGTCCATGCCGACCTCCCGGCGGCGGCCGCCCTTGCCGTGGCGGACGAGGATGGAGCCACGGTGCGGGTTCAGCATCGCGACGAGCGCTAGGCGCTTGTTGGCGTCGATGAACGGCTGGCTCTCGGCGATGCCGTGCGCCAGGACGGCGGCCTGCAACGCGAGATCAGCGTCTTCGTAGTCGGCGTAGCTGCGCGGCCGGCCGAGAGCGCCCTCGAGGGCGCTCTGGTCGCGAAGCTGATCGGCCGCCTGCGCGGGCGTGCCACCGATGATCGCCGCATAGAGCTGGAGCGCATCGACGAGCTCGAGGTAGATCGGCTCGCCCGTGCCTTCCCCCTCGTGCATCTGCGGTCTACTTTGGAGCGCGCTTGGAGCCGGGGTCGTGCTCGGCGAGGATCTTCAATGCCTCCGGGTGCTCGGCGACCACGCGCTCGCCGATCGTGCGGATCCTCTCCCGCACCTGCTCGGTTGGCAGGATCCGAAGCTCGCCGCCGTCGAGCTCCTCGACGAGCACGGACGTGCCCGGGGCATAGCCGTGCGCCTCGAGCTCGCGGGGGATCGAAACCACGTTGCTGTTGCCGACGCGACGGACTTTGACGATCTTCATGGCATCAGTATATACGCGGATATCCCGAGAGTTCGGTGCCAGACGCGCGGCTCCCGGATCCGCTAGGCGGAGCGAGAGTCCCAGGTCCAAGCCTGGGCCCGAGGCCCAGATATGAGTGCATGTCGTCCAGAGCAGGCACGTGAGCGGCGTCCGCCTACACGCTTGCAACTACGCGAAGGCAGGTGACAGGACGTTTGCCTGGTCGAACGTGCTCTTCTCTGAGCCGGGTTTCGTTGTAGACACAAGACAAGAGCTGGCCAAGGGCCCGCCCGGTCCGTGAAACGGCATGCGCGGAACGATCTACCTAGGCTGCGACATCGACCTTTTTCGCGAACGCCGCATACTTTTTCCGGTTCGCATCCACTGTTGCCTCAACCATCGACCGGAATTTCTCCAGCGCGGCCTTCACGTTCTCGGCGTTCTTCAAGCCGAGATCCGTCGCCTCCAACAGTTGGTTCGAAAACGGCAACGCAGAATCCACAATAGGCATCCATGCATCCGCCGCGTCTTTTGGCGACAAATTTTCTTTGAACCGCAGTGCCATTCGATCCGCGACGGGTCGGTCAAGAAAGGTCTCGATGCTGTCAGAGATAGCAGCGACCATGAGACTGATCGACCCCCGACGCCGGAAGAAGTCCATATGACTTTTCTGCGTCGTCGTTCTGGCATCTTCGTCGATGTCTGAGAGCCGCTTTTTCGCCTGCTCAAGCGCACGCTGTAGTGCGAAACAAAGCACAACATGTCGCGCGGTCAGACGGTCCTCAAAGAAGCGCGAATAGACCGCATCACTTTCCCAGATCCGCCGCGTCTCGTTGTACGCCAAGTTGGGTTCGAGGCGGAAAGCCGCTAGTGCCTTCGCTACCGCCGAATCAGGCAGCCGATTCACCGAGCGCGTTATCGCGTCCTGTACTCCGCCTCGACGTGCTCCTCGATAGTCGGCATCAGGGACGGACTGGAATTCCGTCCGCAGCTGCTCTTGAACGGTGTCCTTACTTCTAAAGTCAGCCGCCTCAATCTTGTTCTGCGTGTTGTTGTATTTGATTATCTCGCCTAGAACCTCAGGATCCGAGCATTTGACAAAACGGGTCAAGACGCGGGTTTGATTCAGGTCCGGCGCGTCGTCGTCGGTCATGGTCGCGATAGATCCTGTCGTCTGACCTCCATTGACGATCCCGAGTCCTGTGATTGCGAGCTTGTAGTCGCCATCCCCTTGGGGCCCGTCGACCTCGAAGTCATGCACCAGGATGGTGATGCCGTTGTTATAAATCCAAAAACGCCCGGGAGTCTCCGCTGCCGTCGTCTTGATTCCGTTGTTGATATTCCGCTCTGATCGGACGACCCCTAGGTAGTCGCGCACATTCGGCGCCATCAGATCCCGGTTGTAGGCCTCCCACTGTTCCCGCAGCCAAGTACCGGGAACGGACGTCGTATAGGCACTCCACTCAGCATTGTGACTTTCAAATCCACCCTCGACGGTTAACTCGAGCCGATCAGGGACGGCGATCGGTGCCTCTGTCCGTTCGTACCACTTCTCCAGTGTCTCCAACCCAACCTCAAGCGCCGATACCTCAATCTCAGCAGTCGGGAAATACCGCTTGATCAGACCATCTGTTGTACGCGCTGCTTGATCAAGCTCTGTTTTCACGTTCTGTGACTCAGGCGCATTGTGGCAGTACCAGAGATGAACCTCCCGAATTTGATCTTCCGCTATGGCGTCTCTCAACTCCGTGGCTGCCGACGTCAAGACTTCCGGGAGGCCCACCAAATCTCCGCTGAACACCCACCCCGCTGCGGTGTTCAAGTCGCTCGCCTTGCTCTCTGGGGCGGCTTTCGGATTGGCTTTCGATGTGATGTACCCCTGCGCTAACACAATGCGCCCAGCATCTCGGTCCACATACAGCAGATCGCATTTCTTGTCGTTGGCAGCGTCAGTGAGACCTTCTGCAGCCACTCCATCGATGTCCGTGATGCCCCATCGCAGCTGCAAGGCGAATAAGAGCAGGCCGTCGTTGCCGTACGCCTGTAGATCAGGGCGCGTGCTATATGCGGTGATCGCCTTGTTTGCCATTCGTCGACCCTCCCTCAGGGGCACCTAACCGTATTCGATCAGGCAAGCGAGAAGCTCGCAACTCTCAGGGGACATCCCAGATCGTTGGGATGGTCGAACGTGCTCTTCTCTGAGCCGAGTTTCGTTGTAGGCATAAGGAAGCTCTAGAGAGGTTGCGGCCTGTTTCATCCAGGAGTTCAGCCGGGGCTAGGGCCGATCATCACCCCTGGGGCTAGCAGGACTCGAGCCGGGCTGCCTTGCTCTCGGTGGCTCCCCCTTTGCGCAATTTCCGAGCGCGTCGACTGCCAGCGGCAGACGATCGCAACGGACGATTTGCGAGCGTCTGCTGAGCGTCGGTCCAAACGCCTGCCCGGCTTGCAGCCGCTGGCGTCGAGGCGTCCTCGCCTGCTGCCGGGAGGATCGCGTCGATCCGCCAGATAGCTGCGCGGACTCCGGGCTGGAGCGCTAAACGGGCATGACCCGTAGGGCTGGGTGCGCCCTGGCGATCTTCTCGTAGTCGCTGTCCTGGCTGACGACGGGGAGACCGTGCTCCACCGCAGTCGCGGCGATCAGGGCGTCGGTGAGCTTGACGGTGCGGTGGACGCCGGCGGTGCGGCAGTCGGCGACGAGCCGCGCCCAGCTGACCATCACCGCCTCTGAGATCGGGATCGGATCGGCAGCCCTGGCCAGCGCCAGCGTCTCGGCGCGGCGGGCACGGGTGGCGTCATCGGCCGCGTTCAGCACGCCGAGCTGGAGCTCGCCGATCGTGACCACCGAGACCGCGACGCGATCGGGCAGCTCGCCGAGCGCCCGCCCGTCCTCGCGGGCGATGAAGACCGAGGTGTCGAGCAGCCCGGCGCTTGGCTCGCTCAAAGCTCAGAGAGGGTCTGGCCGGCGAGCGCGTCGAGCTCGGCCCGCAGCGAGGGATCGGCGGCCCGCTCGCCCAGCTGCTCACGCAGCTGGGCCCCGGAGAGCCAGCGGGCCCGCTGGCCGTGGGGCACGATGTCGGCGGTCGGCTCGCCGTTGACGGTCAGGACGACCCGCTCGCCTGCCTTGACGGCGTCGATCACGCGGGCGGTCCGGTTGCGCAGGTCGCGTACCCCGATCTCCATGTGCGACAGCGTAGCATGAGCGGCGCTGACGAGAAAGGCGAGGAGCCCGAATGTATTCGCCTGGGACCTCGACTGATGACGTTAGGAGCGGATGAGCGAGATGCGGAGGGGGCGGCCTTCGATCTTGGTCTCGGCGGCCCCGGCGGCGTCGTAGGCGACCGCGGTGGCGAGGACCTCGGCGGCGATGTAGGGCTGGTGCTCGCGGGCGGCGGCGAGCAGCTCCTCGTCGCCGCCGAGGGTCAGCTCGATCCGGTCGGAGATGTCGAGGCCGGCCTCTTTACGGGCGTTCTGGACCGCGTGGACGATCTCGCGGGCGAGTCCCTCGCGGCGCAGCTCGTCGTCCAGCTCGAGCTGGAGGGCGACGGCGTGGCCCGCCTCCGCCTCGACCTGGTAGCCCTCGAGCGGCCGCAGGGAGAGGCTGACGTCGTCGGGGCCGAGCGTGTGCTCGTCGCCTTCGATGTTGATCCCAACCTGACCGCCGTCCGCCATCACCTCGGCGACGTGGCCCGGGTCGAGCGCCTCGACCGCGGCGGCCACCTGCGTCATCCGCTTGCCGAAGCGCGGGCCGAGCGAGCGGTAGTTGGGCTTGACGGCGTAGCCGACCAGCTCCGCCTCCTCGGAGACGAAGTCCAGCTCCTTCACGTTCAGCTCCGCCTTGACCAGCTCGGCGCGGGCCGAGATCGCCTCGCGCCCGGCGTCGCCGGCGACGATCACGGCGCGGCGCAGCGGCTGGCGGACCTTCACCTTGGCCTGGGCGCGGGCGGCGCGGCCC
Source organism: uncultured Solirubrobacterales bacterium (assembly GCA_963696185.1). Taxonomy (GTDB): domain Bacteria; phylum Actinomycetota; class Thermoleophilia; order Solirubrobacterales; family 70-9; genus VRUE01. The sequence goes on from OY968825.1 coordinate 1,270,224, forward strand.
AGCTCGACCGTGCGCCGCACCACCTCCATCGCCGCCTCCAGCTCGGGGTCTCGCAGCGCCGCGTCCGGCTCGGAGAAGTCGCGCAGGTGGACCGAGTCGGGCAGCTCGCCGAACGCCTCAGCCTCGCCGCCGGCCAGGTTGAGGTGGATCTCGTCGGCGAGGAAAGGGGTGAAGGGGGCGAGCAGCGCCGCCGTCTCCAGCAGGCAGTGGCGCAGCGTCGCGAAGGCGGCCCGGTCCCCCTCCCAGAAGCGGCGGCGGGTGAGGCGCACGTACCAGTTCGAGAGCTCCTCGACGTAGGCGGCTATCGCCCGGCCGGCCGCGGTGCAGTCGAAGTCGTCCATGCGCTCGCGCACCGTCGCGATCGTCGCCTGCAGCCGCGAGAGCGCCCAGCGGTCGAGGTCGTCGGCGGGCTGCGGCGTCGCGCCGAAGTCGCCGGGCCTGAGGTTCTCCGCGTTCGCGTAGAGCACCCAGAACGAGTAGGTGTTCCAGAGCGTCAGCAGTAGCTGGCGCACCGACTCCCCCACGGTGTCGACCGAGAAGCGGTAGCCCGACCAGGGCTGCTGCGCGGTCAGGTAGTACCAGCGGAAGGCGTCGGCGCCGTGGGCGGCGATCACGTCCCAGGGCTCGACGACGTTGCCGCGGCTCTTCGACATCTTCTGGCCCTCGGGGTCGAGGATCAGCCCCAGGCAGACGCAGTTGCGGTAGCTGGAGGTGTCGAAGAGGAGGGTCGACTCGGCGAGCAGGGTGTAGAACCAGCCGCGCGTCTGGTCGATCGCCTCGCAGATGAAGTCGGCCGGGAAGCGCTCCTCGAACAGCTCCTCGTTCTCGAACGGGTAGTGGAACTGCGCGAAGGGCATCGCGCCGCTGTCGTACCAGGTGTCGATCACCGACTCGACGCGGCGCATCTCGCCGCCACACTCCTCGCACTTGAGAACCACATCGTCGATGTAGGGACGGTGGAGGTCGTCCGGGACCTCGCCGGCGGCGCGCTCGCGCAGCGCGGCGACCGAGCCGGCGCAGAAGCGCCCCTCGCAGCCCTCGCTGCCGCACTCCCAGATCGGCAGCGGCGTCCCCCAGTAGCGGTCGCGCGAGAGCGCCCAGTCGACGTTGCCCTCCAGCCACTTTGCCGAAGCGGCCGTGCTTGATGTGCTCGGGGTGCCAGCCGATCTCCTCGTTGTTGGCGAGGAGGCGGTCGCGCACCTGCGAGGTCGCGACGTACCAGCTCGACTTCGCGTAGTAGAGGAGCGGCGTGCCGCAGCGCCAGCAGTGCGGGTAGGCGTGCTCGTAGACCTGCTCGCGGAAGAGCAGGCCGCGCTCGCGCAGGTCGTCGATCAGGGCCCGCGTCACCTCCGGGTCCTTGACGAAGCGGCCCTCGAAGCCCGCGACGCGATCGTCGAAGTTGCCGTCGAGGCCGACCGGGTTGTAGAGGGTGCCGTGGACCGACGGGTCGAAGATCCCGGCGGCGGCGGCGACCGCGTAGTCGTCCTCGCCGAAGGCGGGCGCAATGTGGACGAGCCCGGTGCCGTCCTCGGTGGTGACGAAGTCGCCGGCGATCACCGGAAAGCTCCCCGGCGGCCGGTCGTTGAGGGCGAAGACGGGGCCTCTGTAATGAGCACCGACCAGTTCGGAGCCGGGAAAACGGTCGAGCACCTCGGCCCCCTCGCCGAGGGCCCGCTCCAGCAGCGCCTCCGCCACCACCAGCGTCTCGTCGCCAACCCGCGCTCGCACGTAGGTGACATCGGGCGCCACCGCGACGGCGACGTTGCCGGGCAGCGTCCACGGGGTCGTCGTCCAGACCAGGAGCTGGTCCCCGGGCTGAAGCGTCCCGGAGTCCTCCGCCCCGGCCACCCCTCCGCTTCCCCGGGCGCCATGGGCGCGGAACCGGCAGGTAGGTAGGGAAGACGAACGTAGATCGACGGGTCCTCGACGTCCCGGTAGCCGAGCGCGACCTCGTGCGAGGAGAGCGCCGTGCCGCAGCGCGGGCAGTAGGGGACGACCTTGTGTCCCTCGTAGAGCCGTCCCTCGTCCCAGAGCCTGCGCAGCGACCACCAGACCGACTCGATGTAGTCGTTCTCCAGCGTCACGTACGGGTCGTCGAGGTCGATCCAGAAGCCGATCCGCTCGGTCAGCCGGTTCCAGTCCTCGACGTACTCGAAGACCGACTCGCGGCAGCGTTTGTTGAACTCGGCGATCCCGTAGTCCTCGATCTCCTGCTTGGAGGAGATGCCCAGCTCCTTCTCGACCTCCAGCTCGACCGGCAGCCCGTGGCAGTCCCAACCCGCCTTGCGCGGCACGCGGTAGCCGCGCATCGTCTTGTAGCGGGGGTAGACGTCCTTGAAGACGCGGGAGAGGACGTGATGGGAGCCGGGGCGGCCGTTCGCCGTCGGCGGCCCCTCGTAGAAGCTCCAGACCTCGGCGCCCTCGCGGTTGGCGAGCGAGCGGTGGAAGACGTCGCGCTCGCGCCAGCGCGCCAGGACGCGCTCCTCCAGCTCGGGGAAGGACTGCCTGGGGTCCACCGGTCGAAAGCCCGGCATCACAGATCCTCGCGCTTTGCTCGCTCCGCGCTCATGAGCAGGTGATTCTAGGAGCGGGTAGGCTGCGCGCCGCGTGCCCGCCTACGACCTGAACGGAAAGGTGGCGCTGGTGACCGGCGCCGCGCGCGGGATCGGCTTCGAGACGGCGCGCCAGCTGCACATGCGCGGCGCCTCGGTCGCCGTGGTCGATCTCGACGCCACGAGGCGCGCGAGGCGGCCGAGCGGATCGGCGCGCGGGCGATCGGGATCGGCGCCGACGTCACCGACCAGGCGGCGATCATGGCGGCGGTCGCCGAGACGGTCGAGCGCTTCGGCGGGCTCGACGTCGCCGTCGCCAACGCCGGCATCGCCCAGGCGACGGTGGCGACCGTGCGCGGCATCCCGGTCGAGGAATGGGAGCGGGTCTTCGAGGTCGACCTGCTCGGCGTCTGGCGCACCGTGCGGGCGGCGCTGCCGCAGATCGTCGAGCGCCAGGGCCACATCGTCGTCACCTCCTCCGTCTACGCCTTCGCCAACGGCGTCCTCAACAGCCCCTACGCGGTCGCCAAGTCCGGCGTCGAGTCGCTGGGCCGCGCGCTGCGGGCGGAGCTGACGCCGCTGGGCGCCAGCGCCGGCGTCGCCTACTTCGGCTGGATCGACACGAAGCTGGTCCAGGACGCCTTCGCGCGGCCGCACGCCGACCTCCTGGAGTCGAACATGCCGGCCTTCCTCCGCAAGCGCCTGCCCCCCGAGCGAGGCCGGCGCGGCGCTCGTGCGGGGCATCGAGGAACGGGCGCCGCGGACCTTCGCGCCGCGCTGGTGGCGCTACGTCTCGGCCTTCCGCGGCCTCCTCAACCCCCTCCTCGACCGCCGCTTCGAGCGCGACCCGAAGATGACCGAGACGGTGCGGCAGGTGGAGTCGGCCAGCGACGAGCAGGGCGCCGCCGCAGTCTCCGCCGCGCGTTAGCCACGAGTGGACGAGTGGTCACTTGAGCACACCATGGTGTGCTCAAGTGACCAAACGTCATCGGGTGAGCCGCTCGAGCAGGAAGACGATCGACTCGTAGGGGGCGCCGGTGGCGCGGCTGAGGCCGATCTCGCAGGTGCGGTTGCTGGAGAGGTGGGCGTCGAAGTCGCGGCCGGCCAGCTCGGCGGCCTGCGGACTGGTGGCCGCGGCGGTCAGCTCGGGGTGGGAGATGCCGCGGTCGCCGGCGAAGCCGCAGCAGGTCGCCGTGGGGGCGACGTAGACATCCTCCGCGAGGGCGCCGGCGAGCGATTCGAGCCGTGCCGCCAGGCCGAGCTGGCGCGTGGCGCAGGTGGGGTGGACTGTGGCCGAGCCGATCTTGCGGGGGATCTGGAGCCGCGGCAGCAGGCGGCCGTGGGCCCAGGCGACCGAGTCGATTATCTCCAGCCCGCCGAGCCGCTCGGCGTTGCGCCTCGGAGAGGACGCCCTGGCCGGCCTCGGGCGCGCCCTCGCCGAGCCCGGTCAGAGCCTGTGTGCACGAGGCGGCGTCGATCAGGACCGGCAGCGCTCCCTCGGCGCTCCAGCTCCCAGAGCCGCTCGATCAGCTCGTTCGCCTTGTGGCGGTGCGCATCGGCGAAGCCCTTCGAGCTCCAGGGCAGCCCGCAGCAGCTGCCGGCGACGCCGTCGGGGATCCAGAGCGGCAGGCCGGCACGGTGCGAGACGGCGACCATGCGCCTCGATCGGAGAGCGGCCGAAGATCCGGTTGGTGCAGGAGGGGACGTAGACGGCTGCGGCGCCCTCGCGCGAGGTCGCCGGCAACGACCCGGAGGCGGCGCCCGGCAGCCCACTGCCGCGCTGCGTCCGCCGCGCCAGCGGCCCGCCGACCCGCAGCGCCGCGCGCGAGGCCGCCTCGACCGCGCCCCAGCGCTTCGCGGCAGAGAGCGCGATCGCCTCGGCGCGTCGACGTGTGGCGAGCCGCCCGCAGCTCCTTGACGAGGCTGCCGGTGTCGATCCCGAGTGGGCAGGCGAGCTCGGCAGGAGCCGTCGACGGCGCAGGTGTCGAGCGAGTCGTAGCCGTACTCCTCGAGCAGCGCCCGCTGCACGGGGTGAGCCCGGCGGCTGGCGCGCGATCTCGCGCCGCAGCACGATCCGCTGCCGCGGCGTCGTCGTCAGGTCGCGGCTCGGGCAGACCGGCTCGCAGAAGCCGCACTCGACGCAGGTCGTCGCCGACTCCTCGATCGGCGGCGTCGTTTTCAGGTTGCGCAGGTGGGCGCCGGCGTCGCGGTTGAGCAGGACGCCGGGAGCGAGCACGCCGTCGGGGTCGGCGAGCCGCTTCACCCGCCACATCAGCTCGGTCGCCTTCTGCCCCCACTCGCGCTCCACGTAGGGGGCCATGTTGATCCCGGTGCCGTGCTCGGCCTTCAGCGAGCCGTCGTACTTGCCGACGATCAGCTCGACCAGCTTCGCCATGAAGGCCTCATAGCGATCGACGTCCTCCTGCTTGGCGAAGTCGGGCGTGAGCATGAAGTGCAGGTTCCCGGCCGAGGCGTGGCCGGCGACGCCGGGCAGGAAGCCGTGCTCGGCGAGCAGCGCCTGCAGGTCGCGGGCGCCCTCGGCGATCCGCTCGGGCGGCACGCAGACGTCCTCGACGATCAGCGCCGTGCCGGGCAGGCGCAGCCGCCCGACCAGGCCGTGCAGCCCCTCGCGCACCCGCCAGGCCAACTCGATCTCCTCCGCCTCGCGGGTGAAGCTCGACCGGGCGGATCGTCTCGTGGGAGGCGAGGATCTCCATGACGCCGCGCGACGTCGGCGTCGAGCTCCGTCGTCGGTCGCGCCCGCCGAACTCGACCAGCAGCACCGCCGACTCGGGCGGCAGCTCCTTCCACTCCTCGCGGCGCGCCGACCATGTTCCAGGCGGCGGTGATCAGCGCCGGGGCGACCATCAGCTCGACCGCGCTGGCGCCGGCGCTCGACCAGGTCGCGCACCGGGGCGACCGCATGCGTCGATGTCCGGGGAAGTGGACCCAGGCGGTGGTGGTGCGGGCGGGCAGCGGCAGCGGTCTCGAAGACGGCCTCGGCGACGAAGGCGAGCGTTCCCTCCGAGCCGACCACGAGGCGGCGGAAGATCTCCAGCGGCTCCTCGGCGTCGAGGAAGGCGCAGAGCCGGTAGCCGGTCGTGTTCTTGATCTCGAACTTGCGCCGGATCCGCTCGCTCAGCTCGGCGTCGGCGCGGATCTCGTCGCGGATCGCCGCGAGGCCCGGCGCCAGCTCCGGCTCCGCCGCGGCGAAGCGCTCGGCGGCGCCCGGCGCGGCGGTGTCGATCGTCGTGCCGGAGGGCAGCACGAGGGTCATCGAGCGGACGGTCGAGTAGGAGTCGTGGACGACCCCGCAGCGCATCCCGCCCGAGTTGTTGGCGATCACGCCGCCGACCGTGGCGATGTCGGTGCTGGCCGGGTCGGGGCCGAGCTTGCGGCCGTGCGGGGCGAGCACGCGGTTGGCGTGGCCGAGGATCGTGCCCGGCTTGACCCGCGCCAGCGCTCCCCCGTCCTCCACCGCGACGCCGCCGAAGTGGCGGCGCACGTCGACCAGGATGCCGTCGCTCTGGCCCTGGCCGTTGAGGCTGGTGCCGCCGGCGCGGAAGGTGACCGGGACGCCGGCGCGGCGGCCGTAGGCGAGGAGCTTGGCGACGTCGCCGGCGTCGCGCGCCATCACCACCGCCTTCGGCAGCAGCCGGTAGGGGCTGGCGTCGGAGGCGTAGCGGACGATGTCGCTCGCCCGCCCGAGCACCCGGTCGGCGCCGAGCAGCTCCTCCAGCTCGCGGCGCAGCGGCTGCGGCGCGCCGGCGGCGAGCTCGTCCGGGGCGCGGTCGGGGGCGGCGGCGGTCGATCGCACGCCGCGGCGACTGGTCACTTAAGCGCAGAGGCGTTGCTCGACTACCATCGCGGGCGCCACGGTCGCATCCCGCCTCTTCAGAACAGCGACATCCCGGGCGCGACCGGGACTTCGACCAGCTCCGGCTTCGAGGAGGCAAGCGCCGTGGCCAGCGCGTCGCGCACCTCTTCGCGCCCGTTCGGCCCGGTGGGCGTTGACCCCGTAGCCCTCGGCGACCGCGGCGACGTCGAGGGCAGGCAGGTCGAGGCCGGGCGCCCCCTGCGACCTCCTCGACCTCGGCGAACCACTTGAGGATCGCGTACTCGGCGTTGCGCAGGACGAGGAAGGTGACCGGCGCCTCGTAGGCGACGGCGCTCCAGAAGGCGGTGATCGCGTACTGGGCCGAGCCCTCGCCGAGCACGCAGACGACCGGGCGGTCGGGCTGGGCGAGCTGCACGCCGACCGAGGCGGCGAGGCCGAAGCCGAGCCCGCCGCCGGCCGCTGAAGTAGTAGCTGCCCGGCCGCGAGAGGCGCAGCTGGTTGCGCAGCGCGAGGGTGCTGCGAGGGCGACTCGAGCACGACGATGCCGTCCTCGGGGAAGACCTCGGCGAGGGCGGAGTGGACGGTGGAGGGGTTGAGCGGGTCGGCTCGGCCGGGATCTCCTGCGGGCCCGGGTTGGGCTCCGGGCACGGGCGGCGCGGACTCCGGCACCGCCTCCAGCAGCGCCTCCAGGGTCAGCTTCACGTCGGCGACGATCGCGTCGCCCATCGGGGCGCGGGCGGCCTCGTCGGGGTCGCTGGTGATCGCGACCAGCACCGCGCCCTCGGGCAGCAGCGGGCCGGGGATGTAGGGGTAGTAGGGGAAGACGGAGCTGCCGGCGACGAGGATCAGGTCGTGGCCCTCGAGCGTCTGGGCGACCGGGCCGATCGCCGGCGGCAGGACGCCGCGGAAGTTGGGATGGCTCTCGGGGAAGCCGAGCCGGCCGCCGCCCGGCGCCGGCGTCGCCCAGACCGGCAGGCGCTGGCGCTCGGCGAGCGCGACCGCCGCGTCCCAGCCGCCGGCTCGCGTCGATGTCGGGGCCGGCGACCAGCACCGGGTTGCTCGCCGCGTCGAGGCGCTCGGCGAGCGCGCGGACCGCCTCCGGGTCGGCCTGGCGCGGCCGTTGACGCGTCCGCTCGATCGCGGCTCGCGGGCGGCGGCCTCGTCGACCTCGGCGTACCAGTCGTCCATCGGCATCGAGACGAAGACCGGGCCGCGCGGCGGCAGCGAGGCGAGGTGGGCGCCGCGCGCCAGGGCCAGCGGCACGTCCTCGGCCCGCGGCGGCTCGTAGGACCACTTGACGAGCGGGTGGGGCATGCGGGTCGCGTCGCGGTTGGTGAGGTTCGCCTGGAGGGTGATCTGCGCGCGCACCTGCTGGCCGGCGGTGATCAGCAGCGGCGAGTGGTTGGCCTGGGCGTTGAAGATCGCCCCCATCGCGTTGCCGACCCCGGGCGCGGTGTGGAGGTTGACCAGGGTCGTGCGGCCGGAGGCCTGCGCGTAGCCGTCCGCCATCCCCACCACGACCGCCTCCTGGAGGCCGAGCACGTAGCGGAAGTCGTCGGGGAAGTCGGCGAGCATCGGCAGCTCGGTCGAGCCCGGGTTGCCGAACATCGTCGTCATCCCGTGCGCGCGGAAGAGGTCGAAGCTGGCGTCGCGAACCGTCGGCATGCGAGCCGCAACCCTACCGCGCCCCCGCGGGCCTCAAGCCGAGTCCGTGGCGCCGTCGATAAGCGAAGAACGTGGAACCGTCGACCCGAGACAACGGCAGGCGAGGATCGCGAGGGGGCGGCAGCGCCCGCTCGGTCGCCTTCGCGCTCGCCGTCCTCGCCGCGGCGGCGCTCGCCTCGAGCTGGGCGGCGGCCCCGGCGAGCGCCGGCCCCGCCTCGACCCGCGTCGTCCACGCGAAGGGGGCGATCGTGCCGATCCCGGCGGCGATCCCCCACCAGGAAGGCGCGATGATCGACAGCCGCATCGTCCCCGACCTGCGCTGGATCGCCGCCCACTTCCCGATCTACGTCAGCGAGGGCTACTCGGGGCCGCTGCCGAACGGCGGATACGCCGGCTGCCACGGCTGCCACGCCAGGCACTCCGACCACTACAACGGGCTCGCCGTCGACATCGTGCCGCTGCACTGGAGCGGCAAATGCGACGCCAACTGGCGCGGCGTCACCCGGCTCGCGCACTGGGCCGAGCCGCGCCAGAACCAGCCCGTCCCGCCCTTCCGCTGGGTCGGCTACGAAGGCGACGCCGGCCACGGCTGCGGCAACCACCTCCACCTCTCCTGGGAACACGCGCCCGCGCCGCGCTTCCAGCTCGCCGAATGGGTCGACGTCTTCCCCGTCGGCCCCGAAACGGCGCCCGCTCCGCCGCCGCCGCAGCCCGAACGCAGGAAGCCGAAACGGCCGACGCGGAGGCCGAGGAAGCCGGCCGGTCAGACCGGAGGCGTCTCCCGGATCGAAAGCGGCGGCGTGTCGCCGCGGGGCGCTTGAGGGATACGCTGCCGAAAAAGACATGGCTGACAGCCAGCGGCAGCGAAAGAGAGAGGACATGCCAGAGCAGTTGTGGGGTGGGGAGACCACCAAAGCGGTCGCAAACTTTCCGATCTCGGGCGAGCGCATACCCGTTTCCGTGATCCGCTGGCTCGGCCGGCTCAAGGCCGCGGCGGCGCGCGCCAACGCAGAGCTGGGCAAGCTCGACGCCGACCTGGCCGAGCGGATCGCCGCCGCCGGCGACGCGGTGGCGGCGGGCGAGCACGACGACCAGTTCCCGGTCGACGTCTTCCAGACCGGCTCCGGGACCTCCTCCAACATGAACGCCAACGAGGTGATCGCCGCCCTGGCGGGCGAGGGGGCACACCCCAACGACCACGTCAACATGGGCCAGTCCTCGAACGACGTCTTCCCCTCCGCCGTCCACCTGGCGGCGCTCGACGAGGTGAGTGGCAAGCTGCTGCCGGCGATGGAGGGGCTCGGCGCCGCGCTGGAAGCGAAGGCCGAGCAGTTCGCGGACGTGGTCAAGGCCGGCCGCACCCACCTGATGGACGCGGTCCCGGTCACGCTCGGCCAGGAGTTCGGCGGCTACGCGGCACAGGTGCGCCTCGGCGTGCAGCGGATCGAGGCGACGCTGCGGCGGGTCGGCCAGATCCCGCTCGGCGGCACCGCGACCGGCACCGGCCTCAACACGCACCCGGAGTTCGCCGCCAAGGTCCGCGAGCTGCTCGCGGCCGAGAGCGGCCTGGCGATCTCGGCGCCGCTCGACGCCTTCGAGGCGCAGGCCAACCGCGACGCCCTGGTCGAGCTGTCGGGCGCGCTCAAGGTCTACGCCGTCTCGCTCAACAAGATCGCCAACGACCTGGCGCTGATGGGCTCCGGGCCGCGCACCGGCCTCGCCGAGCTGCGGCTGCCCGAGCTCCAGAAGGGCTCCTCGATCATGCCGGGCAAGGTCAACCCGGTGATCCCCGAGGTCGTGATCCAGACCGCCGCCCAGGTGGTCGGCAACGACGTCGCGATCACCATTGCCGGCAGCCAGGGCCAGTTCGAGCTGAACGTGCGCGTGCCGCTGATCGCCCGCAACCTGCTCGACTCGATCAAGCTGCTCAGCTCGGTCTCGCGCCTGCTCGACGAGAAGTGCGTGGCGGGGATCGAAGCCAACGAGGAGATGACCGAGCGTCACGCCGAGGCGACGCTTGCCGCGGCCACCGCGCTCAACCCCCACATCGGCTACGACCGCGCCGCCGAGATCGTCAAGGCGGCGGCCGAGTCGGGTCGCTCGCTGCGCGAGGTCGCGGTCGAGAAGGGGGTCGAGCAGGCGACCCTGGACGAGGCGCTCGACTACAGGCGCATGGCGCGGCCGCACGAGTAGAGCCAAGAACCCCCTCCGCGCGGTCGTCGTTTCATTCGCATAGCGGTTGAAATGACGACCGCGGTGGTGTGGATGGGCGGTGCGGCTCAGCCCTGCAACGTTATGAGGCGCTCCTCGGTCAGCTCGAGCACCGCGTAGGCGGGCCCCTCGCGCGTGTTGCCCGAGTCCTTGACGCCGCCGTAGGGCATCTGGTCGGCGCGGAAGGTGGGAACCTCGTTGATCAGCACGCCGCCGAACTCCAGCGCCCGCGCCGCCTCCAGGGCGCGGCCGACGTCGCGGGTGAAGACGCCGGCCTGGAGGCCGAAGCTGGAGTCGTTGGCGAGCCGCAGCGCCTCGCCGAAGTCGGCGTAGCGGTCGATCGTCGCGACCGGGCCGAAGACCTCCTCGCACCAGACCTTCGCCTCGCGCGGCGGCGCGCCGAGCAGGGTCGGCGCCAGGCAGCGCCCCTCGTCGACCAGCTCGCCGCCGCGAGAGGAGCTCGGCGCCGCCGGCCACCGCCTCGTCTACCCACTGCTTGACCCGGTCGCGGTTCCCGGGCGTGATCAGCGGGCCGACGTCGGTCTCGGGGTCGAGCGGGTCGCCGACCCGCAGCGCCTCGACGTTGGCGACCAGTCGCTCCGTGAAGGCGTCGGCGACCTCCTCGTGGACGAGCACGCGCTGGATCGAGATGCAGCTCTGCCCGGCGTGGGAGAAGGCGTGCAGCTTGGCTTTGTCGGCGGCCGCCTCCCAGTCGCCGTCGGCGTGGACGATCAGCGGCGCGTTCGAGCCCAGCTCCAGGTTGACCTTCTTGTGGGGGACGCGGCCGCGGATGCCCCAGCCGACCTTGGCGGAGCCGGTGAAGCTGAGCGCCCTGGTCAGCTCGTGCTCGACGATCGCGTTGCCGACCTCCGAGCCGGGGCCCGGGACGACGCTGAGCCAGCCCGGCGGCAGCCCCGCCTCGGCCAGGATCGCGGCCAGCTTCAGGGCCGAGATCGGCGTCTGCCCGGCCGGCTTGAGGACGACCGCGTTGCCGGCCGGCGAGCGCCGGGCCGAGCTTGTGGGCGACGAGGTTGAGAGGGAAGTTGAAGGGGCTGATCGCGCCGACCACGCCGAAGGGGACGCGCAGCACCAAGCCGAGCTTGCCGGCGCCGGCCGTGGAGGCGTCCATCGGCACCGTCGAGCCGCTCAGCTTGCGCGCCTCGACCGCGGAGAAGGTGAGGGTGTCGGCGCAGCGGGCCGCCTCGACCCTCGCCGTCTTCAATGGCTTGCCCGCCTCGGCGGCGATCGTCAGCGCCAGCTCGTCGATCCGGCCGGCGGCCAGCGCGGCGGCGCGGTCGAGCACCGCGGCCCGCTCGTGCCGGGGGAAGTCGCCCGCCTCGAAGGCCTGCTGCGCCGCCCGCGCGACGCGGTCGACAAGCGCGGAATCGCCCTCGGCCACGCGGCCCACCACGGTCCCGTCGTAGGGGCTGCGGACCTCGGCCCACGCGCCGGTCTCCACCCACTCGCCGGCTGCGAGCAGCTTGTGATCGACCGCCTTCAACGTCTCCGTCGCCATCGCCGACCTCCTCTCGGTTCGCTTCTCCCAGGGTAGATGAAGGCCGCTACCCGCCAGCCGCGAAACTGTTGACCCGAGAGATGCGCATCCGCCTCCCAGCCCTCCTCATCTTCCTCCTCCTCGCGCCCGCCGCCCAGGCGAGCGTGCGCTGGGTCGTCAAGGGGCACGGCTTCGGCCACGGCGTCGGGATGAGCCAGTACGGCGCCTACGGCTACGCCAGGCACGGCAAGGACTACCGGTTCATCCTCACCCATTACTACACGGGAACCTCGATCGGGCGGATGGGGGGCGCGCGGGTCGTCCGCGTGCTGCTCAGGGTCTCCGCGGGCGACGTCGGCTTCAGCGGCGCCGGCGCCGCCTGCGGCAGGTCGCTCAGCCCGGCCCGGGACTACCAGGCCCACCGCGGCGGCTCGGGGGTGACGCTGCGCAGCGCGACGGGACGTACGCTGGCCGCCTGCGGGCGCAGGCTGCGGGCCACGGGGAGGGGCAGGATCGAGATCGCCGGGGCCGGCGCCTATCGCGGCGCCCTCGAGGTGGTGCCGACCGCCAGCGACGCCGCCTCCCTCAACGTGATCGACGCGGTCCCGGTCGACCAGTACGTGAAGGGGGTGATCCCCAACGAGATGCCGCCCTCCTGGCCGCAGGCGGCGCTGCGCGCCCAGGCGGTGGCGGCGCGCTCCTTCGCGCTCAGCGTCAGCGTCGGCGGCAACGGCTTCGGCCTCTACGCCGACACCCGCAGCCAGGTCTACCGCGGCATCGCCAGCGAGACGGCGGCGACGAACGAGGCCGCGAGCGCGACCGCGGGTCAGGTCGTCACGTACGCCGGCAAGATCGCCCAGACCTACTTCTCGGCCTGCTCGGGCGGCCACACCGAGAGCGTCCAGGATGTCTTCTTCGGCCCCCCCGTCCCCTACCTGGTCGGCGTCCCCGACCCCTACGACTACTACTGCCCGCTGCACTCCTGGACGCTGCGCTTCTCGGAGTCGCGGATCAGCGCCAGGCTGGGCCCCTACCTCGACGGGCGGCTGAAGCGCATCGTCGTCACCAAGCGGGGCGCCTCGCCGCGCATCGTCTGGGCGCGGCTCTACGGGAGCGGCGGCACGACGAGGATCCGCGGCGATCAGCTGGAGTCGGCGCTGGGCGCCTACGACCGCTGGATGAGCTTCCAGGAGATCGTCAACGGCAAGGTGGTCGGTGGGGGCGCGGAAGAAACGGCGCCAACCCCGCCGCCCGGCGGGCCAGAAGGTGGAGTCGCCGGGGAATAGGGGCCGGGGGTCGCCTCGCCGGTGCCCATGTTCGCTTCGCTCACCAATTTGGTGCCGCTTCGCGGCAGGAATCACTCGCCGGTGCGCCGCTTCGCGAGGCACCGGCGAGGCGACCCCCGACCCTCCTGAGGCGCCCCCGCCTCCTTGTGTTCAGCCGTCGGGATAGGGCTGGATCGGGATGCCGTGGTCGGTCTCGCGCATCCCGAACTCGTAGGCGGCGCCGGCGGAAAGGGTGAGCTGGCGGGGCGGACGGGCGGGCTGTTCGACCGTCAGCTCGAGGTCGGCGACGGAGCAGTTGACCGTGTTGTGCTCGGGGCCCTTGGGGTCGGCGTAGACCCAGCCGACGAAGTCCTTCTGCGGCGCCGAGACGCGGCCCCGCACGACGACGTCCTTGCCTGGGAGGACGAAGGAGCAGGCGGTGGGCGCCTCCCCGATCGAGGCGGAGCGGATCTTGCCGATGCCGCCGAGCCGGTGCGCCTCGCCGTCCAGCACCAGCATCCCCGAAGGCATCCAGGGCGTCGTCCGGCGGCCCAGCTTGACGCGGGCGGCGCCGGCGTCGAAGTAGGTGTCCGGCGAACCGTCGAAGCCCGTGCCCTCCAGCCAGACCCAGCGCTCGGCGTGCTCCGTGCCCCAGTTGTGGCCGATCATCCCCGGCCAGCCGGCCAGCTCGATCGCCTCACCGCCGACCTCGAGGCGACCGTCGAAGCGCGCGTTCGGGTAGGGCGCGACGAACTTGGTGCGCGGCACCGGCGCCTCGTAGAGCCAGTCGGCCGGCAGGTACTTGCAGGGCCTGGCGTCGCCGGCGAACGTGAAGTCCCAGGAGGCGCTGAGGGCGTCGGTCTCGATCGCGCCAGCCGCCCTGCCGGGGCCGATCTCGGCGCCGTCGACCCTGATCCAGGAGCCGGCCGGCGCCGACAGCTCGGCCGCGGGCACAGTGACCTTGGTCGCCCGCGGCCCCGCGGCGTCGCGGTCGAAGAGCACGAACCAGATCGATGCGTTCGGCTCGGCTCCCGGCCGCTTGTGCACCGTGTGCCGGATCCAGATCCCCTGCCCGCCCCCCGGCCGGCAGGCCTTGAGGTAGAAGCTCTCGTAGTGGCCGGCCTTCGCCGCCACCTGCGGAAACCTCGCCCCTTCCTCCATGGCGCGGACGCTACACCTTGATCGTGATCACGTCGCCGTCCTGCACGACGTAGTCGCGGCCCTCGATGCGCAGCAGGCCCTTGTCGCGGGCGGGCGCGTAGCCGCCGCACTCGACCAGCGTCTCCCAGCCGACCACCTCGGCCTTGACGAAGGCGTCCTGGATCTCGGTGTGGATCGTCGCCGCCGCCTCCCAGGCGGTGGCGCCGCGCTTGATGGGCCGGGCGACCGCCTCCTTGCCCTCGCCGGCGGTGAAGAAGGTGATCAGGTCGAGCAGGTCGTAGGCGGCGCGGACGAGGCGCGCGAGACCCGAGCCCTCCAACCCGTAGGACGGCGCGCATCTCCTCGGCTTCGGCCGGGTCGAGCTCGGCCAGCTCGCCCTCGATCCGGGCGCTGACCGCGACGACGCCGGCCTCCACCGCGGCGGCGTGGGCGGCGACCGCGGCGGGCGGCTCGGCGTCGCCCTCGTCGACGTTGGCGACGTAGAGGACCGGCTTCGAGGTCAGCGCCTGGAGGTTGCGGGCGGCATGGGGCGCGGCGTCGGGCAGCGGAACCGAGCGGGCCGGCCGGCCGGCCGCAAGCGCATCGCGCACCGCCTCCAGCCAGCCGCGCTCCGCGACCGCCTCCGCGTCGCCCGTCTTCGCCTGCTTGGCGACCCGTTCCAGCCGCCGCTCGACCTGCTCGTAGTCGGCGAGCACCAGCTCGGTCTCGATCGTCTCGATGTCGGCGAGCGGGTCGACCCGGCCGTCGGGGTGCGGGACGCCGGCGTCGGCGTGGCAGCGGACGACGTGGCAGATCGCGTCGGTCTCGCGGATCGAGGCGAGGAACCGGTTGCCGAGCCCCTCCCCTTCAGAGGCGCCCTTGACCAGGCCGGCGATGTCGTGGAAGGAGATCGTCGCCGGCACCAGCTCCGAGCTGCCCACCGTCTGGGCCACCCGCTCCAGCCGCTCGTCGGGCACCTGGGCGATCGCCACGTTGGGCTCGATCGTCGTGAACGGGTAGTCCCCGATCTGCGCCCCGCCCTTGGTCAGCGCGTTGAAGAGGGTCGACTTGCCGGCGTTCGGCAGCCCGACGATCCCGACCTTCATAGCGACAGCGGGACGATCAGCCCGAGCGCCACGCCCAGCAGGGCGCCGCCCAGAACGTCGGACGGGTAGTGCATGCCGAGGTAGGGGCGCCCGAGCGAGAGGACGAGGGCAACGAGGAGAGCGCCCGCCGTCGCCGGATCGACGCGGAACATCGCCGTCGCCACGGCGAAGGATGAGAAGGCATGTGCGGAGGGGAAGCTGAGCGAGCTGGGAGCACCGCCGAGCGGCGGCAGGCCCTCGAGCACCGGCCGGGGCCGCTTGACCAGGAGCTTGACTCCGTAGTTGAGGCAGATCGCGATCGGTCCCAGGGCGGCGCAGATCAGCCACGCTTCGCGCCGCGATGGGTCGATCGCGGCCAGGACCGCTCCGACCACCACCCAGACCGCACCGTTGTTCCCGGCCTTCCCCACCGCCTTCATGGCCTTCTCCACGCCGGGCGCGTGCCCGCGCGTTCGCATCCAGCGCAGGAGAGCTGTGTCGGCTTCGCGCATCGGCGGCGCAGGATAATCCGCCTGCCATGCCCTTCGTCCCCGGCTACGTCCACACGCCCGGCCACCACTGCGGCTCGACCGCGCTGCGCAACCTGCTCCGCTTCCACGGCGTCGAGATCAGCGAGGAGATGGCCTTCGGGCTCGGGGCCGGCGCCTGCTTCTACTACGTGACGATCGAGGACGCCTCGCCGACCCGCTGGTTCAACGGCCGCACCGCCCGCCTCGAGGAGAGCTTCGACGAGCTGACCGGGGCGGCGCTGGAGCTGCGCACCTTCGAGCCGGGCGACGGCGACGCCTGGGAGGCGGCCCGCGCCGAGGTCGACGCCGGCAATCCCGTCCTCCTCCTCACCGACCTCTACTACCTCGATCACTACGGCAACTCCGCTCACTTCCCCGGCCACGCGGTGGTCCTCGCCGGCTACGACGAGGAGCTCGCCTACCTCTCCGACACCGGCTTCGAGGAGCTTCAGAGGACGAGTCTGGAGAGCCTCGACCGGGCGCGTCACAGCGGCCACCCCGCCTACCCGCTCCAGGGCCACATGTTCACCGCCTCGGGCGGGGTCGCCCCCGAGCAGCTGCGCGAGGCGATCCCGGCCGCGATCGAGCGCGCCGCGCGGGCGATGGTCGAACCCGAGTTCCGCGACTTCTCCGGCCTCGACGCCGTGCGCCGCCTCGCCGCCGAGGCGGGGTCCTGGCCCGAGGTCGCCGCGGACTGGAAGTGGTGCGCCCGCTTCGGCTACCAGGTGATCGAGCGCCGCGGCACCGGCGGCGGCGCCTTCCGCCTCATGTACTCGCGCTTCCTCGAGGAGGCGGGCCGCCCCGAGGCCGCCCTCGCCGCCGAGGCCGCCGCCCGCTGGACCGACCTCGCCACCGCCTTCCACGCCGCCAGCGAGCGCGACGACCCGGACCCCGTCCTCTGGCAGGCCATCGGCGACGCCGCCCACCGCGTCGCCGAGGCCGAGGACCGCCTCTGGACCTCCCTCGCCGGGCGGTGATGCGCACGGAACCTTCCTGAGCCCAAAGGGGCTCCTCCGCGGCGAGAGGACGCGCCGGAGACACGGTGACGTTTCCAATTGCGGGAGACGGGTACCTCCTAGTGGGAATCCGTCCTGGAGGAGAGTCAGATGAGAGGTAAGGCACGCACCGCCGGGCTACTCGCGCTCACCGCTGCCCTGTTCGTCCTCGCTTTCGCCGTTACCGCCGCCCAGGCCGACACCGGCAGCATCATCGAAAAACAGAACGAACCACCGACCGTGGCCGACGGCTGGCAGGCGGGAACGTGCACCTCGGACGAACCGACCAAATGCTCACCAGTAACGCCCGGGCTCTTCTTCAAACAGGCGGCCGGCCACCCCCAGATCGGCTTCACCCAGTACATCCTCAGGCACGGGGAAGAACTCAATCCAACCTTCGGGCTGCTGCAGCCGATCGAAGAACCGATCGAAGGACGAACGATCAAGACCCTGCGCGTCGATCTGCCTCCGGGCTTGACGGTCAACCCGCAGGCAACCACCGAACAGTGCACACTCGCGGACTTCGAACGTGAACTCGGCGGATTCCACGTTCCCGCGTGCGCCGCGAGCACGATCGTCGGGCGCGAGGAAGTGACGCTGGCGACCAACGTCGGAGGCGTCGTCCCCGCCCCCGTGCCACCGTTCCCCCCGGGGCTCTTCCTCCCCAAGGGATTTGTGATCCCGCCGAATGAAGCTTCGGGCACCAAGGTCCCCGTCTACAACCTCGTCCCGAAAGAAGGCGAACCGGCCCTCTTCGGGTTCGTCATCGCAGGCAAAGTGGTGGTCTTCCTGGAAACCGAAGTGGCCTGGGACGGCGACTATCACGAGAGCTTCAGGATCCGCCTGCCCAGCTCGGCGCCGCCGTTCTCGACCCTGAAGAGCCGCCTGGTCAGCTTCGGCCGATCGGGCAACGGCACGTACGTCACGAACCCGACCACCTGCTTCGACCCGACGCAGGCGGCGTTCCTGCACACCTACTCGACCTTCTTCCGCGCCGAGTCCCACGAAGAACCAAATCCAACCTTCCCAAACGGATCGACCCCGTTCGAGGCCGTGCTGCCGGAAGGCGTGCAGCAGGAAGGCTGCGTGGAAGTTCCCTTCGACCCCTCGCTCGAAGTCGAACCCGGCACCGCGCAGGTCGACTCGCCGGCGGCGCCCACGGTTACCACCGAACTACCGTTCGTAACGGGCGGCGAAGAAATCTCCGAGTCGCACCTGAGGAGCGCCAAGGTCGCCCTGCCCGAAGGGATGGGCCTCAACCCCTCCGCCGCGAAGAGCCTCGAAGCCTGCACAGACGCACAGCTCGGCGAGGGCACGAGGAACCCGGTCTCCTGCCCCGCCGGCTCGAAGATCGGCACGGTCGAGATCGAAACGCCGCCGCTGCCGGCGGGCTCTTTGACTGGGAACGTCTACTTGGGTCAGCAGCTCAGCCGCGATCCCACCTCGGGTGAAGAGTTCCGGATCTTCGTCGACGCCGAGTCGGCGAGGTACGGGATCTCGGTGCGCCTCGTCGGGCACGTCAGCGCCGACCCGAACACCGGGCAGCTGACGACGACGTTCGACGAACCGGCAAAGGTGGTCCCGCTCGCCGGCACGCTGCCACATGGACTGCCTCAGGCGCCGTTCACATCCGTCAAGCTCCAGTTCGACCAGGCCAAGGGCCTGCTGACCAGCCCGCCCGCCTGCGCCCCGAGCACGACGACGAGCGTGATGGAACCGTGGTCGACGCCGGTCTCGACGAAGACACCGACGACAAGCTTTGCCCTGACCTCCGCCCCCGGCGGCGGAGCCTGCCCGAAAACGCTGGCCGAACGCCCGTTCAGCCCCGGCTACAGCGCCGGGCCGCGCAAGTCCAAGGCGGGCGCCTACAGCCCCTTCGAGCTGCACCTGACGCGTCCCGACGGCGCCCAGGAGCTGAGGCGCGTCGAAACCACGCTGCCGCCCGGCATGGTCGCCAAACTGCGCGGCCCCGAATACTGCCCGGAGGCGAGCATCGCCGCGGCAGCCGGGGAGGCGGGGAGGGCCGTGATCGCCAAGCCGGTCTGCCCGGACAAGAGCTTCGTCGGCACGGTGGGGATCGACGCCGGGAGCGGGCCTTCGCCGCTCCACGTCGACGGCAACATCTACTACGCCGGCCCCTACAAGGGAGCGCCGGTGAGCCTCGTCTTCGTGACGCCCGCGGTCGCCGGGCCCTATGACCTGGGCACGGTCGTCGTTCGGACCGCCCTCTACGTAGATCCCGAAACGGCTCAGGTCAAAGCTGTCTCCGACCCGATCCCCGACGTGTTCGGGGGCGTCAAGCTCGATGTCCGCGCGATCGACGTCTCGATCAGCCGCAAGAACTACACCCTCAACCCAACCAACTGCCGGTCCTCCTCCGTCGCGTCGAACGTCTTCGGCGGAGGCGCCAACCCTGCCGACCCGGCGGCCTGGCTCGCGTCGGCGCAGGCGAGCCCGTTCAAGGCGACGAACTGCCGCGCGCTCGGCTTCCAGCCGCAGTTCTACACCCGCATCCTCGGCGACAAGAAGCAGACCCGGCGCGCCGCCAACCCGAAGTTCCGGGCGATCCTCAAGGCCCGCAAGGGCGACGCCAACCTGCGCCGGGCGGCCTTCCAGATGCCGCACGCGGCCTTCCTCGACCAGAGCCACATCCGGACCATCTGCACGAGGGTCCAGCTCGCCTCGAACAGCTGCCCGAAGCAGGCGATCTACGGTAACGCGAAGGCGACCTCGCCGCTTCTGAACGGCGCGCTGGAAGGACCCGTGTACCTGACCTCGTCCACACATGAACTGCCGGACCTGCTCGCCGACCTGCACGGCCAGGTCAACATCCGCCTGCGCGGGGAAATCAGCGGGGTGCACGGCCACCTGAAGGCCGTCTTCTTCCCGACCCCCGACGTGGCGGTCGACACCTTCGTCCTGACGATGCGCGGCGGCCACCGGGGGCTGCTGATCAACTCGGAGAACCTCTGCGCCAGGAAGCAGTTCGGCCATCTCAACCTGAAAGCGCAGAACGACAAGCGGCTCAAGACGAACCGGCTGCGCCTCAACGTCCCGGCCTGCCGCCACCGCTAGCGGCGTAGCCCAACGGCGCGGCGGCCCCAGCCGCCGCGCCGCCGTCAGTCCGGTGGGCTGAGGGAGAAGCCGACTCGGTGCTCGCCGGAGTCGATGCGGAGGAAGGCGACCTTGCCGAGGTAGAGGGCGAGGACGCCGTCCTCCGTCCGCACGTCGTACCAGCCGCCCTTCTCGACCTGCTTGCGAAGGTCCTTCAGCTCGTCGTCGTTGAGTCGCACGGAGACGACCTGGCCGCCCTCGAACCCGATCTCGACCCGCTGCGCGTCGGCCATCAGTGCTCTCCTCTCGGCGGTTCGACGATCTCGGTCAGCACGCCGCCGGTCGAGCGCGGGTGCAGGAAGGCGACGCGGCTGCCGCGGATGCCGATCCGCGCCTCGCTGTCGATCAGCTCGAGCCCGGCGGCCGCCAGCCTCTCCAGCGTCGCGTCGATGTCGTCGACCGCGTAGGCGACGTGGTGCAGGCCGGGGCCCTTGCGGGAGAGGAACTTGCCGACGGGTGTCTCCGGCCCGAGCGGCCGCAGCAGCTCGACGTGCCCCTCGCCGACGTCGAGCAGGACGGCCTCGACGCCCTGCGACTCGACGGTCTCGCGGTGCGCCAGCTCCATCTCGAAGCTGTCGCGGTAGAGCGCGATCGCGGCGTCGACGTCCTCGACCGCGACGCCGATGTGGTCGATCCTTCCGAACATCGGCGCCAGTCTAGAGTCCACCCGGAAATCCCGCGTGTGCGGCTGGCGCGCGCCGGACCAAGCGGGGCAAGGACGCAGGGAGGCCTAATAGCAGAGCTATTTGGCCGACTGAGGACGCCGCACCGCGCCGGTCCGCCGCCGCCAGACGTGCGCGAGGGGTTTCTGGGTGGACTCTCACGTGGCGGGAGGCAGGTCGTCGCCGGGCGCCGCTTCGTGCTCGGCGCGGAGGATCTCGGCCAGCGCCGCGATCCCGACCTGGAGCTGCTCGGGGGTCGGCTCCTTCGTCGCCAGGTGGCGCTGGATCTCGCGGCCGGGGGTGTGGAACGCCTCGGCCAGGGGCGTGCCGTGGTTGCGGTCGCTCCAGGCGAACAGCTCCACCGCGAGCGAGGCGCCGCCGAGGCCGACGGCGGTGCGGGCGAGCGGGCCCGGGCGCTCCACCAGCCGCTCCAGCAGCACGGTCCCGGCCGCCGAGAGCAGCATCATCGGCACGATCAGGTTGGAGCCGCAGCGGTCGTGCTCCTTGGGCACCGTGGCGGGGTCGTCGACGCCCTGCTCGTAGCGCCGCGATCGCCTTGTGCTCGACCCCGTGGTAGGCGGCGAGGTCGCGGTCCATGAGGGCGACGACGGCCGGGGCGGCGCCGATCGCCTGCACGAGGCCCTCGCGCAGGGCCGAGGTCGCCATCCGCCTGCGCAGCACGGCGGTCAGGAGCAGCGTCGCCCCGATCGCCGCGACCACGCGCCGGTCCTCGAAGGGCAGCCGCGCCGCCGGCAGCCGCCGCCGCACCAGCGGCAGGACCGCAAGGGCCTCGGCCAGTTTCAGCGGCCCGCGCAGGCCCGGGATGCGACCCGCGAGCTTGGGCGCCAGCTCGGGCTTGCGCTCCGATACGACCTCAACACGACCCTCGGAATCCCGCACCGCCGCGGCCCAGTGCGTGGGCCCGTGGATCAGCAATCCGTTCCGCAGCGCCATCCCGCCCAGTCGCAGCTTCTCGGAAGCCATGATCGGACGATAGAGGAGGCCGGGAGTCGCCCTGGCCTCACAACCACGCCCGACGACCGCGCTCCGCGGTCGTCGAGTCCCCCCTGTTTCTCCCCTTCAGACCCGGCCGGAGGCCCCCAGTCCAGGCCCCCGGCCGGTGTTCGGCTCTCCCTGGCTCTAGCTTGGAAAGCCAACCCTGAAACACCGGCGTCCTGGGGAAGTTGCGCCTGGCACTAACTCCCGCGGAACCGCTTGCGCAGCGCCTCCAGACGGCGCCCCAGCTCCGCCTCGAAGCCGCGCTCGGTGGGCGCGTAGAAGCGCAGCTCCTCGAGCCCTGGCGGCATCAGCGGCTGGTCGCCGACGGCGCCGGTCTCGTCGTGCGCGTAGCGGTAGCCCTCGCCGCGCCCGAGCTTCGCGGCGCCCGGGTAGTGGGCGTCGCGCAGGTAGTCGGGCGGCGCCTTGGCGCCGTTCTCGCGGACCTCGGCGCGAGCGCGCCCGAGCGCCTTGTAGGAGGCGTTCGACTTCGGCGCCAGCGCCAGGTAGACGGCCGCCTGGGCGAGGTTGAGCGCGCACTCGGGCAGCCCCACCCGGTCCACCGCGCTCGCCGCCGCGTCGGCGACCAGCAGCGCCTGCGGGTCGGCGTTGCCGACGTCCTCGGAGGCGAGGATGACCATGCGGCGGGCGATGAAGCGCGGGTCCTCGCCGCCCTCCAGCATCACCGCCAGGTAGTAGAGCGAGGCGTCGACGTCGGAGCCGCGCGTCGCCTTGATCCAGGCCGAGACGAAGTCGTAGTGACGATCGCCCTGGCGGTCGTATTCGAGCGCCTTGCGCTGCAGCGCGTCCTCGATCGCGGCGACGTCGACGTCGGATGCCGCGCGAGCGCTCGACCGCCCGCTCCAGGGCCGAGAGCGCGACGCGCGCGTCGCCGCCGGAGCGGTGCGCAAGCATCTCCAGCGCCCGGTCCTCGACCGAGCGGCGGCTCGGGGAGGCCGCGCTCGGGGTCGGACAGCGCCCGGCGCAGCAGCACCTCCACCTGCTCGGGCTCGAGCGGATGGAGCTCGTAGATCTGGCAGCGCGAGAGCAGCGCCGAGTTGACCTCGAAGTAGGGGTTCTCGGTGGTCGCCCCGATCAGCGTCAGCAGCCCCTCCTCGACCGCCGGCAGCAGCGCGTCCTGCTGGGCCTTGTTGAAGCGGTGGATCTCGTCGAGGAAGAGGACGGTGGGCCGCCCGCCACTCTGGCGCCGCTCCCGCGCCCGCTCGATCACCGCGCGGATCTCCGCCCGCCCGGCGTTGACCGCCGACTCCTCCTCGAAGGCGACCGCGGCATTGACCGCGGCGATCCGGGCCAGCGTCGTCTTCCCCGAGCCCGGCGGCCCGTAGAGGATCGCGCTGTGCGGATGCCCACCCTCGATAGCCGTCCGCAGAGCCGACCCGGGAGCGAGCACATGCTCCTGCCCGACCAGCTCCTCCAAGCCCATGCGGCCTCATCCGAACGGCCAAAGGAGCATCAGCAGCTGACCTCCCGCATGGCGGGGCTCTGCGCTGTCGAAGAGGCGACTCTCCACACCGGTGAGTATGAAGGCCGAACCACCGCATACAATCGCCAAATGGAGACAGCCACGCAGAGTCCCGCCGCCCAGTCCACCCTCGAGACCTTCAACCCCGCCACCGGCGAGCTGGTCGGCTCGGTCGCGACGATCACGCCCGATCAGGTCCAGGGCATCGTCGACGAGGTCGCCCGCATCCAGCCCGCCTGGGCGGAGCTGGCGCCGACGGACCGCGCCCGCTACCTGCGCCGCACCGCCGACGCGCTGCTCGACGAGATCGACGAGATCGCCGACGCTGCTGACGAGCGAGCAGGGCAAGCCGCGCATCGAGGCCTACACGATGGAGCTGCTGCCGACGATCGACGCCCTGCACTGGTGCGCCAAGGCCGGCCCCAAGATCCTCGCCGACGAGAAGATCCGCATGTCGGTCGGGCCGCTGATCAGCAAGAAAACCCACTTCTCCTACGAGCCGATCGGCGTCGTCGGGATCATCGCGCCCTGGAACTACCCCTGGTCGATCCCCTTCGGCGAGGTGGCGATCGCGCTGATGGCGGGCAACGGCGTCGTGCTGAAGCCGGCCAGCCTGACGCCGCTGCTGGGCGAGGCGATCCGCCGCGTCTTCGAGAAGGGCGGCCTGCCGGAGGGCCTGGTCCGCGTCGTCCACGGCGGCGGCGCGGTCGGCGACGCGCTGGCCCGCTCCAGCGTCGGCAAGGTCTTCTTCACCGGCTCGGTCGAGATCGGGCGCAAGGTCGGCGAGGTCTGCGCGCAGCGGCTCAAGGGCTCGGTGCTCGAGCTGGGCGGCAAGGACCCGATGATCGTCTGCGCCGACGCCGACCTCGGCAACGCGATCTCCGGCGCCGTCTGGGGCGGCTTCGCCAACGCCGGCCAGACCTGCTCGGGGATCGAGCGCGTCTACGTGATGCGCGAGGTCGCCGACCGCTTCGTCGAGGGCGTCGCCCGCGAGGCGCAGAGGCTGCAGGTCGGCGACCCGACGCGAGTGGGAGACGGAGATCGGCCCGATGACCTCCGACGACCAGTACGAGATCGTCTGCGAGCTGGTCGACGACGCGGTCGCCTCCGGCGCCACCATGCTCTGCGGCGGCCCGACCGAGGTCGCCGGCTTCAGCGGCAGGTTCTCGCGCCGACCGTGCTGACCGGCGTCACGCACGAGATGCGGATCATGAAGGAGGAGATCTTCGGCCCGGTGCTGCCGATCGTCGTGGTCGAGAGCGAGCAGGAGGCGATCGACCTCGCCAACGACTCCGAGTTCGGCCTCGGCGCCTCGGTCTGGACCAAGGACCGCCAGAAGGGCGAGCGGATCGCGCGGCGGATCGAGTCGGGGATGGTCTGGATCAACGACCACTCCTTCAGCCACGGCGCCTGCCAGTGCTCCTGGGGCGGCGTCAAGGACTCCGGCGTCGGCCGCTCGCACTCGAAATTCGGCTTCTACGAGTGCGTCAACATCAAGATCAACGCCTGGGAGCCGGGCCTGACCAGGGACTTCTGGTGGCACCCCTACGACCGCACGCTGGGCGAGGCGGTCCGGGCCTCGGCGAAGCTGCTCTACGGCAAGGGAGCGACGCGGACCAAGGCTCTGCGCGAGGGCGCCGGCCCGCTGCTCAAGGTCAGCCGCCGCACCCTGAAGAAGCGCCGTTGAGCGAAGCCGCCGTCGCCGTGCGCGGGCTGCGCCGCGACTTCGGCGAGCGGACCGCCCTCGACGGCGTCGACCTCTCGCTGGTGGCGGGCGAGACGCTGCTCGTGCTGGGCCCCAACGGGGCGGGCAAGACGACGCTGCTGCGCATCCTCGCCACCCTGCTGCGCCCCAGCTCGGGCGAGGTGCGGGTGCTGGGCTGCTCGCTCCCCGGCGAGGCGTGGAGGCTGCGTGGCCGGGTCGGCTTCCTCGGCCACGAGCCGCTGCTCTACCGCGAGCTGAGCGGGCGCGAGAACCTGCGCTTCCACGCCCGCCTGCACGGGCTGCGGGGCGAGGCGGCCGAGGCGCGGATCGCGGCGCTGCTGGCCGCGGTCGGGATGGGGCGCCGCGCCGACGAGCGCGTCGCCGCTCTCTCCGCCGGCATGCGCCAGCGCCTGGCGATCTGCCGCTGCGTCCTGCACGAGCCCGGGCTGCTGCTGCTCGACGAGCCCGACTCCCACCTCGACGCCGAGGGCCGCGACCTCGCCGCGGCGCTGATCGGCCCCGCCGCCGGCCGCACCCGCGTCCTCGTCACCCACGATCCCGAGCGGGCCCTGGCCGACGCCGACCAGGTGCTGCGGCTCGGCGCGGGCGGGGAGGTGCCGGTCGCGTGACGCCCTTCCGCGCCGCCTTCGCCGCCATCCTCGGCAAGGACCTGCGCACCGAGCTGCGCACCCTCCAGTCGCTGCCCGCGATGGCGCTCTTCGCCGTCACCGCCTTCGTCATCTTCCGCTTCGGGCTCGACCGCACCAGCCTCGCCGGCAGCCTCGCAGCCGGGGTGCTGTGGGCGACGCTGCTCTTCGCGGCGCTGCTCGGCGTCAACCGCCTCTTCGTCGCCGAGCGGGAGGAAGGCGGCTTCGACGCGATCCGCCTCGCCCCGATCGACCGCACCGCGCTCTTCGCCGCGAAGGCGGTGGGGCTGCTCGTCTACCTGCTCGTCCTCGAGGCGATCGTCGTGCCCGTCTTCGCGCTCTTCTTCCTCGACTCGGTGGCGGCGCTGCCGCCGCTCGCCGCGGTCCTCGTCCTCGCCGACCTCGGCCTCGCCGCCACCGGCACGCTGATCTCCTCGATGGCCGTCCACTCGCGCGCCCGCGACCTGCTCGGGCCGCTCGTCCTGCTGCCCCTCGTCGTGCCGCTGATGATCGCCGCGAGCGGCGCCAGCGAGCCGCTGCTCGCCCTGGGCGGTCCCGGCTACCACCGCTTCGGCACCTGGCTTGCGGTGCTCGGCCTATACGATTCGATCTTCCTCCTGGTCGGGTACGCCGTATTCGACTTCCTCCTGGAGGACTGAGCGCGCCACTCCCTGACGATGTACGGCAAAGGCCTTAGAACCCTCTCGATCGCGACCGTCGCGGCCCTCGCCGCGGCGCTCTCGCTCGTCTTCTTCTACGCGCCGCTCGACGGCGATCAGGGCTTCGTCCAGAAGATCTTCTACCTGCACGCGCCGCTGGCGATCACGGCGCTCGCCGGCTTCGTCGTCGGCGGCGTCTTCGCGATCGCCCACCTGCGCAGCGGCGACCGCCGCTGGGACGCCTGGTCCTACGTCTGCGATCCACCTCTCGGTGATCTTCGGCGTCGCGGTGCTGATCACCGGCTCGATCTGGGCCAAGGCCTCGTGGGGCCACTGGTGGGTCTGGAACGAGCCGACCCTGGTCAGCTTCCTGATCGTCTTCCTCCTCTACGCGACCTACTACCCCTTCCGCTACGCGATCGAGGACCCCGAGCGGCAGGCCCGCTATGCCTCGGTCTTCGCGATCGTCGCCGGCGCCTTCGTGCCGCTCAACTTCCTCGCCGTGCGGCTCGCCCAGAGCCTCGTCCACCCGCGCGTCTTCGCCACCGCCAGCGGCGGCCTGCCCGGCTCGATGCTGCTCACCTTCCTCGTCTGCCTCGTCGCGATCGCGCTGCTCTGGGTGACCCTGGTCAAGCTCGAGCTGACCGCGAAGAGCGCCTCCGGGCAGCTGAAGCGCCTGCGCCGCGCCCTCGACGCCCCCGCGACGGGCGGCGCCTCGCGCGTCGCGCCGGAGGTGCTCTAGGTGGCGGCTTGGCTGCTTGCGAGCGCCCCCGCGCTGCCACTCGGCGAAGCGGGCAGGTACGTCGCCGGCGCCTACGTCGTCTTCCTCGTGCTGATCGTCGTCTACGTGGCGATCATGGCGGCGAAGCTGCAGCGGATCGAGCGCGAGCTGCGCGAGCTGACCAGCCTCGCCGAGCAGCGCAACGGCAAGGGGGACCGGGGGCGGGTGACCGCCGATGTCTGAGCTGCTCGCGCTCGGCGTCAACCACAAGACCGCGCCGCTCGTGCTGCGCGAGCGGCTCTCGCTGACGGAGAGCAGCGCGGTGGACGCGCTGCGCGAGCTGACCGACGCCGAGGAGATCCACGAGGCGGCGACGATCTCCACCTGCAATCGCACCGAGCTCTACCTGGTCGTCTCCGACCCGGTGGAAGCCGAGTCGAGCGCGCTGGGCGTGCTCACCCGCCACGCCGAGATCCGCCCCACCGAGCTGCTCGGCCACCTCTACTCGCTGCGCGCCGGCGAGGCCGCCCACCACCTCTTCCGCGTCACCGCCGGGCTCGACTCGATGATCATCGGCGAGGCCGAGATCCAGGGCCAGGTGAAGCGCGCCTACGAGCTGGCGCTCGTCGAGGACGCGACCGGGCCGATCCTCAACCGCCTCTTCCGCGGCGCCCTCGCCGCCGGCGGCCGGGTCCGCGAGCAGACCGGGATCGGCGAGAAAGGGCTCTCGATCCCCTCGATCGCGGTCGAGCTGGCGCGCCGCGCCCTCGGCGAGCTCGACGAGCGGCGGGTGCTGGTGATCGGCGCCGGCGAGACCGCCGAGCTGGTCGCGAAGGCGCTGGTCGCGCGCGGCGTCTCCACCGTCTTCATCGCCAACCGGCGCTACGACCGGGCGATCGGCCTCGCGCAGCGCCTCGGTGGCGAGGCGGTCCGCTTCGACGACATGCCCGAGCAGCTGCGCAGCGCCGACATCGTCGTCTCCGCCACCCATTCCCCGCACCACATCGTCGAGCGCGACGAGCTCGAGCACGTGATGAAGGCGCGTGGGGACAGGCCGCTGCTGCTGGTCGACATCGCCGTCCCCCGCGACATCGAGCCGGCCTGCCGCGAGGTCGCCGGCGTCGACCTCCATGACATCGACGACGTGCAGCGGATCGTCGAGCGCAACGCCGGCGGGCGGGAGCGGGAGGCGGAGCGGGCGGAGCCGATCCTCGCCGCCGAGCTGGACCGCTTCGAGCGCTGGCTCGCCTCGCTGGAGGCGGTGCCGACGATCGCCGCGCTGCGCGGGCGGGCCGACGAGGTGGTGCGCCGCGTGCTGGCCGAGAACGAGGGCCGCTGGGAGAGCCTCAGCGAGGCCGACCGCGAGCGGCTCGGGGCGATGGCCAAGGCGATCGCCTCCCGACTCCTGCACGAGCCGACCCTGCGGATGAAGCGCTCCGCGGGCGGCGACGACGCCTACCTCTACGTCAGCGCCCTGCGCGAGCTGTTCGGCCTCGACGCCGAGACCGAGCCGGAGGAAGAGGCGGGGGGCAAGGTCACCGAGCTGCGCCGCAAGGGCCGCGAGTCGGCCTGACGGCTGTGGCGCTGCGGCTGGCAACAAGGGGCAGTGCGCTGGCGCTGGCGCAGTCGCGGCAGGTGGCGGAGCTGCTCGGCGGGGCCGAGCTGGTCGAGGTCTCCTCCGACGGCGAGCCCGGCGACAAGGCCCGCTTCGTGCGCGGCGTCGAACGGGCGCTGCTCGGCGGCGAGGCCGAGATCGGCGTCCACTCGGCCAAGGACCTGCCGGCCGAGATGGCGGACGGCCTGGCGATCGCAGCGGTGCCGGCCCGCGAGGATCCCGCCGACGTCTGGATCGGCATCGGCTCCTCGCTCGACGAGGTTCCCGAAGGCGCCCGGGTGGGCACGGCCAGCCTGCGCCGCCGCGCCCAGCTGCTCGCCGCCCGGCCCGACCTGCGGGTGAGCGAGCTGCACGGCAACGTCGACACCAGGCTGCGAAAGCTCTCCGAGGGCGAGCTGGACGCGATCGTCCTCGCCGCCGCTGGCCTGCGGCGGCTGGGGCGCGAGGCGGAGGCCTCCTTCGCGATCCCCGCCGAGCTGATGACCCCGGCCGCCGGCCAGGGCGCGCTGGTGCTCCAGGCGCGGGCCGGCGACGCGGCGGCGGAGGAGGCCGTGGCGGCGCTCGGCGACGAGACGGCGCTGCGCGAGCTGACCGCGGAGCGCGCCGCCGTCGCCCTGCTGGAGGCGACCTGCGCAACCCCGATCGGCGTCCACGCGAGGATGACGAACGCCCCGGCATCGCCATCCCCCAGCGAGGGCGAATCGAGCGGCGACGGGGAGATCCTCGTCGTCGAGGCCTTCGTCGGCCTCCCGGACGGCAGCGAGTGGATCCGCGATCGGGTCGAGGGCGAGGCCGGGGAGCCGGCGGCGCTCGGCGCCGCGCTGGCCGAGCGCCTGCTGGCCGCGGGCGCCCGCGACATCCTCGACCGCGCCGAGCAGTGGAGCGAACGTGTTTGAGTTTGACCCCCCTATAGCGTGGTCAAAGTCGGCAGAGGTGCCGGGAGGGGACGGATGAGCGCCCGGCGGGGGGTCGTCTACCTGGTCGGCGCCGGGCCCGGCGATCCCGGCCTGATGACGGCGCGCTCGCTGGAGCTGATCGCATCCGCCGACGCGATCTTCTACGACCGTCTCATCCCGCCCGGCGCGCTCGACGGCGCCCGCGAGGACGCCGAGCTGGTCTTCGTCGGCAAGGCGCCGGGCGCCCACGCCGTCCCCCAGGAGGAGATCGGCGCGCGGCTGGTCGAGGCGGGGCAGGCCGGCCGCAGCGTCGTCCGCCTCAAGGGCGGCGACCCCTTCGTCTTCGGGCGCGGCGGCGAGGAGGGCGAAGCGCTGCGCGCCGCCGGGGTCGAGTTCGAGGTCGTGCCGGGCGTCACCGCCGGCGTCGCGGCGCCCGCCTACGCGGGCATCCCCGTCACCCACCGCGACGACGCCTCGGCCGTCGCCTTCGTCACCGGCCATGAGGATCCCGACAAGGACGAGACGGCCCTCGACTGGGAGGCGCTGGCCCGCTTCCCCGGCACCCTCGTCTTCTACATGGGCGTCAAGCGGCTGGCCGCCAACGCGGCGGCGCTGATCGCCGCCGGCCGCGATCCGGACGAGCCTGCTGCCGCGGTCGAGCGGGGCACGCGGGACGACCAGCGCACCGTCGTCGCGACGCTCGGCACGCTCGCCGAGGCGGTCGAGCGGGAGCGGGTCGGCGCCCCGGCGCTGATCGTCGTCGGCCCGGTCGTCGCGCGGCGCGAGTCGCTCGCCTGGCTGGAGCGCCGCCCCCTGCACCGGCGCCGCGTCGTCGTCACCCGCGCCCGCGCCCAGGCCAGCGGCCTCGCCGCGACGCTGCGCGGGCTCGGCGCCGAGGTCGTCGAGCTGCCGGCGATCCGGATCGAGCCGCGCATCGGCAGCGAGGAGGTGCGCCGCGCCGTCGAGCGAATCGGCGAGTACGCCCTCGTCTGCCTCACGAGCCCGAACGGCGTGCACCTGCTCTTCGAGGCGCTGGCGGCCACCGGCCTCGATGCAAGGGCGTTGGGCGGGCCGAAGGAGAAGCAGGTAGAGGACGCGGCGGAAGCGGGCGCCGCCGGCACGACCGTCGCCGCAATCGGGCCCGGCACCGCGCGCGCGCTCGGCGAGCACGGCATCGTCGCCGACGTCGTTCCGGAGCGCTTCGTCGCCGAGGCGCTGGTCGAGGCGCTGGCCGGAGTCGAGGTCGAGGGCCGCCGCGTCCTGATCGCCCGCGCCGCCGAGGCGCGCGACGTCCTCCCCGAGGCGCTGCGCGAGCGCGGCGCCGAGGTCGACGTCGTCGCCCTCTACGAGACGGTGCGCGAGGAGCCGGCGCCGGAGGCGGTCGAGGCCGCCCAGGGCGCCGACTACGTCACCTTCACCTCCTCCTCGACGGTTCGCAACCTGGTCGGACGCCCTCGGCGAGCGACTTCCCGGCCGCGAGCCCGCGTCGTCTCGATCGGCCCGGTCACCAGCGAGGCGGCCCGCGCCGCCGGCCTCGAGGTCCACGTCGGAGGCCGAGCGCCACGACGTCGACGGCCTCCTCGAGGCCCTGCTCGCCGACGCGCGGTGACCCGGTCGTCATCGTCGTGGATGCGTGAAATGACGACCGAGTTGGTAAGCTTCGGCGCCCTGCACAGGCACTTCCGCGCCACCGACTCCACCAACGCCCGCGCCCGCGAGCTGGCCGAGGCTGGCGCGCCGCACGGCACCGTCGTCACCGCCGGACGAGCAGAGCGCCGGCCGCGGCCGTCAGGGCCGCAGCTGGACGGCGCCGCCCGGCAGGGCCCTCCTCTACTCGGCGATCCTGCGCCCGCTCGACGAGCGCCACCTGCTGCTGCCGCTCGCCATCGCCGCTCGCCGTCTGCGAGGCAGCCGAGGCAGCTCGCGAGCCGGGATCGAGTGCCGGATCAAGTGGCCGAACGACGTCTGGCTGGAGGGCCGCAAGCTGGCCGGCGTGCTGATCGAGGCGAAGCCGCAGAGACGGCTGGGCGGTGATCGGCGTCGGCCTCAACCTGACGATCGGGCCAGACGAGTTCCCGCCCGAGCTCCGCGACGGCGCCATCTCCCTTGCCCCCGCTCCCACCCATGCAGGGATCAAGAGACAGGCGCACGCGGAAGCAGCTGGACGCCGCGGCTGGGGCGCTGGGTCGAAGCGGATGAGCAGACGATCCTCGCCGCCTGGCGGGAGCGCGACGCGCTGCGCGGTCGCGAGGTTGCCTGGGAGGGCGGCTCAGGAGTCGCCGACGGCGTCGACGACCGGGGCCGCCTCGCTCGTCATCGTCCCCGGCGGCGACCGCGTCGCTGCTCGGCGCCGGCGAGGTCCACCTCAGCCTCTGAGCCGTTCTCGGCGAAGTCCGCCCCGGCCTCCACGTCGTCGTCGGCGCCCGCGGCCTCGCCGTTCTCGGCGGCCACCTTTCCAGCCGCCGCCTCGGCGCCCTTCCCCGCCTCCCCCTTGCCGCCGCGCTTGCGCCGCCGCTTGCCGCCCTTCGGGAAGTTCCGCAGCAGCTCCCGCGCGATCGCCGAGGGTTTCCGCGCCATCCGCATCCGCGCCCCGCGCAGCACCTCCTCGCCCTCGGGCGTGTGCGAGACCGCCGCGGCCAGCAGCGCCACCGCCAGCCGCCGATCCTGTTTGCGCGCCGCGTGCACCAGCCGCCGCGCGTTGCGCCCGTGCGCCCGCCCCGAGGAGTTGACCAGCAGGCCCAGCAGCCGCTTCGTCTCCGGCCAGCGCTGCACCGCGTACTCCTCGTGCAGCTCGCGCGTGTAGGAGGCGAGCCGCCAGACCCACGCCTGCGCCTGGTCGCGGCGCCCGATCCGCTTGTCGACCAGCGCCTGCAGCAGCGTCTTCGTCCCCGCCCGCTTGTCGTCGCGGCTCCAGGTGCCGACGATGTCGATCGCGTCGTCGAAGGCCTCGGGGTCGCGCAGGTCGGCGATCTCCGCCAGCGCTTTCAGCCGCAGCTGCGAGTTGCGGTTGCGCTGCACGCAGGTCAGCAGGAAGCGGCGCCGCAGCTCCTTGGTCTGGTCGTTCTGGAGCATCGCCCGCGCCCGCCGCCAGCCCTGCGGGTTGACCCGCGCCCCGGCCAGCGCCGCCCAGGCGTGCTGCTCGGGGTAGTCGAGGTTCTCGACCGCGATCCGCCAGATCTCCCGTTCGAGCACCTCCATGCGGCGCTCCTCCTTGTCGGAGACGGGGACGATCCGCCGCTCGACCCGCACCTGGCGGCCGCGCCCGCGCCGCACCGGCCCGACCACGATCGCGCCGCCGCGGTAGACGTCGCGGTCGAGCAGGCTGTGCAGGGTGACGATCGTCTCGTCGTGGGTGGTCGCGGGATGGACGAAGTCGATCACCAGGCCCGCCTCCTTGCCCGGCGCGCGGCGGGTCACGCGGCCGACCCGCTGCTGGTAGACCCGCCGCGAGGCGGTCGGCGCCAGGTGCATGCAGATCGTCGCCCGCGGCGAGTTCCAGCCCTCGGCCAGCAGCATCGCGTTGCAGAGCACGTCGACCTCGCCGCGCTCGAAGGCGGCGAGGATCTCGGCCAGCTCGCGCTTCGGCGTCTCCCCGGAGACGGCCCGCGCCACGATCCCCGCGTTCCGGAAGCGCCTTGGCGACGTTCTTTGCGTGCTGCACGCCGGCCGTGTAGAGGACGCCCGGCACCTTGCGGAAGCGCGACTTGTAGAGGTCGGCGATCGCCACGTTGAAGGGCTCCTGGTCGAGCAGCGCGGCCAGCTCCTCCTGGTCGAAGTCCTGGTCGACCTCGCCTTTGCGCAGCGGCACCTTGGCGATCGTCCGCACCCCCGGCCCGGGCGGGATGCGCAGGCAGCGCAGCGGCGAGATGACGCCGCGCCGCGCCGCCTGGGCGAGGTCGAAGCGCGAGGTCTGGGTCGGGAAGAGGTCGGCGACGTGGCGCGCGATCAGCGCCCCCGTCGCGGTCATCCCGATGAAGACGGGGCCGGTCCAGGCGCGGATGCAGGCGCTGGTTTTCTCGCCCAGCGCGGTGTGGGCCTCGTCGCAGATCACGATCGAGTAGGCGTCGGAGATCGCGCTTGTGGTTGCGGACGAACCACTGGTAGGTCTCGACCGTGACCGGCCCGTCGGGGTCGTCGCGGCCGTCGAGCAGCGGCGGGCGCAGCCGCTCCTTGTAGCCGCGGTCGGAGATCTCGCCGATGAACTGGTCGACCAGGTTGCGGCGGTGGGTGAGGATCAGGACGCCGCCGGTGCGGGAGGCGTCGATGAAGCCGACCGCGGCGACCGTCTTGCCGGCGCCGGTCGCGTGCTCGAACCAGAAGCGCCGCTCGGCGCCGGGGTCCTCCGGTGCCTCCTCGACGACCTCCTCGTCCTCGGCCGCGGCTCCTCCCAGTCCTGGGGCTCCTCGTCGGGGGCGAGCTCCTCGTCCTCCTCGCCTCGTCGGCGGTCGCCTCGCTCCTCCAGCTCGTCCCCGTCCCCTCGAGCCTCGCCGTCGACGGAGGCGCCGGCCGTTGCGCCGCTCCTTCGGCCGCGCCGCCTGCTGCTCGGCCATCAGCTCGGTCAGCGTCCCCGAGAGCGCGTCGACCTGGTGCGGGTTCAGCTCGGCCCCGTCGCGCAGCTTCGGCGGCTCCTCGGCGAGCAGCCGCTCCAGCCCCAGCAGCAGGGAGAAGTCGCGGCGCCACTGGATCGAGGGCGCCTCGGCCCCCTCGTCGAGCTCCTTCAGCGCCGCGTCGAGGGCGCGGCGCCGTGCCGTCCCCGGCGCCAGCGCCTCCGGCCCCTCGCCGTCGAGCAGGAACGGCTCGCGGGCGAACTCCGCCGCGCGCTCGATATCGGCGCTTGAAGGAACTGCCGCTCGCGCGGCAACTTCGCTGGTCTTGGCCATGAAGGCTTGTGGGTCCGCTCCCAGCCGAGACGCGAGACGTGCGGCCGGGACAAGTTGGACGAGGATGCCGGGGGTTCGCTTTCCCTCCCCCCGGCGATCTCAGCGGCCCGCATACCGAGCGGACCGAACGGTACGTATTGTAATCACCGAGATCGGATGTCTGCGGGACTGCAAACCTGCACTCGCTGGCTCTCATCGCCCTCAGCGTGCGGCGCTCGCCGTCGCCGGCTGCGGCTCCTCGGCAGCGGCGGCGACTACGGCGGCAAGCACCCCGACTACGCGAAGGCGCTGGCCGGCTCTCCGGCGCCGCTGGCCGCGCTGCACGCCCAGGCGAACCGGCTGCTCCCGGGCGGCATCGCCGCCTTCGAAAAGCGGATCGCGGCGCTGCGGGGCTACCCGGTGGTGGTCAACGTCTGGGCCTCCTGGTGCGGGCCCTGCCGCTTCGAGTTCCCCGTCCTCCAGCAGCCTCGCCGCCCGCTACGGCAGGCGGCGTCGCCTTCCTCGGCGTCGACTCCCAGGACTCGAGCGACGCCGCCCGCACCTTCCTAGCGAGGCGCCGGTCCCCTACCCCAGCTACACCGACCCCCACAAGCAGATCGCCGCAGCGCTCGGCGCCAGCCTCGGCCTGCCCGACACCGCCTTCTACGACCGCCGCGGCAAGCTCGTCTACCTCAAGCAGGGCCCCTACGCGAATCCCGCCGAGCTCGAGGCCGACGTCGAGCGCTACGCGCTCGAAGGGCGGATAATCGGGCTCATGGAGAGCCTTCGTCGCTCCTCGCCCTGATCGGCATCGCGCTGCTGCTCGCCGAGCTGCTGCTCTCGACCGGCGGCGTGCTCGCCGTGCTCGGGGTCGGCCGGCCTGATCGCCGGCGGCGTCCTGCCTCGGCGCCGAAGGCGGCGCCCCCGACTGGGTCGGCCTCGCGCTGATCACCTTCGGCGTGCTCTCGGCGTCAGCTTCTTCTTCGTCACCCGCAAGGTGCTCGCCGCCTACCGCGAGCGAGCCGGTGCGCACCGGCTACGAGGAGCTGACCGGCGCCGCTCGCCGAGGCGCGCTCCCCGCTCGACCCGGAGGGCCAGGTGTTGTCGAGGGGTCGCTGTGGCGGGCGCGCCTGGCCGGCGGCGAGGCCCCGGCCCCCGTGGGGGATAGAGTCAGGGTCGAGTCGGTCGACGGGCTGACCCTGGTGGTCCGGCCGGAGCCGCCGTCCGACGCGCAGGCAAGGAAGGAGCAGGCTAGATGGCAGCGGCGATCGTGGTGCGGTGGTCCTGGCGATCTTCGTCGGTGATCGCTGCTCGGGTCCTCGGTGCGGATCCTGCGCGAGTACGAGCGCGGCGTCATCTTCCGCCTCGGCCGGCTGATCGACCAGAAGGGGCCGGGCCTGATCCTGCTGATCCCGCTGCGTCGACCGCATGGTCCGGGTCGACCTGCGCACGGTCACCCTCAACATCCCGCCGCAGGAGGTGATCACCCGCGACAACGTCCCCGCCGGCGTCAACGCGGTCGCCTACTTCCGCGTGGTCGACTCCACGCAAGGCGGTGGTCGAGGTCGAAAACTTCCTCCTCGCCACCTCGCAGATCTCGCAGACGGCGCTGCGCTCGGTGCTCGGCAAGGCCGAGTTCGACCAGCTCCTCTCCGAGCGCGAGCGGCTCAACGAGGAGCTGCAGAAGATCATCGACGAGTCGACCGAGCCCTGGGGCGTCAAGGTGACCGCGGTCGAGATCAAGGACGTCGAGATCCCCGAGCAGATGCAGCGCGCGATCGCCCGCCAGGCCGAGGCCGAGCGCGAGCGGCGCGCCAAGATCATCAACTCCGAGGGCGAGTACCAGGCGGCGCAGAAGCTCACCGACGCCGCCGACATCATCAGCACCAACCCCGCCTCGCTCCAGCTCCGCTACCTGCAGACGCTGCTCGAAATCGGCAGCAACCAGAACACGACCGTCGTCTTCCCGCTGCCGCTCGACATGCTCGAACCCTTCCTGGGCGGCAGCGGTGCGAATGCGAGACCCTCCAAGCGCCGCCCAAGCCGCCGCCCGTCCCGCCGGCCGAGCCCGACGCCGGCGACCTCCCCCCCTCCCGCTCCTGAGCGCGCCCGAGATACGCATCGACCAGCTGACCGGGCTGCGGACGATCCTCGCGCCCGGCCGGGCCGAGCGGCCGGAGGGGTTCACGGCCGGCGGCGAGCGAGCCGAAGGGGGCGGACGAGTGCCCCTTCTGCGAGGGGCGCGAGGACCGCACCCCGCCCGAGGTCTACGCGGTGCGGCCGGGCGGCGGCGCGGCCGGACACGCCCGGCTGGACGAGCCGCGTCGTGCCGAACCTCTACCCGGCGCTGGCGCGCCGAGGGCCGGCCGAGCGCCAGCGGTCCGACTGGCCGCCGGCGCCGAGGCGGGCGCCTTCGCCAGCGCCGGCGACCCGCTGCTGGCCTCGCGCCGGGCCGGCGAAGCCCGACCTCTTCGCCTCGCGCCCGGCGCGTCGGCGCCCACGAGGTGATCGTCAACGCGCCCGAGCACGTCACCGCGATGGCCGAGCTGGGCGAGGAGCGCTTCGCCGGCGCGGTCGCCACCTGGCGCGAGCGGATGCGCGCCCACTCCGACGCCTCCTACGTCCAGCTGATCGTCAACGAGGGCGGCGGCGCCGGCGCCTCGCTCGAGCACACCCACGCCCAGCTCTACGCGCTGCCATTCGTGCCGGCGGCGGTGGCGCGCGAGCGCGAGCGGTTCGGCGCCTACCGCGAACGCACCGGCGGCGGCAGCCTGCTCGGCGACGTCCTGGTCGAGGAGGTGCGCCGCCGCGAGCGCCTCGTCGCGATCGACGAGGAGGCGGCGCTGATCTGCCCCTGGGCCTCGCGCTCCCCCTTCGAGCTGCGCGTCGTGCCGCGCCGCGAGGCGGCGCGCTTCGAGGAGGACGCAGCGGGCGCCGCGATGGTCCGCACCGCGCTGCGCGCTCTCGCCGCGCGCTTCGGCGGCCCGCCCGAGCTGAACCTCTGGATCCGCACCGCGCCCCGCGGCGCCGAGCACTTCCACTGGCACGTCGACATCGCCCCCCGCCTCGCCGTCAAGGCCGGCTTCGAGCTGGGCACCGGCGTCGACATCAACGTCTACCCGCCCGAGCGGGCGGCGGCCGACCTGCGGGAAGCCCTCGGCGACTGACACGTTGTCCGATTTGGCCCCTCTAGAGGGGGTCAAAGTCGGGAACGCCCCCTGTAGGGTCCGAACGTGCCGCCGAACCCGCGGCCGATCCCGCGCTTCATCGCCGACTCGACCCAGGAGGGGATTCCACACGGGCGCTTCGCGGAGCGGCTGAGCGAGCGAGTTCCGAAGGGCGTGCGAGGCGATCGAGGACCTGCCGCACGGAGTCGAGCTCCCGAGGCCGAGGGATCGACTGGTTCCCCGAGCGCGCCTGGGGAGGCCGCGTCTGGGTGCCATGCACGGCGCGGGTCGAGATCGGCGGCGGGAACGGCTCAGGCGAAGGCGCAGGGGCATGCTGGAGCTCTTCGGCCACGTCTCCTACGTGCAGCCCGAGGGCGGCGAGCCAGCCGACTTCCGCGCCAAGGCCGACTTCACCGACGTGCTCGCCGAGGACAACCCCGGCTGGCAGATCGACCTCAACGACGACGTGATCGGCCGCTGGCGGGGCGAGGGCGGCCGCGCCGGCGACGTCACCCTCGTCTGGGGCCGCCCCCTGGTCCGCGGCGCCGTCGCCGCGACCGCCGAGCTCGACGCGGAGACCGTCGACCAGGAGGCGGTCTCCAACGAGCGCTTCACCCTGATCGCCCTCGACGCCCTCGAGGGCTACGGCGACGACGTCTTCATGCAGGTGAAGCTCTGGAGCCGCCGCGCCGAGGAGCTGGCCTCCGAGAGCCTCTACGCCTGAGCTGCCCCGCGGCCTCTACGATTTGCTCGACCGGCCCCGATAGCTCAGCTGGATAGAGCGACTCCCTCCTAAGGAGTAGGCCGCAGGTTCGAATCCTGCTCGGGGCATCTCTCAGCGGGTTCCGATTGCCTCGATCCAGTCCCAGGGCTTGCCGCAGAGGCGGCTCGATTCGGCGACCTCTCCGAAACCTCCATTCCCGAGACGGTATAGGTGCGAATCAACCCGACCGAGGCGGCGATGCTCGGCTGGGTAGGGGGCGGTCAGGCGCGGTCGGGACGCTCCGGGTACAGCTCGTCGATCGTGACCAGGGGCCGGTAGGGGGCGGCTGCGGCGGCCTTGATCGCGTCGCCGCCGCCGGCGAGGCGGTCGACGACGCTGAGGGCCGCGGCGATCTCGAGGCCCTGCTCGCGGATGCGCTCGATCGCGCTCACGGTGGAGGCGCCGCTGGTGACCGTGTCCTCGACCACGAGGACGCGGTCGCCGGCCTCGACCGGCCCCTCGACCCAGCGCTGGAGGCCGTGCTCCTTGCGCTCCTTGCGAACGAAGAAACCGACGAGGCCCTCGCCGGCCGGAACGGCGATCGCCGCGCAGGCGAGGGGGATCGCCGCCATCACGGGGCCGCCGACCGCCGTCGCGCCCGCCTCGAGCGCGGCGGCTGCGATCAGCTCGCCCACGGCGCGGAAGCCGGCCGGCCGCAGCAGCGCCCGGCGCGCGTCGACGTAGTACTGCGCCACCGCGCCGCTCGACAGCGTCACCTCGCCGATCGCGAGCGCGTGCTCGCGCAGCTCGGCGAGCAGGGTGCGCTTGGCGGCGTCGAGGTCGGGCACGGCTACAGAAGCCTACGCGGTCCGAAGTGTCAATTGTCTGCAAAAAGAGTGAAACGTGGCTTGATTTGGCGAATCCAGTCACTACGCTCGGCGCCAGCGGAGGGTGAAGCCGTGAGGTGCGGCAAACGGTTGACACCCGTGAGTTCGAGCGGCTGCCCGGATAGGGTTCGAGTCCCTCGCCCTCCGCCAGTGAATTGCTGCGAACGCGACGGCAACGGTCGAGGTGCAATGTCATGCGGCCTGCGGGGTGGCTCCCGCTATCACGAGCGGTCTTCGCGTCGCAGCGAACCCTCCCAGGTCTCCAGCTTGGTAGGCTCCAGTTACGGGTGTCAGCCGTTTGGGGGTGGCCCCCCTTCACCTGGCAAGGCCCGCTTCGGCGGGCCTTTCCTTGTCCCACGGCGTGCGGGCTCAGAATACGAAGATCGACTCGCCGTAGTGGAGCTGGTGGTAGATGCGCGGCTGGTCGGCGATGTAGGTGCGGACGCAGCCGTGGCTGGCGGCGTAGTCGGGGACTTCGGCGTAGCCGTGCACCGCGTAGCCGCGGTACCAGTAGAAGGAGTAGTACATGCCCTCCGAGTTGTAGCCCGGGGAGCGCAGGTAGAAATGGTAGTGGCCGGTGACCGTCGGGGTCGAGGGCTTGCCGGTCGAGACCGGGTAGATCGCGAACGGCTTGCCGCCCCTGGCAAGGACGAGGACCTGCTTGGCGAGCGGCACCTCGGCGTGCTCCCCCGCCCCCGGGTGGCGGACGCGGTAGCCGCCGCGGCCGTCGAAGGCGTTCCGCACCAGGCCCCGGCCGGCCTGCTCGTCCCGCGCCAGCCCGTTCACTTTGCGGTAGGCGAGCACCTCGCGCCCGGTGCGGCCGTCGAAGCAGGAGCCGCCGCCCGAGGCGTAGCCCATCCGCGCCAGCGCCCGTTTGAAGCCGCCGACGACCCGGCCGCACTCGCCCGCGTGCAGGGCCGGGAAGCTCACCCCCCAGCGCCGGCGCGGCGTGGCGGCGCCGAGCAGCGATTCGGTCGAGGGCAGGCGGGCGCTAACCGCGTACCTGCCGTCCTTGCGGACGAGGACGGCGGTGCGGAAGAGGCCCGCGTCGCCCGGCCCCCTGCGCACCTTCGCCGTCCCAGTCATGAGCCGGCGGCCGTTCAGGTAGAAGCTGACTTCGACCCGCTGGCCGGGGGCGAAGGGGGCGACCGAGCCGACCACCGGCACCGTGCCCAGGATCGGCGCCCGGCCGCCGCGCAAGTTCCCGACCCGGATCTTCACGCTCGCCCGCGGCACGGCGGGCGGCGCTTCGCCGGGGGTCGCCGCGGCGGCCGCGGGGAAGAGCAGCGCCACGAAGAGCGGGATCCCGGGAACGAGTCGCCTGATCACCGGCGCCATTCTGCCCTACGGCTCGGCGCCCGCCAAACGCCTACTGCCCCAGCAGGGCGACGGAGTTGTTGAGCACGTGGAGGAGGATGCCGGGGACGATCGAGCCGGTCTTCTCGTAGAGGAGGGCGAGGACGACGCCGAAGCACGATCAGCGGCGGCACCGCGCTGATCCCGGTCAGCGCGTGCAGGCCGCCGAAGACGGCGCCGCTGACCAGCGCCGCGGCGAGCCGCGGCAGGCGCTCGCGCAGGCCGCCGAAGAGCATGCCGCGGAAGCAGACCTCCTCGCTGACCGGCGCCGCGACGACGATCAGCAGCACCTGGACCGGAACCGTCCCGAACCCCTTGGCGATGTCTTCCTGGTGGGGCGGTCCGAAGACGGCCACGTACACCATGCTGAAGAGGAGGTAGGCGCCGACCGCCGCCGCCATCCACTTCAGCGCCGAGGGGCGGAAGCGCCGCACGCCGAGCCGCCTCAGCGCCACCCGCACCGGCACCGGCCCCCGCGCCGCCATGACCAGCGGCACGATCAGGAACCCGAGCCCGGTCGCGAACTGGATCGCGACGTTGGCGCCGGTGCTGAACTTGCCGTGGCTCGGGGGGCTGACGATCACGGCCGGGATCGCCAGCACGAACCCCGCCGCCAGCGCCAGCAGCACCCCGAAGAGGGCGGCAGCCGGCCCCCAGTTCGAGTAGGGGAACGCCCCCGCCTGCCCGTCGCCCTGGGTGGAATCGAGCGAGAGAGGCGCCTGCCCCTCTTCGCGGCCGCCGCCGTCTAACGTCTGCGCCATGACGCCGGCAGTCTCACAGGTCTCGCGCTCCACGAGGACGCGGCTGCGCCTCCTGCGCCGCCTCCTCCTCCTGGTCCTGGTCCTCGTCCTCGCCGCCCTTGCGCTCAGCCAGTTCACCGAGCTGAAGCGACTGGCCACGGGCATCCTCGCCTCGACCGCGGTGCTGGCGGCGATCATCGGCTTCGCCGCCCAGCACACGATCGCCAACATGGTCGCCGGCGTTCAGCTCGCCGTCTCGCAGCCGATCCGGATCGGCGACCGGATCGCCTTCGAAGAAGTGAGCGGCCGGGTCACCGACATCACCCTCTCCTACACCTACGTCGACCCCGGCGACGGCAGCGCGGTCGTCATCCCGAACCAGATGCTGGTCGACGGGATCGTCCACAACCTCTCGACCGGCGACACGCAGGCCTGAGGCCGCCGCGAGGCACCTCCCTCCCGAAGTACGCTCTCTCGAGATGACGCAGCGCAATCGCCGACGTCAGCGGCGCCGCGGAGGGATGGGCCTGAAGCTGCTGATCGCCGCGGGCGGCGTCCTTGTCCTGGTGGCGGTCGCCGCGATCGGCGTCGCCTCCTGGGTGCTCGACGTCGCCGCCAAGGCGCCGCCGCTCGCCGCCTGCAAGCCGGTCGAGCGCGGCCGCAACTCGATCCTCTACGCGGCGGACGGCAGCAAGCTCGGGAGTCGTCCGCTCCGAAGAGGCGCACGCCCCGGTCCCGATCGGCCGCATCCCCAGGGACCTCCAGCTCGCGACCGTCGCGATCGAGGACCAGCGCTTCTACCAGCACGGCGCGCTCGACCCGCAGGGGATCGCCCGCGCGGCGCTCAAGGACCTCGAAGCGGGCGAACCGGTCGAGGGCGGCTCGACGATCACCCAGCAGCTCGTCCGCAACCTCTGCATCGCCCACCCGGCCCGCAACCTCGAACGCAAGATCATCGAAGCGAAGCTGGCGATCGAGTACGCGCAGCGCCACCCGAAGCGCCAGATCCTCGGCCAGTACCTCAACACCGCCTCCTACGGGACGATCGACGGCGCGACCGCGGTCGGCGTCGAGGCCGCCTCGCAGATCTACTTCTCGAAGCCGGTCTGGAAGCTGAACCTGGCGCAGGAGGCGCTGCTGGCCGGGCTGCCGCAGGCGCCTTCGGACTACAACCCGATCCTCAACCCGCGCGGCGGCGCTGGCGCGCCGCGACGAGGTGCTGGCGAAGATGGCGAGCCTCGGTACGTCTCCCGCGGCCGCGCCCGGGCGGCGGCGCGGCGCGGCCTCGGCCTGCGCGCTCTCGGGGGCCTACTTCAGGCACCGCCAGCCCTACTTCTTCGACTACGTCGAGAGCAGGCTGATCGCCCGTTACGGGGTCGAGCACGGTGCGGCGCGGCGGGCTGCGCGTCTACACGACGGTCGAGCCGGCGCTGCAGAAGATCGGCCCTGGAAGCGATGCGCTCCACCCTCCCCTACTCGACCGACCCCGCCTCGGCGCTGGTCTCGATCGACCCCTCGAACGGCTACATCGAGGCGATGGCCTCCAGCTCCGAGCTACGGCCGGAGCCAGTTCAACCTCGCCGCCCAGGGCCACCGCCAGCCGGGCTCGACCTTCAAGGCGTTCGTGCTGGCGACGGCGATCAAGCAGGGGATCGACCCCTACACGACCTACTACAGTCTCCAAGCCGCTCGACCTCAACCTGCCCAGGTGGGGCCACTGGAAGTGCACACCGCCGACCAGGGCTACCTGGGGAGGATCAACCTCGAAGCAGGCGACGGTGGCCTCCGACAACACCGTCTTCGCCCAGCTCGACCTCGACGTCGGCCCGGAAGACGTCGCCGCAACGGCGAGGTCGATGGGGATCACGACGCCGCTCGACGGGATCCCGGCCGAGGGGATCGGCGGCCTGCGGATCGGCGTCTCGCCGCTGGAGCTGACCGACGCCTACGCGACCCTTGCCGCCGGTGGCATCCACCGCAACCCGGTCGCGATCCGCCGCGTCGTCTTCCCCGGCGGCCGGGTCGACCGTCCCGAAGCGGCCGAGCCGAGGCGGGTGCTCT
Organism: uncultured Solirubrobacterales bacterium; assembly: GCA_963696185.1. Lineage (GTDB taxonomy): Bacteria > Actinomycetota > Thermoleophilia > Solirubrobacterales > 70-9 > VRUE01. The sequence continues at coordinate 1,313,271 of OY968825.1, forward strand.
CCGCGGCGGTCGCCTACCAGGTGACCCGCCTGCTGCGCGACAACATCACCGACGGCACCGGCACCGCCGCCTACACCGGCTGCGCCGGGCAGGCCGGCAAGACGGGGACGACCGACCGCTTCACCGACGCCTGGTTCGCCGGCTACCAGCCCAACCTGGCGACCGCGGTCTGGGTCGGCTACCCGCAGTCCAACGACATCGAAATGACCGACGTGCACGGGATCACCGTCTTCGGCGGCACCTTCCCGGCCGAGATCTGGCACGCGCTGTACTCGCGGGGCGAAGTGCCGTGCGAGGGATTCGGCCGGCCCAGGAGGCGGATCCGCTGGGCCCCGTTCTTCGGCCAGTTCACGCGACGGCCGGGCCGGGCAGGGGAGCGCTCGTCGCCGGAAGCGGCGGAGCGCAGCGCGAAGGCAAGGCGAGCGACGCGGTCGGCGGCTACAACCCCGACGCCTACGCGCCGGGCGTCGGCCAGAAGCCGGCCCCGGTCCCGCCCTGGCATCCGCCGCCCGAACATCCCGGCGGCGGCGGGGAGCGGCGCCGGGCGTTGGCGGGCGGCCCCCCGACCGGCGGCGAAGAGATCGGTTAGCTGAGCGTTTGAGCGGGGGGCTGGCGTACGCGCTGATGTGGGTGGGGTTCGTCGCCTATCTCGGCGTGCTGGGGGCGGCGCCGAGCACTCGGGCGGCGGGTCGTCTGGGCGGCGATCGGCGTGCTCGTCGCCGGCTTCGCGGCTGGCGCCGGTCCTGCTCTCCCACGACGTCTACAGCTACGTCGACTACGCCCGGCTCGGCGTCGTGCACGGCCTCGACCCCTACGTCGCGCGGCCCCGCCGCGGCGCCGGCCGACCCCGCCTTCGCCCACGTCACCTGGACCGCGCACGACGAGCGCCTACGGGCCGCTCTTCACTCTCGCGACCTACCCGCTCGCCTGGCTGCCGGTCGGGGCGGCGGTCTGGCGCTGCTGAAGGCGGTCGCCGGCGCCTCGGTGCTCGGCGCTGGCCGCGCTCCGTCGCCCGCCTCGCCGCCGCCGCGCGGCGTCGACCCGCTCCGCGCCGCCGCCTTCGTCGCCCTCAACCCGCTCGTCCTCGTCCACGTCGTCGGCGGCGCCCACAACGACGCCCTGGCGATGCTGCTCGCGATGCTCGGCGTCGCCGCCGTCCTGCTGCCGGCGAGGAGCTGCGGCGCCGGGGGCGCTTCGTTGCGGCGTTAGCGATAAAGGCCTCAGCGCGCGTCGCTCGCCCCCTTCGCCCTGCTGGCGGCGACCGCCGCAGGCGATCCCGGCCTCTGCTCGGCGCCGCCATCGGCGCTGGTCGGCGATCGGCCTCGCGATCGCCTACTCGCCTTCGGCTGGCACTGGCTGACGCGCTCGGCGCTGGCCGGCGGCAACCAGGCACAAGACCAGCCACCTCAGCATCCCCTCGACCGTCGCCGCATCACCGGCCTCGGCACGGCCGCGGCCAGGATCGCCGCCCTCGCCCTCTACGCCGCCCTCGTCGCCTACCTCCTCGCCTGGACCTGGCGGGGCGGCGACTGGCTCCGCGCCGCCGCCTGGGCCTCTCTCGGCCTCCTCCTCGCCACCTCCTGGCTCCTCCCCTGGTACCTGATCTGGGCGCTTCCCCTCGCAGCCCTCTCCCGCGACCGCCCCCTCCAGCTCCTCACCCTCGCCCTGACCGCCTTCCAGCTCGGCGCCCGCCTCCCGCTTTGATCGCCTGCCTGATCCGTCTCTCGGGCGGGAGGCGTCGGGTGGGGTGCCCTCCGCCCGCGCGGAGTCTGCGGAGGGCAGGACCTCGTCCCTGATACCGACTCCATCCCTCTGCCCGGAGCAGATCGCAGCGCCAGGAGGGCGCCCCACCCCGGCGAGAGGACCCGCCCGCCAACCCCTCTCGTCAATCGTCAAAGAATCTCGGGCGGAGGCGGCTCGCTCTCCGGCTCCCCCTCCTCCTCCGCCGACGGATGAAGGATGCCGGTGGGGATCGACCAGCCCTCGCGCCTGCCCAGCGCGGTGACCAGCCCGACGTAGATCAGCTCGACCACGGTCAGCACGCCGCGCACGGCGATCGCGATCAGCGAGCCGACCGCGAAGCTGTCGCCCGGCGCCGCCACCTTCACCGCCCAGGCGAAGGCGGCGTCGCGGATGCCGAGCCCGGCCGGGGCGACCAGCGTGACCAGGGCGCCGCGAAGTAGCCGATCGCCTGCGCCGAGCCGACGACGAGGATGTCACTGAAGCGGGATCGTGGCTGACCGAGCGGGCGACGCAGTAGATGCCAACCGCGACGACGCCCCAGTTGAGGGAGTAGAAGGCGAGCAGCGCCAGCACGCCGCGCAGCGAGATCACGGCGGGCAGCGGCTCGCGGCCGAAGGCCCGCATCGCCCGGTCGGCCAGCGGCCCGAAGACGCGCGGGTGCAGCAGCACGATCGCCAGCGGGATCAGCAGCAGCACCGCCCAGCGCAGCGGCTCGCCCTGCAGGTCGGGGTGGCTGATGATGAAGTAGGCGGCGACGGCGATCGCCGAGGTGGCGGAGATCGCCTGTTCGTAGACGATGCTGGCGATCGTGATGCGGCGCGGCACCCCGGCCCGCTCGGAGAGCAGCACCCTGCCCAGCACGTAGAGGACGCTGCCGGGCACGTAGCGGGCGAGCAGCGGCTGGCCCCAGGCGACCTGCGCCCGGCCGAGCCCGATCCGGTAGCCGAGGAAGCGCAGGGTCAGGTCCCAGCCGAGGGCGCTGAGCGCGTAGAAGAGGGGCAGGACGACGAAGGCCGGGATCAGCCAGAGGACGTGGAAGTGGACGCCCTTCGCCTTGATCTCCGCCCACTGGTTGACCACCGTGAGGACGAGGAAGCCGAAGATGACGATCGCGAGCCCGAGCTGGATCGCGAGGCGGACGCGCTGCTGCGCGGCGGCCTGCGTCCCGAACCGCGCGCCCGCCTCGCCGACCCGGTGCAGAAGTGGCTGGCGGCGCTCCACGTCCGTCGCACCTTAGTGACGCGGGGCGCTAGCACCTCCGCGGCGATGATGCGGGGAGAATCGAGCGATGGGCGAGTTCGAGCTGCTTGGCGCGGGTGCGGGAGCGGCTGCCCGCCGGCGGGCCGCGGGTGCGGGTCGGGATGGGCGACGACGCGGCGGTCACCGTGCCGGGCGGCGCGACCGCGACCTCGGTCGACGCGCTCGTCGAGGGGGTCCACTTCCGCCGCGACCAGGCGAGCCTCGCCGCAGATCGGCCGCAAGGCGCTGGCCACCGCGCTCTCCGACCTGGCCGCGATGGGCGCCGAGCCGGGCGAGGCCTACGTCGTCCTCGGCGTCCCCCCCGACCTCGGCGAGGACGGCTGCCTCGAGCTGCTCGACGGGATCGCTCGAGCTGGCGGCGGCGACCGGCACCGGCCTGGCCGGCGGCGACGTGACGCGCGCGCCGGCCTGACCGTCGCCGTCACCGTCGTCGGCCACGCCGGCGCCCCGGAGCGGCTGGTCGACCCGGGCCGGCGCCCGCCCCGGCGACGCGCTCGTGCTGACCGGCGAGATCGGCGGCGCCGCGGCCGGGCCTGCTGCTGCTCGGAGACAGAGCCGGAGCTTCGCCGCTGGCGCGATCAGACGACCGCGCACTCGACCGGCGGATCGCGGCCTGCGCGCGTCGCGCCAGCTCGAGCCCCGGCCCCGGCTCGCGGCCGGGCAGGCTGCTGGCGCGCGGCGGGCGCGACGGCGATGATCGACCTCAGCGACGGGCTCGGCGGCGACGCGCGCCGCCTGGCCGAGGCGAGCGGCGGTCGGGCTGCGGATCGACGCCGCCGCCCTGCCGCTCGGCCGACGGCGTCGCCGAGGTCGCCGCGGCGGCCGGCGCGCGACCCGCTCGCAGCTGGCCGCTCTCCGGCGGCGAGGACTACGAGCTGCTCGCGGCGCTGCCCGCCGAGCGGCTCGAGCGAGGCGGCCGCGGCGCTCGGCGGACGCCGGGCGACGCGCCCTGACGCGGATCGGCGAGGTCGGTCGCCGGCGCGGGGGTCGAGATCAGGCTGCCCGGCGGCGGGCTGCTGGAGGCCGGAGGGGTTCGACCAGCTGGCTGAGCGGCAGTCGGCTCGGTCGATCAGCAGCTCCCGCACTCCGCGGCGGCGCAGCATCGCCTCGGCGACGAGCGCGGGCTCCGGCTTGTAGTGGCCGGACTCGACCAGGCTCTTCAGCTGTTGCGGCTGCATCCTGCGCCTCATATCGACCTCCTGCCCGCGATCATTAGTTCTGGGTACTAGCACATGCGTCCAAGCGGTGGCCGCGAAGCGTGCGGCGGCGCTCGAGGGCGGCTGGGCGCGACTAGTTTTGCTGGCAGTGGCAAACGGATCGACCCGCATCCTCCTCGTCGACGACGAGCAGTCGATTCAGACTCTGCTCAGCTATCCGCTGCGCAAGGACGGCTACCACGTCACCTCCGCGCTCGACGGCCGGGAAGCGCTGGCAGCGCTTCGACGAGGGCCGCTTCGACCTCGTCATCCTCGACCTGATGCTGCCCAAGCTCGACGGCGTCGAGGTCTGCCGCCAGCTCCGCTCGCGCAGCCAGGTGCCGATCATCATGCTGACCGCGAAGGGCAGCGAGACCGACAAGGTCGCCGGGCTCGAGGTCGGCGCCGACGACTACATCACCAAGCCCTTCTCGATGCGCGAGTTCCGCAGCCGGGTCAAGGCGGCGCTGCGGCGCTCGCGGATGGTCGGCGCGCCGCCGGACGAGGAGGCGATCGAACAGCGGCGAGCTGACGATCGACTTCGAGCCGCCGCATGGTCACGCTGCGCGACGAGGAGGTTCGCGTCACCTACGTCGAGTTCGAGATCCTCGGCGCGCTGGCCCGCTCCCCCGGCCGCGTGCTCAGCCGCGAGACGCTGCTCGAGCACGTCTGGGGGGACTCCGAGTACCGCGACCCGCGCACCGTCGACGTCCACATCCGCCACCTGCGGGAGAAGCTCGAGCGCGACCCCAAGCAGCCCGAGTTCCTCTTCACGGTGCGCGGCGTCGGCTACCGCTTCAGGGAGTAGATGCGGCGGCTCCGCCTCACCAACCTCGGCAGCAGGATCACGGTCGATCTCGCTGGCGATCGGCGCTGGGCACGCTCGCCGTCGTCTACGTCTACGTGGTCGCTGGTCGGCGGCCACGCGCGGCATTCGCGGGTCAAGGGCCAGATCGTCGTCGGCGGCCTGATCGCCCTGGTGCTGGCGACTGTCGATCGGCCTCTACTTCGCGCAGCTGGTCGGCGAGCCAGATCGCGCGGCTCCAGGACGCCGCCCGCAAGGTCGCCGACGGCAACTTCGAGACCCGGATACCGATCGACTCCGCCGGCGAGCTCGGCCAGCTCGCCCGCACCTTCAACGAGATGCAGCGCCGCCTCGCCGAGCTGGACATCGCCCGCAAGCAGTTCATCGCCAACGCCTCGCACGAGCTGCGCACGCCGATCTTCAGCCTCGGCGGCTTCGTCGAGCTGCTCGAAGAGGAGGACCCGAGCCCCGAGGAGCGGGCCGAGTTCGTGCACACGATGCGCCAGCAGATCGACCGCCTTACCAAGCTGACCGCCGACCTGCTCGACCTCTCGCAGCTCGACGCCGGGGCGCATGGTGATGCAGGCCCGCAACGTCGACCTCGGCTCGCTCGCGCGCGAGGTGGCGCGCGAGTTCGGCCCGCGCGCCGACCGGCGCGGCTCGCGGCTGGAGCTGCGCACGCCCGGACACTCCGGTGATCGCCCGCGCCGACCCGGACCGGGTGCGGCAGATCATCCGTATCCTGCTCGACAACGCCCTCACCCACACCCCCGAGGGCACCAAGGTGACCGTGACCACCTACTCCGCCAACCACCGCGCCGAGCTGACCGTCTCCGACGAAGGGACCGGGATCCCGCAGCGCGTCCAGGGGCGCATCTTCGAGCGCTTCTACACGGCGGACTCGGCGGGAGGCTCGGGCCTCGGGCTGGCGATCGCCAGCGAGCTGGCACAGCGGATGGACGGGCGGATCGCGATCACCTCCAGCAAGCGCTTCACCGCCTTCACGCTCGACCTGCCGCCGGTCGCGCCCGGGACGGGCCGCCGCGGAGACCGGCGCGCACGCCGTCGAGGCCCGGCGCGTGAGGCGCCAGGCCGCGGCCTCTGCGCTGCCCGCCGCGCTGGCGGCTGGCGCTCCTCGCCGGCTGCGGCGGCTCCGGCGGCGGCGCGGCCTCCACCTCGGCGGCGCCCGGCGGCGAACGCACGGCGCCGCAGGTTGTCGTCGAGACCGCCGAGCAGCGGCTTCGACGCCGCCAGGGTCTACCGCGAAGCCTCGCCCGGCGTGGTCACGATCCGCTCGGTCTTCGGGGAAGGTAGCGGGCCGAGCGCCGCCGAGGGCTCCGGCTTCGTGCTCGACAACGAACGGCGGATCGTCACCAACGCCCACGTGGTGACCGAAGAATCCGAGGCGGCAGGCGCGTCGCCGGCGAAGGCCGTCTTCGTCGAATTCCCGGACCGCAACGTCGTGCCGGCCAAGATCGTCGGCTTCGACCCCTTCGCCGACGTCGCCCTGCTCGAGGTCAAGCCGGACGGGCTTCCACCTGCACCCGCTGAAGCTCGGCGACGACGGCGACCTGGTCGTCGGCCAGCCGGTGGCGGCGATCGGCAGCCCCTTCGGCGAGCAGCAGTCGCTCTCGGTCGGCGTCGTCTCGGCCACCGACCGCTCGGTCAAATCGCTGACCCAGTTCCAGATCGAGGGGGCGATCCAGACCGACGCCTCGATCAACCCCGGCAACTCCGGCGGCCCGCTGCTCGACGCCGGTGCCCAGCGTGATCGGCATCAACCAGCAGATCGAGACCAACTCCGGCGCCAACGACGGCGTCGGCTTCGCGGTCCCGATCTCGGCGGTGAAGCGCTCGGTCGCCCAGCTCGAGAACGGCGGCAAGGCCGAATACGCCTACATCGGCGTCTCCAGCCAGGCGCTCTACCCGCAGCTCGCCGCGAAGCTGGGGCTCGACACCAAGCTTCGGCGGCCTGCTCGCCGAAGTCGTCCCCGGCGGCCCCGCCGCCAAGGCCGGGCTGAAGGGCGGCAGCGACAAGGATCCACTTCCAGGCCGCGCGACTACCGCGCCGGCGGCGACGTGATCCTCGCCGTCGACGGCCGCAAGGTGATCCGCCCCGACGACCTCGCCCGCATCTCTCCTCGTTCAAGCCCGGGTCAGAAGGTGACGCTCGACAATCCTCCGCGACGAGCGAACGGAAGACAGGTCGACGGTGACGCTCGGCAAGCGGCCCGAAAGCGGACCCGGCCGGCTAGCGCCAGCCGCCTGCGTCACCGCCCCTGCCTGTAGAACTCCGCGCGTGCTCCAGGAAGTCGCCCTCGGCCAGAAGTCCCTCGCCGACTACACCCACATCGCCGGCAAGCGAGCTGATCGAGCGGATCCGCGAGCTGGCCGAGCCGCTGCAGGGGCAGCGCATCCTGCACGTCAGCGCCACCGCGTTCGGCGGCGGCGTCTCGGAGATCCTCTACACGATCGTGCCGCTGATGCGCGACGTCGGCCTCGACGCCCACTGGCACGTGATCTTCGGCAAGGAGGAGTTCTTCAACGCGACCAAGCTCCTCCACAACTCGCTGCAGGGCGCCGAGGAGACGCTGAGCGACGAGCAGTGGGAGCTGTTCGACGAGATCAACGCGATGAACGCCGAGGGCCTGCAGGGGGAGTGGGACACGATCATCGTCCACGACCCACAGCCGATCGGCCTGCGCCGCGGCGCCGCGCGAGAAGAGCCGCAACTGGGTCTGGCGCTGCCACATCGACCTCTCCGAGCCCAACCCGGCGCCGATCGCCCGCCTGCTGCCGCTGATCGAGGAGTACGACGCGACCGTCTGGCACATGCCCGCCTACGTGCCCAACGGGATCGACACGGCCACGACGGCGTCCGCATCATCCCGCCGGCGATCGACCCGCTCTCGCCGAAGAACATGGCCTTCTCGCCCGACGACGCCGCCTTCGTCTGCCACCAGTTCGGGATCGACGTCGACCGCCCGCTGATCACCCAGGTCTCCCGCTTCGACCCCTGGAAGGACCCGATCGGCGTGATCGACGCCTACCGCGAGGTGACCGAGGCAGATGCCCGAGGTGCAGCTCGCCCTGGTCGGCTCGATGGCGACCGACGACCCCGAGGGCTGGGAGTTCTTCCAGAACACCTTCGAGTACGCCGACGGCGACGCCGACATCAAGATCCTCAACAACCTCAACAACGTCGGCGCGATCGAGGTCAACGCCTTCCAGTCGCAGTCCGACGTCTGCCTGCAGAAGTCGATCCGCGAGGGCTTCGGGCTGACCGTCACCGAGGCGCTCTGGAAGGGGCGGCCGACGGTGGCCGGCAACGTCGGCGGCATCCCGCTGCAGATCATCGACGGCGAGAGCGGCTTCCTGGTCGACTCGCCGGCGGAGTGCGCGCAGCGCTGCCTCGAGATCCTCGCCGACCCCGAGCTGGGCAAGCGCCTCGGCCGCGCCGGCAAGGAACACGCCCGCCGCGAGTTCCTCTCGCCCCGCCTGCTGCGCGACTGGCTCGAGCTGCTGACCGAGCTGGGCACATAGGGGGCCAGGCGGCCGGGGTAGGCTGGCTGCTCGGCGAGGCCTGCCTGCCGCCTCCCTGTGCGAGGCGCTCCCGAGTCCGCTGATCATCGTCTCCAACCGCGGGCCCGCGCAGTTCGAGCGCGACGAGGGCGGGCGAGCGCACCGTGCGGCGCGGCGGCGGCGGCCTGGTCACCGCGCTCTCCGGCCTGGTCTCCCACCGCGACGCGCTCTGGATCGCCTCGGCGATGACCGACGAGGACGTCGCCGTCTCCGAGGAGCGCGGCGGGCCGGTCGAGCTCTCGATCGACGGGATCGACTACCGGGTGCTGCTGGTCGAGCAGCGACCCCGAGGCCTACGACCGCTTCTACAACGTGATCGCCAACCCGATCCTCTGGTTCATCCAGCACTACCTCTGGGACCTCTCCAACGCGCCCGACATCCGCCAGGAGGAGCTCGACGCCTGGGACTACGGCTACCAGGCGGTCAACCGCGACATCGCCGCGGGCGGTGCTGGGCCAGATCGAGTCCCGCGAGCGGCCGCTGGTGATGCTCCACGACTACCACCTCTACACCGCGCCCGGCGATGATCCGCGCCGAGCGACCCGACGCCTTCCTGCACCACTTCGTCCACATCCCCTGGTCCCAGCCGGACAGCTGGCGGATCCTGCCGGGGCGCATCCGCGAGGCGATCTTCCGCGGCATGCTCTGCCAACGACATCATCGGCTTCCACACCCACGCCTACTGCATCAACTTCCTGCGCTGCTGCGACGAGCTGCTCGAGGCCGACGTCGACTACGAGCGCGTGCCTGGTGCGCCACGCCGGCGGCCAGACGCTGGCCCGCGCCTACCCGCTCTCGATCGACGCCGAGCGGCTGCGCGCGGGCCGCCGAGTCGCCGGAGGTGGCCGCGGCCGAGCGCGAGGTGCTGGAGCGGCGCCGCAAGCACCTGATCATCCGCGTCGACCGGGCCGACCTCTCGAAGAACGTGCTGCGCGGCTTCACCGCCTTCGACACCTTCCTCCAGCAGCACCCGGAGTTCCGCGAAGAGGTCACCTTCATCGCCCACCTCCAGCCCTCGCGCCAGGACGTGCCCGAGTACGCCGAGTACCTGGAGCGGATCGAGGCGCTGGTCGCGGTCGTCAACCACCGCCACGGCACCACCGACTGGATGCCGATCGACCTGAAGATCTACGAGAACTTCCCCGAGGCGGTCGCCCGCTACAAGCACTTCGACCTGCTGATGGTCAACTCGATCTTCGACGGGATGAACCTGGTCGCCAAGGAGGCGCCGGCGGTGAACACCCGCGACGGCGTGCTGATGCTCTCCGAGAACACCGGCTCCCACGAGGAGCTTGCCGACTGCGCCCTCTCGGTCAACCCGTTCGACATCCAGGAGCAGGCCGACGCGATCTACCGGGCGCTGACCATGGACCCCGAGGAGCGGCGGGTGCGGGCGCAGCACCTGAAGGAGATCATCTACTCCCGCAACCCCGGCGACTGGGTCGACGACCAGCTCGCCGACATCGCGGAGCTGCGCGAGAGCGTGGTGTAGGGGTGCAGGGCGCCGGGGGTGTCCCGGCGGTGCCTGGATTCGCTTCGCTGCGCTCCGCTCATGAATCTCGTGCCGCTTCGCGGCAGGAATCACTCGCCGGTGCGCCGCTTCGCGAGGCACCGACGGGACACCCCCGGCGCCCTTTTCCACATCACGGGGGAGAAAGTGAGCTGCTCAGGACTTAGAGAGGCATGGGAAGCGTGCGGATCCGGTGGCGGGCGTTTGGAAGGGGAGCTGCGGTCGTCATCGCTGGGCTCGCAGCGCTTCTGCTGCTGCCGTCGCTGCTGAAGCCGCCGGCGGCGGCGCCGTTGCCGGCCGACGTGGGGCTGCCGCGGCCGAAACCGGCGCCGTCGCCCGCACCGATTGCCTCGAGACCGCCGCAGCCGGCGAGGGCGCGCCCGCAATCGAAGCCGCAGCGCAGGACAGGGCATCGACACAGGCGCCTCCGAGAAGCCGCCGCGCCAGCGGCGACGCCTGCGGTCGAAGCGCCGGCGGCGCCTCCGACCGAAGTTCCGCCACCCGCGCCCCCACCCCCGCCTCCGCCCGACGACGGGTCGATGGAGTTCGCTCCGCACTAGCAATCGCCGGGCGCCGTTTCCTCCGCTTCGCGGGGGCGCGCTAATCACACCCGGAGATCTCGCGCCCCCGCTCTCGCGTCCGGGAACGGCTAGCTATAGTGCGTCGCCGTTTGGCGGCGACACGCGAATATGAGCTGGTCCTGATGCTGGACCCCGAGCGGGACGCGCCCGCCCGCGACGCGCTCGCGCAGGAGGCGCGCGCGCAGATCGAGGCGGCCGGGGCGCTGAAGCACGAGAACAACTGGGGCCTGCGCAAGATGGCCTACGAGATCGCCCGGCGCAACGAGGCCGACTACCGCTGGTTCCGCTTCGAGGCGCCCACCGAGCTGCTCGGGCAGCTCGACCACAACCTGAAGATCGCCGACGGCGTCCTTCGCTTCCGCATCTTCAAGGTCGACCCCGGCGCGCCGGTGATAGTCCCACCGGCCGGCGCCGCGGCCAGCCCCCCCGCGAGCGCCCCGCCCAGGCCGCCCCCGAGACCGCGACCGAGGCGCCGCAGGCTGCCGAGGCGGAGGCGGAGGTCGCCCCCCTCGAGGCAGCCGCCGAGCCCACCCCAGAGCCTCCGCCCGAGCCCGCCGCGGAGGGTGCCCCCGAGCCTTCCCCCGAGCCCGCCGCGGAGGGTGCCCCCGAGCTTGCCGCCGAGGCCTCCCCCGAGAGCGCCGAGCCAGAGTCCGTAGAGCCTGGCGCGTAGCCGCTCTTTACGAGAGATTCCCCCGCCGAGGGGGGAGAGTTACGTCCTCTGGGCTCTTAGACTGGTATCCGATAAGCGAACTCAGAGGAGTGAGGGCCGTGGCAGCTTCGAACATCAACGTGGTGGTCATCACGGGGAACCTGACCAGGGACCCCGAGCTGCGCAGCACGGCGGGCGGGACGTCGGTCTGCGAGCTGCGGGTCGCGGTCAACAGCCGCCGCAAGAACGGCAGACCGGGGAATGGGTCGACAAGCCCAACTACTTCGACGTCACCGTCTGGGGCGCGCAGGGCGAGAACTGCGCCAACTACCTCTCGAAGGGCCGCCCGGTCGCGGTCGAGGGGCGCCTCGACTGGCGCGAGTGGGAGGCCAAAGACGGCGGCGGCAAACGGCAGGCGGTGAGGATCGTCGCCAACTCGGTCCAGTTCCTCGGCTCCCGCGACGGCCAGGCCGGGACCAACGGCAACGGCGGCTTCAGCCCGAGCAGCGACGTCCCGGCGGACACCTCGGACTTCGAGGGCGCCGCGGCGGGGGCCGGCGGGGGCGAGGACGACATCCCGTTCTGACCCGCGGCCCGTCCTCGGCGCCCGCCGATCTGTAGCATCCCGGCCCGGATGGCACGGGCAAGAGACGCGACAATGGCGGCGCCGCGGCGCGGGCGGCGCACACCCGACCGGCTGCGGCCCCGCAAATACACGCGGATCAACGTCGAGGCGGTCGACTACAAGGACCTCAACCTGCTGCGCCGCTTCCTCTCCGACAAGGGGAAGACTGCGCGGGCGGCGCGTCACCGGCCTCTCCCGCAAGCACCAGCGCCAGCTCTCGGTCGCCGTGAAGCGGGCCCGCGAGATCGCGCTGCTGCCCTACGTCGGAGAGCGCTGAGCCGATGACGCAGGCCATCCTCCTCGAGGACGTCGAGGACCTCGGGCAGCGCGGCGACCCCGTCGACGTGTCGCCTGGGTACCTGCGCAACTACCTCGTTCCCCGCAAGCTCGCCGCGCCCGCGACCCCCGGGGCGCTGGAGGAGGCACAGCGGCGGCGTGCGGCGGCGGAGAAGGCCGAGCGCGAGCGCACCGCCGCGCGAGGAGCAGGCGGCGGAGCTGCTCTCGAAGACCGTGCTGACGATCCACCAGCGGGCGGGCGAGGACGGCAAGCTGTTCGGCTCGGTGGGCGCCAAGGAGATCGTCGACGCGATCCGCGACGCCCGCGACCTGCGCGTCGACCGTCGCAAGGTCCGCCTCGAGCAGCCGATCCGCGAGATCGGCACCCACATGGTGGAGATCGAGCTGGCCGACGGCGTGGTCGCCACGGTGAAGACGATCGTCGCCGAGGAGAGCTAGGCCCGGAAGCGCCCCCGGGGACCGGTCGCGCCGCTACGCTCCGTGCGTGGCGAGGCGCCGCCTCCGAACCCGCTTGACCCGCCGCGCTCGGGCGCGGACGCGACTCGGCTGGGCGCATTCGGAGCGCGCCACGGTCGGGCTCGCGGCGCTCGCCCTGGGCGGCGCGGGGGTCGTGCTCGCCGGTCAGTTCGGGCGGATGCTGCGGCGCCGCGCCCACCAGCAGGACGGGGCCCTCGCCGAAGCGGCCCCCGCGGCGGCGCTCGACACGGTCGGGGTGGCGGTCAGCGGCTACGCCGGGGCGCCGCGCAGCGAAACCGTCCTCTTCAACCTGCTCGCCGGCTTCCTCGGCTCGTTCGCGCTGATGCGGCTGACGACCTGGGGGGTTCGCAACCGCTGGATCTGGCCGTTCCGCAACCTCAGCCTCGGCGGCCGCCGCATCCACCACTTCGTGCCTGGCATCCTGATCTCCTTCGCGGCCGGCACCGCGGCGCTGCTGACCGACGACGACGCGCTCGAGGACCGCCTTGCCCTGCCGATGGGGCTCGGCATGGGCCTCACCTTCGACGAGGCGGCGCTGCTGCTCGACCTGCGCGACGTCTACTGGACCCGCGAGGGCCTGCTCAGCGTCCAGCTCAGCCTCGGCGCGACCGCGATCCTCAGCATCGCGATCCTCACCCTGCGGATGCTGCGCCGCGGCGAGCGCCGCCAGGAGGCGGCGGGTGAGATCCCGCCCGCCTTCGACCATCTCGCCGCCGGCGCCGGCGCCCTGGGCTGAGCGGCCGATTCTTTTCTCCGTCGTTGCAGGAAGGCCGGCTGTGATCGTGGCTCCCCTCTGGTTTGCTGACCGGCAGCGGGCGAGATCGGGCTCTTCCGCCGCTCCCCGCCCTTAACTAGGAGTCGATGCCGCAGCCGCCCACAGCCCACGTGCCGCCCCAGAACATCGAGGCAGAGGCATCGGTGCTCGGCGCGATGCTGGTCGCCGAGCCGGCGCTGACCCGCGTCATCGACGAGGTGAGGCTGAACGCGGAGGACTTCTACCTCGAGAAGCACGCCGTCATCTTCAGCTGCGCCCGCGACCTCTACGCGGCCTCGAAGCCGGTCGACGAGCTGAGCGTCACCGAGGCGCTGGCCCAGCACAACGAGATCGAGAAGGCGGGCGGCAAGCACTACGTCTCCGAGCTCGCCGCCAAGGTGCCCGCCGCCGGCAACGCCAGGCACTACGCGGAGATCGTCCAGCAGAACTCGCTGCTGCGCCGCCTGCTCGGCGCCGGCCAGCAGATCCAGTCGTGGGTGCACGAGCGCGAGGGCGAGCCGCGCGAGCTCTCGGAGCGGGCCGAGCGGCTGCTCTTCGACGTCGCCCACAAGGAGCAGGCGAGCGACTTCCGCCAGCTCTCCGAGATCCTCCACGAGGAGGTCGACCGGCTCGAGAAGCTCTCGACCGGCGAGAGCGAGCTGACCGGGACCCCCTCGGGCTTCCGCGACATCGACACGATCACCGGCGGCTTCCAGCCCGGCAACCTGATCATCGTCGCCGCCAGGCCGGCGATGGGGAAGTCGGCGCTGGTCGCCAACATCGCCGAGAACGTGGCGGTGAAGCGAGGGCATGCCGGTCGCCTTCTTCTCGCTGGAGATGTCGGAGGTGGAGCTGGCGCAGCGCTTCATCGCCTGCCGGGCGCGGATCTCCGGCGACAAGCTGCGCAAGGGGCAGGTTGCGCAGAAGGACTGGCCGAAGGTCGTGCGCGCCTGCAACGAGCTGGAGGAGGCGCCGCTCTGGTTCGACGACTCCTCCGACCTCGGCATCCTCGACCTGCGGGCGAAGGCGCGGCGACTGCACGCGCAGGAGCAGGAGCGCGGCGGCCTCGGACTCGTCATCGTCGACTACATCCAGCTGATGCGCGCCGACGACCAGCGCGCCAACCGGGTCGAGCAGGTCGGCCAGATGAGCCGCGGCCTGAAGATCCTCGCCCGCGAGCTGGAGGTCCCGGTGCTGGCGATCTCGCAGCTCTCGCGGGCGCCCGAGCAGCGCCATCCGCCGAAGCCGATGCTCTCCGACCTGAGGGAAAGCGGAAACCTCGAGCAGGACTCGGACCTGGTCGCCTTCCTCTACCGCGAGGACTATTACCGCGACCCCGAAGACGAGCCCGACGGCCTCGCCGACGTGATCATCGCCAAGCACAGGAACGGGCCGATCGGCACGCGCAAGCTCGTCTTCCTCGACCGCTTCCCGAAGTTCGCCGACTACTCCGGCCAGGAGCAGCCGATCGAGCAGCCGGCCGGCGAGGGGCCGCCGCTCGACGAAGTGGCAAGCGCGGGGCCCGAGTTCTGATGGCGATCGCGCGCAGCGAGCCGTTCCGCGAAGGGGCCTGCCCGCTCGCCGTCTGCGACGGCTCCGGCTGGATCCTCGGCCCCGAGGACGTGGCGCGGCCCTGCGAGTGCCGGACGTCGCGGCTGAAGCGAGGCCGGAGCCGGGGGGTGGCATCGGTGATACCGCCGCGTTACCGCGGCGTCTCCTTCGACCGTCCGCCGGTCAGCGACATGGCCCGCGACCTGACGACCAAGGCAGCGGTCGTCGAGGTTCGCGGCTTCGTCGACGAGCTCGAGGGGCGGCTCGACGCCGGCCGCGGCCTGTGGCTCTTCGGCGACACCGGGACCGGCAAGACGACGCTCGCCATGCTGGTCTCGAAGGCGGCGCTCGAGACGGGCCACTCGGTGGCGATCTACTCGCTGCCGAAGCTGCTCGCCCGGATCCGCCGCACCTATGACTCCGAGCCCGGCGGAGACTCCTACCTCTCGTTCTTCGAGCGGCTCACCGCCGTCGATCTCCTCCACATCGACGATCTCGGCGCCGAGAAGCGCTCCGACTGGGTCCTGGAGCAGCTCTACGCGTTGATCAACGAGCGCTACGAGGCCCAGCGCTCGGTGATGATCACCACCAACCTGCCGCACGACGAGCTGGAGGAGCAGATCGGAAGCCGAACCGTCTCCCGCCTGAATCAGATCTGCGACGAGGTGCCTCTCTTCGGCGACGACCGCCGCTACGGCAAGGTCGCCTAGCCGCCCGGGTCGTCAGAATCAGTCCTCGTCATGCCGGGAATAGTCATAGTCGGCGCCCAGTGGGGCGACGAGGGGAAGGGCAAGGTCACCGACCTGCTCGCCGAACACGCCGACGTCATCGTGCGCTTCCAGGGCGGCAACAACGCCGGCCACACGATCGTCCGCGACGGCGAGGAGTTCAAGCTGCACCTCGTCCCCTCCGGCATCCTCTACCCGGAGAAGACCTGCGTGATCGGCAACGGCGTCGTGCTCGACCCGCGCGTCCTGCTCGCCGAGCTCGACGACCTGAAGCGCCGCGGCGTCGACGTCGGCAACCTGCGGATCTCCGCCAACGCCCACCTGATCATGCCCTACCACGTGCTGCTCGACACGGCGGGCGAGATGAAGCTCGGCAAGCTCTCGATCGGCACCACGCGGCGCGGCATCGGCCCCTGCTACGCGGACAAGGCGCTGCGGCTCGGCATCCGCGTCCAGGACCTGCTCGACGAGAAGATCCTACGCACCAAGATCCGCGCCGCGCTGGAGCCCAAGCAGCAGGCCCTGCGCGAGCTGTCCGTGCGGCGGCGCAAGCTGCGCCGCGAGGCGGGCGAGGAGGCGGCCAAGGACACGGCCGAACAGCCGATCGACGAAGCGCTCGACCCCCGCCTCGACCTGCACGCGATGACCGAGGAGCACGTCGCCTACGGCCACCGCCTCGAGCCCCACATCGCCGACACCTCGCGGCTCTGCTGGGAGACGCTCGACAGCGGTCGCACGGTGATCTTCGAGGGCGCCCAGGCGACCCTGCTCGACCTCGACCACGGCACCTATCCCTTCGTCACCTCCTCGAACCCGATCGCCGGCGCGGCCTGCGTCGGCGCCGGCGTCGGCCCGACCGACATCGACGAGGTCTGGGGCGTCGCCAAGGCCTACGCGACGCGGGTCGGCGCCGGGCCCTTCCCGACCGAGCTGGACGACGGCGTGGGGCGCCGGATGGTCGAGCGCGGCCGCGAGTTCGGGACGACGACCGGGCGCGAGCGGCGCTGCGGCTGGATGGACCTCGTCGCCCTGCGCTACGCCGTGCGGCTCAACGGCATGAGCTCCCTGGCGATCACCAAGCTCGACGTGCTGAGCGGGATCGACCCGCTGCGGGTGGCGGTCCGCTACCGCTCCCGGGAGGGCGCGATCTTCGACCGCTTCCCCTACCACCAATCGATCCTCCACTCGGCCGAGGCCGAGTACGAGGAGCTGCCCGGCTTCGGGGCGGAGATCGCCGCCTGCCGCGGCGAGGCCGACCTGCCGCCGCAGGCCCGCGCCTACCTCGACTTCATCGCCGACTTCGTCGGCGTTCCGATTCGCCTCGTCGGCGTCGGGCCCGGGCGCGACCAGGTCATCTGGCTCGGCGGCGAGCCCACCCTCAGAGCCGCCTGACCGGCGCATATCTGCGTCCTCGCTCGCTCGCGTGCAGAGCACGCCACGCTCACTGCGTCCTTGATCTGCTTGGTCAGGCGGCCCTGAAAGTTGTTGGAGACACCGGGGTACAGCATTGGCCGATCGCGGGGCTTTGCTCTACAGTCTTAACGTGGCTCCCGGTAGACGCACAGCAAGGGCCGGCGAGCGTCTTCCGAGGGGTCGCCACGGCCTGCCGAGGGAGGCGGTGACCGAGTCCCAGCGGCGCCGCATCCTGCAGGCGATGATCGAAGTGGTTGCCGAGCGCGGCTACCCGGAGACGCGCGTGGTCGACGTGATCGGGGTCGCCGGCGTCTCCAGGAAGACGTTCTACGAACTGTTCGCGAGCAAGGAGGACTGCTTCCTGGCGACCTACGACGTGCTGCTCGGGAACCTGCTCGGCGACACCGCCAGGGGCTTCGAGTCGAAGCCCGGGTCGCCCTGGGCGGAGCGCGTGGCGACCGGGCTCGGGGCGCTCCTCGAGCACCTCGCCGAGCATCCGGACGAGGCCCGCTTCGCGATCGTCGAGGTGCTGGCGGCGGGGCCGAAGGCGCTGGCCCGGCGGGACGCGGCGCTGCGCCAGTTCAGCGGCTTCCTCGACGCGGGGCGGGCGGAGACCTCGGTGGAGCTGCCGGGGATAACCTCGCTGTCGCTGGCCGGCGGCGTCAACGAGCTGCTCTACAGCGAGATCCTGCACGGGGCGGCCTCGCGCCTGCCCAGCCGCCTGCCCGACCTGATCTTCTGGATCACGCTGCCCTTCCTCGGCCCCGACGGCGCCGCGGCGGAGCGCGAGCGCGTGCGCCTCACGATGGCCGAAGGCCAGGGCTAGGCGCCTGTTAAGCCGCTCTTTTCTGCGAATCGCGGGGTTTATCTCTTCGCAAGGCTGGTAGTTTGGCCTCTGGAGGGATAACCAAGGCCGGGACCTCGGACGGGCAGGCCGCAAAGGAGAGACAAGGACATGCGCAAGCGTTTGATGTGGACCCTCGCCCTCGGCGCGGTGCTGGCGCTGGCTGTCGCGGGGGTCGCGACCGCCTTCACGCCCGTCGTCGTCAAAGCGGGCAACATCGTCTTTACGATCAACGGCGGCGTCACGCCGAAGGCGCTGCCGAAGAAGACCCTGGCGCCGATCACGCTCCAGGTGGAAGGCGGAATCGCCACCGCCGACGGCACCCAGCCGCCGGCGCTGAAAGAAGCGATCGTCGACACCGACAAGAACGGCGGCCTCAACCCGAAGGGCCTCGCCACCTGCACGGCGGGCAAGCTGCAGGCGCGCGAAACCAAGGCGGCCGAAGCGGCCTGCAAGCCGGCCCTGATCGGCAGCGGCACCACGGACGTCAAGATCGAATTCGCCGAACAGGCGCCGTTTACCGCGCACAGCAAGCTGCTCGCCTTCAACGGCGGCACCACGGGCGGCGTGACGACGATCTACATCCACGCCTTCCTGACTTCGCCCGTGAGCACGGCGATCGTCACCACGGTGAAAATCAAGAAGGAGCACCGGGGCCGCTACGGGCTGCGCTCGGTCGCCAGCGTGCCGGTGATCGCCGGCGGTTCAGGCTCGGTGACCCACTTCAAGCTCACCCTCCACCGGCTGTTCAAGTACAAGGGCAGGACGCAGAGCTACTTCCTGGCCAAGTGCGCCGACGGCCACTTCAACGCCGAAGCCGAAGCCGTGTTCAGGAACGGCGAACGGATCAAGGGCAGCATCATCCGCACCTGTAAGTCGAAGTAGGGCTGGGGCCCTCCCTCGGGAGGGGCGATCGGCTTGAAGAAGGGCGGCCTCCGGGCCGCCCTTTCTTCTTCGCGGGCTTCCAACAACCGCATATACGAATATACGTTTAAACGTTTAATCGCTAAGCGACGCCGACCGCTACTCCTCCCGAGCCCGTATCAGCGAGGGCAGGCAGATCTATTTGGGCTGTTCGAAGGTGTGCTGGTAGGCGGTCGGGGGGGCGCTGCCGTAGATCGGGTTCGAAGGGCGGCTGCTGGCCGCAGGCCGGGGTGGGGATCGCGGCCGAGCTTTCCTGGCCCGCGAGGGCGTAGTGCTTCAGCCGTTCGAAGAACTGCGTCGCTTTTTTCACGTCGCCGCCGGTGCGTTCGTTGAAGGCCGCTTCGTTGGGGGTGTTGGGGTCGAGCGTCGCGGTGATCCCGGAGCCGCACTGGCGGGTGTCGAAGTTGAGCAGGCCCTGGGCGAGGCGCTGCGAGGCGAGCGGCTGGCTGTAGGCGCTGTTGCGGTTGCTGGTCGGGCGATGGGGGAAGGTCGCCAGCGATTCGGGGCTGAACGGGCCGAGCACGCGCAGGTAGTGGACCTGGTTGCCCGTCGTGCCGATGTGGACCGCGTTGGTGGCGGCGGCCACGTTCCCCATCGCCGCCGCGACCTCGTGCTTGTAGAGGCCGAGGCCGACGAGGATCGGGTTGAGGTTGCGCAGGAACGGGTCGACCGCCCGCAGCAGCGGCGGGAACTGGTCGCGGAAGAGCCGGCGCAGGGCCGGGAAGCCGCTCGGGGCGCGGGCGATCACCGGGGCGAGCCCTTCGAAGAAGCCCTTCGCCTGCGGCGCCAGCTTCGAGAAGGCGATCAGGGTAGGCGAGAGCTGTTCGGCGGCGGGGACGAGCTGGCGCATCAGCGGGTCGGTCTTCAGCGCGAAGCCTCGGAGCCGGTTCAGGGTCAGCTTCGACTCGTCGAGGAAGGTCGGGAAGGCGCGGAAGAGGGCTTCGATGTCGCGGTCGCGGGCCGCTGTGGTCGAGAAGACCGTGTCGGAGTTGCGGATCAGCCCGGCCAGCTCGCCCTGGCGGCCGCGCAGCGCCCGGAAGGTGACGGCGCCGTTGCGGAAGAGCTGGCTGACCGCGCGCCGCTGCGTGTCGAGGACGCGGAAGAGCCGGTCGAATTCGGAGAAGGTCGGTTCCAGCTCGGCGAAGGCGTTGCCGAGGTCGGCGCCGCGGCCCCCGATCGCGATCGCCGCATTCTGCATCCATTCCTGGAAGGCGGCGCGGGTGCGCGGGTCGAAGGTGCGGAAGATCTCGTCGAGCTGCACCGATTCGCCGACGTTGGCGGCGGGCAGGGCAGCGCCGTCGGGCAGCCTGGGGCCGCCGGCGCTGCCCGGCGTCAGTTCGACGTAGGTCTCGCCGAGCAGCGTCTTGGTGCGGAGCATGGCGCGCGTCCCGGCCGGGATCGGCGCGTACCTGTCTTCGATGTCGACCGTCGCCAGCGACCGTTCGCCGTTCGGCGCCAGTTCGATCGCCTGCACCTTGCCAACCGAGACGCCGGAGATCCGCACGTCGGACTGCTGGGCGAGCTGGGTCGCCTCGGTGAAGGGGATCTTGATCTCGTAGGGCTTGGCTTTGAAGGGGGTCGGGCCGCCGAAGGTGACCCAGAGGAAGAGCAGGGTGCCGAAGCAGGCCAGCGCGAAGCCGGCGATGACGAGGAGCTGGGCTGTGCTGGGGGCGCGCTTGCTCATTTTTTCGGCCCGCAGCTGCCGAGTTCCGGCGCACTCGGATCCGGCGGGATGAAAGGCAGGGAGGTCGGTTCGGGGACGTTCGCGCCCTGCAGGAGGGTCTTGATGTACGGTTTCCCGGCGGCGAAGCCGTAGGCGAGGACCGAGCCGTTGCAGGAGGCCATGATCAGGCTGCGCTGCACCGGCCCGCCGGCGTCGGCGAGGTTGAAGCTGGCGTTGAGCTCGTGGTTCACCCAGGGCAGGTAGAAGAGGAAGCTCTGCCTCGACCCCGACGGCTTGTAGGCGAGCTCGTTGAAGAAGCTGTTGAAGGCGCCGAGCGATTCGCCGAAGCTGTTCACGGTCTTCGCCAAGTCGGCGGAGCCCTGCTCGGTGTGGACCAGGACGGGGCGGATCTGGCGGGTGAAGGGGCGGATTTGGTCGCGGATCGGCGCCGTGGTCTGCTTGAAGAAGCGCTCGCTCGCCTTGAAGGCCGGCCCGAGCGCCTGCGCCTGCGGGATCAGGCCGAGCAGGGCCGGGCGGGCGGCGAGCGAGAAGCGGTTGGAGCTGGCCATCGCCGCCTCCAGGGTGGAGAGCGTCGCCGGCAGCTCGATCAGCGACTGCTGGATCGACTGCTGCTGGTGGGCGAAGTTGCCGAGCGCGGTGCCGGAGGAGGTGACGAAGCGTTCGATCTGGGTGTCGTGGCGGCTCAGTTCGGTCGTCAGCAGGCTGAAGTCGTGGATGACCCGGGCCAGCGCGACGTGGCGCGCGGCGACGGCGCGGTTGAGCTTGGCGATGTAGTGGGAGAAGGGCTGGAGGCGGCGGAAGGCGCCCGAGAGCTGCCGGCCGCGACCGCCGATCCCCTCGGCGCCGCCGGCCACCAGCAGCTGCAGGTACTGGCGGGTGTCGGCGTCGAGCGTCGAGAGGAACGCTTCGAAGTTGACGGTCGGTTCGGTGCGGGAGAGCGGGAAGTTGGCGCCGTCTTCGACGTGGCCGGGGGCGCTGCCGGGGGAGATCTCGACCACCATGTCGTTGAGGGTGGTTTTGGGGCGCAGCAGCAGGGTCGCGTCGGGGTGGATGACCTGGAGGTACTTGGGCTGGACTTCCATGCCGACCACGGCGTGGCCGCCTTCGAGCTCGACCGAGCTGACCCGGCCGACCTGGATGCCGGCGATGTCGACCGCCTGGCCCTGGCCCGGCGTGACCGCCTGCGCGGTCGTGAAGTCGCCCGTCAGGTGGGCGGTGCTTTCGCCGACGAACGGCGCCCACGAGGGCAGCGCGGCTTTCTGCTGGGTGAAGATCCAGAGCGTGATCACGAGCGCGGTGAGGACGAGGGCGGCGATCGCGATCGTGTCCTTGCTGCGGCCGCGGGCCTGGCGGCTGAGCGCCGCCCGGAAGCGTCTCCAGCGGTTCGTCTGCGGGCTCTGCGCGCTCATGGGCCCACCGGCGTCAGGCTGGGCGCCCCGGCCTGGCCCAGCCCCGCGTTGAGGTCGGGGACGGGGTTCTTGTAGCAGTGCACTTCGGGCTTCTTCGGCGGCCGCCCGCCGAGCTGCGGCTGGACTCCGGTCGGGGCGGCGATCGCGTGGGCGAAGTCTTCCTTCTCCGTGCTCAGGTTCCCGCCCGGGTTGGACTGCTTGAGCAGGAGGTTGCCGCCGCCGGGCTGGGTGCGCAGGTAGTAGCCGTTGCCGTCGAAGTTCTGGCTCTGGCCGGCGAAGTCGACCAGGCCAGTAGAGGAACTCGCGGTAGTTGGGGTCGCCCGTCGCGAACTGGTCTTCGATCTTCTGGTTGCCGGTCGGGACGAGGACCTTGGTCGTGCAGAGGCCGAGCTGGTTGAGCTGCGGCAGGGCGACGGCCTTGCCCGCCTGCGCCGCCCCGGCGAGGCCCGGCGTGGCTTCGGCGAGCAGCCTCGCTGTGCCGCCCAGCTCGCTGCCGCCCAGCAGCGGGCGCGCCTGCGCCAGCCACGGCTTGGAGGCCTGGATCAGGCCGGGCAGCTCGGCGACGGCGGGTCGCAGCTCGATCGCGTAGGCGCGCAGCGGCGGCAGCGCCCGGTTGAGGTTGGCCAGCGAGGTGCGCGCCGTGCTCAGCGCCGGCGCGAAGCGGTGGACCGTCGCCGCCAGGTTCGTCGACTGGGCGGCGAGGGCGCCGGTGAAGACGTCGAAGTTGACGATCAGGCCCTTGAGGGCGGCCTCGTGGCGGGCCAGGGCGCCGAAGCTGCGGCCGGCGCCGGCGACGAGGCGGGAGAGGTCGCCCGGGCTGGTGCCGAGCAGGGCGTTGGTGACCTGGGCGCTGTAGCGCCCGGCCGGGCCACCGTAGCGGAGCGCCCCGTTGAGGCCTTCGGCGCCGGACTCGCCCCTGACTTCGGGGAGCTGGCCGGCGTCTTCCGCGGCGCTCGGCTTGTGCGTCAGCGCCGTGCCGTAGCTCTCCAGGAGGCGGCTGAGATCGGCTCGCACAGGGGACTGCAGCGCGCTGAAGATCTCGTCGAGCTGGACCGCCGTCGAGGTGTGGCTGACCGGGATCGTCGCGCCGCTCTGCATCTCCGGGGCGCTGGGGCTGCCGGGGTTGAGGTCGACGAAGAAGTTGCCCTCGAGGAAGATCCGCGGGCGGATCTCGGCGAAGGCGTCGCTGTGGATCGGCCGGCCCCTCCCTTCCACCGTGAAGGTGACGGTGGTGGCGTTGCCGTCGCTGCTGGTCGCGATCACCCTGCCGACTTCGACCCCGGCGATCCGCACCGGCGAGTTGGTGGAGATGTCGGCCGCGTTGGCGAACGTCGCCTTCAGCTCGTAGCCGTAGCCGGTGAAGGGCACGTGCCCGGTGAAGGCCAGGTAGGGGCCGACCGTGAAGAGGAGGATGAAGAGCAGGGCGATCAGGGCGTTGCTGGGCCGCCACCTGAAGCGGCCCTTGCCGACCCCGGCCCTGATGTCGCGCTCCGGCAGGCGCCCCATCAGCGCTTGCCCTTCTTCGGCTGGCCGGAGGTGGTCGAGCCCGTGACCCGGGGGGACGGGCCGATCACCGTCTGGCCCGCCGCGTAGAGCTCATTGCCGGCTTCGCAGCTGCGGCTCTGGCCCGGTGCGGCCGTGTTCGGATAGGGGTTGTAGTGGAGGTGGTTGGCGGGTTCGGGGCCGTTGGCCGGGGCGGAGGAGGGCGTCACCTCGGCGTTCGGCCCTTCCGGGGCCTGGACGGAGATGAAGCCGAGCCAGTTGCCGTTCCCGTTGCTTTCGCTGAAGGAGCTGGCGAGGTTCTTGAAGTCGAGGGTCAGGTAGTTGCAGTTGGTCTGGGCGGGCGCGATGAACCTGATCGCCGGGTTGAGCACGTTGTTGGTGTCGATCAGCAGGTCGAGGCCGTTGAAGACGCCGGGCGCTTCCTGGAAGGCGAGCAGGGCTTCGGCGGTCGGGGTCAGCTGGGCGTAGAGCCGCGGCGAGGCGTTGAGCACCGGAATGCCGGCTTCGAGCGCGGCGGCGATCGTCGGCGAGGTCCTGGCGAGGGCGCGGGCGCCCGGCTGTAGCGCCGCGAAGAAGCGTTCGGAGTCGTGGAAGAAGGGGCGCAGCACGGGCAGGTCGGCGTTCGCCGTGTCCAGGGTCGAGGGGCTCTTGGAGATCGTTTCCTGGATGAACGGGCGGGAGACGCGGGCGAAGGCGGCGAAGGTTCGGTCGAGCGCGACGAACATGCTCGCCTGCTGCTCGGCGACCGGGGCGACCGTGGCGGAGAGGTCCTCGAGCGCCCGCCAGAAGCCGCCGAAGTCGGTGCCCGGGGCGACGATCGTGTGCAGGATCGGCTGGCCGCTTTCGACCAGCCGCCGCAGGGCGCCGAGCGCGGCGTTGATCTGCGGGCCGCGGCCGGCCAGCGCGTCGCCGAACCCGGCCAGGTTGCGTTTGATCGCCGTCCGCGTCCTCGTGTTGAACATGTCGAAGAACTGGTCGATGTCGACCGGTTCGGGGCGGGCGGCGGAGAGTGGGATCGTGGCGCCCGGCGGGAAGCTCCGGCCTGAGTGTCCGGGGACGATCTGCAGGTACTTGAGGCCGAGCGGGGACTTCGGCCGGATGATCATCGTCGAGTCGACCGGGAGCGGCTCGGCGCTCTTGTCGAGGCTGAGGCTGAGAGCCGCGGCGATGCGGCCGTTGCCGAGCTGCACCGGCTGCACGGTCTTGACGACGCCAACCCTGGCGCCGCCGATCCGCACCTCGTTGCCCTTGACCAGGGCGTCGGCGTTGGGAAGCAGGGCGGTGAGGTTGTAGGTGGAGACGAAGGGCAGTCCGTTGTTGGCGTTGTAGGCGAGGAAGACGGCGACGATCACGACCAGCACCGTGACCGTGCCGACGAGGACCGGGCTGGTCGCGACCCCCTGTATGCCGCCTCGCCTCCTCATGGGCTCAGGAGGTAGTCGAGGAGGGCGCGCTGCGGCGGCGAGGGCAGCGCCCGGGCGCCGAGCCGCCGGCCTTCGCCGAGGCCGGGGGTCGGGGCGGCGGGAGCCGCCTGGGAGGCGCCGGAGGGCGCCGCTGTGCCGCCGCTTTCGGCGCTCCCCTGTTCTTCCAGCTCTTCCTGGATGCGCCGGTACATGGCGGCGCTGTCGAAGGCGGAGGAGATGTTGGCGTTTTCGCCGGTGAAGTTGGCGTCGCAGCCGCTTGCGGCTTCGAGCACGTAGTCGGTGCAGTTGGTCAGCGTCACGAGGCTGCGCACGAAGTGGCCGTACTTGTCGAATTCGTTGACCGCCCCGGCGCTGTTGTAGATCAGGTCGACCAGCCCGTTGAAGCCCCCCGTTTCCCTCGTGCTGGTCAGCAAGCCGGCCAGCTTGCCGGTCGGGGTCACCCCGGAGCGGGCCAGGTCGCGCGCCTTGCGGACGATCGGGTCGGCGGCGCGCAGCTTCGGGCCGGCGGTTTCGGCGACGGCGCCGAGCGAGCGCAGCGAGACCGTGGAGGCGGCCGAGAAGGGGGTGAGGGCGCGGGTCGCCCTGGTCAGCGAGGGCGCCGCCCTGCCGAGGTCGGAGAAGACCGGCGCGGCGGCGTCGGAGAAGCCCTGCAGGCTGTGCATCGTGAGCCGGAACTGGCGCAGGAAGCCGGGGAACTTGCGCAGCGAGGCTTCCAGCGCGGCGCCGCGTTCGGAGCTGGCCTGGGCGGCGGCGCCGGCGTTGGCGAAGAAGCCGGCGACGTGGGCCCGCTGGCGCGCCAGCGGCTGGAGGATCTGTTCGGAGTCGGAGGCGAGCTTGGCGAGGCGGTCGCGCTGGGCGGCGAGGATGGCGAAGAGGCGGTCGACGTCGCGCAGCACCGGGTTGGCCCGCTTGACGATTTCCTTCAAGGTCTTCGCCGCGGCCCGCCAGCCCGGCGCCCAGTTCGTTGAGGATGAGGCGGAAGCGCTGCGCGTAGGGCAGGCTCTGGATGTTGTTGATCAGGTCGGGGTCGACGCTGGTGCTGTTGTTCTCCAGCGGCAGCAGGTGCTGGCCGGCCCCCGGCTGGCCGGCGGGGATCTTCTTCAGTTCCGGCGCCGGCGGCGAGCCCGGGGCGCGGGGCAGCGTGGGCCGGCAGTCGACGTACTTCTCGCCGATCAGCGACTGCGGCCGGATCAGGCAGCTGGCGTCGCTGCGGAAGTCCTGGAAGCCGGGGTCGGTGATCTTCATCGCCAGCACCGCCTTGCCGGCGATCGCCCGCGGCCGGCCGTTCCTGTAGCTGTCGATCTCCCCCGGCATCGTCACGTCGACCGATTCGATTTCGCCGACGTTGGCTCCCGGCCACCCGCACCAGCTCGCCCTTGACCATGAAGGAGCCGCTGTCGAAGACGGCGCGGACCACGTAGCCGCCTTCGCTCCCGCCGGAGATCAGCACGATCGCCGCGGCGATCGCGGCGATCCCGGCGCCGATGACGAGCCATCTCCTCATGGGCCGGGCGGCACGTCGGCCGGGTTGCATTCGGAGGTCTTCACGGCGCCTTTGAAGGGCGGTTCGGTGAAGGGGTTGGAGCCGTCCGGGGCAGGCTGGGTGGCGGCGCCGGGGCAGGGGCGCCTGACGCCCGCCGAGGCGCCGAACGCTTCGTACTGTTTGCTCGGCGGGATCGGCTCGAGTTTGCCGCTGCCGCCTTCGTAGCGGAACAGGTTGAGGTCGGTCGCCTGGACGCGGGCGTAGTGGCCGTTGCCGTCGTAGTAGCCGGTGACCTGGCCGACCTTGCCGAAGCCGTTGAAGATGTCCGGCGTGTAGGCGCGGATGAAGTTGAGGTTCGGCTGGAAGGCCGCGATCGCTTCCTCGGAATGGGGGAAGGCCTTGCCGGCGCCCCGTTCCACCCCCGGCAGCGCGGCGAGCAGCTCGGCGGTGTCGTTTGCCGGGCCGGGGCGGCGCACGCTGAGGCGGAGGTTCCTGAAGACCGGCACGGCTGCCTCGATCACCGGCCGCAGTTCGGCGAGGAACGGCGCCAGGTTCCGGGTCGCCGGCTTGGCCGTTTCGACCAGCGGTTCGAGGTCGCCGAGCGCCGCGCGGAGGTTGACGAAGGTCGTGTTGCTCTGGCGCAGGACCGGGGGCAGGAGCCGCAGGGTGCGGTCGAGGGCCACGTTCTGGCCGGCGATCGCGCCAAAGGCGGTGTCGGCGTTGGAGACCGCGCTGGAGAGCTGGGCGCCGCGCTGGGCGACCACGGTCGAGAGCTCGCTGGAGCTGACGATGAATCGTTCGAAGAGCCGCTGGTCGGCGTTCAGTTCGTGGACGAAGGCGCCGGTGCGGTTGAGGGCCGGGGCGAAGTACTTGTAGGTCTGGTTCGCCTGCTGGCCGACGCCGGAGTAGATAGCCGCGTTGCCGCGGATGAACTGTCCCAGGGCGCGGCGCACGGGCGTCGGGAAGGTGTTGATGAACTGGTCGAGGTCGACCGGGGTCGTGGTCGAGGCGAGGCCAAGGGTGGCGCCTTCCGCCAGCGCGCGGGTTGCTGTTCGGGCCCGGGGCTGATCGAGACGTAGTGGTTGGCGACGCCCGAGAGCGAGGTGGCGCGGATCGTCGCCGTCGTTCCCTCGTGAAGCTGCTGGCTGACGCTGATCTTGACGCTGGCGAGGTTGTTGGAGGTGAGGCCGATGCTTTCGACCGAGCCGACCGGGTGGCCGCCGACCAGGACCTGGTTTTCGGCGACGAGCTGGCCGGCGTTCTGGAAGAGGAGGCTGTACTGGTAGTCGCTGCCGCCGCCGAGCAGGACGACCGCCGAGGGCGATGACGGCGGCGGCGAGGGCCGCCAGCGCGGCGATCCGGGCTGGCAGTCAACCGCCGGCTTGCGCCGGTCCTTTCTCCTCGCCTAAGGGATTGGCAGCCACGGGTCGTCGCAATTGCGGTTCCCCGGCCTCCGACCCGGAGGAACGGCGCCGGAATCGTATCCGAGCCATCCCCGCCAAGCGCGCCGCGCGGCCTGGACTTAACTGGAATTCAACGCGCTACTCCGGCGTATCGGGCAGGTGGCGCGGTTAGAGCAGAGGAGGCGCTTGGCCCACGTTCGATGAAGGAGCGAAGCCCAATGCGCAGACGCCTGACCCTGTCATAGCCGCCCTGGCGGCGACTTGCCGCGGGGTCGCGGCCTCGGCCGCGATCGCCGCCTCCGCCGTCCTCACCGCGCCCGACGGCAACACCCAGTCGATCGCGACCGCGGCGCTGCCGAAGCGGCTCTCGAGGACCAGGCCGACTCCGGTCACCCTCGAAGTGACGACCAGGACGACGACCGTGACCAACCCCAACGGCGTGCCGGTGCCGGCGGTGCGGGCGATCATCGACTTCGACCGGAGCATGAAGCATCTTCAGCAGGGGCTATCCCGACCTGCAGGGCAGGCGAGCTGCAGAACACCTCGACCGAAACCGCCCTGCGCCTCTGCAAGCGCGCGAAGATCGGCGGCGGCACGGCCACCGCGGTGATCCCGATCGGCGAAAAGGTCTTCGTCGAGAGCCTCGCGGTGACGGCTTTCAACGGCCAGCCGCAGGGCGGCAAGACGGTCGTCCTCCTGCACTCCTACGGCCGCGCGCCGGTCCAGACCACGCGGTCCTGGTCGGCGTGGTGACCAGGTACGACAGGGAAGGCTACGGTCCCCGCCTCGACGTGAGCATCCCGCTGATCGCCGGCGGCGTCGGCGCGCTGACCGACTTCCAGACCGGCATCTTCAAGACGTTCGCCTACAAGGGCAGGAAGCGCAGCTACGTGACGGCGATGTGCAGGAAGGGGAGGCTGAAGGCGCGCGGCAAGTTCGTCTTCAAGGACGGCGAATCGCTTACGCCGAAGCTGACCCAGCGCTGCAAGCAGGGGCCATAGCAGCCGCTCAGACGTTGAGCCGGGGAAGGGCGCGGGCGAGCGGGCGCGGCATCCACCAGACCCGCTCGCCGAGCAGCAGCATCAGCGCCGGCAGCAGGACGATGCGGACGACGGTGGCGTCGAGCAGCACCGCGACGGTCAGCCCGATCGCCGAGCTGGCTGACCGTCGCGATCGAGCGCGCCGGCGAAGGCGATGAAGACGGCCATCATGATCGCCGCCGCGCCGGTGATCACCCGGGCGGTCTGCTCGAGGCCGAACTCGATCGCGTCGGCGTGGTCCCCGTCGCGCGTCGTAGCGCTCGCGCATCCGCACCAGCAGGAAGACCGCGTAGTCGATCGAGAGGCCGAAGACGACGCCGAAGATCATCATCGGCGCCGATCGCGTCGACGTAGGTGTGGCCGCCCAGTGGCCAGTCCGTGGGCACGTTGAAGAGCAGGGTGAGGATGCCGAAGGCGACGGCGACGGTCGCCAGGTTGAGCCCGACCGCGATCGCGGCCAGCGGCAGGGCGCGGAGGATGAGGACCAGGAGGAGGAAGGTGACGAGGGTGATCGCGGCGACCACGTAGGGGATCCGTTCCCTGGTGACCTGGCTGTAGTCGTTGAGCTGCGCGGCTCCGCCGGCGACGCCGGTCGAGACGCCCGCTTCGCGGCCGAGCGCGGTCGCGATCTTGTTCGAGGCGCCTGTTGAGGGCGATCGAGCCGGGGGAGTTGAACGTGAAGCGGGAGATGACCTGCAGCGTCGCCGCCTGGCCGCCGCCGTTGAGGTCGATCGCGGTCGGCGGCTCGGTCGCGCAGCCTCGGCGGGGCGCCGTCGAGCGCCGAGAGGACGAAGTAGCCGGAGTCGAAGAGACCCGGCGAGGAGCGGCGCAGGCGCGCCGTCTGCCGCTTCAGGCTGGCGTCGTTGGAGACGACCCGGACCGCGGCGCGGCGCAGGCCCGCCTGCAGCGGGTAGGCGCGATGGAAGCCTTCGGCGAGGCGCCGCTGCAGCGCCGAGGCCCCGCCGCCGAGCTGGGAGATGCCGCTGGTGAGGGAGGTCGCGCCGACGCCGAGGCGGGTCAGGCCGGAGGCCAGGGTCGAGGCGGCGGCGGCGAGGCGAGCGGAGCCGGCGGCGAGCTTGCCGCCGCCGTTCTCGATCTTGCCGAGGCCGGCCGAGAGCTGCCTCGAGACGGAGGTCAGCCGCTGCAGGCCCGTGATCGCCGTTTCCAGCCAGGCGGTCACCTGCTGCGCTTCTTCGGCGTCGACGAGGAGGCGGGACTGGAGCGCGGCGAGCTCCGCCGGCAACCCCGCGTAGCCGGGCGCATAGGGCTGTCCGCTGACCGGATCGGTGCCGCTGACGGCGGCGTCGGCGCGGCGCGCCGCGTCGAGGGCGGCGCCGTAGCTCGGGTCGGTCTTGCCCACCGTCATCGCTTCGAGCTGCTGGACGGCCTTCTTCAGTTCTTCGTCCGCGACCTGAGCGGCGGCTTGGAGCTGCGGCAGCTTTTCGCGGGCGTCGCCGTTGAGGGACTTCTGGAGTCCGCGCGAGCGGCGCAGGGCGTTGTGGCGGAGGTTGGGCACCAGGTCGTGAACGCCGAACTTGATGACGAGGGCGCCGAGCGCGGCGCGGCGATCGGCGTCGGCGAGGCGGCGGGCGCCGGACGCGAAGGCTTCGAGGGCCCCGACCGCGCGCCCGCCGCCGGCTGTCGCCCGTTCGAGGCCGGCGGCGATCGCGCCGGCGCCTTCTTCCGCCCGCCCCGACCCCTGGGCGAGCAGGCCGGCGCCGGAGCTCGCCTGGGATATGCCGGCGCGGAGCTGGGCAACTCCGCCGGCGGCGCGGCCGAGGTTGTGGCCGAGCCGTCCGAGGCTTCCCACCGGCCCGGTTCTGCCGCCCGAGGCGAGCAATTTCGCGCCGGTTTCGCGCAGCGGCGCGACGGCATGGGCGATCTGGGCCGGGCCGATCACCGCCTGCACGCCCGGCAATGCCGCGATGCGCCGCTGCCAGCGGGAGAGCGCGGCGAGCCGGCTCGGCTCGGTCATCGTGCCGTCCTTGGTCGCGGCGACGACCACGAACCCCGCGTCCCAGCCGGGGCCGATTTCGCGGTCGATCAGTTCGAGGTCGCGGCGGGCGGGGTCGCTCGGGGAGAGCTGTTCCTGGCTCGGCGGGCCGGTCTTCAGGGCGATCGCCGGGGCGGCGAGGAGGAGCACCACAGCGCCGATCGCCGCCGCGACCGGCGCGGGGCGGCGCAGGGCGGCTGTCACCAGCGTCATCAGGCGGGAGCGGCCGTTCGCCTGCGCCGGCCCGATCCGCCAGCGGTCGACGTTCGGGCCGAGCAGCGTGAGGACAGCGGGAGCGGCCACGGTGGCGACCAGGACGCTGAGCACGACGACCAGCGCCAGCGAGGCCGCCAGCGAGGCGAGCAGCGAGCCGGGGACGATGAAGAACGCGACCAGCATCGAGAGCAGCAGGGTGCTGCCGGCGAAGGCCGTGGTGCGGCCCGCGGTGCGGCGAGTCGCCCGGGCGGCGTCGAGCGGCGTTGCGCCGGCGGCCAGCTCCTCGCGGAAGCGGGAGACGATCAGCAGCGCGTAGTCGACGCCCAGCGCCAGTCCCATCATCGTCGTGACCGAGTGGGCGAAGGCGTCGATGCTGAACCACGCCGTGGCGATCGAGAGCAGGCCGCGGGCGGCGATCACGGTGGCGGCGCCGAAGGCGAGCGGGATCGCCGCGGCGAGCGGCGAGCGGAAGACGAGCAGCAGGACGATCAGGAGGACGGGCAGCGCGATCAGCTCGCCGCGCTGCGAGGCGGCGATCGACTCCTGCTGGATCGCCCGCGAGATGGTGGCGAAGCCGGTCTGGGTGGCGCGCAGCGGCGGATGGATCTGCCGTTCGAGGGCCCGGTTGAGTTCCGGGACGGTGTGCTTGACCGCCGCGGCGATGCCGACGTGGAAGTCGACGATGATGAGGGCGCGCCGCGAGGCTGGGGCGCAGGGCTTCGACCGAGCCGCGGTCCCAGGGGGAGAGGGTGGTCACCGCCGGGTTGCGGCGCAGCGCGCGGATCAGGGGCGGGCCCTGGCGATCGATCGCCGCCGCCGGGCCGCGCAGCAGGATCACGAACGGCGCGCTGTTGCCGAAGTGTTCGCGCAGCATCGCGTTGGCGCGCGAGGCGGGGGTGCCGGGGATGTCGAGCGTGGTCGGGCTGAGCTTCCCCTCGACGCCGATCCCGATGACGCCGAGCACGACGACGAAGAGGGCCGTGACGGCCAGCACGCGGCGCGGATGGCGCAGCAGCGCCGGGGGGCGCGCAGGGCCGCCCCGGCGCAGGCTCCCGCCCCGCCACCTACTCCTCCTCGAAGGCACGGCCTGGTAGTTTGCCTGTACAGGGGGACTGGAGATGCCGAAGTTTGTGTTAAGGCCGCTATTCCACTGGGTGACGGTGGCAGCGATCGCCGGCCTGCTGGCCGCGGGCGGCGCGGCGGCGGCGCTGGTCCGGACGGAAACGCTGGTGCTGCGCGCCGACGGGGGATTCACGCCGCGTCTTCTGCCGCGCCGTGCCTACGCGCCGATCAGCTTCCAGGGGCACGCGGACATCGAATCCACCGGCTCGGGGCCGCCCCCGGCGCTTCAGAGCGCGAGAATCGACTTCGACCGGGACGGGCGCCTGACCACCGCCGGCCTCCCGGCCTGCCCGCCGGCCGCGATCGAAGGCACCGCCCCCGCCGAAGCGAGGCAGCGCTGCCGCACCGCGATCGTCGGCAGCGGCCACGTCAGCGCCGTGGTGACGCTCCCCGGCGAAGTCCCGGTCGAGGTGAGCTCGCCGCTGAGCCTCTTCAACGGCCCGCGCCAGGGCGGCAATCCGACCATCGTCGCCCATGCGCAGACGACCTACCCGTCCCCGGAAACCTATGTGGTGGTCGTGCCGATCGAACGGCGCCACGGCGCGTACAGCTATCGCGCCACGTTCGAGGTGCCGCAGATCGCCGGCGGCCACGCGGCGCTCACCCATGTCGACGTGAAGATCGGCAGGCGCTGGCGCTTTCGCGGCGTCGAGCGCAGCTACGTATCGGCCCGCTGCTCCGACAACGTCCTCGAAACCCGCGGCCGCTTCGGCTTCGCAGACGGTACGATCATCGCCGGGACGATCTTCAAGGCCTGCAATGTCCGCCCCTGATCGCCACTGACGATCGGCGAGGGCGGGCGGGGAGACGAGATGAGCGGAGGAAGGCGCACGATGCGGAGGGCCCTGGCGGCAGCGCTGCTCGCCCTGCTCGTCGCGGCGGGCACCGCCTACGCGCTCAGATTGCAGGCGGGCGACATCGTCGTGATCGGCGACGGCGGCTTCACGCCGAAGGCGCTGCCCAGGAAGCACGACGCGCCGATCACCCTGCACGGCGGCGGCAGGATCTCGACCGTCTCGGGGGCGTACCCGCCCATCCTGAAGACGCTCACCTTCGAATTCGACCGCCACGGCTCGGTGCAGACCACCGGCCTGCCGGTCTGCAGGAAGAGCGAGCTGATCGCCACCACGGTCGCCGACGCCCGCCACAACTGCCCCGGCGCGATCGTCGGCGAGGGCTTCGGCAAGGCGGTCGTCACCTTCCCCGAACAGGGGCCGATCAACGCCTCCTCGCCGATCACCCTCTTCAACGGGCCCAAAATGCACGGCCAGGACACCCTCTTCGCCCACGCCTACCTCGACGTGGGCGGCCCCACCACGTTCATCGTCCCGATCGTGATCGAAAAGATCCACAAGGGCGTCTACGGCTACCGCACCGAAGCAAAGATCCCCCGGATCGCCGGCGGCTACGGGCACCCGATCTCGGGCTCGCTGAAGATCGGCCGCCGCTGGACTTACAGGGGCAAGCACCTCAGCTACGTCAACGCCCGCTGCGAAACCGGCCACCTCCAGGCCCGCGGCGAATTCACCTTCGCCGACGGCACCGTGCTCTTCGGCACCTTCTTCAAGCCCTGCAGCGTCCGCCCCTGACGGCCGGCTCCCGCAAGCCCGTCCCCCCGCCAATCCGCGCCTCCACCCGGGCCGGCACAGGCGGCCTTCCTTCCTATACTTGCCAACCCGGGCCGTTAGCTCAACTGGCAGAGCAGGAGACTCTTAATCTCAAGGTTGAAGGTTCGAGTCCTTCACGGCCCATTGGGAGCAGAGGGGCGAAGGGCGGCGCTGATCGGGCTGGCGGTCGCGGTTGCGGTCGCGGCCGCCCTGCTGCTCAGCATCGACGTCCACCTCAGCTTCGTCTCCGACGACTGGGAGCTGCTCGTCGCGCGGCGCGGCTGGAGCCCCGGCGTCTTCCTCGACCCCTTCCACGAGAACATCGTGCTCGGCCCCGCGGTCCTCTTCAAGCTCCTGCTGGCCGTCTTCGGGATTGGCTCGGCGCTGCCCTTCCACCTCGTCGCCGACGCGCTCTTCCTGACCGGCGCGGTGCTGCTCTTCGTCTGGCTGCGGCGCCGGGTCGGCGACTGGCCGGCGCTGATCGGCGCGGTCGCGGTCCTCTTCCTCGGCGCCGCCTTCGAAGACCTGCTCTGGGCCTTCCAGATGGGCTACTTCGGCTCGATGGCCGCCGGCCTGGGGATGCTCCTCGCCCTCGATCGCGGCGACCGGCGCGGCGACCGGATCGCCTCCGTGCTGCTGGCCGTCTCGCTCGGCTTCTCCAGCCTCGGCCTCGCCTTCGCGGCGGGCGCGCTGGCGGACCTGGCGCTCTCCCGCCGGCCCCGCGCCGGGCGGGCCTATGTCGCGCTCGCCCCCCTGGCGCTGTTCGCGGCGTGGTGGCTGGGCTGGGGCCGCAGCGCCGAAAGCCACCTCAGCTTCCACAACCTCGAGCAGCTGCCCTCCTACGTCTTCAGCGCCGCCGGGGCGGGGATCGCCTCGCTGCTCGGGCTCGCCACCGGCAACGGCGGTGAGCCGAGCCAGCCGCACCTGATCTGGGGCAAGGCGCTGCTGCTGGTCGCGATCGGCCTCGCCGCGGTCCGCGTCGTCCGCCAGGGCCGCGTCTCGGCGGGCCTTGCGGTCGCCCTCGCGATCGGCCTCGGCTTCTGGGCCCTGGCCGGGCTCAACCGCACCCCGGAACGCTTCCCCACCTCGAGCCGCTACCAGCTCCCGTCCGCCGTCTTCCTCCTCCTGATCGCGGCCGAGGCGCTGCGCGGGCTGCGGCTGCCCCGGCTCGGGATCGCCGCGGCCCTCGTCGTCACCGCGGCCGCGCTGGTGGGCGGGCTCTCGTTGCTGCACCGCTACGCCCAGCGCTGGGAGCGCGCCGCGATCGTCGTTCGCTCCTCCCTCGCCGCCGTCGACGTCGCGGGCGCGAGCGCCGAGCCCGAGCTGACGATCACCTTCTGGCCCGCGGTCACCGTCCCCGCCCGCGCCTACCTCGCCGCGGCGCGCGAACATGGCTCGCCCGCCTTCAGCGAAGCCGAGCTGGAGGCGAGGCCGCGGGCCGACAGGAGACGGGCCGACCTGACCCTGGCCCAGGCGCTCGGCCTGCGCCTCGCCTCCCCCGGCCGAGTCGTTCGCGCCGTGAGCTGCCGAGACATGCGGGCCTCGGCCGGCGGTCGCGCCGGCATTGGCCTGCCGCCCGGGAGCTTCACGCTGGTCGACGAGGCGAGCGCTCCCGCCGAGGTCCTGCTGGGTCGCTTCGCCACCCGCCTCCCGGTCGACCTCGGGGCCCTGCCGGCGGGGGACAAGGCAACGCTGACGATCCCCGGCGACAACTCGTCCCGCCCCTGGCGGCTGGGGCTGAAGGGGGCCGGTCCGGTCCGCCTCTGCACCGCGGCCCGGCCGTAGCGCCTACGGGCCGAGGCCGGTGCCTGGGGTGCCGAGGCCGCCGAGCGGGTTCTGCAGGGCTTCCTTGCCCTTCTTCTTTTCCAGCTTGGCGAGCTGCTGTTTCTGCTTTTCGTATTCCTCGCCGCGCTTGCGGTATTCGACCATCTGTTTTTCGACGCTCTTCGCTTCCGTCTTCGACGGCGCCCTCCGCTCCGCCTGCTTGGCGGCCCTGTCGCCGGCGGCGAAGTGGCCGCTGAAGTACTCGTAGATCGCCAGGGTGCTGAGCGAGCCGATGCTGGGCGTCGCCTCGGCGGCGATCCGCTGGGTCGCGGCGGCCTTCTTCACGTTGGATTCGATCTGGGCGCCGGTCGGGGCGGCCTGGGCGAGGCTGAAGTAGGTGCCGGCGACGAGCAGCGCCGCGGTGGGGCTCGGCTTGGAGCCGGCCTGGGCGAGGTAGCGGCTCCAGGAACGCATGCCCTGTTCGTACTCGGCGCGTGCTTCCGGGGGGGTCGTCTGCGTGCCGGTGGTCGGATCGCGTTCGATCCGCGCGTTGCCGGCGCTGATCCGGGTGCGGGTGAGGGAGAGCAGCAGCGCCTCGTTCTTGGGGTCTCTTGCGAGGCGGCGTTCGATCCTTTCGGCCTGTTCGTCGAGGACCTTGGCGGCGCTGGTCGTGCTACCCCGGCCGAGCAGGGAGCCGAGGTTGAAGGGCCCGACGACGAAGAAAAGGCTGGACATCATCAGCAGCGCCAGGATCGCGTAGACGAAGCGGACGACGTGCCGGCGCCGTCCCCGGATGTCGAATACCAGCCTCCGTTCACCGCCGCGTGCCGCCATCAGCTCCTCACCGCTCCTGGAGTTGAGGGTTTGACCAGGCCTCCCGCCGCGACCCCCGGCCTGCCGAGGGCCCGTGCCAGCAAGATACTCAACTCGTACAGAACGAGCAGCGGGAACCATCTCGAGCAGCATCGAGATCGGGTCGACGCCGGGCAGCGCCGCGGCGACGATCGAGATCGCCAGGTAGGCGTAGCGCCGGTTCGCCCGCAGCTGCGCGACGCTGACGATGCCGAGCCGCGTCACGGCGAGGATCGCCATCGGCAGCTGGAAGACGATCCCGCCGGCCAGCATCGTGGTCGCGAAGAAGCTGTAGTAGTCGCGGGCGCGGACCTGGATGTTGAACTGGCTGCTGTTGAAGCCGAGCAGGAACTTGACCGCGGCCGGCATCACGACGAAGTAGGCGAAGGCGACGCCGGCCGCGAAGAGGAAGGGCGCGAGCAGCAGGATCGGCAGCGCCAGCCGCCGCTCGTCCGGCTGAAGGCGGGCAGGACGAAGGCGTAGAGCTGGTAGAGGAGGATCGGCAGGGAGAGGACCAGCGCTCCGTAGATGGAGACGGTGAGGGTCGTCATGAAGGGCTCGGTGACGCCGAAGGTGAGCAGCTTCCTGTGGCCGCTCGGCAGCGGGTTGGAGGCGATTTCCAGCAGCAGGTGGTTCTGCCAGAAGCAGAGCGCCAGGGCGACGCCGAAGACGGCCAGGCAGACGACGATGCGGGTGCGCAGCTCGTCGAGGTGCTCGACCAGGGTGAGCCGGTCCTCGTGGGAGACCGCCCTGAAGCGGGCGCATCGCCGCCCTCAGCCGCGGTTGTCGGGCGACCGTCTCGCCCTCGGCGGCCTCGGCGGCCTCGGGGGCCTCGGCGGCCGGCGGCCTCGGGGCCTCGACCTCGCCGCGGGGCTTCGGGGCCTCGACGTCGCCGCGGGGCTCGTCGTCGTGCTCGCCGCTGAGCGAGCCGCGGAACTCGCGGATCCCACGGCCCAGCGAGCGGCCCAGCTCCGGCAGGCGCTTCGGCCCGAAGACGATCAGGGCGATGATCAGGACGATCGCGATCTCGAGCGGTCCTACGTTCGGCATCGGCCAATGGTACCGGCCGGCGGGCACCGGCCGGGTGACTCTCCCGGCGCCGAAGCCTTCGCTCGACCCACTCAGCTGTAGCGCTGGACGACGCCGTCGGCGACCAGGTCGAGCAGCTGCCTCTGTTCGGGCTCGAAGCCGGCCGCGTCGAGGCGGCTCTTCGCCGCCGCGACCATCTCCAGGGCGCGGGAGCGGACGCGATCGAGGGCGCCGCTGGCGGCGATCCGGTCGCAGAGCGCCTCCGCCCCCGCGGCGTCGAGGGCGCGCAGGTCGACGGCGCGGATCTCGGGATCGACCTCGGCGGCGGCGATCAGCGGCAGCGTGACGGTGCCGTCGAGCAGGTCGGTGCCGCGCGCCTTCCCGGTCCGCTCCGGCGGCCCGGAGACGTCGAGCACGTCGTCGAGCAGCTGGAAGGCGAGGCCGACCTCGGCGCCGAAGTCGCGCAGCGCCTCCTCGTCGCGGCCGAGCAGGCAGGCGCAGGCGAACAGCTTCGCCGTCTTCAGCCGGCAGCGCTCGAGGTAGCGCGCTTCGGAGATCGAGGTGTCGTAGGCGTCGTGGCGCTGCGCCAGCTCGCCCCGCGCGAGCGCCACCGAGGCCTCGGCGAGCAGCTCGATCGCGCGCAGGTCGCGCGGCTCGGCGAGCAGCGCGAAGGCCCGCGAGAAGAGCAGGTCGCCGGTCGCGGTCGGCGCGCTCGCGCCCGGAGGTCGCGGCGACGGTCGGCTGCCCGCGCCGCAGCGGCGCAGCGTCGAGCACGTCGTCGTGGACCAGCGTCGCCATGTGGACCAGCTCGACCGCGGCCGCGGCCCGCACCGCTCGCTCGCCGCCGCTCTCGCCGGCGCAGAGCAGGACGAGCAGCGGCCGCAGCCGCTTGCCCCCCGCGGCCAGCGTCATCGCGCGCCGCGCCGCCGAGCCGCTCGCCGTGCCCGTCGACCTGCTCGCGCAGCCGCTCCTCCACCTCGCCGAGCCGCACCGGCAGCCAGCGGCTCGACGCGTCGAGGACCGCGGTGACCGGGGGCGGGACGGCGGAGCGGCGGGTCACGCCCGGATGCCGCTGTGGATCGCGAGGATGCCCCCCGCCATGAGGAGCCAGCGAATCCGCTCGAGCCCCGCCAGCTCCATCTTTTCCGCGAGGCCCCGCGGATCGGGGAAGCTGTGGACCGACTCGGTCAGGTACGAGTAGGCCTCCGGGCTCTCGGTGAGGCGGCCGAGGACCGGCACGATGCGATCGAACCAGATCGAATAGAAGGTCGAAAAGGGAGGGCGGCGAGGCTGCGTGAACTCGAGGACGACCAGCCTGCCCCCGGGCTTCAGGACTCGCGCCATCTCACGCAGGCCCCGATCGCTATCCGCGAAGTTGCGGACACCGAAGCCGACGGTCACCGCATCGAACCGACCGGCGTCATAGGGCAGCTCCAGCGCATCCGCCCACTCGAACCGGACCAGCTCGATTCCCCGGTGCGCCGCCTTCTCGCGCGCCAGATCGAGCATCTGCTCCGAGAAGTCGCAACCGACGACATTGCCCCCCGGCGACACCCGCCTCGCCAGCTCCAAGGCCAGATCGCCGGTTCCGCAGCAGACGTCCAGGACCGTGTCCCCGGGCCGAGCTCGGCCCGATCAGCGGCTCTCGCTCGCCAGCCGTGATGGAGGCCGGCCGTCATCAGCGAGTTCAGGAGGTCGTAACGGCCGGCGATCCGGTCGAACATGCGCTGAATCTGCTCCGCGAACTGCGCGGAGTCCCGGGACGGCTTAGTCGAGTGACGAGAGGAAGTCAGCTAGCTCGTTGAGCTTCTTCGGCGGCAGGTCGCGGAAGGAGGGCATGATACCCGGGCCGATCTTCGAGCGAGCGGACGATCGCGGCGCGCGGGATGCGCGCCCGCGATGTGGGTCAGTTCCGGCCCGGGCCCGTTGTTGCCGTTCTCGCCGAGCTTGTGGCAGGCGAGGCAGCCCGACCCGGCGACGACCTCCTTGCCGGCGCTGTAGCGGGGGGCGACCTTCATCTCGATCTCGAGTCGGCGAGCCGCCGGTCGCGCCGAGGTAGGTGAGGTAGGCCATCGCGGCGATCGTCAGGCAGCCGGCGGTGGTGGCGATCGGCCGGCGGCCCGGGTGCGCGCTCGCGGCCCGCGGTCGTAGAAGGGCAGCAGGAGGAGCAGGACCATGCAGACCGTCGGGATGCCGATCGTCGCGATCGGGACCAGTTCGGGCGGCTTGATCACCCGCAGCAGCTCGAAGAGGAAGAAGAAGTACCACTCGGGCCGCGGCACGTAGCTGGTCGAGGTGGGGTCGGCCTTGGGGCCCTGCTCGGCGCCGAGCACGATCGACATCGCGATGATCACGCCGACCACGATCAGCGCCATCGTCGAGTCCTTCAGCACCGCGTAGGGGAAGAAGGGCTTGCCCTTCTTCTTGAGCAGCTCGTACTCCTCGAGGTATGCCTGCTTGTCGCTGTGGCTTCATCGGGTGGTCGGGGCTCCGTTGCCGCCCGGCGTCCAGCTCGGCGGCGGGCGCGGCGGTCTTCGGCTTCTCGGCATGCACCCAGGGCGGCGCCGTGGTGCCGAGCTTGACGACCAGGTAGAGGTGGGCGCCGATCAGGGCGATGATCGCCCCGGGGACGAGCAGCATGTGGATCGAGTAGAAGCGGGACAGCGTCGTCGCGCCGAACTCGGGGCCGGCCCGCAGGAAGTCGCTCAGGTAGGGCCCGACGATCGGGCCGGTGCCGTTGATGTTGATGCCGACGATCGAAGCCCAGTAGGAGCGCTGGTCGAAGGGCAGCAGGTAGCCGGTGAAGGCCATCGTCATCGTCAGGATCAGCAGCACGACGCCGATCACCCAGTTGAGCTCGCGCGGGTACTTGTAGGCGCCGAAGAAGAAGGTGCGCCCCATGTGGAGGAAGACGAGGATGACCATCACGCTCGACCCCCACTTGTGCATGCCCGTGCACGAACTGGCCGAGGAAGACGTCGTTGTTGATGTGGGAGATCGAGGCGTAGGCCTGGGTCGCCGAGGGCGTGTAGAACATCGCCAGGAAGACGCCGGTAACCGCCTGCACGATGAAGGCGAAGAGGGTGGCGGAGCCGAGCGTGTAGAACCAGTTGGTCCCCTTCGGCACCTTGCGGTAGAGCATCCCGGTGAGGAAGCCGGTGGCGGCGGTGCGCTGGTCGACCCAGGCGAGGACGTCGGCCGGCGCCTCCTTGGCGCGCTCGCCCAGCCGCTGCGCCTCCGAGGGGCGCTCGGGGGGGGCGCTCTTGAGGTCGGCCGGAGCCGGGGCGCCGTCCCTCGCCGCGCCGCCCTCGCCCGGCTTGGCCGGCCTGCGGAGCGGGCGCGGGGATGATCGCGTCGAGCTTCATCGTCGGCTGGCTCAGCTACCCGGCGGCGGGAAGGTGGACGGGCGGGGCGGGTAGAGGTATTCCCAGATGCCGCCGGTGAACTCGCCGGGGTCGCGGGCGCGAACCGGCTTCAGCTGCGAGGTGACGCTGTAGCGCGGGCCGAGCTCGACCTGGCCGTCGCGGACGCGGGTCTGGAAGTGGTCGAGCGGCCGCACCGGCGGGCCCCCGATCCGCTTGCCCTGGAAGTCGTAGACGCCGCCGTGGCAGGGGCAGATGAAGTTGCCGGCGGCTTCGACGAAGCGGACCGGGCAGCCGAGGTGGGCGCAGCGGTTGGAGACGGCGACGATCTGCTTCGGGTCCTCGCCGAGCTGCCTCGAGCCCTTGCGCACGTAGGCGGTGGTCTTGCCGGCGTCGCCGATCCCGTCGGTTTCGGTGAAGACGACCTGGCGGTAGGTGCCTTCGACGAAGTCGCCCACCGGGCCGACCGCCTCCCAGCGCTCCTTGCCGCGGTCGAAGATCGGGGCGACCGCGAAGCCGAGCGCCGGCAGGACGATCGCGGCGCCCGCGACGCCGCCGACGCCCTGGGCGGCGATCGTGAAGGCGCGACGGCGAGTCATCGACTCGCCCTCGAAGTAGCCCGGGGGCCGGGGCTGCGGCCGCTCGCCACGCGCCTGCGGCTCGGTCCCGCTCTGCTTGTCCGCTTCGTCAGCCACTTTGCGCCAGGTCCAGGGAAGCGGGCAGTTTATTGCCTGAGGCCCGCCGTCGGCTTTGCTCGGGCGGCGCTGCTCGCCGGCGCCGCCGATCGCCAGCGCCGTGGCGCGCCAGAGGGCGGGCGCCTCGGCCTCGCGCTGCTCGGCGTGGAGGCGGGCGCAGAGGGCTGATCAGGTCGGCCAGCTCGTGGACGGCGAGGGCGTCCCCGAGGGCGGCGAGCCGCTCGATCCCCAGCGCGTAGAGGTAGTCGCCGGCGAGCAGGCCGAGGTCGGCGTCGTGGCCGGCGAGGACGCGCGGCTCGCCGTAGTGGAGCAGGTAGCCCTCGCGGACCGCCTCGACCACGAGCGCGTACTCGCCCGGCGCCGCGACGGCACGCGGCCCGGACGCGGCGAGCGGGCCGAAGACGGGCTCCTCGCGCGGCTCGACGACGTGCGGCGAGATCGGCGTCTCGTCCTCGCGCAGCAGGGCGGCGAGGACGTGCAGGGCGGCGGCCGGGCCGGCGCTCATGCGAAGGTCTCCGCCAGGGACTCGGCGGCCGCTTCGAGGGTGCGGTCGATCGCCGCCTCGTCGTGGGCGAGCGAGACGAACCA
The DNA here is from genome assembly GCA_963696185.1 of uncultured Solirubrobacterales bacterium. Lineage (GTDB taxonomy): Bacteria > Actinomycetota > Thermoleophilia > Solirubrobacterales > 70-9 > VRUE01. Next base: position 1,355,385 of record OY968825.1, read on the forward strand.
GGCCTCGAACTGGGAGGGCGGCGGCCATATGCGCCGCGTCGAGCATGGCGCGGCAGAAGCGTGCGTGCGCGTCGAGGTCGCAGGCCGAGGCGGCGGCGAAGTCGGTGACCGGCTCGGCGCTGAAGAAGAGGGTGAGGAGGCCGGTGGCGGAGGCGACCTGGAGCGGCCGGTCCGCGGCGAGGCCGGCGAGGCCGGCGGCGAAGCGGTCGGTGAGCGCTCCGAGCCGCTCGTAGGCGGCGGCGTCCAGCTCGCGCAGGGTGGCGAGCCCGGCCGCCATCGCGAGCGGGTTGCCGGAGAGGGTGCCGGCCTGGTAGACGTCGCCGGCCGGGGCGATCCTCTCCATCGCTCGGCCGCGAGCCGCCGAAGGCGGCGGCGGGCAGGCCGCCGCCGAGCACCTTGCCGATCACGGTCAGGTCCGGTTCGACCCCGTAGAGCTGCTGGGCGCCGCCGCGGGCGACGCGGAAGCCGGTGATCACCTCGTCGAAGATCAGCAGGGCGCCGGCGTCGCGCGTCGCGTCGCGCAGGAGCTCGAGGAAGCCCTGCTCGGGCGGGACGACCCCCATGTTGGCGGCGATCGGCTCGGCGATCAGGGCGGCGACCGGGTGCTCGGCGAGCGCCCGCGAGACCGCCTCGCGGTCGTTCCAGGGCACGACCACGGTGCCGGCCGCCTGCGCCGCGGTGACGCCGGGGCTCGACGGGATCGCCAGCGTCGCCAGCCCCGAGCCGGCCGTCGGCGAGCAGGCCGTCGGAGTGGCCGTGGTAGGCGCCCGCGAACTTGACGACGACCTCGCGGCCGGTGAGCGGCGCGGGCGAGGCGGACGGCGCTCATCGCCGCCTCGGTACCGGAGCTGGTCATCCGCAGCATCTCCAGCGAGGGGATGCGCGCCGCGACCTCCTCGGCCAGCTCGACCTCGGCCTCGGTCGCGGCGCCGTAGCTGGTCCCGCGTCCGGCCGCCTCGCGGACCGCGGCGACCACCGCCGGGTGGGCGTGGCCGAGGATCAGCGGCCCCCACGAGCCGACCCAGTCGAGGTAGCGGTTGCCGTCGACGTCGACCAGCTCGCAGCCCTCGCCTCGGTCGACGAAGATCGGGTCGCGGCCGATCTGGCGCATCGCCCGCACCGGCGAGTTGACGCCGCCCGGAAGCACCCGCAGGGCGCGCTCGTAGAGCTCGGCGGACCGGGTCGTGGACCGGGACGAGGCGGCAGGCACGATCCGATTCTTACCGAGCTTCGCCCGCCGGGGCGGTCACAATGCGCCGCCTCCCAGGCGGCGTAGTCCGGCGTGAAGTAGCGCAGGCGGATCTTCTTGTACTCGGTCGACGAGTAGAGGGTGGCGCGGTCGTCCGGCCCGATCCCGCACTCCGCCGCGATCGAGTCGAGGATCGCGTCGCACTCCTGCTTCGAGCGGCCGTGGGCCATCGTGAAGATGCTGTAGGGCCAGTCGTCGTAGGTGGGACGCTGGTAGCAGTGGGAGATGCCGCGGAATGCGGCCATCCGCTCGCCCGTCTCCAGGATCTCGTCCTCGGGCACCTTCCAGACTCCCATCCCGTTCGCCGAGAAGCCGGCGCGGCGGTGGTTGAGGAGCGCGGCGACGCGACGCAGCAGCCTGCGGTCGACCATCCCGCGCAGGTGGTCGAGCAGCTCCTCGACGCCGATCTCCAGCTCGGCGGCGGCCGCGTCGTAGGGTCGCTCGACCGCCTCCATCGGCCCCTGCGCGGCGCGGATCACGGCGACGTCGCGCTCGTCGTAGGGCTGCGGCTCCACCTCGCGCGGAGGCGCGGCCGTCGATCGCCGCGGCCAGCGCCTCGGTCCCCTTCTCCATCTCCAGGTTCAGGTTGATCTTGAACAGGGTCAGGGTCGGCAGCTTGCGCATCGACTCGGCCCCGGTCTCGCGCATCAGCGCCGCGAGCGTCCCGTCCAGCCCCAGCTCCGAGTCGGGCGGCACGGCGATCGTGAACCAGAGGTTGAAGTCGTGGGTCCGCAGGTAGTTGTGCGAGACGCCCGGGTGCGCGTTGATCTTCGCCGCCGCCCGCTGCGGGTTCTCGGCGTCGACCTTGGCGGCGACCAGCATCGACTCGTAGCCGAGCGTCCGGGTGTCGAAGATCGGCGTGATCTCGCGGATGATCCGCGCCTCGAGCAGCCGCCGGGTGCGGGCGAGGACGTCGTCGAGCTCCATCTCCGCCGCGACGGCGATCAGTCGCGAAGGGCTCCGGGTCGAGCGGGAAGCTCGACTGAAGCAGGTTCATCAGGCGCTTGTCGGCCTCGTCGAGCGGGATCGCGGCGCCGCCCTTGCGGGAGCGGGCCTTGCTGGGGCTTCGCTGACAGCCATGCCGCCGCCTCCTTCGCGTAGTAGGTGACGATCGCGTCGGCGCCGGCGCGGCGGATCGAGGTCAGCGTCTCCAGCACCGCGGCGCGCTCGTCGATCCAGCCGTTGGCGGCGGCGGCCTTCAGCATCGAGTACTCGCCGGAGACGTGGTAGGCGGCGAGCGGCGCGCCGGTCTCGTCCTTGACGCGGCGGACGACGTCGAGATACGGGCGTCGCCGGCTTGACCATCAGCATGTCGGCGCCCTCCTCGAGGTCGAGCTTCGCCTCGCGCACCGCCTCGGCGGCGTTGGCGGGATCCATCTGGTAGCCGCGGCGGTCGCCGAACTCGGGGGTCGACTCGGCGGCCTCGCGGAAGGGGCCGTAGAAGGCGGAGGCGTACTTGGCGCTGTAGGCGACGATCGGGACGCCGGAGTGGCCCTCCTCGTCGAGCTGGAGGCGGATCGACGCCGACCCGGCCGTCCATCATGTCGCTCGGCGCCACCGCGTCGGCGCCGGCCTCGGCGTGGGAGATCGCCGTCTTGGCCAGCAGCTCGACCGTCAGGTCGTTGTCGACCTCGCCGTCGCGGACGAAGCCGCAGTGGCCGTGCGAGGTGTACTCGCAGAGGCAGACGTCGGTGATCACGGTCAGCTCGGGGTGGGCCTCCTTGAGGGCGCGGACCGCCATCTGCACGATGCCCTCGTCGTCGTAGGCGCCGGAGCCGGACTCGTCCTTGGTCGGCGGGGACGCCGAAGAGGAGGACCGCGCCGATCCCCGCGGCGGCGATCTCGGCCGCCTCGGCGACCAGCTCGGAGATCGAGAGGCGCTCGATGCCGGGCATCGACTCGATCTCCTCGCGGACGCCCTCGCCGGCGACGACGAAGGCGGGCTGGATCAGGTGCGACGGCGGACAGCTCGGTCTCGCGGACGAGGCCGCGCAGGGCGCCGGTGCGGCGCAGACGGCGCAGGCGTGTGGCGGGGAAGGGCACTGAGGCGAGTTCTAGGGAGGGACGGGGGCACCCCCGCCCGGACAAGCGCCGGCCTAATGAGGCCGGCGCTTTGAGTATCCGCCGGTTCGGGGATGCCCGCGTCCCTCCTTCGAGCGGCAGTAGCGTTCCCCGCGTGCAAGGCACGAGGGCTGGTCAAGAGGTACGGGAACCGGGAGGCGCTGCGGGGGGTCGATCTCGAGGCCGCGGCGGGAGAGCTGCGTGGCTGTCATCGGGCCGAACGGGGCGGGAAAGACGACGCTGCTCTCGATCCTGGCCGGGAATCGTCGAGAGCCGATGAGGGCGAGGTCCACCTGCCCCGGGGGGAGGTCGGCTGGGTGCCGCAGCAGGCGGCGCTCTACCGGCGGCTCGACGGTGGAGGAGAACCTGCTGCTGTTCGCGCGGCTGGAGCGGCGCCACGAGGACCCGCGCGCCTCGGTCGAGGAGATGCTCGAGCTGGCCGGCCTCGCGGGAGCGGCGCGGCGAGATCGTCGCCCGCCTCTCGGGCGGCAACCAGCAGCGGGTCAACATCGCGATCGGCCTGCTGTCGCGGCCGCAGGTCGCTGCTGCTCGACGAGCCGAGCGTCGGGCTCGATCCGCGCCAGCGGGCCCGCCTCTGGGAGTTCGTCTCGGCGCTCGCCGGGCGCGGGACGACGGTGATCTTCTCCACCCACGACATCCAGGAGGCGGAGCGCTACGGGAAGCGGCTGCTCGTCCTCGCCGACGGCGAGGCTCTCTTCGACGGGACGCCGGACGGCCTGCGCGAGGCGGTGCGCCGCGAGGCCCCCGAGGCGGCCGACCGCGACTTCGAGACCGCCTTCGTCGCCTTCCTCCACCACCGGGGGCACTGAGGCATGCGCTGGCTGCTCGCTCAAGGACCTCCAGATCCTGCGCCGCTCGCCGCTGCAGGCGTTCCTGCTGGTCGCCTACCCGGTGCTGATCGCCGTCCTGGTCGGCTTCGCGATCTCGCGCGGGCCGGAGAAGCCGCGGGTCGCCTTCCTCAACGAAGTCCCGGCGGCGGCCACGGGTCACCGTCGGCGGCGCGGCGCTGCCCGACGGTCGGGGTCGGCGACCGGATCTGCCGCCTGGTCGAGTGCGTGCCGCGTGAAGAGCCGCGCCGAAGCGGCGGCGAAGGTGCGCTCCGGCGACGTCCTCGCCGCCCTGATCCTGCCCGCCGACCTGGTCGACCGGATCAACTCGCTCTCGACGCTGACCCCCGAAACGCCGACCGTGGACGTGATGGTCAACCAGGAGGATCCGGTCAAGGCGCAGCTCGTCGACGACCGCATCTCGGCGCTGCTGGCGCGGGCGAACCTGCTGATCGCGCGGCGGATCGCCGCCGAAGGCGAGCAAATACCTCAACCTCGTCGTCAACGGCGGCACCTTCAGCGTCCTCGGCGAGTCGGTCCACATCCTCGGGCTGCGGGCCAGCGCCGGCATCCTCGAGGCGCTCCGCCCGGCGCTGCCGCGGGGGCCGCTGCGCGACGCGCTCGACCGCGTCACCCACTTCGCGATCCTGGCGCACGAAAACCTCGACGTCGCCGAAGCCGCTGATCGACTCGGCTCGCGCAGCCGATCGCCGTCGACAAGCAGGTGGTCAGCGCACCGACCCCGCCCCTCGACGTCTTCGCGACGGCGGTCGCCGCGACCCTCACCCTGACCTTCGTCACCGTGCTCCTGGTCGCCGGCTCGCTGGCGCTCGAGCGCGAGGAGAACGCCTTCTCCCGCCTCACCCGGGGCCTCGTCTCGCGCTCCGCGCTGCTCGGCGAGAAGGTCGGGCTGGGGATGGCGGTCGGGCTGGCGGTGACGCTGCTGATGCTGGGCGGCATGCAGCTCTTCGTGCCGCTCGCACTGGAGCCGCTTCCCGCTCTGGCTGGTGGCGATCCTCGCCGGGGCCGGGGCGCTCGCCGCCGCCGGGGCGGCGCTCGGAGCGGCGGCCCGCGAGGTCCGCGCGGTCTCCCTGCTCGCCTTCATGGTCACGCTGCCGATCGCCTTCCTCTCGCTGATCCCCTCCGGCACGGTCGGGCCCGGCCTCTACGACGCGATCGGGGTGGTCGCGGCGCTCTTCCCCTTCAAGCCGGCGCTGCAGGCGATGCTCGCGGCGCTCGACTCCACCGGGCCGGGGATCGGCGCCCCGCTGCTGCACCTGGCGATCCTGATCGCCGCCTACGGCCTCGTCGCCCGCTTCGCCCTGCGCCGCTTCGCGGCGGCTTGAGCGCGCGGATAGGGTCCTGGACATGCGGGTGCTCTTCATCGGCGACGTGGTCGGCGGGCCGGGGCGGCGGGGGCTGAAGGCGGCGATGCCCGAGCTGCGCGAGCGGCACCGGCCGGACCTCGACGATCGTCAACGGCGAGAACTCGGCGGGCGGGATGGGGATCACCGAGAAGACGGCGCGGGCGCTGTTCGACGCCGGCGCCGGCGTGATCACGACCGGCAACCACGTCTACCGGCACCGGGAGGCCTACGAGTACCTGGACCGCGACGAGCGGGTGATCAGGCCCGCCAACTACCCGCACGCCAACCCGGGTCGCGGGCACACGGTCGTCGAGGTGGGAGGGACGCGGGTCGGGGTGATCAACCTGAGCGGCGCGGTGGGGCTGCGGGTCGCCCGCTCGCCCTTCCACGAGGTGGACAGCATCCTCGAGCGGATCGAGGCCGACTGCGTCGTCGTCGACTTCCACGCCGAGGTGACGAGCGAGAAGGTGGCGATGGGCTGGCACCTCGACGGCCGCGTCGCCGCGGTGCTCGGCACCCACACCCACGTGCCGACCGCCGACGCCCGCGTGCTGCCGCAGGGGACGGCGTTCATCTCCGACGTCGGCATGACCGGCTCGCGCACCAGCGTGCTCGGGGTCAAGCCGGAGCAGGTGCTGGAGTCGCTGATCACCCTGATGCCGGTCAGGTTCGAGACGGCGGACGACGACGTCTGGGTGATGGGAGCGGTCGTCGAGGTCAACGAGGCGGGGCTCGCCGACTCGATCGAGCAGGTGATGGTTCCTGCTCCTACCCCTAGTGGGCCGGGATCTAGTCGGCTCCTGGTTCGGGGAGGAGCGAGAGCCTGCGGGGCTGTTACCCGCGCCCCGACAGAGCGCCGGCCTAATTACGGCCGGCGCTCTGAGCATCCGCCGGTGCGCGGTGGACAGCCCCGACTCCCTGTTCAGGGACGCATGCTACCAGGAGGAGGGGGTAGAACCAGACGATGTAGAGGTAGAACCAGTGCGGGGCAGCTAGCTGGAGGCGCGATCAGGAGAGCGGCGCCGAGGGCGGCCACCTGGGTCGAGGGTCTTCGTGCGGGCCGGAAGGCGAAGCAGGAGACAGCAGCCCGGTGCCGACGAGAAGCGCGATGCGCAGGGGTTCCAGGCCGGGCACCTGGCCCCAGATGCTGAAGGGGGATTCGCGGCCGGCCTGGTAGGCGATGGTCCGTTCGTAGAAGGTGCCGAGGCCGGGGTCGATCGCCGGCCAGCAGCATCGACCAAGCCGCCGCAAACGCATGCGAGAAGCCGCTCGCGAACGGCAACGACGCCGGCCGTCGGGACCCGTTGCTGGAGAGGTCGCCCTGCGAGGTCGGCCCCTCGCTCCAAGATATGGCCGATACGGTGGCGAGCATCGGAGCCAGCACCACCGGGGCGAACTTGGTGAAGGTTGCCAGGGCGAGCGTTGCGCCGCGGGCCGATCGGGCGGGCCAGGACCAGCAGCGTTGCGACGAGCAGCAGCGCGACCAAGGAGTCGTTGGAGTTGGACTCCAGCACGTAGGCGGTGTAGGGGTAGGCGGCCCAGCCGAAGGCCAGGGTCGCGGCGAGCTTTCGGCCCGCGGGCCGGGGCGGATGCGGAGGCCGAGGAGGATCAGGAATCCGAAGGTGGCAGGTCGAAGACGACCGCCGCGGCATGGGCGGCCGGGAGGTCGTTCCAGGTTCCCGGCCAGGGCCAGATCGCCTCAAAGGGGACGTAGGCGGAGTAGTTGACCGGGCCGTAGGTGTCCCCCTGGGAGATGTCCTGCGGGAAGTTGTCGTAGATCGGCTCGCCGTGGGCGATCCGGTCGGCGCCGACCACGCCCGCGTAGCCGACGTCGATCACGCCGGAGTCGGCGACGTTGAGCCCGACCCGGAAGCCGATCAGGAAGAGGGCGGCGATCAGCAGCCAGGCGCGCCGGCCAGACGCGGGCGGATGCCCCTCGCCGCGGCCGCGGAAGCCGATCCAGAGCGCCCTGGCGAGAAGGTAGACGAGGGGCGGGTACTGGAGCGGAACCGAGACGCCGATTTCGGCCCGGTTGAAGAAGAAGTTGGAGACGCCGAAGCCGAGCAGGACGAGCAGGTCGAGGTTGGCGACCCGCCAGGGCCGCCGCCAGTCGACCAGGCCGAGCAGGAAGAGCGCGCAGAGCGGCAGGAAGACGTAGGGGGCGTCGAGCTTGTGGCCGAAGGCGCCGGGGTAGCCGCGGGCCATCTTCCAGGCGACCTGGTACCCGGTCCAAGATTCGCGGACCGCCGTCGGTGGGGTCGACGACGACCAGCGCCACCTCCTTGCTGCCGGCGAAGTAGCCGACCTCCCAGTTGCCGTCGACCATGTCGGGCTCGGCGTCAGGTCCCGGGTTCCTCGCCGCTCTTCGATTGCTTCGGGTCGCGGTTGGCGATCCTGCTCGCTTGGCTTGCGGTGATCCCGGCCGCTGCGCTGGCCGGGTTCGGCGCGAGCAGCGCCGAAGGCGGCCAGGGAGGCCACTGCCGCGCGCTTCACTCCCTCTCCCCGATCCCGAAGTGCTCGAGCACGACCGGCGCCACGTCGCGCAGCGTCCACTGCTCGCGCTCGGCCGCGGTCCCGGCCCGCAGCCGACGAAGAGCAGCGGGCCGAGCGAGTCGCCGCGCGTGCAGGGCGCCGTGGCTGCCGCCGCCGACATGGCGTGACCCCGCCCCAGTCGACCGCCTCGTAGCCCGGCGCCAGCGAGAGGACGAAGTCGCCGGCGTGCGGGGCGCGTCAGGGCCGACCAGACGCGGGCGAGCGGGTCCGGGTAACTCGTCGCTGCGCAGGCGCCCGTCCTCGACCGCCGCCTCCAGCGCCGACGGGCTCGCCCTCGACGTCCCAGCGCCCTCCGCGCAGGTCGGCGACGGCGCTCGCCGGGGCGGAAGCGCAGTCTGCTCGCCGCCGCGCTCGACCACCGCCGACTCCCCTCCTCCGCCGGCAGCCCCGGGCTCCTCGCCGCTCGCAGCGGCGCGCCGTCGCGGCCCCTCCAGCCGGCAGACGAGGTCGATCCCCTCGATCTCGGCCAGCCGCCGCGCCGACCGTCGCGCTGCCTCGGCCCGCTCGTCCTTCGCCCGGCAGCAGGTAGACGTGCGCCGCGCGGCCGGTCGGGCTGACCGCGAGCTGCGCCCGCTCGGGGCGGTCCTCGGACGGCTGCAGCACGGCCCACTCGCGGTCCGAGCAGCTCGGCCAGCGGCAGGCCGCGGCGCACCGGCGTCTGGGCGTGGTCGGCGACCAGGATCAGCGCGTGCGTCGGCGAGGAAGGCGTCGAGGCCGCCCGCCGCCTCGGTCAGCTTCGCGAAACAGCGGTCGGCCTTGGCGATCGACTCGACGCTCGCCTCGGGCCCGTGCCGGTGCGAGTAGTTGTCGTTGTCGGGCAGCGAGAGGAGCAGGAAGTCGAAGCCGCCGTCCTCGACCAGCTCGGCCGCGCAGCAGGCCGAGTAGCCGTCGCGGCTGCCGGGCATCGAGGACGGCCTGCAGGGGACCTCGCGGCTCGCGTAGAGGTCGCCGTAGAAGAGCTCGGCCGGGCCCCAGGTGTGATGGCGGAACTTGAGCCGGGTCGCATCGACGGCGCGGCGCAGCCAGGCCGTCGAGCGAGACCTGGTGGCGGTGGCGCCCGCGGTAGATCAGGAAGGGCGTGCAGGCGGTGCGCGCCCCGGCGTCGTCGAGCCGCTCGAAGAGCGTCTCCGCCTGCCGGGCTGAGGTGCGCCAGGTTCATGTTGTAGACGAGGTCGTAGAGCGCCCGGAAGACGCCGAACGCGCGGGTCGCCTCCAGCGAGGAGCCGTACTCGACATAGCGCCGCTCCAGCCGGTGGTACCAGTTCATGCCGCTGATCCAGTGGCGGTCGGCGCCGACGCCGGTGACCATCTCCGCGCAGGCGACCGGCGTCACCGAGGGGAAGCTGGAGACGCAATCGGGGATCAGCGACGCCGCGCTCGAGCAGCGCCGCGAAGGTCGGCGCGCGGCCCTCGGCGATGGCGCGCTCCAGCATGTCGGTGCGCAGCGAGTCGACGTAGGTGAGGACGAGCTTCTTCGCGGACCTGCATTGCTTCGAATGATGCTCGACCGCGGTGGCGGCTACCGCAGCACGCGCAGGCCGGCGTGCTTGCGCCGGGCGCGGCGGCGCGGGCGATGCGCCAGCCAGACGAGCAGCGGCGAGCGACCAGCAAGCGCAGGCGAGCGGGACCAGGACCGCGACCGCGACGACGACGAGGGCGGCGAGGGAGACGAGGAAGCCGAGCGCGCCCGGAGCCGCCGCCCTCGCGCCTGTCCGCGCCGCTGACCACGTCGCTGACCACGACGCAGCGCGAGACCGCGCCTGCGAGGCAGAAGAGCGCGCCGACCGGCGCGGCGAGGTTGGCCGGGCCGGCGAGCAGGATGCCGATGACGAGGCCGATCGCGGCGGCGAGCAGAGTCATCCGCCCGCGCGCCGAGCCATGCGTCCCGGTGGTGCCGGCGAGCATCCCGATCGCGATGCCGATACCGAGCTCGAGGCCGATGCCGGAGAGGAAGCTCACGCCGGAAAACCTACACTCCTGGCGCCATGCGTGGATTCGGCACACTAGGGATGCCAGCCACCGCATCGGCGACGAGCCCACACCCGGACGCGGGACCTGGAGCGCTACGCGGGGCTGTTCGCCGAGCGCACCCGGGTGATGCGCTCCTCGGCAATGCGCGACCTGATGGCGGTCACGGCGCGCCCCGAGGTGATCTCGCTGGCCGGCGGCCTGCCCGACACCTCGACCTTCCCGCCGCAGAGCTTCGCCGCGCAGATGACGCGGATCGCCCAGGAGTCCGCCGCCGAGGCGCTCCAGTACGGGCCGACCGAGGGCTTCGAGGAGACCAAGCGACTGCATCCTGGAGGTGATGGGCGGCCGAGGGGATGCTGCCCGACCCCGAGGACGTGATCGTCACCACCGGCGGCCAGCAGGCGATCGACCTGATCTGCAAGACGCTGATCGACCCCGGCGACGTGGTCGATCTGCGAGGCCCCCACCTACCCCGGCGCGGTGCCCGTCTTCTGCAGCTACCAGGCCGATGTGATGCAGATCGAGTGCGACGCCGAGGGGATGCGGATCGAGGAGCTGGAGGAGGAGCTGGAGCGGCTGGACGGCGAAGGGCGGCGGCCGAAATTCGTCTACTCGGTGCCCAGCTTCCAGAACCCGGCCGGGGTGACGATGTCCCTCGAGCGGCGGCGGCGGCTGGTCGAGCTGGCGCGCGCAGCGCGAGCTGCTCGTCGTCGAGGACAACCCCTACGGCCTGCTGCGCTTCAGCGGCGAGCCGCTGCCGCCGCTCTACCAGCTCGACGGCGGCGACTACGTCATCTACATCGGCACCTTCTCGAAGATCCTCTCGCCGGGAATCCGCCTCGGCTGGGCGGTGGCGCCGCCGCCGGTGATGGAGAAGATCGTGCTCGGCAAGCAGGCCGCCGACCTCTGCACCTCGACCCTGACCCAGTACTTCGTGCGCGAGTACTTCGCCGAAGGGCGCTGGCGCGCAGTACATCGACGAGCCTGGTCGAGATCTACCGCGATCGCCGCGACACGATGCTCGAGGCGCTGCAGCGAGCACTTCCCGGCGCAGGCGACCTGGACCGAGCCCGAGGGCGGCCTCTTCATCTGGGCGACCCTGCCCGAGTACATCGACACCGGCGACCTGCTGGCCAAGGCGCTGCGCGAGGACGTCGCCTTCGTCCCCGGCCAGGCCGCCTACGTCGACGGCCGCGGCCGCAACTCGATGCGGCTCAACTTCTCCGGGGTCGGCGACGACGAGATCCGCGAGGGCATCCGCCGGATCGGCAAGGTCGATCGCCGAGCAGGTCGAGCTGTACGGCGCGCTGACCGGGCGAGCACCTCAGCGCTGCCCGCATATGTCCGCGGTCGCAGGCGAGGACATGGGCGGAATTGATCCACGACCGAGCCCGACGGCGCCAGTCTGACGCACGGCGGCGGATCGTCCTTCCGTTCCGCAAGGCGGGCGAGGGCGGCGCGATGAAGGTCGCCGTGCTCAAGGGAGGCCGCTCGCTGGAGCGCGGCGTCTCGCTGCGCTCGGGCGCGCGGGTCGAGGACGCCCTGGAGCGGCTCGGCCACGAGGTGCGTGCCGCTCGACGTCGGCGGCGAGCTGGTCAAGCGGCTGCTCGCCGAGCGCCCCGACGTCGCCTTCGTCGCCATGCACGGGCCGGGCGGCGAGGACGGCACCGCCCAGGAGCTGCTCGAGATCCTCGGCATCCCCTTCACCGGGCCCGGCGTCGCGGCCTGCGTGCGCTGCATCGACAAGGTGCTGGCCAAGCACGAGCTGCGCGGACGCCGGCGTGCCGACCCCGGACTGGTTCGCCTTCAACGAGACGGCCTTCCGCGAGCTGGGCGCCGCCGACGCCCTGGGCGAGCTGGAGGAGCGGCTCGGCTTCCCGCTCGTGGTCAAGCCGAGCCGCGGCGGCTCAGCGCTGGGGGTGAAGTTCGCGGCGAGCCGGTTCGAGGTGCCGGAGGCGCTGGTCTCGGCCTTCAGCTACGACGAGCGCGTGCTGCTCGAGCGCTTCGTCGAGGGGCGGGAGCTGGCGGTCAGCGTGCTCGGCGACGAGCCGCTGCCGGTGGTCGAGGCGATCCCCGCCGAGCGGCGACCGCTATGACTTCGAAGCGCGCTACGAGATCGGCCGCACCACCTTCGCCTGCCCGGCCGAGCTGAGCCGAGGCGGACGCGACCGCGGTCACGGCGACGGCGCTGGCCGCCTACGAGGCGCTCGGCTGCTCGGGCTTCTCGCGCGTCGACCTGATCCTCGGCGAGGACGGTCCGCAGGTGCTCGAGGTCAACGCGATCCCCGGCCTCACCGACACCAGCCTCCTCCCCCAGGCCGCCGAGGCGGCCGGGATGTCGTTCGAGGACCTGGTCGAGCGAATCCTCGACCTGGCCCTGACAGCCGGCCGCTGCCTAGGCGCGTTCCAGCCGCCCTCCAGGAAGTCCTCGGGGGAGACCTCGTCGAGGAACTCCTTGAACTTGTCGACGACCTCCTCGGTGTCCTCGACTTCGTGCTCGAACTCGATCGCCGACTCCTCGATCACCTCCTCGGCCGCGAAGATCGGCGCCGAGACGCGGACCGCGAGGGCGAGGGCGTCGGAGGGGCGGGAGTCGATCTCCAGCTCCGAGCCGTTGACCGAGACCGTGATCGAGGCGTAGAAGGTGTTGTCGCGCAGTTCGGTGACGGCGACCCGCTCGCACTTGGCGTCGAGCTGCTCGAGCACGTCGGAGAGCAGGTCGTGGGTCATCGGCCGCGGCGTCGAGGCCCCCTGCAGCTTCATCAGGATCGCCGCCGCCTCCGGGTGCCCGATCCAGATCGGCAGGAACCTGTTCCCGTCAACCGTCTTCAGCAAGACGATCGGCTGCTTGCCGACCATGTCGAAGCTGACGCCGTAGATCTGCATCTGCTGCACAGAATTCGCTCCGCGCCGAGGTGGAAGCCGAATTATAGGTTGGTCCCGAAGCCGCTCGAAAAGCAGCGCCCAGGGCCGCGGGAAGGGCGGGCAAGTGGGCGATCCTGGATTCGAACCAGGGACCTCGTCCTTATCAGAGACGCGCTCTAACCAACTGAGCTAATCGCCCGCGTGGAGTGGCGATGATAGCGGCCGACCGGGGATCGAAGTCCACGGCGAGCGTCGGGTCGCAGCGGCGTCGGGGCGGTGCCCTCAGCCGCCTCGCCGGCCGAGCCTGTCGGCCAGGGCCAGGGCCGCGTCGAGGTCGTCGAAGCGGATCTCGACCGCGATCTCGTCCCCCTTGCGGCCGCACCCTGACCTCATGGCCGAGCGCCGACTCGAGGCGGTCGGCGGCGTCGCGCAGCGCCGCCGCCTCCTCGGCGCCGAGCTCGGCTCCGAGGCTCCCTCCGGCTTTTTGGCTGGCTGGCCAGCTTAGCCCTCTCTCTCCGTCTCGCGGACCGACCATCCCGCCTTCGCCGCCTCGCGGGCGAGGCGTGCGGCGAACGTCGTTGCCTTCAGCGCGCAAGCAGAGCCTTGCCGTGGCCCTCGCTCAGCTCGCCCGACTCGAGCAGCGCCAGCGCCTCGTCGGGCAGGTCGAGGAGGCGGATCAGGTTGGAGACCGCCGGGCGGCTGCGGCCGACGCGCCGCGCCAGCTCCTCCTTGGACAGCCCGAGGTCCTCGACCAGGGCGGCGCAGGCGCGCGCCTCGTCGACCGGGTTGAGGTCCTCGCGGACCATGTTCTCGATCAGCGCCACCTGCGAGCCGCTCGGCCTGCGCGGAGTCGCGAACGATCGCCGGCACCTTCTCGAGGCCGGCCTGCTGCGCGGCGCGCCAGCGCCGCTCGCCGGCGATCAGCTCGTAGCTGCCGTCGGGCAGCGGCCGGACCAGCAGCGGCTGCACGACGCCGCTGGCCTCGATCGAGGAGGCGAGCCCGGCGAGCGCCTCCGGGTCGAAGCTGGTGCGCGGCTGCTTCGGGTTCGGCTTGATCAGCCCGACCGGCAGCTCGAGCAGCTCGCCGGCGCCGCCGGGCGCGCTCTCCGGCAGGATCGCGGCCAGGCCGCGGCCGATGCCGCGCTTCGCCGTGCCGCTAGCCACGCGCAGCCAGCTCCTCGGCCAGCGCCCGGTAGGCGTCGGAGCCGCGCGAGGACGGGGCGTGCTCGGTCACCGGCAGGCCGTAGCTGGGCGCCTCGGCGACCCTGACGCTGCGCGGTATGACCGTCTCGAAGACCATCTGCGTGGAAGTGCTCGCGCAGCTCCCCCTCGACGTCCTGGGCGAGGCGCGTGCGCTCGTCGTGCATGGTGATCAACAGGCCCGACACCTCCAGCGCCGGGTTCAGCTCGCGGCGGATCAGCGCCAGCGTCTCCAGGAACTGGACCAGCCCCTCCAGGGCCAGGTACTCGGCCTGGACCGGCACGATCACCCGGTCGGCGGCGACCAGCGCGTTGACGCTGACCGGGCCGAGCGAGGGGGGGCAGTCGAGCAGGGTGAAGGCGAAGCGCTCGCGGACCGGGCCGAGGCGCTCGCGCAGCCGCGTCTCCGAGCCCTCGCAGGCGCGGCAGCTCGACCGCGGCGCCCGCCAGATCGCGGTTGGCGGGGACCAGCCAGAGGTTGTCGGGGCCGGCCGGCCGCGCCGCCTCGGCGACCGAGACGTCGCCGGTGAGGCAGTCGTAGGAGGAGGGATGGAGGTCGCGGCCGGCGCCCAGCGCGACCGTCGCGTTGCACTGGGGATCGAGGTCGACGAGGAGGGTCTGCGAGCCGGCCGCCGCCACGCAGGCGGCCAGGTTGACCGCGGTGGTCGTCTTCCCCACCCCGCCCTTCTGGTTCGCGACCGCGTAGACAAGGCCCATTGGAGGGAGACTATTCGGCCCTGGGACGATGGGGGATTGGCAGGGCGGGGGGTCGCAGCGGTCGTTGAACCCCTTATCTCCCGTCAGCCGCGAGGGCGCTTCTTGGCGATGCCCGGGCGGCGGGGGAGATCGGACGGAGTCGGGCCGGACTTGCGAAGGACGTGGAGGTGGCGGTGCCTGCTGCCGGCCCGAGCGCCGACATCGAGGATGCGCTCAGGCCGCATGGCGAGCTGGCGTAGCGGCGCGTTCGAGCTGGCTTCTCTTCGTCGGGATTGCGCCTTCCCTTCCAGGCGACGAGGATGCCGCCCTCGCTTCAGCAGTGGAGAGGCCAGCTCGGCGAGGGTCGAGAGGCGGCCGACGGCGCGCGCTGTCACGGCCGCGTAGGCCTCGCGCCCGTCGGCGGCCGCCAGCTCCTCCGAGCGGGCTTCGACCACCCGCGCGTTGGCGATGCCGGCGGCCTCGATCGCACGGCGCATGAAGTCGCACTTGCGGCCGATCGACTCGATCAGATCCACGCTGGCGGTGGGCAGAGCGGCTGCCAGCACGAGGCCAGGAAACCCAGCTCCAGAGCCAATGTCGGCGATCCTGGCCGCTGCGGCCAGCTCCGGCACCTCGAGGCCGGTGAGGCTGTCCTCGATGTGGACTCGCCACGCACGCTCAGGCTCCGTGACGGAGCTGACCGACGCTCGCTCGGAGGCCAGCAGCTCGAGGACCCTGCGCAGGGCGCCGCGCGCCTGTGGGTCGAGGGGAGCCGAGCGGCCCGAGCTCACTCGGTGACGAGCGGCGCGACGACAACGCAGCGGCGCGGCTCGTCGCCTTCGCTGTAGGTCTCGACGCCGGGGCGGTCTTTGAGGTGCTCGTGGACGACGCGGCGCTCCTGGGCGCTCATCGCGTCCAGCTCGACGCTGCGATTCTCGCTCAGGGCCCGGTCGGCGGCCCGGTCGGCGCGCGACACCAGCACCTCGCGCCGGCGCTCGCGATAGCCGGCCGCGTCGAGCACCACCCGCTTGCGCTCGCGCATCCCCCGGAAGGCGGCCTGGTAGCAGAGCAGCTGCAGCGCGTCGATCGTCTGACCCCGCTTGCC
Source organism: uncultured Solirubrobacterales bacterium (assembly GCA_963696185.1). Taxonomy (GTDB): domain Bacteria; phylum Actinomycetota; class Thermoleophilia; order Solirubrobacterales; family 70-9; genus VRUE01. The sequence continues at coordinate 1,371,300 of OY968825.1, forward strand.
GATCAGCAGCCCGTAGTCGTCTTCGCCGGCGATCACGGCATCGATCCGATCGTCGTCCTCGCGAACCTCGACCTCGCCTTCGAGGTCAAGCTCGTCGAGCACGGCCTCGATCAGCTCCCTCACCCGCTCGGCGGGCTCCTGCGGCCACTCGGTCGTCTCGCTCATGCGCGCACCATATTCCAGCTTCCAGTTGAGTGGCGTCGGATCACTCACCGACCGAGAAAAGGGGGCGTGGGTGTTGCCGCCCTCTAGCCTCCCCACGGCACCGCGGAGTGGCCTCTGCCGCGAAGCGGCACTCGATTGCACCGCCGCAGGCGGTGCGCCAGGCGTAAGGGCGGCAACACCCACGCCCCCTCACACCTCTTGCGCCTACCGTCGCTTCTTGCGCTTACGCGGTGGAGGCGGAGGTGGTTTTGCCGCGCGGGCTTCCTCGATCGTCGGCACGTGCGGAGCGGGGATGAGGCGCTGGATCGTGTACTGCTGGCCGATCGTCCAGACGTTGGTGGTGATCCAGTAGAGGACCAGGCCGGCCGGGAAGTTGATCACGAAGGGGACGAAGATCAGCGGCAGCACGAACATCATCGTGCGCTGGCTCTTGTCGGCGGTGACCGACATCACCATCCCGGAGACCAGCTGGGTGCCGACGTAGAGGACCAGCAGGGCGATCAGGACGCCGCCGGTCGCCTTCGAGGTCAGGTCGGGGATGAAGAGGAACGACGCTTCGCTGCCGCACTGGCCAGCCTTGCAGCCGATGTCCGCCGGAAGCTCGTGACGGAGGACGGAGAAGAGCGTGAAGAAGACGGGGAGCTGCGCCAGCAGCGGGATGCAGGAGGCGAACGGGTTGACTTTGTTCTCTTTGTAGAAGCGCATCATTTCCTGCTGCATGCGCTGTTTGTCGTTTTTGTATTTCGCCTGCAGCTCTTTGATCTGGGGCTGGAGCGCCTGCAGGGCGCGCATCCCCTTCAGCTGCTTGTAGGTGAGCGGGATCAGCACCGCCCTCGTGACGACGGTGAGGGCGATGATCGCCATCCCCCAGCTCAGGCCCGCCTGGTTGTGGAAGAACTGGAGGACCGCGTTGACGATGTCGATCAGCGGCTGGAGGATGTTCGCGGCGGGCAGGATCACGAGTGGGCCTCGCCGTGGTAGTCGGCCGGGTGGACCGGGCCGACGTGGAGGGTGAACCTGTCCGGGACCGGGTCGAAGCCGCCGTGGCTGAGCGGGTTGCAGCGCAGCAGCCGCCAGGCGGCGAGCAGGGCGCCGCGCGCGACGCCGAAGCGGCGGATCGACTCGGAGGCATAGGCCGAGCAGGTCGGCTCGTAGCGGCAGCGGCGCGGCAGGGAGGGCGAGACCCAGCGCCGGTAGGCGCCGATCGCCGCCAGGGCGATCCGTTTCACGTGGAACGCCCTCCGGCCAGCGCCTCCTCGATGCTGGCCCGAACGCCCGACGCGCCCTCCGCCTCGATCAGCGCTGCGATCTCCGGCCGCGCCACGAGGACGAAGTCGTGCCCCGGCGGCAGGCGGTCGGCGAGCTCCCAGAACGCCTCGCGCATGACGCGCTTGACGCGATTGCGCTCGACCGCCCCGCCCACCTTGCGGCTCGCCGAGACGCCGAGGCGGATGGCGCCTTCGTCCTCCTCCTCGCGACGGGGAAAGCTGTAGAGCACGAGGTGGCGGGTTGCATGGGACGAGCCGTCGCGGTAGACGCGGTCGAACTCGCCGCTGCGCGAGAGGCGGCGTCGCTTTGCCATCTCTAGGGGGTGAGGCGCTTCCGGCCCTTGCGCCGCCGTCGCTTGAGGATTGCCCGGCCCCCGCGCGTGCTCATCCTCGCTCGGAACCCATGGGTCTTGGCGCGCTTCCGCTTCTTCGGCTGGTAGGTGCGCTTCATAGGGCGTCGCAGTATACGGGCGGGGCTTCGGATGGCGGGATCTACCGTCCGAAATTCTTTCTTCGGGATTTGCGGCCCGTCGCCGCTTGCCCGGGCGGGGCGCCGCTATGGTCGCTCGCGGTGCACGACGGCGCGGACGGACAGGGACTCGAGGCCATTTGGCGGGAGGTCCGGGAGCGGCTGCGCGAGTCGGTTCCGCCCTCCACCTTCAGCCTCTGGCTGGAGCCGCTGCGAGCGCTCGGGGCGCGGGGCGAGACCCTCTACCTCTCGGCCCCGGAGGGAATCCGCGCCTGGGTCGAGCGGCGCTACACGGCGCTGATCCGCGAAGCGCTCGCCGGCGCCGGGGTCGCCCTGCGCGAGGTCAGCTTCGGAGCCGTCGAGCCCGGCGGCGCGGGCGACTCCGCGGGGGGCGCTGGAGCGGCGGCGCCCAATCCCAACTACACCTTCGAGCGCTTCGTGATCGGCGAGGGCAACCGCCTCGCGCACGCCGCGACGCTGGCCGTCGCCGAGGCGCCCGCGGAGGCCTACAACCCGCTCTTCCTGCACGGGCCGCCGGGCCTCGGCAAGACCCACCTATTGGCCTCGATCGCCAACTACCTGCGCGTCAACGCGCCCGAGCCTCAGCGTCCGCTACACGACGGCCGAGTCGCTTCACCCAGGAGTTCGTCGCGGCGCTGCGCTGCTCCGGCGCCGAGGCCTTCAAGAGCCGCTATCGCGACATCGACGTGCTCCTCGTCGACGACATCCAGTTCCTCGAGGGCAAGCACCACACCGAGGAGGAGTTCTTCCACACCTTCAACGCCCTCTACGAGGCGGGCAGCCAGCTCGTCCTCTCCGCCGACCGCATCCCCAGCGAGCTGTCAACGCTGGCCGCCAGGCTTCGCGACCGCTTCGAGTGGGGCCTCACCGTCTCCGTCGAGCCGCCGAACGCGGCCACCCGCGCTCACCGTCCTGCGACGCCTCCTCCACGAGGCCGGAATCGACGTTCGCCGATCCCGAGGCGATCTTCGAGCTGGCCGGTCGCATCGACACCAACGTCCGTCGCCTCCACGGCGCCCTGACCCGGGTCGATCGCCCATGCCTCGCTGACGGCGAGCCGCTCAGCTCGAAGCTGATCGCCGAGCTGGTCCCCGCGGAGGAGAGGCGCGGCGAGCCGGGCACGGCCGAGCGAGATCCAGGAACGGGTCGCGGGCGGCTTCGGCGTCTCCCGCGACGAGCTGGTCGGCCCGACGCGAGCCGCCGCGCCCCTCCGCGCCCGCCAGGCCGCCATCCTCCTCACCCGCGAGCTGACCGACCTCTCCCTACCGCAGATCGGCCGCCTCTACGGCGGCCGCGACCACTCCACGATCCTCAACTCCCTGCGCCGGGCCGAGGCCAGGGTCGGCGCCGACGCCGCGTTCGCCGATTTGGTCGACGAGCTGCGCGGCGCAATCCACAGGCAAGCGGTGGAGACCGCCTGACAGCCGACGCCGCTGTAAGAATCAACGCTTTCTCCACAACCGGACCCACAGCGCCCAAACCCCATGCCAAAGCCGGATCGCCCGCAATGCCATCGCTTTCCACAAGCTCTGTCCCAACTCAAGAAAGCACCGGTCACTTGAAGCTCACGACACAACGAGAGGAGCTTGCCTCCAAGCTCGCGATCGTCTCCCGCGCCGTTTCCACCCGCGCCGCGACCCAGGCCCTGTCCGGGATCCTCCTCGACCGCCTCTGAGACCGGCGTGACGCTTCGCGCCACCGACCTCGAGATGGGCCTGCAGACGGACCTGACGGCCGAGGTCGAGGGATCGGGCGCGATTCTCCTGCCGGGCCGGCTGCTCGCCGAGCTGGCCCGCTCGCTGTCGGGGGCGACGGTGGAGATCGAGTCGCGCGAGGCGGAGCGCGACGTGGAGATCCGCAGCGGCGGCTCGCGGCTTCCACCTTCGCGTCCTGCCGGCGGAGGACTTCCCGAAGTTCCCCGAGGAGGAGGGGGAGCCGCTGCGCCTCCCGGCCGCCGATCTGGCCGCGACGATCGAGCTGGTCGCCCGCGCCGCCTCGCGCGACGACATGCGGCCGGTGCTGACCGGAGTCCTGATGACGGCCGGCGGCGAGGAGATGACGATGGTGGCGACCGACTCCTACCGGCTCGCCGTCAAGCGGACCGCCCTGAAGGGCGGCATCGGCGGCGAGCTGGAGGCCAACATCCCGGCCCGGGCGCTGCGCGAGCTGAGCCGGATCGTCTCGAGCGAGGGCGTCGAGGAGGTCGCGGTCAGCATGCTGCGCAACCAGGCCGTCTTCCGGGCAGGGCAGGTCCTCCTCAGCACGAGGCTGATCGAGGGTCAGTTCCCCAACTTTCGACAGCTCCTGCCAGAGTCCTACGAGCACGACGTGCGCCTGCCCCGCGCCGAGTTCCTCGAGGTGGCGCGCCGGGTCAGCCAGCTCGCGCAGCGCAACGCGCCGCTGCGCCTCTCCTTCGCGCCCGGCGAGCTGACCGTGGCCGCCGCGACGCCGGACGTCGGCGACGCCGAGGAGACGATGCCGGCCGGCTTCGAGGGGGAGCCGCTGGAGATCGGCTTCAACCCGGAGTTCCTCAAGGACGGCATCGAGAGCGTCGAGGGCGACGAGGTGCTGCTGCGGCTGATCTCGCCGCTGCGCCCCGGCCTGCTGCAGCCGGTCGACAGCGACGACTTCCGCTACCTGGTGATGCCGATCCGCCTCAACGTCTGAGGGCCGCCCGGTGCTCGTCACCGCCGTCGAAGCGAGGCCGCTGCGCAGCCTGAGCGACGTGCGGGTCGAGCTGGAGCCCGGGCATCGTCAGCCTCGTCGGGCCCAACGGGGCCGGCAAGACGAATCTGCTCGAGGCGCTCTACTTCGCCCTCACCGGCCGCTCCTTCCGCACCGCCGACCGCCGCGAGCTGATCCCCTTCGGCGCGCCGCTCGCCCGCGCCGAGGCGATGGTCCGCGACGGCGACGGGGTCGGAGCACCGCCTGCTCGCCTCGGTCAGCCGCAGCGAAGGGCGCCGCCACCTGCTCGACGGCAGCCCGGCCGAGCCGGCGGTCCTGGCCCGCCACCGCCCCCCGGTCGCGGTCTTCTCGCCGGACCGGCTGGTCCTGGTCAAGGGGCCGCCGGCCGAGCGGCGCGCCCACCTCGACCGCTTCGTCGCGGCGCGCTGGCCGTCGCGGGCGGATCTGCGCCTGCGCTACGGGCAGGCGCTCGCCCAGCGCAACGCCCTGTTGGCGCGACTGGCCGCGGGCCGAGGACGGGCGACCTCGACGTCTGGGACGCCGCCCTCGCCGAGGCGGCGGAGCCGCTGGTCGCGGCGCGGGCGGAGGCCGCCGAGGAGCTGGCCGCCCCCTTCGCGACGGCCGCCGGAGAGCTGGGCCTGGAGGGAGGGGCGAGCTTGGAGTACGTGCCCCGCGCCGCCGGCTCGGCGGCGGAGATCCGCGCCGCCCTGGGGGCCCGCCGCGAGGCTGACCTGAGGCTCGGTCGCAGCTCATGGGGGCCGCACCTCGACGAGCTGCGGGTCGCGAGCGGCGGCAGGCCGCTGCGCCGCTACGGCTCGCAGGGCCAGCAGCGCCTCGCCCTGCTGGCCCTCCTCTTCGCCGAGCGCGAGGCGCTGCTGAAGGCGCGCCGCGTCGTCCCGCTCCTCCTCCTCGACGACGTGATGAGCGAGCTGGACCCGGAGCGCCGCGAGCGCCTCGTCTCCCGGCTCGCCTCCGGCGGGCAGGCGCTGATCACGGCCGCCGCCGAGGAGTCCGTGCCGCGCGCGGCGCTGGAGGCCCTGGTGCGGATGCCCGCCGCCGTCCCGCAGCGCCGCGGCGGCATGACGGCGCCGCAGCGCCCCCCGCCCCGCCGCGGCCGCATTGCGCGCCGCGCTCGATCGCAGCGCGCCGAAGACGCCGCTGGCGGCCGTGCAGGCGGCCTGGGCGGAGGTGGTCGGCGAGCGCATCGCGACGGTCGCCCGGCCGGTCGCCGAACGGGCCGGAGCGGTGGTCGTCGACTGCTCCGACGCCGGTCTGGGCGGAGGAGCTGGACCTGATGCAGGAGCGGCTCCTCGAGCGCCTCCGGGAGCGGCTCGGGGCGCAGGCCCCGCAGAGTTTGCGCTTCCGTGCCGAAGGTCTTTGAGACGGGTCAACTTAGTGCATAGTTTGCAGGGCTTTTGTTACAGGTGACGGGGCTTTCGGAGGGGCCGAACTGGTATCCTTATGTCAACTACGTTTCCGCCCCGACCCGGCATGGCGAGGCTGTCAGGCGGTCGGGGCTTTCTGTGACTTCCGGAAGGGACTAATTGCCTGAGAAAACCAAGACCGCCCGCAAGGGGAAGGCGGCATCCAGCTCCTACGGCGCCAAGGACATCACCGTCCTCGAGGGCCTCGAAGCGGTTCGCAAGCGGCCCGGCATGTACATCGGCTCGACCGGCCCGCGCGGCCTCCACCACCTCGTTTACGAGCTGGTTGACAACTCCGTCGACGAGGCGATCGCCGGGCACTGCGACAGCGTCAAGGTGGTCCTCCACCCGGACGACAGCTGCACCGTGACCGACGACGGGCGCGGCATCCCGGTCGAAGAGCTGAAGAAGGAGAAGCGCCCCGCTGCGGAGGTGGTCCTGACGACGCTGCACGCCGGCGGCAAGTTCGGCGACGGCGGCGGCTACAAAGTCTCCGGCGGCCTGCACGGGGTCGGCGTCTCGGTGGTGAACGCGTTGTCCGAGCGCCTCCAGCTCGAGATCAGCCGCGACGGGCACGTCTGGAGCCAGGGCTACGAGCGCGGCAAGCCGCAGGGCGAGCTGGCCAGGGGCGCCGAGACGGCGGCGACGGGCACCGACGCTGACCTTCCAGCCCGACCCGGAGATCTTCGAAGAGGTCGAGTTCGACTTCCAGACGCTGGCCGACCGGCTGCGGGAGACGGCCTTCCTGACCCGCGGCCTGAGGATCGAGCTGGTCGACGAGCGGGGCCAGACCAACGGCGTCGTCTTCCAGTACGAGGGCGGGATCGAGGACTTCGTCCGCCACCTCAACGAGAACAAGGACACGCTGCACCGCAAGACGATCTTCTTCGAGGGCGAAGGGGAGGACGGCCAGGTCGAGGTGGCGATGCAGTGGAACTCCTCCTACCAGGAGTCGATCTTCAGCTTCGCCAACAACATCAACACGCACGAGGGCGGGACCCACCTCTCCGGCTTCCGGGCGGCGCTGACCCGGACGCTGAACGCCTACGCGCGCGGCAAGGGCCTGCTCAAGGAGAAAGACGAGAACCTGAGCGGCGACGACGTGCGCGAGGGGCTGACGGCGGTGATCTCGGTGAAGCTGCACGACCCGCAGTTCGAGGGTCAGACCAAGACGAAGCTCGGCAACCCGCCGATCCGCGGCCTGGTCGAGGAGACGGTCAACCGCAAGCTGGCCGAGTTCCTCGAGGAGAACCCCGGCGACGCGCGGCGGATCATCGTCAAGGCGATCGACGCCTCGCGGGCGCGCGACGCGGCGCGCAAGGCGCGCGACCTGACGCGGCGCAAGTCGGCGCTGGAGAACTCGACCCTGCCCGGGAAGCTGGCCGACTGCACGGTCAAGGACCCGCGCGACGCCGAGCTGTTCGTGGTCGAGGGCGACTCGGCCGGCGGCTCGGCCAAGCAGGCGCGCGACCGCTCCACGCAGGCGGTGCTGCCGCTGCGCGGGAAGATCATCAACGTCGAGAAGAGCCGCATCGACAAGGTGCTGGCGAACACCGAGATCCAGGCGCTGATCACGGCGATCGGGACCGGCATCCACGAAGAGTTCGACCTCGGGGAGGCCCGCTATCACAAGATCGTGATGGCGACCGACGCCGACGTCGACGGCGCCCACATCCGCACCCTGATCCTCACCTTCCTCTACCGGCAGATGCCGGAACTGATCGCGCAGGGCTACGTCTACATCGCGAAGCCGCCGCTCTACAGGGTCAAGCAGGGCAACCAGGAGACCTACCTGGAGCGCGAGTCGGAACTGGAGGAGCTGCTGCTGCGCGACAAGCTCGAGGACTTCGAGCTGGTCGACGTGAACGGCGAGTCGAAGAAGCTGACCAAGAGCCGCTGGCAGGCCTACACGCGCCGCGCCAAAGAGTACGAAGGCTGGGGCTCCTCGCTGCAGGCCGAGTTCGGTCACGAGGTCGTGCGCTTCCTCGAGGAGTCGAGCCTGCTCGACGAGGAGGTGGCGACGCTGGCCGGGGCGCGCAAGGTGCTCGGCCGCAAGGCGATCGAGGGGGAGCCGTTCGACACCGAGGTGGTCGAGGACTCCGGCGATGCGCTGAGCGTGAAGGCGATCGAACGTAAGACCGGCCTCGCCCGCATCCACCGCCTGCCTCGCGAGCTGTTCGAGCACCACGACTACCGCAAGTTCGCCGAGGTGCATGGCGCGCTGCTGGCGCAGGTGGGGCGGCCGCCCTTCGCGGTCCGGCTCGACGGGCGCAGCAGCGAGGCGCTCTCCTTCCAGGCGCTGCACGGAGCGGTGATGGAGCTGGCCCGGCACGGGGTGCAGCTGACCCGCTTCAAGGGCCTCGGTGAGATGAACGCCGAGCAGCTGCGGGTGACGACGATGGACCCCGCCTCCCGCACCCTGCAGCAGGTGACGCTCGAGGACGCCTCCGAAGCGGCGGCGGACCAGATCTTCTCGATGCTGATGGGCGACCAGGTCGGCCCGAGGCGCAAATTCATCGAGGACCACGCGAGAGAAGTGAGGTTCCTCGATGTCTGAGGCCGCCGCCCCTTCGCTTGACGGAGTGACTCGGTAATGGCCTTGGAGGCGCTCACGGGGCGGATCGAAGAGCGCGAGCTCGAGAAGGAGATGCGCTCGTCCTACCTCGACTACGCGATGAGCGTGATCGTCGGGCGGGCGCTGCCGGACGTGCGCGACGGCCTCAAGCCCGTCCACCGCCGCGTCCTCTACGCGATGCACGACATCGGCCTCCAGCCCACCCGCGCCTACCGCAAGTGCGCCTTCATCGTCGGCGAGGTGATGGGCAAGTACCACCCGCACGGCGACGCGGCGATCTACGACACGCTGGTGCGGATGGCGCAGGACTTCTCGCTGCGCTACATGCTGGTCGACGGCCAGGGCAACTTCGGCTCGATCGACGACGACCCGGCCGCCGCGATGCGCTACACCGAGGCCCGGCTGGCCCGGCTGGCCACCGAGCTGCTGCGCGACATCGACGCCGACACAGTCGACTTCGGGCCCAACTACGACGAATCGACGCTCGAGCCGCTGATCCTGCCGGCCCGCTTCCCGAACCTGCTGGTCAACGGCGCCGCCGGGATCGCGGTCGGGATGGCGACCAACATCCCGCCCCACAACCTGCGCGAGGTGGCCGCCGCGGTCGACGCCTACATCGAGGATCCGGGCATCGACCTGGCGGGGCTGATGGAGCACGTCAAGGGGCCGGACTTCCCGGGCGGCGGCATCATGAGCGCCGAGGGGATCCGCGACGCCTACGCGTCCGGCCGCGGCACGGTTCGGGTGCGCGCCCGCGCCCACGTCGAGCCGCTGAAGGGCGGCAAGGACGCGATCGTCGTCACCGAGCTCCCCTTCATGGTCAAGAAGGGCGGCGACAGCGGCCTCGTCACGAAGATCGCCGACCTGGTCCGGGAAAAGAAGCTGGAGGGGATCTCCGACCTGCGCGACGAGTCCGACCGCTCCGGGATGCGCCTCGTGATCGAGCTGAAGCGGGGTGGCCAGCCGGCCAAGGTCGTGCTCAACAACCTCTACAAGAAAACGCAGATGCAGACCAGCTTCGGCATCAACATGGTGGCGCTGGTCGACGGGGTGCCCCGCACCCTGAGCCTGCTGGAGCTGGTCCACCACTACGTTCGCCACCAGCGCGAGGTCGTCACCCGCCGCACCCAGCACGAACTGCGCAAAGCGGAGGCCCGCGCCCACATCCTCGAGGGCCTGCTGATCGCGCTCGACAACCTCGACGCGGTGATCGCGCTGATCCGCGGCTCGGCCGACCCCGACACCGCCCGCGAGGGGCTGATCTCGACGTTCGAGCTGTCGCACGAGCAGGCGCAGGCGATCCTCGACATGCGCCTCCAGCGCCTCACCGCGCTGGAGGCCGACAAGGTCCGCGCCGAGCACGCCGACCTGATCGAGCGGATCGGCGAGCTGCGGGCGATCCTCGGCGACGAGGCGAGGGTGATGGGCGTCGTCAAGGAGGAGCTGGCCGAAGTCGTCGAGGCCTACGGCGACGAGCGGCGCACCGAAATCGCCTATTTCGAGGGCGACGTCGGGATCGAGGACATGATCGCCGACCAGCAGATGGTGATCTCGATGACCGCCTCGGGCTACGTGAAGCGGCTGCCGCTCGCCACCTACCGCCAGCAGCACCGAGGCGGCGTCGGCGTGATGGGGATGAACCTGAAAGAGGACGACTACATCGAGCACCTGCGCATCTGCTCGACCCACGACTACCTGCTCTTCTTCACCAATCGCGGCAAGGTCTACCGGCTCAAGGTTTACGAGCTGCCGGAGGGGTCGCGCACGGCGAAAGGCAGCGCCCTCGTCAACCTGCTGCCGCTGCGCGACGGCGAGCGGGTGATGGCGGTGATTCCGACCCGCGATTTCAAGGAGGGCAGGTACGTCGCCTTCGCGACCGCCAAGGGCCTGGTCAAGAAAACCGAGCTGCTCGCCTACAACACGCCGATCCGCGCCGACGGGATCATCGCGATCAAGCTGCGCGACGGCGACGAGCTGGTCCAGGTCCGCCTCACCTCGGGCGACGACGACCTGCTGCTGGTCTCCAAGTCGGGCCACGCCTCCCGCTTCTCGGAGAAGGCGGTGCGGGCGATGGGCCGCGACACCTCCGGGGTGAGGGGGATGAACGTCGCCTCGAAGGTCAACGGCGAGCCGAACAGGGTGCTGGCGCTGGCCGTCGCCCGCGACGACACGGAGCTGTTCGTCGTCACCGAGAACGGCTACGGCAAGCGGACCTCGATCTCCGAGTACCCGGTCAAGGGCCGCGGCACGAAAGGCGTGCTGACAGCGAAGCTGACCGAGAAGAAGGGCGGCCTGGCCGGCGCCCTGATCGTCCGCGAGCACCAGGAGCTGCTCTTCATCTCGCAGAACGGGATGGTCCAGCGGACCTCGGTCAGGCGGCATCTCGAAGATGGGCCGCCCGACCCAGGGCGTCAAGGTGATGAACATCAAGGACGACGACCGAGTCAGCGCCGTCGCCCTCGTAGTCGAGTCCGGCGAGGCGTCCTCGGACGACGGCGCGGCGCCGCAGCAGGACGAGCTGCTGGCTGAGTAGGGGGAGGGGCGGCTCCAGCGGAGCCGCCCCTCCCCTGTCCGGCGCTGGTTAGGCTGCCGCGGGTAGGTACTGCTGCCAGGCCGGCGGGATGCTTGGGGCTCGCGACCTGGATGAAGACCGTCGGGCCGGGCGCCTTGGGGCTGCGGCGCGGGTGCATCTCGATCTCGCGGGGCAGGCGGTTGCCCTTGCGGCGGTTGCAGCTGGCGCAGGCGGCGACGATGTTCTCCCAGACGGATTTCCCGCCCCGGCTCCTGGGGATCACGTGGTCCACCGTGAGCCCGGAGTTGCGGGAGCCGCAGTACTGGCAGGTCCAAGCGTCCCTGGCAAGCACCGCCCGCCGCGTGATCTTGCGCCTGTGGGCCTGGCGCGGGATCGCGCACGTAGCTGAGCAGGCGGATCACGTCCGGCCGTTCGAGCGTCATGAACTCGGAGTGGATCGCCCCCTCGCGCCGCTCCAGCAGCTCGGCCTTTTCCTTCAGCAGAAGCACAGCAGCTCGCCTCAACGTGCACACGTTGATCGGCTCATAAGTCGCGTTGAGCACAAGAACCCGTGCCATCTTGGTCGGCAATTCTACGCACGCGCCTCCTACCCGACCGGATAGGAGCCCAGGATCCGCACCGATTCGGCCTTGGTGCGGAGGGCCGCGATCGCCTCGGAGACGGGTGCGTCGTCGACCGCGCCCTCGAGGTCGCAGAAGAACATGTAGCGGCCGAGGCCGCGGCGCAGCGGGCGGGACTCGATGCGGCTCAGGTTGACGCCGCGGCTGGAGAACTCCTGCAGCGCCTCGACCAGCGCCCCCGGGTGGTCCTCGCCCAGCTCGGAGAAGACCAGCGACGTCTTCCAGGGCCCGCCCTCGCCGGCCGCGGTCCCCGCCGGGGCGATCCAGACGAAGCGGGTCACGTTGTCGGCCTCGTCCTCGATCCCCTCGCAGAGGATGCGGCAGCCGTAGAGCTCGGCCGCCGAGCGGGAGCCGATCGCAGCCCACGGGCGGCTCGACTCGGCGACCATGCGCACCGCCGCCGCGGTGCTGCTGACGCTGCGCCGTTCCGCCTCGGGCAGCCGCTCGCGCAGGAAGCGGGCGCACTGGGCGAGCGGCTGGGGATGCGAGAGGACCGCGTCGATCCGCTCCAGCTCGACTGGCTCGCGGACGATCAGGTGGGCGCGCACCGCGAAGTCGTGCTCGCCGACGATCGTCACCGCCTCGGTGTCGAAGGCGAGCGTGTCGAGGGTGCTCCGCACCGCGCCCTCGATCGAGTTCTCGAAGGGGACGAAGCGCCCGCTCCGCCTCGCCCCGCTCGACCGCGAGGATCGCGTCGTGGACGGTCGGCGTGCGCAGCGGCTCGAAGCCCCCCTGCGGCGCCGCCTCGAGCAGCGCGTCCTCGGTGAAGGTGCCGGCCGGCCCGAGGTAGGCGATCCGCATCCTTCACTGGAATTCGACCGTGTAGCTGGCCTTGTTGTTGTTCCGTGACCTGCTCGCCCGGCACCGGCTTGACGTCCACTTCGAGGGTCGCCTTGCCCCTGCGGCGCCGGCGTCAGCGGGATCGTCACGCTCGCCGTTTCGCCGACCGCGATCGAGCTGATGTTGCCCTGCAGGGTGTGCCCCGTTCACGGTCACCGAGACCGTCACCCCGTTCTCGGTCGATTCGCCCTGGTTCTGAACCTTGACTTCGACTTCCGGCGTGCCCTTGGCAGAGACGGCGGTGGTCGATTCGGAGACGAGTTCGGTGCCGCCGATGCCGGTCGCGATCAGGCCCAGCCCGTGCACGCCGGGGGTCGCCGTGCGGCTCGACCCGCTGACCGAGGCCGAGCGCCGTGCTGATCGCGGCGCCGTCGAGCCAGCTGGTTCCCGTCCGGCAGGAAGGCGCTCCGCGGCACGTCGCTGCCGTCGATCCCGTTGGCGGCGAGGACGCCGTCGATCTCCGGTCGCACGACCGCCCCGTAGAGGACGTCGCTCGCCATCAGCATCCGCATCCGGTTGGCGATCTCAGCGGTCGCCTTGCCGGCCCCGACGTTGCCCAGCGCCGTGCTCATCTTGTCGGCGATCGCGGCCATCGCGCTGCCGCGCAGCTCGTAGACGAGCTTCAGGGCGTCCTGCGCATGGCTCATCTCGCCCGGGCGCTTCGAGCGATTCGACCCGCGTCACGTAGTTGCTCATGGCGCTGCGGTCGGCGTTGACCTCGGCGACGAACTCGGTCACCGAGAGCTTGCCCGGGTTCGAGAGCTTGCCGAAGAAGGCCTTGCCGGTCTGGTCCGTCTCCTCGGCGATCTGGCTGACGTTGCGCGCGTAGTCGGACAGTTCCTGCTGCTTGCGCGCGTTGAGGCAGCCCTTCACCCCGAGCACGATCAGGATCAGGACGAGCAGGCCGCCGCCCAGCGCGAGACCGCGACGCAGCAGGATCTGCTGTCGTTCGGGGCGGCGGTGCGGCCGGTGGCGCTGCGACCGGCCGGGATGCGGGTGAATCCTGCAAGGAAATGGCTCTCCGAAGCTGGTTGGCTGGCGGGGAGAGTATGCACCGTGGTGGGGCCTTCGCGTCAAGACCCGCAGCAAACGTTGCGCTTTTCCCACCGCCGGGCGCAGAGGAGAGCGCCCGCGCGCGGCGAAGTCGGAGGGACTTTGGTCGGCTCGATCGTGCTCAACCGCTTCCTGATCGAGCGCCGCATCGGCAGTGGGGGGTTCGGCGTCGTCTACGAGGCCTGGGACGGGCGCCTCGAGCGGTCGGTCGCCGTCAAGGCGATCGAGTCCGGCGGCGGCGAGGGCTGCCGCCGGGTGCTGCGCGAGGCGCAGGCCGCGGCCCGCCTCAACCACCCGGGCATCGTCACCCTCTACGAGATGGGGGAGGAGCAGGGCAGCGCGCTGCTCGTCACCGAGCTGGTCGACGGCGCGACCCTGGCGCAGCGGGCGCGCCAGGGGTCGCTCAGCGACCGCGAGATCGGCGAGATCGGCGCCGACCTCTGCGAGGCGCTCGACCACGCCCACGTGCGCGGGCGTCGTCCACCGCGACATCAAGCCCCAGAACGTCCTCGTCACCGAGGACGGCGAGCCCCACGCCAAGCTGATGGACTTCGGGATCGCGCGGCTCAGCGACGCCGCCGCCCTGACCGCGCCCGGCGACGTCGTCGGCACCCTCGCCTACATGTCGCCGGAGCAGGCCGAGGGCCGCGAGGCCGGTCCCGAGGCAGACGTCTACTCGCTGGCGCTGGTGCTGTACGAGTGCTGGAGCGGCGAGAACCCGAACCGCCGCGCCACGCCGGCCGCCACGGCGCGGGCGATCGGGGCCCGCTTCCGGCCCCTGCGGCGCCTCCGCCCCGACCTGCCGCGGGAGCTGGCCGACGCGGTCGACGCCTGCCTGCAGCCGCGGCCCTCGCGCCGTCTCTCGCTCGAGCAGCTCGGGGCGGCGATCGAGGCGTCGCTGGACGGCCTCTCCGTTCGGCCGCCCGGCACCGCCCGCCCGCTGCGCCTCCGCCTCGCCGCCGCCGCGATCGCCGCCGCCGCCGGCGCCTGGCTCGCGGTCGGCCATGGGGTCCTGCTGCCGTAGGATTTCAGCCGGTCCACCGCCCCCCCGGCGAAACTGCAGCACGGCTGCGAAAGGAGCCATCGATCAGCGTTCTACGCAACCTCGAGAGTCGCATCGAAGGCCTCGTCGAGGGGGTCTTCAGCCGCGCCTTCAGCTCCGAGGTGCAGCCGGTCGAGCTCGCCCGCAAGCTCGCCAAGGAGATGGACGCGCACAAGACCGCCGGGGTCGCCCGCGTCTACGTCCCCAACGAGTACATGGTCTACCTCTCCAGCCGCGATCGCTCCAGGGTGGAGGGATACGAGCGCTCGCTCGAGCAGGAGCTGTCCGGCTACCTGCTCGAGCACGCGCGGCGGCGCGGCTACGACCTGCTGACCCGTCCGGCGGTCGAGTTCAAGACCGACGAGCGCCTGCGGCTCGGCGAGTTCGGGATCCAGACGCGGCTGGTCAAGCCGCCCGCGCACGAGGGCGGCAGCCCCAGCCAGGGCGAGGAGGGCCACACGATGGTCTACACGGCGCCGCGCCCTGCCGCCGAGCCCGCGGCGGCCGCCGAGCCGCCGCCGCTCGCTCGCGACCCGGGCGATCGTCTCGCTCGAGGGCCGCCGCTACGTGCTGGAGGGGCCGCGGGCGACGATCGGGCGCGCCAGGGACGCCGACTGCGTGCTGCGCGACCCCAACGTGTCCCGCCACCACGCCGAGCTTCGCCGCGCCCGCACTGGCGACTGGACGATCGCCGACCTCGGCTCCACCAACGGGGTCAAGGTCAACGGCCGCCGCGTCGCCTCGACCAGGCTCCGCCCCGGCGACGAGGTGACCGTCGGCACCACGACCTTCCAGTTCGACGTCGAGCAGTGAGAGCGCGACGCGAATGGCCTACGACCCGATCTCCGTCGCCCTCAAGTTCGGCTTCCTGGTCGTCCTCTACCTGTTCCTGTTCTGGGTCGCGCGCAGCGCACTCAAGGACCTGCGCGGCGCCCTGGCCCCGGCGCCCGACGCGACCGGATTCCACCCCGCGCCGGCCTATGGCGGGGCCGGCGCCCGGGGCCGACGCCTGGCTGGTGGCCGAGCGCGGCGGCGGCCTGCAGGCCGGCGAGCGCTTCGACCTGATCGGCGGGCTCTCGATCGGCCGCTCCGCGGAAGCCGACCTGCGGATCGAGGATCGTTACGCCTCCGGCGTCCACGCGAGGATCTTCTCCCGCGACGGGCGCACCTACATCGAAGACATGAACTCGACCAACGGCACGCTGCTCAACGACGCGTCCCTGCACGGCGAGGCCGAGCTGATCGACGGCGACCTGGTGCGGATCGGCGACACCGAGCTGAGGTTCGAGACATGAGGCGCATGCGGAGCGGCCGTCCATATCTGATTCTTCGGGCGCGGAGCATGCGCCGAGACGGTGGTTCCTGATGCTGCGCGTCGACGACCAGGCGTTCCGCACCGACACCGGCCGGCAGCGCAGCGCCAACGAGGACTCCTTCTTCATCCGCCCCCCGATCTTCGTCGTCGCCGACGGCATGGGTGGCGCCCAGGCCGGCGAGGTCGCCTCGAAGGCGGCGGCCGAGGCGTTCGACCGCGACCTGCCCGACGCCCCGCCCGAGCGCGTCCTGCGCGAGACGATCGAAGCCGCCAACCGCGAGATCCACGACGCTCGCCCAGGCCGACCCGTCGCGGGCCGGGATGGGGACGACGATCACCGCGGCGATCGTCGACGCCGAGGGCGAGGAGGTCTGCATCGGCCACGTCGGCGACAGCCGCGCCTACCGCCTGCGCGACGGCAGGCTGGAGCGCCTCACCCGCGACCACTCGCTGGTCGAGGAGATGCGCCGCAAGGGCCAGATCACCGACGCCCAGGCCGAGGACCACCCGCAGCGCTCGATCATCACCCGGGCGCTGGGGCCCGAGCCGGACGTCGAGGTCGACGTGCAGACGGTCCCGGCCGCCCCCGGCGACACCTTCCTGCTCTGCTCGGACGGGCTGACGACGATGGTCGACGAGGAGCGGATCCGCCGCGCCCTGGCCGTGGCGAGCTCGATGAAGGAGGCGGTGGGCGCCCTGGTCGACGCGGCCAACCGGGCGGGCGGCCGCGACAACATCACCGCGCTCGCCTTCCGCCTCGGCGACGCCGCCGCGCCCCGCCGCGCCCCGGAAAGCGCGACGCTGGTCGGCGGCGCGGCGGCCGAGGCCGGCCTCACCGCGACCGAGGTCCGCCGCCGCGCCGCCGGGGCCGCCGCCGCACGCCGCCGCGAGCAGCTCGCCGCCAAGCCCCCGCGCCGCCGCCTGCGCGCCGCGGCAAGGGCGCTCGCCGTCCTCGCCCTGCTCGCCGCTGGTCATCGGCGGCGCCTGGTACGCGAGCCGACAGGTGTGGTTCCTGGGCACCGACTCGAGCGGCCGCGTCGCCCTCTATCGCGGCCTGCCCTACGAGCTTCCGTTCGGCCTCGGCGCTCTACCAGGAGCGCTACGCGAGCCCGATCCAGACCGGCTCGCTGCCGCAGCCGTCGCCGCGAGGCGGTCACCGGCCACAGCCTCCGCTCCCGCTCCGACGCCGTCTCGCTGATCGAAGACATCGAACGCAGCCAGGGGGTTCCTTGAGGTCGGCCAGGAACCGGGAGCTGGCCGCCCTGCTCCCCGTCGCGCTGCTCCTCACCGCCGGCTTCGCAGCGGTCTTCGCGCAGGGGAGCGCCCGCCTGGGCAACCTCAGCCTCCTCTACGGCGCCTACTTCCTCGCGGTCTGCCTCGCCACCCACCTCTACCTGCGGCTGCGCCTCCCCGACGCCGACCCCTACCTCTTCCCGCTGGTCGCGCTGCTGACCGCGTTCGGGCTGGTGATCGTCTACCGGATCGACCCGACCCTGGCCCGTGACCAGGCCAGACTGGTTCGTGCTCGGCCTCGTCCTCTTCGCGCTGACGATCCACTTCCTGCGCGACTACGACGTGCTGGAGCGCTACCGCTACACGATCGCGGCGGTCGGGCTGCTGCTGCTGCTGGCGCCGCGCCTGCCGGGGATCGGCCAGCAGGTGAACGGCGCCTACCTCGACATCAAGCTCGGCCCGCTCGCCTTCCAGCCGGCCGAGTTCTCGAAGATCTGCCTCGTCGTCTTCCTCGCCAGCTACCTGCGCGAGCACCGCGAGGTGCTGATCGTCGGGGCGCGGCGGGTGCTCGGCGTGACGCTGCCGCCGCTCAAGCATCTCGGGCCGCTGCTGGTCGTCTGGGGCGCCTCGATGCTGATGCTCGTCTTCATCCGCGACCTGGGCAGCTCGCTGATGTTCTTCGCCGCCTTCCTGGCCCTGCTCTACGTGGCGACCGGCCGCTTCTCCTTCGTCGTGATCGGCATGGCGATGTTCCTGCTCGGCGCCTGGTTCTTCGCCTCGACCGTGCCCCACGTCCACGAGCGGGTCGAAGTCTGGCTCGACCCCTACCACGCACTCGGCCTCGAGCGGCTACCAGATCCTCCAGTCGATCTTCGCCCAGGCCGACGGGGGCCTGTTCGGCAAAGGGCTTCGGGCAGGCGCTGATCACGGTCCCCGGCACCCACGCGGCCCTGCTGCCCGCCGCCCAGACCGACACGATCTACTCGCTGATCGTCAACGAGCTGGGCCTCTTCGGCGCCTGCGGGGTGATCCTGATCTACCTGCTGATCGCGGCGCGCGGCTTCAAGATCGCCCTGCTCGCCGACGACGGCTTCTCGAAGCTGCTCGCCACCGGGCTGACCGCGGTCTTCGCGATCCAGGCCTTCGTGATCATCGGCGGCGTCACCCGGGTGATACCGCTGACCGGCGTCACCCTGCCCTTCGTCAGCTACGGCGGCAGCTCGATCGTCGCCAACTTCGTGCTGCTGGCGCTGCTGCTGCTGATCTCCGACCGGGCCCGCCGCGAGGCGGCGCAGCCGCTCGCCCCGGGCAGGTCGACGTGAACCGCCAGATCGTCAAGCTGTTCTCGCTGATCGCCGTCCTCTTCGCGGTGCTGGTCGGCTTCACCTCGTACTGGTCGGTCTTCGACGCCAAGGCGCTGAAGGAAGAGAGCGTCAACAAGTTCCCGCTGCTGGAGCAGCAGCAGATCCGCCGCGGGCGGATCCTCGCCGCCGACGGCGCGGTGATCGCCGGCTCCGTCGCCAGGGGCCACGGCGCCGGCCTGCGCTACGTGCGCCGCTACCCGCAGGGGAGCCTGTTCGGGCACCCGATCGGCTACAGCTACGTGCGCGAGGGCGACAGCGAGTTCGAGCAGTCCCACAACGAAGAGCTGGTCGGCAACGGCTCGGAATTCAGCTCGATCCTCGACGAACTGAGCGGCCGCGCCAAGCGGGGCGACGACCTCGTCACCAACCTCGACCCGGCGGCGCAGCGGGTGGCGCTCCAGGGCCTCGAAGCGGCGGGCTTCGGCGCCGTGGTGGCGATCGAACCGAGCAGCGGCAGGGTCCGGGTGCTCGCCTCGAACCCGCCCTTCGACCCGAACCGCGTCCCCGAGCACCTCTCGGCGCTCAACACCGACCCCACCTCGCCGCTGCTCGACCGCGCCACGCAGGGCCAGTACCCGCCCGGCTCGACCTTCAAGGTGGTGACCGCCGCCGCCGGCCTCGACGGCGGCGCGATCACCCCGGAAACGACGATCGACGCCCCCGGCGCCGCTCTCGGTCCAGGGCCAGCCGCTCCAGAACGACTTCAACCAGAGCTTCGGCCCGATCTCGCTCGACACGGCGCTGACCTACTCGGTCAACACCTGGTTCGCGCAGCTCGGCCAGCGGGTCGGCGAGCAGACGCTGTTCGACTACATGCGACCGCTTCGGCTTCAACGCGACCCCGGCGATCGACCTCCCCTCGACGCAGGTCTACAAGAGCGGCGTCTTCCAGGGCGAAGAAGCTGCTCGGGCCCGGCGACCCGGTCGACCTCGCCCGCGTCGCGATCGGCCAGGAGCGCCTCGCGGTGACGCCGCTGCAGATGGCCGAGGTCGCCGCCGCCGTCGCCAACGGCGGCAGGCTGATGAAGCCGCAGATCTGGAGCCGCGTCGTCGACCCCGACGGGCGCGTCGTCAAGCGGCTCGAGCCCTCCCAGTACAGCCAGCCGATCAGCGTCCCAGACCGCGGCGGAGCTGACCACCGCGATGGAAGGAGTGGTCAGCGCCGGCACCGGCACCAACGCGGCGATCCCCGGCGTCCGGGTCGCCGGCAAGACGGGAACGGCGGAAACCCCCTTCAACCAGATCCTGCGGCGGCGGCACCGACGAGAACCAGGCATGGTTCATAGGCTTTGCGCCCGCCAACGAACCGAAGATCGCGATCGCGGCGACTGTCGAGTGCACGACGCAGTTCGGCAACGACGTCGCGGCGCCGATCTTCCGCGCCGTCGCGGAAACGATCCTGAAGGGGCGAAGCATGACGAGATGAGAGCAAGGAGGCAGGGCGCGTGCCTGAGGTGCGCGAGGGGAGCGTGGTCGACGGGCGCTACGGCTGCTGGGCCGGATCGGCGCCGGCGGGATGGCCGACGTCTGGCTGGCCGAAGACCCGCATCTGCAGCGCCTCGTCGCGCTGAAGATCCTCCACCGCCGCTTCGCCCAGGACCGCGAGTTCGTCGAGCGGTTCCGCCGCGAGGCGGAGGCCGCCGCCGGCCTCCAGCACCCCAACATCGTCGCCGTCTTCGACCGCGGCGACGTCGAGGGCACCTACTACATCGCGATGCAGATACTCGAGGGCCGCACCCTGAAGGAGCTGATCGACGCCGGGCCTGACGGCCCGGAGCGGGCGGTCGGCCCTGTCCGCCAGGTGCTCGAGGCGGCCGGCTTCGCCCACCGCCACGGGATCGTCCACCGCGACCTCAAGCCCCAGAACGTGATCGTCGACGCAGAGGGCAAGGTCGCTCGTCACCGACTTCGGGATCGCCCGCGCCGGGGTCTCGGAGATCACCCAGGCCGGCTCGGTGATGGGCACCCCGCACTACCTCTCGCCCGAGCAGGCGCAGGGCCTCGACGTGACCGCGGTCTCCGACCTCTACTCGATCGGGGTGATGCTCTACGAGGCGCTCGCCGGCCGGGTGCCCTTCGAGGGCGACAGCGCGTCGCGGTCGCGATGAAGCAGGTCTCGCAGACCCCGCAGCGGCCCAGCTCGATCAACCCGGAGGTCTCACCCGGCCCTCGACGCCGCGGTGATGCGGGCGCTGGAGAAGGACCCCGGCCGCGCTTCCAGAGCGCCGACAGCGTTCATCGCGGCGCTCGACGCGGCGCTCCGCGACCCCGGCGCGGCGGGCGGCGGCACGGTGGCCTTCGCGCCGCTGCCGCCGGTAGTGGCGCCGCCGCAGGAGGCGGCCGCGGCCGGGGATGAGCGCGAGCGCCAGCGGCGCTGGCGCCGCCGCTGGCTGGCGGTGCTGGCGGCGGTGCTGATCGGCGTCCTGGCCGGGATCGCGCTGACCCGCGACACGACGACCTCGGTGCCCGAACGTGACCGGCCGGCAGCTCCGACGTCGCGATCGCCCTGCTGGAACAGGACGGCTTCAAGGTCGGCGAGGTGAAGCGGGTGCGAGCGCGAAGCGCCGCGCAACACCGTCCTCGAGCAGGACCCGCTCGCCTCCCCGCCGGCGAGGGGAGCGGCGCTCGACTGCGCCTTCCTCACCCTCTTCTGCTCGAAGCCGAAGGTGAGCCTGACGGTGAGCGCCGGCCCGGGCAGCGCCAAGGTCCCGGCGACGGCCGGGATGAGCCGCGAAGACGCGGTCGCGGCGCTGAAGCGCGGCGGGCTTCAGGGCGAGCCTGAAGAGGGTCAGCTCGGAACAGGTCGCCGCCGGCCTGGTAATCGGCTCGCGCCCGGCCGGCGGGACGCGGCGACGCGCGGCTCGACCGTGACGCTCACCGTCTCGACCGGGCCCGAAGCTGGTCGAGTCGTGCCGGTTCTGGTCGGCACGCAGCGCCCGGTGGCGGTACAGCAGATCCGCGCCCGCGGCCTCGTCCCCGAAGTCTCGGAAGAAGCCGAGCTCGACCCCGGCGGGCGAGGTGATCAGCCAGTCGCCGAACGCGGGCTCGAAGCTGACCGCGCGGCTCGACCGTCGCGATCGTCGTCTCCAAGGGCCAGCAGAAGGTCGGCGTGCCGAACCTGATCGGCAAGCTGCGCGCCGACGCGGTGACAGATGCTGCGCGAAGCCGGCCTCAAGCCGACCGTGCAGGAACAGGAAACCGAAGCGGCCGCCCAGGTCGGCCGCGTCACCGACCAGTTCCCGCCGCCCGGCTCGGAAGTCGATCCCGGCACCGTCGTGACGCTGGTCGTCGGCAAGGCGAAGGCGGAATCGACCGCCCCGGGCGGCGCAGGGCGAATCGACGACGCCGGGAGGGCGGGCGCCGATGAGGGTCGCGGTGCTCTGCGGCGGCCGCTCCTCCGAGCACGAGGTCTCGCTGCGCTCCGGCGAGGCTGTGGCGGGCGGGCTGGAGCAGGCCGGCCACGAGGCGCTGCTGGTGACGATCTCCCGCGAGGGGCCGCTGGAGCTGCGACGGCGCGCCGGTCGAGCTGGCGCCCGGCGCCGGCCTGCTCGGCGCCGACGCCGTCTTCCCGGCCCTGCACGGCCCCTTCGGCGAGGACGGCAGCGTCCAGGGGCTGCTCGAGTGGCTCGACGTCCCCTACGTCGGCTCCGACGTGCTCGGCTCGGCGGTCTGCATGGACAAGCTGACCCTGAAGCGGCTCTTCGCCCAGCACGGCATCCCCCAGGTCGGGTTCGCCGGCGTCGGCGAGGAGGGCTGGCGCGAGCGTTGCGAGGCGATGGGCCTGCCGCTCTGGGTGAAGCCCTCGCGGCTCGGCTCGAGCGTCGGCATCAGCAAGGTGGAGGCGGCGGAGGAGCTGGAGGCGGCGGTCGAGCTGGCGCTCCGCCACGACCCGCGCGTCATCGTCGAGGCCTCCGCGCGGGGGCGCGAGGTGGAGTGCTCGCTGCTCGGCAACGAGCGGGTCGAGGCCTCGCCGCCGGGCGAAGTGGTCGCCCACGGCGACTGGTACGACTACGAGACCAAGTACGGCGACGGCGGCATGGAGCTGGTCGTCCCGGCGCCGCTCGCCGGCGAGCCCAGGCGGAGCGCCTCCGCGAGCTGGCGATCGCCGCCTTCCGGCTCGGCGGCTGCTCCGGCCTGGCCCGCTGCGACTTCTTCGTCGAGCCGGGCGGCGAGATCCTCGTCAACGAGCTCAACACGATGCCCGGCTTTACCGAGACCAGCGTCTACGCGAAGCTCTGGCAGGCCGCCGGCATCGACTACCCCGACCTCTGCGACCGCCTCGTCCACCTCGCCCTGGAGCGCCACGCCACCGCCCGCTCCTACGAGTTCTGAGTCCCGCTCTTTCGTGAGACCACCGAGGCAATGACTTCGTAGCCGACGCAACTAAAAGACCCGCCGGAGCGGGTCTTTTAGGGCGGCTGGTTGGGCCGCGTGCGCTTGAGAAGCTGCGCCAAGTCTAGCGCTGTTACCGGCAACCTCAAACTTGGCTTTGCTGGCCGGGCCGGGAACGATGGAAGGCTGGTTAGGCCTCACGACTGAGGTCGTGTCGCCGCCGGGAACCCCGGCCAGCAGAGTCCTTGTGGCGGAAGAGGCGGGAGTCGAACCCGCTGGGGGCGACCAAGCCCCCGTGACGCTTCTCAAGCGCACCCCCACGCACCACAAGTGAGGCCCTCTTCCGCTGCTCCGCAGACTAAAGGTTTCGCCAGTCGGACGATCAGCGCTGGGCAGCTCAGCTCAGCAGCTTGATGTCGCTGATTTCGATCTGGAAGCGGCCTTCCTGGTCGCGGGCCGCCGCCATCGACATCCTCCACTTCAACCAACACCTCGAGCGCCTCGACGACCATCTCGGTGTCTACTCGCACTGGATCGCGAATCCTTCGTGAAGGATCGCTATGTCTGATGGGCCTCCGGAAAGGACTCGCTCAAGGGGCCGGACACCGCCGCTTGCTGCGACGGCGGAAGCTCAACGGCGAGAGCCGCGCCGCCGCTTCTCGTCCAGAGCAGGCACGTGAGCGGCGTCCGCCGACGTGCTCGCAATCACGCGGGAGCGAAAGTGGCCGCTACACCGGCATGGTCGTCAGGGCATGCCGGGATGATGCTCTGCAGTGACCGGAGTAGCAACCACGAATAACGACGAGCTGGAAGCGGGAAGTCGTTGATGGATAAGAACGACCAGAAACGGGGAAAGCAGCCGGCGCACGGCTTTTCAGCAGCGCAGCTTGCAGAGATCAATGATGAGATCCAGACGCTGCTGGGCGAACGCCTCCCGCGGCGAATGCCAGTCGAGATCAGCTGGGAGTTCTGGGCCACGGCAATGCTTGCTCGGGTCGGGGCAATCTTCGACAGCGTCTCAGTGCTGGTCAGTGCCGAGCGGCGGGCCGACGCCGAGGTCGCACTGCGGACGCTGTTCGAGCAGGTGACTGTCTTCTCCTGGATCGCAATCAACCCCGACAAGCACCTGCAAGAGTGGCGCGAACACTCCGAGTCACGCTGGGCCAAGTTCCACGAAGAGACCCGCGAGGACTACGGGATCGAATTGATCAGCGCCGAGGACGCCGAGGCCCTTGCGAGGAAGCGGATGAAAACGCTGGAGCTACGCACGGAAGCGATCGACGAGTACTGGCCGAGGCATCTCGAGGCGTTCGAGGGCCAGCCGACCGAGGGCAGATCGCTGAAAAGCTTCCGCGGCCTCTACACCGCGCTCTATCGCACCACCAGCAGGATCGCTCACGCCGAAGTCGACGCACTTCAGCCCTACGTAGAGATCGGAGGGTGCGGCATCACCGTTTCTACCGACGAGCCTCAGCAGTTCGGCCGGGCTGCGCTGGCGGTCCCCCTGGTGGGCTTCTTCCTACTGGTCCACCACCATCACTTCGGCTGGCCGGCGACCGATACGGCGACCGCGATCAGCAGCTCGCTGCTCTATGAGCCCGAGGACTGAGCTGCTGCCTCTTGCCGCACGCAGGCGGCCTCCCGCTTCGCGTGAATGAGCAACATTCGCGAGATGGCCACCCTGCGCGTCAAATAGCAGAGTGATGGGCAGTACCCAGAACCCTGTCGAAACGACGACCGCATGCCCATCCTCGCCATCATCGACGCTGCTGCTGAGGCCTATCGCAGTGTGATCCCGGCGGATCGATGGATCGAGCTCTACTTCGCCGGATAGCCCATAGAATCGCGCCGGCAGAGCCATTTAGTCTTGCGAGTCCAGGCCTCTAAGCTTCCAATGCGAGTCGTTGAAGTACTGGGCACTGAACCGAAGTTGCCGAAGCCCTATCGCAGTGTCGTCGCCTCGATAAGGGATTGAGACCTCGAAGCGTTCGCCGGCGGCTAGCTCTTGGTCTTCAGACGCGTTGGAACGTATGAGCTTGATCGGTGCTTGGGCGCCTGGGGCGAGCGCTGGCGGGACGATGATCGTCATCTCACGATGCGTGCCCTGGCTAACGCATTTGGCCTCGGCGCGATCAGTCTCAATGATGGCGACACCATTTCCCGCATTCGCAACCGCAAGGAAGACCGGCACGATCGTTACGGGCTGCGGCTCGGGCATCAACAACTCGGGTGGCCCGATCTGACACGTCTCTTGGCCGCCTGGAATCAAGCGTGGAGTCAATTGCAATTGCAGCGCTCTGCGCGCGATCTCGGCCTGCTCATTGATCGCCTCCAACTGTCCTCTTGCGATTTCCATTTGGTCGACAGCGACCCGGAGAGTAGCGGTGTTCTGAGCCCTCGTCTCGCGAGACAGAAGTGAGTTAGCCGCGAAGGTCGCTACGGCAATGACAGCGAGCACGAACGCGCTTGCCGTCGCGACGGCTCCTGTGCTGATTCCGGCCAAGACCAGTATCTGATCGATCATGCCTAATGCAGGCTGCCAATCGATGCGGATGCTTGTGGCCTGGACCCCACTCCCGCGTTGACACCCACCTGACGTAGATCGCTCGGATGCCTCGGAGGGGCGTAGCCCCGCAGAGGCATCCGAGGGTCGCGTCCCATAAGCCGGGGGAATTAGCTCGGACGTAGCCTCCGCGTTGTCCAGCAAGACGACGCAAAGGAGGCACGCCCGAGATGGCGAGAATAGTCCCGAGTGAGAGATATCGCGAGCAGCTCGACGAGCTGATCGCCGGAGCAGGCAGCAGCGAGGATCCGGTCGAGGAGATCGCCCGGGCCGGCGCCCGTCTCGTGTTGCAGGTGGCGCTGGAGGACGAGGTGAGCGAGTTCCTGGGCCGTGGGCGCTACCAGCGCGACGGCAAGCCGATCTCCCACCGCAACGGCTACGAGGAGCGCAAGGTGGTGACGACCTCGGGGCCGGTCGAGGTCGAGCGGCCGCGGATCAGAGACGCCGAGAAACTCGGCTTCGAGTCGAAGATCCTCGGCCGGGGCGTCACCCGCACCCATGCCCTGGAG
Organism: uncultured Solirubrobacterales bacterium; assembly: GCA_963696185.1. Taxonomy (GTDB): domain Bacteria; phylum Actinomycetota; class Thermoleophilia; order Solirubrobacterales; family 70-9; genus VRUE01. The sequence goes on from OY968825.1 coordinate 1,397,311, forward strand.
TCGCTGGTGATCTGCTCCTTCCTGCGCGGTCTCTCGACCCGCGACGTCGAAGCCGCCCTGGCGGAAACCTTCGAGGAGAAGGTGGTGTCGAAGTCGACCGTCTCGCGGATCTGCGAGGACACTCGGGAGCGCTACCGGCGCTGGTGCGAGCGAGACCTCTCCGGGCACGATGTCGTCTACTGCTTCCTGGATGCGATCTACCTGAAGCTGCGCCCAGACGACACCCCCGCCGAGGGCGTGCTCTGCGCCTGGGGCATCACCCTGGAGGGGCGCAAGGTCCTGCTCGGGCTGGCCCTGGGAAGCCGCGAGAGCTATGCCTGCTGGCTTGACTTCGGCCGCGACCTGATCAAGCGCGGCTTGCGTGCCCCGGCCCTGGTGATCGCCGACGGCGCGCAGGGGATCTGGAAGGCGGTGGGCGAGCTGTGGCCGGCGGCGGCGCAGCAGCGCTGCACGGTTCACGCCTTACGCAACGTCCTCGCCAAGCTGCCCGAGCGCCACCACGCCGAGTTCAAGGCGCGCTGGTGGCGGATCTTCGAGGAGGCCGCCTCGCCCGGGGAGGCGAAGGCGGCCCTCATCGCCCTCGCCGAGGAGTACCGCCGCGCCTATCCCTCCGCGATGCGGACGATCGACGAAAACGCCGATGAGTTGGTTTCCCACCTGCTCTTCCCCTCCGAGCACCGCAAGCGGCTGCGGTCGACCAACCTGCTCGAGCGCACCTTCGTGGAGGTGCGGCGCCGCACCAAGGTGATCGGCCGCTTCCCCGGCGAGACCTCGGCGCTGACCTTGATCTGGGCGGTGTTGGAGCTGGCCTCTCGGGGTTGGCGCGGGGTGAGGATGACGCCGCGCACCGTGGCTGAGATCGAGCGCATCCGGCGCGCTCGTGGCGGTTCCGCGGAACCGCCACGGGTCGTCGAGGTAGGCGAGGAGGTGATCGCCGCGTAGGATCGACCGAGCGCGGAGCTACGTCAGGGCGAAATTACCCGGACGGTGGGACGCGACCCATCCGAGACGGCACGCAGGATGGCCGCTCGACCCACCAAGGAGATCGAGTTGGCAGAGCAACGCAAGTACCGGAAGTTCACGGCCTCCCAGAAGCTGGAGATCGTGCTGGCAGGGCTACGCGGCGATCGGACCGTCAAGGACGTCTGCCGCGAGCACGAGATCGCCGAGACTCTCTACTACGGCTGGCGCGACAAGCTGTTGGAGGGCGGCCGCCTCGCCCTCGCCGGCAAAGACGAGCGCCAGGGCGAGAAGGAGATGGCGAAGAAGATCCGCGAGCTGGAGCGCGCCCTGGGCCGCAAGACCTACGAGCTCGAGATCGCGGGGGAAGCATTGCGGGGCTGGGAGTGAGAGAGCGCGTCGCCCGGTCCCGCCAGCTGGTTGCCTGCGGTCGCAAGGCCGCGGTGGTGGCGCGCGTCATGAAAGTCAGCCGGCAGGCGATCTACCGGACCCCGAAGCCGAGGACCCGCCCGGGCCCTCGGCCGGCGACGGGGACCGTCGACCGGGCGATCGTCGAGGTGGCGAAGGCCAACCCGACCGACGGCACCCGCATGGTCGCCGCCCTGACGAGCAGGGAGATCAAGCGGCCGGTCTCGCGCAAGCGGGCTCAGCGGGTGATGCGCTCCGAGCGCCTGCTGCAGCGCCACCGCCCCTCCGGTCGCCGGCGACGACCCGGCCACTTCCGCGTCGAACGCCCCGACCAGCTCTGGCACATGGACATGACGAGCATCTGGGTCGCCGAGCACGGCTGGTGCTACCTGAACGCGATCGTCGACTGCTGCACCCGCGAGATCGCCGCCTGGGGCCTTGAGGTTCGCTGCCGCCGCCAGGAGGCCGAAGCCGTGATCGAGGCCGGAGCCGAGGCGCACGCGATCGAGCCGGGGCAGCTGACCCTCGGCACGGATAACGGCACCGCCTACACCTCCCGCGGCTTCCGCGCCCGGTTGGCCGAGCTGGAGATCGCCCATCGCCGCGGCGGCTACCGCGATCCCGAGTCCCAGGCCTTCATCGAGTCCTGGTTCTCGAAGCTGAAGGAGCGCCTCGTCTGGCGCTCGGAGTTCGAGACCCTCGACGATGCACGGGCGGCGATCGCCGCCTACGTCGAGTCCTACCACCACCGGCCCCACTCCGGGTTGGGCTACCGCACTCCGAGGGAGGTGAGGAAAACCTGGGAGGATGCCCGGGAGTCAGAAGCGTCTACGAAATCACGCGGCCTCGGGTGACAACGTTGGAGGGGTCCAGGCCACTTGGCTGACTCGAACCTTAGGGTCAGTGCCCATCGGCACTGCTGCTCCGCGCGAGCAGCAGCTGCGCTCATGTGAAGGCGGGATCTACTGGGCCGATAGCTTTACGCAGTGGCTCCAGATCCGGTTCATGATCCTCCGGTTATTTGGCGGACGAAGCTGCGATCGCTGAAGCACGGCGTGGTCCATGCGGATCAGGTCTCCTACTGTGTCGACGGCGGGCGAGTTGGGATCGGCTGGGGGATCGAGGGGCTGCGAAGCGGCGCCTCACTGGCCAAGGTCGTTGCGGCGATCCGGGTCAAAGATGAACAGGGCTGGGGCGCGACGGCTGCCGCTACCGTGCGGCGCTTCGGAGAGGACGCAGCTATAGGCGACTTCGTCTGGACCCGCGATCTGGAGGGTCGCTTCCGCCTCGCCAAAATCGCAAGTGGCTATCGCTATGAGAACTCCGCCATGGCCAGGAAGATGGATACGCATCAAGTCCGCGACGCAAAGTGGGCCAGACGCCCGCTTGGCGATCTGGAGGTTCCTGGGGCCGTAGTCCGTGGCTTCTCTGGAGTGTCGACCAGCTTCAGCCGAATATGGGACCGGGGCGCCCGCATCTACACCGCCTGGATCTGGAAGAAGCTTCACGGCCGTAAGCCAGCGCCCTTGGATCTCTCGCCGGCAGAAGTGCTGCAGCATCTTGACCCCTACGACCTTGAGGATCTGATCTACGTGTGGATGCAGGTCTCGAGGGGATATCTGGCGCTGCCGAAGGCGCGGCGCACCGACACCCCCGCCTACGAGTGGACGATGATTCATAAGCGGACTCACGCTCCGGCAATTCTCCAGGTGAAGTCTGGCGATCGCGACGTCGACCTCGACGCCTTGGCCGCCGCCGCGCCGAGTAAGGAGACGACGCTCTTCGCGTACTCCGTAGCTGGGCTCTACACCGGGTCTCCCTCGCACGACGTGATCCCCATCAAGACAAGTCAGCTACTCGCCTTCGTTGCCAAGCACCGCGCTTTGCTGCCGCCTCGCGTGCGGACCTGGTTTGAGCTGGCGCAACCGGCACCCGATTAGCGGAGACATGAGTCTCAGCGCGCACCTGTCATCGAAGAGCAGTCCGGTGCGGGCTTGGTTCGAGCAGAACTTCCCCGAAACGCGGCGAGTCGCGACGGACGCGAACCGTTACCTTCGCGGTGGTGCTGCGGTGTGTGCTGTGTCGCGCGTTCCCGGCGCGGATGCGAGCCTGGTGGGAACCGCTGTCGATTATCTGTTGCGGGCTTGCCTACGAGTTACCTCGATTGAACGGACGGCGGCCTCCAAAGCTGTGCAGTGGTTAACGTCGGATCCGCGCATTGACATGCGGGCCATCGAGGTCGAACGAGAAGCTGTCGCCGATATCAAGAAGCTCCGGCCCAGCCGCCGCGATCTAACTGATGACGAGTGGTTTGAACTCTGCGTCAGGTGCTTGGTCCTGGCCCGCTTCGAGCAGTTCTTCCGTGCCGGTCCAATGAATCCCACGATCTTCGATCTCTTGATCGAACCACTGCGGCAATGCACCGGCCTTGACGACTTCATTCCGATGGCGCTGACACCGCCGACGATCCGAGACCTCGAGCTCTTGGGGCGGGCGTCCTGGGAGGACCACAGTGCCTTGCGACAGGCTCGTCCCCTGGTCCTCAACCCCGAATTCAGCATGAGCCAAGCGCTCGGGGGTGCTGACGCTGATCTTATTGCTCGACATCGGCTGATTGACTTGAAGGCAACGACGAAGAGCGGCATCGTGGGTCGGATGGAGCTTTGGCAGGTAATTGGCTATGCCCTTGCAGACACCCAAGACGAGTACGGGATCCGTGAGGTCGGGATTGCCGCCCTACGGTGGCGCTCGATAATGAGCTGGCAGTTGGATGACCTCTTGATGGCTCTGGCTCCAGGGCCACCTGCCAGCTTGACGACCGTTCGTGGAGATTTCCTTGGTCAGAAAATGTGCGACCTTGCGACCTTGCGGCACAACTTCGCGCGAGTCGTGAGGCAGAGCTGAGAAGACGGATAGGGTGCACAGCCTGGCCCCCATCTGACTCCTGCTTCGCGCGATTGCGAGCGTCTGCTGACCCGCCGCAAGGCGCCTGGTTTGGACGAAAGGGGAGCGGGCAACGGTTGCTACCGTTTTGCTACCATTTTGGGATGAGCAAGCAGATCGCAGTTCGGCTCCCAGACGAGCTTGTCGACTTCGTTGACGAGATCGTCGGCTCCGGCGCCGAGCGCAGCCGGGCGGCTGTCGTAACCCGGGCGCTCGAGCGCGAGCGTCGGCGTGACCTCGCAGAACGCGATGCCCGGATCCTCGCCCGCACCGGCCCGGACCCAGAGCTCGCAGGGCTCGCCGAGTACGCGGCGGGCCTGCCGCGTGACCCGGCCTGATGCGGGCCATCCACGTCGCACAGCTCGACAAGGCGCGGCCCGTGTTGATCCTCACGCGTGAGCTTGTACGGCCGCATCTGAGGACGGTGACCGTCGCGCCAATCACCACCACCACCCGCGGGCTATCCAGCGAGGTGGGCGTCGATGCTGCGAACGGCCTCACGGAGCCCTCGGTCGTCAGCTGCGACAACATCACCACCATCCCCACCGATGCCGTGGGAGAGCAGATCGGCGTGCTGCTCGACAGTCAAGAGCCGGCTCTCAGCGAAGCGATCGTGGTCGCGTTCGATCTCGATTGATCGCTGCCGGTTTGCGCGATTTGCGAGCGGCCGCCGTCGGTGGGTCGTTCAGCCCAGCAGCTTGATGTCGCTGATTTCGACCTGGAAGCGGCCTTCCTGATCGGCTGGCCGCCGCCAGCTTGGTGATCCAGAGCAGGAAGTAGCGGCAGCGCTGCCGCGTCCTCAGGGGTCGATCTCCTGCAGGCCGCTGGCGCCGCTCACTTCGCCGACCGGTTCCCCCCAGCCGGAGAGCTGGGACGGCGGCCCGGATGGGGCGGCGAAGACCTGGGCGTCCCAGCCGGGGGTCGGGCTGCGCACGATCATCTTCGCCGGGGTCGGCCGCCACCACGGTCGTCACGTAGACGCCGACGCCGGGGTCGGGGCCGGACTTGGTCCCGGCGAAGGCTTCGGATTCGTAGTGCTCGGTCGACCAGGCGGTCCCGGTCGGGTTGCCGTCGACCGCGAAGCCGACCCCGGCGTGGTCCTCTTCGCCGTCGCCCTGCGGGGTCGTAGTCGGTCGCCGCGGAGATCGCCACCGGGACCGCCCTTGCCCTTGTCCGCGCCGCCTCCGCCCATGCCGCTGGAGATCAGCTGCACGGCGAGCAGCGAGCCGCCGGCGACCAGCAGCAGGGCGGCGATCGCCGCCCAGGACCAGCGCGCCCGGCTCGAGAGCTTGCGCTTCGGCGCGGGCACGGCGTCGAGCACGCTGGTCGCCTCGCCGCTGGTCGACCCCGCCCGCGCCGCCTCCACCTCGAGCGCGGTCGAGAGGTCGTCGATCATCTCGCCGACCTGCTGGTAGCGCTCGCCGGGGTCCTTCGCGGTGGCCCGCTCGACCACCAGCGCCGCCGCGGCGGAGAGGTCGGGCCGGCGTCGCTGCACGTCGGGCAGCTCCTCGTTGACGTGCTTCATCGCCACCCCGACCTGGCTGTCGGCGTGGAAGGGGACCTGGCCGACCAGCATCTCGTAGAGGACGACGCCGAGCGAGTAGATGTCGGAGCGCGGGTCGACGCGCCTGCCCCATCGCCTGCTCCGGCGCCACGTAGTCGGTGGTGCCGAGCACGCGCCCGGTCGCCGTCATCCCGTCCTGCTCGAGCTGGCGGGAGATGCCGAAGTCGGTCAGCTTCGCCCGGCCCTCGCCGTCGATCAGGATGTTCTGCGGCTTGATGTCGCGGTGGACCATGTTGCGGGCGTGGGCGACGGCAGGCCGCGCGCGATCTCGATCGCGTAGGCGATCGCCTCCTGGGCGTCGAGCGCCCCGATCCGCGCGATCCGCTGCTTCAGCGTCTCCCCCTCGACGTACTCGAAGACGATGTAGGGGTGGCCGCCGTCCTCGCCGGCGTCGATCACCGAGACGACGTTGGGATGGGAGAGCTTGGCGACCGCCCGCGCCTCCTGGCGGAAGCGCTCCAGCTGGTCGGGCTGCTCGGACATCTCCCGGTGCATCACCTTCACCGCGACCGGACGGTCGAGCGTCTCGTCGCGTGGCCAGGTAGACGGTCGACATGCCGCCGCTGCCCAGCTTCGCCTCCAGCCGGTAGCGGCCCGGAGAGCACGGTGCCGATCATCGAGCTGGAGGAGCGGGCTTCCATCTAGCTTCGGCCATTGTCGAACACGGTGTCGATAGAGGTTCTCTATCGGGCGGTGGTCTCCCGTTCAGGAGCGGTGGATTTCGTGCGGGCCGGCGGTCGCCCGGCCGATCCGCTTCGCCTCCGGGTAGTGGCGGCGCAGCAGGTCGAGGGCGGCGCCCTCGTCGTCCGGGGCGGCGACGACGCAGAAGCCGCAGCCCATGTTGAAGACCTCGTGCATCTCCTCGTCGGAGACGCCGCCGCGCTCGCGGATCAGCTCGAAGACGGGCGGCACCGGCAGCGGCGCGTCGATCTCGTAGCCGACCGTCGGCGGCGAGGCGAAGCAGGTTGCCGAGGCCGCCCGAGGTGATGTGGGCGAGGCCGCGCACCTCGAGCTCGGAGCGCAGCAGCTCCAGCACCGGCTTGACGTAGATCTCGGTCGGCTCCAGCAGCGCCTCGCCGAGCGGCCGCCCGAGCCGCCCTTCGGGATCCTCCTCGAGCGGCGAGCCCCTCCAGCGCCGCGCGGGCCAGGGTGTAGCCGTTGGAGTGGAGCGCCGGAGGAGGGCAGGCCGATCACCGGGTCGCCCGGGCGCACCGCGCCGAGCCGTCGACGATCGCGTCGAGGGCGACGGTCGCCGAAGCAGGCGCCGGAGACGTCGAAGCCGCGCACCAGGTCGCCGAGCTGGGCCAGCTCGCCGCCGGGGATCTCGATCCCCGCCAGCTCGGCGCCGCGCGCCAGGCCGACGCCGATCTGCTCGCAGAGCGCCGGGGTCGGCGCGCTCGATCGCGATCGTAGTCGAGCATCGCCAGCGGCTCGGCGCCGACGCAGATCACGTCGTTGACGTTCATCGCCACGCAGTCGATCCCCAGACCGTGTCGAAGCGGCCGAGCCGCTCGGCGACCAGCAGCTTGGTGCCGACCCCGTCGGTGGAGAGGGCGATCCCGGTCCGCTCGTCGAGCCGGATCACGCTCGCGTAGTGGCCCGGCAGCGGCACCTGCCGCGACGGCCGCCCCAGCTCGATCGCGCCCAGCGCCCGCACCAGCCCGGCGACCGCGGCTGTCCGCCGCCCCCTGGTCGACCCCGGCCCTCGCGTAGGCGTCGCCGCTCATGGTTTCCGCAGTTTGGCGAGAACGGCGGCGGCGAGGCCGGCGCGGTAGGCGGCGTAGGGCCACAGCGCCCGGTCGCGCTCGACCAGGTCGATCAGGCGCTGCGAGGCGAGGGTCGAGGCGAAGGACGCGCCGGCGCCGATCGCCAGCGAGCGGCGCAGCGAGGGCGAGGCGCCGCGGCGGGCGAGGCGGGCGCCCTTCAGCGCCGCCGCGCCGACGATGATCGGCAGCGCGATCGTGCGCGAGAGCAGGTTCGCCTGGTCGCGGGAGAAGCGCCGCCAGCGAGCCGCCGCCAGGGTGACGCCGTTGCGCGAGACGCCCGGCGCCAGCGCCGCCGCCTGGGCGATCCCCAGCGCCAGGCCGTCCGCGGCGGTCGCCTCGCCCTGCCCCCGCGCCTGCGGCCTGGTGTCGGCGACCAGCATCGCCGCGGCGCCGGCGAGCAGGCCGAAGGCCGTCGCCCGCGGCCCGCCGAGGCGCCGCTCGATCGGCCGCTCCAGCGTGTAGCCGACCACCGCGGCGGGCAGGAAGGAGAGGCCGAGCACGAGGGCGCGCCGCCCGTCGAAGCTGCGCAGCTCCTCGGCGATCGCCTGCCGCTGGCCGATCAGCAGCGCCGCCGCGGCACCGGCGTGCAGCGCCACCTCGAAGCTCTTGCGCACCTCCGGGTCGATCGACCTCCCAGTCCCAGCCGGCCAGCCAGGGGACGAGGACGATGTGGGCGGAGCTGGAGACCGGCAGCAGCTCGGCCGGCCCCTGGACGATCCCCAGCGCAAGGGCGCGCCGCGGCGGGATCCGCCCGTCGGCGGCCTCGCTCAAGCGTCGACGCCCGAACGGGCCGGCTCGGCTCCTGCCGGCTTCGCCGCTCGCCGCCCGGCTGCGGCGCCGTTGCGCGCGCCGCGGCGGCGCTGGATCACCAGGTAGACGATGCCAGCGCGACGATCGCCGCCACGACCACGTAGTCGAAGTAGCCGAGGTGGTGGCGCCAGCGTTCCCAGTTGTCGCCGGCGACGCCGCCCGACCAGCGCGAAGCCGAGCACCCAGGGCAGCGAGCCGAGCGCGGTCAGCCAGGTGAAGCGCCAGAAGGGCATCTTCGCGACCCCGGCCGGCAGCGAGACGAAGGCGCGGACGAGCGGCACCAGGCGGGCGAAGAAGACGGTGGCGTCGCCGTGGCGCTGGAACCAGCGGTCGACCCAGGCCAGCCGCGCCGGGCTGAGGTGGATCAGCCGGTTCCTCTCCAGCAGGTCGATGCGGCCGTAGTAGCCGATCGCGTAGGTCAGCCAGGAGCCGGCCATGTTCCCGGCCACGCCCGCCAGCGTCACCCCGATCAGCGTCTGGTCGCCGTTGGAGACGTTGAAGCCGGCGAACAGCATCACCGCCTCGCTGGGGATCGGGATGCAGGCGCTGCCCGCGCGCCATCAGCAGGAAGATGCCGCCGAGGCCGGTGCTTTCGATCACTTTGACGCAGAAGTCGACGATCGGGCCGGTGATGTCGGCGTAGAGGAGCGAGTGGCATCGAGCGGCACATCGTAGAGTGAGCCGGGTCGGGCCGCCCAATCCTCAGGGTGCGACCTGCGGGCCGCCTGCAACTAAACTCGCCGGGCCCTTCTATGCAGCCGGTTGAACCACCCCGTCTATCGCAACCGGGTCCTGCAGGTGGCGGCCGACGCGGTGCTGGTCGCGCTCTCGCTTCTTCCTGGCCTTCCGGCTGCGCTTCCTCGACGACCCGCACGGCCTGCCCGCACCGCTACGAGGTGCTGTTCGCCCAGGCGGTCGGCTTCGTCGTCGTCGGCAAGATCGCCGTCTTCGCCGCGCTTCGGCCTCTACCAGAAGTGGTGGCGCTACGTCAGCGGCCGCGACTTCCTGCTGATCCTCCGCGCCGTCGCCGTCGCCAGCGCGATCGTCGTCGTCCTCTTCGCCGTCCTCCAGCCCTTCGAGCACACCTGCCGCGCTCGGTGGTGGTGATGGACTTCATCCTCACCCTGCTGCTGATCGCCGGCGCCCGCCTCGCGGTGCGGCTGATCGTCGAGCGGCCCTCCCGCGGCGCCCGCCTCCCGAAGCACGAGGTGCTGGTGATCGGCGCCGGCTCCGGCGGCCAGATGGTCGTCCGCGAGCTGCAGCTCAACCCCAACCTCGGCTCGAGTGCGATCGGCTTCGTCGACGACGACCCGCGCAAGCGCGGGATGCGGATGCTCGGCCTGAAGGTGCTCGGCTCGACCGAGGAGATCGCCAGGATCCTCGACGAGACCGAGCCCGACGAGGTGGTGATCGCGATCCCCTCGGCGCCGGGGACGCTGCGCGCCAAGGTCGTCGCCGCCTGCCGCGAGCGCGAGATCCGCGTCCGCACCCTGCCCACCGTCTTCGAGCTGCTGCGCGGCGGCGTCCAGCTCAACAAGCAGCTGCGCGACGTCCAGGTCGAGGACGTGCTCGGCCGCGACCCGATCGTCGTCGAGCTGGACCGGGTCGGCGCCTACCTGCGCGACCGCATCGTCCTCGTCACCGGCGCGGGCGGCTCGATCGGCTCCGAGCTCTGCCGCCAGATCGCCCGCGTCGGGCCGCGCCTGCTGGTGATGCTCGACCACGCCGAGGACAACCTCTTCGAGATCGACCGCGAGATGGTCGAGGAGCGCCACTTCACCAACGTCGAGTCGGTGCTCGCCGACTGCAAGGAGCCGCACCGGATGCTGGAGGTGATGCAGCGCTTCAAGCCGAGCGTCGTCTTCCACGCCGCCGCCTACAAGCACGTGCCGCTGATGGAGGCCAACCCGCTGGAGGCGGTCCGCAACAACGCGATCGCGACGCGGATCACCGCCGAGACCGCGGCCGCCTCCGAAGGTCGAGCGCTTCGTCCTCATCTCCACCGACAAGGCGGTCAACCCGCAGACGGTGATGGGCGCCTCGAAGGCGATGGCCGAGTGGATCGTCGAGGCCGCCGGCCACAAGCCACCCGGGCACCCGCTTCGCCAGCGTCCGCTTCGGCAACGTGCTCGCCTCCTCGGGCAGCGTCGTGCCGATCTTCCGCAGCCAGATCGAGCGCGGCGGGCCGGTCACCGTCACCCACCCGGAGATGACCCGCTACTTCATGACCATCCCCGAGGCGGTGCAGCTGGTGATCCGGGCCGGCGACATCGGCGCCGGCAAGGGCGAGGTCTTCGTGCTCGACATGGGCGAGCCGGTGAAGATCGTCGACCTCGCCCACAACATGATCCGCCTCGCCGGCTACGAGCCCGAAGCGCGACATCGCGATCGAGTTCACCCAGCCCCGCCCCGGCGAGAAGCTGCACGAGGAGCTGTTCGGCGCCGGCGAGACGCGGGCAGCCGACCGCGGCGAAGCGGATCCAGCCGGGCGCGTGCGCGAGGCGCCGCTCGACCCCGACTGGGTCGAGGCGACGCTGAACTCGCTCGAGCACCTGGTCCTGGCCGGCGACGAGGCCAATCTGGCCGAGCGGGTCGTCGAGCTGGTCACCGCGCCCGGCGGCGAAGCGGCGACGGTCGCCTACGACGAGTAGCCTCTCGCAGCCACTGCCTTGGAACTGATCAAGGAAATCGGCGCCTTCGCCGGCTTGGTCGCGTTTCTCGGCCTCGCCCTGCTCGCCCTGCTCTCCTTCTCGCAGGCGCGCGACATCCGCCGCCTGCGCGAGTGGGCCGGCTCGGCTCCCGAGCGCGACGCGGAGCGCAAGGAGTCGACCTCGGCGGCGGCGGCGCAGCGGGCCGAGGAGCTGCGCAAGCTGGAGGAGGCGCGCAGGCCGAGCGCCGGGCGGCCGAGGATGCGCGAGGAGCGGCGCGAGCGCCGCGAGGCCGGCCTGCCGGAAACGACCCGGCTCGAGCGGCTGCGCGAGCGGCTCTCGGGCGCGGTGAGCGGCTCGCCGAGCCGCGCTACCTGGCCGCCGTCTTCGTCGCCGTCCTCGTCGTCGGTCGGGGGCGTCGCCTACGCGGCGCTGCAGGGGCTCGGCGGAGGCGAAGGCGGCGCCGGGCGAGGCAGCGCCGCCGGCGGCGCTGAAGCCGGGCGAAGATCGAAGTCGCGGTGCTCAACGGCACCGCGACTGCCGGGCCTGGCCGGCGCGCTACGGCAGACAAGGTCGAGCGCAAGGGCTTCAAGCTCGGCGCGATCACCAACAGCGCCGCGAGCTTCAGCCGAAAGCGTCGTCATGTACGCGCGCGGCCACGCCCCCGAGGCGCGCCGCGTCGGCCGCGCGCTGGGCATCTCGAAGCTGCAGCTGATGACCCCGGAAGTCAGCTCGGTCTCGGCCGGGGCGCCCGTTTCGGTGATCGTCGGCGAGAACGATGCCTCGCCGACGGGCTGAGGCAGTGGCGCGGCGGCTGTCGTCTTCGCGCTGCTCGTCGTCGCCACGATCGCCGCCTTCGCCTGGTCGCAGCGCCTCAAGCGGGACCCACTGGTCCTCGACCACGTCACCCTGGTCGGCATCCAGCCTCGGCCGCACGGAAAACACCCTCGAAAGGGACTTCACTCCGAACGGCGACTGCCGCTGCGACCGCGAGCGGATCCGCTTCCGGGTGACCCGCTCCGACCATGCCACCGTGCAGGTGGTCAAGCCGGGCGGCCGCGATCGTCGCCACCCTCGCCCGCGACCGCTTCCTCGAGCGCTACCACTTCTTCACCTTCTACTGGGACGGCCGCACCCGTGCCGGCGGCGTCGCGCCGCCCGGCCGCTACAAGCTGCGGGTCAAGCTGCTCGGACAGGAACGCACCCTGGTGCCGCCCGGCGTCGATCCGCCTCCGCCGGGCGCCCCGCAACCCCCTGCCCGGCTGTGCCTCCAGGTCCGGGGCTCGAAATGAGTCCGCGCGGCGCCCTTTCCGCCGTATCGACATACGAGTCGCCGGCCGAGGCCCCGCGGTGAGCGACGTCCTCGCCGGCGCCGGTGTCCTCGCGGCCGCCGGTACCGCCGCCGCCGCGATCCTCCTGCCGCCCGGCCGCGCTCGCGCTCGGCGGCGATGCTCGCCGCGATCGTCCTCTTCCCGATCCTGATCCCGGCGACCAGTGGCACTCCAGCCAGCTCGTCGACCTGCGCGACCACCCCGGCCGCTTCGTCCGCGCTGATCGCCGCCCTCCTCGCCGCGAGCGCCCTCCTCGCCGTCGCTTTCCGCCGCTGGCCGATCTTCCTGCCGCTGGCGATCGTCGCCGCGCTGCCCTTCCGCATCCCCCTCGAAGCGGGGGGCGACACCGCCAATCTGCTCGTCCCGCTCTACCTGGTGATTGCTGGGGGGGTATTGGCTTATGCGTTGAGGGACTGGCGCGGTTGGCCCGCGGGTCCTGTCGCGGCAGGGGACCCACCGCCCCTTCCGGTAGCTGAAGCTTCCTCAGGGGTGGTCCCCCCTGCCGCGCCACCCGCGGGAGGAGCGGTTTGGCTGCCAAGGGTCCTGGCCGCGGTCGTTGCCCTCTACGCCCTCCAGACGCTCTACTCGCCGGACTTCTCCAAGGGCCTGCAGGACGTCTGCTTCTTCTTCGTGCCCTTCGCGTTGGTCTACGCGCTGCTGCGGGATGTCAGGTGGGACCGGAAGCTGCTCGCTCTCGTGTTGTGGGTCATCGGGATCGAGGCGCTCGCCTTCGTGGTGGTGGGGACGGTCGAGTACGCGAGCCGCAGCCTCTTCTGGAACGACCAGGTGATCCGGTCGAACGAATTCCACACCTACTTCCGGGTCAACTCGGTCTTCTGGGACCCGAACATCTACGGGCGCTAGCTGGCGCTGGTCGATCGTGGTGGCGATGGCCGCGCTGCTCTGGGTGAGGGAGCGGCGGAGCCTGGCACTGCTCACCGGCCTCGTCGCCGTGCTCTGGCTCGGCCTGGTGCCGACCTTCTCGCAGTCGAGCTTCATCGCCCTGCTGGCGGGCCTCGGCGTGCTGGCCGCGCTGCGCTGGAGCCTGCGCTGGACGCTGGGCGCCGTTGGCATCGCTCGCCGTCGGTGCGATGCTCGTCGTGCTGCTGGCCGGCGGCTCGTCGAGGATCAACTTCCGTCACTCAACAGCGACACCAGCGGCCGCGCCGACCTGGTCTCCGGCGGCATCCGCCTCTTCGACCAGCGGCCGCTCTAGGGCTACGGCTCGGGCTCCTTCCCGAACGGCCTACCGGAACACGTCGCAAGAAGCACAGGGCCCCGGTCTCCGTCTCCCACACCGAGCCGATAACCGTCGCCGCCGAGCAGGGCGTGATCGGCCTGGCGCCTACGCCGCCCTGCTCGTGATCGCCCTGTGGACGATGGCGTCTGGTTTGTTCGCCTCTCCCGCGCGCCTGAGCACCTACGTCGGGCGCGTCGCGGTCCTCGCCGCCTTCGTCGCCCTGCTGGTCCACACGATGGCCTACGCCGGCTTCTTCGAGGACCCGATCACCTGGGTGCTGCTGGCGGTGGGCGCCTCGCTGGCAGCGACGCCCGCGGTCCGCGCCTCCACGTAGGCTCGAGTCCGTGTCGGGCTACCTCCGCCGCCTCGCGACGACCGGCGCCGCCTACACCGCGGCGAGCATCCTCTCGAAGCTGATCGCGGTCGCCCTGCTGCCGCTCTACACGCGCTACCTGACCCCGGCCGACTACGGCGCCGCCGAGGTGATGTTCGCCGCGGTCGTCTCGGCCAGCATCGTCGTCCGCCTCGGCATGATCGAGGCGCTGCTGCGCTTCTACTACCGGGACGACGAGGACCCGGCGCGGGTCGTCGCCACCTCCTTCGCGGCGCTGTTCTGGCTGGCGACCGCGGCGGCGCTGGTCGCCCTGCCCCTTCGCCGGGCCGATCTCCGAAGCGCTCCTCGACCTTCCCCACGCCGAACTCGCCCGCATCCACGCCGCCGACCTGGCGCGGATCTCGATCGGCGGCCTCTGGGTGCTGACGATGTTCGAGTACCTGCTCACCCTCTTCCGGCTCGAGGAGCGCGCCCGCGCCTTCTTCCTGACCACGATCCTCAACGTGCTGGTCGACGATCGGGCTGACGGTCGTGCTCGTCGTCGGCGCCGGCGAGGGCGCCCGCGGGCTGCTGCTGGGCAGCTACGCCAGCGGCGCCGCCTTCGTGCTGGCGCTGATCGTCGTCCAGTCGGCGCCGCCTCTCGCTGCGGCTCGACCGTCGCGCTGCTGCGGCGGCTGCTGCGCTTCGGTCTGCCGACGATGCCGGCCGAGCTCTCGCTCTACCTGCTCAACTTCGTCGACCGGATCATCATCGTCCGCTCCGCCGGCCTCGCCGCAGGCCGGCCTCTACTCGCTGGCGGTCAAGTTCGCCCAGGGCGTCAACGTCCTCGTCCGCGGCTTCCAGCTCGCCTGGCCGCCGCTCGCCTACTCGATCCGCGACGACGGCGAGGCGCGCCGCGCCTACGCCGCGATCGTCACCTGGTTCGTCGCCGGCTGCGCCTTCGTCGTCACCGGCATGTGGCTGCTCTCGCGCTGGATCGTGCGGGCGCTGGCGGCGCCGCAGTTCTTCGGCTCCTACAAGGCGATCGGCCTGATCGCCACCGCCGTCACCCTCTACGCCCTCTACATGGTGCTGCGTCGTCATCCTCGGCCGCACCGGCCGCACCGAGCTTCAACTTCCCGGCGGCGATCGCGGCGCTGCTCGCCAACGTCGCGCTCAACCTCGCCCTCGTGCCGCCGCTGGGGATCGTCGGCGCCGGCATCGCCCTGGTCGCCTCCTACCTCGTCGTGCTGGCGCTGATGTACGGGTTCACCCAGCGCCTCTTCCCGGTGCCCTTCGAGTGGGCCCGCCTGGCCCGGGTGGTGCTCGTCTCGGCGGTGCTCGTCGGCGTCGGCGAATGGCTGCTGCCCGACCGCCGGCCTCGGCGGCCTCGCCGCCAGGACCGCGCTCTGGCTCGCCTACCCGCTCGTCCTCCTCGCGGCCGGCTTCTTCACCGCCGAGGAGCGCCGCTGGCTCGCCCGCCTGCGCCAGCCCGGCCAGCCTGCTCGCCGCCCTCCGCGCCCTGCGCCCCGCCCCGGCCGCGGTCGAGGGGCACGGTCCCCGAGGCCTACGAGGCGGAGCTGATGGACGAGGACGCCCGCATCTGACGCGACAAGACGTCGCCATGCGGCGTCCTCGGTCGCTCGCGTGCGGAGCACGCCACGCTCCCTGCGTCCTTGCCTGGCAACGTCTTGTCACGTCAGATGGAGGTGGCCAGGTCCCTAGCCCCTTACCACGCCCGGGGAAGAGCGCCTGGCGGGCGTGGGCGCAGGTAGACGCGGGTCGGGTGGCCGGGGAGGACGGTGGCGATCGAGGGCGCGGAGGGCGTAGGCCCAGGCGGTGAGGAGGCGAACGGCGAGCGCCGCGGGAAGCGAGTGGTGCTTGCGCATGTAGAGGTCGCGGTTGCGGTGGAATTCGACGATGCGGGGGAGGCCGGCGGCGAGGTCGGTGGAGAGCTGGTCGTGGTGGACGGCCTCGGCTGCGGGGACGAAGAGGGTGTGCCAGCCGGCGTCGGCGAGCCGCTTGCAGAAGTCGCACTCGTCGTAGTAGACGAAGAAGGCAGGGTCGAGGTAGCCGACCTGGCTGCCGCCTCGCGCCGCACCATCAGGGCGCTCGACTGCGCCCAGTCGACCGCGCGGGTCGCGCCGCCGCCTGCTCTGCACGGTCAGCAGGCGGTGCAGGAAGAGGGCGCCCGGCCAGCGCCGTGCCGACGCCCGGGGAAGCGCCAGGCGCAGGGAACCGGCTTGCCGGCCGGGTCGAGAAGCTGCGCCGCCGCCGCCCCCGCGCTCGGGTCGGCGTCGAGCGCCGCGAGCAGCGCCGCCGCCGCGCCCGGCCGCAGCTCGGAGTCCTCGTTGAGCAGCAGGCAGCAGCCCCCCGCGCCTCCCGCAGCAGGGTCGAGTCGTTCTCCGCCTTGCCGGCCCGCCGCTCCAGCGCGATCAGCCGGAGCTCCCCGGCCCAGCGCCCGCACCGCCTCGGCCGAGCCGTCGTCGGAGGCGTTGTCGAGGACCAGCACCTCGCCCTCCACCCCGGCGGGGTGGGTGTGCTCGATCGCCGTCAGGCAGGCGAGCAGGTGCTCGCGGCCATTCGTGTTCACGACGCAGTAGGAGAGCGTGGGTGCCACGCCCGCCACGATAATCGCGCGCGTGACCCCCCAACCACGCACACCTGGGATGACGGGCGCGGCATGAAGGTGCAGCTGGTCGACCCCTCGGCCTTCACGCCGCCCTACGACCGCGCCCTCGCCGCGGCGCTGGCCCGCGCCGGGGCCGAGGTAGAGCTGCTCACCAGCCGCTTCCTCTACGGCCCGGTTCCGGAGGCGGAGGGCTACCGGGTCGAGGAGCGCTTCTACAGGCGCAGCGCCCGCGCGCGGGCTCGAGGCGCCGGCGCGGCGCGCCTTCAAGCTGGCCGAGCACGTCGCCGGACATGCTGCGGCTGCGCCGCGCCCTCGATGCCGACGTCGTCCACTACCAGTGGCTGACCGTCCCGGCCCTCGACGCGCTGCTGCTGCCGCCGAAGCGCCCCCGCGTGATGACCGCCCACTACGTCCTGCCGCCGCGGCCGAGCCGCCGCCAGGTCGCCGCCGCCCGCCGCGTCTTCGGCCGCATGGACGCGGTCGTCGCCCACTCCGAGCACGGCGCCGCCCGCCTCCGCGACGAGCTGGGGCTGGGCCCCGGCCGCGTCCGCGTCATCCCCCACGGCGCCTTCGACTACCTCACCCGGCTGCCGGAGGAGAAGCCGCTGCCGGCCGAGCTGGAGGGCGCCGAAGGCCCGGTGATCCTCTTCTTCGGCCTGCTGCGCCCCTACAAGGGGCTGGACACCCTGCTCGAGGCCTTCCGCCGCGTCGAGGGGGCGGAGCTGTGGATCGTCGGCAACCCGCGCATGGACGTCGAGCCGCTGCGACGGGCGGCAGCCGCCGCGCCGGGCCGCGTCCGCTTCCTCACCCGCTTCGTCGAGGACGCCGAGGTCCCGGCGATCTTCCGGCGCGCCGACGTCGTCGTCCTCCCCTACCGCGACGCCGAGCACTCCGGCGTCCTCTACACCGGCCTCGCCTTCGCCAAGCCGCTGGTGCTGAGCGCGGTCGGCGGCTTCCCCGAGGTCGCCGCGACCGGCGCCGCCCGGCTCGTCCCCCCGAGGACCCGGCGGCCCTCGCCGCCGCCCTCACCGAGCTGGTCGGCGACGAGTCGGCCCGCGCCGAGCTGAGCGCCGCCGCGCGCAGGGCCGCGGCCGGTCCCTACTCCTGGGACGAGGCGGCTCGCCGCACCCTCGCCCTCTACGAGGAGCTGCTCGACCGCCCCGCCGGCGCGGCGCGAGGAGCGCGCCGGTGACCGCCGTCGCCTTCGTCTTCTGGATCGCCGTCGCGCTGATCGTCTACACGCATGCCGGCTACCCGCTGGTGCTGTGGGCGCTCGTCAGGCTGCGCCGCCGCCCGACCCTGGCGCCGCGCCGCGCCTGGGAGGAGCTGCCGCGCGTCTCCCTGATCGTCGCCGCCCACGACGAGGAGGAGGTCATCGCAGCCAAGGTCGCCAACGCGCTCGCCCTCGACTACCCGCGCGACCGCCTCGAGCTGATCGTCGCCTCCGACGGCTCCGCCGACGCCACCGTCGAGCGCGCCCGCGCCGCCGGCGCCGACCTCGTCCTCGAGCTGCCGCGCGGCGGCAAGGTCGCCGCCCAGAACGCCGCCGCCGAGCGCGCCGCCGGCGAGATCCTCGCCTTCTCCGACGCCAACAGCCTCTGGGCCCCGGACGCGCTGCGCCACCTGGTCGAGCCCTTCGCCGACCCGGCGGTCGGCTACGCCTGCGGCCAGGTCCGCTTCCTCGACGCGGGCGGCGGCAACCTCGAGGGCGCCTACTGGCGCTACGAGATGGCGGTGCGGGAGATGGAGTCGGCGCTGGCCGGGGTCACCGCCGGCAACGGGGCGATCTACGCGGTCCGCCGCGACGCCTACGTTCCCCTGCCGCCCTCGGGCAGCCACGACCTCTCGCTTCCCGTTCCGGCTGGCCAAGCGCGGCCTGCGCTCGCTCTACGTCCCCTGGGCCGCCGCCGAGGAGAAGATGGTCCCGACGCCTGGAGGGGGAGCTCGCCCGCAAGCGGCGGATGATGGTCGGCCTCTGGGACATCGTCGTCGGCGAAGGGATGCTGCGCCCGCGCGGCTACCCGCCGCTCTACGCCTTCGAGATCGCCTCGCACCGGCTGCTGCGCTACCTGACCCCGCTCCTGCACGTCGTCGCGCTCGGCGCCAACCTCGCCCTGCTCGGCCACGGCTCGGTCTACGCCGTCACCCTCGCCCTGCAGCTCGCCCTCCTCGCCGCGGCCCTGCTGGGGCGCCGCCTGCCGCTCGCCCCGCTCCGCGTCGCCCGCTACTACGTGATGACGACCGCCTCGATCGCCCTCGGCCTCTGGGACCGCGCCCGCCACGGACCCCCGGGTGCCTGGGAGAAGGCCGAGGGGACCAGATGACGAATCTGACCGACGCATATCGGCGTCCTCGGTCGCTCTCCTTTGGAGGAGACCGCTGAACGTGCCGCGCGCCTTCGACATCGCCGTCGCCGCTGTGGCGCTCGTCGTCCTCTCGCCGCTGCTCCTGATAGCGGCGATCGCGATCAAGCTTGGCAGCCGCGGCCCGGTGCTCTACCGCCAGCGGCGCGTCGGCCGGGACGGCCTCGAGTTCGAGATGCTGAAGCTGCGCACGATGGTGCAGGGCTCCGACCCGGTCGGGGTCGGCACCGTCGTCAGCCGCGGCGACCCCCGCGTCACCGGCGCCGGCCGCATCCTGCGCCGCACCTCGCTCGACGAGGTCCCCAACCTCGTCAACGTGCTGCGCGGCGAGATGGCGATCGTCGGCCCCCGCCCCACCATCCCCGCCCAGGTCGACGACTACACGCCGCGCCAGCACCGCCGCCACGAGGTCCTGCCGGGAATCACCGGCTGGGCCCAGGTCCGCGGCCGCGCCGGCATCCCCTGGGAGGAGCGGATCGAGCTGGACGTCTGGTACGTCGACCACCGCAGTCCCCGGCTCGACCTCCGCATCCTCACCAGGACGGTCTGGCTGCTGGTGACAGGCCACGGCCTCGCCCCCGACTGAGGTCCCAGGGGGCCACTGGTCACTTGAGCACACCATGCTGTGCACAAGTGACCAATCGTCGCTCCACGCAGGTCAGCGCGTAGGGTCCTCGCATGCAGCCCAAGGTCAGTCTGCGGGCGTTCGAGCGCGGCGACGCGGCGGCCGTGCATCGCTGGTTCAACAACCGCGCGGCGACGAAGACGCTGGTGGCGCAGCGCCGAGAGCTTCTCTATCGACGAAGCTGAGGACTGGGTGCACAGGGCCATGGACGACTCCGGCGAGGACCGCAAGTACGCGATCGTCGTCGAGGGGCACGACGAGCCGGTCGGGTTCACGGCGCTCTACGGGCTCTCGCGGGAGACCGCGCCGGAGCTGGGGGCGCTGATCGGCGACGAGGTGCGCGGCAAGGGGTGTCGGCCGCCGCGCCGAGGCGCTGACGATCGCCAGGGCCTTCGACGAGTTCGGCGCCCACCGCGTCTACGGGCGAGATCCCCTCCTTCAACGAGGTGGCGAAGCGGACCGTCGCCGGTCTCGGCTGGAGCTACGAGGGGACGGTGCCGGGCGGCGCGGGAGCCGGGACGGGGAGCGCTTCGACACTCGAGATCTGGGCGGTGGGGCCGGACGAGTTCCGCGGTGCCGCCGCGGACCTGCTGACGTGACTGTTACGGCCGAGCTGATCGCCGACCGCGGCGAGGCCGCCGCGAGCGAGGAGTTCTTCCGCTCCCGTCCCTTCCTCGACGCCGAGGGGGTCACCCACACGCTCCGTATCGCCACCGGCGAGGCCGAGCTGCTGGCGCCGCTGATCGTCCACGAGATCGGCGAGGGCCCCGAGCGCGACGCGATCTCCCCCTATGGCTACCCGGGGATGTCGCTCTCGCTCGCTACCGGAATCGACCGCCCTCCGGTGGGGTCAAAGTCGGCCGCGGCGATCGACCCCGCCCGCGGTCGTCTTTTCAACCGCATACCGGTCGAAAAGACGACCGCGAAGGGATGGAGGGGGATCGACCCGGCCGAGATCGACTTCGCTCCCACGGGCCTCGTCTCGGTCTTCATCCGCCACGCGCTCGGCGAGCCGCCGCTCGCCGGCGCCGGCGAGCGCAACGTCGTCCAGATAGCCGACCCCGAGCTGCCGCGCAAGAGCCGCATGAGCGACCGCCAGCAGATCCGCCGCAACGAGCGCCGCGGCTACGAGCTGCGCGCTCGTGCCGGGAGCGGCGACGAGCGCCGCCGACCGCGCCGGCTTCCTCGCCGCCTACGAGCAGACGATGCGCCGCGCCGCCGCCGCCGAGCGCTACTTCTTCGGCGCCGCGTACTTCGACCGCGTCCTCGAATCTCCCCGCGCCTGGCTCGCCCTCGCCGATGCCCCCGGCGGCGAGGTCGCCGCCGCCTCGATCGCCGTCCGCAGCGACGGCTTCCTCCACTACTACCTGAGCGGCAGCGCCGACTCCCACCTGCGCGACTCGCCGATGAAGAACGTCGTCGCCGCCCTGGTCGAGCTCGCCGCCGAGCAGGGCCTCCCCCTCAACCTCGGCGGCGGCATCGCCCGCGGCGACCGGCTCGAGGAGTTCAAGCGCGGCTTCGCCAACCGCGAGCAGCCCTGGCTCACCTCCGAGATCGTCTGCGACCCCGCCGCCTACGCCCGCCTCTCAGCCGGCCACGAGGCCGGCGCCTTCTTCCCCGCCTACAGGGCGCCGCGCTAGCCCTTCGGCTTCAGTGGCGTCGGCCCCAGCAGACCGAAGGAGCTCGGGTTCTCGCCGCCGTAGCGGCCCCAGGTCGCCTTGCCGAAGTCGCGGATCGCGTCCAGGGTGATCGCGCCCTTGTATTCGTCGCAGCCCATCAGGTTGGTCCAGGTCGTCGCCGCCACCACGTAGTTCATGTTCTTGTTGGGGAAGAGCAGCGACCCTCCGTACAGCGTGTCGTAGAGCCCCTTCAGTTCGAGCTGCTCGCTTTCGGGGAGGCTCGGGCTGTACTGGATCTGGAGGCGGCCGTGCTCGAGGCTGTGGAGCATGTTGATTTCGCCGGGCATTTCGCGGTAGGCGCCGTCCGCCTGCTGGAAGGGCGGTTCGACGTGGGGGCCGGAGGTGGGCGGGTTGGTGCTGTAGTGCGGGGTCGGCGCGCTCGGCGGGATGTGCTTGTGCCCGGTGTCCTTGAGGTGGAGGCGCAGGTCGCAGCCGGCCTGCTTGGCCGCCTGCTGCAGGTTCGCCACCTTGACCGGCGGCGGCGGCGTGCCTTCCCGTTTGTCCGGCTTGATCCCGTTGGTCGAGCCGCTCGACTGCTCGATGTGGGCCTGGCCGCCGCTGTTCTTGCCGACCGAGGAGGCGATCACGACGCCGATCCCGGCGAGCACCGCCAGCCCCAGCACCGCGGCGACCGCGTAGCCTGCCATCAGGCGCCGTCGCGTCGACTTGGCGTGCTCGGCCTCGCGCTCCTCGCGCGCCTGCCGGAGCCGTTCCCTCTCTTCCTCCCTGCGGTTCGCCATCTCGGGCCCAGAGTTTAGTCAGAGTTCCCTGGCCGGAGCCGCGGTGCCGCTTCCGGCCCGCTCCCAGGGCCGCGCCGCGCGCAGCGCCGCCAGCACCGCCCGCGTCGCCGGCGCCCGGTTGAGGGCGTAGAAGTGGATGCCCGGCGCCCCGGCGAGGAGCAGCTCGGCGCACTGCTGCGCCGCATAGGCGACGCCCAGTTCGGCCTCCGCCCGCTCGTCCCCCTCGACGGCCCGGAACGCCGCCTCGAGCTGCGGCGGGATCGAGGCGTCGCACAGCTCGCAGATCCGCTTCGTCTGCGCGAAGCTCGCCACCGGGATCACCCCGGCGAGGATCGGCGCCTCGATCCCCCGCTCGCGCGCCGCCGCGACGAAGTCGAAGTAGACCCGGTTGTCGAAGAAGAGCTGGGTGATCAGGAAGGAGGCCCCGGCCTCCACCTTCGTCTTCAGGTAGGCGAGGTCGGTGTCGAGGTCGGGCGCCTCGGGGTGCACCTCCGGGAAGCAGGCGCCGCCGATCGTGAAGTCCCAGCCGGCGGCGATGAAGGCGGCCAGCTCGGCGGCGCTCGCCAGCCCCCCCTCCGGCTGGACGAAGTCCCGCTGGCCGCGCGGCGGGTCGCCGCGCAGCGCGAAGACGTTCTCGATCCCCGCCGCCGCGATCCGGTCGAGGGTCGCGGCGAGGCCCTCGGTCGTCTCGCCGACGCAGCTCAGGTGCGCCATCGTCTCGAAGCCCAGCTCGTCCTTCAGCGCCCGGGTGATCTCGACGGTCCCCTCGCGGGTCGAGCCGCCGGCGCCGTAGGTGACCGAGACGAAGTCGGGCTCCAGCTCGCGCAGCGCCCGTGCCGTCGCGAAGAGCTGCTCGGTCGCCTCCTCCGTCTTCGGCGGGAAGAGCTCGACCGAGAAGACCGGCCGCTTCGAGGCGAGGATCTCATCGATGCGCATCCGCGCAGGGTAGCCGCGCGCCCGACCCGGCGGCGCAAGCGCGATTTCCTCGCAGTTTGCGGGTTCCGGCCCCAGCGCCCCCTGGCGCCGCCCGCCGCCGCGCGCTAGGTTGCTCCTGCGACTGGCAGAGAGAGGCCCCGCGGAAGCCAAGCGGGACACCATCTCTAAGGTGGCGCAAGCGGCTTCTACGCGCGAAGGCTACGCGCAAGGCAGGCTACGAGCGCCGCCGCCGGTCGCGTTTTTCGTGGGTCGGCTGCGTTCTCGTCTCGCCTGGCCCGCCGCTCGCCGGCCGCATACCCACGACCGTCGCGGATGACCCCGATTTGGAAAGTCGTCCGAGCGTACTCGTAGTTTCCGAGCCGGTCATCGAGTGCCTGCCCTCTTTGGCCCCGGCGTGCCGGGACGCAACTGGGAGCAGGGTGCCGTTGGTGTGACCCGGAAGTCCGCCGCAGCTAGCCTGCCCGCTCCCTACTCTGTATGCCCTGATGGCGGGGGAGATGCGCTACGAGCGGGTCGGGGCGGCGGCGCTGCTGACGATCGACCGGCCGCAGCATCGCAACGCCGTCGACGGCGCCACCGCGGAGCTGTTCCGCCAGGGCCTGCGCGAGTTCGAGGCCGACGACGCGGCGCGCGTCCTCGTCCTCACCGGTGCCGGCGGCGAGGCCTTCTGCGCCGGCGCCGACCTGAAGGCGCTCGACCTCGACGTCGGCAATCCCGACGGGCCGATGGGCCCGACCTACCTCACCCCCTCGAAGCCGGCGATCGCCGCGGTCGACGGCTGGTGCCTGGCCGGCGGCGTCGAGCTGGCCCTCTGGTGCGACCTGCGGATCGCCACCCCCAAGTCCACCTTCGGCCTCTTCGAGCGCCGCTGGGGCGTGCCGCTGCTCGACGGCGGCACGCAGCGGCTGCCGCGCACGATCGGCATCGGTCGCGCCCTGGAGCTGATCCTCACCGGTCGCCCGGTCGACGCCGAGGAGGCGCTGCGGATCGGCCTCGTCAACGAGGTCGTCGCCCCCGGCGGCCACCTGGAGCGCGCCCTGGAGCTGGCCGAGCGGATCGCCGCCTTCCCCCAGGAGACGATGCTGGCCGACCGCCGCGCCGCGATCGAGGGCTTCGGCTTGCCGCTCGCCGACGGCCTCGCGCTCGAGCGCCGGCTCGGCCACGAGGTGCTCGAGGTCGCCGTCCGCGGCGCCGCCCGCTTCGCCGGCGGCGAGGGCCGCCACGGCGAGGGCGTCTGAACCTGCGGTCGTGTTTCTTCCCGGACGCCGGGGATGGGTGCGACCGCGCCGGTTAGGCCGTCGAGCCCCCGCCGGTGACGCGGCGCATCTCCGCCTCGGCCGCCTCCGGCCCGAGGTAGGGCATGAGGACGGCGAAGACGAGGTCGGGGAGGATGCGCTCCAGCTCCGGCCCGCGGCCGGCGCGGATTTCGTCGAAGATCATCGAGGTGGCGCCGCCGATCGCGAAGCGCGCCGTGTCGGGCGGCAGCTCGTCGCCCTGGCCCGAGTAGGTCCGCCCCTCCTCGAGGAAGGGAGTGAAGCGGGCCAGGGCGGCGCGGTAGCGCTCGCGCGCGTCGTCGCCCGCCGCCGTCACCTCGACCATCGCCATGCGGGCGATGTCGGACTCGGCCGCCAGCAGCTCGGCCAGCGCCCCCAGCCCGGCGGCGATCCGCTGCGGCCAGGGCTCGCCCGCGGCCGCCTCGAAGGCGCTCGTCACGTGGGCGACCAGCACGTCGATCACCGCGTCGTAGGCCTCGAGGAAGCAGGCCGCCTTGTCCTCGAACATCTCGTAGAAGGTCGCCCGCGAGACGCCGGCCAGCTCGACCACGTCGGTCACGGTCGCCGCTTCGTAGCCCTTCGCCGCCGCGACCCGGACCATCGCCTCGCGCAGCCGCTCCCGCTCCGACCGCACGACATAGGCGCGCGGCAGCCCTCCGGGCCCACTCAGCGGTTGTGGATTCGATGCCGACGGCGAATCCATCCCCCTCAGCGTAGGGCAGGACCCGCGGCCTGTCCAACCCCCGCCGGAAGCGCCCGCGCAGCTGCCCTCTCAACCCCGCGCCGCCCCTCGCTCCGGGCCGTCGCGCGCCTACACTCCCGCCGATGAAGATAGGCATCGTAGGACTGGGCTACGTCGGCCTGCCCCTCGCCGCCGCCTTCGCCGAGGCCGGGCAGGAGGTGGTCGGCCTCGACGCCGACGCGCGCAAGGTGGCGAGCCTGAACGAGGGTCGCAGCTACGTCGAGGACGTCCCCGACGCGGCCCTGGCGCCGCTGCTCGACCGACTGCGCGCCACCTCCAGCTATGCCGACCTGGCGGCCTGCGAGGCGATCGTGATCTGCGTCCCGACGCCGCTCACCGGCTCCCGCGAGCCCGATCTCACCTGCCTCACCGACGCGGCGACGGCGCTAGCCGAGGTGCTGCGGCCCGGCCAGCTCGTCGTGCTCGAGTCGACCACCTACCCCGGCACCACCCGCGAGCGGCTGCTGCCGATCCTCGAGCGGTCGGCGCTGTCGGCGGGCGGCGACTTCCACCTCGCCTTCTCGCCGGAGCGGATCGACCCCGGCCGCACCGACCACACGATCGGCACCACCCCGAAGCTGGTCGGCGGCCTCACCGCCGCCTGCGCGGAGCGGGCCCGCGAGCTCTACGCGCTGATCTGCGAGGAGGTCGTCGTCCTCTCCAGCCCCGAGGCGGCGGAGCTGGCGAAGCTGCTGGAGAACATCTTCCGCTCGGTCAACATCGCCCTCGTCAACGAGCTTGCCCAGCTCGCCGACCGGCTCGGCATCGACATCTGGGAGGTGATCGACGCGGCCGCGACCAAGCCGTTCGGCTTCATGCGCTTCGAGCCCGGCCCCGGCATGGGCGGCCACTGCCTCCCCGTCGACCCCTTCTACCTCGCCTTCAAGGCGCGCGAGCACGACTTTTACCCCGAGTTCATCGAGCTGGCCGGCAAGATCAACCGCGCCCAGCCGGCCTTCTGCGCGGAGCGGATCGGACGCGCCCTCAACGAGGCCGGCAAGGCCGTCAACGGCGCCGCGGTCCTCGTCCTCGGCGTCAGCTACAAGGCCGGGGTCGGCGACACCCGCGAGTCGCCGGCGCTGACCATCGTCAAGCTCCTCCGCGAGCTGGGCGCCGACGTCTCCTACCACGACCCCCACGTCCCCCAGCTCCCCGACCTGGGCCTCGCCTCGGTCGACCTCCCCGAGGCCCTCCGCTCCACCGACCTCGCAGCGATCGTCACCGCCCACCCGACCGTCGACTACGAGCAGGTCGTCTCCACCGCCCCCCTCGTCGTCGACTTCCGCGGCGTAACCCGCGGCATCCAGGCCTCCAACCTCGTCCGGTTGTAGGGGGTCTGGGTAGGGGTGGAACGTCTTGTACTTTTTCGGCAATTCGCCGGCGGACAGCCTCCTCCGCCACACCGAAAAAGTTAAGTGGAACCCCTACCCAGACCCCCTACTCACGCCCGCGCGGCCTGCATCTCGGCGCTTGCCGCCTCGGCGCCGAAGTAGGGCAGCACGGCGAAGTACATGAACTCGGGCAGCAGTGCGCGGAAGCCCTCCGCGCCGCTCGACAGCCGCGAGTGGATCACCGCGTGGATGCCGGAGACGACCCCCTCGGCGGCGATCGGCGGCGGCGTCTCGGGCCCCGGCGCCTCGCCCCGCGCCAAATCGATGAAATCCGCCGCCCTTTTCATCGCTTCGGCCCTCTTTTCGAGCGCCTGCGGCCCCGCCGTGTGGACCTCGACGATCAGCGCCCGCCCCACCTCCGGCTCGGCCTCGAGGAAGTCGAGCAGCGCGCCGAGCCCGGCCCGCAGCTTGCCGCGCCAGCTCTCCTCGCTCGCCGCGGCGGCGACCAGCAGCGCTTCGAGCCGCTCCACGCCGGCCTCGAAGGCGGCCAGGTAGCAGGCGTCCTTGTCCTTGAAGTTGTCGTAGAAGGCCTGCCGGTAGAGGCCCGTGCGGTCCAGAACCGTGCGTACGGAAGCGGCGTCGTAGCCCTCCGCGCCGACCGCTTCGAGCATCCCCTCCAGGATTCGTTGGCGCTTCTGCGAGATCACCAGCCTTAGCGTGGGAGCGCGGGGGGCGACATTCGCCTCCCTGCTTGCGCCGGTCCCCTCAGCCCCTGCCCGGACCTCGGTTGCGGCCTGCTTTCCCATCCGATCCTTCCTATCTCGATCAAGGGAACCGTTTGTCTGGACTCCGGTACTGTAGCGGTATATCGCCAATTCGTCCAGCTTGAATACCGGGGGGTGCGGAGTACCCTGGCACTCGTGGCAGATAACGGCCCGCAGATGCTGAGAATGCCCCCCGGAAGGCATCCTCTGCCGCGCGAGTTCATCACCCGCCACCAGCGTGCCCGCATCATCGCCGCCCTCGCCGACGAGACCGTCGAGAAGGGCTACCGCTCCGTCACCGTGGCCGACATCGTGCGCCGCGCCGGGATCGCGCGCAACACCTTCTACGAGAACTTCTCCTCCAAGGAGGACTGCTTCCTCGCCGCCTCCGAGTTCGCCGTCAAGGAGGCGCTGCGCCGCGTCGTCGACGCCGCCAGCAAGGTCGACGCCTGGCCCGACCGCGTCAACTCCGGCCTCGCCGCCTTCCTCCACTACGTCGCCAGCGAGCCGGCCCTGGCCCGCACCTGCATCGTCGAGGCGCTCTCGGCCGGCCCCGCCGCGGTGGAGCGCTACGAACGCTCGATCCAGGCGTTCGTGCCGCTCTTCCGGATGGGCCGCAAGGTCTCGCCGAACGGCGAGGACCTGCCCGGCACCCTCGAGGAGACGATCGTCGGCGGCCTCTTCTGGATCATCTACCAGCGCATCGTCATGGGGCAGACCGAGCAGATCGAGGAGCTCCTCCCCGAGTTGGTCGAGTTCTCGCTCACCCCCTACATCGGCCCAGAGGCCGCGAAGCGGACCGCCGGCGAGGCGCCGGTGGCGCCCAGCGGCTGAACCGGAGCCGGTCATGCGGCGTCCGAGTCAGGGAGCTCGGCGGGTGAGACCGCGAAGGCGGGGACCGGGGGTCCCATGACCTAGTGCTCGACGTCGAGACCCGCGAACGCACCGGCGCCGCCGAGCGCGCCCGCATCGTCGAGGCCCTGATCGAGATCGCCGCCGAGCGCGGCTACGCCGAGACGACGATCGAGACGATCGTCGAGCGCGCCGGCCTCGACCGCCCCGCCTTCGACCGTCACTTCCGCGGCAAGTACGACTGCTTCCTCTCCGCCTGGCAGGAGATGAACGAGGAATGCCTGGAGCAGATGGTGAGCGCCTTCAACAGCCAGGCGGACTGGCCCGACCGCCTCCGTGCCGTCGCCTACGAGATCGTCCAGGGGCTGCGCCACGACCCCGGCCGCGCCTGCTTCGGGGTCGAGGTGCTGGCCGCCGGCGACGCCGCCCGCGCCCGCCGCGACATGACGATGCGGGTGATCGCCTCGCTGATCGACGCCGGCCGCAACGAGATGGAGGACCCCGACGCGGTTCCCCACACGACCGCCGAGGCCCTCGCCGGCTCCGCCTACGGCCAGATCTACTCGCGGGTCGTGCGCGGCGACGCCGACGCCCTGCCCGCCCTGATCCCGCAGCTGATGTCCGCCGCCGTGATGCCCTACCTCGGCGTCGAGGCGGCGCTGGAAGAGCTGAGCCGCGCTTCCGAGACCCCCGCCCGGTATCGTCGCGGTGTGGCCAGGGAACCAACCGACCAACCCTCCGACCAGACAACAGAAGCCGACGAATACCCGCCCGAGCTGGCGCGCCTGCCGCCGGGCCGTCACGGCCTGCCGCGCGAGTTCGTCGCCCGCAACCAACGCGAGCGGCTGATCGCCGGCCTCGCCGAGGCGGTGGCCGAGCACGGCTACTCAGGCACGACGATCGCCCACATCACCCGCCACGCCGCCGTCTCCCGCCGCACCTTCTACGAGCACTTCGCCGGCAAGGACGAGTGCTTCGTCGCCGCCTACGACACGGTGATGGCCGAGCTGCGCGCCCGCGTCGCCGCGGCGATCGAGGCGAAGGGGGACGACTGGCCCCGCGCGATCAAGGCCGGGATCGCGGCGCAGCTCGGCTTCCTCGCCGCCGAGCCCCACCTGGCGCGGCTCTGCATGGTCGAGGCGCTGGTCGCCGGGCCGGTGGTGGTGGAGCGCTACGACGCGGCGATCCAGAGCTTCGTCCCCTACTTCGAGCAGGGCCGCGCGGGGCGCCCTCCCGAGATCCTCGCCCGCCTCTCGCCGACCACCGAGGAGGCGCTGGTCGGCGGCATGGTCTCGCTGATCTCGCGCCGCATCATCGCCGGCCGCACCGAGGAGCTGGAGAGCCTCCTCCCCGACCTGGTCGAGTTCACCCTCACCCCCTACCTGGGCAGCGCCGAGGCGGCGAAGATCGCCAAGGAGTAGTGAGCCGGAGGGAGAGAGTCGCGGCCCAGCGACTCATGGATGCAGGTCATCTATCTGCCCGCAGGCGCCGCCTTGACAGCTTTGCATATCTTTTACAAAATTCGCTAAACCTCGATAAGCTTGCCAAGCGTGAGGCGCTCCCCCGAGGACAATCCATACACGCCCAACGCCGGTGCCCGGCCGCCCCTCCTTGCCGGGCGCGCTGAGGAGCTCGACGCCTTCGACCTCCTCTTGCGCCGCCTCCAGCGTGGCTATACGGCGCAGTCGATGATCGTCATCGGCCTGCGCGGCGTAGGGAAGACCGTGCTCTTGGGGGAGTTTCTCGCCAGGGCGCGCGAGCGGGGGTGGACCACGGTCGATGCGGAGATCACAAAGCACGAGGACTTCGGCCAGCGCATGGCCATGCTCGCCCGGCGCGCCCTGCTCCAGGTGGCGCCGCGGGCGCGATGGAAGGAGCGTGGTCGCCGAGCCGCCCAGGTGCTCCGCTCCTTCCAGCTCACCGTCAGCTCCGAGGGGGAGGTCTCCGCGAGCCTCCGCGACGTGGAGCCGCTGGAGGGCATGGCGGACTCGGGGGTCTGGGACCTCGGACAGGGGTCCCAGATCACCCTCGCGGAGGTGCAGGAGGCCCAAGAGCTGGTCGAGGCAAAGCTCGACGGCGGCTTCTTCAAGGTTCGCGCCGAGCGCACCACCGATCTCGAGCTGCAGTACCTGCGCGCGATGGCCGAGCTGGGGCCTAAGCCCCAGCTGGCCCGCGACGTCGCCAAGCTGCTTCAGCGCACCTCCGAGCAGCTTGGTCCCACTCGCGCCCGTCTGATCGACAAGGGCCTCCTCTACACGCCCGGCTTCGGCCTTGCGGCCTTCACGGTCCCTCAGTTCGATCGCTACATGCGCCGCGCTCACAAGCTCGTGGTCCCGCCCGTCCAGGCTCGACGCAAATAGAGCTTCTCCAAAATGGGAATTGACGAGGGCTCAGGCCTCCCCCTCGGCGCCTCCCGCCGCCCCGTGCGCCTCGTCCTCCCCGAAGAACTGGAGGGCGGCGAGGCGGGTCAGGTCGGGCAGCAGCCACTCGACCTGCGCCGCCCGCCCCGCGGCGATCTCGATGCTGAGCGATTCCTCGATCGCGCCGACCATGAAGCCGGCCGTCATCGCCGTCGCCGAGGGCCGCGCGCCGGGCTCGCGGCGGGCCGTGTCGAGCGCGGCGGTGAGCCGCTCCACGGCGCGCTGATGCGCGACCCACGCCTCCCCGCGCGCCGCCTTCACCTCGACCAGCAGCGCCCTCGCGACGAGCGGCTGCGCGGCGACGAAGCGCAGCAGCTCGGCGAGCCCGTCCCGGAACCCCGCGCGCCAGCCCTCCGCCCCGCGGCAGGCCTCGAGCAGCTCGTCGCAGAGCCGCTCGGCGGCGGCCTCGTAGGCCCGCGCGAAGCACTCCTCCTTGCCGCCGAAGCGGCGGTGGAAGCGGTCGTAGGAGAGACCGGCGCGCTCGGCGACCTCCTGCACGGTCGCCGCCGCGTAGCCGCGCTCGCCGACCGTCAGCAGCATCGCCGCGTGGACGTCCTGGTCGGAGCCGCGGTCCGGAAGGGCCTCTCCCCAGGAGCGCACCGCGCGCAGTGGACCAGGAGCTTCCATTCGGGATACTGTAGCCTATATTTGGGAACGTTTTCAACTCTATGTACTGTTTGCGTACCAATGGGAACCGGCGCTATCCTGGGACTGTGCGCGCCCTGCCCGGAAAGGCCTCGCGAGAGCCTCCCGGCCCCCGGCCGGTGAGCCGCGACGCCGCCGCCGCCGACCAGCGCCGCCGCATCCTCGCCGCCACCGCCGACCTCGTCGCGGAGCACGGCTACCAGGCGGTGACGATGGAGATGATCGTGCGCCGCGCCAAGGTCGGCTACGCCACCTTCTACAAGAGCTACGCCGGCAAGGAGGAGTGCTTCCTCGCCCTGCTCGACGCCGCGGTCGAGCGCACCGCCGGCCGCGTCGAGGACGCCTACCGGCGCGAAGCCGGGCCCTGGACCGACCGGGTCGGCGCGGCGCTCGGCGAGCTCTTCCGGGAGGTCGCCGCCCACCCCAGCGTGGCCCGCGCCTGCCTGGTCGAGGCGCTGACCGCGGGCCCCGAGGCCGCCGCCCGCCACGAGGCGGCGATGAAGCGCTTCGCCCCCCTGCTGCGCCCCGGCCGCGAGCTCAACCCGCGCCGCGACAGGCTGCCCGACAGCCTCGAGGACACGCTCGCCGGCGGCGTCTTCTGGGTGATCAACCAGCGGCTGATCGGCGGCGAAGCGGACAAGCTGCGCGGCCTCCTGCCCGAGGTGCTCGAGTTCGTCCTGCGCCCCTACGTCGGCGAGGAAGAGGCGGCGCGGGAGGCCGGCGAGGTCGCCACCGCGATCTCCGCCTGACCGCCGCCCACGCACCCATGCCCGCCGAAGAGCTCGGCCCCCTCCCCGCCGGCCGCCACGGCTTCAGCCGCGAGCAGGTCGCCCACCACCAGCGCGAGCGGCTGATCGCCGGCCTCGCCGCCGCGGTCGCCGAGCATGGCTACGCCGCCGTCACGATCGCCCACATCACGCGCGCCGCCCGCGTCTCCCGCCGCGTCTTCTACGAGCACTTCGAGAGCAGGGAGGAGTGCTTCCTCGCCGCCTTCGAGGTCGTCGTCGACCACCTCCGCGAGCTGCTCGTCGCGGCGGTCGAGCCGATCCCCGACTGGCCCCAGCGGGCGATCGCCGCCGCCCGCGCCGCACTCGCCTTCTTCGCCGCCGAGCCGGACCTGGCCCGCCTCTGCCTGGTCGAGTCGCGCAGCGCCGGGCCCGCCGTCTCCGCCCGCTTCGCCGCGGCCGCCGCCGAGCTGGCGCCGCTGCTGGCGCAGGGCCGCGCCGAGCGCGCCGCCGAGCGGCCGCTGCCAGAGTCGACCGAGGACTCGGTGATCGGCGCCCTCCTCTCGCTCGCCTTCCGCAAGGTCTCGGCCGGCGAAGCCGACCGCCTCGAGGACCTCCTCCCCGACTGCGCCGAGTTCATCCTCTCGCCGTACCTGGGGGCCGACGAGGCCTCCCGCCTGGCCCGCCAGGCGGCCTGACTTCCGCGCGCCGCTCTGCGCCGGTCCCCACAGGCCGGTTGGGTCTAGGAACTCGCCGTTTCTCTCGGGAACGCGCCCTTGACAAGCTTCCGCGCGGGTGCTTAGCTGCCCATAGCTGGTACGGCTAACACCTTCTGGGAACGCTAGCCAACCAGCGAGAACGATCACGGGGGGAACAGGCGGTAACAGGAAACCCCGAACCCTCAGGACGGGCAGGAACCACAGGGAATAGCAGCACCGCCGGTATGGGAACCGGCACGAGCCAGGGAGAGACGCATCTCATGAAGCACGCAGCAGCACCGAGCAGGGGACACAGCTCCAGCAGCGCCACGAAGACGCGACGCGGCCGCGACCCGCAGCTCGCAGACCGAGCGACCGCCCCCCTCGCCCTCGCGACCGAACTTCCTCTCAGCACCGCCACCCTCCGGCCCGCGCCTCAGGCGTCTGCCGGGACTAGCCGGGAAGTCCCGGCCCTATACGCCACCCATAACGCCAGGCCGGCCCGGGAAGCCGGCCGCAAGGAGGAGAACTGATGCAACGCCTCAGACACCCCATCCGCTCCATCCGCGAACCCTTCGGCAAGGCCGGCCTCACGGTCGCGATCCTCGCCCTCGTCATGGCCCTGGTCGGCGGCGCCTACGCCGCCGGCGGCCTCACCAAGTCCCAGGAAAAGCAGGTAAAGAAGATCGCCAAGAAGTACGCCGGCAAGCCGGGCGCGCCCGGTACCAACGGCACCAACGGATCGAATGGCGCCGCCGGCGCCAAGGGCGAAAAGGGTGACACCGGCGCCAAGGGCGAAAAGGGCGATCCCGGCAACACCGGCCCAGCCGGCAAGTCCGTCGTCACCACCGCGCTCGCCCCCGGCGGTACCTGCGCCGAAGGCGGCACCGAATTCGAAGTCCAAGGCCAGGGCAGCCCCGAAGTCGTCTGTAACGGCGAAGAAGGCACCCAGGGCATCCAGGGCCCTCGCGGCCCCGAAGGCGCCCTCGGCACCGCCGGCACCACCCTCCCGACCAACGCCACCGAGACCGGTGTCTGGGTGGCCGACCCGAACGGCATAGCGTATATGGAGGCCCCGATCAGCTTCACGATCCCGCTCGCGAGCCCCCTCGGCGACCCGAAGGTCCACTTCCTGACGGAGCAAGAAGTCGGATATGCCGAAGAAGGGAAGTTTGGTGGAGGAAGCTTTGAACTCTGCGAAGGCAAGACCGGGACGCCGCTCACCACCTGCGAAGCGGAAAAGCGCACCCTCCTCAAGACCACCTGCGCGGGCAACTCCGAAACGCCGAAGGCCGCCAGCGGCAATCTCTGCGTCTACAGTAGTGGAACGGTGTCCGAAGCGAGTTTCGCTGGCATCACCAACCTCCAACTAGAAGAAGGAGCCAGCGTTGCCGGAGCGCTGGTCGTCTTCCTCCCGACCACCAACCCGGCCAAGGGATTTGCCACCGGCTCCTGGGCGGTGACCGGCTGACCGGACGGACATCGCCTCGGCCCCATCCCCGGCGCACTCTGCGCCGGGGATGGGGGTCTGATCGCCGCCCAGGCCACCCACGCGACTTCAACCCGACCGCATCGACCGAGAGGCATGAGCATGAGCCAGGACAGAGCAGCACTTCCCAACGAGCGGCGTAAGCTTCGCCCGCTCCTCACGCACACCGGGTTGAGGCTGCTCCCTGCCCTCGTCGTCCTGACGCTCATCGCCGCTGCCGCCCTGCCCGCTGCCGCCTCCGCCGATGGCCGTATCGAAGCGGGGGTGAAGTCACCATGGAGCGTTGCCGTCAGCGCTCGGGAAGGCGGCAACGTCTATGACGTCGAAGCCGAAGCCCCCCAGGAGCGCGTCAGCGAGTTCGAACCGAACGGCGCCTTCGTCCGCGCCTTCGGCTGGGGCGTCCTCGACGGTGCCTCCGAACTCCAGGTCTGCACCTCGCTCCCTTGTCATGCCGGCCTCGAAGGGGCCGGGCCTGGGCAGTTGAACTGGAGCGACGCGCTCGCCGTCGACAACGACTCCTCGTCCAGTTCCTACGGCGACGTCTACCTCGTCGACCAGCGCAACTTCCGCGTCGAGAAGTTCAGCCCCTCCGGCCAGTTCGAACTGATGTTCGGTGGCGAAATCGACAAAGGCCCTCACCACCCCGGCAACCTCTGCACCGCCGCCTACCTCGCCGAAGGCGACACCTGTGGAGCGGGGTCTCCCGGCACCGGCCACGGCTTCTTCGAGGAAGTATCAAAAAAAACGAGTTGGAGCGAAAACGGCTCCAACTCGATCGCCGTCGGCCCCGACGGCACCGTCTACGTCGGCGACTACCGCCGCGTCCAGGAGTTCGAACCCGGCGGCGCCTACAAGGGCGAACTCACCCTGCCCGGTCAGCAGTTCATTACCTCGCTCGCCGTCGATGCCGCCGGCCACGTCTTCGCCCTCAGCCCCGCTGTCAACGAGCGCCAGCTGGTCAAGCTGCCCGCCAGTGGCACCTTCACGCTCGAATTCGAGGGCCAGCACACCGGCCCGCTTCCATCCAACCCCTCTCAAACCGAATTCAAGAGCGCCCTCGAAGCTCTCACCACGATCGGCGCTGGCAACGTCAACGTGCTTGCTTGCGGAGGAGGAGAATGCCTAGTCGAATTCACCGGCGCCCTCGCCAAGGCCGACGAGCCGCTGCTGATCGCCTCCGCCGGCTCCGTCGAACCGCGGCGCGAAGGCGCCCCCGGTGAGCTGGCCGAGCTCGCCGGCCCCGGCGCCCTCGACCCCTCCGAAGTCCTCCACACCTACGACACCGAAGCCGGCGCCGAACCCACCCATCTCGCCCTCGACTCGGCGGGCAACCTCTTCGTCACCGACCTCGATAGCGGCAACCCGCAGTTTCGCGCCTTCCACCCCGACGGCACCCTCTACGCCGAATTCACCTCCCCACAGGTCGTCTTCTCTGCTGGCTCTGGCTATCCGAAAGGGATCGCGATCGGCGCCGGGACCCTCTACGCCGCGGCCTTCAAACCATCGCCTTTTCACATCGCCGTCATCCCGCTCAGCGTCGCCGCCTCCGGCCCGCCCGAAGCCTCCAAGCAGAGCGCCACCGAAATCGAGCCGACCACCGCCACCCTCCACGCCGTCGTCAACCCCAGGGGCTATGACACCCACTACCGCTTCCAGTACATCACCCAGCGCAGATACGAAGAAGACGCCAACAGCTTCGGCGCCGGCACCGAACAGACCGCGCTCACTCACCTCGGCCTGCTCGTCAAGGAAGACCCCGTCTCCGCCGCGGTCTCCAACCTCAGCCCCGATACCGCCTACCGCTACCGCGTCCTCGCCGAAAGCGAATGCGAACCCGAAGCCCATCCGGGCCATGTCTGCCTGACCGAGGGCGAAGGCGTCCCCGGCGGCGAAGGCTCCGACGCGACCTTCACCACCCTGCCGCCGGTCTCCGTACGCGACTTCACCACCCAGACCGTCGGCCCGGAACTGGTCGAACTCAAAGCAGAACTCAGCCCCGACAACGGCTCCGCCACCCACTACACGATCTCCTACGGCGAAGACGAAGCCTGCTCCGGCGGCTCAACCTCGGGCGAAGTCCACGCCCTCGGCAACGCATTCGAAAAAGTCACCGCGACCTTCGAACACCTCAAACCCAACACCACCTACCACTACTGCCTGGAAGTGATCAACTCCTACGGCGAAGCGGTGAAGAGCACCGGGACCTTCACCACCGAACCCTCCGCCGCCGAAGAACGCGCCGCCGAAGACTGCCCCGAAAACGGCACCGTCCACGGCGCCCCGGGCGGCAGCACCCTGCGCGAACAGGACAACTCCCTCGCCCTCCCCGACTGCCGCGCCTATGAGCAGGTCAGCCCGGTCTTCAAGGCCGGCTACGGGATTCTGCCCGGCCTCTTCAACTTCGCCCCCGGCGGCGAAAACGCCGGGTTCGCCTCCTCCGGCGCCTTCGCCGGCGCCGTCTGGAGCCACAGCCTCGTCAAGTACTTCGCCCACCGCACCCCGAGCGGCTGGGTCACCCAGGCGGCGCTGCGGCGCCCCTACCCCGACAGCGAACCGAACGGCCCCAACGCCGCCGACCCGGAGCTCGACAAGTGGGTCTTCGCGCTCAACGAAGGCGCGAGCAACTTCTCGAACTCCGAGGTACACCAGGTCAGCAGCTACTTCGGCGCCAGTGACGGCACCACGACGAAGGCCTCGCCGATCTTCGAAGACTTCGAAGGCGGCCTGGTCCCGAACCCCCAGGTCGAACCGGCCGCCGAGTCGCCTGACCTTTCAACCCTGCTCTACCTGACCGGGACGCGCTTCCTCGAAAGCGACCCGCTGCCGACCGAATCAGGCGGCATCGGCAGGTCCCGCCTCTACGAGGTCAGCGGCGCCGGCGGCCCCTCGCCCACCCTAAGCCTCCTCGCCGAGGTGCCCGCCGGCCTCGGTGAAAAATGCGAAATCGACCGCACAGTCGCCCAGGGCACCAACGTCGTCTCCGCCGACGGCTCCACTGTCTTCTACACGGCGCCGCTGGCGCTTCAAAGCGGAGAAAGCTGCCCATTAGGAAACCTCGAAGGCCCGAACACGAATGAGCTCTTCGTCCGCTTCGGCCAGGAACCCGCGGTCGAGATCTCCGCCGAATCGCCCGCCCAGTGCAGCTCTGGGCACCCCTGCCACGGCGCCGCTCCTCGGGACGCCCACTTCGACGGCGCCACCCCCACCGGCTCCGCCGCCTGGCTCACCACCGTCCAGCCGCTGATCGACTCCGATACCGATAACACCAACGACCTCTACCTGGCCAGGCTCGCCGGCGGCCAGGTCTCCGAATTGGTCCAGGCCTCCGCCGGCGAAGCCACCGCCAACCATCCCCACCCCGGCGAAGGCGCCGGCGTCCAGGGCGTCCTCGGCGTCTCCGCCGAAGGCAACGTCGCCTACTTCGTCGCCACCGGAGAGCTGACCGAAGCTCCCGACCCGACCACCGGCCAGCGCGCCGCCCAGGGGGCCGAGAACCTCTACGCCTACGACTCCGAATCCGAACAGCTCAAGTTCGTCGCCCGCCTCTGCTCCGGCCCCGAAGAATCGGGTTCGGTCCACGATCCGGCCTGCGGGGCGAATCTCAATGTCTTCGACCCGGAAGGCAGGCTGGGCGGCGTAATCAACGACGGCAACCTGTGGGCGAACCTGGAAACGGGGCAGGACCAGCTCACCCCCGACGGCCGCTACCTCCTCTTCGCCAGCTTCGGCCGGTTGACCCGCGACGACACCGACACCGCCCGCGACGTCTACCGCTACGACTTCCAGACCGGCGAATTGGCCCGCCTCTCCTTCGCCCGCGACGGCAACGACGGCAACGGCAACGACAACGCCTACGACGCCGAAATCCCCCAGAAGCCCGAAGGTGCCGCGCACATGGGCGCCAACGAACTCGCCGGCGACACCACCCGGTCGATCTCAGCCGACGGATCCGTCGCCATCTTCCGCACCGCCGCCCCGCTCACCTCCCACGACACCAACCTCGGTGCCGACCCGAGCTGCGAATTCGGCCACAGCGGCTGCGACGTCTACGAGTGGGAGGAACAGGGCCACGTCAGCTGCGCCGAAGCCGGCGGCTGCGTCCGCCTCGCCTCCGACGGCCTCGACCCCCACGGCACCAACACGGCGCTGATCGGCGCCTCGGGCCGCGACATCGCCCTCGTCACCGGCCGCGGCCTCGTCCCCGCCGACACCGACGGCGTCGCCGACGTCTACGACGCCCGCGAAAACGGCGGCTTCCCGCCCCCGCCCCCGCCCCCGCCGTGCAAGGAAGGCGGCAGCCCCGAAGTCTGCCACGGCGAATCCACCCACGAATCGCTCAAGCCCTCCTATACCAGCGAGGAAACCCACAGCGGCGGCAACGGCCCCACCGAACTGAACTGCGCCAAGGGCAGGCACAAGGTCAAAAAGCACGGCCAGATCCGCTGCGTCCCTGACAAAAAACACCACCACAAGAAGAAGCATCACAAGCACCACCACAAGCGAGCCGCCCATCACAACCGCGGAGGTGGAAAATGAGATCCCTTCGTCACACCTCCCGCCCCGACTCCTCTGACGTGACCAAGGATCCGCATCCCATGACCGCTCTCATCGCTTTCGTTCGCCGTGCTCTCGCCGTCTCGTGCCTTACTGAGACGAGCGACGCCGGCGAGAGCCGCGAAAATCTGCTCCCGTCCCGCTTGGAGCCGAGGGCGCACAGGACGGCCAAGGTCAAGGACGCAGCAAGGACGATGAAGGGAGCGCACAGTTGGGTGCGTGACCGAAACGTCCTTGCGAGGACGCCGAGATTGGTCGTCCTGTGCGGGACCCTTCTCATGCTTTTGTCCTTCGCCGCCGCCCCCTCGGCCCAAGCGGCATCCCCTCCCGAATGGAAGCTGACCGTCACCCCCAACGCCGACTACTTCCTCCCCGGCAGCGCCGGCCTCCGCGACATCTACACCCTGGAAGCCGAAAACGTCGGCGGGACGGCGGCGGAAAGCCCCGTCTTCCTCGAAGACACCCTGCCCCCCGGCCTCAGCGCCGGCGCGCTCCAGTTCTACGCCTCCGAAGCCGAAACCACGTCCGGCAGCCGTATTGGCCTCGGCCCTTCCGATTGCCCGTCCTTCACCGAATGCCGCTTCCCCGCCGAATCGCGCCCTGTGCTGCCCGGCGAAAAGCTGATCATGGTCATCCACGTGGCGATCGAAGCCACCGCCCCGACCGGGCCGATCGTCGACCGCGCCAGGGTCAGCGGCGGCGGCGCGACGAGCGCCGCCAAGGCCACCGCCACCAACCGCATCGACCCCGAACCTCCCTTCGGCTTCCACTCCTTCGCGGCGCCGCTCACCGACTCCTCCGGGCAGCCCTACTCCCAGGCTGGCGGCCATCCCGACCGGCTCCTCACCGAATTCAATTTCCTCACCGACAGCGTGGAGAAGGAATGCACCGGCGCCGGAGTTCAGTGCAGCGCCAGCACCCCCGTTCGCGACGCCAAGGACATCCGCGCCGAGCTGCCGCCCGGCCTGATCGGCAACCCCGGCGCCATCCCGCGCTGCTCGCTGGCCGACTTCTACGCCGTCGATTGCCCGCTCAAGACCGTGATCGGGAGCGTCGGCGTCCGCTACGAACAGTCCTACGGCGGCCTGCGCGAACTCGGCCCCCTCTACAACCTCGTCCCCTTCGGCGAATTCCCCGGCGCCCTCGGCTTCCAGAGCGCCTTCCCGCTGCTCTTCACCGCCGCGGTCAGGAGCGGCTCGGACTATGGTTTGACGATTACCTCGGCGGGAACGCCGATGGCGTCGATCAACCGCGTCCGCGTCACCACCTGGGGCGTTCCGGCCGAATCGGCGCACGACCCGCTGCGCGGCAAGACCTGCCTGGCATTTCTAGGGTCGCATAGCTCGATGGAACCGTTCGCGAACGTCAAGACACCCGAGGAAGCCGAAGGGGAATGCGCAGGCGAGATCGGTCAGAGCGGCACCACGGGCGGCCCCGCCGGCGTCGAACATCCCCACCCCTACCTGACCATGCCGACCGAATGCTCGGGCCATGAAACGAGCTTCGACGCCCGCTTCGACACCTGGCAGCTGCCGCCCTCCGAAGAAGCGAGCGCGAGCTACCCGGAGCCCGCCATCGACGGCTGCAACCAGCTCGCCGGCCTCTTTACGCCGACGATCGAAGCCCGCCCGACCACGAACCTCGCCGACGCCCCCTCTGGCCTCGAATTCAAGCTCACCGTCCCCCAGCATGAAAACTGCACCGAACCTCCCTCGGTCAGCTGCGAAACCGCCACGCCCGAGCTGAAGGAAGCCACCGTGATCCTGCCGGCCGGGCTCAGCGTCAACCCCTCCTCGGCCAACGGCCTCGCCGCCTGCTCGCCCGCCCAGATCGGCCTCGCGACCCCTGTCGGCCAGACCCCCGCCCACTTCACTGAAGAACCCAACCAGTGCCCGACGGGCGCCAAGCTCGGCACCGCCGAAGTCCACACCCCGCTGCTGAACGAACCGCTCGACGGCTCCGTCTACCTGGCGACGCCCAGCCAGAACCCCTCCGGCTCGCTGCTCGCCGGCTACATCGTCCTCGAAGGCCAGGGCATCGGATCAAGCTGCCGGGCCGCATTCGAAACCGACCCCCAGACCGGCCAGATCACCGGCCAGCTTCCTCGAAAACCCCCAGCTGCCCTTCGAAGACCTCGAAGCTGCAACTTCTTCGGCGGCGCCCACGGCGACCTTGCGCACCCCCGCCGTCTGCGGCACCTATGAAACGACCAGCGAACTGACCCCCTACTCGGCCCCCGAATCGGGCCCGCCGGCCGACGCCGAGCGCCGACTTCGAAACGACCAACGGCGGCGCCGACCTGCCCGGCGAATGCGCCTCAGCGAGCCGAGCCCAACGCCCCGCGCCTTCCGCGCCGGCACCGAAAGCCCCGCAGGCGGGCACCTACTCTCCCTTCTCGCTGCGCCTGGTCCGCGAAGACGGCTCCCAGGAAGTCTCGAAGAGCGTGGAAACGACCCTGCCCCCGGGCCTGGTCGGCAGGCTGGCCGGCATCGCCTAGTGCTCCGACGCCGCGCTCGCCGCGCGCAGGCCGCGAACACGAGGGCGGCGGCGCCGAAGAGCAGGCCTCACCCTCCTGCCCGGCCTCCTCGCGAAGTGGGCACCGTCGAGGTCGGCGCCGGCGCCGGCCCGACCCCGCTACTACGTCCACCGGCCACGCCTACCTCGCCGGCCCCTACAAGGGCGCCCCGCTCTCGATCGCGATCATCACCCCGGCGGTCGCCGGCCCCTTTGACCTCGGCACGGTGGTCGTCCGAACCGCCCTCTACGTCGACCCCGAAACCGCCCAGATCACGGCCGTCATCAGACCCGATCCCGCACGATCCTCGCAGGGCATCCCGCTCGACGTGCGCTCGGTCACCCTGAAGCTCGATCCGAGCCCGACTTCACCCTCAACCCGACCAACTGCGAAGAATCGGCGCTTCACCGGCGCCGACGACCTCGCTGCTAGGCGCGACCGCCCCGCTGACCCAGCGCTTCCAGGTCGGCGGCTGCCACAGCGCTCGCCTTCAAGCCGAAGCTCGCCCTGCAGCTCAAGGGCGGCACCAAGCGCGCCGCGCACCCCGCCCTCAAGGCGGTCCTGACGATGCCCCCAGGCGACGCCAACATCGCCGCCGCCCAGGTCACCCTGCCCCACTCCGAGTTCCTCGACCAGGGCCACATCGGCACGATCTGCACCCGAGTGCAGTTCGCCGAAGCACCGTCCCCGGCGAAAAGTGCCCGGCCGCCTCGATCTACGGCTACGCCAGGGCGATCACGCCCGCTGCTCGATCAGCCCCTGGAAGGCCCGGTCTACCTGCGCTCCTCCGGCCACAAGCTGCCCGACCTGGTCGCCGCCCTAAACGGCCAGATCGACGTCGCCCTGCGACGGCCGCAGTCGACACCGTCCACGAAGGCGGCATCCGCAACAGCTTCGAAGTCGTCCCCGACGCCCCCGTCTCCAAGTTCGTCCTCGCAAATGCAGGGCGGCAAGAAGGGCCTGCTCGCAAAACTCGACCGAACATCTGCGCCCAGGCCCAACCGCGCCACCGTCACGCTTCACCGCCCAGAACGGCAAGCTCTCCGACACCGAACCGGCGATGAAGGTGAAGTGCCCGAAGGGGCGCAAGGGCAGGCACCACGGCCACCACAAGCGCCACCGTCCCAGTCGGGGCGGCTAGGCGATGGCTAGCCGCGGCCTCACCCGAGCCGTTTCGAGGCCACGGCTGAACCGCGCCCTTGCGCTCGCCGCGTTCGCCCTCGGCCTTCCCTTCGCCGCCCCGCAGATCGCCCTCGCCGCCGCCCCCCCCCAGCTCGGCGCCGCCTGGACGACCGAAGTCAGCGCCGCCTCGGTCACCTTCCACGGCGAAGTCAACCCCGAGGGCGAGAGCACCACCTACCGCTTCGAATACCTCACCGACGCCGCCTACCAGGCCAACCTCACCGCCAACCCGTCCCGCGAAGGCTTCTTCGGCGCCGCCAGGGCGCCGGTCTCACCGAGCTGTCCGGGCACGGCCGCCGCCGGCTGCGCCGGGCAGGGCTCGAGCTTCGCCACCGTCTCCCAGCACGCCAGCGCCCTGCGCTCCGCGACCCTCTACCACTACCGCCTCAGCGCCACCAACGCCGAAGGGACCGAAACCCTCGAAACAAACTCCGCCGGCTCGCCGCTCACCTTCGCCACCCAGGAACCGGGTGCCGCCTTCGCCCTGCCCGACACCCGCGGCTGGGAGCTGGTCTCCCCGCCCGAAAAGAACGGCGGCGCGATCCAGGCCCCCGGCCAGATCCACGGCGGCGGCGTGATCCAGGCCGCCCCGAGCGGCGCGGGGAAGATCACCTACAGCTCCGCCTCCTCCTTCGGCGGCTACGAAGCAAAGGGCGCCCCGCCCGCCTCCCAATACATCTCCTCCCGCACGGGATCGGGCTGGGCGACCCAGAACATCACCGCCCCGACCGTCTCGGGCGCCTACGGCTCAGAACCCAACGGCGTCCCCTACCAGCTTTTCAGCCAGACCTGGCCCGCGCCCTGATGCTGGACGGCCTGCGCTGCCCCGAACCGGGCCCCTGCCCGCGCCCCCTACTCCCTCTGGGAAGGAGGAGCCTTCACGCCGCTGCCGGCGCAGGCCACCGGGATGCGGGTCCTCGGCGCCTCGCCCGACCTCGGCCGCATCCTCTTCGAAGACGAAGAAACGGGGGAAGCCTGCGAATGGAGCGGGGGAGGGCTCGTCGCGGTCAGCCTCCCGCCGCCGAGCCCGGGCGTGCTCGGGACCTCCGCCGACGGGCAGGTCGTCTACTACCAGGACGCAACCGGGCTCTTCGTGCAGCGCGAAGGGGCGAGCGCGACCGAGATCGCTCCCGGCCCCGAAGCGGCGCAGCCCTCCGACTACCCGCCGGCTACGGGCACCTCCCGCGTCAGCGCCGACGGCAACCCCTGCTCTTCCTCTCCACCGAACCCCTGACCGGCTATGACAACCACGACGCCACCACCGGCCAGCCCGACTCCGAGGTCTTCCTCTACGAACGCCGGAGGAGGGGGGACGCTGCCTGCCTCTCCTGCAACCCCACCGACGAGCGCCCGGTCGGGTCCCTCGAGCGTCCCCGGCGCCTACGCCAACGGCGCCGCCCCCGGCTCCACCGATCCTACAAGCCC
Source organism: uncultured Solirubrobacterales bacterium (assembly GCA_963696185.1). GTDB lineage: Bacteria > Actinomycetota > Thermoleophilia > Solirubrobacterales > 70-9 > VRUE01. The sequence continues at coordinate 1,440,885 of OY968825.1, forward strand.
CGAGCCCTCTCGGCGAACGGCGACCGCGCCTTCTTCGACTCCGCCGACGCGCTCGTCGCCCTCGACACCAACCACGCCCCCGATGCCTATCAGTGGGAGGCCCAGGGAGAAGGCACCTGCGCCCACGCCGGCGGCTGCGTCGGCCTGATCTCCTCTGGCCGGGGATCGGAAGGCGCCTCCTTCCTCGATGCCTCGCGAATCGGGCGCCGATGCCTACTTCCTCACCTCCGCCTCGCTCGCTCGGCTCCGACCCCGGCTCGGCCGACGTCTACGACGCCAGGGTGGGCGGGCGGCTTCGCCGAAGCCGACACAGCCGATCCCCTGCGAAGGCGATGCCTGCGCGCCGCTGCCCTCAGAACCCGAAGACCCCTCGCGTCGGGCACCCTGCGTCCCGGCGACCCCGGCAACCCGCCGCTTGCACTTCCCCAAGCTCGGCCGGCGCTGCCCGAAGGGCAAGCGGGCGGTCAAGCGCCACGGCGGCAGGACGCGTCTGGCGTCCACCAAGCACCACAAGAAGACAGAAGCGAGGCCACCGGTGAGGGCCGCGCTTTGGCGCAGCGGGCGCCCTCGCCTGCTCGCTCTGCCTCGCGGCGCTCCTGCCTCGCCTTCCCCGCGGCGGCGTCGGCGAGCGCCGAATTCGGCTTCTCCCCCGGGCACCGAAGGCTTCGACTTCAAAGCCGAAGAAGGGGACGGCTCCCCGGCGCTCGAAGCCGGCACCCACCCCTACCGGCTGAGCGCCACCGTCAACTTCACCGAAGGCCCGCAGCCCCCGGCCAGCCCGGCGTCCCCTTCCCGGCCGACGACCTGCGCGACATGCGCTTCGAGCTGCCCTCGGGGCTGATCGGCAACCCCTCGGTCGTCGACCCACTGCACGCTGGCCCAGTTCAACACCCCGCGGCACTCCCCCTTCGAAGAACCGAGCCTCTCGGGGGAGAGCTGCCCCGACAAGACCCAGGTCGGCACGATCACCATGCGCACCTCCCTGGCGGCGGCAGGCGAAAGGACGTTCGGCCTCTTCAACCTCACCCCGCCGCCCGGCGTGGCCGCCGAGCTCGGCGCCGCTCCCTTCGGGGAGCCGATCGCCTTCGCCGGCCAGGTCCGCAACACCGAAGGCGAATACGGCCTCGACCTGGAAGCCCAGCAACTTCCCCCAGGGCCTGGCGATCGACGGCGTCGAAGATGACGATCTGGGGCACCCCGTGGGCCGTCTCCCACAACGGCCAGACGCGGCAACTGCCTAAACGAGGCAGAACCGGGCTTTCGGCTGGGCCAAATGCTCGGTCGGGCCGCCGAAAACCAACCGCCCCAGGCCTTCCTCACCCTGCCCACCTCCTGCAGCGGCCCCGCTCGCCTACACGGTCAGCGCCGACTCCTGGCAGCAGCCGGGCGACTGGGTGAACGACACCGCGCTCAGCCGCGACGCCGAAGGCAACCCGGCGGGCCTCGCCCGCTGCGACCGGCTCAACTTCCAGACCACCTCCTTCTCCGGCCCGACCTCCAACCGCGCCTCGCTCGGCGACCGGCTATCGACTTCAACCTCACCCAGAACCAGGAAGGCCTCACAGAACCCGGAGGCCTCGCCGGCTCCCAGGTGCAGAAGGCCGTCGTCTCGCTGCCCGAAGGCTTCACGATCAACCCCTCGCTGGGCGCGGGGCTCGGCGTCTGCACCCCCGCTCAGTTCGCCGCGCGAGACGCCGACCTCGAAGCCCGGGGCGGGCTGCCCCAACAACTCCAAGATCGGCGACTTCACCGTGCAGAGCCCGCTCCTGGTCGAAGAAACGACGAGCTTCGAAGAGCTGATCAACGGCTCGATCTACCTCGCCCAGCCCTTCCACAGAACCCGTTCGACTCCCTGATCGGCCTCTACCTGGTCGCCCGCGCCGAAAACGGCGATCTTCGTCAAGGTCGCGGGCCGACCTCGTCCCCGACCCCGAAACCGGCACGCTCACCGCGATCTTCGAAGGCCTGCCCCAGCTCCCCTACACCCACCTGAAGATCCACTTCCGCGAAGGCCAGAGCGCCCCGCTCGCCACGCCCCCCAGCTGCGACGCCGACCCCTCCACCCCGCCACCGACCCCTACGCACCCAGGTCGAACTCACCCCCTGGCAGGACGAAGCGCGGTCCAGCCACAGGTCGAGCACCAGAACTTCCAGTTCAGCCATCACCCAGGGCGTGGGAGGGGGGCCCTGCCCCGGCGCCGGCCCCGCCCCGTTCCATCCCGGTGCCGCCAACGGCTCGCTCAACTCAAACGCCGGCTCCTACTCGCCCTTCTTCCTGCACCTGACGCGGACCGACACCGAAGCCGAGATCACCTCCTACTCGGCCCTGCTTCCGCCCGGCCTGACCGGCAAGATCGACCGGCATCCCCTACTGCCCCGAGGCGGCCATCGAAGCGGCAAAGCGAAACAGCGGGATCGGCGAGCTCGAACACCCAAGCTGCCCGGCAGGCCTCTGAAATCGGCCACACCTCGGCCGGCTACGGGCTCGGCGGCGTCCTCACCTACGCCCCCGGCAAGCTCTACCTCGCCGGCCCCTACCACGGCGCGCCGCTTTCGATCGCCGCCGTCGACTCCGCCCTGGTCGGCCCCTTCGACCTCGGCGTGATCGTCGTGCGCCAGGCGATCGAGATCGACCCCCGAAGCGCCCAGGTCTCGATCGACGCAAGGGCCTCGGACCCGATCCCCCACATCATCGGCGGCATCCCGATCCACCTGCGCGACATCCGCGTCTACATCTCAAAGCCCGGCTTCACCCTCAACCCGACCTCCTGCGAACCCTTCCAGACGAGCTCGACCCTGACCGGCTCGAGCCCCCCCTTCGCCGATCCCACCGAATCGACCGCCACCGTCTCCAACCTCTTCCAGGTCTCCAACTGCTCCTCGCTCGGCTTCAGGCCGCACTTCTCCCTGAAGCTCCTGGGCGGCACCAGGCGCGGCGCCTTCCCCGCCCTGCGCGCCACCTTCAGCGAGCGCCCCGGCGACGCCAACCTCGCCTATGCCCAGGTCGCCCTGCCCCACGCCGAGTTCCTGGCCCAGGAACACATCGACACCGTCTGCACGATGCCCCAGTTCGATCGGGAAGCCTGCCCGGCGGGCTCTGTCTACGGCTACGCCAAGGCGACGACGCCGCTGCTGCCCGAACCCCTGCAAGGGCCGGTCTACCTGCGCTCGGGCACCCACCTGCTCCCCGACATGGTCGCGGCGCTGCGCGGAGACGGGGGGATCGCGATCGACCTGGTCGGCCGCATCGACTCGGTCGGGGGCGCGATGCGGGCCACATTCGAAGGGCTCCCCGACGCCCCCGCCGCGCGCTTCCAGCTGACCCTGTTCGGCGGCAAGCGCGGCCTCCTGGTCAACTCGACCAACGTCTGCTCGGCGCCGCTCGCCGCCACGGCGCGCTTCGTCGCCCACAACAACGCCGCGCTCGCCAGCCGGGTCCCGCTCGGCAACGGCTGCCACAAGCACCGAAAACACCACAAGCGCAGGAGGGGATGAGGATGCGGCTTCGGCGCGCAGAGGGGATGAGGATGCGAGGGATCCTTTCGATCGCGGCTGTGGCCGCAGCCGCGATTTGGGCTGCGCTCCCCGCCCCGGCACTTGCGGCGCAGGTCAGCCACCCCTTCCTCGGCGTGGTCGGCTCGGCCAGCTACGAAGACGCCTGCGGGACGGCCTTCGGCCCCGGCGGCCTCTGGGTCTCCGACTACTACAACGACAAGATCTATCCGCCCTCGGGCACGCCGATCTCCCCCGCCGACCCCGAAGGCGGCCCCTGCAAGCTCGCCTTCGACTCAGGCGGCGATCTCTACCTCTATGGCTTTCACCACGACGTGCTCGCCTATCCCTCCTCGGAACTCGTGGCGGGCAAAGGCGCCCTGATCGACCCACGCCCCACCGAAGCGGGCACCGAAGCGCCCACCGGCCTCGCCCTCGACCCCGCCAGCGGCGACCTCTACGTAGCCCACCGCACCTACATCGCCAAATACGCGGCCCCGGTCCACGCCGGCGAGGTCCCGACCCGGATCGGCGAAGACACCGGCGCCGCCTACTACGGGATCGCCCTCTCGAGCTTCCCCGGCGCCGGCGCCCAGCCCGCCACCGTCGGGGACCTCTACGTCCCCGACGCCGCCACCCAGACGGTCGAGGTCTTCAGCTCCGCCGGCGCCCTGCTCGAAACGATCGACGGCGCCGGTACCCCCCAGGGCGGCTTCCGCAACCTGGTCGACTCCGAAGCGCTCGTCGACAACAACCCCGCCTCGCCCTCCTACGGCCACCTCTACGTCCTCGACGCGATCGGCCACGGCCTCTCCGAGCACCCCGAAGCCGCGCTCGACGAGTTCAACGCCGCCGGCGCCTACCGCGGCCAGGTCAAGGGCCTGACCGACGCCGAACCCTCGGGGATCGCGATCGACCCGGCAACCGGCGACCTCTACGTGACCTCGGGCAACTCGGAAGGCTCCGCCGTCTTCCACTACGGCCCCACGGCCCCAGCCCGCACGCTGAAGGTGACCGAGACCGGAACGGGAGGGGGGACGATTACGAGCACCCCGAACGGGATCGCCTGCGGGGGCGCCTGCACGGCCGAATTCGACGAAGGAAAGACGGTCACCCTCTTCGCCGCCCCCGACACCCACTCGGCCTTCAAGGGCTGGTCGGGCGGGGGCTGCGTGGGAGCGGGCACCTGCACGGTGCTGATGAGCGCCAACCTCGAAGTCCAGGCCGAATTCGAAAGAAGCGCCGGCGCCGCTCGCCCTTGCCCCGGGTGGCGAAGGCACGGCGCCCGCCTCCCCCGCCGCGATCGGACCGCCGGCAGCCAGCGCCGGCCCCCCAACCGCAAGAGCGGCGAGCGCCGGCCCGCTTCTGTCATCCGACGCCCAGATCGTCCAGCGCGGCAACCTGCGCCTCACCGTCTCGGCCAAGATGCGCCCCAGGCGCCTGCCCCGCAAGGGAGCGGCGCCGATCTCGGTCTCGGTCTCCGGCCACGTCACGACCACCGACGAAACCCAGCCGCCGCAGCTGAAGCAGCTGACGATCGAGATCAACCGCCATGGCCGCCTCGACCTCAAGGGGCTCCCCACCTGCCAGGTCAACCGCATCCAGCCCGCCTCCAACGATCGTGCCCTCGCCGCCTGCCGCTCCTCGCTGGTCGGCCAGGGCAAGTTCCTCGGCACGATCAACCTGCCGGGCTCCGCCGCCTACCCGATCGAAGGCAAGCTCCTCGTCTTCAACGGCATCGAACACGGCCGCCAGGTCCTGCTCGGCCACATCTTCAGCCCCCGTCCTTTCTCGATCTCCTTCGTGATGACCTTCGCGATCCAGACCAAGCCCCACGGCACCTACGGCACGACGCTCACCGCCAACCTCCGCAAGGCGCTCGGCACGAAGCGCAACCTGACCGGGATCGAAATGACCCTCTCGCGCCGCTTCCACGCCGGCGGCCGGCGCCACAGCTTCCTCTCCGCCGGCTGCCCCGCCCCCAAGGGCTTCCCCGGCGCCGTCTTCCCGCTGGCCCGGACGAGCTTCGCCTTCGCCGGCGGTAAGAAGCTGACCACGACCCTGAGCAGCGAGTGCAGAGCGCGGTGAGGGGGGATCGGGATTGGTAGCGTCGGCGCAAATGCGAAGGGCTCTCACACACCTCCTCCTCCCGCTCCTCGCCCTCCTGGCGGCGGGCGCGATCACCGGCTGCGGGGGGAGTGGGGGAGGCGGAAGCTCGTCCACAACCGCCTCGGCGCCGCCCACGACGACCGGCCGGGTCGAATCGTTCGCGCCGCGCTTTCACAAGAACAAGGCGCCCGCGGAAGGTGGCCGCCCCTCCGGCCCAGCCCCCCTGACCCGCGCCTCGGCGCGCGCCGCCGAACGTCACGCCAAGGCCGTCCAGGCCGCCCGCCACCGCGCCCTGGCCCGGAAGGCCGGCCGCGCCGCCCCCTTCCTGGTGCCGGCCGGCGACAACAGCGTCCCCACCTACGGCTCCGAATCCTCCGACTCCCAGCGCGCTGGGGCCGAAGCGTCCCTGCGCTCCTACCTCGAAGCCCGCGCCGCCGGCGACTGGAGCGGCGCCTGCGCACAGATGGCCGCCACGGTGCAAAAGCAGCTGGCCCTGCTCGGCGCTTCCCCGAGCGGCAAGTCGAGCGGCTGCGCCGCCGCCTACGCGAAGCTCTCCTCCCGCATCCCCGCCTCGGCCCGCGCCAACCCGCTCAGCGGCTCGCTCGTCGCCTTCCGCGTCAAGGGCACGAAAGCCTTCGCCCTCTTCTACGGTCCCAAGCGCCAGCAGTACATGATGCCGATGGTGGGCGAAGGCGGCGCCTGGCGGGTCAACCAGATCGAAGCGATCCGCTGGCCGATCGGCTCGACGGCCGCCGCGCCCGGATCGCCGTAGGGTGCGCTCCTCCGAACACCAGCTCCCCGACCTGGTCGCTGCCCTCAAGACTGGGGTTGTCGTGAGACTGTGATACTGTGAATCACATGAAGAACGTCACGGTCTCCGTTCCCGACGACGTCTACCGGGTCGCGAGGGTTCGCGCCGCCGAAGAGGGCAGCTCGCTCAGCTCGCTCGTCGCCGCTTACCTGCGATCGCTGAGCGAGCGCAAGGCCGAGTTCGTGCGACTCGAGGCGCAGCAGAAGCGGATCCAGGCGGAGATCGAGGGGTTCAGCGCGCGGCACAACGTCGATCGCGACGCGCTCTACGACCGTGCGCTTCGTTGACACGAACATCCTCGTCTACGCGATCTCCAGCGATCCGAGGGAGCGCGACAAGGCCGAGCGCGCCAACCTGATCCTCGCGACGAAAGACCTCGGGTTATCGGTCCAGGTGCTGCAGGAGTTCTATGTCCAGACGACGCGCGAGAGTCGGCCGGGTCGCCTGACGCATGAGCGGGCAGTCGGTCTGGTCGAGTCGTTCCTGCGTTTCCCCGTCCATCCGATCACGACCGGCATTGTGCAGGCCGCCCTTGCTACCCGCGAGCGGTTCGGTATCTCCTACTGGGATGCCGCGATCCTCGAGGCGGCGCGCTCGCTGGGCTGCGACACGGTCCTCTCCGAGGACCTGAGCGACGGCCAGGACTACGCCGGGCTGCGGGTCGAGAACCCGTTCGGGGGCGCCTGAGCCGGCGATGCCCTGAGTGCCCACAAGAAGGGCAAGCGCCACTACCGTCGCGTAGGCAGGCGCTAGGCGTTGGGCTTACGCCGCCCACCGGGTTACGACACGCTGCCGCGCGGCACTATCCACTGCACCCGCTGGCCGGTGAGCTTGGCGATCCGCTCGAAGTCGGCGTCGTAGTGGAGGACGGTGAGGCCGGCTTGCTCGGCGCAGGCGGCGATCAGGAGGTCGGGCAGGGGCACGGCGCGGTGCTGGGAGCGCTCGGCCAGCATCGCCTGGACCTCCAGCGCCCGCTCGACGCAGGCCTCATCGAGCGGGGCTCGCGGCAAGTTGCGAAGGGCGGCCGCCGTGGCGCTGTAGATACGAGGGCTGGTCGAGCTGTAGAGGAGCTCCAAGTCGACGATGCCGCACGTGGCTACCTCGCCCTTGAGCAGAAGCGGGTCAAGCGCCTCGCGAACCTCCGGCTGTGTCGTCCGGCGCGCCAAGGCGCTCTTGTCGGCGAGGAAGCTCGGCACTTCGACTCAGCGCCAGGCGCCGCGCCATGACCTCGGGGTCTGTCGAGCTCGAAGGCGCCCGGGCGTAGCAAGCAGCTCGACGCAGCTTTTCGCGCTGCCGCAGCTTCACGACCTCGGCGAGCGCCGCATCCACGGTGTCGGTCAGGGTCTTGGTGCCGAGGATGTCCTTGGCGGCAGCGACCTTGGCCGTGTCGATCTCGAAGGAGGTCTTGCGCCTCTTGGGCCCGGCGGCGGTGCTCACGTCCTCAAGTATAGCGAAGAGCAAACTCTCAGATAGCGAGACAAGCTACTGGCTGCTATCTTCCACTGCCGATCGGGGGTGCGGCGCCTCAGACTACCGCCGCGCCCGCGCCCATGGACACCCGCTCCAGGCGCGGGCACGCGAGGCGCCCGCTCTTTCGCCGCCGCCTCGGCCCCGAAGGCTGACGCGCATATCTACAAGCTCCCCGGTATGATGCGCGAGTGCTTGTAAAGCCTGGAGAGCTGGTGGACCGGGATCGGGAGTGGACGACGCTCGAGCGGTTCGTCGAGCGTCGGCAGCGCCTGGCGGTCGTCTACGGCCCGCGCCGGGTCGGAAAGTCGTTCCTGCTCGACGCGGTCTGCGAAGCGGCGGGCGGACATCGCTACCAGGCGATAGCGGGCGTCGCTGCCACCCAGCTCGCCGACTTCGGCCGTGAGCTGGGCGAGGAGCTCGGCGCCGGACCGCTGCGTCTCGACGGCTGGGCGGACGCGCTCGATCGCCTGACGCGCCTCGACCGGCCGTTCGTGGCCCTCGACGAGCTGCCCTACCTGACCGAGGTCACGCCGGAGCTGCCCAGCCTGCTCCAGCGCTACGTCGACGTCGACGCCGGCCCCGCGCTGATCCTGGCCGGAAGCGCCCTGTCGGTGATGAGCGAGCTGGTGGAGGCGCGAGCGCCGCTGTATGGCCGCGCCGGCGCCGTCGTCGTGCCCGCTCCCCTCGCGGGGGCGGACCTCGCCGCGCTATGGGAGACCAGCGATCCGCTCAGCGCCCTGTGGATCGACGCCGCCCTGGGTGGCCTGCCTGGCTACCGGCCGCTCGTTGCGCCTCCCGACCACGAGCGGGAGGCATGGATGATCGACGAGGTGCTGGCACCCGGCTCCCCCCTGCTCGATGCGGCCGAAGCCGACCTGGCGGACTTGCCCGACCCCCCGGCGCTGCGCGGCGTCTACCGGGCGATCCTCTCGGCGCTTGCCGCCGGCGAGCGGACGTTCGGCGCCATCTCCCGGGTCGCCGGCCTTCCCTCCGGCGCGCTGACCCGGCCGCTCGCGGCGCTGCAGCGAGCCGGCCTTATCGAGCGCGTCCCCGACCCGCTGCGCACCCGGCGCGATCGCTACGAGCTCGCCGACCCCCACCTGCGCCTGTGGCTTGCGATCATCGCCCCGAACCGCTCGCGGCTTCAGGCCGGCGGAGCCGCCGAGGTGTGGGCCCGCCTCGGGGAGACGACCTGGCCCTCCCAGGTGCTCGGGCCGCGCTGGGAGGCCGTGGCCCGCGCCCACCTCGCCCGGGGCGGCTCCGAGCGCCTCGGTCCGCTTGAGCTGGTCGGCGCGACTACGGTCTCCGACCGGGCCGGCAGGCGCAGCCACGGGGTCGACCTCGTCGCGATGCGCGGCGGCCGCATCGCCGCGCTCGGTGAGGCGAAGCTCCGAGCGCTCGGAGCTGCGGATCTCGACCGCCTGCTGCGAATCAGAGACCTGCTCGACGCCCCGGCCGCGGCGATCGTCCTCGCCTCGGCCACCGGCGTCGATTCCTCGCTGACGGCACGGCCGGACCTGATCGCAATCGAGCCGTCGGACGTCTACGGCTGATCCCCTCCGCACCGCCGCCCCATCCTTGGTGGGGTCGAGAACCCGTTCCCGGGCGTCCGGACCGGCGATAACCTCAGACTGTGAGGAGCGAGGAGAGAGCTGTGAGGAGCGAGGAGAGAGAGAGGACTCGGCGGCTGCCGGCGGGACCGCATGGGATCCCGGCGGAGCTGGTCGCCCGCAACCAGCGCGAACGGCTGATCGCAGCGATCGCGGAGGCCTGCGCGGAGCGGGGCTACGCGGAGACGTCGGTGGCCGACGTGACGAAGCGGGCCGGCGTCTCCACCGTCACCTTCTACAGGCAGTTCGCGGACAAGCGGGAGTGCATGCTGGCCGCCCACCGGGCGCTGCTGGAGCGGCTGCTGGAGGAGGTCGACGGGGCCCGCGAGGCCGCGGGCGGGGGGGAGGCGAAGGCGCGCACGACGATCCGCACGGCGCTGGCGCTGCTCGCCGCCGACGCGCCGTCGGCGCGGCTGTTGAGCGTGGAGATCCTCGCGGTCGGCCCGGAGGGGATGAAGCGCCACGAGGCGGCGGTCGAGGCCTTCGCGGCGCGATTGAGGACAGGCGGCGGCCGCCGCAGCGACGCTCCGCTCCCGGATGCGGACTGGGCCCTCGTCGCCGGCATCTTCGCGCTGATCGGCAAACGAGTCATGGCCGGCGAAGCCGCCCGCCTCCCCGAGCTGGAGGACGAGCTGGTCGCGACGATCTCGTCGCAGAGCCGAGCCTGAAGATTTACTTTCAGCGCACCACGCGCGAAACGAGTTGTCTTCTACTTCTGGCAGCATGTACACGATGAGGGAGAGCTGGACGGACGAGCGCCTGGACGATTTCGCCAAGCACGTCGACCGGCGCTTCGACGAGGTCGAGCGCCGCTTCGGGGAAATGGATCGCAAGGTCGAGCGGCGCTTCGACAAAGTCGATCACGAGCTGCACCGGCTCAACGATCGGCTCGACGGGATGCACCGGGTCCTGACCTTCGCCGTCCTCGCCTATACGTCGGCGATGATCGCCGCCTACGGCTCGATCCTCGCCCTGGTCCTCACGCGAACCTAGCTCAGCCGGCGGCCTATAGGTGGCGGAGGAACCAGTCCCGCGCCAGGGCCGCGACGCGCTCGAGGGCGCCGGGCTCTTCGAAGAGGTGGGTGGCGCCGGGGACGACCGCCACCTCGCGCTCGCAGCGCAGCAGCCCGGCCGCTTCTTCGTTCAGCGCCAGCACCTGCCAGTCGGCCCCGCCGACGATCAGCAGGGTGGGCGAGACGACCGCCGGGAGGCTGCCGCCGGCGAGGTCGGGGCGCCCGCCCCGCGAGACGACGGCGCCGATCTCGGCGCCGAGCCGGGCGGCGGCGCGGAGCGCCGCCGCGGCGCCCGTCGAGGCGCCGAAGTAGCCGAGCGGCAGGTCGCTCAGCCGCGGCTCGCCGCTCGCCCAGTGCGTCACCGCGGCGAGGCGCTCGGCGAGCAGCTCGATGTCGAAGACCTTGGCGCGGTCGGCCGCCTCCTCCTCGCTGAGCAGGTCGAAGAGCAGCGTCGCCAGGCCCGCCCCGTTGAGGTACCCGGCCACCTCGCGATTGCGCGGGCTGAGCCGGCTGGAGCCGCTGCCGTGGGCGAAGATCACGAGGCCGCGGGCGTCCTCGGGAAGCCGCAGGTCGCCGTTCAGGCGCAGCCCGGTGGCCGCCTCGATCTCGACCGGCAGCTCGGCGGGGGCTGCGGGCGGCGGATCGTCGGGCGCGGCGGCGCCCTGCGGGGCGTGCGCCGCGGCGAGCAGCTCGATCACCTCGTCGTCGCCGAGCTGCTCGAAGCTGACGTAGAACTGGCCGATGCCGAAGAAGCCATAGGGCTGCTCGAGGCAGACGACCTCGTCGAAGTCGGCGCCGAGCCGCGCCTCCGTCCCCGGCGGGCCGACCGGCACCGCGAGGACGACGCGCCGCGCGCCGCGCTCCCTCAGCGCCCGCCCGGCGGCCACCGCCGTGCCGCCCGTGGCGACCCCGTCGTCGACCAGGATCGCCGTCCGGCCCTCGACCGGGACCGGCTCGCGCTCGCCGCGGTAGAGCCGCCGCCGCCGCTCCAGCTCCGCCGACTCCCGCGCCACGGTCCGCTCCAGGTCCGCCTCGCTGATCCCGGTCAGCTCGACGTCGTCGCCGCGGACGAAGCGGACGCCGCCCTCGGCGATCGCCCCGATCCCGTACTCGGGGTTGAAGGGCGAGCCCAGCTTGCGAACCAGCACGATGTCGAGCGGCGCGCCCAGCGCCCTGGCGACCTCGTAGCCGACCGGCACCCCGCCGCGCGGCAGCGCCAGCACCACCGGGTCCTCGTCCCGGAAGCGCTCCAGCGCCTCGGCGAGCTTGCGGCCCGCCTCGCGCCGGTCCGTGAACAGTGCCAGGCGCTCAACCACGTCCTTCAAGGTAGAGCCTGCGCGCCTCCCGGGCCATCCGCGAAACCCCGAAGACCGGACTGGTGGTTTACCCGGAGGCGCGGCGCGGGGCGTCGCCGTCCGGCGGCTCAGTGGGCGTGGGCGTGGCCGCGAACGGTGCGCCAGGAGTCCCAGGTGATCTTGAGGATCACCGCGGTGATCGCGAGGCCGATCAGCGGGTCGGCGACCGCCAGCCCAGAGGCGACGGCGGCGGCGCTGGCCACGACGGCGAGGCTGACGTAGGAGTCGGCGCGGGCGTGGTTGCCGTCGGCGATCAGCGCCGGGCTGGCGAGGCGGTGGCCGGCGTGGGTGCGGATCCCGGCCGCCACCCAGTTGCCGGCGAAGCCGATCAGCCCGGCGACCGCCAGGGCGGGGAGGTGGGTCGGGGTCTGGGGATGGATGAGGCGCAGGACGGCCTCGACGCCGGCGACGCAGGCCGAGACGAAGATCGCGGCGACGACGAAGAGGCCGGCGGTGCGCTCGGCCGGGGCCGAGCGCAGCAGGAAGGCGGCCCCGAGCGGGATCGCGGTGCCGGCGTCGCCGAAGTTGTGGATCAGGTCGGCGAGCAGCGCGACGCTGCCGCTGTAGAGGAAGAACAGCGTCTGGGCGGCGGCGGCGAGCCCCAGCACGGCCAGCGACATCCCCACGGCCCGCAGCCCCTCGCGCGAGCGCTTCAGGCTCTCGTCGACGAGGCCGTGGGAATGGCCGTGCCCCTCCATGGCGGCAGAGGCTATGGCTTTCGGCATGAGAGGTCTCTAATGCGCGTCTGAGCGGGGGTTTAGGGGGGAGCGGGACATTGGGGGGCGGGATGTACGAGGAGCTCGAGACGGAGAGTCCCGCACCGGCCGCGCCACGCTCCCGCCCGCGCCGCGAGCGACCGGGCCGCAACCGGAAGCCGACCCTGTCCCCGGCGATGGCGCTGCTGCCGCTGCGCCTCTTCCTCGGCGCCACCTTCGTCTACGCCGGCATCCAGAAGCTGAGCGACCCGGGCTTCCTCCACCCCGGCGCCCCCAGCTACATCGGCACGCAGCTGGAAGGCTTCGCGCGGGGCACGCCAGGGGGCTTCATCCTGCACACCTTCGCCCTGCCGATCCCGGAGGTCGCCGGCGTCGGCGTGGCGGTCGCCGAGATCGCGATCGGCCTCTTCGCCCTCGCCGGCTTCTACACCCGCTTCGCCGCCGCCGGCGGCTTAGCCCTCAACTTCCTGCTCTTCCTCACCGCGAGCTGGAACACCTCGCCCTACTTCCTCGGCCCCGACCTCGTCTTCTCCTTCGCCTGGCTGCCCTTCGTGCTGGCCGGCGCGAGCGGGCAGCCCGCCCTCGACAACGTCGTCGACCGCCCCTCGGCGGCGCTGGCGCGGCGGGTGCGGCTGCAGCCGGTCGAGGCATCCGGCGGGATCGACGCCGAGCCGGCATCGACGCGCCGCGCCCTGCTCGCCGAGCTCGGGGGCATGGCGGTCGCGGTAGCCGGCATCGCGGCGCTCGCGAAAGGGGCCTACACGGGGCCGATCCTGGCGAAGAGCGCGCCCTCCGGCGCGGCTCCGGGCGGCGGCCCCGGCAGCGCCTCGGCGGCGACCGGCGGCGGCAAGCTGCCCCCCGGCGCCGTCAAGCTGGGCCCCGGCAAGCGGCTCCCCCGCGGCCAGGCGGCCACCTACAGCGACCCCTCCACGGGCTCGGCCGACATCCTCATCCGCGAGTCGAACGGCGACCTGAAGGCGTTCAGCGCCGTCTGCACGCACGCCGGCTGCACGGTCGGCTACGAAGGCGGCACGATCGTCTGCCCCTGCCACGGCGCCCAGTACAGCGCCGAAACCGGCCAGGTGCTCGGCGGCCCGGCGCCGGAAGGCCTGGCGCCGAAGAAGGTCGTGGAATCGGGCGGCCAGATCTACGCCGTGCCGAGCTGAGCGGCCTGGGGCCCGAAGCCTTCCGGCTCGAAGCCGCCCAGCTCGAAGGCGAGCCGCGCCCCGCCGAGCGGCGAGTCCTCGACCCAGATCCGCCCGCCGTGCAGCTCGACGATCGAGCGGGCGATCGCCAGCCCCAGGCCGCTGCCGCCGGAGTGGCGGTCGCGAGCGGCCTCGCTGCGGTAGAAGCGGTCGAAGACGCGCTCCCGCTCCGCCGCCGGGACTCCGGGGCCGTCGTCGTCGACGCGGACAGCCAGCCGCGAGCCGCGCGCCGTGGCGGAGAGCTCGACTCGCCCCGCCGCCCCGGCATGGCGGCGGGCGTTGGCGAGCAGGTTGCGGATCACCTGGGTCAGCCGGTCGGGATCGGCGCGCAGGGTGCCGGCCGGCGCCTCCTCGACCGCCACGCCGCCCAGCGACGGCTCCCTGGCGAGCCGCCGCAGGAAGGGGACGAGGGAGATGCGCTGGTGCTTCAACGGCTCGCCCTCGTCGAGGCGGGCGAGCGTGAGCAGGTCCTCGACGAGCCGCTCGATTCGCCCCATCTCGGTCAGCACGACTCCCTCGACGCGGCGTATCTCGCCGAGCGACGGACGGCTCTGGGCGGCCAGCACCTCGAGCTGGCCGCGGATTGCGGTGAGCGGCGTGCGCAGCTCGTGGGAGGCGTCGGAGACGAACTGACGCTGGCGCGAGAAGGCGGCGTCGAGGCGGTCCAGCATGTGGTCGAAGGCCTCGGCGAGGGTGCGCACCTCGACGGCGGCAGATGCCTGCGGGCCGATGCGGGGGTCGAGGTCGCCGGCGTCGACGGCGGCGGCGGTGGACGCCATGCGCCGCAGCGGCGCGGCGGTCCGGGTCGCCAGCAGGTAGCCGGCCAGGAGCGCCGCGACGAGGGTGAGCGCGCCGGCGATCGCGAACGTCTTCTCGACCTCGGCCTGCGCGTCCTCGACCGGCGAGAGAGGGGAGGTCTCGCCGTGGTCGGAGCGGCTGTGGCGGACCGCCCTGCGGGGCGCCGCCGCGCCTGCCTCGCGGCGCTCTTCGCGCTTGATCACCGCCGACTCGCCGCTCATCTCGCGGCGCACGGCGACGAACAAGACCGCGAAGGCGGCAAGGAATATCGCCGCGATCGAGAGGGCCAGCCTGCCGCGCAGGCCGAGCCGCAGCCAGGCTCGCCTCATCCCGGCTCTGCCAGCCGGTAGCCGACCGAGCGCACCGTTTCGATCGGCGCCGGGGAGTCGGGCAGGGCGAGGCGGCGCCGCAGGTAGCCGATGTAGACGTGGACGACGTTGGTGCCGGGGTCGTGGTCGTAGCCCCAGACCGAGGAGAGGATCTCGGCGTGGGTGCAGACCTGGCCGGCGTGGCGCATCAGGTAGGCGAGCAGCTCGGCCTCGCGCTCCGGGAGCCGCACCGAGACCTCGCCGCGCTCGGCCCGCCTGGTCAGCAGGTCGAGCCGCACGCCGGCCGCCTCCAGCGTCGTCGCCGTCTCGCCGTCCGCCTGGCGCAGGTGGGCCCTGACCCGCGCCGCCAGCTCCTCGAAGGAGAAGGGCTTCGCCACGTAGTCGGTGGCGCCGCTGTCGAGGCCCTCGACGCGCTCGGCGACCTCGCCCAGGGCGCTGAGCACGATCACCGGCAGCGGCGGCTTGGCGCGGCGGATCGCCGCCAGGACCTCCATGCCGTCGCGCCCGGGCAGCATGCGGTCGAGGATGACCAGATCGACGCCGCCTTCGAGCGCCAGGCGCTCGCCCTCGACGCCGTCGGCGGCGGTGCGCACGGCATAGCCCTCGGCCTCGAGCCCGCGGGCGACGAAGTCGGCGATCGCCGCCTCGTCCTCGACGACCAGGATCTCCATGGCGTCGATGCTAAACGGCCGCCTCAGCCGAGCGAGGCGAAGCCGCCGACGATCGCGCCGAAGACGACGTGGGCGGCGAGGGTGACGAGCGGCGTGCCGAGGCCGTAGTTGCGCATCATGAAGCCGGGCGCCTCGAGCAGCGCCACCGAGGGCGCCGCGGTGAGCGGGGTCGCCATGCGCGGATGGACGAGCGGCAGCAGGATGTTGACCAGCACGGTCCCCGCGAAGAGCGCGTGGACGAGGCCGAAGAGGGCGCCGAGCGCCCAGCCGCTCTCGTGGATCGCGGCGAAGATCGCGTAGTAGAGGAGCGCGAAGCCGAGGCCGCTGACGAAGTGCAGGCCGTAGCCGAGCGCCTTGGCGCGGGTGCGGTTGGCGGTGAAGGCGGTGCCGAGCAGGAAGGGGAGGTCCATGCGGGTGAGGCCGGCTTCGCTCGCCCCGCGCAGCACCGTGGTCAGCACGACCGTTCCCACCGCTCCCCCCGCGATCGCCCCCCAGACGCTCATCGGCACACCGCCGCTTCCGACTCTCGCCCCCCTGTGGTGGGGTGAAATCCGACCGCGCTCACCGGCGAGCCTCCTCGCGGCCGATCGCCCGTGCGGCGCTGATCAGCGAGAGGTGGGTCAGCCCCTGCGGCATGTTGCCCAGCAGCGCCCCCGTCTCGGGGTCGATCTCCTCGGCGTAGAGGCCGACGTCGTTGGCGAGGCCGACCAGCTGCTCCATCAGCTCGCGCGCCTCGTCGAGGCGGCCTGTCCTGGCCAGCGCCTCGGCGAGCCAGAACGAGCAGCAGAGGAAGGCGCCCTCCTCGCCGCGCAGGCCGTCCTCGCCCGGGTAGCGCTGGACGAAGGGCCCCTGCGTCAGCTCGCGCCGCACCGCCTCGACGCTACCGGCCCAGCGCTCGGAGCGCGGGTCGCCGTAGCCGAAGAGGGCGCCGAGCAGGACGCTCGCGTCGAGCTCCTCGCTGCCGGCGAAGCGGACGTAGCTGCGCTTCTCGTGCGACCAGCAGCGGCTGTGGACGAAGTCGCGGATCGCCTTGCCCTCGCGCTTCCAGCGGGGCGCGTGCCTGCCGGAGATGCAGCCGTGCCGCGCCAGCTCCAGCGCCCGGTCCAGCGCGATCCAGCACATCATCTTCGACTGCGTGAAGTGCACGGGCTCGCTGCGCACCTCCCAGATCCCCGAGTCGGGCCGCCGCCAGATCTCGCAGACGAAGTCGGCGATCTCGGCGAGCCGGGCGGCGAGGTCGCGGTCGAGGCGGTTGCCGTCCTTGACGTAGAGCCAGGCCGTCTGCAGCAGCTCGCCGTAGGTGTCGAGCTGGAGCTGGTCCACGGCGGCGTTGCCGGTGCGCACCGGGCGCGAGCCGCGGTAGCCCGCGAGCGGGCGCTCCCGCTCGTCGGCGTGGTGGCCGCCGTCGAGGCGGTAGAGGACCTGGAGGCGCGGGTGGGTGATCTGCGAGGCGTGCATCAGCCACCAGAAGTAGGCGTGGGCCTCCTCGGAGCAGTCGAGCTCGAGCAGGGCGTCGAGCATGAATGCCGAGTCGCGGACCCAGGAGAAGCGGTAGTCCCAGTTGCGCTCGCCGCCGACGTCCTCGGGCAGCGAGGTCGTCGCCGCCGCGGCGACCGCCCCTGAGGGCGCGAAGACGAGCAGCTTCAGCGCCAGGATGCTGCGCAGCACCTGCTCCCGCCAGGGCCCGTCGTAGCTGCGTTTCCCCGTCCAGCGCCGCCAGGTCGCGATCGTGTGCTCGAGGCGCCGCTCCAGCTCGTCGCGGCAGGGGAGGACGAGCGGCTCCTGGTCGGTGGCGCAGAGGGCGATGGTGGCGCGCGTCCCTTCGCGCGCCTCGAAGCGGCCGCCGACCGCGCCGGCGAGCAGCTCCGGCTCGCCGGCGTCGAAGGCGCGCACCGCCAGCGCGGCGCCGTCGCCGGAGGCGATCGGAACTCCCTCGCGGCGGCCGATCCGGGCCGCAGCGGCCCCGTAGCCGAAGCGGGGCTCGACCCGCCAGCGCAGCGGCACCCGCCCCGAGAGCCCCTCGACGCGGCGAGTCAGCTCGCGCAGCGGCCCCAGCGAGGCGTCGGGAAGCGTCAGCGCGTCGGTGACGCGAGCCGCCCCCGCGGCGGTGCGGAAGGTGGTCTCGAGCACGTTGGTGCCCGGCAGGTAGCGGCGCTCGACCTCGAAGGGCTGCTCGGGCGCCAGCTCGAAGCGGCCGCCCCGCTCCGCGTCCAGCAGCGCCGCGAAGACGCTCGGCGAGTCGAGGTCGGGGAGGGGCAGCCAGTCGACCGCGCCGTCGCGGGCGACGAGCGCCACCGTCCTGCCGTCGCCGATCGCGGCGTAGTCGCCGATCGGCGCGTAGCCGTCGACCCGCCTCGGCGCCTCGGCCCGGCTCATCACGGGCAGCATACGAGCGCTAGGGTTGCCCAAGGGCTGGAGAGGAACAAATGGCTGAGCGCAACCCACGCGTGCTGGCGATCGACGCCGGCGGCACGATGACCGACACGTTCGTCGTCGACGAGGCGGGCGAGTTCGTGGTCGGCAAGGCGCAGACGACGCCCGAGGACGAGTCGGCCGGCTTCATGCGCTCGGCCGAGGACGCGCTCGCCCAGTGGGGCTCGACGCCCGAGGCCGGCCTTCCCGAAGATCGCCTCCGGGATCTTCTCCGGCACGGCGATGATCAACCGCCTGCTGGCGCGCAAGGGCCGCAAGGTCGGCGCCATCGTCAGTGCCGGCCAGGAGGACTACCTGCGGATCGAGCGGGCGATCCAGACCTACCTCGGCTACTCCTACTCCGACCGCCTCCACCTCGCGACCCACTTCCACAACGAGCCGCTGGTGCCGCGCGAGCGGATGCACGGCGTGCGCGGGCGGATCGACGTGCTCGGCGGCGAGGTGCTGCCGCTGCGCGAGGCCGACGCGCGCGAGGCCGCCGCGGCGCTGCTCGACGAGGGGGTCGAGGGGATCGTCGTCTCGCTGCTCTTCAGCTACCGCAACCCCGGCCACGAGCTGCGGGTCGGCGAGATCCTCGCCGAGGAGAAGGAGCGGCGCGGCCTGAACGGCGAGGTCCCGGTCTTCCTCTCCTCGCAGCTCTACCCGATGCGGCGCGACCTGCCGCGCCTCAACACGACCCTGATCGAGGCCTACGCGGCGGAGCCCTCGCGCGGCACGCTGGCGGCGGTGCGCGACCGCACCCGCGAGGCGGGCGCCGGCTTCGAGCTGCGGGTGATGGCCTCGCACGGCGGCACGATCTCGATCGAGGCCAACGAGCTGGCGCGGACGCTCGTCTCGGGGCCGATCGGCGGCGTCGTCGGCGGCGCCGAGCTGGCGCGGAGCATGGACATCCCCAACGTCCTCTGCACCGACATCGGCGGCACCTCCTTCGACATCGCCCTGCTCACCGACCGCCGCTTCGAGATCACCCAGACGCCGGACATCGCCCGCTTCGTGCTGGCGATGCCGCTGGTCAAGATCGACTCGATCGGCGCCGGCACCGGCTCCTTCGTCCGCGTCAACCCGAACTCGGGGCGGCCCGAGCTGGGGCCCGACTCGGCCGGGGCGCGGATCGGCGTCTGCTGGCCGGAGGGCGGCCTCGACACCGTCTCGGTCACCGACCTCAACCTCGTCCTGGGGCGCGTCAACCCCGACTACTTCCTGGGCGGCGAGGTGAAGCTCGACCCGGAGCGGGCCCGCGACGCCGTGGCGCGCCAGGTCGCCGAGCCGCTCGGGCTGGGGGTCGAGGCGGCGGCCGCCGGGGTGATCGAGCTGTTCGAGCAGACGCTGAAGAACGAGGCGGTGGGGCGGATCCTCGGCAAGGGCTACTCGCCGGCCGACTACGCGCTGCTCTGCTACGGCGGCGGCGGGCCGCTGCACGTCGCCGGCTACAGCGAGGGGGTTCCCTACCGCGACGTGCTCGTCCCCGCCTGGGCGGCGGGCTTCTCCGCCTACGGCTGCGCCTGCGCCGACTTCGAGTACCGCTACGACCAGACGGTCGACCTGCCGATCCTGCCGGGCTTCGACGAGGGGGCGAAGGCGGGGATCGGGATGATGCTGAGCGGCGCCTGGGCCGGCGCTCGAGGAGAAGGTCGCGGCCGAGTTCGCCAAGTCGGGGATCGAGCGCGAGCGGATCCGCTTCACGCACGCGGTGCGCATGCAGTACTTCGGCCAGCTCAACGACATCGAGATCGTCTCGCCGCACATGGCGATCGAGCAGGCCGCGCAGCTCGACGACCTGGTGGCGGAGTTCGAGCGCGCCTACGGCAAGATCTACGCCCGCTCCGCCAGCTCGCCCGAGCTGGGCTACCTGGTCACCCACGCGATCGTGCTCGGCGCGGTCGAGGTCGAGAAGCCGGCGCCTGCCCGAGGTGGCGGAGCGCCAGGGCGCCGCGCCGCTCAAGGACAGCCGCGACGGTCTGGTGGGAGACGGGGGACGGGCTGGCGGCGATCGCCACCGACATCTACGAGCTGGACGAGGTCGCCCCCGGCGCGACGATCGAGGGGCCGGCGATCGTCGAGTCGACGGCGACCACCTTCGCGGTCCCGCCCGGCCGCGCGGCGCGCGCTCGACCGCCACCGCATCTTCCATCTGGGCGCGAGCGGAGAGGAGACGCGATGAGCATCGTGGAGCGAAGCCGGGAGCTGGAGCAGGCGGCCGCCGCCGCGCCTGGGATCGGCTGGGACGGCCAGCCGCCTCGACCAGATGCTGGCCGAGTCCGAGCGGCTCTTCGCCGAGACCGGGCACTACCAGGGGATCGCGCGACCTGGAGCTGATGGAGTCCGACCCGATCGGCTACGAGAAGCTCTTCGCGCGGCTGCGCGGCGGCCTCGTCTCGGCCCGCGAGACGGCGCTCAACATCTCCGCCTCGCCGATCGTGCGCGAGCTGGGCGAGCTCTGCTTCGCCCTCTACACGCCGGAGGGCGACTCGGTCGCGCTCTCGACCGGGATCATCGTCCACGTCCACACGATGTCGGACGCGATCAAGTTCATGGTCCGCAACGGCTGGGAGGACAACCCGAAGATCCGCCCCGGCGACATCTTCGCCAACAACGACCCGACGATCGGCGACGTCCACAACGCCGACGTGCAGACCTTCGTGCCGATCTTCTGGGAGGGCGAGCTGGTCGCCTGGGCGGGCGGCGTCACCCACGTGCTCGACATCGGCGCCTCGACCCCGGGCGGCGTCCCGGTCGGCCCGACCAACCGCGCTCGACGACGGCATCGACCTGCCCTGCATGAAGATCGGCGAGGACGACGAGCTGGCGGCCTGGCACCTGCAGCGCTGCCAGCGGCAGAACCGGGCGCCGATGTACTACCTGCTCGACGAGCGCACCCGCCTCGCCGGCTGCCACATGATCCGCGAGGCGGTCGAGCGGGTGATCCTCGAGGAAGGGCTCGATCGCTTCAAGCGCTTCAGCCGCGAGGTGATCGAGGAGGGGCGGCGCTCCTTCAAGGCGCGGATCCGCGAGATGACGGTGCCGGGCCGCTACCGAGCCTCCGCCGTCATGGACGCTGACCTGGGCCGACAAGACCGAGCTCCCCGCCCGGGCGCGGCGCGACTTCGTCATGCACGCGCCCTTCGAGGTGCGGATCGGCGGCGACGGCGACTACGCGCTCGACATGGACGGCGCCTCGGCCTGGGGCTGGCACTCGATGAACTGCACGCCCTCGGGCATGCAGGGGGCGATCTGGGTGATGTTCACGCAGACGCTGATCTGCAACGACAAGGTCAACGACGGCGCCTACCTGGCGGTCGAGACCAACTTCCCGAGGGCACGATCGCCAACCTCGGCGACGCCGAAGGCTCGACCGCGATCGCCTGGGCGTTCCTGATCCCCGCCTTCACCGGCTACCCGCGGACGATCTCGCGGGCGCTGCAGTCGCGCGGCTTCATCGAGGAGGTGATCGCGCCCTACTCGGTCCCCGGCAACGTCGGTCCAGGGCGGCGGCATCGACCAGTACGGCAAATCCTCGGCGATCATGAACTTCGAGATCGCCGCCCAGGGGATGGGCGCCAAGTACGTGCTCGACGGCACCGACACGGCGCGGCGATGTTCAACCCCGAGGGCGACGCGGGCGACGTCGAGATGTGGGAGCTGATCTGCCCGATGATCTACCTCTCGCGGCGGATCAAGGCGAACAGCGGCGGGCCGGGCGCCACCGCGGCGGCTCCAGCTTCGAGTCGCTGCAGATGGTCCACGGCACCGCCTTCTGGGAGCTGCAGAACATCGGCACGACGGCGATGTTCGGCTCGCCGGGGATCTTCGGCGGCTATCCCGGGCTCGACCGCCTACATCCACAACATCAAGAACAACAATCTGCGCGAGCTGGCCGCGGCGCGGGGAGGCGTACCCGGTCGCCGACGGCGCCTTCGAGCGACCCGGCGCTGATGGCGATCGAGCGGCGAGCGCACCTACAAGCAGGACAACTTCACGACGCTGGAGCCGTTCGCCGACGGCGACCTCTACCTCTCGGTGATGAAGGGCGCCGGCGGGCTCGGCGACCCGCTGCTGCGCCCGGTCGAGGCGGTCGAGCGCGACGTCGCCGAGGGCCACCTGCTGCCCGCGCTTCGCCGAGTCGATCTACGGCGTCTCGGACCGCGACGCCTACCGCGCAGGCGGCGGCTCGAGCGGGCCCGCCCGGCGCGCGAGTGGTGGGCCGAGCAGCGCGAGCGCGTCCTCGCGCAGGACATCATCGACGCCGGTCAAGGTCGACCTACGCGGAGTCGATGAAGCTCTCGCAGCGCTGGGCGGCGGAGTTCCGCGGCTTCTGGGACCTGCCCGAGGACTTCGCCTTCGAGATCGAGACGCCCACCGTCGCGGCGGGCGTGGAGGCGAAGCCGGGCAAGATCACCCCCGAGCAGTCGGCCGCCGAGTTCCTCGCCTCCTCGCACGTGGACGAGGTGGAGCCGCCGCGAGCCGCCGGGCGGGCGCTGGACCGCGACACCCTCGCCGCCCTGCTCGACGAGAAGCTCTCGCGGGCGGAGGTCAAGGACATCCAGTCCGGCTACAAGGACCCCGACCGCTTCGAGAAGTGGATCGACGTCCTCCAGGAGCGGGTCCCCTACGACGACCCGATCGTGCTGCCGGTGGGGGAGGGGCTCAACATCGTGCGCCGCGCCGCCGACGGCGAGCTGGTGATCCGCTCCGACGCCGGCCACGACTTCTGCCGCTTCGACGAGAACTGGAAGATGCACGCGCCGATGTTCGTCCGCGACAGCGACGAGCTGCTCGAGGAGATCTACCCGCCGACCGCCCACGGCGACCCCGAATGGATGGAGCTGCGCGAGTTCTACTGCCCCATCTCCGGCCGCCTCCTGGAGGTCGAACCGGCCACCCCCGGCTACCCGGTCGTGCACGAGTTCCTGCCCGACGTCGAGGGCTTCTACCGCGGCTGGCTCGGCCGCGAAATGCCCTGAGGCTTCGTCGCTCGGTGCCCTGGCCGCCGGTAAGGCTTACGAGGCGAACTCGCGGATCGACTGCGCGAGCCGGGCTGGCTGATCCTCGGGGATCAGCGTGTAGCAGTCGGGAAGCTCGACCAGGCGGCTGTCGGGGAACGCTTCGGCGAGGCGGCGACCGTGCTCGTTGGGCATCATCCGCCCCTCCGTGTCCCAGACGACCAGGACGGGTCGCGTGAAGGTCGAGAGGGCTGGGGTCGCCGCGGCGAGGTCGTGCCTTCCCTTCATCGCCGCACCGGCGTACTTGCGCACGTCGCGGCGGATCTCCGCCCGCTTCAGCGGCTCCAGCCATTCGCGCATCAGCTCGTCGGGGACGCCGCGCTTGGTCATCTGGCCGAAGACGAAGGGCAGCCGGCGCAGCCGGGGATGGAGGAGGGCCCGGCGCATGAACGGGATGCCACCCGGCAGCTTGGCGGAGAGCCAGGCGGCGTGCCCGGCGAAGCCGGGCGGGTAGTTCTCGAACGCCTCGCAGGAGACGAGCACGAGCCTGCCGACTCGGTCCATCAGCCCGTTGGCGACCATCACCTGCGCGCCGCACCAGTCGTTGAAGCAGAGCGTCACGTCGCGCAGCTCGAGCCGCTCGAGGAACTCGGCGACGATCCGCGCCATGCCGCGCAGCGAGAGGTCGGCGTCGGGACGCATCGGTCGTCGGTGGGCGCCCATCGGCAACGTCGGCAGCACGCAGCGGTACTCCGAGCGCAGCTCGGCCGTCACCTTGCGCCACTGGCGACCATCCATCGCCAGACCGTGCACCATCACGACGACCGGCCGGTCACCGCCGGTGTCCTCGTATTCGACGACGCCCGCCGAGAACTCTACCTCTTGCAACCTCGCCTCCTGCTCGTCAGCGCCAAGCGATCACTCTACGCCGCGGGCGGCTCTGGGAACGGGCTACGGTGGGAGCGTGATCGCGGTTGCCGGCGCGACCGGCTACATCGGTGGCCTGCTCTGCAAGCGCCTGCGAGAGGAAGGGCACGAGGTGCGAGCGCTGGCGCGGCGCCCGCAGGGAAGTCCGGAGCTGGCGCGGATCGGCTGCGAGGTTTGCTCTGCCGACGTCCTCGACCCCGCCTCCTTAGAGCCCGCTCTCCAAGGAGCCGGCGTCGCCTATTACCTCGTCCACTCGATGGGCCGCGGCGCTGGGGGCGATTTCGCCGCACGCGACCGCGCCGGCGCCGAGAACTTCGCGGCCGCGGCCGCCGGGGTCGGGAGGATCGTCTACCTGGGCGGGCTGGGGAAAGGGTCCGAGCACCTCGACAGCCGCCACGCGACAGCTCGCATCCTCCAGTCCGGCGACGTTCCCGTCACCTACTTCCGCGCCGCCGCCGTGATCGGCGCCGGCAGCGAGTCGTTCCGCACCGTCCTCTACCTGGTCCGCCGCCTGCCGGTCATGGTCACCCCGAGGTGGGCGAAGACCCGCACCCAGCCAATCGCGATCGACGACGCGCTCGCCTACCTCGCCGCCGCGGCCGACCTCGACATCCCGCTCGAACGGGAGATCCAGCTCGGCGGCCCCGACGTGACCACCTACGGCGGCATGATCGACGAGCTGGCGCGGGCGATGGGCCGCCGCCCGCCCCTGCGCATCACCGTCCCGATCCTCACGCCGTGGCTCTCGTCTCTCTGGATCGGCCTCGTCACGCCGGTCGACGCCGGCGTCGCCCGTCCCCTGATCGAGGGCCTGGCGACCGAGACGATCGTCACCGATGCGTCCGGCATGGCCCTCTTCGACGTCGAGCCGACGCCGCTGCCAGCAGCGCTCGCCGCCGCCCTGGCGCAGGTCGACCATTAGCGGCGAGAAAGGCGAAGTTGGGATGGTCTACTTGAGGCGGCTGGCCGATACTCCCGAGAAGAAAGCCAAGGTCGCCACTCGGACGGGCAAGAAGGGATCGGCCAGGTAGCCGGGCGAGCCTTTCGGGACGGCTCATGAGGCGAGTTCGCGAATCGACTGCGCGCTACTGGTCTACGCGGTGGCGAACGACGCCCAGAGCCGGTCGATCGGCAGAACGTGGATACGGTCCTCCGCTGTGTACGACCGGCTGCCGGTGTGAAGTACTACCCCGGCGACGAACGCGTCTCCGAGAGCGTTGCGGATCACCCGCAGGCCCGCGAGGTCCTTCCGGGCCACGCGGGCGCCTGCCTTCACCTCGAGCGCGACCACCGAACCGTCATCGCGTTCGACG
Organism: uncultured Solirubrobacterales bacterium; assembly: GCA_963696185.1. Classification (GTDB taxonomy): domain Bacteria; phylum Actinomycetota; class Thermoleophilia; order Solirubrobacterales; family 70-9; genus VRUE01. The sequence continues at coordinate 1,466,077 of OY968825.1, forward strand.
ACCAGGTCCACCTCGGTGCCGTCATGCGTGCGCCAGTGACCGATGCCGGCGATCCCATCCATCCACGACACCTGCTTGCGCACCTCGCCGACGACGAAGGTCTCGAGCAGGTGACCGAACTGCTGAAGCGCTGTCACGTCGGGCCGGGTGAGCTTCTCCACCGTGAGGCGCAGCAGGCGGGCAGCGAGCCCGGAGTCGATGACGTGCAGCTTCGGCAGCGCAGCGGCACGAGCACGCAGTGTCTTGCCCCAGGCGGGCAGCCGCTGCACCAGGAACAGGGCTTCGAGAAGCGTCGTGTAGTTGTCCGCGGTGCGCTTCTTCAGCCCGGCAGCCTCCCCGGCGGCGGCGATGTTGAGGATCTGGCCGGTCTGCGCGGCCAGGCATGCCAGGAGCTTCGGCAGCGCCGCCTTCTGCTGGATACGCGCCAGGTCTGTCACGTCGCGCTCGAGGCAAAGCCGCACGTAGTCGTCGAACCAGCGCGCCCGCGCCGGTCCCGTCGCACGCCTCAATGCCGGCGGGAATCCGCCGGCGACGACCCGCTCCACATAGTCGGCCCGCGTGGTCGAGGAGGGCCTCGCGCTCACCGTGGCGAGCGGCTCGGCGAAGAGGATCTCGATGAGGTTCTCGTCAACTCCGGCAATCTCACCTTGCGAAAGCGGGAGGACGGTCATCAAGTGAAGCCGCCCCGTCAGTGCCTGCGCCGCCTGCGGCACGGCGTCATGACGCGTTGAGCCGGTGATCACGAAGCGGCCGGGCGATCCATCGCGGTTAAGCTCGGCCTTGATCGCATCGAGGACGACTGGAACACGCTGGTACTCGTCGATGCACACAGGAGCCGGCCCCGACACGAACGTAGCCGGGTCAGCCCCGACCGCCTCGCGTGTGGCGAGATCGTCAAGGTCGATCACCTCGGTGCCATGCCTTGCGGCGAGGGCTCGCAGCAAGGTGGTCTTGCCCACCGCTCGAGGGCCGTGCAGGGCGAGCACGGACTCGTCGGCCAGACGTTGCTGTGCAACGCGCTCGATGCGTCGGCTGATAAGGCCCTGAAGGGACGAGCCTTCCGGATGCAACGATGTAACTTGCACAATTCGAGCATAGTAGCGTGCGTTATCGGAGGGCGTCTACTTACGCGATCGGAGGCTGAGGGCTTCTCCCGCGGGCGGTTCGGCCGCGACCTGCCCTGAACTAGGGAGTTTTGGCCGTTCTTGGCCCAGCGGCGAAGTTGCGATCTTCTTGACAGATATATCGCTCCGCTATATTGTTCCGGCTATGAACCTGAGTGGAACCGGCCGAGTGATCCTCGGCATGCTGCGGATCAAGCCGATGTCGGGCTATGAGATCAAGCAGGTCGTCGACCAGTCGACGCGCTTCTTCTGGGCGGCGAGCTACGGGCAGATCTATCCCGAGCTGCGGCGCCTCGCGCGCGAGGGGCTGGTCGAAGGCGAGCAGGCGCCGCGCGGCGCCCGGCGGCGCACCGTCTTCACGCTCACCCCCGCCGGGGAGGAGGTTCTGCTCGACTGGCTGGCAGAGCCGCCGGCGGCGCCCGAGTTGCGCTTCGAAGGGCTCCTCAAGCTCTTCTTCCTGCGCGACGAGGAGCGTGAGACTGCGCGGCTACAGCTCCAGGCCATGAGGCGCCAGAACAGCGCCGCGCTGCGCCGGCTGCACGAGATCGAACCGGCGGCGCGGGCCCTGCCGGACGGCTCGCAGCTGCTCGTCCTGCGTTCGGGCATCACCGCTTTCGAGGCGATCGAAGGCTGGCTGGACGAGGCTGAGCGGCGGCTGGCCGGCGCCTCCGGAAAAGGGACGCGGCGCGGGTTGAAAAGCGCAAGGCCCAAGAAAGGCACGGCGAGAGGCAAGGCGGGCGGGCGAAAGTGAGCGAGCGGGACTGGGACGCGATCGTGATCGGCTCGGGCCTCGGAGGCCTGACCACGGCGGCTTACCTGACGGCCAACGGCCTGCGCACCCTGGTGCTGGAGCAGTACGACGTGGCCGGCGGCGCCTCGCACGTCTTCCGCCGCAGAGGGGCCTTCGAGTTCGACGTCGGCGTCCACTACCTCGGCGACTGCGGGCCGGGCGGCCGCATACCGGCGATCCTGCGCGGCGTCGGCCTCGAGGGCCGGATCGAGTTCCTGCCGATGGACCCGGAGGGGTTCGACACGCTCCTCTTCCCGGGCCTCACGTTCCGGGTGCGTCGCGGCTGGGAGCGCTACGAGCAGGACCTCGTCGACGCCTTCCCGGGTGAGGCGCGGGGCCTGCGCAGGTGCGTCCGGCTGCTGCGCAAGATCGCCACGCAGGCGATGGCCACCGGCCCCCCGGCCAACGCGCGCGAGGCGCTCCTGACGCCGCTGCGGGCGCCGGCCCTGGTGCGCTGGAGCAACCGCACCCTCGCCGACCTCTTCGACGCCTGCAGGCTGAGCGATCGGGCGCGCGCCGTGCTGGCCGGCGAGTCGGGCACCTACGGCGCGCCGCCCTCGCGCGCCTCGGTGCTGGTTCACGCCGTGCTGATCGACCACTACCTGCGCGAAGGCGGCTTCTACCCGAAGGGCGGCGGCCAGGTGATCGCCGCGAACCTGCTCGACGTCGTGCGATCGCACGGCGGCGCCGTCCGCACGCGCGCCCGCGTCGAGAAGATCCTCGTCGAGAGCGGCAGGGCCGCCGGAGTGAGGCTCGCGGGCGGCGAGGAGCTGCGGGCGCCGGTCGTCGTCTCCAACGCCGATCTCAAGCGCACCTACCTCGACCTGATCGGCGCCGCGCGGCTGAGCCCGCGCACGCTTGCGCGCCTTGGGCGGATGCGGATGTCGCTGCCCCTCTTCTGCGTCTACCTCGGGCTCGACGTCGACCTGCGCGAGCGCATGCCCAACACCAACTATCTGCTGTTCCCGAGCTGGGACACGGAGGCCTCCTACCGCGACTGCTACGAGGGCCGCTTCCCCGACGAGCCGCCGCTCTACCTGACCGCCGCCACGGTGAAGGACCCCTGCACGCCCGCCCTCGCGCCGCCCGGCTGCTCGAGCGTGCAGCTGATGACGATCGCGCCTCCGCAGCACTCCCACTGGCAGGTGGAGGAGGGCCGGCCGGAGGGGCGCGGCTACAGCCGCAACCCCGCCTACCGCGCCGTCAAGCAGGAGATGACCGAGCGGATGATCGACGCGGCGGCGCAGCTGGTCCCCGACATCCGCGAGCACATCGTCTGGGAGGAGGCGGCCACGCCGATCACCCACGAGCGCTACACGCTCGCCACGGGAGGCACCGCCTATGGGCTAGAGCACTCCCCCGACCAGTGGGGGCTGCACCGGCCGCGCTCGAAGACCGAGATCGACGGACTCTTCCTCGCCGGCGCCAGCACCTTCTACGCGCACGGCGTGCTCGGCGTGATGCTCGGTGGTGTGGCCTGCGCGGGCGCCGTGCTGGGGCGCGACCTGCGCGCCGAGGTCGCCAGAGGCGCCGTCTTCGCCGACCCCACCCGCCTCAGCGCCGGCGGTCCGGGCTGGGACCCGCTCGAAGCCTGCCGCAGGCTCTCCCGGAAGCAGGCACGGCCCGGTCGCCGGCCAGGCGTAGCAGCTGTTGGCTATGTACCCCCGATCATGGACCAAGTGGACTAACCTTGCTATCGTGGGCCGGTGGCCCAGAGCGTCACCATCCACGAGGCCAAGACGCAGTTCTCCAAGCTCGTGCGTCGGGCCGAGGCGGGCGAGGAGATCGTGGTGCGCCGCGGGCGCGAGCCGGTCGCCCGCATCATGCCGCTTGAGAAGAAGCGTGGTGGAGTCCGCGGTCGCGGCTCGATGAAGGGCGAGATCCGGATGGTCTCCGACGAGGAGATGAAGAAGGTCGACAGGGAGATCGAGCAGATGTTCGAGGAAAGCGTCGTCTTCCCCGAAGAAAAGTCGCAGCCGGATAAAGGTTGAGGCTGCTGGTCGATAGCCACGTCGTGCTGTGGCACGTGTTGGACGACCCTCGCCTCGGTCCCGGGCCGACGACTGCAATCGAGGCGGGTGACGCTGAGGTGCTGGTCAGCATCGCGAGCCTCTGGGAGATCGCCATCAAAAAGGCCCTCGGCAAGCTCGAGGCGCCCGACGATCTCCCGCAGCGAGTGGAGGGGCTCGGCTTCGAGCTGTTGGGGATCACGGTCGAGCACGCTTGGGCGGTGCGCCATCTGCCCCATCACCACCGCGACCCCTTCGACCGCCTGCTGATCGCCCAGGCACAGGTCGAGCAGCTGCCGATCGTCACCGCGGACGACTCCTTCGAGCCCTACGACGTGACGGTCCTCTGGGACTCGGCCTGACCTCGGCAGCTCGGTGCGCCGCCGGAGGCGGGCTGCCTTTGCGTCTGCGATCCGCCCCGGCAGCTCCCTCGTCTTGTTAGGGTGATCGGACGCCTGAATCGAACCGGAGGAGTCGAGGATGAGACGAGTTGGGAAGACGTTGCTGGGAACGGGAGCCCTCGTGCTTCTCGCCGCGGGGCTGATCGCCGCGCCCACGGCCGCCGCACCGGTTGCGCACGCCTCGGCCTGCGCCCGCGCGACGAACATCGAGGCGATCGTCGACGACTCGGGCTCGATGTCGGTCACCGACCCCAACCGCCTCAGGGTCCAGGGGCTCGACCTGCTGATCAACACGCTCAGCGCGAGCACGTCGCTGGGCGCGGTCGAGTTCGGCTCCGAACTCTTCGAACAGCCCGCCGCCGACACGATCTTCAAGCCGGAGGCGGTCGGGCCTAACGCGACGGCGATGAAGCAGGCGCTCAACCAGAAGATCCACGCCGACAACGGCGCGACCGACTACAACGCGGCCTTCGCCCAGTCCGACGCCGACAACCCGAACGCCAACGCGCGCATCTTCCTCACCGACGGCGGCCACGACGTCGGCACCTACAACGAAGCCCACCTGACCCACAGCGTGCCGACCTACGTGATCGGCTTCAGCTCCGGGCTGGCGTCGCCCGAAGACCAGGCGCGCCTCAAGAAGATCGCCGCCGACACCGGCGGGCGTTTCTTCCCGCTGAACGACTCGAGCGGGCTGCAGTCGGTGATGAACGACGTCGGCGCCGCGCTCACCTGCCAGACGCCGCCGCGCCAGTTCCGCGACACGCTCGGGCAGGGCCAGAGCAAATCCCACAGCGTCGCGATCGGCGCCGCGACGAAGTCGGTTCGGATCGCCCTCACCTGGGCGAGCCCGCTCGACAGGTTCAAGGTGTCCGGGCTGAAACTGGTCGGCCGGGGCGGCCGCACGCTCGCCGTCGCCTCGTCGCGCCCGCGCAGGCTGAAGGTCACCACGACCACGAGCTCCACCTTCACGGTGCTCAAGGTCTCGGGGCTGAGCAAGGGCAAGCTCCGCTTCTCGGTGAAGGCGACGAAAGTCGGCTCCGGCGCGCCGAAGGTGACCCTGACGACGCAGGTCGGTCAGAGCTCCCACAGGTAGCCGGGGCCGGCAGGCCTCGAGCTGCGGAGGGCGCGGTCGAGCTCAGCGCACGACGCAGCCGGGGCTGGCGCCGGCGGCGGGGAAGGCGCGGGCGAGGGCGCGGGCGATGAGGCGGCTGCGGGCCGCGTAGCCGGGTGTGGTGTAGTGGATGCCGTCGGGGATGAACCAGGAGTCCCGGGCGAGCGAGGCCCAGTCGAAGACGCGCATGTTCGGGTAGCTGCGGCAGGCTTCGAGCAGGGCCTCGTTCCAGAGCCGCATGTTCTGCTCCGCGTACGGTTCGCCTTCCGGCAGCAGGGTGCGCACGTTCACCCACATCACGGGCTGCCTGCCGATCGCCGCCATCATCCGCCTGATCCGCGGCAGGCGCCCCGTGTTGGAGCCGACGAAGACGTCGGCGGTGTCGTTGGTGCCGAGCGCCAGCACCCAGCAGCCGCGGTAGCCGCCCCGCCGCCAGCGCCTCGCCACTTCGTAGGCGTTCGGCTGGCCTTCGTAGGTCTCGACGATCGAGCGCGCGCCGGAGATCTCGAAGTGCTGGACGCCGGCGCCGACGCGGGCGTACTGGGCGGTGATGCGCGCGCCGGGGCGGGGCAGGTATTCGTGCGAGGTCAGCCCCTCCGAGGTGGAGTCGCCGATGTGGATGACGCGGCGGCAGGAGGAGCGCCTGGACCTGGCGGCCTGCGCGGCGCTCACCGTTCGCACCCGGATCGTCCTGGCGATCGCGGTGCCGGCGGCGGTCGGTTCGCTCGCCGTGCCCGGCCCCGACCCCCGCCAGCCCGGCCCCGGCCACGGCGAGGACGCTGAATGAGCCCGCCAGGGCCGCCCAGCCGCGCCGCGGGATCGCCTCGGGGCGCCAGCCAGCCGAGCGCAGCTGCGCCCAGAGGCGACCGAGGGCGCCGTGGCGGATCGGCTCCTCGACGAAGCGCCAGGAGAGCGCCGCGACGCCGATCGTCGCGCCCACCTGGAGGGCGTCGCGGAGGAGGCTGACGCCGTGGGCCGCGGCCGGCGTCGTCAGGACGATGATCGGGAAGTACCAGAGGTAGATGCCGTAGGAGCGCACCCCGATCCAGCGCAGCGGCCGCCAGCCGAGGACCGGGCCGAGCCTGGAGGCGGGGTGGGCCAGCGCCGCGATGACGAGGACGCTCGACACCGAGAGCAGCACGAAGCCGCCCTGGTAGAGGAAGGGGGAGTACTGGTTGGTGCGCCAGATCAGCAGGGCGATGCCGGCCAGGCCGGCGACGCCGGCGCCGTCGAGCAGGCGGCGGGCGCCCGCCGCGATCCCGGGCCGCAGCCGGCGGCTCGGCCAGACCATCGCCAGGGCGGCGCCGGCGAGCAGCTCGAAGGCGCGGGTGTCGGTCCCGTAGTAGACCCGCGAGGGGTCGAAGCTGGGGTGGTAGAGGAGGGCCATGGCGGCGGCCGAGGCGACCGCCAGGGCCAGCGTCGCGACGGCCAGCCGCGAGCGCACACCGGCGGGGGCGGACGGGACCTCGCGCACGAGGCGGACCCCGAGCAGCAGCAGGAAGGGCCAGACGATGTAGAACTGCTCCTCCACCCCCAGCGACCAGAGGTGGTTGAGCGGCGAGGGCGGGCCGAAGCGGGTGAAGTAGGAGACGTGCTGGAAGATCAGCCACCAGTTGCTGACGTAGAGCGCCGCCGCGGACACCGCTTCGCCGAGCGGCACCGGCTGGGGCCGGCCGGCGATCGTGACCCAGGCCACGACCACCACGAGCATCGCGAAGAGGGCGGGCAGGAGGCGCCGCGCCCGCCCCAGCCAGAAGCCGGCCAGCCGCCTGCCCCCGCGCGCCCACTGCGCGAGCAGGATGTCCGTGATCAGGTAGCCGCTCAGGGTGAAGAAGACCCCGACGCCCAGGAGCCCGCCCGGAGCCCACCGGAAGCGCAGGTGATAGGCGATCACGGCGAGCACGGCCACGGCACGCAGCCCGTCCAGCCCCGGCATGTAGCGCTGGCCGCGCCTTGCGGGCTCAGGCATGGATCACAGGCTAATGCCGATTGGCCAGCCTGGCCAGACCGTCAAGCGATCTTGCATCGGCCCGGCACGGGTCCCGCTTCCGGCTTGGCGGCGTGCGCGCCGGGGTATAGGCGGTCGCGTGCATGAGGTGCGGATCGGCTGCTCGGGCTGGAGCTACCGGGACTGGCGGGACGACTTCTACCCGCCGGGGACGCCGGCCTCGCGCTGGCTCGGGCACTACGCCTCGATCTTCGACACGGTCGAGGTCAACGCGACCTTCTACCGGCTGCCGGCCCACTCGACGGTGCGCGGCTGGGCCGACCAGGTTCCGGACGGCTTCCTCTTCGCCGTCAAGGCGAGCCGCTACCTGACCCACATGCGCCGCCTGCGCGACATCGAGGCCGGCCTCGGCCGCTTCTGGGAGCGGCTGGAGCCGCTGCTCGAGGCGGGCAAGCTCGGGCCGGTCCTCTGGCAGCTCCCGGAGCGCTTCGAGCGCGACGACGAGACGCTCGCCGCCGCCCTCGCCTCACTGCCGGCCGCCGAGCACTGCTTCGAGTTCCGCCACCCGAGCTGGTTCGCCCCCGGCGTCTACTCGCTGCTCGAGGAGCACGGCGCCAGCCTGGCGCTTGGCGACGACCCGCGGCGGCAGCTGCCTCATGCCTCGCCGGTCGGCCCGGTCGCCTACCTGCGGCTGCACTACGGCTCCCGCGGCCGGGACGGCAACTACTCGGACCGTGAGCTGGCCGCCTGGCGCCGCCGCATCGCGGCCTGGCGCTCGCGGCGCAGGGTCTTCGCCTACCTCAACAACGACTGGAGCGGCTTCGCGCCCCGCAACGCGAAGACCCTCCGCGCCGGCCTCTCCTCCTGACCCGGCCCTCCTCCGCCGATCGCCGTCATCCAGGGCTCATTTGCCCATGCGCCTGCGCAGCAGCTCCTTGCCCTGTTCGGCCCCCTTGCGGCTGGTCTCCTGAGCCCGCCGGAAGAAGTCGGCCAGCTCGGTGTCTTCCTGCCGGTCGGCGTCTTCGACGTAGGTCTCGAGCCGCAGCACGTTGCTGAGGCACCGCTCGACGAACCAGATGATGTCGTAGTCCTTGTCCTTGGTGCCGGTGATCTCGCCGGCCTCCTGCAAGATAGCCATGCGGTCCTCCTCTGGTTTGCGATTCCGCTCCGGGAACTCGGCTACCCGGCGGCCGCCGCGGCCGAACCTTCTAGAGCCGCGCCTCGGCGCGTGACCGCCCCTCCTCGCATCTTGCCCAACGCATGGGCTCAGTTGCCCAGCACGGGGGACGCGGGCTGCTATTGTCTGCGCGAATTCCATGGACATCATTTTCCCATGTCGAGCATGTTCTTGCCTTGTTTTTCGCTCTAGAAAGCGGAAAAGGCCAGCTTGTTGATGGACATGATAAGGGACATCCTTGATGTCAATTCGTAACGGCACGAAAGCGTACGAAAAGAGCCATCCCTGGCTCACCTTCCACGTCGATCTCAAGCGGGCCAGCTACCGGCTCTGGCTCTTCCTCGGAGAGGCGACCTCCAAGAGCGACCACGTACGACGGGCCCTCTTGCGCCCCGAGATGGCGCGTGAGATGCTCGCGGTCTTCCTCGTCAAGGGCGCGCTCGCGACCACCGCGATCGAGGGCAACACGCTTTCGGAGGAAGAGGCGCGGCAGGTCTACGAGGGCCAGCTCAAGCTGCCTCCGTCCAAGGAATACCTGGGGCAGGAGATCCGCAGCGTCCTAACCGCCTTCAACCGCATCAGCGAGGAAATCCTTCCCGACGCCGCCCAGCCCGACCTCACCGTCGAGAAGATCAAGCTCTACAACCGCCTCGTCCTGGAGCGGCTCGAGGTCGAGGACCATGTGCAACCGGGCGAGATCCGCCGGCACTCCGTCGTCGTCGGGAGCTATCGCGGTGCGCCTCATCAGGATTGCGAGTACCTCCTGCAGCGAATGTGCGACTGGCTGAACTCCGATGCCTTCAAGGTCTCCGAGGACCGCCGGGAGCTTGCCGCTCCGCTGGCGATCGTCAAAGCAGTCCTCGCCCACCTCTACCTGACCTGGATCCACCCGTTTGGAGACGGCAACGGCCGGACGGCCCGCCTCCTCGAGCACCATGTGCTCCTCGCCTCGGGGTTCCCGAAGCCGGCGACGCAGCTGCTGTCGAACCACTACAACCACACCCGCAGCGAGTACTACCGTCAGCTTGATCGGAGCGCCAAGGAGGGGCCCGATGGCTTCCTCCTCTATGCCGTCCAGGGGCTGGTGGACGAGCTGCGGGCCCAGCTCGACCGCATCTGGTCGATGCAGTACCTCGATCGCTGGGAGCAGTACGTGCACCAGCGGTTCGGCGAGGCGAGCACCGAGAGCCGGCGCCGTCAGCTGCGGCTCGTCAAGGACCTCTCGAAGGAGAGCATCACGATGGTCCCGAACCATCCGCTGCCGCGCCTCGTGCCCATCGCCCGCGCCAAGCTGCGGCGACTCTCGCCCGACCTCGCGGAGGCGTATGCGACGAAGACCGAGCGCACGCTGTCGCGAGACTTGAATGCCTTGGAGCGACAGGGGCTCATCTCGCGGACCACCGAGGGCTGGGTGCCGAATTCAGACTCCGTTCTCGCCTTCATGCCATCGCAGGTCCGTGCCGGCGACGGAGACGAGCTTCTCTCCTGGTAGGCGGCGGGGGGACGAGAAGGTCGACTTCGCCTCGGTTTCGCAGGCCGGATACCCCGTCTGCGGGTCGACTAGGATCGGCCCACCGTGCCCGCGATCGAGACCGAGCGGCTGACCAAGTACTACGGTCGCCATCGCGGCATGGAGGAGGTGACGTTCGCCGTCGAGCAGGGCGAGGTCTTCGGCTTCCTCGGCCCCAACGGCGCCGGCAAGACGACGACGATCCGCACCCTGCTCGACCTCCTGCACCCGAGCGGCGGCAGCGCCCGCATCTTCGGCCTCGACAGCCACCGCGACAGCGTCGCGATCCGCGCCCGGCTCGGCAACCTGCCCGGCGACTTCGGCTACGGTAAGCACACGAGCGGCCGCGAAGCGCTCTCGCTGCTGGCGCGGCTGCGCGGCGTCGCCGGCCTCGAGCGGGCCGAGCAGCTGGCGCGCCGCTTCCGGGCCGACCTCGAGCGGCCGCTGGGACACCTCTCGCGCGGCAACCGCCAGAAGGTCGGGCTGATCCTCGCCGCCTTCCACCGGCCCGAGCTGCTGATCCTCGACGAGCCGACGAGCGGGCTCGACCCGCTCATGCAGGAGGAGGTCCTGGCGCTGCTCGACGAGGAACGGGCGCGCGGCTGCGCGGTCTTCCTCTCCTCGCACGAGCTGGACGAGGTGGAGCGGATCTGCGACCGGGTCGGGATCATCCGCGACGGCAGGCTGGTCGCGGTCGAGCGGGTCGACGAGCTGCTCGGCAAGATGCAGCGCCGCGTCGAGGTCGAGTTCGCCGCGCCGATCGACCTCGGTGAGCTGCGCTGGTGCCCGGGGGTGACCGACCTCGAGGCCGACGACGGCAAGGTGACGTTCAGGGTCGCCGGGGACCTCGACCCGGTGGTCAAGGCGATCTCCCGCCACACCGTCGTCGACCTCGAGTTCACCCACCCGACGCTCGAGGAGGTCTTCATCGCCTACTACGAGGACGGCTCGGCCGAGGACGGCCCGGCTTGAGGGCCCTGGTCGCCGCCCAGCTCTGGGAGCGGCGCCGCTCCCTGCTCTCCTGGGGCCTGCCGCTCGGCGTCTGGTCGGCCTTCATCGTCTCCATCTATCCCTCGATCGAAGCGGCGCTGGCCAAGGCCATCCGCACCTATCCGCCGGCGCTGAAGGAAGCCTTCGGGATCAGCGAGCTGTCCACGGTCGAGCAGTACCTGCACGCGGAGATGCTGAGCCTGATCGTGCCGCTGGCGGTCGGCTATCTGGCGGTCCGCTCGGTCGCCAGCGGCCTCTCCGGCGCCGCCGAGAGCGGCCGGCTCGACGTGCTGCTCTCGGCGCCGGTCTCCCGCCGCGCCCTGGTCGGCGCCGGCTTCGCCGCCGCGGCGATCGAGCTGGCCGCGGTCCTCGCCGTGACCCTGCTACTTGCCATGCTCGGCAGCGCGATCTCGGGCGCCGGCCTCTCCTTCGGGCCCGCCGCCGCCGGCTTCGCCAACGTCTGGCCGCTGGCGCTGCTCTCCGCGGGCCTGGGCATCGTCGTCACCGGCTGGTCGCTGCGGACCAGCGTCGTCACCGGATCGGTGGCGGGCGCCCTGGTCGGGATGTACGTGCTCGACCTGGTCGGCCGGCTCGACCCCAGCCTCGACTGGGTCCGCTACGCCTCGGTGTTCCGCTACTACGGCAATGCGATCGAGAGCGGCATCGAGCCGCTCTCCTTCTTCGGCGTCAGCGCCGCGGCCGCGGTTTTGGCCGCGATCGGGGCGCTGCTGTTCGAGCGGCGCGACCTCGCTGTCTGAGCGGCTTCCGAGGGGCGCCCGCGATCTCGTCGAGGAACGCCGCGAGCTCTTCGTTCAGCCGCTTCGGGCTGAGCCGCCACTCGAGGATCGAGTTCGCCTCGACCAGGCGCGCGTTCGCGAGCTCTTCGGCGAGCATCCCGGAATCGCTGAACGGGTGCAGCGGGTCGCGCGGGTGGCCGACGACCAGCGCCGGCCGGTCGATTCGCTGGCGCTCCTCGCGGTGCGGCGCGGTCTCCCCCAGCAGCAGCCCCTCCAGAACGGCGAGCGATGGGCCGGGGCGCTGGCGCACCCAGTCGAGCCCGATGTCGACCAGGTAGTGGCTGCGGGGGATGGCCGAGGTGAGGCGGGAGACGAGCTCGAGCAGCGGCCGGCCAAGCCGCAGGCCGAGCAGGACCGGGGCGAAGGTGGCCGCCACCCCGGGCAGGGCGTTGTCGAGCACCGGCATCTCTATGAACAGGGCCTTGACCCGCTCGGGGTCGCGAGTGGCCAGCTCCAGGGCGACGTTGGCGCCGAGCGAGGTGCCGCCGACGACGGCCGACTCCAGCCCCAGGTGGTCGAGCAGCGCCGCCACCTGGCGGGCGAAGAGCGGCATCGAGTAGAGGCGCAGATCCTCGGGGCGGTCGGAGCGGCCGTGGCCGAGCAGGTCGACGCAGATCACCCGGTTGCCGCGCCTGGCGATCGCCGGCCCGAGCCGCTCGTACATGCGGCGGTTCATCAGCAGCCCGTGGATCAGGACGAGGACCCGCTCGCCGCTGCCATGGGAGTCGTACTCGATCCGGTGACCCTCGTAGCGGAATTCGCCCATCCGCCCAAGCCTAGCCGGGCGCGTGGGCGGCGCGCGGCCCGCGCGAGCCGGGCGCGTCGCTCACCTGTGCTCGGGGTTCGGGAAGTCGAAGCGGCAGCCCGCGTCCCACGCGCTGCGCTGGTTGCCGTGCGCCGGGATGCCGCCGGCGTCCTTCAGCAGCCGCGCCAGGTGGAGCATGTTCCAGGTGGCGAAGGTGGTGTTGCGGTTGGTGAAGTCGTTCTCGGGCCCGCCCGAGCCCTCGTCGAGGTAGGAGGGCCCCGGCCCGGCCTCGCCGATCCAGCCGGCGTCGGCCTGGGGCGGGATCGTGTAGCCGAGGTGCTGCAGCGAGTAGAGGACGTTCATCGCGCAGTGCTTGACGCCGTCCTCGTTGCCGGTCACCAGGCAGCCGCCGACCCTGCCGTAGTAGGCGTACTGGCCGGCGTCGTTGAGCTGGGACGAGTTGCCGTAGAGGCGCTCGACGACGCGGGTGGCGACCGAGGACTTCTCCCCGAGCCAGATCGGCGTGCCGAGCACGAGGATGTCCGCCGCGATCACCTGCTCGAAGATCGCCGGCCACTCGTCGCTTGCCCAGCCGTGCTCGGCCATGTCCGGCCAGACCCCGGCCGCGATGTCGTGGTCGACCGCGCGGACGCACTCGACCGCGACCCCGTTGCGGCGCATGATCTCGATCGAGATGTCCATCAGGCCCTGCGTGTTCGACACCTCGGGGCTGGGCTTCAGCGTGCAGTTGACGAACAGCGCCCGCAGGTCCGAGTAGTCCGTCTCGCTCTGCTCGCACAGCTCGATCTGCTTCTCGCTCAATCCGGCCACCGTGGCTGCTGTCTCGGCCATCTCGATCCTCCTGCTGGTGGTTGGCTCGGCAGGCGAGTCTGGCAGGCTCTGCCTGCCTCCTCCGTCGGGTGTCCCGGCTGTGAGGCGAAAGCGAAGGAAGGAGATCGATGTCGGACAGGCGCCAGGGGCGACGGGCGGCGTTTCTGCGCAGAGCGGCAGCCGCCGGCGCCCTGCTGCTCCTGGTGGGCGGCGTCCTCCGGGTCGCCGAGGCGGCTTCCGCGGTCGGCCCGTCGCACTCCGACGGCGGCACGCCGGTGGGCGCCGGCCGCGAGCCGGTCGGCTGCACGTCGCACCCCGGCGCGGTTGCCGCGAACGGACCGCGCTCGGGCGGCGAGGTCGCGCTCAGCTTCGACGACGGGCCGAGCTCCGTGCAGACGCCGGCGATCCTCGCCACCCTCGAAAGGCTGCACGCCCGCGCGACCTTCTTCGAGGAGGGCGACCACGTCCAGGGCCGCGAAGCCCTGATGCGCCAGATCCTCGCCGCTGGCGACGAGATCGGCAACCACTCCTTCGACCACCCGCTCGACCCCGGCTACGGCGAGCTGGCCGCCACCGACCGCCGCATCCGCGCCGCCACCGGCTTCGAGCCCTGCCTCTTCCGCCCCCCTTATGGGTCGATCGACGCAAGGGTTGCGGCGGCGGCGCTCCGCAACCGCCTCGAAACGGTCCTCTGGGACGTCAACTCCTACGACGATCGACACCCCGGCGCCGCGGCGATCCGCGCCAACGCGGTCGGCCTCGCCCGGCCCGGCTCGATAGTCCTCATGCACGACGGCGGTAACCATCCCCAGACTGTCCGCGCCCTGCCCGGCATCGTCCGCGGCCTCCGTGCCCGCGGCTTCCGCCTCGTCACCGTGACCGAGCTGCTCGGCGGCAGGATGCGCTATCGCGGCTGAGGCCGCTTCGATTGCATTTCGATTGGCCTCGCGTCGACCCGGGAGCCGGTTTAGGCCGGAAGCTCCTCCGGGAGGCCGAGTCGCTCGAAGGCAAGGTCGAGGCGGCGCGGGTCGAAGGCCTGCTCGGGGAGGCGGGCGAGGACGCGGCGGTCGGGGTCCTCCGTGGTGCGGGTGAGGAAGGCGTCGACCTCGGCGATGCGATCGTCGCGGAGGGTCAGGACGTTGAGGGCGAAGCGCTGGTAGGAGCTCGCCTCGGGGTCCCAGCTGTAGAAGGCGAGCGACTCCTGGCCGCTGGCGCGAACGCGCAGGGCGCGCCAGCGCCACTGGCCCGAGAGCGGCCAGCCGGCGAGGAAGACGGCGATCGCCTCGCGACCGCGGAACCAGCTCCGCAGCGGCGGCATCGCGAAGGCCGCGTCGGCGCTGAGCATCGAGACGACCGCCTCGACGTCGTGGCGTTCCCAGGCGTCCAAGTAGCTCTCGACGACCTCGCGGACGCCCGCGTCGCCGAGCGCCCGCAGGGTGGCCTGCTGGCTGCGTTCGGGCAGGCGCTGCTCGACCGTCGCCCGAGCCCGCTGCAGGGCGCTGTTGACCGAGGCGGTGGTCGTCTCCAGCGTCGCGGCGGCCTCGCGGGCCGAGAAGCCGAGCACGTCGCGCAGGATCAGCACGGCGCGCTGCGTCGCCGGCAGGTGCTGGAGCGCCGCGATGAAGGCCAGCTCGACGCTCTCGCGCAGCTCGTAGCGGGCCTCGGGCGCGGCGAAGCCGTCCTCGATCCCCATCGCCTCGTCGGGGTAGGGCTCGATCCACACCGACTCGACCAGCGGCTCGCCGGGGCCGGCGCTGGGATCGGCGGGCGGGTAGTCGACCGGGAGGACCCGCTTGGGGCGGCGCCCGATCGCGTCGAGGCTGGCGTTGGTGGCGATCGTGTAGAGCCAGGAGCGCAGCGAGCTGCGGCCCTCGAACCTGCCCAGCCCGCGCCAGGCCCGCAGCAGCGCCTCCTGAAGCGCGTCCTCGGCGTCGTGGACCGAGCCGAGCATGCGGTAGCAGTGCGCGTGCAGCTCGCGCCGGTGGGGCTCGACGAGGCGGCTGTACGCGCCCTCGTCGCCACGGCGCGCCGCCTCGAGCAGCGCCGCCTCGCCCGCGGCCGGCCCTGTGGACGGAGAGCTCACCCCGCCAGGGTAGACGGGGCGAGCTCTCCGCTGCCGTGCTTTTCCGGCGGGGCCGGGATCAGCCCTGCTCGACGATCAGCAGCCGGTTGCCGTCCTGATCGCGGAGGAAGAACATCGGCGGCACCGGGCCCCCCATCCGCATCACCTCCGCGTCGACGTCGACTTCCCGCTCGCGCAGGCTCGCGTGGTCGGCGTCGATGTCGCCGGTGGCGAAGGCGACGCGGGTCTCGATCCCAGTCGATTCCCCTTCCCGCGGCTGGACGAGGGCGATCGTGGTCGCGGCGCCGGCCGGCGCCACTTCCACCCAACGGTTGCCGTCGCCGAAGGGGACGTCGGTGCGCTTCTCGAAGCCGAGCTTGTCGAGGTAGAACTCGATCGCCCGGTCCTGGTCTTCGACGGGAACCATCACCGTGCTCACCTGGGCGATGTTGGTCCCGGTCTTGGTCGTCTCGGTCATCTCGATCCCTCCTTTGGTGGATGTTCCGCAGGTTGAGACTGGCAAACCCGGCCAAGCTCATCGGTCGCGTCCGGCTGCGCGGAGGCCGCGACGCGCATTTCGTCCGACCCGGCCGCGCGATGCGGTACAAGGGTCCGTCGAATGCTGCCCATCCGCCCCTGGAGAGCCCTGCCCGTCTTGCTCGTGGCGCTTTTGCTGAGTGGCTTCGCCTGCGCCGCGGCGAGCGCTCCAGGCGCCAAGCTCGTCGACTGGCCGGAGTTCGGCCTCAACCCCCAGCGCTCCGACGCGAGCAGCCGCTCGACGGGAATCACGGCGGCGAACCTCGGCCGCCTGCAGGCGCGGCAGGTTGCGCTCCCCGGAACCGTCGACTCCTCGCCGATCTACCTGCACGCCGTGCGCGCCGCGGGCGGGACGCGGAACGTCGTGGTGGTCACCACGACCTACGGGCGGACGATCGCGATCGACGCCGATAGCGGCGCGCTGCTCTGGACCTTCACGCCGCCGGGATACGGCCGCTGGGCCGGCAGCGTGCAGATCACCACCACCAGCCCGGTCGGCGACCCGAACCGCCGCTTCGTCTACGCGGCCTCGCCGAACGGGCTGATCCACAAGCTCTCGCTCGCCGGCGGCCGCGAGGACCGGGCCGGGGCATGGCCGGCGAGCGTCACGCGGGACGCCGGACACGAGAAACTCGCCGCCGCCCTCAACGTCGACGGCCCCGACGTGATCGCGACCAGCGGCGGCTACATCGGCGACGCCCCCAGCTACCAGGGCCACGTTGTGTTGATCTCGCGCGCCGGCGGCAGGGTGAGGCGGGTGTTCAACACCCTCTGCGCGAACCGGCGCAGGCTGATCGTCCCCGCGAGCTGCCCGCAGAGCGGCTCGGCGATCCTCTCCCGCGGCGGGGCGGTCATCGAGCCGGGTGGCCGGCGGCTGCTGGTCGACACCGGCAACGGCGATTGGAATGGCAGCACCGACTTCGGCGACAGCGTCCTCGAGCTGACCTTCCCGGGACTGAGGCTGCGGCAGGCCTTCACCCCCACCAACCAGGAAGCGCTCAACGCGGGCGACGTCGACCTCGGCTCCAGCGCGCCGGCGCTGCTCGGCCACGGCCGGGTGCTGGTCGCCGGCAAGGACGGGGTCATGCGGGTGCTCGACCTGCGCCGCCTCGACGGCCGGCGGCCCTCCCGGCGGCGGGCGCTGGGCGGCGAAGTGCAGACGCTGCCGACCCCCGGCGGCGGCGAACTGTTCACCGCGCCGGCGGTGTGGCGCCACGGCGCCCGCACGACGGTGTTCGTGGCGGACGCGCAGGGCACCGCCGCCTACGCGCTGCGGGGCGGGCGCCTGCGTCCGCTGTGGTCGAGCTCGACGCCCGGCAGCAGCCCGGTCGTGGCGGGCGGGCTCGTCTACGTCTACGACCCGGAGGCGGGCGGGATCGAGGTGTACTCGCCCGGCTCGCCGCGCCCGCTCGGGAAGCTGGCCGGGCTGCCCGGGCACTGGAACAGCCCGATCGTCGCCGACGGCCATGTGGTGGAGCCGGAGGGCGACGCCAACGAGCACGCGCTGACCGGGACGCTCGAGCTGTTCTCGCTGCGCTAGGCGCCGTCGGCGCCATCCTCCTCGCTCATTTGCCAACTATGACCGCCCGGCGCCCCGGGACTCATCGATTTCGATGTCGGTGCTGCCGGCCTGGCATCCTTTCTCCCCATGGCGCCGGACCGTCAAGACTCGCCTCCGATGCCAGATGAGGCCGCCGCTGCGCCGGGAACCGGGCGCGACACGCCCGGCATCGTCGCTCCGCCGCCGCTCGTCTACCTCGCCGCCTTGGCAATCGGCTTCGGGCTGGACGCGGTGCTTCCGTCCGCCTCGTTCTCGGGGGTGCTCAGCGCCGCGCTCGGCTGGCCGCTGCTGGTCGTCGGGCTCGGTCTGATGGGCTCGTTCGTGGCCGCGTTCCGCCGCGGCCATACCCCGGTCGACCCCTACAAGGCGACGACCGCAATCGTCACCGACGGGCCCTACCGGCTGAGCCGCAATCCCGGCTACCTCGGTATGGCCCTCGTCTCGGCCGGGATCGCGGTGCTCGCGAACGCCCCCTGGGCGCTCCTGCCGCTGCCCGTGGCGGTGCTGGTCATCGACCGCGGCGTGATCGCCCGCGAGGAGCGCTACCTCGAGCGCAGATTCGGCGACGAGTACCTGCGTTACAAGGCCCGCACGCGGCGCTGGATCTGAGCCCGCGCCGCCTCGGGCTTCAGCTCCCCCTCGGTCTCCACCAACTCCGGCAGGCTCGTCCGCTCATCGCGACCTCCCTTGGTTGGCTGAGCCAATCCGGGTACTTGCCTTCGTACACCCACTCATCCTCTCCGCACCAACGGAGGTGCTCGCATGACGTTCGTCTGGCTTGCCATCTGGTTCGTCGCCAACCTCGTCGGCGGCAGCGAGCCGCTCAAGCTCGATCCCGTCAACGCCTGGACCGCGACCCTGATCCTCGCGATCGCGATCGACCTCAACCGCCCCCGGCCGGAGCTGCGACAGGGAAGGGGTTGACTTTCGGCAAACGCGGGCGAGGAATCGGCCCGCGGCGTCAGCCGGCCGACGTGGGTTCGCCGACGGGGTCGCGCAGCTCGGGCGCCAGCGTCGCATGGAATTGCTCGACGGGCCACCAGCGGCCACGCAGCCACAGCGCCACGTAGACGAGCGCCACGAGGACCGGGACCTCGATCAGCGGGCCGACGACCCCGGCAAGCGCCTGGCCCGAGCTGGCGCCCCAGACCCCGACCGCGACGGCGATCGCCAGCTCGAAGTCGTTGGAGGCGACCGTGAAGGCGAGGGTGGCGGTCCTGGCGTAGCCGAGCCCCATCGCACGCCCGACGAGAAGGCCGAGCATCCACATGCCGGCGAAGTAGGCGAGCAGCGGTAGGGCGATGCGCGCGACGGTGAGGGGCCGCGCGGTGATCTGGTCGCCCTGGATGGCGAACAGCAAGACGATCGTGAACAGCAGCCCATAGAGCGTGAGCGGCGCGATCCGCGGGATGACCGTGGCCTCGAACCAGTCGCGGCCGCGAGTGCGCAGGCCCCAGCGGCGCGTCAGGTAGCCGGCGGTGAGCGGGATGCCGAGGAAGATCAGGACGGTGCGGGCGACCTCCCAGATCGAGACCGTGAAGCCCTGGGTATCGAGACCGAGCAGGTTCGGCAGAGCCGTGAGGTAGAACCAGCCCAGCAGCGCGTAGGCGGCGACCTGGAAGACGGCGTTGAAGACGACGAGGACGGCGGCGCGGTCACGGTCGCCTCCGGCCAGGTCGTTCCAGATGAGCACCATCGCGATGCAGCGCGCGAGGCCGACGACGATGACGCCGGTGCGATAGGCCGGCTGATCGGCAAGGAACAGCCAGGCTAGCGAGAACATCAGCGCCGGGCCGACGACCCAGGAGAGGAACAGCGAGACGCCGAACATCCGCCCGTCGCCGCGCATCCGCCCGATCTCCTCGTAGCGGACCCGCGCCAGGACCGGATACATCATCAGCAGCAGGCCGAGCGCGATCGGCAGGCTGACCGTCCCGATCTTCAGCTCGTCGAGGAAGCCGTTGAGCCCCGGCGTGAGCGAGCCGAGCGCAAGCCCGCCCGCCATCGCCAGCGCGATCCACAGGGGCAGGAACCGGTCGAGCGTGGACAGCCGCCGGATGACGGCGGCGTCGGCGGGGTGGGGGGCGGCGTCGGTCACGTCGGAGGCCAAGACTCCCAGATCCTAAGGATTGACAAATGTGATTTCAATAGATATACATAAATAGATGTCCGTCGATCTGCAGCTCGAGCCGAAGACCAAGCGACCCGCCGGAGCGCGCTGCTGCGAGCCCGTCGTCTACCCCGATGTACAGCGCGAGCAGGCGCAGCGCCTGGCCGCGATCGCCAAGGCGCTCGGCGACCCGATCCGCCTGCAGCTCGTCGACGTGCTGCGAAAGCACGCCGGCAAGGTCTGCGTCTGCGAGCTGGTGCCGCTGTTCGACGTTTCCCAGCCGACCCTCTCCCACCACTTGAAGAAGCTGCGCGACGCCGGCATCGTCGATTCCGAGAGGCAGGGCCTCTGGGCCTACTACTACGTGATCCCCGATTCCCTGGAGGAGCTGTCCGCATGGCTGAGATGACCGATGTGCGAGAGACCGTCCGCGAGCGCTACGCCGTGGTGGCGAAGGCGGCGAAGGCGGCGACGGAGGGTGGCGGTGGTTGCGGCTGCGGCCCGGCTCCCACGCTGCTCGCCGACGAGGCCGGGAGGCAGGTGTTCGGCGGAGCCCTGTACGGGGAGGACGACGCGGGCTCGGTTCCGGAGGGCGCGGTCAACGCCTCGCTGGGCTGCGGCGTGCCAACCGCGGTCGCCGAGCTTCGCGAGGGCGAGACGGTGCTCGACCTGGGCTCGGGCGGCGGGGCCGACGTCTTGATCTCCGCCCGCCGGGTCGGCCCGGGCGGGAAGGCGATCGGGCTGGACATGACAGACGAGATGCTGGATCTCGCCCGGGCCAACGCGCGCGAGGCCGGCGTCGACAACGTCGAGTTCGTCAAGGGCTACATCGAGGAGTTGCCGCTGCCCGACGCGAGCGTCGACGTGATCATCTCCAACTGCGTCATCAACCTCTCGGGCGACAAGACGCGCGTCATCCGGGAGGCGCTGCGTGTGTTGCGGCCCGGCGGGCGCTTCGCGGTCTCGGACGTGATCGTCGACCCCGAGATGGACGAGCAGACTCGCGCCGACCTGCGGCAGGGGACGGGCTGCATCGCCGGCGCCCTGACCGAAGCCGAGTTCACCGAGGCGCTCGCAAGCGCCGGCTTCGAGGACATCGAGCTCAACCGGACCCATGCCGTTCACGAGCACGCCAGCTCGGCGATCATCCGCGCCCGCAAGCCCAAGATCGCATAGCTCCTGTCTGGCAAGCTTTCGCCTGGCGAGGTTCCCGCTGGGCGCCCCCGCGATGCTCAGAGCAGGCCGGGGATCAGGGCGCTGACCTTCGACTTGTAGGAGACGTACTCCGCCTGGAAGTGCTCGGTCAGCAGCGCCTCCTCCTGGCTGAGCTTCAGCCAGACGCCGAGCACCACGAGCGGCAGGCCGATGAGCCCTCCCAGTCTCCCGAACGCGATCGCGGAGCCCGCGAGCATCGTCAGGATGGCGCTGTAGATCGGGTGCCGTACGTAGCGGTAGGGGCCGTGGCGGATCAGCTCGTGGTCCTCCTTGAAGGTGACCGTGCCGCTCCAGTTGCGTCCCAGGATGGCCCTGGCCCAGAGGGCCAGCGACAAGCCCAGCAGCGTCACCGCGAGCCCGGCGCCGGCAACCAGCGCGCTGTGCGGCAGGACCCGATCGCCGAGCGGCTGGCCATAGGAGGGGCTCTTCAGCAGTAGCCAGCAGCCGGCGAAGACCGGGATCGAATGCGTGAGCCGGGCCGCCAGCCCCTGCGTCTGCACAGTTCGCTTCGTCGTGAACGCGGCCATCGCCCAGAAGGCGACGAAGACGACCCAGCAGGCGATGATCGCGTTCTGCAATACCGACATGCGCAAATCCTGACGCCTCGCGCACTCCGGCGACCCCGGAATCCACCTCGTCTACTCACCAGCCGCGGCAGTAGGACGCGGCGTCCGCTACGCGCTCACGATCAGCTCGGTGGCCAGGGGAAGCGCCGCAGCGTCGGCCGCGTCCAGCCGGCGTATGCCTCCTGTGGGTCTTCGGTGTCCTCCTCGACGCTCGCCGCGTGCTTGGCGGCCACCGGGTCGGTGGGGTAGACCAGCTCCGGTCCGGCGTTGCGCGCGCCGACCATCAGCACCACGCAGGGGGCATCGCCGGCCCCGACGATCACGTGCGCGGTGTTCGGTGGGCAGTGGAAGAAGTCCCACTGGCGCAGGGGGCGCTCCTCGCCCTCGACGATCAGCGTGCACTCGCCCTCGAGCACCAGGAACGCCTCCTGGCCCGCCTCCGCGTGGTACATCGCCGCCGGCCTGCCCGGCCCGAGCACGCGGACGTTGATCCCGAACTGCGGGAAGCTCCGCGGCGCCTCGAAGATGAAGCCGTACTGGCCCTCGTCGATGCCCATCGACATCGCGTCCGCCATGTTGACGACGAACCAGCCGTCCCCCTCCGGCTTCATCCCCGCCTCGGTTTCCACGAGCCTCGCCTCCGGCACACCCATGCGCGTCATCGCGACCTCCTCTCGTTGGTGTGTTCCGTCGATGGTAGGCAGGGAATCGCACCGCGGTCCGGGTGGAACAGGAATCGCCACCTGAACACCGCCGTTAGGGTCGACTGGCGGCTCGAACGTCGGGCAGAGGCCGGCGTTCCAGGTGCGCATAGAGGAACTGCTGAACGCCGCCCGACGGCGTTCGGTGGTCCTCGAGCTGTGAGGACACGAGCTTGAAGCCCGCGCCGAGCGCCTGCGAGATCGCCTCGGCGTCGTAGCGGCTGACCGGCAGGCCGCTGCATTCGGATGGGC
This sequence comes from uncultured Solirubrobacterales bacterium, assembly GCA_963696185.1. Lineage (GTDB taxonomy): Bacteria > Actinomycetota > Thermoleophilia > Solirubrobacterales > 70-9 > VRUE01. The sequence continues at coordinate 1,488,517 of OY968825.1, forward strand.
CATCGGGACCGAAGGTGGCGAGGATCAGGTGTCCCCCCGGACGCAGCGCTCGGTCGAGCACCGCGAGATAGCCGTCCCGATCGGCGGCGGCGACCATGAAGTGAAAGACGGCGCGATCGTGCCAGAGGTCGAAGCGACGGCCGAAGTCGTGGCTGCGCGCATCGGCCTCGACCCAGGTCACCTCGTCCGCGGCTTCGCCAAGCTCGGCTTTGGCACGCTCCAGCGCCTCGGCGGATATGTCGGCGACCGTCACGTCGCTGTACCCGCGCCGCAACAGCCCGGCGGCCAGCCTCGATGCGCCACCGCCCATGTCGAGGATCGCGGCGTCCAGGGGCACGGCGGCCTCTTCGATCAGAGCCAGTGAGGTATCGGGCGCCGGCTCGGTCCAGCTCAGCTCCTCGAGGCTGCGTCCGGCGTAAGTCCGCTGCCAGTGGGCGGCCGTCTCGTCGAGCACCTTCGTATGATTGCGCTTGACGCAGAAGCGAGTCTGCAAGGAGGGGGAATGCCGGAGAAGACGAAGGTTGTGATCAACCTCGCGACCGGGCTCGAGGACGCCGAGCGGGTGACCGTCGCCTTCCTCGTCGCCACGGCCGCCCTGGAGCAGCGAAAGCAGGTCGTCATGTTCCTGACCAAGGAGGCGGTCCGGCTCGGGCTCGAGGGCGGCGCCCAGGGCACCGCCTGCGACGGCTGCCCGTCGTTGCCGAAGCTGTTCGGCCAGTACGCCGAGGGCGGTGGCGAGCTGCTCGCCTGCCCGATCTGCTTCAGCGCCCGCAAGCTCGACGAGGGCGACCTGGTCGCGAACGCGAGGCTCGGCGGCGCGACGCCCCTCTGGGAGTGGATCGGCGACGACGCGATGGTCTTCAGCTACTGATCGGAGCCCGCGTTAGAGTCAGCATCAGCCGGCGGCACTGGGACTTGTGGGAGCCGGTACGGCGGGACAGCTCAGCTCTGCGGCTGCTCGTCCTTCCTCTGGCCGGGCACCCGGCTGGCGAGGCGGCTCAGCGGGCCCATGCCCGAGCGGAGCGCCTCGACGTTCGCGGCGAGCCCGTCGAGGGCCGTCAGCATCTGCTCCATCAGGGTGCTGAGGCGGCTGATTTTCTCGTCGAGGCCGCCCATCGAGTCCGGCAGATGGTTCAGGTGCTGCTGCACTTCGACCAGCACCGGCATGGCCTCTTCGATGGTGGCGATCCTGCTGTCCATGGCACCGAGGACGCTGGTCGCTTCGGCAACGAGCGCCATGTTGTCGCGCACGGGCGGCAGCGCTTCCGTGTCAGCGGCGATGCGCTTGAGCAGGGCGTTTATCTCGTACAGCGTGGCCGTATGGCGGCCGATCTCCGGAAGGATCCGCAGCGAGTCGACCAGCGCACCGGGCAGACCGATGAGACCGATGAGCCGATCGACCGCACTACGGCCTGAGCTCAGCTGCGAGGCCATTGGCTCACTCCGAGCCTCGACTAGGCAAGGGCTTACCTCTTGCCATTCGAGCAGCTCAGCGTGTCGCCTGCACGACGCCGCGAAGGAAGTCGTACTGGGTCTGCACGAGCCGGTCGGACATCTCGAGGGCCGAGTCGACGACCTCATGCGGCTTGGAGGGGCCGTCGCCGGCCAGCGGCAGCGCCTTGTCGACGGACCCGAGGAACCTGCGCACGGCGTCGATCGCGCTGCGCTGTCCGGTCTCGACCTGCTCGAGGACCTGTTCAGAGAACTTGGCGGCTCTATCCAGCCCGCCCTTGTCGGTCTTGGTGCTCTTGACCGCCGGCTTCTCGGAAGCCTTGGCGGGCGGGGTTTTGGTGGTTGGCATCTCACCGTCTCCTTTTCGGTTTGGACCTAGGTCGTAGGTGCTCGCGACGCCACGTCGACATCCACGTCGACGTCGACGCCGACGTTGACGAACACAGCGCTCTGCACGAGGCTGCGTACGAGGTCGTACTCGGACTGGACCAGACGCTCCGTCATCTCCAGGGCGGCGCTCATCAGCTCCCGCCGCCTGGGGAGCCCGACACCGTCCATGGGGATGAGCCTGTCGACCGTATCGGCGAACTTGCGCACGGTGCCCGTCGCGGTCCGCCCGCCGGTCTTGGCCAGCTCCAGCCACTGCTGCAAGATCTCCTCTGAGTTGTCTCCGTGACCGTTTGTCGCGTCCGCGATCAGATCGGTCGAGGCGTCATCGGGCTTGGTGGCTGTGGCGGTTGCTCCCTCTGACATGTCCATATCCCCTTAGCTCTTGCGCTTGGATAGACGCTCGAGTTGCTTCCCGAACGCGGAGTCGACCTCATCGGCCATCGTCATTTCGTAGATGGCCATCAGTGCCTGTGACGAGAGCGGGCGAAGACGATTCAGCGCCTCGCGAACCTCGGGCCAGCGGTCCTCCGGGTAGCCGTCCTCCTCGAACGGCTTCCAGACGTCCTCGAGGAACAGCCTCACGAACTCATGGGCCACCGACCGGCAGCGGCCCTGCACCTTGGCGAATACGACAAGTGTGTGATCGAGGGTGACGCCCTGGCCGACAACCGCCTCGGCGGCATCCAGAAGCGATGGGACAGGCGCCTCGTAGCGGTCCTCGTCGACGAGCACCAGCGCGCCCGACTTCACAGCCTGCTTGATGGCGGTGTCGCTCTCCTCGCCGAAGCGCGCGAAGAGTTCGTCGCGCGTGAACGTCTGCGGCTCCTTGCTGTCGAAGGACTCCAGATCGCGCCTGAAGGAGAGCAGCTGCTCGGCGGGCCCGAGCCCTTGCTCGAGCAGGCGCTTGATCCCGTTCAGGTTGAATCCCTCGCCCTGCAGATCCTGGATCAACCTCAGCCGGTTGAGATGCTCGGATCCGTAGTAGCCGATCCGGTCACGGACCTCCGGTGGAGGCAGCAGCCCGCGTGCGCCATGGGAGCGAATGTTCCGGACGGTGAAGCCAGAGCGAGCCGCAAGCTGCTCGATGGTCATGTCAGCGGAGGCCGCCCCGTTCCTTGCCGCGCGCTGGACGCTTTTCTTCCCCGCGGCCGCCTGCTTGGCACCGCCCGTCGTAGATGTCGGGGCGCTCACCGCACCAACTTAACACAAAATGACGATACGGACAATGACGTAACGTTAATTGCCGTCAGACCCTTGCGTATGGGCCACGCACTTCGCCACGTACCAGCCCTCCTTTTCGAGCACTGCGATGACCTGCTTCCCGCTGGGCGCCGGGAGCTTGTCGCTCACGCCGCGTGGACCGCGACGCGACTGCGCTGAACGCTGGGTAGCGGGAGGCCGTCCTCCTCCATCACCTCGAGGTAGGCCTCGATCGCCTCCTTGGCCATCGCCGTTGCCTCCTCGACCGTCTCCCCCTGGGTGGCGACGCTCGGCAGCTCGGGCACGAAAACGCTGAAGCCGCCTTCGGGCTCCGGCTGCAGGATGATCTCGTACTCGCGCTCGGTGGCCATCGGCCCCAAGCTTACGCGGCTCCGCCGGCCAGTCAATCGACCGGCCCCCATCTGGCTCGAGCCTCGCACCTCGCTCGTGACGCCTGCTCTGCGGTAGGCCTTGTCCTTTTCGGGATCGGAGGAGAGATGAACGACGAGCATCGCCCCGCCAGGCGCGTCCGCGTCGAGCAGGGCAGCCCAACGGCAAGTACGCGGTCTGCTTCATGGTCGACGGTCGGCCGCGCTTTCGCACGGTCGGCTACGACCTTGATGCGGCTCGCATCGAGCGTGCTGCCTATGTCGATGCGACGCGCTGGGGATCGCGCCGGCCGCTCCGCAGCTTCGCTTCGCCCGCGTGGCGGGCTGGTGGGTGGAGCGATACGAGCGCCGGGTCGAAGCCGGCGAGCGTCGCGAGCGCACGCTCGAGCACCACCGCTACCACCTGAACAAGCATCTGTTGCCGGCCATCGGCCACAGGCTGCTGCGGGCGATCACGGTCGACGACGTCGCAGAGCTGATCACCGAGCTGCGGGTGAAAGGGCGATCTGAGAAGACGATCGCGGGGGTGCTCGCGACGCTGCAGAGCGTCCTGCGCTTCGCGCACCGCCATCCCGACAGCGTGATGTACACGCTCAGCTCCTTCGAGCGGCGCCTGGTTCACCGTGAAGAGGAGACCGAGGTTCAGATGGAGGCGGGCCGGGTCGGGTGGCTCTCGGCCCAGGAGCATTCCGGCGAGAACATCGGCAAGACGGACACCCATGTGCTGTTCGTCGAGCTGAAGGAGGCCCCTCCGGAGACGACCGGGAGAGCCGACACCGGGATCGGTCCCTCCTCACGCCGCGGCGGGCATCCGACGCTCGGCGAGCCCGACCGCGAGAGGCTCGGGCGCCGGGCGCGCATGCCGGCCCGATCGACGACGACACGCTCGTCTAGCGAATCGAGTTCCACACGGTCGATCTCGACAACTGAAGCAAGCCGACAGCGGTTCGCCTTGCCGCAGTTGGAATTAGACACGGGCCTCGAGCTGTCGCTCCCCGCGAGGGGGCGAGCTCGGCGTCGCCTGGGCGCGGGCCGAGGTCAGGGGACCCAGCCGAGCAGACCGGTCGAGAAGAGGCAGTTTTCCGGCGTGCAGTTGCGCGTCAGGACCTGCTTCACCGGTCCCCCGCTCAGGCCGCCGACGAAGATCGAGCCTTCGCCGCCGGTGCTCGCCAGCTGGGTGGCATCGGGGGAGAAGGTCGGCGGCCCGCCGAGCGCTTCCTGGCTCAGCGGCAGTTCGCGCACGGCACCGCCGGCATAGAGGAAGGCGTGGGCTTCGGGGTCCGGCGGCGTTTCGTACTTTTCCGGTTCCGGGTAATCGACGAAGACGAGCTTCCTGCCATCTGCGGACCAACTCATGTCGCCGACCTCGCGGATTCCCGGGAAGGCCGAGTGGTAGATCTTGGTCTTCGGGCCGCCCTCGAGCGACGCCGTGAACAGCGTGGTGCCGTCGGTCAGGGCGATCCGCTTTCCCCGCCGCGGGATCGCCACTTCTTCTTCGAAGTAGCCCTTGGCGACCGGGCGCGGATGCTTGCCGCCGCGCCTCTCGGTCATCAGGTGTGCGCCCTTGAACCAGAACGGTTCGCCCGCGGGCCCGAGGACGATGAAGTCGTATCGGGTCTTGGCGGGGCGCCGGCCGATCTTCTTCAGGCCGCTGCCGTCAAGCTTCATCGAGTCGATCTCGGTGCCGCGGCAGAGGCAGAAGAGGTGCCTGCCGTCGCGCGAGACCGAGGCCGCGACACCGCCCGGGCCCTCCGGCAGCTTGCCCCGCAGCCGCCGCGCGCCCGAGCCGTCGGCGCCCACCGACCAGATGCTGCCGGAGTGGAAGTCGAATCCCGAGGAAGAGGTGAAGAAGATCGTTGAGGCGCCGGCCGCGGAGGCGAAGGTCAGCGCCGCCAGCGCCGCCAACACGACGCCGAGACCGGCTGCTCGAAGCCCCCTCATCGCTATTCAGCCTAGTCCGATCCCGGCGGGGGCGTGGGCGCGAGGACGAATGATGGCTGGCCAGGAGGCCCGCAGCCACGTCGACCACGCCAGCCGCGAGGCGATCGCAGTGGCGCGGGGTCGACCGCACCCACTCCCACCGCGTGCGGGGTCGCAAACGATCAGCGACGCGCCTTCCGCCCGCGCTCGCCCATGACGTTGGATCGCGTACACCTCGATCGTCAAACAGGTCGATTGCATCGCGCCGGGCCGACCTTTCCCGGCGGGGAGTAACAGACTGCATCGCAATCCGCGCGGGTCGGAGCCGAGCTGGCGGGATCCGCGGGGGCACGAGTCGGGTTCACCTAAGAGGGGGTTTATCGGGCGAAGGGGGCTGCGCTGCGCTAGGCCTTGTCTCTTTCGAGATCGGAGGAGATATGGGAGACGAGCATGGCCCCGCCCAACGCATCTATATAGGCCACCCGCATCGAGCGCGCCGCCTATATAGATGCGACGCGGTGGGGCATCGCCCTAGCCGTTCCGCAGCTTCGCTTTGCTCGGGTCGCGGGCTGGTGGGCGGAGCCCTATGCGCGTCGGGTCGAAGCGGGGGAGCGTCGCGAGCGCACGCTCGAGCACCACCGCTACCACCTCAACAAGCATCTCTTGCCGATCCTCGGCCAGAGCCTGATGCGGGCAATCACCGTCGGCGACGTCGCCGAGCTGATTACCGAGCTGCGGGTGAAGGGACGTTCAGAGAAAACGATCGCGGGCGTGCTCGCGACATTGCAGAGCGTGGTGCGCTTCGCGATCCGCAACGGCTGGATCGTCGAGAACCCGGTCGAGAAGCTCGAGGCGGACGAGCGCCCGCGCCCTCTCCGCCGCCGCCAACGGGTGCTTGGCCGCGAGGAGATCAGCCGCTTGCTTGCCGCTGCCGCGCCCCGCTACCGACCGCTGATCGCGACCGCCCTCTACACCGGCCTGCGCATCTCCGAGCTGCTGGGCCTGATCTGGGGCGACATGGACCTCGCCGCCGGCGAACTCCACCTTCGTGCTCAGCTTTCGCGTGCCCACCGCGGATCCCCGGCCAAGCGGGTTCCGCCGAAGACGCGGGCGGCGATCCGTGATGTCCCGCTGGCGCCGCAGCTGATCTCCGTCCCTTAGCGAGTATCGACGCTGGGCCTCCGGGACTATGCCCCAGCGGTAATCGTGGGGGGCGGCTCTCGGCGAAGGAAAGGGCGGCGCTGCGCTGGGCCACTTGACTAGAACTTGACTGAGGTGCCGGCCGGCCAGCCGCGATTCCAAGTACCGGCCGAGAAAAACTGCCGAGGTGCAGGCGGTTCAAAGTGGAGCTAGCCGGACTCGAACCGGCGACCTCCTGGGTGCGATGACGAAGCTCTGGCGCGGAATCCCGTATTGGAAAGTGCCAATTACCAGGAGATTCGCGCGCCTCACGCAGAGTCGCGATCGGCGCGGATGTGCGCCGATTAGCGGCGATTGTCGGCGTTTCGGGCACTCCTGAGGACGAGTGCCTCGCCACACCCCGATGCCAAGCCGTCACCTGTGTCTGTCCGCGAAAACAAAGCTATACTTTGCTTATGCATGACCACCTTGACGTGCGGGGGCTCGAGACGACTGCCTACGAGCAGCATGGCTATTTCACCACGAGCCAGGCCCGTGAACGTGGAATCAGCAGCCAGCTCCTGAGCCACTACGTGCGCCGGAGCCGGTTCGAGCGGGTACGGCGCGGGCTTTATCGCCTGCCCGGCTTCCCCCGCCCGGAAGACGACGAGATGCGTGAGAAGTGGATGGCGGTCGGCGTCGAGAAGGCCATCCTCTCGCACCAAAGCGCGCTCGCCCTGCTCGACCTCAGCGATGTCATCCCCGACGCGGTCCACCTGCTCCTCGCACGCAGATACCGCGGCCTGCGCCGTCCAGCCGGCGTCGTCATCCACACCCGCCCCGACGAAGAAGAGGTCGACACGGTTTGGCGCGAAGGGCTCCCCCTGACCGCCCCCGCCCGGACGCTCATCGACGTAGCCGGGGAGCTGCAGCCCGAGCAGCTGGAGATGGCCCTGCGGCAGGCGCTAGGCCGTGGGCTGCTCACGGCGCGGGAACTCGAAGCGGAGGCACGACGGCGCGGTCGCCACGACGCGGTGAGCGACGCCCTCGCGGCGATGACCTCGTGAGATACAAGAGCGCTGCCGCGTTCCGCATGGCCCTGGAGGAGCGGTTGAAGACGGAGGCTGAGAGGACCGGATTCGGCCTCTCCCGACTTCGCAAGCGAGTCGCTTTCGAGCTGTTTCTGCGCCGCCTCGCGCAGGTGGCGCCGGACCGCTGGGTGCTGAAGGGGGCCTTGGCGCTCGACTTCCGGATGGGCGGCGCTTCGCGGCCGACCAAAGACATCGACCTTGGGCGCGACGACGACGAGGAAGCCGCGATCGAAGACATCGCCGCAGCTCAGCGACTCCGCCTTGATGACTTCTTCACCTTCACGGCCAGCAGAACCGACGCGTTCGATGGGGTCGATGAGTTTCAGGCGATTCGCTTTCGCGTCCGCGCCGAGCTGGCGGAGCGCGTCTTCGAGCAGTTCGTCGTGGACATCGGCTTCGCGAAGCCAGCCCTCTTGAAGCCAGAGAGGGTGCGCACGTCGGACTTTCTCTCCTTCGCGGGCATCGAGCCGCTCGAGCTTCCCGCGATACCGCTTGCCCAGCATCTCGCCGAGAAGGTCCACGCCTACACGCGGAGCTACGGCCCAGCAGCCAGGCCCAGCACGCGGCCCAAGGACCTGATCGACATCCTTCTCATCGCGGACTCTCAGACGCTCGAAGCCGCCGCACTGCGCGAGGCGCTGAGGGGCACCTTCGAGGCCCGCGCCCGCCAGGCGCTTCCTCGAAGCCTGCCGGCCCCACCGCCCGAATGGGCACCGGCCTACGGCCGCCTCGCCGAGGAGGTTGGTCTCGAGCCCGACCTGGCAGCGGCGTTCGCTCGCGCCGCAGCCTTCCTCGATCCTGTGCTCTCCGGCGAGACGCACGGCAACTGGGATGCAGCAGTCAGCACGTGGGCCGTGTCGGACGACACGCGGTAGCCAGAACCGCCCTGCGCAGCTCGCGCTCGGTTCTCTCCGGGCCGAACAGTCGTTGAAGGGGACATACAGCGCCCAGAGATCCTCCTGCAGCGGCGTCGCGTCGAAGGCCGCGGCCGCCTCGTCGCGGCCAAGCTGGATGTCGCTCCCTATGACGACGAGGAGCTGACGACGAGAACCTCCGCGCTATCAAGGAGGCGCGGGGAGCCTGCCATATCGGAAGCTGCGGGGCCAAACCTCTTCCAGACCCTTAGCCTCGATCCACCGATTCACCATCAGCGATAAAGGAATCGCCGTCCGCGAACGTGCGAGTGGTGAAGATCGCCGGATCGCAGGGGCACTCCGCGCCGGCGAGCTGGGTAAAAGCCATTCCCAGCCGCCCGTCGGCCGAGAATGAGCAGCCCACGGCACCGAGCGATTCGGCGGGTGAGGCGAGCCGGTGAAGAGGGAGTTCAGACTGCGACTGGCAGTGCCCGGATCCTGCTCAGCGCCTCCACGAAGGCCTCCTGCCAGGGCCAACGGGCCGGCAGGTGAAGGGTCCAGCGGCGGGCGCTGCGGGTCAGCCGGCCGGGGAGCTCGAGCAGGCGGCGGCGCAGGGTGCGCGCCGTGCGAACGGTCTCGCCGGGCAAGCCGAGGAGTGCGGTCCAGCGCGCCAGGTTGTGCGCTAGGGCGCCGATCACCGTCCAGGCGCTGTTGGCGCAAAACACACCGGAGGGGAAGTGGGCGAGCGCCTGGTCCTTCAGGTCGCGGATCGTCAGCTCCACGACGGCGTGCGCTCGGTGCTCGGCCTCCACGACCTGCAGCGGCTCGGTGCGGTTGGTGATGAACGGGAAGTAGCGCCAGTCCGGCCAAAGCTCGGCTTGCGGCCCGATCAGGCGAGTGCGCCGGACGATCAACCGCCGCCCACCGGCCCTCGTCTCGGCGATCTGAGCCTCGCCGCCAGCGGGGTAGTCATCGAGCGGGCGCCAAGCCGACTCGGGGATCTTCGCGATCGCCTCGGGAACCCAGAACTGCATGCGCACGCTGATCGAGTAGGCCCAGCCGGCTTTTTCCAGGCGAGCGATCAGCTTGCGGTTCCAAAACGCCGAGTCGGCGCGTAAGAGCTTCTCGCCGCCGGCGCCCGCGCGAGCGACGCGGGCGATCAGCTCCTCGGCGAAGCGCACGACTCCCCGCGAGCTGGCGGCGGAGCCTTTGCGCAGCCGCACGTGCAGCACCTCGCCGGTGTCGGCGCGGGAGGCCAAGAGCGGGTGGTAGCCGCGCTGTTTGGTGTAGCCGAAGCCGACACCCTGCTTGGCGTAGCCGTGCACCTCGCCGATGAAGCTGTCGACGTCGACCACCAGCCGCTCCTCCCCGGGCCCTGCGCCCGCGCGCCAGGCGCGGGTCAGGGCCTCGCCCAGGACCTTGTCGAGCTGGCGCACGTGCCCGAAGGTGAAGGCGCGCAGGAAGGTGCCGAGCGTCGACGGCGCGGGCAGCCAACCCCCCAGCAGCCGCCGGGTGCGGCCGGCGCGCAGCACCTCTGTGTCGTCGATCGAGTCGGCGCCGAGCAGCATCGCGTAGAGGAGTGCCATCACCTTGCGGCCCGCGTTGGCCGCCCCGGGACGATCCGGAGGCAGCCGCACCAACCGGGCGATCAGGCCCTCGATCCCCAACCGCTCGGCAAGCGTCGCGACCAGCGCGATCCCGGCCCCGGAAACCACACGCTCATCGTCAAAGACGACCTGCAGGCCGTCGAGTCCGACCGCCCCGTCATCGTGCACCATCTGAGTGACCTCCTGACTCGGGCCGCGGCTGCCTCAATCAGCCGCTCTCAAGCCCTTTCAGGAGGTCATTCTTCGTTCAGGGGCGGACGGATCGGTGGATCGAGGCTTAAACCCAGGTGCGTCACCCTCACCGAGTGACTCCAAAAACAATTTGGTTCCTGAAAACGCCCCATAGCCCGAAGGCAAGTCTCTCCATGCAGTGCCAAATGTGCATAGGCTTCTACTGCCTTGGCTCAGCGAACAGGCCGAAACGCCTCATCCTCCCCTGGTGATTCCTTGGAATTGCTGTCCGATGAGTGGCATGATGCGCCGCGCCGCTGGGGTCACCCGCTGCACAGCGTCTGCTCCTACTTGGCGATGTTTCCGCCTCAGATGGCGAGCGTCTTCATCCGGTGGCTCACTGAGCCTGATGACGCTGTCTATGACCCTTTCTCAGGGCGCGGCACCGTTGCTCTAGAGGCCGTACTTCAGGGGAGAAAGGGCTTTGGGGTCGATGCCAATCCGCTGGCGCATGCCTTGACGAGGGCAAAGGTCAAGATCCCAGCGGCATCCGCAGTAGACGAGCGACTAAACGAGTTGGAGGCTGAGTTCGAAAGCTCGGCCTCGCTGTCCCTCTCGTCGGTACCCGAGGACATTCGGATGCTCTACTCGCCGGCTACCCTTAGACAAATCAACTTCCTCCGCGAGAAGCTGAGCGGTAGGGGATACGTTGACCCATTCATCATTGCCCTGGTTCTGGGAATGCTTCATGCGAACCATTCCAGCGGCGGGGCGACGAGGGGCTTTTCAATAAGCATGCCGAATACGTTCGCGATGGCTCCCGGATACGTTCGGAAGTACATCCACGACCATGAACTTGAGGCTCCGGACGTCGATGTGTTCGAGATGCTTCGCGCAAGGGCCGCCCAGTACGACCTTCCGGAGAAGGCACTCGTCAGGGGACGATCTTGGCTGGGGGACGCCGCCAAACCAGCCCCGGAGGACTTGAAGGCCATCAGACCGAAGCTCGTCTTCACCTCGCCGCCATACCTGCAAGTCATCAAGTACGGGAAGTACAACTGGGTCAGGCTCTGGTTCTTGGGGCAGGAGGCGCGCGAAGTGGACCAGCGGCTCATGGCCAGTGCAAGCCTCGCCCGATACCTCGCCTTCATGAAGAAGGTCCTCGAGGGAATCAAGTCGACCTTGGATACCGGGGGTTACGTCTGCCTGGTGGTTGGAGATGTTCGGCGCGGCGAGGAGCAGCTTAATCTCGCCGAGCAGGTCTGGGAGAGGGTCGCCAAGCCAGCGGGCTGGCAACGCCACGGGACGATCATGGACGCGCTACCTGCCGGAGGCAAGGTAAGCCGCATTTGGAAAGAGAATCCTGGCCGAGCAACCAAGACTGACCGACTTCTGCTCCTTAGCCCCTGGCCCGGCGTCTCTCTACCGTCGTTCCCGGATATCAATTGGGATCTCACTCCCAAACTTCAGACATCACAACCACAGGGGGGGCTGGCTGATGGCAACAGTCGTGCAGGAGCTCAAGGAGCTCGCAAGTGTCGATCTCTTCAAGGAGATCAAGAATGAGGATCTGTTCGTAGGGCGGTCGTTCTATCTCGACTTCGATCGGCTCAAACTCATGTCTAACGACAGCTGGAAGCACAAGGTCAATGGTGTGCCCGCAGGTGCGTTTCTCCTCGCCCTCTATACCGGGGAGGCTGATGTAGACGAGGCCATCCTGCTCCGAGTCCTCAAGCCGACGAAGCTCCCAACGGACGATGACGTGGTGGGGGCAATGGTCGAGCACTACAAGGAGACGCCGTCCGAGGATGGGCACCCGCTGGACTCCTTCACCCGAGCGGAGTTCCAGTTCTCAGGACTGGAATGCCGCGTGATCGGATCCTTCTATAGAGATAAGGACTCCGTAATTAGGTTCGCGGGGGACCTTGACAACTTCTACGCAGCGAACAATTACAGGGTCGCGAAGCCCACGGGGAAAGTCCTCGAGTACATCGTCAACTTTCGCGAGGGAGGGATACCCGGGGGAGAGGGGGACGAGCGAATCGGCGCAGTCCGCTACAGCTCTAGCTTGAGGCACGTGGCTAGCGAGGATGTGCCCGTGTACGTGACGCCTCTTGATTTTCTCGGCAAGCGCACGGCCTTGTTCGGCATGACGCGAACCGGCAAGTCGAACACGGTCAAGAAGATGATTCAGGCAACCGTCAACATTTCCAAATCCAGCGCGGAGATCGGCGGTAAAGCGATCGCTCCCGCTGGCCAGATCATCTTCGATGTCAATGGCGAGTATTCGAATGAGAATCAGCAGGACGAGGGCACTGCGATCTTCGCCCAGTACAAGGACGACGTGACTCGATACAGCACGATCGAGAAGGACGGTTTCAAAGTGATGAAACTGAACTTCTACCAATCGGTCGTGGAGGGATTCGGCTTGATCCAGTCGCTGCTGGAGGATGAGTCGGCCGCCTACATCAGAGCTTTCACCAACATCGACTGGGAAGAGCCAGATCCAACTGATATCTCGACAAAGACCCGCTATGAAAGGCGAGTCGCCTGTTACCAGGCATGTCTTTCCAGGGCAGGGTTCGTTCCGCCGCAAGGATTCACGGTCAAGTTCAGAAGCTCGAAAGAGATACGGGAGTCGAACATTCCCGGCTTGGATGGCGTCAAGCCGGAAAGCGGCATCTCGCTCGAGGCGGCGGTTGAGTGGTTCAAAGCCGTCTGGCAGAACTACAAAGAGCCGGAAGGCCCTTTCGAGAAATCGCGGGCAAAAAGCGGTCGAGAGTGGGCCGACGAGGACCTACAGAGCCTGATGCAGATCCTCACGCAGAGAGGGAAACCGGGCGGTGCGGTGTCAGGAGCCGGGTTCCGAAAACTCGTCCCTCTGCGAAGCCATCACACGGAGACGATCGATACCCCCTTTGAGGACGAGATCGTCTCTCTTCTGAGAGACGGCAAGGTCGTGCTTATCGATCTCTCGCAGGGCGACCCGCGCATCCAGCGGACCTACTCAGACAGAGTGTGCCAACGAATATTTCGCGACGGCATGGAGCGCTTCATCAAGAATGAGGAGGCAAACTTCATCCAGCTCTACTTCGAGGAGGCTCACAACCTTTTCCCGCGCAAGGAGGAGAAGGATCTGACGATCATCTACAACCGCCTCGCGAAGGAGGGACAGAAGCTTCGGCTCGGTGTCGCGTATGCGACTCAGGAGGTGAGCTCGATCTCGGCGAGCATTCTGAAGAACACCCAGAACTGGTTCGTGGCTCATCTGAACAACCGCGACGAGCTGAAGGAGCTCGACAAGTACTACGACTTCGAGGACTTCACCGACAGCTTGCGGCGTACGACTGATCGGGGCTTCATTCGAATGAAAACCGACTCCAACACCTTTATCGTCCCGGTGCAGATCGACCAATTCAGAGTGTCGTAATGGCCTACGGTTCGGCGTCAGGGCGGAGGCCGATCGAGCGTGCAAGCAAGATCTCCCACAGCGAGATCATCAACAGCGCTCCCGTCAAGGAGCTTCTGGCTGCTTGCAGCGTTCCAGAAGCCGCCGATGGGATCGTTGTTGATGCGGCGGCCCAGGAGGTCTCGCCGCCGGATACCGAGCGGATCCGAGCCGTAGTCGCGATCGACGGCGGCTATCGAGAAGCACCGGTGCGCAACGAGTTTCCCTCCGCAGCGGTGACCTTTTTCACCTTCGGGCCGCTCTTGTTTCAACTCGAGGACCTCAGGGAGCTCGATGCAATGCCGTTCCTCGCTCCGGAGGATATGGCTCGCCTAAAGAAGATCCAGCGCTACACCTTGGCGTTGCCGACCCGCAATATCTCCCGCGAAGGAAAGTCCCTTCAAGTCTCGATTCGAGAGACCCTGCAGGACTTCTTCGAGCATCAAGACGGCGGGGAAGCGCCCCTGGCCGACGCTCTTCGGTGGATCCTGTTCAGAGCCTGGGACAAGGGCGCGGAGCAGGCTTGGGAGATTCCGGAGTGCCCCAACTACGGTTGCTCCGCGAGCCCGATCGTCCTAGACGTCAACTCCCCGAACCGATTCGAGTGCGAGAGCTGTGGAGGACCACTGTTCTTGATCGATTCCCTTCGCCTCCATGAGCGCATCGACGAGGAGCAGGGCGCTGCGGGCATCTCCGGTTTCATCATGACCACCCTCGAGCAGGTAGTTCTGGCGCACGTTATCAAGGCATTGTTCGAGTCCAAGCCGGCGTTTCTCGCCGAGGTCCTCTTCATCAAGGACGGCCCGCTCGGCTTCTTTGGAACGACCGCGCCGCTTTCCAAGCCGATGCGGGAGCTCGCCTCGCATCTCGGGCACCACAAGGATCCGGGCAAGGCCGACGGGGAGGAGCTGGCTCTGCTCAACATCGCCGGCCTCGAGAAGAGCGGGGCATTTGTTGAGCACGCGACCCAGATCGCAGACCGCATGAAGCCCGGGGCGGTCCTGGTACTGACCAATGAATACATCTACCGCTATATCGTCCCCGGGGACCCCAACAGCGCCGATCCCTACGGGAAAAACACGTATTGGGGCGGAAAGCTGATCTTCAAGGCGGCCGACGGCAACGTATACGTCGCCTCCGTTCCGACGGGGGATTTCAAGGCCACCCCGACCTATGACGACTTCTTTAATCTCACCGAGATCCTTGCCGTCCTCGGGACCTTGCGCTGCTCGATGTACGACAACGCACTGATCCCGGTGGCGCTCGCCAACAAACTCGTCTCGCTCTCGGAATTCCCGAGCTCCAGAATCCTTGAGACCTTCGCGAAGGAGAGTGTCGGATGAGCATCCCGACCGGAAGCCGCCTCCCGGCACCGGTCCGGCGACCGGCATCCCGAACGGGGAAGGGCGGCTCACCGTGCAGTGGCGTCGAAGCGGGAAAAAGGGGCTGCCTCAGTCCTGTACTAACGTCCCGGCGTCGTGGCAGCGTCAGCCTGGTGGCCCCGAAGAGAACACGGGCGTCGGAACCCCCGATCGGACGCTGGGCGGTTGCTCCTCGGTGACTTCGACGTCCTTGGCGCCAAGACCAACCTGCGCTTCGAGAGCGTCTGGCTCGCCTCGCGCGGCAAGCTCTGAGTCGGCCGAATCTAAAAGTTCTCTCAACGAAATACGCGGCGATTAGCGGGGATGCGCGGGGATTACGGGAGGTGCGGTAGGGCGATTTGACTTCCCCTGCCAGCGGAGCTAGTCCAGGGGGTATGAAGATCTTGCACGCTGTTTCTTCCCGAGTCCGCGCGCGGCGGAGACCAGGCCAGTCGCATCTCCGGATGTGTCGAGGTGGACGGTCCCGGCTGCGTCCATCCCTTCGACCAAGACTGCGTCCGTCCCTTCGTCCAACCCTTCAGCTTGCGACGGGGCCGGACCGGCGCGAGCGCCGATGGCAGCGCCGGTTGCCGGCTCGGCGTTTTGCCGACATCTCTACGCTGCATCAAGGTCGGGACATGAAGTGCAATCTCGCCGCCTCGACGCTGCTCTCGATCGTTCCCGCCTCGTCGCTCGCGCCCCTCGCTCTCGGCACGATCGCTATCGCCTCCGCGCTGGCTACGCAGCGGCTCGATACCGCGACGGCGCGCGGTGGCCGGCATGGCCGGCGCTCGCGTGGCCGTACCGGTGTGCGGACCGATCGCCGCGCCGAGAAGGAGGGTCGCCTCCCGCCACCAGCCGCGGCCGTCGGCCTGCCGGAGGCGACTGCCGAGATCATCGCCTCGCTGGGCGAGCATCGCGTCCTCTCCACCGAGCAGGTGCAGACCATCCATCTGCCGGGCCGCAGCCTGCGGCGCACGCAGCAGATCCTCGCCGGCATCGAGGAGGCCGGGCTGATCCACCATGTCGACACGCGGATCGCGCCGCGACGGCTCTGGTTCGTGAGCGAGCGCGGCGCCGCGCTCGCTCACGAGGTGGTCGGGCTGGAGACGCAGCCGAGGGTGCTCCAGGCCAGCGACGCGGCTGGCCCGTTGAGGGCGCACACCCTCGCCGTCAACGACGCCGCGATCTGCTTCCTGAAGGCGGCGCGCGAGCGCGGTGACGAATTCGGCCCGTTCTCATGGCGCCAGGAGGTCGCCCACCCGCTGAGCCGCGGCCGCGGCCGTCGTCGCCGCACGCTCTTCGCGGACGCCGATCTTCCGCGAAGCGCGCGACCGCAAGCGCCCGGTCGACTGGCTCGGCAACTCACCCGACGATGAGGAGGAGCGGTAGGCATGCCCCCAAGGCAACCAGGCTCGCTTTCGCGGCGACGGAGAGCTACTGTCGTCGGACAGGAAACAGATGGCCGGGCGGCGCGCAAACGCCCCCGGCCCGGCGCCGAAGGTAAAAGCTTCGACGCGATGATCAGCCTAGAGGCGGCCGGATCTCCGACGCCACCTGGCGACCGCGCCTGCTGCTCCTCCGGTGCTCACGGACCAGGAGGTGACAGAAGTGGCTCGTAGATCGGAAGGCCAGGTGGTTGAGCGCCACTGGAAGAGCGGGCGCGGCTACGCGCTTCGGTTCCGCGCCTACGGCGAGCGCCAGTACCTGACGCTCGGCCTGGAGACCGAAGGCTGGAATCGCAGGCGCGCCGAGGAAGAGCTGGCGAACGTCATGGCCGACGTGCGGCGCGGCATCTGGGTTCCGCCGACGCGACGGCCTCGCAGGGTCGGGACGGCGGAAGAGGCAGCCGACGCGATGCCGACTTTCGACTCCTTCGCCCGGGGCCTGATGGCGGCCCGCAAGGGCGAGATGAGCGAGGCGAACTACGCCTACAAGGAGAACGCACTCGCCCACATCCTGCCCTACTTCGGGAGCTGGCCGCTCCACGAGATCGACATCCAGGCGGTCGACGCCTTCCGCGGCCACATGGTCGAGGTCTCCGAAGCCCGGCGCCGCGCGAGGGAGAGCGGCCAGCCGATGCGCAACGAGTGGGGCCAGGCGCTGCGACCGCTGTCGCCGGCGACGATCAACAAGACGATCGACACCTTGCAGTGGGTGCTATCGGTGGCGGTCGAGTACCGATACATCTCAGAGAACCCCGCGGCAGGCCGCCGACGCCGCCTCCGGGCGAAGAGGCCCGCCCCGGTGCACCTGGACTCGGTTGAGCAGATCGCGACGCTGTTGGAGGCGGCGAGCCAGCTCGACCGCGACAAGCGCTGGCTGACGAACGACCGCCGGCCGATCATCGCCACGCTGCTCCTCGCCGGACCCCGGGCGGGCGAGCTGTGCAACCTGCGCTGGCGCGACGTCGATCTCGCCAACGGCCGCATCCGCATCGGCCGCTCCAAGACCCAGGCCGGGCTGCGGGAGATCGTCCTGCTGCCCCTCCTGCGCGACGAACTCTCAGCTCACAAGGCGCGCACCTACCGCAGCAGCTCCGACGATCCGGTATTCCCCACCGGGACCGGCGGCCACCGCGACAAGGACAACCTGCGCAATCGCATCCTTGCTTCGGCTGTCAAGCGCGCCGACCAGCTGCTCGAAGAGCGCGGCCAGACGCCCCTGCCCCGTGGCGTCACGCCCCACAAGCTGCGCCACACCTTCGCCTCGATCCTGATCGCCACCGGCGAGGACCCCGCTTCGGTGATGGCCCAGCTCGGCCACACCGACCCTAAGTTCACGCTGCGCGTTTACACCCACATCATGCGCCGCGGCTCGGCCGAGCGGGCACGTCTGAAGGCGCTGGTCAGCGGCGAGGAGGTCGACCCCGCCGCTTTTCTGACGCCAGAGCGAGAGGCACAGCGATGATCGCCACGGCACTTGGCATCGGGATCCTCACCCTCGCCGGGCTCTGGCTGTTTGGGGGCCTGCTGGCGCGAGCGGGTGGATGCCTGCTCATGCTCACCGGGGCGGTAGGCGCTGCAGCCATCGGCACTGCCAGCGGACTCGTCCTCTTCGCGCTCGGCATTGCGTTGTGGCTGGTCGGTCATTGGCATTACGCCCTACGCCACGGCGAATTCAAGAGCTTGTTGGCGAAGCGCGCTCTCTCTCGCAATTGAGACTTCGTTAGTTTGTGAGCAAGTCCGGGTGTCTTCCCGGTGTGAGCCGCGACGCGATGCGTTGCGAAATTGGCTCGCACATCAACACGGGCTAGGGCTCAGAAAGGAATCTATGAAGGTCGAGCAGCGCGAGAAGGTGGAGAATGTGCCAAGTGACGAGTTGCTATTGGGCAGATCCTCTTGGAACGCCGACGAGCAGTCGCTGAAGTACGCGTGGCCAGACAAGAATGGAAAGCGCGCCCGCGGCGGAGAGCTGCCCATAGCCGTGGTGCCGCAGGCAGTCCTGTTTGCTGCCCGCGAAGGGTACCTGACGCGCCAAGCAATGGCGCGGATCATCAAAGGCCTGACAGACGTGTTGGCGATTTAGTAGTTAGAGATTGACATCATGGAGAAAGTGAATGATCGTAGTATCTAGATCGGGCTGCACAGAGGATACCGCCACACCTCGCGGGAGACGCTGGCTACTCGCCATAGGAATCCTAGTCTCCGTCGTCCTTTACTTCCCCTTAAATCATGCATTTCGTGATCAGCATGTTCTTACGACCTCCCTGGACAGTCAGCTTCCACTAGTACCAATTCTCGCCGCTCCCTATCTGGCTTTCTTGCCCATTTTCTGGTGCTCGGTGTTGTATGCCTTCATCGCTAATAAGGAATTCGAGCGTTTGGCCCTCGCCATTATTGTTGCCTATATGGTGAGCAACGTTGTATATCTTGTCTTCCACACCTACATGCCTAGACCAGACCATGTGACTGGCGTCATGCATGAGCTAGTTCATTTTGTCTATTCACACGACGAACCGTTCAATGATTTTCCTAGCGAGCACGCATCATCCGCAACGATTCTGGCTCTATATGTTTGGGTGTCGGCAAGACAACTGAGATGGCTGGCAGTAGCGTTTGCCATCTCTGTGGTAGCGGGGACTGTGTTGATCAGGCAGCACTCGTTGGTTGGAGCAGCGTCCGGAGTGGTACTCGGTATTGCGGCTTGGCTGGTAGCGGCGTGGATACAGCACAACTACTTTGCGCGTAAGCCCGTATAGAGGAGAATGGCCTGAATTAGAACCGGCAGAGCTATGCCGGCAGCCGTTTGTGCGATGACGGCCCCCCGAATGGGCCAGGTGCGGAGCCGCTTCACGTTGTGAAAATGATCCAGAAGCACGTCCCGTCCGTGGTTGGTCTTCGCGACTCGCACGGCGTCCATGATCCGGCCAAGGGCATTCTCGCGCGAGCGGGCCATGAGCTTGTGGACCCCAGCGAGATGGCCCGCAAAAATAGACACGCAGAAGAGAAGGCTTCCAGCCGCATAGATGACAAAGCGCTGGTCTAGGTGAAAATGCTCCAGTGCTGACGTTTCGAAGAGAAATGGAGCTGCTATGCCATAGATGACGAACGACACGGTGAACGCGACGATGCCAATCTGGATAACACGACCCCACAAAGGATCAAATGCATCGCCCTCACAGGGATACGATATCGAAAAGGTCCCCGTGCCTCGAAAGGCACCGACAAAGAGGAGTGATGAGAGCCCACACGAAATTAGCATCCAAAGTAGAGAACCCGACGCGATCGCTGCTAGGCTGGCCGCTAGCTCATGGTCGCGCGTCTGATGAGTCAATACGGCGAGGCCGAAAAACGCAGCGCCCAGCGCTATCACACTAAGTCCAACCCAAACCGAGAAGGCGCGGCGGAGGAGGACATCTACTACGTTGATGTTTCTTAGACCCCAATAGTACTGCCAGCGATCTAGAAAGAGAGTCTGGTTGGTCAGGGCAAGGGCGCGAAGCTCGAGGTAGATCTGATCTGGTGACTTCCCAGGGCTGAAGCGTCCATGACCATTGAGAAGCTCGTTGGGCACAGAGTCCTTCGCCGAATCTCGGAGAGTGGGGAAGAGTGGTCCCCAAAGCCGCTTCGAGAGTACGTGATCATATCCGCGAGGGAAGTCTTCGGCCTCTAGAGCTGCCTTGAAATCAAGTAGATGTTTGTACTTGCGCAGCATCGTGATTATTATCGAGTCCAGGTACTCGGGATCATTCAGGTATGCATGCTGCATCTGATAGCGCCACCGAGGTCCACAGGGACGAGGCCACCGCCATGACTGCGGGTCAAGGTAGTAGCGGGTCACATACTCAACGGTAACGCGGAGCTTGCGCTCGATGTATAGGGCTCCAACGAGGGCGCCTACGACAATTCCTAGCGCAAAGAAATCGGGACGCGTTGGGTTGCTGATGGCGATTATTGCGCTTACGGCGATGAGCAAGGCGAATGGCGCGAAAGCCCGACTGGAAGGGCGGGAAAATCGGTCTGCCGCAAGGCTCCGCGCTGGCGTCTCTCGCAGGCCGATGACTACGGCACCGGACAGAGCCAAGGGCACAATGGTGAGGAGCGCCGCAGTTAGGGTTGGCAAATTTGTCTGGCCTCGGGGCTGGTGGAACGCATGACCTGCGCTCCGCGACGCTGCCTGTCAGGCTGAGTGATGCGGGATCAAGTCAATGCAGGAGTATCGGTGAGAACTTTATCTGTTAAGTAGAGGCGCAAGCAACAAGCAGGGGAAGACGTTCTACTGCGGTGGGCGTGAGCTTGGCTCCAAAGATCATGCGCGGGTGGAACTTGGTCCACCCAGTCGTTCGATCTCTTATGGGGCCGTTGGCGGTCTGTCGCCTGAGACTAGGTATTCGGCCGGTCCGGAGTGCTCAAGCCAACCGGGCCTCCACGTCACGCCGCTGACGAGATCGCCCACCGAAGTCGAGTAGGCGCCGGCGAGGCGGATGAGGACGTCGAGGCTGGGGATGTATTCGCCACCCTCGATCTTGTCGAGTTTGGAGCGGGCGAGGGCGGCGCGCTTTGCGGCCTCTAGTTCTTCACCGGTGAGTCAATAGTCGATCGGCGGCAGGGCCCAGCAGGCCGGCGGTGCCGGTCGCAAATTGCGAGAAGGCCATGCTCGACCCGGCGAAGGCCGATCGGCAGACTGATTAGGCGCCGTCGTGCGGCAGGTTCTTCTTTGCGCCGTAGGAATGGCCGGCGTGGGCGGGCGGCAAACTAGATTGCGCCGTCGTGCGGCATAGTCGAACCGCCGTCACCGCCCACGCCGATGCCGAGTCCGAGCGTAGCGCTCCTCGTCGAAAGGCTGTTGGCTTTGAAGCATCCGGTGGCAGAGCCGGCAGGCATGGCGGGCCAGTGCGACCCGGGCCTCGATCGGTCGCATGCCGCGAGCGCGCAGCTCGCGGTCGCGCTCTCTGAAGGGCTTGCAGTGCTGGGAGAGCCCCCAGGCGATCGCCATCAGCGCGTCGCGGCGCTCGCCCGGGGCCTGGCGGGAGATCGCCCTGGCTTTGCGGATCGTCGCCGATTCATAGCGCGCCGGGGCCAGGCCGGTGAAGGAGTAAAGGTGCTCGGCGGTGGGGAAGCGCTCGATCGGCAAGGCGTGGACGGCGAGGGCCGCGGCCCGGGTTGCCGCGACCCCCGGCAGCGTCGTCAGGACCTGACCGGGTGTCTCGGCCACCAGCACCGAGATCTGGGCCTCGACGGCGAGAACGTCTGCTTCCAAGGCGCGCCAGCGCTTGACGTCGCGACCCAGACGCTCGGCGCGCGCCTCGGCGTCGGCGGGCGGCGCCAGGCAGCCGCGCCAGCGCTCAGACCAGTAGGCGGCGTTGGCGCGCGAGAGCCGGCCTGGGGCTCTTGCGATCAGCGAGCGGGGAGCGGGCGCTCTGCCGGCGAAGTCGACCGCGCAGGCCAGCGCGGCCCGGCCGGTCGGGGTCTCCAGGCCAAGGACCCGGCCGTGGCCAGCCGGGGCGGAGAGCCCGGGGCAAAGAGCGTTCAGCTGGTGGTGCAGGTGCTGGCGGGCGACCTTGCGCTGGGCGATCAGCCGGCGGCGGTGGCGGACGGCATCGAGCAGCGCATCGAGGGTTCCGCTCTGAGCCGGCCGCCCTCTTCCCTGGCGAGCGAGGGAGACCAAGGCGGCGCAATCGCGGTCATCGTCCTTGAAGCGGCGCGAGCCCAGCTGGGTGCGGGCGGCCTGGGTCTCCGAAGGCGCGAAGAGGCGGGTCGAGCCTGGCAGGCGGCGCTCGAGCTCGGCGACCCAGGGCAGGTGCAGCGAGCCGGTCGCCTCGATCGCGATCACCGTCTCGGGCGCAGCCTGGGACTCGATCAGCTCGCAGAGCCGCTCGATCCCCTCGCGCAGGGTCGGTAGCGAGACGGGCTCTCCGATCAGTCCCCGCTCGCCGTCTGCCAACAGCACCCGGTGATTGGCCTTGCCGGGGTCGATCGCCACTACCAGCGTCCTTGCAGGAAGCTCTGCGCGAACCAGGTCCATCGAACAACCTCCCTCTCTAGAAAAAGAGAAAGACCCTCCCCGACCGGCGGAGAGGGCCCTATCTCAGGCCGGTTGTTCGACGGCTATCAGTTGATCAAGGCCGGCCTGCTCGCGGGCGCGGTAGAGGTTGTCCGCGAAGCGGGCATGGGCCTTGAAGGGGAAGGGGGTGCTGGATCGCGATCCGGTCGTCATCGGGAGGCGTTGGGGATCTCAACGCGGATGGGCTCGGTTGGTGCCTCCTCGACTTCGCTAGTACCGACCGCCGGTTGACCATTCCGCTCGACCACCTCCCATCCTCCCGGCACGACGATCGTGTAGCCGGGCCGCCACTCCAGGCCGGCGACGAGGTCGTCCAAGGAGACGCCGAGGCTGCCGGCGATCCGCAGCGCCGTGTCGACGCGGGGCATGCGCTCGCCGCGCTCCAGGAGGCTGACCTCGGTGCGGTGGATCGCGGCGCGGAAGCTCAGCTCTTCCTGGGAGACGTTGGCCCGTTCGCGGCAGCGGACCAGGTTCTTGCCGAAGCGCGCCTTCATCTCTGGCGTGGCCGGTGTCGCACTCGGCGCGCACGTAGTCACGGTCCACCCTCGACGATGAACAGGCTCCGGCGCTGCCCCAGTGGGGGGCCGGACTTGACGAGCGTCGCGACGATCACGCCGCGCCTGCTCGTGTGGCCGTCCTCGATCATCCAGCGGGCGCTGAGCTGGCCCGCCGCTAGCACCGAGGCGCCGCCGCGCAGCTTTTCGACATCCCGCTTCGCTCGGTCGCCCGGCACTTCAACCAGGCAGCTCGCCCAGGTCCACAGGGTCCAGGGGTGCTTGGGATCGGCGACGGGAAACTCGATCCGCAGGAGGGCCACTCGATCGCCATTCGGGCTGCGAGCCTCCTGCGGATCGCCGCTCAGCCTGCCGGTGAGGACGGCGTGGTTGATCTCCGGCGGCTTGGACTCCGGGAACGACCCTCGGCGGCCGTTAGTCGAGTAGCCGGCCCGGCCACTCATGCCGGTTCACCTCCCGGCCTATCGAGCCCGGCGAGCAGCTCCTCGCAGGCGCCCATGCCGAGGCGGAAGCGCTCATCGACCGCCTCCTCTTCTTCTCGCGACTCCCGCTCGCCGGGCGATTCGGCGAGGAGTTTCTCGCCTTCGTCGTGGGGGCGCCTGAGCAGTTCCATCAGGTCGTGCGGCGGCATCGTCAGCTCGAACGCCTCCCGGCTTTCGTCGGGCTGCCAGCCGATGTCAGTCAGCAGGCGGAGGTCTTCGCCGAACTCGAGGCCGAGCCGCTCGGCTGTCGCGCAGTCGCTGTTGTCCTCCAGGGCGATCCAGACGTCGCCGATGCCGCCGAGGTGGTTGCGGACCAGCTCGTAGAGGCCGTCGCGCTGTTCCTTTGTGATCGTGGCGGTGATGCCGGGCATGGCGCCCCTCCTTCCGGTCGGGGCACCGAAGACCGCCTCTCCAAACGGGCGTCGATCTACCCGAGCACCGAAGTGCTCTGGGAGAATCGGCTGCGCATCGAAGGCGCGTCCTTCGGTGCCGGCCCCGGGGCGTTCCAAGCGCCGCCGGGGCACCTATTTCTTGCGGTCGGCGAACTTAGCTCCGCCGCCACGGGAAAGCGAGCCGGAATAACCCGTAATCGCCGCTGATCCCCG
The DNA here is from genome assembly GCA_963696185.1 of uncultured Solirubrobacterales bacterium. Taxonomy (GTDB): domain Bacteria; phylum Actinomycetota; class Thermoleophilia; order Solirubrobacterales; family 70-9; genus VRUE01. Next base: position 1,512,627 of record OY968825.1, read on the forward strand.
CGCATCGGCGCGATTTCGGGCACTCGTGCCTGAAATGGGGCGCAAGATCAGGGGCGGTTTGAGATGACCCCGAAATGTCGAAACCATCAATTAGCAGGAACTTTTGAGCGATGGAGCTAGCCGGACTCGAACCGGCGACCTCCTGGGTGCGATCCAGGCGCTCTTCCAACTGAGCTATAGCCCCGCGGCGAAGGTCGCCGAGTGGTCCCAGCGGCCTCGCATGGCAAGGATACCCGCATGGGCTTTGGGTTTCCCGAAGGCGGGCTATGCCGGCCCCTGGCGATTGGAAGCCATCGGAAGCCGCCTCGAATCGCGCTCCGATTCAGGCACGAGTGCCGACTTCACTCGAGGGCGCAGCTGGCAAACTCGGGTTCGTGGCGAAGCGGAAGAAAGGACAGCGGTCCAGGCAAAAGGCGCGGACCGTCGACTACACCGATGCCGAGGGCAACGTCCTCACCCTTCGGGAGTCGCTCAGCCGCGGAACGATCGCGAAGATCGGCGAGCCGCCGGTGAGCGCGGCGACCTCGCTCGACGACGCCTGGCGGCGGCGCTCGGAGCTGCTGCTCGAGCGGCTCGTGGTGCGCTGGGAGATCGCCGGCCTGCCGATCACCGACCAGCAGATGCTGCTCGGCCGCTACCGGATGGCTGACGCCGAGACACAGCGCTGGGTCCGCCAGACGATCTCCGAGCACCTGGCGCGCCACATCCCCGAGCTGGCGGGGTAGCGGACTTTCGCTGGGCCGACACCCACTCCGGCGATCCTCGGCGTCCCGCGGTACACATCTCAGCCGTTAGTTCAGTCGGTCCCGGCGCCCGGCGCTTGGGGCGCGCTCTTCCACCAAGTGCTCGGCCGCCGCGACGATCCTGGGGACGTTCGGCAGCGCCTGCTCTTCGAGGCGCCTGGCGTAGGGCAGGGTGTCGGTGACGGCGACGCGGGCGAAGGCCGCTCCGGTGCGCTCCTCGGCGAGGATCGCGGCGATCTCGCCGGAGAGGCCGCCGCGCACGTAGTCCTCGTCGACGACGAGGACGCGGCCGGTCGAGGCCGCCGCGACGATCGCCCCGCGGTCGAGCGGGGCGACGCTGCGCAGGTCGACCACGCCGGCGTCGATTCCCCGCACGGCGAGCGCCTCGGCCGCCTCCAGGGCGCGGTGCGCGCCGACCCCGAGGCTGACGATCGAGACGTCCTCGCCCTGCCGGCGCGTCGCCGCCACGCCGAAGGGGAGGGGGGAGATCGGCTCCTCGACCCAGCCGCGCGCCCCCGCCGCGGGCACGTCGAAGGCGACGCTCTCGCGGCCGCCGGCCCCCAGGTAGTCGAGCCAGTAGTCGGCGAGCAGCTTGTGCTCGAGGAAGACGACGGGCCCCTCGGCCTGCAGCGCGCCGAGCATCAGCCCGGCGGCGTCGGCGGGCGTCGAGGGCGCGACGACGCTCAGCCCGGGGATCCCGGCGAGCATCCCCCACAGCGCCTGCTCGTGCTGGCCGCCGTCCCCGTACCAGCCGCCGCAGGCGGCGCGCACGACCAGCGGCGCCCGCCACCGCCCACCCGAGAAGCCCTCGAGCTTGGCGGCGTGGTTGAGCAGCGCGTCGAAGGCGGCGGCGATGAAGTCGACCATCATGATCTCGACGACCGGGTGCAGGCCGGCCATAGCGGCGCCCACGCCCGCGGTCAGGAACGCCGCCTCGCTGATTGGGGCCGGGCGGACCCGCTCGGGGCCGAAGCGCGCGGCGAGGTTCTGGCGCAGCACGTGGACGTCCTCGCCGAAGACCACGATGCGCTCGTCGGCGGCCATCGCCTGCGCGAGCGCGGCTTCGATCGCCTCCGCGTAGGTCAGCTCAGGCATCGCCGTCTCCCGTCCCGCCGCCGTCGCTCCCCATCCCGGCTCCGTTCCCGGTCTCGCCGCCGTCGCCCCGGGCGAGCGCCGCCGCGACCGCGGCCCGCACCTCTCCGACCGCCTCCCGCTCGATCCGCGCCGCCTCGGCGGCGGGCAGCAGGCGCCGCGCCCGCCGCAGCGGATCGGCGCGCCGCGGCCCCCGCTCGGCTGCCGCGGCCACGAGCACGCCGCCCACCCGCGCCAGCGCCGCGGCGCGCGAGCGCCGGTTGGCACCCGGCTGCGCGCGGACCGCCTCCAGCAGGGGGCCCGAGAGCGCCCTGCCCTCCCGCAGCGGCGCGTCGAGCAGGCGCAGGACGGGGTCGCCGAGGAAGTGGCCGTTCGGGCGTGGGCAGCGGGCCAGCAGGAAGCCGGGCCCGCCGCCGCGCCGCGCCCGCTCGACCAGCTCCCCCGCCGCGCCGAAGACCGCCCTCACGTCGAGCCCGTCGACCCGCCTGGCGGGCATCCCGAAGGCGCTAGCCCGCGCGACGAGGCGGCCGCCGGTGACGCCGCGCGAACGCGTCGTGATCGCCCAGCGGTTGTCCTTGCAGACGAAGAGGACGGGCAGGCGCCACGCCTGGGCGAGGTTGAGCGCCTCGAGCAGCATGCCCTGGTTCATCGCGCCCTCGCCGAAGAAGCCGACCCCGACCGCCCCGGGCCGCAGCCGCTGCGCCGCCAGCGCGAAGCCGCAGGCCAGCGGCGCGCCGGCCCCGACGATCCCCGAGGAGGCGGCGAGGTGCTCGGCGGAGAGCATGTGCATGTGGCCGCCGTGCCCACGGCAGAGGCCGTCCGGCGAGCCGAGCATCTCCAGCAGCATCGCCTCCAGGTCGACGCCGCGCGCGACCAGCGGCGGGGTCGAGCGGTGGTCGACGGCGAGCCCGTCGCCGTCGCGCAGGTGGGCGACGACGCCGGCCGCGATCGCCTCCTCGCCGACGCCGAGGTGCATCTCGCCGCCGATCAGCCCCTTGCGCCAGAGCTCGGCGGCGGCCCGCTCGAAGTGACGGATTCGCGCCATCTGCCGGAACAGCGCCGGCGTCTGCATGGGGGCCACGCCCACATCCTCGCCGCCGTCCCGATCGCGCGCGACCGTGAACGCCACGCTCGCCAGCCGGGGAAACTACTTAGGCGGCGCCGCTCGGCCGCGTCTTGGGATGATCGTCCCAGGCCACTCGCGGCCGCCTGTATAACCGCATAGTCTTTAGGTTCCCCGGGGGACGCAGCAATGGGCATTCTCGACGAGGCGATCAAAGAGCATCTGGAGCTGAAGCGCCAGCACGGCGCCGGCGATTCCGAGCTGAGGAAGCTCGAGGACGAAGCGTTCGGGCCGCCTGAGCGACCGGGCGACGAGGCGGTCGATTCCGAGGCCGAGGCGCCGACCGAATTCATCGCGCAGCCGGAGGCGGCCGAGGCTGCGCAGCCCGCGGGGGCCGAGGAGGAGCCGTCCCGACGGCCCGCCCCCGACATAGCCGACCTCCAGGAGGCGCCCGAGCCCGAGCCCACGCCTGAGGCCGAGGCGGCTGTCGAGGAAGAGCCGCGGGCCGAGGAGGAGCCTCCGGCCCTGGAACACGAGGCGATCGCCGAGCCGGCGCCGCCGGCCGGGCCCTCGACCGAGGAGAGGGAGGCGATCGCCGAGCAGCCGACCGAGCTCTACGACGTCGTCGAAGAAGAGCCGGAGGGCGGCGAGCCGCGCGCGCCCTCCGAGGAGGAGCTGGTCGAAGCGGAGATCGGCGAGCCGCGCCTCGCCCCCGTGGACCCGCTCGCGGGCGCCGTAGGCGAGGAGGACGAGGAGGCGCCGGAGGACAAGCCGGAGCTCGGCGAGGAGGACGAGGAGGAGGACGACGACTTCTGGGATGAGCAGCGGCTCTCCGACGAGCTGAACCAGGCGCTGGAGGCGCCCGAGAGCCCTGCGCCCGAGGAAGAGCATCTCGAGGAAGAGCACATCGAGCCGAAGCCGGAAGCGGGGCATCTCGGACCCGAGGAGGAGACAGCCTCGCCGAGATCCGAGGAGGACCTGCTCGAGGAGACCCCCGACTTCCTCGAGGAGGCGCCGGAGGACGACCGGCTCTGGTTCGAGCAGAAGCCGCCCAAGGACTTCGACTTCGACGACTGACGGCCGCGGCCGATCGGTAGCGTCCCTCGCCGATGGGCGGCGAAGCCGCGATAGAGGCCAGCGGGCTCCGCAAGTCCTACGGGGACGTGCTGGCGCTCGACGGGGTCGACCTGCGGGCACCCGCCGGCACCGTGCTGGGGTTGCTGGGGCCGAACGGGGCCGGCAAGACGACCGCCGTCCGCATCCTCACCACCCTGCTCCTCCCCGACGCGGGCAGCGCCCGCGTGGCGGGGCTCGACGTGATGCGCGAGGCGTCCGCCCTGCGGGCGCGGATCGGGCTGGCCGGCCAGTACGCGGCGGTCGACGAGAACCTGACCGGCGCCGAGAACCTGGAGATGGTCGGTCGCCTCTACCACCTGCCGAAGGGGGAGCCGCGCCGCCGCGCCGCCGAGCTGCTGCGCCACTTCGACCTCGGCGACGCTGCCGGCCGCCTCGTGCGGACCTACTCCGGCGGGATGCGCCGCCGGCTCGACCTGGCCGCCGCGCTGGTCGCCCGCCCGCCGGTCCTCTTCCTCGACGAGCCGACCAGCGGCCTCGACCCGCGGGCGCGGACCGACCTCTGGGAGACGATCGAAGGCCGGGTCGCGGCGGGGACGACGGTGCTGCTCACCACCCAGTACCTGGACGAGGCCGACCGGCTCGCCGATCGCATCGTGGTCATCGACCGCGGCCGGGTGATCGCCGAGGGCAGCTCCGACGAGCTGAAGGACCAGGTCGGCGGCGAACGGCTCGACGTGACGCTCGAGGACCGCTCCCAGGCGGCCGCGGCGGCCGCGGCGCTGGCGCCGATCGCCTCGGCGCGGCCGACCGCCGTGCTCGGGGGCGCCCTGCAGGTGCCGGTCAGCAATCGTCAGGGCATGATCGCCGAGGCGGTGCGGCGGCTCGACGCGGCGGGGGTGGCGATCGCCGACGTTGCGAAGCACCGGCCGACGCTCGATGACGTCTTCCTCGCCCTCACCGGGCGCGCCGCGGAGCAGGACGGCAACCGGCCGGACGGCGACCGGCAGGACGGCGGCGGGGAGGCGCGGTGAGGGGCCTCCGCTACAGCATCTCCGACACGCTGGTGCTGGCCAGGCGCGCCGTCCTGCGCATCCCCCGCGCCCCCGACCTGCTGCTCTCCTTCACGGTGCAGCCGATCATGTTCGTGCTGCTCTTCGTCTACGTCTTCGGCGGCGCGATCAAGACGCCGGGCTACGACTACGTCGACTTCCTGATGCCCGGGATCATCGTGCAGACGATGGCCTTCGGCGGCTTCGTCACGGCGCTGGGGCTCGCCGAGGACCTGCGCAAGGGCCTCGTCGACCGCTTCCGCTCGCTGCCGATGTCGCGCGCGGCGGTGCTGGCCGGCCGCACCCTGGCCGACGTAGGCACCAACCTGATCTCGCTGACGATCATGATCACGGTCGGCCTGCTGGCGGGGTTCTCGTTCGGCGCCCCCGCCTCGCACGTCGTCGCCGGCATCGCCCTGATGCTGCTCTTCGGCCACGCCTTCTCCTGGGTCTTCGCCTTCATCGGCCTGACCGCGTCCTCGCCGGAGGCCTCGCAGTCGATCGGCTTCATCCTGATCTTCCCGCTCACCTTCATCTCCTCGGCCTTCGTCCCGGTCGCCTCGATGCCCGCCGCCCTGCAGGCCTTCGCCGAAGTCAACCCCTTCACGACCACGGTCAATGCGATGCGCGCCCTCTTCCTCGGCGCCCCGGCCGGCGACGCGATCTGGGGAGCGGCCCTCTGGTCGCTGGCGATAGCGGCCGTCTTCGCCACCCTCTCGGTAGCCCGCTACAAGCGCGCCGTCACCCGCTGAGGCGGAGCGCTCTCCCGCTGAGACCCAGCGCACGGCTTACCGGCCCTCGCCGCTCCTCCTACACTTTCTGGCGAGGGGCCATAGCTCAGCTGGAAGAGCGCGGCGTTTGCAACGCCGAGGTCGCGGGTTCGAGCCCCGCTGGCTCCACTATCGGCCCGGTATCGAGCTGGCGACGTTCTACGAGATCAGCAACCGGTATGCCTGCTCGGCGAGGAGAGCCTCTCCCCCCGGGAACACGTCGGCCATTGCAGTGTCCTCGACGATCTCGGTTCTGGCCAAGGCCTGGGTGCCGCCCGGTACCTGGAAGGTGGTGTGCTTGCCGAGCGTCTTCGGGTCGTGCCGGACACCCTCGGAGCCCAGGACCTCGATGATCTCGCCGTCGACTTCGAACTTGTAGCCAAGATCCTCGTCGCTGACCGGCGGCATCGCCATCTCTCCTCCGCGCTCGACCAAGACCTCCGCCATCCGCTCCGTCATCGGTGGCCGCCGCCGCGAGTCGCCGAGGAAGTCGATGTCCATGGTCGGGCGCGATGCACTGCTGCGCTCGAAGGCGTGCAGCTGAACCATCAGGCCGCCCACCAGGCTCCAGCGCTCATGAGAGCCGAAGGCCTCGGCGAGCTCAAGTGCCTTTGTCCAGAGCCGCCTCGCCTCCGGGGTCGGCGAGGCGATGTTGACGATATTGGTGTTGAAGCCCACGAAAACCAGCCTCCCAACCTATGTCTCGGCCGGATGCCTTCTGCGTGTCCGGGAGTCGACGCGACGGCGATCGAGATCCCGAAGCGCGGCTCGGCCGGCTCGGGCCGAACGGGAGTCCGGATCCTCGGCCAGGTCAAGTGCGACCGCTGCGACTGGCGCGATCGGCGCACCGGACAGAAAGCGCCATGCCCCCTCCGGGACCACTCGCAGGCGGACATTGCCCTGCGGACCGGCCGGCGAGAGGGCGTGGCCGGCGGCGAGCTTCTTCAGAGCGCTTGCGCCCACGTAGCCGTCGGCCTCCTGGCCCGAGACCAGGTCGAAGCCATGCGCACCGGCGGCGCTGATGCCCGACCTGACCAGGGCCGGATCTTCGAGGAGGTAGGAGATCTCTCCTGGATGGGCGTTGAAGAAGCGGCTCTCAGCGCGTCGAGCAAGCCGCGGCCCGAGCTTCTCCAGCCCCTCGAGGGCCAGGGCCCGGCGCAGTCGCGATCGAACGCTCGGATCGATCCCCTCGGCGTCCTCGCCCGAGGCGAGGAGCAGCAGTGCCCAGGCATTGTGAGGCGCGAAGGGCCGCCCGCCCGGTGCGCCCTGGCGACGGCGCCCCTCGACCGCCGCGCGCTCTATCAACCAGCGACCGCCGATCTTCGAGGCCGGCAGCTGGCCATGGACAGCCAGGGCCCGCACCCGAGCAGAACTGAGCCCGAGCACCTGAGCAGCTTCGGGGGCGGAGACCGGATCGATGATTGACAGAACTATAGCGTATACGCATCAGTTGCGTTAACCCTTGCGATTTCGCAAGCACTCCGTCAAGCGTCATTCGAAGAGGGCCGGGAGCGCTCGGGCAGGTGCTGCTCGGCGTGGTAGGTGCTGCGGACCAGGGGGCCGGCGGCTACCGACTCGAAGCCCATCTCGTAGGCGGCCGTCTCCAGGGCCTCGAACTCCTCCGGGTGCCAGTAGCGGACAACCGGCAGGTGGTTCTCGGTGGGGCGCAGGTACTGGCCTACTGTGAGGACCTGGACGCGGTGGTCGCGGAGGATGCCGAAGGCCTCGACCATCTCCTCGAAGGACTCGCCGAGCCCGACCATCAGGCCGGACTTGGTGACGACGTCGGCTCGCCGCCCATCTCCTTCGCCATCCGCAGCACCCGGGCCGAGCGCAGGAACTTGGAGCCACGGCGCGCCACCGGGTAGAGGCGCGGCACCGTCTCGACGTTGTGGTTGAAGACGTCGGGCCGCTCGTGGATCACCTTGGCGAGCGGCATCTCCTGGCCGCGGAAGTCGGGGGTGAGGACCTCGACCTTGCAGCCGGGCGCCTGCATGCGGATCGAGCGGATCACGCCGACGAAGGCGCCCGCCCCGTAGTCGGGCAGGTCGTCGCGGTCGACCGAGGTGACGACCGCGTGGCGCAGGCCCATCCGCTTCACCTGGTTGGCGACGCGCAGCGGCTCCAGCGGGTCGCTCCAGGTCGGCACCCCCGTCTTCACGTTGCAGAAGCCGCAGCGGCGGGTGCAGACGTCGCCGAGGATCATGAAGGTCGCCGTGCCGCGCTCCCAGCACTCGCCGACGTTGGGGCAGTTGGCCTCCTCGCAGACGGTGTGGAGGTTGTCGCCGCCGATCTCCGCCTTGAGGCGGCGGTAGGTGGGCCCGCCCGGCGCCGGGACCTTCAGCCACGGTGGCTTGCGGGCGCGGCGGAAGGGGACGGCGCCGTCTGCCGCCGCGGCCGTCCCGCCCGGCTTGGCACGGGAACGGGTGACGTGGATGCGCTCGGCCGTCTCCTGTCATCGCGTCATGTGCTCCGAGCCTAGCGGCGCGAGTCCCCAGGGCTGCGGGCTCGGTCGCCACCGGAACGCGCTCGAAGACCTCGCCGAACCGGGCGGCGACCGTGTCGGCGAAGGCGTCGAGGTCCTGCTCGGCGCCGAGCTCGCGACCGAGCGAGGTCACCGGGCAGCCCTCGATCCCGCAGGGGACGATCCACTCGAACGGCTGCAGGTCGTTGTTGACGTTGATCGCCAGGCCGTGGGTGGTGACGCCGCGGCTGACGTGGACGCCGATCGAGCCGATCTTGCGTGCCTGCCCGCCGTGACGTCCTCGGCGACGCTCGGCTCGGTCGCGCCGCTCGGGAAGGGATTCGCCCCCGCCGTCCAGACGCCGGTCAGGCCCTCGATCGTCCCCGCCTCGACGCCATGCTCGGCGAGCGCCTCGATCGCCACCTGCTCCAGCCGCCGCACGTACTCGTGGACGTCGTCGCCGTAGGGCTTCAGCGAGACGATCGGGTAGGCGACGAGCTGGCCGGGCCCGTGGTAGGTGACGCGGCCGCCGCGGTCGGTGTCGTGGACCTCGATCCCCTGCATCTCGTACCACTCGATCGCCCATCGGCAGCTCCTCGGGCGTCGAGCGGCGGCCGCGCGTGTAGACGGGCGGGTGCTCGAGCAGCAGCAGGACGTCGGCGATCTCGCCCTCCTGCCGCGCCGCCTCGAGCCGGCGCTGGGCGGCGCGCGCCTCCTCGTAGGGGACCAGGCCGCAGCGCACCACCAGGACTTCCGCGCTCATCCTCGAAATCGTTGCACGCCGCCGCTCTATCCTTGCGCTCACCTCCCATGGCCCAGTCAAAGGCCCTCCGACCCGACTGGCTCCCGGCCGTGGCGCTCAGCTCCGTGCTGGCCGCCGCGATGCTCGCCTGGAACCCGCAGGTCGGCGACCTCGCCGCGCAGGTCTTCCGCACCGAGCTCTTCCAGCGCGCCGGGCATGGCGATCTGGAACGGCAGCTGGTACGCGGGCCACTACACGCTCACCTACAGCGTCCTCTTCCCGCCGCTGGCGGCGCTGCTCGGGCCGCAGCCTGGTCGGAATGCTCGCCGTCGTCGCCTCCTCCTACCTCTTCGACCGGCTCGTGCGCGAGCGCTGGGGCGCGGCAGGCGCGCTGGGCGACGCTCTGGTTCGCCGCCGGGGTGGTGACGCTGCTCGCCGACGGGCAGCTCACCTTCGCGCTCGGGGTCGCCTTCGGGCTCGCCTCGCTGCGCGCCGCTGCAGGTGGGGCGCCGGCAGTGGGCGCTGGTCGCCGCCGCGGCCTGCGCGCTGGCCAGCCCCGTCGCCGCGGCTTTCCTGGCGGGCGTTCTCCTCGCCGGGTCGCTGGAGCGGGGCCGGCCGGTCAACCGAGTTGCGCTCTGCGGCCGCCGGCCTGGCGCTCGCGCTGACCGTCGCTCCCGAACCTCGCCTTCCCCGAAGCCGGCCAGTTCCCCTTCGCCTTCTCCTCCTATATGGCGATCCCGCTCTGGTGCGGCGGGGCGCTGTATCGTCACGCGGGGGCTGGCGCGCGAGGAGCGGCAGCTGCGCTGGGTGCTCGGCCGGCTACCTGCTGGCGTCGACGGTGCTCTGGCTGGTGCCCAACCCGATGGGCGGCAACGCGGTGCGGCTCGGGGCGCTGTTCGGCGGGCCGGTGCTGGCCGCCGTGCTGCTGGCCCGGCGGCCGCGCGTCTCGGCCTGGCCCCGCGTCCTGGCGCTGGTCATGGCCGGCGGCCTCTACTGGCAGGTGACGGCGAGCGTCAGCCAGATCGCCCGCAGCGTCGGCGACCCCTCGACCGCCCGGCCTACTTCCAGCCCGGTCGCCAGTGGCTGCGCGGGCACGGCGGCCGCAGGGCGCGCGGATCGAGGTGCCGCCGACCGCCAACCACTGGGAGTCGGCCTACCTGGCGCCCGGGCTTCGATCTGGCGCGCGGCTGGCTGCGGCAGCTCGACACGACGCGGGACGACATCTTCTACGACGAAGGCGGCCGCTGACCGACCGCGCCTACAGCGCCTGGCTGCGCGACAACGCGATCTCCTACGTCGCCTTGCCCGACGCGCCGCTCGACTACTCCTCGGCTGGCCGAGCGGCGGCTGATCCTGCAGCGAACCGCCCTACCTCGCGCCGCGCTGGCGCTCCGCGCACTGGCGGGTCTACGCGGTGCGCGACGCGACGCCCCTGGTGCGGCCGCTGGGGCAGGGCGCGGCGCGCACCCGCTGGGTCGGGCGCCAGGGCTTCGCCCTCGACGTCAGCCGGCCGGGCGAATTCCTCGTCCGGGTCAACTTCACCCCCTACTGGTCGATCGCCCGCGGCGCGCGGCTGCCTGCTGCGGCGCGGCGAGTGGACCCTGGTCCGCGCCGCCCACCCCGGCGTCCTCCGCGTCGCCGCCGACTTCTCCCTGGGCGGCGCCTGGAATGCCGTCACAGGCGCCCGCAAGACCTGCTGAGAGGGCGCCGGGCATGCGCCACGTCACTCGCCCTCTCAGAGGGCCAGCGCGAGGGGCTCTTCCAAGAGGGCGCGGATGCGGGCGAGGAACTGCGGCGGCGGCGAGCTCCGTAGAGGATGCGGTGGTCGCAGGCCAGGGTGACCGACATCAGGTGGGCCGCGGACGAGCTCGCCGTCGCGGACGACCGGGCGCTCCCTGATCGCCCCGACGGCGAGGATGCGCCGCCTGCGGCGGGTTGATCACCGCCGAGAAGCTGTCGATCCCGTACATGCCGAGGTTGGAGACGGTGAAGGTCGCCGCCCGACAGCTCCGGCGGGGTGATCTGCCCGTCGCGGACCCGCTGCGCGAGCGCGCGGGACTCCGAGGCGATCTGGCGCAGCCCCTTGCGGTCGGCGTCGAAGACGGTGGGGACGACGAGGGCGTCCTGGGCGGCGACCGCGACGCCGACGTTGACCCGCGAGTAGAGCTCGAAGCGCCCGTCGCGGTAGGCGCCGTTGGCGCGCGGGTGCTCGCGCAGCGCCAGCGCGCAGGCCTTGACGACCATGTCGTTGAAGGAGGGGACGACGTCGCCCTCCGCGGCGGCCGCCTTGAGCCGCGCCCGCGCCTCCACGGCGCGGCTCATGTCGACCTCCGCCTCGAGGTAGAAGTGCGGCGCCGTGGCCTTCGACTCCGCCATCCGCCGCGCGATCGTCGCCTGAAGTCTTGGTCGGCTCCTCGATAGCTGATCTGTCCCTTGGCCGTCTCCGGCGCCAGTCTCGCTGGCGGGCCGGGAGGGGTCGCTGGTTCGAATCCAGCCGCCCCGATTGCGTCAGCTTCCGCCTTCTCCACGTCCGCTTTGACGATCCGCCCTCCGGGCCCGGAGCCCTCGGCCTGCGAGAGATCCAGCCCCTTCTCCTGCGCCAGCCGCCGCGCAATCGGCGATGCCTTCGGACGCCCGCCATCGCCGGCCTCGGCTTTGGCATCTTCCGCGGGTGGCGTCGAGCGGTGCTCCCTCCAGGGGATTTCGCCGGAGGGCCACCCTCGCCGCGACAGGACCCGCGGCCGAGCGCTCTGTCCCTCCACCGGATCCCCGACCCGCGCGATCGGCGCGCCGATCGGCACCGTCTCGCCCTCCTGCGCCACGATCTCAGTCAGCGTCCCCGCGACGTCGCTTTCGTAGGCCATGTTCGCCTTGTCGGTCTCGATCTCCACCAGCTCGTCCCCCACGGCCACCTCATCCCCCACCTTCTTCAGCCACTGCAGGATCGTCCCCTCCTCCATCGAGTCGGACAGCCGCGGCATCACCACGTCGGCCATCAGATCGCCCCCTCCAGCGCGGCAAGCGCCGCCTTCACCACGTGCTCCTCGTGCGGGATCGCCGCCTGCTCCAGCCGTTTCGAATAGGGCATGTGCACGTCGGCGCCGGTCACCCGCTGCACCGGCGCGTCGAGGTGGTCGAAGGCCTGCTCGGTGATCAGCGTGGCGAGGTTGGCGCCGACGCCGCCGTGCGGCCATCCCTCCTCGACGATCACCGCCCGGTTCGTCTTCCGCACCGACTCGAGGATCGTGTCGAGGTCGAGCGGGCGCAGCGTGCGCGGGTCGATCACCTCGGCCTCGATGCCGTGCTCGTGGGAGAGCTGCCCGCGCCGCGCTCCTCGGCCACCTGCGCCATCTTGAGGATGCCGACGATCGTCACGTCGCCGCCCTCGCGCCGCACCGCCGCCTCGCCGAAGCGCAGCACCTCGTCGCCCTCGTCGGGCACCTCGCCGCGCGCGCCCGTAGAGCGCTCTCGTGCTCGATGAAGATGACCGGGTTGTCGTCGCGGATCGCCGCCTTCAGCAGCGCCTTGCCGTCGGCCGGGGTGGAGGGGCAGGCGACGAGCAGGCCCGGGACCTGCAGGAAGAGGGCCTCGAAGCTGTGCGAGTGGGTGGGGCCGAGCTGGTGGCCGCCGCCGCCCGGCATCCGGATCACCATCGGCACCCGCGCCTGGCCGTTGAACATGTAGGGGATCGCGGCGGCGTGGTTGACGATCTGGTCGAGCGCCAGCAGCGAGAAGTTGACGGTCATCAGCTCGACGACCGGCCGCAGGCCGGCCATCGCCGCGCCGATCCCGGCGCCGACGATCGTGTTCTCGGAGATCGGCGTGTCGCGCACGCGCCGCTCGCCGAACTCGTCGAGCAGCCCCTCGGTCACCTTGAAGGCGCCCTGGAAGACGCCGACGTCCTCGCCCATCACGAAGACCGACTCGTCGCGCCGCATCTCCTCCGCCATCGCGTCGCGCAGCGCCTCGCGCATCCGCATAGTCGCCATCAGTCCTCGACCTCCTCGGCGACCTCCGGCTCAGCCCTCGCGGGTCGCCGGCACGGGGGTTGGGCGCGGCCCTCGGCTGCCCGCGTAGGCGGCGCCGGCCTCGGCCAGCTCGCGGGCGGCCTCCGGCATGCGGTCCTCGCGCTCGCCGCGGTGCGGCTCGGGGCTGCGCTCGTCGACCGCGTACCAGCCCGCGGCGCTATCGAGCACGTAGAGGTTCTCGTAGAGGGTGTCGAGCGGCCGGCTCGGGCGAGGCGTCGGCGAACTCGACCGCCTCCCGCACGCCGGCGTCGGCCTTGTCGCGCACCTCCTGCACCTCGCGCTCGCCCAGCACCCCGGCCTCGACGCAGCGCCGCGCGAAGCTCTCGATCGGGTCTTTCTCCGCCACTCCTCGACCTCCTCGCGCTGCCGGTAGACCTCGGGATCGGCGGCGGAGTGGCCGCGGTAGCGGTAGGTGAAGGCCTCGAGGATGGTCGGGCGGCGCTCCTCGCGGGCGAGGCGGATGCCCTCGGCGACGCCCTCGCGGACCGCGATCACGTCCATGCCGTCGACCCGCTCGCCGGGGATCCCGTAGCCCTCCGCCTTCTTGGAGAGGTCGGTCTGGGCGGAGTGGCGCTCGACCGAGGTGCCCATCCCGTAGAGGTTGTTCTCGACCAGGAAGAAGACCGGCAGCTTCCAGAGCGCCGCCAGGTTCATCGTCTCGCCGAAGTTGCCGGCGTTGGAGGCGCCGTCGCCGAGCATGCAGACGGTGACCGCGTCCTCGCCCTTGTACTGGGAGGCGAGGGCGAGGCCGGCGGCGATCGGCAGGTTGCCGCCGACGATCCCGTAGCCGCCCATGAAGCGGTGCTCGCGGTCGAAGATGTGCATCGAGCCGCCGCGCCCGCCGCTGGTCCCGTCGACGCGGCCGAACAGCTCGGCCATCACGCGCTTGGGCTCGGTGCCGCGGGCGATCGCGTGGCCGTGGGTGCGGTAGGTGCCGATCAGGTAGTCGTCGTCGCGCATCACCGAGGTCGTGCCGACGATCGTCGCCTCCTCGCCGATCGCCAGGTGCAGGAAGCCGCCGGCTTTGGCGCGCTGGTACTGGCGCCCGGCCTCCTCCTCGAAGCGGCGGATCAGCGCCATCCGCGCGAGCAGCTCGTAGCAGGTGGCGGCGTCGGGTAGGTCGGCCATCGGCCTGACCTTAGCTTGCCGCTTCGACCGCCTCCTCGAGCCGGTCGTCGCCCCAGAAGACCTCGCCGCCGACGACGCAGCGAGGGGACGCCGCGCACGCCCAGCTCGGCGGCGCGGTCGGTCGCCTCGCGCAGGGCGCGCTTGACGATCTCGGTCTCGACTGCCTTGAGCAGCGCCCGCGGATGCAGCTCGCAGGCGGCGGCGGCGATCAGCACGTTGTCGGGATCGGAGAGGTCGCGCCCGGCGGCGAAGGCCTGGCGGAAGGCGGCGAGGGCGAAGGAGACGGTGCGGCCGGTCTGCTTGGCGAAGGTGGCGGCGCGCATGGCGAAGAGGGTGTTGCCCGGCCAGGGCTCGGGCCACGGCGAGCGGCGGCAGGCCGTAGGCGGAGGCGCGCCGCTCGACCTCCGCCATCCCCTCGGCGCGTCCAGGCCCGTTCGCCCAGGAGTCCCGCCCGAAGCGCTTGAACAGCCCCCCGAGCAGGATCGGCTGCCACTCGGGCTGCTCCAGCCCCGCCTCGGCGAACAGTCCGCTGATCCGCTCCGCGGCCAGGTACGCGTACGGCGACCCCAGATCGAAGTAGAAGGTCGCGCGCTCGGGCGTCAAGCGTGGGTGGCCCAGCCGTCGACGGCGCGCGGCGCGTCGAGGATCGCCTCGGAGATCGTCGGGTGGGGGTGGACGATCCGGGCCAGCTCCTGGTAGCCGCCCTCGAGCGCCATCGTCGCGACCAGCTCGGCGATCATGTCGCAGGCGCGGTTGCCGACGATGTGGGCGCCGAGGATCTCGCCGTACTTGGAGTCGACGACGAGCTTGACGAGGCCGTCCTTGTCGTCGTAGACGGTCGCCGCGCCGACCCCGCCCAGCTTGATCTTGCCGACCTTGACGTCGTGCCCCGCCTGCCTTGGCCGTCGGCCTCGGTGAGGCCGACGCTGGCGACCTGGGGGTGGCAGAAGGTGGCGCCGGGGACGAGGTTCTGGTCGACCGGGTGGGTGGGCGGCGCCGGCGGCATGCTCGGCCGCGACCACGCCCTCCTCGGAGGCCTTGTGGGCGAGCGCCTTGGCGTTGACCAGGTCGCCGATCGCGTAGACCTTCGGGTTGGAGGTGCGCTGGTACTCGTCGACCCTGATCTTGCCGTTCTCCTCCAGCTCGACCCCGGCCTCGGCCAGCCCGAGGCCCTCGGTGTCGGGCGCGCGGCCGCCGGCGATGCAGAGGTAGTCGACCTCGGCCGAGTTGTCGCCGTACGTGAACTTCACCGAGCCCTTGCCGGCCTCGACGTTCTCGACCGGCGTCCCGGTGGAGATCGAGATGCTCTGCTTCTTGAAGGCGCGCTCGACGACGCGGGCCATGTCGCGGTCCTCGGCGGGGAGGATCTGGTCGAGCATCTCGATCAGCAGCACCTCGGTGCCGAAGCGGCCGTAGGCGGAGGCGATCTCGCAGCCCGAGGCGCCGGCGCCGACCACGGCGATCTTCTTCGGCTGCTCGGGCAGCGACCAGGCGCCCCAGGTGTCGACGACGCGGCCGCCGAACTCGACCCCGGGGATCGGCAGCGCAACCGAGCCGGTGGCGAGCACGACGGCGCCGGCCTCGTAGACGTCGTCGCCGACCCTGACGTTCCCTCGGCGGTGAGCGAGCCCGGCGCCCTCGATCAGCGTCACCTTGTTCTTCTTCCAGAGCATCTTGATGCCGCCCGGAGAGCGATTCGGAGACGGTGGCGCGGCGCTTGCCGAGCGCGTCCCAGTCGATCGAGGCGCCCTTGACCCGTGACGCCGAGCTCGGCGCCGTTGCGCGCCTGCTCGTAGAGCTCGGCGCTGTGGAGGACGGTCTTGGCCGGGATGCAGGCGTAGTTGAGGCAGCGCCCGCCGGGCTTGTCGCGCTCGACCACGGCGGTCTTCTGGCCCAGCTGCGCCGCGCGGATCGCGGCCACGTAGCCGCCGGGGCCCCCGCCGATGACGATCACGTCGATACGAATCCGCCATCGCGCCTGAGCCTATAGAAAGTCAGTCGCGAGGCAGGCGGCTCGGGCATCTGGATGCGCGCCATCGCCTTGACCATGAAGTAGAAGAAGGTGCCGGAGACGGCGAGCAGGCCGAGGGTGGCGGCGACCTGGGCCGACGCTCGCCGCCTGCACCGCGAGGCCGAAGACGGCGCTGAAGATGAGGAGGACGAGGATCATCTGGAAGCCGAGCACGGCCCAGTAGCGGGCGCGCCACATGCCCCAGGCCATCGATGCCCATCAGCAGGGCCGGGGCGAGCACCTGGACGAGCTTTGGCTTGCCGCCTTCGACCTGGACGACCGACCAGGTAACCGGCGACGATCGAAACCGCGACCAGGGCCGCCAGCACGGCGCCGATCGTCACCACCAGCGGGCGCTCGCCCCTGGCCAGCGGCACCAGCGCCTCGCGCGCCTCCCGGTTGCGCTGCTCGGCGCGCGCGTAGCCGCGCTCGATCCGCTCGCGCGGCGTGGACGGCGCGGCCGCCTCGTCGCGCGCCTTGCGCTTGCGCGGCTCCTCAGCCACCCGGCGCCGCCCCGCCGGCGAGCGCCAGCGCCCGGCGCAGCGCCGCGGCGACGCCGGCCGGATCCTCGGCGTCGCGGATCGCCCGCACGACGCCGAGCCGCCGCGCCCCGGCCTCGACCACCTCGCCCGGCGTTGGACGGGTCGATGCCGCCGATCGCGAAGAAGGGGTGGGGGGCGCTGGCGGCGGCGTGCGATACGAGCCCCAGCCCGACCCCCGGCCGGCCCTCTTTGGTCGGCGTCTCCCAGACCGGCCCGACGCTGATGTAGTCGACCGGCTCGTCCGCCGAGGCGGCGATCTGCTCCTCGGAGTGGGTGGAGAGGCCGACGATCGCGTCGGGCCCGAGGATGGCGCGCGCCTCCTCCGCCGGCATGTCGTCCTGCCCGACGTGGACGCCGTCGGCGTCGCAGGAGCGCGCCAGGTAGGGGTCGTCGTCGACGATGAAGAGGGCGCTGTAGGTGTCGCAGAGGCGCCGGAAGGTCCGTGCCGAGCGCTCGACCGTCTGCCGGTCCAGCTCCTTCTCGCGCAGCTGCACGATGTCGACGCCACCGTCCAGCGCGGCGCTCAGCAGCGGCCCGGGCTCCTCGCCGCGGGGGAGGGCGTCGCAGACGAAGTAGAGGCGGGCGGTGCGCAGCCGCTCGCGCCGCAGCGGTCCGTCGGCCTCGGGTCGTGCCAGGCTCATGCCTCGATTATGAGCCACGCCGCCCGCCGCCCACCCGGCCATGGCAAGCGGACGACCGCACGGCGGCGGCCGCTTGCCGCGGAGTAGCATCGAACCAACGGGAGCCCGTAAGCGCACGGGCTGAGAGGGCGGCTAAGGCGCCGCCGACCGTCTGAACCTGATCCGGGTAATGCCGGCGGAGGCAAGACTTTGAGCGAGAAACGCAGTTACGACGCGGTCGTCATCGGGGGCGGCGTGATCGGCCTCTCCTGCGCCTGGCGGGCGAGCCGCGCGCGGCGCCCGCGTCGCGGTGGTCGAGAAGGCGCAGCCGCCCGCCGGCGCGACGCGCGTCTCGGCCGGGATGCTGGCGCCGATCGGCGAGCTGACCTTCGGCGAGCCCGCGCTGCTGGCGATGACCCTCGCCGTCGCGCGATCTCTACGCCGACTTCGTCGCCGAGCTGGAGGCCGCGACCGGGACCTCGACCGGCTACCGCCACCAGGGCGCCCTGCACGTCGCGCTCGACCGCGACGAGGCGGCGGAGCTGCGCCGCGTCCACGAGCTGCAGCGCTCGCTCGGCCTCGACGCCGAGTGGCTGACGCCGCGCCGCTGCCGCGAGCTCGAGCCCGGCCTCAGCCCGTCCTGCAACGGCGGCGTGCTACGCCGAGGGCGAGGCCTCGGTCGACCCGCGGCAGCTCGCCGCGGTGCTGCTGGCGGCGCTGGCCGCCGAGGGCGTCGAGGTGCGCACCGGCGCCGAGCCGGCGGAGGCTCTGCTCGACGGCGAGCGGATCGTCGGGGTGCGGACCACGGCGGGCGAGGAGCTGCGCGCCGCCACCGTGGTCCTTGCCGCCGGCGCCTGGTCCGGCCAGGCTGAGTGGCTGCCCGAGCGCGCCCGGCCGCCGGTCCGCCCGGTCAAGGGGCAGATCGTCGAGCTGCGCGCCCGCGACGGCGCCGCGCCCTGCGAGCGGATCATCGGCGCCGAGCGGGTCTACCTGGTGCCGCGCGCCGACGGCCGCCTGATCGCCGGCGCCACCGTGGAGGAGCAGGGCTTCGACACGACGGTCACCGCCGGCGCTGTCCACGAGATCCTGCGCGAGGCCTACCGCCTCCTGCCCGACGTCGCCGAGATGGAGCTGCTCGAGGCGGCCGTCGGGCTGCGGCCGGGAACGCCCGACAACCTGCCGCTGATCGGGCCGGGCGGCCTCGACGGCCTGCTCTGGGCGACGGGCCACTATCGCAACGGCGTCCTGCTGGCGCCGCTCACCGCCGACGCCGTCGCCGACCTGCTCGAGGGCGGCGAGCTGCCCGAGGCGGCCGCCGCCGCCAGCCCGGAGCGGCTCGGGCGCGGCGCCGCGGGGCCGGCGCGATGAAGATCGAGCTGAACGGGAAGCCGCGCGAGCTGCCGGCGGGGGCGACGCTCGCCGACGCGGTGCGGGAGAGCGGCGCCGCGGACGAGGCGCGCGGGGTCGCGGTGGCGCTCGACGGAGAGGTGGTGCCGCGCGGCGAGTGGGCCTCGACGCCGCTGGCCGACGGCCGCAGGGTCGAGGTGCTGGCCGCGATCCAGGGCGGCGCCGGCGAGGAAGCGCTGCCGCCACCGGTACCTGGACCTTGGGCGGCCGCGAGTGGTCCTCGCGGCTGATCGCCGGCAGCGGCGGCTTCCGCTCGCTCGAGCAGATGGAGGAGGCGCTGGTCGCCTCCGGCGCCGAGATCGTCACCGTCGCGCTGCGCCGCGTCGACCCCGAGGCCAAGGGATCGGTGCTCGACGTGATCGGGCGCCTCGGCCTCTTCGCCGCTGCCCAACACGGCCGGCTGCTTCACGGCGCGCGACGCGGTCCGCACCGCGCGGCTCGCCCGCGAGGCGTTCGAGACCGACTGGATCAAGCTCGAGGTGATCGGCGACGACCGCACCCTCTACCCGGACGCGGTCGAGCTGCTCGAGGCCGCCGAAACAGCTCGTCGCCGAGGGCTTCACCGTCCTCCCCTACACCAACGACGACCCGATCCTCGCCCGCCGCCTCGAGCAGGCGGGGTGCGCCGCGGTGATGCCGCTCGGCTCCCGATCGGCTCCGGCGCCGGCATCCGCAACCCCTACAACATCAGCGATCATCGTCGAGCAGGCCGCTGTGCCGGTCGTCCTCGACGCCGGCATCGGCACCGCCTCCGACGCCGCCCTGGCGATGGAGCTGGGCTGCGACGCGGTGATGGCCGCCAGCTCGATCTTCGGCGCCGAGGACCCGGCGCGGATGGCCGCCGCGCTGCGCGCCGCGGTCGAGGCCGGCCACGAGGCCCGCCTCGCCGGCCGCATCCCCGTCCGCACCCACGCCCAGGCGTCGACTCCCGGCGAGGGCCTGCCCGAGCTGTAGCGTCTCCGCGCCGCGGCTGTCGTCGGGCAAGGCCGCTTCACGCCGCAGCAGATCGCTCGGGACCGACTACCATGAGCGGCTCGCCCCCGTAGCTCAGTTAGGTTAGAGCGGCGGCCTTTTAAGCCGCGCGGCGTGGGTTCGAGTCCCACCGGGGGCACTTGGACGGCAAACGCATTCTAGCGCCGAATGGCGCTGCCAATGCGTGACCTCGGTGCCGTCAGAGTGATGGCGTGGGCACCACGTTTGGGCATCAGGCGGCTGCTTCGAGGAGCCGCTGCGCTGTAGGCAGCGTGCGCCATCTCACTTTGGAGTGACGGTGGGTTCCGGGTCTCCAAAACCGGGGATTCCAGGTTCGAGTCCTGGCTGCCCCGCTTCTCGGATTCGGCTTGAGCAGCTGCAATCCCGCATGGCGAGTGGGATTGCTGGTCAACCACCCGGTGGTCGAACGGCGGCAGAGAGATAAGTCCTCTAGAAATGCCGAGGCCGCCTTTCGGCGGCCCCGCGCCCTGCTGACGAAACAGCAGGGGGATTAGCTTCAGTATACGGATCGATGGCCCAGGATCACAAGCCTCACCACGTTTCGGGCTTGACCAGCCGGGCGCCCTTGGGAGAGACGATCTGATCGGGGAACTGGCACTCCGCAACGTCGCGGGCGGAGAGGCGAATGAAGCTGGCGTTGGCCAGCAGGGGGTCGGGAGAGAGCGCAGCGCTGCGGTGCTTGCTGTGCAGGACCGGGTTGACCACGGTCACGTGCAGGCCCAACTCCTCGCGGACAACCCGGATCGGCATCTTCAGGTCGCCGTCGTTGGAGATCATCGCAGCGGACTCATAGCGTCGGTTGAATCCGTCCGGGAGAAGGCGCGTGGCGAGGTTGACGTCGGTAGAGGCGTTCGCCTACGGTCCTACCCGCAGGCTATGCCGTTTTCGTCAGGGTCCAATCCGTAGGGATCCCTTTCTTCTGGCTCGCTGTGTTCTTCGAAGAACCGCTGGGCTTCTTCCTGGTCGGCGAAGTCTTTGCAGCTGACAGTTCGGGCCGTGCCAGACGAGACGAGTAGCTTCACGAGCGAGCCTTCCGGGATGCGTTCGCCAGCAGGGGGGCTAGTCACTATCACAGTGCCCGCCCGTGACTCGGATTCTTCGTGAACGATGCTCGGGATCAGCTGTGCTCTTCGGAGGGTCGACAACGCTTCCTTCGAGTTCATACCAGCGACATCGGGCACCTCGATGAGCGTGAAGGCCGGCCCGCTCGAGACGATTAGCTTGACGGGTGACCCCTTTCGCACCCGGATGCCAGCGGATGGGTCAGTGCGGACCGCCGTGCTTTCCGGTATCGACTCCGACGACTCAGACGACGTGGTCACGTCGAAGCCAGCTGCGCGCAGCTTTCCCCTCGCCGCCGCCTCCGGGAGGCCTTTGACAGGGGGAATCGCGATCTTCGTCGGACCTGGTCCCGGCCCAGGCCCCGGTCTCGGGCCTGGTCCCAGGGCTGGGGCTGGCCCCGACTTACCTTTGGGGCCCGAAGACACGATCAACTTCACAATTGATCGTTTCTCAGCCCTTGATCCTGCAGGGGGTTCCGTGCGCAGGGCTATCCGCTTCGGCGCGCCGGCCCGTTCGGTCCAGAGCCGAACCCGAAACCCCTCGGTGAGAAGTGTGCGCGCCGCGACGGCCTTGGTTTGGCCGCGCACGTCTGGGATCGTGAGCTTCGGTTCGCCGTTGTTGCCCTTTTCGTCGGTCCAGCCGCCGCGCGCCGTCGTCACGCCACTTCCGAGCGCGAACCCGACCACGGCCGTGAGGCCGATTGCCGCCCAGCTTGCCGGCACCCAGGCGGAGGATGCAGATTGGGGGCGCGGCCGCCTACGCGAGGTGGTGCGCCGGCTACTGGCCAGCGCTGCGGCAGCCTGCCGCAGCGCGTGCAACAGCGCGAGCAGCAGGGCCACTGCGACGACTCGGCGTCGGTGATGCCTGCCCGGCGCGGTCAGGAAGGCGCCCACAATGGTGAGCAGCGCTCCGGCGAGCAGCTTGGCGATGATGCTCGAACCGAGCGCCTGTCCGATCACCGTCCCCGCAGTCGAGGCAATGCACTGCAGACCAAGCGCGGCCCCTCCCCCCGCGTTGCTAACGAATTTCTCCTGGGTTGCCTGCCTTGCAACGCTCACAGGGCGCCTCCTTGCGCCTGGACTTAGAACGAAAAAAGTCCTAGACACCTATCAAGTAAATAGTCTAAAGAGCTTTGGAAAGCATGTCGTCGGGATGAAGCCGCAGCGTTGCGTCGCTCGCCTTCAAGGCCTTACCGTGCCAGCGAAACGACAGCGACTTTGCTCGCTTGCTGCCGCTCGACTTACCCTGCCAGGAACCTGGATCCAAACAGGGTGCCCGGCCTACCACCGATCCGTTGATCTGTCGGTGGCGCTCTCGGGCGCTACTTCGCCCGCTGGCATAAATACAAATGGCCCGCCGAAAGCGGGCCATTTGAAAACGAGGTTGCCGCCGAACTTAACGGCCTCGCCCTCACGTGTGTCGCATGATAGCGCCCCGAGCGGGAGTCGAACCCGCCAACCCCGTTTCGTGAGGACGAGGCCCGCGTCCGGCGGCCGGGGCGTTGCCGCGGCCGCGACTGGCTGAGGCTAATTCCCGCACCGATACATGTGTGTCACGAAACTGGAAAATTTCGTGACGGTCCGCTCAGTGGCGGAAGTGGCGGTGCTTGGTGAAGACCATCGCGACGCCGGCGGCGTCGCAGGCCTCGATCACCTCGGCGTCGCGCTTGGAGCCGCCCGGCTGGATCACCGCGGTGGCGCCGGCGTCGATCGCCGCCTGGGGGCCGTCGGCGAAGGGGAAGAAGGCGTCCGAGGCGACGGCTGAGCCGGCGAGCAGGGCGCCCGCCTCCTCGCCGCGCGCGTCGCGGCACTTGTCGACCGCGATCCGCACCGAGTCGACGCGGCTCATCTGGCCGGCGCCGATCCCCAGGGTGGCGCCGTCGCGGGCGATCACGATCGCGTTGGAGCGGACGTGGCGCACCACCGTCCAGGCGAAGAGCATGTCCCGCCACTGCTCCTCGCTCGGCTCGGCCTTGGTCACCACCTCCATCAGCTCGCGCGGCTCGGGATCGCCGTCGCGATCCTGGATCAGCAGGCCGCCGCAGACCCGTTTCATGTCGCGTTCGGCGCCGTCGGGCTCGCGGCGCTCCTCCTCGCGGAGGATCCGGATCGCCTCCTTGCGCTGCAGGACCTCGAGCGCGCCGTCCTCGTACGCCGGGGCGATCAGCACCTCGACGAAGTTCTCGTGCAGCGCCCCGGCCAGCTCCACCCCGACCGGCCGGTTGAAGGCGATCACGCCGCCGAAGGCCGACATCGGGTCGCAGGCGAGCGCCTTGCGGTAGGCGTCGAGGGCGTCCTCGCCGATCGCCACCCCGCAGGGGTTGTTGTGCTTGACGATCGTGCAGGCCGGCTGCTCGAAGTCGTCGGTCAGCCGCCGCGCCGAGTCGAGGTCGAGCACGTTGTTGAAGGAGAGCGCGCGCCCGTGCAGCTTCGAGACCCGCGAGAGGATGTGGCTGCGGACGCCGACTTCCGAGTAGAGGGCGGCGCGCTGGTGGGGGTTCTCGCCGTACGCCAGGTCGAGCTCCTTCTCGAAGGCGATCGCGAGGTGCTCGGGGAACTCCTCGTAGGAGGTCGAGAACCAGCGGCTGATGGCGACGTCGTAGCGGGCGGTCTGCGCGAAGGCCTCGTTGGCCAGCCAGTGCCGGGTCGAGGCGGAGACCTCGCCCCCCGACTCCTCCAGCTCGGCGCAGACGGCGTCGTAGGACTCGGGCTTGACGACGACGACGACGCTCTCGTGGTTCTTGGCCGCGGCGCGGATCATCGTCGGCCCGCCGATGTCGATGTTCTCGACCGCCTCCTCCGGGTCGACCTCGTGCCCCGCGACGGTCTGCTCGAAGGGGTAGAGGTTGACGCAGACGAGGTCGATCGCCTCGATCCCCTCGCGCTCCAGGGTCGCCATGTGCTCGGCGTCGCCACGCCGCGCCAGCAGCGCCGCGTGGAGGCGGGGATGGAGGGTCTTGACGCGCCCGTCGAGGATCTCCTCCTGGCCGGTGAAGTCGGAGACGTCGGTGACCTCCAGGCCGGCCTCGCGCAGCGTCGCCGCGGTGCCGCCGGTGGAGAGGATCTCGACGCCGAGCGCGGCGAGCGACTTGGCGAAGTCGGCGACCCCGGTCTTGTCCGAGACCGAGATCAGCGCCCGGCGCACCCTGACCGCGCCATCGCTCACGGCCTCTACTCGGGTGTCTGCGGGAGCCTCACTCATCGACGACGACCACCTCGCGGTGGCTGGGGCCGATCCTAACCCTGCCCCGGGCGATCATGCGGATCGCCTCCGGGTAGAGCTCGTGCTCGACGGCGTGGATCGACGCCTCCAGCCGCTCCCGGTCGCGGTCCGCCGGGACCGGGACCTCGCGCTGGACGATGACCGGTCCCGTGTCGACCCCCTCGTCGACGAAGTGGACGCTGACCCCGGTCGCCTCGACGCCCGCCTCGAGCGCCTGGCCGATCGCGTCGAGCCCCGGGAAGGCGGGGAGCAGCGCCGGGTGGACGTTGACGACGCGGTTGCGGAAGCGGGCGACGAACTCGGCGCTGAGCAGCTGCATGTAGCCGGCGAGGACGACGAGGTCGGCGCCCCGCGCCTCGATCCAGTCGCCGATCGCCACGTCGCGCGCCCCTCGGTCCGGGTAGTCCTGGTGCGGGAAGACGGCGGTCTCGACTCCCGCGCCCTGCGCCCGCTCCAGCGCCTCCGCCTCCGCCTTGTCGGAGCCGACCCCGACCACCTCGATCCCGTCCCTGCCATGCAACCGGTCGAGGATCGCTTGCAGATTGGTCCCCGCGCCCGAGGCCAAGACCACGAGGCGGTACGTGGCGCTGCGCATCTCTGCGTCCTCGGTCGCTCGCGTGCGGAGCACGCCACGCTCCCTGCGTCCTTGACCTGCTTGGCCACGTACCGCCTCGGGCCGCAGGTCAGCCTCCGGCGGGTATTACGGCGGGCTCCTCCAGCGCGAACTTCCCGTTCGCCTCCTCGGGGTCGCCGAGCGGGTAGCGGCCGGTGAAGCAGGCGTCGCAGTGGTCCTCGGGCGGCGTGCCGATCGCCTCGTAGACGCCCTCCATCGAGAGGTAGGCGAGCGAGTCGACGTCGAGCTCGTCGGCGATCTCGTCGATCGTGCGGTTGTGGGCGATCATCTCCTCGCGGGTCGACATGTCGATCCCGTAGTGGCAGGGGTGGCGGATCGGCGGCGCCGAGATCCGCAGGTGCACCTCGCGGGCGCCGGCGTCGCGCAGCATGCCGACGATCTGGCGGGTCGTGTTGCCGCGCACGATCGAGTCGTCGACGACGACGATCCGCTTGCCGGCGACGATCTCCGGCAGCGGGTTGAACTTCAGCCGCAGCCCGTGCTTGCGCAGCTCCTGCCCGGGCTGGATGAAGGTGCGGGCGACGTAGCGGTTCTTGATCAGGCCGTCGTCACGGGGCAGGCCCGAAGCGCGCGCGAACCCCGCCGCGGCCGGGTTGCCCGAGTCCGGCACCGAGATCACCAGGTCGGCCTCGACCGGCGCCTCGCGCCAGAGGATCTCGCCCATCCGGCCGCGCACCTGCTGCAGCACCCTGCCCTCGAGGCGGCTGTCGGGGCGGGAGAAGTAGATGTGCTCGAAGACGCAGAAGGCGGGCCGGCCTGTCTTGACGACCTGGCGGGTCTCGAGGCCGCGCTCGCTGAGCGAGACCATCTCGCCCGGGTGCACCTCGCGCAGCAGCTTGGCGCCGATGATGTCGAAGGCGCAGCTCTCCGAGGCGACGACGAAGCGCTCGCCGAGCCGCCCCAGCGAGAGCGGGCGGACGCCGTGCGGGTCGCGGAAGGCGACGATCGCGCGCTTGGTCATCACCACCGTCGAGTAGGCGCCGCGCAGGCGCGGCATCACGTCGGCGACCACGTCCTCGATGTGATTGGCGCCGTTCGAGGAGAGCAGCGCCGCCATGATCTCCGAGTCGGAGCTGCCGCGGAAGGCGATCCCCTGCTCCTTCAGCTCGGCCCAGAGCTCGACCGCGTTGGTCAGGTTGCCGTTGTGGGCGAGCGCCAGCTCGCGGCCGTCGTCGCGCCAGACCGGCTGCGCGTTCTCCCAGGAGCCGCCGCCGGTGGTCGAGTAGCGGACGTGGCCGATCGCCATGTCGCCCTCGAGGGCCTGCAGCTTCTCCTCGTCGAAGACCTGGGAGACGAGTCCGGAGTCGCGCAGCGTCGTGATGTGGCCGCCCTCGCAGGTGGCGATCCCGGCCGACTCCTGGCCGCGGTGCTGGAGCGCGTAGAGGCCGAAGTAGGCGAGGCGGGCGACGTCGTGGCCGGGCGCGTATACGCCGAAGACGCCGCACTCATCGCGCGGACCATCGCGCTCGCTGAGAGGCCGTTCGGTCAAGGTGAGAAGGGCGCGCTTTCCTGCCGTGTCGAAGGACATGACGCGCAGGCGGATCGCCTACCCTCGCAGGGTACCAGCGGCTGGGGACCGGGCGAGGCCAGGAAGCCGCTGTAAATCGAGGGCCTCAGTGGCTTCCAGGTTCGCTGAGCGCAGGCAGGCCGTCGATGCTGACGGCGTTCTTGCCTGTCTTGTAGTCGTCGAATGCCTGCGGACCGTGAACGCGAAGCTTCTTTTCCGCCGAGGCGGTCAGGTGTGGTCGCAGTCCCTCGTAGCTCATCAGCGGCACGCCGTAGCCGCAGGAGTCGGCGATGCGCTCCACCTCGACCACGATGACTGCCCGCCGCGACTCCTCGGTCCCGGGATCCTCGAAGTTCGCAGTCTCGAGCAGTGCCCCGAAGCGCCCCTCATCCGGCATGACGACCTGGCCGCGACCGTGCAAGCGCAGAATTCGCGGCGGCCCCTCGAACGCGCAGAGCATCACCACGATTCGCCCGTTCTCCCGCAGGTGGGCGATCGTCTCTGCGCCGCTGCCATACACGTCGAGGTAGGCGACGGTGTGGTCATCGAGCACTCGCAGCGAACCGATCGGCCCCTTCGGCGAGACGTTGACCCGGCCGTCCTCGGCCAGCGGCGCCGTGCCGACGAAGAAGAGCGCCTGCCGCCCGATCCACTCGCGCAGCTGCTCGTCGATGCGGTCGAAGACCGTGGCCACGCGGCGACGTTACCAAGCCACGATCCGGCCCCGGCCGGGTGCAGCTGCGTCGGGCCGGGAGCCTCAGGAGCCTTCGACGCGACTGGCGAGCGAGAGCCAGGCGGCGCGCGCCTCGGCAAGAGGGAGTAGCAGGGCGGGTCCGGCCCTCAGCTCGAGCGCGTCGCCGCCGACCTCGCCGAGGACGAGGACCTCGACGCCGTCCGCCGCGAGCGATTCGAGCGCGTCGCGCTCGCCGCTGACCAGGAAGCCGCCGGGGCCCTCGCCGAAGAGGGCCTCCTCGGCGGTGCAGCCGCGCTCGAGCAGGGGGGAGAGGTCGACGCGGCAGCCGCGGCCGGCGGCGATCGCCGACTCGGCGAGGGCGCAGGCGAGACCGCCGTCGCTGACGTCGTGGGCTGAGGAGAGCTTGCCGGCGCGGACGGCCTCGCGGACCGCGGCGCAGGCGGCTGCGACCGCGGCGACGTCGGGCTGGGGGAGGCCCATGCCGAGGCCGCCGCGCAGCTTCGCCAACTCGGAGCCGGCCAGCGAGGGGCGGAACGGGCCGAGCATGGCGATCGCGTCGCCCTCGCGCGCGAAGGCGGAGCCGGCGACGCGCTCCGGGTCCGGCAGCTCGCCGACCATGCCGACCACGGGCGTCGGGTAGATCGGCCCTTCGGGTCCCTCGTTGTAGAGGGAGACGTTGCCGCCGACGACTGGGACGCCGAGCGCCTCGCAGGCGTCGGCCAGGCCGGCGACGGCGCGGTCGAGCTGCCAGGCGGGCACCGGCTTCTCGGGATTGCCGAAGTTGAGGCAGTTGGTGAGGCCGAGCGGCTCGGCGCCGGCGCAGGCGAGGTTCTGCGCGCACTCCAGCACCGCCTCGACCGTCCCCGCGTAGGGGTCGCAGGCGACGCGGCGCCCGTTGCCGTCGATCGAGACGGCGATCGCGCTGCCCGCCTCGGGGATGGCGAGGACGGCGGCGTCGGCGGACTCGGGCCGCCGCACGGTCCGCGAGCCGACCAGCGAGTCGTACTGCTCGAAGGCCCAGCGCTTCGAGGCGACGCTCGGCGAGGCGAGCAGCGCAAGCAGGACCGCGCCCGGGTCGGCAGGGTCGGCCGACGGTCCCGCGGCGGCGGCAACCCGTGCCGCGAGCACGTCCTCGTTGCCGTAGATCCAGCCCGCCGGCTCGGCCGGCTCGAGGTCGTAGAGCGGGCAGCCGTCGACCAGCGCCGCGACCGGCACGTCGCCGACCGTCTCGCCGTCGCGCAGCACGCGGACATGGCCGCTGTCGGTGACGACGCCGATCTCGGCGCCGCCGGTCTGCCACCGCTCGCAGGTCGCCAGCACCTCGGGCACCCGCGCCGGCTCGACCACCGCGAGCATCCGCTCCTGCGACTCGGAGACCATGATCTCGAAGGGCTCCATGTCGGCCTCGCGCAGCGGCACCCGCGCCACGTCGAGGTCGATGCCGACCCCGCCCGCCGAGGCCATCTCGCCAACCGACGAGGTGAGGCCGGCGGCGCCGAGGTCCTGCAGCGAGACGAGCAGCCCCCTGCCGAGCAGCTCCAGGCAGCACTCGAGCAGCTTCGACTCCTCGAAGGGGTCGCCGATCTGCACGGTCGGCCGCTTCGCCTCGTCGCCGTCGCCCAGCTCGGCCGAGGCGAGCACCGAGGCGCCGCCGATGCCGTCGCGCCCGGTCGAGGCGCCCATCAGGACGACCGCGTTGCCGACCCCGGCGGCGGCGGCGCGGACCATCCCGTCCGTCTTCGCCAGCCCCACGCACATCGCGTTGACCAGGCAGTTGTGCTCGTAGGGGGCCTCGAAATAGATCTCGCCGCCGACCGTCGGCACGCCGATCGAGTTGCCGTAGTGGCCGATCCCGCGCACGGCGCCGTCGAGCAGGTGGCGCGAGCGCACCGAGTCCAGCTCGCCGAAGCGCAGCGAGTCGAGGATCGCGATCGGCCGCGCCCCGAGCGCGAAGACGTCGCGCAGGATGCCGCCGACCCCGGTCGCCGCCCCCTGGAAGGGCTCGACCGCGCTCGGGTGGTTGTGGGACTCGACCTTGAAGGCGACCGCATAGCCGTTGCCGACGTCGACGGCGCCGGCGTTCTCACCCGGGCCCATCACGACGCGCGGCCCCTCGGTCGGCAGCCGCCGCAGCAGCTTGCGCGAGTGCTTGTAGGCGCAGTGCTCGGACCAGAGCAGGCTGAACATCGCCAGCTCGACGTCGTTCGGCTCGCGCCCCAGCTGCTCGCAGATCAGGTCGTACTCACCATCTGTAAGGCCGAGCTCACGGTAGGGGGCGAGAGCCGCCGCCCCGGGACGCGGGAGCGAATGCCCGGCCATATTCGACTCCTCAGGCATTCGCGGGAGCGGAGGAGGCGGCGGAAATCAGGTTTTCGAAGACCTTCAGCCCATCGGTCGATCCGGTGAGCGGGTCGACGGCGTGCTCGGGGTGGGGCATCAGGCCGAGCACGTTGCCCGCCTCATTGGTCACGCCGGCGATGTCGCGCGCCGAGCCGTTCGGGTTCTGCCCCGGCGCGTAGCGATAGGCGACCTGCCCCTTCGCCTCGAGCTCGTCGAGCATCTCGTCCGGCGCCCAGTAGCGCCCTTCGCCGTGCTTCACCGGGATCGAGAGACGCTCCCCGGGCTCACTCCCGGCGGGGGACGGCGAACGAGCGGTCACTTGAACACACTCCTCTGTGTCTAAGTGACCACTCGCCGGCCCGTCGGCGATGAGGTCGACCTGGCGGCAGACGAAGCGCAGCTGCTCGTTGCGCAGCAGGGCGCCGGGCAGCAGCCCCGCCTCGCAGAGCACCTGGAAGCCGTTGCAGATCCCCAGCACGGGCCCGCCCGCCGCGGCGAGCTCCGCCACCGCCTCCATCGCCGGCGAGAAGCGGGCGATCGCCCCGGCCCGCAGGTAGTCGCCGTAGGAGAAGCCGCCCGGGATGACGACGGCGTCGACGCCGCCCAGGTCGCGCTCCTCGTGCCAGATCAGCCGCGCCTCGCCGAGCAGCGAGCAGGCGTGCAGGGCGTCACGCTCGTCGCACGACCCGGGGAACTGGATCACCCCCCAGAGCATCAGGCGTCGCCGTCGATGCGCTCTATCTCGAAGTCCTCGATCAGCGGGTTGGCGAGCAGCTTCTCGCAGAGCTCCGGCAGGCGCTCCGGGTCGTCCGCCTCCAGCTCGACCATGCGGCCGACCCGCACGTGCCCGATCCCCTCGAAGCCGAGCGCCGGCAGGGCCCGCTCGACCGCCTTGCCCTGCGGGTCGAGGATCCCCTCCTTGGGCCGGATCAGGACCCGCGCCCGCGCCACTAGAAGCCGCGCTCCGTGATCCGCTCGTAGGCCTCGACGTACTTGGCGCGCGTCTGCTCGACCACGTCGGGCGGCAGCTCCGGCGCCGGCGGCCGGTGGTCCCAGCCCGTCGCGTCGGCCCAGTCGCGCACGTACTGCTTGTCGAAGGAGGGCTGGGCGCGGCCCGGCTCGTAGCGGTCGGCCGGCCAGAAGCGGGAGGAGTCGGGGGTGAGGACCTCGTCGGCGAGGACGATCTCGGCGCCGGCGTGGCGGCCGAACTCGAACTTGGTGTCGGCGAGCAGGATGCCGCGCTCGGCGGCATGCTCGGCGCCGCGCGAGTAGACCTCGATCGAGACCCGCCGCAGCTCCTCCACCAGCGACCGGTCGCCGACGATCTCGGCGGCGCGCTCGAAGTCGACGTTCTCGTCGTGGTCGCCGATCTCGGCCTTGGTCGCCGGGGTGAAGATCGGCTCGGGCAGCCGGTCGGACTCGAGCAGCCCGGCCGGCAGCTCGATCCCGCAGACCGCGCCGCTCTCGCGGTATTCCCGCCAGCCCGACCCCGAGAGGTAGCCGCGGACGACGCACTCGACCGGGTACATCTCGAGCCTGCGCACCCGCATCGCCCGCTCCGCCACCTCCTCCGGCACGTCGTCGGAGAGGAAGTGGTTGGGGACGATGTCGCCGCTCAGCTCGAACCAGAATTCCGAGATCCGGTTCAGCACCTTGCCCTTGTCGGGGATCGGCGTCGGCAGCACCACGTCGTAGATCGAGATGCGGTCGGAGGCGACCATCAGCAGGTCGCCCTCCCACTCGTAGATGTCCCGCACCTTCCCGGAGGAGTGCAGCGTCAGATCGGCCACCCGTGTCACCGGGCCGATGCTAACCACCGCGGAGGCGGGGAGGGGTTGGGGGGTCCCTCCTGCGCAGCGGCGTCCTGTTTTTCGCCCCGACGACGATCTCGGACAGCAATCTCCTCCCTGGCGAAAAACCCAGCAAGCGGGAGGGACCCCCCAACCCCTCCACCTGCAACCCTTTCCATTGGTGCTTCCTCCCGGCCCGACCAGCCCGCCGCTGATCCAGACGCTCAGGTGGGGGTTCCGGCCGCTCGCCTTCATGCAGGAGTGCCGCGAGCGCTACGGGGGCTCGTTCAGCGTCAAGTTCCTCGGCTTCAAGTCGCCGATGGTGATGATCTCCGACCCCGAGGCGATCAAGGCCCTCTACGGCGAGCGCGCCCACGGCCTGCCGCCCGGCCGCAACCTCATCCTCGAACCGATCATGGGCCCGCGCTCGCTGCTGCTGCTGGAGGGCGACGACCACCTCGCCCGCCGCAAGCTGATGCTGCCGCCCTTCCACGGCGAGCGGATGCGCTCCTACCAGCCGATCGTCGAGGAGATCGTCGCCGCCGAGGTCGACTCCTGGCCGCTCGGCGAGGCGTTCCCGATCCACCCCCGCATGCAGGCGGTGACGCTCGAGGTGATCCTGCGGGTCGTCTTCGGCGTCGCCGAGGGCTCGCGCCTGGAGCGGCTGCGCGGCATGCTCGGCCGGGTGCTGGCGGAGACCGCCTCGCCGCTCGCCCAGCTGATCGGGCTCGCGTCGCAGCGCTTCGGCGGCCGCCGCGGGCCGTGGGCGATGTTCGAACGCCAGCTGCGGGCGGTCGACGAGCTGCTCTACGAAGAGATCGCCGAGCGCCGCGCCGCCGGCGGCCTCGAGCAGCGCGGCGACATCCTCTCGGCGCTGATGCTGGCCCGCTTCGAGGACGGCGAGGGGATGAGCGACGCGGAGCTGCGCGACCAGCTGATCACCCTGCTGCTGGCCGGGCACGAGACGACCGCGACGGCGCTCGCCTGGGCCTTCGACCTGCTGCTCCGCCACCCCGAGCCGCTGCGGCGCCTGCGCGAGTCGCTGGCCGAGGGCGGGGACGACTACCTGCGGGCGACGATCACCGAGGTCCTGCGGCTGCGGCCGGTTGTGCCGCTCGCCGGCCGCCGCCTCGCCAAGGAGCTGAGCGTCGAAGGCCGCGCGCTGCCGGCCGGCACCGACGTCTCGCCGGCGATCTGGCTCACCCACACCCGCGCCGACCTCTACCCCGAGCCGTTCGCCTTCCGGCCCGAGCGCTTCCTCGAGCAGGGGCCGGACACCTACGCCTGGATCCCCTTCGGCGGCGGCGTCCGCCGCTGCCTCGGCGCCTCCTTCGCCGAGTTCGAGATGCGGATCGTCCTGCGCGAGGTGCTGACCCGCTGCGACCTGCACAAGGCCGGCCCGGCGCCGGAGCGCGTCGCCCGCCGCAACATCACCCTCTCGCCGCGCGCCGGCACCCCGGTCGTCCTAACCGCCCGCCGCCCCACCCCGCCGCGGTCGACATTTCATTCGCCTAGCGGTTGAAAGGTCGACCGCGCTAGGTGGCTCAGGACGACAGCCCAACCGCAGTCGTCATTTCATTCGCCTAGCGGTTGAAATGGCGACCGCGCTAGGTGGTCGGGTGCTCGCGCGCCCAGCGGGCGATCGTGCCCGAGCCGGAGACGACCTCGCCGTCGTCGAGGACGAGGATCGGCACCTCGTTGGTGCCGCTCAGCCGCTTCACCTCGGCCCGGTCGTCGCCGCGGCTGCCCCAGGTCCAGGGCATCAGCCGGTAGCCGCCGACGACCTTCAGCTCGTACTCGTATCCGGCCGCGTCGAGCGCCTTGCCCGCCTTCGCGCACGGATGCGCAAACGCCGGCCCATGAGTCTTCTGCCCGCAGGTGTAGAGAACCATCGGCGCGAGCTTACCTCAGCGCTTCGAGCCGCTCGAAGATCTCGGGGAGGTGGGTGAGATAGGCGCCGTAGTCGAAGACGGCGTCGAGGTCGAGGTCGGGTGCCGCCTCGGCGAGCAGGTCGCGGAAGTCGGTGCCGGTGTCCCAGGCCCGCTGGGCGCTCTCCTGGACGAGCCGGTAGGCCTCGTCGCGGGTCATGCCCGACTCGACCAGGGCGGTGAGGGCGCGCTGGCTGAAGAGGGCGCCGTGGGTCAGCTCGAGGTTCTCGCGCATGCGGTCGGCGTTGACCGTCATGCCGGCCGCGACGCTTCGCCGCCAGGTTCTGCATGTAGTCGAGCAGGATCGTCGCGTCGGGGAGGATCACCCGCTCGGCGCCGGAGTGGGAGATGTCGCGCTCGTGCCAGAGGGCGATGTTCTCGAGGCCGGCCTGGGCGTAGCCGCGCAGGACGCGGGCGAGGCCGGTGATCCGCTCGGCACGGATCGGGTTGCGCTTGTGCGGCATCGCCGAGGAGCCCTTCTGACCGTCGCCGAACGGCTCCTCGACCTCGCGCACCTCCGTGCGCTGCAGGTTGCGGACCTCGGTCGCGAAGCGCTCGAGGCCGCCGCCGGCGATGGCGATCGCTGCGGTCAGCGCCGCGTGGCGGTCACGCGGCACCACCTGCGTGGCGACGTCCTCCCTCCGCAGCCCCAGCCGCTCCATCACGCGAGCCTCGACCGCCGGCGGCACCGAGGCGTAGGTGCCGACCGCCCCCGAGAGCTTGCCCACCGCCAGCCGCTCGAAGGCCTCCGTCGAGTCGAGCGAGGTTGCGATCCGCCTCGAAGGCGAATCCCGCCAGGCGCAGCCCGAAGGTCGTCGGCTCCGCATGGACCCCATGGGTGCGCCCCACGCAGAGCGTCTCGCGCTGCTCCAGCGCCCGCTCGATCAAGGCGTCGCGGTAAGCGCGGGCGCCCGCGATCACGATCTCTCCCGCCTGGCGCAGCTGCAGGGCCAGCGCCGTGTCGAGCACGTCGGAGGAGGTGAGGCCGTAGTGGATCCAGCGGCCGGGCTCGCCGACCGATTCCGCGACGACATCGACGAAGGCGGCGACGTCGTGATCGGTGACCCGCTCGCGCGCCTCGACCGCCTCGACCGTGAAGGCGGCGTTGGCGCGGCAGGCCTCGGCGGCCTCCCGCGGCACCACACCCTCCTCGGCCCAAGCCTCCGTCGCCGCCAGCTCGACCTCCAGCCAGCACTCCAACTTCCTCTGCTGGGACCAAACGGCGCCCATCTCCGGTCGCGTGTACCTGGGGATCACTGGACACCGCCCCTCGGGCGGGTGGCATGGGGGTTGGGGGGGTCGAGGACGCCCTCGCCCGCAGCGCCCCCCCAACCCCCATGACAGGACCCGCCCGCCGGGAACGTCACATTCATGCGTTGATGATCCGGGCGGCGAGCAGCCCCGCGTTCTTCGCCCCGTCGATCGCCACGCAGGCGACCGGGACGCCGGGCGGCATCTGCACCGCGGAGAGCAGCGCGTCGAGCCCGCCCAGGCTCTTGCCGAGGATCGGCACGCCGATCACCGGCAGGTCGGTGTGGGCGGCGGCGACGCCGGGCAGCGCCGCCGACATCCCGGCCCCGGCGATGATCACCCTCAACCCGCGCATCCGCGCGTTGGTGCAGTACTCGCGGACCAGCTCGGGGTCGCGGTGGGCGCTCATCACCCGCACCTCGAAGCGGATGCCGGCCTCCTGCAGGGCGGCGCCGGCCGGCTGCATCTTCGACTTGTCGTTCTTCGAGCCCATGATGATCCCGACCAGCGGCTCTTCGACGCCGATCTCCTCGAAGGCCTCCTCGACCGCCGGCATCGTGGCGGTCTCGCTCGGCCGCGGCTCCTCTGAGATCTCGCTCATCTCTTCCTCTCTCATCGTCGGCTGGGGACCCGCTCGACGGCGCGGGCGGCGATGTCGGACCGCATCTGCATTCCCTCGAAGGAGATCCGGCCCGCCGCATCGTACGCGCGATCGCGCGCCTCGGCCGGCGTCGAGCCCAGCGCGGTCACGTTGAGGACGCGGCCGCCGGCGGTGACGATCTCCCCGTCGCGCCGCGCGGTGCCGGCGTGGGTGACCTCGGCCAGCTCCGCCGCCGCCTCGAGGCCGCGGATCGCGTCGCCCTTCGAAGAGCGACTCCGGGTAGCCGGCGGAGGCCAGCACCAGGGTCACCGCCCACTCCTCGGAGAACTCCGCCGCGACGCCGGCCAGCCCGCCCGGCTCGCGCGCCGCCAGGCAGAGGTCGACCAGGTCGGAGCGCAGCCGCGGCAGCACCGCCTGCGTCTCGGGGTCGCCGAAGCGGACGTTGAACTCCAGCACCCTCGGCCCCTCCGGCCCGACCATCAGGCCCGCGTAGAGGACGCCGTGGAAGGGCGTCCCGCGGCGCGCCATCGCCGCCACCGCCGGCCGGTGCACGGCGTCGACGATCTCCTCCACCTCGGCCGGGCCGAAGCCGGGGACCGGCGAGTAGCTGCCCATGCCGCCCGTGTTGGGCCCCTCGTCGCCGTCGAGGATCCGCTTGTAGTCCTGGGCCGGGGCCAGCGGCACGACGTTCTCGCCGTCGCAGAGCGCCAGCAGCGACAGCTCCTCGCCCGCCAGGAACTCCTCCAGCACCACCGCCGTCTCGCCGAAGCGCCGCTCGGTGAAGAAGACCTCGACGGCGGCGCGCGCCTCGGCCTCGGTCGGGCAGACGATCACCCCCTTGCCGGCCGCCAGCCCGTCCGCCTTCAGGACCGCCGGGTAGGAGGCGCAGGCGAGGTGGTCGTTCGCCTCCTCGCGGCTGCCCAGCAGGACGTGGGAGGCGGTCGGCACCCCGGCCTCCCGCATCAGCTCCTTGGCGAACGCCTTCGAGCCCTCCAGCCGGGCGGCGGCGGCGCTCGGCCCGAAGGCGGGCACGCCGGCCTCCTCCAGCGCGTCGACGACGCCGGCGACCAGCGGCGCCTCGGGCCCGACCACGACCAGGTCGGCGCCGCACCGCTTCGCGGCGGCGACCACCGCCTCGACGTCGCCGGCCGCCACCTCGGGCAGGCACTCCGCGTCGGCGGCGATCCCGGCGTTGCCGGGCGCGCAGAGCAGCTCGGGGGAGTGTAGGGACCGCGCCAGCGACCGCACGATCGCGTGCTCGCGCCCCCCTCCCCCTACGACCAGTGCCTTCAAATCCTTCTTCCTACAGCGCGTCGGCCAGCTGGTCCGACGGGATCGCCGTCAGCGTCTGGCTCGTCATCGTCCCGCGCGAGCCGAGCTCGACCGAGACCTTGGCCATCGTCTTCTCGTCGGGCGCTTCGACGACCGAGACGAAGTCGTACTGGCCGAGCGTCGCGTACTGGGCCAGCACCTTGGCGCCGATCTGTTCGACCTCCTGGTTGACCTCGGCCACCCGCCCCGGGTTGTTCTTCAGGGTGCGGACGCCGTCGGCGGTCAGGTTGGTGAGCATCACGTAGGTGGGCATGTCGGTCTCCTCTCGCCGGGGTACGGACCTACGTTACGCGAGGAACCGGGGACGTGTCTACGGCCGGGCTCTCAGACGCCGAGCGCCTGCAGCAGCGAGAACATCTGGAGGCCGGACTGGGTGACCTTGCCCTCGAAGTATTCGGCGTGGCTGAGCGGCACCCCGGCGCTGTCGGCGAGCCCGGTCTCGATCGAGCCGCCCGGCCTGAAGCTGGCGATCTGCTGGCCGGCCCTGACCGTCTGACCGGCCCGCACCGTGGCGTCGACGCCCTCGTAGACGAAGATCGTCTCGCCCTTCAGCGGCCCGTCCAGGAGCTGGTAGAGGACGCCGCCGCCTTCCGGCCAGCCGGGGGCGCCCGTCCTCAGGACGACCGCGTTGCCGATCGCGACGATCGCGCCGTTGCCGACGAAGTCGACCCCCTGGTCGATGCGGCCGGTCACCAGGTTCGTGCTGAGCGAGAAGGGGTTGACGTAGCTGCCGGCGGCGGCGGGGAGCGCGACCGACCAGTCGACGTAGTGGATGCTGCAGCGGCCCTGCATCTGCGCGGCTTCGCCGAGCACGGCCTGGACGTACCAGGCCGCCTGGTTGTGGGCGAAGACGCCGGCGGCGAGGCTCCCCCGCGACCAGATCAGCCGCGCCAGCGTCGCCGCCGAGTCGGCCGAGTCGGCGTGGCGGATGCGGCCGTCTTCGTTGCCGTCCACCCCGTAGTGCCTCCACTCGCTCGGTTCGAGGCCGAACGGCCCGCTGCGGCTCAGCTCGGCCTTGCTCATGCCGCGGCCGAAGTTCGACTCGAGGCGGGCGACCGCCATCAGCGCCCAGACGCCCCGGCTGCCGAGGTTGTAGCGGGCGGCCGCGGCCTCGGCGGCGGCCAGGTATTCGGCGGGGACCTTGCGGCGCCAGGCCGGGGCCGGCTGGCAGCTCAGCTGCTGGAGCTGCGGCGTCGCCGCGATCGCGCTGGCGCTGCCGCCCAGCGCCGGTGCGTAGCAGTTGGCGTTGGCCAGCACCTCGGCGACGTACCAGTCGGCGTGGTTGTAGGCGTAGATCGCGCCGTAGGTGTCGGCCGGCATCCCGGCCGCGCTCAGGTAGCGGGCGGCGGCGAAGATCGCGTCTTCGGGGTTGTAGGGGTCGCGCACCCCGTCGCCGTTGGCGTCGACGCCGTAGGTTTCCCAGGTCGACGGCATGAACTGCATCCAGCCGACGGCGCCGGCCGAGGAGACGTTGAGGTTGGTGCCGAAGGCGGTCTCGACCTCGTTGATGCCGGCGAGGACGGCGGGGCCCTGCGGCCCGAGGCCGTACGCGGCCGCAGCCCGCTGGTAGATCGGGATCAGGACCGGGGGGACGCCGGCCGCGGCGCAGCTCGAGGAGGGGATCGAGCCGATCGACAGGGACGGCGCGAGGCCGGGCGCGGCGGTGGCGCCCGGGGCCGGCTTCGAGCTGGGCCCCGGTTCGGGCTTGGCCTTCCCCTTGCCGGAGCCCGCCGAGACGCCCCCCGTCCGCTTCGGCTTGCCCTTCGGGGCGGGCGGGGCGACGATGGTGGCGCCCTGCTGGACGCCCGGCTTGACCGGGGCGGGCACCGTCGTCGTGCTCGCCGGCGGCGGCGCCGTCGAGGAGGCGGGCGGCGACCCGGGCGGGGGCGGCGCTTCGGCGGCCGAGGCGGCGGGCGCCGTCAGCGCGGCGCCGACCGCGGCGGTGAGGAGGGTGTTGCGAATGCGCCCCATGCTCAGCCGAGGATGTCCGTGACCTTCCAGCCGCCGCTCTGGCCCGGGGAACGTTCGCTGGCTGGCGAGGTGGATCCGCCGCCTTCGTGGCCGGCGGGCGGGGCGGCTCCGCCTTCGTGCTGCATGCTGAGGCGCAGCTCGCTGGTCAGCCCGACGCGCAGCAGCGAGACGCTGACCGTGTACACCTTGCCGAGCCGCGGGCCCGGCACGACGTTCATCACTTTGGCCTGGGGGATTTCGACGTTCGCCGGCAGGCGGGGCGGCCGGCGCAGCAGCGAGTGGACGAGCTTCGGGGTCGCGGTTTCCGCGAAGGCGGCGCGCACCGCGGGGGTGGCCTTGCCGGTCTCGTAGCGGACGAAGGCGTTGGAGAAGCGGTGGGCGACCTCGATCGCGGCGGCGCTCGGGGCGGCGGCGGGGAGGGTGGCCGTGGCGGTGGCCGAAGACCCCTGCGGGGAGGTCGTCGCCGTGCTCGCGGCGGCCTTCGACTTGCCGCGCGGCGCGGCCCGCGAGACGCCGGCGCGCGGCGTGAGGTCGGGCGCGATGCCGTGCAGCACGGGCGCCGGGTGCGGCGCGGCGGCCGGGGCCGGGCCGGAGGTCGCGATCGGGGCAGCGGTCCTGGCGCCGCTCGGCACGGCCGGCGTCCCGCCGCCCGAGCCCGAGACGATCCCGAACGCGACGATGCCGGCGATGGCCAGCGCCAGCGCGGCGGCGCCGGCTGCGCGCTTCGGCTCAGCCCGGTAGCCGAGCCGCTCGCCGAGCGGCCAGACCAGCCGCTGCTCCAGCGTCCAGGCGAGCTTCTCGAGCGGCCACCTGACGGCGTCGAGGGCTGCCCTGAGCGCGTCCGCGACCCCCCAGACCAGGCGCTCCTCGACGACCCAGGCCGCCTCGCGCACCGGCCCGGCCGCGGTCGCGGCCGAGGAGCGCAAGCGCGGCCCTGCCCCCGAGTTGATTTGACGGCGTCTCAGCATCGAATCGAAGCTCACAAGCTTACGTCGGAAGCTTCCTCCCTTTCCTGAAGCCCTGTCGCCTGGATTGCGAATCCCGGTGGACGTTCCTTCGCCTGAATAACAGCGCAAATTGAGCGCCGACTAAATAACCATCTTGTTAACGGGTCGATGTGGCGGCGGTGCCTACGCCGCCGCCGCGGCCCGCTCCGGCGCCTTCTCGAAGGCCAGCTCGCCGTCGGCGGCGTCGACCCGCACCACGTCCCCCGCGGCGAACTCGCCCTCGAGGATCTTCAGCGCCAGCCTGTCGACGAGCCGCTTCTGGACCACCCGCTTCAGCGGCCGGGCGCCGTAGGTCGGGTCGTAACCGAGGTTGCCGAGCAGCGTGCGCGCGCCCTCGCTCAGCTCGACCGCGATGCCGCG
This sequence comes from uncultured Solirubrobacterales bacterium, assembly GCA_963696185.1. Lineage (GTDB taxonomy): Bacteria > Actinomycetota > Thermoleophilia > Solirubrobacterales > 70-9 > VRUE01. The sequence continues at coordinate 1,552,055 of OY968825.1, forward strand.
CTCGGCGACGCGGCCGATCAGCCGCTCGACCTGGAGCTCGACGATGCCGGCGATGTCCTGCTTGGAGAGGCGATGGAAGATCACCGTGTCGTCGATCCGGTTGAGGAACTCGGGCTTGAAGGTGGTCGCCAGGACCTCTTCGATCTGCTCGCGAATCCGCTCGTCGACCGACTCGCCGGCGATCCGGTCGCTGCCGACGTTCGAGGTCATGATCAGCACCGTGTTCGTGAAGGAGACGGTGCGGCCCTGGCCGTCGGTGAGCCGCCCGTCGTCCATGATCTGCAGCAGCGTGTTGAAGACGTCGGGGTGGGCCTTCTCGATCTCGTCGAGCAGCACGACCGCGTAGGGGCGGCGGCGCACCGCCTCGGTCAGCTGCCCGCCCTCTTCGTAGCCGACGTAGCCGGGCGGCGCCCCGATCAGCCGCGCCACCGTGTGCTTCTCCATGTACTCGGACATGTCGAGCCGGACGATCGCCTGCTCGGAGTCGAACATGAACTCCGCCAGCGCCTTCGCCAGCTCGGTCTTGCCGACCCCGGTCGGGCCGAGGAAGAGGAAGGAGCCGATCGGCCGGTTGGGGTCGGAGAGGCCGGCGCGCGAGCGGCGCAGCGCATTGGAGACGGCGGCGATCGCCTCGTCCTGGCCGATCACCCGCTCGTGCAGGCGCTCCTCCATCTGGATCAGCTTCTCGACCTCGCCCTCCATCAGGCGCGTCACCGGGATCCCCGTCCATTTGGCGACGACCTCGGCGACCTCCTCTTCGGTCACCTTCTGCGAGAGCATCGAGCCACCCTCGGCGTGCAGCTCGGCCAGCTTCGCCTCCTGCTCGGCGAGCGTCTTCTCCAGCTCGGGGATCTCGCCGTAGCGCAGCTTCGCGGCGCGCTCCAGGTCCGCTTCGCGCTCGGCCCGCTCGGCTTCGCGGCCGGCGCCCTCGAGCCGTGCCTTCGCCGCTTTGATCGCGTCGATCGCCGCCTTCTCGGTCTGCCAGCGCGCCTCCATCTCGCCAGCGCGCTCGCCCCGCTCCGCCAGCTCCGCCTCGAGCGCCTCGAGCCGCGCCTTCGAGGCCTCGTCCTTCTCCTTCTTCAGCGCCTCGCGCTCGATCTCGAGCTGCTGGATGCGCCGCTCCACCTCGTCGATCTCGGTCGGTATCGAGTCGATCTCGATCTTCAGCCGCGAGGCGGCCTCGTCGATCAGGTCGATCGCCTTGTCGGGCAGGAAGCGGTCGGCGATGTAGCGCTCCGAGAGGGTCGCCGCGGCGACGATCGCCGAGTCGGTGATGTCGACTCCGTGGTGGACCTCGTAGCGCTCCTTCAGCCCGCGCAGGATCGCGATCGTGTCGGCGACGTCGGGCTCGCCGACGTAGACCGGCTGGAAGCGCCGCTCCAGCGCCGCGTCCTTCTCGATGTGCTTGCGGTACTCGTCGAGCGTCGTCGCGCCGACCGCGCGCAGCTCGCCGCGGGCCAGCATCGGCTTCAGCAGGTTGGCGGCGTCGACCGCGCCTTCGGCCGCGCCAGCGCCGACGATCGTGTGCAGCTCGTCGAGGAAGAGGACGATCTGCCCCTCGGCCTCCTGCACCTCGCTTCAGAACCGCCTTCAGCCGCTCCTCGAACTCGCCGCGGTATTTCGAGCCGGCCAGCAGCGACGCCGATGTCGAGCGCGATCACGCGGCGGTCGCGCAGGCTGCTCCGGCACGTCGCCGCTCGACGATCCGCTGCGCCAGCCCCTCGACGATCGCCGTCTTGCCGACGCCGGGGTCGCCGATCAGCACCGGGTTGTTCTTGGTGCGGCGCGAGAGGACCTGGATGACGCGGCGGATCTCCTCGTCGCGGCCGATCACCGGGTCGAGCCTGCCCGCCTCGGCCTCGGCGGTGAGGTCGCGGCCGAAGGCCTCCAGCGGGTCGACCTGCTCCTGCTCGGCGCCGGGCATGCCGGGGCCCTGCGGTCCCATGTTCTGCTCCATCAGCCCTCCTCCCGCATGCGGCGCTGCAGCTGCTCGGCGCGGCGCCGCATCCGCTCCAGCTCGGCGCGCATCTCCTCCACCCGTTCCTCCATCCTCAGCACCGTCTCGACCCCGGCCAGGTTCAGGCCCTCCTCCGAGGTCATCCGCTGGATGCGGCGCAGCCGCTCGACGTCGCGCTGCGAGTAGAGCCGCGTGTTCTTCGGCGAGCGCTGCGGCGTGATCAGCCCGCGCGCCTCGTACATCCGCAGCGTCTGCGGGTGCATGTGGGCCAGCTCGGCGGCGACCGAGATCATGAAGACGCCCCGCTCCGCGTCGATCGACGCGGTCACGGTTTCCCGCCGCACGCTCACGGACCCACCGCCGCTGCCGACTTTTGCCCCCCTATAAGGGGGTGAAATCCGGCAACGCTCATCGGATCGCCGCCCTCCGCAGCAGCTCGGCGCGGGGATCGGAGCCGTCGAGGGCCTCGGCGAGCCGCTCGGCCGCCTCGCGCTGCTCCTTGGTCAGCTTCTGGGGCACCTCGATCTCGAGCCGGTAGCGGATGTCGCCCCGGCCCCGGCCGTGCGGCTTCGGCGGTCCCTCGCCGCGCAGGCGCTGGATCGTGCCGTGCCTGGTGCCCTGCCGGCACTTTGATCTTCTTCGTGCCGTCCAGGGTGGGCACCTCGATCGTCGCCGCCCCGCAGCGCCTCGGCGATCGTGATCGGCACCGTCACCTCGAGGTTGCCGTCATCGAGCCGCTTGAAGACGGGGGAGGCGGCGACCCGCGTGACCACGTAGAGGTCGCCCGCCGGGCCGCCGCGCGGCCCCGCCTCGCCCTTGCCGGCCAGCCGGATCCGGGTGCCGTCGCTGACGCCGGCGCGGGACGTTGACCTTGTAGCGCTTCGTCTGCCGGGTCAGGCCGGAGCCGCCGCAGGTCGGGCAGGGGTCCTCGATCACCTGGCCGGCGCCGCCGCACTGCGGGCAGGGCTGGCTGATCGAGAAGAAGCCCTGGCTCTGGGCGTCGATGCCGCGCCCTTCGCAGCGCGGGCAGGTGACCGGGCTCGTCCCCGGCTTGGCGCCGCTGCCGTGGCAGGTCGGGCAGCGCCCGGCCTTCGGCACGCTGACGCTGATCTGGGCGCCGTTGACCGCCTGGTCGAAGCTGAGGCTGACCTCGGTTTCGAGGTCGCGGCCGCGCATCTGCTGGGGGCGCGCCCGGCCGCCGCCGCGGCTGAAGAGGTCGGAGAAGACGTCGCCGAAGTCGGCCGCGAAGCCGCCCCCTTCCATGCCGCCCGAACGGCGCCCCCGCCCCGCGGCCGGCGCCGAAGCCGGCGAACGCCCCGCCGGCGTCGTACTGCTTGCGCTTCTCGGGGTCCGAGAGGGTGTCGTAGGCGCCCTGCACCTCCTTGAAGCGCTCCTCCGCCTGCGGATCGTCGGGGTTCCGGTCCGGGTGGTATTTGCGCGCGAGCTTCCGGTACGCCTTCTTGATCTCCTCGGCGGACGCCTTCTTGGAGACGCCCAGGACTTTGTAGAGGTCCTCAGCCATCGCCCCCTACTTCACATCCGATGTTCGACGTGTGGGCTCGTCATCGGACACGGGTGCTCGCCCACTTACTCGCTCACCACGACTCGTGCCGGCCGGACCAGCTGCTCGTCGAGCCGGTAGCCCTTCTGCAGGACCTCCACCACGGTGCCGGCCTCGACCCCGTCGGCCGCCACTGTCGAAAGCGCCTCATGCAGGCGTGGGATCGAACTTCTCGCCCTGCGGGTCGACCGCCTCGACCCCCTGGCGCTGCGAGCGTGTCCCGCAAGCTGCGGAACACCAGCAGCACGCCATGCGACAACCCGTCCTCCGAGTCCCCCTCCGGATCGAGGCCCGCCGCTTCGATCGCCCGCTCCAGGTCGTCCGAGCACAGGCACCACGTCCCTCGCCAACTCCCCCTTCCCCCTGGCGAGCGCCGCCTGCACCTCACTGCGTCATCCGCTTCCGGTAGTTCTCGAAATCCGCCTTCGTCCGCTTCGCCAGTTCCAGGTAGTCGTCCCGCTCCTTGAGCAGCGCCTCGAGGTCGGTCTCAACCTGCTCGCCCCTCTTTCGGACGGGGAGGTCACCGACGCTGGTGCCTCAGACGTCTCTCCCGCGGGTGGTGTCGAGGGCTGGGACGTCGCCCGCAGCTTGCGAGGACGACGTGCCACCCTCGGCGACAGGACCCGCGGTCGAGCTGCCTGGTCCCTTCCTCGTCCTCGAGCAGCGCCGCTCACTTCTCGTCGCCCTCGTCCACCACCTCGGCGTCGACGACCTCCTCCTCGTCCTCGGAGGAGGCCCCCTCGGCCGAGGCGCCGTCGCCCGACGCCGCCTGCTCCTGCGCCGCGGCGTAGATCTGCTCGGAGACCTTCTGGAAGGCCGCCGTCAACGCTTCCGTCTTCGAGTTGATCTCCTCGGCGCTGTCGGACTCGAGCGACTCGCGCACGTCCTTGATCGCCGCCTCGATCTGCTCCTGGTCGGAGTCGCTCGACTTTGTCGCCCAGCTCCGCGAGCTGTTTCTCGGACTGGTAGGCGGCGTTCTCGGCGAGGTTGCGGGCCTCGGCCAGCTCGCGCTGGCGGCGGTCCTCGTCGGCGTGCGCCTCGGCGTCGGAGACCATGCTCTGGATCTCCTCCTCGGAGAGCCCGGAGCCGGATTTGATCTCGATTTTCTGCTCCTTGCCGGTGCCCAGGTCCTTCGCGGTGACGTGCAGGATGCCGTTGGCGTCGATGTCGAAGGTGACCTCGATCTGCGGCAGGCCGCGCGGCGCGGGCGGGATCCCGGTCAGCTGGAACTTGCCGAGGCTCTTGTTGCCGCCGGCCATCTCGCGCTCGCCCTGCAGCACGTGGATCTCGACCGAGGGCTGGTTGTCGTCGGCGGTCGAGAAGATCTCCGACTTCTTCGTGGGGATCGTCGTGTTGCGCTCGATCAGCTTCGTCATCACGCCGCCTTTGGTCTCGATGCCGAGCGTCAGCGGGGTGACGTCGAGCAGCAGCACGTCCTTGACGTCGCCGGCCAGCACCCCGGCCTGGATCGCGGCGCCGACCGCGACCACCTCGTCGGGGTTGACCCCCTGGTGGGGGTCCTTGCCGGTCAGCTCCTTGACCCGCTCGCGCACGGCCGGCATCCGGGTCATCCCGCCGACCAGCACGACGTGGTCGATCTCGGCGCCGGCGTCGTCCAGGGCCCGTTTCACCGGGCCGACGATCCGCTCCAGCAGCTCGGCGGTCAGCTCGTTCAGCTTCGAGCGCGATGAGCTTCAGGTCGAGGTGCTTGGGCTGCCCCTCGACGGCCGTGATGAAGGGCAGGTTGATCTGCGTCTCCTGGGTCGAGGAGAGCTCGATCTTCGCCTTCTCGGCGGCCTCGTAGAGGCGCTGCAGCGAGTTCTTGTCCTGGCGCCAGGTCGACGCCCTGGTCGCGCTTGAACTCGGCGACCAGCCACTCGACGATCGCCTTGTCCCAGTTGTCGCCGCCGAGGTGGTTGTCGCCGGCCGTCGCCTTCACCTCGAAGACGCCGTCGCCGATTTCCAGCACCGAGACGTCGAAGGTGCCGCCGCCGAGGTCGAAGACGAGGATCGTGTGGTCGGCCTTCTCCTTGTCGAGCCCGTAGGCGAGCGAGGCGGCGGTCGGCTCGTTGATGATCCGCTTCACGTCGAGCCCGGCGATCTTGCCGGCGTCCTTGGTCGCCTGGCGCTGGTCGTCGTTGAAGTAGGCGGGGACGGTGATCACGGCGCTGTCGACCGCCTCGCCCAGCTTCGCTTCGGCGTCGGTCTTCAGCTTCTGCAGGATCATCGCGCTGATCTCGGGCGGGCTGTACTGCTTGCCGCGCACCTCGACGCGAACGTCGCCGTTGGGCCCGGCGGCGACCTCGTAGGGGACGATCGTCTCCTCCTCTTTGACCTCGGCCTCCTTGCGGCCCATGAAGCGCTTGATCGAGAAGATCGTGTTCTCGGGGTTCATCACCGCCTGGCGTTTGGCGACGGTGCCGACGAGCCGCTCGCCGGACTCGGTGAAGGCGACGACCGAGGGGGTCGTCCGCCCGCCCTCGGCGTTCTCGAGGACGGTCGGCTCGCCGCCCTCCATCACGGCGACGCAGGAGTTGGTGGTGCCCAGGTCGATCCCGATCGTCTTTCCCACTTTTCCGCTTACCTCCAGGGGTTTCGTCTATGACTGGCTAAGAAATCTAAGTCGCGAGTATGGCAGATCACAGCCGCGCCTCCAACCGCGGTCGTCAATTTCATTCGGATACCGGTTGAAATGTCGACCGCAGGGGTGGGACGCAGCGCGGCGGCCGGCCCACGCGGGGCGGCGGCCTCGCGGCCTCTTTAGCCCTTCGCTCGGCCGCGGTGTGGGCGACGAATTCGGCGACTTCTTTGGCCTGCCCGTGGTGAGGATCCCGGCGCGGCATCCGGCCCGGAGTCGTGGTGCTGTCGACGCCGTGCTCGATCGCGTTGAGGACGCGGGCTTCGGTCGCCTTGATCGTCGTCGCTGCGCGCTGGTGCCGCTCGGCGGCCCGGTCGGGGCCAGCAGTTCGTCGAGGTTGGGGGCGTAGTTGCCGTCGGTCCCCGCCGCGTAGAGCGTGTGGCAGGTGCCGCAGTTGGTCTGGAAGAGGCTCTGGCCGGCCTTCAGGTCGGCCGGCACGCCTTCAGCTCGCCGGCGCGCGTCGCCGCTGCGAGCGGAAGGCGAGCCAGGGGATGAGGACCGCGAGGACGACGACCAGCAGCCCGAAGACGACGAAGGTGCGTTTGCTCATTTGGCGGTGTCCTTGGCGCCGGCCCTCGGTCATTCCCGCCGGCCGGCGGCCGGGATACTACTGGCGCTCCGGCGATACCAGGGGCACATCCGGCGCAGCCCGCATTCGCCGCAGCGCGGCTTCGGCCGGCAGAGCTCGCGGCCGTGGCGGATCAGGTTCATGTGCAGCTCGTAGGCGTCCTCGGGGTCGACGATCGCCAGCATCTCGTCGTGGGCGCGCTCGAAGGAGGCCTTCGGCGGGAAGAGCCCGAGCCGCCCGCCGACCCGGTGGATGTGGACGTCGACCGGGATCTCGGGGATGCCCCAGGTGAAGATCAGCACGCAGGCGGCGGTTTTCCGCCCGACCCCCGGCAGCGAGAGCAGGAAGTCCAGCGACTCCTCGCGCGGCGCCGTCCGCGTCCAGTCGAGGTCCGGGGGGTCGCCGAGCCGCTCGAGGATCGCCTGGATGCGCGGGCGCCTTCTGCTTGCCCAGCCCGCCGACGCGGATCGCCTCCTCGACCTCGCTCGACCGGCGCGTCGCGCACCTCCTCCCAGGTCGGGAACCGCTCGCGCAGCGCCGCGAAGGCGCGGTCGCGGTTGCGGTCGTTGGTGTGCTGGGAGAGCACGGTCTTGACCAGCTCGGCGATCGGCCGGCCGTGCGGCTCGGTTGACCGGCCGCCCGTACATCTCCCGCAGCCGGTCGCGGATCGCCCGCACCCGCCGCCTTTCCGGCCGCTTCCATGCCATCGCCGGCGCGACCCTACCGGCGCCGTCACTGCGGCCGTTAACCGGCGATTACAATGTCGCCGAGTGTCTCGGGCGCTCGCGCGCATTGGGGCCAAGCTCCCCAAGGGCTGGGGCGATGCGGGCGCCAGCTCGGCATCCTCGCCCTCGTCGACTTCGCCTACGAGCTGGTGCGCGGGATCGCCGACGGGCAGCGCGCCGTCGCGATCGCCCACGGCCAGCAGGTGATCGAATTCGAGCGGTCGACCCACACCTTCTTCGAGCCCAGCCTGCAGGCCCTCTTCCTGCCCGCCCACTGGCTGATCGACTTCGCCAACCAGGTCTACCTCAACAGCCAGTTCACGATCACGCTCGGCTTCCTGTCTGGCTCTACCTCTTCCGCAACGAGTCCTATTACTTCGTGCGCAACATGTTCGTGGTCGCGATGGGGCTGGCGCTGATCGGCTACACGCTCTTCCCGACCGCGCCGCCGCGGATGTTCCCCGAACACGGCTTCGTCGACACGATCGTCGACTTCTCCAGGCGTCAACCACGACTCCGCCGTGGCGAAGGTCTTCATCAACCCCTACGCGGCGGTGCCGAGCATGCACTGCGCCTTCGCGCTGATGATCGGCGGCACCGGGGTGATGGTCTGCGCGCCGCTGGCTCGCGAGGGCCTTCTGGGCCGTCTGGCCGCTGCTCGTCGCCTGGGTCGTGATCGTCACCGCCAACCACTACTGGATCGACGCGGTGCTCGGCTGCGCCTGGTCGCCGCCACCGCCGCCCTGGTCGCCCACCGGCTGCTCGCCCGCGCCCGGCCGGAGGCCTGGTCCTGGCGGGCCGGCGCCCCGCAGGAGGCCGAGGCGTAGCCCGCGTCCCGCTGCGCCGTCCGGCCCGCGATCGATCTAGCCTCACGTCAATGGAACCTTCGGCGCCCCCAAGGGCCCCGGCGGCGCCGCAACGGCCGCCAGGCCCGCAACGCCCAGGAGCTTCGCGCCTACGCCCGCGATCGGCTGATCGAGTCGCGGCTGACCCCCAACGCGATCTCGACTGGTCGGCTTTGCCCTCAACCTCGTCGCGGCGGCGCTGGTCACCCAGCGCCTCTTCTTCCTCGCCGGCGTCGCCTTCATCGTCGGCTCGACGATGGACACGCTCGACGGCCGCTACTCGCGGATGTCGGGCAAGGGGACCCTGTTCGGCGCCTTCCTCGACTCGACCCTGGACCGGATCGAGGAGGGGATCGTGCTGGCCGCCGTCGCCGGCTACTTCGCCGCCACGGGCGACGATTTCGCCGCCGCGATGTGCGTGGTCGCGGTGCTCGGCTCGCTGATGGTCTCCTACACCAGGGCCCGCGCCGAGGCGCTCGGGGTCGAGTGCAAGGTCGGCTTGGCGACGCGGCCGGTCAGGGTAGTGCTACTTTCGATCGGCTTGGTCTTCGCCAAGGGCGCCGGCCTCGGGCACTTCGAGCTGCTGGCGCCCGCGATCTACGCGATCGCGGCGCTGACCATCGTCACCGTGATCCAGCGTGTATGGCATGTCCGAAACGAGCTCTCAGGAGCGGCCGCAGCGACGGCGGTGAGCCCGCGGCGGAGCTGTAACCAGTCGAGGCCGCCGGGTGTGGTTTGGCCACCTAGCCGATCGAGGAAGGACTTCCAGATTTCATGAGTGAGACGCAACGGAGCAACGCGGCAACGGCGCCGCACGCGCGGACGAGAAGGTCCGCGTCGCGATCGTCGGCGTCGGCAACTGCGCCAACTCCTTCATCCAGGGCGTCCAGTACTACCGGGACGCCGACCCGCGCCGAGGAAGTGCCCGGCCTGATGCACGTCGACCTCGGCGGCTACCACGTCCGCGACGTCGAGTTCGTCGCCGCCTTCGACATCGACGCCGAGAAGGTCGGCAAGGACCTCTCCGAGGCGATCTGGTCGGGCCAGAACAACACGATCAAGTTCGCCGACGTGCCGCAGCTGGGGGTCAAGGTCGAGCGCGGGATGACCCACGACGGCCTCGGCAAGTACCTGAAGGAGAAGATCACGAAGGCGCCGGGCGAAACCGCCGACATCGTCGGCATCCTCAAGCAGACGAAGGCGGACGTGCTCGTCTGCTACCTGCCGGTCGGCTCCGAGGAGGCGACCAAGTGGTACGTCGAGCAGGCGCTGAAGGCCGGCGTCGGCTTCGTCAACTGCCTGCCGGTCTTCATCGCCCGCGAGGACTACTGGGACAAGCGCTTCGAGGAAGCGGGGCTGCCGATCATCGGCGACGACATCAAGTCGCAGGTCGGCGCGACGATCGTCCACCGCCAGCTCGCCCGCCTCTTCCACGACCGCGGCGTGCGGATGGAGCGCACCTCGCAGCTCAACGTCGGCGGCAACATGGACTTCTACAACATGCTCGAGCGCGAGCGGCTCGACTCGAAGAAGATCTCGAAGACCAACGCCGTCACCTCGATCATGGGCCACGAGCTGCCCGAGGAGGACGTCCACGTCGGCCCCTCCGACTACGTCGCCTGGCTGACCGACCGCAAGTGGGCGCACATCCGGCTCGAGGGCAAGGCCTTCGGCGACGTGCCGCTCAACCTCGAGCTGAAGCTCGAGGTCTGGGACTCGCCCAACTCGGCCGGCGTCGTGATCGACGCGGTGCGGATCGTCAAGCTGGCGCTGAACAACGGCATCGCCGGCCAGCTCGACGGGCCCTCCAGCTACCTGATGAAGTCGCCGCACAGCCAGCGCCCCGACGACGAGGCGCGCGAGCAGACCGAGGAGTTCATCGCCGCCTACGCGCGCGGCAAGAGCCCGGTGGCGGGCGTGGCGAAGGCGCCGCAGGCCGAGCGGCGCGGCGCAGGCCGAAACCGGGGCCGAGGCCTGAGCCGAGCCCGCGCCCGCGGGCTCCTATGCTGCCGGCACGTGTCGTCCGAGCCCCTCTCGATAGCCCAGGTGACGCCCCACCGGCGCGGCGGTCGCGAACCCGGTCAACGAGTTCGTCGAGCGCGTCTCCGAGGAGCTGGGGCGGCGCGGCCACGAGGTGCTGGTCGCCGCTATCGGCGACCGGGTCAAAGAAGCGGCTGCGCTCGACGCCGTTCGACATCGTCCACGTCCACGAGCCGTTTGCGCCGAGCGTCTCCTCGGCGGCGCTGCGCCACTCCTTCTCGCTCAACGTCGCCACCTTCCACGCGCCGCAGGAGCGGGTGCTCTCGACCCAGGTGGCGCGGCCGCTGGTCGAGATCTTCTTCGGCCGCATCGACGCCCGCACGGTCGCCAGCGCCGGCGACGGCCGGCTGCTGCGAGCGCTACTTCCCGGACTCCTACGAGCTGGTCGAGCCCGGCGGCCCGGATCGCGACTGGGCCGAGGTCGCGGCCGAGCTGGAGGCCATCTACCGCCGCCTCCTGGCCCGCCGCCACGACCCGGCCGGCGACCCCGAGCTGCGCCGCCGCCTCTCCACCCGCCGCCTGATCGAGGTCGACCTCCACATGCACACCGACCACTCGCCGGACTGCGCGACTCCGGTCGAGGTGCTGCTGGAGACGGCCCGCGACCGCGGTCTCGGCGCGATCGCGATCACCGACCACAACGAGGTCTCCGGCGCCCTGGAGGCGCGGAGGATCGCCGCGGAGATGGGCGACATCAAGGTGATCGTCGCCGAGGAGGTGAAGACGGCCGAGCAGGGCGAGGTGATCGGCCTCTTCCTCGAGGAGAGGATCCCGCGCGGGATGACGATGGCCGAGACGATCGCCGAGATCCGCGCCAGGGCGGCCTCGTCTACGTCCCCCACCCCTTCGACCGCTTCCACTCGGTGCCCGACTACGAGCACCTGATCGACATCGTCGAGGAGATCGACGTGCTCGAGGTCTTCAACCCGCGCGTCGCGCTGACCGCCTTCAACGAGGAGGCGGAGCGCTTCGCCCGCAAGTACCGGATCGTCCCCGGCGCCGGCTCCGACAGCCACGTCGCCCAGGCGCTGGGCAGCGTGCGGGTGCGGATCCACGACTTCGACGGGCCCCAGGAGTTCCTCGAGGCGATGCGCGACGCCGACATCACCCGCAAGCACAAGAACCTCGTCTACGTGCAGGCGCTGAAGCTGCTGCAGACGACCGGGCGGCCCGAAGGCGCCGAAGCGCCGCGTCCCCGACGCCAAGCCGGTGCGCGGCGGCCGGCCGCGGAAGAAACGGCGCTCGGTCGGCGGCCCTTCCGGCCGCTCCGGCAAGAGCTGATGCAGGCGCGCCGGCCGAAAGGAGCCGCGCCCGCCCCGTCAAAGAGATCGCCGAGCGTGCCGACGACCGACGACGAGATCAGGGAGAAGTACCTGGAGCGGGCGATCCGCGAGCTCAACCAGCTGAACCACGAGCTCCAGGAGTGCCCGTACTGCCCGCGCGGCAAGCTGATGCCGGTGCTCGGCTCCGGCCATCCCCAGGCCGACGTCTTCATGCTCAAGCACGCCCCCGGCGTCGCCGAGATCGAAGAGGGCGTCGCCTTCTACGGGCGGGCCGGCAACGCGCTGATGAAAAGCTTCAAGCGACTGGGGATCGACCCGCTGGTCGTCTACGGCACGCTCTGCGTCAAGTGCCCGATCGCCGAGCCCGACCTGGCCGCGGAGCAGTGCGTGCGGCGCCTGCGTCGAGGAGATCGCGATCGTGCAGCCGAAGATCGTCGTCGTGATGGGGGAGCCGGCGCTGCGCGTCCTCAACGGGCTCGAGGTGCCGCTGTCCCGCCCGATCGAGCCGCGCGAGGGCGAGGTGCAGGCTTTCACCCCGACGGTCGACGCCCTCTACACCCCCGACATCGACGACTCCCTCGACGAGGAGGGCGCCAAGCAGCGCTTCTGGCGCGCCTTCCGGATGCTCGGCGACTGGTACGAGGACCTCCCGCCGTACTAGCGTCGCCCGTTTGACCAAATTTCTTCGCCTTACACTGGTTGACGGGGTCGTGACTCGCCTGCGCCTGATCAGCCTGGTGGTGTTCCTGCCATTCATCGTGGCGGGGGCGCTGGCGCCGATGGTCGCCTCCGCAGCCGGGGCTGCGCCGGTGCAGAGGCCCAACCGGCCGGTCTGCCCGGGCCCCCCGGTCTTGGGGACGGCCGACTGCCATTCGCGGGTGATCACGGATCGCAGCGGGACGCCGCTGGCGACATCCGGGCCGGCCGGCTACGGGCCGGCGGACTTCCACGGCGCATACAGCCTGCCGACGACCACAACGGCAGCGCAGACGATCGCGATCGTCTGCGCCTTCGACGACCCGACTATCGAAAGCGACCTCGCGGTGTACGACTCAACCTACGGCCTGCCGGCCTGCACGACCGCGAACGGCTGCTTCCGCAAGGTCAACCAGGAAGGGCAGGAAGGACCTTTCTCGAAAAAAAGCAGTTGGGCCCTTGAGATCGCGCTCGACGTCGAGACCGCCCACGCGATCTGCCAGAACTGCAAGATCCTTCTGGTCGAGGCTGAATCGAACTCGTTCAGCGACCTGGACGCCGCAGTCAACGAGGCCGCCGCGCTTGGCGCGAGCGAGATCTCCAACAGCTACGGGGGCGGCGAGTACTCGTCGGAGGTGAGCGACGCGACCTACGATCACCCGGGGATCGCGATCACCGCGTCGGCGGGGGACAGCGGCTACCGCGCCGAATACCCAGCCGCCTCCCCCTATGTGATCGCGGTCGGCGGCACGACGCTGACGCTCGGCCCCTCGAACAGCTACGGCGGAGAGGCCGTGTGGTCCGGCACCGGCAGCGGCTGCAGCGCCTACACCGCGGCGCAGCCCTGGCAGACCTCCGACCCCAAGTGGGCGGCGACCGGCTGCGAGACGAAGCGCGGAGTCGCCGACGTCGCCGCCGACGCCAACCCGAACACCGGAGCATCGGTCTACAGCACGACGAAAGTCGAAGGCCGATCCGGCTGGCTTGTGGTCGGCGGCACGAGCCTCTCGGCGCCGCTGATCGCGGGCGTCTACGCCTTGGCGGGCGGGGGATCCGCGGACTATCCCGCCGCCGACCCCTACGGCCACCAGGCTGATTCGCCCGCAAGCCTGCACGACGTGACGAGCGGCTCGAACGGCAGCTGCGGGACGTCGACCATGTGCAAGGGGGCGGTCGGCTATGACGGCCCGACGGGCGTCGGCACGCCGAAGGGGATCGCGGCCTTCGGCGCGGGCGGAGTCGACACCACGCCTCCGCAGACGACGATCGACTCCGGGCCCTCGGGGCCGACGAACGACTCGACGCCGACCTTCGCATTCTCCTCCAGCGAGGCGAGCTCGACCTTCCAGTGCAGGGTCGACACAGCGAGCTTCGCCTCATGCTCCTCCCCCTACGCCGTGGCCCCGCCGCTCACCGACGGCCCCCACAGCTTCGAAGTCCGCGCCACCGACCCGGCCTCCAACGCCGACCCGACCCCCGCGACCGCCAGCTTCACAGTCGACACCCAGGCGCCCCAGATCACCCTCGCCACTCCTGCCGACGGAGCCATCACCGCCAGCTCCACGCCGGCCCTCTCGGGCATCGCTGGAACCGCCCCGGGCGACTCCTCGACGGTCAGCGTGAAGGTTTACGCCGGCACCGGCACCGCCGGCACGCCGCTCCAGATCCGCAGCGCCACCCGCGACCCCTCGACCGGCGCCTACTCGGTGGCTGCCACGAGCCTGAGCTCCGGCACCTATACCGCCCAGGCCTCCCAGGCCGACAGCGCCGGCAACATCGGCCAGAGCGCCTCCCACACCTTCACCGTCGACACGATCGCTCCCACGTCCCAGGCCAGCTCCCCGGCAACCACCGACTCCACCGCGATCATCGTCACCTACACCGCCTCCGACGCGGGCGGCTCGGGCCTCGCCGGCGTCGAGCTCTGGGTAAAGGCCCCCGGCGAACCGGCTTACGAAGAAGTTGCCACCGCCAACTCCCCCGCCGCCGCGGGCTCCTTCGCCTACACCGCTGTCAATGGCGACGGCACATACAGCTTCTACACCCGCGCTCGCGACCAGGCAGGCAACCACGAGACCGCCCCAGCCAACGCTGACTCGAGCACCGTCCTTGAAACGACGACCCCCGCCATCACGCCTCCGACTCCTCCTGAATCGGTTCCGCCGCAGACGACGATCGACCCCGTTCTCCCTTCCCCCGCGCTCGCCCCGGCCACCACCTTTAGCTTCGGCAAGGTCGAGAGCAGCAAACGGCACGACGCCGCCACGCTCACGGTGCGCGTTCCGGGGCCGGGGACGTTGATCCTCTTCGGCAGGAGGGTGAAGCGGGTGGCGCAACGGGCGGCAGGCGCTGGCCGGGTGTCGCTCCCGGTCAAGCCCAAGGCAAGATTCAAGGGGAGGCTTCGAAAGGCGAAGGTCAGCGTCACCTACGTGCCGCTCGGCGGCCCGCCGGCCACCCGGGCCACGACTGTCAGGTTCAGGACGTCGGCGAGGCGGCTTCGGCGAGAGTAGCCATCGCCTCGACCGCGCCCGGAAGGGGAGGTGAGTGACGGAACCGCGGTCGTCATTTCAACCTCTATGCGAATGAAATGACGACCGCGTCCGGAGGGAGGGGGGAGAAACCGACGCGCTGTCGCCTTTACAGTCTCTATGGGAGAGAAAGGGCGACCGCGGGAGCTGGAGGGGGAGCCTGAGGCTGCGGCTGGTGTCGTGGGCGAGTCGGCTGACCGTCCCGTGCCAGGAGCGCATCACGCCCTCGCCGAGATGGCGAAGCGGCAGCATGGCGTCGTCTCGATCCGGCAGCTGCTCGGGCCGCTCGGCTACTCACAGGCAGCCATTGCCCGCGCCGTCGGCTCCGGCCGCCTGCACCGAGTCCACCGCAGCGTCTATGCCGTGGGGCACACTCATCTCTCCTTGCGCGCCCACTGCCTCGCGGCGGTGCTCGCCTGCGGCCCCAACGCCCTGCTCAGCCACGCCTCCGCAGCATGGCTCTGGGGGATCTCCAACCGCAGCCCCGCGCCGATCGAGGTCACCGGGCCGGTGCGCCGCCGCCCCCGGCTCCCAGTTCGCCTGCACCACTCCCAGATCCTCATACCCGCCGACTGTGCTGTCCTCGATGGCATCCCGGTTACGGCCGTCCCCCGAACGCTCCTCGACCTCGCCGCCGCGGTCCCCAACGCCCGCCTCGAACACGCCATCGACCGCTCCGAGCAACTCGGCCTGTTCGACCTCGCCGCAGTCGAGCCGCTCCTCGCCCGCGCCGGCGGCCACCATGGCGTTGGCCGCCAACGTTGCGCCCTCGGCATCTACCGCCCTCCCGACTTCGTCCGCTCGGAGCTTGAGCGCCGCTTCCTCGCTCTCGTGCGCAAGGCGAAGCTGCCGCGCCCCTCCGCGAACTTCAACCTGGCCGGCTTCGAGCTGGATGTGTACTGGCCGGAGGAGCGCTTCGTCGTCGAACTCGATGTCTACGAGACCCACGGCACGCACGCGGCCTTCGAGAGCGACCGCCTTCGGCAGGAGGAGCTGAAGCTGGCTGGAATCGAGATGGTCCGAGTCACAGGTCCCCGCCTCGACCGCGAACCCATGCGGGTAATCGAGCGCATCGCCCGCCTACTGGCGCAAAGGCGGCGGGAGCTGGCGAGGTAGCCACGCCGCACTCCCGCGGTCGTCACTTCAACCGCTATCCGGAAGAAAGGTCGACCGCGCCCGGGAGGGAGAGGAAATCACGGACTCGCGGTCGTCATTTCAACTGCTATGCGAATGAAATGACGACCGCGGTTGGAGTCGGTGGTCAGACTCGGGCGGTGGCGGTGGCGAGGGTGGTCATCGCATCGACGGTGGCGCTGGCCAGGCCCCGGACGACGACGGTGTCGAGGGCGGTGTAGGCGGCTAGCGCCTGATGCGCCTCGCTCGAGTCGGTGGCGGCGACGCCGACCGTGCCCTCCGGCTCGCCGAGGCGGGCGAAGTGGTTGCGGTAGCCGTCGTGGAGGTCGCGGTAGAAGGATTCCTCCTTGGCGAGGCGGGCGGCGGCGTCGGGGCCTACCGCGGTGCGGACGTAGCCGAAGATGGGCGGCGTCTCGCGACTCGCGGCGCGGGCACCGGCTTCGACATGCTCCCCGTCGTCCGCCTCTCCCTGCTTGCGGGCGCCGGCCTCTGTCCCCTCACGGTTGTCCGCGTCGACTCGCTCTCGTGCGCCCGCCTCGACGAATTCGCGGGACCGTGCCGCGAACTCGGGCGTCATCCAGTTGAAGAAGGCGCCGTCGTAGGAGGAGCCGGCCAGCTCGCACATCTTCGGGCCCATCGCGGCGAGGACGAGGCGGACGCCGGGCAGGCGCTCGCGCAGGTCGGGCAGCGACTCGCGCATCCGGGTCAGCGGCCTCTCCGAGAAGCCGGCGCCGACGCCGAGCCAGAGCCGCGCCGGGTCGAGGCCTAGCCGCTCGACGTCGGCGGCGATCGCCTCGGGCGGAGTGCGGTCGAGGGCGATCACCGCAACGCCGAGGTCGATCGCCGGCGCCGCCGCGGCGAACTCCGCCAGCGTCTCCAGCCCTTTCGCGCCGGGGTGGTCGTTCGACCACATCGAGCTCGTAGCCCAGCTCGGCGCAGCGCGCTGCCAGCGGCCGCGCCACCCCGGGGTCCAGTCCCGGCCGCGACTCCGAATCCCCGGCTCACTCCTTCTCCAGCAGCGCCACGCACTCGATGTGCGGGGTCTGGGGGAACATGTCGACCGGCCTCACGCGGCGCAGCCTATAGCCGGCCTCGACGAGCTGGGCGGCGTTGGGGGCCAGCGTCGTCGGGTTGCAGGAGACGTAGACGATCCGCCGCGCCTCGCACTCGATCACCCGCCGCACGATCTTCTGCGAGAGGCCGGCGCGGGGCGGGTCGATGACGACGACGTCGGGCCTGCCCGGCCTCCTCCAGCAGCGGCCGCACCCCGGTGCGGGCGTTGCCGGCGACGAAGCGGGCGTTGGCGATCCCGTTGCGCTCGGCGTTGCGCTCCGCGTCGGCGATCGCCTCGGGGACGATCTCCAGCCCCCAGACCTCGCCCGCCCGGCTCGCCATCGTCAGCCCGATCGTGCCGATCCCGCAGTAGAGGTCGAAGACGCGCTCGCGCGCCGGTCAAGCCGGCGTACTCGGCGGCGACCGCGTAGAGCCGCTCGGCCATCTCGGTGTTGGTCTGGAAGAAGGCGCCGTGCGACATCTCCAGCTCGCAGCCCGCAGAGCTCCTCGCGCAGCCGCTCCTCGCCCAGCACGCCGGTCGGGCCGTCGGTGCCGCCCGAGTCGCCCTCGATCACCGTGTGGAGGTCGACCGGCGGCCGCGGGAAGTGGGCCGGCGCGGTGACGAGGCGGGTCTGGACCTGCCCCGTGCGCCGCCCCTCTCGGACCACGAGGTTGCGCAGGACGCCCTGCTCTGGCGCGGCGGTCGTAGGGCGCGACCGACTCGCGCCGCGCCCATTCGCGCACCTCGTTGCGCGCCGCGTTGCCGCGCTCGGAGGCCAGCAGGCAGTCCTCGACGTCGACGATCAGGTCCCAGCGGCCGCGCGCGTGGAAGCCGAGGATCGTCGCCGCGCGCTCGCCCGCCCGCGCCCTCGCCCGCGCGCTCGCCGAAGGAGTACTCGAGCTTGTTGCGGTAGCGCCACTGCTCGACCGCCGGCTCGATCTCCTCCAGCTCGAAGCCGTCGAGGCCGCCGATCCGCCGCAGCGCCTCGTCGACCTGCTCCTGCTTGCGGGCGAGCTGGCGCTCGTAGGGGAGGCCCTGCCAGGGCGCCCCGGGGCAGGGCTCGCCGCTCGTGGAGCGCAGCGGTCGGCGACGCGGTCGGCGCCGGGCCGCAGCAGCTCGACGCTGCGCGCCTCGGCGAAGCGGCGCTTCGCCTTCGTCACCTCGGCCCGCACCCGGTCGCCCGGCAGCGCGCCGGCGACGAAGACGACGCAGCCGTCCGCTGCGCGCGACGCCGCGCCCGCCGAAGGCGAGCGAGTCGATCTCGACCTCGAGCAGCTCGCCGCGCCGCAGCCGGGCCGCCGGCCCCTCACCGGTGGCCTCTCCATCTAGCCCAGTTTCCTGCGCGCCCGCCGCGCGGCCTGGGTCGCCTGCTTGCGGACCGGCTGGGCGCGGCCGCCGACCTCTTTGCGGGCCTGCTTGACCAGCCGTTCCAGTTCGCTGCAGCAGCGCGTCGGTCTGCCTGCGGCCGCGCTTGAGCAGGTCGGTGAGCATCTTCTCGGCGTCGCCGCGGGTCATCCGCCCGCGCTTGCACGGCGTCGTCGACGACCTCCTGAAGGCGGTCGCGGCTCAGCGTGACGTTGCGTTCGAGGCTCTCGCGGAACTGGTCGACGCTCTTGTCGAGGCCGGTGGCGCGCCCCGGCGCGCCGGCGCGTCCCGTTCGGCGGCGGCTTTCGGTTTGCTGGCGGCTCTTCGCTTTGGCTTTCGCTTTCCCCGCGGCCGGTTTGCGGGCGGTCGCTTTCTTGGCCCGGCTCGCCGCTTTGGCTTTGCTCGTCGCTTTGCCGGACGCTGCTCTTTTGCGGCCATGCTCTAGCCTCCTGGTCTTGCGGGTCGGTGTGGCGGACGCTTCGTGACGACTGACTATCTCATTCCCGCAAGTCGGGGGTCGCGAACCTCGCCTCGACCGGGGCGTGGTCGGAGAGGCGCAGGGCGAGGCCGTCGCGCGCGCAGCTCGCGCCGCTGCGGCGGCCAGGGCCGCGGCGGCTCGACCACGTCCAGGCCCCGGCCAGCAGGTGGTCGATCGCGTCGGGCGCGGTCGGCGCCACCAGGCCGAAGCGCTCGCGCAGCTGCTCGAACACCTCGGGGTCTCTCGGCGGGGCGCAGGTTGAGGTCGCCGCCGAAGAGCAGCGGCGCTCCCCGGCCCACTCGCTCGCGGCGCGCGGCCGCGCAGCAGCACGTCCTCCGCGGCCAGCGCGGGCTGGTCGTTGGTCGCGTGCAGGTTGGCGACGCAGAGGCCCGCGCGCGGTGCGGGTGAGGGCCATCGCCCGGCGCTCGGGCCTGCCCTGGTGGATCGCCAGCTCGCGACGCTCGGCGATCCTGCCCGAGCGCGCCCGGCGGCGCGGACCAGGGTCAGGTTGGAGCCGCCCTCGCGCGGAGGCGATCAGGTCCGGGTTGAGGCGGGCGGCCGCCGCCCGCAGGGCGCCCAGCGAGTTGCGCGAGGTGAGCGCCCGGTGGGCCGTCGGCGCCGCAGGCGCGCGGCCAGCGGCGCGGCGAAGCGCGGCGGGCACTCCTGGAGCAGCGCCACGTCCCACTCGGCCGCCGCCAGCAGCGCCGCGAACTCGGCCGCGAGGTCGCGGTTGACCTGGACGTGGGTCGCGTTGCGCTCGCTGACGTCGCAGCAGCCGCGAGCGCCAGGTGAGCAGCGCCGGGTCGGGCGGGAAGTCGCGCCCGTGGAAGAGGTTCCAGGCGATCGCGGTGAACTGCACCGGCTTAGTATCTCCGGCTTGAAGCGCGACTTCCTCACCGGCGAAGAGCTGGGCGCCTTCGAGCTGGGCAGGCTGCTCGACCGGGCGCTGGAGCTGAAAGCCGGCGGCGCGGCGAGCGCGCCGGCGCCGAGGCGCTGGCCGGGCGCAGCGTCGCCCTCGTCTTCGAGAGGCCCTCGACCCGGACGCGGATCTCCTTCGAGGTCGGGGTCGCCGAGCTGGGCGGGACGCCGATCGTCCTGCGCGGCGACGAACTGCAGCTCTCCCGCGGCGAGTCGATCGGCGACACGGCGCGGGTGCTGTCGCGCTACGTCGACGCGATCGTGATCCGCTCCGGCTCCCACGAGGCCGTCGCCGAGCTGGCCGCCGCGGCCGACGTCCCGGTCGTCAACGGCGCTCACCCCGCTCCACCACCCCTGCCAGGCGCTGGCCGACCTGCTCACCCTGCGCGAGCGCTTCGGCGACCTCGCCGGGCTGCGCCTCGCCTACGTCGGCGACGGCAACAACGTCGCCCGCTCGCTGGCGATCGCCGGGGAGCTGGCCGGGATCGAGGTGGTCGTCGCGGCGCCCGCCCGGCTACCAGCTCGAGGAGGGCCACGGCGCCGAAGCTGACCGACGACCCGCGCGCCGCCGCCGCCGGCGCCGACGCGATCTACACCGACGTCTGGGTCAGCATGGGCGACGAGGAGGAGGCCGAGCGCCGCCGCGCCGACCTCGCCCCCTTCCGCGTCGACGCCGACCTGCTCGCGGCGGCCAAGGACGAGCGCCGTCGTCCTCCACTGCCTGCCCGCCCACCCGGGCGAGGAGATCACCGCCGAGGTGCTCTACGGCGCGCGCTCCGCCGTCTGGGACCAGGCCGAGAACCGCCTCCACACCCAGAAGGCGCTGCTGGGTACCCTGCTCGGCGAGCTGAGGTCCTCGCGCATGTACCCGCAGATCCACCTCGGCCCGCTGACCCTGCAGACCTTCGGCCTGATGTTCGCCCTCGCCTTCCTCGCCGCCGGCGCGCTGATCGCGAAGCGGCTGGGGGAGATCGGCAAGCCGGCCGACTGGGCCTACGAGATGGCGTTCGCGGCGCTGGTCGGCGGCGTCGTCGGCTCGCGCGTCTACTTCATCGTCCAGAACTACGGCAGCGTCAAGCACGACCTCTCGGCAACGCTCTTCTCCGGCTCCGGGCTGGTCTGGTACGGCGGCGTGATCGGCGGCGCCCTCGGCGTCCTGCTCTGGGCCTGGTACCGCCGCTTCCTCGGCCTCGCCCTGCTCGACCTGGCGGCGCCCGCGCTGGCGCTCGGCTACGCGATCGGCCGCATCGGCTGCCAGCTCTCCGGCGACGGCGACTACGGCAAGCCCTGGAACGGCCCTTGGGCGATGTCCTACCCGCACGGCACCGTGCCCACCGACCGCACCGTCCACCCGACCCCGATCTACGAGACGCTGGCGATGGGCCTCGGCGCCTGGCTCCTCTGGCAGCTCCGCGACCGCTTCCGCGCCGGCGTCCTCTTCGCGATCTACCTCGTCTACGCGGGCACCGAGCGCTTCCTGGTCGAGTTCATCCGCCGCAACAGCGAGACGGCGCTGGGGCTGACCGCGGCCCAGCTCGAGAGCCTGCGATGATGGTCGTCGGCGCGGTCTGGGTCTACGCGGTGAAGCGCCGGCACGGTACCCGTCCCGTGACGGGCGTCGCGGCCGGCGCCGAGGCGCGGCCGGCGGGCTGAGGGCGCCCGGCGCGCGCCGTGTAATCTTGCACAAGAAAGTTTGCGTAAACGGAAAAGGAGCGGTGGTGGCGGCAGAGACTGAGAGCGGCGGGCCGTCGGTGGCGACCGTTCGCGAAGCGCTGGACGCCGCCGCCGAGACGATCGCCGCGGCCGGCTGCGAGGAGCCGCGCGCCGACGCGGAGGCGCTGGTCGCCGACGCGCTGGGGATCGAGCCCGGAGCGAGCTCGTCGCGCGACGGCGCCGGCGAGGTGCCGCCGGAGCTGGCCGCCGCGATCGAGGAGCGGGTGCGCGCGCCGCGCCGAGCACGAGCCGCTCGCCTACATCCTCGGCCGCGAACGGTTCCGCGGGATCGAGGTCGCGGTCGACTCGCGCGTGCTGATCCCGCGCCGCGAGACCGGCCTGCTGGTCGAGGTCGCCGCCGAGCTGCCCGAGGGGGCGCGCGTGCACGAGGTCGGCACCGGCTCGGGGGCGGTCGCCCTCGCCCTGCTCAGCGAGCGCCCCGACCTGCGCGTCACCGCCTCCGACCTCTCCCCGGAGGCCGCCGAAGTCGCGCGCGAGAACGCCGAGCGGCTCGGCCTCTCCCTGGAGGTGACGGTCGCCGAGGGGCTGCCCGACGCTCGCTCGGCGACGACGTCGACCTCGTCCTCGCCAACCTTCCCTACGTCACCGACGAGACGATCTTCGAGCGCTCGCCCGAGATCCGGCGCGAGCCGCGGATCGCGGTGACCGGGCGACTGCGGCGAGGACGGCCTCGGCGTGATCCGCGGGCTGATCGCCGAAGACGCCGCGCGGCTGGCGGCTGGCGCTCGAGCACGACACCCACCACGGCCCGGCGATGCGGGAGATGCTGCGCGACGCGACTACGATGCGGGACTACATGGGTGGCGAGCGGGTGACAGTCGGCTTCGCGCCTTGAGGTGAGCGCGCGAGATCATGAGTGATGCCAGCGCGGCCGAGCCCGCGCCGGGCTCGACCGAGGCGGAGCGGCGGGCCAAGGCTCGAGCGGCTGCGCGCCGAAGGCGTCGACCCCTTCCCGCGCTCCTTCCCCGATCGCACCAGGATCGCCGCGATCCTCGCCGCCCACGACCCCGCCGAGCTGGGGCCGGGCGAGCATGCCGAGTTCTCCTACCGGGTCGCCGGCCGGCATGACCGGCCAGCGCGGTCCACGGCAAGACGATCTTCCTCGACGTCCGCGACCTCTCCGGGACGATCCAGGCCTACGCCCGGCGCCGACGCGCTCGGCGAGGGGGCCTACGAGCGGATCGAGGACCTCGACATCGGCGACATCGTCGGCGTGGAGGGCGACCTGTACGTGACCAAGCGCGGCCAGCTGGCGCTCGAGCGTGCGCGAGTGCGCGCTGCTCGCCAAGGCGCTGCGCGACCCGCCCGACCTCTTCCACGGCATCTCCGACGTCGAGACGCGCTACCGCCAGCGCGAGCTCGACCTGATGGCGAACGAGCGCTCGCGCGAGGTGTTCGCGCTGCGGGCGAAGGTGCTGGCGGCGATCCGCGACCACATGAACGAGCGCGGCTACGTCGAGCTGGAGACGCCGATCCTGCAGCGGCTCACCGGCGGCGCCGCGGCGCGCCCCTTCATGACCCACCACCACGCGCTCGACCGCCACCTCTTCCTGCGGATCGCGACCGAGCTCTACCTGAAGCGGGCGATCGTCGGCGGCTTCGAGGACGTCTACGAGCTCGGCAAGTTCTTCCGCAACGAGGGGATGTCGCCGCAGCACAACCCCGAGTTCACGATGCTCGAGTGGTTCGTCGGCTGCGCCGACTACAACGGCGTGATGGCGTTCGCCGAGGAGCTCGTCGCCGGCGTCGTCGAGCGGGTGCTCGGCACGACGAAGGTCGAGCGCGAGGGCGAGACGATCGACTTCGCGACGCCCTGGAGGCGGATCGACCTGCGCGACGCGATCGTGGAGGAGACCGGGGTCGACATCGTCGAGTCAAGCCGCGACGAGCTGGCCGAGCTGGTGGGCGAGGACGCCGAGCCCGGCGACGACTGGGCGGCGCTGGTCGACACGGCTGCAGGGGAAGCTGGTCGAGCCGAAGCTGATCCAGCCGACCTTCATCGTCGACCTGCCGCTCGACATCTGGCCGCTGGTCAAGCCGCAGCCCGAGCACCCGCAGCTGCTCGGCGAGGCCTTCGACGGGATCGTCGCCGGGATGGAGATCGTCGGCGGCGGCACCGACATCAACGACCCGATCGAACAGCGGCGCCGCTTCGTCGAGCAGCGCGAGCGCCAGGAATCCGGCGCCGAGGAGAACCCGCACGAGCACGACGAGGAGTTCGTGCGGGCGCTCGAATACGGGATGCTGCCGGCCAGCGGCTGCGGCCTCGGGGTCGACCGCCTGATGATGATCCTCAGCGGCTCGAAGACCCTGCGCGACGTGATCCTCTTCCCCTCGATGCGGGAGGCTGCCGGACTCAGAAGGCTGAGCGCAGCAGGCGCCGCCGTCGATCGGGATCACCGCTCCCGTGATGTAGGCGGCGCGCTCGGAGCAGAGGAAGGCGACGAGGTCGCCGTACTCCTCGGGGCGGCCGAGGCGCGCGGCCGGGATCTCCGTCGCGGGCCGCCGCTTCGGCTGCCGTCCAGGGAGCCGCTCGCCGTCGGCGAGCCGCTGGGTGGCAAAGCGCCCGGTGGCGACCGTGTTGACCGTGATCCCGTCGGCGGCGACCTCGCGCGGCGAGCGTCTTCAGGAAGCCGACGGCCGCCATGCGGTGGGCGTTGGAGAGGTTGAGGCCCGGGATCGGCTCGCGGGTGGAGCTAGAGCCGACGTTGACGATCCGCCCCCAGCCGCGCTCGCGCATCCCGGGAACGACCGCCCCGGCCAGCACCCGCGGCGCCAGCACCAGCGAGCGGTAGGCGTGCTCCCACTCGTCCAGCTCGTGGTCGAGGGCGCCGCCGAACGGCGGGCCGCCGGTGTTGAGCGACGAGGATCTCGATCGGGCCGAGCGCCGCGGCGACCTCGCCCGGCAGCGCGGCGAGCCGCTCCAGGTCGGCGGCATCGGCGACGAAGGCGGACGACATCGCCCTCGATCTCGTCCGCCGCCGCCTCGATCCGCTCCCGCGTAGCGGCTGGCGATCGCCACCCGGGCGCCTTCGCGGGCCAGCGCCGCGGCGATCGCCCGCCCGAGCCCCCGGCTGGCGCCCATCACCAGCGCAACCCGCCCCTCGAGCCCCAGCTCCATGCTCGGATTCTTCCATCGATGCCGGCGCCGATAAAGTTCGCGGTTGAGCGCCCGTAGCTCAGTGGTCAACGGCACCTCCTGGGTGCCAAAGAGCGCCGGCCTTTCAAGCCGGAGGTCGCGAGTTCGATTCTCGCCGGGCGCATTCCGCTGTCTTCCTAACGAGGCCGCGCATTTCCCGGTGCAGAGCCAAATGCACCGCCCTCTCTCGAATCGCCGTTCCGCGTCTGGCCGAGGACGTCGGCCGCGTCGTCCCCGTCCCCCGCGACGCTCGCCTGGATGCTCGAAGCGCAGATCAACCTCAACGGCCCCGACTGCGAGCTGCTCTTTACGACCCCGGCCGGCCGCATGTGGCGCGAGCGCAACTTCTACCGCGACATCTGGAAGCCGGCCCAGGAAGCCTCAGGCATCGACATCCGCCCCCACGAGTGCCGCCACTCCTACGTCACCCACCTCCGCGCCGCCGGCATCAACGACCGACCTGGCCGAGATCGCCGGCCACCGCGTCGAGACGATGCTCGCGCGATATACGCATGCGGTTGGCGAGAGCTTTGATGCAGTGCGGATGTCGGTTGGCTGAAGCCCTTAGGGCTCAATCGCCTGGGTGACATGCTCCTCCCAAGATGCGATCACGTGCTGACCGTCGATCATGCTTTGAAGGGAAGTGCGCATCTGCTTGAGCGGAGCCTCTAGCGCCCGACTGACGCTTGCGCTGTCGAGGCCGGTGATCATGGCCTGAATTCCCTCCCCTGCCTGTCGGGTGATTCCCACCATCTCGGTCACCGACGAGAAGAATTCCTCGCTTTCCGTTGGGGTCTCGTCCGCCTGCTCAGCCACCAAGCCGATCAATTGAGTGATGGCCGGATCTAGGATGACCAGATTGGCCGTGTACTGCGACGTGAGTTGCTCAAGTCGGTCAGCGGGCTCCCCTAAGCGCTTTGCCAAGCGGTTAGCCACAGCCAAACGACCTTTGAAGCCTTTTCCCTGTTGGTCTGACTGTTCGATTTCTTTGGTTGCTTTTGTCGCCAAGTCCCCCACCGCACTGATCTCAGACGAGATTGCCTGGAGTGTCTCTGTGATCCGAGGGACGGCAGCTTCGCCCTCAGCCAGAAGTTCAAGTGTTCCCATTTCCTCAACCGAAGGTTGTCCACCTCCGCTGGTCTCGATAGACGTACTGGCTGGAACTTCCTTCTTCGGGGTAGATGGATGGTCGGGCGGCCTTCCCTCGTCGTTGGCCGGAGACGCAGTGGCCATCGGCATGCCCTCGCGATCACGTCGTTGCGACACCTCAAGCAGCCGCGTGGCAAGGCGATTGACCGCGAGGCGGTAGGGCTGAGTCGTCTCGTCAAGAAAACGAAGCGTCCGCCAGTCTTCCATTTGGCTATCTGCGACCAGCTGTATGGCGGAGTCGCTTGTGCCCCCCGTCTCCAATGCTGGAACATCAACGAAGTAGAGAGGCATTATCAAGTTCTTAACCTCGATCCACCGATTCACCATCAGCGATGAAGGAATCGCCGTCCGCGAACGTGTGAGTGGTGAAGATCGCCGGATCGCAGGGGCGCTCCGCGCCGGCGAGCTGGGTAAAAGCCATTCCCAGCCGCCCGTCGGCCGAGAATGAGCAGCCCACGGCACCGAGCGATTCGGCGGGTGAGGCGAGCCGGTGAAGAGGGAGTTCAGACTGCGACTGGCAGTGCCCGGATCCTGCTCAGCGCCTCCACGAAGGCCTCCTGCCAGGGCCAACGGGCCGGCAGGTGAAGGGTCCAGCGGCGGGCGCTGCGGGTCAGCCGGCCGGGGAGCTCGAGCAGGCGGCGGCGCAGGGTGCGCGCCGTGCGAACGGTCTCGCCGGGCAAGCCGAGGAGTGCGGTCCAGCGCGCCAGGTTGTGCGCTAGGGCGCCGATCACCGTCCAGGCGCTGTTGGCGCAAAACACACCGGAGGGGAAGTGGGCGAGCGCCTGGTCCTTCAGGTCGCGGATCGTCAGCTCCACGACGGCGTGCGCTCGGTGCTCGGCCTCCACGACCTGCAGCGGCTCGGTGCGGTTGGTGATGAACGGGAAGTAGCGCCAGTCCGGCCAAAGCTCGGCTTGCGGCCCGATCAGGCGAGTGCGCCGGACGATCAACCGCCGCCCACCGGCCCTCGTCTCGGCGATCTGAGCCTCGCCGCCAGCGGGGTAGTCATCGAGCGGGCGCCAAGCCGACTCGGGGATCTTCGCGATCGCCTCGGGAACCCAGAACTGCATGCGCACGCTGATCGAGTAGGCCCAGCCGGCTTTTTCCAGGCGAGCGATCAGCTTGCGGTTCCAAAACGCCGAGTCGGCGCGTAAGAGCTTCTCGCCGCCGGCGCCCGCGCGAGCGACGCGGGCGATCAGCTCCTCGGCGAAGCGCACGACTCCCCGCGAGCTGGCGGCGGAGCCTTTGCGCAGCCGCACGTGCAGCACCTCGCCGGTGTCGGCGCGGGAGGCCAAGAGCGGGTGGTAGCCGCGCTGTTTGGTGTAGCCGAAGCCGACACCCTGCTTGGCGTAGCCGTGCACCTCGCCGATGAAGCTGTCGACGTCGACCACCAGCCGCTCCTCCCCGGGCCCTGCGCCCGCGCGCCAGGCGCGGGTCAGGGCCTCGCCCAGGACCTTGTCGAGCTGGCGCACGTGCCCGAAGGTGAAGGCGCGCAGGAAGGTGCCGAGCGTCGACGGCGCGGGCAGCCAACCCCCCAGCAGCCGCCGGGTGCGGCCGGCGCGCAGCACCTCTGTGTCGTCGATCGAGTCGGCGCCGAGCAGCATCGCGTAGAGGAGTGCCATCACCTTGCGGCCCGCGTTGGCCGCCCCGGGACGATCCGGAGGCAGCCGCACCAACCGGGCGATCAGGCCCTCGATCCCCAACCGCTCGGCAAGCGTCGCGACCAGCGCGATCCCGGCCCCGGAAACCACACGCTCATCGTCAAAGACGACCTGCAGGCCGTCGAGTCCGACCGCCCCGTCATCGTGCACCATCTGAGTGACCTCCTGACTCGGGCCGCGGCTGCCTCAATCAGCCGCTCTCAAGCCCTTTCAGGAGGTCATTCTTCGTTCAGGGGCGGACGGATCGGTGGATCGAGGCTTAAGACCTAGCTGCTCTGCCTGATCTGCGAACCCCAGTAGCTCGTTTCGGCATTCCTCGCTTGCAAAATATCGAGGGGTGATGACCGGGATAAAGAAGGTGGTGCCTTCCAGGGCCTCCCTAATCTCGGAGCGCCACCTGTCGCCCCACTTGAGTCTGGCGCTGTCCAAAAAGAGGTCAAGCTCGACGCTACCTGTCAGGACGGCGTATTCATCCTGAACGTGCTTCGCTAGGCGCCGGATTATTCCGTGCATCGCGGTGTCGTCTTCGTGGACGTAGCTCCAGAATCCCTGCGTCGTACCCATAGAGCCATCCTACGTAAAGCTGGCTGCGTATGGCAGCGCGATTGCCAATCGCGCACGAAGGCTGTTTCGTATTACAATTCTCTCGTGGAGATCCATTCGTCGGCACGGAAGCATGGCGTGGCCGACGAGGACATCGAGCATGCGATCGAGAACGCGATGAGCATTGACGACCAGGACGACGACACGCGGCTGTATCTCGGACCGGCTCGGAATGCCGAGCTCCTTGAGGTCGTCACGATCGCCCGCGAGGATGGGTCCGAGCTGGTGATCCACGCGATGAAGATGCGGTCGAAATACCGGCGACTTCTACCGGGGGATTGACGATGGCGAGAAAGAAAACTTACGGCAAGACTGCCAGAGGCAAGCCGATCACCGACGACTTGATCGACAAGCTGGCCAAGAAGGCGGAGGCCGGCTACGACGTGGAGGAGACGCTTCGCCGTCGGCCGGGACGGCCGACGATTGGTTCGGCTCCGGCTGGGGTGGAGTCTGTCCGCCTTGACCCGGAGCTGCGCGAGGCGCTTGACCTGCGCGCCAAGCGCGACCATGAGGCGACATCCTCTGTAATCCGCAAGGCGCTCCGCCAATATCTGCAAGCTGGCTGATTCGCTTGCGGAGCGTCGCTCGTGGCCTGCGCGGGAGCGTCGCACTGCGGCAGCAACGTCGGGCATCGGGTCGCCGTTGGCCGTTCGCCCCCAGCTTTCCGGCAGCGACGATTACGATTCCCATCATGCGAACGGTTGACGAAACTCTGATTGCGGAGGCGGGACGCCGCTTGGCTGCCGCCGCGCCCGGTGCGCAGGTGATTCTGTTCGGCTCGCACGCACGGGGTGAGGCAAGTCCGCATAGTGATGTCGATTTCCTCGTCGTCGAGCCCGAAGTCGCCAGCGAGGCGGATGAGTCGGTGCGCCTCCATCGCACGCTGCGCGACCTTCGGATGCCGGCCGACGTCATCGTCGTCAGCCGCGACTATGCCGACCGCTGGCGCGAGGTGCGCGGCGGGCTCGTCCATGCGGCCCTCTCGCAGGGCCGGGTTCTCGCCGGATGAGCAGCGAGCCGGACCTGCCAGGAGATCTCCTCGCTCTCGCGCGTGAGGATCTTGCTTCGGCCGAAGCCTTGCATGCGGCGGAGCGAGTCTCAGATTCGCCGGTGGGGTTTCACGCCCAGCAGGCGGTGGAGAAGGCGCTGAAGGCGGCCATCGCAAGTCGCGGTCTGGACTTTCCCTTCACGCACGATCTGGGTGTCCTCATGCAGCTCTGCGAGGACGCAGGGCTGGAGCTGCCCGATGCCCTCTCCGACGCGGATCGCCTCAGTCCATATGCGGCAGCCCTGCGCTATGGCCTCGGTGATCCGGGGGCGGTTGCCGCACAGGATGCCCTGCGGTGGGCATCGCTTGCCGTTGAATGGGCGGATACCCAGATTCATCCACCGGATCGATCTTGAAGGCCGGCTCGGCGGCCCTCTGACCTTCGGTCGAAACGACCGCAACTGTCAAGTCTCATTTCTATCTCAGAATCGCCGCAAACGGCTTTGCCATGCGGAGGCTGCTTGTCCTTTCAAGCCGAAGATCGCGGGTTCGATTCTCGCCGGGCGCATCGGCGGCTTCAGTCTGTGCGGGGCCGATGCGCGGCGCCTGCTCGCCGGCGCTGTCCTCGGTGCTCGGGAGTGACGGCTTGCGCGGCGCGGAGGCTGCGGACGGCAGCCGCGATCGCCGCGGGGTGGTCGTATGGCTGCATATGCCCGCCGTAGAGCATCTCCAGCCGCGCGTCGGGGAGCTTGGCGGCGAGCCGGCGTCCGTAGAGCGGCTTGACCAGGTGGTCATCGCTGCCCTGGATCACGATCGCCGGCATGTCGACCGTGGGCAGGCGCCTGTCGATGCGGTCGACCACGCCGCCTGCGGCCAGGTACTCGCCGGCCAGCGCTTCCAGGTTGCCGGAGGTCATGTTGATCGCAAGCAGGCGGTGCTCGTGCGCGGTCGCAACCGGCTCTGGGGCGAACGCTTCGCTGTCGCCGACTTCCGCCGAGACGGTCCTCAGCAGCTGGGAGAACGTCGCGTCGGCGACCTGGCGAACGACCGGCAGCTGCATGACCTGGATGAGATGAGCCTGCGCTTCCTGGACGGTGCCGGGATGCTGCCCGGCCGCGGCTGCGTCGACCAGGACCAGGCCGCGCACGTCGCGCGGGTAACGCTCCGCGTAGCCGAGTGAGATCGTGCCACCGTAGGAATGGCCCACCAGGATCGGCCGCCTCACCCCGAGCTTCGCGAGCAGTCCGTGGATCGCGCTCAGCTGTCGTTCAAATGGGACGTACCCGCCGCTCGAATAGCCGAAGCCGGGACGGTCCAACGCGATCGTAGGCTCACCCCCGAGCAGCGGCGTCACCTCGTTCCAGTCTTCCGCCGTGCCGGGCAGACCGTGGATCAGGACAACTGGCGTGCCGCTGCCCGGGCGTTCGATGTAGTGAACGCGCAGCGTGCCGACCTCCGCGAACGAGCCGGTCGGCTTGGGCTCGGCCGGCAGCCGGCCGTAGGTCCAGTTGAGGACGATGACCGCGAGGGCGAGCACGCCGAGCAACGGCAGCACGACTCGCCGGAAGCGCCGGCGCGACCTTGTGGGCCGGTCGGCGCGGGCGCCCCTTTGCTTCTCCGCTGCCGTTGCCATCGGCGCGGATTCTCGCAGCCACGCGTGCGCCGCGAGGCGCAGAGCGCGAGCGAATTCCCTATCTATGGAAACCGGACGCCGCCGGGGCGCATCCGGAGGAGGCTGGACTCGGTCCGGACGATCGGCGACGATGTAGGCCATGGTCGTCATTGACGAGAAATCGCGGGTTCCACCGATCGACGAGGCTGCCCTGAAGCGGCTCGGTCATGCGCTCGACCGCGAGGGAGTCATCGCGGCGATGTTGATCGGCTCGCAGGCACGTGGGACGCCAGGGCCGCTTTCGGACGTCGATATCGCTGTTTGGCACAAGCCGGGGCTTGATCCGGCCGCCCGGCTTCGACTGCAGCTCGAACTGGCTCGTCTCGCCGGAGAAACCCTTCGCACGAACGAAGTCGACATCGTCTTGCTCAATCGAGCGCCGCCGCTGCTGCGTCATCGGGCGATTCGAGATGCCAAGTTGCTGGTGGAGCGCGATCCGGTCGCACGGGTTCGGCTCAATGCACGAGCCCTACTCGATTATCTCGACACCCAGCCGCTGAGAGCCGAGATGTCGAGAGGCTTGCGCAAACGCATCGGAGAGGGCCGCTTTGGTCGCCCCTGAGTCTTTGCCGCTCTGCGGGAGCCGCTCGGTCTCGCCCCCGAGTTGGTCGAGGGGCTTTCCGCGGCCGCGGGGATGCGCAACGTCCTAGTGCACGTCTACCTGGAGGTGGACGACGACAAGGTGTGGGATGCCCTTGGGCACCTTGACGACCTGCGCGAGTTCGCCGCCGCCGTCAAGCGGCTCGAGGGCTGAGCGGCAACCGCAGCTCCCGGTCCATTCCTGTCGCATAACCGCCGCAAGCCCGCTCCTCATGCGGCGGCTCACCGTCTCTTCAAGCCGAAGGTCGCGGGTTCGATCCCCGCCGGGCGCACTCCGCTCCGCTGCCTCCGTTTCTCGCGGTGAGCGCACCCCGAAGCATGTAAGCGTTCAGTAACCCCCTCAGGCCAGCGCCGGCGCGGGCTGACCGCGGATCGAGGCCTGGGCGACCTCGACGAGGTAGGCGAAGAGCGAGCGGCCTTGCAGGCGACAGCTGATCGCCGCCGAGAGCAGCCGCTCGGTTGCGAGCGCGCCTTGAGCGGAGCGGCTGCCTTGAGAGAGCTTGCGGTAGATGACGGCGTGGCGCAGGCCGCGCTCGGCGCGGTTGTTGGTCGGCTCGACGCCGTCGACCTCGACGAAGGTCCATAGCGCCGGCCAGGCCTTGAGCAGGTTGCGGGCGAGGCCGCGGTGAAAGCGGGTCTTGACCGACTTGCGCCTCCCTTCTTCGCAGAACACTCGCAGCTGGCGCCTAAGCGGGGCGACCTGGCGGCGCAGGCGCCGACGATCGCCGTCTTCCCCGAAGCGGTACCAGGCCTCGAACACCCCCTCAGCAATCAGCAGGCAGGCTTCTCCGAACTCGCTCTGGTGGGCAAGCGGGCTCTCGGCGTGGAAGCGGAAGTCGCGCAAGAGGTGTGACCAGCAGACCTGGCGGCGGGCGGGGTCGAGGTGGTCATAGGCCCACCAGCGATCCGAGCAGACGATTGCCTCGCTTTCGCCGAGCAGCGCCTCGGCCTCATCGCGGTGGCGGGAGGGGGCGACGCGAAGGACGGCGGCCTGCTCGGTGAAGGCGCCCCAGAGGAACCGCCGCTCGCCCGCCTGCTTCCAGCCGGTCTCATCGACGCAGAGGGAGGGGGCGCTGCGAACCGCATCGCAGAGCCGTTCCTGGGGCTCGCGCAGGGCGTCGCCCTGGCGGGCGAGGATGGCGTCGACGGTGCCGATCGAGATCTGGGCGCCGAAGAGCTCGCCGCACAGATCGGCGACTTGGCGGCGCGAGAGCCGGAAGCCGGCGGTGAGGGTGGCGATGGCTCCCTGCAGGCGGGGCCCGAAGCTCTCGCGCCCGACCTCTGGGGGAAGCTCGGCCTGTGTGAGCGCACCGCAGCCGGGGCAGCGTCGGCGGTGCAGGCGGTGTTCGGTGACCCGGACCGCCGTCTCGGGCAGCTCGGTCACCTGATGGCGGCGGAGGGGACCTCGCGCCGGCCGACCGGCGAGCGAGTGCCCGCACTCCCCACAGCTCTCGGGCAGGTGCTCGATCGCCTCATCGACCTGCTCGATCGGCAACAGCCCTCGCCCCGAGCCGGGGTGGCCGGGCTGGGCGCCGGGGTTGCGATCGGAGCGCTTGTCCTTGCGCTTGCCCTTGCCCACGCGGGGGTCGGCGGAGGGCGGAAGCGAGGAGTTGCCCGAATCGCGGCGCAGCTCCCGAACCTCCCCTTCCAGCCGCTCGACCCGCCCCTCCAGGCGCTCCACCTGGTTGGCCAGCGCCAACAGGACCTTGACGCAGGCATCGCGGCCGGAGTCATAGATCGCCTCGGCCTCGGCGCGCTCCATGTCGCCCGGGTTCGCCACGGCAAGCGCGAGGCCTGCTCATGTCAACCGCTCTCCTCGGGCGGGGTTACTGAACGCTTACCGAAGCATGTAAGCGTTCAGTAACCCCCTCAGGCCAGCGCCGGCGCGGGCTGACCGCGGATCGAGGCCTGGGCGACCTCGACGAGGTAGGCGAAGAGCGAGCGGCCTTGCAGGCGACAGCTGATCGCCGCCGAGAGCAGCCGCTCGGTTGCGAGCGCGCCTTGAGCGGAGCGGCTGCCTTGAGAGAGCTTGCGGTAGATGACGGCGTGGCGCAGGCCGCGCTCGGCGCGGTTGTTGGTCGGCTCGACGCCGTCGACCTCGACGAAGGTCCATAGCGCCGGCCAGGCCTTGAGCAGGTTGCGGGCGAGGCCGCGGTGAAAGCGGGTCTTGACCGACTTGCGCCTCCCTTCTTCGCAGAACACTCGCAGCTGGCGCCTAAGCGGGGCGACCTGGCGGCGCAGGCGCCGACGATCGCCGTCTTCCCCGAAGCGGTACCAGGCCTCGAACACCCCCTCAGCAATCAGCAGGCAGGCTTCTCCGAACTCGCTCTGGTGGGCAAGCGGGCTCTCGGCGTGGAAGCGGAAGTCGCGCAAGAGGTGTGACCAGCAGACCTGGCGGCGGGCGGGGTCGAGGTGGTCATAGGCCCACCAGCGATCCGAGCAGACGATTGCCTCGCTTTCGCCGAGCAGCGCCTCGGCCTCATCGCGGTGGCGGGAGGGGGCGACGCGAAGGACGGCGGCCTGCTCGGTGAAGGCGCCCCAGAGGAACCGCCGCTCGCCCGCCTGCTTCCAGCCGGTCTCATCGACGCAGAGGGAGGGGGCGCTGCGAACCGCATCGCAGAGCCGTTCCTGGGGCTCGCGCAGGGCGTCGCCCTGGCGGGCGAGGATGGCGTCGACGGTGCCGATCGAGATCTGGGCGCCGAAGAGCTCGCCGCACAGATCGGCGACTTGGCGGCGCGAGAGCCGGAAGCCGGCGGTGAGGGTGGCGATGGCTCCCTGCAGGCGGGGCCCGAAGCTCTCGCGCCCGACCTCTGGGGGAAGCTCGGCCTGTGTGAGCGCACCGCAGCCGGGGCAGCGTCGGCGGTGCAGGCGGTGTTCGGTGACCCGGACCGCCGTCTCGGGCAGCTCGGTCACCTGATGGCGGCGGAGGGGACCTCGCGCCGGCCGACCGGCGAGCGAGTGCCCGCACTCCCCACAGCTCTCGGGCAGGTGCTCGATCGCCTCATCGACCTGCTCGATCGGCAACAGCCCTCGCCCCGAGCCGGGGTGGCCGGGCTGGGCGCCGGGGTTGCGATCGGAGCGCTTGTCCTTGCGCTTGCCCTTGCCCACGCGGGGGTCGGCGGAGGGCGGAAGCGAGGAGTTGCCCGAATCGCGGCGCAGCTCCCGAACCTCCCCTTCCAGCCGCTCGACCCGCCCCTCCAGGCGCTCCACCTGGTTGGCCAGCGCCAACAGGACCTTGACGCAGGCATCGCGGCCGGAGTCATAGATCGCCTCGGCCTCGGCGCGCTCCATGTCGCCCGGGTTCGCCACGGCAAGCGCGAGGCCTGCTCATGTCAACCGCTCTCCTCGGGCGGGGTTACTGAACGCTTACCGAAGCATGCCTATTTACAGGGCAAAAGTGAAATCCCTTGACAAAAGAAACACGACTATCTAGGATCGTCCCGGATCGATAAACACCGTTATCCACCAGGAGAGCGGCGAAGTCGATTCAAAGGGATTCCTCAGGACGGGCAAGGGAGCCGCAGTCGGAGGCAACAGGGAAACCGAGCCCACCGAGGGGCCGCAATGGGAAGCGGCCGGCAGAGGGGCTCACGGGACAAGGAGACACCTACGTGAACCACCACGCGAAGGCATCGACCGCGGGATCGACCACGCGCCAGGGCAGCCGCCTCGCCCGCGCGATCCGTGGAGCCCTCGCCACCCGTGGTGCGTCCAGCGACGCCGAAGGGACCGGTGCGCCCTCACCCACCCCCGCCAAAGGCACCGGTGCGCCCTCAGCCGCCACCGCCACCCCCCGCCCCCGCAAGCGCCTCGCCCTCGCCGCCGCCACCGCATCCCTCGCCGCCTGTGCCTCCGCCGCGGCCCTGCTCGGCGGCTCCGGTGTCAGCGCCGCCTCCGCCACCGAAGCCTGCCCCAACGAAGCCCTCCGCGTCGAACAGCACTCCACCTTCCTCCCCGACTGCCGCGCCTACGAGCAGGTCTCACCCGCCGATAAGAACGGCAACAACGTCATCTCCGACCCCACCCGCACCCGCGCCGCCGCCGACGGCTCCGCCGCCGGCTTCATCTCCCTCGGCGCCTTCGGCGACGCGATCGGCACCGGCGCCGCCACCGACTACCTGACCGTCCGCGGCGCCTCCGCCTGGGCCACCCACGCCATCACCCCGCCCCAGAGCTCCATCACCTTCGGCGGCGAGGCCTCCGGCCAGGAGCCCGGCTACGACCTCTTCTCGCCCGACCTCAGCAAGGGCCTCTTCCGCTCCTGGTCGCCGGTCCCCACCGCCGCCGACCCCCACGAAAACGTCGCCCAGGTCCGCGACCTCTACCTCCGCGACGACCTCCGCACCGCCGGCCTCGGCGCCTACCAGCTGCTCAGCGACGCCCCCCAGCCCGTCAGCCTCGACGAACCGATGTACAGCTTCCTCCCCAAGGTCGCCGGCGCCTCCCCCGACCTCAGCCGCGTCCTCTTCGAATCCCACTTCAAGCTCACCGCCGACGCCCCCGGCCCCGCCGCCTGCGAATTCATCCTCACCATCGGCTCCTGCGTCCCCGAGGTCTTCGAATCCGACCACGGCACCCTCCGCCTCGCCAGCCTCATCCCTTCCTCCGGCACCGAATGCACCGGCGCCGCCTGCGAACCCGCCGCCGCCGCCGTCGCCGGCTCCGGTGCCGGCGCCGCCGGCGAATTCCACGGCAACCCCGGCTACACCCCCCACGTCATCTCCGACGGCTCCGACGGCCACAGTCGCGTCTTCTTCACCGACATCTCCGCCTCCGGCGCGCCCGGAGAAGGAACCCTCTACATGCGCCTCGACCATACGACCACCGTCCAGATCAACGCGGCCAACGCGGGCGTGACCGATCCGAACGGCCCGCAGCCCGCGACCTACCAGAACGCCAGCAGCGATGGGAAGCGGGTCTTCTTCACCACCGCCGAGCAGTTGACCGCCGACGACACGGACACCACCGTCGACCTCTACATGTACAACAGCGATGCACCGGTCGGCCAGCGCCTGACCCGCCTCTCGGTCGATCACGAGCTTGGCGATCAGGCTGATCCCACCCAGGGGACTCTGGGCGTGAGCGACGACGGGCACTCCGTCTACTTCGTGACGCTCGGGCAGATCGTGTCGGGACAGCCGCTCCTCGGGGCGACCCCTGGCATCTACCGCTGGCACGACGGCACCGTCTCCTACCTCGGCCAGCTCGCCGACGCCACCGATCGAACCGACCTCCTCAACCACGACTGGGCCCAGCAGCAGGGCCTCGGCGCCCGCGTCACCCCCGGCGGCGCCCACCTCCTCTTCAGCTCCCGCACCGATCCCGCCACCGGCGCCGCCAACGGCCATTGCGACAACGGCGGCAACGGCGGCTGCAAGGAGGCTCTACCTCTACAGCGCCGCCACCGAACAGACCCGCTGCGTCTCCTGCAGCCCCTTCGCCACCCCGCCCACCACCGACGCCGCCTTCAACACCCGCTCCGGCGCCGGCGGCTCCAGCCCCTCCCAGTACCTCGACCATCCCCTCACCGTTGACGGCGGCTACGTCTTCTTCGATACCGGCGAGGCCCTCGTCAAAGCCGACACCAACGGCACCCGCGACGTCTACGAGTACGACTCCCAGACCGGCGCCGTCCATCTCATCTCCAGCGGCACCTCCAGCTCCGCCTCCTCCTTCATGGACGCCTCCGCCGACGGCTCCGACGTCTTCTTCACCACCGAACAGCGCCTCACCGGTTCCGACACCGACGGCGCCGTCGACCTCTACGACGCCCGCGCCGGCGGCGGCTTCCCCGAACCGCCTCCCAGCCCCGCCCCCTGCGCCGCCGACTCCTGCCGCTCCTCCGCCTCCCAGCCTCCCACGAGCCAGTCGCCGGCCAGCAGCTCCATCGTCGGCCCCGGCAACCAGCACCGGCCCCGCCCCTGCCGGAAGACCCAGGTCCGCCGCCACGGCCGCTGCGTCGCCAAGCGCCGCAAGCACCACGCCGGCCGCAAGCACCACGCCAAGAAGTCCGGTAACCGAACCGCCCGCCACAACCGCGGAGGTGCCAAGTGATCTCCCGCCTCCGCAACCACCCCGACCCTTCCACCGCCACCAAGGAGACCACCAAGATGAAGGCGCTGACCCGACTGCTCTCGATCGCCATTCTCTCGCTCGCCCTCGGCCTGCTGATCGCCGGGCCCGCCGCCGCCTCCTCGAGCCCGGTCTGGGAGCTCCACTCCGACGCCAACACCACCGCCCCCGTCGGCGGCACCATCGCCTACACCATCGCCCTCGGCGACGTCGGCCACGCCTCCACCTCCGGCCCCGTCACCCTCACCGTCAAGCTGCCCACCGGCCTCAGCGCCGAATCGCTGATCGACTTCCTCAGTCGCTGGACCTGCCCCGCCAGCGTCACCGGCCTCACCGAAATCGTCTGCACCCGCTCCGACTCGATCGAACCCCACGGCGGCGGCATCAGCGCCGGCAGCAACCCCGGCGGCATCGACCTCTTCGCCGCCGTCGAACCCGGCGCCGAAGGCGTCCTCACCTCCACCGTCGAACTCTCCGGCGGCGGCGCCCCCACCGTCACCACCGCCGACCCCACCCGCATCGAACCGGGCTCCGCCGGCTTCGGCCTCGACGCCTTCGACGCCCAGGTCTCCGCCGCCGACGGCTCCGCCTACACCCAGGCCGCCGGCCACCCCGCCTCCGCCTCCACCTACATCGACTTCAACCGCAACACCGACGCCGACCCCTCCCTCGGCAGCCCCTACCCCGTCCAGTCGGCCAAGGACATCCTCGCCGACCTCCCGGCGGGCTTCATCGGCGACCCCACCGTCGCCGCCACCTGCACCCTCACCCAGCTCACCGCCGTCCCCCCCGGCGTCGCCGGCACCAGCCCCAAGTCCACCTGCCCGCCCAGCTCCCAGCTCGGCGTCGCCACCCTCGTCTTCGCCGGCGGCGGCTTCCCCAACATCTTCAAGCTCTTCCTCGGCTTCCCCCCAATACCTCCGTGACCAACATCTACACTCCCGTGCCGATCTTCCGCATGCAGAGCCCCCCCGGCGTCCCCGCCCGCTTCGCCTTCAACGCCCTCGGCACCATCGTCACCCTCGACGGCCGCCTGCGCTCCGACGGCGACTACGGCTTCTCCGTCGACAGCCGCGGCATCTCCCAGGGCCTGCCCACGATCGGCGCCCACCTCACCTTCTGGGGCGTCCCCGCCGACCCCAGCCACGACTCCCAGCGCGCCTGCCCGGGCGAACTCTCACCCGCCGAAAGCGGCCCCACCTGCTCCGCC
The DNA here is from genome assembly GCA_963696185.1 of uncultured Solirubrobacterales bacterium. Lineage (GTDB taxonomy): Bacteria > Actinomycetota > Thermoleophilia > Solirubrobacterales > 70-9 > VRUE01. The sequence goes on from OY968825.1 coordinate 1,590,670, forward strand.
GGCGTCACCCCCCGCGCCTTCTTCCGCAACCCCACCGCCTGCACCGCCCCCGGCCACGGCCTCACCACCACCGTCCACACCGACTCCTGGCAGAACCCCGCCGGCTTCGAACCCGGCGGCGGCCCCGACCTCTCCGACCCCGCCTGGCACAACGTCGAACTCACCAGCCACGACACCCCCGGCTACCCGCTGCCCCCCAGCCAGTGGGGCGCTCCGCAGGGGCCGACCGGCTGCGAACAGGTGCCCTTCAACCCCGGCATCGAAGTCCAGCCCACCACCCACGCCGCCGATTCGCCCACCGGGCTGAACGTCGACCTCACCATGCCCCAGGAAGCGCTCACCCAACCGGGCGCGATCTCCCAGTCCGACCTCAAGAACGCCGTGGTGACCCTGCCCAAGGGGATGAGCGTCAACGCCGCCTCCGCCGACGGCCTCGGCGCCTGCACCCCGGCCCAGATCGGCATGACCACCGCGGTCGGCGCCACCCCGATCCACTTCGACACCGCCGATCCGGCCTGCCCCAACTCCTCCAAGCTCGGCACCGCCAAGATCAAGACGCCGCTGCTCGAAGAAGAACTCGAAGGCGCGATCTACCTCGCCAGCCAGGGCCAGAACCCCTTCGGCAGCCTCCTCGCCGTCTACCTCGTCGCCCAGGGCTCCGGCGTCACCGTCAAGCTCCCCGGCCACGTCGAACCCACCGCCGACGGCCAGTTGGTCGCCCGCTTCGACGAACAGCCGCAGGTGCCCTTCGAAAGGGTCCATCTCGAGTTCTTCGGCGGCTCCCGCGCCTCGCTGCGCACCCCGGCGACCTGTGGCAGCTACGCCACCACCGCCACCCTCACCCCCTGGTCCGGCAACGAAGACGTCGAATTGAGCGACAGCTTCCAGATCACCCAAGGCCCCGGCGGCAGCCCCTGCCCGACCGGCGCCTTCGACCCCAAGCTCAGCGCCGGCACCCAGAACCCCCTCGCCGCCACCTACAGCCCCTTCGTGCTGAAGCTCACCCGCGAAGACGCCAGCCGCGAAATCACCGGCCTCAGCGCCACCCTGCCCCCGGGCATGATCGGCAAGCTCGCCGGCATCCCCTACTGCCCCGACGCCACCATCGCCGCGATCCCGACGACCGAAGGCACCGGCGCCGCCCAGAACGCCAGCCCCAGCTGCCCGGCGGCTTCGCAGGTCGGCACCGTGACGGCAGGCGCCGGCGCCGGCAGCAATCCCTTCTACGTCCAGACCGGCAGGGCATATCTGGCCGGCCCTTACAAGGGCGCCCCGCTCAGCCTCGCGATCGTCACCCCGGCCCTCGCCGGCCCCTTCGACCTCGGCAACGTCGTCGTCCGCACCGCGCTCAACGTCAACCAGGAAACCACCCAGATCACGGCCACCAGCGACCCGATCCCGACCATCCTCGACGGCATCCCCCTCGACATCCGCAGCCTCGAAGTCGACATGAACCGCCCCAACTTCACCCTCAACCCGACCAGCTGCGACGAAATGCAGATTACCGGCACCGCCACGGGAGTAGGAGGCGCCAACGCAGCCCTCTCAGACCGCTTCCAGGTAGGCAACTGCGCCGCCCTGGCCTTCAAGCCCAACCTCACCCTGCGGCTGAAGGGCAAGACCAACCGCGGCGCCCACCCGGCCCTCCGCGCGGTCCTGACGATGCCGAAGAACCACCAGGCCAACATCGCCCGCGCGCAGGTAACCCTCCCGCACGCCGAGTTCCTCGACCAGGGCCACATCCGCAACGTCTGCACGCGCACCCAGTTCGCCGCGGCCGGCTGCCCCAAGAGCTCCGTGCTCGGCCACGCAAAGGCGTTCTCGCCCCTCCTCGACAAGCCCCTCCAGGGCCCCGTCTACCTGATGAGCGGCTTCGGCCACAAGCTGCCGGACCTGGCGGCGGACCTGAACGGCCAGATCCGCGTCCTCCTCCACGGCAAGATCGACACCGGCCCCGGCGGCGGCATCCGCAACACGTTCACCGTGGTCCCCGACGCCCCCGTCACCAAGTTCGTTTTGTCCCTGAAGGGCGGCAGCAAAGGCCTCATCCAGAACAGCGAAAACGTCTGCGCCCACCCCGGCCACGCAGTAGCCAAGTTCGACGCCCAGAACGGCAAGTTCCACGACACCAACCCGCCGCTCGCCACCAACTGCCGCACCGCGGCGCGCCATCACCACAAACACCACTGACCCACTCCGCTGTTCCTTATCCGTAAATAACCCGGAAAAGGAACAGCGGAACGCCCCCGACGGGGCGCTATCCGCTACCACCGCCGCCAGATCACCGCCGCGAGCCGCACGATCGCGGAGCGGAAGGGCACGGCTTCGACGTCTATCCGAATTCATGGCTAAATCGGAAAGACGGTGCTAGGCTCTCCTTCGATGACCGCGAAGACGATGCAACGCAGGATGGTCGCGACGCTCGTCGGCATCGACGATGCCGCCGGCGCCCTGGGGGAGGCGCGCTCGCTCAAGAGTGCCGCTGAGATCCGCCGTCGTGTGCAGGCGGCCGAGGAGGAGCTGGTCGAGCTGGAGCGCCGGCTTGGCGCCGAGACCCCTATTGACGTCTCCCAAGCCGCCAAGATCCTCGGCGTCAGCGCGCCGACCGTGCGCGCCTGGGCGAAGCGCGGCATCCTCGAGCGCATCCCCAATCGCTCGCCGATCGCGCTCACCTTCGACAGCGTTCGCCGCACCCGCCGCCTGCTGGGCGAGCTGCGCGCTCAAGGCGACGATCGCGAGTTCGTGCAGCGCCTCCTCGACGCGGCGCTCGACCAGCGCGAACTCTCCCGTCCGGAGGCGGTGCGCGGTCTCGAGCAATGGCGCGGCGGGCGATCGACGCCGATCGACGCCGACTGAGTTGACCGCCTTCGAGGTCCGGGAGACCCCGGAGGCCAGGCGAGTTCACGAGAAGGTCCTCAGAGGCGTCGCGCGCAAGCGCTACGAGGTGTTCCTTGCCGATCTCGCCGCCCAGGGCTGCAAAGCCGGCGGCAAGCGCCTGCATGTCGCAGGCGATGAGGCCTCTCGCTACTGCGCCCGCGGGTTCTACGGCCGTTGGCGCGCGCACCTGGTCTTCGAGGGTGCCAAGACCATCGTGGTCTTCGCCGTCATGGAGCACACCGAATCATCGAACCCCAAGCGGGTGATCGCCGAGGTGCTGCCCGAGGTGTCCGTGGTGGGCGTCAAGCGCTCTGACCAACCACCGTGTTGCGAGGACTTCGACGACTCGCCACCTCCAATCGATCGGGTCAAGGTCGACTTGATCGAGGCACTTTTGGGGTCTTGCCCCACTTTTGTAGCCCGACCTCAACGGCCAGATCCGCGTCCTCCTGCACGGCAAGATCGACACCGGCCCCGGCGGCGGCATCCGCAACACGTTCACCGTGGTCCCCGACGCCCCCGTCACCAAGTTCGTTTTGTCCCTGAAGGGCGGCAGCAAAGGCCTCATCCAAACAGCGAAAACGTCTGCGCCCACCCGGGCCACGCCGTCGCCAACTTCGACGCCCAAAACGGCAAGGTCCACGACACCAACCCGCCGCTCGCCACCAACTGCCGCACCGCGGCGCGCCACCACCACAAACACCACTGACCCACTCCGCTGTTCCTTATCCGTAAATAACCCGGAAAAGGAACAGCGGAGTGCGCTCGACACCCGGCCAGCCGCCATCGCGTGTCACTCACAGGCTTGTAACGGACACACAATCCCCCTATGATGTCCGCATGGGCCCGATCCAGCAATTGGCGCGCGATCTCGGCGCCGAGGAGCGCACTCTGCGCCGCGCCGCCTCCCAGGGCACCCTGCATGCCCACCGGCCCGGCCCGCGCCGTCTGCGCCTCGCCCCCGGCGAGCGCGACTACCTGCGCACCCACTGGCAGCTTCTCTCCGGACTGCGCCAGGCGCTGCGCACCGAGCGCGGCGTGCGGCTGGCCGTTCTCTACGGCTCGCTGGCGCGCGGCGACGAGGACGCGAACTCCGACCTGGACCTGCTGGTCTCGCTCGCCGGCGATCATCCCGGCGCGGGCCTCGATCTGGCCTCCCGCCTGCGGGGCGCGACCGGCCGCCGGGTCGACATCGCGCACCTCGCCCGAGTCGAGGCGGGCGCGCCGCTCCTCCTCGACCGCGTCCTCGACGAGGGCCGCGTCCTCGTCGACCGCGATGGCCAATGGCCCCAGCTGCGCGAGCGCCGCCGCGCCATCCGCGCCCGCGCCCAGCGCGCCCACCGCCGCCAGATGACCGCCGCGAGCCGCACGATCGCGGAGTTGACCGGTGAGTGAGGAATCGAGCGGTGAGCGAGCGGTGAGTGAAGATTGGAGATCCTCAAGGCGAGCGCCGGTTCCCGCCTGATCGGCCTAGTGCCGCATCGCCGCCCTCACGCCGAGCAGGTCTTCGAGGCAATTGCAGCAGACGGGGGCCTGACGAAGGACCAGGCGGCGCTGTTGAACGAGATCTACGTCCTCGAGGGCCGGCTCGAGCACGCCTCCCCGGATGTCGCCGCGGAGGAAGTCCACGATGCCGTCGAACGGCTCCGGCAGTCCCTTCCCGGTCTGATCGAGAGTACCCGCGCCTGGCTTCACCGCCACGGCATCGAGCTTCGCTGACAAATCCGCAACACGTTCACGAAGTCGTCCCGAACCCAACGTCGCCGCCTCGCTCGAGGGGCGGGCCCGAATGCCCCTTGTAGGCGGTGGGGCAATGCGGTACTTTCCGTGTCATGAGAACTACCATCGATCGTGCCGGACGCGTGGTCATCCCCAAGCAGATGCGCTCCGCCCTGCGGCTGAGCGGTGGGGAGGAGGTGGACCTTTCTCTTTCGGGCGAGCGCATCGAGCTGACCCCCGCACCCCGCCCGACGCATCTTCACCGCGGCCCCCACGGCCTGCTCGTCTCCGATCTGCAGATGCCGCCCCACGGGCCCGAGGACGTTCGCGACGCCCTGGAGCGGGCTCGGCGGTGAGCGCACCGGACACCTCGGTCCTCGTTGCCGGCTTCGTCTCCAGCCATCGCTTCCACAAAGTCGCGATCGCCTCGCTAGCCGCGGTGAAGGAGGGCGGCAGCCTGATCGCTCACACGATCGCCGAGTCCTTCTCGGTGCTCACCTCCACCAGCGGCGTCTACCGCGCCGAGCCGGCCGCCGTCCGCGATTACCTCGCCCAGTTCCTCGACGGCGAGGCGATCCCGATCCGGCCGGCCGCTCACCGCGAGGCGCTCGACCTGCTCGTCTCGGCCGGCCGCCCCGGCGGCGCCGTCTACGACGCGCTGATCGGCCTCGCCGCCCGCGACGCCGAGGTGACGCTGCTCAGCCTCGACACCCGCGCCCAGCCGGTCTACGAACTCTGCGGCACCGATGTTCGCATCCTCCCCGGCATCGCCGGCTGAGCATCCGCCAAGCTCGTGCGTCGACAGTGGGCCCAGGCGCCCACGCCCGATCCGCGTCCTCCTCCACGGCAAGATCGACACCGGCCCGGGCGGCGGCATCCGCAACACGTTCACCGTGGTCCCCGACGCCCCCGTCACCAAGTTCGTTTTGTCCCTGAAGGGCGGCAGCAAAGGCCTCATCCAGAACAGCGAAAACGTCTGCGCCCACCCCGGCCACGCAGTAGCCAAGTTCGACGCCCAGAACGGCAAGTTCCACGACACCAACCCGCCGCTCGCCACCAACTGCCGCACCGCGGCGCGCCATCACCACAAACACCACTGACCCACTCCGCTGTTCCTTATCCGTAAATAACCCGGAAAAGGAACAGCGCAAGCCAAGATCCCCCGCTCCGCCGTTCCTTATCCCGCCTATGGCAGGGCAAAGGAACAGCGGAGTGGGGCGGCGGGCACTGGGGGCCGCCGGGCAAGCGCCCAGATCGAGTCCACCGCGGCCTGATCCAGAACCCCGAAGACCTTTGTTTGAGGACCCAGCATGCAGTAGCGCTGTTTGACGGGCAGAACGGAAAGACTCGCGACCTGACCCCGCCCCTCAAGGCCAGCTGCGCCGGCAAGAAATCCCGCAGCCATAGAGGGCACCACAGATGAGTTCTCTCCCACAACGACGGAGCCCCAGGGGGATCACCGCCGAAGCGGGAGAGCCTTACCTGGGGCATTCGACATGTAGTTTAGCGAGATGCCCGTCGACCCCCTGCTTGTGGCTTTGCAGCCCGCTCAAGCGGAGCAATGGATCACCGAGGCGCGCTTCGCACCCTACCTGGAGGAAGCCGGAGGCGATCACGACACCGCGGTTGCCCTCTACGTCTGGAATGCGCGGGTCTCTGCCGCGGCCTTCGAGACCCTGCATCACGTCGAGGTGCTCCTCCGCAACGCGATCGACGCGCAATTCGCGCCGCTGGACCCGAGCGCTGTGCCGAACGAAACCTGGCTTCAGGACCCCTCCATCCTCAATGAGCGCTCGCGACGCTTGGTCGGCGAGACGATCGACCGCCTCGGCCGCGCTCACCGAACCCCGACTCGCGGCAGGGTCGTCGCAGGGCTCTCCTTCGGGTTCTGGCGTGCCCTCTTCGACAAGAAGTACAGCGACCTGTGGGTCTCATGCTTGAATCGCGCCTTCCCAGCTGGTTCCGGCGAGCGCTCCGAGGTGGCGGCCCTGATGTCGAACCTCGTGCCGTTTCGCAATCGCCTCGCCCATCACGAGACGATCATCCGCCGTCCCATCGCACGCCACCAGGCCGAGATGCTCACCTTGGCCGGCTTGATCGACCCCGACGCCGGCCGCTGGATCGAGCGGGTTTCTCGCGTCGACCAGATGCTCTCCGAGCGGCCTCGGTAGGCCAGGGTAGGCACCACCTCACCCCCTGGCGCTCCTCGCTCCCCTGGCGCGCAGCGCCGCAACAGAGCAGCGCGGGCGGCCCCCATGTGCGCCGGGGGCTCCCACCTCCGCGGCACGGGCCGCCCGCAGCTGTTCCGCCACCGACTGCGGCGGCAACGGTCGCAAGGGCGCGAAACACCACAAGCACAGGCGTCACCCCTAACCCTTCTCGCTCCGCTGTTCCTTATCCGTAAATAACAGGGCAAAGGAACAGCGCAAGCCAAGATCCCCCGCTCCGCTGTTCCTTATCCCGCCTATGGCAGGGCAAAGGAACAGCGGAAGCGGAGGGCACTTCACGGCCCGGGCGTCCGCTCGGGGCGCTGCGCGCGGCAATTGCGGCGCTCGACTTCATCGATCCTTACCGGACTTGGATCGAGCCCCACCTGGGCCAACTCTGAACGGCCAGATCCACTCCGCAACCGCCCGTTGCTTTTGGAAACACATTTGTCTACCCTTTCGGGATTAGGGAGGGCCTGCCGACGCTCGTCGCTGCGGCAGGGGATCGAACGGGAGATGAGAATGTCAGGGGAAGAGATCGATCGCTGCCGCCTCGGCGCTGCTTCTCCCTCGGGGAGCGCGGGGATGAGGAGGGGGGCGGCGGGCGTCTTCGGGGCCGCGGCTCTGGCGTTGGCGGCGCTGGCGCTCCTGCCCGCCGGTGCAACGGCGGCGGGGCCGACCGGCGTCCTCGACAACCGCGCCTGGGAGATGGTCAGCCCGGTCGACAAGAACGGGGGGAGGTGGCGCCGCTGGGAAGCGGCGTGCTGGCGGCCGCCGCCCAGGGCGGGGCGCTCGCCTTCGCCTCCGAAGCCTCCTTCGGCACGGCCGCCGGGGCGGCCCCGCTGAGCCAGTACGTGGCGAGCCGGGGCGGGGGAGGCTGGAGCACCGCCAACGTCACCCCGCCGCTGCTCTCCGGCACCTACTCCGCCGCGAGCGGCGACGCCGACCCCTACCTCGCCTTCTCCGCCGACCTCTCTCGCGCGGTCGTCTCCGGCGGCTGGGCCTGTCGCGGCGCCGCCCCCTGCGCGGAGGAAAACACGCCGCTCGGGCCGGGCGGGCCGGCGGGCTACCGCAACCTCTACCTGCGCGAAGGGTCGACCTACACGCCGCTGATCACCGAAGCCAACTTCCCGGCGCTGCCCGCGGGCCCGAGCGAATTCCACATCGCCTTCACCGAAGCGAGCCCCGACCTGCGCTGCGTCGTCTTCTCCACCGAGTCGGGCTCCTACGAATGGCGCGAAGGGACGATCGCGCCGCTCGCCGCGGGCTGCTCCGGCGCCGGCTTCACCCCACCCGGCGCGCTCGCCGTGCTCGGCGCCTCCTCTGACGGCGAATACGTCTTCTACCTCGCGACAGAAGGCATCTTCCGCTGGCACGCCGGGGCGGGGACGAAGGTCGTCGCCGACGCCGACCTCGCCCACCTGCCGCCGGCGACCGGCCCGGCCGCCGTGGCCGCGGGCGGGGCGCGGCTCTTCTTCACCGCGGCCGACCCGCTGCTGCCGACCCGCGACTCCAACGGCCAGCCCGACGCCTACGAGTGGGAGGCGCCCGGCGCCGGCGACTGCTCGGAATCCAGCCCCGGCTACCTGTCCCAGGACCACGGCTGCCTCGGCCTGCTCTCCGGCGGGCGCAGCGGCTCGGCGACCTTCGCCGCCGCCTCCGCCTCGGGCGAGGACGCCTACTTCCTCACCGCGGCCTCGCTGCTCCCCGCCGACCCCAGCGCCCTCGACGTCTACGACGCCCGCGCCGGCGGCGGCTTCCCCGAACCGACGCCGGGGATCGAATGCGAAGGCGACGAATGCCAGGGGCCGCCCTTCGTCCCGGAAGACCCCGCCCCGGCGACCTCGGTCGTCTCCGGCCCGCCCAACCCGCCGGTCCGCTTCCCGAAGACCGGCTGCCCGAAGGGCAAGCACCGCGTCGTCCGCCACGGCAGGAAGGTCTGCGTGGCGAAGAGGCATCGCAAGCACCACAAGCGAGGCAAGAGATGAGGAACAGGATCGCGCTTCTCCTTGTGCTCTTGGTTGCCGCCCTTGGGATAAGTGCGTCGCCGGCCCAGGCCGCCTTCGGCTTCAAGGCCGGGGCCGAAGGGTTCGCGGTGACGATGAAGGGGGCCGGGGTGGTGCCGCCGGTGACGCCCGGGGAAGCGGGGGCGGGCGAACATCCCGATTCGCTCGGCGTCAAGGTGGCGCTGAACGCCGCCGGCGAATACTCAGACGGCGACCTGCGCGACCTCCAGCTCGGCCTGCCGCCGGGCTTCCTCGTCAACCCGACCGCGGTCGAAGAATGCTCGGCGGCGGCCTTCCACACCCCGCGCAGCTCCCCCTACGAAACGAGCGCCTCCGGCGAGAGCTGCCCGCTGGCCAGCCAGGTCGGCACCCTCACCGTGCGCTCCGGCGCCAACGGCGCCACCGTGCGCAGCTTCGGCCTCTTCGACCTCGCCCCGCCCTACGGCGCGCCGGGCGCGGTCGGCGCCTCCCCCTACGGCATCCCGCTCGTCCTCACCCCCCAGATCCGCGAAGCCGACGCCGGGCTCACGCTGGGCCTCGAAGGGCTTTCGCAGGGCGTTGACTTCCAGGCGCTCGAATTCGACCTCTGGGGCACGCCCTGGGCCTACGAGCACGACGCCGAACGCGGCAACTGCCTCAACGAGGCCAACCCCGCCGCCCACTACGGCACGCTGGCGGTCCTCTCGCCCTCCTTCACCCCCGGCACCTGCTCGGTCGGCAGCCCGGCTTACTTCGAAGAACACGAGCACAGCTTCCTCACCCTGCCGACGACGCCCTGCGGGGCGGCGCTCTCCTTCGCGGCGAGCGCCACCTCCTGGCAGGGCGGCGACCAGAGCAGCGCCGAAGCGAGCGCCACCGACGGCGCGGGCCACCCCGTCACCCTGCGCGAATGCCGCACCCACCTCACCGTGCCGAAGGTGCAGCTGACCTCAGAACGCGCCGCCAGCGGCACCGGCCTGGTCTTCAACCTCGCCGTCAACAGCGGCGGCGGCATCCTCAACCCGGCGGGGATCGCCCGCCCGGCGATCCGCAACGCGCTCGTCACCCTGCCCGAAGGGCTGACGATCGACCCCTCGCTCGCCTCTGGGCTCGGGGTCTGCAGCGAAGCCGACTTCGCGCGCGAGTCGGTGGGGAGCGCCCCCGGCGCGGGCTGCCCCGCCGGCTCCAAGATCGGCACGGTCGAAGTGCAGGAAATGCTCGGCCTGCCCGAACCGCTGCACGGCGCCGTCTACCTCGCCACCCCCTACGCCAACCCCTCCCACACCCTGATCGCCCTCTATATGGTCGCCCGCAACCCGCGCCGCGGCATCTTCGTGCGCTCCCAGGGGACGCTCGTCCCCGACCCCCACACCGGCGCCCTCGTCGCCAGCTTCGAAGAGCTGCCCCGCCTCCTCTACACCCACTTCAGCCTCACCCTGCGCGAAGGCCAGCGCGCCGCGCTCGCCTCGCCGCCCACCTGCGGGCACTACGCGACCGACGTCGCCCTCGCCTCCTGGGCGACGCCGGAAAGCTTCAACCACGATCAGACCTCCTACTTCCCGATCTCCCAGAGCGCCTCAGGCGGCCCCTGCCCGCCCCCCGTGCCGCCCTTCGCGCCACAGCTGCAGGCCGGCTCGATCAACCCCAGCCCCGCCGCCTACACCCCCTTCGACCTCCACATGACCCGCACCGACTCCGAGCAGGAAATCACCTCCTACTCGGCGACCTTCCCGCCCGGGCTGACCGGCAAGCTGGCCGGGATCTCCTACTGCCCCGATCAGGCGATCGAAGCGGCGAAGGAACGCAGCGGCCAAGCAGAGCTCGAAGCGCCCTCCTGCCCGGCGGCCTCCTCGGTCGGCCACACCCTGGCCGGCTACGGGGTCGGCGGCGCCCTTGCCTGGGCGCCGGGCGGCCTCTACCTCGCCGGCCCCTACCACGGCGCGCCGCTCTCGATCGTGGCGATCGACTCGGCGCTGGTCGGCCCCTTCGACCTCGGCACCGTGGTCGTGCGCTCGGCGATCCGCATCGATCCCTATACCGCCCAGGCTGGCATCGACTCCTCGGGCTCCGATCCGATCCCCCACCTCCTCGACGGCATCCCCCTGCACCTGCGCGACATCCGCGTCTACGTCGACCGCCCCGGCTTCACGCTGACCCCGACCAGCTGCAACGTGCTGCAGACCGCCTCCACCCTGACCGGCGCCGGCGCCGACCCCTTCAACCCCGCCGACGACTCCATCGCCACGGCGTCGCAGCGCTACCAGGTGCTCGGCTGCTCGGGGCTCGGCTTCAAGCCGCGGCTCGCCCTGAAGCTGAGCGGCGGCGCGCGGCGCGGCCAGCACCCCTCGCTGCGCGCCGTCGTCACCGAGCGCCCCGGCGACGCCAACATCGGCACCGCCGTGGTCACCTTGCCCCACTCGGAGTTCCTCGCCCAAAACCACATCCGCGAAATCTGCCAGGCGGCTCAGTTCGAAGCGAACAGCTGCCCGCCCGGCTCGATCTACGGCCACGCAGTCGCCTACAGCCCGCTGCTCCCCGAACCCCTCGAAGGCCCGGTCATCCTGAGGACCTCGAGCCACCCGCTGCCCGACATGGTGGCGGCGCTGCGCGGCGACGGCGGCATCGCGATCGACGTCGAGGGGCGGATCGACTCCGTTGGGGGCGGCATGCGGGGCAGCTTCGAAGTGCTGCCTGACGCGCCCGCCTCCAAATTCGTCCTCACCCTGGAAGGCGGGAAGCAGGGGCTGCTGGAAAACAGCGAAAGCCTCTGCGCGAAGCCGCTCTACGCCGCGGCGCGGCTGAGCGGCCAGAACAACGCCGCCGAGGCGTTGAAGGTGAGGATGGGCAACGACTGCAAGAAGCGCCGCAAGGGCAAACGGAGGCACCGCCGATGAAGCCCCCCACTCCAGCGCCCCGCTGTTCCCTTGCCGTGTTATTCGACGAAAGGGAACAGTGGAAGGATCTCCTATGAGGCGGATGCGCGAGGCGACGACGAAGACCACGGCGGCGCTGCTCGCGCTGCTGCTGGCGGGCGCCGCGGCCGCCGGCGCCGAGGTGAGCCAGAAGGGCGGCGTGCGCGTCGCGGTCGCCGGCAAGATGACGCCGCAGACGCTGCCCCGCTCCGGCACGGCGCCGATCGCCGTCTCGGTTGCCGGGAGCATCTCCACCGTCGGCGCCGCCGCCCTGCCGCAGCTGCGCAAGCTGACGATCGAGATCAACCGCCACGGCCGCCTCGACTACGCCGGCCTGCCCACCTGCTCCCTGCACCAGATCCAGCCCGCCACCACCGCCAAGGCGCTCGCCGCCTGCCGCTCCTCCCTGGTCGGCCAGGGGACCTTCTCGGCGAACGTCGTCCTCAAGGGCCAGCCCTCATACCCGACCAAGGGCCACCTGCTCGTCTTCAACGGCCGCGAAGGCTCCCACCAGGTCCTGCTCGGCCAGATCTACACGGCCCAGCCCTTCACCAACTCCTTCGTCATCACCTTCAAGGTCGAGCCGATCCGCCACGGCACCTACGGCACGGCGCTCGTCGCCTCGCTGCCGCAGTCGCTGGGCAGTTGGGGCTACGTCACGGGGATCGAGATGACCCTCTCCCGCCGCTTCCGCTCCGGCGGCCGCTCCCACAGCTACCTCTCCGCGGGATGCCCGGCGCCCGGGGGCTTCTCCCGCGTCAGCTTCCCGCTGGCCCGCACCAGCTTTGCCTTCGCCGGGGGCACGAAGCTCAGCTCGACCCTGACCCGCAGCTGCCGGGCGCGCTGAGCTCGCCCTCTTCCCGGTTGGCCACGGCGCACGCCTCCTCGGCCCCGAGGAAGGGGCAGAGCGCGATGTAGGTGGCTAGCGGCGCGATCTCGGGGAGGCTCGCCGCTCCCCTTGCCTTCACCTGGTCGTAGACCAGCGCGTAGACCGCCCCGCCGGCCGCCTCCGCGGCGATCGCCTGCGCCTCCTTCGCCACCTCATACCCCGGCGCCAGCAGCGCCTCCAGCCCCTCCATCACCTGGTCGCGGTGCGCAAGCGCCTGCATCCCCGCCGAGTAGACCTCCACGGCGCCGAGGCGCGTGTAGTCGGGCTCCGCCGCGCCGAAGGCGAACATCGCCTCGAAGGCGCCGCGCACCGCCTGCGGCCAGCCCGGCGCCCGCCGGAAGGCGGGCAGGACCGCCGCCAGCATCTGCGCCGAGCCTGAGTCGAGCGCCGCCAGCATTGCCTCCTGCTTGCCCTCGAAGTGCTCGTAGAAGGTGGAGAGCGAGATCGACGCCTGCGTCGCGATGTCGCCCACCGTCGTCGCCGGATAGCCCTTCTCGGCCACCACTGCGGCAAGCGCCCGCAACAGCCGCTCGGTCTCGTCGTAGCCGTCATGCGGCCGGGGAGGGCGTCGCAGGCGGTGCCGCTGCCGCCGCAGCGGCTGCGGGGGAGGCGGGTAGGAGAGTCCCCACTCCCAGAGCTGGGGCGCGAGGCTCGGCAGCTCCGCCTCCTCACCCCGGTAGAGGCGCTTGTGGATCACCTTCTGCAGGCCGCCGATCAAGGCGCGGACGATCTCCGGCGGCATCTCCTCCCGCCCGGGGATCTCTGCCAGCCTCTCCGAGGCGAACGCCTCGAAGGCGTCCGTGGTTCGCTCGACCATCGTCGCCGCCTCCGCACCGGCGGCGTAGATCTCCACGAAGCACATCCGCGAGGCCGCTGACTGCGCGACGATCAGCCCGATGAACGAATCGAAGATCTCGCGGGCGCGCCTCACCCCCGGCGGCTGCCCGTCGGTTCGGGCGACGGCCGCGATCGTCCCCCCGATCAGCGCCTCCACCGCCGCCACGAAGCAGCCTTCCTTGTTTTCGAAGAGTTCGTAGAAGGCCTTGCGCGAGACGCCGGAGAGCTCGAGCAGGTCCTCGACCCGGGTCGCCTCGTAGCCGCGCTCCGAGACGGCGGCGACCATGGCGGCGAAGAGGCGCCGGCGCTGGCTTTCGAGCACCGCCTCGCGCGGCGTCCCCCGGCCGGGCGGCAGCATCTTCTCCCGCAGCTGGCTCGCGTCTCCCCACGGCGTCCGCACCATCGCGGGGCGACGATATTGCGGCGGAGGCGACTCCGTCACCCCGCCGGAAGGCGGCTGAAACCGCTCTGTAATGCGACGTCTCGGCACTTGGATCTCTTTACGTAGGCGGCTGTCTCTATCTCCGCCACCAGCTTCACCGGCAATTTTCCGCTTGGAAAGCGCCCTCATGTGTTTTTGCCGCGCGGGCCGGCGGTAGTCGGTTGGGCGTTGGCCTTGACAAAGGGTAGATAACTATGTTTCTATGTCAAGGCGAGTGACCAGATAATTGTGTCTCTCGATACCTGGCTCAAACTTGAGGTCGACCGCAATGGGGCGACCTCGGAGACGGCCGGCTGGCTCCCAGCCCGAGCCGACCGGGCCCGCCCCGTCCTTCCCTGTACGCGGCGGCCCATTTGACGCAAACGACAGCGCCGGGGGAGCTTCCCACTCCTCCGGCCCGTTTGCGCGAGTATGGCGGTGTCTCCGAAGCTGGTCGGCGGTAGGGCCCTTTTCCGCTTCAGCAAGCGCTTTTCCGCGCCCGCGCCTCGAACCCCGCTCGCCTTTCCCGCCGCCGCACTTGACAAGCGCAGATAAACGTGTTTCCATACGGCACGCCCGGTGGATAACCGTGTTTCTCGATGCGGCACTGGGACGAAAGAAGCGCAGGGGAGCGCCAGGGGTGGCGCTCAAAGACAGAAGAGGAGAGCACTACGTGAACCACCACGCGAAGGCACCGTCCGCGGGATCGACCACGCGCCAGGCCAGCCGCCTCGGCCGCGGCCTGTTCGGATTCGCCTGCCTCTGCGTCCTCGGCCTCGCGGCCTTCCTCGGGAGTGGTGCGCCTTCGGCCACCGCCGACTCCGCCTGCCCCAACGAAGCCCTCCGCGTCGAACAGCACGCCACCTTCCTCCCCGACTGCCGCGCCTACGAGATGGTCAGCCCCCCCGGCAAGAACGGCGCCGACGTCATGCCCAACACCGTCCGCACCCACGCCGCCGCCGAAGAAGCGCCCGGCCTGCCGATGGCCGCCACCTTCGCCTCCCTCGGCGGCTTCGGCGACGTCGCCGGCACCGGCGTCTCCACCGAGTACCTCAGCCAGCGCTCCACCGCCGCCAATCCCGGCGACAACGGCTGGTCCACCCACGCCATCACTCCCACCCAGGAACCGCTCCCGGTGAAGTACAACAGCAACGGCTTCGAACCCGCCTACGTCGAACTCGCCCCCAACCTCAACGGTGGCGTCTTCGCCGCCGGCAGTCCGCTCACCGCCGACCCCAACGTCGCCCAGGTCGCCAACCTCTACTCCCGCCCCGACCTCCGCACCGCCGGCCCCGGCACCTACCAGCTCGGCACCGCCTGCCCCCTCTGCGAATCCACCAGCACCCCGCTGCCGCCCCTCGTCCAGACCGCGTCCCGGCCGTTCCCTGTCATCGCGGGAAGCTCCGCCGATCCCGCCCATTTCGTCTTCGAGTCGATGCTCAAGCTCACGCCGGACGCCACGGCTGACATCGCCGCCGGCAACCCCAACCTCTACGAGTCCGATCACGGCGCCGTCCGCCTCACCGGCATCCTCCCCAATGGCACCGCCGCCGCCGAGTCGATCGCCGGCCAGGGAGCCGGCTCGGGCAACGCAGAGCGCTCGACCTACACCCCTCACTCCATCTCGGCCGATGGCAGGCGCATCTTCTTCACCGCCGAACCGATGACGTGCCAGATCGGCCTCGACGCTCAGACTTGCGGTGGGCTGTACATGCGCGAACCGTTCGCCGGCCCCGCCCGCACCGTCCAGCTCAACGCCTCCGAGAAGGAAGCCCCCGAAGCCCCCCAGCCGGCGGTCTACTGGGACGCCAGCGCCGACGGCTCCAAGGTCTTCTTCACCACCGCCGAGAAGCTCACCGACGACGACCCCAACAGCACGCTGGATCTCTACATGTACGACGCCGAACACCTCACCACCGAGGCCGAGGCCCTCGTCGTCAAGGCCACCACCGGCACCTTCACCCTCACCTTCGGCGCCCAGACGACCGCCCCGCTTCCCTTCGGCGCCACCGCCGCCGAAGTCCAGGCCGCCCTCGACGCCCTCAGCACGATCGGCGGCGCCGGCGGCTCGGTCACCGTCAGCGGCGGCCCCGGCGACGCCGCCGGCACCGCCCCCTACACGATCGTCTTCGGCGGCTCCCTCGCCGAAGCCGACGCCGGCCCGATCACCGCCGACGCCACCGGCCTCGGCGGCGGCACCGCCGCCCTCACCCTCCTCCATGCCGGCGGCGGCCATCTCACCCGCCTCTCCGTTCGCGCTCCCTCCCTCGCCGGCCAGCAGCCGCGGGTCGACTCCGTCTTCGGGATCAGCGACAACGGCGACTACGTCTACTTCGCCGCCTCCAAGCCGCTGGTCGCCGGCCAGCCCGCCCTCACCGCCGGTCAGGAGGGGCTCTTCCTCTGGCATCGCGGCGCCGACACGCCACCCGCCGGAAAGCTCACCTTCATCGCCAAAATGCTTCACTACGCAGTAGGGGACAATGGCGATGACTTCATCGCTGGATCGACCTGGGTCCTGGGACAGCGCCAGTCGCGCGTCAGCCCCGACGGCCACCACCTCCTCTTCGCTTCCAGTAACGGCACCGAAGAGCTCAGCCTCCATGGCGGTTCCGACTACGACCATGGCAGCTGCCCAAACCACGCTCAGCCCGAAGGTGGCTGCAGCGAGCTGTACCTCTACGACGCCGCCACCGATCAACTTCAGTGCGCCAGCTGCAACCCCTCCGGCGCCGTCCCCACCGCCAACGCCACCGACTCCACCACCCAGCTCGTCGGCGCCTCCAAACCCCAGCCCTACCTCAACCATCCCCTCTCCGCCGACGGCCGCTACGTCTTCTTCTCCACCACCGAAGCGCTCCTGAGCGCCGACACCAACGGTGTCTCCGACGCCTACGCCTACGATTCCCAGACCGGGCAGCTCCACCTCCTCTCCACCGGCACCAGCCCGACGCCCTCCTACTTCATGGACGCCTCCGCCGACGGTAAGGACGCCTTCATCGCCACCCGCCAGCAACTCCTCGGCTGGGACAACGACGGCAGCTACGACCTCTACGACGTCCGCGTCAACGGCGGCTTCCCCGAACCGGCGGCGCTCCCTGCGGCTTGCTCCGGTGACACCTGCCGCGCCGCCGGGCCGGCCGCGGAAGCCCAGCCCACCCCCGGCAGCGCCGTCCTCACCGGCCCCGGCAACCCCAAGCCGCACCGTAACAGGCACCATCGCAAACACCACGCCAAGAGGCACCACGTGCGCCATGAACGCAACAAGGGCAAGAAACACAAACACCGAGCCAAGAAGCACCAGCGGAAGGGCACGGTGAACCCCTGATGCGGCGCTGTATAGGAGATGGAGGTAGGCCCTCCGCGCTCGCCTTGCAGGAGGAGGGCGCAAACCACCGCAAGGTGCGTCGGTCAAGAGCCGTTCGTGCTGAGCGTTGCGGCAAAAGGCGCGCCAACGAGTGCGTCAGGTACGACCCGATGAAGACGAGCGAAAGCGAACCACCGACGAAGTGTCGAAAATTTGCAGACGACATCGAAACCAGGCCATGTGGTGGTGCCTGGGATGAGCTTGGGATGGCACCTGTTTACTGCCCAAGCGGTGTCCGGCATGTAGGTGGCGTGAGCGCGGGTCAGGCTCCTATACGGAACATGGGAACCTGTCGTCTCGCGGGAGAGCGGCTCATGGCCTCTGGCCTCCGGTCGCTCGGCATCCCAGGGAAGGCCCCAAGCGGCAGAAACCGCAAGGAGCCATATCCCCACGCGAGGCACAGGGGCGGACCGCCCGGTAGTAGTGACGAAGGCCCGGTAATCGGGCTGGAGCGAAGCGGGCGGGCCATCCAGGCAAGGACTGAGGTCAACCACGAAGTGGGTGGGATGAGCCGATGACCAAGCCAAAGTCGAAGGTAAAGAAGTCGTTTGACATCGATAAGAGGGTGGTCTGGGAGGCCTGGCAGCAAGTAAGGGCCAACCAGGGCGCTCCAGGTGTCGATGAGGAGTCGGTTGCGGAGTTCGAGGGGAACCTGGAAGGGAACCTCTACGTCATCTGGAACCGGATGTCCTCGGGTACCTACATGCCACCGCCGGTGAAGGCGGTGCGGATTCCGAAGAAGGATGGGCGAGGGGTCAGAACCCTCGGCGTGCCCACCGTCGCCGACAGGGTCGCGCAGACGGTCGCCAAGCTGTACCTGGAACCCGAGGTGGAGCCACACTTCCACCCCGATTCCTACGGCTACCGACCGAATCGCTCGGCCCTCGATGCAGTGGGGGTGTGCAGAGAACGGTGTTGGAGATCGGCTTGGGTTCTAGATCTGGACCTGAAGTCGTTTTTCGACCTCGTTGACCACAAGCTCATCCTGAAAGCGGTAGCCGCCCACACCAAAGAGCGGTGGGTACTCCTCTACGTAGAGCGCTGGCTGAAAGCCCCGCTCGACACGGGGGACGGCAATCTGGCAGCGCGTGGTCGCGGCACCCCGCAAGGGTCCGCGATCTCCCCGGTGCTCGCCAACATCTACCTACACTACGCATTCGACATGTGGATGGCCAGGGAGTTCCCGGTCGTCCACTTCGAGCGCTACGCAGACGATGTTGTCGTGCACTGCAAAAGTGAGCGCCAGGCGCGGTTTGTGCTCGGCGAAATCGAGAAGCGGATGGCGGACTGCCACCTGGAGTTGAACCAGGCGAAGACCCGCATCGTGTACTGCAAGGACGAAAAGCGCACCAGCTCTCACGAGCACGTGGCCTTCGACTTCTTGGGGTACACGTTTCGTCTCCGATCGGCCAAGAACCGGAGAGGAGAGCTGTTCACCGGCTTCCTCCCCGCGATCAGCGACGACGCCGCCAAGCAGATACGCCGAACGATCCGACGATGGAGGCTTCACCTATGGAGCGGGACACCCCTTACGGACATCGCACGGGAGATCAACGCAACCGTGCGAGGCTGGATCAACTACTACGGTCGGTTCTACAAGACCAAGTTGAAGCAGTCCCTCCAGCGCATCGACGACTACCTGGTGCGCTGGGCGATGCAGAAGTTCAAGCGACTGAAGGGCCGCCGCGAGCGGGCCTGGGAGTTCCTGGCGGACGTGTGTGCACGCGAGCCGGAGCTTTTCGCCCACTGGCAGCTGACCCAAACCTACGGCCGGAAGGTGGGAGCCGTATGACGGGAGACTGTCACGTCCGGTTCTGCGAGAGCGGGGAGGCGCAGTCCTCCCTGCCACTCACCAAGTCACACAAGCGAGCCGCCCGCGTCAACGGTGGGGGTGGCAAGTGATCTCCCGACGCAGCCACCGCACCGACGCTTCCACCGTGACCAAGGAGACCTCACCGATGATGGCCCGACTGACCAAGCGACTTGCCTCTATCACCGCCCTTGCAGCCGCCGCGACGATGCTGCTGGCCTCCCCTGCCGCCGCCTCTGTCGGCCCGGTCTGGCGGGTCACCGCCCAGGCCGACACCACCGTCGCCCCCGGCGCCAGCTTCGTCTACCGCGTCGAGACCACCAACGTCGGCGACGGCTCCGCCGACGCCGGCGTCGAACCCTTCACCCTCACCGTCGCCCTCCCCGCCGGCCTCCAGGCCACCGCGGTCACGACCCCGGATTCAACCATGCCCGGTTGGGACTGCTCCGCCACCATCTTCCCCTCCTCCACCGTCACCTGCACCAATACCACCGACGTCGCACCTGCCACCCAGGTCGACCCCACCGAAGCCAACGGCCTCTTCGAAATCGCTGTTACCGCCGAAGCCGCCATCGCCCCCGGCACGATCAGGACCGCCTCCTTCCATCTCGAAGGCGGCGGCGCCGTGCCGGCCAACACCATCGACCCGATCACCGTCACCCCGGCCCTCCCCGGCTTCGGCATCGCCGCCTTCGACGGCGGCGTCTCCCGCGCCGACGGCTCCGCCTACACCGCCGCCGCCGGTCACCCCTACCAGATGTCGACCACGATCGACTTCAACACCCGCCACAACCCCGCCCCTCTGCTCGGCGACCTCTGGCCCGAAGCGCCCGCCAAGGACGTCCTCGTCGACCTTCCGCCCGGCCTGATCGGCAACCCCACCGGCATCGCCCAGTGCACCGCCGGCGACCTCGCGAACGCCCGCAGCCTCTCCGCTGAGCCACTCTGTCCCTCGACCTCCCAGATCGGCACCACCGTCGTCCGTCTCAATGGCCACAACGTCACCCGTGATCTCCTCGGCCCGATCCCCCTCTTCAACCTGGTCCCACCCCCCGGCATTCCCGCCCGCTTCGGCTTCAACGTCCTCGGCACCGTCGTCATCATCGACGCCCGCCTGCGCTCCGACTCCGACTACGGCATCTCCGCCGACGTCAAGAACATCTCCGAGGGCATCCCTCTCGCCGGCACCACCCTCCACTTTTGGGACGTTCCCTCCGACTCCAGCCACGATGCCGAGCGCGCCTGTCCGGGCCAATCTGCTCCCTGGAGCGCCGGTCCCTCCTGCCAGAGCGGCGCCCCCCCGCGCGCCTTCTGGCGCAACCCCACCTCCTGCACCTCCCCCGGCCAGGGTGTGATCACCACCGCCCACGCCGATTCCTGGGCCCACCCCGGCGACTTCGTCGAACGCTCCTTCGCCAGCCACGAAGCCCCCGGCTACCCCGCCAACCCCAACGACCCCGAAACCCCCTGGGGCGCTCAGGTCGGCATCACCGGCTGCGAGAAAGTCCCCTTCACCCCGACCATCGCCGTCCGGCCCACCACCCAGGCAGCCGACAGCCCGACCGGCCTGAACGTCGACCTCACCATGCCCCAGGAAGCGCTCAAAATCCCCGGCGCCATTGCCCAGGCCGACCTCAAGGACTCGGTCGTCACCCAGCCCGTCGGCACCCGCGTCAACCCCGCCGCCGCCGGCGGGCTGACCGGCTGCTCGGAGGCCCAGATCGGCCTCATCGGCACCGGCTTCCCGGCCCCGAACTCGACTCACTTCAACACCGCCGATCCGACCTGCCCCGACTCGAGCAAGATCGGCACGGTCGAAATCGTCACCCCGCTGCAGGAAGAACCGATGCACGGGGCGATCTACCAGGCCGAGCAGGGCGAAAACCCCTTCGGCTCGACCCTCGCCTTCTACGCCGTCGCCAAAGGCCAGGGTCTGATCATCAAGCTCCCCGCCGAAGTCAGGACCGACCCCGTCACCGGCCAGGTCTCGACCATCTTCCGCGACAGCCCCCAGCTGCCCTTCGAACACTACCGGCTGCATTTCGACGCCGGCAATCGCGCCCCGCTGATCACCCCGCCCACCTGCGGCGCCAAGACCACCGAATCGGACTTCACCTCCTGGGCCAACCCCGGCGTGCACGTGCAGACCACCGACACCTTCAAAATCACCAGTGGGCCCAACGGCAGCGCCTGCCCGACCTCCGAAGCCGCCCGCCCCTTCAACCCGTCCTTCACCGCCGGCACCGTCAACCCGATCGCCGGCGCCTTCAGCCCCTTCGTGCTGAAGCTCGGCCGCGAAGACGGCACCCAGGAGCTGACCGGCCTCGACACCACCCTGCCGCCCGGGTTGATCGGCCGCCTCGCCGGCGTCCCCTACTGCTCCGACGCCGCGATTGAAGCGGCCCGCGCCAACAGCGGCCGCGCCGAGCAGACCAGCCCCAGCTGCCCCGCCGCCAGCAGGGTCGGCACCGCCGACGCCACCGCCGGCGCCGGGCCCGAACCGTTCCACAACCCCGGCATCGCCTACCTCGCCGGCCCCTACAAGGGCGCCCCGCTGAGCCTGGCAATCGTCACCCCGGCCGTGGCCGGGCCGCTCGACCTCGGCACCGTCGTCGTCCGCTCGGCCCTCTACGTCGACCCGACCACGACCCAGATCCACGTCGTCACCGACCCGATCCCGACCAGGATCGTCGTCAACCACGGCGGCGAAGAAGACGGCTTCCCGCTCGACCTGCGCAGCGTCGTCGTCAACATGGACCGCCCCGACTTCACCCTCAACCCGACCTCCTGCAACCCGATGGCGGTCAGCGGAGTGGTGGGGGGGACCAACAGCGCCTCGGCCAACGTCACCAACCGCTTCCAGGTCGGCAACTGCTCCAGCCTCGCCTTCCAGCCGAAGCTGAACCTGCGCCTCAAGGGCAAGACCAACCGAGGCGCCCACCCGGCCCTGCGCGCGGTCCTGACGATGCCGGCCACCAACCAGGCCAACATCGCCCGCGCCCAGGTAACCCTCCCGCACGCCGAGTTCCTCGACCAGGGCCACATCAGAAACGTCTGCACGCGCACCCAGTTCGCCGCGGCCGGCTGCCCCAAGAGCTCGGTGCTCGGCTACGCCCGCGCCTTCAGCCCCCTGCTCGAACAGCCCCTCCAGGGCCCCGTCTACCTGATGTCGGGCTTCGGCCACAAGCTCCCCGACCTGGCGGCTGACCTGAACGGCCAGATCCGTGTCCTCCTGCACGGCAAGATCGACACCGGCCCCGGCGGCGGCATCCGCAACACGTTCACCGTGGTCCCCGACGCCCCGGTGACCAAGTTCACCCTCTCCCTGAAGGGCGGTAGCAAAGGGCTCATCCAAAACAGCGAAAACATTTGCTCCAAGCCCCAGCACGCGCTCGCGTTGTTCGACGCCCAGAACGGGAAGATCCGCGACCTCAACCCGCTGATCCGGACCGACTGCGGTGCCAAGGCGAAGAATCACCACGGTAAGCGCCACCACTGAAACCCTCGGCGCCGCCCCGTGCGAGGCGGCGCCCAGCACCACCGACGGCCCGGGCAACCCCCGGGCCGTTTGACGTCAGGGTTCGGTTCCACGGCTGCCGCGCCCGCGGCTAACTGCAATACATCATAGTATGCTGTGCCGCAGTTTCCCTGCACACGGCCATGCCATTCTTCAATCGCACCGACGAGCTTGCGGCGCTGGACGAGCGCCTGAAGTCGCGCCGCGGCGAGTACTTCGTCCTCTACGGCCGCCGCCGGGTCGGCAAGAGCGAGCTGCTGCTGCACTTCGGCGAGCGCTGCCGGCAGCTCTACTTCGAGGCCAGCTCCGGCAGTCGCCAGGACCAGCTCGACGATCTCTCCGCTGAGCTGGCGGCCTTCAGCGGCCGCCGCATCTACGGCGAGCAGCCGCTGACGAGCTGGCGTGCCGCCTTCGCCGCCCTCTCCGAACTGCTCGCCGAAGGCCAGACGATGATCGTCCTCGACGAGTTCCAGTTCATCGCCCGCCAGGAGCCCGAGATCGGCTCGCTGCTGAATCGCTTCGTGCGCGAGCACGCCGCCAACCCCGACCTCCTGCTCTGCCTCTCGGGCTCCGACATCGGCTTCTTCGAGAAGCAGGTGGTCGGCTACGGCGCGACGACCTACGGGCGCCGCACCGGCTCGCTGAGGCTCCAGCCCTTCCCCTGGGCGGAGATCGGCGCCTTCGCCGCGGGCTGGAGCGTCGAGGACCGGATCCGGGCCTGGGCCGTGTTCGGCGGCGTCCCCTACTACCTCAAGGAGATCGACCCCGCTGCCCCGCTCGCGGAGGCGATCCGCCGCGCGGTCCTCTACCCCGACGGCCTCCTGCGCGAGGAGCCGCGCTTCCTGCTCTCCCAGGAGAGTCGCCTGCGCGACCAGGCGACCTACATGTCGTGCCTGCGCGCGATCGCCGGCGGCGACACGCGGCTCAACCAGATCGCCCAGCGGCTGGGCAAGCAGCGTGCCGAGGAAGCGCGCCCGTTCCTCGAGCTGCTCGAGGAGATGGGCCTGGTGCAGCGTCGCTACCCGGTGACCCGCGCCTCCGGCAAGAGGGTCATCTACGCGATCTCCGACCCGTTCCTGCGCTTCTGGTTTCGCTTCGTCGCCCCGCGGGAAAGCCGCCTCGCCACCCGCGCCCAGGCGGATCGCTACCTCGCCGACTCGGTCCTGCCCCAGCTCGACAAGTTCGTCTCCGAGGAAGCCTTCGAGCGGGTCTGCCAGGAGTGGCTGGGCCATGAGCTGGAGGACGCCGCGGAGGTCGGCTGGTGGTGGGGGTCGATCCGCCGCCGCGAGGACGGCCGGCTGCGCAGCCGCGCCTACGAGGCCGACGCGGTGACGGTCGACGCCGCGGGGCGGGTGATCGCCCTCGGTTCCTGCAAGTGGCCGGCCGCCGGCAACGACGACCATGCCCACAGCGCTGCTGAGCTCGCCAAGCTGGAGACGATCAGGGAGGAGCTGGGGCTCCCGGCGCGCTCCTCTACTTCTTCGATCGCCTTGCCTTCTCCCCCCGCCTGCGCGAGCTGGAGCGCGAGCGCGACGACATCCGCCTCGTCCCCGCCTCGAACCTCGGCTGAGTCGCTCTCGTAGCCGCCCTCGGCCACGTTCCCCTCGATTTCTGTCAACAGCGCCCCCCACGGCCACCGGGGCGGGTTCGGGAGCGGGCGACTCGGGCTCGAATAGAATGCCGACGGATCGTGAGGGGGGTTCCCAGGCAGATCGCCGTCCTGCTTGCCGCCGCCGCGCTGGCCGCGGGGGTTGCCGCGTGCGGGGGCGGCGGGTCTTCCACGACGACCTCCGGGGAAGGCGAAGCGACCGCGCCCTCGACCGCGCCGAGGCAGGCGAGCAAGCCCGCGGGCGCCCCCACCACCAAGCCTTCCGGCGGCTCGGCCTCGGGCGGCTCGACTGGCGGCTCGGCCGCGGGGGGCGGGGGAGGCGGCTCGAGCGCCGCAGCCGGCGGCGCGGCCGCCTTCGAATCGAAGGGCGGCGACAACAGCATCCAGCGCTTCGGCGGCGAAGCCGGCGGCTCCGAGCTCGAACAGGCGGCCGCCTCCCTGCACGCCTTCCTCGACGCCCGCGCCGCCGGCGACTGGACCAAGGCCTGCGCCAACATGGCGGCCGGCGTCACCAAATCGCTTCAGCAGCTCTCGGGCTCCGCCCAGAGAATGCACGGCGGCGGCCACCACGCGATGGGCTGCCCGCAGCTGATGGCGGCGATGTCGGCGGGGATGCCGGCCTACCTGCGCCACGACCTCACCCAGGCGAAGGTCGGCGCGCTGCGCGTCGAAGGCGCTCGCGCCTTCCTGCTCTACCGCGGCGCCCACCGCACCAACTACTTCATGCCGATGAGCAGGGAAGGCGGCCAGTGGAAGGTCGCCGCCCTCGCCGCCTCGGCGTTGCCCTGAGCGGCGGCGAGCCTACGCGACTGCTGCGCCGCTATGCCACCGCGCGCAGGTGCCGGAAGGCCGTCTGCCGGCCGGCTTCGCGCAGCGCCTCGCTCCGCCCCCGGTAGGGGACCGTGAGCATGTAGGCGACGTCCGCCACCTGCTCGCCGAGGCGCCTCGCCTCGCCGGCGAGGATCCGCCCGGCGACCAGCCCCTCGGCGCCGGCCAGGGCCGCGCGTCCCGCGCTGGCGGGGATCCCCCACTGCTCGGCCGTTTCATCCCGGCCCTGTTCGAGGAAGGACCGCGCCTCGGTCCTGCCCTCCGCGTAGAGCTCCGCGGCGCGGCCGCCCGCCGCCGGCGCCTCCACGAACGTCATCCAGGCGAGCGCCGGGCGCGCGGCCAGGAACCCGAGCAGGGCCGCCGTGCCGTCTCGCACCGCCGCCGCCCACGGCTTCTTCGGAAAGCTGACCGCGGCGATCCGCTCCCGCATCTCGGTCAGGGCCATCTCCGTCGCGGCCGCCAGGCAGTCGGCCTTGTCGGCGAACAGCTCATCGAAGGAGCGACGCTCGACGCCGGCCGCCGCGCAGATGTCGTCCACGCTAGTCCGCTCATATCCCTTCGCCGCGCAGCTCTCCGCCATCCCGACGAGGATCCATTCCCGCTTCGAGTGGGCGGCAAGCGGCTCCATAAGCCTGTAAACGCCATTGTACACCCCCTGACCGCTTTTGTGGATACCTTTGTACCCGGCTCTTGCTCCGTGGGTACTCGGCGATCAAGGGAGCGGGGAGCGCGTGGTTCGACGAAGCCACCGGAGAATGTCACCTCTCCAAATACAAGCCGCTGGCTCAGATCACGACCGGGCCATAGGCACGGGCCGAAGCACCTGAGAAGAAGGAAATCTCAGAGGGCCGCGCGGAGCAGCAGCTCCCCGCGGCCCTCGTGATCCCGGTGCTCGTGTCGCGCTCGGCCGCCGCGGTCACGCCTTCGCGCCGCCGCCGGCCCCCGTCCGCGCTTCCGCCATCTGCTTCAGCATCCAGTCGTGGTTCAGGTCGAGGACCGCCCGCAGCTCCGCGGCGACCACCGCGTTGCGGTCGAGGGTCAGCTGGTTGTCCTGTTCGGACTCGCCCGAGATCGACCAGTTGGTCGAGCCGGTGACGGTGTAGACGCCGTCGACGATCAGGACCTTGAGGTGCGAGATCGCGTGTTTGACCGAAGAGGTGCCGATCGCGATCGAGTTGCCGAACTCGGTGTTCGCCCACTTCGAGAGGATCGCCTTCTCGTGTTTCCCCGCCGCCTGGGATTTGTCGAGGCTCATCTGCACGTAGACGTACTTCTCGTCCAGCTTGCCGCGGATGATTTCGTCCAGCTCGTCGTCGTCGTAGCCGTACATGTTCAGGACCAGCGAGTGCTGGGCGCTCGCCAGCAGCGAGGCCAGCATCGGGCGGATTTGGTCGCGCGGCGAGAAGAAGCTGCGCTGGTCAGGCGGGTAGCCGTCGAGGAAGCGGCCCTCGGCCTTGTACTGGGCGAGCTCGTCCCAGGCGAAGGGGGCGGGCTTCCCCGAGGCTTTCTTCGTGCCGGCCGCCCTAGCCACCATGGGCTGCACCATAGCGAAAAATCCAAAGAAATCAAGAACTTCAGTGTTTATATCCACTTGGCCCCGGCCAGGGCTCGCGGTCGCGGCGCAGGAGGTGCATAGAGTTCGGGGATGTCGATCCTCGAGCGCCTTGGCGTGGCTTCGCCCGTCGTCCAGGCCGGCCTGGGCGGCGGGCTGAGCCGCCACGAGCTGGCCGCCGCAGTCTCCGAGGCCGGCGGCCTGGGGACGATCGCGGTCAACGGTGCGGAGGCGATCCGGCGCGAGCTGGCCGCGGCGCGCGCCCTGACCGGCAAGCCGATCGCCGTCAACGTGCTGCTTCCCTTCGCGCGGCGCGGCTGGTTCGAGGCGGCCGCCGCGGCGGACGTCGTCGTCACCTTCTGGGGCAGGCCGAGGCGGCGCACCCCCGGCGTGTGGATCCACCAGTGCGGCTCGGTCGCCGAGGCCTGCGCCGCCCACGCCGCCGGAGCCGACGCGGTGATCGTCCAGGGGGTCGAGGCGGGCGGCCACGTGCGCGGCACGACGCCGGCGCTGGAGCTGCTCGAGCGGGTGCGGGCGGCGCTGCCGCCCGGCTACCCGCTGCTGCCGGCGGGCGGGATCGCCGAGCGGGCCGACGTCGAGCGGGCGCTCGAGGCCGGCGCCGACGCTGCGGTCGCCGGCACCCGCTTCCTGCTCGCCGAGGAGAGCCGGGCGCACCCCGGATACAGGCAACGCCTGCTGGGCGCCGAGGACACCCTCCTCACCAGGCTCTTCGGCGCCGGCTGGCCGGTCCCCCACCGCGTCGTGCCCAACGCGGCGACCGAGCGCGGGCTGGCGGCCGGCCCCGACGGGCCCGCCCTCAACCGGGCCCTCAACCGCCTCGCCGCGCCCGGGAGGCGCTTCCTGCCGCCCGCGCTCCAGGGCCGCCTCGCCCGCGCCCAGCGCCCCGGCGGGCTGCTGCTGTCCCCGATCGGCCCCACCGACGACGGCCCCGAGACCCTGGTCGACGCCGGCCCGCTATACGCGGGCCAGACGGTCGCGCGCATCCACGAGGTCCGCCCCGCCGCGGAGCTGGTGGCGGCGCTGACGCCCTGATCGCCGCCCGGCTGCTGACAAACTCGCGCTGGCGGAGTAGCTGCCCCATTAGTTATACTGATCGGTATGACTCACAAGGTGGGAGCCAAAGGCCAGGTCGTCATCCCGAAGGCCATCCGCGATCGGCTCGGCATCGAGCCCGGCGACGAGGTCGTCTTCGAGCCCGACGGCACCGACGTGCGGATCCGCCGCCTCGCCGACGAGGAGGAGGAGCGCCGCCGCCGCATCCGCTCTTTGCGAGGATCCTGGGCCGGCGTGCCGGGTCTCTCGACCCAAGACCTCGAGGCTGACAGGCGCGAAGAGCGCGAGCGCGAGGAGCGCAAGGCGCGGGGGTCACGCTGAGGGCTGTCCTCGACGCCTGGGCGCTGGTCGCCTTCCTCGACGAGCGCCAACCGGCTGTCGCCCGTGTCGAGACTCTTCTCCTCGAAGGAGAAGCCGCCGCCTGTTCGATCAACCTCGGCGAGGTGCTCTATCGCCAGATTCGCGTTCTGGGCAGCGCCTCAGCTCGAGAGGGCATCGTGTCCCTGCGCCAGGACATCGAAGTCGTCGACCCCGACTGGCCGCTGATCAGCGCCGCCGCCGAGATCAAGGCGCGCGGCGGCCTCTCCTTCGCCGATGCCTTTTGTCTCGCCACCGCCGCGCGCCTGAAGGCTCCGCTGTGGACCGGCGACCCCGAGATCCTCGACTTCGACACCGAGGTAGAGCTGGTCGACCTGCGCTGATCGCCGTGGGGCCGCCGTTCTGATGCCGAGGTGTGTCGTCAGCAACGACGCCCTACGCAACCGCGGCCGCCAGCTTCCATAGCGCCCGCCCTCCGGGCCTGCGCTTCCGCATGATGAAACCTGACCGCCTGATTTCAGTCGAGTCCCAATGTTTGAGCCCGACTATTCGCTCTCGCAGCCGATCCCGTTGTGATTCGCGTCGAGCCCAAAGTGATCTTCCCCAACGACCGTGACTTCACCCGTGTAGTACGGCCCGTTCCCGCTTCCGCCTTCGCAGTCGTAGTCGGAGGCGTTCGGATCCAGGCAGGCGCCTTCATAATTCGGGTCGCATTCGGATCCTTCGGATGGGGCTTCTTCTTCGGCTTCCCGTTCTTCGGCCCGTTCGCGTTCCAGCGCTTCTTGCTGCCGTTCTTCCCTTCTCTCGCGCGCGAGGGCGACCACCCTCGCCCGCCGCCGCGCCGTTTCGCGCCGTTCCCGCGCCTGCGCTCTCCGAGCCAGCACGATTCGACGATGGGCGGCGCGCCGCTGCGCTTCCTGCTTCACCTGCCGCGCCTGCGCGGCCCTCTGTTCTTCGGCTTCGCCGTTCGAGCCGCCGCCACAGCCTGAGGCGACCAACATGGCAAGAGCCGCGGTGAGGGCGATGATCGCTCGCATCGGCCGGTTTCGCCTCGTCTTTACCGGTACGCCAGGTGCCCGTTCGGCTTGCACTTGAACCCGGCCTTCCTGTACGCAGCCGCATATCCAGGCTTGTGTGAACAGAACTCACCGACGTGGAGGCATTTGACCCCGCCGGGAGTCCGGACGTTCTTGTAACCCCGGGCGAGAGCGGCTGCTGAGCAGTACTTCGAGGCCTGGGCAGTGGGCTGCTTCGCCGCGGCTCCACCGACGAGCCCGACAAGGCCGATCGCCGCAAGGGCAAGCGCGGACGCGACACGTTTCTTGAGCACTGGCTTCCCCCTGGGCGAGTGGGTGGATGAGAGGCTGGGTGCTGCAGCGCGCTGCACCATATCGAAAAAACTAGAGAAATAAAGAACTCTTCTGTTTATACTCGCGGCGGCCTTCGAGGCTCTGCAAGGAGATGGTCGTGGTCTGGCGTGAGGGCGATCGGTGCGCGAAGGCAGGTCACCCCGGCTGGGTCTGTCCTAGGCAGCGCCGAACGGCACGGCCAAGCCTTAAGATCGGGGCTTAGGCAGATCGAGGTTGAGGCAAGCCATCCCGCCCGGGTAGCTCAGTTGGTAGAGCACTTCCATGGTAAGGAAGGGGTCACGAGTTCGAGTCTCGTCCCGGGCTTTCGACCCTAACGTTTCTTAACTGATTCTAAGCGATATGCCATAGGATTGGCTAGGATTTGTTAGGAACATGGACCCGTTGCTCAATCCATACCGTCCCGGCGCCGGCACGCCGCCGCCGATCTTGGCTGGCCGCGAGGGCGAGTTGGAGGCGGTTGCCACCCTGCTGGGCAGGCTGCAGGCGGGCCGCGGGGAGCGCAGCATCGTTCTCACCGGCCTGCGCGGGGTGGGTAAGACCGCTTTGCTGTGGGCCGCTGAGGAAGCGGCCGAAGAGCAGGGCTGGATCGTCCAGGCGCTCGAGGCACGCTCCGATCTCGATTTCCGTGCCGCCATCACCGACGGCGCCTGGGTGATCCTGCGTCGACTCGAGCACAAGGGCGCGGTGCGCGAGGCCCTCGCCCGCCTTGCCGCGATGATCCGCCGAGTTGGGCTACAGGACCCTTCGAGCGGGGTCGAAGTGAGTCTCGAAATCGACTCGAAGGAGCGGGGCGGGGCGCTTGAGGCGGATCTGGTCGAGCTCTTTCGGACGCTCGGAGAAACGGCACGCGACGCCGGTACCGGAGTTCTCTTCCTGCTCGACGAGCTGCAGTTGGTCGAGCAGGACGGCTTGGAGGCGCTGTGCGCGGCGATGCACGACCTCTCGAAGCGCGATCTGCCTCTCGCCGCCGTGATCGCAGGGCTGCCCTCGCTCCGCCAGAAGCTGCTCGCCGCCAAGACCTACGCCGAGCGCCTGTTCAGCTACAGGGAGGTCGGTCCGTTGCCCCGCGCTGCATCCGTCGCGGCGCTCGTCGAGCCGGCACGCGCTGTCGAAGACGGTCTGGAATTCGACCAAGACGCGCTCGAGGTGCTCCTTGCGGCGTGTGAGGGCTACCCCTACTTCATCCAGGTCTACGGCTATGCCTCCTGGCACGCCGCCGCGGGTCCGCGCATCGGTCTGGCCGAGGCGGAGGAGGCCCTGCGCCTGGGGCGTCAGGAGCTGGAAAGCGATCTGTATGCGGGGCGCTGGAACCGTGCGAGCGGTCAGGCAAAGGCATATATGCGGGAGATGGCCGCCCTCGGAGACGGATCGGTGAGCAGCGGCGCCGTTGCCGGCGCCTTTGGCGGGCACGGGCCCGCGGGGCCGATCCGCGACCGCCTCATCGAGGAAGGCCTGATTTACAGCCCGGCACGAGGCCAGGTGGCCTTCACGGTGCCTGGGTTCGCCGACTACGTTCGGCGTCTCCAGAGGCCGTCCGAGGCAGAGGGTCTCGACCTCGCCAACGCCGAGCTCCACGCCATGCGTAGGGACAGGCGCGCGACGGGCGGGCCTTGACTTCGGTCCCGGGTCCGGCGGTCAGGGCGGGGTCGTCGGTAGGCTGCCCGGCCGTGGACTTCTCGCCTGACCGAGGAGCAGGAGGACTTCGTCGACGCGATTCGGGGCTTCTGCGACCGCGAGTGCGGGACGCGGGAGCAGCGCGAGCGGCTCACCGACGGCTACCGCGAGCACCACAGCGCGACGATCTACAAGCCAGATGGCGGAGCTTGGCTGGCTCGGGGTCACGATCCCCGAGCGACTACGGCGGCTCGGGTGGCACGATGCTCGACGCCTGCCTCTTCATGGAGGAGACCTCGCGCGGCGCTCGCCCCGATCGGCGGCTACGCGACGACGCTGATCGTCGCCGGCGCCACGCAGCGCTTCGGCAGCGAGGAGCAGAAGCAGCGAGATCCTCGGCGGGATCTCCGCCGGCGCGGTCGAGGCGATCGCGATGACCGAGCCCGAGGCAGGCTCCGACGTCGGCGCCCTCACGCACCTCCGCCGAGCGCGTCGACGGCGGCTTCGTCCTCAACGGGCAGAAGGTCTTCTGCTCCAACGCCCACATCGCCGACCACATCCTGGTCGTCTGCCGCACCACCCGCTCGGACTCACAAGCACGAGGGCCTCTCGATGATCTGGGTGCCGCGCGAGGCCGACGGCCTGGAGATCGTCCCGATCAAGACGATGGGCGGGGAGGAGACCAACCACCTCTACTTCACCGACGTCGAGGCCCCGGCCGAGGCCGTGCTCGGCGAGGTCGACCAGGGCTGGACGCAGCTGATGGCCGGGCTCAACGTCGAGCGGCTGATCCTCGCCGCGACGATGCTCGGCATCGCCCAGCGCGCCTTCGACGACGCTCCTCGCCTACGTCAAGGAGCGCAAGCCAGTTCGGCCGCCCGATCGGCTCCTTCCAGGCGCTCCAGCACCGCCTCGCCGACATGGCGACGGAGATCGAGTCGGCTCGCCTGATGACGCGCTGGGTCGCCACCCTGGTCGACGAGGACCCCGACCGGATGCTGCCCCGCGAGGCCTCGATGGTGAAGCTGCACGTCACCGAGGTCGCCAGCCGGGCGGCGCTCGAGGGGATGCAGATGATGGGCGGCTACGGCTACTCCTCCGAGTACGACATGGAGCGCCTCGTCCGCAGCCACGCTGGTCTCGACGATCTACGGCGGCACCTCCGAGATCCAGCGCAACATCATCGCCAAGACCCTCGGCCTCTGAGAGAGCGGACCGTATTCTTCGGCTCTGCCTCGCGCCTCGGCCCGGGGTTTTCTCTTGTAACGGCGTCCGTACGGCAACGAGGAGACATGGCTCGCGGAGATGTCCGCATCGCGGTGACGCTGGCTTGCGAAGAGTGCAAGCGGCGCAACTACCAGACCAACAAGTCGCGGCGAAACTCGCCGGACCGCATCGAGCTGCGCAAGTTCTGCCGCTGGTGCGGGCGCCACACCGCCCACAAGGAGACGCGGTAGCGACGATGGCCAAGACCCGCGCACAGCGCAAGGCCGAGCGCCGCGCCCGCGAAGCCGAGGAGCAGCGCCGCTCCGCGCGACGGGCAGGCGCGCCGAGGCGCCGCGCCCAGCACGACACCCAGGTGCCCGTCTCCGGCGACATCGCCGAGATCGAGGCGGTGGAGGCGGGGATGGCGGCCGGCGCGCCCGAGGCGCGAGCTGGAGACGCCCGGACGCCCCCAAGGCCACCCGCACCGAGCGCCGCGCCGAGGCCAAGCGCCGCAAGGAGACCGAGAAGCGCCGCCGCGAGGACGGCAAGCGCCAGGAGCGCGAGCAGCTCGCCCGCCGCCAGAAGCAGGCGGCGGCGGAGCGCCAGCGGGGCGGCGTCATCGGCTTCTTCGCCTCCTGCTGGGCGGAGCTGAAGAAAGTCCAGTGGCCCGACCGCGACACGCTCGTCCAGGCGACCGCGGTCACGATCATCTTCGTGGCGGTCGCCGCCGCCTACCTCGGCGCCCTCGACAGCGCCTTCAACTTCCTGATCAAGAAGATCCTCTAGGCGGGATCCCGAACAAAGGCTTCAGATGTATCGCTGGTACGTGATCAACACCTACTCCGGGCACGAGAACAAGGTCAAGCACAACCTCGAGCACCGGGTGCAGACGATGAGCCAGAACCGCAACGTGCGCCAGGTCGTCGTCCCCACCGAACAGGTGCTGGAGATGTCAAGGACGGCCAGAAAGAACCGAAGGAGAAACGGACGATGCCCGGCTACGTCCTGGTCAACATGGAGATGACCGACGACGCCTGGGGGCTGGTCAAGAACACCCCCGGGGTGACCGGCTTCGTCGGCTCCCGCAACAAGCCGGTGCCGCTCTCCAAACCCGAGGTCGACCGGCTGCTGCACCGCGAGACGGCGGAGCGGCCGCGCACCCAGGCGCAGTTCTCGATCGGCGAGTCGGTCAAGGTGATCTCCGGGCCCGCTCTCGGACTTCTCCGGCGAGATCGCCGAGATCAACGAGGACGCCGCCAAACTCAAGGTGCTGGTCTCGATCTTCGGCCGCGAGACGCCGGTCGAGGTCGGCTACGACCAGGTCAAGAAGATCTAGCGCTACCCTCCCCGATCCCATGGCAAAGAAAGTCCTCACCCTCATCAAGCTGCAGATCCAGGCGGGCAACGCCAACCCGGCGCCGCCGGTCGGCCCTGCGCTGGGCCAGCACGGCGTCAACATCATGGACTTCTGCAAAGCGTTCAACGCCCAGACCCAGGGCGAGGGCGGGCACGATCATCCCGGTCGAGATCACGGTCTACGAGGACCGCTCCTTCACCTTCATCACCAAGACGCCGCCGGCCGCGATCCTGATCAAGGAGGCGATCGGGATCAAGAAGGGCTCCGGCGAGCCCCACGTCAACAAGGTCGGGACGATCTCGATGGACCAGGTCCGCCAGATCGCCGAGCGCAAGATGCCCGACCTCAACGCCAACGACCTCGACGCCGCCTCGAAGATCATCGCCGGCACCGCCCGCTCGATGGGCGTGGACGTCAAGTAGCGGCAATGGCCCACGGCAAGCGCTACCGGCAGCAGTACGAGCAAGGTCGAGCGCGACCGCGCCTACCCGCCCGCCGAGGCGATCTCGCTGATCAAGGAGACGGCGAGCACCAAGTTCGACGAGACGGTCGAGGTGCACGTGCTGCTCGGCGTCAACGTCCGCCACGCCGAGGAGCAGCTGCGCGGCACGCTGGCGCTGCCCCACGGCCTCGGCAGGGACGTCACGATCGCCGTCTTCGCCCAGGGCCAGCAGGCCCGCGACGCCGAGGCGGCCGGCGCCGACTTCGTCGGCGCCGAGGACCTCGGCGAAGAAAGTCGAGGAGGGCTGGACCGACTTCGACGTGGCGATCGCGACGCCGGACGATGATGCCGACAGGTCGGCCAGCTCGGCCGCGTGCTCGGCCCGCAGGGCAAGATGCCGAACCCCAAGGTCGGCACGGTCACCGACGACGTCGAGAAGGCCGTCACCGAGTCGAAGGCGGGCAAGGTCGAGTACCGCACCGACCGCCAGGCGATCGTCCACCTGGCGATCGGCAAGGCCAGCTTCGACGAGCGCAAGCTGCTCGAGAACTACGTCGCCGTGATCGAGGAGATCGTCCGCGCCAAGCCCGCCGCGGCCAAGGGCCGCTACATCCTCTCGGCGACGCTGGCGACGACGATGGGCCCCGGCATCCGGGTCGACGCCTCGAAGACCAGCGAGCGCGAGCTGCTCGCGCGCCGCCGCCCGCGAGGCGCGCAGAGGAGCCGGCGACCGCCTAGACTGCGTCGCCGCGCAACCCGAGACCACCGGCGGGGCCACGGCCCGGAAGCCCGGTGCAGGTGAACATGAACCGAGACGAAAAGACAGCCGCAATCGAGGAGATCGCCGCCCAGATCGAGGGGGCCGAGGCGATCTTCGCGGTCGACTACCGGGGCATCAGCGTCCCCCAGGCAGCCGAGCTGCGCGGCAGGCTGCGCGAGGCCGACGCCAGCTTCCGCGTGGTCAAGAACCGCCTCACCAAGCTCGCCGCCGAGCAGGCCGGGGAGGACCGCCTCGCCGAGCTGCTCCAGGGCCCGACCGCGCTCGCCTTCGTCCGCGGCGACACCGCCCTGGCGGCGAAGGCGATCTCGACCTTCAGCCGCGAGCACGAGCGTCCTCGCCTTCAAGGGCGGCTTCATGGACGGCGCTCAGCCTCGACGAGGAGCAAGTTCAAATCGATCGCCCGCCTGCCCTCCCGCGACGTCCTCAACGGCCAGCTCGCCGGCGTCGTGGCCAGCCCGCTGACCGGACTGGTCCGCGGCTTGAACGGGCTGGTCTCCGGGCTGGCGATCCAGCTGCAGCAGATCCAGGAACAGGGCCTGGTCGGCCAGGCGACTTCAAGCGAAGCTTCGAACGAGGAGGAATAAGAGAGTGGCAACCAAGATTTCGACAGAGGATTGGATCGAGGAGCTGAAGGGCATCTCGGTGCTCGAGCTCTCCGAGCGGATCAAGGCGCTCGAGGAGGAGTTCGGCGTCTCCGCGACCGCGGTCGCGGCAGCGGCGCCGGCCGCCGCGGGCGCTCCGGCCGGCGACGGCGCCGGCGGCGAGGAGGAGGCCTCGACCGTCGACGTGGTGCTGACCGAGGTCGGCGGCCAGAAGGTGCCGCGTGATCAAGGTCGTGCGCGCCGCGACCGGCCTCGGCCTGAAAGAGGCGAAGGCCGCTCGTCGACGAGGCGCCGAAGGCGATCAAAGAGGGCGTCGACCGCGAGGAGGCCGAGAAGCTGAAAGCCGAGCTGGAGGAGGCCGGCGCCACGGTCGAGCTCAAATAGACGCTCGATCCGCGCTCACGCCGCAGGCGTACGGCCGGTGCGACGCCGTGTGTTATTTTCCGCGGTCGCGCGCCTGTTGCCATCCCCTGCCCATATCTGCGCCGTATCTCCGTCCCTCTGACCGTCTGAGGAGTCGCCGACTTTGGCACGTTCAAACGCTGCCCCCGTAACCCGCAGGAGTTTCTCCCGACTCAAGAACCCCCTCGAAGTCCCCCATCTGATCGATATCCAGCGTCGCTCCTTCGAGGAGCTGACGGACCCGAAGGAGCGGGGGCTGCGAGAGACGATCGACGACATCTCCCCGATCGAGGACTACACGGGGAACCTGGCGATCGTCTTCGGCGAGTTCAAGTTCGAGGAGCCGCCGCACTCGATCGAGGAGTGCCGCGAGAAGGACATGACCTACTCGCGGCCGCTGACCGCGACCGTCGCCTTCCAGAACAAGGAGACGGGGGAGATCCGCGAGCAGGCCGTCTTCATGGGCGACTTCCCGTGGATGACCGAGCGCGGCACCTTCATCATCAACGGCACCGAGCGCGTCGTCGTCACCCAGCTCGTGCGCTCCCCGGGCGCCTACGTGATGGCGCCGAAGGACCCCGAGAAGCAGGTCTTCATCGCCAACCTGATGCCGGCCCGCGGCTCCTGGCTGGAGCTGGAGATCGACAAAAAGGGCCGCGTCTACGTCCGCATCGACCGCAAGCGCAAACTGCCGGTCACGGTGCTGCTGCGGGCGATGGGCTACGTCGAGGACGAGCAGCTGCTCGCAGATGTTCGACAACTCGGTCTACATCCGGCACACGATCGAGTCCGACACCGAAGCGACCCGGACCGAGGAGGGCGCCCTGATCGAGCTGTTCAAGAAGCAGCGCCCCGGCGAGCCGCCCTCGGTCGACGCCGCCCGCAACCTGCTCGAGCAGCTCTTCTTCGACCCGAAGCGCTACGACCTCACCCGGGTCGGCCGCTACAAGCTGAACGCGCGGCTCGACCTCGACATCGACCTCGACACGCGGGTCCTCACCCACGACGACATCATCGCCCTGGTCAAGGAGCTGGTCAGCCTGCCGAAGCTGCTCGGCATCCCCGAGGAGATCGACGAGGAGAACCCGATCAAGGACTACGCCGCGGAGGCGATCACCTACCCGCGCGAGCCGGTCAACGAGCACCTCGACGAGTACGAGCACTTCGGCAACCGCCGCCTGCGCACGGTCGGCGAGCTGATCCAGGAGGCGTTCCGGATCGGCCTCTACCGGATGGAGCGCGTCGTCCGCGAGCGCCTCACGACCGAAGACTCCGACGCGATCACGCCGCAGACGATCATCAACATCCGCCCCGTCGTCGCGGCGCATGAAGGAGTTCTTCGGCTCCTCGCAGCTCTCGCAGTTCATGGACCAGACCAACTCGCCTGGCCGGGCTGACCCACCGGCGACGCCTCTCGGCGCTCGGCGCCGGCGGCCTGACCCGCGAGCGGGCCCCGATCGAGGTGCGCGACGTGCACCCGACCCACTACGGGCGGATGTGCCCGATCGAGACCCCGGAGGGGCCGAACATCGGCCTGATCGGCTCGCTCTCCTCCTACGCCCAGATCTCCGAGCACGGCTTCGTCACGACCCCCTACCGGGTGGTCAAGGACGGCGTCGTCACCGAGGAGATCGTCCACCTCGACGCGACCCAGGAGGAAGACAAGGTGATCGCCCAGGCGAACGCCGAGGTCGACCCGAAGACGAACCGGCTGAAGGGGCCGCAGGTGCTGGTCCGCGCCGGCGAGCAGGAGTACGCGACCGCCTCGCCCAAGGAAGTCGACCTGATGGACGTCTCGCCGACCCAGATCTGGTCGGTGGCGACGGCGCTGATCCCCTTCCTCGAGCACGATGACGCCAACCGCGCCCTGATGGGCTCCAACATGCAGCGCCAGGCGGTGCCGCTGCTGAAGCCCGAGCCGCCGCTGATCGGCACCGGCATGGAGCGCCGCGCCGCGGTCGACACCGGCGACGTCGTCCTGGCCACGCATCGACGGCGAGGTCATCCACGTCGACTCCGAGCGGATCGTGGTCAGCGCACGGCTCGAAGCGGGACGAGTACCCGCTCCACAAGTTCATGCGCTCCAACCAGGGCACGATCATCCACCAGCGCCCGATCGTCGCCAGCCGGCCAGAAGGTGAAGGAGGGCGACGTGCTCGCCGACGGCTCCTCCACGGCGGGCGGCGAGATCGCCCTGGGCAAGAACTGCCTGGTCGCCTTCATGTCCTGGGAGGGCTACAACTTCGAGGACGCGATCATCCTCTCCGAGCGCCTGGTCAAGGACGACGAGCTGACCTCGATCCACATCGAGGAGTACGAGATCGACGCCCGCACGACCAAGCTCGGCGACGAGGAGATCACCCGCGACATCCCCAACCGCTCCGAGGAGAGCCTGCGCAACCTCGACGAGCGCGGCATCGTCCGGGTCGGGGCCGAGGTCGTCTCCGGCGACCTGCTGGTCGGCAAGGTGACGCCGAAGGGCGAGACCGAGCTGACCGCCGAGGAGAAGCTGATCCGCGCGATCTTCAAGGAGAAGGCGCGCGAGGTCCGCGACACCTCGCTGAAGGTGCCGCACGGCGAGGGCGGCGTCGTGATCGACGTGCTCACCTTCAGCCGCGACGACGGCGACGACCTGCCGCCCGGCGTCAACGACCTGGTCCGCGTCTACGTCGCGACCAAGCGCAAGATCGCCGAGGGCGACAAGCTCGCCGGCCGCCACGGGAACAAGGGAGTGATCTCGAAGATCGTGCCCGAGGCGGACATGCCCCACCTCGAGGACGGCACCCCGGTCGACGTGATCCTCAACCCGCTCGGCGTGCCGAGCCGCATGAACATCGGCCAGATCCTCGAGACGCACCTCGGCTGGGTCGCCGCCAACGGCTGGTACGACGACGGCTCCGAGGCCTACCAGCGAGGCGCACTCCGACGAGCGGCGACGGCCGCGTCTACGTGGCGACCTCGGTCTTCGACGGCGCCACCGTCGAGGACGTCGACGAGGCGCTGGTCAAGTGGTCGGACGAGAACGCCGAGCGCGGCATCGACCTCGGCGTCGACAAGACGCGAGCGCCCCGGGTCGCGCTGCTACGGCACGGCCCAGCTCTACAACGGCCGCACCGGCGAGCCCTACGAGGGCAAGGTGACGGTCGGCTACATGTACATCCTCAAGCTGCTGCACCTGGTCGACGACAAGATCCACGCCCGCTCGACCGGCCCCTACTCGCTGGTCACCCAGCAGCCGCTGGGCGGCAAGGCGCAGTTCGGCGGCCAGCGCTTCGGCGAGATGGAGGTCTGGGCGCTGGAGGCCTACGGCGCCGCCTACACGCTGCAGGAGATGCTCACGGTCAAGTCCGACGACACGGTCGGGCGGGTCAAGGCCTACGAGGCGATCGTCAAGGGCGAGAACATCCCCGAGCCCTCGATCCCGGAGTCCTTCAAAGTGCTGCTGAAGGAGATCCAGAGCCTCTCGCTGGACGCCAACGTCGTCTCCGAGGGCGGCGAGGTGGAGATCGCCGACGAGGAGGACGACCTGCTGAAAGCCGCCGAGGAGCTGGGCATGGACCTGACCGGGGTGCGCGCCGACGGGGCCAACGGCGCCGCCGACGAGCAGGAGGAGCAGGTGGTCGACGAGGGCGAGGCCGGGACCGACGGGGCGGAGGCCGAGGAGCCAGAGGCCGAGGCCGAAGAGACGAAGGTGGAGGACTAGACGATGATCGACATCAACAACTTCGACGCGATCGAGATCGGTCTCGCCTCCTCGAAGAAGATCCGCTCCTGGAGCTGGGGCGAGGTCACCAAGCCGGAGACGATCAACTACCGCACGCTGAAGCCGGAGAAAGACGGGCTCTTCTGCGAGCGCATCTTCGGCCCGACCAAGGACTGGGAGTGCTACTGCGGCAAGTACAAGCGGGTCCGCTACAAGGGCATCGTCTGCGAGCGCTGCGGCGTCGAGGTGACGCGGTCCAAGGTCCGCCGCGAGCGGATGGGCCACGTCGACCTCGCCTCGCCGGTCTCCCACATCTGGTTCTTCAAGGGCGTGCCGAGCCGGATCGGCTACCTGATCGACATGGCTCCGAAAGAGCTCGAGAAGGTCCTCTACTTCGCCGCCTCGATGGTCACCTGGGTCGACGAGGAGGCCCGCGACAAGGACCTCGGCAAACTGGAGAAAGAGGTCAAGAAGGTCGTCGACTCCTACGAGGCCGAACGGCAGAAACGCACCCAGGAGCTGAACGAGTCGCTGGAGCGCCGCGTCAAGTTACCTCGAGGAGGGCTCGCAGGAGAAGTTCGACGACGACGACCACATCTGGGCCGACTCGCTGAAGCTGACCGCGACCCAGCTGCGCAAGCTGAAGGACGACGAGCGCGGCAAGATGATCAAAGAGCTGCGCAAGACCTTCGACGCCGAGATCTCCGACACCGAGGCCTACATCGACGAGGCGATCGAGCGCATGCAGGAGGTCTGGAAGATCTTCACCGAGATGAAGCCGAAGGACGTCGTCAACGACGAGACGGTCTTCCGCGAGCTGAAGGACCGCTTCGGCTCGCCGTTCGGCTGGGGCGAGTACTTCCGCGGCGGCATGGGCGCCGAGGCGGTGCGCGACCTGCTCGAGCAGGTCGACCTGGAGGCCGAATGCGAGGAGCTGGAGCAGGTCATCAACAGCTCCAAGGGGCAGAAACAGGCGCGCGCGGTGAAGCGGCTGAAAGTCGCCTCCGCCTTCCTGCACTCCGAGAACAAGCCGGACTGGATGATCCTCGACTGCGTGCCGGTGATCCCGCCGGAGCTGCGCCCGATGGTGCAGCTGGACGGCGGCCGCTTCGCGACCTCCGACCTCAACGACCTCTACCGCCGCGTGATCAACCGCAACAACCGGCTGAAGCGGCTGCTCGACCTCGGCGCGCCCGAGATCATCGTCAACAACGAGAAGCGGATGCTCCAGGAGGCGGTCGACGCGCTGTTCGACAACGGCCGCCGCGGCCGCCCCGTGACCGGGCCCGGCAACCGCCCGCTGAAGTCGCTCTCGGACATGCTGAAGGGCAAGCAGGGCCGCTTCCGCCAGAACCTGCTCGGCAAGCGGGTCGACTACTCGGGCCGCTCGGTGATCGTCTCCGGGCCGAGCCTGCAGCTGCACCAGTGCGGCCTGCCGAAGCTGATGGCGCTGGAGCTGTTCAAGCCGTTCATCATGGCCCAGCTGGTCGAGCGCAAAGCCGTCCAGAACATCAAGGCGGCCAAGAAGATGGTCGAGTCGATGATCCCCGAGGTCTGGGACGTGCTCGAGGAGGTCATCCACGAGCACCCGGTGCTGCTCAACCGGGCGCCGACCCTGCACCGCCTCGGGATCCAGGCCTTCGAGCCGGTCCTGGTCGAGGGCAAGGCGATCCAGGTCCACCCGCTGGTCTGCCACGCCTTCAACGCCGACTTCGACGGCGACCAGATGGCCGTCCACGTGCCGCTCTCCGCCGAGGCGCAGGCCGAGGCGCGGATCCTGATGCTCTCGGCGAACAACATCCTCTCGCCCGCCCACGGCGCGCCGCTGGCGACGCCGACCCAGGACATGGTGCTGGGCATCTACTACCTCACCTACGGCCCGCCCGCCGAGGAGCTGGCGAAGCTCGACGAGGAGCTGAAGGCCGGCAAGGGCGCCGAGCGCCGCAACGGCGCCGTGCCGAAGGTCTTCCGCTCCGCCCAGGAGGCCGAGCTGGTCTACGAGAACGGCGGCTGCAAGCTGCACGACTACGCCGAGTACCGGCGCGCCGGGCACGAGCACTTCCTGACCACGGTCGGCCGGATCATCTTCAACGAGAAGATCGAGCGCGCCCTCGCCGACGCGCTGGGCGAGGACTTCGACCCGGAGCGGTTCGAGTTCGTCAACCACTCGCTGAAGAAGCGCGACGTCAACGAGATGGTCTCCGACCTGGTCGAGGCCTACGGGGCGCCGGCGGTCTCCGAGGTGCTCGACGCCTTCAAGGACCTCGGCTTCCACTACGCGACCCAGGCCGGGATCACGGTCTCCAAGAACAACGTCGTCTCGCCGCCGGCCAAGGCGGAGATCCTCGAGCGCTACGAGAAGCTGACGGCGGAGATCCAGGGCCAGTACGACGAGGGCTACATCACCGCCGAGGAGCGCCACGAGGCGGTCACCTCACACTGGAACCGGGCGACCGACGAGGTCGCGAAGGCGATGGAGGACAACCTCGACGAGCTGAACCCGATCTTCATGATGGCCAACTCCGGCGCCCGCGGCTCGTTCAAACAGATCCGCCAGCTGGCCGGGATGCGCGGCCTGATGGCCAACCCGAAAGGCGAGATCATCGAGCGGCCGATCAAGGCCAACTTCATGGAGGGGCTCTCGGTCCTCGAGTACTTCATCTCCACCCACGGCGCCCGCAAGGGGCTCGCCGACACGGCGCTGCGCACGGCCGACTCCGGCTACCTGACGCGCCGCCTGGTCGACGTCGCCCAGGACGTGATCGTCCGCGACGAGGACTGCAAGACCAAGGACCACATCGAGATGGCCCTGCGCAAGGACGACGGCTCGCTGAACGACAACCTGTTCGGGCGCCTGGCGGCGAAGAAGCTCGAAACGAAGCGCGGCCGCGAGCTGCTGAAGCGCAACCAGGAGATCACCCTCGCCGACGTCGAGGAGATCGCCGCCGCCTTCGGCGACGCGGAGGTCACCGTGCCGGTGCGCTCGACGCTGAAGTGCGACGCCGAGTCGGGCGTTTGCCGCTCCTGCTACGGGGTCGCCCCGGCGACCGGCTCGCTGGTCGACATCGGCGACGCGGTGGGGATCATCGCCGCCCAGTCGATCGGCGAGCCGGGCACGCAGCTGACGATGCGCACCTTCCACACCGGCGGCGTCGCGGGCCAGGACATCACCCAGGGCCTGCCGCGCATCGTCGAGCTGTTCGAGGCGCGCAAACCGAAGGGCCTGGCGCAGATGGCCGAGGTGGCCGGCAAGGTCTCGGTCGAGGAGACCGACAAAGCCCTGAAACTGGCCGTCACCGAGCCGAGCGGGGAGGAGACGCCTACAGCTTCCCGCCGCGCACCCGTCTGCACGTCGCCGACGGCGACAAGGTCGAGGTCGGCCAGCAGCTCAACGAGGGCTCGCTCTACCCGGCCGACCTGCTGGCGATCCGCGGCCGCACCGAGACCGAGCTCTACCTCGTCGCCGAGGTGCAGAGGGTCTACCGGGCGCAGGGCGTCGACATCAACGACAAGCACATCGAGCTGATCGCGCGGCAGATGCTGAAGAAGGTGCGGATCGAGTCGAAGGGCTCGACCAGCCTGCTGCCGGGCCAGCTCGAGGACCGCGGCAGCCTCAAACGGCTCAACAAGAAGACGAAGGAAGAAGGCGGCACGCCGGCCAAAGGCGAGGAGGTCATCCTCGGCATCACCAAGGCCTCGCTGGCCACCGAGTCCTTCCTCTCCGCCGCCTCCTTCCAGGAGACGACCAAGGTGCTCACCGACGCCGCTCTGGAGGGCAAGCGCGACCGGCTGGTCGGCCTCAAGGAGAACGTGATCATCGGCAAGCTGATCCCCGCTGCGACCGGGCTCAAGCACTACCGCACGGTGGCGATCGAGCCGGCCGTGCCGATCGAGCCGCCCAGCGAGGAGGGCCTGCTCGACGAGGAGGAGCTGGCCGCCGAGCTGGGCCTCGACGGCGCCGCCGAGGCGCCGATGGAGAGCTTCGGGCCCTCGTTCGCCGAGGAGCTCGAGGAGCTGGCGCAGGAGATCGAGCACACCTCCGAGGAGTCTTAGGGGGAGCGCTCAGCGCGGCGGGCCTGAGGCGAGCTCGCGGGCCCAGGTGGTGAGGGCCTCGGTCTGGGCCTCCTCGAGGCCGAGGTGGGGCTCGGTGGGGACGAGCAGGGTCGGCTCCTCGCGGCGCTGCGCCCAGTCGTGGCAGCTGGCGTCGAAGCTGTCGTCGATCCAGGCGAGGGCGCGGCCGCGCCCGTAGGCGTCGAGCGGGGCCAGCTTCCAGTGCGCCGAGCCGAAGCGGGCGGCGCCGTCGAAGCTGAGGTGGGGCAGCTCCGGCAGCCCCAGCAGGTGGGGAAGGTAGTCGTTGGCCCGGTCCTCCCAGCCGGTCGCCCAGACCAGCTCGTAGTGCTCCGAGAGCCGCCGCAGCCGCTCGCCGGCGGCCAGCGAGATGCAGTGCACCATCCCGTCGATCAGCTCGAACCGCGCCACGGCATGCGGGGGAGGCTTGTCGAACCCGAACAACGAGATCACGCCGTCGACGTCGACGGCGAGGATCGGCCTGCTCATGGAGCCAGGCCGGCTACCAGCGATAGTGGGCGAAGGCCTTGTTTGCCTGCGCCATGCGGTAGATGTCGTCCTTCCGCTTCCAGGCGCTGCCCTGCTGCTGGGTCGCGTCGAGGATTTCGCCGGCCAGGCGCTCGGCCATCGAGTACTCGCGGCGGTTGCGGGCGAAGTCGACCAGCCAGCGCACCGCGAGGGTGCGGGCGCGGCGGGCGGGAACCTCGACCGGCACCTGGTAGGTGGCGCCGCCGACCCGGCGCGAGCGAACCTCGAGCACCGGCGTCAGCTGCTTGATCGCCGCCTCCAGCGTCTCGACCGCGTCCTCGCCGCTGCGCTCGCCGACGAGGGCCAGCGCGTCGTAGACGATCCGCTCGGCAAGCGCCTTCTTGCCGGCGCTCATCACCTTGTTGATGACCTGCTGGACGAGCCGGTTGCGGAAGCGGGCGTCGGGTTCGACGGGGCGGATCTG
The DNA here is from genome assembly GCA_963696185.1 of uncultured Solirubrobacterales bacterium. Classification (GTDB taxonomy): domain Bacteria; phylum Actinomycetota; class Thermoleophilia; order Solirubrobacterales; family 70-9; genus VRUE01. Next base: position 1,635,086 of record OY968825.1, read on the forward strand.
CGCTGCGGAACGGCGGGGCATTAAGAGGCTTTCACTCCGTAGCGGGAGCGGGCCTGCTTGCGGTCGGAGACGCCGGCCGCGTCGAGCGTGCCGCGCACGACCTTGTAGCGGACTCCCGGCAGGTCCTTGACGCGCCCGCCGCTGACCAGCACGACGGAGTGCTCCTGGAGGTTGTGCCCCTCGCCCGGGATGTAGGTCGTGACCTCCATCCCGTTCGTGAGCCGCACGCGGGCGATCTTGCGCAGGGCCGAGTTCGGCTTCTTCGGCGTCACGGTGGCGACGCGGGTGCAGACGCCCCGCCGCTGCGGCGCCGGGACGCCTTTCTTGCGCCCCTGCCAGGTCTTGAGGCCGGGCGTCGCCGTCTTCTTCTTAGGGCGCTTGCGGCCCTTGCGAATGAGTTGATTCGTATTCGGCACGGGCGCGCATGGTAGCGGGCCGCCAGCTTGGGAGCGTCGGCGAGCAGCAGACCGCCCGCCATCAGGCCGACCGTCGCGGCCAGCTCGAGGTAGAAGCCGCTCTCGAGGATCGCGTGGGCGCCCGAGTAGCGGGCCGCCTGGATTTCCGCGTCGAGGCCGGCCGGCAGGTCGACCAGGAGGACGACCGCGAGGCCGAGCAGGCCGAGCGCGAAGACGAGGCGCCCCAGCCGCGGCCGCCGCCGGCGCAGGGCGATCACGGCAAGCGCGGCGGCTAGCAGGGCCGAGCGCGATCAGCAGATAGGAGTGGGCCTGCCCGGCCGTCCTGGCGGCGACGGTCGGCGGGCTCGCGGCCGGCAGGCCCGCGTAGCCGGGCTGGCCGATCTCGACGGCGCGGTAGTCGACGAATTGCGAGACGACCAGGCAGGCGGCGGAGGCGAGGATCAGCGCGCAGAAGGCCCGCTCGGGCGTGACGCGGGCGGCGGCCCACCGTGCCGCCCGCCAGGCGACGGCGCCGCCGCGCCGCAGCCAGCGTTCACAGAGCGCCAGGGCGCGGAAGGCCCACGCTCCACACCGTCTAAGCGGCGGGGCGGCCTTGCGCGCGACCCATCTCAGCCGCGGCGCGGCGGCGCGGCGGGCGCGCCTGGCCACGACGCGGGCTATCCGGGCGGCGCCTCTCGCCCGCTTCGCGACGACGGCGAGCACCGCGCGCAGGCGTCCGGCGGATCGGCGCGCCCCCACCCCCACCCGCCGCCGCCTCGCTGCTATCATCGCCCGTCGCTCAGGCTTCTTCTTCGCTGTACGTTTCGCCGGGCCCGCGAGGGCCTTTTTCATGCGCCGGTCCCGGCGGCTCTTGCCGGCTGGCGCCCCCTCTGATCGTCCCCGCTTCGACGACAACCCCTACCTTAAGACCATGCCACGCAGCTTCCCCCTAGAGAAAACCCGCAACATCGGGATCATGGCCCACATCGACGCCGGCAAGACGACGACGACCGAGCGCATCCTCTACTACACCGGCCGCACCCACAAGATGGGCGAGGTCCACGAGGGCGCCGCCGTCATGGACTGGATGGAGCAGGAGCAGGAGCGCGGCATCACGATCACCTCCGCCGCGACCGCCTGCGAGTGGAAGGGCCACCGCATCAACATCATCGACACGCCCGGCCACGTCGACTTCACGGTCGAGGTGGAGCGCAGCCTGCGCGTCCTCGACGGGGCGATCGCCGTCTTCGACGCGGTCGCCGGGGTCGAGCCGCAGTCGGAGACGGTCTGGCGCCAGGCCGACAAGTACCAGGTGCCGCGCATCGCCTACATCAACAAGATGGACCGCATCGGCGCCGACTTCTTCAACGCCGTGCAGACGATGACGCGACCGGCTCGGCGCCAACCCGCTGCCGATCCAGCTTCCGATCGGCCAGGAGGCCGACTTCGTCGGCGTCGTCGACCTGATCGAGATGAAGGCGCTGGTCTGGAAGGACGAGCTCGGCACCGAGTACGAGACGGGCGAGATCCCCGCGGACATGCTCGCCCAGGCCGAAGAGCACCGCACCAAGCTGATCGAGGCCTGCGCCGACTACGACGACGAGCTGATGGAGGCCTACCTGGGCGAGGAGGAGATCCCCCACGAGCGGATCGCCGCCTCGCTGCACCGCGCCTGCCTCGACACCAAGGTGACGCCCGTCCTCTGCGGCTCCTCGTTCAAGAACAAGGGCGTGCAGCCGCTGCTCGACGCGATCGTCGAGCTGCTCCCCTCGCCGCTCGAGGTGCCGCCGGTGACGGGCCTCGAGCCGGCCGGCAAGGGCGAGACCGAGGAGCGTCGAGGGGGAGCGGCCCGCCGACGACGACGCCCCCTTCTCGGCGCTCGCCTTCAAGGTGATGACCGACCCCTACGTCGGCAAGCTCACCTACTTCCGCGTCTACTCCGGCAAGCTCGGCGCCGGGGGGCGCGTGCTCAACGTCAAAACCGGCAAGACCGAGCGGATCGGGCGGCTGCTGATGATGCACGCCAACCAGCCGCGAGGAGATCGAGGAGTGCTACGCGGGCGACATCTGCGCCGGCGTCGGCCTCAAGCAGACGGGCACCGGCGACACGCTCGCCGCGCCCGACGCGCCGATCGCGCTGGAGACGATCGACTTCCCCGAGCCGGTGATCGCGGTCGCGATCGAGCCGAAGACCAAGGCCGACCAGGAGAAGCTCGGCACCGCCCTGCAGCGGCTCGCCGAGGAGGACCCGACCTTCCAGGTCGAGTCCGACGAGGAGACCGGGCAGACGCTGATCCACGGGATGGGCGAGCTGCACCTCGAGGTGATCGTCGACCGCATGCTGCGCGAGTTCAACGTCGACGCCAACGTGGGCCGGCCCCAGGTCGCCTACCGCGAGACGATCCGCAAGGAGGTCAAGAAGGTCGTGGGCCGCTTCGTGCGGCAGACGGGCGGCCGCGGCCAGTTCGGCCACGTCGTCATCAACGTCGAGCCGGCGCCGGGCGAGGGCTTCGAGTTCGTCAACAAGATCAAGGGCGGCGTCATCCCCACCGAGTACATACCTGCCGCCGAGCAGGGGATCGAGGAGGCGCTGGAGAACGGCGTCAAGGCCGGCTACCCGATGGTCGACGTCAGGGTCGAACTGATCGACGGCTCCTACCACGAGGTCGACTCCTCCGAGATGGCTTTCAAGATCGCCGGCTCGATGGCGATCCAGGAGGGCGCCCGCAAGGCCGGCCCGGTCCTGCTGGAGCCGGTGATGTCGGTCGAGGTGGTCACCCCCGAGGAGTTCCTCGGCGACGTGATCGGCGACCTCTCGCGCCGCCGCGGCAAGGTCCAGGGCCAGGAGCAGCGCGGCAACGCGCTCGCCGTGCAGGCTTACGTGCCGCTCGGCGAGATGTTCGGCTACGCGACCGACCTGCGCTCTTCGACCCAGGGGCGCGCCACCTATACGATGCAGTTCGAGCGCTACGAGGAGGTCCCGGCGAGCATCGCCGAGGAGATCGTCGAGCACAGGTCGGGCGAGCCGGTGGGCGCGGCGTCGTGAAACACGACGGCCGGCCGGCGTGCGGAGCGGAGCCGCTGCCGCAACGATCTGGCTATATTTCCCAGGTTCGCCTGCGGGCAGCGCGATTCGCGCTGCCAGGCGCTTCGACAAGACTCAATCAGCCAACCCAGACGGAACCCGACTTCGAAAGGTAGAACGGAGAGCGATGTCCAAGCAGAAGTTCGAGCGCGACAAGCCGCACGTGAACGTCGGCACGATCGGTCACATCGACCACGGCAAGACGACGCTGACGGCCGCGATCACGAAGACGCTCTCCGGGAAGGGCAACACGGAGGAGAAAAGCTTCGAGGAGATCGACAACGCTCCCGAGGAGAAGGAGCGCGGGATCACGATCGCGACCTCGCACGTCGAGTACGAGACCGACAACCGCCACTACGCCCACGTCGACTGCCCGGGCCACGCCGACTACGTGAAGAACATGATCACCGGCGCCGCCCAGATGGACGGGGCGATCCTCGTCGTCTCGGCCGCCGACGGGGTGATGCCGCAGACCCGCGAGCACATCCTGCTCGCCCGCCAGGTCAACGTGCCGCACGTCGTCGTCTTCCTCAACAAGGTCGACCAGGTCGATGACGAGGAGCTGATCGAGCTGGTCGAGGAGGAGGTCAAGGACCTGCTCAACGAGTACGACTTCCCGGGCGACGAGACGCCGATCGTCAAGGGCTCGGCGCTGAAGGCGCTGGAGGGCGACGAGGAGGCGCAGAAGGCGGTCTTCGAACTGGCCGACGCGCTCGACTCCTACATCCCCGAGCCGGTCCGCGAGCTGGACAAGCCCTTCCTGATGCCGGTCGAGGACATCTTCTCGATCACCGGCCGCGGCACGGTCGCCACCGGCCGCATCGAGCAGGGGATCGTCAACACCGGCGACGAGGTCGAGATCGTCGGCATCAAGGACACGACGAAAACCGTGGTCACCGGGGTCGAGATGTTCCGCAAGATCCTCGACCAGGGGCAGGCGGGCGACAACGTCGGCTGCCTGCTGCGCGGCACCAAGCGCGAGGAGATCGAGCGCGGCCAGGTGCTCTGCAAGCCCGGCTCGATCACCCCGCACACCAAGTTCAAGGCCGAGGTCTACTGCCTGAAGAAGGAGGAGGGTGGCCGTCACACGCCGTTCTTCTCCGGCTACCGGCCTCAGTTCTACTTCCGCACAACCGACGTGACCGGGATCGCCAACCTCCCCGAGGGGACCGAGATGGTGATGCCGGGCGACAACGTACAGATGTCGATCGAGCTGATCCAGCCGATCGCGATGGACCAGGGGCTGCGCTTCGCGATCCGCGAGGGTGGCCGGACCGTCGGCTCGGGGGTCGTCTCCGAGGTCATCGAGTAGCACCAGGAGGGCGGGCCGCGAGCCCGCCCTCTCGCCGCTCCGGGCGGCGAACAACTGCAAAGGCACATACGACCGGGGCGGCGCCCCAACACAAGGGGCGGCGCCCCTTCCTGCGCGGTGAGACCGCGCGAGAAGGACAAGAGAGACGAGTTCAGAAGTGGCAGCCATAGCGGCGCAGAAAATTCGGATCCGGCTGAAGGCGTACGACCACAACGCCATAGATCGGGCTGCCCGCGAGATCGTCGAGACCGCGGAGCGCACCGGCGCCAGCGTCTCCGGGCCGGTGCCTCTGCCGACCGAGAAAAACGTCTACTGCGTGATCCGCTCGCCGTTCAAGGACAAGGACTCGCGCGAGCACTTCGAGATCCGCACCCACAAGCGGCTGATCGACATCCTCCAGCCCTCCCCGAAAACCGTCGACTCGCTGCAGCGGCTGGACTCGCTGCCGGCCGGCGTCGACATCGAGATCCGGCTCTAGGTGACCCTGATGGCCGCGATCCTCGGCAAGAAGCTCGGCATGACGCAGGTCTTCCGCGAGGACGGCACGGTCGTTCCGGTGACCGTGATCGAGGCCGGTCCCTGCAAGGTGACCGCGGTCCGCGAGCGCGAGCGCGACGGCTACGCCGCCGTGCAGCTCGCCTTCGGCGAGGTCAAGGAGGGAAAGCTGAGCCGCGCCGAGGCCGGCCACCTGAAGAAGGCCGGCGCGCTCGCCGATGCGCCACCTGGTCGAGTTCCGCGACGAGGACCTCGGCGCCGAGGAGGGCCCCAAGATCGGCGACGACGTCACCGTCGCGTCCTTCGAGCCCGGCCAGAAGGTGAAGGTCTCCGGGGTCTCGATCGGCAAGGGCTTCCAGGGCGGGATCAAGCGCCACAACTTCAGCCGCGGTCCCGTCAGCCACGGCTCCCACAACGTCCGGGCGCCGGGCTCGATCGGCGCCAGCGCCTTCCCCGCCCGCGTTTTCAAAGGGATGCGGATGCCGGGCCAGATGGGCAACAAGCGGATCACCCAGAAGGGGCTCGAGGTCGCCGACGTCGACGCCGAGCGCAACCTGCTGCTGATCAAGGGCTCGGTGCCGGGCTCGCGCAACGCGCTGCGTGGAGGTGCGGTCCGATGGCTAAAGCGACGGTGCTCGGCAAGACGACGAAAGCGGAGCTGCCCAAGGAGCTGTTCGCGGAGCCCTTCCACCAGTCGCTGGTCCACGAGGCCGCCCGCGCCGACCTGGCGGCGCGCCGCCGCGGCACGGCCTCGACCCTGACCCGCGGCGAGGTCTCGATGACGACCGCCAAGGCCTGGCGCCAGAAGGGCACCGGCCGCGCCCGCGCCGGCGCGCTCAGCGTCCCCAACCGCACCGGCGGCGGCGTCGCCTTCGGCCCCAAGCCGCGCCACTACACGGTCAAGGTCAACCGCAAAGCGCGCCGCAAGGCGATGCGGGCGGCGCTCTCGGTCCACGCCGAGCGCGGCAGCGTCGCCGTCCTCGACCCGGCCGCCTTCGAGACGCCCTCGACCAAGGCGGCCGCGCGAGGCGCTGGAGAAGTGGGGCGCGAAGCGCCCCGCCCTGGTCGTGCTGGCAGGCCGAGGAGACCGGCGCGCGTGAAGAGCTTTCGCAACATCCCCCGCGTGCAGGTGGCCGAGGTCGGCGCGATCGGCGTGGCCGACGTGATCGGCGCCGCCTCGCTGGTGCTCTCGCAGGCGGCGCTGGAGAAGCTGCGGGAGAGGCTGGCCTGATGGACGCGCGCACCGTGATCGTCCGCCCGGTCGTCTCGGAGAAGAGCTACGCGCTGATCGCCGAGGGCAAGTACACGTTCCGGGTCGAACGACCGCGCCCACAAGACGCAGATCGCCCACGCCGTCGAAGAGATCTTCGAGGTCGGCGTGGCCGCGCGTGCGCACCTCCAAGGTCCGCGCCAAGCCGAAGCGCCGCGGCCTGCAAGCAGGGCAGGACCCGGAGCTGGAAGAAGGCCGTCGTCCAGCTCGCGCCGGGCGAGCGGATCGAGCTGTTCGAAGGCGCGGAGACCGCGTAGGAGACCGGGATGGCCGAACCGCAAGACGAAACCGACCAGCCCCGGGCGCCGCTTCGCGACCTACCCGATGCGCGAGCAGCTGACCGCGACCGAGCCGGAGCGCAAGCTGACCGAGGGGCTGCGCAAGTCCGGCGGGCGCAACGTCAACGGGCGGGTCACGGCCCGCCATCGCGGCGGCGGGGCGAAGCGCCGCTACCGCCAGATCGACTTCAAGCGGCTCAAGGACGGCGTGCCGGCGAAGGTGGCGAGCGATCGAGTACGACCCGAACCGCAGCTGCTACATCGCGCTGCTGCACTACGCCGACGGCGCACAAGAGCTACATCCTCGCCCCGGCCGGGCTCTCGGTCGGCGACCGCGTCCAGTCCGGCCCCGGCGCCGACATCAAACCCGGCTGCGCTCTGGCCCTGCGCGAGATGCCGACCGGCACGATCGTCCACAACGTCGAGCTGGTCCCCGGCCAGGGCGGCAAGCTGGGGCGCGCCGCCGGCACCGCGATCCAGCTCGTCGCGAAGGAGGGGGAGATGGTGACGCTGCGGCTGCCCTCCTCGGAGATGCGGATGGTCCGCGCCGAGTGCCGCGCGACGGTCGGCGCCCTCTCCAACGCCGAGCACCAGAACGTCAAGATCGGCAAGGCCGGGCGCAACCGCCACCGCGGCAAGCGGCCGCAGACGCGGGGCGTCGCGATGAACCCGGTCGACCACCCGCACGGCGGCGGCGAGGCCCACCACACGCCCGGAGGCCACCCGGTGACGCCCTGGGGCAAGCCGACGCTCGGCTACCGGACGCGCAAGAAGGGCAAGCAGTCGGATCGCTACATCGTGCGCGGCCGCCGCCGCGGGAAGAAGAAGAGGTAGGCGCAGCCATGGGACGCTCGACCAAGAAGGGACCGTGGGTCGAAGAGGCGCTGATGAAGCGCGTCAACGCGATGAACGAGTCCGGCACGAAGCAGATGCTGAAAACCTGGTCGCGGGCCTCGACCGTCTTCCCCGAGATGGTCGGCCACACGATCGCCGTCCACGACGGGCGCAAGCACGTGCCGGTCTTCATCTCGGAGTCGATGGTCGGCCACAAGCTGGGCGAGTTCGCGCCGACCCGCACCTTCCGCTCCCACTCGGGCGACAAGGGGCGTGAGTAGCGATGGCCGACGAGAAGAAGACGACGCGAGAAACAGCGGCGAAAAAAGCCCCGGCCGAAGAAAGCCGCGGCGAAAGAAGGACGCGAAAAAAGCCTGCCCGGGAAAGAGCGCGCCGAAGCGCCGAAGGCGAAGCCGGTGCCGATCGTGGTCAGGGCCAGCTCCCGCTACGTGCGGGTCGCGCCGCGCAAGGCGCGACTGGTCGCCGACCAGGTGCGCGGCCTGCAGATCGAAAGGGCGCGGGCGCTGCTCCAGTTCTCCTCGCGCGGCGCCGCCCAGCGACATCCGCAAGCTGATCGACTCCGCCGCCGCCAACGCCGAGAACAACCACGACCTGATCGCCGACGAGATGCGGGTGGCGGAGATCACCGTCGACGAGGGCCCGACCCTGCGCCGCTTCCGGCCGCGCGCGCTGGGGCGGGCGACGCGGATCAACAAGCGAACGAGTCACATCGCCGTGGCCCTGAGCCCGGAAGAGACGAGGCACTAGAGATGGGGCAGAAGATCCACCCGGGCGGCTTCCGCGTCGGCTACATCCACGACTGGAAGTCGAACTGGTTCGACGAGAAGGACTTCGCCGACATCCTCCAGGAGGACCTGCGGATCCGCGCTCACATCGAGGGCAAACTCGCCCACGCCGGCCTCTCCAGCATCACGATCGAGCGCCGCGGCGAGGTCGCGGTCGACATCCACACCGCCCGCCCGGGGATCGTGATCGGCAAGTCCGGCAGCGAAGTGGACGCCCTGCGCAAAGAGCTGCACAAGCTGACCGGCAAGCCGGTGAAGGTGAACATCCGCGAGGTGAAGCGTCCCGAGCTGGACGCCAAGCTGGTCGCCCAGTCGATCGCCGAGCAGCTCCAGAACCGGGTGGCCTTCCGCCGCGCGATGAAACGCGCCCTCACCTCGGCGATGCGCTCGGGCGCCAAGGGGGTCAAGGTGCAGGTCTCGGGCCGCCTCGGCGGCGCCGAGATGGCGCGCCGGGAAAGCTATTCCGACGGGCGCGTGCCCCTGCACACGCTGCGGGCGAACATCGACTACGGCTTCTTCGAGGCGCGCACGACGGCGGGCCGGATCGGCGTCAAGTGCTGGATCAACAAGGGCGAGGTGATGCCCGAGGGCTTCCGCTCCGACCAGGTCCCGGCGGACGGCGAGCCGCAGGGCGGCCGGCGCCCCGGCCGTGGGCCGGGCGGTCGCGGGCCGGGCGGCCGCGGGGGACGCGGAGGCGGTGGCTGATGCTGATGCCGAAGCGGGTCAAGCACCGCAAACAGATGCGCGGCCGGATGCGCGGCAACACCAAGGGCGGCAGCACGGTGGCCTTCGGCGAGTACGGGCTGAAGTCGCTCGACCGCGGCTGGATCAGCAACCGCCAGATCGAGGCCGCGCGTGTCGCGATGACCCGCAAGATCAAACGCGGCGGCAAGGTCTGGATCAACGTCTTCCCCGACAAGCCCTTCACCAAGAAGCCGGCCGAGACCCGGATGGGCTCGGGCAAGGGCAACCCGGAGGGCTGGGTCGCGGTGGTCAAGCCCGGCAAGGTGATGTTCGAGCTGGCCGGCGTGCCCGAGGAGCTCGCCCGCGAGGCGCTGCGCCTCGCGGGGCACAAGCTCCCGGTGCGGACCAAGTTCGTGATGCGCGAGGGGGCGGAGGGCCGGTGAAGGCGTCCGAGGTCCACAACCTCAAAGACGACGAGCTGGTGGCGAAGCTGATCGACGCCAAGCAGGAGGCGTTCAACCTGCGCTTCCGCCACGCGACCGGCGAGCTGGAGAACACGGCGCGGATCGGCGCGGCGCGGCGCGACATCGCCAAGCTGCTGACGGTGGCGCGGGAGCGGGGGATAGACGTCGAGAAAGAGACGAAGCGGATATGAGCGACGACGAGCAGAAAGACATTCAGGACGAGGGCGCTGAGGCCGCGGGTCCCGTCGCCGAGGGTGGTCCTCCGGCGAAATCCCCGGAGGACGCACCCTCGACGCCACCCGCGGCAGAAGAGTCTGGGTCTGAGGAGGCTCCGGCCGCGGAGGAGAAAGCTGAGGAGGCTCCTGCCGCTGAGGAGAAGCCGGCCGCTGAGCCTAATCCGGAGGATGAGCTGCCCTGGAAGGAGCGGCGGAGGCTTCAGAGGTCGCGGTTGACGCGGAAGGCGCGCGCGCAGCTCAGTCCGGAGGAGCGGAAGGCCGAGCGGCTGCAGGCGCGGAAGCGCAAGGCTGCGCTGCGGCGCAAGCAGCGGGCCGTGGCGAAGCAGGAGAGGCAGCCCGGGACGGGGACGCCGCCTGTGGAGCGGACGGCTAACGCGCCCAAGGTGCGCCAGGGAGTCGTTGTCTCGAACAAAGGCGAGAAGTCGATCACCGTGCGGATCGACATCGTGCGCCGCCACCCGATGTACGAGAAGGTCGTGCGCCGCTCGCGCACCCTGCACGCCCACGACGAGCGCAACGAGGCGGGCGAGGGCGACGTCGTGCGGGTGGTGGAGACGCGGCCGCTGTCGAAGACCAAGCGCTGGCGCCTGGTCGAGGTCGTCGAGAAGGCGAAGTGAGGGCGTCGTGATCCAGCAGGAGTCGAGACTGAAAGTCGCCGACAACTCGGGCGCCCGGGAGATCCTCTGCATCCGGGTCAAGGGCGGCTCGCACCGCCGCTATGCCGGTGTCGGCGACGTGATCACCGCCACCGTCAAACAGGCGACCCCGCAGGGCGCCGTCCGCAAGGGCGAGGTCGTGCAGGCCGTCGTCGTGCGGACCAAGAAGCAGCTCGGCCGCCCGGACGGCACCTACATCTCCTTCGACGAAAACGCCGCGGTCCTGATCGACCCCGGCAGCAACAACCCGCGCGGCACGCGCATCTTCGGCCCCGTCGCCCGCGAGCTCAGGGACAGGAACTTCATGAAAATAGTCTCGCTCGCCCCGGAGGTGCTCTGACCGTGGCGAAGGCGATGCGGATCAGGCAGGGCGACCAGGTGGCGGTGATCGGCGGCAAGGACTCCGGCAAGACGGGCCGTGTGATCAAGACCGACCCGAAGAAGAGCCGCGTCTACGTCGAGGGCATCAACATGGTCAAGCGCCACGAAAGACCGCGCCCGGTCCAGGACACTCAGCGGGCCGCGCAGCAGGCTCGGCGGGATCGTCGACAAGGAGGGGCCGATCCACGTCTCCAATGTGATGCTGCTCGACCCCAAAGACAACAAGCCGACCCGCGTCGGCGTGCGCCGCGACAAAGGCGGCAAGCGCGAGCGGTTCGCGAAGCGCAGCGGGGCGTCGTTCTGATGGAGGCGACCGCGACAGTCCAGACCAAGGCCGCGCCGCCGCCGCGCCTGCGCGAGCGCTACGAGCAGGACGTGCTGCCGGCGCTGATCGTCAGGTTCGGCTACTCGACGCCGATGCAGGCGCCGCGGCTGAGCAAGATCACCCTCAACATGGGGGTCGGCGAGGCGAAGCAGAACGCGAAGGCGCTGGAGGCCGCGCAGAAGCAGCTGGCGACGATCGCCGGCCAGCGGCCCAACGTGCGGCGGGCGCGCAAGTCGATCGCCTCGTTCAAGGTCCGCGAGGGGATGCCGGTCGGCATCTCGGTGACGCTGCGCAGGGCGCGGATGTGGGAGTTCCTCGACCGGCTCTGCTCGATCGCGGTGCCGCGCATCCGCGACTTCCGCGGCCTCAACCCGCGCTCCTTCGACGGTCGCGGCAACTACTCGATCGGCGTCAAGCGAGCAGCTGATCTTCCCGGAAATCGACTACGACTCGGTCGACGAGGTGCGCGGGCTCGACGTGACGATCACGACGACGGCTGCGACCGACGTCGAGGCCTTCGAGCTGCTGCTGCGGCTCGGGATGCCGTTCGCCAAAGAGGGCCGGCCGGGCGGGGTCGACCTCGAGGCGGAGGCGGCGGCCGAGGAGGAGCGGCGCAAGGAGGAGGCCCGGCAGCGGGCCGAGGCCGAGCAGGCGGCGCTCGAACAGCTCAAGGAAGAGAACCCCGACGCGTACGCGAAGCCCGAGCCGGAGGCCGGCGAGGAGGGCGAGGGCGGTGCCGAGGGCGGAACGGACGAGGCCGAGAGCCCGGCCGAGAAGGAGAGTCCGGAGAATGGCTAAGACTTCGCTGAAGGTTCGACAGGGCCGCAAGGCCAAGTTCAAGACGCGCAAATACAATCGCTGCCGCCGCTGCGGCCGGCCCCGCGCCTACTACCGCAAGTTCGGCCTCTGCCGGATCTGCCTGCGCGAGGCCGCCCACGAGGGCTACATCCCCGGCATGACGAAGTCGAGCTGGTGAGGTAAGGACATGCTGACCGACCCGATCGCCGACTACCTGACCCGGATCCGCAACGCCCTGGGCGCCGGCCACGACGAGGTGGAGATCCCCGCCTCGCGGCTGAAGCTGGAGATGTCGCGCATCCTCAAGGAGCAGGGCTACATCCTCGACTTCGCCAAGCAGCCGGCCCGGGTCGGCGAGGCGATCAGGATCCGCCTCAAGTACACGGAGGACCGGCGGCCGGTGATCGCCGGCCTGGAGCGCGTCTCGCGCCCGGGGCGCCGCCGCTACGTCGACCACAAGCAGGTGCCGCGCGTCTTCGGCGGCACCGGCACGGCGATCGTCAGCACCTCGGTCGGCGTGATGACCGGGCACGAGGCGAAGGCGAAGGGAGTGGGCGGCGAGGTCGTCGCCTACGTCTGGTAGCCACCATGAGCCGGATCGGAAGAAAGCCCATCCCAGTACCCGACTCGGTGACCGTCGAGGTGGCCCCCGGCCGCGTCGCGGTCAAGGGCCCGAAGGGCGAGCTGAGCCAGACCCTCTCGGCCGACATGAAGGTCGAGCAGGACGGACGGTACGGTCACCGTGAAGCGCCCCACCGACCGCGGCGAGCACCGTGCCCTGCACGGCCTCACCCGCAGCCTGATCGCCAACATGGTCGAGGGCGTCACGGAGGGCTTCGAGAAGCGGCTGGAGATCCAGGGCGTCGGCTACCGCGCCCAGCTCAAGGGCCGTTCGCTGGAGATGGCGCTCGGCTACTCGCACCCGGTCTCGATCGAGCCGCCGGAGGGGATCGAGTTCGAGGTCCCGCAGCCGACCGAGATCGTCGTGCGCGGCATCGACAAGCAGCTCGTCGGGCAGGTCGCCGCGGACATCCGCAAGCGCCGCCCGCCCGAGCCCTACAAGGGCAAGGGCATCCGCTACCGCGGCGAGCACGTGATGCGAAAGGTGGGCAAGCGCGCATGACGGTCCTCACGAAGCGTCAGAGCCGCCTGCGCCGCCGCCGCCGCGTCCGCGCCAAGGTCGTCGGCAGCGCGGCGAGGCCGCGCCTCTCGGTCTACCGCTCCAACCGCGGCGTCTTCGCCCAGCTGATCGACGACGACGCCGGCCGCACCCTGGCCGCCGTCAACTGGATCGAGCCGGAGCTGCGCAAGCTGACCGCGGCGCCGCAGGCGAAGCGGGCTGGCGAGCTGCTCGCCGAGCGCGCCAAGGCCGCCGGCATCGAGAGCTGCGTCTTCGACCGCGGCGGCTACCAGTACCACGGCCGGGTCCAAGCCCTGGCCGAGGGCGCCCGCGAGGGGGGGCTGAAGTTCTGATGGCCGCCCGTTCGATGCTCCGTCCACTACCTTGTGACGCCCGATGAAGACGAAGAAGGTCCAGACGGTGAGCCCGCGGGGGCTCGAACTGCAGGAGCGGGTGATCGAGATCAACCGCGTCGCCAAGGTGGTCAAGGGCGGGCGGCGCTTCTCGTTCACGGCGCTGGTCGCGGTCGGCGACGAAGAGAGCGTCGTCGGGATCGGCTACGGCAAGGCGCGCGAGGTGCCGCTGGCGATCCAGAAGGCGGTCGAGAACGCCCGCAAGAGCCTGATCCGCGTGCCCAAATACGGGCAGACGCTGACCCACAAGATCATCGGTCGCTACGGCGCCGGCCACGTCGTCCTGCGCCCGGCCAGCCCCGGCACCGGCGTGATCGCCGGCGGCGGCGTGCGCGCCGTGCTCGAGCTGGGCGGCGTCCACGACGTCCTCACCAAGAGCATCGGCACCCAGAACCCGATCAACCTCGTCAAGGCGACGATGGAGGGGCTGATGGGCCTGCGGCGGCCGGAGGAGGTCGCCGAGCTGCGGGGGCTGAGCGTGGCGCAGGTGCTTGGGATTCAGAAGACGAACGGTGCTGCTGAGACGATCGAGGGACCAGGCGCTGGGCCCGCGGGTCCTGTCGCCGCAGGGGACCCACCGCCTCCTGCGGTAGCTGAAGCTTCCTCAGAGGCGGTCCCCCCTACGGCGCCACCCGCGGGAGAGGAGTCTGGGTCTGAGGAGGCTCCGGCCGCTGAGGCGGAGGCTCCGGCCGCTGAGGGTGAGTCCTCGTGAAGATCAAGCAGGTTCGGTCGGCTAACGGGAGCAATCCCAGCCAGAAAGCCACTCTGAAAGCTCTTGGGCTCGGGCGGATCGGGAAAGCTGTGGAGCGGAAGGACTCGCCGCAGCTGCAGGGGCAGATCCGGGTCGTCTCTCATCTGGTCGAGGTGGACGGTGGCTGAGAAAGCCGCGAAGGAGAAAGCGGCCGAGGCGAGCGAGCGCTCGCAGGAGATCGGGCTGCACAGCTTGAAGCCGAAGCCCGGCTCGCGCAGGCCGCGGAAGCGGCTGGGGCGCGGCGAGGGCTCGGGGCTTGGGAAGACCTCGGGGCGGGGGCAGAAGGGCGCCGGCTCGCGCTCGGGCGCGAAGCGCAAGGCCGGCTACGAGGGCGGGCAGAACCCCATCCACATGCGGATGCGGAAGCTTCGCGGCCCGCACATGAAGAAGTCGATGCCGTTCGAGAACTTCCGGACGAAGACCCAGCCGGTCAACGTCGCCGACCTCGAGCAGCGCTTCGAGGCGGGCGCCGAGGTGACGCCCGAGGCGCTCAAGGAGAAGGGCCTGGCGAAGCGCTCCGACCCGGTCAAGGTCCTCGCCCGCGGCGAGATCTCTAAGAAGCTCGACCGTCCATGCGCACGCCTTCAGCGCCGCCGCCAGGGAGAAGATCGAGGCGGCGGGCGGTTCCTGTCACACTCTGGAGCCGTAATGCTCAGGACAATTGCGAACGCCTTCGGCGCCGCCGACATCCGCAAGAAGCTGGCGTTCACGGCGGCGATGCTCCTGCTCTACCGGCTCGGCGCCTACATCCCCGCGCCGGGGATCAACAGCGCGGCGATCAAGGAACTCCAGTCGAACTTCGGCGGCAGCGGCATCCTCGGCTTCCTCAACCTCTTCTCGGGCGGCGGGCTCGAACGCCTCTCGCTGTTCGCGCTGGGGATCATGCCCTACATCACCGCCTCGATCATCCTGCAGCTCCTCACGGTGGTCATGCCCTCGCTGGAGAGGCTGCAGAAGGAAGGCGAAGTCGGCCAGCAGAAGATCACCCAGTACACCCGCTACCTGACGGTCGCCCTGGCCTTCGCGCAGTCGTTCGGCTACGTCTTCCTCTTCCGCTCCTTCGGGGCGGCGGCCGGGAACGGCGTCCTCGGCAGCCTCGGCGGCGCCAAGATCCTGCTGATCGTGATCTGCCTGACAGCCGGCTGCACGCTGCTGATGTGGCTGGGCGAGCTGATCACCCAGCGGGGGATCGGCAACGGCATCTCGCTGATGATCTTCGCCTCGATCGTCTCCCGCATCCCGCGCGGGCTCTCGGCCTGGTGGGAAAACCCGGACCAGGTCTTCGTCGTGATGATGCCGTTCATCGCGCTGGCGGTGATCGTCGCGATCGTCTTCGTCCAGGAGGGGCAGCGCCGCATCCCGGTCCAGTACGCGAAACGCGTCGTCGGCCGCCGCATGACCTCGGGCGGCTCGACCTACCTGCCGCTGCGCGTCAACATGGCCGGGGTCATCCCGGTCATCTTCGCGGCCTCGATCATGGCCTTCCCGCCGACGATCGGCCAGATGCTCAACACGCCCGCGGCGCTCGAATTCGCGGCCTTCTTCAGCCCCAGTGGCTGGGCCTACGTGGTCGGCGAGGTGTTCTTCATCATCGTCTTCACCTACTTCTACACGGCGGTCACCTTCAACCCGGTCGACCAGGCCGACAACCTGAAGAAATACGGGGGCTTCATCCCCGGGGTGCGGCCGGGGCGGCCGACCGCCGAATATCTCGACCGCATCCTCTCGCGGCTGACCTTCCCCGGCGCCCTCTACCTGGGCGCGGTGGCGGCGCTGCCGACGATCCTGATCAGCCAGACCTCGGCCAACTTCTTCTTCGGCGGCACCTCGATCCTGATCGTGATCGGCGTCGCGCTGGACACGGTCAAGCAGCTGGAGGCACAGCTGATGATGCGAAACTACGAGGGCTTCTTGAAATAGGCTCCAGCGGATGCCGGAGCTGAATCTCGTCTTCTTGGGCCCGCCCGGGTCGGGCAAGGGCACGCAGGGGGAGCGGCTGCAGGCAGATCTGCGGCTGCCTTATTACGCGACGGGGGACATCCTGCGTGCCGCGGTGCGGGATGAGACGGAGCTGGGGAAGACCGCGAAGGAGTACATGGACCGCGGCGACCTGGTGCCGGACGAGGTGATCGTCGCCGTGATCGGCGAGCGGATCGGGTCGGCGGAGGCCGCCGACGGCTTCATCCTCGACGGCTTCCCGCGCACCGAGCCGCAGGCGGAGGCGCTTGCCGCCAAGCTGGCGGAGCTGGGCCGGGACCTGACCGCCGTGCTGCTGATCGACGTCGACGACGACGAGGTCGTGCGCAGGCTGGGCGGCCGGCGGACCTGCGCCGAGAACGGCCACGTCTTCCACGTCGAGTTCAACCCGCCGCAGCAGGAGGGCGTCTGCGACGTCGACGGCAGCGCGCTGGTCGTCCGCGACGACGACAAGCCGGAGGTGATCCGCCACCGCCTCGAGCAGTACCACGCGCAAGACCGAGCCGCTGATCGGCTTCTACGACCACCAGAGCCTGCTGCGACGGATCGACGGCGCCGCCGCGCCCGACGAGGTCGCCGACGAGCTGCGGCGCACGCTGGCGACGCTCAAGCTGGAAGCCGACGAGGCCATCTAGGCCGCCGGCTCTAGCGTGTACCGGATGATCGTTCGCAAGACGCCTGAGCAGGTCGAGAAGATGGCGGCGTCGGGGCGGATCCTGGCCCGCTGCCTGCGGATGCTCGCCGCCAAGGCCCGGCCGGGCGTCACCACCAAGGAGCTGGACGACCGCCGCCGAGCAGTTCATCCGCTCGCAGGGCGCCGAGCCGGCCTTCAAGGGCTACCGCGGCTTCCCGGGCTCGATCTGCGCCTCGCCCAACTCGATGGTCGTCCACGGCATCCCCGGCCCCTACGAGCTGAAGCGCGGCGACGTCCTCTCGATCGACGTCGGCGTGATCAAGGACGGCTGGGTGGCGGACGCGGCGATGACGGTGCCGATCGGCTCGATCGCGCCCGAGGCCCGCAGGCTGCTCGACGTGACCAGGGCGGCGCTGTTCGCCGGGCATCGAGCAGATGCGGCCGGGCAACCATCTCGGCGACGTCTCCGCGGCGATCCAGCGAGCGGTGGAGATCGAGGGGCTCTCGATCATCCGCACCCTGGTCGGCCACGGGATCGGCCGCGAGATGCACGAGGACCCGCAGGTCCCCAACTTCGGCGAGCCGGGCAAGCGGGCCCGAGCTGGAGGAGGGCACGGTGCTGGCGATCGAGCCGATGGTCAACGCCGGCGGGCCGCTGGTGCGGATGGGCGACGACGGCTGGGCCGTCTACTCGCAGGACGGCTCGCTGGCCGCCCACTTCGAGTTCACCGTCGCCGTCACGGCGGAGGGCCCGCGGATCCTGACCCCCTGGCACGAGGAGGATTAGCGAGGAGGCGGGGCGGGTAGGCTGAGCTGGCGGGTGGGCGCCGTCCCGGAAGGAGGGCCCTTGCATCGCATCGCCGCCGCGCTGGCACTCTCGCTCTCGGTCGTCGCGCTGAGCGCCCCGGGCGCGAGCGCCGCCGTGCAGCCCTACGGGACGAACGACGCCGGCGGCTTCCGCAACGTCCTGCCGCCCGGCGCGAACGGCCTCGACAACCTCGCCCAGCTCTTCGCCTTCAAAGGGCTCGGCGCGCTGCCGCCGCACTTCGCCGACCAGCAGCCGCTCTACGAAGGCCTGCTCTACGCCGCGCCGACGCTGACCGACGCGCAGCTTCCCGCCTACTTCAAGGACGCGACCTTCGGGGTGGCGCCCGGCGAGGTCGAATCGACGGTCGAACCGCGGCCAGGCGTGACGATCGTGCGCGACTCCGGCTACGGCGTGCCCCACGTCTACGGCGAAACCCGTGCCGACACGATGTTCGGCGCCGGCTACGCGGGCGCCGCCGACCGCCTCTTCCTGATGGACGTCCTGCGCCACATGGGCCGCGCCGAGCTCTCCTCCTTCCTGGGCGGCTCCAACGCGGCGGCCGACGCCCAGCAGTGGGGCTTCGCCCCCTACACGGAAGCCGACCTGGGCTGGCAGCTGGAAGTCGGGGTGAAGCGGTACGGCCAGCGTCGGCGAACAGGCGGTCGGCCGACGTGCAGAGCTACGTCGAAGGCATCAACGCCTACATCGCGGCGGCGGAAGCCGACCCGCCAGCTGAAGCCGGCCGAGTACACGCTGCTGAACAAGCCGATGGAACCCTGGAAGCCGACCGACGTGATCGCGATCGCCTCGCTGATCGGCGGCATCTTCGGCCGCGGCGGCGGCAACGAGCTGGGCTCGGCGCAGGTCCTGCAGGCGCTTCGAAGCGCGCTTCGGCCGCCGCGCCGGCCGCCGCGCCTGGCTCGGCTTCCGCTCCAAGAACGACCCGGAAGCGCCGACGACGATCTCCAAGCGCTTCCCCTACGAGACGGGCAGCGCCTTCGCCAGGCGCGGCCTGGCGCTGCCGGACCCGGGAAGCGTGCGCGCGACGCCAACGGCTTCGGCCGGCGCGGCCGCCGTCTCCCAGCGCGGTCGTCATCTCAACCGGCATGCGGAAGAAAGGACGACCGCGGAGTCGATTGGGGAAGCGCTGGCGCACGCCCTGCGCGAAGGGGCGCACGCCTCCAACTGGGAGCTGGTCTCCGCCCGGCACTCGGCGAGCGGACACCCGATCGCCGTGATGGGCCCCCAGGTCGGCTACTTCGTGCCGCAGATCCTCATGGAGGAGGACCTGCACGGGCCGGGGATCGACGCCCGCGGCGCCGCCTTCCCGGCGTCAACCTCTACGTCGAGCTCGGCCACGGCAGCGACTACGCCTGGAGCGCCACCAGCGCCGGCTCGGACAACGTCGACACCTTCGCCGAGGTCCTCTGCCACGAC
Source organism: uncultured Solirubrobacterales bacterium (assembly GCA_963696185.1). Lineage (GTDB taxonomy): Bacteria > Actinomycetota > Thermoleophilia > Solirubrobacterales > 70-9 > VRUE01. The sequence continues at coordinate 1,654,245 of OY968825.1, forward strand.
CGCTTCCACTACCTCTATCGCGGCAGGTGCAGGCCGATGGAAAGGCTCGATGCGGGCCGAGGCTGGACGCCCAACGCGGTCGACTCGACCCCGGCCGGCTCGCAGACGCTGACCGCCTACCGCACCGTGCACGGCATCGTCTTCGCGCGCGGCAAGGTGGGCGGGCGCAGCGTCGCCTTCGTCCACCAGCGCAGCACCTACTTCCACGAGGCCGACTCGGTGCTCGGCTTCGCCGAGCTGAACGAACCGGGCTTCCTGCGCGACGCCGCCCGCTTCAAGCAGGCCGTCGCCAAGATCAACTTCACCTTCAACTGGGCCTACCTCGACTCCGAGCACATCGCCTACGCCCTCTCCGGCTGGATGCCGCAGCGGGCCGCGGGCACCTCGCCCGACTTCCCGATCCTCGGCAGCGGGCGCTTCGACTGGAAGGGCTTCAGGCCGGCGAGCCACCGCCCGCTACCTGCCCTTCTCCCGGCACCCGCAGGCGGTCGATCCGCGCCTTCCTCGTCTCCTGGAACAACAAGCAGGCGCCCGGCTGGGCGGCGGCCGACGACAACTACGCCTACGGCCCGGTCTTCCGCTCGCAGATGATCTCCGACAAGGTGCGCAGCGGGGACCCAGCGGCAAGGGCAAGATGACGCATCGCCCAGCTCGTGCGGGCGATGGAGGAACCGGCGAGCCAGGACCTGCGCGGCTACGCGCTGCTGCCGCTCCTGCTGCAAGCGGTCGGCAAGCCGCGGCAGGTGCCGCTGCGCACGCCGTCGCCGAGCTGCGCGCCTGGCACGCGGCGGGCTCGCACCGCCGCGACCTCAACCGCGACGGCGTCGACGAGAGCAACGCGGCGGTCGAGCTGATGGACGCCTGGTGGCCGAAGCTGGTCGGCGCCGAGTTCAGGCCGGCGCTCGGCCGGGTCGCGTTCGAACGGCTGGAGGGCATGATCGCGATCGGCGACCACACCGGCGGCTCGCCGCAGGCCCCCGACTTCTTCGATGGCTGGTGGGGCTACGTCTCCAACGACCTGCGCACCTCTTCGGCCCGAAGCCGCGCGCGACCTGGAGCCGCGTCTACTGCGGCGGCGGCTCGCAGCGGCGCTGCCGGGCGATCCTGCGGCGCACCCTGCGCGCCGCGCTGGCGACCACCCCGTCGGCGCTCTACGGGCGTGGCAACGGCGCCTGCGCCTCGGACCCGCAGCCGGCCTGCTTCGACCAGAACCGCCCGGCGGCGACCTCGGGCGTCACGCTCGGCCCCTTCCCCTTCCAGAACCGCCCAACCTTCCAGCAGATCGCGGCGCCGACCGGCCGTCTGCCTCGTTGAGCCAGGCGCCGGCGGCGCCGGAGGCAGGCGTCCGGCAGCCCGCCCCTGCTATCTTTCCCGTTCGGCCCGATGGGCCGGTTATGCCCTGCCGCCCGACTCCTGGGGCGTGCGGGGTCCTGTATTCGAACCGAACCCGGAGCGATGAAGGTCCGAGCTTCCGTAAAGCCGATGTGCGAAAAGTGCAAGATCATCCGCCGCAACGGCGCGGTCCTGGTGATCTGCCAGAACCCGCGCCACAAGCAGCGGCAGGGGTAGGGCGAGGCTGAGCATGGCACGCATCGCAGGGGTCAACATCCCGGTCAACAAGCGGGTCGAAATCGGCCTCACCTACATCTTCGGGATCGGCCGCTCGACCGCGCAGCGAGATCCTCGCGGAGACCAAGATCGACCCCGACACCCGCGTCAAGGACCTGACCGAGGACGAGGTCGTGCGGCTGCGCGAGGCCGTCGAGCAGCGCGAGGTCGAGGGCGACCTGCGGCGCGAGCGCTCCCAGGACGTCAAACGGCTGATGGAGATCGGCGCCTACCGGGGCCTGCGCCACCGCCGCGGCCTGCCGGTGCGGGGCCAGCGGACGAAGACCAACGCGCGCGGCCGCAAGGGACCGCGCCGGATGAGCGTCGCCGGCAAGCGCAAGGCCGTCGGGAAGTAGGGACGATGCAAATGGCCGCAGCCAAGAAACCCGCCAAGGGGCGCACCCGCCGCCGCGTCAAGAAGAACATCGCCTACGGGCAGGCGCACATCAAGACTTCCTTCAACAACACGATCGTCACCCTGACCGACACCGCAGGGCAACGTGATCGCCTGGGAGTCCGCCGGCTCGGCCGGATTCAAGGGCTCGCGCAAGTCGACGCCGTTCGCCGCCCAGGTGACCGCCGACGCCGCGGCCAAGAAGGGCATGGAACACGGACTCGAAAAGGTCGAGGTGTTCGCCAAGGGCGCCGGCTCCGGCCGCGAGACCGCGATCCGCTCGCTGCAGGCGGCCGGCCTCGACGTGACCACGGTCAAGGACGTCTCGCCGCAGGCCCACAACGGCTGCCGGCCGAAGAAGCGGAGGCGGGTCTGATGGCCCGCGACACCTCCCCCCAGTGCAAGCAGTGCCGCCGCGAGGGGCAGAAGCTCTTCCTCAAGGGCGAGCGCTGCTTCACCGACAAGTGCGGGGTCGAGCGCCGCTCCTACCCGCCGGGCGAGCACGGCCGCGGCCGGATGCGCCAGTCCGAGTACCGCGTGCAGCTGCGCGAGAAGCAGAAGACGCGCCGCTACTACCAGGTGCTGGAGAAGCAGTTCCGCGCCTACTACGACAAGGCCTCCCGCCAGGAGGGCGTCACCGGCGAGAACCTGCTGCGCCTGCTGGAGTCGCGCCTCGACAACGTCCTGGTGCGGCTGGGCTTCGCCGCCTCGCGCCGCCAGGCGCGCCAGCTCGTCCGCCACGGGCACTGGATGGTGAACGGCCGCCGCGTCGACATCCCCTCCTACCAGGTCCGTCCCGAAGACATCATCTCGATCAAGCCGAGCTCGGCCGCCACCGACACGATCCGGCAAGGCGACCGAGCTCGTCTCGACCGTGCCGGCCTGGCTGCAGGCCGACCACGACTCGCTCACCGCCAAGGTCCTGCGCTACCCCGAGCGCGCGGAGATCTCGGCGCCGGTGCAGGAGCAGCTGATCGTCGAGCTGTACTCCAAGTAGTCCGGGCCAGTTTCTGAAACACGATACGCAAGGAACTCATGACCACTGACTTCCAGGTCCCTCGCATCACCGCAGAGAAGGCGGACGACCGCCACGGCACCTTCATCATCGAGCCGCTCGACAAGGGCTTCGGCTACACCTTCGGCAACAGCCTGCGCCGCGTCCTGCTCTCCTCGCTGGGCGGCGCCGCGATCACCAGCGTCCGCATCGAGGGCGTCGCGCACGAGTTCTCGAGCGTGCCCGGCGTCAAGGAGGACGTCACCGACATCGTCCTCAACCTCAAGGACCTCGTCGTCCGCATGCACACCGACGCCGACGAGGTGGAGGCACCGCTGGTCGCCACCGGCCCCGGCGAGGTGAAGGCGAAGGACATCGACCTGCCCTCGGGCGTCGAGATCCTCAACCCGGAGGCGCCGATCGCGACGCTCGAGAAGAAAACCAAGCTCGAGGTCTACCTGACGATCGGCCGTGGCCGCGGCTACTCGCCGGCCGACGAGAACAAGTCCGACGAGCAGCCGATCGGCGTGATCCCGATCGACTCGATCTTCTCGCCGATCCGCCGCGCCTCCTACGCGGTCGCGACGGCCCGGGTCGGGCAGCGGACCGACTTCGACAAACTGACGCTGGAGCTGGAGACCGACGGCTCGATCGAGCCGGCCGCGGCGCTGCGCGAGGCCTCCGAGATCCTGATCAAGAGCCTGGCGATCTTCACCGACGCCGAGCGGGTGGAGGAGCTGACGGCCCGCGAGCCGGCCGCGGCGATCCCCGCCGACCCGCTCGGCGGCTCCGATCGGCGACGGCGCCGGCGCCGGCAACGGCCTCGACGAGATCCTGATCGAGGAGCTGGAGCTGGGTGTTCGCTCCTACAACTGCCTGAAGCGGGCCGGCGTGCAGACGGTCGGCGACCTCGTCCGCAAGTCGCGCTCGGAGCTGAACGCGATTCCCAACTTCGGCCAGAAGTCGATCGAGGAAGTGATCGAGACCCTCCACGCGCGCGGCCTCGACCTCCAGCAGGACTGAGGAAGCGGCGAAGGGGAGCGGAGGAGCCGATGCGTCACCGCAAGAAGCGCAACAAGCTGAGCCGCAGCCGCGCATCGGCAGGCGCTGCTCTCCAACCTCTCGAAGCAGCTGATCGAGCACGAGCGGATCAAGACCAGCCAGGCGAAGGCCAAGGCGGTGAAGCCGGAGGTCGAGCAGCTGATCACCCTCGCCAAGCGGGGCGACCTGCACGCCCGCCGCCAGGCGCTGGCGACCCTGCACAACGACAAGTTCATCGTGCACAAGCTGTTCGAGGAGGTCGCGCCCCGCTACGTCGAGCGCCCCGGCGGCTACACGCGGATCGTCAAGCTGGGGCCGCGGCGGTCGGACTCGACCGAGATGGTCTTCCTCGAGCTCGTGTAGGGCGAGGGCGGGGCACCTCCCGCCCGGACAAACGCCGGCCTTAGGCCGGCGTTTTGAGTATCCGCCAGTTCGGGAGGTGCCCCGCCCTCGCCTTCCGACATCGCTTCCGGCTTTTACCCCACTACCGGGGGGTCAAAGTCGGTTGGGTGTAGGTGACTGACTCGAGATACAGGCCGTGGGGGGGGGCTGTCTCGCCGGCGGCGGTGCGGGGGGCGCCGGAGAGGAGCTGCGTGAAGCTGGCGAGGGTGCGGCGGCCGGAGGCCACTTCGAGCATGGTGCCGACGAGGACGCGGACCATGTTGCGCATGAAGGCGTCGGCGGTGATGCGGAAGGCGAGGATGTCGGCCTGACGCTGCCACTCGGCGGGGAGGATGTCGCGGTTGAAGCGGACGTGGTCGGTTTGCGTGGGGGTGAAGGCCGTGAAGTCGTGCGTGCCGAGCAGCGCCGCGGCGCAGGCGTCGAGGGCGTCGGGTCGATCCGGTGCGGCCACCAGAGGGCGCGGCCCTGCTCGAAGGGGCTGGGCGCCGCGCGGGCCAGCACCCGGTAGCAGTAGCTACGAGCTTTCGCGTCTCGTCGAGCATCGAAGCTGTCGTCGACCACCGAAGCTGACGTGACCGCGATATCGCGCGGACCGATCCCGCTCAGCCGCCGCGCCAGATCGCCCGGTGCCTCAGCGTTCGTCACGAAGCTGGCGACCTGCCCCCAGGCATGCACGCCGGCGTCCGTCCGCCCGGCGACCGTCAGCTCGATCGGCTCGCGCAGGACCGTCGCCAGCGCCGCCTCCATCTCACCCTGCACCGTCCGCAGCTCCGGCTGCCTCGCCCATCCCGAGAAGCCGGAGCCGTCATATTCGATGTCCAGCCGAACCGTAGCCACGCGCGGGGCAGTATGCCGGGCGTCCACCCATCCGGTCTCTCCCGCGGGAGGCGTCGGGGTGGGGTGTCCTCCGCCTGCGCGGAGTCTGCGGAGGGCAAGGCTTCATCCCTGATACCGATTTCGTCCCGGTGCCCGGAGCAGATCGCAGCGCCAGGAGGGCACCCCACCCCGACGACAGGACCCGCGGGCCGAGCGCATGGTCCCTCGGAGGCCAGGGCGCCTGGCCCGAGACCTAGAATCGGTCGGGTGCGGGTTCTGCTTACCAACGACGACGGGATCACGGCGCCCGGGCTCAGTGCGGCGCGGCGGGCTCTGCGTGCGCTGGACGGGGTCGAGGTCGACGTGATCGCGCCGGACTCCAACCGCAGCGCGACGGCGCGCAGCATCACGACCCGCTCGCCGCTCACGGTCGAGGAGGTCGAGTTCGGCGACGGCGACCGCGGCTTCGCCACCGACGGCACGCCGGTCGACTGCGTCCGCTTCGCCGACCTCGGGCTGCTCGGCGGCCGCCCCGACCTGATCGTCTCCGGCATCAACCACGGCTCCAACCTCGGCGACGACATCACCTACTCGGGTACGGTCGCGGCGGCCTTCGAGGGGATCGTGCTCGGCATCCCGGCGCTCGCCGTCTCCCAGCAGTCCTCCGGCGGCGGCATGGGCTACGTCAGCGGCCACTTCGACTTCGGCAACGCGGCGCCCTTCACCGCCCAGCTGGTGCGGCGGCTGGTCGACGAGCCGATGCCGCCGGAGACGCTGGTCAACGTCAACTTCCCCAGCGGGCAGCCCGCCGGGATCGAGGTGACGAGGCTCGGCAAACGCCTCTACAACGACAAGCTGAAGCTGGTCGAGGAGGACGCGGAGAACGGCCGCCGCCGCTACGAGATCTACGGCTGGGAGCCGAGCTTCGAGGACGAGGAGGGCACCGACCTCGCGGCGGTGGCGCGGGGGCGGATCTCGGTGACGCCGGTCCACTTCGACCTCACCGACCACGGCGGCCTCGAGCGCCTGCGCGGCTGGGGCTTCGAGGACATGCTGGCGGCGAGCGTCTCGGCGGCGTGAGCGCCGCCGCGGGCAGCGTCGAGGAGCGCGCCGCCGAGCTGCGGCGTGAGATCGAGCACCACAACCACCGCTACTACGTCCTCGACGACCCGGTCATCGACGACGACGCCTACGACGCGCTGCTCGACGAGCTGCGCGCGATCGAGGCCGAGCACCCTGGGCTGCGCACCCCCGACTCGCCCACGCAGAGGGTCGGGGCGCCGCCGCTCGACCGCTTCGAGCAGGTCGAGCACGCCGAGCCGATGCTCTCGCTCGCCAACGCCCGCAACGAGGAGGAGCTGCGCGCCTGGGAGACCCGCATCCGCAATCACCTGAAGCGGCTCGACATCAGCGCGGCGGAGTTCAGCTACACGACCGAGCCGAAGATCGACGGGCTGGCGATCTCGCTGACCTACGAGGACGGCGTCCTCGTCCGCGGGGCGACGCGGGGCGACGGCCGGGTCGGCGAGGACGTCACGCAGAACCTGCGCACGATCGGAGCGATCCCACTGCGAATCCCCGAAGCGCCCCGCATGGTCGAGGTGCGCGGCGAGGTCTACCTGCCGATCGCCGACTTCAAGGCGCTGAACGAGCGCCGTGCCGAGGCCGGCGAGAACGCCTTCGCCAATCCGCGCAACGCCGCCGCCGGCTCGATCCGCCAGCTCGACCCGGCCGTCGCCGCCTCCCGCCCGCTCTCGATCTGGTGCTACGGGATCGGCGCCGCCCGCGGCCTCGATCTGGCCAGCCACAGCGACGAGCTCGCCTGGCTCGCCGCGCGCGGCTTCAAGGTCAACCCCGACACGGCGCACCACGAGGGCGTCGAGTCGACCGTGAAGCGCTGCCGCTGGTGGGAGGAGCGGCGCGAGCAGCTCGACTACGAGATCGACGGGGTCGTGGTCAAGGTCGACGAGCGGGCGCTGTGGCGCGAGCTGGGCGTGGTCGGGCGCGAGCCGCGCTGGGCGATCGCCTGGAAGTTCGCGCCGACGACGGCGACGACGAAGCTGCGCGAGGTGGTCTGGAACGTCGGCCGCACCGGCCACCTCGTCCCCTTCGCGATGCTGGAGCCGGTCCACGTCGGCGGCGTCACGGTCTCCACCGCGACCCTCCACAACGAGGAGGACCTGGCCCGCAAGGACGTGCGGGTCGGGGACGAGGTCGTCGTGATGCGGGCCGGCGACGTCATCCCGCAGGTCGTTGCGCCGCTCCTGCAGCGCCGCCCGAAGGGCGACGCGGCGGCCGAAGCCGCCGGCGAAGTGTCCCGCCTGCGGGACGCCGACTGTGAAGCCGGAGGGCGCCGTCTTCACGCTCTGCCCCAACCGCGCCGGCTGCCCCGGCCAGTCCTTCCAGCACGTCAAGCACTTCGTCGCCAAGGGGGCGATGGACATCGACGGGCTGGGGGAGAGGCAGGCGCTGCGCTTCCTCGACGAGGGGCTGATCGAGGACGTCGCCGACATCTACGAGCTGAGCGAGGAGCGGCTGGTCGAGCTGGAGCGGCTTCGGCGAGATGTCGGCCCGCAACCTGCTGGCGGCGATCGACGCCTCCCGCTCGCGCCCCTTCAAGCGCGTCCTCTACGCGCTCGGCCTGCCCGGGGTCGGCTACGTCACCGCGGAGGCGCTCGCCGACCACTTCGGCTCGATCGACGCGCTGCGCGCGGCCGACCCCGAGCGGATCGAGGAGGTCGAGGGCGTGGGCCCGATCATGGCGGTGCAGATCGCCGAGTCGCTCGCCGACGAGCGCACCTGGGAGCTGATCGAGAAGCTGCGCGCCAGGGGCCTGCGGCTCGAGCAGGGCCCATCCGAACGGCGCCCCTCGGGCGGCCCGCTGGAGGGCAGGACGCTCGTCCTCACCGGCACCCTTGCCGAGCTGACCCGCGAGGAGGCGGACGGCGATGATCAAGGCCGCCGGCGGCAAGGTCGTCAACTCGGTCTCGAAGAAGACCGACTACGTGGTCGCCGGCGAGAACCCCGGCTCGAAGCTGGCCAGCGCCGAGGAGCTGGGCACCGAGATCCTCGACGAAGCGGGTCTGCGCGCGCTGCTTGGCGGGTAGCGGCGGTGCGGGGTACCTCCCGCCCTGACAATTGCCGGTCTAATTAGACCGGCAATTTGAGTATCCGCCAGTTCGGGAGGTACCCCGCACCCCGCTACCACAAGCATTCTCAGTAGGAGGCGATCGCGGCGGCGATCCGGTCCTGTTCGCGGTGGGCGAGGGCGAGGTCGCGGACGCTGCCCATCAGGATCGAGAAGACCATCATCTTGCCGTCGGCGTTGAAGCAGTAGCCGGAGAGGTTGCTGACGCCGGTCAGGGTGCCGGTCTTGGTGCGGCAGCGGCCTTCGGCGCGGGTGCCGTGCATCCGCGAGGCGACCGTGCCTTCGCGGCCGGCGAGCGCCAGGTCGGCGACGAAGTCGTTCGCCGTCGGCGCCGTCGCGCATCGCCTCCAGCAGGTCGACCACCTGCAGCGGCGAGGCGCGGTTGCGCGCGGGTCAGGCCGGAGCCGTCGACCGCGTGCACGGCGGAGCCGTGGGCGCGGGCGAAGCCTTCGACCACCCTTGCGCCGGCGCCGCGTGGTGCCTTCGCCGCCGAAGCGAGCCCCGATCAGCTTGATCAGCGTCTCGGCGAAGAAGTTGTCGGAGTAGACGTCGGTCGTCGTCGACGAGCCGCGACAGGGTCCGGCGAGCGGACGGTGGCGAGGGGCCTGGCGCCCGGCGGCGTCGTGCCCAGCGCCAGCCTGGCCCGGATCGCGACGCCCGCCTGCGCGCAGCGAGCCGGCAAGCGTCGCGGCGGCGAGCTTCGCCGGGTCGGCGGCGAAGCCGCCGGCGCCGGGGTCGCGGTAGCCGGAGTCGAAGGCGAGGCCCGAGAGGGGGCCGATCTAGGGGCTGGTCGCGTAGCCGGAGTCGGCGACCCCGCGCAGGCGGTCGAAGATCGTGTCGTCGGCGTAGAGGCGGCCGGTCACGGCGCGGATCGCCCGCTGCGCGGAGCTGCGCGCTTCAGCCCGAGCAGGTTCGTGCCGAGGCCGCCGAGGAAGCGGTCGTAGAAGGCCGGCGACGCCGAGCGCCGGGTCGCCGCCCCCCTGCAGGTAGAGGTTGCCGTGCAGGACGCCTTCGGCGTCGAGGGCGCCGTCGCTGAGCAGCTTGGTCGCGATCCGGTATTCGGGGCCGAAGCGGGTCAGCGCGGTCGAGGTCGTGAACAGCTTCATGTTCGAGGCGAGCGGCCGCTGCCGTCGCGCGGCCCGCTGCGCAGACCGCCTTGCCGCTTGTCGCGTCGAGCACGTAGAGCCCGCTCGCCTGCCCGCCGCCGCGCAGCAGCCGTTCTCTCATCTGCCGGCAGCGGCCGGCTTCCCCGCCTCGCCGGGCGGCGGCTGCGGCGGGGAGCAGCAGCATCGCGGCGATCGCCGTCGCCGCGGCGAGCAGGGTCCCGGCCCGTCTCATTGGCGATTCCAACACCAGACCAGGTCAAGGTAGCGCTGTTTGCGGCGAAAGCCCGGCCAGCCCGACCGGCCACCCTGAGATAATCCATGTTTATGGGCAAGGTCGTCGACATCGAGTCCAGCGCCCGCCGCAAGCGGCGGAGGGGCCGCAAAAAGCCCGTCGAAGACGGCGCTGGTCCTGGGCGGCGGCGGCTTCACCGGCGGCGTCTACGAGATCGGCGCCCTGCGCGCCCTCGACCTGCTCGCCGTCAACAGCACCGTCAACAACTTCGACATCTACGTCGGCACCAGCGCCGGCTCCTTCGTCGCCGGGATGCTCGCCAACGGCATCACGCCCGACGAGATGATGCAGGTGATCAACGAGCAGGTCCCCTCCGAGCTCGAGGACCTCGACCTCGCCAAGGTGCTGAGGCCCAACTACCTGGGCTTCCTCCAGAAAGCCGCGATGCTGCCGCTGCGCACCGCCGAGCTGGTGCTCCACCTGGCGCGGATGGGGGAGTTCTCGGCGATCGACATCGGCGTCGGGCTCGCCGAGGCGCTGCCGACCGGCCTCTACTCGGGCGCCGGGATCGCCGACTACGTCGAGGCGGCGCTCTCCACCGACGGCCGGGTCAACGACTTCCGCCTGCTCGACAACGAGCTCTACCTGACCGCCACCGACCTCGACACCTGCGAGCGGATCGTCTTCGGCGAGGACGGCTGGTCGGACGTGCCGATCTCCAAGGCGGTCCAGTGCTCGACCGACGCTGCCGATCGTCTACAAGCCGGTCGACCTGAAGGGCCGCCAGCTGATCGACGGCGGCATCCGCTCGACCACCAACGTCGACATCGCGGTCGAGAAGGGGGCGAAGTTCATCGTCGTCGTCAACCCGCTCGTCCCCTTCGTCAACGACTTCGAGAAGACGATCCCGACCGTCTTCGGCAAACGGGTGCGGCGGGTCTCCGACATGGGGCTGCCGGCGATCGCCAACCAGACCTTCCGGCTGATCGCCCACGCCCGCCTGCACGAGGCGGTCGAGCAGTGGCAGGAGCGCTACCCCGGCGTCGACATCGTCCTGCTCGAGCCCGAGCCCAACGACGAGCTGATGTTCGGGACGCCGATCATGGACTACTCGCGCCGGCTCGAAGATCGCCCGCCACGGCTTCGAGTCGGTCACGGCCGCCCTCGCCAAGGACTACGACCGCTACAAGGAGATCGCCGAGCGCCACGGCCTCGAGATCTCCGAGCGCCGCGTCCGCCGCGTCGTCGAGCGGGCCGCCGAGGAGGAGCCAGAGCAGACCTCCGCCTGGCGCCGCGTCCTCGAGCAGACCACCTCGGCCCTGCTGCGCCAGTCCGGCGAGGCCTCCTGACTCCGCGCCGGCCCGTGCCGGCGCTCAGCTCGCGTAGAGCTGCTCGATCTCGCGCTCGTGCTTGGCGGCGACGACCGCGCGCTTCACCTTCAGCGTCGGGGTCAGCTCGCCGCTCTCCTGCGAGAGGTCGTGGGGCAGGATCGCGATCTTCTTCACCTGCTCGACCCGGGCGAACTTCTCGTTGATCTTCGTCGACGTGGGCCTCGATCGCCGCGCGCACGCCCGGGTCGGAGGCGAGCTGCTCGGGGTCCTCGTCGAGCCCGTGCTCCTTGGCGTAGGCGACGGCCTCCTCGGGGTCGAGGGTGACCAGCGCCACCAGGTAGGGGCGGCGGTCGCCGACCACGACGCACTGGGAGACGAGCGGGTGCTGCTTGATCTCGTTCTCGAGGTTGGCCGGGGTGATGTTCTTGCCGCCCGCGGTGATGATGATGTCCTTCTTGCGGCCGGTGATCTTGATGAAGCCGTCGGAGTCGATCTCGCCGATGTCGCCGGTGTGCAGCCAGCCGTCGACGATCGTCTCCCGGGTCGCCTCCTCGTTCTTGTAGTAGCCCTGGAAGACGTTCGGGCCCTTGACGAGGATCTCGCCGTCGTCGGCGATCTTCACCTCGCAGCCCGGGAAGGGCTTGCCGATCGTGCCGATCTTGAAGTCGTCGGGGGTGGAGATCGTCGCCGCGGTCGAGGTCTCGGTCATCCCCCAGCCCTCCAGCACCAGCACCCCGGCGGCGTCGAAGAAGCGCAGGATGTCCGGGCTGATCGGCGCCGCGCCCGGAGACGGCGAGGCGCAGCCTGCCGCCGAACAGGCCGCGGATCTTGGAGAGCACCTGGCTTGTCGGCGAACTCGTACTGCTTGCGGAGCAGGAAGCCCGGCCTGCGCCCGGCGCGCTCGGCCTCGCGCATCCTCGCCGCCGACCCGGATCGACCAGTCGAAGATCGCCTTCTTGAGGCCGCCCTCCTTCTCCATCGCCGCTGGTCGCGGCGGTGTAGATCTTCTCGAAGATGCGCGGCACGGAGGGGAAGTAGGTCGGCTTCAGCTCGGCCAGGTTGGGGAGGATCTTCAGCGGGTCGCCGCTCCCAGTAGGCGATCGTGGCGCCGAGGTCGAAGCTGCCGAGCTGGATCAGCAGCGCGAAGGAGTGGGCGAGCGGAAGGTAGAGGTAGGTGACGTCTTCGCTCCTCGATCGACGCTGGTCTCGTTGACCATGTCGAGCATCGCCCGGTAGTTGCCGTGGCTGATGATGCAGCCCTTCGGCGGGCCGGTCGTGCCCGAGGTGTAGATGAAGGTGCAGATGTCCTCCGGGCGGACCGCGCTCCAGCGCTGCTCCCACTCGGACGGCGTCGCGGCCGGAGCCGCGCGCCGCCAGCTCCTCGAGGGAGATCGCGTCGTCGCTGGCGCCGGTCATGCGCACGACGTGCTCGAGCAGCGGCAGCCGGTCGCGGACCGCGCGGATCTTCTCCAGCTGCTCCTCGTCCTCGACCACCACCAGCCTTGGCGTCGGAGTTCTCAAGCACGTACTGGCACTCCTCGGGGGAGTTGGTCTGGTAGATCGGGACGACGATCGCGCCCAGCGAGAGCGCCGCGAAGTCGAAGTAGGTCCACTCGGGGCGGGTGTTGGCGAGGATCGAGACCTTGTCGCCCTTCGCGACCCCGAGGTCGATCAGGCCCAGGGCCAGCGAGCGGACCGTCTCCTCCACCTCGCTCGAAGCTGCGGGAGACCCACTCGCCGTCCTGCTTGTAGCGGATCGCCGGCGGCGTCCCGTAGAGCCGGGCGGCGCGCGGCAGAAGGTCCGCGAGCGTGGCGGATTTGGTTCCCCGCTCCACGCCGGAGAGTCTATTGAGCGCTATGCGGCTGCGGCGCGCTGCTCCTTGCGCGGGGCGCGGCGGGTGTCGCAGCGAGGACTGGAAGAGGGACTTGTCGATGCGGCCGTGGAAGATCGGGACCCCCAGCTCCAGGCATTTGCCGATCACGTCCTGCCGCTTCATCTGCAACTCGTCGGCAAGCTCGCTGGGGGTCAGGTGATTGGCCACAGGGGACCTCCCATGTCGTTGAAATCGGGTAGAGAGATATTTACCCCGGGGGGCGGACGTGTCAACCGAATACCCGCATCTTGCGGAGATTCGTGGCGGCCCTGGCGGGTGGGCCGGCCTCCAGGGCGGTCCCGGAGGAAGCCGGGCTCCGCGATAATGCGGCGGTGTCCGAAGTCGCCGCCACTCCGATCCCCCGCCGCGGCCGGCTCCGGGTGATCCTCGTCCTCTCGCTGGCCGCCCTCGCGCTCGGCTGGGGGCTGGTCAACATCGCGACCCGGAAGGCGGGCCGCGAAGTGGTGCGGATCGCCGGCGCCTCCAGCGCCCAGGAGATCTTCGGCGGGGTGCCGCAGGCGGGCGACAGGCTCGGCCCGGCCGACGCGCCGGTCTCGATCCAGGTCTTCAACGACCTCCAGTGCTCGCCCTGCCGGGCCGACTTCCTCGGGACGATCCCGCCGCTGGTCGAACGCTATGTGCGGGCGGGCGAGCGTGAAGCTGCTGATGCGCCACTACTCGGTCGCCGAAAACCCGCTCGAGGAAGGCTTCTTCGGCGCCGAGGCGGCCGCCCGCCAGGGCTACGGCTGGCAGTACACCTACCTCTTCTTCCGCAACCAGGGCGAGGCGGAACGGTTCCACCTCAACAGCGACTTCCTCACTTCGCTGGCCGGCTCGATCGAAGGGCTCGAACGTCTCCGAATGGCAGCAGTACCTCGCTCGGGAGAGCGGCTCGGGAGGCGCGATCGCCCGGATCCTCGAAGGCTATGAGAAGCTGGGCGCGCGGCTCGGCATCCGCATCGGCCAGGCGATGATCGTGAGCGGGCCGCACGGCACCCGCACCCTCCAGGAAGGGCCCGGCCTGGCCGCGACCGAGCAGGCGATCGAAGCAGTCCGCTAGCTGCGATAATCGCCCCTCTCTCGGGGCGTGGCGCAGCCTGGTAGCGCGCACCGTTCGGGTCGGTGAGGTCCCCGGTTCAAATCCGGGCGCCCCGATTGATAGCGCATTGACCGAAGTCGGCGCGCTTCTTTCATCTGCATGCTCCCCATCTTCGGGACGATCACGAGCGCTCGCGCAGGAGCTCTGCCAGGACTACGGCGTTGTTGTGCTCTTCGTCGCGGGCGGCGTAGACGATCGTCAGGGGGCCGGAGCGGGCGAGGCGGCGCAGCTCCTCCAGCCGCTCCCGGTGGGCTGAGAGCTCGGCACGGTAGCGGCGCCGGAACTCCGCGAAGCGCTCGGGGTCGTGGTCGAACCACTTGCGAAGCTCACCGCTGGGCGCCAGCTCCTTGGCCCACGCGTCGAGCTTCGCGTTCTCCTTGGAGATCCCGCGTGGCCAGATGTGGTCGATCAGGACGCGATGACCATCGCCCTTCTCCGCGGCCTCATAGGCGCGCTTGACGCGGATGTCGGTGGTATGGGCGCTGTGTCGGTGTCCGTTCTCGGTCATGTCGGCTCTCCTTGCTGCCTGATCGGAGTCCGGTGGTAGGGCGATCCCACCTCCAGAGGCTCTTCGTACCCCAAATCAAGCGACGCAGGCACTTGAGCCGCATGATCCGGAAGACGATGAGCGCTACGGTCCGGTCCATGCGGGTCGGGGCGGTGCAGCTTGAAGTGGCGCTGGGGGACGTGGCGCGCAACCTCGCCGAGTGCGAGCGACTGGCGCGCGAGGCGGCGAGCCGCGGGGCCGAGCTGGTGGCGCTGCCGGAGTTCTTCACGACCGGCGTCGCCTTCGTTCCCGAGCTTGCCCGAGCGGCGCTGCCGCCGGACGGGCCGGCCACGGCGATGCTGGAACGGGTCGCGGGCGGGGAGGGCATCTGGCTCGGCGGCTCCTTCCTCTGCCGCGACGCCGACGGGGAGGTGCGGAACGCCTTCTTCCTCGCCGGCCCGGACGGCGAGCTGCTCGGCCGCCACGACAAGGACCTGCCCACCATGTGGGAGAACGCGTTCTACGTCGGCGGCGCCGACGACGGGGTGATCGACGCCGGTCCCTTCGTGGCGGGGGCCGCCGTCTGCTGGGAGCTGATGCGCGCCGCGACGGCGCGGCGCCTGGCCGGCCGCGTGGACGTCGTCGTCGGCGGCTCCAACTGGTGGAGCGTCCCAGCCTGGCCGCCCCGCGGGGTGACGAGGCGCATGGAGGAGCGGAACGCCCGCACCGCCCTGCGCGCCCCCGCCGCCTTCGGGCGGTTCGTCGGCGCGCCCGTCGTCCACGGGGCGATCTGCGGCGCCGTTCGTTGCCGCATGCCGGAGCTGCCGGCCCTCGCCTACGAGGGGCGCTTCGAGGGCGGCGCGCTGGTCGCCGCGGCCGACGGCAGCGTCCTCGCGCTGCGCCGTGGCGAGCAGGGGTCGGGGCTGGCCATCGCGGACGTGGACCTCGGGAGGGCGCCCGCGGCGGCTCCGATCCCCAGGCGGCGCTGGCTCCACCGTCGCGGCCCGCTGCCGGCGTTGGCCTGGCACAGCGAGCGCCTGCACGGCCGCCGCTGGTACCGGCGGCACGTCGGCCCGTCAGCCCAGGATCGGCCGTAGGGCTTCGGGCAGGATTGCGCGGACGTCCTCGATCTCGCCCGCGGAGACGTGGCGGCGCAGCACCCCGGCCGCGGCGCTGACCGCGTAGGAGGCGGCGGTCTCGCCGTCGAGCGCCGCATCGGCGGCGACCCGGTCGAGGAAGTCGGCGAAGTCGCGGTACCGGACCGGCGTCGAGCTGGGGTTCCAGCCCTCGTAGTAGATGCCGCGGATCAGCTCCGGAAGCTGGGCCGCGAGCTGCGCCGCCTCGTCGACGGTGAGGCGGTCCCGCAGGGCATGGAGGTAGGCGCGCAGCACTCGGTAGGCGAGCCGGTGGTCATCGGTGCCGAGCTGCTCGGCGAGGTCGTTGAGCCAGACGTGCGCCTTCTCGACGCTGCGCTCGATGATGCTCGGCTCGGCCATCGATCCAACCTACGACGGCCCGTCCGGGCTGTCATCGGTGAAAAGCCGAAGTTCGAGCCGCGTGGTTTGTCCCCGCCGCATCGTCGCGGGATCCAGAGCGCGGCGGATTTGGGCAGAATCAGCTGACGTGAGCAAGCCTGCACGCACGCCGGACCTGGACGAGCTGCGGGCCTTCTGCGCGGCGGTCGACCTCGGCAGCCTGGGCGGGGCGTCCAGGCTGCTCCAGATCAGCCAGCCCTCGCTCTCGAAGCGGCTGCGCAACCTGGAGGCGCTGGCCGGCTCGCAGCTGCTGGAGCGCGCGCCGGGCCAGGTGTCGCCGACCCCGGCCGGCCGGCAGCTCTACGGGGCGGCTCGCCGCCTGCTGGCCGAGGCCGAAGCGGTCGAGGCGCTGATGGAGGGGCTCACAACCGAGGGGGCGCCGGTGCGGCTGGCGGCCAGCCCGACGATCGCCGAGGTCGTGCTGCCGCCGATCATGGTCGACCTCGAGAGCCGCCACGAGCGCCACCTCTCGGTGGAGCTCTCGATCGCCAACTCGCGCACGGTTCGCGCCCTGGTCCAGGAGGCGCGCGTCGACATCGGGGTGGCCGCGGCGACCGGTGGCGGCGAGAGGGCTTCGGAGCTCTGCGAAGCGCCCTTCTGCGAAGACGAGATCGTCGTGGCGGTGCCGGAGGGGCATCGCTGGGCGGAGGCCGGGGAGATCGACCCCGCCGAGTTCGTGGCGGAGAAGATGATCATGCGCGACCCCGGCGCCGACAGCCGCCGCGCCGTCAGCGACCGGGTCGCGGCGCTTGGGATGTCCCTGGCGCCTCCGCTGGCGGAGATCGGCAGCACCGCCGCCGCGATCACGACCGCGACTGCCAGGGGCGCCCCGGCGCTCCTCTCCTCCCTCGCGTTCTCGCCCGTCGGGCGCCCCGGCCTGGTGGTGCGCCGCGTCGCCGGGCTCAGCTTCCGGCGCCGCTTCGCCGTCCTCCACAACGGCGAGGAGGGCCTCTCGCCCCGCGCCCGTTCCCTGCTCGGGGACCTGCTTGCGGCCCGGCCCTCGTGACGCCCGGCGCGGCGCCGGGTAGGACCGGGTCAGCCGCGGTGCGAGGCGGGGTGCCCGGCGAGCAGCTCGAGGGCGTGGGGGAGAGCCGCCGCGATCGCCTCGCCGGCCTGGCCGATGCTTCGCGGGCTGCCGGGGAAGTTGAGGATCAGCGAGGAGCCGCGGGTGCCCGCCACGCCGCGCGAGAGCATCCAGTGGGGGGTGTGCTCGCGGGATGCCGCGCGCATCGCCTCGGCCAGGCCGGGGGCCTCGCGCTCCAGCACCGCCCGGGTCGCCTCGGGGGTGACGTCGTCGGGCGAGAGGCCGGTGCCGCCGGTGGTCAGCACCAGCTCGCAGCGCTCGCCGTCCGCCCAGTGCCGCAGCCGCTCCTCGATCAGGCCGCGGTCGTCGGGGATCAGATCGCGGCCGGCGATCTCGGCGCCCCAGCCTTCGGCCAGCGCCGCCAGCCGGGCGCCGCTCTCGTCCTCGCCCTCGCCCCGCGACTTCGAGCTGCTGACCGTGATCACGGCCGCCCGCATCGCGCTCAGCCGTCTTCCCCGGCGGCTGGGTCGAGCCGCCAGTCGGAACGGCCGCCGCTCTTCTCGAGCAGCACGACCTGCTCGATCTCGACCCCGCGCTCCATCCCCTTGACCATGTCGTAGACGGTCAGGGCGGCGACCGCGCAGGCCGTCATCGCCTCCATCTCGACCCCTGTCTGCCCGACGGTGCGCGCCTCGGCGACAAGCTCGACCAAGCCGGCCTCGGGGTCGACGCCGGCGCTGACGTCGACGAAGCTGAGCGGGATCGGGTGGGCGAGCGGGATCAGCGCCGCGGTCTGCTTGGCGGCCTGGATGCCGGCCAGGCGGGCGACGCCGAGCACCTCGCCCTTCGGTCCCTCGCCCGCCTCGACGGCCCGCGCCGTCCGCGGCTCCATCCGCAGCCGCGCCCGCGCCCGCGCCCGCCGCTCGCTGGCCGGCTTGCCGCCGACGTCGACCATCCGCGCCCGGCCGTCCTCGCCGACGTGGCTCAGCCGTCCCTCGCTCATTGCACGGCCCTTCCGGCCGGCCGCTCGCTGCCGTGCGGCGCCGCCGCTCCCTCGACCCATCGCGCCTCGCCGTCGCCGCCGACCTCGCGCTTCCAGATCGGCGCCTCGGCCTTGATCCGGTCGATCGCCTCGCGGGCGCCGGCGAAGGCTTCGCCGCGATGGGGGGCGGCGACCGCGACGATCACCGCCGGCTCGCCCAGCGCCACCGGGCCGATCCGGTGCTCGGCGGCCGCGGCCAGCAGCCCGTGGCGGGCCACGCACTCCTCGAGGATCGCCGCCATGCGCGCCTCGGCCATCTCCCGGTAGGCCTCGTAGTCGAGCCGCTCGACCTCGCGGGTGACCCCCTGGAAGCTGACGATCGCGCCGGCCTCGGGACGCCCGACCGAGCGCGACAACGCCTCCAGCGAGAGCGGCTCCTCGGTGACCCGCGCATGGACCGCGGCGCCGCCGCTGATCGGTGGGATCAGGGCCAGCTCGTCCCCGGCCCGCAGCGGCGTCTCGGGGCTCGCGTAGTCGCGGTTGACGGCCATCGCGACCGGTAGCCGCTCGAGCAGCCCGGCCAGCGGCGACGCCGCGGCGAGCCGATCGAGGGCGTCGGCCACGGTCGCTCCCTCGCCGAGCTCGATCTCGATCGAGTCGCTGCCGGCCTGCTCCCGCAGGGCCGCGAAGAGGCGGACGCGCACGGTCACCCGTTGCTCCTATGTCAAGTCGCCGCCGCGAACTGCGGCACCGACAAGCCTCTCTGAGTGTCTGCGGTTTTCACGGATCTATCAATTTCAGGATTGACCAAAAGCTGCCAAACCCTACGTGCCAGGTGGCGCTTGAGGCAGCGGAGGGCCTCCATTCTGGACTTGCCCTCGGCCTGCTTGCGCGCCAGGAACTCCCGCGCCGGTGGATGCATTCGACCTTGGGTCACCGCGATGCGGTGAAGGGCGCAGTTGAGCTGGCGATTGCCGCCGCGGTCGAGGCGGTGGCGGATGCGCTTGCCCGAGGAGGCGGGAATCGGAGCGACGCCGGCCAGGCGGGCCAGCTTGGCATCGGAGGAGAAGCGTCCAGCCCCGGCGGTCTCGCCGAGGAGCTTGGCGGCGGTCAGCACCCCGCAGCCGGGAAGCTCGAGCAGCTGCGGGGCACGGGCTCGCACCATGGCGCCGATCTCAGCTTCGAGCTCTGTGGCGCGCCGGGTGCGGTCGCGAATCGCGCGGGCGAGCTCGCGGGCGATGCGAACCCTTGCGCTCTGGGGAGCACGGGTGAGCTTGCGGGCCACTCGATCAAGCCAGACCACGCGGTCCAGGCATCCCGCTGGAAGCTCCAGCTCGGGCCAGAGGTCGTGCAGGTGCCAGCGCAGGCGCTGCTGGTCTTCTGAGCGCGCCTTGACGAGGTCCTCGCGGTGATCGAGCAGCAACTTCAGCTCCAGCGCACCCTCATCGAGATGGGCGGCGGGCAGGGTCTCGGGGCCCTCTCGAAGCGCAGCGCGGGCTATGGCAAGGGCATCGATCGGATCGGACTTGCCACGGGTGCGCTCACCCTTGCGCGAGGCGCCCATCAGCTTCGGGGGGACTCGAACCACACGCTCGCCGGCAGCGATGAGGAAACGCTCAAAGGAGCCTGAGACATGGCGGCAGTCCTCGATTGCCCAAATGCGCTCCTGATCGAGGTCCCGGCCCCATGCGAGCATCTCGCGAAAGCCCGGCCTTCGCGCCGAGGCGGTCATCTCGCCGGCAAGCTGGCCGGTTCCCGCAAATACCGCGCCGCAGGTGTGGGTGGCCTTGTGGGTGTCCGTTCCGATCACGATCATTCGCTGTGTCCCTTCGATTGGTTGTCGCCTGTCGGACGGACCGCCGGCGGACAGACCTCACTCGGGGCGAAGCCACGCTCCTATCAAGTCACGACGGCGATCCTCGGGGGGCGGCGAGCGACACAACGGATGAAGGTCAGACCTCCGGGTCGACAGCCAGCCTAGGAGTCAGCTCGCCGCCTTCCCGAGAACCAACCGTCTCGGTCGGACACTGCCGCCGACCGTGGGGCCGACGATGACAGTGACTGCATGCTAGTCGCGAGCGAGCCGGGGGGACGGCTGCGACACTGATCGCGATGGATTCCGAAAGCGACCAAGGCGACGCCGCCCCGCAGCCTCTCGGCGCGGTCCTGGCCGGCGGGCGCGGCAGCCGGCTCGGCGGCGGCAAGGCGGTGGCCGAGCTGGGCGGCAGGCCGCTGATCTCCTATCCGCTGGAGGCTGTCGAGGAGGCGGGCCTCGAGCCGCTCGTGGTCGCGAAGCGCGGCAGCGAGCTGCCCGCCCTGCGATGCCGGGTCCTCCACGAGCCCGACCTGCCCCGCCATCCGCTCTGCGGCATCGTCGCCGCCCTGCGCGAGGCGGCCGGCCGGCCGCTGGTCGCCGTCGGCTGCGACATGCCCTTCCTCGACCCCGGTCTGCTGGCCTGGCTCGGCGCGGCGCCCGAGCCGCTCGTCGTGCCGCTCGTCGGCAGCCGCCTGCAGCCCCTGCTGGCCCGCTACGACTCGTCCCTGCTTCCCCAGCTGGAAGCGGCGCTGGAGGGCGGCGAGCCGCTGCAGCGGGCCGTCGAGGAGCTGCGCCCGCGCCTCGTCGCCGAGCCCGACCTGGCCCGCTTCGGCGAGCCACGGCGGCTCTGCCTCAACGTCAACGACCGCGCCGACCTCGAGCGGGCCGAAACGCTCCTGCGTCAGCCGTAGCGGGTGCTCATCGGCTGGAACGTCCGCCACCAGCCGCCGTCGACGGCGGCGTTCACCCGCTCGAGCATGTAGCCGTCGTCGTCCTGCAGCTCATAGCTGACGATCGGCGGCTCGGCGCTCCGGTCGACATCGACCACGTGCGCGATCAGAAGGTACGGCGGACAGCTCAGCCAGCGCTCGCCTGGCCGTGGAATCGACGTTGTATCGATCATGCCGTCGAGCTACCCGGCGGCGCCGCCGCGAAACGGCCTCAGGCGCGGCGGCGGGCGGCGATTCGAGTGGCGGCGGGCGGGTACGGGGCAGGGGCATGCTCCATCCCAGTCCCAGCCTCGAGGATGTTCGCCGGCTTGTCGAATGGCGTCCCCCGCTCGGGGTCGTCTCGGTCTACCTGAAGCTCGACCCCGCCGATCGCGCCGGCGCCTGGCATACCGAGCTGCGAAACGATCTGTCGCGCATCCTCTGGACTGCGAATGGGCTCGATCACGAGGTGCGCACGGCGCTTCGCGCCACCGCCGAGCGGGTGACCGACCGCTTCGCCAGCCGGGAGCGGCGCCTGCCGCGCGGCGAAGTCGGCTTCGTCGCAGTGGCGGAGGAGCCTGCCTCGGAGCGCTGGTGGTCGACGCATCTGCCGCCGCGCTCGGCGGACAGCGCCTATTTCGCGGAGCGCCCGGTCGTCGCGCCGCTGCTCTGCACGGTGGCGCGGGGAACGCCGCGCGGGGTGGCGCTCCTCTCCGCGGAGCGGGCGCGCCTGCTCGAGTGGGAGCCGGGGCGGATGGAGGAGCTGCACAGCTGGGAGCTAACCCTGTTCAGCGGCGACTGGCGGGAGCGGAAGGCGCCGAGGGTCGTCGACCCGGCCCGCGTCCAGGGCGTCAGCGCGGCCGGCCGGGAGCAGTACGCAGAACGCCTCGCGGAGAACCGCCAGCGCTTCCTCGGCCAGTGTGGCGGCCTGGCGGCGCGGATCGCCTCGGAGCGGGGCTGGCCGCAGATCGTCGCCTTCGGCGCTCCCGAGCAGGTTCGCGGCTTTCGCGAGGGGGTCTCGTCTCCGCTTGCGATCGAGGCCGGCGGCGAGGCCGACCTCATATCGGAGCCGCTGGGGCGTCTCGCGGAGCCCCTCGCGGAGGCGATCGAGCGGCTCGACGACGAACGCGACCGCCGGCTAGCCGAGCGCGCGCTCGACGAGGCACGCGGCGGGACCCGCGGCACCGCGGGGCCGCAGGAAACGATGGCGGCGCTCGACGAGGGCCGCGTCGATCGGCTTCTCATCGACGCCGCCCGCACCGCGAACGCGACCCCGTTGCCGCTCGCGCACGGCGCGCAAGGGCCCGGGGACGGCGCGATCGACTCCGAGTCCCTGGTGAGGCGGGCGCTCGCCTGCGGGGCGAAGATCGCGACGGTCTCCGGCGAGGCCGCCGAGCTGCTCGCCCCGGTCGACGGCGTGGCGGCGCTGCTGCGCTACTGAGCCCTCGCAGTCTTCTCGGGGAATCGGTCGCACGGCAGGTTTGGCGCCGCGCGCGCGGGGGTAGCCGCTGCGCCAGTCGATGTCAGCCAGGCAAGGAGAGAAATCGGTGGCGAACGGGACTGGACCACAGCGTTCGGGGATTCCCCTGAGTCTGCTCCGCTGCTGCCGAGCGGTGATCTCGCGCATGGCCGACACCTCCGGGAGGCCGATCTGGGTGGCCGAGATCCCGGACCTGCCGTCGTGCCGCGCGACCGGCTCGAGTCGCATCGAGGCGCTCGACCGGGTCCGCCGGATGGCCGAACGAGGGAGCAACGACGACGGCCTCCGTCACGCCGCCCGCATACGGCAGGGGGCCGCCGCGCGCTGAGGCGGGCGGTGCGGGGCCCGACGGCAGGTCGCAGGCCGGGCCCGACGTGCAGATCGCAGAGGGTGGACAGCCCGGCGCGCCGCTGCCGCGATGGACTTCGCGGCTGTAAAGCGTTACGGTTTCGTCAGCAAGATTGCAGACATATGGAAGGCCTGCCGACGAGGGGCATCTCGGGACGGCGGCAGGCGAACGCCGGAGGCGAATGGGCTGGATCGCGACAGCAGCTGTTCTCATGGCGCTCGCCGCCTGGCTGGCGTTGCTGCTGGCCAGGACAAGGCGGGCGAAGCGGCATTTCCGGATCCTCGCCGAAGTCGCGGAGGTCTCCGACGCGAGGACCTCGCTGGCCGACGCCTTCGACGCGATCTGCAAGGTCCTCATCCCGGAGTTCGCAGACTTCGGCATGGTCGACGTGATCGACAGCGGCCGCGCCCGCCGCGCGGTCGCCTGCGTGGCGCCGGGCTGCGCGCCGGATGTCAAGCGCCGCCTCCAGGAACGCCACCCGTCGTTGCCGATGCGCATGGTCGAGGGCAACGACGCCGTCTCCCTGGAGCCGCGCCTCTACGAGCGCATGTCCAAGGCCGACCTGCGCGAGCTCGCTCACGATGCGGAGGACCTCGACTTCCTGCGGGGCCTCGGCGTGCGGTCGGCGATCACCGTGGCCCTGAAAGCGCGCGGGCGGGTGACCGGGGCGCTGACCCTGGGCGTCGCCTGGTCGGGGAGGCGCTACCGACGCGACGACGCGCGCTTCGCCCGGGTGCTCGCCGGCCGGGTGGCGCTGGCGCTCGACAACTCCGGCCTCTTCGGCGACCTCGAGCGGGCCGAGCGGGCACAGGCGAAGATCGCCGCGACGCTTCAGCGCGACCTGCTGCCGCTGCCGCTTCCCCACATCCCCGGCTGGTCGCTTGCCGCGATGTACCGGCCGGCCGGCGCCGAGAACGAGGTCGGCGGCGACTTCTACGACGCCTTCCGGGTGGCGGGAGGATGGATGCTGGTGATCGGCGATGTCACCGGGCGCGGCGCCCATGCCGCCTCGATCACCGCTCAGGCCCGCTACACGCTGCGCACCGCCGCCGCGCTCACCGGCGATCCCCTAGTCGCGCTGGCGACGCTCAACCGCGCCCTGCTGGCGCGGCGCGACTCGGCGCTCTGCAGCCTCGCGGCCCTGGCCCTCAGCGAGGACCCGCTGCAGCCCGTCAGGCTCGCGGTCGCCGGCCACCTGCCGCCCCTGCTGGTCGCCGGCGACGCGGTCACCGAGGCCGCCCGGGCCGACCCCGTGCTGGGCGCCTTCGGCGACGTCGAATGGCGGCTGCGGCTGACCTTCCTGGAGCCGGGCCAGCAGCTCGTCGTCGTCACCGACGGGATCGTCGAGGCGTCCGGCCCGGAAGGGCGCTTCGGCGAGGATCGGCTCCATGCCGAGCTGGCCGGCGCCGCAAGCCCGCCGATCGCCGTGCAGCGGCTGGAGGGGGCGCTGCACTCGTTCACCGACGGCGCCCTCGAAGACGATGCCGCGATCCTCGCGATAGCCCCCGCGCCGGGCGAGCGGCGAACCGCCGTCCCCGTGGCGGCGGCGCGGCCGGTCGCGGTGGGGGCTGGGGCGGGGAACGGCGATGGCTGAGGAGCACATGGCTCTGGTCGAGCGGCTCTTCGACGCCTTCAACCGCCGCGACGTCCGCAGGATCGCCGCGATCTGCGACCCGGGCGTGGAGTTCTTCTCGATCGCCGACGACGCGTTCGGCCGCAGCGCGCCCTACCTCGGCCCGGCCGGCCTGCGCGACTACGTCGCGGACGTGGCGCGGACCTGGGAAGAGCTGCTGATGACGCCGTGCGAGGTCGAACGGCGGCAGGACCTGCTGCTCGTGCACGGCCGCGTCTACGTGCGCAGCCACGAGCTGGGGATCCGCGACATGCCGGTGGCCTGGATCTGGGAGCTGCGCGACGGCCGCTTCGTCCACGGCGAGGTCTTCCCCGATCCGCAGGAGGCCGAGGCCCGCTTCGCAGAGCGAGCCGGCCTCAGCGTCTGAGCTCGCGTCGCCGCCCGAGGGGCGGCGGGAGCGGGCTTCAGCCCCGCAGCTCCGCCAGCGCCGCCTCGCGGTCCTCGTGCATCGAGATGGAGGAGGCGACGCCGGTGATCTTCAGCAGCCGCTCGACCTGCGGCCTGAAGCAGCAGAGGACGAGGCGGCCACCGCCGCCGTTGCCGTCCAGGCGCTGCCAGGCCCGCACGATGAGGGCGATGCCGGTGGAGTCGATGAACTCGCACTCGGAGAGGTCGAGCATGATCGAGGCGCCTTCCTGGGCGAGCGCCTCCTCCAGCTCCCCCTCCAGCTCGGGCGCCGTGTTCATGTCGAGCTCGCCGCGGACCATGAAGACGCGAATTCCGCCTTCCAGCTCCTCTGCGTGGACCGCGAATGGGGCGGGGGTCACGGGGCGATCGTACCGCAGCGCGGTTTTTTTCTCGCAAAGTCTGGCGAAAAGCCGTTGAGTGGGCGGCGGGAAGAGCAGGGGTTTTGCCGCAGAGGGGCGGGGGTAGCGGTTGAGTCCAAGGCGACGGCTATGCTCGGTGCTCGCCGGGAACACCAGGCTCCCCCGCCGGGAGGATGCGGTCCATGCCAGACATCGTGACGAGGAGCGAGAAGGCCACAGGGCTGAGGATGGTCCTGCCCGCGAGGTCGGAGAACGTCGCGGTGGTTCGCCACGCCCTCGCCGGCCTGGCCGAGGAGATCGGCATGGACGAGGCCGGGGTCGCCGACCTGAAGACGGTGGTGACGGAGGCCTGCATGAACGTCGTCGTCCACGCCTATCGCGGCGAGCCCGGCCCGCTCAGCGTCGAGGCCGAGCCGGATGCGGAGGGCCTCACCGTGATCGTCCGCGACGAGGGCGTGGGTATCAGGCCGGAGGCCGACGTCGAACACACGAGCCTTCGCCTCGGCCTCTCGATGATCGCCGCCCTCTCCAGCAGCTTCAAGATCTCGGGCGGGCTCGATCACGGCACCGAGGTGACGATGCGGGTGCCGCTGCGTGGGGGCGGCTCCAACGGCAGCGGCGGCCGGGCCGCCCTCCAGCCGCTCCCGGCGGAGCGGACCGAGATCGTGATCGACCGCGCCGAGCTGCTCGGGCCGGTGCTGGCGAGGGTCGTGGGGGCGCTTGCGGCGCGGCGCGACCTGTCGGTCGACCGCGTCTCCGACGCCGTGCTCGTCACCGACGCGATCGCCGCGGCGGCGCCGGGCCGCTTCGCGGACGGTCGGGTGCGGCTCGACCTCGACGACCACGACGGGGTCGAGCTGCGGCTGGGGCCGATGGAGCGCGGCGCCGCCGAGCGCGTTCGCGAGGATCTGGCGGTCCCCGACGTGGGCGGCTCGCTCGAGTCCCTTGCCGACGAGCTGGTCGTCGACCGCTGCGGCGACGGCGACTACCTCGTCATCCGCTTCGCCGCGGTGGCCCGCTAGCGCCGCGCGTCCTCGATCTCGCCCGGGCCCGCCTGGGCGCCGCCGCGCCGCTCCTCGTCGATCCGCTCGCGGATGCGCGTCAGGGCGCGGCGCAGGATCCGCGAGACGTGCATCTGCGAGTGGCCGATCCGCGCGGCGATCTGCGACTGCGTCATGTCGTCGGCGAAGCGCAGTCGCAGGACGAGGCGCTCGCGCTCGTCGAGATAGGGCAGCGCCGCGTCGAGGGCGATCCTGCCCTCGACCAGCTCGAAGCCCTCGTCCTCGCTGCCGATCCATTCCGAGGCCGGCGTCTCGTCGGCGTCCTCGGCGCCGGTCGGCCGATCGAGCGAGAGCGGCCGACGGTTGTGGTTCGCCTCCAGCACCTCGAGCACGTCGGTCTGCTCGAGCCCGATGCGGGCGGCGATCTCGCCGACCGCGGGCGAGCGCTGCAGCTCCTTGGTCAGCTCCGTGATCGCCTTCTCGACCTCGGCCATGCGGTCGTGCAGGCCGCGCGGCACCCGCACCGTCCAGACCCGGTCACGGAAGTGGCGTTTCAGCTCACCGAGGATGGTCGGCGAGGCGAAGGCCGTGAAGGGGATGCCCCGCTCGGGATCGAAGCGGTCGACCGCGTTGACCAGGCCCAGGTTCGCCACCTGGAGGAGGTCGTCGAAGGACTCGCTGGCGCCGCGGTAGCGCAGGGCGAGGCGCTTCGCGAACGGCAGGTTGCGCCGAACCAGCTCCTCGCGGATCGTCGGGTCGCGGCCGCGCGCGAACCGCTGCCACAGCTCGCGTTCGCCCGCGAGCTGCTCCCTTGCTCCCGGGCCAGAGAGCGCCCCGGCCCGATGGGCCGGGGGCGGATCGCCCTCGCGTGTTCGTCGGTTCACCGCCATGGCAGCCAGACGGTACGCCGATCTGGCAACGACCTCCACCCTTGCGCGGATCGGGCCGCCCTCTGTAAGCGTTGGTCCCCCAGGCCGATCCGCTACCCGCGCCCCGGGCGGGCGAAACTGCGTGTCGGGAAGCGAGCATCGGGTAGCGGGAGTCGTGCCTCGCTAGGCTCCCGGGCTTCCAACTCGACCAGAAGGAGAGTTCCAGATGGCTTTCTCGGTTCCCGACCTTCCCTATGCGTACGACGCGCTCGAGCCCCACATCGACGAGGAAACGATGCGGGTTCACCACGACAAGCACCACCAGGCGTACGTCGACAAAGCAAACGAAGCCCTCGAGGGAACGGAGTGGGCCGACCGCGACGTCGAGGACGTGCTTCGCAACCTCTCCAGCCTTCCAGGCGACAAGCAGGCACCTGTCCGCAACAACGGCGGCGGCCACTACAACCACTCGCTCTTCTGGCAGATGCTCAGCCCCGACGGCGGCGGCGAGCCCGGCGGCGACCTGGCCGCCGCGATCGAGGAGACCTTCGGCTCCCTCGACTCGTTCAAGGACGAGTTCAAAAAAGCCGGGATCGCCCGCTTCGGCTCCGGCTGGGCCTGGCTGGTCAGCGACAGCTCCGGCCTCGCCGTCGTTTCGACGCCGAACCAGGACTCGCCGGTCTCCGACGGCAGCGTGCCGCTGCTCGGCTGCGACGTCTGGGAGCACGCCTACTACCTCAAGTACCAGAACCGGCGCCCCGAATACATCGACGCCTTCTGGAACGTCGTCAACTGGGACTACGTCGCGGAGCGCTTCGCCCAGTAGGGGATCGGCGCCGCCGGGCGGGGTGACTCAGGCCTCGCCCGGCTCCAGCGGCCTGAAGTCGGAGACGCGGGCGCCGCAGACCGGGCAGAACCAGTCCTTGGGGATGTCCTCGAAGGCGGTGCCGGGCGGGATGCCGCCGTCGGGATCGCCGATCGCGGGGTCGTAGATGAAGCCGCAGCTGTCGCAGATCCAGAGGGTCGCGTTCTCGGTCGTGGTCATGCCAGGAAGCTTAGGGAGGTCTATTTGTCGCCGAAGCTGACCGCGACCGGCTCACGCTCGGAGCCGTCTTCGATCTCGAAGTACTCGCGCGCCGTGAAGCCGCTCTGGTTGGCGATGACCGAGCCCGGGAACTGCTGGATCGTCGTGTTGTAGGACTGCACGTTGGAGTTGTAGATCCGCCGCGCCGCCTGGATTTCGTCCTCCAGCTCGGAGAGGTTGCGGCTGAGCTGCTGGAAGTTCTCGGTGGCGCGGAGCTGCGGGTAGTTCTCGGCGACGGCGCGCAGATCGGTCAGGGCCCCGCTCAGCTTCTGCTCGGCTTTGGCGGTGTCGCCGACGCTCTGCGCCGACATCGCCTCGGCCCGGGCTGCGGTGACCTTCTCGAAGGTCTGGCTCTCGTGAGCGGCGTAGCCCTTGACCGTCTCGACCAGGTTCGGGACGAGGTCGTGGCGGCGCTTCAGCTGCACGTCGATGCCGCTCCACGACTCGTCGACCCGGTTGCGCGAGGCGATGATCGAGTTGCGCTTGCCGATGTAGTAGAGGGCCGCGATGACGACGATCGCGACGACGACGATGAGCACGACGACCATGGGGAACATCCTAGATGACCGAGTCAAATTGGCATACGCCCTCGGATGACGCGCCTGGCGCGGCGCTGGATCGGCACCCCCGTCCTCGCGCGTAGCGCTGCTACGCGCAGCGGCCGCGTGCACCGCCCAGCTTGGCCAGTCGCGCCCCCGAGTGCATGCCAATTGGACTCGCCCATCCAGGCTGTTCCTCTGTGGAACATAGGATCGACGCAGATGAGCGGAAAGCAAGAGGCGAGAGAATGGGCCGAGATCGTCCGTGCGTACGGCGAGCGGCACGGCCTCTCCTATGAGCCGGTCGGGGGGATCAATCCCAAGGACGCGCCGCCGGCGCTCTGCGTGGGCGGGACCAACCGGCTCACGGGGCAGCTGGTCGAGGGGTTCTGGGGCGCCTGCTGCGACGCCGACGAGAAGGAGATGGGCGGCTTCTTCGACAAGGCGGTGCTGCCGACGGCGATCCTCGCCAAGGCGCACATGCCCGACCTCGCCCAGGTGGTGCCGGCCTTCAACGTCGAGTCGATCGAGGGCCATGAGGTCGTCACCCAGCGCTTCGCCCGCAAGGTCGAGTTCGAGTCGATCGACTTCAACAAGCGCTTCCTGGCGACCGTGCCGCGCGAGTACGATCCGATCGCCCTGCGCGAGCTGTTCGGCCCCGGCTTCCTGGCCTGGACG
Organism: uncultured Solirubrobacterales bacterium; assembly: GCA_963696185.1. Taxonomy (GTDB): domain Bacteria; phylum Actinomycetota; class Thermoleophilia; order Solirubrobacterales; family 70-9; genus VRUE01. The sequence goes on from OY968825.1 coordinate 1,683,463, forward strand.
ACGACGATGGCCGGCGAGGTCGACTTCGGCGTCAACGAGAGACAGCTCTGGTTCCTCTGGCGGCTGCGGGAACGCTCCGAGGCGGAGCTGAAAGAGGCGCTGCGCAACGCCGGGCAGCTCTTCGCGCGTTTGCAGGGCGAGATGGAGGAGAGCGGCATCCACGCCTACCCGCCGGGCCCCTGGCACGCCGGCCTGGAGGCTTTTCCAGACGGATAGAGGCGACCTCGCGCCAGCCGCGCCCGGGCGCTCCTACATAGGTCCAGAGGAGATGGCTCCGGTGGGGTGCCGGGCCCCCCCGCCGATGGGTGAGTGTGAGCGCACTTGCCGGAACCGTTTCCGCACCATGGACCGCCAGGAGAGGCGGGATGGGAGTGGCGTGGTGGTTGCGCTCGATCCTCTCGCTGCTCGTCGCCGTGGGCGTCCTGGCCGGCGCCCTTCCCGTCGCCTTCGGCAGCGGAACGCGGGGCGCGGGAGTCGATCCGGTCCAGGTCTTCTCCTCCGGCCCGCTGGTCGCGGTCCAGTCGAGCGGCGGCGCGCAGCTCTCGGCCGCCGGAATGGTCCCGGGCGAGAGTCGCGCCGCGACCCTTCGCGTGCTCAACACCGGCTCGGCGCCCGCCTCCTTCGACCTCTCCTCCCACGTCGTCGACCGGGTCGGCCCTGGCGGCGCGCCGCTGTCGAGCGCCCTCGTCCTACGGGTCAGCTCCGCCGGCGCCCACCCGGCGCAGCTCTACCGCGGCCCGCTCGGCGCCATGCCGCGCCTCCGGCTGGGCAGCATCGCCGCCGGCGCCCAGCGCTCCTACCGCTTCACCGTCACCCTTCCTGCCGCCGCCGGCAACGCGGTGGCGGGCTCGGCGTCGAGCGCCGCCTTCGCCTGGACCGCCGGCTGACCCGCGGCGCCCGCCGGCGACTCCTCGCGTTGCGGGTTTCTACTTAGACGACGTTCCGGCGCAATTCTTCGCGCGGTAGCTCATCATTTTGGACCAGGCGGCCGATGAGGTGGGCGCATGGAAGCGATTCAAGGCAAACCCGCCGTGAGGCGGGGACGCAAAGCTAGAGGTCTCGGCTATCGCCGAGATAGCTCGGCTGCCGCTTTCGGAGCCCATCAATCGAGCCCCGAAGGAGGCACTTATGTCTCGTATTTCCGTGATCCTCTCGAGTCCTCGCCATCTGCTCGGAGCGCTTCTCGTTGCGCTGCTTGCAGTCGGCGCGGTCGTTGGATCAGGCGCGAGCTTCGCCTCGAAGTCCGCGAACCCCAGCAACACGTTCAGCGCAGGCACCCTCGCGCAGTCCAATTCCAAGGAAGGCGCGGCGGTTCTGACCGCTGCCAACATGGTGCCGGGTACCTCGACCAGCGGCACGGTGACGATCATCAACAGCGGCAGCGTCGCTGGCACGTTCACCCTGTCGAAGACCAGCCTCACCGACACGCCGGGCGTCAACGGCGGCCAGCTGTCGGGTGTGCTAGATCTCTCGATACAGGACGTGACCAACGCGTCGTCGCCGGTCAGCGTGTACTCGGGCAAGGTCGGCGCGATGGGTGCGCAGTCGCTGGGCAAATTCGCCCCAGGCGAGGCCCGCACCTACAAGTTCACGGTGACATTCCCCGACGGCGGCACTCCGGCGTCCCTGACGACCGGGGACAACGCCTACGAGGGATCATCGATGAGCGTCGGCTATCAGTGGGATGCCGTTTCCTAGCGGTCATCTCGGGGCGGGGGATCGAGACCGGCAGCAATGCCGGTCTCGATCCCCCCGCCAACTTCTCCTACGGCGGGCGGCGCCGGTGAGCGAGTCGCCGGGTTCCGCCCGGCGTGCCATGCGCTGGGGGGTGGCCGCGGCCACCGTCCTCTGCGTCGCGCTGGCCGCGATCCTCCTCGTCCCCGCCGCCCTCGGCTACCAGCGCTACGTGATCGTCAGTGGCTCGATGACCGGGACCTATGATCGCGGCTCGATCGTCTTCGACAAGGAAGTGCCGGTTGCCGACCTGAAGGTGGGCGACACGATCACCTACCAGCCGCCGCAGGGCGCCTCCCCGGAGAGGCTCATCACCCACCGGATCGTCTGGATCGGCCGCGACAAGCAGGGAGAGAGGGCCTTTCGCACCAAGGGCGACGCCAACGCGAGCGCCGACCCCTGGACCTTCACCCTCGAAAAGCCCGACCAGGCCGAGGCCGCCTTCTCCGTCCCCTACGCCGGCTTCGCGCTGGCGGCGCTCTCGATCCCGACCGTGAGGATGCTGGCGATCGGCGTCTCCGCCGTGCTGGTGGCGCTGCTGATCCTGGCCGGGATCTGGCGCGACGCGGGCCAGGAGGTGCGGCGGCGTCAGGCCGAGTCGACCGGGATGAGGTCGCAATGGACAGAGTGAGGCTGCTGATCGGATCGCGCCGCTGGATGCTGCTGGCGGCGCTGGCGCTGGTCTCGCTTGCCCTCGGCTCGGCGATGTTCAGCGGCGCCAGCTTCACCTCGAAGAGCGCCAACTCCGCCTCGCTGGTGGCCGGCAGAATCCAGCTCAGCTCCTCGCAGCCGAACCAGGCGATCGTCGCCGCCTCCGGCATGCGTCCGGGCGACAGCCGCCAGGGGACGATCTCGATTGGCAATCAGGGCAGCGTGGCAGGAGCGGTGACCCTGAAGGCCAGCGGACTGACCGGTACCGCGCTCGCCGCGGTGATCGACCTCAAGGTCGAGGACACGACGGGCGGGGGCGCGGTGCAGGTGTGGAGCGGCAAGCTCGGCTCGTTCGGCAGCGTCGGCCTGGGCTCGTTCGCGGCCGGGCAGACCCGCAGCTACCGGCTGACCCTGAGCTGGCCGTCGGCCTCCAACGAAGCCTCGCTGCAGGGCGCGTCGACCTCAGTCACCCTCGAGTGGGTCGGCAGCTCGTGAGAGGCAGGGGAGCAGCGGCGCTCCTCCTCGGCGCCCTGGCGCTGTGCTCGCTCCTGGCCGGGTTCTCCGGCGCCAGCTTCACGGACACCGCCCAGAACCCGCAGACGGTCAGCGCCGTCGCCGACTTCGTCGCGCCCAGCGCCGCAGCGAGCACGATCGCCAAGTCCCAGGGCGGCGTCGCCGGCTACATCCGGGCGGGCGGCGCCTACTACGTCTATACCAACGTCACCGAATCGGGCAACCCGGCCAGCGGGATCGCCTCGGTCAATGCCGACGTCTCCTCGGTCACCCCCGGCCAGACCGCCGCCGCTCTCAGCGCCGGCTCCTACACCGTGAGCGGGGTCTCCTACAACTACCGCAGCGCCCAGCTGACGGCAGGCGGCGGCATCGGCGCCGGCGCGAAGTCCTACAGCCTCGCCCTCGCCGACTCCGCCGGGAACTCGCGCACCCAGAGCTTCTCGATGACCGTCGACAACGGGCCCTTCGCGGGCAGCTCGTTCGCCACCGCCAACACCTCCGGTGGCACATCCGGGAAGGCGGAGAAAGGCGACACGGTCAGCTTCGCCTTCAACAAGCCGCCCGACCCCGGCTCGATCGTCTCCGGCTGGACCGGGAGCGCGGCGACGACGGTCAGCGTCTCGATCGCCGACAACTCCTCCAACGACACCCTCACCGTCAACGGCAGCGCTACGGCGCTCGGCAGCGTCGGCCTGCAGGGCAACTACACGAAGTCGGGAACGACGACCACCTTCACCGGCTCGACCATGACGCTGAGCGGATCGACGCTGACGATCGTGCTCGGCACCGATTCGGCGGGCAACGCCAGGACGGAAAGCAGCAAAAAAGCACCGGTCTGGACCCCGTCGGCGTCCGTCTACGACCAGGCGGGGAACGCCTGCTCGACAGCGACCGTGACCGGCGCCAAAGTGCGCCAATTCTGAGCCGGCTCAGGCAGGGTAGTCCGGGTCGCCCGGGAGGAGGATCCGGTGCTCCTCGAGCGTGCCAACCAGCTTCGGAAGGACCGGTTCTACGTTGCCGCCGCGATGGGACTCGATTGCCTCCTCGGCTGTGCGGAAGGACAGCAGCGACTCGAGCTGCTTGATCGTCGGGAAGGCGAGCGCCAGCTCACCCGCGGCCTGCGCCTCCAACGCCGCCTGCGGTTCGAACCAACGGGCATCGGTGGTCTCTACCCCGTCCGGCTGAGGCGGCGTGTGGGCGGGGGCCAGGGCGAGGAAGAACCAGGCGTCGAAGCGGGTCGAGATCACCTCCGGCGTGATCCAGCGCGAGAACAGCACCAGCTCCTCGCCGGCCGCCAGCTCGATCCCGGCCTCCTCGCGCAGCTCGCGCAGCGCGCAGGCCCGGTGCCCCGCCTCGCCCTCGCCGTCCTCGGCGTCGAGGGCTCCGCCGGGGAAGACCCAGACGCCGGGCATGAACCTGGCCTCCTCGGTTCGCTTCAGCAGCAGCACCTCCAGCGCCCGCCCGCCGTGCCTGCCGCCCCGCCGCAGCAGCACCACCGAGGCCGCCGGTCGCGGCACCGCCGGCTCCCCGAAGTTCGGGGCCTCCGCAGATCCACGTTGCCGTTCGCTCACGGGGTCAGCGTATCTCGCGCGTCTACGCCGCCTGCGCCAATTGGCTTGGCGCTGAGTACGCGGAGGCGCAGGCCGCCTCGATCGACTCGGCGACGATCTCGACGAGGTGGCGCAGGTCGGCCTTGGAGATCGAGAGCGGCGGCATCAGGACGATGACGTCGCCGAGCGGGCGGATGATCGCGCCGCGCTCGCGGGCCTCCAGCGTCACCCGGTGGCCGAGCCGCAGCGCCGGGTCGTGCCGGCCGAGGTCGATGCCGACCATGAAGCCGCGGCCGCGCACCTCGGCGACCTCGGGCATCCCGGCGACGGCGCCGAGCAGCTCGTTCAGGAGGCGGATCTTCGGCTGCAGGCGGGCCAGCGTCCGCTCCCGCTCGAAGGCGTCGAGGCTGGCGAGGGCGGCGGCGCAGGCGAGCGGGTTGCCGGTGTAGGTATGGCCGTGGAAGAAGGTGCGCTGCTCCTCCGGGGCGCCGAGGAAGCCCTCGTAGATCCGCTCGGTGGTCAGCGTCGCGGCGAGCGGCATGTAGCCGCCGGTGAGGCCCTTGGCGAGGCAGAGGAGGTCGGGCGCGACCCGCTCCTGCTCGCAGGCGAACATCGTGCCGGTGCGGCCGAAGCCGGTCGCCACCTCGTCGCAGATCAGCAGCACGCCGAAGCGGTCGCACAGCTCGCGCACCGCGCGCAGGTAGCCGGGCGGGTGGACGAGCATCCCCGCCGCCCCCTGGACCAGCGGCTCGACGATCACCGCGGCGATCTCCTCCTCGCGGGTGGCGAGGACGTGCTCGAGGTGGGCGGCGTCGCCGGGCTCGGCGGCGTAGGTGCGGAAGAGCAGCGGCCGGTAGGCGGCGTGGAAGAGGTCGATCCCTCCGACCGAGACCGAGCCGAGCGTGTCGCCGTGGTAGGCCTGGCGAAGGTGGACGAAGGAGGTGCGCCGCACGTGCTGGCCGCCGCGCTGCTGCTGGTACTGGAAGGCCATCTTCAGGGCGATCTCGGTCGCCGTCGAGCCTGACTCCGAGTAGAAGACGCGTGAGAGGCCGGGCGGGGCCAGCTCGACCAGGCGCGCCGCCAGCTCCGCGGCCCCGGGGTGGGAGAGGCCGAGCATGGTCGAGTGGGCGACCCTGCCGAGCTGGTCGCGCAGCGCCTGGTCGATGCCGGGGTGGCGATGGCCGTGGACGTTGCACCACAGCGACGAGACGCCGTCGAGGTAGCGGCGCCCGTCGCTGGCGATCAGCTGCGAGCCCTCGGCCCGCTCGATCGTCAGCGGCTCTTCCCCGCACCAGTCCCGCTGCTGCGTGAAGGGGTGCCAGAGGTGATCGCGGTCGAGCTGCGCGTGATCCGTCGCCATCGCCACAGCCGACCCTAGACCGGCCCGCGGCGGCAATCGTCAGACTGGAAAGCCGCTCGATGGGAAAACATGGGGCCCGGATGACCCGCTACCGACACCTGATCACCGACGAGAACCGCAAGTGGTGGACGCTCGGCGCGATGTGCTTCGCGCTGTTCATGATCATGCTCGACAACACGGTCGTGAACGTCGCGCTGCCCTCGATCCAGCGCGACCTCGGCGCCTCGATCTCCGGCCTCGAGTGGACGATCAACGGCTACACGCTCTCCTTCGCGGTGCTGCTGGCGACGGGCGGGCGGCTCGGCGACATCTTCGGCCGCCGCCGCATGTTCCTCTTCGGCGTCGTCATCTTCGCGCTCTCCTCGGCGACCGCCGGCCTCGCTGTCCGCCCGATCGACCTCGTGCTGAGCCGCGTCGTGCAGGGCGTCGGCGCGGCGCTGATGATGCCGGCGACGCTCTCGATCATCACCGACGCCTTCCCGGCCCACGAGCGCGGCAAGGCGATGGGGACCTGGGCGGGGGTCTCGGCGCTGGCGCTGGCCGTCGGCCCGGTGCTGGGCGGCTTCCTCACCGAGCACGTCACCTGGCGGGCGATCTTCTACCTCAACATCCCGGTGGCGGTCGGCGCCGTCCTCGCCTCGCTGTTCGCGGTGCGCGAGTCGCGCGACACGACGGTCGGCCGCGAGGTCGACTACGCCGGGGTGGCGATGCTGACCGGCGCCCTGACGGCGCTGATCCTCGCCCTGGTCGAGGGCAACAGCTGGGGCTGGGGATCGACCGCGATCGTCGCGCTGCTGATCGGCGCCGGGGTCGGGCCTGGCCGCCTTCGTCGCCGTCGAGCTGCGGGTCAAGGTGCCGATGGTCGAATTCCACTTCTTCTCCGACCGCAACTTCCTCGGCGCGGTCGTCGTCGCCCTGATCGTCTCCTTCGCGATGCTCGGCGTCTTCTTCTTCCTCGCCCTCTACATGCAGGACATCCTCGGCTACTCGCCGCTGGCGGCCGGCGTCCGCTTCCTGCCCTCGACGCTGATGATCGTCACCGTGGCGCCGGTCGCGGGGCGGCTCGCGGACCGCTTCGGCCCGCGCTGGCTGATCGCGGGCGGACTGGCGATCGTCGCCGCCTCGCTCTACACGTTCAGCGGCATCGCGGTCGACTCCAGCTACGCCGACCTGCTGCCCGGCTTCATGCTGCTCGGCATCGGGATCGCGATGACGATGTCGCCGATGACCAGCGCCGCGATGAACGCGGTCGCCGTCGAGAAGGCGGGGATCGCCTCCGGCGTGCTCTCGATGTTCCGCATGGTCGGCGGCAGCCTCGGCGTCGCCGTCACCGGGGCGATCTTCCAGGGGCTGGTCAGCTCGCAGCTCGCCAGCCGGCTCGCCGGGACGGGGGTGTCGCCGGCGCAGCGCTCCGACCTCGCGCACCAGCTCGGCGGCAGCTCCGCCGAGGCGCTGAAGGGGATGCCGGCGGCCCAGGCGAAGCAGGTGGTCGCCGCCGGCCGGGAGGCGTTCGTCTATGCGCTCGGCCATGCGATGACCGTCTCGGCGGTGGTCGCGCTCTGCGGGGCGGCGATCGGCGCGGCCGCGATCCGCGCCAAGCCTCACGGGGTCAGCCTGGAGGTCGCCGAGGCGATCGCCAACCCGGGCGGCGAAGAGATCGCGGCGCTCGAGGAGGTCGCGGCGACCGAGTCGAGCTGACCCGCCTGACGACAAACGGCGACTGAAGGCTTTTGATGCCTATGGGGTCATCAAGCCTTCAAATGATCGCCGCCGTGAGGCTCAGACTGGGCCAGGCGGCGGGATCGGCGAGGTCCAGCCGTGGCAGGGTCTCGACCTCGACCGCGCCGAGCGCAGCGATCGTCTCGCGGTTCGATTCCTCGATCGGGCTCGGTCGCGCCGGCCACGGCGTGAGGACGACAGCGGCGACGTCGAGGCCGGCGCGCCGCGCCGCCTCGACCGTCAGCAGCGTGTGGTTGATCGTGCCGAGGCCCGGCGAGGCGGCGATCGCGAGCGGCAATCCCAGCTCGGCGGCGAGGTCGCGGACCAGGTAGCGCGGCGCGAGCGGCACGAGCAGGCCCCCGACCCCCTCGCAGACGAGGGCGTCCGCTCCGGTCCCAGCGTCCACGGCCGTCCGCACGAGACGCGCCGGATCGATCGCCTCGCCCGCGAGTCTCGGCGGCGAGGTGGGGGGCCATCGGCGGTCCGTAACGGTATGGCGCGATTTCGTCGTCGCTCTGGCTTGACCCGGCGGCGCGACGCAGCAGAGCGTGGTCGGGCTCGCCAGGGTCGTCCAACCCCGTCACTGCGGGCTTGAAGACTGCGACCGACCTTCCCTCCCCGGCCAGCGCCCGGGCGACGACCGCGGCGACCACGGTCTTGCCGACTCCGGTCCCCGTCCCGGTTACGAAGACGCCCTCGCCGGCCATGCGCGACTCAGGCCCTAGGCGGCGAGGAGGTCCACGGATGCCTGAGCCGACCCAATCCCCAGCTCCCGCGCCGCGGCGCCGACCAGCTTCGCGGCCTGCCGCAGCTCGCCGGGTCGGTGCGTGGCCATCACGGTGAGGCGCAGCCGCGAGTAGCCCTCGGGAACGGTCGGCGGGCGGATCCCCTGCGCGAAGAGGCCGCCCTCCAGAAGCCGCTCGCACAGTTCCATCGTCGAGGCCGCGCCGCCGACCTCCACCGGGACGATCTGGGTGCCGGCGCCGCCGGCCGCGAGCCCCTCCTCGGCGAGCGCGTCGCGCAGCGTCGCCGCGTTGGAGCGCAGCCGCTCGACCCGCTCCGGCTGGGCCTCCAGCAGCTCCAGCGCCGCCTGCGCGGCGGCGACGACGGGCGGCGGTGGGGCGGTGGAGAAGATGAAGGAGCGCGCCGTGTTGAGCAGGTAGTCGACCAGCTCGCGGCTCGCGCAGACGTAGGCGCCGTACGAGCCGAGCGCCTTGCCGAGGGTGCCGACCACGAGGTCGACCTCGCCGCTCAGCCCGGCGGCGGCGACCGAGCCGCGCCCGCCGGGGCCGAGCGCCCCGGTCGCGTGCGCCTCGTCGACCATCAGGCGGCAGTCGTGGCGGCGGGCCAGCCGCACGAGCTCGGCCAGCGGGGCGACGTCACCGTCCATCGAGAAGACGCCGTCGGTGACGATCAGCGAGCCGCGCCCCTCGGCCTCGCGCAGTCCCCAGGCGAGGTGCTCGACGTCGCCGTGGCGGTAGACGAAGGTCTCGGCCCGCGAGAGCCGGCAGCCGTCGACGATGCTGGCGTGGTTCAGCTCGTCGGAGAAGACGACCTCGCCGCGGCGGGCGAGCGCCGCGATCGCGCCGGTGTTGGCGAGATAGCCGGAGCCGAAGAGCAGGGCCGCCTCGTAGCCCTTGAACTCGGCGAGTCGCTTCTCGAGCGAGCGGTGCGGCGTCATGTTGCCCGAGATCAGCCGCGAGGCGCCGGCCCCGGCGCCCCAGCGCATCGCCGCCTCCGCGGCGGCCTCGCGCACCCGCGGGTGGTCGGCCAGCCCCAGGTAGTTGTTCGAGCAGAGCAGCAGCACCGGCCGCCCGTCGAGCAGGACGCGTGGGCCCTGCGGACCGCTGACCAGCCGCAGCCGCCGGTAGAGCCCTCTGTCGCGAAGCTCCTCCAGCCGGTCTGCGATGTCGGTCATGCGGCCTGCGGGTAGGGGGGAGGCTTTCGCGCCTTCTTGACCACCCGCAGCTGGGTCGAGGGGTCCCAGAAGTTGGCCTCCTCCTGGCGGTCGATCAGCTCGTCGATCGGCGTCGCCGGGGTCTCGCCCTCGCAGCCAGCCCGAGCGGTTGTCGGGCCGCGGGTTGGCGCCGTTGTCGGGCTGGCGCGCCACGTTCAGCCCCAGCTCCTCGAACATCGCCCGGTCGTCCTCGGGCTCGGCGCCGAGCGTGGTCAGGAAGTTGCCCATCATCACCCCGTTGAGCCCGGCCTTGACGGCGAGCGGCTGCAGCTCGCCGAGGTTCTCGACCCGGCCGCCGCAGAGCCGGAACAGCGCCCCGGGGATGATCAGCCGGAAGATCGCGACCCACTTGACGACCTCCCATGCGTCCATCAGCGGGCGGTCGCCGAACTTGGTGCCCTCGCGCGGGTTGAGCAGGTTGATCGGGACCGAGGTCGGGTTCAGCTCGGACAGCTCGAAGGCCATCTCGACCCGCTGCCGCGGCGTCTCGCCGAGGTTGAGGATGCCGCCGACGCAGGTCTCCAGCCCCGCCTCCCGCACCGCCTCGATCGTCCGCAGCCGGCCCTCGTAGCGGACCGTCGTCGAGACCTCCGGATAGTGGGAGCGCGCCGACTCGACGTTGTGGTGGACGCGCTGGATGCCCGCCTCGCGCAGCCGCCTCGCCCGCTCCGCCGACATGTGGCCGATCGAGGCGCAGCGCTTCAGGTTGGTGTGCTCGGCGACCAGCCTGGCGCCCTCGAGGATCTTCTCGAAGTCGCGCTTCGAGAGGCCCTGACCCTGGGTGACCATGCAGAAACGATGCGCGCCGGCCGCCTCCGCCGCCTTCGCGTGCTCGAGGATCTGCTCGGGCTCCATCATCGCGTGCATCGGCGTGTCGGCCTCGGCGTAGCGCGACTGGGCGCAGAAGCCGCAGTCCTCGGCGCAGCCGCCCGACTTGGCGTTGACCAGCGAGCACATGTCGGTCGAGTCGCCGAAGTTCTCCCGACGCACCGTCCAGGCGCGCTCGACCAGCTCGCCGATCTCCTCATGATCGGTCAGCTCGCCGAGCGCCAGCGCTTCCTCGAACGAGATCAGGGGGAGCATCCGGCGCAGGCTAGGCGTCGCCCCGGACGGCTGGCGGCGCCTGACCCGAGGCGCCAAATTGGCTCCTCAAATCCGCGAATTCCTCCTCACCCGAGCGGGGCGTTGGCGAGCGACTCCCATAGGTAGAGGGAGGCGAGGCTGCGGTGGGGGCGCCAGGGCTCGCCGATCTCCAGCACCCGCTCGCGGGCGCCGGCATCTCGTCGAGTCCGTACTCGATCTTGACCGCCCTGCGGATGCCGAGGTCGCCGCCGGAGAGGACGTCGGGGCGTTCGAGGTGGAAGAGCAGGAACATCTCCGCGCTCCAGCGGCCGAGGCCGCGCACGGCGACGATCTCCTCGATCACCTCCTCGTCGGAGAGCTCGTCGAGGCGGTCCAGCTCGAGCTCGCCGCTGATCGCGTGGCGAGGCGAGGTCGCGTACGTATTCGACCTTGCGACCGGAGAGGCCGGCGCCGCGCAGGTCCTCCTCGCTTGCCTCCAGCAGCTGCTCGGGTGCCGGCGTGCTGCCGCCGAACAGCTCGAGCACCCGCAGGTAGATCGTCCGCGCCGCCTTGGTCGAGAGCTGCTGGCCGACGATCGTGCGCAGCAGCGCCCCGTAGGCGTCGGCGGGCCGCTCCTCGCTGCGGCGTCGCAGCCGCGTCGCCAGGTCGATCTTCCCGATCCGCTCGATCAGCGCCGCCATCGTCGGGTCGGCGGCGGCGAGGGCTCGCCGTGCGGCTGCGCTCACGACGAGTGTTCGGCGCGGCGCTCATCGCCCCTTCCACTCGGGCTTGCGCTTCTCGGCGAAGGCGCGGATGCCCTCGCGCAGGTCCTCGGAGGCGAAGCAGGATTCGCGCAGCGCGATCAGGCCCGCCTCCTGCTGCTCGGTCAGCACCGGGTTGCGGTTGAGGACTTCGATCGCGCGCTTGTTGCCGCGCATCGAGAGCGGCGCGTTGCCGGCGATCAGGCTGGCGAGCCGGATCGCTTCCTCTTCGAGCTCGCTCGCTGGGGACCACCGTCGTGGACCAGCCCATCGACCTCGGCGCGCTCGGCGGCGAAGTTGCGGCCGGTCAGGAACAGCTCCTTGGTGCGCGCCAGGCCGACCACGTCGATGAACTTGCGCAGGCCGGTGTGGCCGTAGATCAGGCCAAGCTTGGCGGGCGGCATCCCGAGCTTCGCCCCCGCCGCGCAGATCCGCAGGTCGCAGGTGATCGCCAGCTCCAGGCCGCCGCCGAGGCAGTGGCCGTTGATCGCCGCCAGGGTTGGCCAGGGATGGGCGGCCAGCGCCTCCATCGCGGCGTGGAAGGGGTGGGCGACGAGCGCCTCGGCGTCGCGCTCGAAGGTCTCCTCCGGGATCGAGGCGATGTCGTAGCCGGCCGAGAAGGACCGGCGGCTCGCCGGTGATCAGCACGCAGCGGGTCTCGATCCCGTCGATCGAGGCGCGGCAGCGCCTCGGCAAGGGCGTCGAGGATCTCGTGGTCGAGGGCGTTGCGCCGCTCGGGGTTGTAGATGCGGATGCCGGGCGACCGCCTCGGCGGGGAAGTCGAGCAGGAGCTTGCCGCCGGCGAGCTGCTCCTCGCACGCGCGCTCATCCAGCACCACGAGGACGTCGCCTTCGCTGACCGCCTGGCCCTCCTCGCAGCGGATCTCCTTCACGTCCCCGTCGTCTTCGGCCTCGACCGGGATCTCCATCTTCATCGACTCGAGGATCACGACGGTGTCGCCGTCCTCGACCTCGTCGCCGACCGCGACCTCGATTTTCCAGACGTTGCCGGTGATGTGCGCCTCGATGTGCCACGGCGGGGAGAATATCCGCCGCTCGGTGCTTTTTGTCGGCATCGGACAGATTGAGGAGCGCCGACGGCGAACGGCGGAGCGCCCGGAGGTGCGAGACCGGCCGGACATCGGCCCCAGCGCGGTCAGAATGTCCGCGGTGACCTCCGAGGCGCGAGCGGCGATGCATCGCTCGCGGCGATCGTCGCGGCCCGCAACGAGGCCGACCGATCGGGGAGACGGTCGCCGCGCTGCGGCGGCGCCTTCCCGCAGGCCGCGCTCTGGGTCGCCGACGACGCCTCCAGCGACGGCACCGCCGAGGTGGCGATGGCGGCCGGCGCTCAGGTGGTCAGCCGCGGCCGCCCGCACGGCAAGGGCGCCAACGTGACCGCCGCCGCCGCAGGCGGCGCTCGAGCGTCGATCCCGCCGCCGCGCGCTGGTCCTCCTCTGCGACGGCGACCTCGGCGCCTCGGCCGCGCGGCTCGCGCCGCTCGTCGAGGCGGTCGAGCGCAGGCGAGTGCGACCTCGCCGTCGCCGCCTTCAGCCGCCGCGTCGGCGGCGGCTTCGGCATCGCGCTCGGCTTCGCCCGCTGGGCGGTCCGCCGCCTCTGCGGCGCTGGAGATGCGCGCGCCGATCTCCGGCCAGCGGGCGATGCGCGTCGACGTCCTGCGCGCCACGCTCCCCTTCGCCCGCGGCTACGGGATGGAGATCGGGATGACCGTCGACGCGGTCCGCGCCGGCTTCCGCCTGCGCGAGTACGAGCTCGACCTCTCCCACCGCGCCACCGGCCGCACCCTCGCCGGCTTCGCCCACCGCGGCCCGCCAGCTCGCGACTTCGCCCGCGTCTACCTGTCTCGCCGCCGGGTCGCCTGAGGCTCAGCGCTTGGCGTAGGCGCTGATCTCGCCGAAGTCGATCATCACGCAGGGCTCCGAGCCCGGGACCTCGGCATCGTGGCCGGGCGGGATCGCGACGACGTCGCCGGCGTCGATCTCGACCTCCGAGCCGTCGTCCATGTAGACGCGCATGCTGCCCGAGAGGACGTAGCCGAGGTGCGAGACCTGGCAGGAATCCGTGCCGGCGATCGGCTTGACGTTCTCCGACCACCTCCAGCCCGGCTCGAACGTGCCCTTGCCGACCGTGTGACCGGCGAGCTGCACCACCTTCGCGTTGCCCTTCCCCTCGAACGGGCGGGTCTCGTCGGGAGAATCGAAGCTCTTGACCTCAACGGCTGCCATGAAGTCCTCCTTACGTAGAGTTGACCCCCTGCCGGACCTCGACCGTATACCCGTCCCCGAGCTGGGACAACCGTGATCCTCGCGATCGACCAGGGAACGACCGGGACGACCTGCCTGCGTCTTCGACGGCGAGGGGCGGATCGCCGGGCGGGCCTACTCGGAGTTCGAGCAGCACTTCCCGCGGCCGGGCTGGGTCGAGCACGACGCCACCGAGATCTGGGAGACGACGCGGCGGGTCGCGGCCGAGGCGATCGCCGACGCCGGCATCGGGGGCGCCGAGCTGGACGGGATCGGGATCGCCAACCAGCGCGAGACGGTGGTCGCCTGGGACCCGCGCGACCGGCGAGCCGATGCACCGGGCGCTGGTCTGGCAGGACCGCCGCACCGCCGGCGCGCTGCGATGAGCTGACGCGAGGCGGGGCACGAGGAGCTGGTGCGGGAGCGGACCGGGCTCGTCATCGACCCCTACTTCTCCGGCGACCAAGATCGAGTGGCTGCTGCGCAACGTCGAGGGGGCCGAGCGCGCCGTCTTCGGCACGGTCGACTCCTGGCTGCTCTTCAAGCTGACCGGCCGCCACGCGACCGACTACACGAACGCCTCGCGAACGATGCTGTTCGACATCCGCCGGCTCGCCTGGGACGAGGAGCTGTGCGCGATGCTCGGGGTCGACCCGGCGCGCCTGCCCGAGCCGCTGCCCTCCGCCCACCTCTACGGCACGACCTCGGAGTTCGGCGGCGAGGTGCCGGTGGCCGGGATCGCCGGCGACCAGCAGGCGGCGCTGTTCGGCCAGGCCTGCCACCGCGCCGGGACGGCGAAGAACACCTACGGCACCGGCAGCTTCGTCCTGCTCAACACCGGCGCGCGGCGCCCCGCAGCCGGCCGAGGGCCTGCTGACCACGGTCGCCTGCGGGCGCGGGGAGGGAGGCCGCCTACGCGCTGGAGGCCTCGATCTTCGTCACCGGCGCCGCCGTGCAGTGGCTGCGCGACGGGCTGGGGATCATCGGGGAGGCGGCGGAGACCGAGGCGATGGCCGCCTCGCTGGACGGCAACGACGGCGTCTACTTCGTGCCGGCCCTGACCGGGCTCGGCTCCCCGCACTGGGACCCCTACGCGCGCGGCACGATCGTCGGGCTGACCCGCGGCAGCGCGCCGCGAGCACCTGGCGCGGGCGGCGCTGGAGGCGATCGCCTACCAGACGGTCGACGCGGTGCGCGCCCAGGAGGCGGCCTGCAGGCGAGCGGCTGGCGGTGCTGAAGGCCGACGGCGGCGCGGTTGCCAACCGCTGGCTGATGCAGTTCCAGGCCGACGTGCTGGGGGCCCCGGTGGTCGTGCCGGAGATCGCCGAGACGACGGCGCTCGGCGCCGCCTACCTGGCGGGGATCGCGACCGGGCGCTGGAGCGCGCGAGCAGGTGGCGGAGATGTGGCGCGAGGCCGCTCGCTACGAGCCGCGGATGGGGGACGGGGAGCGCGAGTCGCTGCTCGCCGAGTGGCGCCGCGCGCGTGGAGCGGGCGAAGGGCTGGGCCGGCCCGCGCCGCCGGCGCCGGCGCGCCCGCGTAACCGCCGTCGGCCGGCGGGGGTAGGCACAGCGGCGGCCGGCCCGGCCGGCCGTCGCGCTCATGCGGACATGAAGCCACAGGTCTACAAGGACGAGCGCCCGGCGGAGTACTTCGACCAGTTCCACGCGCGGGCGCGCAAGGGAGTCGGCTGGACCTACACCCTCGTCCGCGTCGCTCGTCACCCTGCCGACGCTGCTGCATCTACCGGGTGCGGGCGATCGGCGTGCGGAACGTGCCCGAAGTCGGGCCCTGCTGCTGCTCGCCCCCAACCACTTCAGCCAGATGGACCACTTCTTCATCGGCGTCTTCCTGCGTCGCAAGATCCGCTTCATGGCGAAATCGCAGCTCTTCGGCCCGCCCGTCCTCACCTACATCTACAAGCACGGCGGCGTCTTCCCGGTTCGCCGCGGCCACCACGACGAGGAGGCGTTCAAGACCGCCTTCACGATCCTCGACCAGGGCGGGATGGTGCTCGTCTACGCCGAGGGCGGGCGCTCGCGGAGCGGCGAGCTGGGCGAGCCGAAACGCCGGCATCGGCCGGATCGCGCTGGAGTCCGGCGTCCCGGTCGTCCCGGTCGCCATCCACGGCTCCGCCAAGGTGCGGCGCTGGAAGCGACTCCGCTTCCCCAAGGTCACGGTGCAGTTCGGCGAGCCGCTCGCCTTCCCGGTCGAGCGAGGCGCCGAGCCCGCGAGCGCCAGCTCGAGGTGGCGGCAGCGAGATCTTCGACCGGGTGCGGGCGATGTACGGGAGGAGCGGCTGGCTACTCGTAGCGGGCGTCGAGCTTCTCGTAGAACTCGGGTCGTGGCCCGGGGTGACATCGCGTTCGGGGAACTCGCGGTGGAAGAGCCGCAGCTCCTGCAGGGAGCGGCGGTAGTTGTGGGCGTCGAAGGGGCGCGGCGGCAGCGGGGCGCTGCCCTCGAGCTGGCCTAGCGTGTAGATGGCGTCGCCGCCGATCACGAAGTCGCGCTCCCTGAGGTGGGCGATCACCGACATGTGCCCGGCGCTGTGGCCGGGCGTGTAGGCGAGCCGCACCGAGCCGTCGCCGAAGAGGTCGAAGGCTGCGGCCGAAGTCGGCGTAGGAGTCGATCCCGCCGCGGTCGAAGTCGACCGTGCGGTAGTCGAAGGCGTAGTCGAAGTGGGCGCGGCGGTAGCCGTTGAGGAGCGGGCGGGGGCCGGCTGTGGCCGCCTCCCACTCGGCTTCGCTGAGGACGAAGGTCGACTGCGGGAACTCGGAGATCGCCGAGGTGTGGTCGAGGTGCATGTGGGTCATCACGACGACCGGGATCTCGCCGGGGTCGAGGCCGCGCTTGCGCAGCTGCGCGGGCACGTCTTCGCCCGGCTCCAGCGCCGGCTTGCCGAAGCGGGCGCCGAGCCTGCCGAAGTTCTCGCGCCCGCCGGTGGCGATCGAGGGGTGAAGGCCGGTGTCGACGAGGATCGCCCCGGCGCTGGGGTGGCGGATCAGGAAGGTCGGGGATGGGGATCCTCGACCGGCGGCTTGCCGGTGAGCAGGCCGCGCAGCACCTTCAGCGTGCTCGAAGTGCCCGCCGGGGCTCTCCATCATCGAGCGCGACCAGGTGACGTGGCCGGCGACGATCGGTTCGACGCCACCGTGGCCCCGGGCGTGCCGCCGGCCAGCGGCTCGTGCAGCGGCTTCGCCTCCACGTGGACCTTCATCGCGGCAGCCACATTACGTGCGTGCGGGCGCTCTATAGGCTTGCGCGGACGATGGCTGAGAGCGCCCATTCGCAGCATCTTCAGGCCCGGCCTGCTCGACGGCCTGGTCTGCGTCGTCTCGGGCGCGGGCAGCGGGCTGGGCCGGGCGACGGCGCTGGAGCTGGCCCGGCTCGGCGCGACGGTGCTCGGCTGCGGGCGGCGCGAGGAGCCGCTGGCCGAGACTGCGGCGCTGGCCGCGCATCTGCCCGGCGGCTTCGAGCGCGAGGCGATGGACATCCGCGACGAGGAGGCGGTCGAGCGGCTCTTCGACGGCGTGCTCGAGCGCCACGGCCGCCTCGACGTGCTCGTCAACAACGCCGGCGGCCAGTTCATGGGCCCGGCCGAGGCGATCACCCCGAAGGGCTTCCGCACCGTGATCGAGCTGAACGTGCAGGGGACGTGGCTGATGACCCACGCGGCGGCGACCAAGGCCTTCATCCCGCAGCGGCGGCGGCAAGGTGCTGAGCGTCACCCTCTCGCCCCACAACGGGATGCCGGGGATGGTCCACTCGGGCGCGGCCCGCGCCGCGGTGGAGAACATGATGCGGACGCTGGCGATCGAGTGGTCGCGCTTCAGGGATCAAGACCTGCGCGCTGGCGGCGGGCCAGTTCGGCACCGAGACCCTGCTGCACCAAGTACCCGCAGGTCGGTCGTCGACAACGTCGAGCGCTCGATCCCGCTGGGCCGCGCCGGGCGAGGCCGAGGAGATGGCCTGGCTGGTCGCCTACCTCGCCTCGCCGGCGGGCGACTTCTTCTCCGGCACGACGATCACGATCGACGGCGCCCGCGACAACTGGGCCGGCCCCTGGCCGCCGGAGGCGATCGCCGGCGAGCGGCGGCGAGCCGCGTCGCCGAGGAGCGGCGGCCGAAGGGCTGAGGTGAATCACGTTTGCCGCCCATATGGCGGCAAACGTGATGCGCTCGCCATTTGGTCGTTCGTTCGTCTAACCGCGCGGCTCGAGGATGACGAGCGGGATCTCGCGCCGCTTGCTGCGCGCCTGGTAGCCGGCGTAGCCGCTGTAGGTCTCGACCGCCTTGCGGCCAGAGGCGCTTGCGCTCCTCGGGGTCGGCGACGCGGGCGTGGACCGGCCGTCGCTCGGAGCCGATCTGGACGGTGGTGTCCGGATTGGCCTTGAGGTTGTGGAACCAGGCCGGGTGCTTGGGGAAGCCGCCTTTGGAGGCGACGATCACGACGTCGTCCCCGTCCGGGATGTAGAGCAGCGGGGAGGTGCGCTTGGCGCCGCTCTTCGCGCCGACGTGGTCGAGCAGCAGGATCGGCGCCGAGACGCCCGGCAGCCGTGTGCCCGAGCCGCCCGCCCGTCGCCCGGTAGACCAGCGTGTGCAGTCCCATGGCCCGGCGGAGTGGCAGGCCAAGTCCGGTCGGCGATGTCGAGGTAGCTCATCGACTGAACCTACCGAGCATCGCCGACCGGGTTTGCAGCATCCTCAGGTGTACATGCCTCCGAGCATCCCGCCGGTGATGTTCAGCACCTGGCCGTGGACGTAGTTCGCGAGCGGCGAGGCGAGGAAGAGGACGGGACCTGCCGCCTCCTTGGGCTGGGCCGCGCGGCCCAGCGGGATGATCGCCGCGGCCATCTGCGCGCATCTGCTCGGGGATGCCCAGCTCGATCTTCTCGCCGGTCGGCGAGGTCATCTCCCCGCCGCTCTCCTTGGCCGCGGTGAGCCGCGTTTCGACGAAGCCGAAGGCGACGGCGTTGACGTTGATCTTGAACTGGCCCCACTCCTTGGCGAGGGTTTTGGTGAGGCCGACGACGCCCATCTTCGCGGCCGAGTAGTTGACCTGGCCCGCGTTGCCCATCGTCCCCGACGTCGAGGAGACGTTGATCAGCTTGCGGAAGACCTCCTTGCCCTCGTTGCGCTCCGCCTTGGCCGCCTCGCGCCAGTGGGGCGCGAGCGCCCGGGCGACGCGGAAGGGCACGACGGTGTGGATGTCGAGCATCGCCTGGAACTGCTCGTCGCTCATCTTGTGGGCGACGCCGTCCCAGGTGTAGCCGGCGTTGTTGACGGCGATGTCGACGCCGCCGAAGGCGTCGACCGCGGCGGCGACCAGCTCGTCGGCCGCGCCCTCCTTGGTCAGGTCGCCGGCGTAGACGGCCGTCTCGCCGTCGATCTCGCTCGCCGCCTGCTCGGCGACGTCGGCGTCGAGGTCGTTGATCAGGACCTTGGCGCCCTCGCCCGCGAACAGCTCAGCGGTGGCGCGGCCGATGCCCCGCGCGGAGCCGGTGACGATCGCCGCTTTTCCATCGAGAAGTCCCATCGTGTCTGCGTTCTCCTTCCGGGTTCTTGAAGTCGGCCGGGAGGCTACACGGAACACCGCAGCCCTGGTTGACCGGCCAATCGACGGCGAGGACCGCCTCATCCGCCTGGACGATCGTCCAATTCGAGGCCCCGAAAGTGCGCATTTACCCTGACATCCGCCGAAAGCAGCCGTTCTATGACCGGAAGAGGCGATTCTTCCGGTGCTTGGCTCTGTTTAGAGCGGAGTCGAAGCTTTGTTTACAGCCAGAAAAGGGGATAGTTGAAATGAGTCGGTTTCGCAGCAGCTTGATCGTCGCGCTCGGCGTCGCCGCACTCGCCATCCCGGCGGGGGCGGTCGCCAACCAGGGCGCAAACCACGGCAAAGCCAAAGGCCACGGGAAGACGCACAACGTCGCCTACGTCTTCAAGGGCCTCTACGTCGGCCCGACCACGGTCGTCAACGAAGTCGAAGTCAAAGCCGGCAACTCCCGTGTCCGCAAGGGCGGGTTCGTGAACACGACGGTCGCCTTCGACCTCACGAACGCGCGGATCGTCGTCGCCGACACCAACGGCGACGGCACGCGGAACCTGGAAGACGTCAAGAAGGGGGACAAGGTCGTCGTCAAGGCGATGCTGCCGCGCAAAAACCCCGGCAGCCAGCCGTTCACGGCGAAGCGCCTGGTCGACCAGACGCACCGGGCCAGCTGAGCCACTACCAATCGTGAAGACGGGCGGGGCGGCCATCACGGCGCCCCGCCCCTTTTCATGCGTCAGCCCGCGACGATCGCGCCAAGCGGCTCGCAGCGCCCGCGATCGCCATCCGGGCGGGTCAGCAGGGCCCGAGCCGCCGCAGCCTGCGCCGGTAGGCCTGCATCGATCGGTGCTGCCAGTCGGAGTGGGTCTGGTTGCGCAGGCTGGGCACCAGCTCGCGGTGGAACGGGGAGCCGAGGCTCTCGCTGTGGCCGATCACGTTGCGCAGCCTGATGTGGAAGCGGCAGCGCAGGTACTGAGTCAGCCGCAGCGAGGCGCGCATCTGGCGTGGGTTGTCGAGCACGTCCGAGTCGACGAAGCCGGTGTGCTCGATCCCGATCGCCGTCCAGTTGAGCCCGACCGTGTGGCGGCAGCGGATCGTCAGCGGGACGAGCTGGTAGATGCGCCCCGAGGAGGAGACGACGAAGTGGGCGCAGACGTTGGGCAGTTCGTGCAGCTCGACGTCGGGGACGTCCGCGGCGAAGGTGTTGTAGACGGCGGCGGCGCTGCTCGCCACCGCGACATGCTCGACGATCACGTGCGGATGCCGCAGCCGCCAGGTGCGTTCGCCGTAGTGCCGCTCCGAGTAGTTGGCCATCTGGAGCTTGCGCTTCGGCGGGAAGGGGATGAGCCACTTCGCGATCGGAGGCCGCATCGCCGCCCACACGGCGCGCCCGCCGTGGCCGAGCGCCGCCGCTCGAGCCTCCGGCGGCCCGCCGCCCGGCCCACTCGCCTGCGCCGCCGCCAGCGTGGAGAGCGCCGCCACGGCCGCCGCGATGGCGATGACCCTGCTCCGGGCGATCATCCGCCTAACGGCCCTCGGAAACCGCGCGGAGCGCCTCGCGGCCGCCGCCGATCAGCGGCTCGCCGTGGGCGAAGAGGAGGTGCTCGAAGTCCTCGTCGAGCAGCGCCGCGGCCCGCTCGCGGACCTGGTGCTTGACCGCCTCCGGGTCCTCGCCGATCAGGTCGTCGGGGACGAAGCCGACCCCGCCGTAGTTGATCAGGCTGTCGGCGAAGAGCAGCGCCCCGCCGCCGGCCTCGACGCGGAGCACCGTGTCCTCGGGGCAGATCGCGTCCATCTCCAGCGCGACGACGTCGCCGGCCAGCCGCTCGCCGAAGGCGAACCCCTCCACCGTCGGCCCGCCCTCGAACTCGTGCAACCCCGCCTCGTGGCAGAGGATCGGGCAGCCGAAGCGCTCGGCGATCTCCGCCGCGTGCCGCAGGTGGTGCCGGTTCGAGAGCACGATCCGCTCCACGCCCCGCCCGTCGAACCACTCGATCCCCTCGGCCGGCAGCAGCGGATCGATCGCCGTCCCCGAGCCGGCCACGAAGTGACACCCGACCTCGATCTTGATCCGCGGGTGGACGGCCTTCCAGTGGAAGACCCCGGGGAGGACCTCTTCCATCGGCGAAGCGTAGCCTCGATCGCGTCTTCGCCTCGCACGAGATCACGCTCGTGGGCTCGGTCGCGCTGTTCGCCGCGTACGTCGCGACCTGATTAGGCCCAGTTCAGTTTCGGTTCGGCAACCTAGCCAAAAGAATGATATCCAATATTTGTCTATAACAGGCTATTTTTCCGGCTCCGGTGAGAGGATCGACGCGCACATACAGCACAAGCAAGGAGCCCCATATGGAACCCGACCTTTGTCCCCCGTGGTGGCCGAGCCTGATCTGGTGGCTGATTCATCACCATCACGAACCTGAACCGGAAGAATGGCTCAAACGGGTGAAGGAGCCGACGGAGGAGATTCTCGTTTCGCTGGCCACCTATGTCCAGGCCGGCGCCTTTCTCGGGGCGAAACAGGCGAAGCTCCGAGAGCAGGTACAGCACACGGCGGTTGAGCGGCTGAACAACGCCGTTCAGCAGTTGTCACAGCGGTAAGCCGAACTTGCAGGTGCCGGGATGCGCCGCTCGGCACCTGCGAGCGACCGCGGTCGAATCGGTGGATGGAGCGATTGTGTCCGCCGCGGCGTTACTCGTCTGAGGGCAGGTCGCCGTGCCTCACTGCTCCATCCGGATCGACCTCCACCTGCTTGTTGAGCATCCAGTCGGCAGTTGATTCGTCAGCGGCCCTGGCCATCTCCTCGATGTAGTCGAGTGCCGCGTCCATCAACGGCCACTGCGCTTCGCGCCGATCGGTCTGCGGCAGGACCAGGAGGCCGGTGTGCAGATCGACGTTGCGGCAGAGGGCGACGAAGTCCGACTCGTTGTTGGTGACGAATACGGCCTCCTCTTCGATGACGATCTCGTGAAGGCTCGCATCGCTGGTTCCGAGCAGGTCGCGATCGCGATTGCAGGTTGCCCAGTAGCCGCGGCGGTTGGCCCGCGCTACGAGCGTGGGGGAGAGGCACTCGTCGATCCAGAGCTTCACGCCGCCGCTGCGGCGCGGCGAGACGAGCGGGCCTGACGCATGCGCGGATGTCCAACCGGACGCCCCCGGCGCGGATTGCCCCTGGACCAGAGCACCGCCACGTCATAGGCCTCCTCGGGGATGTGGGGATAATCCTCCCTCAGCGCCTTCCGGCTCTCGCCGCCCTCGATCAGCTGCGCGAGGGTGCGCACCGGAACCCGAGTTCCCCGGATCACCGGCGCGCCGCCCATCTTGCCGGGGTCGACCTCGACGTATTTGTCACGTAGCCGCACGTAGTCGAGCGCTCGTTTCGCCACGTCCGCCGCGTTCTCCGTCATCGCGATTCGCAGAGCGCGGGAGAGCTCAAACTCCTCGGCACTGACGGGATTTCGCTTGACGATCCAGTTGCGCACCTCGCGCTTGAGCTTGATCGAGAGGCCGGCCGGGAGTTCGGAGAGCAGCGCCAGCGCCGCCGCCTCATCGGCCGCCAACAGCGTCCGCCCCCGTTGCCGGCGAGCCTTGGCGACCCGCTGCTCCAGCGCCTTGTTCACGGCGTTGATCGACACGCCGCTGATCTCGGCGATCTCGTTCCTTGTCAGCAGGGGGAAAGCTGGTGCCTTGGACATAATCTGTACCTTGCGTGGTGCAGATTAGCATCCTGTGCGGCGGATAGGTGCTACTACGGCTTGTCCAATGCCAGGAAGACGAAACCTTGGCGGCGCGGCCTGCGCTACAGCCCCATCAGCTTGCCGAGGATCTCCTTCATTAGTCCCGAGCCTGGAACGGCAGGCCACGCGCGATCACCCGAGGGCACGGATTCCAAGCAAATCAGCTTGTTCGACGGCGAAAGCAATGTCCGACGTTGACCGCGCCCCGGTCCGGCAACGTGTCCAGATTGTGTCCGCTTTGATCCCTCGAGGCGGCCTGTATGCAGGCAAAGCGCTCGCTAGCAGGCTGCCTGTCGCGGGGCCCTGGGGAAACCCGGCGACCTCCTTGGCATTGATCGCCCACTACACGGCCGGATGACGCCTTAGGCTAGACGCATGGAATCGCTATCGCGTCCCGTCGCCGAAGCCCGATCCGTTTCCGAGCTGGTCGAGCAAGCCAAGAGCGGCAAGCTTCGTATTCCGCCGTTCCAGCGAAGATTTCGCTGGTACGGAACGGATATCGAGCGTCTTTTCGACAGTATCCGACGCGGATATCCAATCGGAAGCATTTTGCTTTGGGAGCGCCCTGCGCCGACTGGCCGAGTCGAGTTCGGCCCACTTGTGGTCGAAGCAGGGGAGGACGAGAATGCGCTGTGGGTTGTCGATGGCCAGCAGCGGCTTACCAGCCTTATCGGCGTATTAGCTGGTCCAGCTAGCCCTGGAACTGAGTTCGACCTTTATTACGACCTTTCTACCTCGGAGTTCAAGCGACCATCGGGATCGCGACGCGCCCGCAGCGATTGGGTCCCTATGAGGCGGGTGGTAGACACCAACGAGTTTGTGAGCTGGTTGCTGGAGTTCCGCGAGAATGGAGCCTCGGAGGAGCAGGTGCAGGCCGCAACTGGGCTCGGGAATCAGGTACGTGACTACAAGATCCCCGTTTCCTTGGTCCGAAATGCCGAGGAGCAGGAGCTCCGCGACATCTTCGACCGAATGAATACCTTTGGTCGGCGGCTCACTCAGGCCGAGGTTTTTCAATCACTACATACTGCAAGTGGCGGTTCGGAGCCAGCAGACCTACGCGCGCTTGTTGATGAGGTGCGTGATCTTGGATTTGGATCCCTGCAGGAGGACACGGTTCTTCGAGCGGTTCTGGCAGTTAGAGGAGGTGATCCCTATAGGGACTTTCGTAAAGAGTTTAAGAAGAACGAGGACCCTGCAGTTGCGTTTTCGTCCACTTCAGCAGCTCTAAGGCTTACTGTCGACTTCCTTCAGCGCGATGCGGGCATCCCGCACCTTAGGGCGTTGCCTTACGCCTACGTTATTCCCGTCTTAACACGTTTCTTTGCTCTACACGATGGTCCCTCGCCACGGAGTCGCATCCTTTTGCGGCGGTGGATATGGCGGGATGCGGCTGCTGGTGGGAGTGGCGGGTCGGGGGCGGCGCCCGTACTTCGACGTGCCGCTCAGGCAATTGACGATGACGAGGTCGCTAGCGTGCAGCGCCTGTTGAGTTTTACTGCTCCTGATCCCAAACCAAAACTCGATCTTCGCTCTCACCAGTTGAATCGGGCGGCTGGTCGAATTAATCTCGCGCTCCTGGCCCAACTCCATCCCCTTGACCTCAAGACTGAGGAGAGTGTTGACGTTCCCGCATTGCTAGATGCGGGTGAATTCCTACGCATTCCTTCCTCCAACGGGCGCCTTGAGTCAATTGCCAATGTCTTTTTACATCCCCCCATCCGCGACGACGAGATTGTCGAGACTTTTTTCGGAGCCCCCGACGCTGCGTTGGAGAGTCACGGACTCTCCAGGCGGGCGGTGATCGATGTCATCGATAAAGGAGTCGAGGGAGTACTTGCAAATCGGGGAGATGCCCTGGTCTCCCTGCTGTCGGCCCGCCTACTAGCGCTTACTGAGCCGGGCGTGAGTGATCGTCCCCCGATTGCGGATCTCACGTTGCTCGACCAAGACGGATGACGACCCCAGCTCCCTTGGTTGTCTCAGTCGGAGGCGTCAGGGCCGGCTTGTTGCATCCCAGCAGGGAGGGTTCGTACTTTGAGTTTGATGATGACTACCTTGAGCTTCCTAACCGCCCCGTCTTAGGGCAGTACTTCGAGGATAACCTCACGCGCCCTCAGCGAACACGGCAGGGGGTTCCTCCGTGGTTTGCAAACCTCCTCCCAGAGGGACCTCTCCGTCGGCTTATCGCTGAACGGGCAGACGTTCATGAGAGGCGGTCCTTATTTTTGCTCGCCCTTCTAGGCGATGATCTTCCGGGAGCTGTGATTGTCCATCCCTTGAATGAGGAGCCGGTTGGGAAAGATGAGGTGAAAGCTTCCAGTGAAGAAAGTGATGCACCGCTCAGGTTCTCTCTTGCCGGGGTTCAGCTGAAGTTTTCTGCGATCCGCGAAGACCGTGGTTTAACGATTCCGTCCCAGGGACGTGGTGGCGATTGGATTGTGAAGCTGCCCGATCAGCGTTTTGAGAGGGTGCCCGAGAACGAGTACTCGATGATGGAGTTGGCAAGGATCGCAGGTCTCAATGTCCCGGAGACGCAGCTCATCGATGTCAAAGAGATCGAAGGCTTGCCTGAAGAGGTATCAAATAGTTACGGCAAGGCGCTGGCGGTGCGACGCTTCGACCGTAGTAATGACGAACGAATCCACATTGAGGATTTTGCACAGGTTCTCGGTCTTTCGCCACGCCAAAAGTATGGAGCCACCAATTTCGACACCATCGGGCGTGTTCTAGCCGCCGTGTCCACGATGGAGGACGTAGATGAATACCTTCGGCGACTGGTCTTCATGGTGGCGATAGGAAACTACGATGCTCACGCTAAGAACTGGTCTCTGATTTATCCGGATGGTCGTACGGCCCGCCTCTCGCCTGCGTATGACCTAGTTGCTGTGAGCGGTTATGAGGCTGTTGAGCCCCTTGAGCGTAAGCTGGCGCTGAAGCTCGCTGGAGTTGTCCAAGCCGAGGAGGTCACGGAAGGGGTATTTCGGCGCCTGGCGGGCCGTGTCGAGCTCGATGAGGAGCGTACGCTGTCAGTTGTCCTGACGGAGGTCAAGGCAATATTGGCGGCGTGGGAGAGCTTGAAGAGTCAATTACCCGCTGAGGTGCTTAGTCCGGCGCTAGCTGAGGTCATTGACGACCGGTTAAGCCGACTCCCGCTTTTCCAGTAGCACCTAGAAGATCAGCGGCCCCCGTGGCCCGACCCCTGAATTCGGTCCGCCTGATCTAACCCTCAGCTCCGTCCACTCCGAATGAGAATCCAGCTAGCTGGATTCTTTCTGATGGAGCTCCTCGAACTCCGTTGGCGTGAGCATATTGAGCGAGATGTGTCCGGATTGTGTCCGTCTCGCTCAGACGAGGGGCAGGGCGAGCAAGAAACCCCTGCTAATCCCTACAGTCCCATCAGCTTGCCGAGGATCTCCTTCATTATCTCGTCGGTGCCGCCGCCTATGGGGCCTAGGCGGGCGTCGCGGACGGCTCGCTCTATGCCGTACTCGCGCATGTAGCCGTAGCCGCCGTGGATCTGTAGGGACTGGTCGGCTATGTCGAGGACCGCGCGCTGGGTGACGAGCTTGGCCATCGTCACGTCGCGGATGCAGTCGTGGCCCTCGTGGAAGAGGCGCAGGGCGTTGTAGGTGAGGGCGCGGGCGGCCTCGGCGCGGGTCGCCATCTCCGCCACCTGGTGGCGGATCGCCTGGAACTTGCCGATCGGGCGGCCGAAGGCTTCGCGCTCGAGGGCGTAGTCGACCGTCACCTCGATCAGGCGCTGCATCGCGCCGATCGCGCCGATCGACATCAGCAGCCGCTCCCAGGCGAAGTTGGCCATGATCAGCTTGAAGCCCTCGTTCTCCTCGCCGAGCAGGTTCTCGGCCGGCACCTCGACGTCGGTGAAGGACAGCTCGCCCGTGTCGGAGGAGTGCCAGCCCATCTTCTCCAGCTTGCGCGCCACCTCGTAGCCGGGCATGTCGCGCTCCAGGACGAGGAACGAGATGCCGCCGTGGCCGCCCTCCTGCGTCGTCTTGCAGGCGCAGACGAGGAAGTCGGCGCGGACGCCGTTGGTGATGAAGGTCTTGGCGCCGTTGACGACGTAGCCGCCGTCGACCCGCCGCGCGGAGGTGGAGATGCCGGCGACGTCGGAGCCGGCGCCCGGCTCGGTGATCCCCAGCGCGCCGATCTTCTCGCCGGCGATCCCCGGGACCAGCCAGCGCTGCTTCTGCTCCTCGCTGCCGAAGTTGAAGATCGGCGGCATCGCGATCGAGGTGTGGGCGTTGAGGCCGGCGGCGACGCCGCCCGAGCCGCCGGAGCGGGCCAGCTCCTCGACCCAGACGGCGTCGTGCAGGTGGGTGCCGCCCTGGCCGCCGTACTCCTCTGGGAACTTCAGTCCGAGGAAGCCCAGCTCGGCGCAGCGGCGGTAGAGCTCGCGCGGGAACTCACGCGCCGCCTCCCACTCGTCGACGTGCGGGGCGATCTCCTTTGAGACGAAGCGCCGCACGGTCTCGCGCAGCTCCTCGTGCTCCTCGCCGAAGGGCGGAAGGATTGCGCGCACCCCGCTGTCCTTGATTACGGTCATCCTGCCTCGGCGCCGATTCTCTCGCATCGCCATGGACAGCAAGATCCTCAGCCTCATAACCATCCCGCTCTTCACCGGCGGGATCGGCTACGCGACCAACTGGTCCGGCGTCTGGATGCTCTTCTATCCGATCCGCTTCCGCGGCGTCCGCGTGCCCGGCTTGAAAGCCCTCGCCAACGCGCTGCCGCGCAAGGTCCAGCAGATCCCCGGCATCATCGACGGCGGCCTCGGCTGGCAGGGGATCGTCCCCTCGCGGGCGGCGAAGATGGGCTCGATCGCCGTCGACAAGGGGATCGCCAAGGTCGGCAGCCCGGCCGACTTCTACCGCCAGCTCGACGCCGAGAAGATCTCCGAGCACATCCTCGTCACGGCGCGCGGCGACATCCGCGAGGCGGTCGAGCGCATCCTCGAGCGCGAGCATCCGCAGCTCTGGCGCGAGCTGCCGCCGCGCCTGCGTGAGGCCGTGCACGCCCGCGTCCAGGAGCAGCTGCCCGACATCGTCCGCGCCGTCACCGCCGAGATCGGCGCCCACATCGACCAGCTGCTCGACCTGAAGCTGATGGTGATCCGCCACATCGAGGAGAACCCCGAGCTGGCCAACCGCATCTTCCTCGACGTGGGCCGCAAGGAGCTGCGCTTCATCGTCAACTTCGGCTTCTTCTTCGGCTTCCTGCTCGGCATCCCGATCGCCTTCCTCACGGTGGAGGTGTTGACGATGTGGTGGCTGCTGCCGATCGCCGGCGTGCTGATCGGCTACGTCACCAACCTGGTCGGGATCTGGATGATCTTCGAGCCGGTGAGGCCGCGAAAGCTCGGCCCCTACACGCTGCAGGGACTGTTCCTGAAGCGCCAGCCGGAGGTGGCGGGCGTCTACGCCGACATCATCGCCGGCGACGTGGTGACGATGAGGAACATCGGCAGGGCGCTGCTGGGCGGACCGAGCGGCGACCGCACCAGGCAGATGATCGAGACGGCGATTCACCCGGCGGTAGACAACGCCGTCGGCCGCGCCCAACCGGCCGTGCGGGTCGCGGTGGGCGCCCGCGAGTACGACGCGATCCGCTCCTCGGTCGCCGTCGAGGCCGTCGACTACGCGCTCGGCCCGCTGGCCGACCCGGAGTTCAACGAGGCGCAGCGAGCGGCGATTCGCCGCCTCGTCGTGGACCGGGTGAGGAAGATGGGCCCGGCGGAATTCTCCGAGATGCTGCGCACCGCAGTGCACGAGGACGAGTGGCTGCTCTACCTGCACGGCGCCGTGCTCGGCTTCCTCGCCGGCCTGATACACCTGGCGGTCTTCGGATGAGCGAGACGAATGGAAGCGACTGGGTCGGCCGGGAGCTGCTGCGGGCGGCGCCCGGGATCGGCCGCGTCGTCGTCTCCGCCGGCTGGCGCGGCGCGCAGGCGGCTGCGGTGGCCTACCTGGAGACGGTCGCCCGAGTCACCCGCGCCGCCCTCGAGAGCCAGCTCCCGGCGCAGCTCCCGCAGCCGCGCCGCCCGGCCTCGAGGCCGGAATCCTCGCCCGACGCCCTGCGCCGACGGGGGGCGGAGCTGCTGCGGCGCTCGGCCGACGTCCGCTTCGACGAGGCCTCGCACCCCGCCTACATGCGGATCCTCGAATCGCTCGCGCCCGACGAGGCGCGCATCCTTCGCTTCCTCGCGCACAAGGGCCCGCAGCCCTCGGTCGACGTGCGCGCCGGCCTGCCGCTGGTCTCGGAGCTGGTCGCGCCCGGCTGCAACATGATCGGCGCGGAGGCGGGATGCCGCCACGCCGACCGCGTACACGCCTACCTCGACAACCTCCACCGCCTCGGCCTGATCTGGTTCTCGCGCGAGCCCGTCAAGGACCCGCGCCGCTATCAGGTGCTCGAGGCGCAGCCCGGGGTCGCCGAGGCGCGCGGCCGGGCCGGCCGCCTCGCCCGAACCGTGCGCCGCAGCATCCTGCTGACGCCCTTCGGCGAGGATTTCTGCGCCGTCTGCCTGCCGCTCGAGGAGCTGGAGCCGCTCCCGCCCGAGCCCGAGCCCTACAGCCCGTAGGAGCGGCCGATCACGTCGAGCATGATCTCGTCGGTGCCGGCGCCGATCCGGTTGAGGCGGACGTCCCGGTAGGCGCGCTCGATCTCGTACTCCTTCATGTAGCCGTAGCCGCCGAGGATCTGGATGCACTCGTCGGCGACCTCGCAGCCGATGCGGGAGGCGAAGAGCTTGGCCATCGTGATCTCGCGCACCGGGTACTCGCCGTTGGCGAAGCGCCAGGCGGTGGCGTAGGTGAACTGCTTGGCCGCCTCGGTCTTGGTCGCCATCTCGGCGAACTTGTGGCGGATCGCCTGGAACTTGCCGATCGGGCGGCCGAAGGCTTCGCGCTCCTTCGCGTAGCCGAGCGTTTTTTCGATCATCCGCTCGCACCCGGCGTGGCAGCCGGCGGCGGCGACCAGCCGCTCGCCCTGCAGCTCCCAGGCGATGTGGTAGAAGCCCTTGCCGATCTCGCCCAGCACCGCGTCGGCCGGGACGCGGACGTCTTCGAAGGCCAGTTCGCCGGTGTCGGAGGCGTGCATCCCCATCTTCTCCAGCTCGGCCGAGACGCTGAAGCCGGGCACCTTCTCGCCCTTCTCGTCGCGCAGGTCGAGCAGGAAGAGCGTGATCCCCTCGTGGCGCGCCTCGGGGTCGGTCTTGGCGACGAGGACGATGAAGTCGGCGCGCGGGCCGTTGGTGATGAAGGTCTTGGAGCCGTTGATCACGTACTCGTCGCCGTCGCGGATCGCCGTCGTGCGGATGCCCGCCACGTCGGAGCCGGCGCCCGGCTCGGTGATCGCCAGGCAGCCGACCTTCTCGCCCTTGATCCCCGGCACGAGGTAGCGCTGCTTCTGCTCCTCCGTGCCCAGCAGGTGGATGGGGGGGAGGACCATGTCGCTCTGCACGGCGAAGGCCATGTTGGTGCCGCCCGAGCCCGAGTAGCTCATGCACTCGGCGCGGACCAGCGAGTAGTAGTAGTCGCCGCCCTGGCCGCCGTACTCCTCCGGGAAGCAGAGGCCGAGGAAGCCGAGCTCCCCGGCCCGCTTCATGACCTCGGTGGGCCAGTAGGTCTCCTCCCACTCGTTGCGGTGTGGGAACAGCTCCTTTTCGACCCAGGCCTGCAGCGAAGCGCGCAGGTCTTCGTGCTCCTGGCTGAAGATGAAGTGCTTGCGGCCCGCCTCGTGGTCGGGTTTGATGACTTTGGAGCCGTCGCTCGTCGCGGTCGCCACTTGTCTCTCTCCTCGTTCGCTGTGCCGGGATCGGCGGCGCAGGCCGCCTCGAAAGCCGAGTGGACAGTAGCACTTCCCACTTCTTGCTCGCTTCGGCTATCGTGCCGAGCGGGATGGACTACGAGGTCGTCAAGTACGAGGTCGCCGAGGGCGTCGCCACGGTGACGCTCAACAACCCGGAGAAGCGCAACATGCTCTCCGGGCAGATGCTGGTCGAGCTGGTCGACGCGATGAAGCGCGTCAAAGACTCCGAGGACATCCGCGCCGTCGTCCTCACCGGCGCCGGAGACAAGGCCTTCTGCGCCGGCGCCGACCTCGGCGGCTTCGCCGCCGACGCTCCGCTGGTCGCCAAACACTTCGCCACCGACCTCTTCCTGGAGTTCTTCCGGCTGATGCCGCGGCTCGGCAAGCCCTCGCTCTGCGCCGTCAACGGCCACGTGCTGGCCGGCGGGATGGGGCTGGCGCTCTCCTGCGACCTGGTGATCGCCAAGCAGGGGGCGACGTTCGGCACTCCGGAGATCAACGTCGGCGCCTTCCCCTACATGATCATGGCGATCATCTATCGCAACGTCCCGCGCAAGAAGGTCAACGAGATGATGCTGCTGGGCGAGCGGCTGAGCGCCGAGCAGGCGGTCGAGCACGGGCTCGCCAACAAGGTCGTGCCGGCGGAGGAGTTCGACGCCGCCGTCGCCGACTGGGCGCGGAAGCTCGCGTCGAAGAGCCCGGTGCTGATGCGGCTCGGCCACGACGCGATGTACCGGCAGCAGGACATGGCGGTCGACGAGGCGCTCGAGTACCTGCGCTCGCAGCTCTCGCTCACCTTCTCGACCGAGGACATAGTCGAGGGCGTCAGCGCCTTCTTCGAGAAGCGCGAGCCGCAGTGGAAGGGACGGTAGGCATGGCGGACACCGAGAAAGAGCGCAAGCACCTGCTGCCGGGAACGGCGCCGCTGACCGAGCTGACCGAGCAGCTGCACGAGCGCCGTGAAAAGGCCAAGCTGGGCGGCGGCGAGGAGAAGATCGCCAAGCAGCACGAGCGCGGCAAGCTGACGGCGCGCGAGCGGATCGACCTTCTTGTCGACGCAGGAACCTTCGTCGAGATGGGCGTCCACGGCCGCCCCCACTTCGCGCAGCGGGCGATGGAGGGCAAGGAGGCGCCCGCCGACGGCGTCATCACCGGCTGGGGCGACGTCACCGGCCGCACCTGCTGTATCGCCGCCTACGACTTCACCGTGATGGCCGGCTCGATGGGAATGACCGGCGAGCTCAAGGTGACCCGCCTGCGCGAGATGGCGCTCTCCAAGCGGATGCCGTTCATCTGGCTGCTCGACTCGGCCGGCGCCCGCATCCAGGAGGCGACCGGCTCGCTCTTCGCCGGCTCCGGCCATCTCTTCCGCGAGGAGGTCGAGATGTCGGGGGTGATCCCGATGGTCGCGGCGATGATGGGCCCCTGCGCGGCGGGCACCGCCTACATCCCGGGGCTGGCGGACTTCGTGCCGATGGTCTCCGGCCAGGGAGCCATGGCGCTGGCCGGCCCCCACCTGACCAAAGCCGTCACCGGCGAGGACATCTCGATGGAGGAGCTGGGGGGCGCCAAGGTGCACTGCCGCAAATCGGGGGTGGGGGACCTCGAGGTCTCCGACGACCCGGAGTGCATCGAGGCGGTCAAGAAGTACCTCTCCTACTTCCCGCCCAACTGCGAGCACAAGCCGCCGCTGCTCGAGAGCGCCGACCCGGATGACCGCATGTCGGAGAAGCTGCTGGAGATCGTCCCCGAGTCCTCGCGCCAGCCCTACGACATGTACGACGTGATCCGCGAGATCGTCGACGACGGCGAGTGGTTCGACCTGAAGCCGAAGTTCGCGCGGACGCTGATCACCTGCTTCGCCCGCTTCGGCGGCCAGCCGGCGGGAATAGTCGCCAACCAGCCCAAGCACCTGGCCGGAATCCTCGACAACGACTCGGCCGACAAGGCGGCGCGCTTCATCAACCTCTGCGACGCCTTCAACATCCCGCTCGTCTTCCTCCAGGACGTGCCCGGCTTCATGGTCGGCGCGAAGGTCGAGCACGCCGGGATCATCCGCCACGGCGCCAAGATGCTCTACGCGGTCAGCCGCGCCACGGTGCCGAAGGTGACGGTCGTCGTCCGCAAGGCCTACGGCGCCGGCTACTACGTGATGTGCGGCAAGGCCTACGAGCCCGATCTGATCGTCGCCTGGCCCGGCGCCGAGATCTCGGTGATGGGCGCCGAGGGGGCGGTCAACATCATCGGCCGCTCGATCATCGAGGCCTCCGACGACCCGGAGGCGACGCGCGAGGCGATGCTCAACGCGATCCGCGAGCAGATCGATCCCTACCTGCCCGCCGGCAACGCGCTGATCGACGACATCATCGACCCGCGCGAGACGCGCCCGACGATCGTCAGGGCACTGCGGATGGCCCGCGACAAGCACGTCGAGAAGCCCAAGAAAAGACATGGAGTGATGCCCGTATGAGCCGCTTTGAGGACCCGGTGATCGTCAGCTGCTGCATCAGCGGGGTGATCGCCAACCGGGACCAGTGCCCGGCGATCCCCTACACCCCCGAGGAGTACGCGGCGGAGGCGCGGCGGGCGGTCGACGAGGGCGCCTCGCAGATCCACATCCACGCGCGGACGCCGGACGGCACGCCCTCCTACGAGGTCGAGGACTTCCAGGCGATCACCGAGGCGATCCTGGCCGAGGTCGGCGACGTCGTGATCAACTACTCGACCGGCGCGATCGGCATCCCGATCGAGAAGCGGATCGAGTACCTGCGGGCGCTGAAGCCCGACGTGGCGGCGCTCAACATGAGCTCGATGAACTACGCGAAGTACTCCAAACGCCGCAAGGACTTCGTCTTCAAGGCGGTCTTCGAGAACAGCTTCGACACGATCATCGAGTTCCTGACCGCGATGAAGGAGCTGGGGGTCAAGCCCGAGCACGAGTGCTTCGACGCCGGCCACGTCGCCAACCTCGACCCGCTGATCGACATGGGCCTGCTCGAGCCGCCGCTCCAGATCTCGCTGGTGATGGGGGTGAACGGCGGCATCCGCCCGACCGCGCGAAACGTCGCCTTCATGTCGGAGCAGATCCCCGGCGGCGCCGAGGGCGAGAACCAGTGGCAGGTGATCGGCATCTCCCGCGACCAGTGGAAATTGCTCGCCGCCTCGCTGGTGCTGGGCGGCAACGTGCGCGCCGGGGTCGAGGACAACCTCTACCTGCCGAACGGCGAGATGGCGAAGTCGAACGGCGAGCTGATCGCCAAGGCCCGGCAGATGGCCGAAGACGTCGGCCGCCGCGTCGCCACCGTCGCCGAGGCCCGCGAGCTGCTGGGGGTCGCGAAGCGCGCCCCGGCATGAGGCGGAGCGCCCGGCGATGAGCCTCCCACTCGACGACGTCAAGGTCCTCGACCTGACCCGCCTCCTGCCCGGCGGCTTCTGCTCGCTGCTGCTCGCCGACCTCGGCGCCGAGGTGCTGAAGGTCGAGGACACCGGCATGGGCGATTACATCCGCTGGGCGCCGCCCTATTACGGCACGGACGAGCAGCAGGCGCTCGGCACCCGTTCGGCGCTCTACCTTGCGCTCAACCGCGGCAAGCGCTCGGTCCGCCTCGACCTCAAGGCCGAGCGGGGGCGCGAGGCGCTGCTGCGCCTGGTCGAGCGCCACGACGTCGTCCTCGACGGCTTCCGTCCCGGCGTCCTCGACCGGCTCGGGGTCGGCTACGAGCGGATGCGCGAGGCCAACCCGGCGATCGTCTTCTGCGCGATCACCGGCTACGGCCAGGACGGCCCCTACGCGCAGCGCGCCGGCCACGACATGAACTACCTCGGCCTGACCGGCCTGCTCGGCCTGACGGGGGCGAAGGACGGGCCGCCGGTGCAGTCGGCCGGCCAGATCGCCGACATCGGCGGCGGCGCGCTGACGGCGGCCTTCGGCGTGCTGGCGGCGCTGCACGAGCGGCGCCGCTCCGGCCAGGGGCAGATAGTCGACATCTCGATGGCCGACGGCGCCCTCTCCTGGCTCGCCCTCGTCGCCGGCCGCTGGTTCTGCGACGGCGAGCCACCGCGCCGCGGCGAGCAGCCGCTCGCTGGCGGGCTGCTCTGCTACCTCCCCTACGAGGCGGCCGACGGCTGGGTCACCTGCGGCGCCCTTGAGCCGAAGTTCTGGAGCGCCTTCTGCAACGGGGTGGGGCGCCCCGACCTGGTCGAGAGGCAGTTCGAGGCGCCCGGCTCCGACGCCTGGCGCGAGGTCGCCGCGGTCTTCCGCTCGCGCACGCGCGAGGAGTGGCGCGCCTTCAACGACGAGCACGACTGCTGCATCGAGCCGGTCCTCGAGGTCGAGGAGGCGCTCGACTCGGAGCTGGTGCGGGCGCGGCGGATGGTGGTCGAGCTGGAGCAGCCCGGGCTGGGCACGGTGCGCCAGCTCGGCGTCCCGGTGAAGCTGAGCCGCACCCCCGGCGACCCGAGCCGCCCGGCGCCGGCTTTCGGCGAGCACACCGAGGAGGTGCTGCGCGAGGCCGGCTACTCGGCCGCGGAGATCGCGGCGATGCTGGAGTCCGGCGCCGCCGCCGGGCCGAGCGCCGACGCGGCGTCCACCTTCCGGGCATGAGCGGCGGCAACGGAGACCTGCTTCGCATGAGGGAGCTGGTCGAGGCGTCGGGCGTCCCCGCCCCGACGATCAAGCACTACCTGCGCGAGGGCCTGCTCCCCGAACCGGTCAGGACGAGCCGCAACATGGCCTACTACCCGCCCGAGTTCGTCGAGCGGCTGAAGCTGATCAAGCAGCTCCAGGAGGAGCGCTTCATGCCGCTGCGGGCGATCAAGTCGCTGCTCGACGAGGGCCCGGAGCGCGCCCGCACCCTGCTCGAGCTGGAGGACAGCATCCTCGAGCGCGCCCTCGCCGGCGAGCGCACCCGCAGCAGCGCCGCCGAGGTGCGCGAGGCCTACGGGGTCCCCAAGGAGGTGCTCGACCGGCTCGAGGCGCTCGAGGTGCTGAGCCCCAACAGTCGCGGCTACTCCCCCTCGGACGTAAAGATCATCGAGGCGATCAGCCGCTTCCGCGCCGGCGGCTACGACGAGCAGATCGGCTTCACCGTCTACGACACCCTGCGCTACAAGACCGCCCTCGAAGAGCTGGTCAAGCAGGAGGTCGAGATGGTGATGGACCGCCTCGCCGAGGAGGTCCCGCCGGAGCGCGTCGTCGAGATGCTCGAGGCCGGCGCCCAGCCCCTCCAGGACCTGATCGCCGCCCTCCACACGAAGCTGATGGTCGCCGAGCTGGAGCGTCACCGCGCCGGTCGAGCCTGACGTCCACGCCCCTATACTGCTTTCGACCGATTGACTGGTCAATCAGCCGACGATCGGCGTCCCGGTGGAGACCGAGAGGATTGCTTTGCGCGTAGCGGCGGTACAGCTCAACTCGACGAACGACAAGGCGCGGAACGTCGCCGCCGCGGAGCGGCTGGTTCGCGCCGCCGCCGCCGACGGCGCCGAGCTGGTCGCGCTGCCCGAGAAGTGGAACCTGCTGGGCTCGGCCGACGAGCTGGCGGCCGGCGCCGAGTCGCTCGACGGCCCGACCCTGAGCGCCGCCCGCGGCTGGGCGCGCGAGCTGGGCATCCACCTGCTGGCCGGCAGCATCGCCGAGCGCGGCCCCGAGAAGGCCTTCAACACCTCGGTCCTGATCGGGCCCGACGGCGACGACCTCGCCGTCTACCGCAAGATCCACATGTTCGACGTCGACGTCGGTGGCGTCTCCTACCGCGAGTCCGAGCGGGAGCAGCCGGGCGCCGAGATCGTCACGGCGCCGCTCGGCGAGCTGATCGCCGGCCTCACCGTCTGCTACGACCTGCGCTTCCCGGAGCTGTACCGGATCCTCGCCGTGCGGGGCGCCCGCCTGATCACGGTTCCCTCCGCCTTCACCCTGGCCACCGGCCGCGACCACTGGGAGGTGCTGCTGCGGGCGCGGGCGATCGAGAACCAGGTCTTCGTCCTCGCCCCCAACCAGGTGGGCGAGGCGCCGCCCCACCACAGCTCCTACGGGCGCTCGGCGATCGTCGACCCCTGGGGCGTCGTGCTCGCCACC
Organism: uncultured Solirubrobacterales bacterium; assembly: GCA_963696185.1. GTDB lineage: Bacteria > Actinomycetota > Thermoleophilia > Solirubrobacterales > 70-9 > VRUE01. Next base: position 1,720,224 of record OY968825.1, read on the forward strand.
GCGCCCGACGGCGAGCGCTTCGTCGCCGCCGACCTCGACCTGGCGGCGCAGGAGCGGATCCGCGAGTCGCTGCCCTCGCTCGCCAACCGCCGCCCCGAGGCCTACGCCTGGCCGCAGCCGCAGGGAGCGCACGCCTGATGGCCAAGGCTCCGCCGGTCGACAAGCGCCGCCAGATCCTCGACGCGGCGATCCGCGTCTTCGCCCGCCAGGGCTTCCACGCGACCCGTGTCGCCGACATCGCCGACGAGGCGGGGGTCGCCTACGGCCTCGTCTACCACTACTTCGACTCGAAGGAGGAGGTGCTGAACGAGCTGTTCAGCGAGCGCTGGTCGCTGCTGCTGGCGGCGATCGACGAGGCCGACAGCAGTGGGGCGACGCCCCGCGCCAAGCTGGAGGCCGTGGCCGGCTTCATCGTCGACTCCTACCGCCACGAACCGGAGCTGATGAAGGTGATCATCGTCGAGGTGACGCGCGCCGCCAACTCGTTCGGGCGCACCCACCTGCCGGAGATCCGCCGCGCCTACGAGTCGATCGCGAAGATCGTCTCCGAGGGGCAGGAGGAGGGCGCCTTCCGCCGCGACGTCGATCCGACCTTCGCCTCGATGTCCTTCTACGGGGCGATCGAGCAGCTCCTCTCCGGCTGGATCTTCGACCTGATCCCCGCCTCCGCCGCCGGCTTCGAACAGGCGAAGGAGTTCGTGGTAGCGACGATCTGCGACGGGCTGGAGCCGCGTTGAGCCGGCTGGGCGGTCCTTCCCGCGCCGGCGCCCGCCGAGGTGGTTTACTGCGCAGCGCCCGAGGGGAAGGTTCAGCCAGGTGGAGAACGACATAGTCAGACGGCTCATGTGGAGCGGGCTGCTCGCCCTGAGCGGCGCGCTGGCCAGCCTCGCCGCGACCAAGCTGGCCGCCGTCGTGTGGCGGCGTGTCTTCGACGAAGAGCCGCCGGAGTAGGGCGCGATGGCCGATCCCGCAGCGACATCCCCGAGGGAGCCCGGCGAGAAGTCGGTCGGCGAGCTGGTCATCGACGTCTCGGAGAAGACCTCCTCGCTGATCCGCGAGGAGATCGAGCTGGCCAAGGCCGAGGTCGGCGAGAAGGTCGGCAAGATCCTGCGCGGCTCGGCGGTCGGCATGGCGGCCGGCGCCTTCGCCTTCCTGGCCCTGATCCTGGCGATGGAGGGGATCGCCTGGCTGCTCAACGAAGAAGTCTTCAGCGGCAGGTTCTGGCCCGGCTTCTTCATCGAGGCCGCCGCCTTCCTGCTGATCGCGGCCGGGGCGGGCCTCGCCGCCTACCGCTCCGTGCGGGCGGGCGCGCCACCGCTGCCCGAGCAGGCGATCGAGGAGGCGAAGCGGACCAAGGCGATGCTCGAAGGGGGAAGCGATGAGCGCTCTGCCTGAGCCGGTTCGGCCCCCCACGGCCGGCGTGCCGGGCCGCTCCTCCGCCCAGATCCGCCGCGACATCGACGTCCAGCGCCAGGACCTCGGCCGCTCGGTGGAGGCGCTGCGGGTGCGGGTCGGCGAGCTGACCGACTGGCGCCGCCAGGTGCGCGAGCACCGCTCCCAGCTGATCGTCGGCGCCGCCGTCGTCGGCTTCGCCGTCGGCGGATTCCTCGCTCTTCGCCGCCGCCGCTAGCTCAGAACAGCGGTTGAGACGCTGCCGACGCCGAGCAGGCCCGGGCCGGCGTGGGCGCCGATCACCGGGCCGATTTCGGAGACGAAGACCGGCTCGCAGCCGAAGATCTCGCGGCAGTCGTCGATCAGGGCCGCCGCCGTCTCGGAGTCCTGGATGTGCTGGACGACCCAGCCGTCGAAGCCCGACTCGTGGCGCTGGCGCGCGTAGTCGCGCAGCCGCTCGAGCGAGCGGGCGCGGGTCCGCACCCGCTCGACCGGGGTGATCTCCTCCTCGAAGGTGAGGATCGGCTTGATCTTCAGCGCCGAGCCGATCCAGGCGCGGGCGCCGCCGATCCGCCCGCCGCGCCGCAGGTACTCGAGCGTGTCGATCGCGAACCAGATCTTCAGCTCCTCGCGGGCCTGGCGGGCGCGTGCGAGCGCCGCCTCGCCGTCGGCGCCGCCGGCCGCCGCAGCGGCGGCGGCCAGCACGCACAACCCGGTCCCGCCGCAGGCCGAGCGGGAGTCGAAGAGGTGGATGCGCTCGCCGCCCTTGCCCTCGGCGACGAGGCGCTCGCGCGCCTGGCCGGCGGCCTCGAAGGTGCCCGAGATGTTGGCCGAGAGGTGGATCGAGACGATCTCGCGGCCGGCCTCGAGCAGCGGCTCGTAGACGGAGACGAAGTCGCCGACCGAGGGCTGCGAGGTCGTCGCGCCGCCCTCCGAGGCGCGCAGCCGCTCGTAGAACTCGCCGTAGTCGACGACCTCGGACTCGGGTCGCTGCCCGCCGTCGAGCGAGACGTAGAGGCTGATCGCCTCGATCCCACGCTCGGCGATGAGCTGGGCGGGGAGGTAGGACGTCGTGTCGCAGACGACGGCGGTCTGGGGGCCGGGGCTCAAGGCGCGGGGATTCTCTCAGACCTGCCGCTACACTTTATGAAGTGAAGGAGGCTTCGACAGCAGCGATCACCCTGACCGGCAAGGCCGTCGAGAAGATCGGCGAGATGCTGGGCGGCCAGGCTGAGGCCGAGGGCCAGGCGCTGCGCGTCGCGGTTCGCGGCGGCGGCTGCTCGGGCTTCCAGTACGCGCTCGCCTTCGACCAGGCCAAGGACGACGACCACGTCTTCGAGGTGGACGGCGTCGCGGTCGTCGTCGACAAGGTCAGCATGCAGTTCGTGATCGGCTCCGAGGTCGACTACGTCGAAGGGCTCCAGGGAGCCGGCTTCCAGGTCAACAACCCGAACGTCGTCGCCGCCTGCGGCTGCGGCTCCTCCTTCCAGGTCAAAGACGACGCAACCGCAGCCGCCGTCTAGCCTCGCCGGCTATTCGATCTGGAGCGGCGGAGGCTCGACCGGCGGCGTCTCGCCGAGCTGCTCGACCGGCTGCTCGGCGCCCAGCGTCTCGGCCAGCTCGCCCGACTCGTACATCTCCTCGACGATGTCGGCGCCGCCGACCAGCTCGCCGTTGACGTAGAGCTGCGGGAAGGTCTGCCAGTCGGAGATCTCGGCGGTGACTTCGCGCAGCGGCTGCAGTGCCGGCAGCACGTCGATCGCCCCGTACTCGACGTCCATCGCGCCGAGGATCTGGACGACCCGCATCGAGAAGCCGCAGCGCGGCGCCTCGGGCGTGCCCTTCATGAAGAGCAGCACCGGGTTGGCGGCGATCAGCTCCTCGACCTTGCCCTTCAGCTCCGGATCGGCCATCGCCACAGGGTAGCTATCCGAGCGTTTCCGTCTTGATCGAGAGCGCGTGGACCGTGCCGTCGTCGAAGCGCTGCTGGACGGCGGCCTTGACCAGCCGGTGCTGCTCGATCCGCGAGAGGCCCTCGAACTGGGGCGCCTTGACCCGCGTTCCCAGGTGATGGCCGTCTCCGCTTTCGTCGATCATCTCCACCTCGGCGCCGGGCAGCGCCGCCTCGATCATCGACTGCAGTTCCGCGAGGTCGACCACGCCGTCAGCCGGAGACCTTCTCGCCGAGCGCCTCGAGCATCTCCTCGACGCGGACGAACTTGACGCGGGGACGGCCGTGGGGCTCGCCGCGACCGACCTCGGCCTGGTCGATCGCCCGCCAGTCCTCGAAGCTGACGAAGCGGACGCCGCGCTCGCCGAGCAGGTCATCGACCGCAGCCGGGTCGGGGCTCTCGGGCTCGAGCAGCTTCCCTTCGGCGGCGTCGGCGAGCAGGTGGGTGACGGTCTCCTGGGCGCATTTCTTGTTGGTCCCGATCACCCCCGAGGGGCCGCGCTTGATCCAGCCCGCCGTGTAGTGGCCGAGCTTATGGCCGGCGTCGTGGGAGTCGAGCACGCGGCCGCCCTCGTTGAGGATCAGCCCGCGCCGCTCGTCGAAGGGCACGCCCTCGATCGGAATCCCGGTGTAGCCGACCGAGCGAAGCACCAGGCCGCACTCCAGCTCCTCGCGATCGCCCGTGTCGCGGGGGCGCAGCGTGCCGCCCTCGTCGACCAGCTCGTTGCGGCCGATCACGATCCTCTCCACCTTGCCGTCGCCCTGGATCTCGACCGGCGAGCGGAGGAATCGCAGCACGATCCGTTTCTCCTTGCCGGCCGGCTCGCGGGCGGCGAACTCGCGCAGGATCTCGACGTTGACGCGGGTCGTCTTGTCGGCCTCGTCGGATTCGACGTATGCCTGGCTGGCCGGGTCCAGCTCGACCTCGGCGGGATCGACGACCACGTCGGCGTCCTCCATCTCGCCCAGCTCCTTGATCTCCGGGTTGGTGAAGGCGGCCTGCGCCGGGCCGCGGCGGCCCAGCACGACGATCTCGCGCACCTTGCTCCGCCCCAGCCTCTCGATCGCGTGGTCGGCGGTGTCGGTCTTTCCCAGCTCGTGCTGGCTGAGGGCGAGCATCCGCGCTACGTCCATCGCCACGTTGCCGTTGCCGATCACCACCGCCCGCTCGCAGGAGAGGTCGAACTCTTCGTCCGCGTAGTCGGGATGGGCGTTGTACCAGCCGACGAAGGCGGTGGCGGCGTGGCTGCCGGGCAGCTCTTCGCCCGGGATGCCGAGCGCGCGGTCCGTCTCGCAGCCGACCGTGAAGACGATCGCGTGGTAGAGGCGCTCGAGGTCGCCCACCTCGACGTCGTGGCCGACCTTGACGTTGCCGAAGAAGCGGAAGCCCTCGCGCGCCGCCGTCTTCTCGTAGACGCGGGTCACCGACTTGATCTTCGGGTGGTCGGGGGCGACGCCGCCGCGGACCAGGCCGAACGGGGTGGGGAGGCGGTCGAAGAGGTCGACCTGGGCGTGCACGGCCTCGTCCCGGAGGATGTGCTCGGCGGCGTAGAAGCCGGACGGGCCGGCGCCGACGATCGCGACGCGAAGCGGGTTGTCCGGGGTTCCGACCTGAGTCATGGCGCGAGCGCGAAGGATAGGGAAAGGCGGCTGACCGGCCCTACGCGGCCAGCAGCATCTCGCTGCAGCGCGGGCAGATGGAGTAGCTGAGCGCCGGCAGCTCGGAGCGGCGGAACAGCTCCAGGCGGGCCGCCGCCTCCTCGACCTCGAGCCACTCGCCGTCGACCTCGAAGCGGTCGCACCAGCTGCACATCTCGAGCGGCTCCTCGCCGCGCGGGGCGAGCGGGTCGAGCAGGGGCTGGGCCGGGTCGCGCAGCTGCTCGTCGCGGAGGCGGGCCGAGAAGAGGACGACGCGGCCGCTGGCGTCGGCGACGATCCTGACGTCCATCTCGCGCCGCACCTCCGGCCCGTCGCAGCGGAAGGGGAGCCTGACGTCGCGGACCTCGTCGCGAACCCGTCGCAGCAGCAACCGCTGCAGCCTTCGCACCTCCTCGCCGGCGACGAAGTCCCAGAGGGAGCGGCCGAGGCTGGCCTCGGCGCCGTCCCAGCCGTTCTCCTCGGCGAAGCGGTAGTAGCCCTGGTCGAGCTTGATCAGATGGTCCTGGTCGTCGATCGCGTAGCTCAGCGCCTCGACGGTCATCCGAGCGCCGCCGTCTCGGCGGCGACGCTCGCCGTGCCGTCGAGCGCGTCGAGGGCCTTGCGGACCGACATCGCGACGCAGGTGAAGATCGGCGTCTCGCGCTCGGTGTAGGCGCTCGACTCGGTCGGCCGCAGCTCCTGCACGAGGTCGAGGAACTCGCCCGGGTCGTCGCCCTCGAAGGCGACCACGAACTCCTGGTCGTCGAGCCCGAACGAGTAGGAGGTGTTGATCGTAATCTCCGGGTGGCGGCGGCCGACCTCGATGTGGCGCTTCATGATCCGTCCCCGCTCCTCCTCGGCGAGCCCGTACCAGCGGCGCTGCTTGACCATCGGGTAGAGGAAGAGGTAGCGGCGCTCCGAGACGCAGATCTCCGGCCGCGCCGCCTCCTTCGAGTAGGGCGAGCGCTTCGTCATCGAGAGGAAGGAGTAGGGCGTCTCCGCCCACTGCGCCAGGCCGCTCTGGCCGAGCACGACGTGGAAGGTGTGGAGGTCTTCGAGGCTGGGGCTCTGGGAGAGGATGACCAGGTCGACGTCGCCGCGCGTTCCTATGGTTGAGTAGGCGCGCAGCGAGCGGTCGAGCGCGAAGTCCTCGCAGGCGGCGAGGAACTCACGCTTGTCGGCTGCCCGGAGCTCGGCGTCGCGGCGGCGCCATGCGGGGTCGATCTTGAAGAAACTGAACTTGGCGAAAGTGCGGTCGGCCATCGCGGTCACGATAGCGCTGGGCGTTCCGATCGCTGCGGGAATCGCTGTCCTGGTCGCCCTGCGCCTCGCCGGCGCCGGCTTCCACGGCGATCCCGCCTCGGTGCTCGCGTCGCCCGGCAGGCGGCTCTGGGAAATCGGCCAGCGACGCGGCTCGGTGCTCGGCGTCGCCCTGCTCGCCTGGGTGGCGGCGCTGGCGCTGGCGGCGCTCGCGACTCGGGGCCGTGCGGCACGGCCCGCCGCCAGACTGGCGGCGCTCTCGCTCGTCTACCTGCCGCTGGCCTGCCTGGCAGGCGCGGCGCTGGAACCGGGCGTCGGCGCCGAACGGCTGCTGCTGGCGCTCGGCGCCCCGGCGTTGGCGCTCCTCACCCTCGCCGCCCTGGGCGGCTACCGGGCGCTCGCCGTCGCCTGCGCCGCGACCGTCCTCGCCTACACCGCCGACGTGATCGCCGGCTCGCCGCTGACGCAGCTCTCGCTGGTCGGGCCCAACCCGGCGAGCGGCCACCGCTTCTACGGGATCGGCAACGAGCTGGAGGCGATCCTCGTCGTCCTCGTCCTGGTCGGGACCGGCGCGGCGCTTACGGGTTTCACCACATGGGAGCGGGGTGAAAGCGGGAAGCGACGTGCCGCGGCGGCCTTCGTCGTCGTCGCCGCGATCCTCACCTTCGCCTTCGCCTACGGCCGCTACGGCGCCGACGTCGGGGCGGCGATCTCGCTGCCGCTCGGCGCCGTGGTCGCAGCGGCGCTGATGGCGGGGCGCCGCCGCCTCGCCCTGCTCGCCGTCGTCCTGCCGCTTCCCGTCGTGGCGCTGCTCGCGGCCGCCGACCTGCTGACCGGCGCCCATTCCCACCTGACCGGCGCCGTCCTCCAGGCCGAAAGGAGCGGCGACCCGCTCGGCGTCGTCGGCCGCCGCCTCCGCGAGACGGGGGAAAGCTTCGGCCGGCCCGTGCTGCTGCCGGGGCTGCCCGTCGTCCTCGCCGTCGCGCTGCTCGCCTGGCTGCGGCGCGAGCGCCTCGCCGTCTGGCTGCGGGGACGTCCGGCGCTCCGTGCCGGCCTGCTCGGCGCCCTCGCCGCCACCCTGGCCGGGACGCTTGCCAACGACTCCGGCGCCCTCCTGCTCGAGATCGGCACTCTCTACCTGCTCGCCTTCGCCGGCTTCGCCTGGGCAGAGGCCGACCGCGGGGTCGAGCCGAGCCGTCCGGCCCGATCCATCGACTAGGCTTAACAGTCCGTGCGAATAGCTCTCGTTTCGCCATATTCCTGGACCTACCAGGGCGGCGTGAACCGGCACATCGAGTCCCTCGCCGAGGAGTTCCTCGGTCGCGGCCACCACGTTCGCGTGCTCGCCCCCTTCGACCCCCCCGGCCGGGTCAGCCGCACCCTGCACCGGGCGGCGGCCGAGCCGCGCGAGGTCCCCGACTACCTGATGCCGCTGGGCCGCACGGTCGGGATCCCCGCCAACGGCGCCGTCTCCAACCTCTCGCTCTCCCCGGCCGGCGGCTTTCTCGCCCCGCGCCGCGAGCTTCGCCAGGGCCGCTACGACGTCGTCCACATCCATGAGCCGGTCGTGCCGCTGGTCGGCTGGAACGCCGCGCTCGGCGCCCGCCTCCCGGCCGTCGGCACCTTCCACGCCTACTCGACCAAGGCGATCCCCAACCACATCGCCTCGGCGTTTGGCGCGAAGCGGGTCTTCAACAGGCTCGCGGCCCGGATCGCCGTCTCCGAGGCAGCCGCCTGGACCTGCCGGCGCTGGTTCGGCGGCCACTATGAGATCGTCCCCAACGGGGTCGACGTCTGCGCCGCCCCGGCCGGCCCGAAGCCGGCGGCGGACGAGCTGCGCGTGCTCTTCGTCGGCCGCCCCGAGGAGCGCAAGGGCCTGCCGATCCTGCTCACGGCCTTCGGCGCCCTCGTCGAGCACGTCCCCTGCCGCCTCACCGTGATCGGGGCGGAGCGCGCCGACGTGCTCCGCTATCTGCCCGACTCGGAGACGATGCGCTGGATCGACGTCCGCGGCCGGGTCTCCGGCGAGCGGCTGTGGGAGGCCCTGCACGAGGCCGACGTGCTCTGCGCGCCCTCGCTCTCGGGCGAGAGCTTCGGCATGGTCCTCACCGAGGCCTTCGCCGCCGGCACCCCGGCGATCGCCTCGGCGATCGCCGGCTACAGCGACGTCGTCAGCGACGGGGTCGACGGCGTCCTCGTCCCGCCCGGCGATCCGCAGCGGCTGGCCGAGGAGCTGCAGCGAGCCCACCACGAGCCCGAGCGCCTGCGGACGATGGGCGAGGCGGCGCGGCGGAGCGCCGAGCGCTACGCCTGGCCGCGCGTCGCCGACCGGGTCACCGAGGTCTACGAACGGGCGATCGAGGCGCCCGCGCCGCAGGATGCCGCGGAGCACGTCGCCCACTGGGCGGGGCTGCGGCCGGCCGACGGCCTGCCGCCTCGCCGGCGCGAACGGCTGCCCTCGCTCGACCCGCCGCTGGCCAAGCGCGGCAGCCGCCGCCGCCGCGCCGCCCGCCGCGCCGGGCTGGGCGTCGCCGGGGCCCTGGGGATCGGGCTGACGGGGCTCGCCGCGCAGAAGATCGGCGTCGAAAACGTGCTCGCCAGCATCGTCCGCTCCAACGCCGGCTGGGTGCTGGTCGCCTGCGCGCTGATGGGGCTCTCGCTCTTCTTCCGCGCCGCCTCCTGGTACTGGATCGCGCGCGCCGCGCTGCCCAACCGGCCGGTGCGGCGGCGCGACGTGACCTCGGCGACGATGATCGGGGTGCTGATGTCGGCGACGCTGCCGGCCCGCCTCGGCGAGCCGGCCAGGGCGATGTCGCTTGCCCGCCGCACCGGCCGCATGCGCGAGACCCTGCCGGTCCTGCTCGGCACCGTGGTGTCCCAGACGGTGTTCAACATCGCCGCGGTGGTGATGCTCGGCGTGATCATCGTCTCGACGACCCCGCTCTTCCACTCGAACACGCAGAAGGTCTTCCTCTTCAGCCTCGTGCCGCTGATCCTGCTCCTCGTCGTGCTGCTCGCGCCGGCGCTGATGCGCCGCAACGGAAGCGGGCGCCTGGCCCGGCTCGGCGCGGCGATCCGCCGGCCGCTGCTCCAGGTGCGCGCCGGCCTGGCGATCTTCCGCGAGCCGCGGCGCGGGATCGCGGCCGCCGCCGCCCAGTTCACCGCCTGGGCGATTCAGCTCTCCGCCTGCTGGGCGCTGCTCGCGCGCCTGGGGCTGAGCGGTCAGGTGGGGATCGGCGCCGCCGCGGCCGTCCTCTTCGCGGTCAACGTCACCGCGATCGTGCCGGCGACGCCGGCGAACATCGGCGTCTTCCAGCTCGCCGTGATCAGCGTCCTGCACACCGGCTTCGGCGTCGGCACGGCCGACGCGCTGGCCTACGGGGTCATCCTCCAGGCGGTGGAGATCGCCACCGCGGTGGCGCTCGGCGTGCCGGCCTTGGTCCGCGAGGGGCTCACCTGGAGCGACCTGCGCGTGCAGGCGCTCTCGGCCTCGCCGGTCCGCCTCGAGCCGAAGCCGCCGGCTCCCGAAGGCGCCCGCGAAGGCGCCGGCGTCTGAGCCGGCCGGGCTCCCGGCGCTAGGGCAGGTTGACGCGCGGCCGGGCGCCGCCGCGCTCGGTGCCGGCGATCAGCTCGTCGGGCGCCTTGTCCTTCGGGATGAAGCCGGACTTCATCCCGAAGTAGACGGCCTGCGGGTGGTGGGCGACGATCGCCACCGTCGACTGCTCGGGCATCACCGCGTAGCCGCCGGAGAGGGTCATGCCGATCTCCTCGAGGCCGAGCAGGCGCCAGACCTTCTCGTGCTCGGACTGGTCCGGGCAGGCGGGGTAGCCCCAGGAGTAGCGGCGGCCCTGGTCGAGCTCGATGCCCAGCCCGCGGCGCACCTCGGAGTGCAGCCACTCGGCCAGCCCCTCGGCGGACTGCACGCCGAGCCCGTGCACGTAGAGCTGCTCGGCGAACTCGCCTTCGCGCTCCAGCCGCTCGATCAGCTCGGTCACCTCGGGGCCGACCGTGACGCCCTGCAGGGCGACCACGTCGCGCTCGCCCGACTCCAGCGGGCGGAAGAAGTCGGCGAGGCAGATGCGGTCGTGCCTGGGCTGGCGCGGGAAGACGAGCCGCTCCAGCTCGCGCTCGGGGTCGGCGGGGTCGAAGACGACCAGCTCGTTGCCGTCGGCGTTGCAGGGGAAGTAGCCGAGCCGGGCCCGCGGGCGCAGGTAGTCCTGCTCGCGCCACATCCGCTCCAGCCGCGGCGCGAAGCCCTCCTCGCTCGTCGCCGCCCTCGACCAGCTCGCCGCCAGGCCTCGCCCTTGACGCCTTTGCCGCCCCAGTGCAGCTTGAAGAGGACGTGGCGGTCGAGGTAGGGGAAGACCTCGTCGAGGTCGACCTCGATCTCGCGCGCGCCCCAGAAGGGGGGCTCGGGGATCGGGTTGTCGGTGCGCGCGGCCGAGCGGACGCTGTCGTCGCTGGTCGGCGGCGAGTCGTCGACCACGGCCGGCTTCTCGCGCAGCTGCTTCGCCTCGGCATGGATCCGCTCGACCAGCGCCTCGCGGGCCGGCTCGTCGACCAGCGCGTCCATCGTGTCGAGGCCCTGGAAGGCGTCCTTGCAGTAGAAGACGCCCGGCTCGTAGACCTCGTCGGACTCCTTGCCGTGCGGGTAGAGGACGCGGCGGCCGAAGTCGCGGTTGATCGCGGCGCCGCCGATCAGCACCGGGAAGGAGAGCCCGCGCTGGTGCAGCTCCTGCACGCAGATCGGCATCTGCTTGGAGGTGGAGACGAGCAGGGCGGAGAGGCCGATCGCGTCGGCCTCGTTCTCGACCGCGGCCTCGATGATCGCGTCGACCGGGACCTGCTTGCCGAGGTCGATCACCGTGTAGCCGTTGTTGGTGAGGATCGTGTTGACCAGCGACTTGCCGATGTCGTGGACGTCGCCGAACACGGTGGCGATCACCACCTTGCCCTTGCGTGTGGCCCTCGATCCGGTCCAGGTAGTTCTCCAGCCGCGCCACGGCGCGCTTCATCACTTCGGCCGACTGCAGGACGAAGGGCAGGATCAGCTCGCCGGCGCCGAACTTGTCGCCGACCTCCTTCATCGCCGGCAGCAGCACCTCGTTCAGGGTCGGGACGGCGCCGATCTTCTCCACCGAGCGGTCGATCCAGTCCTCGACGCCGTCCTTGCGGCGGCGCAGGATGTGCCAGTGCAGCGCCTCCTCGGGCTCCATGCCCTCGGTCGGGTCATCCGCCTCCTCGGCGGCCTCCTCGCCCTTCGACTCGAAGTGGGCGATGAAGCGCTCCAGCGCGTCCTCGCGCCGGTTGAAGACGAGGTCGTCGGTCAGCTCGCGCTCCTCGTCGGGGATCTCCGCGTAGGGGGTGATGTGATTGGGGTTGACCATCGCCAGGTCGAGCCCGGCCTCGACGCAGTGGTGCAGGAAGACCGAGTTGAGGACGGCGCGGGCCGGCGGCGAGACGCCGAAGGAGACGTTGGAGACGCCGAGCGAGGTCTTGACGCCGGGGATCTCCGCCTTGATCCGGCGGATGCCCTCGATCGTCTCGACCGCGGAGTGGCGCCACTCCGCCTCGCCGGTGGTCAGGGTGAAGGTGAGCGCGTCGAAGATCAGCGCCTCGGGGTCGAGGCCGTGCTCCTCGCAGGCGATCTCGCGGATGCGCTTGGCGATCTCCACCTTGCGCTCGGCCGTCTTCGCCATCCCCACCTCGTCGATCGTCAGCGCGATCAGCGCCGCGCCGTGCGCCCTGGCGAGCGGCACCACGACGTCGGCCTTGGCGCGGCCCGCCTCGAGGTTGATCGAGTTGACGATCGCCCGCCCCGGGATGCTGCTCGAGCGCCGCCCGGATCACCTCCGGCTCGGTCGAGTCGACCTGGATCGGCGCCGGCTGGGTCAGCGAGATCCGCTTCACCACGGCGGCCATCTGCTCGGCCTCGTCGGAGCGCTCGGTCAGCGCCACGCAGACGTCGAGGACGTGGGCGCCGCCGTTCACCTGGTCCTCGGCGACCTGGACGAGGCCGTCGTAGTCGTCGGCGAGCAGCAATTCCTTCGCGCGGCGCGAGCCCTGCGAGTTGACGCGCTCGCCGACCAGGGTGGGCCGCGGCTCCTGGACCAGCGGCGTCGAGGTCATCATCGAGGAGAGGCGCGGCGGCCCGGGGGCTGGGCGCTCGCCGGGCACGCGCCCGGCGACCCGTTCGCGGATTGCGGCGATGTGCTCGGGCGTCGTCCCGCAGCAGCCGCCGACGATGCCGACCCCGTAACGCTCGACGAACTCGCCCAGGGTCGCGGCCAGCGGCTCGGGCTTCTCGGGGAAGATCGTCTCGCCGCCGGGGCCCTGCAGCGGCAGGCCGGCGTTGGGGATGCAGTGGACCGGCAGCGGGCAGTGCTCGCCCAGGTAGCGGATCGCGTCGCGCATGTCCTCGGGCCCGGTCGAGCAGTTGAGCCCGATCACGTCGGCGTCGAGCGCGGTCAGCGTCGTCAGCACCGCCTCGATGTCGGTCCCGAGCAGCATCTTTCCGCCCTGGGGGAGGAGCGAGACGCTGGTCTGGATCGGCAGCCTGCGACCGGTCGCGGCGAACGCCTCGCGGGCGCCGAAGATCGCCGCCTTGACCTCGAGGATGTCCTGCGCCGTCTCGACGACGATCAGGTCGGCGCCGCCTTCGACCAGGCCGCGGGCCTGCTCGGCGAAGACCTCGACCAGCTTCGCGAAGGAGATGGCGCCGAGGGTCGGGTCGTCGGAGGCGGGCAAGAAGCCGGTCGGCCCGATCGAGCCGGCGACGAAGCGGCCCTCGCCCGCCGCCCTGCGGGCGATCTGCGCCGCCTTGACGTTGATCTCCAGTGTCTCGTCTCCGAGGCCCCACTCTTCGAGCTTCAGCCGCGAGGCCTGGAAGCTGTCGGTCTCGACCACCTCGGCGCCGGCCTCGAGCATCGAGGCGTGGACGCCCTCGATCACGTCGGGGCGGTGCAGGACGAGCGCCTCGTGGCATTTGCCCGCCAGCCCGCCGTAGTCCTCCTGCGTAAGGTCGAACTGCTCGAGGGTCGCGCCCATGCCGCCGTCGAAGACGACGACCCGCCGCCGCGTCGCGGCTATGAAGTCACGCTCTGGCCATTCGTAAAGACTGCCGAGCTCAGCTTCGCAGGCCGAGGCGGCGGCGCAGGTCGCGGGCGTTGAAGGCGCGGGCGATGCGGTCGACGAGACGGCGGCGGCCCCTGGTGTAGGGGAACCAGGTGGGTTCGCGCCTGCCGCCGAAGCGGCTGATCACGACCGACTCGGTGCGGCAGTACTTCCGGATCCCCGGCGCGCCGTGGCGGTAGCCGATCCCCGACTGCTTCCAGCCCCCCATCGGCACGTCGGAGGCGAGGTAGTTGACGAGCACGTCGTTGACGTTGACGGCGCCGCACTCGACCCGGCGGGCGACGCGCTCGGCCCGCTCCCGCTTCCCGAACACCGAGCCCGGAGAGGCCGTAGCGGCTGTCGTTGGCGAGCCGCAGCGCCTCCTCGGCGTCGGCCACCTGCATCACGCCGACCACCGGGCCGAAGGTCTCGTCGCGCATCACCTTCATCGAGTGGTCGACGCCGACCAGCACGGTCGGCTCGAAGTAGTCGCCGGGCCCCTCGACCCGCCCGCCGCCGGTCAGCGCCGTGGCGCCGGCGGCCAGCGCCTCTCCGACGTGCTCCTCGACGATCGCGGTCTGGTTGGGCGAGGTCATCGCCCCCACGTCCTTGCCGAAGCCGCGGCCGTCGGCACCCTGGCGCAGCTTGCGCACCGCGGCGGTGAGCTTGGCGACGAACGCGTCGTAGACGGGCTCCTCGACGTAGATCCGCTCCACCGACATGCAGATCTGGCCGGAGTTCATCATCCCGCCGAAGGCCGCGGCGTTGGCGGCGCGGTCGAGGTCGGCGTCGGAGAGGACGATCATCGGGTCCTTGCCGCCCAGCTCGAGGCTGACCGGGGTCAGGGTCTCGGCGGCGCGGGCCATCACCTTGCGGCCCGTCCGGTCCGAGCCGGTGAACTGGACGAAGTCGACCGCGTCGACCAGGGCGCCGCCGGTCTCGCCGATTCCCTGCACGCAGTCGAGCACGTCGGGGCCGCCGATCTCCTCCTTCCAGGCCCGCACCACCTCGGCGAGGCCGAGCGGCGTGAACTCCGAGGGCTTGACCACGACCGCGGCGCCGGCCTGGAGGGCCGGGATGGCGTCGCCCAGCGCCAGGATCAGCGGGAAGTTCCAGGGGCTGATGATGCCGACCACCGGGTGGGGGCGGTACTGGACGCGCAGCCTCTTGCCGGCGAGCAGCGGGGTGTGGGCGCGGACCCTCTCCTCACCGATGAACCTGGCCCCCTTCGTCCCGTAGAAGTTGACCAGGTCGGTGAGGTAGGCAAGCTCGTTGGAGGCGTCGGCACGTACCTTGCCGGTCTCGGCCTGCATCGTGTCGAGCACCCGCTCGCCGTTGTCGAGCAGCCAGTCCCGCAGCCTGCCCAGCCAGCGGTAGCGCCCCTCGATCCCCAGGGCCTCCCACTCGGGCTGGTTGGCGCGCACCCGGGCGACGGTCGCCGCGACAGCCTGCGGCGAGTCGATCGGGACCGTCGCGATCAGCTCGCCGTTCGCCGGGTTTCGAACCTCGATCTCCTCCATCGGCTGGTCGGCCAACTGTATCCGGCCCGGCGCGGCGGGAATCCGGGAGCTAGCGGCCGCGGCCCTTGTGCGCCGGCTGCTGCGGGATCGTCACGACCCTGCCGCTGTCGGTGACGATCGTGTTCGGGGGGGCCGGCGAGATCTGCACCGCGAACGAGCCGCCCGGCAGGATGCCGCCGGCGGTTTCGGCCCTGGCGGCGCCGCTGAGGCCGGCGTCGACCTTGAAGAGGAGCGTGAACTTGCCGGCTTTGACCGCGCTCAGCTTCCAGACCGCCTCGGTCGTCGCGCCGGGCTTCAGCGGCCCGAGGTCGAAGGTCTTGCGGCTGGAGGTTTCCGCCCCGGCGGAGATCCGCGAGCCGGCCAGCTTCGGGTAGTGCGCCGCGAGGACCCAGACCGGGCGGTCGGGCTGGGCCAGGCCGGGCTCCTGATCGTGGATGCCGAAGGGCAGCGAGGAGGTCTGTCCTTCCCTGCCGGCGATCGAGATCGTCACGGTCAGCGCCGGCGCCGTCTTGCGACCCGTGTTGCGGACGCCGATCCGCAGCATCGACGTCTGGCCGAGGCGCTGCGCGGTCGGGAACGCCGCGCTGACGACCTGCAGCCGGTAGGCCCCGGCCGCTTCGCCCACGTCCGAGGAGGGTTCGCTCCCGCAGGCGGCGACGGAGGCCGCCAGGGCCGCGGCCGCGGCGCCGGCGGCCACGGCGCGCAGGCGGGGACGCCGTCGATGTCTGCGCTTCCCCCCAGGGTCCAAGGCGGCCGCAACATACCACGGGGTTTCGGCTTCTCCGGCGGCCTCCGAGCCGCCCGCCGCGACGTTAGCCGGATCTCAACAGTCGTCTAACGGAAGCCGCTGAGGCATCCCATAGACTCAGGCGACGAGCGGAGCGCGCGTGGATGCCGCCCGGCTCTCCGGAGGAGCAAATGGACAGAGCCGTATCGATAGGCAGGGCCTTCCTGCCCGCCAAGTCGCTGTTCGAACAGGTCGGGGAGATGATGATCCTCACCGCTCGCACGCTCGTCTCGGCGGTGAAGCCCCCCTACCCCTACGGCGAGGAGTTCATCGGGCAGTTCCTCTTCGCCCTGCAGCTCTGCTGGTTCCCGCTGCTGGTCTCGACGGTGGCGATCTGCTTCGGCGCCCCGGGCCTGCAGGCGGCGAACTTCCTCACCCTGGTCGGCGCCCTCGACCGGCTCGGCGGCTTCTTCGTGCTGGCGGCGATCCGCGAGATCGGGCCCGCCGTCACCGCCGTGGTCGTCGCCGGCGTCGCCGGCACGGCGATCACCGCCGACCTCGGCGCCCGCAAGATCCGCGAGGAGCTCGACGCCCTCCAGGTGCTCGGCGTCGACCCGATCAAGAACCTGGTCGTGCCGCGCTTCCTCGCCCTGATGCTGATCACCGGCCTGCTCGACATCTTCGCGCTGATCTTCGGGATCAGCGGCGGCATCCTCACCGAGATCCTCTACAAGCAGCCGCTCGGCGGCTTCTTCGCGACCCTCTTCTCCAACGCCTCGATTACCGACCTCTGGGGCTCGGTGATCAAGTGCACCCTGTTCGGGGCGATCATCGCGATCGTCTGCTCCTACAAGGGGATGACGGCGACCGGCGGCGCCGCCGGGGTCGGCCGCGCCGTCAACCAGGCCGTCGTGATCGCCTTCATGGGCGTCTTCGCCTTCAACTACGTCTTCACCCAGACGCTGCTCGCCACCAACCCGGAACTGCAGACGATTCGATGAACGCCTGGCTCGAAGTCCCGCGGCAGTGGCTCGACTCGTTCGGGGAGATCGCCCGCTTCGGCTCGCGGGTCGCCGGCCTCGTCTACTCGGGCCGCGTCTTCGGATTCTTCGGCGAGGCCCTGCGGCAGGCGGGGATCCTGATCCTCGGCTCGGCGTTGATCATCTGGGGCTTCATCTTCGTGCTCGGCCTCCAGTGCGGGATCGAGGGCGCCTACCTGGTCCGCGCCCAGGGCGCCCCGGCCTACTCCGGCGTCTTCTCGGCCTGGTGCGACCTGCGCGAGATCCTGCCCTACGCCTTCGGCTACATGCTCTCCGCCAAGGTCGGGACCGGGATCGTCGCCGAGCTGGGCGCGATGCGGATCTCCGACGAGATCGACGCCCTCGAGGTGATGGGGGTGCAGCCGGTCACCTTCCTCTGCGCGACCCGCCTGCTCGCCGCCTGGATCGCCTTCCCGTTCATGTACCTGGCCGGGATCGCGGTCATGTACCTGGCCAGCTACATCGCCGTCGTCAACCAGATCGGCGACGTCTCCTCGGGCGGCTACCTGCTGATCTTCTGGATGTTCCAGAATCCCCCCGACGTGCTCTTCAGCCTCGTCAAGGGGATGGTGATGGCGACGGTGATCGTGCTGGTCGGCTGCTACTACGGCTACACCGCGTCGGGGGGGCCGGTCGGGGTCGGCACCGCGACGGCGAAGTCGATGGTGCTCAACATCGTCTTGGTCCACATCATCGGGATGCTGGGCACCCTGATCTTCTGGGGCGCCAACCCGAGGGCGCCGATAGGAGGCTGACAAGCTATGCCCATGGACGATCGGAACCAGAGCAACGGCCCCTACGTCAGCGAGGACGGCGCGGTGATGGGCCGCGACTTCGTCATCCCCGGCGTCGACCCGGCCGAGCCCGACCCCTACCGTTTCCACACCGGCCGCAAGCGCGACCACGGCGGCGAGGACGCGATCGAGATCATCGACCTGGTCAAGCAGTTCGGTCGCGCCCGCATCCTCAACGGCCTCAACCTCGGCCTTCCCGAGGACCAGATCTCGATCGTGCTCGGCCCCTCCGGCACCGGCAAGAGCGTCCTCGTCAAGCACATCGTCGGGCTGCTCTACCCCGACTCGGGCGACGTGCTCGTGCACGGCGAATCGATCCCCAACATGAGCGACGACGAACTGTTCGAGATCCGCAAAAAGTTCGGCCTGCTGTTCCAGGACGGGGCGCTGTTCGGCTCGATGAACATCTACGACAACACCGCCTTCCCGCTGCGCCAGCACACCGACAAAAGCGAGGAGGAGATCGGCGAGATCGTCAACCGCCGCCTCAAAGAGGTGGGGCTGATCGAGGCGATCTACAAGATGCCGAACGAGCTTTCGGGAGGGATGCGCAAGCGGGCCGGGTTCGCGCGGGCGCTGGTGCTGGAACCGGCGATCGTCATGTTCGACGAGCCCGACTCCGGCCTCGACCCCGTCCGCACGGCGCTGCTCTGCGAGCTGATTCGCGAGGTGCACGCCGAGCACGGCGGCTGCTACCTGGTGATCAGCCACGACCTCAACACGGCACGCAGGGTCTCCGACTTCCTCGCCGTCCTCTGGAACGGCAAAATCGTCGAGTCGGGGCCGAAAGAGGAGCTGTTCGACTCGGAAAACCAGTTCGTCCACCAGTTCCTCAACGCGGACGTCACCGGTCCGCTCTCGATGGATTGAGCGCAGTCGCGGCCTGGGCGGCCAGGCACGCTCGGGCGGTGCTGGCGGTCTCGGCCCTGCTCGCGGTGGGGGCCGGCATTGCCGCGACGCGGCTGCCGACCGACGCGGGAACGGGAACGCTGGTCGACGCCAACACGGCCAGCTACCGTGCCACGCAGCACCTGCGGCAGGTGTTCGGAGAAGAACCCGTCGTCATCGTCGCCGAGGGGGACCTGCAGCAGCTCGTGCTGACCGCCAACCTGGGGCGGCTGCTGCGGCTCGAGGGGTGCCTCTCGGGCAAGGTGCCGGCTGGGGCGAGGCCTATCCCCGGGCCCTGCGCCGAGCTGGCCCGGCAGCGGCCGGTCAGGTTCCTTGCCGGCCCCGCGACCTTCCTCAACGAGGCGGTGATCCAGGTCGACCGCCAGCTCAGCCGCCTTGCCGCCCGCGTGCCCCCCGACCGGCTGCGCGAATTCCTGGTCGCGGTCGCCGCCCGCTACGGGATCGCCAGCGCCCCCAGCCTCGCCAACCCCGAATTCCTCGCGGCGGTGGTCTTCGACCTGCGCGCCCGGCGGGACACGCCGAAGGCGCGCCTCGCCTACCTCTTCCCGAACGGCCACAGCGCGCAGATAGTCCTGCGGCTCCGCCCCGATCTCAGCGCCGCCCAGCGCCACCGGGCCCTGGAGCTGATCCGCGCCGCGGTCTACGACCCGACGCGGCGCCGCGCCTGCGAGTTCAGGGGCAGGCCGGAGCCCTGCTTCGCGCTGCACGGCGGCCGCTACGTCATCTCCGGCGTGCCGGTCGTCGTCGACGCCCTCGGCAGGGCGCTGAAGGACGCCCTGCTGGTCCTCTTCGCGGTCGCGGTCCTCGTCATGGCCGTCACCCTGCTGCTCGTCTTCCGCTCCCGCCTCCCCCTGCTGCCGCTCGGCGTCGCCCTCGCCGCGGCGGCGCTGACCTTCGGCCTGCTGCGCCTCGCGGGGGGCTCGCTGACGATGGCCTCGATCGCCGTGCTGCCGATCCTGATCGGCCTCGGCGTCGACTACGCGATCCAGCTCCAGGCCCGCTACGACGAGGCGGTCGCAAACGGAGCAACCGGCATCGAAGCCGCCCGCCTCGCCGCCTCCCGCGGCGGCCCGACGATCGCCACCGCCTGTCTCGCCACCGCCGCCGGCTTCCTGGCCCTCCAGCTCTCCCCAACCCCAATGGTCCGCAGCTTCGGCCTGCTCCTCGTCGTCGGCGTCGCGGTCGCCTTCCTGCTCGCCCTCACGGTCGGTTTCGCCGCTTTGCGCCTTCGAGCAGAGGGGCACCCCACTCTCCCGCCCCAGTCACCCCCGCGAGAGCGCCTCCTTTCTCTTGCCCTCACTCACCCCGGGCGCGTCCTCGCGGTCGGCCTCGCCCTCGCCGTGATCGGCTGGGGGCTCGGCACCCAGATCGGCACCGTCTCCGACATCCGCGCCCTGGCGCCGCAGAGCCTCGGTGCGGTGCGCGACCTGAACCAGGTCCAGAGGACGACCGGCGTCTCCGGCGAGCTCGATGTCAGCGTCCAGGCCCCCGACCTCACCGACCCCGCCCTGATTCGCTGGATGGCCGCCTTCAAGCAGCGGGTGCTGAGCTCCAACGGCTTCTCCGGCCCCAACCCGAGCTGCCTGCGCGCCGAAGTCTGCCCCGGCCCCGCCCTCTCGGACTTCCTGGTCGGCGGGGGAGGCCCGCTGCGCAAACGCGACATCCGCGCCGCCCTCGCCGAACTTCCGGCCTACGACCTGGCGCAGGTCGCCCCGGTGGACCCCCGCACCGGCCTGCCGGGAAGGACGGCGCTGCTCAGCTTCGGCATCCGCGCCCAGTCGCTGGAAAGCCAGCAGGCGCTGATCGAACGGGTGCGGAGCGAGATCGGCAGGCCCGGCTCGCCCGGCGGCCCGCCCGCCGGCGCGCAGGTCCAGCTCGCGGGGCTGCCGGTGATCGCCGCCGCCGCGGCGTCCGACCTCTCCGCCAGCCGCTACTGGCTGACCCTCGCCGGCCTCGCCGCGGTGGCGCTGGTGCTGCTCGCCGTCTACCGCTCGCCGCGGCGCGCCCTGCTGCCGCTCGTCCCGATCGTGCTGGCGACCGGCTGGGCCGCGCTGGTCCTCTGGGCGAGCGGCATCCCGCTCAACCCGATGTCGGCCTCGCTCGGCGCGCTGACGATCGCGATCGCCACCGAGTTCAGCGTCATCCTGGCGGGACGCTTCCACGAGGAGCGCCGCGGCGGCCTCGCGCCGGCCGAGGCCCTGCGCGCCGCCTACGCCCGCACCGGCGCCGTCGTGCTCGCCTCCGGGGCGACCGCGACGGCGGGCTTCGCCGTGCTGCTCGCCAGCGACGTCAAGATGCTGCGCGACTTCGGCTTCGTCACCGTGATCGACCTGGCGGTCGCGCTGCTGGGGGTGATGGTCGTGCTGCCGGCTGCTCTGCTGCGGGGGGAGGCGCGGTGAGGGACCGCTACTCGATCGCCATCGGCCTGATCTTCGCGGCCGTCGTCGCGATCGGCTTCATCCACGGGCTGGGCGGCGGCGGGACGCTCGGGCTCGACCGCCAGCCGCACCGCTGGCCGTTGCCCGAGTTCGCCGTCCCGGTCGCCGCCGGCCCGCTGGAAGGCGACGCCAACGTCGCCCAGGACGACTGCGCGACCTCGCAGCTGCCCTGCCCGCCCGGCGACCGGCGCACGCCCGCCTGCCGCGTCGGCGGCGCCGACGCGATCCGCGTCTGCGACCTCTTCTCCCGCCCCTCGGTGATCTCGTTCTGGTTCGCCGAAGGGGGCAACTGCGTCAAGCAGCAGGACGCAGTCGAGCGGGCGTACGAGCGCTACCGTGGACGGGTGAGCTTCCTCTCGCTGGACGTGCGCGACGATCGCGGCACGGTTCGCGACCTGATCCGCGGGCACGGCTGGAGGATGCCGGTCGGCTACGACCGCGACGGCGCCGTCGCCACCCTCTACCGGGTCGGCGGCTGCCCGACCTTCGCCTACGCCTATCCGGGGGGGACGCTTCAGAGCGCCAGCATCGGCGTCTTGACCGCAGGCCAGCTCGATGCCAGGATCGAGGGGCTGCTGCGCGCGACACGCGTCGCGGAGGGTGGCTGAGATGGCCGGGGCCGGGGCCGGCGCGGCGGGCTCGAGGGTGGGGTGGGTGCCGTCCCCGCAGCAGGGCTGGATCGCGCCCCATGTCGCCGCCGAGTTCCCGGGCCTGGGGCTGGCCTCGATCGCGGTCGACGGCCGTCCCCGCCGCCGCAGCCCCGATCCGGTCCGGCGCCGCCTCCGCGACCTCTCCGACCGCTTCTACGGCGCCCAGGCGATCCACATGCGCGAACAGCAGGTGCCCTGGGCCTACCGCGTCTTCTTCCGCCAGATCGGGCTCGACCCCGACCGCACCCGCACCCCGGTCGAGCAGCTCGCCCTGGACCGCCTCCGCGACGGCGCCTTCGGGAGCCGCGGCCTGCCCGCGGACGCGCTGACGATCGCCACGGTCGAGACCGGGATCGCGCTGCGCGCCTTCGACGCCGAGCAGCTCGAGGGCCGTCCCTGCATCCGCGACTCGGCGCCGGGGGAGTCGCTGGCGGGCAGGCCCGGGGAGCTGCCGCAGGGGACGCTCGTGCTCGCCGACGAGCGCGCTCCGCTGGGGCTGCTGTTCGGCGCCACCGCCGCGGGACGCGAGGTGGAGGCCCGAACCCGCCGCATCGCGATCGTCGCCGTGCAGGTCAAGGGCGTGCCCCAGACCGCGGTCGACGAGGCGCTGTGGATGGCCGCCGCAACATTGGAGGCCGGATGACGCCCCCCGGTGACGCGCGTGGCACGGCGCATATCTGCGTCCTCGGTCGCTCGCGTGCAGAAGCACGCCACGCTCCCTGCGTCCTTGATCTGCTTGGCCACGCGCGCCCCCGGAATGCTGATCTAAGATTTGGATGGTGGGCTTGCTGCAACGAGACGTAGCTCTCGCCCCATACGTTGGTGGCAACGAGGTTCTTGCCCGCGCGGATCTGCGCCGGCAGATCGGGCGACTCGAGCGGGAGCTGGCCGGCCTGTTTACGGCGGCCTTCGGCCATGTCGAAGTCGATTGCCGAGTGCCCGCGCCCGCCGCGGGGCCGCGGCTGCTCGATCTCGGCGAGCTGGAGGAGGTGCGCGACGCGCTTGCCTCGCGGATCGCGGAGGCGCGCCATGCCCTCGCGGCCAGGGCGGAGGTCGAGGCCCGCAACCGCGAGCTGCTGGAGCGGATGATCGCCGCGCCGGCCGACTTCAAGTGGCTGCGGATCTCCCGCGCCGACGTCGGCGAGCCGGGCTGCGGCCACTGGCACTCGCGGCCGCGCCTCGGCCTGCTCGGGATGCTGATGGGCTGGTGGCGGGTCAGGGTCTCCTCCGGATGCCCGTTACCCGGGCGGCTTGCGGCCGTTGAGCGGTAGGAGGAAGGTCGTGGAGGGCCGGGGCAAGGTCGACGAGCGGCCGCCGGCGCCCTGGGGCTCGTTCCCGCTCGCCGAGCTGACCGTCCTGGCCGGCATCGTGATGCTGGCGGTCGGCGTCGTCGGCGGCAACCCGACCGCGCTCGGCGTCGGCGTCGTCCTGGGAGGGCTCGGCGGCCTCGAGGTCTCGGTTCGCGAGCACTTCGCCGGCTACCGCTCCCACACGACGCTGCTCGCCGGCGCCGTCTTCGTGCTCGTCGTCGGCGGCCTCTTCTACCTCGCCGGCCTGATCCTGGCGGTCTGCCTGGCGGCCGGCGCGGTCGCCTTCCTCGCCGCCTTCCTGGCTCTGCGCCGTGCCTTCCGCCGCGCCTCGGGCGGGCTCTCCTTCCGAATCGGGCAGCGGCTCTAGGCGAACGCCGGCTGGCGGTCGCCGGACCGCGTGCTCAGCTCGGAGTCGAGCAGGGCGCGCTGGCGGGGGGTGAGGGTGCCGAGCCGCTTGTTCTCGTTGAGGGCGAGCCCCAGCAGGAACTTGCGGGCGCGGGTGCGGCCCCAGCGGCGCTGGCTGGTCAGCAGCTCGGCAAGGGTCATGCTCTCGGTCTCCCAGGGGGTGTCGCGGATCACCTCCACCACCTCGACGTCGCCACGGCCGATCGCGCGCTTCAGCTCCGCTCTCGCGAGCCGCACCCGGTTGGCGCGGGCGAGCGCCTCCATGTGCTGCGGGACCTTGACCGCAGAGGCGGTTATCGGAGCAGGGCCGATCGAGGCAGGGGCAATCGAGGCAGCGTCCACTGGGAGTCCTCCCTTCGGGTCGTGACTGGTTTCTCTCTCTTGCGCCGGGCCGGCGGTCGAGCCGCGGCCTGGTGGAGGCAAGTGCTCCTTCTCCGCCTTTCCCTCCCTGGGGATGCGGTCGGCGCGGGGGCCAAGCTATGCCGTCGGGGCGGTGAGCGTCAACCCCGGCGGCGGCAAAGGGGCGCCAGGTCGTTCGCTAAGAGCATCATTTTCCCGGCCGAGATGGCTTGTCCAGATTTGGACAAGCCCGAAACTACCCCGACCGGGGTAGATCGGGAAAGTCCTCGATTGTTCGGGCGATCGTGCCGAGGGCGGCGTCGAGGTGCTCGCGCTCGTGGGTCGCCATCAAGCTGGTTCGCAGCAGCGCCCCGCCCGGGGGCACCGCGGGATGGATGGCGACGTTGGTGTAGACGCCGGCCTCGAAGAGCGCCTTCCAGAGCAGGACCGCCTGCCAGTCGTCGCCGACCAGGACGGGCACCACCGGGGTGGTGGCGACGCTTCCGTCGGGCAGCCGCCCCGGCTCCACGAGCCGCAGGCCGAGCCGGCGCAGCCCCTCGCGCAGGTACTCGGCGTTGCCGAGCAGCGCCTCGAACAGCGCCGGCCCCTCGGCGCGGATCACCCGCAGCGCCGCCAGCGCCGCGCCGACCGCGGCCGGCACCGCCGAGGCGCTGAAGATGAAGGAGCGCGAGGCGATCCGCAGGTACTCGACCACGTCGGCCGGGCCGGCGACGAAGCCGCCGCAGGAGGCGAGGCTCTTGGAGAAGGTTCCCATCCTCAGGTCGACCTCGTCCTCCAGCCCGAACAGCTCGCAGGCGCCGGCGCCGCGCGCCCCCAGCACGCCCGCCCCGTGCGCCTCGTCGACCATCAGCCGCGCCCCGTGCGCCTTGCACAGCTCGACGATCCGCGGCAGGTCGCAGACGTCGCCCTCCATCGAGAAGACGCCGTCGACGACGACCAGCACGCCGCCGCCGTCCTCCGCCGCCCGCCCCAGCATCTTCTCCAGCTTGTCCATCCGGTTGTGGCGGAAGGGCCGCAGCTTGGCGCCCGAGAGGCGGCAGCCGTCGAGGATCGAGGCGTGGTCGCCGGAGTCGCAGATCACCGTGTCGCCCGGGCCGAGGATCGTCCCGATGCAGCCCAGGTTCGCCTGGTAGCCGGTCGTGTAGACGATCGCGTCCTCGGTCTCCATCCACTCCGCCAGCTCGCGCTCCAGCTCGACGTGCAGCGGCGTCGTCCCGTTCAGCAGGCGCGAGCCGGTGACGCCGGTGCCGTAGGTCTCGAGCGCGTCGCGCGCCGCCTGCTTGACCCGCTCGTCGCCGGTCAGCCCCAGGTAGTTGTTGGAGCCGAGCATGATCGTCTCGCGGCCCTCCATCTCGACCACGGGCCCGGCCTGCGAGGTGAGGATGCGGAAGTAGGGGAGGAGGTCGTGCTGCTTTGCCGCTTCGAGCTGCTCGAGGCGGTCGTGGCTGCGGGCCTTCTCGAAGACGTCGACCGGCAGCTCGGTGGCTTCGCTCATGCGCAGAGTGTAGGTTTCCGCTCCCCATGGGAGGCGTTTCCATCCGCCCGGTCCGCACGCGGCGCGAGCTGAAGCGCTTCGTCAAGGTGCCCTTCCGCCTCCACCGCGACCATCCGCGGTGGGTGGCGCCGCTGGTCTTCGAGCGGATGGAGTTCCTCAACCGCAGGAAGAACCCCTACTTCGAGCACGCCGAGGTCGAGTACTTCCTGGCCGAGCGGGACGGCGAGCCGGTCGGCCGGATCAGCGCCCAGGTCGACCGCCGCTGGGACGAGTTCCAGGGCGGCAGCGACGCGATGTTCGGCTTCTTCGAGTCGGAGGACGACCCGGAGACGGTGGGCGCCCTGCTCGACGCCGCCGCCGAGTGGGCGCGCGGCAAGGGCCGCAAGCGCATCCTCGGCCCGATGGACTTCACCACCAACGACGAGGTCGGCATCCTGATCGAGGGCTTCGAGCAGCGGCCGATGATCCTCGAGCCCTGGCACCCGCCCTATTACGGGGAGCTGGTCGAGGCCCACGGCTTCGGCAAGGCGATGGACGTGCAGATGTGGGAACTGCAATTCGGCGAGCTCAAGGGCGGCGAGCGCTTCGACCCCGCGATCCACGCCGCGGCGGAGAAGGCCCTGGGCGACGAAGGGATCGTCATCCGCAACATGCGCAAGCGCGACATGGCGAACGAGGTGCGTCGCTTCATGGACGTCTACAACGAGGCCTGGGGGAGCAACTGGGGCTTCGTGCCGATCACCGACGCCGAGGTCGAGTTCCAGGCCAAGAACCTGAAGCAGGTGATCGACGAGGACTGGGCCTACATGGCCGAGAAGGACGGCGAGCCGGTGGGAGCGGCGCTGACGCTGCCCGACATCAACCAGGTGATGGCGAAGCTGAACGGCCGCCTGCTGCCCTTCGGCTGGCTCAGGTTCCTGCTCGGCAAGCGCAAGATCGACCAGTTGCGGGTCTTCGCGCTCGGCGTCAAGCACGACTACCGCCACAGCGGCGTCGCGGCCGGGCTCTACCTCAAGCACCTCGAGACCGCAGCCCAGCCGGGCGCGATCAAGGGCGGCGACATGGGCTGGATCCTGGAGACCAACGGGCCGATGAACCGCGCCATGGAGGGGATGGGCGGCAAGGTGGTCAAGCGGTATCGAATTTACGAGAAGGCGCTCTGAGAAGCCGCAACTTGCGGGATACGAGGCCCCGCCCCTCGAAAGCCCGGCCCGTGCATCGCTACAGTCGGCCGGGTGAAGATGGAGCTAGAGCCGATTCCGGTTCGCGTCCTTCCACGCGAGAGCCCCGAATCTCTTGCGCTACGCAATGAGGCACGAACCGCGGTCATAGCTGCTGCCGGTGGCGTCCTCGCCGGGGCGGCTACCGTGGCTGCGGTGCGGGCGGTCGGCGCGGTCGGGTCCCGCAAGAGATCCGGGCGCGGACTTTCCCGGCGCCGCGAGCGGCCCGCGAACGTCGTCGCCAGCCGCTCCTTCCTGGTCGACGTCCATCTGCTCGGGCGCTGAGCGGCCGATGAGGACGGCGGCGCTGGAGCTGGAGCTGAGGCCGCCTTCCCCCTACGCGCCCTTCCGCGGGCCGGCCGCCGCCTGGACGAACATCTCGTAGGCGTCAAGCAAGCCGGCGAGCGGTCGATAAGTCCGCGATGGCCCATGCGGAACCGGGGGAGAGCTGGCCGGACGAGCGGGTTGCCGAGTTCGTCGACCACATCGCCTCGGCGGGGGCCGATTTCCGCCGCCTGGTCGAACGCGTGCCGGCGGTCCTCTATGCCTGCGAGCTGGGGGAGCGCGGCCGCTGGCGCTACATCAGCCCCCAGGTGGAGGAGGTCTTCGGCTACAGCCCCGAGGAGTGGATCGCCGACCCCGGCCTCTGGGCGAGGCAGCTGCACCCCGAGGATCGCGAGCGGGCGCTGGAGCAGGAGACCGACAAGGCGCTCGGCCAGCGCGACACCCCACCGGTCGACTACCGGATGATCACCCGCTCCGGCGAGGTGGTGTGGATCCTCGACGAGGCGGTGCTTGAGCCGGACGAGGAGGGGACGCCGGTCTGGCACGGCGTCCTCTACGACATCACCGATCGCAAGCTGGCTGAGCACGAGCTGCGCCGCGCCGCGGCCCAGCAGGCGGCGGTGGCGCGCCTCGGCGGGCACGCGCTCCAGGATGGCGACCCGGCGAGGCTGATGGACCAGGCGGTCGCGCTGATGACCGAGATCGACGGGGTCGAGGCGGCCTGCATCTGGACGGGCGGTGGCAGCGGCCGGTCGCTGTGGCTGAGCGCCGGGCTGGCCAAGCACATGACCGGCGCCGAGGAGCGCGCCTTCGCCGCAGCCGACTCGCACGCCGGCGCCGTCCTCGACTCCGAGCTGCACGTGATCGTCGACGACTGGACCACCGAGCGCCGCTTCTCGATGCCGCCGGCGCTGCGGGCGATGGGCGTGCGCAGCAGCCTCGCGGTGCCGATCGCCGGCAAGCAGCGGCCCTTCGGCGTGCTCGACGTCCACTCGACCGAGAGCAGCCGTTTCACCCCGCAGGACGTCCACTTCGCGCAGGCCTCCGCCAACGTGCTGACCGATGCGCTGGAGCGCCACGCCGCCGACCAGGCGCTGCGCCACCGCGTCCTCCACGACTCCCTCACCGGCCTCCCCAACCGGATCAGCTTCGTGGAATCGCTGGAGGCGGCGCTGAAACGGGCTGCGGCGTCGAGGTCGCCGGTGGGGATCCTCTTCCTCGACCTCGACCACTTCAAGCTGATCAACGACAGCATGGGCCACCACGCGGGAGACGCGCTGTTGCGCGCCGTGGCGCCCCGCCTGCGCGCCCACCTCCGCCCCGGCGACGTCGTCGCCCGCTTCGGCGGCGACGAGTTCGGCATCCTGATCGACCGGCTCTCCGACGAGGCGGAGGCGATGGCGATCGCCGAGCGGGTCGGCCACGCCTTTGCGGAGCCCTATTCGACGGGGGCCGTCGAGCACTTCCTCACCGCCAGCCTCGGCATCGCCGTCGCCCGTCCCTCGCCCCGCGAGGCGGTCGACGCCGAGCAGCTGATCCGCGACGCCGACGCCGCGATGTACCGGGCGAAGGAGGGAGGGCGGGGACGCAGCGAGCTGTTCGACGCCGAGATGCGGGCGCGGGCCGTCCGCCGCCTCGAGGTGGAGCGCGAGCTGCACCATGCGCTCGAGCGCGACGAGCTGGTCCTCCACTACCAGCCCGTCATCGCCCTCGGCAGCGGCGAGATCACCGGCATGGAGGCGCTGGTCCGCTGGCGCCATCCCGAGCGCGGCCTGCTCGATCCGGCCGAGTTCGTCTCGATCGCCGAGGACAGCGGGCTGATCGAGCCGATCGGCCGCTGGGTGCAGGAAACGGCCTGCGCGCAGGCGCTCGAGTGGCACGAGCTGCGCCCGGACCGGCGGCCGCTCGACGTCTCGGTCAACCTCTCCGCCCGCCAGGTCGCCCACCGGGACCTCGCCGACTCCGTCGCGGAGATCCTCGCCCGCACGGGCCTCGACCCCCTCCACCTGCGCCTGGAGATCACCGAGAGCGTCCTGGTCGAGGAGTCGGATGCCGCGACCGCGACGCTCGAGGCGCTCAGCAAGATCGGCGTCGGCCTCGTCCTCGACGACTTCGGCACCGGCTACTCGTCCCTCGCCTATCTCAACTGCTTCCCCTTCGACGCGCTGAAGATCGACCGCTCGTTCGTCGACGAGCTGGGGGTCGGCGAGGAGCGCACGGCGATCGTCGAGGCGATCATCGGCATGGCCCGCGCCCTCTCGCTCGACGTGATCGCCGAGGGAGTCGAGAACGAGACGCAGCTCTCGGAACTGCGCCGGCTCGGCTGCGACTACGCGCAGGGCCACCTCTTCTCGCGGGCGCTGCCTCCCGAGCAGGTGGTGGGCCTATTCGACGAGCGGCCGCCGCGCTATTCGGGGATCCTGCCCGGCAGGTAGGCGTTGCTGAGCACCGCCGAGGGCGCCGGCAGCGAGGAGATCAGCCCGTTGTCGCGCATCCAGCCGATGAAGCCCTGCCACTGCGCCGGTTCCATGTAGCCGTAGGGGCGCTGCGGGCCCTGCGGCTCGAGCAGCGGCAGGGTCGCCTTCACCTCGGCGGCCGTCAGCCCCGGCTTCAGGGCCGAGTTCGCTTCCAGCAGCGCCTTGGCGGTCGCCTTCGGGTCCTTCACCGCGGCGGCCGTGCCGCGGGCCAACGCCGCGACGAAGAGGCGGACCGATTCGGGGTCTTCTTCGAGGCGCTTGCGCTGGGCGACCAGGACCAGCTCGTCGTAGCTGGGCACGCCCAGCTTGTCGACCGGGACGACGACCGGGTGCTTGCCGCGCAGGCGCAGGTCGACGCCCTCGACGTTGAGGAAGCCGCCCAGCATCGCGTCGGCGCGGCCGCCGACGATCGCCGGCAGCAGGCCGTAGCCGACGTTGACGGCGTGCACGTCGGAGGGCGAGAGGTTGGCGCGGGCGAGGATCGTCTTCAGGTAGGCGTTCTGGTAGGGGATGCCGGCGGTGGCGATCGTCTTGCCGCGCAGGCCGGCGACTCCCTTGATCCCCGACTTCTTGAGCCAGATCATCGAGGTGAGCGGGCGGTCGACGAGGGCGGCGACCGACACGACTTCCAGGCCCTCTTCGTGGGCCAGCAGGACCTCCGGCTCGTAGGAGATGGCGAGGTCGGTCTGCCCGGCCGCGACCTGCTTGATCGGCGCCGCGGGGTCGGCGGGGGTGTGGATGCTGACGTCGAGGCCCGCTTCGCGGAAGTAGCCGAGCTTCTGCGCCATGTAGATCCCGGCGTGGTCGGGGTTGGGATAGAAGTCGAGCGTGACGCTGAACGGCTGCGCCTTGCCGCCGCCGCTCTCGCTCTTTTCGCCGCAGGCGGCCAGGCCGAGGGCGGCGACGATCGCGGCTGTCGCGATCGCGACCCGCAGCGGTCGCCTGACTTTCCTGACTGCCTGGTTCTGTCTCATCCCCTGCTCTCGTTGGTTGTCCGAGTGATTGTTTCTACCGCCAAGTGACGACGCGACGCT
The DNA here is from genome assembly GCA_963696185.1 of uncultured Solirubrobacterales bacterium. Taxonomy (GTDB): domain Bacteria; phylum Actinomycetota; class Thermoleophilia; order Solirubrobacterales; family 70-9; genus VRUE01. The sequence goes on from OY968825.1 coordinate 1,750,242, forward strand.
CGACGAGGGCCAGCAGGCCGAACATGGCGATCGCGATCGCCGCCAGGATCGTCACCTCGGCGAACATCCGCGCCGTCTCGAGCTGGCCGTTGTCCTGCTGGATCAGGTAGCCGAGGCCGGAGTCGGCGCTGACCCACTCGCCGAAGACGGCGCCGATGAAGGCGACGGCGACGGCGATCCTGGCGCCGCTGAACGCGAAGGGCAGCGCGGTGGGCGCCTCGAGGCGGCGGAAGGTTTGCCAGCGCGAGGCGTCGAGGGTGCGCATCAGCTTGATCGCGTCGGGGTCGACCGAGCGCAGCCCGTCGAGCGTGTTGACGGTGATCGGGAAGAAGCAGAGCAGCGCCACGACCGCCAGCTTCGGGCCGATCCCGTAGCCGAACCAGACGATCAGGATCGGGGCGACGGCGACGATCGGGATCGTCTGCGAGGCGACGATCAGCGGGTAGGCGGCGCGCCGCAGCGTCGCCGACAGGTGCAGGACGCCGGCGAAGCCGAGCCCGGCGGCAAGCGCGCAGGCAAAGCCGAAGAGGACCTCGCGCAGCGTCACCCAGGCGTTTTCGGCGAGCAGCGCCCGGTTCTGCCAGAGCGACGAGGCGACTTCGGCGGGGGAGGGGACGAGGAAGCGCTCGAGGTGGAGGGCGGCGGCGATCGCGCCGCTGGCCGCGGCGACCTGCCAGGCGCCGATCAGCGCCGCGAGCAGGAGGGCCGGCAGGGCCCAGCGCCTCATCGTCTCGCCTCCCTCGCGCAGGGCGACGCATGGCCCGCTCCCGCACGGCGACGAAGCCGGGGTCGGCGACGGCCGCGTCGCGGTCGGCGGCCCGCGGCGCCGGCGCGCTCAGCTCGGCGACGACGCGGGCCGGGCGCGGCGAGAGGACCGCGACGCGGTCGGCGAGGTAGAGCGCCTCCTCGACGTCGTGGCTGACGAGGACGACGGTGCGCGGGTCGGCCTCCAGCGTCGCCGCCAGCCAGCTCCTGCATCTCGGCCCGGGTGATCGCGTCGAGCGAGGCGAACGGCTCGTCGAGCGGCCAGCACCGGCTTGCCGGAGAGGAGCGTGCGCAGGAAGGCGACCCGCTGGCGCATCCCGCCGGAGAGCTCGCGCGGGGCGGGTGGCCTCGAAGCCGGCGAGGCCGAAGCGCTCGAACAGCCGCCGCGCCTCGCGCCGCGCCTCGCCGCGCCGCGCGCCGCGGTTGCGCAGCGCCAGCGCCGCGTTGTCGATCGCCGTAGAGCCAGGGCAGGAGCAGGTCGCGCTGGGGCATGAAGGCGCAGCGGGCGAGCCGTCCGCCGGCCTCGCGCGCCCCGCCGACCTCGATCTCGCCCTCGCCGGGCTCCTGGAGGCCGGAGATCAGCTCGAGCAGGGTCGACTTGCCGCAGCCCGACGGCCCGACCAGGCCCAGCACACCGTGCTCGGGCGCCGCCAGGTCGAGGCGCTCGATCGTGCGCAGCTCCCCGTAGGAGTGCCGCAGGCCGCGGATCGTGACGCCGGCTCCCTCGCCGCGGACCCCGGCCGGTCCAGGCTCCACTGCGACCGATGGTTTCAACATGCTCCCTTCGCGCGCATTACCGCACAGGTTCTGAGGGTCGGCGCCGGGCGGTGGATTCCGTGAGCGCCATCTCAGCCCGCCTTCCCGCGAGCTCCCCTGGGTTGTGGGTCGGAGTCTAGCTCCAGCCTCTCGCGCGGAATCCGGCCGGGAACGTCGAAAAGACTGCTACCCTGTCGCGAATCGCCTCCTGACCAAGAAGGTCAAGAAAGTCGATAAGCGACGCGGGCGGACTCGGATGGACCCGACAATCATCATCTTCGGACTTGGGATCGGCATGCTCGTCGGCATGACGGGGATGGGCGGGGGATCGCTGATGACGCCGATGCTGATCCTCGTCTTCGGCATCCAGCCCACCACCGCGATCGGCACCGACATCTTCTACTCGGCGATCACCAAGACGGTCGGCGGCTGGCGTCACCTGCGGATGAGGACCGTGAACATGGACCTGGTCAAGTGGCTGGCGCTGGGCAGCGTGCCGGCCGCGGTGGCCGGCGTCGGGCTGATCTCGGTGCTGGAGCGGCACGTGGGCCCGGAACGGCTCGACTCGCTCGTCTACGCGGTGCTCGGCGGCACCCTGCTGATGGTCGGCGTCGTCACCCTGGCCCGGGCGCTGATCCTCCGCGGTCTCGTCGACGAGCGCGACGACTTCGAGGTGGAGCGCCGCCACAAGGTCGCGGCCGTGGTGATCGGCGCCACCACCGGCTTCGTGATCGGGATCACCTCGGCCGGCTCGGGCACGGTGATCGCGATCCTGCTGATCGCCGTCTTCCGCCTCGTGCCGAAGAAGGTCGTCGGCACCGACGTCTTCCACGCCGCCGTCCTGCTCTGGGCGGCCGGCCTCGCCCACTGGGTGGGGGGCAACGTCGACTTCACCCTCGCCGGCAACATCCTGCTCGGCTCGGTGCCCGGCGTCGTGATCGGCGCCGCCCTCTCCAGCCGGGCGCCGCAGGGCTTCATCCGCACGGCGCTCGGCATCGTCCTGGTCGCCTCGGGGATCGTGACGATCCAGAAGGGCGACCCGACCGTCTGGCCGATCGCGGCCGGCGTCGCGGCCCTCGGCCTCGGCCTGCTGATCTGGCTGCCGCGCTGGTACCGCTCGCGTCGCGCCGATCGCGAGGCGGCGACGGGCGACCGGCAGCCTCGCGACCGCTCCGGCGAGCTGGCGCCGGAGACCATCGGGTAGATGACCGGCCGCACGATCCCCCGCTGGATGACGCCCGTGGCCATGGAATCGGCCACTGCTGATTAACTGGTCCCATGCGCGTGTCAGCGAAGGCCGACTATGCCGTGCGCGCCGCCGCCGAGCTGGCCGCCGCCGAGCAGGGCCCCGTCAAGGGCGAGCGGCTGGCCGAGGCGCAGGACATCCCGCTCCAGTTCCTCGAGCACATCCTGCTCGAGCTGAAGCACGCCGGCATCGTCCGCGCCCGCCGCGGCGCCAAGGGCGGCTACTGGCTGGCCCGCCCCGCCGACACGATCACGATCGCCGACGTCGTCCGCGCCGTCGAGGGGCCGATCGCCCACGTCCAGTCGGCGCCGCCCGAGTCGATCGAGTACCGCGGCAACGCCATCCACCTGCAGGAGGTCTGGATCGCCGTCCGCGCCAGCCTCCGCAGCGTCGTCGAGCACGTCACCCTCGCCGACCTCGTCTCCGGCAACCTCCCAGCCGCGGTCGAGGCGCTCGCCGCCTCCCCCGACGCCTGGGTCGCCCGCTAGCCCCGCCGGACTGCCGGCGAGCGGCGTGACGGGGCGGCTCAGGGCGAGAGGCGGAAGGGCGGGTACCTGTCGGTGACCAGCACGAGCGCGTAGCCGTAGACGCGGTTCTGCCAGCGGATCACGCCCTCGACGAAGCGGAAGATCCCGCGCGGGTAGCGACCCGTGAAGAGGATCGCGAACCAGGCGCCGATCACGGCGAGGAAGACGCCGATGTAGAGGAAGAAGAGCACCACGAAGTGGGGGATGGCGAGCAGCCACTTGACGAGCGGCAGCCCGCGGCTCAGCTGCGGCGCATCCGGGTAGGGGAAGTCGAGCTGTACCGCCTGCTGCTCGTCGGTCGACGGGTAGCGGTCGTCCATCAGCGCGATGTAGATGCCGATCCGGTTCGAGAAGCGCATGAATTCGAGGTTCCAGTCGTACCACCAGCGCGGGTACTTCTTCCTGAACAGCAGCATCAGGACGATCGGGAGGACGACGAGGCCGCCGCCCGCGGCCGCTCCCGAGAAGTAGAAGCCGCCCTGCGAGGAGCCGCCCGAGAATTCCCCGCCCTCGAGCAGGACGGCCACGATCGCGATCGGGATCACGGCGAAGATCCGGAAGGCGGTCGACACCCGGCTCAGCGCCCGCTCCGGGTACTCGACCGAGAAGGTGACTGGGTAGTCCGCTGGCTGCACTGCTCCCCCTTTCCGAGAGTTACCGCAGATGATCCCCGACGGCCCGGCGGCACCGCTAACGGTTCCGCGGAACCGCCGAGCGGTGGCTCTTGGTGCGAAGGATTTCCGGTTTCGCTACATCAGCGCACCACAGGGCACACCTCGGTCGGGACGATCTCCGGGTGCCCATGATCGTTCTTGCCAATGTCGGTCTGCTCACCATGCTGCTCGAGACGGTGGCGACCTCGATCGGCGCGGCGGTCGTCGTTGGCGGCTTCGTCGCCGCAGGGATGGGAATGCTCAAGGGGCGGTCGCGCAAGGAGATGGAGGGGAATGCCTTGCGGGACGGTTTTCTGGCTGGAGTCGTAGGAATGTTCTGTCTGTGCTTCGACCTGCTGATGAGGTACGCTCGATAGCGATGATCATCAAGCGGAACTTCTATATCTCGCTTGCGATCGGCGTCTGCATTCTCTTCGTGGGGGGCTATGTGTTCCGCGACTCCGAAATCGGCTCGTTCGCGGTCCTCGTCGCGACTTTCGGGGTCAGCCTCACGTTGATCCACGTGCTCGACGATCGCGATCGTCGCCGCAAGCAGCAGCGCGTCCACTGAACAGTCATCGTGGCATTTCCTCAGTCGAACGACCCACGGTCCGAACGTAGACGATGACCATTCGCGTCGGCAATCACGAATTCGACCACGTTTCCTACGACGCGGAGGCTGACGTCCTCTATCTGCACCATGGTGAGCCTGTTCCGGCTGCCGAGACTGTCGGGACCCCCGACGGGCATGCGGTCAAGCTCGATTCTGCCGGAGAGGTCATCGGCCTGACGATCGTCAACGCAAGATGGCTGGCGGAGCGCGACGGCCACATCACGATTACGGTCCCCGAGCGAATCGAAACGTCGGCCAGCGAGCTGGCACCAGCGCTGGTCGGCTAGCTGTAATCCCTGAGCCCGTTGTTTCATCCGGGCCCCCCTTGAAGGTTGTGAGAGGCTCAGCCGCCAGCCGGAACGCCGCCGGCTACGACGTTTACGAAGCTCTCGAGGTGGCGGGTGGTCCAGCACTCGAAGGCGCCGTCGCAGTGGCGCTCGTAGGCGGCCATCACCGAGTCGCCGTAGTTCCAGTAGAGCCGTGGCTCGGGGTTGAGCCAGAAGAGGCGGCCGGCCCGCTCGGCGATCTGGGCGAAGACCTCGGCGTGGGGCTCGCGGCCGTTGGTGCGGGCGTCGCCTAGCACGATCACCGTGGAGCGGGGGTCGAGGTCGTCGGAGATCTCGGCCAGGAACTCGAGCCAGACGCGGCCGTAGTCGGTGTAGCCGGAGACGTCGGCGACGCCGCCCTCGCGGGAGATCCGCTCGGCGATCGTGCGGAAGTCGCGCTCGTGCTCGAAGACCTCCGTCACCTCGGAGATCCGCTCGATGAAGACGAAGCTGCGCAGCTTGCGGAAGGAGTCGTGCAGGGCGTGGAGGACGGAGAGGAAGAAGACGCTGGCCGAGGTGACCGAGGTCGAGACGTCGCAGAGCACGTAGATCTCGGGGCGGCGTGGGCGCTTCGGCCGGTAGCGCAGCCGCAGCGGCACGCCACCGGTCTCCAGCGAGGCGCGCATCGTGCGCCGCACGTCGACCGCCCGCCCCCTGTGCCGGCCGCGCTGCTCGTGGCCGAGCGTCGCCAGCCGCCGCTTCATCTGCGAGACGGCGCGGTGCACGGCGGCGAGGTCCTGCGTGGGGCTGGTCGGCAGGGCGCGGTCCAGCTCGGCCAGCGGGCGCGAGGGGGGGAGGGTCGAGGTGCGCTCGATCAGGTCGCGCTCCAGCTCGCGGCGCAGGTGGCGCTCGAAGCGGCTGAGCTGCTCGCGCTCGATCGGCGGCAGCCCGGCGGCGCCGTCCTCGGTCGCCTGGGCACCGGTCGAGAGGCCCAGCGTGCGGCGGATCCGCTGCACGTCGACGCCGACCACGCCCGAGCCCTCGCCGCGGCGGCCGAAGGCGGCGATCGCCAGCCGCGCCAGGTCGCGCATCGCGCTCTCGTCGCCGTCGACGATCGCCTGCCGGATCCGCTCGCGCAGCTCCTCGACGTCGAGCCGCTCGCCGCCCTCGTGGCGGCGCCCCTCCTCGCCGATCCCGCGCTCGATCGCCTCGGCCTCCGCGGCGCGGAAGAACCAGCGCTCGAACAGCAGCGCGAAGACGCGCCGGTCCTCCTGCGACTTGGCGAGCGTCGCCGCCAGCGCCCCGCGGAAGTCGTCGCGCGAGGTCCACGGCACCTCTTCCAGCGCCGCGAAGGCGTCCAGCAGCTCCGAGGTCCCCACCGCCACCCCCTCGCTGCGCAGCTCCTCGCAGAAGCCGAGCAGCTTCGCGGCCAGCCCGGGCGGGCCGGCGTCCGCCCGCGGCCCGTAGGGGGAGGCCGCCGCCGCGCTCACCCCGGCGCCTGCGTCGGGGCGCCGGCCAGCTTCATCCCGACCCGCTCGGCGACCAGGTCGATGTCGGTGCGGTGCTTGACGATGATCGACATCGACTGCTCGAAGGTCTCGCGGTCGATGTCCTCGGCGCCCATCAGCAGCAGGGTCCGCGCCCAGTCGATCGACTCGGCGATCGAGGGCGGCTTCTTGAGGTCGAGCGCCCGCACCATCCGGATCACCTCGACGAGGCGGCGGGCGAGCGCCTCCGGCAGCTCCGGCGCGTGCAGGCGGACGATCTCCATCTCCCGCTCCAGCTCCGGGTAGTCGAGCCAGAGGTAGAGGCAGCGCCGCTTCAGCGCCTCGGTCAGCTCGCGCGTGTTGTTCGAGGTGAGGACGACGATCGGCATCGTCGTCGCCGCGACCTGGCCCAGCTCGGGGATCGTGATCTGGAAGTCGGAGAGCAGCTCGAGCAGCATCGCCTCGAACTCCTGGTCGGTCTTGTCGATCTCGTCGATCAGCAGCACCACCGGGTCGGGGCTGGAGATCGCCTGCAGCAGCGGCCGCTCGAGCAGGAACTCCTTGGCGAAGATGTCGTCGTGGACCTCCTCCCAGCCGGACTCGCCGCCGGCCTGGATGCGCAGCAGCTGCTTGCGGTAGTTCCACTCGTACAGCGCCTTGGCCTCGTCGAGGCCCTCGTAGCACTGGAGGCGGATCAGCTCGCGGCCGCTGGCCCGCGAGAGCGCCTTGGCCAGCTCCGTCTTGCCGACCCCCGCCGGCCCCTCGACCAGGATCGGCTTGCCGAGCCGCTGCGCGAGGAAGGAGACCAGCGCCGCCGGCTCGTCGGCGAGGTAGCCGGCCGCGGCGAGCGCCTCCTTGGTCTCGGCGACCGAGCTCGGTGTGGGCGCTTCTTCCATTGCGGCGATGATAATCCGCGCGCCCGGCGCGGCCCGGCGCTAGCCTTACCATGCGCCTTGCACCCCACCCCCCAGGAGGACCACCGCCTTGAGCCGACTTCGAACTCTCCTCGCCCTCACCACCCTGCTCGCGCTGGCGACCGCGCTCGCCGCCTGCGGTAGCAGCAGCAGCAACAACAACGAAGACCCGCACAAGGTCATCGACAACGCCACCCTGAAGGGGGTCACGAGCGGCAACGTCAACCTCTCGCTCTCCGTCAAGGCGAAGGGGAAGGAAGGCGGGGACATCAACGTCAGCCTCTCCGGCCCGTTCCAGAGCGAAGGCAAGGGCAAGCTTCCCCAGCTCGACCTGACCGCCAAGGTGAACGGCTCGCTCAGCGGCAAAAACGTCGACTTCGAAGGCGGCCTGATCCTGCTTCCGAACAGCGCCTACGTCAACTACAAGGGCGTCGAGTACGAAGTCGACCCAACCACCTTCAGCTTCGTCAAGTCGGCGATCAAGCAGGCGCAGCAGCAGGCCGGCGGCAAGGAAGGCTCGGCAGGGACCAGCGCCTGCCAGGAAGCGGCCGGCAAGCTGAAGATCAGCGAATTCATCGAAAACCTCTCCAACGAAGGCAGCGCCGACGTCGGCGGCACCGGCACGACCAAGGTGAGCGGCGACCTCAACGTCTCGGGGGCGATCGACGCGCTCGTCAAGCTCGCCGAAAATCCGGCCTGCGCCTCGCCGCTGGGGGCGACCGGAGCGCTGCCCTCGCTCGGCTCGCTCGGCAAGGCAAAGGGCGAAATCGAGAAGGCGATCAAGACGGCGCACGTCGACGTCTACGTCGGCGGCGACCACATCGTGCGGCGCGTCACCGTGCAGCTGACGGTCGAACCGCCCAAGGGCTCCAGCAAAGGCCCCGAAAGCGTCGAACTCAGCTTCGACCTCTCGCTGAGCGGCGTCAACGAGAAGCAGACGATCGAAGCCCCGCAGGGGGCGAAGCCCCTCAACGACCTCTTCCTGAAGCTGGGGATCAACCCGGTCGAACTGCTGGGCGAAGGCGGCGCCGGAGGCGCCGGCGGCCTGGGCGGCCTGCTCAAAGGCCTGGGCGGCGCGGCCGGGGGCAGCGCCGGCGGCGGGTCGGCTCCGACGATGCCGACCCAGCCCAGCGGCAGCCCCAGCGCCGGGAAGCAGCAGGAATACCTGAAGTGCCTGCAGGGGGCGAAGACGCCGGTCGACCTGCAGAAGTGCGCTGCGCTGCTCAAGTAGCGGCATAGCGGCAAACGTCTTGCGACGGGCCCCGGGCGACGGGGCCCGTCGCCTTTCCGCATACCCTTGCGGCCCATGGACGAGGGCGGCAGCTCCACCCGGCCGCGGCTCAACGCCGCCTTCCTGCGCAGCCCCCAGGGCTGGCCCTACCTGCTGGCGCCGCTGATCCCGGTCGCGCTCGCCCTCGACCTGGCCGGCGCCTCGGCGACGCTGGTCTTCGCCGCCTCGGCGCTCGGCATCGTCCCGACCGCGGCGCTGATGGGCCGCGCCACCGAGGAGCTGGCGGCGCGCTCGGGCCCCGGCGTGGGCGGCCTCCTCAACGTCACCTTCGGCAACGCGCCGGAGCTGATCATCGCCCTCTTCGCGCTCGGCAAGGGACTCCAGGAGGTGGTCAAGGCCTCGATCGTCGGCTCGATCATCGGCAACATCCTGCTGGTCATGGGCGCCGCGATGCTGGTCGGCGGCCTGGGCCGCGAGAAGCAGACCTTCAGCAAGACGAGCGCCAGCGTCCAGACCTCGATGCTGCTGCTGGCCGCCGCGGCGCTGCTGATGCCGGCCATCTTCGAGCTGGTCGAGGGCCGGGGCCTGCCCAACCCGGGCGCCGCGATCGTCGACTACGGCCCGACCGTCGAGCACCTCTCGCTCGCCGTTGCGATCGTCCTCATCGTCACCTACGTGGCGGGCCTCTTCTTCTCGCTGAAGACCCACCGCGACATCTTCAACCCCGAGTACGAGGACGACGAGAGCTGGGGCTGGTCGGCGCGCACCGCGGTGCTCGTGCTGGCGATCGCCGGGGTCCTGGTCGGCGTGATGTCGGAGGTCCTGGTCGGCTCGATCAGCGAGGCGTCGCGCTCCGTCGGCCTCTCGGAGTTCTTCATCGGCGTGATCGTCGTCGCGATCGTCGGCAACGCCGCCGAGCACTGGGTCGCCGTCCTCGTCGCGATGAAGGACAAGATGGACCTCGCCGTGAACGTGGCGATCGGCTCCAGCGCCCAGGTCGCCCTCTTCGTCGCCCCGGTCCTCGTGCTCGCCTCCTTCTTCCTCGGCCCGCACCCGCTCGCCCTCGTCTTCAACGGCTTCGAGCTGGGCGCCATCCTGCTCGCCGTGCTGATCGCCAACTACGTCACCCAGGACGGCGAGTCGACCTGGTTCGAGGGAGCGCAGCTGCTCGCGGTCTACCTGGTCTTCGGCATCGCCTTCTATTACGCCTAACTGAGCGTTCCTGGCAAGGACGCAGGGAGCGTGGCGTGCTCTGCACGCGAGCGACCGAGGACGCCGCCAGGGGCGCTCAGAGCTCGGCGAGGGCCTCGAGCACGACGTCGTCGTGCGACTGCGGCGAGACCTTGGGGAAGACCTTGGCGATCTTGCCCTCCGGGTCGACGATGAAGGTCGCCCGCTGCGCGCCCCAGTACTTCTTGCCGTACATCGACTTCTCGACCCAGGCGCCGTAGGCGTCGGCCACCGCGTGGTCGGCGTCGGCCAGCAGCGTGAAGTCGAGGTCGAACTTGTCGGCGAACTTCTTCACGTCCTCGACCGGGTCGGGCGAGACGCCGAGCACCCGCGCTCCGGCCGCCTTGTAATCGCCGCGGCGATCGCGCACGCCGCAGGCCTGGACCGTGCAGCCAGGTGTATCGGCGCGGGGGTAGAAGTAGAGCACGACGGTCTGTCCGCGCAGCCCGGAGAGGGTCAGCTCCTCGCCGTCCTGATCGGGCAGGGTGAAGTCGGGGGCGGTCTGTCCGGCTTCCAGCATCGGCCCTAGTCCTCCCTCCCCGGCTCCTGGCCGTCCTCGTCCTCGTCGAGCTCCTCGTCGCCCTGCTCGAGCGCGGTTTCCGACACCGAGCCGGTCGAGCCGGGGTGGTAGTGGGTCTGGAACAGCTCCAGCGCCTGGTCGCGGCGCTCCTCGTCGATCGGGATGTCATCGGAGATCCGCACCCACTCGGCCCCCTCGTAGGCCTCCATGTTGAAGACCTCCTGGTCGAGTGAGGTGGAGTCGTCGACGACGACCAGCACCTCGGTCTGGGGGTTGAAGTAGGTGCCGGGCTGCATCAGCAGCTCCTCGACCTCGAAGAGGTTGTCCTTGTCGACCTCGGCCACTGGCCCGATCCTACGAAATCCACCAGCTCCGCGGCCATCCGCTAGTCTTGGGACTGGTTGACTGACCAGTCAATCAGGCCCGCGAGAAAAGGAGCTTCGAGCAGTGGTTGACTTCACGCTGAGCGACGAGCAGCAGGACCTGCGCGAGCTGGCGCACAGCTTCGCGGAGAAGGAGATCCGCAAGGTCGCCTGGGAGTACGACAAGGAGGGCACCTGGCCCCAGGAGATCGTCGAGAAGGCCTGGGAGGTGGGGCTGATGAACACCCACGTCCCCGAGGCCTACGGCGGCCCGGGCCTCGACTACCTCTCCGGCACCCTGATCGAGGAGGAGCTCGGCTGGGGCTGCTCGGGGATCGGCACCAGCCTCACCTGCAACGGCCTCGCCGGCGCGCCGGTCATGCTCGGCGGCTCCGAGGAGACGAAGAAGAAGTACCTCGGGATGCTCGCCGAAGAGCCGAAGCTGGCCTCCTTCTGCCTGACCGAGCCCGACGCCGGCTCCGACGTCTCCGGGATGAAGACCCGCGCCGTCAAGAAGGGCGACAAGTGGGTGATCAGCGGCTCCAAGTGCTTCATCACCAACGGCAGCCACGCTTCCTGGTACACGGTCTTCGCCAAGACCGACCCCGAGGCCGGCCACCGCGGCATCACCGCCTTCGTCGTCGATCGCGACGCCCCCGGCGTCAGCGTCGACAAGAAGGAGGACAAGATGGGCCAGCGCGCCTCCAACACGGCGACGATCGGCTTCGACGAAGTCGAGGTCCCGGCCGAGAACATGCTCGGCGAGGAAAACAAGGGCTTCAAGCTGGCGATGATGACGCTCGACCGCACCCGTCCCGGCGTCGCCGCGATGGCGGTCGGCATCGGCCGCGCCGCCTTCGAATTCGCCGCCGAGTACAGCAAGGAAAGGATCCAGTTCGGCGTGCCGATCGCGATGCACCAGGCGATCCAGTTCATGATCGCCGACATGGCGACCAAGGTCGACGCCGGGCGCCTGCTGGTCTGGCACTCGGCCGTGCTGCTCGACCAGGGCAAGCGCAGCACGCTGGTCTCCTCGGAGGCGAAGCGCTTCGCCGCGGACTCGGCGATGGAGATCACCGTCGACGCGGTCCAGGTCTACGGCGGCTACGGCTTCATCAAGGAGTACCCGGTCGAGAAGCTGATGCGCGACGCCAAGATCATGCAGCTCTACGAGGGCACCAGCCAGATCCAGCGCCTGGTGATCGCAAAAGAAGTGCTGCTGCCGCGCCAGGTCGACGCGCCGGCCCCCGAGGCGAAGGCCCAGGAGTCCGAGGCGAGCCAGGCCGAGCAGGCCGCGGCCAGCGTCTGACAGGTCTCAAGCGGCGCGGGGGGCGGCCGGGTTCTGCCTGGCCGCCTTCTGCCGCTTGACCTTCTGCAGGTCGACCTTGCGCAGGCGCACCGACTCGGGGGTGATTTCGACGCACTCGTCCTCGCGGAGAAACTCCAGCGCCGCTTCCAGCGACAGCCGCGTCGGGGGCTCCAGCCGCTCGAGCACGTCGGCGCTGGCGGCTCGGATGTTGGTCTGGTGCTTCTCCTTGATCGCGTTGACGTCGAGGTCCTCCGAACGGGCGTTCTCGCCGACGATCATCCCCTCGTAGACCTCCTCGCCGGGGCCGACGAAGAGCGTGCCGCGCTCCTGCAGGTTCGCCAGTGAGTAGGAGGCGGTCTTGCCGCGGCGGTCGGCGACGATCGAGCCGCTCGGCCGTGTGCGCAGCTCCCCCGCCCAGCGCTCCCAGCGGTCGAAGACGTGGTGCAGGATGCCGGTGCCGCGGGTCTCGGTGAGGAACTCCGTGCGGAACCCGATCAGGCCGCGGGCGGGGACCAGGTATTCCATCCGCACCCACCCGGTCGCGTGGTTGACCATGTGCTCGAGCCGGCCCTTGCGCTGGGCGACGAGCTGGGTGACGGTGCCGACGTGCTCCTCGGGGACGTCGATCGAGAGCCGCTCGACCGGCTCGTGCATCTTGCCGTCGATCTCGCGGGTGACCACACGGGGCTGGCCGGCGGTCAGCTCGAAGCCCTCGCGCCGCATCAGCTCGAGCAGGACGACGAGCTGCAGCTCGCCGCGGCCCTGCACCTCCCAGGCGTCGGGCCGCTCGGTGTCACGGACCCGGATCGAGACGTTGCCGACCAGCTCGGCGTCGAGCCTGTCGCGAACCTGGCGCGCCGTCAGCTTGCTGCCCTCCAGGCCGGCGAGCGGCGAGGTGTTGATGCCGACGAGGATCGAGAGCGAGGGCTCGTCGACGGTGATCACCGGCAGCGGCCGCGGGTCCTCGGGGTCGGCGAGGGTCTCGCCGATCGTCACCTCGGGCAGGCCGGCGACGGCGATGATTTCCCCGGGCCCCGCTTCCTCGGCGCTGACGCGCTCCAGCGCCTCGGTCACGTAGAGCTCGGAGACGGCGGCGCGCTCGACCGAACCGTCCGCCCGGCACCAGGCGATCTGCTGCCCTGAGCGGATCGTCCCGTTGCGGACCCGGCAGATCGCGAGCCGGCCGACGTAGGGCGAGGCGCCGAGGTTGGTGACGTGCGCCTGCAGCGGCGCCTCGGGGTCGTGCTCCGGTGCCTGAATCTTCTCCAGCATCAGGTCGAGCAGGGGGGAGAGGTCGGCCCCCTCGACGCCCTCCTCCAGCGAGGCCCAGCCTCCCTTGGCGTTGGAGTAGACGATCGGGAAGTCGATCTGCTCGGAGTCGGCGTCCAGGTCCATGAACAGCTCGTAGACCTCGTCGACCACCTCGGCGATGCGGGCGTCGGGCCGGTCGACCTTGTTGACGACGAGGATCACCGGCAGCTTCGCCTCGAGCGCCTTGCGCAGCACGAAGCGGGTCTGGGGGAGGGGGCCCTCGGAGGCGTCGACCAGCAGCAGCACCCCGTCGACCATCGTCAGGCCACGCTCCACCTCGCCGCCGAAGTCGGCGTGGCCGGGCGTGTCGACGATGTTGAGCTTGACGCCCTTGTAGTGGATCGCGGCGTTCTTGGCGAGGATCGTGATCCCCTTCTCGCGCTCGAGGTCCATCGAGTCCATCACCCGCACCGCCACGTCCTGGCCCTTGCGGAAGGCGCCGGTCTGCCACAGCATCGCGTCGACCAGGGTCGTCTTGCCGTGGTCGACGTGGGCGATGATCGCGATGTTCCGTAAATCGTCTCTGGCGGTCATTGGCTCATCCATGCGTGACTTTGTCTTTATCCGCGATATCCGCGGAAAAGGCGAAGTCAGCGAAGAAGCATAAAAAGGGCCCGCCGAGGCGGGCCCCGTACTCTCTAAGAGCGGTGCGCGACTACGAGGTCTGCTGGACGCTCGCCGCGGCCGGGCCCTTCGGCCCTTCCTCGGACTCGTAGCTCACCTTGGCGCCCTCGGCAAGGGACTTGAAGCCCTCGCCGACGATCGCGCTGTGATGCACGAAGACGTCCTTGGAGCCGTCGTCGGGCGTGATGAACCCGTAGCCCTTGTCGTCGCTGAACCACTTGACTGTTCCTGTGGGCATGCATTGCCTCCACATTGATGTGCTGCGAACGCGGAGGATGCGGTGAAGCAACGACGCGAGCGCTAGACACGACTTTGCCGGTTTAGTCCGGCCCAACGTTGGGCACCGTAGCAGGGCCGGCGCCCCGGCACGGTGTCGCGGGGCCTCTGGAGGCTTGAGGGCCGGGCAAATCGATCCGATACCTTGACCTGTGATGCCGCCAGGGAAGATGCGACGCCGGGCAGGGGTGTCGTCGGTCTCGGCGCTGGCGTTCGCCCTGCTGCTCGTCCCGGCGGCGGCGCTCGCGGCGTCCGGACCGCCTGGCCACGGCCTCCTCTCGCCGCGCCTGGCCGAGCTGGCGAAGCCCTCGGTGCGCTCGCTGCCCCCCGCCAGGCAGGCGAGGGTCCTGAGCCTCGCCCGCAGCGGCCCGGGCAGCCTCCTGCGGCACGGCAGCCGGATCCTCGTCGACGTGCGCTTCGACCACGGGGCGGCAGCCGGCGTCGCCGACCTGCGCGCCGCCGGCGCCCAGGTCGTCAACGTCAGCCGCCGCTACCAGACGATCACCGTGGCCGCCAAGCCCGCCGGCCTGCGCGCCCTGACAGGCGTCTCCGGCGTCGCCGGCGTCACCGAGGTGCTGACGCCGATGACCTTTGCCACCTGCCCCTCCGGCGCCACGGTCTCGGAGGGTGACGGCCAGCTTCACGCCGCGCAGGCCCGCAGCGGCTTCAACGTCGACGGCAGCGGCGTCACGGTGGGCATCCTCTCCGACTCCTTCGACCAGGCGACGGAAGCCGCCGACGGCAGTGGGCCGGTCGCCACACGTGCCTGGGAAGACGAAGAAAGGGGCGACCTGCCCGGCGTCCGCAACCCCTGTGGCCAGACGACGCCGGTCGACGTGCTCGAAAACGACCTCTTCGAACCCGAAAAGGAAGAACCCGCGGACGAGGGGCGTGGCATGGCCCAGATCGTCCACGACCTCGCGCCGGGCGCGAACCTTGCCTTCGCCAGCGCCTTCAACGGCGAGCTGTCCTTCGCCGAAAACATCGAAAGGCTGGCAAGCCCGGCCTACGAAGGCGGTGCCGGCGCGGGGGTGATCGCCGACGACGTCGCCTACCTCGACGAGCCCTTCTTCCAGGACGGCCCGGTCGCCGACGCGATTAACCGGGTCACGTCGAAAGGCGTCGACTACTTCACCGCGGCGGGCAACGACAACCTGATCGAAGGAGGAACCGGGAACGAAATCGGTTCCTGGGAAGCGCCCGAATTCAGAAACCCGGGCCCCTGTCCGAGCGGCGTTCCGGCCTACGCCAATCACTGCATGGATTTCAACCCCGCTGAATCAGGTACGGATAGAGGCTTCGAGATCACGGTCGAACCGAAGGCAACCGTAACCGTGGACCTCCAGTGGGCGCAGCCCTGGTTCGGAGTGACCACCGACCTCGATGCCTACCTTCTCAAGGGGGGCGCCGAGGTGGCCGCGAGCGAATTTCCCAACACAGACCCTGGGCTTCAAGAGCCGGTTGAGGTGCTCAGCTGGACGAACCCCAGCAGCAGCGCGGCTGCGACTGTCGAACTGGCGATCAACCGGTGCGAAGAGACAGTACTTCCGGGAGGTTGTGGAGAACTGAGGGCCCTGGCCCACCCCAAAGAACTCGGTGGGACGGAAGGCGGCGATGCGGGCAACCCCAGGCTCAAGTTCGCTCTGCTCGAGAACGGCGGTGGGGTGTCGAAGACGGAGTACCCGGAATCCAAGGAAGGCGACACGGTCGGTCCGACGATATTCGGACACAGCGGCGCGGCGAGCGCGGTCAGCGTCGGGGCGGTCCGCTTCAACACCAGCTCCGAACCCGAGTTCTTCTCCTCGCGCGGCCCCGTGACGCACTACTTCGGCCCGGTCGAAGGGGAAACCCCGGCCAAACCGCTTGGATCGCCGCAGGTCATTTCCAAGCCAGACGTCGCGGCGACCGATTGCGGACGGACAACGTTCTTCGCTGAATTTTTCAGCTTCTTTGGCGGGGAAGAACCCGCCTGGCACTTCTGCGGGACCTCCGCCGCGGCGCCGCACGCCGCCGCGGTCGCCGCCCTGATGCGCCAGGCAAACCCGTCGCTGAGCCCCGCCCAGGTCCGCGCCGGGCTCGCCTCGACCGCCAGGCCGGTCGGGTCCTTCGGCCCGGATGCCGTCGGCGCCGGCTTGATCGACGCCTTCCACGCCGTCGCCGCGACCGCGCCGCCGCCGGCGATCGCGATCACCGAACGGCCACCGGCCTTCGGCAGGAACCGCCGCCCGAGCATCGCCTTCACCGCGAACCGTCCGGTCTCCTTCGCCTGCTCGCTCGACGGTGCCCCGCCCCAGCCATGCACGTCTCCCTTCAGGCCGGCGAGCCCGCTGCCCGACGGCCGGCACGGCTTCGCGGTGAGCGGCGTCGACGTCGCGGGCCTGACCGGGACGAGCGAAACCGTCTCGTTCACGGTCGACACGAAGCCCCCGCGCACCTTCCTCCGCAGGCACCCGCGCAAGCTGATCCGCACCCGCCAGAGCAAGGCGAAGGCGGCCTTCCGCTTCGGGTCGAACGAGAGGGGCGTCACCTTCGTCTGCCGGGTGGACGGCGGCCGGTCCCGCGTCTGCCGGGAACGATTCGTACGCCGCTTCGGGATCGGCAAGCACACCCTCAGGGTGGCCGCCCGCGACGCCGCCGGCAACGTCGACCGCACCCCGGCCGTCTTCCGCTTCCGCGTCGAGCGGATCGGCTGACGCTCAGCCCTCGCGCAGCCGCTCCGCCAGCGCCGAGTGCCTGCTGCCGCCATCGTCGCGGCGGACGGCCATCGCCAGCGCGGCGGGGTCGCCGACCAGGATGCAGCCGCTGCGGGCGCGGGTGATCGCCGTGTAGAGGAGGGGGCGGCTCAGCATTCGCGCGTGCGAGCGATGGCAGACGCCGACCACGACCGGCACCTCGCAGCCCTGCGCCTTGTGGACCGAGATCGCGTAGGCGAGGCGCAGGTCGGCCGCCTCGCCGTAGGGGATGACCAGCGACCCTCCCTCGTCGGTGTCGACGACGACCGCCTCCTCCTCGGGGTCGTCGGAGCGCAGGAAGACGATCGAGCCGTTCATCAGGCCCAGCTCGTGCGAGTTGCGGGTCTGGATGAGCCGGTCGCCGATCCGGAAGCGGTCGTTGAGCGCCCGCCTGCCATTCGGGTTGAGGCGCTCCCGCAGGCGCTCGTTCAGGGCGTCGATCCCGACCGCCCCCCGGTACATCGGCGCTAGCACCTGCACCTCGCGGATCGGGTCGACGCCGAAGCGCTTCGGGGCCCGCTCGGCGACCACCTCGACCACGGTCTCGAGCGCCCGCTCCGGGCTCGCCCGGTCGATGAAGAAGAAGTCGTGTTCCTGGTCTTCCTCCGGCTCGAGTCGCGGCGCCCGGCCGCTGTTGACCGCGTGGGCGGCCGTCGTGATCATCGAGCGCGCCGCCTGGCGGAAGATCTGGCTGAGCCGGACGACCGGCGCGACCTCGGACGCGATCAGGTCCTCGAACGGCTTGCCGGCGCCGATCGGCGGCAGCTGGTCGGCGTCGCCGACGAAGACGACGTGGGTGGACTCGGCAAGCCCGCCGAGCAGCACCTCGATCAGGCGCAGGTTCAGCATCGAGGCCTCGTCGACGACGACCAGGTCGGCCGGAAGCGGGTGGCCGGGCCTGAAGCCCGGCTCGCGGCCCGGCATCCACTCGAGCATCCGATGGATCGTCTGGGCGGCGTGGCCGGTCGCCTCCTCGAGCCGGCGCGCGGCGCGCCCGGTCGGCGCGCAGAGGGCGATCCTGGCCTGGGCGCGGGCGGCCTCGGCGACGATCGCCCGCGTGCAGACGGTCTTGCCGACCCCGGGACCGCCGGTCAGGACCGAGAGCCGCGAGCGGAAGGCGGAGCGCACCGCCGCCCACTGCTCGTCGGTGAGGCCGTGCAGGCGCTCGTCGTCCGCGGGCGGGGTCTCGCCCGGGTCGTGGTCGAGGTGGGGAGGGGCGCTCGCGCGGGTGCGCAGCGTGGCGGCGACCGCCACCTCGCTGGCGTGCGTCGGCTTGCGGTAGACGCGCCCTTCGTCGAGCAGCAGTCCCCGCGCGGCGGCCAGGACGTCGGGGTCGGGGTCGAGGCCGATCAGCTTCGCGGTGCGCCGCGCGAGCTCGGCGATCGGCAGGTAGGCGTGCCCCTGCTGCTCGGCCTCGGCGAGGGCGAAGGCCGCGGCGGCCTGGGCGCGGCGGTCCGAGTCGGGGGGCACGTCGGCGGCGAGGGCGATCCTGTCGGCGCGGACGAAGCCGACGCCGTCGACCTCGGTCAGTCGGTAGGGGT
This sequence comes from uncultured Solirubrobacterales bacterium, assembly GCA_963696185.1. Classification (GTDB taxonomy): domain Bacteria; phylum Actinomycetota; class Thermoleophilia; order Solirubrobacterales; family 70-9; genus VRUE01. Next base: position 1,768,605 of record OY968825.1, read on the forward strand.
CCTCGTGCAGGATCGCCATCGAGCGCTCGCCGAAGCGAGCGTGGATCGGCGCCGCCAGATGGGCCAGCCCGTGCGGGGCGAGCTGGACATGGAGGTCGCGGATAGCGCGGGAGGCGTGCCAGGAGTCGGCCGCCGCCGCGGCCTGCTTGGCGCTCACCCCGCGCAGGGCGCCGAATACCCCGGCCGGGTCCGCCGCGATCGCCCCCAGCACGCCCTCGCCGTGCTCGTCGACGAGGCGCTCGGCGCGGGCCGGCCCGATGTGCCTGAGCGTGGTCAGGTAGGCGATCCGCCCCTCGCGATCGGCGGGGTCGAGCGGCAGCGCCCCCCGCGCCCGCAGCTGGCGGCCGTAGCGCGAGTGGGTCTGCCAGTCGCCGCTGACTTCGGCCCGTTCGCCGGCGCCCAGGTGGGCGACGGGACCGACCAGCGCGAATCCCTCGCCGGAGCCGGCGTCCTGCACCTCCAGCACCGCGTAGCCGTCGTCCTCGGCACGGAAGACGACGCCCAGCACCTCGACCGTGCCCGCGAAGGCGGGCGCGTCGGCATCGAACAGGGTCGCGGCGCTGTCCACATCGCAAAGCTAGCCGCCGCCGAGGCGGGACCTCGTCCCACCTGCGGAATTTCCGCGATACCGCTAGCTCGCCAGCTCGGCGAGCTTCTCGTCGAGCTGCTCGCGCAGCCCGTCGCAGACCGCTTCCACCTCGGCGTTGTGGCGCTCGGAGGAGAGGACGCCCAGCAGGACCTCGGCGTCGGCCTTCGACATCTCCAGCGTGATCGTCTGCTCGTTCATCGGACCTCCTCGAGGGTTGCGGGCTGGCTACGGGGCATTGTGCCGGACGCGCTCCGGCTTGACGCGGACGATCAGCCGAACTTCGCCCGGCTGCCGGGCCGGGTACTCGTCGACGCCGAGGTAGCGCTTGGCGAGCGCGTCGATGTGCTCGTCGGCCCCCTCCTCGCCGATCTCGACGGCGCGGCCGCGGATCAGCAGGTTCTCGTAGGGGTTGTCGGGGTCGGTGATCGAGATCGCGACGCGGGGGTCGCGCCGCAGGTTCCGCGGCTTCACCCGCCCCTCCGCCGTGTTGAAGACGACCAGGCCGTCCTCATGGTCGATCCAGACCGGCGACACCTGCGGCGAGCCGTCCTCCATCAGCGTCGCCACATGGGCGAAGTTCCTGCCCTCGAGCAGGTGCATCGCCTCCGCGGGTATCTCCGCAGCTCGGTCCTGTGCCGGCGTATCTGCCATTCGGGAGCCTCCTGACCTGATTTGCCTGTCGTCGGGACGAATCGATTGCCTCTCACGGAGACGAATGCCCGTCTCCGGCCCAGCCTAACCACCGCCGTCCACCGGTCCAGGTGCGCGGCAGGACGGAGCAAGCGGGACAATCCGCCCTGCTATGGCCGATGCGCAGATCCAGGTGCGGCTGCGCCCGCGGGGGAGCAGGGACGAGCTGATCGGGATGCGGGACGGCGTGCTGCAGGTGAAGGTCACGGCGCCGCCGCTCGACGGGAAGGCAAACCGCGCGCTCTGCAAGATGATCGCGAAGCGACTCGGCGTCGCCCCGTCGAGAGTAAGCGTCGTGCGCGGCGAGAAATCCCGCGACAAGCTGGTACGGGTCGAGGGCGTCGACTCCACAGCACTACAGGACGCGCTCGATCGATGACGCCGGGATAGCCCCCGCGCTCACGCGGTAGGGAAGGCCCGCGATCCCGGTAGCACGCTTCTCCCCCTCGTCCTTTGCGATCGCCTGCTGCCGAGAGTCGGCGCGCTCGCAACCACGCGAGAGCGGAAGCCCGCCGATCGCTCGACGGCACCGCCGGCAACTACGACCGGGCTTACCGTGCGAGGCTTTGTCGACCCCCTAAGCCTCAATCCACCGATTCACCATCAGCGATGAAGGAATCGCCGTCCGCGAACGTGTGAGTGGTGAAGATCGCCGGATCGCAGGGGCGCTCCGCGCCGGCGAGCTGGGCAAAGGCCATTCCCAGCCGCCCGTCGGCCGAGAATGAGCAGCCCACTGCACCGAGCGATTCGGCGGGTGAGGCGAGCCGGTGAAGAGGGAGCTCAGACTGCGACTGGCAGCGCCCGGATCCTGCTCAGCGCCTCCACGAAGGCCTCCTGCCAGGGCCAACGGGCCGGCAGGTGAAGGGTCCAGCGGCGGGCGCTGCGGGTCAGCCGGCCGGGGAGCTCGAGCAGGCGGCGGCGCAGGGTGCGCGCCGTGGGAACGGTCTCGCCGGGCAAGCCGAGGAGTGCGGTCCAGCGCGCCAGGTTGTGCGCTAGGGCGCCGATCACCGTCCAGGCGCTGTTGGCGCAAAACACACCGGAGGGGAAGTGGGCGAGCGCCTGGTCCTTCAGGTCGCGGATCGTCAGCTCCACGACGGCGTGCGCTCGGTGCTCGGCCTCCACGACCTGCAGCGGCTCGGTGCGGTTGGTGATGAACGGGAAGTAGCGCCAGTCCGGCCAAAGCTCGGCTTGCGGCCCGATCAGGCGAGTGCGCCGGACGATCAACCGCCGCCCACCGGCCCTCGTCTCGGCGATCTGAGCCTCGCCGCCAGCGGGGTAGTCATCGAGCGGGCGCCAAGCCGACTCGGGGATCTTCGCGATCGCCTCGGGAACCCAGAACTGCATGCGCACGCTGATCGAGTAGGCCCAGCCGGCTTTTTCCAGGCGAGCGATCAGCTTGCGGTTCCAAAACGCCGAGTCGGCGCGTAAGAGCTTCTCGCCGCCGGCGCCCGCGCGAGCGACGCGGGCGATCAGCTCCTCGGCGAAGCGCACGACTCCCCGCGAGCTGGCGGCGGAGCCTTTGCGCAGCCGCACGTGCAGCACCTCGCCGGTGTCGGCGCGGGAGGCCAAGAGCGGGTGGTAGCCGCGCTGTTTGGTGTAGCCGAAGCCGACACCCTGCTTGGCGTAGCCGTGCACCTCGCCGATGAAGCTGTCGACGTCGACCACCAGCCGCTCCTCCCCGGGCCCTGCGCCCGCGCGCCAGGCGCGGGTCAGGGCCTCGCCCAGGACCTTGTCGAGCTGGCGCACGTGCCCGAAGGTGAAGGCGCGCAGGAAGGTGCCGAGCGTCGACGGCGCGGGCAGCCAACCCCCCAGCAGCCGCCGGGTGCGGCCGGCGCGCAGCACCTCTGTGTCGTCGATCGAGTCGGCGCCGAGCAGCATCGCGTAGAGGAGTGCCATCACCTTGCGGCCCGCGTTGGCCGCCCCGGGACGATCCGGAGGCAGCCGCACCAACCGGGCGATCAGGCCCTCGATCCCCAACCGCTCGGCAAGCGTCGCGACCAGCGCGATCCCGGCCCCGGAAACCACACGCTCATCGTCAAAGACGACCTGCAGGCCGTCGAGTCCGACCGCCCCGTCATCGTGCACCATCTGAGTGACCTCCTGACTCGGGCCGCGGCTGCCTCAATCAGCCGCTCTCAAGCCCTTTCAGGAGGTCATTCTTCGTTCAGGGGCGGACGGATCGGTGGATCGAGGCTAAGGCCCTGTTCGGGCCGATCCGCGTGGGGGGTTGAGGAGAAGGGGGTCGGATGTCGAATACGAATCGGTGATCTTCAAGGTCTACAGCGACGGGAGCGGCATGACTGGCGGCCCTGCCGGCATCGGGTTCGTCGCTTACGTGGACGACGAGCTCCTGCTCAGGGGGAACCTCCCCGTGGCGAGCGCTACCAACCACCAGGCCGAGCTCCGCGCGGCCGCGTTCGCGCTTAACTCGATCCCCGAGGGGCAGGACGTCGAACTCCTCAGCGACAGCGAGTACGTCGTCAAGAACTTCAACGAGTACCTCCCGAGGTGGCGCGAGCGCGGGTGGCGCAACAGCGGCGGAGGCGCCGTCGCCAACCACGCCCTGTGGGAGGAGCTCATCGGCGCCGTCAAGCGTCACCGCAGCGTCCGCTTCGAGTGGACGAAGGGGCACGATGGCACCGAGGGCAAGGAGCACGCCCACCGGCTCGCCAGTCAGGCGCGGCGGGTGGCGGAGGGGGTCGACTGGCTCGACGTCGTCCCGCCGGCAGAGCCCCCAACGCTCCCCTGACCTAGGACATAGGGGCGGAAGTTGCCCAGATCGCGGGTCCGATGCGTAGAGGTGGTGCGTGTCGCCACCGTACGCCGCCAGCTACCGCTGCCGCTGGGCGCGAAACACAGGCGTCGCAGGCCCAGGCGGCTTCACAATACGGTGGCTTGGCGGCGGTTCCAGGGGTGCTGTCGCCACTTGCAAGTCGCAAACTAACCCGAGAGGACGCCGATGCCGGACACCACCTGCCACATGTCGATCTCGCTCGACGGTTTCGTCGCTGGGCCCGACCAGAGCCGCGAGAATCCACTCGGTAAGCGTGGGCGCGAGCTCCATGCCTGGCATCTCGGCGACGAGCGCGCCAACGACGCCGACGCGACGGCGACCGACTGGCTCATGCGCCCGCGCGGCGCGTACGTCATGGGGCGGAACATGTTCGGGCCGATCCGCGGCGAGTGGGATGAGGACTGGCGTGGCTGGTGGGGTCCCGAGCCGCCTTACCACGCGCCGGTGTTTGTGCTCACCCATCACGCTCACGAGCCGATCGAGATGGAAGGCGGGACGACCTTCCACTTCGTCACCGGCGGCTTCGACGCCGCTTACGCACAAGCGCGCGAGACGGCCGGGGAGGGCGGCGTAGACATCGCGGGCGGCGCCTCGACTGTGCGTCAGGCCCTCATTGCCGGGGTCGTCGACGAGCTCACGCTGGACGTTGCGCCGGTCCTGCTCGGCTCTGGCGAGCGGATCTTCGACGGCGTCGAGTCGTTCGGGTTTGAGCCCGTTGAGGTCTTGCATTCGCCGCTAGCCACACACATCCGCTACCGGCGGGCGGGATGAGCCGATGAGTGGATAGAGCCCGCGATGACAAGGGCCGCTGGCGCCTACCGGGCGATCGTAGCGTCGCTCCCGCTTTGCGCGAAGAGCAGAAGCCGTACGGCTTGTGCGCCGCGCCCTCGGTGGCGCTCATCTCCCCCTGCCGACGGGCGTCGGTAAGGGCGAGCCGTGGATTTAGCTTTCGACCGTCGCTTCGACGGTGATCTCGATGCCCTTCAGGGCCTGGGAGATCGGGCAGTTCTCGCCGGCGCCGCGGGCGGCTTCCTCGAAGCCGGCCTGGTCGAGGCCGGGCACGCGGGCGCTGACGACGATCTTCGACGACTTCACGCCCTCGCCGGGGACGAAGGTCACCGTCGCGCTGGCCTCGAGGCGCTCGGGGGCGTTGCCGGCCTGCCCGAGCTCGTGCGAGAGGGCCATGCAGAAGCAGGAGGCGTGCGCCGCGGCGAGCAGCTCCTCGGGGCTCGTCGTTCCCGGCGCCCGCTCGGTCCGGGCCGCCCACGTCACCTCGACCTCCGGCAGCGCGCCGCTCGCCGCCCTGGTCGTTCCCCGCCCGTGCGCGAGGTCGCCCTCCCAAACCGTCGTCGCCTTGCTCTCAGCAGCCATTCGCCTCTCCTCTGGTCGGATGCGGGGCCCGTGAGCCACCGCGAAGATTGCTTGACTCTTGCGCTGGAACCTACCCGGCGTGAGGAGCGTCGCAACCAGGGTTGCAGTTCCGAAAATAGGGGAATTCATCTGACGGCGGAATTACTATATTTGCGGAATGACGCCGACCGATGCTCAAACACCCAAGACGCCGCCGCGGGCGGGGAAGGAAATCATCGAGTGTGCCGCCAGCGTGATCAGAACGCGTGTGCCGGACGCGTGGGCTTTCGACACCTTGCCGGAGGTCTCGTCGGGCGGTGGGCTGGCCAATCCTGTCTTCACGCTCAGGTCGCCGGACGGCGGCTCCGCCCGTGTGATCGTCGAATCGAAGAGCTCAGTTGAGGCGCGCGACGTGCCCCAGCTCAGTCGCCGGATGCGGCACCTGGTGGAGAATGCGCCGCCGCCGCGTCCAGTCGCTGCGTTGATAGCAGCGCGTTATCTCAACGCCCGTGTCCAGGAGCGTCTTGTCGAGGAGGGCCTCAACTACGCCGATGCCACCGGGAACCTCTACATATCTCTTCGCAGGCCGGCCCTCTTTCTCCGCGACGTAGGGGCTGCACGCGATCCGTGGCGCGGGCCAGGTCGGCCCCGCGACAGCTTCCGAGGTCCAATCGCCACGCGAGTTGTGCGGGCCCTCGTCGACTTCGCTCCGCCCATGACGGTTCCCGAGTTGATCGAGCGGAGTGGGGTCTCGACAGGGGCCGGATATCGAGTTGTCGACTTCCTCGAGCGTCAGGATCTACTGGAGCACAAGCCAAGGCGTCCGATCACGCGAGTCGACTGGCGGGCGATCCTCGAGCGCTGGAGCCGGGACTTCGAGCTGAATCTCGGAGACGCCGCCGTGACGTTGCTCGCGCCGCGCGGGATTCAGCCTGTGCGCGAAAGCCTGGGAGAGGTTCGCGACATCGCCTACGTCCTGACCGGATCGACCGCTGCCGCCTACTTCGAGGAATACGCCCAGACGCGCATGGCGATGATCTACACCGACAGCCCGGAAGAGCTTGCCGGTCGTCTGGGCCTGCGCCCGGTGGAGACGGGCGCGAACGTGCTGCTGGTGCGGCCGTCGGACGACGCGGTCTACGAGAGGGCGGAAGAGCGAGGTGGGGTCCAGGTTGCCGCCCCCAGCCAGATTGCGGTCGACTTGCTCAATGGTCCGGGCCGCGCGCCCGCAGAGGCGCAGGCTCTTCTCGACTGGATGGAGCGCAATGAAGCCGCCTGGCGACGCTGATCTGCGGGTTCGCACCCGCGCGGCGCTGCTCGATGGTGTCTGTCTGAGCGCGGATTGCTGGAACCTACCCGGCGCGGACCTGGGCGAACTGCAAATACCACCGGTTTCTGGTGCGTCGGGAAGCCCTGGCGGCCATTCCACGCCACCTCGTCTCGCTATGGTCGACATGAAATCCGACCAAGGAGGGATCCAATGAGCGTCCTTATCCGCTTTGCCCCCGCGTCCTTGACAGCGGCACAGTACGACGAGTCCGTCCGCAGGCTCGAGGAGGCGGGTAGCTGGCCGCCTGACGGACTCGAGTACCACGTCTGCTTCGGCACCGATGGCAACCTTCGCGTCAGCGAGATCTGGGACTCCCAGGAGCAGCTCGACGCATTCGGCGAGCGACTGATGCCCATCCTCTCGGAGGTCGGAATCGACGCCGGCGAGCCAGAGCTGCTGGAGATTCACAACATCGTCAGGCGCTAGCTGCGGACCGGACTGCCCCCGCTTCCGGCGAAGAGCAAAGCCGCACGACTTGTGCGCCACCGCACCGATAGCGGGCGGCAGGATGCGGCGGCTCGCCAAATTGCCTGTGCAGCATGGCGCTATCTGCGTGCAGCACGGTGCTACACTCGCAATCCATGCCCACGACCAGGCCCCGTCACACGATTACCGAGACGCCGCCCGTCCAGGAGGCGTTGGACGAGCTGCGCCGGGAGCTTGGCGAGGATCGCGTCGAGCTCCCCGACCTCGTGATCCGAGGTGCCCGGGAGAGAGTGCGTGAGCTGCGCATACGCCGTTCGGCGGACGGGCGCAGGCTGAGCTCGCTCATCGACGCGATCGAAGCGGGTGACCTCGGTCTCGACCCGGCGCTCGCCGACGAGGCACGGCGAGCCTGGCTGCCCGGGTGACCGGCGGGCTCCTGATCGACCACTCTGCCTTTTCGCGCCTCGAACACGCGAAGCTGCCTGCCGACCGCGCCGCCCACGTCCTCGAGCTGATGCGCAAGCGACGCTTGATGGTCTGCCTGCCGTTCCTGCTCGAGGCGGGCTACTCGGCTCGCGACATGCGGGACCACGTCGCCCGACTCGACGCCCTGCGCGCTCTACCGCACGCCGCCATCGACGCAACGACCGAAGCGCGGGCCCTGGAGGCCCAGCGGCAGCTCGCGGCAGCCGGCCACCATCGCCTCTCGCCTCCGGACCTGATCATCGCTGCGCTTGCCGAGGGCAACGACGCCGCCGTCCTTCACTACGACCGTGACTATGACCTGATCGCCGAGCGCACCGATCTCAGCTTCGAGAGCGTTTGGCTCGCGCCGGCCGGGAGCTTGTAGGAAGCCGTGGCAGGGCTGGCCGGCGACGGCGCGGTCGGTTAGGGTCGTCGGAGACCCGGCGGCGTCCTCGAGGAACGGAGCTTCCATGGCTTACAAGATGACGATTCGCGGCACCCAGGACGAAGTGAAGGTCCGCAGCCCGTGGGCGGCGGCGCTGCTGCCGTTCGTCACCCTCGGCATCTACCACCTCGTCTGGTGGTACCGGATCAACCGCGAGCTGCGCGACTACGGCCGCGTCCGGGGCTACGACCTCGGGCAGAGCCCGGTCAACTCGCTGCTCGCCCTGTTCCCCGGCGGCATCATCGTCGTGCCCGCCCTGGTCAGCTACTGGCGCGGCGTGAAGCGGGCCCAGGGCGCCTCGCGCATCGCCGGCAACGAGCCGCTCAACGGCTGGATCGCGATCATCCTCTACTTCCTGATCTCGCCCGGCCTCTGGGCCTACGTCCAGGTCTCGCTGAACGACGTCTGGCGCCAGGAGGCGGAGCCGCTGCCCGGCGAGGCGCCGCCGCCGAGCCCGGCCGACCGGATGCCACCGCCGCTGCCCCCCGAGGCGCCGCCCGCGCAGGGGGAGCTCCCGGCGCCGCCGCCCTCGGTTTAGGTCAGGGGCGCCCCCCGCGTCCTCCCGGATCGTCTGGCTGGCCAGTCAGCCGACTACCATTCGCGAATGCCGACTGATGCGGTCGCCATTCCGACCCGCCGCGTGCAGCGGCCTGCGAAGCTGAGCGCCAGCCCGCCGCAGCGGCTCGTCGACGACATCCGCACCGAGCTGCGGATCAGGCGCAACGGCGGCTACCCGCCGGGACCCCTGGACTTCGACATGGGACGGACGATGCGGATGGCCCGCGACCCGCTGCCGATCCTGCTCTCCCTCTACGAGCGCTACGGGCCGATCTTCTCCGTCCGCGTCTTCCACCACCCGGTCGTCTTCATGTTGGGCCCGGAGGCGAACCACTTCATCACCGTCGCCCATCCGGAGAGCTTCCACTGGCGCGAGGGGAGCTTCGGCGACCTGATCCCGCTGCTCGGCGACGGCCTGCTGACGATCGACGACGGATATCACGACCGCGCCCGCGAGATCATGATGCCCGCCTTCCACCGCAGGCAGGTCGCCGCCGCGGTCGAGGTGATGAAGGAGGAGGCGGAGGCGGCGATCGCCGGCCTGCGCCCGCGGCGAGGTCGTCGACGTCTACGAGTGGATGCGGGGCCTGGCGATGCGGATCGCGATGCGCGCCCTGCTCGGCCTCGACCCCGACGAGGCCGGCAAGGGGGCGCACCGCCGCCGAGCACTTCGAGCGGGCGCTCGGCTTCTACGGGATCGACTTCCACCTGCGGCTGCTGCGCGGGCCGGGCTCGCCCTGGTCGCGGATGGTCGCCTCGCGGGCCGTCCTCGACGAGATCGTCTACGGCGAGATCTCGCAGCGCCGCGCCAGCCCCGATCCGGACAAGACGGACATCCTCAGCCTGCTGCCGGGGTTCGAGACGAGGCGGGGGAGGGCTTCTCCGACCGGGAGATCCGCGACCAGGTGATGACGCTGATGTTCGCGGGCCACGACACGTCGACCTCGACGCTGACCTTCATGATGCACGAGCTGGCCCGCCACCCCGAGGTGGTGGTGCGCCTCGCCGAGGAGCAGGAGCACGTGCTCGGCGGCGACGCGCCGGAGATCGATCGGCTCGAGCGCGAGATGCCCTACCTGGAGATGGTCCTCGACGAGGTGCTGCGCCTCTACCCGCCGGCCTGGATCGGACCGCGCCGCGCCGTCCGCGACTTCGAGTTCGGCGGCCATCGCGTCGCCCGCGGCGCCTACGTCAACTACTGCTCCTGGGCCAGCCACCGCATCCCCGAGGTCTTCCCCGACCCCGAGGCGTTCGTTCCCGAGCGCTTCACCCCGGAGCGCAAGGCGGCGTTGCCGCGCGGCGCCTACGTCCCCTTCGGCGGCGGCCGGCGGATCTGCATCGGCAAGCGCTTCGGCCAGACCGAGGTGAAGCTGGTCGCGACGATGCTGCTGCAGCGGCTGCGCCTCGACGCCCTGCCCGGCCGCACGATGACGGTGCGCCAGATGCCCACCCTCTCACCGCGGGGCGGCCTCGAGATGCGGGTGCTGGCGCGGCCGTGACGCCGCTCGCGACCGAGGCCTGGCCGGCCATCTTCGGCGGCCTGATCCCGATCCTCGGCTTGGCCGGGATCGGCTGGATCGTCATCCGCGCCGCCCGCGACGGCGGTGGCGAGGACGACGGGTAGCGTCAGGAGCGCGCGGGGCGCCCTCCGGGACGCCCACCCGCGCCGCGCCCTACTTGATGAACAGCATCTCCGCGTACTTCGGCAGCGGCCAGAGGTCGTCGGCGACGATCCGCTCGAGCTTGTCGGCGACCTCGCGCACGCCGTCCATCGCGGGGAGCGCCTGTCGCGCATGTAGATCGCGTGCTCGAGCCCCTCGACGTCGTCCGGGTGGGCGTTCGCGTTCTCGAGCGCGAGGATCGCGCGACGAGCTTGTCGACGAGGCTCCGCACCTCGCCGATCAGCGCCGTCGACGCCGGCGTCGCCTGAGCAGCTGCGAGGTGGCGGAGCGCCGCCGGCAGGAGCAGCGTCCGGGCGATCGACGCGGCCGTCTCGGCCTCGATGTTGGCGTCGATCGAGTACTGCTCGATGAAGACCGTCGTAGCGGGACTCGAGCTCGCGCTTGGTGAGCACCTTGTACTTCTTGAACACCGCGACGGTCTGCTCGGTCGACGAGCCACGGGCAGCGCGTCCGGGGTCGTGCGCAGGTTCGCGAGCCCGCGCTTCTCGGCCTCCTCGTGCCACTCCTCGGAGTAGTTGTCGCCGTCGAAGACGATCCGCTTGTTCGCGCCGTAGGACTCCTTGACGACCGCGAGCACCGCCTCGGTCGAGTCGTGCCGCCGCTCCTTCAGCGGCCTCGAGCTTGTCGGCCAGCTCGTCGATCGCCTCGGCGACGATCGTGTTCAGCACCGTGTTCGGGAAGGACGAGCGACATGCTCGAGCCGAGCGCGCGGAACTCGAACTTGTTGCCGGTGAAGGCGAACGGGCTGGTGCGGTTGCGGTCGCCGCCGTGCAGCGGCAGCGGCGGCAGCACCGGCGTGCCGAGGCCGAGGAACGAGGCCGGGCTGTGCGGGCCGCCCTCGCCGCTGGCGATCGCCTCGAAGACCTCTCGCAGCTCGGCGCCGAGGAAGATCGAGATGATCGCCGGCGGCGCCTCGTTGGCGCCGAGGCGGTGGTCCTGGCCGGGGCTCGCGATCGAGGCGCGCAGCAGCTCCTGGTGCGTGTCGACCGCCTGGATCACCGCGGCGCAGAAGAACAGGAACTGGAGGTTGTCGTGCGGGCGTGTCGCCCGGCTCGAGCAGGTTGCGCCCGGTGTCGGTGCCCATCGACCAGTTGTTGTGCTTGCCCGAGCCGTTGACGCCGGCGAACGGCTTCTCGTGCAGCAGGCAGACCAGGCCGTAGCGGCGCGCCACGTTCTGCAGCACCTGCATCGTCAGCTGCTGGTGGTCGGAGCCGACGTTCGAGTTCTCGAAGACCGGCGCGATCTCGTACTGGTTCGGCGCCACCTCGTTGTGGCGGGTCTTGACCGGCACGCCGAGCTTGCGCAGCTCGAGCTCGGTCTCGAGCATGCAGGCCAGGATCCGCTCCGGGATCGAGCCGAAGTAGTGGTCGTCGAGCTCGTGGCCCTTCGGCGGCTTGGCGCCGAACAGCGTGCGGCCGGTGGTAGACCAGGTCGGGGCGCTCGAAGAAGTACTGCTCGTCGATCAGGAAGTACTCCTGCTCGGGGCCGACCGTGGTGAAGACGCGCGTGGCTCTCGCTGTCGCCGAGCAGCCGCAGCGCGCTGGATCGCCGAGCGCGAGAGCGCGTCCATCGAGCGCAGCAGCGGGATCTTGTGGTCGAGCGCCTCGCCGGTCCAGGAGGCGAACGCGGTCGGGATGCAGAGCAGCGCGCCGTTCGGGTTCTCGAGGAGGAAGGCGGGGGAGGTCGGGTCCCAGGCGGTGTAGCCGCGCGCCTCGAAGGTGGCGCGGATGCCGCCGGTCGGGAAGGTGGAGGCGTCGGGCTCGCCCTGGATCAGCTCCTTGCCGGAGAAGTCGGCGATCGCCGTGCCGTCGCCGATCGGGCGCGAAGAAGGAGTCGTGCTTCTCGGCGGTCGAGCCGGTCAGCGGCTGGAACCAGTGGGTGTAGTGGGTCGCGCCGTTCTCCAGCGCCCAGTCCTTCATCGCCTCGGCGACCGCGTCGGCGAGCGTGGTGTCGAGCGCCTCGCCGCGGGCGAGCGTCGCCTGCAGCTGCTCGAAGACGTCGGCTTGGGCAGGCGTTCGCGCTGCACGGCGAGGTCTGAAGACGTTGGCGCCGAACGGGTCGTTCTCCGGCGACGGTCAGGTCGAGCGCGCCGAGCGCCTCGCCGTTGGCGCTCCACTGCGCGGCGGTCACGTTCTGCTGGCGAATACGAGTCATCGCTTGGTTCTGCCCCTCACTTGGCCGCGCCCCCTGCAGGCGGGCGCGTTCGGTTACCGATCCAAGCCCTGGAGCCTAATGGGAGCGGCCCGGCGACGCCTTGTACGCGGGGACAAGGATCGCCCCGCGCCTTTGTCCTCGCGTCAGCGCAGGGGATGGCGAAGCGTCGCGACGATGCGCTCGACGGCGTCATGGTCGGCCTGCACCGGCGTGCCGCGACGCTTCACGGCCAGCCAGGTCAGCGCCGTGGCGAGGATCGGGCCGCCGATGCCGAGCACGAGGAAGGCGCCCAGGGTGTCGATCCGTTCGATCATCCAGGCGAAGTTCATGCCGAAGAACCCGGTCAGGAAGGTGAGCGGCAGGAAGATCGTCGCGATCACGGTCAACCAGTAGATGGTCTCGTTCAAGCGCATGTTGAGCAGCTTGTCCATCGAGTCGGCGATCGCGTCGATGCCGTCGACCACCCGGTTGAGCTGTTCGTAGACGCGCTCGAAGTAGCGCTCGTGGTCGGGTTCCAGCCCCTCGATCTGGCCGATCTCCTCGCTGATCCGCTCGAAGGTCCCACGCTGCGGGCCGATTTGGCGGCGCATCGTGGTGAGGCGCAGGCTCGATCGCCCGCAGCGCCCCCATCCGCACCCGCGCGCTGCCGGCGTCGCCGGCCAGGACCTGCATCCCCTCGAGCGCCAGCTCGGTGTCGTTGAGCGCGTCGAAGGCGCTCGCCACCATCGCGTCGAGGACGGCGTAGACGACGTACTGCTCGCTGCGCCCCTCGGTGCTGTAGGCGGGGAGCAGCGCCGGCAGCGAGACTCGCTCCCGGTGCACCGTGAGCAGGTAGTCGCCGTGGACCATCACGTTGACCTCGATCGCGCCCAGGCGGGGCGCGTCGCCGCCCGCGACGCCGCCCTCGATGCCGCCGCTGACCAGGTAGCAGTGGAAGGGGAAGACGACGTGCTGGCCGTCCGCGTGGAACTTGCGCGAGGGCAGCCCGCCGCGCCCGAAGTCGAGCAGCGGGCCCAGCGCGTGCGGCGCGATGCCGAGCGGCTCGGCCAGCTCCTCGCGCGGCAGGTTGGCGACGCAGACGTCGGCCCAGAAGAAGCGGCCCTGCTTGCGCAGCGCGGCGATCCGCTCGCGCTCGCTGCCTCCCAGGCCCTCGACGATCTCGCTCATCGGATCGGATTAGGCTAGAGCGCTCGCAGGCCACCCAACTCCAACCTCGGAGGGCTCGACCGCAGACATGTTCGTCTCGAAGGCCGCCGTCGTCGGCGGCGGCACCATGGGCGGGGAGATCGCGCAGGCGATCGCCGCCGCCGACATCCCCGTCGTCGTCAAGGACATCGACCAGAAGTTCGTCGACGCCGCGCTCGAGAAGGCGCGCGCCGTCACCGAGGGCCAGCTCGCCCGCCTCGTCAAGAAGGAGAGGCTGACGCAGGAGCAGGCCGACGCCCGCCTCGCCGAGGTGATGGGGCGGATCGCCGGCACCACGACCTACGAGGGGTTCGGCGACGTCGACTTCGTGGTCGAGGCGGTGCCGGAGAGGATTGAGATCAAGCAGGCCGTCTTCCGCGAGCTCGACGCGGTGACCCCCGGCCACGCGATCCTCGCCTCCAACACGTCCTCGCTCTCGATCACCGAGATGGGGGAGACGACGCTGCGCGCCGACAAGGTCGTCGGCTTCCACTTCTTCTACCCGGCTTCGGTGATGCCGCTGGTCGAGGTGATCGTCGGCGAGGAGACCTCGCAGGAGACGACGACCGCCGCCTATAACTTCGCGCAGGCGATCCGCAAGCAGCCGATCGTCTGCGGCGAGGTCCCCGGCTTCGTCGTCAACCGCATCCTGATGGCGACGATCGGCGAGATCTGGCGCGCTCAGGAGGAGCAGGGCCTCTCCCTGAAGGCGATCGACGAGGCGATCGCGGGCGCGCAGCTGGCGCCGATGGGCCCCTTCTTCCTCACCGACCTGCTCGGGCTCGACACCGTGCTGCACGTCGCCGAGCACATGGCCGACTCCTACGGCGAGGCCTTCTACGTCCACGAGGGGTTGCGGAAGCTGGTCGGCGAAGGCAAGCTGGGCGCCAAGAGCGGCGGCGAGGGCTTCTTCAGGGACGGCGAGCAGACGATCCCCGGCGAGGCCCAGCCCGACGCCGAGGAGCTGGTCGCGATGTTCACCGGCCGCGCCCTGATCGAGGCCTGCCTGCTGGTCGAGGAGGGGGTCGTCTCGCTGCGCGACGCGGACCTCGGGATGATGGCCGGGGCCGGCCTCGACCCGCGCCGCGGCCTCTTCCCGCCCTTCTGGAAAGCGGACCTGGAAGGGCTCGACACGGTGCTGGAGCGGATCGAGAAGCTCGAGGAGAAGCACGGCGAGCGCTTCGCGCCGCCCGTCACCCTGAAGCGCCTCGTCGCCCAGGGCCGCCTCGGGCTGAAGTCCGGCCAGGGCTTCTACCCCTACCCGCAGCCCGACGAGGGCGAGCAGGCCGAGACGGTGAAGCTGGAGACGCGCGGCGAGGTCGCGATCGCCTGGCTCGCCAACCTGCCGATGAACGCGATCTCCCCGGACGTGATCCGCGATCTCGGCGCGGTCTGGGAGCGGGTCAAGTCCTCGGGTGAGATCGGGGCGATGGTGATCGCTTCCTCGATTCCGGTCGTCTTCTCGGCCGGCGCCGACATCAAGGCCTTCACGCAGATGGACGAGGCGGCGGGCGAGGAGCTGATCCACACCGCGCACGCGTTGCTGCGCGATTTCGGCCGCTCGCGGGTGGCGACGATCGCCGCCGTCAACGCGATCGCCTACGGCGGCGGCTGCGAGGTGGCGATGGCCTGCGACGTGCGGATCGCCGCCGAGGCGGCCGTCTTCGGCCAGCCCGAGATCAAGCTGGGGATCATCCCCGGCTTCGGCGGCACCCAGCGCCTGCAGCGGCTGGTCGGGCCGAACAAGGCGCTCGAGATGAACCTGAGCGGCGACGCGGTCCTCTCCGAGGAGGCGCTCGAGTGCGGCCTCGTCAACCGCGTCGTCCCCGACCACGAGCTGCTCGAGACGGCGCTGATGTGGGCCCGCAAGCTGGCCGCGCAGGCGCCGGTCGCCCGCGAGCAGGTCAAGCTCGTCTCCACCGACGTCGACCTCGACGAGGGCATCGAGGCCGAGAAGCAGGGCTTCGCCACGGCCTTCCGCAGCGAGGACGCCAAGGAGGGCATAGCCGCATTCCTCGGCAAGCGCTCGCCGAGGTGGAGCGGCAGGTAGGGCGTTATGCTCTCGTGAGGGTGCGAGCCTGGGGCCGGTTTTCATTGGTCTTCCATGAAGTTCGTAAGCGACCCGCTCCGGCGGGTCGCTTGCTGAGGGGCCGCTTGCTGCCGGCGGTCGGGTAGGCAGGGTCTGAACCCCGGCGCGGCCGGGGACGTAGACAGCTTCGTGAACGCACGCCGCGGCAGGATCGCGATGGTGGCGGTCGCGGCCTCGGTCGCCGCCGCGGCGCTCGTCGTCGCCGAACGCGGGCCAAGCGGCGCGCCGCTGCCTGTCGCGATCCACGCGTCCGCCTTCGCCTGGCTGCGCCCCAGCAGGGTCCCGGCCGGCTGGTCGGCCCAAGGGCTTCCTGACTCGCCAGCCCGTCTGCCGGCGCCGCCCGGCTGGCATCCCACCCACGGGGACCCGGGCACTCGAACGGTGGTGCTGCGAGGGCCGTCCGGCGCGATCGCCGGCTATCTCAACGCCACGCCTCGCGACGGTGCCGAGACCCCGGCGAACTGGAGCGTATTCCGGGTCGCCCACAACCGGCGGGAGGGCGATCGCGAGGTCAGGCTGCTGGCGGCGGCGGCCGGCCTCCGCTTTCGCCGGGCGGCCGGTTCCTGCGTGCTCGATTCCTACGCGACGGCGAGTGGCAATCGCTACCGGGAGGTGGCCTGCATCGTCGCCGGCCGCTCGGCGACGACCGTGATCGTCGCCGCCACGCCGCCGTCGCGCTGGGGCGCCGAGGCGCCCACGATCGAGCGCGCCATCGCCAGCTTCACGACCTGACCCATGAGAAACCGAGAGGAGAAGCAGATGCTCACATCCCCAATCAGGAGACTGGCGGCGCTGATCGGCGTGGCGGCGCTGGTCGCCGCCGGCCCGACATCGGTGGCGATCGCCGGTCACCACCACCGCCATCATCATCACCACCACTCCGGGATCCCCCAGCACAACGGCGGCGACCGCGACAGCGACAACAACGGCGGCCCCAGCGACGGCGACGGAAACCTCTGAGGGCGTCATACCTTCCGGATGTGGCGGACTCGGGGTCTGGACCGCATCGGTCTTCCCAAGTGTTCGCAGACGGCCCGCTTCGGCGGGTCGTTTGCTTGAGACTCGTCGGCGCCGGGCGCTCAGGGTCTGCTGCCTTTGAGTTGAGATGATCGGCGCGTGAGGACGCAACGTGAGGGACGTCAGGCGACCGGCGCGGAGCGGCTTGCCGAGCTGATCGGCGGGTCGGGCTGCACGGTCGCGCTGACCGGGGCGGGGGTCTCGGTGCCGTCGGGGATCCCCGACTTCCGCACGCCCGAGACGGGGCTGTGGGCCAAGGTCGACCCGATGGAGGTCGCCCACATCGACGTCTTCGAGCGTGACCCGGCGCGCTTCTGGTCCTACTACCGGCCGCGCTTCCACTCGCTCGGCGACAAGCGCCCCAATGCCGCCCACGAGGCGCTGGCCGAGCTGGAGCGGCGGGGCCTGCTGGAGGGCGTGATCACGCAGAACATCGACCGCCTCCACCGCGCCGCCGGCTCGCAGAACGTGATCGAGGTGCACGGCTCGATCGAGACCTCCTCCTGCGCCCGTTGCGACACCGCCTACGGGATCGAGGAGGTCGACGCGCTCTTCGACGCCGCGGGCGTCGCCAGATGCGGCGCCTGCGGCGGCCCGGTCAAGCCCGACGTCGTCCTCTTCGGCGAGCTGCTTCCGGAGAGCGCGATGAGCCGCGCCCGGCGGCTCGCCGAGCGGGCCGAGCTGATGCTCTGCGTCGGCTCCTCGCTCGCGGTCCAACCGGTGGCGGCGCTGCCGCGGCTGACGCTGGCGGGCGGCGGGCGGCTGGCGATCGTCACCAAGGGTCCGACCCCCTACGACGGCGAGGCGGCGCTGAAGCTGGACGGCGAGGTCGACGAGGAGCTTGGCGCGGTGCTCGCCGCGCTCGGCTAGCGGCGCCGAGGCGGGCCGGCGTCCGCTCAGCCGACCCCGGCGCGCCGGCAGCTCGCCTCGATCGTCCGCGCCCCCGGCGTGTCGAGCGTCGCGTTCCTCGCGCAGATCCGCGTCGCGCGCGCGCTGCAGGCGTCGACCGGCGTCGCGCCGGTGACGCCGGGGACGATCGCGTAGATGCAGCCGGCGGCGGGCGCCGGCCGCGAGCTGCCCGCCGTCCCCAGCACCAGCGCGAGGAGCGCGACGAGCGTGACCGCGACGGCGGCGATCGCCACCCTGCGCTCGCGCCCGGTCAGCCGGCGCAGCGGCGTGTTGACGCGCTGCCAGTGTCCTTCGAGGGGCATGGGCTGTCAGGTTAGACGCCGCGGCGCGCCGACCCCCATACAATCGGCGCCGTGAGGACGAAGTACCTCCTCGACGAGAACCAGATCCCGACCAGCTGGCTCAACCTGCTGCCCGACCTGCCGGGCGAGCCGCTGCCGCCACTCAACCCGGCGACCGGTGAGCCGGCCGGTCCCGCCGACCTGACCCCGATCTTCCCGATGGGCTTGATCGAGCAGGAGGTCTCCACCGAGCCGGAGATCGAGATCCCCGAGGAGGTGCGCGAGATCTACAGGCTGTGGCGGCCGACGCCGCTCTACCGCGCCCACCGGCTGGAGCGCGAGCTCGACACCCCCGCCCACATCTACTACAAGTACGAGGGGGTCTCGCCGGCCGGCTCCCACAAGCCCAACACCGCCGTCGCCCAGGCCTACTACAACAAGCGGGAGGGCGTGCGCAAGCTGGCGACCGAGACCGGCGCCGGCCAGTGGGGCTCGGCGCTGGCGCTCGCCTGCCGCCTCTTCGGGCTGGAGTGCGAGGTCTTCATGGTCGGCGTCTCCTACGACCAGAAGCCCTACCGGCGGGCGATGATCGAGACCTGGGGGGCGACCGTCCACCGCAGCCCCTCGGAGCTGACCGAGGCCGGCCGCTCGCAGGCCTCGCATCCCTCCGGCAGCCTCGGCATCGCGATCTCCGAGGCGGTCGAGGTCGCGGCCGGCGCCGAGGACACCAACTACTCGCTGGGCTCGGTCCTCAACCACGTCTGCCTGCACCAGACGGTGATCGGCCAGGAGTCGATCGCGGCGATGGAGATGGCGGGGAGTACCCGGACGTGGTGGTCGGCTGCGTCGGCGGCGGCTCCAACTTCGCCGGCCTCGCCTACCCGTTCATCCGCGCCAACATCCGCGACGGCAAGAAGACCCGCTTCGTCGGCGCCGAGCCCGCCGCCTGCCCGACCCTGACCCGCGGCAGCTACGCCTACGACTTCGGCGACACGGTCGGCATGACGCCACTGATGCCGATGTACACGCTGGGCCACGACTTCGTGCCGCCGCCCGTCCACGCGGGGGGCCTGCGCTACCACGGCGACGCCCCCAGCCTCTGCGCCCTGGTCAAGGAGGGGATCGTCGAGGCGGTCGCCGTCCCCCAGACCGCGGCCTTCGAGGCGGCGGTGCGCTTCGCGTCCTGCGAGGGGATCATCCCCGGCCCCGAGCCCGCGCACGCGATCAAGGCGGTGCTGGACGAGGCCGAGACGGCCAAGCAGGCAGGCGAGGAGCGGGTCATCCTGCTCGGCCTCTCCGGCCACGGCCACTTCGACATGTCCGCCTACGCCGCCTACCACGCCGGCGAGCTGGAGGACCTCGAGTTCTCCGAGGCCGAGATGCAGGCCGCCCTCGAGCGCCTGCCCGCGGCGCCCGCGATCGCCTGAGCGGATCGACCAAGCCTCGCGGTCATCGGCGTCGCCGAGCCGTCGGGGCGGCGACGCCGACCATCTAGATTGAGCACGATGAGCAACCGCGTCTC
This sequence comes from uncultured Solirubrobacterales bacterium, assembly GCA_963696185.1. Lineage (GTDB taxonomy): Bacteria > Actinomycetota > Thermoleophilia > Solirubrobacterales > 70-9 > VRUE01. The sequence goes on from OY968825.1 coordinate 1,788,091, forward strand.
GCTCGACGGCTCGGCTTCGGCGTCGCCCGACAGGGCCCTCCTGATCGAGGACCTGGCCAAGCGCTACCCGACCGGGGTGGAGGCGCTGCGCGGCGTCTCGCTGGAGATCGAGCCGGGTGAGTTCTACGGCCTGCTCGGGCCGAACGGGGCCGGCAAGTCGACCCTGATCCACTGCACGACCGGGCTGGCGCAGCCCACCTCGGGGACGATCCGGGTCTTCGGCAACGACGCCGATCGGCGACTACGCCGAGGCCCGTCAGGCGATCGGCCTGGCGCCCCAGGAGCTCAACCTCGACTGGTTCCTGACCGTCGAGGAGACGCTCGACTTCCACGCCGGCTACTTCGGCATGCCCAAGCGGGAGCGACGCGAGCGGACCGCGGAGCTGCTGGAGACGTTCTCGCTCGATCGAGAAGCGTGACGAGCGCACCCGCACCCTCTCCGGGCGGGATGAAGCGGCGGCTGATCCTCGCCCGCGCCCTGATGCACCGGCCGCGCCTGCTGATCCTCGACGAGCCGACCGCCGGCGTCGACATCGAGCTGCGGCTGGAGCTCTGGCACTACGTGCAGCGCATCAACCAGGAGGGGACGACGATCCTGCTCACCACGCACTACCTGGAGGAGGCCGAGCAGCTCTGCCACAAGATCGCCTTCATCAACGAGGGCCAGATCGCCGCGCGGGGGACGAGCGCCGAGCTGGCCGGCCGCTTCGGCGTCTCCAACCTCGAGGACGCCTACCTGGCCCTGGTCGGGCGCAGCGAGCTGTCGCGCTCGCACATCGAGGAGCTCGTTTCATGAGCGCCGCCCAGATCCGCCTCTTCACGCTCTGGCGGCGCGAGGTCAGCCGCTTCCTGAAGATCAAGAAGCAGACTATCGGCGCGCCGCTGCTGGAAACCTTCCTCTACATCTCGGTCTTCGGGGCGGCGCTCGGCTCGCGGATCAAGGAGCTGCACGGCTTCGAGTACATCGTCTTCGTCATCCCCGGCCTGATCATGATGGCCTGGGCGACCAACTCCTTCGCCAACAACTCCTCCTCGATCCTCCAGCAGAAGTTCCAGGGCGCGATCCAGGACCAGCTCTCCTCGCCCGCCTCGCCGTTCGAGCTGCTGCTCGCCTTCTCGCTCGGCGGCTTCATGCGCGGCTTCCTGGTCGCGGCGCTGACCTTCGTCGCCGCCTCGCTGCTGGTCGCGCTGCCGGTCGAACACGTCCTCGTGCTGATCCCGGCGCTCTTCCTGGTCGGCTTCTTCTTCTCCCAGCTCGGCGTCCTGGTCGGCGTCCGCGCCGAGCAGTTCGACGACGTCGCGATCGCCCAGACCTTCGTCCTGCAGCCGCTGATCTTCCTCGGCGGCGTCTTCTACTCGGCCTCGCTCCTGCCCGAGCCGTTCCAGACCCTGACCCAGTTCAACCCGATCTACTACATGATCGACCTCGTCCGCTACGGCTTCCTCGGCTACGCGGAAGGCGGCGTGGCGCTGCCGCTGCTCTTCCTCACGGCGGCGACGCTCGCCATCTTCACGCTCAACCTGCGCCTCTTCAGCCGCGGCTACCGGCTGCGGGCGTAGCTCCTGGAGCGAGTGAAAGGTTGATGACCCTATAGGGCCAAGCCCTTCATTCGCCGCCCCGCACGCTTTCGCTTATCCAGTCCAGGTAGACCCTGCTGCCGGCGACGATCGGGGTCGCGACGATCTCGGGCTCCTCGTAGGAGTGGGCCTCGCGGATCGCGGCCTCGACCTCGGCGTAGCGCGCCGCCTCGGTCTTCGCCAGGCACTGCCACTCGCGCGCCTCCTCGATCTCGCCCCGCCAGCGGTAGCGGCTGGCGACCGGGCCGAGCACCTGCACGCAGGCGGCGAGGCGGCGCTCGATCAGGACGGCGCCGATCCGCTCGGCCTCCTGCTCCGAGCCGGCGGTGGTGAGGACCTGGACGTATTCGTGCTCGGCCATCGGTCTCAGCGGCCCGGGTCGCTTCCGGGCGGCCCTCAGGCTATCCCGGATCGGCGACCATGACGCCGGCGCGATCGCCCGCCTCCGGCAGCACGAGGATCGCGCCCTCGCCGGTCGCGTAGGCCTCCTCGCCGTGCTGGACGACGTCCATCCCCATCGCCTCCTCGTGCGGGGTGGCGCGCAGCGGCACGACGCGGCCGATCAGCTTGAGGAGGAGGAAGGTGGCGCCGAAGGCGTAGGCGGGGGCGGCGAGCGCCGCCAGCGCCTGGTCGCCGAGCTGCGCCGGGTTGCCGTAGAGGAGGCCGTCGGAGACGCCGTTCCAGGCGGCCTGGGCGGCGAAGCCGATGAAGAGGATGCCGAAGAAGCCGGCGACGCCGTGGGCGGCGAGCACGTCGAGCGTCTCGTCGACCCGCGTCCGGGTGCGGTAGACGATCACCCCGTAGCTGGGCAGCGCCGCCAGGGCGCCGAGCGCCATCGCCCATCCCGGGCTGATGAAGCCGGCGGCGGGGGTGATCGCGACGCAGCCGACGATGATCGCGGTCGCCGCCCCGATCGCCGTCACCCGCCTGCCGCGCAGGAGGTCGAGCACGAACCAGACGACGAGGGTGCAGGCCGGGGTCAGCAAGGTGTTGACGAAGGCGAGCACGCTGGAGTGGCCGGTCGAGAAGCCGCTGCCGCCGTTGAAGCCGAACCAGCCGAACCAGAGCAGCCCGGCGCCGAGCAGGACGTAGACGGCGTTGTGGGGGATCAGCGCCTGGCGGCCGTAGTCCTTGCGCGCGCCGACGACGAGCGCCGCGGCCAGCGCCGAGAAGCCCGAGCCCATCTCGACCGGCACGCCGCCGGCGAAGTCGAGCGTCCCGTTCGCCGCAAGCCAGCCGCCGCCGAAGGACCAGTGCGCGAGCACCGCGTAGACGAGCACCGTCCAGAGCGCCGCGAAGACGAGGAAGGGGCCGAACCGCATTCGCTCCACCACCGCGCCCGAGACGAGCGCGATCGTGATGATGCAGAAGGTCGCCTGGAAGGCCATGAAGACGAGCTGCGGGATGGCCGTCCCTTCGCGCGGCGCGAAGCCGACGCCGTGCAGGGCGACGTGGCCGAGCCCGCCGATCAGCGAGCCGTGTCCGTCGAAGGCGATCGAGTAGCCGACCAGCGCCCAGGTGACGGTGGCGACCGCGATCGCCCCGATGCACATCATGAACGTGTTGAGCGTGTTCTTCGAGCGCACCAGGCCGGCGTAGAAGAGGCCGAGGGCAGGCGTCATCAAGAGGACGAGCGCCGTCGCGGCGAGCATCCAGGCCGTGTCGCCGGGCGATACCGCGGCGACCGGCAGGGCGGCGAGGCCGCTCACTTCCGCACCGGCGTCACCGCGCGGTTGTCGGTCTCGCCGGTGCGGATGCGGACCACGCGCTCCAGCGGCAGGACGAAGATCTTGCCGTCGCCGACCTCGCCGGTCCGCGCCCCCTCGCGCAGCGCTTCGATCGTCGCCTGGACGAAGTTGTCCGAGACGGCGATCTCGAAGCGGACCTTGTCGGCGAGCCCCATCTTCACCGTCGAGCCACGGTAGGTCTCGACCCGCTCCAGCTCGCCGCCGTGTCCCTGCACGCGGCTGATCGAGACCCCCCGCACCTCCGCCCGGTAGAGGGCTTCCAGCACGTCGTTCGCCTTCTCGGGGCGCACGATGGCGATCACGAGCTTCACGGTCCTGCCTTTCCGTCTCGGTCGAGAGCGTGCGAGCCTAACGACGCGCGTCGCCTCGCGTCGGCCTGCCGCTACTCGCCGATCAGCTCGATTCGGTAGCCGTCCGGGTCGCGGACGAAGCAGATGCGGTGGCCCTCGGTGCGGCCGCCGGGGCGGTAGGGGGGCTTCTCGGGCTCGACGCCCTCCGCGGCGAGGCGCTCGAGGGTGGCGTCGAGGTCGTCGACGGCGATCGCGATGTGGCCGTAGCCGCTGCCGATCTCGTAGGAGTCGACGCCGTGGTTGCAGGTCAGCTCGAGCGCGACCTCGTCGCCGGGCAGGCCCATGAAGACGTTGATCGCCTCGTCGCCGATCGGCATCCGGCGCCACTCCTCGAAGCCGAGCTTCTCGTAGAAGGCGACCGAGCGGTCGATGTCGCCGATCCGGTAGCAGGTGTGGAGGAAGGTCGGCATAAGCATCAGGCTACCCGCCGCGGGGCGAATCCGTCGGATTCCCGCCTCGCGCCGGGAGTACCGTTCCTGATGTGCATGAGATGCAGGCAAGATCGGTGACCATCCACGGCCGCTCGGTGACTTACGCCGAGGCCGGCCAGGGCCCGGTCCTGCTGCTGATCCACGGGATGGGCGGCACCTTCGAGAACTGGCAGGAGGTGATCGAGCCGCTTGGACGTCACCACACCGTGATCGCACCGGACCTGCCCGGACACGGCGCCTCCGCGCCCGGCTCCGGCGACTACTCGATCGGGGCCCTGGCAGCGGGCCTGCGCGACCTGCTCCTGGCCCTGGGCCAGGAGCGCGCCACCCTGATCGGGCACTCGCTCGGCGGTGGCATCGCGATGCAGCTCGCCTACCAGTTTCCGGAGATGGCCGAGCGCCTGGTGCTCATCGCGAGCGGCGGCCTCGGGCCTGAGGTGAGCCCGGTCCTGCGCGCCGCGGCGCTCCCGGGCGCCGACCTCTTCATCGCCGCCACCGCCGGTCTCGGACAGCGGGTCGGCTCGGCGCTTGCCCGCGGCCTGTCCGCGATCGGCCTGCGCCCCAACGCCGACGTCGCCGAGGTCGCGCGCGGCTACGCCTCGCTGACCGATCCGGACCGGCGCGCCGCCTTCCTCGCGACCCTGCGCTCCGTGGTGGGGGCCGGCGGCCAGCGCGTCGACGCCGCCGATCGCCTCTACCTTGCGGAGGCGGTGCCGGTGCTGATCGTCTGGGGCGCCCGCGACTCGATCATCCCCGTGCGCCACGGGGAAGACGCCCACCGCGCGATTCCCGGCAGCCGCCTCGAGATCTTCGAGGACGTCGGCCACCTGCCCCAGCTCGAGGCCCCCGGCCGCTTCATCGCCGCGCTCGAACGGTTCCTGGAGGAGACCGAGCCGGCTCAGTTCGACCAGGACGAGTGGCGGGCGAGGTTCCGGGTTGCCTGAGACCCCTGCGAGCTACCGTGCCACCGCTTCGGCCGGCTCGCGCCACCCCTGTGGCGGCTCGCGCCGGCGCAGGATGTAGCGCCGCAGCTCGTCGGCGCCCCAGACGACGAAGGGGAACGGCAGCAGGACGAGCAGGTCGGAGGGTGGCAGGGGCGCCGTGCCCAGCAGGTCCTGGAAGGGGGGCGCGTAGACGAGCAGGGCGGCGAGCGCCAGCTCGAAGGCGATCCCGACCAGCAGCAGGCGGTTGCTGAAGACGCCGACCGAGCGCAGCGAGGCGCGCTCGGTGCGCGCCGCGAAGGCGGTGCCGATCTGGGCGACGACCATCGCCAGGAAGGTCATCGTGGTCGCCTGCATGTAGGCGTGGTGGAGGGGGTCGCCCGCGGCTACCGGGTCGTTGGGGTGCCAGCCGGCCTTCAGCAGGACGTAGAAGAAGGCCCCCATCTGCAGCGCCGCGGCGATCAGGCCGAGGAAGAGCCAGGCCCGGGCCAGCATCGCCCCGTTGATGATCCCTTCGCGGCGCGAGCGCGGCGGGCGGGACATGATGCCCGGCTCGGCGCCCTCGCGGCCGAGGGCGAGGGCGGGGAGCGTCTCGGTGCCGACGTCGAAGGCGAGCAGCTGGAGGATCGTGAGGGGGAGGGGGATCGCGCCGCCGGCCAGGGCGAAGACGACGAACGGCGTCACCTCCGGCGTCGTGTGGGCGAAGATGTAGACGATGAACTTGCGGATGTTGTCGTAGATCCGCCGGCCCGCCGCGACGGCGGCGACGATCGTCGCGAAGTTGTCGTCGGTCAGCACCATCGTCGCCGCCTCGCGGGCGACGTCGGTTCCGGAGCGGCCCATCGCCACCCCGATGTCGGCGCGGCGCAGGGCGGGGGCGTCGTTGACCCCGTCGCCGGTCATCGCCACGACGTGCCCCTCCGCCCGCAGCGCGTCGGAGATCCGCAGCTTCGCCTCCGGGGTCGCCCGGGCGAAGATCAGCTCCTCCTCGCCGGCCAGCAGCCGGTCCAGCTCCGGCTCGCTCATCCGGTCCAGCTCCTCCTCGGTCACGACAGTGGGCTCGCCGCGGGCGATCCCGATCCGCCGCGCGATCGCCGCCGCGGTCAGGCCGTGGTCGCCGGTGACGACGATGATCCGGATCCCGGCCCGGTGGCAGCGGGCGACGGCGGCCGGCACCTCGGGCCGGGGCGGGTCCATCATCGCCACCAGGCCGAGCAGGACGAGGTCGCGCTCCGCCTCCTCGCGGCGCTCCGGCTCGCCCCCGTCGAGCGCTCGCTCGGCCACCGCCAGCACCCGCAGGCCCTGGCCCGCGAAGCCGTCGACCAGCGATTCGATCTCGGCCCGCTCGCCCGAGTCGAGCGCCGCCGTGCCGCCGGGCCCGGCGATCCGATCGCAGCGCGGCAGCACCTCCTCCGGCGCCCCCTTGGTGTGGACGGCCAGCGAGCTGTCGCGCTCGTCGACCGTCGACATCAACTTCAGCACCGGGTCGAAGTGGAACTCCCTGCGCCGCCCGTCGAGGGCTTCGCCGCCCTCGACCCCGAGCCGGCGGGCGGCGAGCAGCATCGCGATCTCGGTGGCGTCGCCGCCCGGCTCGCCGTCGTCGCCGAGCCTGGCGTTGTTGCAGGCGACCATCGCCTCGGCCAGCGCCCGGACCGGCGCCGCGGGCTCGGCGCCGGCTCCGTCGCGCGGCTCCAGGTCGATCTCCCGCCCGGCGCTCCAGATCCGCGTCACCCGCATCCGGTTCTCGGTCAGCGTCCCCGTCTTGTCGGTGCAGATGACGTCGGTCGAGCCGAGCGTCTCGACCGCGCTCAGCCGCTTCACCACCGCGCCCTGGCGGACCAGCCCGCGCACCCCCATCGCCAGCGCCAGGGTGATCACCGGCAGCAGGCCCTCCGGGACGTTGCCGACGATCAGCCCGATCGCGAAGACGACCGCGTCGTTGACCGGGAGCCCCGCCACGAAGGTGGCCAGCGGCACGAAGGCGATGCCGCAGGCGAGCGCGATCGCCGCGATCAGCCAGGCGACGCGGCGCACCTGGCGCTCGAGGGGGCTTGCCTCGGGCTCGGCCCGCTCGGAGAGGGCGGCGATCCGGCCCAGCTCGGTCCGCATCCCGGTGGCGAAGACCAGCGCCCGCGCCTCGCCTCCGGTGCAGCTGGTGCCGCTGAAGACCAGGTCGCGGGACTGGATCAGCGGCCGCCCGGGGGTCTCGACCCGGTCGGCCGAGCGGGTCGCCGTCACCGACTCGCCGCTCAGCGTCGACATGTCGACCTCGACGGCGCCCTCGATCAGCCGCGCGTCGGCGGAGATGCGCTCGCCCTCCGCGATCAGCAGGACGTCGCCCGGGACCAGCCGGGCGGCCTCGATCTCGCGGGCCTCGCCGTCGCGCAGCACCGTGGTGCGCGCCGGCAGGTACTCGCGCAGCGCCTCGACCGCGCGCTCGGCCTGCTGCTCCTGGGCGAAGGCGAAGGCCGCGTTGACGAAGATGACCACGACGATGGCGATCGCCACCGCCGCGATCCCGGCGACCGCGGCGAGGCCGGCGGCCGCCCAGAGCAGCAGCGCCAGCGGGTGGGTGAACTGGCGCGCCAGCTCGCGCGGCCAGCGGCGGCCGCCGCGGCGGCGCAGCTCGTTCGGCCCCAGGGCGAGCAGCCGCCGCGCCGCCTCACGCTCGGAGAGGCCGCTGCGCGAGGCCCGCAGGTCGCGCAGCAGCAAATCGATCCGCTCGTTCGGGTCCGGTGTCGACTCGGTAGCGATCAAAGCCTCCTTGGCTCCCCAAGCCGCTGGGATCCGCGCTTCGTCTCTGACCGCAATCTAGACACGCCTACTTCGCCTTTCATCGGGGTAAAGCCGCAGTGGACGGCGTGAACGCGGCCTTCTACGGAAGTCAGGGCGCCGCTGTGCGCCTACGCTTGACGAGCACCCACCCTCCCCAACCCGCACGGAAGCCCAAGGAGCGACAGATGAAGGCCTACCAGCTGACCGCATGGCAGACGCCTCCCGAGCTGCGCGAGGTGGAGGTTCCCGAGCCCGGCCCCGGCCAGGTGCTCGTCAAGGTCGGCGGCGCCGGCGCCTGCCACTCGGACCTGCACCTGATGGAGTGGCCGGAGGGGCAGATGGACTTCGACGTGCCCTTCACGCTCGGCCACGAGAACGCGGGCTGGGTGGAGGCGGTCGGGGCGGGGGTCGAGGGCCTCGAGCAGGGCGAGCCGGTCGCCGTCTACGGCCCCTGGGGCTGCGGGCGCTGCCGCGCCTGCCGCCTCTCGGCCGAGAACTACTGCGAGCGCCAGGCGGAGATCGGCGCCTTCGGCGGCGGCCTCGGGCTCGACGGGGGCATGGCCGAGTACATGCTCGTGCCCCATGCGCGGCTGCTGCTGCCGCTCGGCGACCTCGACCCGCGCGAGGCGGCGCCGCTCTCCGACGCCGCCCTCACCCCCTACCACGCGATCAAGCGCTCGCTCCACCTGCTCGCCCCCGGCTCGACCGCGGTCGTGATCGGGGTCGGCGGCCTCGGCCACATGGCGGTGCAGATCCTGCGCGCCGTCAGCGCCGCCCGGGTGATCGCCGTCGACACCTCGACCGAGAAGCTGCGGCTGGCCCGCGAGGTGGGCGCCGACGAGACGGTCGAGCCGGGCGAGGGCGCCACCGAGACGATCCGCGAGCTGAGCGGCGGTCTCGGCGCCGAGCTGGTCCTCGACAACGTCGGCGCCGCCGAGACGATCGCCCTCGCCGCCCAGGTGGTTCGCTTCCAGAGCCACCTGACCGTGGTCGGGCTGGCCGGTGGGAGCTTCGAGTTCGGCTTCGGCGCGCTGCCCTTCGAGTGCCAGCTGACGATGCCCTACTGGGGCAGCGCGGTCGAGCTGCTCGAGGTACTCGACCTGGCCCGCGCCGGTAGGATCCGCGCCCACGTGGAGCGCTTCCCGCTCGAGCGCGCGGCGGAGGCCTACGAGCGGATGCGCGAGGGCTCCCTCGATGGCCGCGCCGTGATCTGCCCGCACGGCTGAGCGGGGCGACGTGGCGCGGCCCAAATTCGTCCAGATCCCGCCCCACCCGCTCGACCGCTACCGGCCGCTGCTCGGCGAGGAGTTCGAGGAGATCGAAGCGATCGCTGCCCGCGCCCGCAGCGAGTTCGCCGGGCGGGCGATCTGGCACGTCAGCTCGACGGCGCGCGGCGGTGGCGTCGCCGAGGTCCTCCGCTCGCTGCTTCCCTACGTGCGCGGCGCCGGCGTCGACACCCGCTGGGTCGTGCTGCGCGAGGCGGCCGAGTTCTTCACCGTCACCAAGCGCCTCCACAACCACCTCCACGGCGATCCCGGCGACGGCGGCGAGCTGGGCGAGGCGGAGCGCGGCGTCTACGAGCTGGCGCTGGCGGCGAACGCCGGCTCCCTCGGCCGCCTGCTGCAGGCGGACGACGTCGTCTACCTCCACGACCCCCAGACGGCCGGCCTCGTCGCGGCCATGAAGGAGCTGGGTGCGAAGGTCGTCTGGCGATGCCACATCGGCATCGACGAGCCCAACGAGCTGGTCCGCGAGGCGCGCGACTTCCTCCGCCCCTACGTCGAGCCGGCCGACGCCTACGTCTTCTCCCGCCGCCAGTACGCCTGGGAGGGCCTGGACCCGGAGAAGGTGTGGGTGATGCCGCCCGCCATCGACGCCTTCTCGCCGAAGAACCAGGACCTCGACACGGCGACGGTCGAGGCGATCCTTGCGGTGATCGGGCTGGGCCCCGATTCGCAGCGCGCCGCCCCGACCTTCCTGCGCGGTGACGGCACGCCCGGCCGGGTGGAGCGGCACGCCGAGCTGCTCCAGGAGGAGCCGCTGCCGCCCGGCGCCAGCGCCGTCGTCCAGGTCTCCCGCTGGGATCGGCTCAAGGACCCGCGCGGTGTGCTCGAGTGCTTTGAGCGGCACCTCGGCGATCCCGCGATCCACCTCGTGCTCGCCGCCCCCGCCACCGACGCGGTGGCGGACGACCCCGAGGGGGCGGCCGTCTACGGCGACGTCGCCGAGTCGTGGCGGCGAATGGACGAGAAAAGGCGACGGCGCGCCCACCTGGTCAGCCTGCCGATGTACGACCTCGACGAGAACGGGGCGATGGTCAACGCGATCCAGCGCCGCGCCGACATCCTCATGCAGAAGAGCATCGCCGAGGGCTTCGGCCTGACCGTCGCCGAGGGAATGTGGAAGGCGAGGCCGATCGTCGGCAGCCGGGTCGGCGGCATCCAGGACCAGATCGTCGACGGCGAGTCCGGGGTCCTGGTCGACGACCCCCACGACCTCGCCGGCTTCGGCCGCGAGGTCCGCGCCCTGCTCGCCGACCCGGCACGCGCCAGGCGCCTCGGTGAGGCGGCCCGCCTGCGGGTTACGCAGCGGTTCCTGGCGGTGCGGAGGCTGGCCGAGTACGTCGAGCTGGTCGCTAGCCTCGTGCGGCCTCCAGCGTGAGGCGGCGCTCGGCGGCGGCGATCAGGCGGCGGGCGTGGTCGACGGCGTCGAGGTTGACCGAGACGGCGTCGATCCCGGCCCGGACGAGGATCTCGGCGTACTCCGGGTAGACGGAGGGCGCCTGCCCGCAGATCGAGGTGCGCAGGCCGAGCGCCCGGGCTCGCCGCAGCAGCTCGGCGATGTACTCGGTGACCGCGGGGTCGCGCTCGTCGAAGACCTCGGCGACCAGCTCCGAGTCGCGGTCGGCGCCGAGCATCAGCTGGGTCAGGTCGTTGGAGCCGATCGAGATGCCGGCGACGCCCAGCTCCGCGTAGCGGCCGAGGTGGAAGAGCACCGAGGGCACCTCGGCCATCAGCCACAGCTCGAAGCCCGGCCGCGAGAGCAACCCCGCCGCCTCGATCTGGGCGCGGCAGGCGACCACCTCGCGCGGCGTGCGGACGAAGGGCAGCATCACGTGGAAGTTGGTGTGGCCGGCGTCCCAGACCCGGCCGATCGCCTCCAGCTCCAGCCCCAGCAGGTCGGGCTCGCGCATGTAGCGCAGGGCGCCGCGGTAGCCGATCATCGGGTTCGCCTCCTGCGGCTCGAAGCGCTCGCCGCCCTCGAGGCCGCGGAACTCGTTGGTGCGGAAGTCGATCGTGCGGTAGGTGATCGGGCGCGGCGCGAAGGCGGTGGCGAAGGCGGTCAGCGAGTCGGCCATCCTGGCGACGAAGCGCTCGCCGCGCCCCTGCTCGATCAGCAGCCGCGGGTGGACGCCCTCCAGGGCCTCGACGATCATCAGCTCGGCCCGCAGCAGCCCGACGCCGTCGACCTCGAGGCCGGCGGCGCGCTCGAGCTGCGAGGGCTCGGAGAGGTTGACGAGGATCTTGGTCGCGGTCACCGGCGCCTCGCTCGGCTCCTCAGCGGCTGCGGCCGCGGCCGGGACCCGGGCGGCGGGCTGGGGCGCCGCGGCGCCCGCGCTCACGGTGCCGGCCGCCGGCATCGACCGTGACGAGCTCGCCGTCGCGCAGCACCCTGGTCGCCTCGGCGGTGCCGACCACGCAGGGGATGCCCAGCTCGCGGGAGACGATCGCCGCGTGGCAGGTCATGCCGCCGGAGTCGGTGACGATCGCCGCCGCCCTGCGCATCAGCGGCACCCAGTCGGGGGCGGTCATGTGGGTGACCAGCACCTCGCCCTCCGCCAGCTCGGCGGCGCCTGACGAGGGAGGCGACGACGCGCACCGCCCCGCTCGCGACGCCCGGGGCCGCGCCGAGCCCGCGCACCAGCTCCTCGCCCCGGTGGTCGGCGGCCGGCGTGCGCCGGGCTTCTTGCCGCCCGCCGCGGTGACCGGCCGCGACTGCAGCATCCAGACGGCGCCGGCGGCGTCGATCGCCCACTCGGTGTCCTGGGGGGCGCCGTAGTGGGCCTCGATCCGCACGCCCAGCGCGGCGATCCGCCTCACCTCGTCGTCGCTCAGCACCGGCCGCTCCGCCTCCTCCTCGCCCGAGCTGCGCGCGTCGCCGTGCCGCCGCCGGCGCTGCGGCTCGATGGCCAGCTCCTTGCGGCGCACCTCGCGGCGCAGGATCGCGAGCCCGTCCTAGGTCTGACCCTTGGCGACCACGTAGCGGTCCGGCGACACGGAGCCGGAGACGACCGACTCGCCGAGGCCGAAGGCGCGCCTCGATCACCAGCCGGTCGGTCGCCCCGCCGGCGGGGTCGATCGTGAACATCACCCCGGCGCGCGTCGCCTCGACCTGCCGCTGGACGACCACCGCGATGTCCATGTCGGCCTGGCCGAAGCCGCGCTTCGCCCGGTAGTAGACGGTGCGGGCGCCGAACAGCGAGGACCAGCAGCGGCGCACCGCGTCGAGCACGGCGTCGGCGCCGCGCACGTTGAGGACCGTCTCGTTCATGCCCGCGAACGAGGCCGACTCGGTGTCCTCGGCCGTCGCCGAGGAGCGCACCGCGACCGCGGCCTCGGGATCGCCGCCGGCGAGGCGCCCGTAGGCGTCGCGGATCGCCGCGGCGAGCCAGCTCTGGCAGCGGCTCGGCCTCGATCGCCGCGCGCAGCTCGGCCGCCGCCCGTTCCAGCTCGGCGGTGTCGCTCGACGTCGACCGCCGCGAGCCGCCGCCCGATCCGCTCGCGCAGCCCGGTCCCGTCGCAGAAGGCGGCGTAGGCGGGGGCGCCGACGACGAAGCCGGGCGGGACCGGGAAGCCGGCCGCCGTCAGCTCGCCGAGGTTGGCCCCCTTGCCGCCGGCGAAGGCGACGTCGGCGCGCGAGAGGCGCTCGAAGCCGCGCACCGCCTCGGCGGCGGCCTCCGACTCGGCCGGCGTCCGGGCCGGCACTACGCGACTTCGGCTTGATTCGGTTTGGGCATTCCCCTCCACGGGGAAGGTAGGTCCACTCGGGCCGCCTTTCATCGGGGGAAAGCCGCGGGCTACACGCCGGGATTACCCCGATGATCGCGACCGGCAAACCGCGGAGAATGGACCAACCCGTGAACCTGCGCAGCGTTCGCATCGGTCGCCTCGCCGGGATCCCGATCGGCATCCAGCCGCTCTGGCTGGTCATCGTCGGGCTGATCACCTGGTCGCTGGGCGCCGCCTACTACCCCGAAGCCGTCTCCGGCATCGCCCCGCTCGCCGCCTATGCCCTCGGGCTGCTCAGCGCCCTGCTGCTCTTCGCCAGCATCCTCCTGCACGAGCTGGGGCACGCGCTGGTGGCGCGGCGCCACGGCGTCGAGATCGAGGAGATCGACCTCTGGCTGCTCGGCGGCGTCGCCAGGATGAGCGGCCAGCCGAAGGCGGCGGGCGACGAGCTTCGCTTCGCCCTCGCCGGCCCCGCCGTGACGCTCGTCATCGCCGTGTTCTTCGGCGCGATCGCGATCGCGCTGCCGGCCTCGGGCCCGGCGGCGCTGCGGGCCGTGGTCGAATACCAGGCCTTCATCAACGCGGCGATCCTCGTCTTCAACCTGCTCCCCGCCTTCCCGCTCGACGGGGGACGCGTCGCCCGGGCGCTGCTCTGGAGCTGGACCGGCGACCTGGGTCGCGCCACCGCGGCGGCGGCCTCGATCGGGCGCGGGCTCGGCTACGGGATGATCGCCCTCGGCGTCTTCGCGACGCTGGCCGGCGTGGTCACCGGCCTCTGGCTGGCGCTGATCGGCTTCTTCGTCGTCGTCGCGGCAAAGGCCGAGGAGGGGGGACGCGGGTTCGCGCCGCTTTCGAAGGCCGCGAGGCCGGCCGTCTGATGTCCTTCCCGGCCGTGACCGTGCCCGCCGGCGCCAGCGTCGAGGAGGCTGTGGAGGGCTTCTTCGTCCCGCACCGCTACTCGGCCTTCCCGGTCCTCGACGGCGAGAGGCCCGTCGGCCTGATCGACATGGCCACCGTGCAGCGGGTGCCGCCCGACCGCCGCCGCCTCACGACAGCCGGGGAGGTCGCCCTCGACGACCCCGGCCTCTTCGTCGACGAGCACCAGGACGTCGCCGAGTTGCTCGAGCGCCCCGCCTTCCAGCGAGTCGGGCGGGCGATCGTCGTCACCGAGCGCCGCGGCGTCGGCATCCTCTCGATCACCGACGTGAACCGCGCCCTGCGCGCGCTCGACCTCCAGCAGCCCGCGGGCGCCCCGGCGCGCCCGGTCTGACGGCCGGGGCCGGAACGGCCTCGATGCGGGGAAGCCGCAGCGCGATCGAGGGGTTCCTGCGGATGGCCCCCGCGGCCGCCGCTCGTAGTGTCAACGCATGGAGGATCGGGCAAACGGCGGCCGCCGGGCGCGGGTGCTGATCGGCGGAGCCGGCGTCGCCGCCCTCGAGGCGGCGCTCGCCCTGCGCGACCTGGCGGGGGACCGGGTCGCGGTCGAGCTGCGCGCCCCGCGCCGCGAGTTCCTCTACCGCCCGTTCGCCGTGGGCGAGCCATACGGCGCCGCCCGCATCCTCCACTACAACCTCGAGCGGCTGGCCGAGCGCTGCGGCGCCACCTTCCGTCTCGGCGGCATCGTTTCCGTCGACGAAGGCGCCCGCCAGGCCGTGACGCGCGACGGCGAGCGCATCTCCTACGACTACCTGCTCGTCGCCCCGGGGGTGCGGATGCTCTGGGCGGTGCCCGGCGCTGCCACCTTCTGGGGCGTCGCCGACGAAGGCGGGGTCGGGAGCGTCGTGCGCGGGCTGCGGGCGGGCGGCGTTCGCAACGTCGTCTTCACGATGCCGGAGGGCTGCAGCTGGGCGCTGCCGGTCTACGAGCTGGCCCTGCTCGCCTCCACCGTGCTGGCGCGGTCGGGCGTCGAGGGCGCCCGGCTGACGGTCGTCACCCCCGAGGAGGCGCCGCTGGGCCTCTTCGGGCGGGTGGTCGCCGAGCAGATGGGCGCTCTGCTGGCGGAGCGCGGCATCGCTGTCGTTGCCGGCACCCACCCGGTCGCGTTCGAGGGTGGCCGGCTGCGGATCGCGCCCGGCGAGGCGATCGAGGCCGATGCCGTGATCAGCCTGCCCCGCCTCGAAGGTCGCCGCATCGAGGGGGTCCCCCATGACCAGAACGGGTTCATCGCCGTCGACGAGCACGGCAGGGTGGCCGGGATGGAGCGCGTCTTCGCGGCCGGCGACGTGACGACGTTCCCGGTCAAGCAGGGCGGGATCGCGACGCAGCAGGCCGACGCGGTCGCCGAAGTCGTCGCCGCCGAGGTCGGCGGCGGAGTCGAGCCCGCTCCCTTCGACCCCGTCCTGCGCGGCGTGCTGTGGACCGGTGAGCAGCCGCGCTACCTCTACGGATGGCTGGCGGGGGGCCATGGGGAAGGCTCGACGCTCAGCGAGAGCCCGCCATGGCCGGAGTGGGAGGGCAAGATCGTCGGCCACTACCTGACGCCGTTCCTGGCCGGGATGCCCAACGACGGCAGCCGCACGCTCGCGGGCGGGCCGTCCCCCGTGCCCTGAGAGCTGAATCGGGTCATGATGCCGCGGTGAGCGACGCCGCGGCACTGATCCGCCGCTACCGGGCGGCGCGGCGCGATTCGCGCCTTGCCGTGCTCGAGGGCTTCCACGCCCTCAAGCACGCCCTGCGCTTCGGCGCGGAGGTGCTGGAGGCGGCCACGGCCGAGCCGTCCGAGCTGCGTCGCCTGGCGGCGGAGCTGGCGCCGGACGTGGCCGGCGCGCTGGTCGCCCAGGCCGCTCCGGTCGGCCGCGAGGCGCTGGCCGAGCTGGTGCCGCAGGCGCCGCGCACCGGCGTGGTCGCGATCGCCCGCCGCCCGGCGGTCGACCTGGCGAGGGTGCTGGCCGAGCGGCGACCGGCGCCGCTCGTGCTGCTCGAGGACCCCCGCACGATGGGCAACATGGGTGCCTGCGTGCGGGTGGCCGCCGCCGCCGACGCGGCCGGCGTCCTCACCACCGGCGACAACGACCCCTGGCACCCCGACGCGCTGCGCGGCGCCGCCGGGCTCCACTTCGCCCTGCCGGTGGCCGCGGTCGGGGAGCTGCCGGCGAGCGACAGGCCGCTGGTCGCGATCGACCCCGGTGGCGACGAGCTGCGCCCACACGAGCTGCCGCCCCGCGCGATCCTCGCCTTCGGGACGGAGCGCCACGGGCTCAGCGACGGGCTGCTGGCCCGCGCCGACGCCCGCCTCGGCATTCCGATGCGCCCCGGCGTGTCGAGCCTCAACCTGGCGACGGCGGTCGCCGCAGTGCTTTTCTCGCAGCGGCTTTGAACTGCGGTCGCCCCGCGTCCGTAGACCGGGCCATGAAGCCCCAGAAGCTCTTCGTCCTCTGTGCGGCCGTGCTCTCTGTCCTTGTCTTCAGCCAGGTAGCGCCGGCTTCGAGCTCGGGCCCCGCCGGCGCCAGTGCCGCCAAGGGCGTGACGATCCGCAGCTTCGCCTTCCATCCTGGCACCCTGCGCGTCCCGAAGGGGGCGAAGGTCGTCTTCTCCAACGCCGACCAGATCGGGCACACGGCGACCGACCGGGGCGTCTTCGACACCGGCATCGTCAAGCCCGGCCACTCGGCGGCGGTTCGCTTCAAGCGCAGGGGCGTCTTCCGCTACGTCTGCCGGATCCACCCCTTCATGCACGGCAAGATCGTCGTCCGCTGAACCTGCAACCGGGGTTGCAGGTTATGAGCAACTCTTAACATTTTTGCGGCGACTTCTGTAGCCTGCGCGGTTCCCGCGGCGCCGAGTCGAGGCGCGCGGCGGGGGCAGATGCGGGCTTTCTTCTCCGAGACAGATCCGAGCGCGACCCGGAAGCGGCTGCTGCTGCCGGCCGCGCTGCTGCTCGCGCTGCTCTGCCTGCTGGCGCTCGGCGAGGCGCCGGCCCCGGCGCAGAGCGTCCAGGAACTGGAAGGCAAGCTCGCCCATGTGCGCCAGAGCCAGAGTGCGCTGAGCGCGACGATCGCCGCCCAGAACAAGGCGGTCGACGCGCTGATCGGCGAAGTCTCGGCGCTGCGCCGCCGCGAGGCCGCGGCCAGGGCGGAACTGGCTGCCAAGCAGGGCGAGCTGAACCGCGCCACCGCGAAGCTGGCCGCCGACCAGCGGCGGCTGGCGATCGTCCGCGCCCGCCTCGAGCGGGCTCTGGGGATCCTGCGCGAACGGCTCGTCGCGATGTACGAGTCGGGCAGCCCCGACGTCCTCAACGTCGTCCTCAGCTCCGCGAGCTGGTCGCAGATGACGGCCCGCGCCGACTACCTGAGCCAGATCCAGGAATACGACAGCTCGGTCGCCGGCCGCGTCAGGTCGCTGCGCGACGAAGCGCGCGCGGCGGTGCGGCGGATGACCGCGGTGCGCCTTGCGATCAAGCAGGCGCGCGACGCGATCGCCGCGAAGGAGCGCGAAGCCGCCGCGGCGAAGGCCTCGGCGGAGACGCGCTTCGCGGCGCTGAGAACCGCCCAGGCGGCGCGGCGGCGCACCCTCGAATCGCTCGAGTCGCGCGAACAGGCGCTGAGCGACAACCTCGCCTCGATCACCTCCCAGGTCGCCGGCGGGTCGGGCCCGGTCTCGGCGCCGACCCCGCTCACCCCGGGCGAAACCGCTCACTTCATCTCCGAAAGCCAGGCCAGCGCGCCGAGCGCCGCCCCCGCCGCCATACGGGCGGCGATCGAAGCCGCGAACTCGATCGCCAACACGCCCTACATCTGGGGCGGCGGGCACGGCTCCTTCTCCTCGCCGGGCTACGACTGCTCGGGCGCGGTCAGCTTCGCGCTGCACGGCGGCGGCTTCCTCTCCAGCCCGCTCGACTCGACCGGCCTCGAGACTTGGGGCGCGCCCGGCCCGGGCCACTGGATCACCGTCTACGCCAACGCCGGCCACGCCTGGATGACGATCGCCGGCCTCGCCTTCGACACCGTCGGCGGGCCGGGCCCGCGCTGGCACTCCTCGCTGGTCGACTCACCCGCCGGCTTCATCGCCCGCCACCCGCCGGGCTACTGATCTGAGGGCGCCTGGCCGGCGCATCTCGGCGTCCTCGGTCGCTCGCGTGCAGAGCACGCCACGCTCCCTGCGTCCTTGATCTGCTTGGCCACGCACCCTCAGATCAGATGTGGGTAGGTTTGAGGGCGATCATGGCTACCGAGGCGAGGCGCCTGAATCTCGAGCGTGAATTGGACGAGCTGCTTGCGGTGGAGAGCTTCGAGCCGCCGGCCGAGTTCCGCGCCGCGTCGCTGCTGAGCGACCCGGCGGTCTACGCGGAGGCCACCGCCGACCCCGAGCGCTGGTGGCTGCGCCAGGCGACCGAGCTGCTCGACTGGGAGCAGGCGCCGAGCGAGGCGCTCGACGAGTCCAACCCGCCCTTCTACCGGTGGTTCGCCGACGGGCGGCTCAACGCCTCGGCCAACTGCCTCGACCGCCACGTCGCCGCCGGGCTCGGCGAACGGGTCGCCTACCACTGGCGCGGCGAGGAGGGGGAGGAGCGCGACGTCACCTACGCCGAGCTGCTGGCCCAGGTGCAGCGCTTCGCCAACGCCCTGCGCGACCACGGCATCGGCAGGGGCGACGTGGTCGGGATCTACCTGCCGATGATCCCCGAGGTCGTCGTCGCGATGCTCGCCTGCGCGCGGATCGGCGCCGTCCACAACGTCGTCTTCGGCGGCTTCTCTGCCGAGGCGGTGCGGGAGCGGATGGAGTTCTCCAGCGCCAAGGCGCTCGTCACCGTCGACGGGGCGCGGCGCAAGGGCAGGACCGCGCCGGTCAAGCCCGCGGTCGACGAGGCGCTGGGCGCCCTCGCCTCGATCGAGACGATCTTCGTCGTCCGCCACACCGGCGTCGAGTGCGAGATGCGCGCGGGCCGCGACGTCTGGTTCGACGAGGCGATGGCGGCGGCGGCCCCGGAGTGCCCGCCCGAGCCGATGGGCGCCGAGGACCCCCTCTACATCCTCTACACCTCGGGCTCGACCGCGAAGCCGAAGGGCATCCTCCACACCACGGGCGGCTACCTGACCGGCGTCGCCTGGACACACCGCCACGTCTTCGACCTGAAGCCCGCCGAGGACGTCTACTGGTGCGCGGCCGACGTCGGCTGGGTCACCGGCCACTCCTACATCGTCTACGGGCCGCTGCTCAACGGCGCGACCAGCGTCATGTACGAGGGGGCGCCCGACTACCCCGGCCGCGACATCTGGTGGGAGATCGTCGAGCGCTACGGGGTATCGATCCTCTACACGGCGCCGACCGCGATCCGCGCCTGCATGAAATGGGGGGCCGAGCACCCGGCCGGGCACGACCTGACCTCGCTGCGCCTGCTTGGCTCGGTCGGCGAGCCGATCAACCCCAAGGCCTGGCTCTGGTACCACAAGGCGATCGGCGGCGGGCGCTGCCCGGTCGTCGACACCTGGTGGCAGACGGAGACCGGCCAGATCATGATCTCGCCGCTGCCGGGGGTCGTCGCCACCAAGCCCGGCTCGGCGACCTTCGCCCTTCCCGGGATCGACGCCGCCGTCTTCGACGAGGAGGGGCGGCAGGTCGAGGAGCGGGAGGGCCTGCTCGTCCTGCGCCGGCCCTGGCCGGGGATGCTGCGCACCCTCTACCGCGAGGAGGACCGCTTCGTCGAGACCTACTTCTCCCGCTTCGGCCGCGAGACCTACCTGGTCGGCGACGCCGCCCGCCGCGACGCCGACGGCTATTTCTGGCTGCTGGGCCGGGTCGACGACGTGATCAACGTCTCCGGCCACCGCCTCTCGACCGCGGAGGTCGAGTCGGCGATCGTCTCCCATCCCAAGGTCGCCGAGGCGGCTGTGATCGGGCAGTCCGACGAGCAGACCGGCCAGGCGATCTGCGCCTTCGTCACCCTCGAGGGCGAGCACGAGGGCGACGAGGAGATGATCGCCGAGCTGCGCGAACACGTCGCCGCGCGGATCGGCAAACTGGCCCGCCCCAAACGGATCATCTGGTCCGGCGACCTGCCCAAGACCCGCTCCGGCAAGATCATGCGCCGCCTCCTGCGTGACATCGCCGAGGGCCGCGAGCTGGGCGACGTCACAACCCTCCGCGACCCCGCCGTGATGGAGGAGCTGGAGCGCAAGATCGCCACCCGCCGCGACGCCGAAGCCTAGAAGAACAAGACCCGCCGGAGCGGGTCAAGTCTGGCGAAGCGGGGAACCACCCCGCACACGATCGACACTCCGCCCTAGGGTACCACGGCAGATCGCGTCAGCCTTGACCGCTCCGACTGGTCTATGCGGAGGGCGCCGGACTCGAACCGGACCCGGCGGTTGACCGGGCACAACGAGTGTCGGTCGTGTGGAGATACCCACCTCCTTCGCCCTCCTGTCGGAGGACGCTAGCACCAGAATTCAGCCAGAAAGAGAGTGTCAATCAATTGACGCAGATATTTGACACATCTGTTTGCTAAATGTCACAAAAGGTAGTTTGCTAGCCTAATTACCGAGGCTAAGCAATGACGCAGGCAGCTCCGGAAAGCACGCTCAGCGAATCGGCCGCGAGGTTGCGGCTGGCGATCGTGCGGACGGCGCGGCGGTTGCGGCAGGAGGCGGCGGGGGCGGCTGGGGAGCTGACGCCGACCACGGCCTCGGCGCTGGCGAGCGTCGAGCGGCATGGGCCGCTGACGCCGAGCGAGCTGGCCGAGATCGAGCGGGTCAAGCGGCCGACCGCCACCCGCACCCTGCGACTGCTCGGCGAGGCCGGTCTCGTCGATCGCGCCGCCGACCCGGCCGACCGCCGCAGCGCCCTGGTCAGCGTCACGGCCGCCGGCCGCGAGCGGCTGCGCCGCCTGCGCAGCCGCAAGAACGCCTATCTGGCGCGCCGCATGCGCGACCTGCCGGCGGCTGACGTCGAGACGCTCGAGCGGGCCGCGGAGATCCTCGAGGGGATCCTGGAGGAGCGGCAGCGAGCGAAGCGCGAGGCGTTTCGGTGAGCGCCGGCCTTCGTCGTAGCTTCGACTCCCTCTCCGTCCCCAACTACCGCCGCTACTTCGCGGGGCAGATCGTCTCGGTGTCGGGGAACTGGATGCAGATGGTCGCCGAGATCTGGCTCGTCCTCTCGCTGACCGGCAGCGGCGTGGCGGTGGGGGCGACGACGGCGCTCCAGTTCCTGCCGATCCTGCTGTTCGGCGCCTGGGGAGGGGTGCTGGCCGACCGCTTCTCGAAGCGCCGCCTGCTGATGCTCACCCAGGCGCTGATGGCGCTGCCGGCGCTCGTCCTGCTGGCCGTCACGGCTGCGGGCGCGGTCGCGCCCTGGATGGTCTTCGGGCTCGTCTTCGTCCGCGGCACGATCAACGCGATCGACAACCCGGCCCGGCAGAGCTTCGCGATCGAGATGGTCGGCGCCGAGCGGGTCGTCAACGCCGTCAGCCTCAACAGCGTGATCATCAACTCGGCTCGCCTGCTCGGCCCGGTGCTGGCCGGGTTGCTGATCGCGACGGCGGGGGTCGAGCCCTGCTTCGCCCTCAACGCGCTCAGCTTCGCCGTGATGATCCTCGCCCTGCGGCGGATGGAGCCGGCGCAGCTGCACAGCCCGCCGCTCGCCGAGCGCGAGCGCGGCGCCGTGCGGGCAGGGCTGCGCTACGTCCGCGCCACCCCCGAGCTGGCGTTGCCGCTCGCCCTGATGGCGCTGGTCGGCACGCTCGGCTTCAACTTCCAGGTGATCCTGCCGCTGCTGGCGCGCTTCAGCTTCCACGGCGGCGCCTCGGCCTACGCGACGCTGGTCGCGGCGATGGGGGTCGGATCGGTGATCGGCGCCCTGGGCACCGGGGCACACGGGCGGACCGACGCGCGCCTCATCGCCGGCGCCGCCCTCGCCTTCGGCCTGCTCGCCCTGCTGGCGGCGCTGATGCCGAGCCTCGCGCTGGAGGTTCCGGTGCTGGCGCTGCTGGGCGGCTCGGCGGTGACCTTCGCGGCCTCGATCAACTCCTCGCTCCAGCTCGCCGTCGAGCCGCAGATGCGCGGCCGGGTGATGGCGCTCTACTCGGTCGTCTTCCTCGGCTCGACGCCGATCGGCGGCCCGCTCACGGGCTGGCTCTCGCAGGCCTACGATCCGCGGATCGCCCTGTTGCTCGCCGCCGCGGCCGGCCTCGCGGCGGCCTGGGTTGCCCACTCCCGGGCGGCCGGCTTGAGCCGCGGCGCGGAGCTCAGCCCGCGGCAGGCGTGACGCGGCGGCCGGCCTCGAACTCCGCCCGGCAGCCCTGCGAGCAGAACCAGTAGTCGGCGCCGTCCAGCGAGAGGCGAGCCGGGGCCTCCTCGGGGTCGATCGCCATCCCGCAGACGGGGTCGCGCACCAGCGAGGTGTCGCGCTTGAAGACCCCGTCCTCGAGCCAGAGGACGCGGTCGGCGATCTCCTTGATGCGGTCGTCGTGGCTGACGATCAGGACGCTGTGGCCCTGCCGCTTGGCGATCTCGCGCAGGTTGCGCATCACCTGCCGCCCGATGCTCGAGTCGAGGTTGGCGGTCGGCTCGTCGGCGAGGACGAGGTCGGGGTCGTTGGCGAAGGCGCGGGCGATCGAGACCCGCTGCTTCTCGCCGCCCGAGAGCTTCTCGGGCAGGAAGCCGAGCCGCCCCTGCAGCTCCAGCTCGGTGAGCAGCGCGACGGCGCGCTCGCGCGCTCGCGCGCCGCGCACGCCGGCCACGTTGAGCGCCACTTCGACGTTCTCCTGCGCGGTCAGCGAGGGCATCAGGTTGAAGTCCTGGAAGATGAAGCCGATCCGGTGCGCCCGCACCGCCGGCAGCTGCGACTCGCCCAGGTCGGTGATCCGCACGCCGCCGATCTCGATCGTCCCAGTCGTGGGGCGCAGCAGGCCGCCGAGCATCGAGAGCAGCGTCGTCTTGCCGCTGCCGGAGGGCCCCATGATCAGGACGATCTCGCCCTGCACCAGCGCCAGGTCGATCCCGCGCACGGCCTCCACCGCCGCCTCGCCGCTGCCGAAGCGGCGCCGCAGCGCCCTCGCGTCGAGCACCGGCTGCGCCCCCGGCTGCGGCGGCCGCACCTCGGTCCTGTCCACGGCGCCGGCCATCAGCTTCGGTAGGCGCTGGCGGGGTCGACTCGCGCCACGCGGCGGGCCGGCAGCAGCGCCGCCACCGCGCCGATCAGGGTCGTCGCCAGCGCCGCCCTGACGAGGATGTCCGAGCTGAGCAGCATCGAGATCGAGGGTTCCACCCGCCCGACCACCGCGTTCAGCAGGGCGAGCAGGGCCAGGGCGACGAGCAGCCCCGTCCCCACCGTCAGCAGGGCTTGGCGCAAGATCGTCCCGTAGAGGCTCCTGTTCCGCATCCCGATCGCCTTCAGCACCGCATACTCGCGCAGGCGGGCGACCGTCGCCGTGTAGATGGCGAGGCCGGCGACGACGACGCCGACGACGAAGCCGATCGAGACCAGGCCCTCGATCAGTTCGGTGCTCATGTCGGAGACGACCTGGCGCTCGTGCGACGAGAACCCGCCGCTGGTCTGGGCGGTGACCGGATAGGCGGCGTTCAGATGCGGGACGAGCGCGCTCGGCGAGACGCCGCGGCGCGGCCAGACCAGCACGTAGCTGGCGCTGCCGGCCGCTCCCTCCAGCCGCACGAAGGTGGAGTAGTCGATGAAGGAGACGGAGCTGATGATGCTGAAGGTGCCCCGGGCAAGGCCGACGATCCGCAGCCGCCCGCCGGCGATCAGGAGGCGGTCGCCGATCCCGACGCCGAGCCGTTCGGCGGTGATCTGGTCGATCACGACCCCGTCGCGGCCGGGGCGGGCGCGCCCCGAGGCCATCTCCCAGGGCCCGCCGGCGCGGCCGAAGCCGATCAGGTAGCTGGAGACCGGCTCGCGGCCGTCGAGGGTGATCGGCGAGTAGAGGATCGGCGTGGCGCGGGCGACGCGCGGATCGCGGCGCAGGCGCCGCACGATCCCGAGCGGCAGGGAGGAGCTCGACATGTGCATCGTCTCGACGCCGCGCTGGGAGACGATCACCGGCGCTCCCTGGTGGTCGGGGTAGGCCGTCACCTGGCTCAGCACCCCGTTGTAGATCGCCTCGAGGGAGAGGATCAGGAGCAGCGCCAGGCCGACCCCGGCGGCGCTGAGGGCGAAGCGCAGGCGCTGCCGCATCAGGTTGTGGCGGGCGAGGGGAACGGCGCCGATCACCGCCTGAACACCTCCGCCGGGTCGAGCCGGGCGAGGACGCGCACCGGCGCCAGGGCCCCGAGCAGCGCCATCGCGAAGGCGGCGGCGACCATCAGCTCGAGGTGCGAGGGGAGGTAGACGAAGAGGAACTTGGGCGAGAGCGCCACGATCGCGTCGCCCGCGACCCGCTGCACGAGGATGCCGCCGCCCAGCCCGACCAGGGCGATCGCCAGCGCCTGCCGCGAGACGAGCCAGTAGAGGCGCCGGTTGCGCGCCCCCATCGCCTTCAGGGTGCCGAACTCGCGCCGCCGCTCGGCGACGAAGCCGTAGACGGTGATGCCGATCACCACGGCGCCGACGCCGAGCGCCGTCAGCACCATCACCAGCAGGGTGGAGTCGAAGGAGCTGGCCATCAGGGCACGGTCGTGGGCGGCGATCCGCTGCCGGGTCATGACGCTGAGGCGGGGGAAGGCGTGGGCGAGGCGATTGCGCAGCGCGTTCGGAGCGAGGCGGCCTCCCCGCACCAGGAAGAACGTCGCGGCGCGGGGCAGCCGCCGCGATGCCGCGGCTGCCTCGCGCGTGGTGAAGACGAGCGGCGCCATCCAGGAGGCGGTGTGGTCGGTGAGGCCGACGACCCGCAGCGAGCGCCCGGCCAGGCGCAGCCTGTCGCCGAGGCCGATCCCGTGCTGTTCGGCCATCACGCGGTCGATCGCCACCTGGTCGGAGCGGGCGGGCGGGCGCCCTTCGAGCATGCTCCAGGGACCGCCGAGCCGCCCCGGCTCGGAGCCGATGTGCTCGACGACGATCTTCTTCCCCATCATCGGCACGACGTCGAACCAGGCCGTGATCGGCTCGACCTGCGCGCCGCCGGCGAGGCGCCGCAGCCGCGGCGCCAGCGAGACCGGCAGCGAGGACGAGCTGGCGCTGAGGAAGTTGCGGGTGCCGCCGCTCGCCACGTAGAGGTCGGCGCCGGCGTGGTCGGGGTAGGTCGTGACCTGGCGGCCGATTCCCTCGCGCAGGCCGAAGAGCAGGCCGACAAGGGAGACGCAGACGGCGACGCCGAGCAGCGCCAGCATGAGCTTCAGCGGCTCGCTGAGGAGCTGGCGGCGGGCGAGGGGAACGGCGCTCATGTGTGAGGTTCGCACCTTCGGTCTCCCGGCGACGGATGTTTTGCGATACCCTCCGGGGGTAACCGCTTAGGCAACCCTAACATCATCGACGAGATCGCCAGAATGGGCAAGCTTCCGAAGATCATCCTCGCCGCGGCCGCGGTCGCCGCCCTCGCGCTTGTCGCCGTCCTCGTGGCGGCCGGCTCTGGGGGCGGGGGAGGCGGCGAAGCGCCGTCGCCGGCCGCCTCGTCGACCAGCAAGACGCGGACCGTCCTCGTCTCGACCGGCGGCGAACCGTCGCCCTCGTCGCCGGGGCCGGTGCTGCACGTCCTCGACCTGAAGGGCTCCGTCCCGAGCCGGCCGGTGGCGGCGACGGTGCTGAGCGACGAAAACTGCGAACCCGACGCCCAGGGCGTCTCGCACTGCGTCAACCGGCTCCGACTCGCCGGCGGCGGCACCCTCGTCGTGCGCCACCCGCACCGGATGATGGAAGTGACCTGCCTCGAACCGGGCGAGCACGTCATGGTGCGCCCCGCGTAGCGCTCAGCCTCGACCATCTCACCAGGCTAGCAGATACCCCTGGGGGGTATCTATCGGCGGCTCCTCACGCCGGGCCCGAGGTGGCGCCGAGCAGCGCCTCTCAGGCCAGCCCGAGCCGGCGCGCCCGCTCGATCGCCCGCGCCACGATCTCTGCTTCGCCCGGCACCTCGCCGCCCCGCATCAGCACCCGACCGGCGACCACCGTCGTGTCGACGATCGAGCCGGAGGCTGCGTAGACGAGGTCGGAGGCCAGCTCGCCGAGGCTCAGCTCGGGCGAGTTGGCCCGCAGCAGCAGGAAGTCCGCCGGCGCGCCGACCGTCAGCGGCTCGCCTGCCCCGAGCAGCGGGGCGCGGGCGCCGGTCACGATCCGCCAGGCCTCCGCGGCGGGCAGCACGGTGGCGTCGCCCGAGGCGTGACGCTGCGTCAGCGCGAACGTCTTCAGGTCGGCGAGGAGGTCGAGGGAGTCGTTGGAGCCGGCCCCGTCGGTGCCGAGCCCGACCGCGACCCCGGCGCGGCGGGCCGCCGGATAGGGAAAGACGCCGCCCACCGCCAGCTTCATGTTGGCGACCGGGTTGGCGACGACCGTGCAGCCGCGCGCGGCGATCAGCTCCAGCTCGGCCTCGTCGAGCCAGACCCCGTGGGCGAGCAGCGTCCGCTCGCCCAGCAGGCCGAGACGGTCGAGGTAGGCGGCCGGCCGCTCCCCATGCGCCGCGACGCAGTCGCTCGCCTCCTGCTCGGCCTCGGAGAGGTGGATGTGGACCGGCACACCGCGCTCCGCGGCCAGCTCGGCGGTCCAGCGCAGCGACTCCTCGCCGACCGTGTAGATCGCGTGCGGGGTCAGCGAGGGCGCGACGCGCGGCTCTTCGAGCGCCGTCAACGCGTCGAGGCTGCCGCGGGCGGTCTCGCGCAGGCGCTCGCCGTCGCCGTCGACGTCGAAGAGCGGCGCGCCGACGGTCGCCCGCAGGCCGGCGTCGAGGACGGCGCGGGCGGTCTCCTCCGGGTGCCAGTACATGTCCCAGAAGCGCGTCGTGCCGGTGCGGGTCATCTCCAGGCAGGCGAGCCGCGCCCCCCAGTAGACGTCCTCGGGCTCGAGCTTCGCCTCGACCGGCCAGACCCTCTCGCGCAGCCAGCGCATCAGCGGCAGGTCGCCGCCGTAGCCGCGGAAGAGGGTCATCGCGGCGTGGGTGTGGCCGTTGAGCAGCGGCGCCACCAGGGGGGCGCCGGCGGCGTCGATCGTCTCGTCGCCCGGCTCCGGCGCGACGCCGGGGCCAAGCGCCGCGATCGCGCCTCCCTCGCAGCGCAGGCCGACGGCCTCGCCGCCGAGCGAGGCGCCGAGGACGGTGAGCGGTGGTGCGCCGCTCATCCCGCCAGCTCCGGCAGCACGGCGCCGAGCGCCTCGCGAAGCTGGGCGGCGTTCGCCTCGCGGTCGCGTTCGAGCTCGCCCGTGCTGAGCGGCCGCGCCCCGATCCCGTTGGCGAGGTTGTCGACCACGCAGACGGCCGCGTAGGGCAGCCCCAGCTCGCCGGCGACGATGCACTCCGAGGCGATCGTCATCCCGACCAGGTCGGCATGGGCGGAGATCAGCCGGATCTCGGCCGCGGTCTCGAAGCGGGGCCCGCTCGTCTGCCAGTAGACGCCGCCGTCGCGCAGCTCCGTCTCGCCCACCCGCCCCCAGGTCGAGAGCAGCTCGGCCCGCCAGCCCCGGTCGAAGCCCGGCATCGCGTGGGCGCGGGCGTCGCTGAAGACGGAGAGGAGGAGCTGGAGGGCGATGAAGTCGTCGGGACAGACGAGGCTGCCCACGTCAAGCCCGGCGCTGAGCGAGCCGACCGAGCCGACGCCGAGCACCCGGTCGCAGCCCGCCTCGCGCAGCGAGCGCAGGTTGGCGGCATGGTCGATCAGGTGGGGGAGGACGTAGCCCTCGGCGCCGTGGCGCTGGAGCACGGCGGCGCCGTGCTCCGCCGCCGTGGCGGCGACCTCCGCGCCGCCCGGGCCGATCGCGCTGCTGCCGAGGATCACCCCGAGGCGTCCCATCGCTGCGATCCTACGGGGGCGCCGCTCAGGCCGTGGCGACGCTCGGCGAGCGCGCCGGCAGTTCGTACTCGACGCCCTCGGCGCCCAGCTCGACCGCCCCCGGCGCGCCGCCCAGCTCCGCCCAGCGCTGCCGCACTTCCTCATCGAGCCGGTCGAGGCGCGCGTCGGAGTGGAGCGGGTCGTGGTGGAAGAGGACCGTGCGCTCGGCGCCGGCGCGGTGGGCGAAGGAGAGGGCGTGGGAGATGGAGGAGTGCCCCCAGCCGAGGTGGTCGGGGTACTCGGCGTCGGCGTACTGGCCGTCGTGGATCAGCAGCGAGGCGTCGCGGGCCAGCGCAAAGCCGGAGATCCAGTCCTCGTCGAGCGCCTCGATGTCGGCGCCGAGCGCCGGCTCGTGGTCGGGGATGTAGGCGAGCGAGCAATCGCCGTCGTCGATCCGGTAGCCGAGGGTCGGGCCGCGGTGGGCGACCGAGCCGGCGTGGACCAGCGCCGGGCCGATCCGCCACTCGATCTCCGGGCAGTGGCGGAAGGAGACGTCGCAGGGCAGTTCCCGCACCTCGACCGGGGAGAGCGGCGCCGAGATGTAGCGGCCGATGCGGTCGCGCAGCGAGGCCTCCGGCGAGGCCGGGCCCCAGATCACGATCTCGGTCTGCGCCCGGAAGGCGGGGGCGAAGAAGACCAGCCCCTGGATGTGGTCGAGATGGAGGTGGGTGAGGAGGATGTGGAGGCGGGCCGGCTCGGCGGCGAGCGCGAGGCCGAGGCTGCGGATCCCGGTGCCCGCGTCGAGCGCCAGCAGCGAGCCGTCGGAGAGGGTGACGCCGACGCAGGAGGTGTTGCCGCCGTAGCGGATCGTCTCCGGCCCGGGGGAGGGGATCGAGCCGCGCGTGCCCCAGAGCCGCACCTTCATCTCAGTCGCCCGCCCCGTTCGGCGAGATCGGCCAGAAGAGCGCGATCGCCCCGCGCGAGCCATGCGCGGTGAGGATCGGGAAGGCCGACGCCTCGACCGTGTGGCGCGCCCCGTCGGCGGAGCGGATCTGGAAGTCGGCGTGGGCGGGGCGGCCGTTGCGGACCGCCACCACCAGCGGCAGCTCGTCGTAGGGGATCGGCTCGCCCTCCTCGTCGAAGGGGCCGAACAGCGAGCCCCACTCCGACGGCCCGACCGTGCCCAGCTCCTCGAAGCGCTTGCCCAGCAGCACCCCCGCCGCCTTGTTGTAGAAGACGAGGAGGCCCCCCTCGTCGACCAGGAAGGCCGGAGTCGAGAGCGCCGACATCAGGTTGCGCGCGAGGATCAGCTCGAGGGGCTTCTGCGGCACGGGAGACACTTTAGAGATAGTCGGGATCGTCACAGACATCGCCTCGACGGGCCCGTCGCGCCGCAGCCCGAGCCCCAACAATCAACCCCCCGCGCCCCCTGCTGCGTGACGTTGGTCACGCTTATTCCTTCTTTGTAGAAGTTCCGTCCCCGGCTATGCCTAGATTTCTGCTCGGCCGAACCGATCCGGTGGGCGAGATCGTCCCGTAGAGAAAAGCCGGTGCGGGACAAGCTGAACCCAGGGGAGGCCGCCATGCACGAGCCCGCCTTCGTTGGCCCTCTCGGTTGGACTGGCTCGCCAGCTACCGTGTAGCTATGTCCGAGCCGGACAAGGGCCGCAAGCAGAAGACCGCCAGTGGACTGGAGATCCCGGTCCCGACCAAAGGCGACTTCGATGCCGCGCTGTCTAGGGTCGCTCCGCCAGCAGGTCGTAAACGCCCTGGCGGGGAAGACCGGCCTCAGAAGCAATCTGAGTAACCGAGACGCCCGCCTTCTGCGCTTGCTGGCAGAAGCCCCGTAGGTCTTCCGTCGCCTGCTGGCGACATTGGCCCTCTCGCGGCGCTTGGCGGCGCCGCGGATGCTCCGCATGATGTGTCTTTCCTGCTCGCTCATTGCGCGGCCCTATCGAGCAGATTGTGGAACATCGACCGCTGGCCCCGGAAGCGTGTCGTTGTAGCGATAGGCGTACTCATCAAGGTGGGACTGGAGCCATTTGCGCGAGACCTTCTTGTAGGTGCCGCGCATCCCGGTCCTAAAGTTGCCGACGAAGCCCTCAATCGTGTTCGTGTGAACGTCGCCGCGCACGTAGACGTCTGCGGAGTGGTTGATGACGCTATGGCCCGCGTACTCGCGGGAGAGCGGCTTGACACCGATAGAGTCCCCGCCGAAATGGCAAACGCGCGGACCCGGAAACGCTGCGTGTTCTGTGGGGCCGACGAAGTTACGGATGAGCATGTCTGGCCGGAATGGATCAGCCGGTTCCTCAATGATGAGGTCCTGCCCGACGCGGAGTTCGGCAAGTCGAGATTTGAGACGGACCCCTCGACCATGCAACAGCGCCAGGTTGGCCGCAAATGGGGTGGGCCGCAACTGGACATCAAGGTCAAGCGCGTTTGTGAACCATGTAACAGCCGCTGGATGAGCGCTATCGAGAAGGCAGCGATCCCGTATCTGAAGCCGATGATCCGCGGCCAGCAGGTGCCGCTAGACGAGCAGGCACGGGACATCGTTGCGACCTGGGCGTTTCTGCGAGTCGTGATGGCCGAGTACACCCACCCCAAACAGATAGCCATCCCCGAGGCGCATCGCCGCTGGCTCTACAAGGAGCGGCGGCCGCCGCGCCAAGGGGTCTATGTGTGGCTGGCTGGCTACGTCGGAGAGCAGTGGGGCGGCTTTTACCAGCACGTCCCCCTAGCTACCCACAAACGGCCCATCGGGTCCGGTTATCGGCCCGGCCACATGAACGCGTACGGGGTTACCTTCGCCATCTACAAGCTGGTTTTTCAGGTCTTTGGAGCCACCACCGCCCCCCCGGGGGGGGACCTCCGGCATACCGGACCTCTCGGAAACGCGACTTTCCGCATCTGGCCGAATCGAGGGACTGAAACCGTCGCCCTTCCCCGAAGCTCTGGCTTTGGTGATGCTGGCCTTCGCGACTTCGCCAACATCTTTGTTCCGCCTACCGATTAGGCGCCGCGTCCACGGTCACGTCGGTAGAAGTGTGTAGCTGGCCCGCTGTAGCAGCGGTTGTCCCGCGGAACCGCCGTGAAGAAGTTCCGGTACACCACGGGCTCCAGACTCGTTGGTCGACAAGGAGCGCAGACAATCCGCCGCAGCCTGTCGTACGCTTGCTCGCCGGATGACAGAGGTGGGGGAGATAGGAGCGGCCGGGGCAACGGGGCCGATGCAGCGCGTTGGGCAGGCGCTCGCCGTCCTGCTTCTGATTGCGGTCCCGGTCGGCCTCGTACTCCTCGCGATCGGCTTGTTTCCGACCGATCTGCCGGCGGCCAGGAATCCGAACTTCGTTGACACGATCTTCGATAACCGCGGTGTCATATGGGCATCCCGCCTGTTGCTCGTTTCCGCGGCCGCTGTGCTCGCGCTCGGCGGCGTCTTCATCGTCGTCTCGACCGTCATTCGGATGAAGAACGGAGAGTGGCTCCGGCGCGCCGGGCCCTTCGAGGTCTCCGAGCGGGCGGCTACCGAGATCGAAGGCCAGATCGAGTTCTGGCGACAGGCTGCCCTTGAAGGGCAGGAGGAAGTCGAAGAGTTGACCGACCGCCTCGACGAGTCTGATCGGCTGGTGGAGCAGCTTCACGACATGCTCGATGATGGCTAGGGGAGGTGCGGGCAGTATCGTTAGCTACGTTCTCTTCAAGGAGCACCGATGACGCCGGAGCAGCTGAACAAGCAGGTAGAACGCACGCTGAAGCGCAATCGTGCTGCGATCCAGCAGGCGAGCAGCCGCGGGCAGAGGCTTCGGCGAGCCGCTGAGCGCTCGACCTACGTCATCGATCGCGCGATGCGTCAGCTCCGGCAGGGCTCCGCTGGCTGAGCGGCTACCGCCGCGGGATGACGATCGTTTCGCAGGGGGTGGCCGGTTTGGTGCGGTCGGCGGTGTTCTGGATCGGCTTGCCTTCGATGTCCTTCAGCTGGACGGTGAGCCGGGAGCTGGTGACCGAGACCTCGGCGTAGGAGAACTGGTCGAGGCCGGAGCACTGCATGCCGACGCCGGTGGGCGGCGGGGCGTTGAAGAAGAGGGCGCGGAGGAGGCCGGCGGAACCGGGGTTGCCGGTCGTGCCGTTGATCTCGCCGGCGAAGGTCTTGGTCGCGATCGGGCCGGTGGTGACCTCGGTGATGCCGGTGTTCATGGGGCCGCCCGGCTCCAGCGTCTGGAGGCGGGCGTCGTTGACCATGTTGGCGTGGACGTCGGTGGTGAGGAAGACGGCGTTCTTGACGTTTTCCTCGAGGAAGGCGAGGAGCTGTCTGCGTTCCGCCGCGTAGCCCTCCCAGCGATCGTAGGGCAGCGCGTAGAACTGCTGGATCGGGACCTCGTTGACGATCACCTTGAAGGTCGCGGTCGAGCGCTTGATCGCGTTCTCGAAGACTTCGCGCTGGTGGAGGCCGAGCATCGTGCGGCTGGGGTCGTCGATCGCGGCGACACAGCCCGGCGGCGGCGGGTTGGCCAGCGCGGGCACGAGCGCCGAGAAGAGGAGGCGGTTGGCGGCCGGGGCGGTCGGCGCCAGGTCGGGCGAGCCGCTGCCCGGCGGGTTGTCGCAGGCGCCGCCGTAGTCGGCTTTGGCGCTGCGGTAGGAGCGCTCGTCGAGGAAGAAGAGCTGGAGGTTCCTGCCCCAGCGGACGCTGCGGAAGATCCCGTTCTTCTTCGAGTAGGCGATCGGGTTGTAGTCGCGGAAGGCCCTGACGCCGTTCCGGTAGAGGGCTTCGCCGTTGAATTCGACCTTGCCGTCACTCTCCGGGAAGACGTTCTCGGAGCGGGCGAAGTCGTTGACGAACTCGTGGTCGTCCCAGTGCGCGTAGTAGGAGGTGGCTCCGCGCGCGTTCGCCCAGGGCTTCTGTTCGAGGTTCTGCCGGTACTTGGCCCACTTCTGCGGCACCGTGAGCGCGGTGCCGGCGACCGTGCCGACGCCGGGCACCTCGGAGTCCGAGTAGATCGTGTCGCCGAGCAGGACGTTGAAGTTGTTGCGCTCGGCCACGATCCGGCGCCAGACTCCGAAGTCGTTCCAGTAGGGGGCAGGTACACGGCGCCGAGTTCGGGGTCGCCGGGCGGCGTCCTGGTCGCCGCTGACCGCAAAGCGGATCGTCCGCGCCTGGCCCGGCGCCGGAGCGGTGTCGAAGCTGCCGACTGCGCTGTGGCGGCCGCCCGGCATGCACCAGCGGTAGCGGTAGCTGCGACCCGGCTTCAGGCCCGTCACCCGCGCCTGGACCGTGAGGTTGTCGCCTCTCGTCGCCCTGGCCTTCAGCTTCCGCGGCGCGCCGCCGAGGTCGCAGCGCCCGAAGTGGGCGCTTCGGCCGCCCTCCCGGAGCTGGACCAGCGCGGAGCCGGCGGCATCGGCTCGCGCCCAGAGGATCGCGGCGCTGCTGCTGACGTCGCCGGAGGAGACGCCGAGCGAGAAGCCCTTGGGCGCCGCGCCGGCCGGCGAGGGGGCCG
The DNA here is from genome assembly GCA_963696185.1 of uncultured Solirubrobacterales bacterium. Taxonomy (GTDB): domain Bacteria; phylum Actinomycetota; class Thermoleophilia; order Solirubrobacterales; family 70-9; genus VRUE01. The sequence continues at coordinate 1,821,219 of OY968825.1, forward strand.
CGAGGAGGACGAGAGCGACGCCGACGCTGAGGAGAATCGAACCGGATCTCCTTACTACGACCACCGTTTCATGTTAGCCCCGTGCCGCTCCGGGGTAGCCCGTGGCGGCGCGGAAGCCCGCCGGGCCGCGCGTCGCGCCTGAACCTCGACAGCACCGCGGACGTAAACCGATACACGCCCGCGCGACGTTCAGCGTTGGCGAGCCCCCCGGACCACCTACCTGAAGGAGGCTCAATCACATGGCGGCACGATTTCCCTTCGCGTTTTCCCTGGGCAGCCTGCTCGCGCTCGCCCTGCTGGCCGGGTGCGGCAGCAGCGGCAGCAGTGGCACCACGTCCTCCACGATGAGCGGCGGCAGCACGACGACTTCCGGCGCCGCGGGGAGCATCGAAGTGGCCAGCGTTCCAAAGCTCGGCTCGATCCTGGTCGACGCGCAGGGTCGCACGCTCTACCTGTTCCAGAAGGACATGGGCGGCAAGTCCAGCTGCTCGGGCAGCTGCGCGAAAGCCTGGCCGCCGGACACCACGGTCACAAGCCCGAAGGCCGGCAGCGGCGTCAGCGCGTCGAAGCTCGGCACGGTGAAACGGAGCGACGGGTCGATGCAGATCACCTACGCAGGGCATCCCCTCTACACCTACACGGCCGACGCGACTCCCGGCCAGGTCAGCGGCAACGGGATCAACTCCTTCGGGGGCGTATGGAACGCCGTCCAGCCGAGCGGCTCGAACGCTCCGGCGGGAACCGTCACGGGCGGGGGCGAAAGCGCGTCCAAGGAAGAAGGCGGCGGTGCCGGCACCTCTGGCGGTGGCGGTGGCGGGGGCTACGGCTATTAGCGGCTATTAGCGCCGGGAGATTGTGACCCGGCGGCCCGGCGAGGAGAGATCGCTCAGCTGCCCTGCGGCGACGGAGCGATCTCTCCTCTGCCCGCGACCTGGAGATCGGCGGGCAGGCGCATGCCCAACCGATCGGCGAGGACCTGAAGCCTGGTGCGCCAGGCGATGATCGCCGCGCGCTGGGCGTCCTGGGTCCTGGGGAGATTGCCGAAGCTGCGAGTTGGGATCGCCGCGGCGAGGGCGCTCAGATAGGCGTCCTCGAGGATGTAGGTGTGGGCATAGGCGCGCTGCGCTGCCGCCAATTCGGGGGGAATCGCCCGCAGCCCGTTGATCTCCACCGTGTAGGCCGCGAACCGGCGCTCGAGCGAACTCATCCGCCGCCCTGCCTCGCCTGGGTCGAGCCGGTGGCGGCTGTAGCCGGTCAGGATCGGATCGGCGCGAACGAGCAGGCGGTTGACCGCCAGCCGGATCGGCTCGACCTGGGCGAGGTAGCGCTGAAGCGCCATCGTCTGGGGGGCTTTGGGCTGGGCACCGACCGAGCCCGCGCCGCAGCCGGCAAGCACCACGATCGCGACAGCCACGGCAACAGGCGATGAGCCGCGCCGCAGGCGAACAGCGCTCATAGCCTCGTGGCCCACCCCGCTAGATCGGCGCGACGAAGGTCCGGGCGCCCGCGTGCACGACGAGAGCGCGGGCGTTGGAGAGGTCGAGCGCCGAGCTGAGCACCGCCTTCTCGTCGTTGCCCCACCGGTAGCGGAAGGAGCCGGCGGAGACCGCCGTGCCATCCGCACGGCGCAGGTAGACGCGGCACAGGGTGCCGGAGGGGACGCCGCTCACGTACATGCCGATCTCGGTGCCGAAGGCGTGGGGCTCCAGCGTCGCGGCGATCTTCACGCCGGCGGGCAGGGAGCGGAAGGCGACGCGCTGTTCGCCGCTCGGGGCGCCGCCCGGGAGGACGAAGATCGCCAGCGCTGCGGCGACCGCCGCCGCAGTTGCCCCGCTCAGGGACAGCCCGAGGCGCAGGCTCCTGCGTCGCCGTTTCCTGTGCCGCTCCGCCCCGATCGCGGTGGCGACCCGGCCGGCGAGGGCCGGCGGCAGCGCAGGCGCCGCGTCGAAGCGCTCGGGGTCGGCGAGCGGCAGCAGCTTTGCCATGGAGCCGAGCGAGGCAAGCTCGGCGCGGCAGCCGGGGCAGCCCTCGAGGTGCGCCTCCAGCGCGGCCCGCTCCTCCGCGGGCAGCTGCCCGAGCGCGTGGGCGCCCAGCGACTCCCGCCATTCCCGCTCAGTCCTCATAGCCCATCTCCTCGAGCGCGACCCGCAGCGCGCGCAGGCCGTAGTAGACGCGGCTCTTCACGGTGCCCTCGGGTACGCCGAGCTCGGCCGCGACCTCTGCGTAGGGGCGACCGCGGTAGTAGGTCTCGACCAGGACGCGGCGGTGCTGCTCGCCGATCCGGCGCATCGCCTCCTCGACCTGCCAGGCGAGCAGCGCCTCGTCCAGCGGCTCGACCGACGGTTCTATCCCGCCCTCGGCGACACCGGGCCGGGCGGCTCGGGCGCGGCCCAGGTCGATCACGACGTTGCGGAGGATCGCGAACAGCCAGGTGCGCAGCGAGCCGATCTGCGGGTCGAAGCGGTCGCCCGCCCGCCAGGCGCGCAGGAAGGTCTCCTGCACGGCCTCTTCGGCGAGGCCGGCGTCGCCCAGCGAGCGCAGCGCGAACCCGTAGAGCTCGTTCGCATGCGCGGCATACGCCTCGCGCACGTCACGCTCTCGGGTCAATGCTCCAAGCGGCATCTGTCTGGGATACGAACCGCCGCTGACCCCGGTTCAGGGCCTACCTCGAATGAGGTTCCGGAGGAAAATTAGCGCGACTGGTGAGCTAATTTTCCTCCGGACCTCCTAGAGTTTGCCGATCTTGAAGATCTTCGTGCCGCAGTCGGGGCACACCCCCTGGATCGCCGGTCGCCCGTTTTTCATCGTCACCTGCTGGGGGTCCTTGATCTCAACCTTCTTCCGCTCTTTGACGCAGTAGCCCTCTGGCATCGCCGGGCCTCCTTTCGTCGCCGCTGTCGGCAAGCTCGCGTTGTGCGCGAGGTGGGATTGTGGGCGAATGTAACGGAGCGAGGGGACGGCGCGCACGCACGCTAGTGCGTATCGCTACAAGCGCCTACTTCGATCCCTGCTTCTTGATCCGTTCGAGCAGTTCCCCCAGCTTGCGGGTCGGGCCGCTGCTCGCGCCCCCCGTGCCTTCGCTGCCCTTGCCGGCTTCGGAGCCGCTGCCGGCGCCCTTGCCCGCCGCGCCGCCGGCACCGGAGGCCCCGGACGGCCCGCCGGCGCCGGAGGTCCCGCCGGCGCCCTTGCCCTTCGGTTCGCCGACCTGTTCGCGAAGCGCCCTCAGTTCGGATTCGAGCCGGGCCAGGGCGCCCGTGCCGCCGGTCGCGCCCGCTTCGCCGATCCGCGCTTCGAGCCGCTGCTGGAGCGCCCGCACGTCGGCTTCGCTCACCGCCTGGTCCTGGGCTTCGACCGCGACGTAGACGGCGGCGCCGGCGGCGCCGATTGCGATCGCGGCCAGGGCGAGCATCACCCGGGTGCGGGCCCCGAGCTTGCGCTCGACCTCACCTATCCATGCGCGCAGACCAGCCTCGGGCATCGGTCCAAAAGCCTATCCCTCGGAGCCCGAGCGCCATCGGGAGGCCCGGAGCGGCGAAGGGCGGAGGAGGGCGGGCAGGACGGCGGCGAGGCTGGGCAAGGGCGTGGGGAAGTCGGCGGGCGGCGGCGAGTCGGGTCAATTACCCTGCGGCCCTCAATTCCCATTCGAGAGTCAAGGAGAGGTTCCGCATGCCCGAAGCAGTGATCGTCGACACCATCCGCACGCCGATCGGCCGCGCCTTCAAGGGCTCGCTCGCCGCAGCTGCGCCCCGACGAGATGGGCGCCTTCGTCGTCGACACCGCTGCTCGAGCGCAATCCCGAGGTCGACCCCGCCCTCGTCGAGGACCTCTTCTGCGGCTGCGGCATGCCGCAGGGCCTGCAGGCCTTCAACATCGGCCGCATCATCTCGCTGCTCTCCGAGAAGCTGCCGCAGACGGTCAACGGCGTGACGATCTCCCGCTACTGCTCCTCCAGCCTCGACGCGATCCGCCACGCCGGCAACGCGATCAAGGCCGGCGAGGGCGATGTCTACATCGCCGCCGGGGTCGAGTGGGTGAGCCGCTACAACGAGCGCACCGAGCCGGCCGGCGTCGCCGACCAGAACCCGAACCTGCAGGGCAACGACGGCCAGCCCAACGCCTACATCGAGATGGGCAAGACCGCCGTCAACGTCGCCGAGAAATACGAGGTGAGCCGCGCCGACATGGACAAGTTCGCGCAGCGCTCGCAGGAACTCGCGGTGAAGTCGCAGGAGGACGGCTTCTTCGACCGCGAGATCGTCCCGGTGACGCTGCCAGACGGCACCGAGGTCAGCCAAGGACGACGGCCCGCGCGCCTCCTCGACGCTGGAGAAGCTCGCCGAACTGCCCGAGGCGTTCGGCGGGCGGCGGCGTCACCGCCGGCAACTCCTGCCCGCTCAACGACGGCGCCGCCGCGGTGCTGCTGATGAGCGACACCAAGGCCAAGGAGCTGGGGCTGAAGCCGCGCGCCCGCATCGTCACCGCCGCCACCTGGGGCAACGAGCCCGAGTACATGGGCGTCGCCCCGATCGGCGCGATCAAGAAGGTGCTCGAGCGGGCCGGGATGACGATCGACGACATCGACGCGGTCGAGCTCAACGAGGCCTTCGCCGCCCAGGTGATCCCGATCATGGACGAGTGCGGGATCACGATCGACAAGCTCAACACGCACGGCGGCGCGATCGCCCTCGGCCACCCTTCGGGATGACCGGCGCCCGCATCATGGGCACCCTGCTCAACGTGATGGAGACCGACGACCACCAGGTCGGCCTCGAGACGATGTGCGTCGCCGGCGGTCAGGGCAAGGCGATGATCGTCGAGCGGCTTAATTGAGCGCCGACCTCATCCCTGTTCACGCCGGAGAACGTCAAGGCGTTCCTGGGCGACAGCTTCCCGGGCATCTCGGGATCGAGCCACTGGAGATCGAGGACTCGCACTCCAGGGGGCGGATCGTCGTCGACAAGCGCCATCTGCACCCCGGCGGCTACGTGCACGGCGGGGTCTGGACGGCGCTCGGCGACACCGTCGCCGCCTGGGCGACCTTCCGCAGCATCCCGCCCCGCCACAACTTCACGACGATCGAGCTGAAGCTGAACGTCTTCGCGGCCGGGCTGCCGGGCGACGAGATCGTCGCGGTCGGCGAACCGCTCCACGTCGGCCGCAGCACCGTCGTGATCGAGGTGAAGATGGAGCGGCGGCGCGAGGGCGCCGAGCCTCGCCTCGCGGCGAACCTGATCGTCACCCAGTTCGTGCTTCCGCCCGAGGGCTGACGACGCCCACCCGACTTGACCACACCACCGTGTGGTCAAAGTCGGAAGCGTCATCCCTTAGGTCGCCTCCAGGCGTTCGACGTAAGGCAGGCGCCAGAGGACGCTGGCGATCGTCAGGCCGATCGCGGCGGAGAGCAGCGCCAGGAACCACTGGGTCGCGTCGAGCAGGGCCATGTCGAAGAAGCTCGCGGAAGGGACGCCGCCGCGAGGATCCCGGCGAACAGAGCACCCAGACCGGCGACCAGCGCCAGCATGTTGCTCTGGATCGCGATGTGCTCGCGGCCGGGGCCGCGCTCGAGCAGCAGGACGAAGGAGAGCCCGAGCACGATCAGCGTCGTCGTCGCCGCGGTGCGGCCCGCTTCCAGCGATGCCGCCGAAGACGGTGTCGACGAGGAAGAAGGAGAGGATCGAGCCGAGCGCCGTCGCCAGCCCGGCCGGCACCGCGAAGGCGGCCAGCGCCCGCAGCAGCCGGCCGCGGTAGAGGGGCCCGTCCGAGGGGGCCAGCGCCAGCACGAAGCGAGGGGATGCCGATCGTCAGCAGGGCCGCCAGGGTCAGGTGGCGGGGCAGGAAGGGGAAGGCGAAGCCCGGCACCGCGACGAGCAGGATCAGCGCCGCCGCGTAGACGGTCTTGGTCAGGTAGAGGCGCCCCAGCCGGTGGATGTTGCGGGCGATCCGCCGCCCCTCGGCGACCGCCTGCGGCAGCCGCGCGAACTCGTCCTCGAGCAGGACCACGTCGGCGATCCCCTTCGTCACCTGCGCGCCCGAGCCCATCGCCACCGCCATCCGCGCCTGCTTCAGCGCCGGCACGTCGTTGACCCCGTCGCCGATCATCGCCGTGTAGCGCCCCGAGTCCGAGCAGCGCCTCGACCAGCGCCTTCTTCTGCTCGGGCGCGATCCGGCAGAAGATCGTGTTGCGCTGCGCCGCCGCGGCCAGCGCCTCGGGGTCCTCGGGGAGCTCGGGAGCCCTCGATCACCCCGGCGTCGCGCCGGCACCCCGACCGCGTAGGCGACGGCGGTCACGGTGGCCCGGGCGTCGCCCGAGATCAGCTTCAGGTCGACGTTCTGCTCGCGCATCAGGGCGATCGTCTCGGCGGCGTCGGGCCGCAGCGTCTCCTCCAGCACGACCAGGGCCAGCGGCGCGAGGCGCGGCGGGGCCCCGCGCGGAGGCGTCGGCCGGCAGCGCCTCGGCTCGATTCGCCGAAGGCGACGACGCGGCGCCCGGCCGCCGTCTCCTCCTCGAGCTTGCGGGCCAGGCCCGGCGGCAGCGTCAGCGCCCCGGCCGCGCCCAGCACGTCGGGCGCCCCCAGCACGTAGCTGGCGGCCGCCGATCCGCAGCCCGCTCCACTTCCACTCCGAGGAGAACGGCACCTCGGCGCCGACCCGGGCCGGCCTTGCCCGGGAAGCGCGCGGCGATCGTCTCCAGCGTCCGGTTGCGGTCGCCGGCGCTCGCCGCGAAGCGCGCCAGCGCCGCCTGCGCCGCAGCCGGCTCGACCCCGTCGGCGACCTCGACCCCGAGCAGCCGCAGCTCGCCGTCGGTCAGCGTGCCGGTCTTGTCGATGCAGATCGTGTCGACCGCGGCGAGGCTCTCGGTCGCGCTCATCTGCTGGACCAGCGTCGCCTTGCGGGCCAGCCGCACCGCCGCGACCGCGAAGGTGACGCTCATCAGCAGCACCAGCCCCTCGGGGATCAGCGTCACCAGGCCCGGCCGTCGCCGTCTGCGCGGCTTCGTCCAGGTCGGTGTTGCGCAGCTTGAGGGTGAAGCAGGAGGATCGCGGCCAGCGGCGCCATCACGTAGGTGCAGGCGACGATCACCTGGTTGACCTCCTCCTGCAGCGGCGAGGGCGGGTGGCGGAAGGCCCGCGCCTCGCCGGCCAGCCGCCCCGCGTAGCTCTCCTCGCGCACCGCGTCGACCCGTAGTAGCCGGAGCCGGAGATGCAGAAGGACCCCGAGAGCGCCCGCTCGCCCAGCCCCTTGCGGACGCCGTCGGCCTCGCCGGTCAGCATCGACTCGTCGAGGGTCATGCCGCGGCTGCGGATCACCTCGCCGTCGGCGACGAGCTGGTCGCCGGGCTCGACCGTGACGACGTCGCCGGGCACCACCTCCTCGGCGAGCAGGCTGACGACGGCGCCGTCGCGCACCACCTTGGCGTGCGGCGCGACCAGCACCGCCAGCTCGTCCAGCGTCCGCTTCGCCTTCAGCTCCTGGCGGATGCCGATGTAGGAGTTGATCGATCGCGATCAGGCCGAAGACCGAGTCGGCGAACAGCCCCAGCGCGAGCATCGAGCACGAAGAAGACGCCGATGATCGCGTTGAAGAGCGTGAAGACGTTGCCGGCGACGATGCTCGAGACCGAGCGCGAGGAGGTCTCCGGCGGTGGGCCGAGCTTGCGCAGCGCGCTTCGCTGCCTCGGCGCGGAGAGGCCCTGCTCGCTGGCCGCGTCGGTCACTGACCACCTATTCAATAGGGTGCGAGGCGGATGGCGTTGAAGCTCGGACTCAACCTCGGCTACTGGGGGATCGGCCCCGCCGGGGAGGAAGCGGCCGAGGTGGTGCAGGCCGCCGAGCGCGGCCGGCTTCGAGTCGGTCTGGGCGGCCGAGTCCTACGGCTCCGACGTGGTCAGCGTCCTCGCCTGGCTGGCGGCGCAGACCGAGACGATCAACCTCGGCGCGGCGATCATGCAGGTGCCCGCCCGCCCGCCCGCCGCCGCGGCGATGGCCGGCGCCACGATCGACAAGCTCTCCGGCGGGCGCTTCATCTTCGGCTTCGGCCCCTCCGGGCCGCAGGTCTCCGAAGGCTGGTACGGCGTGCCCTACGCGAAGCCCTGGGGGCGCACCCGCGAGTACGTCGAAGTGGTGCGCAAGATCATCGCCCGCGAGGGGCCGCTCGAGCACCAGGGCGAGCACTACAAGCTGCCGCTGCCGGGCGGCGAGGGCAAGGCGCTGAAGCTCAACTTCCACCCCGAGCGCAACCGCATCCCGGTCTTCCTCGGCGCGATCGGCCGCAAGTCGGTCGAGCTGGCGGCGGAGATCGCCGACGGCTGGATCCCGATCTTCTTCAGCGTCGACGCCTTCGAGCAGACCTGGGGGGAGCACCTGGAGGCGGGCTTCGCGAAGGGCGGGCGGCAGCGCTCCGACCTCGAGGTCTCGCCGTCGCTGCAGGTCGCGATCGACGGCGACCAGGAGGCGGCGAAGAGCGTCGTCAAGGCGGGGCTCGTCCTCTACTTCGGCGGCATGGGCAGCCGCAAGACCAACTTCTACGTCGACCTCGCCCACCGCTTCGGCTTCGGCGAGGTCGCCGACGAGGTGCAGCGCCGTTTCCAGGACGGCGACCGGGGCGGCGCCTTCGAGGCGATGCCGGACGAGATCGTCGAGGCGACCTCGCTGGTCGGCACCGAGGCGGAGGTCGCAGAGCGGATCGAGCGCTTCCGCGGCGCCGGCATCGACCGCCTCATCGTCTCGCCGGTGCACGTCGACCGCGCCGAGCAGCTGCACACGCTCGAGCGGCTCGCTTCGCTGGCCGGCTGAGGCACGTCGCGGGGACGTGAGAGCCCCGAGGGGCGCTCATTGCATAGGCTTCCGCGCCGCCGCGATGAAGATCGGAGTTCCGAAAGAGACCGTCGAGGGGGAGCGCCGCGTCGCGCTCGTCCCTGACGTAGTCAAGTCGCTGAAGGGGAACGAGAAGATCGAGGTGCTGGTCGAGTCCGGCGCCGGTGAGGCCGCCGGCCACCCCGACTCCCAGTACGGCGAGGCGGGTGCCGAGCTGACGAGCGCCGAGGCCGCCTGGGGCGCCGACGTCGTCCTGCGCGTCGCCGTCCCCTCCGCCGAAGAGATCGGCCGGCTGCAGCTCCGGACCAGCTCCTGATCGGCCACCTGGCGCCCTGGACCTCGGCCGAGACCAACCGGGCGCTCGCCGCGGCCGGCGTCACCAGCTTCGCGATGGAGGCGATCCCGCGCACCACCCGCGCCCAGGCGATGGACGCCCTCTCCTCACAGGCCGCCGCCGCCGGCTACGCCGCGACGCTGATCGCCGCCCGCGAGTCGGGCCGCTTCTTCGGGATGATGACCACCGCCGCCGGCACCGTGCCGCCGGCCAGGGTCCTCGTGCTCGGCGCCGGCGTCGCCGGGCTGCAGGCGGTCGCCACCGCCAAGCGGCTCGGCGCGATCGTCACCGGCTTCGACATCCGCCGCGCCGCCTGGGAGCAGATCGCCTCGCTCGGCGGCCGCCCGCTGGAGCTGGACTTCATCCCCGACGCCGGAGGCCGAGGGCGGCTACGCGCGGCCGCTCACCGACGAGGAGAACGAGCAGGTGCGCGAGGCGCTCGGCGAGAACGCCGCCAAGCAGGACATCGATCGTCACCACCGCCGCGATCCCCGGCCGCCCGGCGCCGCTGCTGATCACCGCCGAGGCGGTGCGCGGCATGCAGCCCGGCTCGGTGATCGTCGACCTCGCCGCCGAGACCGGCGGCAACTGCGAGCTGACCAGGCCGGGGGAGACGGTGGTCGAGGGCGGCGTCAAGGTGATCGGCCCGCGCAACCTGCCCAGCGAGATGCCGGCGCCGGCCTCGCAGCTCTACGCCAAGAACCTCGAGAACCTGCTCGGCCTGCTGGTCGCCGAGGAGGGCGAGCTGAGCATCGACTTCGAGGACGACATCCTCGCCGCCGCCTGCATCACCCACGGCGGCGAGATCCGCAACGAGAGGGCCGCCAAGTGAGCGGGGGAGCTTTCGCATGAGCCTGATGACCGAGCTGACGATCTTCGTGCTCGCCGCGTTCGTCGGCTTCGAGGTGATCTCGAAGGTGCCGACGACGCTGCACACGCCGCTGATGTCGCAGACCAACGCGATCCACGGGATCGTGATGCTGGGCGGGCTGATCGTCGTCGGCTACGCCAACGACCCGCTCGAGTACGTGATCGGCACGATCGCGATCGCCTTCGGCACGATCAACATCGTCGGCGGCTTCATGGTCACCGACCGCATGCTGGGCATGTTCTCCCGCAAGCCGAAGCCAAAGGCCGGCGACGAGGGGAAGGGCGGCTCGTGATCCCCGAGGCGGCGGTCCTGGCACGCGGCGGCGACGCCTCAACGGCGCTCTACATCGTCGCTTTCTCGATGTTCATCTTCGGAGTGAAACGAGGCACCCACCCGACCACGGCCAAGCAGGGCAACCTGATCGCCGCCGCCGGCATGGCGGTCGCGGTCGCCACGACGCTGCTCGGCGGCACCGGCAACTGGGGCCTGATCGTGCTCGGCCTGGCGATCGGCACGGCTGTCGGCGTGATCGCCTCGATCCGGGTGCAGATGACCCAGATGCCGCAGATGGTCGCCCTCTACAACGGGGTCGGCGGCGGCGCCGTCGCGCTGATCGCCTGGTCGGAGATCCGCCACGGGATCTCGAGCGGAGCCGAAATCCCGCTCGAAGAGCTGATCCCGGTCCTCTTCGCCGCGGTGGTCGGCTCGGTCTCCTTCTGGGGCTCGAACATCGCCTTCGGCAAGCTCCAGGAAGTGATCCCGACCCGGCCGATGGCGATACCGGGCCAGCAGGTCATAAACGGGGTGCTGCTGATCGGCATCGTCGCCGCCTGCGTCGACATCGCCGCCAACAACGGCGACCCCTCGCAGGCGATCTTCATCGGGATCCTGGTCGCGGCGGCGATCCTCGGCAACCTCGTCGTGCTGCCGATCGGCGGCGCCGACATGCCGGTCGTGATCTCGCTGCTCAACGCCTTCACCGGCCTCTCGGCGGCCGCGGCGGGCTTCGCCCTCCACAACGTGGCGCTGATCGTCGCCGGCACCCTGGTCGGCTCCTCGGGAACGATCCTGACGATGGAGATGGCGACGGCGATGAACCGCTCCGTCGCCAACGTCCTCTTCGCCGGCTTCGGCGGGGCGCCCGCGGGCGGCGCCGCAGGCGGGGGAGAGGCGCGACCGGTCACCTCGATCGGGGCCCAGGACGCGGCGATCAAGCTCGCCTACGCCGACTCGGTCGTGATCGTCCCCGGCTACGGGCTCGCCGTCGCGCAGGCGCAGCACGCGATCAAAGAGGTCGCCGACGAGCTGGAGAAGCGCGGCGTCACCGTCAACTACGCGATCCATCCGGTCGCCGGCCGCATGCCGGGCCACATGAACGTGCTGCTGGCCGAGGCCGACGTGCCCTACGAGCAGCTGCGGGAGATGGACGACATCAACTCCGAGCTGCCGCGCACCGACGTCGCCGTCGTGGTCGGCGCCAACGACGTCACCAACCCGGCCGCGAAGAACGACCCCAACAGCCCGATCGCCGGGATGCCGATCATCGAAGTCGACAAGGCCCAGCAGGTGATCGTGATCAAGCGCTCGCTCAGCCCCGGCTTCGCCGGCATCGACAACGACCTCTTCTACGAGCCGAACACGTCGATGCTGTTCGGCGACGCCAAGGCCGCGGCGGCCGAAATCGCCGCCGAGATACAGAACCTCTGAGCCGCGGCCAGAGCCGACGCCCGGATTCGAACCGGGGACCCCTTCATTACGAGTGAAGTGCTCTACCAGCTGAGCTACGTCGGCGGGACGGCTCCATTCTAGGAGTGGCGGCGCCGAGGTGGCCGCAGACGGGGCAGTCGGGCTCGGGGACGACCGGCTCGCGTTCGACCTCCATCGTCCGCAGGTCGTAGATGTGGCCCATGCCCTGGGTGGAGGGCTCGCAGAGGCCGGTCAGGTGGTGGAGGATGTCGAGCCCCACCTGGCCGCCGATCAGCGCGCAGGCCGGTCCCAGCGTGGCGGCCGGCGAGGGTTTGGCGCGCCGCTGTTCGATCGCGACGTCGAAGAGCGGGTAGTCGCGCCGGTAGGCCGCCACCTGGCAGGCGAAGCAGCCGGTCGCCCCGGGCACGTAGAGCGGCCCGACCCTGGCGATCGGCGGGAAGTGGCTCATCGTGATGTAGGGGATGCGGGCCGCGAAGCAGGCGGAGTTGACCCACTGCTCGATGTCGTGGGCGGGCCAGTCGGCGGCGTCGATCACGAAGTCGTAGCCGGCGATCGCCGCCGCGATCGCCGCCTCGCTGTCCATCCGCTCGGCGATCGTCGGCAGCCGGATCGACGAGTTGAACGCCCCGAGCCGCTCCGCCGCAACCTCGACCTTGAGGCGGCCGACGTCGGCCTCGGTGTAGAGGGTCTGCCGGTTGAGGTTGCTCTGCTCGACCCGGTCGCCGTCGATCAGCAGCATCTCGCCGATCCCGCAGCAGGCCAGCGACCAGGCCGACCAGCCGCCGAGCCCGCCGACCCCGAGGACGACGACGCGAGACGCTTCGAGGCGCGCCTGGCACTGCGAAGGCGTCGGCCCCGTGGTGATGTCGCTGAAGTAGCGGATCTGGCGATCGAAGCGGGCGAGCACCGCCTCCGGCACCAGGTCGTCGTCGGCAGCGTCCTCGAGCAGCCCCAGCTCCCCGAGCTGGGCGAGGAGGTTGCGGACCGGCTCCTCGCCGAAGCGCTCCTCGAGCTCTGCCGGCTCGCGGCTCCCGTCGAGGGCGGCGAGCAGCAGCCGCCCCTCCTCGTCGGGCTTCTCGATCTGGACGTCGGCGCCGGCGCTGGGCCGCAGCAGGTAGAGGTCGCCCTGGGGCGATTCCATCTGCTCGGTAGTTCGCTTGATTCGCGGTCGGATCATGGTGGCGCCCGTCGCCAGGCATGTTTCTAGACCGGCTGATCACTCAGTCTAGTTTCAGGTAAGCGTCTGTCCCTGCCCGGGAGCGCGCTGTCAACCGGCGGCGACGAGCTCCGCGGCACGGGCGAAGACCCCGTCGAGCATCGACTCCGTGAGACGGCCGGTGAAGGTGTTCTGCTGGCTTGGGTGGTAGCAGCCGAGCAGGTTCCAGCGCCCCACCCGGGCCTCGGCGCGGTGAGCGAAGCGCGGCTTCGGGCTGGGGACCTCGCCGCCCAGCGCCCGTACCGTCCGCAGCGTCCCGTCCCAGGCGAAGCCGCCGAGGGCGACGATCGTCCGGCAGCTCTCCAGCAGCGCCAGCTCGCGCGCCAGGAAGGGGAGGCAGTTGTCGCGCTCGGCGGGCAAGGGCCTGTTGGCGGGCGGCGCGCAGCGCACCACAGCCGTCACGTAGGCGCCGCGGAGGCGAAGGCCGTCGCCGCGGCGCTCGGAGCGGGGCCGGTTCGCGTAGCCGGCGCGGTGCAGGGCGGCGTAGAGCCAGTCGCCGGAGCGATCGCCCGTGAACATCCGGCCGGTGCGGTTGCCGCCGTGCGCGGCCGGGGCGAGGCCGACGATCGCGAGCGGCGCGCCGGGATCGCCGAAGCCGGCGAGGGGGCGCGCCCAGTACTCCTCGCCCCGGAACCGCCGCGGCGGGTCGGCCGCGCACGCCTCCCGCCACTCGACCAGCCGCGGGCAGCGCCGGCAGGCGTGGATCTCGTCGGTGAGCCGGGCGAGCGCCTCCGCGTTCCCCGGGGCCGAGCGCTGTGAGGGCACCTCCATCGTGCCTGAACTGAATCATCCGCGGCCGCGCCATGCGGCCCGCGGCTGGCTTGGCGGGCCCGATCCCTCGGCGGGGCCGGGCTCCGCCCTGCCTCTTCGCCTGCCTAGTTGGTCTTGTAGATCGAAAGCAGCGGAACTACCGGCTTGGATGCGCTGATCTTCATCTGCTTCACCTCCTCGTCGGCTCGGTGCTGGTTGTCAGACATGCGCCGTCGGGCGATGCTTGGACCGGCGCATTGCAGAAATTTGTTCCAGTAATCGAGAATTCAGCTACATCATTGTTGGCCGCGGCGGCTCGATCCGCCCTGCGAGCACCGAACCAGGCTTGCAAAGTGGCTTTGCGATCAATAGGATGGAGTGGTTCGAGTGCCGTGCAAACGATCGGAGGAGCCGCTTTGGCCACAAACGGAAAGAGCAGGACGAAAAGCAAAGGCAAAGCCCGAGGGCGGGCGAAAGGCAAAGCCAACCGCAGGGGAGGCGTCGATCAGAGGCTCGTGAAAGCGCTGGCGCACGAGCTGCGCGTTGAGATCCTGACGATCCTCAACGAACGGATTGCCAGCCCGAACGAACTGGCCAAGGAGCTGGAGGAAGGGCTGAGCCAGGTCAGCTACCACGTCAAAGTCCTCCGGGACTACGAATGCATCGAGCTGGTCAAAACCGAGCCGCGCCGCGGTGCGGTGGAGCACTACTACCGGGCCACCTCGCGCCCGTTCGTCAACAACCGGAGCTGGCAGGAGATCCCGGCGACGGTCCGGGCGGGCCTCAGTGCCGAGCTGATGGAGCTGATCCAGGGCGACGTCGTGCGCGCCCTCGAAGAGGGAACCTTCGAGGCCCGCAAGGACGTGCACCTGACCCGGACGCTCATGCTCCTGGACGAGCAGGGATGGCGCGACCTGATGGCGACGCTCTCGAAGACGCTGGACAGCGTGTCGAAGATCCAGAACGAAAGCTCCGCCCGCCTCCAGAAGGCCGGCGAGGAGGGGTTCTCGGCGTCGGTGTCGATGCTGGGCTTCGAGACCCCGTCATCCCCGTGGCAGGGCAAGAGCCCCGCGAAGAAACCGGCCAGGAAGACCGCGAAAAAGGCACAGAAGAAGTCATAGCGCCGGCTCCGGCCCGGGCGGCCGGGGCCAACGAGGAGCGCTCGATCCCTGTGGCCAGGGTCGAGCCGAATGGGCCCCGGCCGGAGCGGCCGGGGCCGGGAGCTCGTAGGCTGCGCGGGAGCATGTTCCCGCTCAACCTCCCGAACGTTCCTCACCCTGCTGCGCATCCTCGCGGTGCCGGTCGTCGTCGTCGCGCTGCTCGGCGAGACGCCGAACGGCGACTGCGCTGGCCGCCGCGGTGTTCGCGCTGGCGGCGCTGACCGACGGCCTCGACGGCTACTTCGCCCGCTCGCGCGACGCCGTCACCACCTTCGGCAAGCTGATGGACCCGCTCGCCGACAAGCTGCTGATCATCGCGGCCCTGGTCTCGCTCGTCTCCCTGCACCGGCTGGAAGCCTGGGTGGCGATGGTGATCATCGCCCGCGAGATCGCCGTCACGGGCCTGCGCGCGATCGCCGCCGAGCGCGGCATCGTGATCGCCGCCAGCTGGCTGGGCAAGGTGAAGACGGTGCTGCAGATCGGCGCCGTCATCGCCCTGATCGCCGACGAACCCGGCGCCGCCTGGGTCGACGCCCTCGTCTACCGGCCGTGGCCGCGACGGTGATCAGCGGCGCCGACTACTTCTTCGGCCTGCGCCGGCGGCTCGAGCGCGAGCGGAAAGGCGGGCAACGCCGAAAGCCGAGCCCGGCTTAGGCGCCCGGAGCCTCGAGCCACTCGCGCATGGTCAGGTGGTGGCGCTGGTGCTCGCCGCTCTCCAGCTCGGCACGCGAGGTCGTCGAGCGTGCCGTAGCGCTCGGCGACGACGTTGTGGCGGTGGATCGTCTCCAGGTTCTCCTGGCGGGCCATGCACGAAGGCCTCGCCGGGCAGCTCGGGATAGTCCTCGACGACGCGGCGCACCATCTCCCGCACGCAGTCCTCGACGAAGCGCGGCTGCGCGTGCGCCTTGGCGACGACGGCCAGCTCGTCGGGGCGCTTCATCAGCTCGTAGATCTCCGAGCTCATCGACTGCTCGACGATCCGCAGCAGCTGCGGCGCGTCGATCCACGCCTCGCCGCCCTCGGGGCAGCCGATGTGGAGGGTGCCGATGCCGCGCTGGTTGTGGGTGGCGATCGGCACCGCCTCGATTGCCCGCTCGATCTGCTCGGCGTCGAAGCCCTGCTCGGCGAGCCGCTCGCGGGCCAGCTCGGCGACCATCTCCTGCGCGCAGGGGCAGGCGGTCATCCCCTGGGCCTGCACGCCGGTCAGCGTCCGCGTGCCCCGAACTCGGAGGCGACCGCGGTGCCGAACAGCACGTAGATCTCCTGGGTGCGCTGGCCGCTGGCGGGGGTGGTCGACGGTCTCGGGATAGCGCGCGGTGACCGAGACCTCGGCGCGCAGGCCGCCCTGGCGCTCGCGCACCCGCTGGGCGATGTGGGCGGCGAGGATCTCGGCGCGGAACGCCTCGCCCAGCACGACCTCGTCGATCGCCTCGCCGACGATCTCCTCGAAGCGCGACATGTGGACGCCGGCCTGGCGCGGATTGAGGTCGACGAAGCACTCGAAGTTCGGCGTAGAAGAGGTTCTCGCCGCCGTCCGCCTTGACCCGGATCACCTTCTCGACGCCGGTGACGCCGACCCGCGAGAGGCTGACCTGGGTGGCGGGGAGCGAGGCCTGCACATCGCGGCGCAGGGCGGGAGATGGTCGTCGTGCGGCTTGCCATCGGCTCATGAAGGGTAGGCAACCGCGGGCCTCGCCGCCGCGGCCTCTGCGATGTCGCCGCCTATACTTCCCGCTGGCCGGAGCGTTAGGGCCGGCCCTCCGGATGGGGAAGGGTTTCACCGGAGGCAGCGAGATCGAGCCGTTGGGGACGGCCCCGAGGGGCTGGATCAGGATTCGGGCGATCAGCCCTTCGCGGAGCCGAGGAGCTCGCGGACTGATAGCGCTGGGCGGAGCGCGGCTACCTGACCTTCGAGCAGATCGCCGCACCCTGGAGGAGGTGGAGGTGACCAAGGAGCAGGTCACCGGCCTGCACACCCACCTGGTCGAGCACGGCGTCGAAGTGATCGCCGAGGACGGCGTCAGCGCCTACAAGGAGCAGCGCGGAGGTGAGCGCAACGGCAGCGAAGGAGCCCGAGCTGGACCTCACCGTCGAGCCCAGCCTCGACTCGCTGCGCCTCTACCTGCGCTCGATCGGCAAGGTCGATCTGCTGACCGCCGCACAGGAGGTCGAGCTGGCGAAGCGGATCGAGCGCGGCGACATGCTCGCGAAGCGCCAGATGGTGGAGGCGAACCTGCGGCTCGTCGTCTCGATCGCGAAGGGCTATCTGGGCCGGGGGCTGAGCTTCCTCGACCTGATCCAGGAGGGCTCGCTCGGGCTGATCCGCGCGGTCGAGAAGTTCGACTACCGCCGCGGTTACAAGTTCTCCACCTACGCGACGTGGTGGATCCGCCAGGCGGTGACCCGGGCGATCGCCGACAAGGCGCGGACGATCCGCATCCCCGTCCACATGGTCGAGAAGCTGAACCGGGTCGCCCACGTCGAGCGCCAGCTCGTGCAGCTGCTGGGCCGCGAGCCCGAGCCGGCGGAGATCGCCGCCGAGCTGCGCTGGCCGGTCGGCGAGGTGCGCGAGATCCTGCGGGTCGCGCAGCTGCCGGTCTCGCTGGAGAAACCGGTCGGCGACGAGGACGAGTCCGAGCTGGGCGACTTCGTCGCCGACGAGGCGGTTGCGGAGCCCTTCGAGGAGGCGAGCGAGCACCTCCAGCAGGAGGGCGTGCGCAAGGCCCTCGCACGCCCTGCCCGAGCGCGAGCGCCAGGTGATCGAGCTGCGCTACGGCCTGACCGGGCCTGGAGCCGCTGACCCTGGAGGAGGTCGGCCGCACCTTCGGCGTCACCCGCGAGCGCGATCCGCCAGATCGAGAACAACACGCTGAAAAAGCTCCAGCACCTTCCCGAGGCGCAGATGCTGCGCGAGGCGGGCTGAGCGACGGCAGGCGGGCCGAGCGAGTGGGGGAGGTGAGAATCGAACTCACTCAGGCAGTGCCACCGATTTTACAGACCGGCCCGGCTCTCCAACTCCGGCGCTCCCCCTGGCGGGAGTGGCGATTCTAGTTGCCCGAAACCCTGGTCTGCACGCTTACTATGGGTGAGGCATGAGCAGCAGGCCCGCCGACGGCGAGATGACGATCAGGGAGCTGGCGGAGCGGACGGGCATGACGGTCCGCAACATCCGCGCCCACCAGACCCGCGGGCTGCTGCCGCCGCCGGTGGTGCGCGGCCGCACCGGCTACTACAACGAGGAGCACGTCGCCCGGATCGAGCTGACCCGCGAGATGCAGGCCGACGGCCTCAACCTGGAGGCGATCAGGCGGGTGCTGGACAGCGGCGACGGGTCCGCGGCGGCGATCTTCGACTTCACCCGCGCCCTGCGCGTTCCCTTCGAAGACGAGACGCCGGAGATCATCGAGCAGGCCGAGCTGGCGGGCATCTGGGGCGGCGAGGAGACCGATCCCAAGCTGCTGCGGCGCGGCGACAGGCTGGGCATCTTCCGCGCCCTCCCGGACGGTCGCATCGAGGTGATCAGCCCGCGCCTGCTGCGGGCGGCCGCCGAGCTGGCGGAGCTGGGCATCGGGCCGGAGGGCGCGATCGCCACCGCGGAGAAGCTGCGGCGCCATGCCGACGGCTCGGCGCGCGCCTTCGTCGAGCTGTTCACGAAGGAGGTGTGGCAGCCGTTCGACGAGGCCGGCCGCCCCGAACGGGACTGGCCGAAGATCCGCGAGGCGCTGGAACGGATGCGGCCGCTCGCCGCGGGCGCCCTCCTGGCCGTGTTCCAGATCGCGATGAACGAAGCGATCGAGAAGGCAAGCGAGCGGACGCTGACGCTCGCCGCCCGCAAGCCGGCGCGCAAGTCCGCCCGCAGGCGTTAGGGCAGCGCCGCGGCGCCCAGCTCTTCGGCGGCCGCCTCGTGCCCCGCGTAGGAGAGGACCGCGAAGTACATCAGCGAGGGCAGCAGGGACTCGAGCTCGTCGGTCTCCCCCCTGTTGAGACGGGAGTAGAGCAGCGCCTCGATCCCGCCGACGACCCCCGCCGCGGCGACCGACGAAGGCAGCTCAGGCAGCTCGTCGCGGACCTGGGCGTCGATCCAGCCGGCGAGCCGGTCGAGCATCTCGTCGCGGCGCAGCAGCGCCGTCGGCCCGGCGCCGCGCGCCTCGACGATCAGCGCGCGGGCCGCGTCCGGCTCGGTGGCGATGAAGCGCAGCAGCTCCTCCATTCCCATCCGCAGGCGGTCGCGCCAGTCGTCGCCGCCCTCGCTCGCGGCAGCCTCGAGACGGCTGCAGAAGCGCGTCGCGGCAGCGTCGAAGGCGCTGAGGAAGCAGTCTTCCTTGTTCTCGAAGTGCTCGTAGAAGGTGGGCCGCGAAACACCCGCCCGGTCGAGCACGTCCTGGACGGTGACTGCGCGGTAGCCGAGCTCGGCCACAGCTCGCAGCATCGCCGCCAGCAGCCGCTCGCCCTGGACGGCGCTGACCAGATCGGCCGGGAGCCCCCTGACGCCGGCCGGGAACCGGCCGCCGCCGCCGGCCAGCAGGTCCGCCGCGGCGCTCACCTCCGCCGCCGGCCACTGGTTGCCGAGCGCGGACACGAGCATCTCGTGAGTGAGGAGCACCCTCTTCGGAGCCATAGGAAAACTAACTTGTTTCTCCCAGAGATCTAACGAGTTTTGCCACGGTACCATATGAGTCCCTGACCTGTGCAGGGATTTCGCCCCCCGCAGGTATCCTGGGTCGATGCGCGCACCGGGGAAAGCGGCGACCGAGAAAGAGCCCGCCGCCCGCCCGCCCCGCCCCCTCCTGCCGCGCGAGTTCGTCGCGGGCCACAAGCGCAAGCGGATCATGAAGGCGATTGCCGAGCTGACCGCGGAGAACGGCTACGAGGCGACCAAGATCGCCGACATCGTCCGTCGCGCCGGAGTCGCGCGCAAAACGCTGTACGAGAACTTCGAAGGCAAGGAGGAGGTCTTCCTCAGCGCCTTCGACGCCGCCGTCGACGAGGCGTTTCGCCGCATCGAAGCGAGCTGCTCCGAGGTGGACGGCGGTTGGGCGGAGCGGGTCGAGGCGGGCCTCGCCTCCTTCCTCGCCTACGTCGCCGAGGAGCCGGCGCTGGCGCGCATGTGCCTGATCGAGGCGCTCTCCGCGACCCCCGCGGCGACGCGGCACTACGAGGACGCGGTGCAGCGGTTCGTCGAGCTGGCGCGCCGCAACCTGCCGCGCGACGAGAGGCTGCCGGAGACGATCGAAGAGACGTTGATCGGCGGCGTCGCCTGGATCGTCTACCAGCAGATCCGCCGCAACGAGGCCGAGCGGGTCGAGGAGTTGCTGCCTGAGCTGTCCGAGTTCTTGCTGGCGCCCTACCTGGGGATCGCCGACACGGCAGCCGGGGCGGCCGGCGGTTGAGCGCCTGTCCCGGCCGGGACGGGCGCTGAGCGGCGAGCGCGCGGGGCGAGCCGCTGGCAGACTCAATGGCCGGGATGGAATCCAGCGCCGGCATCGAACGGCTGCCACGCGGCCGCCACCACCTTCCCCGCGAGACGGTCGCGCGGAACCAGCGCGAACGGCTGATCGCCGCGCTCGTCGAGTGCGCGTACGAGCAGGGCTATGAGAAGACGACCGTGGGCGCGCTCAGCAAGCGGGCCGGCGTCTCCAAGGGCGACTTCTACAAGCAGTTCGGGAACAAGCACGACTGCCTCGTGGCGGCCTACGACATCGGGGTCGAGCGGCTGCGGGAGCGGGTCCTCGCCGCCTGCGCCGGCCGCGGCGACTGGGCGCAGGGAGTCTGCGCCGCGCTGGCCGCGCTGCTCGCCTTCCTCGCCGAGGAGCCGGCCCAGGCGCGGCTGCTCCTGGTCGAGGGGCTGCGCGGGGGAAGGGGTGTCTACGATCGCTACCAGGATGCGCTGCAGAGCTTCGTCCCCCGCCTGCGCGACGGCGCCCCGGCCCTCGAGGACGGCGGCCGGCCCCCCGAGGCGGCCGACGAAGCGGTGGTCGGCGGCATCGCCTCGCTGCTCGGCCGCCGCGTCCTCGCGGGAGAGGCCGGGCGCCTCGAGGAGTTCCTCCCCGAGGTGGCCGAGTTCGCCCTCACCCCTTACCTCGGCCCCGCCGAGGCGCGGCGCATAATCTCGGAGCGATGAGCGACGCGGCGACAGCGGCCGGGGCCGCGCTAGGCGGGGAGCCGGCCGCCGCGCCGGCCGCCGGCGTCCTGCCCTCGCAGGCGCTGAGCGCCGCGATCGAGGCCGAGTGGATCGGCTCCGGCGACTACCGGATCCGGCCCGAGGCGATCCAGCCGGCCAGCGTCGACCTGCGGCTCGGCGACTTCGCCTGGGCGCTGCGCTGCAGCTTCCTGCCCGACGTCGACTCGACCGTCGAGGAGAAGATCGAGGGGATCGCCTTCCAGAAGGTCGACCTGCGCGACGGCGCCGTGCTGGAGCGCGACCGTCCCTATCTGGTGCCGTTGATCGAGGAGCTGGCCCTGCCCGACGACGTGCGCGCCAAGGCCAACCCGAAGAGCTCGACCGGTCGCCTCGACGTCTTCACGCGGGTGCTGACCGACCGCCACCATCGCTTCGACGAGATCCGGCCCGGCTACCACGGCCGGCTCTACCTGGAGATCGTGCCGCGCTCCTTCGCGATCCAGGTCCAGACCGGGCTCTCGCTCAACCAGCTACGGCTGGCGCGCGGCGACGTACGGCTCGGCGACGAGGAGATCCGCCGCCTGCAGGCGGAGTCGCCGCTCCTCTACCTCGACTCGCGCGGCCTCGACGAGTCGGAGCTGGCCCTCGCCGAGGGGCTCTTCCTCAGCGTCGACCTCTCCGGCTCCGAGGACCGCGTCGTCGGCTACCGGGCGAAGCGGAACAGCCTGCCGATCGACCTCTCCCGCGTCCGCGCCTACCGCTGGGCCGACTACTGGGACCCCGTCTTCCCCGAGGCGGGCGGGCGGATCGTGCTCGAGCCGGAGATCTTCTACCTGCTGCTCTCGGCCGAGGGCGTCTGCATCCCGCCGCAGATCGCCGCGGAGATGATGGCCTACGACCCCACCGCGGGCGAGCTGCGCACCCACTACGCGGGCTTCTTCGACCCCGGCTTCGGCTACGACCCGGCCGGCGAGCGCCACGGCAGCCGCGCGGCGCTGGAGGTGCGGGCGCGCGACGTCTCCTTCATGGTCGAGCACCGCCAGCCGGTCTGCAAGCTGGCCCTGGAGTGGACGAGCGCCCCGGCCGAGCGCCTCTACGGCGAGAAGCTCGGCTCCAACTACCAGGGCCAGGTGACCACCCTGAGCAAGCACTTCGTGGAGCACGGCGCCGGCTGAGCCCGGGTCGTGGGCTCATTCGTCGAGGTCCTCGAAGCGGCATTCCGCGGGGGCCTTGTCGTCGCGGAAGCGGTGGAAGCGCGCCCCGTGCCGGATCCGGCCCGCCGCGGCGTGGTCGTAGCCCACCTCGATCACCAGCTCGGGCCGCAGCGCCACCCACTCCAGCTCGCGCCCGCCGGTCCAGCGGCTGGGCTCCGCCGTGCCGCTCTCGCCCGTCTCCAGCGGCGCCAGCAGGCGGCGCAGGCCGCGTTTCGCCTCCGCCGTGAAGCCGGAGATGTGGCCGACGGGTCGCAGCTCGCCGGGCGAATCGCCGGCCGGCCCGCCGCCCTGGTAGAGGCCGAGGATGAGGGAGCCGACCGTGCCCTCCTCCTTGCCCGGCCGCCAGCCCATCACGACGCAGTCGATCGTCCGCTCCCGCTTCACCTTGGCCATCCCGCGGCGCTTGCCGGGCACGTAGGGGGCGCCGAGCTGCTTGGCCATCGCCCCCTCGCCCGTCTGCAGCCACTCCCCGGCTCGCTCCGGGTCGGCGCTCAGCGGCGTCAGCTCCAGGCCGGCGCGCTCGGCGAGCGCCTCGAGGCGGGCGCGGCGCTCGGCCAGCGGCCGCTCCAGCAGCGCCTCGTCCTCCTCGGCGAGCAGGTCGAAGGCGACGTAGGAGGCGGGGATCTCCCTCGCCAGCAGGGCGATCCGCGACTCGGCGGGATGGATGCGGCTCTGCAGAGCGTCGAACTCGACGTTGCCCTCGGCGTCGCGGATCACCAGCTCGCCGTCGAGCACGTAGCGCCCCGGGGCGAAGCTCAGCTCGGGGAAGTAGCGGGCCAGCGCCTTGCCGCCGCGCGACTGGACGTAGACCTCCTCGCCGTCGACGAAGACGATCGCCCGGAAGCCGTCCAGCTTCGGCTCGTAGGCCCACTCCTCCCCCCGCGGCAGCTCCTTGCGGGTCAGGGCGAGCTGCGGTGAGAGCGGCGGCGACAGCGGCAGGGTCATCGCGACGGTGGCGCTTTTATCGGACATATTCCGAGAAAGGCGCCACAGGTCCTCATGTCCCGGCGGCCTCCACGTGCCGCCGCGCCCTCGTCTCGCGCGGGTCCGGGATCGGCACGGCGGCCAGCAGCGTCTTGGTGTAGGGATGGGACGGGTGCTCGCAGACGCGGTCGGCCGGCCCCTGCTCGACGATCTTGCCCTCGTGCATGACCGCGATCCGGTCGGCGACGTGGCGGACGACGCCGATGTCGTGGGCGACGAAGACGTAGGTCAGGCGAAAGCTCGTCCTGGAGGTCGTCGAGCAGGTTGACGATCTGGGCGCGGATCGAGACGTCGAGCGCCGAGACCGGCTCGTCGGCGACGACCAGCTTCGGCCGCGGGGCGAGGGCGCGGGCGATCCCGATCCGCTGCCGCTGCCCGCCCGAGAACTCGTGCGGGAAGCGGTTGTAGTGCTCGGGCGAGAGGCCGACCAGCTCGAGCAGCTCCTGCACGCGGCGGCGCAGCTCGGCGCCCGAGGCGATGCCCTGCAGCCGCAGCGGGTCGCCGACGATCTGGCCGACCCGCTTGCGCGGGTTGAGCGAGGCGTAGGGGTCCTGGAAGATCATCTGCATCTCGCGCCGCAGCGGGCGCATCGCGCGGCGCGAGAGGCCGGCGATCTCGCGCCCCTCGAAGCGGACCGAGCCCGAGGTGGGCTTCAGCAGCTGGAGGACGGTGCGGCAGAAGGTCGACTTGCCGGAGCCCGACTCGCCGACCAGGCCGAGCGTCTCGCCGCGCTCGACGGCGAGGCTGACGCCGTCGACGGCGCGCACCCGGTCGACCTCGCGGTCGATCAGCAGCCCGCGCTTGATCGGGAAGTGCTTGACGAGGTCGGTGACCTCGAGCAGCGGCTCGCCGTTCACGCCGGCTCCTCCAGCCCGATCCGGCCCTCGACCTCGCGCCGTTCGCGCTTCTGCTCGGGGGAGAGCCAGCAGCGGTCGCGGTGCTTCGGATCCTCTGAGAGGCGCGCCTCGAGGGCGGGGAGCGCCGAGCACTTGCCGAACGCGTGCGGGCAGCGCGGCCGGAAGTGGCAGCCGGCCGGCAGGTTGAGCAGCGAGGGCGGCGCGCCGCGGATCTGCGGCAGGCGATGGGGCCGGGGCCGGTCGAGCCGGGTCAGCGAGCCCAGCAGGCCCCAGGTGTAGGGGTGCTGTGGGTCGTAGAAGATCTCCTCCAGCGACCCCTCCTCCACCACCCGCCCCGCGTACATCACCAGCACCCGGTCGGCGACCTCGGCGACGACGCCGAGGTCGTGGGTGATCAGGATCGTCGCCAGGTCGCGCTCGCGGTTGAGCCGCGCCAGCAGGTCGAGGATCTGGGCCTGGATCGTCACGTCGAGCGCCGTCGTCGGCTCGTCGGCGATCAGCACGTCCGGCTCCAGCGCCAGCGCCATCGCGATCATCGCCCGCTGCCGCATCCCACCGGAGAATTCGTGCGGATAGTAGTCGACGCGCCGCTCGGGCTCGCGGATTCCCACCGAGCCCAGCAGCTCGACGGCCCGCTCGCGCGCCTCGCCCTTGCCGGTGTTTGGCCGGTGGGCGCGGATCGCCTCGACGATCTGGGCGCCGATCCTGTGGACGGGATTGAACGAGGTCATCGGGTCCTGGAAGACCATCGCGATCTGCTCGCCGCGCACCCTGCGCAGCTCGGCGTCGCTCGCCTCGATCAGCTCGGTGCCGCGCAGTTGCACCGAGCCCTCGATGCGCGCGTTGGGCGAGCGCGTCAGCCCCATGATCGTCTGCGCGGTGACGCTCTTGCCGCAGCCCGACTCGCCGACGATCGCCAGCACCTCGCCGGCGCCGAGCTCGAAGGAGACGCCGTCGACCGCCTGCAGCCGGCCGCCTTCGGTGACGAAGCCGACCCGCAGGTCGCGCACGGAGAGAGTCGGCTCGATCACGGCGCCGACTCCCCAAGTCTGATCCGCGGGTCGAGCCAGGCGTAGGCGATGTCGACCAGCGCGTTGAAGAGGACGATGAAGAAGGCGCCGAAGAGGGTGATCGCCATGATCGGCGGCAGGTCGGTGTTGACGAGCGCTTCGTAGCCATACTGGCCGATCCCGTTGAGGCTGAAGATCGCTTCGATCAGGATCGCGCCCCCGAGCAGCGCGCCGAAGTCGAGGCCGAACAGCGTCACGATCGGGATCAGGGAGTTGCGCAGGACATGGCGGACCATCACCTGGCGCCCGCTCAGTCCCTTGGCGCGGGCGGTGCGCACGTAGTCCTCGCCCATCGCGTCCAGCATGTTCGAGCGCAGCACCCGGCTGTAGAAGCCGACGTAGAGGATCGCCAGCGTCAGCCAGGGGAGGATCAGGTGGCTGGCCCATTCGACCGGGTTCGCAGTGAGTTCCACGTAGCCGCCGGAGGGAAAGAGTTCGAGCTTGTAGGTGAGGTAGTTGAGGAAGATCGCCGCGAGCCAGAAGACGGGCATCGAGATTCCAGTCACCGCGAGGATGGTCAGCGCCCGGTCGAGCCAGCCCCCGGCCTTCAACGCGGAGAGGTAGCCGAAGAGGATGCCGAAGAACATCCAGATCGCCGCGGCGCCGACGCAGAGCGAGAAGGTGGCGGGGATCCCTTCGACGATCCGTTCGTCGACGGGTTCCCGCCCTTCGTAGGAGACCAGGTCGCCGCTGAAGACCTTCCTCATCATCGTCACGTACTGCTCGGGGAGCGACTTGTCGAAGCCCCATTCCTTGGTGATGCTGGCGACGAGCTGCGGCGTCGCGTTCTTGCCGGCCATCCGCTGCGCCGGGTCCGAATTCGGGATCACGTTGAAGATCAGGAAGACGACCACCGAGACGGCGAACAGCACCGCCACCATGCCGGCCAGGCGCCTGACCGCGAAGCGGGCCATCAGACCGCCGTTCCCTCCGGCTCCGCCTGGCCGAGGTGGGCCTCGAGGCGGACCTTGGAGCGGGGGTCGAGGGCGTCGCGCAGGCCGTCGCCGAAGACGTTCAACGAGAGCACCGTGAGCAGGATCATCGTGCCGGGGAGGATCGTCAGCAGCGGCGCGCTGGTGATCAGGTCGAAGCCGGTGGCGATCATCGTGCCCCAGGAGGCGTTGGGCGGCTGGACGCCGACGGTGAGGAAGGACAACGCCGACTCGAGCAGCATGTTGTTGGCGACGTTGAGGGTGAAGAAGACGATGACCGTCGAGGAGAGGTTGGGCAGCAGCTCCCCGAACATCACCCGCAGCGGGCCCGCTCCCTGGGCGACGGCTGCCTCGACGAACTCCTTCTCGCGCAGGGAGAGGACCTCACCCCGGATCGGCCGCGCCATGTAGGGGACCATCACGACCCCGATGATCAGGATCGGGATCCAGATCGAGCCGCTGGGGATGTTGAGCGGCCCGATCTGCAGGCCGCCGACGGCCAGCACGAGGCCCAGCGCGATCGCCAGCAGCAGCACCGGGAAGGCCCAGATCACGTCGAGCGCCCGCGAGACCACCGCGTCGGTCCATCCCCGGAAGTAGCCGGCCACGAGCCCGAAGAAGGTCGCCAGCACCGTGGTCAGCAGCGCCGAGACGAGACCGATGAAGAGCGAGGTGCGCCCGCCGTACATCAGCCGCACCATCTCGTCGCGGCCGAGGCGACCGTCGGCGCCGAGGAAGAACCTGCCGCCGGCGCCGAGCCAGACCGGCCCGATCGGCTGGCCTTCGGGGCTGACCACTTCGCGCCGCTGCCCGTTGACCGTGATCCTTTCGAGCGTGTGGGTGTCGTTGGGCCCGGTCCGGGCGACCTGGTCCGCCCAGAGCGGCGCCGCGAGGGCGAAGGCGAGGATCAGGACGAAGAGCCCCAGGAAGGCGAGCGCCACTCTGTTGCGTCGCAGGCGCCTGAGCGCCAGGCGCCAGGGCCCGACGCCGGCCGTCGGGGCGCCGGGCAGCGCGGGCGAAAGGGCGGCGTCCGGATCGGTCCGGGCGGGGCCCGGTTCGGCATAGGGCTCCGAAGCCACCTTCGTATTGTGAAGCAGCGCCTGGCGTTACTTGAACTGGAAGCTCGTCAGATCGTCGTCGAAGGTTGGGTTCCAGATCACCTTTTCGAGGTCGATCGCGCTGGAGACGAAGGTCGAGAGGGTCCGCGTCCCGTACGGAGCCCAGGGCGCCTGTTCCATGTAGGCCTTGTCGAGCGCGGCGTATTCGCCTTCCTGCTTGGATCCGAGCGGTTCTTCGTCGAGCTGGGCGACCTTCTTGTTGAGCGCCGGGACGTCGAGCTGGGCGAAGTTGCCGTTGTTGGTCGTGAGGATGCTTTCGCCGGTGAGCATCTGCCCGAAGAAGTCGTTCGGGTGGGGATAGTCCTCGTACCAGTCGCTCCAGCCGGTGTCGAGTTCCGGTGTCGAGAGGTTGCCGATGATCGTGAAGTAGTTGTCGGCGTTGATTTCCTTCAGCTTCGCGTTGAAGCCGAGTTTCTTCAGCACGTCCTGGTAGTAGGCGCCGGCTTCGTTGTTGGGGCTTTCGTTGTCGGTCCAGACCGCGATGTTGCGGTCGGAGGGGTTGGCTTCTTCGATCAGCTTCTTCGCCTTGGCCACGCTGTGCGGGTAGAGGTCGAACTTCTTGTAGCCCGGCATCCCCGGCGGCAGGATCTGATGCGTTCCCGCGATCGAGCCGGCATAGATTCGTTCCAGCGCTTCGGTGTCGATCGCGTAGTTGACCGCCTGGCGGACCTTGAGATCGTTGAACGGCGGCTTGGTCGTGTTCATCCAGAAGTAGTAGGTGCTGACCGTCGGCTCGACCCTGAACTGAGTGCCTTCGTACTTGCTCTTGACTTTCGCGTAGAGGTCGGAGGGCGGCGGGCTCTCCATCCAGTCGCTCTTGCCCGTTTCGATTTCGTTGACCTGGGTCGAGTCGTTGCGGACCACGGTGATGTCGATCTTGTCGACGTGGCCGCTGGGCAGTTCGGGCATCAGCTTCGAGTTGGTCTTGGTCCACGCCGGGTTGCGTTCGTAGGACCAGCCGCGGCCGGGTTCGGACTTGGTGATCACGTAGGGACCCGTCGCGGGTGGTGGGTCGGCTGACAGGTTCTTGGCCGGCGTGCCTGGCGGCACGGGTGCGACGAACATCAGGCCCAGCTCGTTGGTGAA
The DNA here is from genome assembly GCA_963696185.1 of uncultured Solirubrobacterales bacterium. Classification (GTDB taxonomy): domain Bacteria; phylum Actinomycetota; class Thermoleophilia; order Solirubrobacterales; family 70-9; genus VRUE01. Next base: position 1,849,452 of record OY968825.1, read on the forward strand.
GGTGCCGCGCGGCTTGACCAGATCGATGACGATTTCGCCCGTCTTGTCGTTGGCCTTGATCCCCGGGATGCCGCCGCTCTTGGTTTCGGCGAACTTTTCGGCGCCGACGATGTCCGTGTAGAAGGGCGAGCCGCCGGAGTTGAGCTTGAACATGCGTTCGACCGCGTAGGTGAAGTCGGAGGCCTTGACCGGTTCGCCGTTGGAGTACTTGAGGCCGTTGCGCAGCTTCAACGTGTAGGTCTTGCCGCCGTTGCCGATCTTGGGCAGGCTCTCGGCGAGACCCGGGACCACCTTGCTGCCCGCCACCCCGCTGGCGTGGGCATAGGTGAGCAGCGGGATGTAGGTGTCGTACATCGCCGTCCAGCCTTCGGCCGTGTAGGAGAGCTGCGGGTCCAGGTAGTCGGGGAAGGAGGCGTAGCTGCCCTTCAGCGTGCCGCCTTCCTTGCCGCCCCCGCCGCCGCATGAGGAGAGGCCGAGCAGAGCGGCTCCGAGCCCCACCATCGCCAGTGCCACGCCGAGCTTCTTCACGCCGACCTCCGATCTGGACTGGACACGCTCTCCCCTGCAGTTAACTCCACCATAACGTCGGCCTCGGCGTCAAGGGGCTGCGGACGGGTTGCCGCCCCTCGCTCTGTAGGCCAGCCCTTCCGCAGCAGAGGCGCGGCGACCGCGACTATCGCCACGACCCCGATCCCCGCCACCAGGAAGGTCGCCCGCGGTTCAAGGCCCGTTGCGACCAATCCCCCGACGACGAAGCCGACCCCCGGCATCGCCGCCCCGATCGACTCGAGCACGCTCATCACGCGTGCCTGCATACCCGGCAGGGTCAGCTCCTGAACCGCGCTGATCACCGCCACCCACTGCACGCCGTTGCCGCTGCCGCCGAGCACCGAGGCGGCGCAGGCGAGCGCGAGGGTCGGGGCGCCGGCAAGGCCCAGGTAGCCCGCGCCGACGGTCAGCGTGCTGAAGAAGAGCAGGTGGGGGAGGGGCGAGCGGCGGACGGCGGCGAAGACGAGGCCGCCGATCACCATCCCGGCGCCCCAGCTCGCGAGCAGCAGGCCGTAGCCCGAGTCGCCGGCGGCGAGCGTCTGCTTGGCGTAGATCACCTCGATCGGGATCGCCGCGGCGAAGAAGACGAAGGCCCCTCCCTGGGCGATCAGCAGCCGCCGCAGGGTCGCCTGCCCGCGGATGTAGCCGAGGCCGGCGCGCAGCCGCTCGCGGACGAGCCCCGGCTCCGGCTCGGCCCGCGGCAGCGCTCCGGCGGTGAAGAGGATCCAGGCGATCAGGTAGAAGGAGGCCGCGTCGAGGAGAAGGGCCGACTGGACGCCGAAGCCGGCGACGACGAGGCCGGCGATTCCGGGGCCGAGCGCGGCTGCCCCGGTGAAGGCCATGTTGAGGACGGCGTTGCCGGAGCGCAGCTCCCCCGCGGGCTCCAGCAGCGAGGCGACCACGGCGCGGGTCAGGGCGCGGCCGGTGAGCGCCAGCGCCCCGTCGACGGCGGCGAGAGCGATCACCCCGGCGAGCGAGAAGCTGCCGCTGAGCAGGGCGAGGCCGCCGAAGGCCGCCGCCTCGCCGCAGTAGATGACCGGCAGCGCGAAGCGCGGCGGCGGCCGCTCGACCGCGGCGACGAGCACCGGGGCGAGCAGGGCGGGGAGGAAGCGGGTGCCGAGGAAGAGGCCGGCGGTGGCGAGGGCGCTGCCGGTGCGGTCGAAGACGAGCACCGAGAGGGCGACGATCCCCATCCAGTCGCCCAGCTCGTTGACCGCGTAGGTCGTCGCGAGCCGGCGGAAGAGGGGCCGCCGCAGGGGGTCGCTCAGGCGTCGTCTACGCATCGGTAGCCGCCTGTCTTACTGCATTTCTGCACAAGTTTCCTTGCAGTTGCACAAGTTTTCGCCAAGCTGTGCTACAAACTGAACAGCTAACGCACGAGCTTCAGATCGCAGTGCGCAATCGGTAGGGCTTTCAACGAGGAAGGGACTGGGACCATGGGCTTCCATCACTAAGGCTTTCGGTGCGAGCGCCACTTGCAGCGTTCGCCTGGTTTCACGAAGGGCGCCCAATTGGGCGCCCTTCGCGCTTTCGGGGCTCGACCGCGAAAGCCGGTGCAAAGCGGCCGGACGGCGGTTTTTGGGAAGCGCCTCGCAATCTGGCCAAGCAGCTTGCCAGAAGACACCCGCCCGGGTACCTTGGGACGGGCAAGTGGCGCACGATGCGAGCCAGTCGACCGTGGCGCAGGGAACGGGCCTCCGTTCATGGACCTGCAGGCAAAGTCACGGCGCTCGCTCGCAGCGCCGGCACCGGACAGGCTGATGGCCGACAATCGCCCCACCCGTCTCGCTATTACAGGCTTGTTCGCCGCGCTGGCTGCAACCGTCGCGGTCGCCGTCTGGCGCGCCCCCGACGCAAACTGGGATCCGGCCCTCTTCGGGGTGCTGCTCGCATTCTCGATCTTCAGCTACCTGACCGCAGTTTCGACGGAGTCGAAGGTCAAGGTGTCCGGGACCTTCCTGGCGCTGGTCCTGGCGATGGTCTTCCTCGGCGGCGTGCCGGCAGCGCTTATCGGGGCGACCGCAATGGGCCTGGGCTGGCTGGCCCGCTGGCGCGATGAGCCCCACTACCTGCTCAACAACGTCCTGACCTACGCGGCCTTTCCGCTGATCGGCGGGATCGCTTTCCACGCGGGCGTCGAAGCCCTTCACCTCAGCGCGTCGGACCCGGCCTTCTACCTCTGCGTCTTCGGGCTCTTCCAGCTCGTGCTGGCGATCAACTTCGCGATGATCGCCAGCTACGGCTGCTACGTCGAGCGGATGCCGTTCTCGGCCAAGCTGCGCGTGCTGCCGCCGGTCCTCCCCTCCGAGTTCGCGAGCGCGATGCTGGCCGTCGCGGTCGCCTTCATCTACCACGAGATCGGCATCGCGGCGATCGCGCTGTTCGGCGTCGTCCTCGTCACCTTCCAGTACCTGCTCGGCCAGCTGCTGCTCTCCCAGCAGCGGGCCCAGGAGCTGGAGCGGCGCAGCAAGCAGCTGGCCAGCTTCCAGGTCGGGATGCTGAGCGCGATGCTGCGCACGCTCGACCTGCGCGACAAGATGACCGCCCGCCACAGCGCCGCCGTCGCCCGCTACTCGCGGGCGATCGCGCAGCGGGCCGGCCTCTCGCGCCAGGAAGAGGAGCTTGTCCACATCGCCGCGCTGCTGCACGACATCGGCAAGTTCATCCTCCCCGACCGCATCCTCAAGGCCAACGTCCCGCTCAGCGACGAAGACTGGATGCTGATCCGGCGCCACCCGCAGCAGGGGGCCCGCGTCGTCTCCTCCCTGGACGGCTACGGGCCGGTCGCCGAGATCATCCTCGCCCACCACGAGCGGATCGACGGCACGGGTACCCGCGCGGCCTGGAAGGCGACGAGATCCCCGAGCTGGCCCGCATCATCTCGGTCGCCGACACCTACGACGTGATGACGGCTCGCGACTCCTACCGCCTGCCGGTCTCCAGCCTCGAGGCGGTGCAGGAGCTGCGCCGGGTGGCGGGCAACGCAGCTCGACCCTCGCTTCGTCGAGATCTTCGTCGAGCTGCTCGAGGGCAAGGACGTCTCCTTCCAGCACGGCGAGGCGGCCGATTTCGAGAAGGAGCTGGCGCTGGAGGCGCGGATCGCCGAGACCGCCAGCCCGGAGGCCCAGTTCGGGCGCTTCCACGTCGCCGGCATCAGCGTCGGCTGAGCCCGCGATACGGTTCCGCGGCGATGCGAGCCGTCACCTTTCAGGCCCCGGGCGAGGTCCGGATCGAGGAGAAGCCGGACCCGCAGCTCGCCGCCGCGGGCGATGCGGTGGTGCGGGTCGAGGCGAGCGGGATCTGCGGCTCCGACCTTCACATCTACCACGGGCGGGTGCCGGTCGAGCCGGGCTTCACGATCGGCCACGAGTTCGTCGGCACGGTGCTCGCGGCCGGCGCCGGCGTCGAGCGGGTCGCCGTCGGCGACCGCGTGCTCGGCTGCTTCCACACCGCCTGCGGCACCTGTGCGGCCTGCCTGCGCTGCGACTACCACCGCTGCGAGCGCGGTCGCACCTTCGGCCACGGCTCGAAGCTCGGCGACCTCCAGGGCGCCCAGGCCGAGCAGCTGCTGGTGCCGCGCGCCGAACCTGACCCTGCGCCGCGTTCCGGAGGGGATGGGCGACGAGGCGGCCCTCTTCGCCGGCGACGTGATGGGCACCGGCTACCACGCCGTCGCCCACGCCGGGATGCGCGCCGGCGACACGGTCGCGGTGCTCGGCCTCGGCCCGGTGGGCCTCTGCGCGGTGCAGGCGGCGCGGGCGGGCGGCGCCGCGCAGGTCTTCGCGATCGACACCGTCGCCGCCGCGCCTGGAGATGGCGGCGCGCTTCGGCGCACGTCCGCATCCACCTCACCGAGGAGGACCCGAAGCGCGCGGTGCGGGCGGCGACCGGCGGTCGCGGCGTCGACGTGGTCGTCGACGCGGTTGGCGACCCGGCGCCGCTCGAGCTGGCGATCAGCCTGGCGCGGGACGCGGGCACGGTCTCCGGGATCGGCGCCTACGCGGGCCGCGGCGAGGTGCCGATCGGCCTCGCCTGGCTGAAGGGGCTGACGCTGCGGCTCGGGCTCGCCAACGTGATCGCCCACGTCGACCGCGTGCTGGCGCTGATCGAGGCCGGCAGGCTCGACCCCTCGCCGCTCGTCACCCACCACATGAAGCTCGACGAGGCCGCCGACGCCTACGCGCTCTTCGACCGCCGCGAAGCGCTGAAGATCGTCCTGACGCCGTGAAACCCCGCCCGCCGGGCACCCGCTGGATCCTCAGCGATGCTCCACCGGGCCGTTTGTGAATTGGTGCGTTTCTCTTTACAGTTGAGCGATGCTGGTGAGGCGCCTGCTACTTGCGGCAGCGCCTGCTTTCCTGGGCGCGCTGGTCTTCGCGGGGAGCGCCGAGGCCTGCTCCTGCGCTCCGGTCGCGCCCCGCGAAGCGCTGCAGCGCGCGGACGCGGCGATCGTCGGCCGCCTCGTGGCGATCGTTCCCCGTGGCGGCCTCCGTGCCGACTACCGCTACCGGGTGCAGCGGGTCTACCGAGGCGCCGGCAGGATCAGGCCCGGCCGGGTCATCGCGGTTCGCAGCGCCAGCCGGTCGTCGGCCTGCGCCCTGCCGCGCCGCATCGGGCGCAGCTACGGCCTCTTCCTGATCTGGGGGGAGGGGCGCTGGACGGGCGGCATCTGCGGCGTCGTGGCTCCCCGCCGCCTCCGCGCCGCGGCACGGCGAGGCCCCGCTCGACGCCTCCGGTCGCTTGGATCGATCGGCGGCTGCGGCCTCTGATCCCGATCTGACGCGCGTCGGCAGGGTCGCCGGCGTACGATTTCGGCGATGGCGCTGCTGAGCGATTCCGAGGTCGAGGCGCGGCTCGCCGAGCATCCCGGCTGGGAGCGCTCGGGCGAGGCGATCGTCAAGGCGTTCGAGCGGGGCGACTTCGTCGGTGCGGTCCGCTTCGCCGAGAGCATCGTCAATCCCGCCGAGGCGATGGGGCACCATCCCGACCTGGAGATCTCCTGGGGCACGGTCAGGGTGTCGATATCGACCCACTCGGAGGGAGGCCTCACCGCCGCCGACTTCGAGCTGGCGGCGCAGATCGACGCCCTCGCCTGAAGGGCCGTTCCGAGTGCGCTGAGCGCCGGCCAGGCCGGCTCCAAAGCGACGCCGGGCCGCCCCGAAGGGCGGCCCGGCGGTTGGAGGGCGACTCTGCGAGGCGTTCCCTTGTGGGAAACGCGCTCCCGTCGTCGACGACGCTCAGGTGACCGTCACGTACCCTTTCATGAAGCCGTCGTGGCTCATCGCCCACGGGTCGCAGGGCATCGCGCAGAACCAGGCGTAGCTGCCCGTCTTCTGCGGCGCCTTGAACGTGAACGTGGTCTTGCTCGGCTTCTTTTCCCCACCGGCGGCGATTTCCGCGTTCGTCCCCAGGTCGGGGGAGTTGAAGCTGTGCGCCGCTTCGTCGTAGTTGTAGACGGTCACGTGCACCGTGGCCCCGGCCTTGACGGAGAAGCCGGCGGGCAGGAAGGCGTCGTGCCAGGTCCCTTCCGGCCCCTTCTTGGCGTGCTCTTCGTCCGTTTTGACGACCAGTTTCACGTTTTCGGTCGCCGGCGATCCGGAGCCGCCGCTCGCCGCCGCGCTGCCGCTGTTGCCGCCGCCTCCACAGGCGCTCAGCGCAATCGCCATCGCGGCGAGCGCGCCGAGGCCGACGAGCGCCAGCAGGGGAAGCCGGCTGAGCCGGTGGCGGATCTGACTGCTTGTCTTCCTCATTTGCCATTCCTCCTAAGGGTTGCCTCGCGGTTTGCTCTCCAGGGCACTGATTCTCGGTGCGCCGCTCTACTCGCACAACGCCAGGAGCAGGGGTTTTTCGGTGCGCGATAGGAGGGTTTTAGGCCCCCCTGATGCGCGGGGGGCGGCGCTGCCCTCCCCGTTGGATCCGCTAGGCGGAACCTGTGGAGATCAACAGGTCAGGAGTCGGGCGAGGTGACCTCGACGAGGCCGGAGCGCAACGCGTAGGCGACGGCCTCGGCCCGGTTGCGCAGGTGCAGCTTGGAGAGGATGTTCTTCATGTGGAAGTTGACGGTGCTCTCGGCGATGAAGAGCGCCTCGGCGATCTCGCGGTTGGTCTTGCCCTCGGTGACCAGCCCCAGCACCTCCTGCTCGCGGTCGGTGAGGCTGTCGCGATCGTCGCCCTGGGCGCCGCCGCCCCGCGAGACGCGCCCGAACTCCTCGAGGATCTTCGTCGCGAGGCCCTGCGAGAGCGGCGCCTCGCCCTCGGCGATCCCGTTCAGGGTGCGCTCGAACTCCTCGTTGGACATGTCCTTGAGCAGGTAGCCCTCGGCGCCGCTCTTGACCGCCTCGAAGAGGTCCGCGTCGTCCTGGGAGACGGTGACGATGACGATCTTCACCTCCGGCATCTCGGCCTTGATCAGGCGGGTCGCCTCGAGCCCGCCGCAGCGCGGCATCGAGATGTCCATCAGCACCAGGTCGGGATGCAGCTCGCGGGTGCGCTCCAGCGCCTCGATCCCGTTCCCCGCCTGCCCCACGACCTCATGGCCGGCGGCCTTCAGCAGGCTCGCGATGCCGGCCCGGAAGAGCGCGTGGTCGTCGGCCAGCAGGACCTTCATCCGACCTCCCCGTTCTGCGGGGAGAGCGGCACGCGGACGCGCACCGCCGTGCCCCGGTCGAACTCGGAGTCGATCTCGAGGCGGCCGCCGATCGCCTCGGCGCGCTCGCGCATCGTCTGCAGCCCGAAGTGGGGCCAGCCGGTGCGCGTTCGCTGCTCCGGTTTGAAGCCACGCCCGTCGTCCTCGACCGAGACGACCATCCCGTCGCCGTTCACGGCCGAGAACCGGACCGTGGCGCTCTCCGCCTCGGCGTGGTTGCGGACGTTGTGGAGGGCCTCCTGGACGATCCACATCAGCTGGATCTCGGTGGAGGGCGGCAGCGCCGGGACCGGCCCCTCCTCGACGACCTCGAGCGCCGCGGGGGCGCCCGGCATCTCGCGGTAGTTGCGGAGATAGGCGCGCACCGCCTCGGCGAGGCCGTCGCTTCCCCGCACCGGCGTCCTCAGGTTGAAGATGCCTTCGCGGACGTCGCCGTAGACCTGCTTCGCCGCCTTCTCCATCGCTTCCAGCTGGACGCTCGCCTCGTCGCTGCGGCCGGAGGCGAGCAGCTTTCGCACCGCGAGGGTCTGGGTGTTGATGTAGCCGAGCACCTGGGCGAGCCCGTCGTGGAGCTCGCGCGCGATCCGCTCGCGCTCCTCGAGCACGGCCGCGTCGAGCACCCGCTCGTGCAGGCGCGAGTTCTCGATCGCCACGGCGAGCCGCTCCGCTATGCCCTCCAGCAGGCCGCGCTCGGCCTCGTCCCGCATCGCCTCGCGGTCGCGGGCGGCGACGCAGAGGGCGCCGTAGGTCTCGCCGCGGTGGAGCAGCGGCAGCGCGCAGAAGCTCTCGAACCCGAGCTGCGTGACGCCCGGGCGCAGGAAGCGCCGCTCCTCCGTCAGGTCGTGGACGACGATCGGCTCGCCGCGCTCCGCGGCGAGCCCGGGCAGTCCCTCGCCGAAGCGAAGCCGCGTCGTTTCGCGAAACGCCTCCGGGGCGAGCCCGCGGTGGTGGGCGAGGACGAGCTCGCTCTCGCCGTCGGTCAGCCACACCTCCGCAGCCTCCGCGGAGGTGATCTCGAGGATCGCGGCGAGGCTGTTGTCGAGCAGCTCGTCGAGGTCGAGCGAGGCGCCCGCCTCGCGGCCGATCGCGACCAGCGCGGCGAGCATCGCGTTGCGCTCCAGGATGCGCCGCTCCAGCCGTTCGACGAGCCCGAAGACGGCGAACGAGAAGGCCGCGGTGAGGCTGACGAGCAGCGCCAGCACGACCAGCACGCCAGGGAAGTCGTGGAACCTGTGCAGCGCCGTGTGCAGGAGGTAGTTGAGGCCGACTATGAAGCCGACCGGCAGGATGATCGCCAGCCACCTGAGCGTCTTGAAGCCGCTCGGGGTGAGCTTCTCGCCGCTGCGGCGTATCCGGTCGAGCTGGTCCCTGTCGGGATCGCCAAGCAACACCGTCGTAGTATCGCGCAGCGCCACGGCAGGCATGTGGGGCTGGGAGTGGGCGCGGCTGGGATCGAACCAGCGACCTCTCCCGTGTGAGGCGTCCCCCCACGGAGGGCAGGCGGAGCGGATTTGGCTTGGTAGAGCGGAGCCTGCCGCCGAGCCCCCCGCTACGGGGTCCGGCGATCCCCGTCGATCCCGTCCGTTATCGGCCGAATCCGGCCATTCGCCGGCCCCTTCTCACCGGCCTCCGCCCAGCAGTCCGAGCCCTCGACCAGGAGCCGCAGCCGTTCGCGGTCGCCGTCGCCGGCCTGCATCGCCCGGGCGTAGACGCTCAACGTGAACCCCGCCGTGGCATGACCCATCTGCTGCATCGCGTAGGCCGGGTCCTTGCCGAGGGCGACGAGGATCGAGGCGAACGTCCGCCGCAGGCTGTGAGGGGTGAGGCCCTCCGGCAGCGGCTCCTCGCCCGCCTCGCGCAGCCTCTCGTCGGCGTGCTTGATGGCCGGCGAGAGGATTCGCTTCCGAACGTTCGTGCTGCCGAGCGCGCCGCCCGTCCGAGTCCTGAAGACGCGGAGATCGGGTCCGCGATCCCGGTCGCGGGCCGCCAGCGTCGTCAGCTCGTCGAGGAGGGCTGGGAGAAGATCGACGATCCGCCACGCGTTGGCCGTCTTCTCCCCCCTGACCCTGAGTTTGGCGTCGCCGAGGTTGACGTCGCCCCATCGGACCTCTTCCGCCTCGCCGATGCGGAGGCCGGCGAAGCAGAGGGTCGCCAGCAGCGCCCGTCTGTAGCGGAGCCCCTTACGTTCGGCGTCGACCGTCGCGGCCCCATCCAAGAGCGCGCCGACGTGCGAGGCCCGGTCCAAGAATGTCCTTCGCGGCTTCGGCGCCGGGAGCTTCCGCCTCCGGCCGGCGGCGACGTTCCGAGCGACGTGGCCATACTCGGCCGCCTCCTCGAGGATCGCCGCGAGCGCCTGGATCGTTCGGTTGATCGAGCCCGCGCCGATCCGCCCCTCGCAGAGCTTGGACTGGACGTAGCAGTCGACATCCTCGACGCTGATGTCGCTGATGACCTGGCCGGCGAAGTACGGCAGGAGATGGCTTTCCAGTCGCCATCTGAGATCGCTGAGCCGATGGCCGTGCTCCCGCTCGCGCTTGATGAGCCAGTGGCTCGCGAACTCGCGGAACTCGGGGGCGAGGGGCGGCCCCTCCGTCGGCGCCGGCTTCGGTCGGCGCAGCTCGTCAGGAGACCAGACGCCCCGGTGGACCCTGCGGATGACGTCGTCGCGGAGGACTAGCGCCGCCTCTTCCGTGACGCCTTCCCACTCCCGGCCGAGGACCGCGTTGTAGCGGCGGCCTTCGTGGCGGAAGCGGAGATAGAAGCTTTTGCCGCGTTGGCCCTCGTGGACAGAGAACTCGCCCGTCGTCTTGCGCGGCATCAGACGGTCCTTCCCTCGACCCGGGCGAGGAGGCCGTGGAGGGCGTCGTGCTCGGCGGCGACCCGTTCCCACTCGCTCTCCGCGTCGACCGACTCGACGAACTCGACCAGCACGCGACGGACCTCGGCGGTCGCCTCGATCGGCTCGCCGTCGAGCGCGCCGAGCAGGCGGTCGTAGACCTCCGCTTCGCGGCGGGCCCGGTCGGGTTCGCGGAGGCGGTCGGGATGGGCGAGGTCGTCGGCCAGGCCGGCCCGGACGATCCCGAAGAGGTCGCGCAGGACTTGGGCGTCCCGGCGGGGAATGCTCAGCAGGCGTTTCATCTTTCCTCCTTGGTCGAGGAGGAACCGCCTTTGCCTGCTCGCTTCGCCCTGCGGGGGCTACGCTCTGCTGGCGCTGAGGGTTCCGTCCTCGGCGTCGGGGGCGGGCCGTTGTTGCGGCGCCGCCCCGTTTGCTTTTCGGGTGACGGGGCCGGTTCTAGCGTGTTTCCATCAGCAGCATCGCCCAAAATCGGGAGTTTTCGAGCAATCACGGCCGGTCCGCGCTGGCGACGAAGGGGACCGTTCCCCGCGCTAGAGCCGTTTGCGGCCTCCGATGATCTCCTTCTCGGAGGGCGTAGAGCAAGGACTTCGGCCACCGCCGCCGGGTCGAACCTCCACCGCGGCCTGGACCCCGTCGCGAGCCGGATCCCGCCGAGGCGGCCGGCGTGCTCGCGGACCCAAGCCTCGGAGACGGCCAGCCGGTCGGCGACTTCCCGCGCCGTGAGGAGGCGCGGCAACGGCGAGGGTCCGTCCAGCAGCTCGACCACGCGGCGGGCGACCGCGTCGACCGTCTCGGCGTCGAGGCGGACCTCGCTCATCGCCGCCGCCCCCGCCTCGATCGCCCATAGCGCGACTGCCGCACCCAGCGTTCTCGGTTACGGCGCTCCCGCTCCTGACGTTCGCGCTCGTCGATCATCCGAGCCAGGCCGGCGAAGAGGACCGTCGAGCGGCGCTGGTCGTCGCCGAGGGCATCGACGGCGCGGAAGGCGGCCGGCCAGCCGGCGTCGGGGTCGGCGAGGATCTTCGCGACCTGCTCGGCGCCGAGCTCGCCCTCGAGCAGCACGTCGAACAGGCTGCCGTCGGCTTTCCTGAAGGGATCGGCGGGCAGCTTGTTCACGATGCTTCACGTCTCGGCGCACGCTCCACGCCTACATGGGCAAGCCGCTTGCCCACCGGCTGTGGGAGGGCGCCCGCGAGGATGCGGCGGGCGCCCCGCTCCCACCGCTCGATCGCTTCCCGCGCCGCGGCGGCGTCGTCGCCACGGAGGGCTTCGACGACGGCCCGCTCGAGGTCCCGGTGCGAGTCGGTGCAGAGGCGCGACCGCCAACGCCGACGGCGGCCGGGGCTCTCGACCTCGACCAGGCGGTCGGCATCGGCGACGCGACGGCCGGCGGCGAGGAGAAGGCGCCTGACCTCGTCGCGCTCCTCCGGCGTCATCGGCGGTCCCACGCCGGCCCCCGCGTCAGCCACCAGCGGCGCCAGGCCGAGATCACTTCAAGCGCCTCGGCCTCATCGCCGTGGAGGACCGCGGCTTCGAGCTTGTCGTCGATCGGCGCCCACCGAGACACCGGGGGCCACTCCGGCAGGCGGGCAGCGGCGACTTCGCGCCCCGCGGCGGCGAGGGCGAGGGCGACGGCCGCGATCACCGTGTGGCCTCCCTGCCGGCGACGCCGCGGCCCCCGGCGAGTTCGATCTCGATCTGGGCGATCGCTCGCTCGGTCTGGGCGCGCAGCGGGCCGCGGCTTCGGGGGAGCTGGCGGTGGAGGTCGAACAGCAGCTCCAGGCGGCGCTCGCGGCTCGGCTGGTCGGGTCGGATCGCCGCCTTCACGCCATCGCCTCCTCGGCGGCGAGGCGGCAGTAGCGGCAGCCCGTGAGCGGCGCGCCCCGGTGACTCGGGCAGCCCCCGACCCCGGCGTCGTCGCCGTTCCGCGCCCTATCGGTTACTTCGGTTACAACGGCTCTAGAATGCGGGTTTGAGGCCGATTTCCTATCGGTTACATCGGCGCCTTGTAACGGGTCGAGATCGTCGGCTTTCCGCTCCGTAGAGCCGTTGTAACCCTGTAACCCTTGGGAGGTCAAAGGGGGAGCGAGGTAGCGCTCCCAGGCGTCCTCGAACTGCGCGGCCTTGAAGCCCTTGGCGACGGTGCCGCCGTCGAAGCGGATGGTCCGCGAGCGGATCTGGTAGGGGGCGAGCAGCTTCGCCAGGCCCCGCGGCGTCAGCCCGGCGTCGGCCTTTCCCCACGAGCCCCAGGGCGCCTCGTCGTCGGCCTTCAGGCGCGCGATCAGCTCGGTCGTGGCGATGCGGTCCTCGCCGTCGATGGCGCTGCGGATGTCGGCGAGCAGGCGGACTCCCCAGGACTCGTTCTCCTCGGACTTGTCCGCGTGCAGCTCGATCAGCGCCGACCTCGCTCGCCGCGGCCACTCCCCGCCCGCCAGATCGGCGATCGCCAGCAACGGCTCCGCGCCGTCCTGCGCCCTGTCGCTCAGCTCGTCCGGCAGCTCGGGGTCGGCGTGCCGGAGCCTGTCGATGTTCTCCTCGGCCCAGAGGGCTGAGGCCTCCCTCAGCGGCTCGCAGGCGGCTTGGATGGTCTTGTACCGGCCTCGCTCGACCTGCTCGTCGGGCCGACGGCGGCGCAGGCGGATCGGGATGGAGCGATCGGCGAGGGTTTCGGGCAGCTCGCCGATCCCGGCGAGGGCCTTCGCGCCGAAGACGGGGTAGGGCGTCACGGTCTGGCGGCTGCCGTCGCCCTCGCAGCGCCAGGCGACGGCGCCGCGTCGGTATCCGGCGTTGAGGAGGCCGCGCTGTTCTTCCTTCGTGGTCGAGGCTTGCTTGCCGAAGAGCGCGTCGACCTCGTCGTAGAGGAGCGTCGCCGGGCCGTCGTCGCTGCTCAGGGCGCGGAAGAGCGCGGCGTCGCTCACGTTGGCCGCCTCCATCGCCCTCGGGACGAGCTGCGCCAGCGTCTCCAAGAGTCGGGACTTGCCGCTCTGCTTCTCCGGGCTGGAGACGTTCAGGTAGGCCGTCGTGTCCGCCGCCTCGATCGCGTGGGCGTGGAGAGCCCAGAGCGCCAGTACGTCGCGCTGCTCGTCGCTGACGACGACGAAGCGGCGGATCGTCTCGGCCACCATGTCGAGTAGGTCGGCGGCGTCGAGCGGCGGTCCCTCGTCGACCAGAGCCGAGTCGGGCTCGGCGGTCGCGTCTTGCAGCTCTTCCGGCAAGACGTCGGCGAGGCAGCCGATCGGGTCGGCGGCGGCGGCGAGCAGGGAGGCCACATCCTCGCCGTCGGGCACGACCGCGACGACCGCGACGATGCCCGCGGCCTTCAACGCCTCGACGGCCTTCTCGGCGCCCCTCCTGCCAGGGTCGTCGCCATCGAACGCGACCACCGCTTCCCGTACGCCCGCATCACGGAGTGCGTCGGCGAGCCGTTCCGAGGGAAAGGTCACTCCCGGCACGGCACAGACGCCGTCGAGCCGCCCGCGGGCGTATGACGCTGCGCCGTCGCCGTCGGCGGAGCTGCGTAGGGCGCTGAGGACCGCCAGCGCATCGGACTCGCCCTCGCAGACAAGCACGCGCTCCCCCTTGGGCCGGCCGACCGGCCACCAGAGCGCCAAGGGCTCTTCGGGCGGCTGGATCGTCTTGCGGCCCGCCAGGTGACGCACGCGGCGGTAGCGGGAGCCGTCGGGCCGCACGTAGGGATAGCTGACCGCCCGCTCGCCGACCTCGACGCCGCAATCTTCGGCGACCTCAAGATCAACGCCGTGCGCGACCAGGTACTCGCGCCCGGTCACGACGCCGCCCCCGCGATCTCCCCGACGGCCGGGCGGGTTAGGTGGTCGCCGTCGGGGTCGTCAGAGCCGGGTTCGCCCGGACCCGCGCGGCTCTCGCGCGGCGTTCCTCGCCTCGAGCATCGACGCCGCAGTCGAGTCTCGGCGAGGAGCGCGGACCCGCGCCGGGCGGAGGCCGCGTCGCGAAAGGAAGGTGCGCAGATCGCAACCCGCGCGCCGTCGATCGAAGATGACCCTCCCACCCCGCGGCCGCTCGGGTTGATCTGGCCGCTGCCAGATAGTCCGCCATCCAGCCGAAGACGGCGAGGCTGCGAGGCCGTCGGCGTCGTGGATGGGCCGTCTTCGGTTCATCTGCCGCAGTTCCTATCACGGCGGACCGGATGGATTCTTCGGCCGGACCGAAGCCGCTCGAACGTCGCGCAGGTGTTGGCCACCGCGATGAAGGCGATGAAGGCCGCGTCGCGCTCGGGTCCTCTCGCCGGCGCCTCGTCCAGGCCGGCGACCTTGGCGGGGTCGGCGAAGAGGGGCCGGCGGCGGCTCCAGATCCGGTCGATCGCGGCTTCGAGCCGAGCGTCTGCATCGAGGGTGTGGGATAGGATTCGCATCAGTCAGGTGATCTTGAGCGGTGGCCGCCAAACTCGGAAGGCGAGGCGGCGCCGCTCACTTTTCGCTTAGCGGTCGGTCATCCGCCTCCCTGGCTCTTGCGGCCATCGGGCAGCGCCTCGGCCGCCGTGCGCAGATCGTCCAGCGGCATCCCGGCGAGCCGGCCGATCCCGATCCGGATCAGGCGCGACTTCGCGACGCCGACGCGGGAGGCGAGGACGCTCAGCGCGTCCAGCTCGACATCGCTGGCGTGGAAGGAGGAGACGCGCATCTGGGCCATCGCGGGGCGATTCTAATCGGACCCGTCTGGGCAAACCTCAGCTTCAGATTCGACTAGCGGGCCGGAGTGCCCTCTGAGCCCCGCTCCCTCAGCTTCCTCTGGCATCACGACCCCCACTTCGCCTTCCCGGTCGCTCCGGATTGAGCACGGGCGAGACCGCGCCGGAGGGCGTCGACCGAGGGCCTTCGCGGGGGCGACACCTTTCCGTAGGGGCAAGCTGCAAACGGCGGCCGGCCGCGGAGAACCGGCCGATCGGTCCCCCGGGGTGCCCGGATTCGGGCGTTCCCGTCAGGCCGCGTTGGGCGCGCGCACTTCGGCGGGCGACCGCGCCGCCGCCAAGCAGGAGGCGATCGCCGTAGCAAGCTCCTCCTCGGCGTCGCCCGTCAAGGCGTTCAGATCTTCCCCTTCGAGATGGCCGGTCTTGCCCAGCGATTCGACGGCGAGGAGGTACCGCGTCGCCTCCACCAGCCGCGCCCGGCGATCGGCCGGAGCCTTGTCCGCCTTCCCCAGCGCGTTCATCAGGTCGCCCATCGAGTCTCCTCTCAGGCCGCCGCGCGTTCGGCGGCCGTGTTGTCGGTTTCATCGGCCCACGAGAGGAGGGCCGTCCCGCGCATCGACCCAGCGTCGACGCCGGTCGCCGCCATCCCAGCCGCCACGATCTCGCGGTAGCTCGGACCCGCCTCCGCCTCCTCGACCTCGAGGCCGAGTCGCTCGCGCAAGCTCTGCTCGGTCGGCGCGATGCTCTCGCGCAGGGTCGCGGCGTCGAGTCCAAAGTCACTCAGCGGCACGGTTCTCCTCTCGGTCGGCCGCGACCTCTCGGCGCCGGCGCTGGTCGTCTGCTCCGAGCCGGCGGCGCAGGGCGGCCCGCAGCGGTTCGCGGAAGTCCTCGAGGGCGGCGACGGCCTTGGCCTCGAACTGCTCGCCGGTCGTCGGCGTCGCCGTCACCTTCCGGCCCCCAGGGCGACCAAGGTCGGCTCCTCGGCGAGGCGATCGTGGACGACGCGCATGTCGACCCCCACGTCGGCGGCGACGCGGAGCAGAGCGTCGACGACGGGTCGGACTTCGAGGGAGGCCCTCATCGCCTCGGCGCTCGGCAAGGCTCCGGCCCGCGACCAGGTGTCGAGCACGCTGCTGCCGACGATGGCCGCGGCGCGGCAGGCTCCGACGGCGGCGTTGCTGTTGTCGGTGCCGCGGGTCATCAGCCGGTCGAGCTGGTTCAGCGCCCTGAGTTGGATCTCGGCGACGAGCCGCAGCACGCCTTCCGCGTCCCCGGCCTCGACGAGCTCGGCCTCGATCGACTGCGCCTCGCGGATCGCGCGGCGGACCTGCCGGATGCTGATCCCGAACCTCGCGGCGATCGCCTTCTGCGTGGTCCCCTCGGCGTGGAGCCGCTCGATCTCGCGGTTGCGCGCTCGCCGCTCTGCGGGCGAGGAGGGTTTCGGTAAGGCGGACGCCATCTCGTCCGCCATCTTCCTCCAACCGCAGTTGCCAAACCGCAGCTTCGGGAAGGGTCCGGCGCTGGCGGCTCCTAGCACCAGGGCCGCCCTGGGATTGCCCGAAAGCCCCCCTATCGCCCGAATCGAGCACCATCCAAGGCGACCTCGACGACCGCCCCGACCGAGGGAAAAGTCCGTCGGAGCGGGGCTTTCTCGGAGTGGGCGCGGCTGGGATCGAACCAGCGACCTCTCCCGTGTGAGGGGAGCGCTCTCCCGCTGAGCTACGCGCCCGGGAGCGTTCCGATCATACGACGGGTGGGGGGCCGGATTGCGGCCGCCGCCCGGGGTGTGGGAGTAGGATCGGCGCTGGACCGTGCTAGGCGGGGAACCAGCGGTGCCCTGTCACCCGAAATCCGCTCTAGCGGGGCCGAAACCCGTTCCGAGGGGCTGGCCTGCGGGGTCAGTGCGCCGCGGGAGGCGTTGACGGCCGGGTCCTGCGCGACGTGGGCACGCGAACCAGGTCAGGTCCGGAAGGAAGCAGCCTTAAGCGGATGCCGCGGGTGCCGCAGGCGAGCCCGGCCCGAGCCGAAGGCGGCGGACACGCCCGGAGGCTCAGCTTCGGAGAGCGGGGCGCACGGTCCATTTCTCAGCAGCGGCGGTAGACCCGCCAGGACCCGTTGCGGGCGACGAGGCGGAAGCCGAGCGGGACGCCGAGCGAGAAGCTGGTCCTGTCGTTGGGGTCGAGGATGAAGTTGTGGATGACGAAGGGGCTGGCCGGGTCGACGAAGTAGCCGCGGCGGGGGATGCCCTGCTCGCTGGCGCTGACGATCTCGGTCGGCTTCACTTCCAGGCCGAAGGCGAGGCGGGGGATGGCGCGGTGGTTCGGAACGGCGATCGGCCCGCAGAGGGGCTTGGCGAAGGCTCCGGCGTCGACCAGGCCGGTGAGGTCGCGCTCGATCGTGCCCCTGGTTGGTCAGGTCGCGGTTCACGGTCGAGTCGAGGCTCCACTGGCTCGGCCCCCAGATCGCGAACATCGCGACGACGACCGCGGCGAAGAGCTGCCAGCGACGGCGCCAGGGATGGCCGCGCTCCAGCAGCCGCCAGCCGAGCAGCGCCAGGGCGACGAAGATCGCCAGCAGGGCGGCGGCGAGCATCGTGTAGCGGGCGATGATCGCCAGGCCGGCGCAGGCGAGCAGGGCGAAGGCGCCGAGCGCGAGGGCCGCCGCGACGAGGCCGAGGCGCCGAGCGGCGCCGCAGGAAGGCGAAGCCGAGGACGAGGCCGCCGAGCGCGCCGACCATCCCCGGCCACTGGAGCACTTCGCCGAGCCGGCGCGGCCCGTAGAGGACGAGGTCGACCGGACCGGTCTGGCGCTTCAGCGTTTCCACCGTCTTCTGGGTGCCGGTCAGCGAGTAGAGGGGGTTGCCGGTCGTGACCCAGTCGAACAGCACCCAGGCGATCGGCGCGGCGAGGGCGAGGGCGATGAGCGCCGCGCCGCGTGGGGAGAGGAGGGTGCCCCTCGCCCGCACAATCGCCGGCCTAATTAGGCCGGCAATTTGAGTATCCGCCCGTTCGAGGGGCACCCTCCTCTCGCCCTTCGGGACCGTGAGACGACAGCCCGGGGTCCAGCGCCAGGTAGGCGAGATACGCGAGCGAGAAGAGCCAGGCCTCGGGGCGGAGCAGGCCGGCGAGGGCCAGCAGCGCCAGTACCGGCCAGCCGGCGCGGGGGCGCTTGGTCTCGATGACGAGGGCGCCGAGCGCGAGCGCGATGTAGGGGAGGTCGACGTAGGCGCGGATGCCGTTGGAGAGGAAGGGGGCGCGGGTGAGGACGATCAGCCGCGGCGACGAAGCCGATCGAGCGGTCGAACCAGAGCGAGCCGAGCCGGTAGACGAGGTAGCCGACCAGGCCGAGCGAGAGGTAGGCGACCACCATCGTCACCGTCGATCGCCCCGCCGCCGAGCGGCGTCGTCACCAGGCCCAGCAGGTCGGCGAGCGGATGCGGCGTGGGGGGCAGGGCGGCGCCGTAGTCGGGGCTGACGCCGTGCGCCAGTTCCCGTCCCCAGACCAGCGCGTAGATCGTGTCGTAGTTGGGGAAGCCGAGCGGGAAGAGCAGCAGCAGCAGCCGCCGTCACGGCGGCGACCCAGGCGGCGGGCGTCAGCCAGCTGCGGACCGTCGATCGGCACGCGCGCACGGTATTAGAGGCACGCCTCGGCACGCGCAGCCGACTTTCACCACCCGCCAGCGTGGTGGAACCCGACAGCGTTCCAGCGGAACGCGACAGGGGCGCGACCGAGCGCGGTGAGAGGTCCGCGGCACCGCGGATACACTGGCTCGAGTGCCTCCGATGAGCGAGTCGACCTCCCTCTACCGCCGCCATCGTCCCGGCTCCTTCGACGAGGTGGTCGGGCAGCAGCACGTCGTCCGCACCCTGCGCAACGCGGTCGAGCAGGGCAAGGTCCACCACGCCTACCTCTTCGTCGGCTCGCGCGGCACCGGCAAGACCTCGATGGCGAAGATCCTCGCCCGCTCGCTCAACTGCGAGCGCGGCGGGCCGACCGTCGACCCCGTGCGGCGAGTGCGAGTCCTGCCGTGACGATCGCCGCCGGCACCTCGATCGACGTGATCGAGATGGACGCCGCCTCCAACCGCTCCGTCGACGACGTCCGCGATCTGCGCGAGCGCGTCGCCTACGCGCCGGCCGGCGGCCGCTGGAAGGTCTACATCCTCGACGAGGCCCACATGCTGACCAAGGAGGCCTGGAACGCCTTCCTGAAGACGCTCGAGGAGCCGCCGCCGAACACCGTCTTCGTCCTCGCCACGACCGAGGCGCACAAGGTGATGGCGACGATCGCCGACCGCTGCCAGCGCTTCGACTTCCAGCGGCCCTCGCTGGAGCAGATCTCCGAGGTGCTGCGTCGGGTCGCCGCCGCGGAGGGGATCGAGGTCGAGGACGGCGCGGTGGCGATGATCGCCCGCGCCGCCTCGGGCAGCTTCCGCGACGCGCTCGGCACGCTCGACCAGCTGGTCGCCTTCGGCGGCAGCACGGTCGGCCTCGACGCGGTGCTGGAGCTGCTCGGCGCCGCCGACGCCGAGCTGCTGTTCGAGGCGGTCGACGCGGTCGCCGCCGAGGACCCGAAGGGGGTCCTGCTCGGGGTCGAGCAGATGGCCCGCTCGGGGCGCGACCCGGCCCGCTTCGCCCGCGACCTGCTCGCCCACCTGCGCCACCTGCTCGTCACCCAGACGGTCGGCGAGGTCCCCAACACCTTCGTCGTCACCGCCGCCGACGCCGACCGCCTCATCGCCCAGGCCACCGCTGTCGGCCCCGCCACCCTGGTCCGCACCATCGACGAGCTGGCCGCCGCCCTGACCGCCGTGCGCGAGGGCGACGACGCCCGCATGGCGGTTGAGATCGCCCTGCTGAAAGCAGCCCGCCCCGACCTCGACCCATAGCACGGAGGGCCTGCTCCGCCGCATCGAGAGACTGGAGCGAGGCTTCCCCGATGCGCTCCGGGCCGCGGGTCCTGTCGCGGGGCAGGGCTCCTCGCCCTCGCAAGCTGCGGGCGAGGTCCCCAGCTCCACGCCACCCACGGCAGAGACCGCACCGGCTGACGGTCCAACTGCGGTCGAGGCGGCTAGTCCTGCCGCGTCCAATGCAGACGATCCTGCCGCGGCCCAGAGCTCCCCTGTCCTGGACCTCGAGCGAATCACCCGCGTCTGGCCCGCCGTCCTCGACAGCCTCCGCACCTCCGCCCCCGCCCTCGCGGCGACCTTCGAGGGCGCCCGCCCCGTGGCGCTGGAGGGCGACGAGCTGAGGATCGGCTTTCCCGCCGACAAGACCTTCAACAAACGCAAGGCGGAGGATCCCGAGAGGCGTGAGGTCGTCGCGGCGGCGTTCGAGGCGATGCTCGGCGAGCGATTCCGCCCCGCCTACGTCCTGCTCGACGGCGAGGAGGCGCCGCCGGGCTCCGGCGCCGCGGAGCCGCTCGACGAGGCGGAGCTGGTGGAGCGGATCAAGAGCGAGTTCGACGCGGAGGAGGTCGGCAAGTGACGCGCGGCGGCCCCGGGGGCTTTGACATGAACGCCCTGATGAAGCAGGCGCAGCAGATGCAGAGGCAGATGCTGGAGGCGCAGGAGCAGCTCAAGGACGAGGTCGTCGAGGCGAGCGCCGGGGGCGGCATGGTGAAGGTGAAGATGGGCGGCGACCTGACCCTGCGCGAGGTCGCGATCGACCCCGAGGCGGTCGACCCCGAGGAGGCGGAGCTGCTGGCCGAGATGGTGCAGGCGGCGGTCAACGAGGCGCTGCGCGCCGCCCAGGAGCTGGCCGGCTCGAAGATGGGCGGGATCACCGGTGGCCTCGGCGGCCTGCCGGGCCTATGAATGCCGGCAGGCAATCGCTGACTTCGCCTTTCTTCGCGCATATCGCCAATAAAGGCGAAGTCAGCGCAGGTTGGTCATGAGCGCCGAGGGCCCGGCGCCGCTCTCGCGCCTCGTCGCCGAGCTTTCGCGGCTGCCGGGGATCGGCCAGCGGACCGCGCAGCGCCTCGCCTTCCACATCCTCCGCGCCCCCGACGAGGAGGCGGCGGCGCTCGCCGCGGCGATCCGCGAGGTGAAGGAGAAGGTGGGCCTCTGCGAGCGCTGCTTCAACCTCTCCGAGGGGCCGCTGTGCCGGATCTGCGCCGACCCCGACCGCGACCGGGCGACGATCTGCGTGGTCGAGGAGCCCGCCGACGTGATCCCGATCGAGCGCACCCACGAGTACCGCGGCCTCTACCACGTGCTCGGCGGCGCCCTCTCGCCGATCGACGGCGTCGACGCCGAGGACCTGAAGATCGCCGAGCTGCTGCGCCGGGTCGAGGAGGGGGGCGTCGAGGAGGTCGTGCTGGCGACCAACCCGACCACGACGGGAGAAGCGACGGCCCTCCACATCGCCGATCTGCTGCGGGGCAAGGTCGCGGTCACCCGCCTCGCCAGCGGCCTGCCGGTCGGCGCCGACCTCGAGCACGCCGACGAGGTGACGCTGGGCAAGGCCCTCGCCGGTCGCCGCAGCCTCGACTGATAGCCGTCGAACAACCGGCCTGAGATAGGGCCCTCTCCGCCGGTCGGGGAGGGTCTTTCTCTTTTTCTAGAGAGGGAGGTTGTTCGATGGACCTGGTTCGCGCAGAGCTTCCTGCAAGGACGCTGGTAGTGGCGATCGACCCCGGCAAGGCCAATCACCGGGTGCTGTTGGCAGACGGCGAGCGGGGACTGATCGGAGAGCCCGTCTCGCTACCGACCCTGCGCGAGGGGATCGAGCGGCTCTGCGAGCTGATCGAGTCCCAGGCTGCGCCCGAGACGGTGATCGCGATCGAGGCGACCGGCTCGCTGCACCTGCCCTGGGTCGCCGAGCTCGAGCGCCGCCTGCCAGGCTCGACCCGCCTCTTCGCGCCTTCGGAGACCCAGGCCGCCCGCACCCAGCTGGGCTCGCGCCGCTTCAAGGACGATGACCGCGATTGCGCCGCCTTGGTCTCCCTCGCTCGCCAGGGAAGAGGGCGGCCGGCTCAGAGCGGAACCCTCGATGCGCTGCTCGATGCCGTCCGCCACCGCCGCCGGCTGATCGCCCAGCGCAAGGTCGCCCGCCAGCACCTGCACCACCAGCTGAACGCTCTTTGCCCCGGGCTCTCCGCCCCGGCTGGCCACGGCCGGGTCCTTGGCCTGGAGACCCCGACCGGCCGGGCCGCGCTGGCCTGCGCGGTCGACTTCGCCGGCAGAGCGCCCGCTCCCCGCTCGCTGATCGCAAGAGCCCCAGGCCGGCTCTCGCGCGCCAACGCCGCCTACTGGTCTGAGCGCTGGCGCGGCTGCCTGGCGCCGCCCGCCGACGCCGAGGCGCGCGCCGAGCGTCTGGGTCGCGACGTCAAGCGCTGGCGCGCCTTGGAAGCAGACGTTCTCGCCGTCGAGGCCCAGATCTCGGTGCTGGTGGCCGAGACACCCGGTCAGGTCCTGACGACGCTGCCGGGGGTCGCGGCAACCCGGGCCGCGGCCCTCGCCGTCCACGCCTTGCCGATCGAGCGCTTCCCCACCGCCGAGCACCTTTACTCCTTCACCGGCCTGGCCCCGGCGCGCTATGAATCGGCGACGATCCGCAAAGCCAGGGCGATCTCCCGCCAGGCCCCGGGCGAGCGCCGCGACGCGCTGATGGCGATCGCCTGGGGGCTCTCCCAGCACTGCAAGCCCTTCAGAGAGCGCGACCGCGAGCTGCGCGCTCGCGGCATGCGACCGATCGAGGCCCGGGTCGCACTGGCCCGCCATGCCTGCCGGCTCTGCCACCGGATGCTTCAAAGCCAACAGCCTTTCGACGAGGAGCGCTACGCTCGGACTCGGCATCGGCGTGGGCGGTGACGGCGGTTCGACTATGCCGCACGACGGCGCAATCTAGTTTGCCGCCCGCCCACGCCGGCCATTCCTACGGCGCAAAGAAGAACCTGCCGCACGACGGCGCCTAATCAGTCTGCCGATCGGCCTTCGCCGGGTCGAGCATGGCCTTCTCGCAATTTGCGACCGGCACCGCCGGCCTGCTGGGCCCTGCCGCCGATCGACTATTGACTCACCGGTGAAGAACTAGACGGCCTTACTAGACGATCATCGAGTCGCAAATAGCGAATTTCTCGCCCGCTGTCGTCCGCCGCTTTCGCCAAGGTCTCGGCGTGGTGACGGACACTCGTACAGGCACCGCCTCGGGGGAGGGGTCCGCGGCCGGCAAGCTGGTCCGCGAGGTCTCGTCCCTGCAGGCCACGCTGCTGGCCAGGTTGCACGAGGAGCTGGCCGGCGACGACGCGGCGCTCTTCGCCGACGCGGCGCAGCGGCTTGCCGAGGAGTTCGGCTCGGTGACCGCCACCGCCGTGGGCTCGCTCTGGGAGCGGGACGGCGCCAAGACCGAGCCCGGTGCGTGGCATCCCAGCCTCCACCAACCCGGCCAGATGCGGCGTCGCCTCGACCAGCTGATCGAGACCCAGAGGCGCTACGGGCACCCGTTCGGGCTCGTCGTCCTCGACGTCGACGGCCCCGGCGCCCGGGACGACGATCCCGGCGGCGGCCACGAGGCGGCGCTGTCGATCGTCGCCGCCGCCCTGCGCGACACGATCCGCCTCGTCGACGAGACCTTCCGGGTCGAGGAGAACGGGCTCTGCGTCCTCGCCCCCAACCAGACGACGGTGGGCGGGATGCAGATGGCGGAGCGGCTGCTGGCGATGCTCGACGACCTCGAGGACGCGGGCGGGCTGCGGATCGGGATCTCGGCGGGGGTCGTCTCCTGCCCCGAGCACGGCACCGACGCCGACGAGCTGCTGCGCAAGGCCGACGAGGCGATGTGGCGAGCCCGCGCGGTCGGCCAGCCGGTCGGCGTCGGCTCCCTGCAAGATCGCTGACAGATTCGCGAAATCCGTCCATAACCGGTGTAAACCCGCCAAGTGGCTGCCAGAATGCCGTGCATGGCGGGCATCCGAACGAACGCGGCGGCCGAGGTGCTCGGCGTCAGCCCCAACACGCTGCGCAGCTGGGAGCGCCGCTACGGCTACCCGCGGCCGCGGCGCACCCCCGGCAACCACCGCAACTACGAGCTGGTCGAGCTGCAGACGCTGCGCGACGCGCTCGCTCAGACGGGCAACATCTCCTCGGCGATCGAGCTGGCCCGGCAGCGCCAGTCGGCGCCGGCCAGCGGCGAGGGCCTGCTGGCGGCGCTCGAGAGGTTCGACGAGGACGCCGCCGACCGCGCGGTCGAGGAGAGCCTCGCGGTGCGGCCGCTGGAGCGCACCGTCGAGGAGCTGCTGCTGCCGGCGATCGACAGGCTCGCCGCCGACCCCGAGCGCGAGGCCGAGCTCGAGTTCGCCGCCCGCTGGGCGACCGGCTGGCTGCACGGCGCCCGCCGCCTCGCCTCCGCCGCCTCCCGCCCGGCCGGCATCCTGCTGCTCGACTCGAGCCGCGGACAGGACGCCGAGGCGGTCCACGCCCAAGCGCTCGACCTCACCCTGCGGCGCGCCGGCTTCCGCGTCCTGATGCTCTCCAACGAGCTCGGGGACGAGCGCCTGGCGCGCGCCCTGGGCGCCCTCGACCCGACCGCGATCGTCCTCTGCGGCCCGGGCGCCGACACCGCCTCCGCGGTGAGGCTGGTCCGCAAGGTCCGCGAGGCCGGCGTCGACGCGCCCCTCTTCGGCTTCCGCGCCAGCGGCCTGATCGGCGACGCCGTCCCCTCCGCCGGCGAGACGCCGAGCCAGGTGACCGGCCTGCTCAACGCGGATTTGCGCCGCCGCGCCGCCCAGGCCTTCGCCTAAGGCGGTCTGACCGGCGCATATCGGCGTCCTCGGTCGCTCGCGTGCAAAAGCACGCTTCGCTTCCTGCGTCCTTGATCTGCTTGGTCAGCCCGCCTTAGAGGCTGAGGTTCGGCTCTGGCGCGCTCGTCTCGCTGATCCCGATGCGGTCGTGGAGGCGCCGCAGCGGCCCGGGCGCCCACCAGTTCCACTTGCCGAGCAGGGCCATCAGCGAGGGGACGAGCAGGGCGCGGATGATGCTGGCGTCGATCAGCACCGCCAGCGCCATCCCGATCCCGTTCTCCTTGACGAAGATGATCTCCGAGGTGGCGAAGGCGCCCATCGCGACCGCGAAGAGCAGCGCCGCGGCGGTGACGATCCGCCCCGTCCGCTCCAGCCCGATCGCCACGCACTCGGTGTCCGAGGCGCCGTTGTCGCGCGCCTCCTTGATCCGCGAGAGGAGGAAGACCGCGTAGTCGGTTGAGAGGCCGAAGGCGGCGGCGAAGAGGAGGACCGGCATCGTCTGCTCGAGCGCCCCCTGGCCGCTGTAGTTGAGCAGGCCTTCGAGGTGCCCGTCCTGGAAGATCAGGACGAGGATGCCGAAGACGGCGCTGAGGTTGAGGACGTTCATGATCAGCGACTTGACCGGCAGGATCACCGAGCCGGTCAGCAGGAAGAGCAGGACCAGCGTCGCCGACGATGACGATGCCCAGCGCGATCGGCAGGTGGCGGGCGAGGCTGGACTGGAAGTCGAGGAAGTCCGCCGTGGCGCCGCTGACCAGCGCCGTCACGCCCGGCCGCGTCGGCAGGTCCCGGATCCGCCTCACCGTGGTCTGGCTGGCTTCGGAGACGAACGGGTGGACTGAGAGCGCCTCGATCGCGCTGACGCCTTCGTGGAGGCGCTGGGGCGGGGCGACCTCGCCGATGCCGGGCACGTGCCGCACCCGCGCCGCGAACCGCGCCGCGGCGCCGGGCCCGCCGCCCTTGACGGCGATCCAGATCGGCGCCTCGCGGTAGGGCGGGAACCGCGCCTCGAGGGCTTCGTAGGCGACGCGGGCGCTCGGCGCCGCGCGGCAGCACGGTGGAGTCGACGCTGGTGAACCTGATCCCCAGGAAGGGAATGCCGAGCACGATCAGCAGCAGGGCGCTGAGCGTCGCCACCGGGACCGGGCGCCGCATCACGAAGCGCGAGAGGCGATACCAGAAGCGCTGCGCGTCCGGCCTCGCGTCGGCCTCGGCGCGGCGCTGCAGGAAGCGCGGCGCCAGGGCGTTGACCCGCGTTCCCAGCAGGGTCAGCACCGCCGGCAGCACGGTCAGCGAGATCAGCGCCGCGAAGAGGGCGACGAGCGAGCCGCCGAGGCCCATCGAGTAGAGGAAGCGCTGCGGGAAGACGAGCAGCGAGGCGAGCGCCGTGGCGACGGTGAGCGACGAGAAGAGGACCGTTCGCCCCGCCGTCGCCAGCACCCGCCGCATCGCCGCCGCGCCGGGGCCGTCGCGGGCGATCTCCTCGCGGTAGCGGGAGACGACGAAGAGGCTGTAGTCGATCGCCAGGCCGAGCCCGAGCGCCGTGGTCAGGTTGAGCGCGAAGATCGAGATCGAGCCGAATTCGCTGGCGATGCGCAGGATGAGGAAGGTGCCGACGATCGCCAGGCCGCCGATCAGCGGCGGCAGCAGCGCCGCGACGAGGCTGCGGAAGAAGAGCAGCGAGAGCAGGAATAGCAGCGGGATGGCGAGCATCTCGGCGCGGCGCAGGTCGGACTCGACCTGCTTGTTGACCTCCTCCTGGGCGACGGCGCCGCCGCCGACCAGCACGCCGCGATCGCTTGGAGAGCGAGTCGGCGATCGCGCCGCCGGATTCCTGCATCTGCTTGTCCTCGGTCGACTTCAGGGTCACCGCGAAGTAGGTGGCGCGGCGGTCGCGGGAGACGAAGCCGCGCGGGCCCGTGTCGTAGTAGCCGGTCACCGAGTGGACGTCGGGGCGGCGCCGCAGGCCGCGCTCGAGGGCCTCGACGCGCGCCCGCGTCGCCGCCGCGGCGACCGGGGCGTTCTCGACCACCACCATCACCTGCGGCTCGCGCAGGCCGGCCGCCTGCAGCTCGCGCCTCGCCCTGGCCGTCTCGGTCGCCGGGTCTTCGGCGCCGTAGGGGTCGAGGTGCTTGGCGACCGAGCCGCCCAGCGCCACGGCGACGACGAAGAAGGCGACGGCGAGGAGGACGACGCGGCGGGCGCGCCGGTCGGCGAGGCGGGCGAGGGCGTCGAACATCCCGCGCAGACTATCCTCGGCGTTCCCATGAACGAGGGGAAAGCGGACATCGTCGTGATGAAGTTCGGCGGCACCTCGGTCGCCGGCGCCGAGCAGATCAAGCGGGCGGCGCGGAGGATCGTCGCCGCGCGCGAGGCCGGCAGCCAGGTCGTCGCGGTGCTCTCGGCGCGGGGCAAGACGACCGACGAGCTGGTCGCCCAGGCGCTGGAGATCTCGGCGCGGCCGGACTCGCGCGAGATGGACATGCTGCTCTCGACCGGGGAGCGGATCTCCTGCGCGCTCTGCGCGATGGCGATCCACGACATGGGCCACAAGGCGATCTCGCTGACCGGCTCGCAGGCGGGGATCGTCACCGACTCCTCCCACACCAAGGCGAGGATCATCGACGTGCAGGGCCGAGCGGATCAGGGAGACGCTGCGGCGAGGACCGGATCGTGCTGGTCGCCGGCTTCCAGGGCGTCTCGACCGACAGCCGCGACGTCACCACGCTGGGCCGCGGCGGCTCCGACACCACCGCGGTCGCGCTCGCCGCGGCGCTCGGGGCGCGGCGTCTGCGAGATCTACACCGACGTCGCCGGCGTCTTCAGCGCCGACCCGCGCATCGTCCCCGGCGCCCGCAAGCTGCCGATGCTCTCCTACGAGGAGATGCTGGAGATGGCGGCCTCCGGCGCCGGGTGCTGCAGCTGCGCTCGGTCGAGTACGCGCGCAACCACGGCGTCCGCATCCACTGCCGCGGCAGCTTCGAGGACGGTCCCGGTACCCTCGTCGCTCAGCGAGCAGGAGATCGAGCAGGAGACCGTGGAGCAGCCCTTCGTAACAGCGGTGACCCA
Source organism: uncultured Solirubrobacterales bacterium (assembly GCA_963696185.1). Classification (GTDB taxonomy): domain Bacteria; phylum Actinomycetota; class Thermoleophilia; order Solirubrobacterales; family 70-9; genus VRUE01. Next base: position 1,876,980 of record OY968825.1, read on the forward strand.
TTCCGACGGCGAGGCCCGCGTGACGCTGAGCGGCGTCCGCGACGAGCCGGGCGTCGCCGGGCGGATCTTCACGGCGCTGGCCGAGGCGGGCGTCAACGTCGACGTGATCATCCAGAACGAGCCGGGCGGCGGCGACGGCGCTCGCCGACCTCTCCTTCACGGTCGACCGCACCGACCTCGCCGCCGCGACCGAGACGGTCGCCGCGCTCGACGTCAGCCGGGGGGTGCGGACCGACGAGCAGATCGGCAAGGTCTCGATCGTCGGCGCCGGCATGCGCTCCCATCCCGGCGTCGCCGCCAAGGTCTTCCGAGGTGCTGGGCGGCGAGGGGATCAACATCGAGATGATCTCCACCTCGCCGATCAAGATCTCATGCGTGATCTCCGCCGACCGCGTCCCCGACGCGGTGCGGGCCCTGCACGAGGCCTTCGAGCTGGGGGACGGCGCCGTGCGGCCCGAGGAACAGGCTGGCGCCGAACACCGCCCCACCGTCAGCGGCTGAGCCGCGGATGGCGAGCGCGCGGGTACAGAGTCGGGGTGGTGGGCGCGACCGGCGCTGGTCGGCGCGACGATCCTCGACGTCCTCGCGGAGCGCGACTTCCCCGTCGCCGAGCTGGTCCCGTTCGCCTCCGAGCGCTCGGCCGGGAAGCGGATCGAGTGGAACGGCTCGGCCCTGGAGTGCCGGCCTCTCGGCGAGGAGACGATCCAGGGGCTCGACATAGTGCTCTCCTCGGCGGGCGGCGCGGTCAGCGCCGAGTGGGCGCCGAAGCTGGTCGAGGCTGGTGCGGTCGTCGTCGACAACACCAGCCACTGGCGCATGCACGACGACGTGCCGCTGGTCGTCGCCGAGGTCAACCCCGAGGCGCTGGCCGGCCACAGCGGCATCGTCGCCAACCCGAACTGCTCGACCATGCAGATGGTCGTCGCCCTCAAGCCGCTCTTCGACGAGGCCGGCATCGAGCGGCTGGTCGTCTCCACCTACCAGGCCGTGTCCGGCACCGGTAGGAAGGCGATCGAGGAGCTGCTCGCGCAGTCCGAGGCGGTGCTGCACGACCAGGAGGCGGTCGCCGCCGTCTACCCCTACCGGATCGCCTTCAACGCGCTGCCCCAGGCGGGCGGCTTCCCCGCGGGCGACGACCACACCGACGAGGAGCGCAAGCTGATCGACGAGACGCGCAAGATCCTCGGCGACGCCTCGATCCGGGTCAGCGCGACCTGCGTGCGGGTGCCGGTCGTGACCGGCCACTCCGAGGCCGTCAACGTCGAGACCAGGGAGCCGCTCTCCGCGCAGCGGGCGCGGGGGCTGCTCGCCGCGGCGCCGGGCGTCACCGTCGTCGACGACCCGGCCGCGGCGCGCTACCCGATGGCGATCGACGCCGCCGGCCACGACGACGTCTTCGTCGGCCGCATCCGCCGCGACCCCGGCAACGAGCGCGCGCTCGACCTCTGGATCGTCTCGGACAACCTGCGCAAGGGGGCCGCGACCAACGCCGTCCAGATCGCCGAGCTGCTGGTCGAGCGGAACCTGCTCAACTGATCGCCTCGCCGCGGCTCGACGCACGCCGGGCGCTGGAACCCATATAAGCCATGCATGGACATCGGCTTCGGCGACGCGGTGCTGCTATTCGGCGCGCTGCTCGCCGTCGTCGCGGGGCTTTCGGGCCTGATTCGGGGGACGGTGCTCTCGGCCTCGGTGCTGTCCGTCGCGCTGGGGATCGGGCTCGCGGCCGCGGACGTGGTTCACGCCGACGCCACCGACCCCTCGATCGTCGAGCTGATCGAGCTGGCGTTGATCTTCACCCTCTTCTCCGACGGGATGTTCGTCGAGCGCGAGCTGCTGTGCGGCCACTGGAGCCCGGTCGCCCGCTCGCTGGTGATCGCGATGCCGATCACGATCGGCCTGCTCGCCCTGGCGGCGAAGCTGTCTGTTCACGGAGTTGAGCTGGCCGGAGGCGTTCCTGCTCGGCGCCGTGCTGGCGCCCACCGACCCGGTCGTCACCTCCTCGGTCGTCACCTCGCGCCTCGTTCCCTCGGCGGTGCGCCACACGCTCAACCTCGAGTCCGGACTGAACGACGGCCTCGCCCTGCCCTTCGTCCTCTTCTTCCTCGTCTTCGCCTCGCCGACCGGCAACGCCGGCGGCGAAGCATTGAAGCTGGCGGGCGAAGCGGTGGTGGGGGCGGCGATCGGGCTGGCGCTGGGTTACATGGGCGGGCGGCTGCACCGTCGCCTTCCCGGCGGCGGCCTGACGCCACGCTACGAGGGCATCTACGCGGTCAGCTTCGCCCTCGTCGCCTTTGGCCTCTCCGACGTCACGGTCGGCAACGGCCTGATCGCGGCCTTCGTCTGCGGGATCGCGATGGGGGCCAGCGAGCACGACGTCCCCCAGGGCTTCGTCGAGTTCGCCGAGAACGCCGGCACGATCCTCCAGGTCATCACCTTCTTCGTCTTCGGCGCGCTGATCGCCGCCACCGGCTTCGACCGCAGCGTCCCGACCCTGATCCTCTTCATCGCCTTCGCGCTGCTCGTCGCCCGCCCCGCCGCCGTCCAGCTCTCCTTCCTGCGAACCGGCCTGCCCCGGCCGCAGAAGGCGTTCATGGCCTGGTTCGGCCCGAAAGGCGTGGCGTCGATGCTCTTCGCCCTCTTCGTCTTGAAGTCGAAGGTCGAGAACGGCGAGCTGATCTTCGACATCGCGGCGATCACCGTGATCGTCTCGATCGTCGCCCACGGGCTCACCGACACGTTCGGGGCCGGTTGGATGGCACGCCGGGCCGGCCTTGGCAAAGCCGAGGAGGGCGGTCGCCTCGGCGCCGCCGGGCCGGACTGAGTTGGCCTAGGCGGTGGTGGCGGGCGCTGCCAGCCGCTCCTCGACACCGCTGGTCGAGGCGATGTGGCGGTTCATGCCGAGCTGCTTCGGCTCGAAGCCGAGCGCCAGGCCGACCAGCTGCGGCAGGTGGAGGACGGCAGGTCGAGGTCGCGGTTGACGACCTTGGCCGCCTCGGGCTGCTGCATGTCGAGGTTGAGGTGGCAGAGCGGGCAGGGGGTGACGAGGCAGTCGGCGCCGGCGTCGAGCGCGTCGCCGACGTGGGTGCCGGCCTGGCGCAGCGAGGTCTCGCGGTTCATCGTGATCACCGGGAAGCCGCAGCACTTGCGGGCGCCGTCGTAGTCGACGACCTCGCCGCCGAGCGCCTCGATCACCTGCTCGAGGTAGAGGTCGCGGTCGGGGTGATCCTCGTAGCCGAGCCGCTCCTTGGGGCGGACCACGTAGCAACCGTAGAAGGGGCCGACCCGCAGCCCGGAGAGCGGCCGCACGACCTTCTCGGCGAGCCTGTCGAGGCCGTAGTCCTCGACCAGCAGCCAGAGGAAGTTCTTGTTGGTGAAGCCGTCCTTGCCCTTCTCGTATTCGAGGCCCTGCTCGCCGAGCGCCTCGTTGACGTGGGCGCGGTAGGCGGAGTCGGCGTCGAGCCGCTGCTGGCACTCGGACTGGGCGCCCTGGCAGGTCGAGCAGATGTTCATCATCGGCAGCCCGGTCTGCTGGGCGAGCGCGAAGGTGCGCGCGTTCAGCGTGTCGGCCAGCTCCTGGTTGTGCTCGGCGATCACCCCGGCGCCGCAGCAGTTGGCGCGGTCCAGCTCGACCAGCTCGATGCCGAGCCGCTCGGCGACCAGCGCCATCGAGCCGTGCAGCTCGGCGGTGAAGCCGCGCGAGACGCAGCCGGGCCAGTAGGCGACCTTCAGGTTCCCGTTGCTCACTGCGGCTTTCCCTCCTCGTCGCCTTCCTCGCCCTTGATGTACAGGTTGAGCTGCTGACGGTGACGCCTGGGCGTGGGCGTAGATCGCCTTCACCTCGTCCTGGGCGGTGCCCGGAAGCTTGTGGTGCAGGCCCGGGAGCAGCTTCGCGCCGCGAGCCATCTTGCCGTTTCAGACGCCGCGGATCACCGTGGGGATCGAGCCGATCAGTTCCCTGATCGCCCGTTTGCTCGGTTTCAGCTTGCCCTTGACGCCGAAGCGCGAACGACTCCTGCAGCAGCGCTGCCTCGTCGAGCGTCCCCTTCTTCTCGATGATCTTGACGAAGGCCAGCTCGTGGTTGTGGCCGCTGTTCGGGTCCTCGATGCCCTCCTCGCCGGCGCGGCGGCGCAGGCGCATGATCTGGTCCATCGGCGCCACGCCCTTGGGGCAGGCGTCGACGCAGCTGAAGCAGTGGGTGCAGTCGTAGAGGCCGTGCGGGTCCTGGGCGAGGTCGTGGAGGCGCTCCTTCGGTCTCGGCGTCGCGCGGGTCGCCGACGAAGCGGTAGGCCTTGGCCAGAGCGGCCGGGCCGATGAAGTCCGGGTCGGCCTCCATCGAGAGGCAGGCGGAGACGCAGGCGCCGCACTGGATGCAGGCCATCGTCTGGGTGATGTCGATCATCGACTCCGGCTCGACGATGTACTCGCGCTCGGGCGGCTCGCCGTGCGGCAGCAGCCACGGGGTGACGCGGCGGATCTTCTTCCAGTGCGTCGTCTCCATGTCGGTGATCAGGTCCTTGATCACGGGCATGTTGCCCATCGGCTCGACGACGATCGGGTTGTCGCCCCCGTTGCGCCGGTTGGCGGCTTCGTGGGCCTCGCCGATCTGGGTCTTGCAGCCCAGCGCCGACTGAGCCGTTGATCTTCATCCCGCAGGAGCCGCAGATCGCGGCGCGGCAGGAGCAGCGCACCGAGAGCGAGCCGTCGTCGCGGTCCTTCGCCTGGAGGAGCCCGTCGAGAACCGAGAGCGAGGGGTCGAGCTCGACCTTGAACTCCTCCCAGAAGGGGCCGCTCGCCGTTCTCCGGCTGGTACCTGCGGACTTTCAGCGTGTACTCGGCCATTGCCCTAGTACTTCCTCTCTTCGGGCTCCCACTGGGTGATCGTCACCTCGGAGTATGAGATCTCCGGCCCGTCGGCTCCGCGCTGCAGGTCGATGTGCTTGAGCCACTCCGCGTCGTTTCGCTCCGGAAAGTCGGTCCTGTACTGGGCGCCGCGGCTCTCCTTGCGCTCGATCGCGCCGACGCAGACGCACTCGGCGTTGTCGAGCATGTACCCCAGCTCGATCGCCGCAAGCAGGTCCTGGTTGAAGACCTTGCCGCGGTCGTCGACGTAGGCGGTCTTCGCCTCCTCCTTGAGGCGGCGGACCGTCTCCAGCGCCTGCTGGATGCCGGCTTCGTTGCGGAAGACGGCGACGTGCTTGTCCATCGTCAGGCCCAGCTCCAGCTTGATCTCCGAGACGCGGCGGCCGGAGCCCTTCTCACGCGCGCTGATCGACTCGATCTGCGCGCGCTCGTCGTCGAGCACCTGCTTGGCGGGCTGCGAGCCGTCGATCTGCTTGGCGCGGGCGGCAGCGTCGACGCCGGAGCGGCGACCGAAGATCAGCGTGTCGAGCAGCGAGTTGGCGCCGAGCCGGTTGCCGCCGTGGACCGAGACGCAGGCCGCCTCGCCGGCCGCGTAGAGGCCGGCGATGTCGGTGCGGCCGTCGACGTCGGTCTTGATGCCGCCCATCGTGTAGTGGTTGCCGGGCTTGATGCGGATCGGTTCCTTCATGATGTCGACACCGGCGAAGTCGCGGCCGACCAGGACGATCTCTCGCAGCGCCTCATGGATGCGCTTCCTGGGGACGACGGTGATGTCGAGCTCGACGGTGCCGTCGGGGAAGCCGCGGCCCTCGTCGATCTCGGTCTGCTCGGCGCGGGAGACGACGTCGCGCGAGGCCAGCTCCATCTTGTTCGGCGCGTAGCGCTCCATGAACCGCTCGCCCTTGGCGTTGAGCAGGTGGGCGCCCTCGCCGCGGGCGCCCTCGGTGATCAGGAAGCCCTTGCCGGCCAGCGTCGTCGGGTGGTACTGGATCATCTCCATGTCCATCAGCTTCGCCCCGGCCCGGTAGGCCATCGAGATCCCGTCGCCGGTGCAGATCAGCGCGTTCGTGGTCGGCTTCCAGGCCTGGCCGTTGCCGCCGCAGGCGAGGATCACGGCCTTGGCCCGGAACAGCTCCATCGAGCCGTCGGCGATGTTGCGGGTGACGACGCCGCAGCACTCGCCCTGCTCGTCGAGGGCCAGCGCCGTGCAGAACCACTCCTCGTAGCGGGCGACCTTCTCGGAGTACTTCATCAGCTGCTCGTAGAGGACGTGCATGATCGCCTGGCCGGTGATGTCGGCGACGTAGTAGGTGCGGGCGGCGGAGGCGCCGCCGAAGGCGCGGGTGCCGAGCTTGCCCTCCTCGTTGCGGTGGAAGGTGACGCCGAGGTGCTCGAGGTGGAGGATCTCGTCCGGGGCCTCGCGGCACATCACCTCGATCGCGTCCTGGTCGCCCAGGTAGTCGGAGCCCTTGATCGTGTCGTAGGCGTGCGACTCCCACGAGTCGTCGGGGTTGAGCGCCGCGTTGATGCCGCCCTGGGCGGCGTTGGAGTGCGAGCGCACCGGGTGGACCTTGCTGACGATCCCGACCGAGACGCCCTGCTCGGCCGCCGCCAGGGCCGCCCGCTGGCCGGCCAGTCCGGCTCCGATCACCAGTACGTCGTGGGTTGGCACGGTGGCGATCCTATAGAGACAAATTCCTAGTGGGCAGTCTGAATTGAAATCCCCGCTAAGGTCGGGCGATTCAGGCTAGAGCCAGTCGCGATCGAGGCGGCGGATCGCCGCCTCCGAGAGGCGGATCGCGTCGGCGACCGTGCCGAAGTCGACGTTCTCGGCGACGTCGTGGGACCAGTGGTAGTTGGCGGGCTGCTTGAGGTCGGTGCAGCCGCAGAGGGCCGCGGTCTCGTAGCCCGCCGCCAGCGGCTCCATGCCGTCTGTCCCGTTGTGGAGGCGCAGGTTGGGGAAGAGCCAGACGCCCAGCTCCGCGGCGAGCCCGTCCATCAGGGCGAGGGCGCGGGGCGGGTACTCGCGCATCCTCAGGAAGCCCTCGCCGCGCAGCACCAGCAGGTGGGGCGAGCCGACGGCCTCGAGGCAGAGGAAGAAGGTGCTGTCCCGGGGCAGCCGCGGGAAGTGGCGCTCGCCGAACGCCTTCATGCCCTCGCTGAACGACTCCTCGGAGCCGGTCGAGAGGAGGATCACCCGCAGCGCCTCGGGCGGCTCCTCGAGCAGCCGCTCGGCGAGGGCGAGCAGGGCGACGACGGAGGCGCCGTTGTCGTTGGCGCCCGGCACGGCGTCCCTGAGGCCGATCTCGGCCATCGCGGCGACGGAGCCGACGCCGAGCAGGAGCCCGAGCTTCGTGAGCAGCCGTCTGCCGCTGAGCGCGCCCAGCGCCGACAGCAGCGGGCCGCCGACCACCGGAGCCATCAGCGGCGGGCTGGTGTCGGTGCGCTCGATCAGCCCCAGCCGGTTGGCGATCTCGGGCAGCTCCGGGTGGAAGACGAGGCCCGAGTGGGCGGCGTCGTGGTGGGCGATCAGGACGATCGTGCGCTCCGCCTCGGCCGGGCCCAGCTCGCAGACGACGTTGTAGGTCTCGCGCTTCGGCAGCAGCCTGCGCAGGCGGCGCCGCCCCGGCGGGAAGTCGTCGGCGATGCCCGCGGCCCCGGCGGCGCCCAGTGCCGCCCCCAGGAGGCGCCGTCCCCGCAGCGCCGCCAGCGCCCCGGCGGCGCCCAGCGCCGCGCCGACACCGAGCGGCCACCAGTAGGTGCCGTGGGCGGGCGCCGCCTCGATCCTCGCCTCGGCGCCCAGCTCGGCGAAGCGCTCCACCAGCCACTCGGCGGCGCGCCGCTCCCCCGCGGAGGCCGAGGGGCGGTGGATCCGCTCCAGCTCCTCGAGCAGGCCGCGCAGCCTGCCCTGGTCCGGCGCGCCGAGGCGCTCGGCGATCGTCGATTCGGCCGCTGCGGGTCGAGCCATCGGGGCCCGACCCTACCTGCCGCTTACCATGAGGGCATGCTCGGCGGCGGCTCGATCACCCTCTTCCACGTGCGCGGCATCCGCATCGCGGTCGACTGGTCGTGGTTCGTGGTGCTCTTCCTGGCGATCTTCTGGCTCTCGAGCATCTACGGCAACCTGCTGGGGGAATCGAGCTCGGCGCCGGAGCCCTTCGGCCTCGCCCTGCTCAGCGCGGTCGGCTTCTTCGGCTCGATCCTCCTGCACGAGCTGGGGCACGCGATGGTGGCGCGGCGCAACGGGATCGGCATCTCCAGCATCCAGCTCTGGATCTTCGGCGGGGTGGCGCGGATGGACCGCGAATCGCCGAGCCCCTCGGCCGAGCTGAAGGTGGCGATCGCCGGGCCGCTGGTGACCCTGGCGATCGTCCTCGTCCTTGCCGCAGCCGGAGTCGCCGCGGCCGGCCTCACCGCCTTCAGGGACGCCCTGCCGCTCGGGTCGGAAAGCGCCGCGGTCAGCTCGGGGCCGCTGGCGATGGTTGCCCTGCTGGCCGCCAGCAACTTCCTCGTCCTCGTCTTCAACCTGTTGCCGGCCTTCCCGATGGACGGGGGACGGGTCGTGCGCGCGCTCGCCTGGTGGCGGAGCGGCGACCGCGCCGCGGCGACGCGGTTCGCGGCGGGGCTGGGCCGCGTCTTCGCCTACCTGTTCATCGGCGCCGGACTGCTGCTGATGGCCTCGGGCTACCTCTTCAACGGCGTCTGGCTGGCGCTGATCGGGATGGTGATCAACGGCTCCGCCAAGGGAGCCGCGATGCAGACGGCGATCTCGGGCCGGCTGACGGGGATGCGCGTCGCCGACGTGATGGACACCGAGCCGGTGGCGATTCCCGGCGAGCTGAGCGTCGAGCGGGCGCTCGACGAGTACTTCCTGCGCTATCGCTGGCCGTGGTTCCCGGTGGTCGACGCCGCGCACCGCTTCCTCGGGCTCGTCGTCAGGGACAAGGCGGACGAGGTCCCCGAGGTGTCCCGCGCCACCTCGCTCGTCTTCGACCTGCTGGAGCGCGACGACGGCACCTTCCAGGTCCGCGACGACGAGCCGCTCGACTCGCTGCTCAGCAACCGGGCCCTGCGCCGCTTCGGCGCCGTGATGGCCGTCGACGCCGACGGCCGCCTCAGCGGCGTCATAACCGCCGAGCAGGTCGGCCGGGCGCTGCGCGACGCCGCGGGGTGAGGAGTCGGACAGGGGGCTTCACTTAGTTTTTTCGGTGAAGCGAGGGGTCCGGTAGGGGGCTCCACTTAACTTTTTCGCCCGGGAAGCGGTCGTCTCTCGCCGAAGTGATCTGTGCGAAAAAGTACAAGACGTTCCGCCCCCTACCGGACCCCTCAGCCGTTGGCGGTTCTCTCCGCGTCGATGGCCGCGGCGATCGTTCGCACGGCCCCCTGCAGCTCGCGCTCGCTGGGCAGGCCATAGCCCAGAACCAGCCCGGGCGGCTGAGGGTGGGAGCGGGTGAACGTAGCCAGCCCCTGCACGTGAACTCCCTTGCGCGCAACGCGGTCGACGACGGCTTGCTCGCTGACGCCGGGAGGAAGGTCAAGCACAGCGTGGAGGCCCGCGGCAATTCCCCGTAGCCGTGCTTCCGGAAGGACAGCGCCGATCGCCTCGAGCAGAACCGATCGCTTCCTGCGGTAACGATGCCGTGCCGCGCGGATGTGCCGATCGAAGCCGCCGCTCGCGATCAGGTCGGCGAGGGCCAGCTCCTCGAAGCGCGGGCCGCCCTGGTCCGCCGCGGCGCGGGCGGCGGTCACCTCGGCCACCAGCTCTCCCGGCAGGCAGAGCCAGCCCAGCCGCAGGGCAGGTGCCAGCGTCTTGGAGACCGTGCCGGCCAGGACGACGATATCGGGAGCGAGACCCTGGAGGCAGCCGGTCGGGCCACGGTCGTAGCGCAGCTCGGCGTCGTAGTCGTCCTCGAGTACCAGCGCGCCCCTGTCCCGCGCCCAGGCGACGAGATCGCGCCGCCGCTCGGGCGCCAGCACCGCGCCCAGCGGCATCGAGTGGGCCGGGGCGACCACTGCTGCCTGCGCTCCGCTCGCCGCGACGGCGCCGACGTCCATGCCGTCTTCGTCGACCGGCACCGGCACCGCCTCGAGCCTCTCTGACTCGATGATCCAGGCGGCGATCGGGTAGCCCGGGTCCTCGACAGCGATGCGGCGCACGCCACGCGACCGCGCGAGGCCGCAGAAGATGTGCAGCGCCTGATGGTAGCCGGAGGTGGCGACCACTTGCCCAGGCTCCACCGCCGCGCCCCGTACCCGGCCGAGGTGCTCGGCGAGGGCCGCGCGGAGCTCTGCGGCGCCGGCGAACTCGCCGTAGCTGAGACGCCTGTCCGAGAGTTGGGCAACCGCCCGGCGCAGCGCCCGCGCCCAGGCGCGGCGCGGGAAGAGGGACGGCTCCGGGGCGCCGGGGAAGAGGTCGATGCCCTCGGGCAGCGGCGGCACCGCGCCGACGAGGGCGATGGGCGCCGCCCGGCGCGGCTTCAGGGGCCGCGGCGCAACCCTCGTGCCCGAGCCGCGCTGCGCCACGAGATGTCCCTCGGCGGCGAGCTGCTCGTAGGCCTCCACGACGAGTCGACGCGAGACGCCAAGCTCCACGGCCAGCGCCCGCGAGGACGGAAGCCGCGTACCGGCTTTCAGCCGGTCAGATCTGATCGCGGTGCGCAGGCTCCCTTCAAGTTGCGCGCGGCGCGGCAGAGCCGGATCCCAGTCCGGCACCAATAGCTCTGGGGCCGAGCTAGACGGAGAAGTGGACCCCTGTTTCAGCATTCTATTGGACCTTATCGAGGTGCCAAACCCTGGTTAGCCTGGCGCGAAGACAGCGAAGGACATCGATGAAGGAGGCAGGATGTCGAGGATCGAGCCGCGCCGTGGTCCGTTTGCCGAGTTGGTCGCACGCGCCGGGAAATTCACCTACGGCCGCACGATGAACTCCGGGCGCGTCTTCGCGCAGCACCCCCGGCTGATGCTCGACTACCTGCGGTTCAACCGGGCGGCGGAGCGCGGCAGGCGGGTTCCCAAATCGCTCAGGGAGCTGGCCGTCCTGCGTGCGGCGACCATGGTCGGGTGCCCGTTTTGCCTGGACATCGGCTCCGAGTTCGCTCGTCGAGCCGGCCTTGGCGACGAGAAGCTGCTCGCGCTGGCCAACGCCCACGAGTCCGGGCTGTTCGACGACGACGAGCTCCTGGTCATCGACCTCGCGACCGGAATGAGCCGCACGCCCGGTGCAGTCGAGGATGAGCTGATGGCGCGCGTCCGCCAGCGCTTCGGCGTCAAGGGATCGCTTGAGCTGGTTCACCTGATCGCCTGGGAGAACGCGCGCGCCCGGCTCAACGTCGCCCTCGACATCGCCCCGGAGGGATTCTCCGAGGGCAGGGCCTGCGCGGTCCCGGCGCCGGCGGACGTGGTGCGCGGTACCGCTTGACCGGCGGCCCTGCGGTCACTTGAGCACACCATCCTGTGCTCAAGTGACCAATCGGCTCGGTTCCTGCTGCGCTCGGACTCGCTCTGCTGCGTGGCGCAGCACGTTGCGGACGTGCGCCGGTTCACGGGCGACCTGCCAGTGGGAGAAGCGCAGCGGCCACAGGCCGGCGGCCAGGTGCGCCTGGTCGCGTTCAAGGCCCCGCCTCTGCTGGGACGCGGTGCGGTGGTAGCGCAGGCCGTCGGCCTCGACAACGATTCCCAGCTCGGGCCAGAAGAAGTCGACTTCGTAGCCGTTCACCCAGGCTTTCGTCTGCGGAACCGGGAGGCCGGCGGTCTTGGCGAGCGGCCGCATTGCCTGCTCCAGGTCGGAGTCGCTGAGCCGGAAGTGGAGCGGGTCGAGCAGCTTGCGCAGTGGTGCGACGCCGGGCACGCCGCGGTAGCCGTCGAGCGCTCCGTAGAGTGAGTCCGCCGCCACCCAGTCGAGTTTGTCGGCCTCGTTGACGGCGCGCTCGAGTCGCGCCGGAGAGAGCCGCGTCGCCTGGTCGATCAGCGTGCGCACCGGCGACGTGATTGGGACTCCTTCGTGCTCGGTCACATCGCTCGGTCGCAGCGCCGCGCGGCGGTGGGTGCGTATACCCGGCCGCCTGCAGCGCTGACCCGGTGGCAGCGAAATCTCGACCAGGCCGCGCGGCTCGGAGCCGAACCCCCACAGCGCGGCGGCGCTGCCGTGGCTGAGCGCCGCCCCGGGCCCGCAGGCGAGCACCGCCGCCATCCAGCGCCCGTGCCGGCTCAGCTCCGGCCGCCCTACCGCGTACACGCCGCGCCGCACGGCGTGCAGGCGCCCGCTCTTCAGCCGCCAGCGAATCGAGGACCGTTCGAGTCCCAGCTCGATCAGCTGGCGGTGCGCGACGACGCCGTGCTGGCGCTCCACGAGCGCCCAGATACCGCGGTCGCGTGCCCGCACGTCCGTCTCTTGGTCACTTAAGCACAGCATCCTGTGCTTAAGTGACCAGCCGAGGGTTTTCTCCCCCCTCTACTGGGGGCGGTGCCGCTCGATGATGCGGGTGAAGTCGGTGCCGGGGGGGAGGGTGCCGAAGTTGATGCCCCAGTCGCCCGAGAGGCGGGAGGCGCAGAAGGCGTCGGCGACGGCCTCGTCGCCGTGGCGGATCAGGAGGGAGGCCTGTAGGGCGAGCGCCAGCCGCTCGACGATGCGGCGGGCGCGCGACTCGATCGTCTCGAGGTCGCCGGGAAGTTCCCTGCGGATCTGCTCGAGGTAGGAGTCGAGGCGCGGCTCGGCGCCGGTGCCCGCTTCGACCTCGGCGAGGAAGGCGTCCACCGAGGCCGGGGTCTTGACCATGGCGCGCAGCACGTCGAGGCACTGCACGTTGCCCGATCCCTCCCAGACCGAGTTCAGGGGGCTCTCGCGGAAGAGCCGCGGCATTCCCGACTCCTCGATGAAGCCGTTGCCGCCGAGGCACTCCAGGGACTCGCCGGCGTGCGCCGGTCCCCGCTTGCAGGTCCAGTACTTGAGCACGGCGGTGGCGATCCGCTTGAAGGCCGTCGCCTCCTCCGATCCCGCCGCCGACTCGTCGTAGGCGCGGGCCAGTCGCATCGCCGCGACGGTGGCGGCTTCGGACTCGACGCAGAGGTCGGCCAGCACGTTGCGCATCAGCGGCTGCTCGATCAGCTCGCGGCCGAAGGCGGAGCGGTGGGCGGTGTGGTGGAGGGCCTGCACGACGCCGGCCCGGAAGCCGGTGGCGGCGCCGATCATGCAGTCGAGCCGGGTGTGGTTGACCATCTCGATGATCGTCCGCACGCCGCGGCCCTCCTCGCCGACCATCCGTGCCCAGGCGCCGTCCAGCTCGACCTCGGCGAGGGCGTTGGAGCGGTTGCCCATCTTGTCCTTGAGCCGCTGGATGCGGAAGGCGTTGCGCTCGCCGTCGGGGGTCCAGCGCGGCAGCAGGAAGCAGGAGAGGCCGACGTCGGTCTGGGCGAGGACGAGGAAGACGTCGCACATCGGCGCCGAGCAGAACCACTTGTGGCCGACCAGCTCGTACTCCGCGCCGGGCCCGCCGGCGCCGAGCGGCGTCGCCGTGGTCGTGTTGGCGCGGACGTCGGAGCCGCCCTGCTTCTCGGTCAGCCACATCCCGCAGATCGCGCCCCGCTTGCGCTCGGTGGGGATCGGGCGCTCGTCGTAGTCGAGCGAGAGGATGCGCGGCTCCCACTCCTCGGCCACGTCGGGCTGCCTGCGCAGCGCCGGGATCACCGAGTAGGTCATCGAGATCGGGCAGCCGACGCCGCTCTCGGTCTGCATCAGCAGCATGAACATCGCGGCGCGGGCGACGTGGGCGCCGGGGCCGGGCTCGCGCCAGGGGGAGGCGTGCAGGCCGTGGCCGATCCCGATCCGCATCAGCTCGTGCCAGGAGCTGTCGAACTCGACCTCGTCGATGCGGTGGCCGAAGCGGTCGTGGGTGTGCAGCACCGGCAGCTTCTCGTTCGCCTCGAAGCCCCAGCGGATCGTCTGGCGCGAGCCGGCGATCGCGCCCAGCTCGCGGGCCCGCTCCTCGGCCCACTCGGCGCCCTCGCGGCGCAGCGCCTCGGCAAGCACGCGGTCGCCGTCGAAGGGGTTGTAGTCCTCCAGCGGCGGCGGCTGGTTGAAGACCTCGTGGGTGGCTGCTGAGCGGCGCTCGACGGTGGCCATCGGGTTGATTGTGTCACCGCCGGGGCTCTGGGGGGCGTCCGCCGTACCGGCAAGCGCGGCCATGGCCGCGTCGATTAGCATCGCCGGCCGGTGTCCGAGAGCCCGTCCAAGATCAAGGTCGAGAATCCGGTCGTCGAGCTCGACGGCGACGAGATGACGAGGATCATCTGGGCCTTCATCAAAGAGCAGCTGATCCTGCCCTACCTCGACCTCGAGCTCGCCTACTTCGACCTCGGGATCGAGAGCCGCGACGCGACCGAAGACCGGATCACGGTCGAGGCGGCGGAGGCGATCAAGGAGCACGGCGTCGGCGTCAAGTGCGCGACGATCACGCCCGACGAGGCCCGCGTCGAGGAGTTCGGCCTGAAGGAGATGTACCCGTCGCCGAACGGGACGATCCGCAACATCCTCGGCGGCGTCATCTTCCGCGAGCCGATCGTCATCTCCAACGTCCCGCGGCTGGTGCCGGGCTGGACGAAGCCGATCGTGATCGGCCGCCACGCCTTCGGCGACCAGTACAAGGCAACCGACATGGTGACGCCCGGCGCCGGCACCCTCACCCTGACCTTCACGCCGACGGACGGCTCCGAGCCGATCGAGCTGGACGTCTACGAGTTCCCGAGCGGCGGCGTGGCGATGGCGATGTACAACCTCGACGACTCGATCCGCGACTTCGCCCGCGCCTCGATGAACTACGGCCTCGAGCGCGGCTACCCCGTCTATTTGTCGACCAAGAACACGATCCTGAAGCGCTACGACGGCCGCTTCAAGGACCTCTTCGCCGAGGTCTACGAGAACGAGTTCAAGTCGGAGTTCGAAGCCCGCGGGCTCACCTACGAGCACCGCCTGATCGACGACATGGTCGCCGCCGTGATGAAGTGGGAGGGCGGCTACCTGTGGGCCTGCAAGAACTACGACGGCGACGTGCAGTCGGACACGGTCGCCCAGGGGTTCGGCTCGCTGGGGCTGATGACGAGCGTCCTGATGAGCCCCGACGGCAAGACGGTCGAGGCGGAGGCGGCGCACGGAACGGTCACCCGTCACTACCGCCAGCACCAGCAGGGCAAGCCCACCTCGACCAACCCGATCGCCTCGATCTTCGCCTGGACGCGGGGGCTGGCGGCGCGCGGGCGGCTCGACGACACCCCCGAGGTCTCGCGCTTCGCCGAGACGCTCGAGCGGGTCTGCGTCGAGACGGTCGAAGGCGGCAAGATGACCAAAGACCTGGCCCTCCTGGTCGGGCCCGAGCAGGAGTTCCTCACCACGCAGGAGTTCCTCGCCGCGATCGACGCGCGCCTGCAGGGGGCGATGGCCTCGATCGACACCGCGTCAGCGCAAACCACGACTTGAGGAGAGACGATCTCGTGAGCACTCCAGTCAAAGTCACCGTCACCGGCGCCGCCGGCCAGATCGGCTACGCGATCCTCTTCCGGATCGCCAGCGGCCAGATGCTCGGCCCCGACGTACCGGTCGAGCTGAGCCTGCTGGAGATACCCCAGGCCGTCAAGGCGGCCGAGGGAACCGCGATGGAGCTGGAGGACTGCGCCTTCCCGCTGCTGCAGCGGCGTCGACATCTTCGACGACCCGAAGCAGGCCTTCGACGGCTGCAACGTCGCCCTGCTGGTCGGCGCGCGGCCGCGCGGCCCCGGCATGGAGCGCTCCGACCTGCTCGAGGCCAACGGCGGCATCTTCAAGCCGCAGGGTGAGGCGATCAACGCCGGCGCCGCCGACGACGTCAGGGTGCTGGTGGTCGGCAACCCCGCCAACACCAACTGCCTGATCGCGATGTCGAACGCCGCCGGCGTGCCCCGCGAGCGCTTCACCGCGATGACCCGCCTCGACCACAACCGGGCGATCGCGCAGCTCGCCGGCAGGCTCGGCAAGCCGGTCTCCGACGTGACCAAGATGACCATCTGGGGCAATCACTCCACCACCCAGTACCCCGACCTCGTCAACGCGAGGGTGGGCGGCGCGAGCGCCTGGGAGGCGGTCGGCGACGAGGCCTGGATCGCCGACGAGTTCATCCCGCGGGTGGCGAAGCGAGGCGCCGAGATCATCGAGGCGCGCGGCGCCTCCAGCGCCGCCTCCGCCGCCAACGCCGCGATCAGCCACGTGCGCGACTGGGTTCTCGGCACCCCCGAGGGCGACTGGGTCTCGATGGGCGTGCCCGCCGACGGCTCCTACGGGATCGAGGAGGGCGTCATCGCCGGCCACCCCTGCACCTGCTCGGGCGGCGAGTGGTCGATCGTCGAGGGGCTCGAGCTGCCGGAGTTCTCGCGTCAGCGGATCGACGCCAGCATCGCCGAGCTGCGGGAAGAGCGCGACGCGGTCAGTCAGCTCGGCCTGGTCTGACCGGCCCCGCAGTGGTCACTCTCACGACGTGAGAGTGACCACTGGGATGCGCAAGCTCTACTTGCCGGGCTGGTACTTGCGCCCTTCCTTCTTCACCCGTCCCTCTTTCTCCAGGTCGCCGAGGACCCGGTAGAGGTAGTTGGGCTTGATTTTCATCGTCTTGGCGATCTCGGAGGCGGTGATCCCGGGGTTGCTCTCGACCAGGGCGACCGCCTGGTCGGCGCGGGTGCCTTTGCGCCGGCGGCGACGGCGGGGGGCGGCTGTCGGTGCGGCTGCCGGGACGGCTTTCCGCGGGCGGCCGGGGCGCCGGCCGGGACGACCCCGAACGATCCTTCCGCCGAGCTCGCCGAGCGCGCGCTCGAGCCGCTTGCGCTCGTCGTCCAGCTCCGCAAGGCGCTTCAGCACCAGATCGCGGGCCTCATCTAGGACGTTTGAAGTGCTGGGCATCGGTTTCCTTTCATCCCGTCAGCTCGTGCGCATTCCGGGTTGTCACTTGCACTGGACCGTAAGTGTGGCACATTCGCTCACGCTGAATGTGGCACAGTGACAGTGAAGGAGTGTGACCATCGTTTGATCCAATCCCACTGCCCCAATCCGGTCGTTTAGATACCCGTTGATATCTACCGTCTGCAGCTAGCGGCGCCGCCGGTGCGGCAGCGTTCCGAAGACGGCGTCCCAGACGGGCGAGGAGACGCCGAAGCCATAGCGATGGTCCTGGAAGTGGTGGCGCATGTGCTGCTCCCGCAGCCGCTTGCCCAGGTCGGACCTCGGCACGAAGTGGTGGACGTAGTAGTGCGTGTAGTCGTAGCAGAGGTAGCCGGCGATGAACCCGCCGAACAGCGGGTAGGCGACCGGCGTGCCGAAGACCAGCGTGAAGCCGAACAGGAAGAGGGCGGCCAGCGGGATCGACACCGCCGGCGGCATCACGAGGCGCAGCTTGTCGTTGGGATGGTCGTGGTGGATGCCGTGGATGATGAAGTGCATCCTGCGGCCGAGGGCGTCGTCCGGCTCCCAGTGGAAGACGAGCCGGTGCAGCCAGTACTCGGTCAGCGTCCAGATGCCGATCCCGCCCAGGCTCAGCAGGCCAAGCTGCCAGGCGCCGAGACCGCGGTCGGCGCCGAGCCACTCCATGGCTGCGACCACGGGCACGAAGACGATCGCCGGGATCGCCGGGTGGACTCGCGAGAAGAAGTTGAGGAACTCGCTCTCGAACAGCTGCGGCGAGGCCGCGAGCTTCGCGCTGCGGTCGTGAGCCTCCATCCCCCGAAGATGGTAGCGGCGGCCGAACGTCCGCAAGACGCGGGGAACCTGTGACGGGACTGTGTCAAAGACGTTGCGCTTTGCGGAAACGGGCATCACGGAAGCGTCACGGCGATGACAAGATCGGCGCCGATGCCGCGCAAGCCAAAGCCGCCCAGCTGCGACGACTGCTACTTCCGCCGCAACCTCCTCTGTGCGCTCGAGCTGGACGAGCCCGTGCACGACGTTCCGGCCGAACCGACCCGAGGGCCTCGTACCGCCGCGCCAGCCGGTCCTTCTCATGCGCCCGCCCCGCTGGGCCACCCAGTCCCGCGCCGCATAATCGTCAACCAGGTTCGCGTCTCGGGCGGCACCCGCCGCCAACCCGCCTATGGCTATGTTTTGACGATGCCGGAGCGTGACCTCTTCGCCAACTTCGCCCGCATGCGCCGCGAGATGGACCAGATGCTGGGCGACGTCTGGGGCCGCCCCGCCTACGCCAGCCGGCGCACGACCGGCTTCTCGCCCAACGTCGACGTCTACTACTGCGGCGACCCGCAGCGAGCGGTCGTCAAGGTCGACCTGGCCGGGGTCGACCTGGCCAAGGTCGGGATCGAGGTGAGCGGCCGCCGGCTCGCGATCGTCGGCGAGCGCGCCGTGCAGGAGACCGAGGGCAGGGTCTACCAGCAGGTCGAGATCGCCTCCGGTCCCTTTCGCCGCATCGTCGAGCTCCAGGTGGACGTCGACCCCGAACGCGCCAAGGCGACCTACGAGGACGGCATCCTGCGGGTCGACCTGCCGCTTCGAGACCCGGCGGAGACCACCCGCCGCGTGCCGATAGGGCGGGAGTGATGGAGGGGGCGCCGGTCCTCGAGGTCGTCGAGTCGCCGCTCGACGACGGAGGAGCTGATCCGCGCCGACCAGCCGCTGCCCGACGCGCTGCCGGTCCTGCCGCTGCGCGAGACGGTCACCTTCCCGGAGACCCTGACGCCGCTCGCCGTCGGGCAGGAGCGCTCGATCAAGCTCGTCAACGACGTGCTCGGCGCCAACCGCATGCTGGTGATGGTCGCCTCGCGCGACCCGGAGAGCGAGGCACCGGGTCCCGACGACCTCTACGACATCGGCGTGGTCGGCGTCGTCGCGCGGATGCTGAAGGTGCCGGACGGAACGATCCGCATCCTCGTCCAGGGCACCCAGCGGGTGCGGCTCGGCCCCTACGTCGCCGAGGAGCCCTACCTGGTGGCGCGGATCGCCGAGCTTCCCGACGTCGTCGAGCGAACCCCGGAGCTGGAGGCACTGACCCGCAACGTGCAGCGCACCTTCTCGGAGATCATCGAGCAGATCCCCTACCTGCCCGAGGAGCTGCAGATGGCGGTCGCCAACATCGAGGACCCCGCCGCGCTCGGCCACCTGATCGCCGGCGCCCTGCGGATCTCCACCGAGGAGAAGCAGCAGCTGCTCGAGGAGGTCGACGTCGCGGCGCGGCTGCGCCACCTCTCCCAGATCCTCGCCCGCGAGCTGGAGGTGGTCCAGCTCGGCAGCCAGATCCAGTCCCAGGTGCAGTCGGAGATCGACAAGGGCCAGCGCGAGTTCTTCCTGCGCCAGCAGCTGAAAGCGATCCAGGACGAGCTCGGCGAAGGCGACGAGCAGCAGGCCGAGGTCAACGAGCTGCGCGAGCGGGTCGAGGAGGCGGAGCTGCCCGAGCACGCCCGGAAAGCAGCCGACCGCGAGCTCTCGCGGCTGGAGAAGCTGCCGCCGGCGGCAGCCGAGCACGGCGTCATCCGCACCTACCTGGAGTGGCTGGTCGAGCTGCCCTGGGCGAAGCGGACGGAGGACAACCTCGACATCGCCCACGCCCGCAAGGTGCTGGACGCCGACCACTACGACCTCGAGAAGGTCAAGGACCGCATCCTCGAGTACCTTGCGGTGCGCAAGCTCAACCCCGAGTCGCCGGGGCCGATCCTCTGCTTCGTCGGCCCGCCCGGCGTCGGCAAGACCAGCCTCGGCAAGTCGATCGCCAGGGCGCTGGGCCGCGAGTTCGAGCGGATCTCGGTCGGCGGCGTCCGCGACGAGGCCGAGATCCGCGGCCACCGCCGCACCTACATCGGGGCAATGCCGGGGACGATCGTCCGCGCCCTGCGCGACGCCGAGTCCCGCAACCCCGTCTTCATGATCGACGAGATCGACAAGATGGGGGCCGACTTCCGCGGCGACCCCTCCTCGGCGATGCTCGAGGTCCTCGACCCCGCCCAGAACGACTCCTTCCGCGACCACTACCTCGACCTCGAGTTCGACCTCTCCGAGGTGATGTTCATCACCACGGCGAACGTCCTCGACACCGTCCCCGGCCCGCTCCGGGACCGGATGGAGACGATCGAGCTGGCCGGCTACACGCTGGAGGAGAAGAAGCACATCGCCCGCCGCTACCTGGTGCCGCGCCAGATCGAGGCCAACGGGCTGAAGCCGTCGCAGATCGAGTTCGCCGACCCGGCGCTGGTCGCGGTGATCGAGGAGTACACGCGCGAGGCGGGTGTCCGCAACCTGGAGCGCCAGCTCGGCACGATCTGCCGCAAGGTCGCCCGCGAGGTCGCCGAAGGGGGCGCCAACGGCAAGGCGAGGATCTCGGCGAAGCGGGCGCGGGAGCTGCTCGGCCGCCGCCGCTTCTTCGCCGAGCAGCGCCGCCGCACCAAGGACCCGGGCGTGGCCACCGGGCTCGCCTGGACCCCGACCGGCGGCGACGTGCTGTTCATCGAGGCGACCGCGATGCCGGGCTCGGGCAAGCTGACGATCACCGGCCAGCTCGGCGACGTGATGAAAGAGTCGGCGCAGGCGGGCCTCTCCTGGGTGCGCGGACACTGGAAGGCGCTGGCGCCCGAGCTGGAGGAGGACTGGTTCGCCGTGCACGACCTCCACATCCACGTGCCGGCCGGCGCGGTGCCGAAGGACGGGCCCTCCGCCGGGGTGGCGATGACGGTGGCGCTGGCCTCGCTGATCAGCGGCCGCCCAGTCCGCAACGACGTCGCGATGACCGGCGAGGTGACGCTGACCGGCCAGGTGCTGCCGATCGGCGGCCTCAAGGAGAAGTCGCTGGCCGCGCAGCGGGCCGGGATCAAGCGGGTGATCGTGCCCGAGCGCAACGAGGGCGACGTCGCGGAGATCCCCGAGCATGAGCGCAGCGAGCTCGAGTTCGTCTACGTGGACGAGGTGTCGAAGGCGATCGGCGAGGCGCTGGCCTGAGGCCAGTTTCGGGCTATCCTCATCCCACACCAGGAACGACCAAGCGAGGAGAGGCATGAGCAAGACAAAGGTGAACCAGGCCGCCGACC
Source organism: uncultured Solirubrobacterales bacterium (assembly GCA_963696185.1). Classification (GTDB taxonomy): domain Bacteria; phylum Actinomycetota; class Thermoleophilia; order Solirubrobacterales; family 70-9; genus VRUE01. The sequence goes on from OY968825.1 coordinate 1,897,879, forward strand.
TCTACTCGGTCGCGCGCGAGAACCCCTACGTGCAGCGCCTGATCGAGGACGAGGAGCTGCGCGGCAGCCTCCGCAACGCCTTCGAGGCGGCGCGCGGCGCCTACGTTCGGGCGAGCGGCAACGGCAGGGGCACCGTCAAGGCGGTCACGGGCAACCGCAAGGTCCAGAAGGACCTGCGCGCTGCGGCCGAGAGCCTTCGCGAAGCGTCCGAGCAGCTGCGGGCGCCGAGGCGGCGCCGCAAGAGCCGGCTCGGGCGCCTCGTGCTCTTCGCGCTGGTCGCCGGCGCGATCGCGCTGGTGCTCAGCGAGGACGCTCGCAAGACCGTGCTCGACGCCCTCTTCGGACCCGAGGAGGAGTTCGAGTACACCAGCACCACGAGCATCAACGGCTCCTAGCCGCGCGCCTCACGGGGCTGAGCCCGCGCCCCTCGCCGTAGACTGAGGCGCGGCATGGAGGCTGGAACCAAAGAGCGGGAGCTGAGCGGCGAGAAGGCCCAGCGCATCGTCGACGCGATGCGCGACAGCGTCGCCAAGCGCGGCGCCGCCGGCTCCACCTTCGAGCACGTCGCCCGCGAGGCGGGCGTCAGCCGCGGCCTCCTCCACTATTACTTCGGCACCAAGGAGCGGCTGCTGGTCGAGGTCGTCCGCCTCGACGCGGAGCTCCGCGTCGCCCGGCTGCGGGAGCCGCTGGCCGGCGCGGAGACGGTCGACGACGTGATCGACGTCCTCGTCTCCGGCCTCAACGACCTGATCGAGAACGAACCGGCCTTCTTCCTGCTCCTCTACGAGCTGTTCAGCGCCGGGCGGAGCAACCCCGACATCCGCCGCGAGGTCGGCCAGCTGTTCGAACGCACCCGCTCCAACGTCGCCGAGGTGCTGAGGGAGAAGGAGGGCGAGGGCGTGCTCAGCCTCCGCTTCGGCGCCGAGGCGACGGTCTCCTACCTCTTCGCGCTGGGCGACGGCTTCGCCCTGCAGGCGCTGTCCGATCCCGACCGGGACATCGGCGACGCGCTCGCCGCCGGGATCGCCTCGGCTCGCTACCTGCTGGTCAGCACGTGAGCGACGATCTCGCCTTCGCCGGGGCGGCGAGGCAGGCGGAGATGGTGCGGGCGGGCGAGGTCAGCCCGAGCGAGCTGGTGCGGCTCTGCCTGGAGCGGATCGAGCGGATCGACCCCCGGCTGAACGCGTTCCGCAAGGTGTTCGCGGAGAAGGCGCTGCTGGAAGCCGAGCAGGCTGAGGCGCGGCTGAAGGCCGGCGAGGAGCGGCCGCTGCTGGGGGTGCCGATCGCGATCAAGGACGAAGTCGACGTCGCCGGCGAGGTCAATACGCGCGGCACGGACGCGTTCGACGAGCCTGCCAAGGCCGACTGCGAGATGGTGCGGCGGCTGCGCGAGGCGGGCGCGATCGTCGTCGGCCTCACCCTCCTGCCCGAGCTGGCGATCTGCGGCTTCACCGAGTCGGCGACCTACGGCGTCACCCGCAATCCCTGGAATCCGCAGCGCAGCCCCGCCGGCTCCAGCGGCGGCTCAGCCGCGGCTGTCGCGGCTGGGCTGGTGCCGATCGCCTCCGCCGGGGATGGCGGCGGCTCGATCCGGCTGCCGGCCGCCTCCTGCGGGCTCTTCGGGCTGAAGCCGTCGCGGGGCAGGATCTCGCTCGCCCCCGCCCTCGAATACTGGAATGGCCTTGCCGTCAACGGCTGCCTCAGCCGCACCGTCCTCGACACCGCGCTCTGGCTCGACGTGACCGCCGGCGGCTCCCGGGAGCCGGGCGCGCCGCCGCCTCCCGAGCGGCCCTTCGTCGAGGCGACGCGGACCCCGCCGAGCAGGCTGCGGATCGCCTGGTCGACCAAGCCGCCGCGGCGCGGCCGCGCCCCCGACGGTCGACGACGTCGTCAAGGAGGCGGTGGCCGAGATGGCCGGCGTGCTGAGCGGGCTCGGGCACGAGGTCGCCCAGCGCGATCCCGAGTGGGGGGGCATCGGCAACAACATCACGCCGCGTTTCCTGCGCGGCGTCTCCGACACGGTGCGCGAAGTTCCCCACCCAGAGCGCCTCGAACGGCGCACGCGCGGCTTCGGCAGGCTCGGTGGCGCCCTTCCCGAGGCGCTCTTCCAGCGGGCCCTGCGTGCTCGCGAGGCGGATGCCGCCCGCGTCAACTCGATCTTCGACTCCCACGACGTGCTGATGACGCCGGTGATGGGCGGCACGGCGATTCCGGTGCGCCGCTGGGAGGGACGCGGCGCGCTGCGGACGGTCCTCGGGATGAGCCGCTTCTATCCCTACTGCATCCCCTGGAACCACCTCGGCAACCCGGCGATGTCGGTGCCGGCGGGCCTCGCCGCCGACGGCATGCCGCTGGCGGTCCAGATCGTCGGCCGCCCCGGCGACGAGGCGACCCTGCTCTCGCTCGCCGCCCAGCTCGAGGCCGAGCGCCCCTGGGCGGACCGCCGCCCCTCTATCGGCGGTTGATCAACCAAATTAGCGAGCGTCACGATCTGATTCTTCGCGAGCGGCGCCGATTGGCAATTTGCCGCCGCCCCCGGAGGCGAAGCCGAGGAGGCGGCGGATTATCTTGGGAAGACCTTGCGCATCCGCGCCAGCTCGCGGATCGAGCCGCGCGGCCGGATGCGCCGCTGCAGCATCATCTTCAGCGGGTTGGCGTCGGGCTTGCCGGAGGCGATCCAGTCGGCCCAGCTCGCCTCGAAGACGAGGTCGGCGTCGGGCGCCTCGCCGGGCTCGGCGCGGGTCGAGCCGTTCTCGATCACCAGGTGCCAGGGGTCGGCGTCGCTGAACCGCCACTGGTAGACGAGGCGGGAGCCGTTGACGGCGCCGGCGTGGGCGGAGCGGGCCACCATGTCGAAGTAGGTGCGCTGGATTTCGGCGGAGGAGTCGGGGCGGCGGCCGTTGGCGTGCCCGGTGACCCCGCCGAGCAGCAGCTTCACCTGCCGCTCCGCCACCTCCTCCTCGGAGGCGTCCGGGTCGAAGGGGAAGACGCCGGGGGGCATCTCCTCGACCGGGTAGCCGATCGTGCGCCAGCGGCTGCGGATCAGCTTCAGCCCGAAGGCGAAGATGTCCTCCATCGTGAAGCCGTAGCACTCGGTGTATTCGCGGTTGAAGTCGGGCGGCGTGAAGACGGCGGCCGAGTAGGGCAGCACTTCGCGCAGCAGCTCGTCGACGGCGCGCTTGCACTCGTCCGACTCGGCGAGCAGCTCGGAGAGCACCTTGACGCCGAAGCCGATGTGGCGCTGCTCGTCGCGCGAGACGTTGGCCATGCCGGCGCTGAAGCCGGGCATCGTTTCCTCGGAGGAGAAGAAGTCCTCGATGAAGTGCTGGCCGGGCTGGGCGAGGCTGCCCTCGACGATCAGGTGGTAGAGGGTGATCGCCTGCGCGTACTTGGGCAGCGAGCGGTCCTTGCGCAGTTCCTCGGCCATCCGGTCGAGGCGGTCGAAGACGCCGCGGTAGCCCCAGTTGAGCTGCGGCAGGGTCGAGGCGAGGGTCGCCTTGATCGAATCCCCCTCGACCCCGATCACCTCCTTGAAGAAGCGGTGGAAGAAGACCGAGTGGCGCACCTCGTCGACCTGCTGCGTTGCGAGGAAGTAGGCCTGCTCCTCGGTCGGGGCGGCGGTCGATGTAGGGGGCGAGCGTGTCGGCGACGCGGTCCTCGCCGTAGAAGAACATCGAGTAGATCCACATCGCCGAGCGGCGCTGGATCTCGCTGAGGCCCTCCCAGCCTCTGCGGTCCTCCGAGAAGTCGAGCTCGTAGGCGCTCCAGTTGCCCTGCTCCCAGCGACGGTAGAGGTCCTCGTAGGTGATGTTCTCCATCGGGCTCTGGGCTGCGACGCTCATCTCTCTCCTACTCCTTTTCCGAGGACCGGGGTCGGGTTTGCTGCCGCGGAGGTTAGCGAGTCCTGGCTGTGTGGCCAGGGATTTGCTCGGGGCGAGCCGAGCGGACCGCCGCCGGGGGCTCGATCTCGCGCTTGAGGATCTTGCCGGTGGGGCCCTTGGGCAGCTCGTCGAGGAACCAGACGAGGCGCGGGTACTTGTAGGCGGCGATCCGATCCTTGACGTAGGCGCTGACCTCCTCCGGGGCCAGCTCCTCGCCCTCGTGGAGGACGACCGCGGCGCCGACCTCCTCGCCCCACTCGTCGTCGGGGACGCCGAGGACCGCCGCTTCGCGGACCTTCGGGTGCTCGTAGAGCACCTCCTCGACCTCGCGCGGGTAGACGTTGTAGCCGCCGCGGATGATCATGTCCTTCTTGCGGTCGACGATGTAGAAGTAGCCGTCCTCGTCGGTCCGCGCCATGTCGCCGCTGTGGAACCAGCCGCCGCACATCGCCTCCGCCGTCGCCTCGGGGCGCCGCCAGTAGCCCTTCATCACGTTGTGGCCGCGGATCACGATCTCGCCGACCTCGCCCTGCTCGACCGGCCGGTCGTCCTCGTCGACGAGCCGCATCTCGACCCCCTCGATCGGGGTGCCGATCGAGCCGGGCTTGCGCTCGCGGTCGGGGTGGTTGGAGGAGGCGACGGGCGAGGTCTCGGAGAGCCCGTAGCCCTCGAGCACGATGCAGCCGAAGGCCCGCTCGAAGCCCCGCAGCACCTCGACCGGCATCGAGGCGCCGCCGGTGATGCAGGTGCGCAGGGCCGAGCTGTCGAAGCCCCCCCGCTCGGGGTGGTGGAGCAGCGCGCCGAACATCGTCGGCACCCCGTAGAAGTGGGTGACGCGGTCGCGCTGCATCGTCTCCAGCGCCGCGCCGGGGTCGAATTTCGGCACCAGCGTCAGGCAGGCGCCGACCCGCAGCGAGGCGTTCATGGCGACGCTCTGGCCGAAGGAGTGGAAGAGCGGCAGGGCGCCTAGGACGACGTCGCCGGCGCCGACCTCGCAGGTCGTACGGGAGGCGATCTCGGCGTTGCGCGCCAGGTTGGCGTGGGTCAGCTCGGCGCCCTTCGGCTTGCCCGTCGTCCCCGAGGTGTAGAGGATCACCGCGGTGTCCTCGGCGGCGGTGTCGGCGATGCCGGGGTTTGGCTCAAGTCCGTCCAGCGTCGCCGCGAAGGCGACCGGCTCGACCTCGACCAGCTCCGCGCCGGCCTCGTCCGCCGCCGCGCGCGCCTCAGCCGCGAACCCGTGCCAGACGAGCAGCAGCCGTGCGCCCCGAGTCCTCCAGGTGGAAGGCGATCTCGCGCCGCTTCAGCAGCACGTTCATCGGCACGACGACGCCGCCCGCCCGCAGCGCTCCGTAGTAGGCGATCGGGAACTCGGGGACGTTGGGCAGCATCACCCCGACCCGATCGCCGACCTCGAGACCCCTTGCGCGCAGCAGGGTCGCCAGGCGGGCGCTGCGCTCGTCGAGCTCGGCGTAGCTCAGCTCGACCTCGCCGAGCCGCACCGCCGGGCTGTCCGGCGCTCGCGCGGCGCTTGCGCCCAGCAGCGATGCGAGGTTGGTCCCCATCCCCTGCCGAGCATAGCCAGAGGCCCAACCCGGCGAGCGGGGCGTCCCGAGCGCAAGTCGTGCCGGGCACGGATGACTGCCGTCGGCGGTTTCGTGCCTGTAGGCTCGCTCGCATGAGCATGACCGAGGATCTGGGAGCGCCGGGCTCGTTCCTGACCCTGAGCAAGGGGGTGCCGGTCTACTCGAGCGACGGCGAGGAGCTGGGCAGGGTCGAGCACGTCCTCTCGGCGCCGGACGTCGACATCTTCGACGGGATCGTGCTCGACACGAGCGTCCTCCCCGGCGGCCACCACTTCGCCGACGCCTCCGAAGTCGCCGGGATCTACGACCGCGGCGTGGTCCTGACGATCGACGCGGCGACGGCCGAGCGCCTGCCCCAGCCCGGCGCCGCCCCCGCCTCGCTTGAGATCGGCCCCGACGAGCTGGTCGACGAGGAGCGCCACGACAAGCTCCGCCGCGCCTGGGACCTGATCTCCGGCAAGGGCTGAGTCAGCCCAGCTTCGGGCTGCGCCAGGGCTGGGTGAGGCGGGTGGCGAGGGCGTCGGCCAGGCCGGCGATCGGGACGCGGACCTGCTCGAGCGAGTCGCGGTCGCGCAAGGTGACGGTGTCGTCCTCCATCGTCTGGCCGTCGATCGTGACGCCCCAGGGGGTGCCGATCTCGTCCTGGCGGCGGTAGCGCTTGCCGATCGAGCCGCCCTCGTCGAACTCGGCCGGGATGCGGTGGCGCAGCTGCTCGAAGACCTCGCGCGCCTTCTCCGGCATCCCCTCCTTGGAGACGAGCGGCAGGACCGCGACCTTGACCGGCGCCAGGCGGGGGTGGAGGCGCAGCACGGTGCGCTTGCGGCCCTCGACCTCCTCGACGTCGTAGGCGTCGACGAGGAAGGCGAGGGCGGCGCGGTCGGCGCCGGCGGCCGGCTCGATCACGTAGGGGACGTAGCGCTCCTTCGTCCCCTGGTCGAAGTACTCGAGCTTCTCGCCGCTGAACTCGGCGTGCTGGCCGAGGTCGAAGTCGCCGCGGTTGGCGATCCCCTCCAGCTCCGACCAGCCGATCGGGAAGAGGTACTCGATGTCGCTGGTCGCCGAGGAGTAGTGCGAGAGCTCCTCGGGACCGTGCGGGCGGACCCGCAGGAAGCCGGGGCGGATGCCCAGCTCGGTGTACCAGCGCTCGCGCTCCTCGATCCAGGTCCGGTGCCACTTCGGGGCGTCGGCGGGCGGCACGAAGAACTCCATCTCCATCTGCTCGAACTCGCGGGTGCGGAAGATGAAGTTGCCCGGCGTGATCTCGTTGCGGAAGGACTTGCCGATCTGGGCGATCCCGAAGGGCGGCTTCTTGCGGGCGAAGCCGAGCACGTTCTTGAAGTTGATGAAGATGCCCTGCGCCGTCTCCGGCCGCAGGTAGACCTCCGAGCCGGTCTCGGCGACCGGCCCGACGTGGGTCTCGAACATCAGGTTGAACTGGCGCGGCTCCGAGAGCTCGCCACCGCACTCGGGGCAGCGCAGCTCGGCGTCCGGGTCGCCGCCCTCCTCGGCGATCGCCTCGCGCAGGTGGTCCTCGCGCCAGCGCCGCTTGCACTTGCCGAGGCACTGCACGAGCGGGTCGGTGAAGCCCTCCAGGTGCCCGGAGGCCTCCCAGACCCGCGGGTGCTGGAGGATCGCCGAGTCGAGCGCGACGATGTCGTCGCGCTCCTGCAGCATCGCCCGCCACCACTCGGCCTTGACGTTGTTCTTGAGCAGGACGCCGTAGTGGCCGTAGTCGTAGGTCGAGCCGAGGCCGCCGTAGATCTCCGAGGAGGGGAAGACGAAGCCGCGCCGCTTGCAGAGCGCGACGATCTCCTCCATCGTCACCTCGTCGGGGCGGGTCTCGGGGGTCGCTGCCATCGGGGAACCGTATAGCGAGCCCGTCGCGCGGGCGCCTCGGAGGCGACCCGGAGCGCCTCCCGTCGTTCGGTCTCCTCCCGTACGGCTGCGATAATCGGCATCCGCATGCCGATCTACGAGTACAAATGCGCCAACGGCCACGTCTTCGACGTGATCCAGAGGATGAGCGACGAGCCGCTGGCCGAGTGCCAGGAGTGCGACGCTCCCGCCGAGCGCGTCCTGCACCCGGTCGCCGTCCACTTCAAGGGCTCGGGCTTCTACAACACCGACTACGGCAGGAAGAAGGGCGGGGGCAACGGCGCCGCCGCGGAGGGCTCCAAGGAGTCGAAGGGCTCGGAGACGAAGTCGGAGTCCAAGTCGGACTCCACGGCAAAAGCCGCGGCTGGCGGCGACTGACCGTCGGCTCAGCCGATTGTCGCTTTAGGCACACCAGGGTGTGCTCAAAGCAACAGTCGGCAGGAGGGCTGTGGGGTGCGGCCTAGCCGAGTAGGCGCTTGACGGCGCGGCGGCGTTCCGCTTCGGGGACGTCGATGCTGCCTTCCGGGCCCGGCGTGCATTCGGTGCGGGCGCCCGCGCAGAGGACGTCGGCCGGGGAGCTGCCGCCGATCGCCGCCGCCAGGACGAGCTGCGGCATCGTGAGGAAGCCCATGTCGCTGACGAACGCCTTCGGCGCGTCCCAGCCGATGATCGGCCCCATCGCGAAGTTGTAGGGGAGGCGGAGCGGGTCGGTGAGGCGGCTCTTGATGCCGCTGATCACCGCCTGCTGGGCCTTCGCCCGGTCGAGGTCGCTGTAGCCGAGGGTGTAGGCGCTCCTGCCGGCGCCGGGGCATTCGCTGGGCTCGCGGGTGCGGGCGTAGGCGAGCGCCTTCTGGCCGTCCAGCGTGTTCTCCCCCTTGTGCAGGCGCAGGGTGATCCCGCCCTGGCCGTGGCCGGCGCCGCCCGAGATCTCGGCGCAGAGCTCGTGCGGCACGTTCACTTCGACCCCGCCGACCGCGTCGATCAGCTTTTCGAAGCCGGTGAAGTCGACGATCGCGACGTGGTCGACCTTGATGCCGAGGAACTGCTCGACCGTCTTGATCTCCAGCGCCGCGCCGCCGAACGCGTAGGCCGCGTTGATTTTCTGCGGGCTCTGGCCGGGGATTTCGGCGAAGCTGTCGCGCGGGATCGAGAGTTTGCGGAAGACGCCGCCGCCGGCCCGGATCAGCATCAGGGTGTCAGCCCGGAACTGGCCGATCGAGCAGCCTCCGTGGGGCGCGTCGCCGTGCGCCTGCTGTTCGAAGCACTGCTTCGAGGGGGCGGCGCCCGGCTCCTTGGTGGTGGTCGGACGGGCGTCGGTGCCGAGCACCAGGATCGTCTGCGCGCTTGGCAGCAGGAAGGGGTTGCCGTGCAGGGCCGACTTCGCTTCGCCGGAGAGCTTGAAGGCCTGCAGCTGGGCGGAGACGGCGAAGGCGAGGAAGCTGAGCAGGACCCAGCCCAGCGCCGCCAGGGCGAGCCATTTCAGCAGCCGCCTGGGGGTGTTGCGCGGCGGCCGCGGGCGCCGCCTCCGCCCCGGCAGGAAGCGCCGCGGCGGCCGCTCGCCGCCTCGGCCGCGCTGCTCGCGCAGCCCCGGGAGGTCGGATCTGCGCAGCCTCGACAGGAGGCCTCCCCGGGACCGGTAGACCTTGTAGTCGGGCGGCCCGGAGGGCTGCTGCTCGTCATTGGTGGGCATGAAAGACTCCGGCATCATGCCGATGCCCGCGGTCGCCTGCCAACCGAGCCCGCCGGGAGGCTCCCGGACGGGCCCCCGACGGCGATGAGCGGGGGCGAGGCGATCGGCGTCGACCTGGGCGGGACGAAGATGCTGCTGGGCGTCCTCGACCCCGACTCCAAGGTGCTCTGGGAGAGCCGCGAGCGCTCGACCGGGCAGAGTCAGGACGAGCTGGTCGAGCTGCTGGTCCGCGAGGTGGAGGAGGCGCGCCGGGCTCGCCCCGGCGCCGCCGCGATCGGCCTCGGCATACCCGCGACCATGGACCACGACAGGGGCGTGGCGGTGTCGGCGGTCAACCTGCCGATCGCGAACCTGCCGATCCGCGACATCGTCGCCGAGCGCACCGGCCTGCCCGTCGCCGTCGACAACGACGCCAACGTCGCGGCGCTCGCCGAGCACCTCTACGGCGCGGCGCGCGGCGCCGGCGACGCGGTGATGCTGACGATCGGCACCGGGATCGGCGGCGGCCTCATCCTCGGCGGCGAGATCTACCGGGGCGCCACCGGTGCGGGGGCCGAGCTGGGCCACGTCGTGATCGACATGGACGGGCCGCCCTGCCAGGGAAACTGCCCCGGTCGCGGCTGCGTCGAGGCGCTCGCCTCCGGCACCGCACTCGGCCGCGAGGGGCGCGAAGCCGGCGAACGCGAGCCAGGCTCGACCCTCGCCAAGATGCTCGCCGACGGTCGCCAGATCGACGGCAGGGCGGTGACCGAGGCGGCGCTCGGCGGCGACCGCACCGCGATCGGGGTCTTCGATCTGGTCGGAACGCGGCTCGGCGTCGCGCTGGCGAGCTTCGCCAACGTCTTCGAGCCGGAGGTGATCGTGATCGGCGGCGGCGTGATCGCCGCCGGCGACCTGCTGCTGGAGCCGGCTCGCAGGGAGCTGCGGGCGCGGGCGCTCACCCCGATGAACCGCACGCCGGTGGTCGCCGCGGAGCTGGGACAGGACGCGGGGATGATCGGCGCCGCCGCGCTGGCGCGGATCGAGCTGGGGGAGGGAGGCTGATGCCGGGCGCGCTGATCGTCTGCCCGACCCCGATCGGCAACCTCGACGACGTCACGCTGCGCGTGCGCGACGCCCTCGTCAGCGCCGACTACATCGCCTGCGAGGACACGCGCCGCACCGGCGGCCTGCTCGACAAGCTCGGCATCCGCCCGGCGCCGCCCCTGGTCTCCAACCACGAGGGCAACGAAACGGCGCGGGCGACCGAGCTGGCGCAGAAGATCGAACGCGGCGAAACCGTCGCCCTCGTCTCCGACGCCGGGATGCCGGCGATCTCCGACCCCGGCTACCGGCTGATCCGGCGCTGCATCGACCGCAACCTCGAGGTGACGGTCCTGCCCGGCCCCTCGGTGGTGCCGGTGGCGCTGGTCGCCTCCGGCCTGCCGACCGACCGCTGGCGCTTCGAGGGCTTCCTGCCGAAGCGGGCGGGGGAGATGGAGCGGGTGCTGCGCTCGGCGGAGACCGTGGTCGCCTTCGAGTCGCCGCGCCGGGTCGGCGAGTCGCTCGCGGCGCTGGCGGCGATCGCCCCCGACCGCCCGGCGGCGGTCTGCCGGGAGATGTCGAAGATGCACGAGGAGGTGGCGCGAGGCTCGCTGGCCGAGCTGGCGCGGCGCTTCCGCGGCGACGTCAAGGGCGAGATCGTGCTGGTGATCGGCCCCGCCGCCTCCGAGGACCACGACCAGGACGTCGGCTTCGCGGTCGACGCGCTCCGCCACCTCGTCCAGTCGGGGGCGCGCCCCCGCGCCGCCGCCAGCGTCGTCGCGGCGCTGACCGGGACCCGCGCCAACGACCTCTACCGGGCGCTGACGGGACGGGAGCCGCGGCGATGACCTACTACGTGACGACCCCGATCTACTACGTCAACGCGGAGCCGCACCTCGGTCACGCCTACTCGACGATGGCCGCCGACGTGCTGGCCCGCCACATGCGCCAGCGCGGCGAGGACGTCTTCTTCCTGACCGGAACCGACGAGCACGGCGAGCCGGTCGAGAGCGCCGCCGAGCGGGAGGGGATCTCGCCGCAGGAGCTGGCCGACCGCAACGCGGCGAAGTTCCAGGAGCTGATGCCGATCATCGACGCCAGCAACGACTTCTTCATCCGCACCTCCGACCCCCGCCACGGCGCCAAGGTCGCCGAGATCATGCAGCGGGTCTTCGACAACGGCTGGGTCACGAAGGGCGTCTACGAGGGCTGGTACTGCCCGCGCTGCGCCGACTTCAAGAGCGAGCGCGAGCTCGGCCCCGGGCAGACCTGCCCGATCCACGAGATCGCCCTGGAGCGCGAGCGCGAGGAGAACTGGTTCTTCCGGCTCTCCGCCTTCCAGGCGCAGCTCGAAGGCCTCTACGAGGAGCGCCCCGACTTCGTCGTGCCCGACTTCCGCCGCAACGAGGCGGTCGCCTTCATCAAGGGGCGGCCTCGAGGACGTCTCGCTCTCGCGGCCGAAGCTGAAGTGGGGGATGCGGCTGCCCTGGGACCCCGAGCAGCGGATGTACGTCTGGTTCGACGCGCTGCTCAACTACGTGACGGCGCTGACCTTCGCCCGCGAGGGCGAGGACCTGACCGACCGTTACTGGCCCGCAGACCTGCACGTGATGGCGAAGGACATCCTCAAGTTCCACGCGGTGATCTGGCCGGCGCTCTGCTGGGCGGCGGACCTCGAGCCGCCGCGGCGGATGGCGATCCACGGCTACCTGCTGATGGGCGAGAAGAAGATGTCGAAGTCGCTCGGCAACGTCCTCGACCCCTTCGAGGCGATCGAGCGCTTCGGCGCCGACGCGCTGCGCTTCTACTGCTTCCGCGAGGTCAGCTTCGGCCAGGACGGCTCGATCTCGACCGCCGGCTTCGAGGCGCGCTACGAGACCGAGCTTGCCAACGACTTCGGCAACCTGGCGAGCCGGGTGCTGGCGATGGTCGAGCGCTACCGCGACGGCGTCGTTCCGGCCGCCGCGGTCGACGCGGTGCTCGCCGAGGACTTCGAAGGGGTGCCGGCACGGTTCTCCGAGCTGCTCGACCGCGCCGAGTTGAGCGAGGCGCTGGAGGAGGCCTGGAAGCTGGTGCGCCGCCTCAACCGCTACGTCGAGGAGACGCGGCCCTGGGAGCTGGCGAAGGACGAGGCCGACCCGGAGCGGCTCGACGAAGCCCTCTACAACCTCGCCGAGGGCCTGCGGGTGACGACGCTGCTGCTCGTCCCCTACCTGCCGCGGACGAGCGAGCGGCTGCTGGCGGCGCTGGGCGAGGAGTCGCGCGAGCTGGCGGAGCTGGGCTCGCGGTCGGGCGGCCAGGCGGTCGAGCGCGTGCCGCCGCTCTTCCCCAAGATCGAGGCACCGGCTTAGGCTGGGCGCGCCGATGATCGACTCCCACACGCATCTCTTCCTCTGCGAGCGGCCCGAGGCCGAGCTCGTCGCCGACGCGCGTGAGGCCGGCGTGACGCGGATGCTCAACGTCGGTCTCGGCAGCCAGGGCAACGCGGCGGCGATCGCCGGGGCCGAGCGCTACGAGGACGTCTTCGCCAGCGTCGGCTGCCACCCGACCGAAGCCGCCGGCTTCGACGACGCGATGGCCGAGGAGATCGCCAGGCTGGCCACTCACGCCAAGGTGCGGGCGATCGGCGAGACGGGGATCGACTACTACCGCGACACCGCGACCCCGGCCGAGCAGCGGCGCGCCTTCGAGGCGCAGATCGAGATCGCCCGCGAGCGCGAGCTTCCGCTCGTCATCCACTGCCGCGACCCGGAGGGCGGGACGGCTGCAAGCGACGAGACGTTCGAGCTGCTCGACGAGCGCGCCGGCGGGCTGTCGGTGATCCTGCACTGCTTCTCGGCCCCCTGGCGCGCCGCGGACGCCGCGGCGCGCGGCTGGTACTGCTCCTTCGCCGGGCACGTCACCTACCCGAAGTCGGAGGCGCTGCGGGAGGCGGCGGCGACGCTGCCCGACGAGCTGGTCCTGGTCGAGACCGACGCTCCCTACCTCGCTCCGCAGACGATTCGCGGCAAGCCGAACGAGCCCGCCCATGTGGTCGACACGGCGAGGCTCGTCGCCGAGCTGCGCGGCGTCGCCTACGAGGAGCTGGAGCGGGCGGTCGAGACGAACGCGCGGGCGGTCTTCGGCTGGTGAGGCCCTGAGCGTGGTCAGGCTCGGCCAGAACTTCCTCGCCGACCCGAACCTGCTCGAGGCGATCGTCCGCGACGCCGCCCTCTCTCCCGATGACGTCGTGCTCGAGGTCGGGGCGGGCGAGGGCGTTCTGACCGAGCGCCTCGCGGCCGCCGCCGCGCACGTCCACGCGATCGAGATCGACCGCCGGTTGGAGCCCGTTCTGGCCCCGCTCGCGGCTCGCCCCGGCGTCGAGCTGCACTGGGGCGACGCGCTGAGGCTCGACCTCGCCGCCCTGGCGCCGCCCCCCACCGCGGTCGTCGCCAACCTGCCCTACGCGATCGCGACGCCGCTGCTCCTGCGCACGATCGAGGAGCTGCCGTCCGTGCGGAGCTGGACGGTGATGGTTCAGCGCGAGATCGCCGACCGCCTGCGCGCCGCGCCGGGCAGCCGCACCTACGGGTCGCCCAGCGTGCTGGTCCAGCTCGCCTGCGAGGTGCGGCTGCTGCGCACGGTCGACCCGGCCGTCTTCCGCCCCCGGCCGCGGGTCGAGTCGGCGATCCTCGGCCTGCGCCGCCGCGGGCCGGGAGCCGATCCGGCGACGCGCGAGCTGGTCCGCGCCGCCTTCGCCCATCGCCGCAAGTCCCTCGCCCGCTCGCTCGAGCACGTGCGGCCCGGCTCGCTCGAGGCGGCCCGCGCGGCCCTGGCCGAGCTGGGCCTCCCCGAGGACGCCCGCGCCGAGGCCCTGGCGCCCGAGGAGTTCGCCGCCCTGGCGGAGTCTCTCTCAGGCAGACTGCGCGGCAGCGACTGACCCCATTCAGGAGTTGGTCACCCTGCGAATCGCCGTCGCCCCGAATGCGAATCCACGCCCCCGCCAAGCTCAACCTCTGCCTCTACCTCGGTCCGCGCCGCGAGGATGGCCTGCACTCGCTCTGCTCGCTGTTCGAGCCGCTCGCGCTGGCCGATTCGATCGAGGTTTCCGAGGCCGAGCGCGACGAGGTCGTCTGCCCGGGCGTGGACGGCGAGAACCTCGCCGCCCGGGCCCTCGCCGCGCTGCGCAGGCAGGGCTGGGACGCCCCGCCGCTGCGAGTGGAGATCGAGAAGCGGATCCCGATCGCCGCCGGCCTGGGGGGCGGCAGCGCCGACGCGGCGGCGGTCCTGCGGCTCGCCGCCGGGGGCGACCTCGGAGATCTCGAGACGGTCGCCTCTGACGCAACTCCGGATCTCGCCGCGCTTGCCATGGAGATCGGCGCCGACGTGCCGTCGCAGCTCGTCCCCGCCCTGGCGCTGGTCGGCGGCGCCGGCGAGCGGGTCGAGCGGCTGCCCGAGCCCGCGCCGCACGCGGTCGTGCTGCTGCCGGGCGGGGGCGGCCTCGCCACCGCCGCGGTCTTCGCCGCGGCGGACCGGCTCGGCCTCGGCCGTGACGCGGCCGAGGCCGAGGAGCTCGCCGCACGCCTGCGCAAGGCGGCCGGAGCCGGCGCCTCGCCGCTCTCCTACGCAGATCTCCTGGCGAACGACCTCGAGCCGGCCGCCCGCTCGCTGCGGCCGGAGATCGGCGACGCCCTCGACGCGCTGCGCGAGGCCGGCGCGCCGCTGGCGCTGCTCACCGGCTCGGGCCCCACCGCTGTCGGGTTTTTCCCCGCTATAGCGGGTGCAAAGTCGGCAGCGGCGCAACTCGGCCGCGACGACGCGATCGTCTGCGAAGCTGGCCGCGCTCCGTGAGGCTTCAGCTCCCAGAGAACCGTCGCCGGCGCCGGCTGGTGCTCGCGATGATCGCCGTCGCGATCGCCACCGGCTACTACCTGCTCACGCGCCTCGTCCCCCACAGCGGCCTGCACCGGCTGCTGCGGGAAGTCTCCAACACGCTCGGGCCCTGGACCTACCTGCTGGTCGGCGTCTTCGCCTTCGCCGAGGTCGGCGCTTTCATCGGCCTCGTCGTCCCCGGCGAGACGGTGATGCTGCTGGGCGGCGCGGTCGCCGGCCAGGGCGCGGTCAACGTCTACCTGCTGATCGCGATCGCCTGGTTCTCGGCCTGGGCCGGGGACACCACCAGCTTCTTCGTCGGCCGCCGCCTCGGACGCGAGTTCCTGCTCCGCCACGGCCCTCGCTTCGGCCTCTCCGAGCATCGCTTCGCGCAGGTCGAGGACTACTTCTCCCGTCACGGCGGCAAGACGATCTTCGTCGGCCGCTTCGTCAGCCTGGTGCGCGCCTTCGCGCCCTTCATCGCCGGCAGCTCGGGGATGCGCTACCGCGCCTTCGTCCCCTACAGCATCCTCGGCTGCGGGCTCTTCGTCACCGCCCACATCCTGATCGGCTACGTCTTCTCGCGCAGCATCGACACCGCCGCCAGGTACGCGGGCCGTGGGGCGTTCCTGCTGGGCACGCTGATCGTCGTCGTCGTCGCGGCGATCGTCCTCGTCCGCCGCTTCCGCGTCGAGGAGAACCGCCGCGCCGCGGTGGGCTGGATGGAACGCCACCCGATCGCCCGCTGGCTCGTCGTCCTCGGGCGGCGCTTCCAGCCGCAGCTGCGCTTCCTCTGGGAACGGGTCACGCCCGGCGGCACCTTCGGCCTCGAGTTCACCTCGCTGATGGCGACCCTCGCGGTGTCCGGCTTCGTCCTGGTCGGCTACGCGGCGGCCGTCGGCGCCGAACCGGGCCCCACCCCGGGCGACGTGACGGCGAGGGAAGTCGCGGAAGCCATCCGCGCCGCCTGGCTGACCGGCTTCGTCAAGGCCTTCACGGCGCTCGGCTCCGCCCCCGTGGTCTGGCCTCTCGCCCTCGCCTGCGCCGCCGCCCTCGCGCTCCGCCGCCGCTGGGCGGAGGTCTGCGTGCTGGCCGCCGGGATGCTGCTGATCGTCTTCGGCGTCCACGAGGTCAAGGACGCCGTCGCCCGGCCGCGGCCCGCCGACGGGCTGATCACGGCCTCCGGCTTCTCCTTCCCCAGCGGTCACACCGCCTACTCGACCTTCTACGTCTGGCTGGCGGTGACGACCGCGGTGAGGCTGCGGCCGGGGATGGCCCGCGGCGCCGCCGTGATCGCGGCGGGGATCGGGCTCTCGGCGCTGATCGGCCTCTCCCGCGTCTACCTCGGCGTCCACTACATGAGCGACGTCAACGGCGGCTGGGCGCTGGGCGCGGCGGCCTTCTCGCTCTGCGCGGCGGCGGCCCTGGTCATCTCGACGTTGCGCCACAATGGGCTGGATGGCACTGCCGCTGGCGCTGCAGAAGATCGAGCATGAGTACCTGCTGTTCGGGGCCGCCGGGCTGGTCTGCCTGGTCGCCTTCGTCGGCCTGATCCTCGCCCCGGCGCTCGGCTCCTACGGGCGGCTCTGGGAGAAGGCCGCCGCCGGCGTGCTCTCCCTCTTCGTCCTCCTGGCGCTGATGCTGATCGGCGTCGTCGCCGGCCTCGCCGTCGTCTACTACTACAACGACCTCTCTCACCTGCTCTGAGCCGCCTGTTGCGGGCCTCACCCCGCGCCGGCGCGGACACGGCGCTTGTCGATAATTGCCAGATGACCGCAACCGCCAAGCAGGCCGCGACGCTCGATGCGCTCGCCGAGGCGGTCGAGTCGGGAGCGGGCTTGCCCGCCGTGGCGCGGGCGGCGGCCGGCGTCCTCGGCGCGAGCGTGGCGCTGATCGACCGCTCCAGCGCCGTGCTCGCCGTGGCCGGCGCCTCGCCCGACCAGGAGAGGAAGCTGCTGGCCGGCGGCGACGACGTGACCAGGGTCGAGCTGCGCGTCGCCGACAGCACGGTCGGCGAGCTGCGCTACCGGGCCCAGACCGCCCCCGACGCGGCGATCGCCCGCATGGTCGCGACGCTGCTGGGTCTGGAGCTGGAGCGCGCCCGCTCGCCGGAGTGGGAGAGCGAGGAGGTGGCCGGCGCCTTCGTCGGCGCCGTGCTCGCCCGCGAGGTGACCGACCGCGGCGACATCGTCGCCCGCGCCGCCGAGCTGGGCGCCGACCTCGAGAAGGGGGCGGGGGTGCTCGTCCTGCGCGCCGCCCCGCGCGCCGCCCAAACGGGCGAGTGGCGGGCCCGGGTGCTGACCCTGGCGATGCGGGCGCTGCGCTCGCTCGCGCCCGGCGCGCTGGCCTCGGCCGCCGCCGGCGAGGTCGCGACCGAGGTCGCGGCGATCGTCCCGGCCGAGGACGAGGCGCGCCTGCCGCGCGCCGCCGCCGGCCTGGCGCGGGAGCTGCACGAAGCCCTCTCGGGCTTCCACCTGACGATCGGCCACAGCCGCCGTGCCGCCGACCCGGTCGACCTCTACCGCTCCGGCAACGAGGCGCGGCTCGCGGTCAACGTCGGCGAGGCGGAGGGCCGCTCCCCGCTCGCCTTCGAGGACACCGGCGCCTACCGCCTGCTGCTGCCGGCGATGAGCGAGGACCCCGGCGAGCTGGAGCGCTTCTACGCCGAGACGATCGAGCCGCTCTCGGCCTACGACGAGCAGTACGAGACCGAGCTGGTCGCCACCCTCGAGGCCTACCTGGGCAACGACGGCAACGTCGCCGCCACCGCCAAACAGCTCTTCACGCACCGCCACACGATCCGCTACCGCCTCGAGCGGGTCAGGGAGCTGTGCGGCCACGACGTCTCGGCGACCGAGGGCCGCGAGAAGCTCGGCCTCGGCCTCAAGGCGATGCGCGTCCTCGGCATCGCCTCGCCCCGCGGCCCGGCGCTCGAGCCCGGCGCCGAAGCGGGCAAGGTCCCACGCTCCCAGGAGGAATGACGTGGGGCGCGGGGCTAAGCTTGCGGCCCCTCGCTGGGGAGTCGGCTAACTGGCAAGCCTCTGGCCTTTGGAGCCAGCAATCCCGGTTCGATCCCGGGCTCCCCATTCGGATTCAGCAACTACGATGCGCAGGTGAGTTCGCCCCTGGTCCTGGTCATGGCGGCGGGCGAGGGGACGCGCATGCGCTCCTCGTTGCCGAAGATGCTCCATCCCGTCTGCGGCCGGCCGATGGTCGCCTGGCCGATCCTCGCCGCGCGCCAGGCGGGCGCCGGGCGGATCGCGGCGATCGTCTCGCCCGGCCGCGACGTATCGGCCGGGCTTCCCGAGGGGGTCGAGACCGTGGTCCAGCCGCAGCCCGACGGCACAGGGGGCGCGGTGCGCGCCGCGCTGTCGTTGATCCAGGACGCCGAGACGGTCCTCGTCCTCTCCGGCGACCACCCGCTGATCGCCGCCGAGACGATCGCCGCCCTGCTCGAGGCGCACGCCGAAGCGGAGGCGGCCGCGACGATGCTGACGATCGAGCTCGACGACCCCGGCGCCTACGGGCGCGTCGTGCGCGGCTCCGGCGGGGAGGTCGAGCGGGTGGTCGAGGCGAAAGCGGCCGGCGACGCGAGCGCCTCGGAGCTGGCCATCCGCGAGGTCAACGCCGGCACCTACGTCTTCGACGCGGCCCTTCTCGCCACGGCGCTCTGCGACATCTCCAACGAGAACGCCCAGCGCGAGTACTACCTGCCCGACGTCTTCGTGCCCCTGCGCGCGCACGGCCACTCGGTCGCCGCCCACCGCGCCGACGACGGCGCGGTCACGATGGGGGTCAACGACAGGGTCGACCTGGCCGCGGTCGAGGCCGAGGCCCGCCGCCGCATCCTCGCGGCCCACATGCTCGCCGGCGTCACCGTCGTCGACCCCGGCTCGACCTGGGTCGACGCCGACGTGAAGCTCGCCGCCGACGCCCGCATCGAGCCGGGCACCAGCCTGCGCGGGCGGAGCGAGGTCGGCGCCGGCTCGGTCGTCGGTCCGCTGACCACGCTGATCGACACGAGGCTGGGGGAGGGGGTCGCCGTGCCGCACTCCTACCTGGTCGAGTGCGAAGTCCTCGACGGCTGCAACGTCGGGCCCTTCGCCTACCTGCGCCCCGGCGCCGCGCTCGAGCGGGGCGCCAAGGCGGGCGCCTTCGTCGAGGTCAAGAACTCGCGCATCGGCGAGGGGTCCAAGGTGCCGCACCTGGCCTACGTCGGCGACGCCGAGGTCGGGGCCGGCAGCAACCTCGGCGCCGGCACGATCACCGCCAACTACGACGGATTCCGCAAGCACCGGACGGTGATCGGCGACAACGTGCGGCTCGGCGTTGACACGATGCTGATCGCCCCTGTAGAAGTCGGCGACGCCGCCTACACTGGCGCCGGTGCCGTGATCAAGCGCGACGTTCCCAAGGGGGCACTTGCGGTGAGCGACAACGACCAGCGGAACATCGAGGGCTACGCGGAGGCCAAAGCCGCCGCGGCCCGCGAGGAGAGTCCGTGAGCGCGATCGAGCAGCAGCCGCAGGCGGCTCGCACCGCGATCCTGCACGACTACGCGAAGCGGATGATGGTCTTCGGCGGCCGCTGCTCGATGGAGCTGGCCTCCAAGGTCGCCGTCAAGCTCGAGCTCGACCTCGGCCAGGTGACCCTGAAGACCTTCGCCAACGGGGAGGTCTACTGCCGCTACGAGGAGTCGATCCGCGGCGCCGACGTCTTCCTCGTCCAGTCGACCTGCGCCAACGAGCAGTGCGAGATGACCCCCAACGACGCCCTGGTCGAGCTGCTGACGATGATCGACGCGGCTCAGGGCGCCTCCGCGCACAGGATCATCGCGGTGATGCCCTGGTACGGCTACGCGCGTCAGGACAAGAAGTCGGCGCCTCGCGAGCCGATCTCGGCGCGCATCGTCGCCAAGTGCCTGGAGGAGGTAGGGGTGGACCGCGTCCTCACCATGGACCTCCACGCCGGCCAGGTGCAGGGCTTCTTCCACGTCCCGGTCGACCACATGACGGCGATGCCGATGCTGATGCAGTGGTTCGCCGACCAGGCGCTGCGCGAGGAGCTGGTGATCGTCTCCCCCGACGCCGGCCGGGTCAAGACCGCTCGCAACTTCGCCCGCCGGCTGGGCACCCACTGGGCAGTGATGGAGAAGGAGCGCCCCGCCCAGCAGGTGGCCGAGATCGGCTACGTGGTCGGCGACGTGAAGGGAAAGACGGCGGTGCTGGTCGACGACATGATCGACACCGCCGGGACGCTCTGCGCCGCGGCGCGCACCGTCCTCGACGAGGGCGCGGCGCGCGTCATCGCCTGCGCCACCCACGGCGTCTTCTCCGGCCCCGCCTACGAGCGGCTCGCCTACGAGCAGTCGGGGATCGAGCGGATCGTCGTCACCGACACGATCCCGCTGCGCTCCGGAGCGCCCGACAACATCACCGTGCTCTCCACCGCCGGCACCTTCGCCGACTCGATCCGCCGCATCTTCGTCGACGACTCGGTGTCCGAGATATTCGCCGGAGAGAACCAGTTGTTTTGAGGGCCTATCCCGGTAGGGGTTCCACTTAACTTTTTCGGTGCGGCGGATGCCGCCGTCCGAGATTGAATTGCCGAAAAAGTACAAGACGTTCCACCCCTACCGGGATAGGCCTGAGTCGGTCCCGGCGGCCGGTCACAATCGAGGCATGATCCGAGTCGGCCACAAGGGCGCGGACCTGATCCACCCCGGCAACACGATCGCCAGCTTCGAGGCCGCGGTCGGGGTCGGCGTCGACGTGATCGAGCTCGACGTGCTCTGGACGCGGGACGGCCACCCGCGGCTGCCCGCGCGCGAGCGCTCGCCGCTTGTCGTGGCGCACGACTGGCACGATGCCGAGCGGCGCACGCCGCTCACCCTCACGGAGGCGTTGGACGCCTTCCTGGAGGCGCCGCTCGATCGGGTCGAGATCGATTTGGACATCAAGCTCCCGGGCCGGGAGGAGGAGATCGTCGCGGCGCTGCGCGAGCGGGAGCTGCTGGGGCGGGCGATGGTCTCGACGATGGAGCTGTCGAGCCTGGCGCGGCTGCGCGAGCTGGAGCCGGAGCTGCGTCGCGGCTGGACCTATCCCAAAGTGACCAAGGACTGGACTTCGAAGCGCTGGGCGCGGGGGCCGATGCTGGCGGCCCTCGTCGCGATGCGCCGCCGCCTGCCCGGCATCGCGGCGCGGGCGCTGCCGGAGATGGGCGTCAGCTCGATGTGGGTCTACCACCCGATCGTCAGCCGCCGCCTCGCCCACGTCACCGAAGACGCCGGCATCGACCTGATCGCCTGGACCGTCGACGAGCTGCCCCACATGCACAGGCTGGTCGAGGCGGGCGTCACCGGCCTCTGCTCCAACGACCCCCGCCTCTTCGCCTCCCTTACACCGGGACGGTTGGTCACTTAAGCACAGCGGGCTGTGCCTAAGTGACCAACCGTGAGCGTCAGGGCCTGTCCCGGTAGGGGTGGAACGTCTTGTACTTTTTCCGCGGCGACGACCTCGGACGGCGGATTCCTGTCTTCGGAAAAAGTTAAGTGGAACCCCTACCGGGACAGGCCCGGGAACCCCTACCGGGGCAGTCCCTGACGGATCAAGCCGGATTCACCAGCCCCGGCGTCCGGGTCACGCCCCGGCCTTCGAAGTACTCCCACTCCTGCTCGCCCAGCTCCGTCTCGGGCGGGTCGGCGTAGACCCACTCGCGGAAGATCCGGTGCCAGTTGCGCTTGGCGCGGAGCTGGCCGAGCACGGCGACGACGCCGATTTCCATCCGCCGGCCCATCAGCTCGTCGGCCGGGATCGACTCCCGCCGCATCAGGTCGAAGTACTCCGAGCGCGGGTCGTTGGTCGACTCGATGATCTTCATCACCCGCTTCGGGGTGATTTCGATCTCGCGGTCTTCGACGTACCAGCCGCCGACCGCCCGCATGTGCTCCAGCAGCCGCTCGGCGTCGAGCTCCGAGGGCCGCTTGAGGAAGCCGAGGTCGTAGAGCGCCTCGCGGAAGGCGCCGGGGTCGTCGCGCGAGGCGGCGTCGAAGGCCCGCTGCTCGAGCAGGATCTGCTCGCGGTCGAGCTTCTTCGTCATCCCGAAGTCGAGGAAGGCGACCCGGTCGTCCTCCATCAGCAGGTAGTTGCCCGGGTGGGGGTCGGCGTTGAAGTGCTGGAGGTGGTAGATCGAGCCGAAGCTGCCGCGGAAGACGATCTCGCCGAAGCGGCTGCGCTCCTCGTGCGGCAGCTCCTTGATCTGCTCGAAGCCGAGCCCCTCGACCAGCTCGGTGACCAGGACGCGGCGGCGCGAGAGCCGGGTGATCACTTCCGGCACGTAGATGAACGGGTGGTCGCGGTAGGCGCGGGCGAAGCTGCGCTGGTTCTGCGCCTCGTACTCGTAGTCGAGCTCCTCCATCACCCGCTCGCGCAGCTCGTGAGCGATCGCCTTCGCGTCGAGCCCGGGGGCGAGGGCGCGGGCGAGGCGGACGAGGGTGCCGGCGTTGCGCAGGTCGGCGTCGACCGCCTCGGCGATCCCCGGGTACTGGATCTTGACCGCGACGCGGCGGCCGTCGAGCAGCTCGGCGCGGTGCACCTGGCCGATCGAGGCGGCGGCGAAGGCCTCGTGCTCGAGGTCGGCGAACAGCTCCGAGACCGGCTCGCCGTCGTACTCCTCGTCCAGCACCTTCTCGACCTTCTCCCAGGGCATCGGCGGCGCCGCGGTGCGCAGCTTCGCCAGCTGCTCCTGGTAGATCTCGCGGTACTCCTCGGGGATGAACTCGGTGTCGATGAAGGAGGCGAACTGGCCCAGCTTCATCGCCGCGCCCTTCATCTGGCCGAGCGCCCCGACCATCTTCATCGCCGTCTCCAGGTGGCGCTGCTCGAGCTTTTCCCTGCCGCCCTCCTCGGAGCGGGCGACGTTGGTCGCCTTGGTGCCGGCGTAGCGGGCCCCCTGCACGCCGACGATCGAGCCGAGCTTCGCCGAGCGCCGCACCCGGCCCTTCGGGATCTTCGCGTCGCCGGCCATCGGCTTGAAGGTTGTCACAGGCTCCCCTTTCTCTATGCTCTCCCGTCCGATGGCCCGCGGACGCGAAACCCTGAAGGCGGCTCCCCGCGCGGAGTTCGGCTCGCGGCAGCTCCCGTCGCCTGCGGCGCGAGCGGCCTGGTGCCGGGCGTCGTCTACAGCGGCGGGGCCGGAGGCGCGGCCGTTCCAGGTGGCCGAGCGCGAGGTGCGCACGGTGCTGGCCGGCGGGCCACGCGCTCTTCGACCTCGAGCTCGAGGGCGTCGAAGGCGTGCCCGGTGGTCGTCAAGGAGCAGCAGCTGCACCCGGTGCGCGGCGGCCTCCAGCACATCGACCTCCAGGAGGTGAGGCTCGACGAGGCGATCCAGGCCGAGGTCGCGATCGAGCTCGAGGGCGCCGAGGTCGCGCCGGGCGTCAAGGCGGGCGGCGTGCTCGAGCACGTCACCCGCGAGATCACCGTCGAGGCGCTGCCCACCGACATCCCCGAGCGGATCGTCGCCGACGTCTCGGCGATGGAGATCAACGACACGCTTCAGCTCTCCGCGCGTCACCGTCCCCGAGGGCGTCAAGCTGGTCGCCGAGGAGCCGGACGAGGTCACGATCGCGACCCTCTCGCCGCCCCGCGTCGAAGAGGAGCCCGAGCCGACTGTCGAGGAGGAGGCCGAGCTGGTCGGCGAGGAGGGCGAGGCGCCCGGCCGCGGAGGGCGCCGAGGAGGGCGAGGGCGGCGCCAGGCCGGGCGAGTCCGGCGGGGAGTAGCTGCTGTCCCTCTTTCGCCGCCGCGCCGCGCGCGGCGAGGCGCGAGCAGGGCGACCGCATCCTCGATCGTCGGGCTCGGCAACCCCGGCGAGCGCGTACGCGGCGACCCGCCACAACGTCGGCTTCGAGGTCGCCGCGGAGCTCTCGCGGCGCTGGGGTCTGCCGCGCCGCGAAGCGACGCTTCGGCGGCCTGATCGCCGAGGGCCGCGCCGGGCCGGGCGGGCCGCGGGTCGCGCTGCTGCTGCCCCAGACCTACATGAACGACTCGGGCGACTCGGCCGGGCCGGCGCGCGGCTCGCTGAAGGTGCCGCTGGACCGGGTCATGGTGCTGCACGACGAGATCGACCTGCCGTTCGGCGAGGTGCAGGCCCGCCTCGGCGGCGGCCTGGCCGGCCACAACGGCCTCAAGAGCCTCAAGCGGGGTTTCGGCGAGCGCCGAGTTCTGGCGGGTGCGGGTGGGGGTGGGGCGGCCCGGCTCGACCGACCCCGACGTCGTCTCCTCCTACGTGCTCTCGCGCTTCCGCGAGCCCCGCGAGGAGGTCGCGGCGCTGGTCGGCGCGCGCCGCCGACGAGGCCGAGCGCCTGGTCGAGCGAGCTAGGTTCCGCCGGATGAGCGATGGCCGACGCGGTGACGAGCTACGACGGTCGACGAGCAGGGCGTGGCGGTGCTGCGCCTGCGAGCGGCCCGAGGCGCGCAACGCGATCGACACGCAGATGCTGGTCGAGATGCTCGAGCACCTCGCGGTCGCGCGCGCCGACGACGCGGTCCGCGTGCTCGTCTTCAGCTCCTCCGACCACATGGGGCTCTCGGCCGGCGCCGACGTCAAGGAGGAGCTCGACGAGGAGGGCAGGGTGCGCCGCATGCAGCTCTTCGCCGACCTCTACGACGCGATCGTCGCCTTCCCGAAGCCGACGATCGCCGTCTGCCACGGCGACGTCGTCGGGGGCGGGGCGGAGATCGCCGTCGCCTGCGACATGCGGGTCGGCGGCTCCAACCTGCGGATGCGCTTCCCCGGGGCGGCGCTCGGCGTCCCGGTCGGCCCCGCCCGCCTGGTCACCCTCTGCGGCCTGGCCGCCGCCAAGTACCTGCTGCTCTCCTCGCGCACGGTCGGCGCCGACGAGGCGCTGCGCCTCGGGCTGGTCAACCGCGTCGCCCCGGCCGCCGCGACCGAGGAGGCGGCGCTCGAGCTGGCCGCGGCGGTCGCCGCCCACCCGCCCGAGGCGGTCGCCCGCCTGAAGCGGATGCTGCACGAGTGGGACGACGTCGAGGGACGCTCCCGCGTCGAGGGCGAGGGCCAGGTCAGTGGGCCCGCGGCTAGCTGTCGGGCGCGACGCCTGACGGTTCTCAGGCAAGGATCTCGCCGCTTTGCGCTCGCACGGCGCCTTCGGCGCATGGAGGCCGACAAGGGGAGCGCACAGTCTAGTGCGTGACCCGCAGGCGGCCGACCGAGGACGCCGCATGGCAATCTCGTAGGGGCCGCCCATGAGTCTCCGGCCGCCTCTCGAGATCGCCGCCGAGAACGAGCGCGTCCACGCGCTCGCCGGCCGCGTGCGCGAGGCCGCCGCGGCGGCGAGGCGGTGGCCTGCGCGCCTCGGCGACGCTGCGGCCGCTGCTGCTGGCGGCGCTGCTCGAGGACGACCGCGGCCTGGCCGGCCGGCCGGCCCTGCTGGTCAGCGCCGACGACCGCTCCGCCCGCGACCTCGCCGCCGACCTGCGCGCCTACCTGGCGCCGCGCCGGGTCCGCCTCTACCCCTCGCGCGGCACCGGCTACGCCTCCCACGTCACCCCGCCGCCGCACCTGGTCGGGCTGCGGATCGACGCCCTCGACGCGCTCCGCGCGGAGGAGGACGCGGTCGTCGTCGCCGAGCGCCACCGCGCTCGCCGAGGCCGTCCCCGACGCCTCGCTGCGCCCCGCCGGCTTCGCGCTCGACGCAGGGCGAGGAGATCGACCTCGGCGCCGTCGCCGCCGAGCTGCGTCGCCGCCGGCTACGAGCGGGTCGAGCAGGTCGAGGAGCGCGGCCAGTTCGCCGTCCGCGGCGGCATCCTCGACGTCTTCCCGGCGACCGAGGAGCGCGCGGTGCGGATCGAGCTGTTCGGCGACGAGGTCGAGTCGATGCGCTGGTTCTCGACCTTCACCCAGCGCTCGCTCGGCGAGGCCGAGCGGGTCGAGCTGGCGCCCGCCGCCGAGCTCGACGCCGAGCACCGCGAGCTGGCCGAGCTGGCGGCGATGGAGGCGGCCGAGCAGGGCGGCGAGCCGCCCAGCCTCGCCGACGCTGCTGCCGCTGGAGCACTTCCGGGCGCCGCTCGACCTGGTCCCCGCCTCCGCCGCGGTCGTCCTCGCCGCCGCCGAGGAGATCGAGCCGGCGCTGCGCGACCACTGGGAGGACGCGACGACGGCGATGCACGCCGACGACGCCCGCCACCTCTACGTCGACGTCGCGGCGCCGCTGGCCGAGCGCGCCGTCCTCTCGCTGACCGGCGCCGGCGAGGACGACGAGGACGCCTTCCGCGCCGCCCGCGCCGAGTCGCCCGCTCGCAGCGTCAAGGAGGCGGAGGGGGAGCTGGAGAAGCTGGTCCGCTCCGGCTACCGCACCGTCGTCGCCTTCGACAGCCGCGGCGAGGCCGAGCGCGCCCGCTACGGGCTCGACCGCCTCGACGCCTCCCTGCTCGACGGCGGCCGGCTCTCGCCGGACCCCGGCCTCTGCCTTCGCCGAGGCGCGGCTGCGCGAGGGCTTCGTCAGCCCCGAGCTGCGGCTCGCGGTCTACCCCTTCCGCCGCCTCGTCCACCGCCGCCGCCGCGCCGACGAGCCGCGCCGCCGGCGCGGCCCGCGGCCGCCTCGCCTTCAGCGACCTGCGGGTCGGCGACTACGTCGTCCACGAGGACCACGGCGTCGCCCGCTTCGCCGGCTTCGAGACGCGCGAGGTCGGCGGCGTCACCCGCGACTACCTCTACCTCGAATACAGGGGCGAGGACCGCGTCTACGTCCCCACCGACCAGCTCGCCAAGCTGAGCCGCTACGTCGGCGCCGGCGGCGAGCCGCCGCTCTCGGCGCTCGGCGGCAAGCGCTGGCAGAACATGAAGGCGCGCGCCCGCAACGCCGCCGGCGCCCTGGCCGGCGAGCTGCTCAACCTCTACGCCGAGCGGCGCACCCGCAAAGGGCCACGCCTTCCCGCCCGACGGCGAGTGGCAGATCGCGATGGAGGCGGCCTTCCCCTACCGCGAGACCGCCGACCAGATCGAGGCGATCGAGGCGGTCAAGGGCGACATGGAGTCCGAGCAGCCGATGGACCGGCTGGTCTGCGGCGACGTCGGCTTCGGCAAGACCGAGGTCGCGCTGCGCGCCGCGGTCAAGGCCGCGGCCGACGGCAAGCAGGTGATGATGCTGGTGCCGACGACGATCCTCGCCCAGCAGCACTTCGGCACCTTCCGCGAGCGCCTCGCCGACCTCCCCTTCGTGGTCGAGGGCGTCTCGCGGCTGCGCAAGCCGGCCGAGGTGAAGGCGGTGCTGGCGGGCTTCGAGGCGGGCAAGGTCGACGTCCTGATCGGCACCCACCGGCTGCTCTCGCGCGACGTCCGCGCCAAGCGACCTCGGCCTCGTCATCGTCGACGAGGAGCAGCGCTTCGGCGTCAAGCAGAAGGAGCTGCTGCGCCAGCTGAAGCTGAAGGTCGACGTGCTGGCGCTCTCGGCGACGCCGATCCCGCGCACCCTGCAGATGAGCCTCGCCGGGCTGCGCGACATCTCGGTGATCGAGACGCCGCCCGAGGGCCGGCGCCCGGTCCGCACCTACGTCGGCCCCTACGACGAGGACCTGGTGCGGCGGGCGATCGAGCGCGAGCTGGAGCGCGGCGGCCAGGCCTTCTTCCTCCACAACCGGATCGACTCGCTGCACGAGGTCGCCGAGCGGCTGCGCGGCGCTCGTCCCCAAGGCCCGCTTCGCCGAGGCGCACGGGCGGATGGAGGAGGCGGAGCTGGAGGAGACGATGCTCGCGCTTCCTGCGCGGCGACGCCGACTGCCTGGTGACGACGACGATCATCGAGTCGGGCCTCGACATCCCGACGGCCAACACGCTGATCGTCGAGCGCGCCGACCAGCTCGGCCTCGCCCAGGCCTACCAGATCCGCGGCCGGGTCGGGCGCTCCCGCGAGCGCGCCTTCGCCTACCTGCTCTACCCCTCGCCGGAGGCGCTGACCGAGGAGGCGGCGGCGCGCCTCTCGACCCTCGCCGACCACACCGAGCTGGGCTCGGGCTTCCGGATCGCGATGCGCGACCTCGACATCCGCGGCGCCGGCGACCTGCTCGGCGAGGAGCAGTCCGGCCACGTCGCCGCGGTCGGCTTCGAGCTCTACTGCCAGATGATCGACGAGGCGGTGGCCGAGGCCGGCCGCGCCGAGGCGGGCGGCGAGGAGGAGCGCGGAGCCGCTCCGCTTCGACGTGCCGGTCGACGCCTACCTGCCGGCCGTCGTTCGTCCCCTTCGAGGCGGCGAAGATCGACGTCCACCGCCGCATCGCCGCGGCCCGCGAGCCGGGCGAGCTGCGCGCGATCCGCGACGAGCTCGCCGACCGCTTCGGCCCGCTGCCGCCCGAGGCCGAGAACCTGCTCGCGCTGCAGCGGGCGCGGATCGAGCTGCGGCTCGCCGGGGCGCGCAGCGTCGAGCTGCGCGGCGGGCGGCTCAGCGTCGCCGGGGTCGAGCTCGACTCCGAGGCAGGCTGGCGCGCTGCGCGAGCGGGTCGAGGGGGCGCTCTACGAGTGGAGGGAGAAGACCGCCTCGGTTCGCGTCCCCGACGATCCGCGAGGCCCGCCTCGCCGCGGTGCTGGCGATGGCCGATGCGTTGCGTCAAGCGGAGCGATCGAAAATCTCAGAAGAAGCTATGCTGCCGACCTCGTGAGTTCGATCAAGGGCAGGAGACCCACTCCGGGGAAGGGCGGGAAAGGCGGCGTAAGGTGGCCGACCGGCTCCGTCGCCGTGCGGCGGCTCGGCCTGCTCGCCTTCGGAGCCGCCTTCGTCGTCCTCTTCCTCGTCCTCGCGATCGCCGAGGGCGATCGGCGACCCGAGCGTGCCCTCCGGCGACGTCGCGATCGTCGAAGAGGTGCCGGGCGGCGCCGGCTCGATCAGCCAGGCGGACTTCGAACACAGCCTCCAGCTCGCCGCGGCGCAGGCCGGCCTCAAAAAACTCCCCAAGCCCGGCGAAGCCAAATACGAAGAACTCAAGACGACGGCGCTGAACAGCCTCTTCGACACGGCGTGGATCGAAGGGCTGGCGGCCGAAAAGGGCATCTCGGTGACGCCGAAGGAAGTCGCCGCCAAACTGAAGACGCTGAAGAAGGAAAACTTCAAAACCGAGGCCGCCTACAGGAAATTCCTCAGGGAATCCCATTACACGCAGGCCGACGTCGAGGGCCGCGTCAAGCTGCAGATCCTCAGCACCGACATCCAGGGCCAGATCACCAAAGGGGCTCCGAAACCGAGCGGCAGCGAAGTCGCGGGCTACTACGAGGAAGCGAAGGCGACCCAGTTCACGCAGAAAGCGAGCCGCAACGTGCGGCTGATCGCCAACAAAGACCTCAAGAAGGCCGAAGAAGCCAAGGCCCTGCTGGAAAAGGGGAAGAGCTCGGCGATCAGCTGGCAGAAGGTGGCCAAGAAGTACTCGGAAGACCCGGCGACGAAGAAAAGCGGCGGGCTGCGGAGCGGCCTTGCCGAAGGCATGGTCGAAGAACCGCTCAACGCGGCGATCTTCAAGACCCCGGAAAAGCAGCTCGAAGGACCGGTCAAGACCGCGGCGGGCTACTTCGTCTTCGAGGTGGAAAGCACCACGCCGGAAAGCGTCCGGGCGCTCAAAGACGTCAAGTCGCAGATCGAATCGCAGCTGAGCCAGCGGGCGCAGCAGGAAACCTTCGCGACGTTCATCGCCGGCTACACCTCGACCTGGCGGAGCCGCACCTTCTGCGCCTCCGGCTACACGGTCGAACGCTGCGCCAACTTCCAGGGCAAAGCACACCCGGCGACCGCCCCCCCGGCTGCTACGAAACGCATCCCAAAGCCGCCCCCGAAGCCTGCCCGGCGCCGGTCTCCCAGCTCGTCCCGGCGCTCCCCGGCACGGTCAGCCTGCTGGAACCGCGCGGCAAACCGATGGCGCAGCGCCCCCAGCCGGCCGGTCTGAAACCGGGTGCGGAAGCGCCGCCGACCGCGCCGGGCTCCTTCGCTCCCTAAAAGCCTGACTCCGCCGACTCCGGCTCGGTCAATAGACTGGCGCCCGCAGCTCATGAGCGCCATCGCCGCGATCCACGCCCGCCAGATCCTCGACTCGCGCGGCAACCCGACGGTCGAGGTGGAAGTCGCCCTCGAGTCGGGAGCGCTGGGGCTGGCCGCGGTGCCCTCCGGCGCCTCGACCGGCGAGTTCGAGGCGGTCGAGCTGCGCGACGGCGGCGAGGCGTGGGCGGGCAAGGGCGTCTCGCAGCGCGGTCGCCAACGTCAACGGCGAGATCGCCGCGGCGCTGAAGGGCGCCGACGCCGCCGACCAGGCCGCGCTCGACGAGCGGATGATCGAGCTGGACGGCACGCCGAACAAGGGCAGGCTCGGCGCCAACGCGATCCTCGGCGTCTCGCTGGCCGCGGCCAAGGCCGCGGCGGCGGAATCCGGCCAGCCGCTCTACCGCTACCTGGCGGAGCTCTACGGCGGCGGCGAGCCGACCCTGCTGCCGGTGCCGATGATGAACGTCCTCAACGGCGGCGCCCACGCCGACAACTCGGTCGACTTCCAGGAGTTCATGGTCGTGCCGGCCGGCGCCTCCAGCTTCGCCGAGTGCCTGCGGGTCGGCGCCGAGGTCTACCACGCGCTGAAGAAGAGCCTCGCCTCGCAGGGCCACTCGACGGCGGTGGGCGACGAGGGCGGCTTCGCGCCGAACCTCGAGTCCAACGAGGCCGCCCTGCAGGCCGTGCTGGCCGGCGTCGAGGCGGCCGGCTACGAGCCCGGCGCCGACGTCTACATCGCCCTCGACCCGGCGGCCAGCGAGGTCCACCGAGGACGGCGCCTACGTGCTCGAGCACGAGGGCCGCTCGCTCTCCTCGGAGGAGATGGCGTCCTACTGGGAGGACGCCTGCTCGCGCTACCCGATCGTCTCGATCGAGGACGGCATGGACGAGGAGGACTGGGACGGCTGGAAGCTCCTGACCGAGCGGCTCGGCGACCGCGTCCAGCTCGTCGGCGACGACCTCTTCGTCACCAACCCCGAGCGGCTGCGCCGCGGGATCGAGCTGGGCGTCGCCAACTCGATCCTCGTCAAGGTCAACCAGATCGGCACCCTGACCGAGACGCTGGAGGCGATCCGCACCGCCCGCGAGGCGGGCTACACCGCCGTCGTCTCGCACCGCTCGGGCGAGACCGAGGACACGACGATCGCCGACCTGGTCGTCGCGACCGGCGCCGGCCAGATCAAGACCGGCGCCCCCTGCCGCTCGGACCGCGTCGCGAAGTACAACCGGCTGCTGCGGATAGAGGAGGAGCTTGGAGCCGCGGCCGAGTTCCCCGGCTTGACCGCCTTTGCACGGGCGGCTGTATGAAGGGCGTGACGCTTCGCACCTCGGGCCGAACGGCACGCTGACATTCAGCGGGCACCCGATGCAGGAATGCGGCCTCCGGTCGCAAATGAGCGGACATGGCAGCCCGCGCCCGGAGCCGGACCGCAAGCACAGCCCTGCCGAAACGCCGCCCCGCCGCGCGACGCAGGCCGGCGGCGCGTCGCGGCGGCAGCCGCATCCGCTGGGACCGGGTCGGCCGCATCGCCCTGACGCTCGTCCTGGCAGCCGTCCTCTACTCCTACCTCAACCCGGCGATCGACTTCGTCAAGACCTACACGGCGACCTCCGCGGCAAAAGCCCAGCTGCACGTGCTGCTGCGCGAAAACAAGCGCCTCCACAACCGGGTCCGGGGGGCGCGGGACCCGCTAGTCATCGACCGCGAGGCCCGCGCCCAGGGGATGGTCGCCCCAGGCGAGACGCCGGTCGTCGTCCGCGGCCTCAGCGGCTAGCCGACCCCGTTGCGGTCGTCATTCCTGCCGCTATCCGGATGAAAGGGCGACCGCAAGGCCTCGGAGCGCCCCATGGTTAGCGTCAGCACCTACATCCTCAGCGCGGCCGCCCTCGCCGCCCTCGTCCTCTCGCTCGGCTTCAGCGCCGTCCGCCTCCGCAAGCGCCTGCTCCCCAACTGGGAGGGCGCCCCGGCCCACCTCGTCGAGGCCATCGTCGCCATCGCCCTCCTCATCTGGCTCTCCGAGTTCCTCGGCCTCTTCGGCCTTCTCTACGCCTGGTCCCTCATCGCTGCATCCCTCCTATTGGCCGGGGCGTTCGCCTGGTTCCTCCCACGCTCACCCGCATCTCCGGCGGGTGGCGCCGTAGGGGGGACCGCCCCCGAGGAAGCTTCAGCTACCGCAGGGGGCGGTGGGTCCCCTGCGGCGACAGGACCCGCCGGCCAATCCCCATGGTCCCTCGTCATCACAGTCGCCATCGTCGCCCTCGTCTTCGCCCACTGGGGCCTGACGGCGAAGCACGCCCTCGACCACGGCATCTTCAACTTCGACTCGCTCTGGTACCACATGCCCTTCGCGGCCGACATCGCCCAGAGCCACTCGGTGACCGGCCTGCACTACACCGAGACGGTCACCGTCAACTGGTTCTACCCGCAGAGCTCGGAGCTGCTGCACGCGGTCGGCATCCTGCTGACGCAGCGCGACACCCTGTCGCTCTTCCTCAACTTCGGCTGGCTGGCGGTCGCCTTCCTCGCCGCCTGGTGCATCGGCAGGCCCTACGGCCGCGGCCACCTCAGCGTCGTCGCCGTGGCGCTCGTGCTCGAGTGCCACACGCTGGTCGTGCGCGAGCCCGGGGCGGCGAAGGACGACCTGATGGCAGCGGGGCTGCTGCTCGCGGCGATCGCGATCCTCGTCAACGCCCACGCCTCCGCGGCTTCCCTCCGTTCCGCTGTTCCTGATCCGGACATAGGGCGGAAAGGGAACAGCGGAGTGAGCGCTGGGCCGCGGGGTCTGCCGGTCGGGTGGCCGCTTGCCATGGCCGGGCTGGCGACCGGGCTCGCCGCAGGGACGAAGTACACGGCGCTGGCGATGGCCGCCGCCCTGACCGTCGCCGTGCTGGCGCTGGCGCCGACCGGACGGCGGCGGGCCGCCGCCGCATGGTGGCTCCTGCCGGCCCTCGCCGGGGGCGGGTTCTGGTACCTGCGAAACCTGATCGCCGCCGGCAACCCGCTGCCCCAGATCGCCCACCTGGGCCCGGTCGCACTGCCCCATCCCGCCCGCCTGCAGAGCGGCCGGCCCGAATTCAGCGTCGTCCACTACGCGACCGACACCGGCGTCTGGCGGGAGTACTTCGTCCCCGGCCTGCACCAGGCGTTCGGGCTGCTCTGGCCGCTGGTCGTGGCGGCGGCGGTCGCCGGCGCGGTCCTCGCGATCGCCCGCGGCCGCGACCGGGCGCTGCGCTGGCTCGGCGCCGTCGCCCTCTTCGGGCTGCTCGCCTACCTCTTCACCCCGCTCAGCGCCGCCGGGGCCGAGGGCGCCCCGACCGCCTTCGCGATCAACGTGCGCTTCGCGATCCCGGCGCTGCTCGCCGGCCTCGCCCTGCTCCCTCTCGCCCTGCCGCTGCCGGGGAGGCGCTGGGAGTGGGGGATGCTGCTCGCGCTGCTCGCCGTCCTCGTCGTCACCGACCGCCCCGACGCCATCCTCCGCGACCCGTCCCGCCTCTTCGGCCTCGGACTGGCCGCCCTCTTCGTCCTCCTCCCGGCTGGGGCAATCGCCTGGCGGACCAAAGCCAAATCCGCATCTCCGGCGGGTGGCGCCGTAGGGGGGACCGCCCCCGAGGAAGCTTCAGCTACCGCAGGGGGCGGTGGGTCCCCTGCGGCGACAGGACCCGCCGGCCAGAAACCATGGTCCCTCGCCGTCCCGCTGACCGCCCTCGCCGCCGCCGTCCTGGCGATCGGCTACCCGGTCGAGCGCAGCTACCTGCGCGACCGCTTCGCCCCCGGCAGCGGAATCCCCGGCATGCACCTCGACGCCGCCTACGCCTGGGCCCGCAACGTCCACGATGCCCGCATCGGCCTCGCCGGAACCACCGCCGGCTTCCTCCAGTACGGCTTCTTCGGCGCCGACCTCTCCAACCGGGTCCGCTACCTGGGCGTCAAGGGGTCGCACGGCGCCTTCAACCCGATCCCGGACTGCGCCGGCTTCCGCGCCGCGGTCGACGCCGCCCACCTCGACTATCTCGTCACCGCGCCCTTCCTCGACTTCATCCACCCCGGGCGGCCGATCGCCTCGCCGGAGGCCGGCTGGCTGCGCGGCGAGGCGGCGGTGGCCCCGCTCGTGCGCAGCGGCCCGGTCACCGTCTGGAGGGTGCGCGGCAGGCTCGACCCGGGCGCCTGTGGCCCGGCCAACGCCCCGCTGCGCCGCGTCCCGCAGCAGCCCGTCGGCTAATCGTCCGAGTCGTCGGGCTCGGGGGAGCCGGCGCGGCGGATCACGATCTGGTCGGCCTCGATCCGGACCGTCACCTCGCGCTTCCCGGCCCAGTGCTCGGCGTAGACCCGGTCGTCCTTGACGGCGGGGTCGAGCCAGAGGCCGTAGCCGTCCCGCTCGCCGTGGTCGAAGGTCGCCTCCAGCTCTTTGCGCCGGCCGCGGCCGCCGCGCCTTCCCCTGCGCCGCCTGCGGGGGCGCGCCCGCTCGGCGCCCTCCTCGCGGCTCTCGGCCGCACCGGCCCTGGGCTTGGCTTTCTCCCTGGCGGCAGGTTTCGGCTTCTCCTCCTCCGTCTCCGTAGGCTCTTCCTCCTCCTCCGCCTCGACGGGCTCCTCTTCTTCCTCCTCCGCCTCCTCTACCTCCTCGGCGGCCTCCTCGGCCGTGGCGGCCTCGACCTCGGCCTCGATTTCGTCACGCAGGTCCGCTTCCTGCGAACCGGCGCCCTCCTCCTCGGGGTTAAGGTCGTGCTGCTTGCGGAACTCGCGCAGTTCGGAGGCGCTGACCTCGAGCTGGTGCGCGATCCAGGCGTCGGTTCGCCCCTGGCGGACCCAGGCGCGGATCTGGTTGAGCTGTGGCTTCAGCGAGCGTCGTGCCATCGGCGCGCGAGTCTATTGGACCGGGTGCCTCGTCCGCCGGGCGCTTCGCCGCTCTACGCCATCAGCAGGGTGAGCGCCTCGAACATCGAGACGACGACCACGACCACGGTCACGGTCAGGCAGACGAAGAGGACGCTGAAGCGCACCTTGCCCTCCTGCTGGGAGCGGTTGATGCGGCGCTCCCGCGAGCGGTGCGCAGCGCGGCGGCGAAGCTGCTCGCGCCGTCGTCGCTCGAGGCTGGCCTCCTGCTCGAAGGCGAGCTCGAACTGGTTGAGGCTCTGCCGCATTCGCATCGTCGTCTGGGCCATGGCCGCGGGGCACGCTAGCAAAGCTGCATGAGGTTGTGCACATTGCAAACGTGCCGAATGTCACGACCGCGCGCAGGGCCGGCGCACCGCCGGGGACGGCGCGGCGCTAGGGCGGGCAGGCGCCCCAGAGGCCCCGCCCCGCCCGCGCCGCTCGCAGCGCGAGCCCTTCGAAGAGCGGCGCGAAGCGGTCGTTCGGGGGGATCGTCAGCGAGCGGGCGAGGCCGCGCCGCGCCAGCATCGCCTCGACGAATCGCCTTCCCAGGTGGACGTAGGCGAGCAGCCGCCCGTAGACGTCGCGGCGCTCGACGCCGAAGACCAGGCGCACCGTGCGGCCTTCCAGCAGGCGCTTGGTGAAGTGGGAGGCGCGCGGCCCGAAGCACTGCACGGGCGTCCCCGGCTTCACCGTCTCCGGCGTGTCGACCCCGATCAGCCGCACGTCCTCCAGCTTGCCGCCGATCCTCACCTCGATCGTGTCGCCGTCGACCACCCTCGTCACCGGCACGACGGCTTCAGCGGGGCCTTCCGCACGGCCGCCTTCCCAGGGCCGCAGGATGAGCAGGGCGACCGCGACGAGCAGGACGGCGCTGCCGATCGAATTCCGCCTCATGCCATCTCGAGGCACGAGGCGGAAGATCTCTCCCCCGGCTAGGGGGTGCGACGAACGCTTGTCAGCAACGTCTCCTTGATCTGGGCGATGATCTCGAGGGCGTCGTTCCACTCGCGCTGCCAGACGTTGCGGCCGAAGATGACGCCGGAGCCGCCCGCCTCCATGATCTCGCGGCAGTGCAGCAGCACCGTCTCGTCGTCGACCTTGGAGCCGCCCGAGAGGACGACCAGCGAGCGGCCGGCCGACTCGACGCACTGGCGGATCGCCTCCGCCTCGTCGACTTCCATCTCGTTGTAGGGGGCCGGCGCGTCCTTGTCCTTGTCGGGGTTGATCTTCGGCATGTTGAGCTTGACCACGTCGGCGCCCATCTCCATCGCCATCCGCGCCGCGTAGTCGATCGCGTAGAAGGAGCTGGCACCGCCCTTGGCGTCGATCGCTTCGCCGCGCGGGTAGGACCAGACGACCAGCGGCATCCCGTAGCGGTCGCAGTCCTGGCGCACCTGGCGCAGCTGGACGAGGTCCTCGCCCTGGCTCGGCGAGCCGACGTAGAGCGTGTAGCCGACCGCGTCGGCGCCCAGCCGCACCGCGTCCTCGACGCCGGCGTTGCAGGTCGAGAGCGCGCTGGCCGCCGAGGGGATGTCGGTCTTGCCGTTGACCTTGAGGATCAGCGGCACCTGGCCGGCGTAGTCGGGGTAGTACTTGCTCGCCATGCCGATCTGGCAGGCCAGCGCCGAGTAGCCGGCCTCGGCGGCGAGCCGGAACTGGTAGTCGGGGTCCTTGGAGGCGGGGTTGGGGAAGAAGTCGCGCGGGCCGTGCTCGATGCCCTGGTCGATCGGCAGCAGCATCAGCGTCCCGTTGCCCGGCCCGAACTCGTAGAGCAGCCGCCGCAGGCGGGTCCTTTTGCCGGGGGAAAGCTCGGCAAGAAGCGATTTCTGCTGGGTCAGGCTCTGCAACTCCACGCTCGTTCCTCCTCGAATCCGGTTGTGCCCGCAGTATGTCACCGGCGGCGCGCTCGGAGCGGCCCGGGACGGGCGGCTATCCTCGAACAGGTCATGGGCGAGACCGAGCTCAGCGTCATCTGCAAGAACTGCGGCTCCGAGGTCAGTCCCTACGTCACCGAGTGCCCCTACTGCGGGGCGCGGCTGCGCAAGCGGGCGCCGAAGCTGGAGCGTCACGGCGACGCGCTGGAGGCCAAGCAGCGGCGCGGCCTGGCCGCCTGGATCCGCCGCCTGCGGCCGCGGCGCCGCGCCTCCCCGGGCGGCCCCTGGCGCCCCTACGCCACCCTGGTCGCGATCCTCGGTCCCGCCGTCCTGCTGATCGTGCAGAAGGCGAGCGGCGAACCCCTGGCGACGTTCGGCGCCCTGGTTGTCCCGGTCGAAGGCCAGTGGTGGCGCTTCCTGACCGCCCCCTTCGCCTACGTCGACGTCGGCTACCTGTTCGTCGTCTCGCTCGGCCTGGCGATCTTCGCGACCGGCCTGGAGCGGCGCCTCGGCAGCGCCCCCACCGCGCTGCTGCTGCTCGCCTGCGGCTCGCTCGGGATGCTGGTCGCGAGCGGCATCGCCGGCTCGCAGGGGACCTTCACGGTGATCGCCGGCGGCAACGGGATGGCGCTGGGCGCGCTCGCCGCCTGGTTCGCCGTCCGCCGCGCCGAGGCCCGCCACGCGATCGACCAGGACTACGACACGATCGGCGTCGTCGTCGCGGCCGCGGTGCTGCTGGCGCTGCCGCTCTTCGAGTCGACAGCCAACGTCTTCGCGGGGCTCGTCGGTGGCGCCGTCGGCGGCCTGGCGGGGCTCGCCGCCGCCGCGCTGCGCGGCTCGGAATAGGCTGCAGGGCCCGGGAGGACCAAGACTCGGAAGGAGAGCTGAAGATGGAGATTCGATTCCACGGGCACTCGTGCTTTGAGTTGAGCGACGGGGATGCGAGGCTGCTGGTCGATCCGTTCCTGAAGCCCAACAACCCGGCTGCGGTGGCCGGCGCGGAGGACGTCGAGCCCACCCACATCGCGATCAGCCACGGTCACGCCGACCACCTCGCCGACGCCGTCGCGGTCGCCAAGCGCACCGGCGCCCACTGCGTCGCGATCGTCGAGCTGGCGAACTGGCTGGAAGCGCACGGCGCACCCTCCGTCAGCGACCCCAACCTCGGCGGCACGATCGAGTTCGACTGGGGCTGGATCAAGCTGGTGCCGGCCTGGCACACGAGCACCGCTCCCGGCTCCGCAGAGGCTCCCTACAGCGCCGAGCACGGCGTCTCGCTCGGCACCGCGGCCGGGCTCGTCATCAACATCGGCGGGAAGACCGTCTACCACACGGGGGACACCTGCCTGTTCGGCGACATGAAGCTGATCGCCGAGCGCAACCCGGTCGATGTCGCGCTGATGCCGATCGGCGGCCATTACACGATGGACCGCCACGACGCGGCGGTGGCGGCGGAGCTGATCGGAGCGGGGACGGTGATCCCGATGCACTACGACACCTTCCCGCCGATCGCCGCCGACGCCGGAGCGTTCAAGGCGGAGGTCGAGGCCAAGACCTCGTCCCAGGTCGTCGTCCTGGAGCCGGGGCAGGCTCACACGGTCTGACGAAGGCCGGGGGGGCGGAGGCCGAAGGAGCCAGGCCGAGCGGCTACGGGGATTCCGAGGACGCTTCCGGCTGCTGTGGCGGCGGCGCCGCGGCTTCGGGCGGCGCCCCTTCGCTCGGCGGCGGGGCGCTTTCGGCGGGCGGGGCCGGCGTCGGCGAGCCGCCGACGGCGACGACCACGGTTTCGCTGCCGGCCGGCGCGCCCGGCTGGGGCGTGCCGTCGGACACGGCCGGTTCGGCCGGCTGCGCCACCCCTTCGGCGTGGGCCGGAGGGTTGCCCGTCGCGTTCGACTGTTCCGGCGCGCTTTCCGCAGCGGTCGTCGCGGGCGGTTCGGCCGCGGCCGGCGTCGCTTCGGCCGGGGGCGAGGGCCCGCTCGACTGCCGCGCCGGGTCAGGCTTGTTCGCCGGCCGCGAGACATGGGCGGGGGCGATCTTCGCGACCTGGTGCGCGTGGGCGGTGCGGGAGATCGCCGCGCCCTGTCCGGCCGGGCTCGGTTCTTCGGGCTGCCTCGCCGCGACGGCGCCGGCCGTGATCACGGCGGCCGTCACGACGCCCGCCACCGCCTTCGTGCCGAGCGCGCCGCCGACGGCGCCCAGGCCGCTTGCAGCTCCACCGCCGCCCAGGGCCGCGCCGACGCCGCCGGCCGCTCCCGCCCCGCCGCCCGCGCCGCCCGCCGCGCCGACGCCGCCGCCCATGCCGCCGCCGAAGCCGAGCTTGGAGACGAAGGCCTTCAGGGCCAGCAGCGGCCCGACCGGAGACAGCGCCGCCAGCACCTTCGCGTTGGAGCGGATCTCGGTGCGGAAGCCCGCGCACTCGGCGCAGTCGCGCACATGGCGCCGCACCGGCCCGGAGACCTTGCGCAGCCCCTCGGCGGCCTCGGCAAGCTCGAGCCGGACCTCGCTGCAGGTCAGCTGGCGGGCCTGGCTCGCGTCGGCGAGGGAGATCCGCGCCCGCACCAGCAGCGACTTGACCGAGGGGACGCTGGTCTCCATCGCGTGGGCGATGTCCTCGTAGGACATCGCGTCGATCTCGCGCAGCAGCAGGGCGCTGCGCTGCGTCTCGGGGAGCTTGCCGACGTCGGCGAGGAGCTGGCGGAACTCCTCGCGGTTGTGGACCTTTTCGGCCGTCGACGCCGCTTCGACAGCCGGAACCAGGTCCATCGATTCCCGGGCGTCGGCGGTCGGCTTGCGGAGGTGGTTGAGGCAGCGGTTGCGGGCGATCCGGTAGAGCCACGGCCGCAGGTTGATCTCGCGCTCGTCGGCGAGCATCGCCCGGTAGGCGTTGACGAAGACCTCCTGGAGGACGTCCTCGGCGTCCTCGGTCGAGCCCAGCATCTGGCGGCAGAAGCCGAGCAGGCGGCCCTGGTAGCGGTCGACGATCGCCTCGAAGGCGCCCGGGTTGCCCCCCCTCGCCATCCCGATCAGCCGCTCGTCCCCTTGCAGCTTGAGCAGTGGAGAGCGCCGGGCGAGCAGTCCGCGCTGACTGGCGTGTGTTAGGGCTGAAGCCTCCAAGCTGCACTCTCCAGGGAAGGCGCTGTTTCTATAGGTGGAGACACCGTAGCACCGGGGTAGTTGCGGTCACCACAGCATTTTTGGGGCTTTCTCCAGCGGGGATATCATCGACCAGCCCGGGTGGCGAAACTGGCAAAAGCGGCGCCCTTAAAAGGCGCTGCCCCTTAGGGGGCTTGCGGGTTCGAGTCCCGCCCCGGGCATGACCGCGCCGGGGCGCCGAGACTGCGCGCCGAAATAGACTGAGGCGATGGCGACCACGGAGCAGAAGACCGCCGTGCACGGGGGACGCATCGTCGCCCAGGTCCTCAAGTCGCGCGGGGTCAGCCACTTGTTCACCCTGTCCGGCGGGCACCTGTTCTCGATCTACGACGGCTGCCGCGAGGAGGGCATCGAGATCGTCGACGTGCGCCACGAGCAGTCGGCTGCCTTCGCGGCCGAGGGATTCGCGAAGGCGACGCGGCGGGTGGGCGTCGCGGCGCTGACCGCCGGGCCGGGCGTGACCAACGGGATCAGCGCGATCGCCGGCGCCCAGGCCAACTGCTCGCCGCTCTGCGTGCTGGGCGGCCGGGCGCCGGAGCTGCGCTGGGGCGCCGGCTCGCTGCAGGAGATCGACCACCTTCCCTTCGTCTCGCCGCTGGTCAAGTCGGCCGAGACCGTGAAGGACCCGGCGCGGATCGCGGCGACGACCGCGGCGGCGCTCGACCTGGCGCTGGCCGCGCCGAGCGGCCCGACCTTCGTCGACTACCCGCTCGACGTGGTCTTCAGCGAGGCCGAGGCGGAGATCCCGCCGCCGCCCGCGGCCGGCGCGGGGGAGCCCGCCGGCCGGGGTCGAGGAGGCGGCGGCGCTGCTGGCCGCCGCCGAGCGGCCGGCGATCATGGCCGGGACCGGCCTCTACTGGGGCCACGGCGAGGCCGAGCTGCGAGCCCTCGCCGAGGCGCTCGGGATCCCCGTCTTGCTCAACGGCCTCGGCCGCGGCTGCCTGCCCGCCGACCACGAGCTTGCCTTCAGCCGGGCGCGCGGCGCCGCGCTCGAGGGGGCGGACGTGGCGCTCGTCGTCGGCGTCCCGCTCGATTTCCGGCTCGGCTTCGGCGCGAGCTTCGGCGCGGAGACGAAGCTGATCCGCCTTGACGCCGCCCCCAACGCGCTGAGCGCGAACCGCGCCCCGCAGGTCGACCTGGTCGGCGACGTCGCGGCCGGGCTGGCCGCGATCCGCGCCTCGGTGGCGGGGGCGCCGCGCCGCAGCGATCGCTGGCTCGAGCAGCTGCGCGCGATCGAGGCCGAGAAGCGCGCCGCCGAGCAGGGGGAGCTGGACGACCCGCGCGCGCCGCTGCACCCGGTGCGCGTCTACAGGGAGCTGGGGGAGGTGCTCGACCGCGACGCGATCGTGGTCGGCGACGGCGGCGACTTCGTCTCCTACGCGGGCCGCTTCATCGACACCTACGAGCCGGGCTGCTGGATGGACCCGGGGCCGTTCGGCTGCCTCGGCGCCGGCCCCGGGCAGGCGATCGGCGCCAAGTTGGCCCATCCGGAGCGCCAGGTCTGCCTGCTGCTCGGCGACGGCGCCTTCGGCTTCGCGGGGATGGAGTTCGACACAATGGCGCGTCACGGTTTGGGCGTGGTCGGCGTGATCGGCAACAACGGGATCTGGGCCCTCGAGCATCACCCGATGAAGTTCCTATACGGCTACTCGGTGGCCGCCGAGCTGCGGCCCGAGACGCGCTACGACCAGATGGTCGAAGCGCTCGGCTGCGACGGCGTCCTGGTGCGCGAGCCGGGCGAGCTGCGGCCAGCCCTTGAGAAGGCCTTCGAGTCCGGGCGTCCGACCCTGGTCAACGTCCTCACCGATCCCGAGGTCGTCTACCCGCGCAAGTCGAATCTGGCTTGAGAAGCGGACAGGCGCCGCAGTTGACGGTGCCTGGCCCCAGACGAGAATCGACCGCCATCGCTGGCGGCCGATTCAGGATGGTCCCTCAGGACGGGCAGGGGTACGTCTTCAGGGACCAGTTCTTATTCGGTGGGCTCGGACGGCGGGAGGCGCCATGATGCGGCAATCGTCCAAACCCTGTACCGGGTTGCGATGGGAGATTGGCTCCGCTTCGCTTCCGGCCCGGCGATTATGTGCCCGCCTGTCCGATATGTCTAGGAGCGCGGTTTCTGGCTACTGAAATATTGGTAGGGCGATGCTACCAACTTTTATGGGTTCCAGCGCTCCTTTTACCCATCTGTCCTGCTTCCCAGGACCCGTCTGTCCAGCCGGTCTTACGGGTTTTGACTTCGGTCCGGCGCGTTACTCGCGGTCTGGGCGGCGGCGATTGCGGTCCCGTAGAGGATGTCGTGCTCGGAGACCTCGACCCGGTCGAGCCCGAAGGCCCGCAGCGCCTCGACCAGGATCACGACGCCGGCGACGATCGTCGGGGCGCGGTCGGGATGGAGGCCGGGCAGGCGCACCCGCTCGGCGAGCGGCGCCGAGGCCAGGCGGGAGAGCAGGCGCTGGATCGTGGGAAGCGTGAGGACGTGGCCGTGCACCCGCTCGGGGTCGTAGGGCTCGAGCCCGATCTCGAGGGCGGCCAGCGAGGTCGGGGTTCCGGCGACGGCGATCGCGGCTGCGGCGCGGGCCTCGGCTCGCCCGGCAAGCGCGGCCTCGACCACGGACCTGGCGTCGGCCGCGAGGGCCTCCAGCTCGGCGGTGGTGGGGGGGTCCGATGAGATGTGGCGCTCGGTGTGGCGGACGACGCCGGCCTGCAGCGAGGCCTGGAAGGCGATCTCGTCGCCGCTGCCGACGACCAGCTCGGTGGAGCCGCCGCCGATGTCGATGACCAGGGTCGGCTCGCTGGGGGGCCGCTCCGAGGTGGCGCCCAGGTATGTGAGCCGGGCCTCCTCCTCACCGGAGAGCACCCGCGCCGCCAGCGCGAACCGCTCCCGCAGCTCGGCGACGAAGGCGCCCCCGTTGGAGGCGTCGCGGACAGCGCTGGTCGCGATCGCCTCGATCGCCTCCGCTCCCGCCTCGCGGCAGATCGCCAGGTAGTCGCCTACCGCCTCGCAGGCGGCCTCGATCCCCTCGGCGGAGAGCTGGCCGGAGAGGTCGACGCCCCGCCCCAGCCGCGTGACGCGACTGCGCCGCTCGACCTCGGAGACCCGCCCCGCCTCGACCTCGGCGACCAGCAACCGCGTCGAGTTCGTCCCGACATCGATCACCGCAACCCTCTGGGAATCCCTTGTCATCGGGCCGGCACTCTAACCGCGCTGCTAGCATTCCCCTACCGCCGCGGGGTGGAGCAGTCAGGTAGCTCGTCGGGCTCATAACCCGAAGGTCGCGGGTTCGAATCCCGCCCCCGCTATAGAGAAAGCCCTGCAAACGCAGGGCTTTCGTTTTGGGCCGGCTTGGCCGACAAGCCGTGGGTACTCATTCGGGTACTAATTTCGACCTTCGGGTCGAGAACCCGACGATCAGGCGAGGATGGATAGAGCAGCCCGAACACTGGCGTAAGCTAGATACGAACGTCATGGCAGACAGCACTCAGGAAATCGAGCTGGTCTTCGAGCCACAGGACGAGGGCGGCTACCACGTCTATGCGCCCGACCTTCCGGGTCTTCACACCCAGGGCGACGACCTTGACGACGCGATGGCGAACGCCAACGAGGCGGTCACCCTCTACGTCGAGGGACTTCGTGAAGACGGCGAGCCGCTCGACAGCGGCGTGATCCGCCGCACGATTCCGCTGCCGGCGTGAG
The DNA here is from genome assembly GCA_963696185.1 of uncultured Solirubrobacterales bacterium. Classification (GTDB taxonomy): domain Bacteria; phylum Actinomycetota; class Thermoleophilia; order Solirubrobacterales; family 70-9; genus VRUE01. The sequence goes on from OY968825.1 coordinate 1,941,408, forward strand.
CCCGCGTCAGCCGGTCGTCTCTGGCGAGCGCCTCATCAAGGCGCTTCGCAAGGAGGGCTGGGAAGTCGTCCGCCAACGCGGCAGCCACGTCCGCTTGAAGAAAACGGGACGCAGACACGCGCTCGTCGTCCCACTGCATCGGGAAATCCGTCGCGGCACCCTCGCCGGCATCCTGCGCGATGCCGACCTCAGCATTGACGACCTTCGGCAGTTGCTCGACTAGGACCTACTCGCGCCGGCCTGCCACGCTAAGCCGACTGTGAGCAGCGGGCCGGACCGTTGCTTCGAGCTCGGTCGGATAGCCGCGGTAGGTGTCATCTTCCTGACAGGCGGCATCGGGTCGCGGCGGGTGGCGCCTCCCTGTCTCTAGGCTCGCGGCGGTGAACCGGCTGCGCGCGATCCGGAGCTTTGCCGTGCCCGAGCAGATGCTCGGGCGCCTGCGCGCCGCCCTCGGCGGGCAGGGCGGCTTCCTCGCCGCCCTGGCCCTCCTGATCGGGGTGGGAGCGGGGCTCGGGGCGATCGTCTTCCGCTTTTTGATCCGCGGCTTCACCGAGCTCTTCACGGGGCATGCCGACCCGAGCGCCCTCGGGCACTTCGTCAACCCCCACCTCGCCTTCCTCGGCCCCTTCATCGTGCTCCTCGTCCCGCTGATCGGCGGTCTGCTCTACGGGCCGCTCGTCTACCGCTTTGCGCCGGAGGCGCGCGGCCACGGCGTGCCCGAGGTGATGCTCGCCGTCCATAGCAAGGGAGGGCGGATCCGGCCCCGCGTGGCGGTAGCCAAGTCGCTTGCCTCGGCGCTATGCATCGGGGCGGGCGGCTCGGTCGGGCGGGAGGGGCCGATCGTGCAGATCGGCTCGGCGATCGGCTCGGCGCTAGGCCAGGTGACGCGCCTGCCCGGCGAGGAGCTGCGCCTGCTCGTCGCCTGCGGCGCGGCGGGCGGCATCGCCGCCACCTTCAACGCGCCGATCGCCGGCGTCTTCTTCGCCCTGGAGCTGATCCTGCGCGACTTCCAGAGCCGCTCCTTCGGCATCGTCGTGCTGAGCTCGGTGGTGGCGACCGCCGTCGGGCGGCTCGCCTTCGGCTCGGGCGCCTTCCTGCACCTACCCTCCTTCCACCTCGTCTCCGCCGTCGAGTACCCGCTCTACGCGCTGCTCGGCCTCCTCGCCGCGCTGGTCGGCGTCGCCTTCATGCGCACCCTCTACGGCGCCGAGGACGTGGCCGACCGCCTCTGGCGGGGCCCGGCCTGGTTGCGCCCGGCGGCGGGCGGGCTCCTGCTCGGCGCCCTGCTCCTGGCGCTGCCCGAGATGTACGGGGTGGGCTACCCCGTGCTCGAGCAGGCGATCGGCGGGCACTACGTGCTCGGCCTACTGCTTCTCTTCCTGGCCGGGAAGATCGCGGCGACCAGCCTCACCCTCGCGATCGGCGGCTCGGGCGGTGTCTTCGCCCCCTCGCTCTTCATGGGAGCAATGCTGGGAAGCGCCTTCGGTCTCGGCGCCCACGAGCTGCTTCCCGGCGCGGTCGCCGGCGCCGGCGCCTATGGCCTCGTCGGCATGGGCGCGGTCTTCGCCGCGGCGGGCCGGGCGCCAATCACCGCGGTGATCATCGTCTTCGAGCTGACCGGCGACTACTCGGTGATCCTGCCCCTGATGCTGGCGGTCGTGATTGCCACCGCGCTCAGCCGCCGTCTCAGCGCCGACTCGATCTACACCCTGAAGCTGCGGCGGCGCGGCATCGACATCGAGCGTCCGGCACTCGCCGGACCGGTTGCCGGCCTGCGGATCGGTGACGTGATGCGCCCGCCGCCCGAGCCGCTGCCGGCGAACACGCCGCTGCCGGAGATCGCCGCGGCGTTCCTGCGCGAGCGCCGCCCTGCCCTGCCGGTGATCGACGCGGAGGGCCTTCTGCTCGGCGTGATCGCCGCCCGCGACGTCGAGCGCGAGGTAGAGGAAGATGGGGGCATGGACGCCGCTGGCCTCGCTCGGGCGGTGCCCGAGCTGCACGCCGACAGCGAGCTCGCCGTCGCCGCCGAGCTGCTGGCCGAGGGCGACCGCGAGGCGCTGCCCGTGCTCGGCGCCGGGACGACGCGGCTCGCCGGCTGGGTCGAGCACCGCGACCTGCTGCTTGCCTACGCCGGCAGGCTGGACCAGGCTTCTGGAGATCCGCGCGCCCTCGGCGAGAAGAGGGCGGCGAAGACGAGCGACGCTACGACGTTGAGGACAGGCTCCTAGTCGGGCGAACGGCGGGCGGTCCCGGCGCGAGGGCGCGGCGTCGGTCGAGAGCCGCGTAGGCCCAGAGCTTGACCTGGTCGAGCAGCAGGATCCAGACGATCGCGTAGCCCCAGGCCAGTCCGACCAGGCCCCAGCCCAGCGGGTGCATAAGCAGGCCCGAGGCGGCGATCGCGGTGGCGAGCAGCTGGGTCCCGACCACGGCGACCAGCAACACCCAGGCGGGGCGATAGGACCACATACGCCCGCGGGTGCGCGCCACGAACAGGGTCAGATGCCCGGCCACCGAGAGCTTCAGGTACATCAGGGTCTGGATTTCCGCGTGGCTGAGGCCGAGTGGCCCGACCGCGATGCCGACCAACGAGAACGACTCGAGCACCCCGGCCAGGCCGAGCACGGTGGCGATGCTCAGCACCTCGCGCAGGTCCCAGCGCTCGGGGCGGGGCGACGGCACCACGCGGTCGTAGGCGATCGTCAGGATCGCGGCGTCGTTGAGGATCGCCAGCAGCACGATCTGGATTGGGGTGACCGGGAAGAAGTTGAAGGCGACGATCGAGACGGTCACGAAGAGGACGACGCGGATCGTCTCGGTGATCCGGTAGATCGCGTAGTTGGCCATCCGCCGGAACACCTCGCGGGCGCGGTGGATCGCTTCCACGATCACCGAGAGGCCGGCCGAGAGCAGCACGATGTCGGCCGCCGCCCGCGCCGCGTCCGTAGCGCCGGAGACGGCGATCCCGGCGTCGGCGCGGGCCAGCGCCGGAGCGTCGTTGACTCCGTCGCCGGTCATCCCGACGATGTGGCCGCGCGCCTGCAGCGCCGCGACGATCCGGTGCTTGTCCTCGGGGACGACCTGGGCGAAGCCGTCGGCATCCTCGACCCGGCTCGTCAGCTCCTCGCCGTCGAGCCGCTCGATCGCGCTCGCCTCGAGGATCTCGGTCCCCATCCCGACCTCGGCGGCGATCTCGCGCGCGATCTCCACCCGGTCCCCGGTGACCATCTTCACTTCGACCCCGAGCGCTCGCGCCTGCTCCAGCGTCTCGCGCGAGTCATCGCGGGGCGGATCGGCGATCGCCAGCACCCCGGTGAGGCGCCAGGCGCCGTCGCCGGCCCGGGCAACGGCAAGGGCCCGCTGTCCCTTGCGGGCGAACTCCGCCGTCGCCGCGGCGAGGCGATCGGCGCCCGGAGCCGACGCGCCCGCCAGATCGAGGATCGCCTGCACGGCCCCCTTCGCCACGCGGTACTCGGCGCCCCCCTGCTCCCTGATATGCGCCTCGGCCCGCTTGCGGCCGGCGTCGAAGGGCTCGAGCTCAAGGACCTGACAGCCCTCCGGCCGGCTGTCGAGCGCCGCCAGGACCGCCGCATCGATCGGGTCCTTGCCGCCCGGCTCCGCGGTCAGCGCCGCCTCGCGCAGCACCTCCTCGCGGTCGTCCCCCTCGCCGATCGCGACCACCTCGGCGATTGCCAGCTCGTTGCGGGTGATCGTCCCCGTCTTGTCGACGCAGAGCACGTCGACGCCGGACATCTCCTCGACCGCCGGCAGGTGGCTGACGACGGCCTCCCGCTTGGCCAGGTAGCGGGCGCCGACCGCCATCGTCACCGAGAGGACCGCCGGCAGGGCGACGGGGATCGAGGCGATCGTCACCACGAGGGCGAACTCGAGCGTGCTCGTGAGGCTCGTGCCGCGCGCGAGCGAGACGGCGACGATCAGCGCGACCAGGCAGAGCGCGATCGCGATCAGGTACCTGCCGATCGAGAAGATCGCAGCCTGGAAGTGGCTCTCGGAACCCGGCTCTCCGGTCAGCTCGGCGGTGCGGCCGAACTCGGTGGCCGCCCCGGTGGCAAGCACCCGGATCGAGGGGGAGCCCCGTGAGACGATCGTCCCCGAGTAGACGTCGTCTCCCTTACGCTTGCTCACCGGGAGCGACTCGCCGGTCAGCACCGACTCGTCGGTTTCCACGGCACCGCCGAGAATGCGACCGTCGGCCGGGATCACGTCGCCGCGCCCAACGGCCAGAAGGTCGCCGGGAACGATCAGCTCGGCCGGCACGACCCGCCACTCGCCGTCGCGCCTCACCTGCGCCCGCTTGGCCAGTCGCTCCTTCAACGCCTCGATCGCGTTGGCCGCCTGGTGCTCCTCCCAGAAGCCGACCACCCCGTTCAGCGCCAGCAGCGCCAGGATGATCCCGAAGTCCGGCCAGCGCGCCGTCGCCGCGGTGAGCAGGAGAGCAACCTCGATCATCCAGGGGATCGGCGCCCAGAAGTGGGAGAGGAACTCGAGGATGACATTTCGCGTCTGCTCCGTGAGCGCGTTCGGTCCGTAGCGCTCGAGCCGCGCCGCCGCCTCCCCGCCGCTCAACCCGTCCTCGGCGCCGCGCCGCTCGTCGGCGCGGCGTTCCTCATCCCTTCGCTGGTCGTGGACTCCGTGGCCTGGGACGGTGCCTGTCCGCGCGGGAGCCATCACTTAACGCTCAGTGTCCGTCTTCCTCGTCATCGCCTGTTCGCCGGCGCCAGCAGCGCCCGCGCCGCCCGCGCGGCGATCAGCTCCTCGCGGGCGCGGACGACCAGCACCCGCAGCGGCGACGCGGTCGTGGCGACGTCGCAGTCCGGTTCTGCGGCGGCGTTTCGCTCCCGGTCCAGCTCGACCCCGAGGAAGGCGAGCCGGCGGCAGATCCGCTCCCGCGCCCCGGCCGAGCGCTCGCCGATCCCGGCGGTGAAGACGAGCGCGTCGAGGCCGCCCGCCGAGGCCGCCATCGCCGCCACCGCCCCGGCCACGCGGTGGGCGAAGACCTCGACCGCGAGCGCCGCGTCGCCGCCGGCCGCCGCCAGTTCGATCTCGCGCATCCCGCCGCTGCCGCCGGCCAGGGCGCGCAGGCCGGAGTCGAAGTTGAGCGCCCGCTCGAGCGCCTCGGCGTCGAGGCCGCGCTCGCGCATCAGGTAGATCAGCGCCCCCGGGTCGACCGAGCCGGAGCGGGTCGCCATCGGCACCCCCTCCAGCGGGCTGAAGCCCATCGTGTTGTCGAGCGAGCGGCCGTCGCGCACGGCGCTCACCGAGCAGCCGCCGCCGAGATGGCAGACGACCAGCCGCAGCCCCGCTGCCGGGCGGCCCAGCAGCTGCGGCGCGCGCTCGGCCGACCAGGCGACCGAGAGGCCGTGGAAGCCGTAGCGGCGCACCCCCCACTCATCGCGCCAGCGCCGCGGCAGCGGATAGGTCGCGGCCTCCTCCGGGATCGTCGCGTGGAAGCCGGTGTCGAAGACGGCGACCTGCGGGACGTCGGGGAGGGCCTCCCGCGCGCGCTCGATCCCGACCAGGCAGGGCTCGTTGTGGAGCGGCGCCAGCGGCTCGGCCTCGAAGATCCGCTCGCGGACCGCGGCGTCGATCAGGACCGGCTCGCGGAAGCGCGGCCCGCCGTGCACGACGCGGTGGGCGACCGCGGCGACCCGGCCGGGGTCCACGGACTCGATCTCCTCGACGCGCTCGCTGCGCTCCCCCTCGTCGACCAGGTGCAGCTTCAGGCTCATCGAACCGGCGTTGACGACGAGGATCTCCCCCCGCCTCACGCGGCCAGCTCCCGCAGCACCGCGAGGTGGTCGCGCAGCAGGCGCGGCAGCAGGAACCGGGCGCGCACCGCCTCGGCTCCGGCGGCGCCCATCTCCTCGGCCCGCAGCGGATCCTCCAGCAGCTCGACGACGCGGGCGGCGAACTCCTCGACCGACTCCGCGAGGTAGCCGCCGACGCCGTCCTCGAGCTGCACCGGGATGCCCCCCGCCCGCCCCGCCACCATCGCCGTGCCCTTCCAGAGCGTCTCGGAGACGACCAGCCCGAACCCCTCGCGGATGCTCTTCTGGATCGCCACGTCGGCGACCCGCTGGAAGGCGTTCACCTCGTGGCTGGCGACCCCCATCTGGTCGGTGAGCAGCAGGCAGGACCGCTCGCCGGCGGTCTCGCGCTCGATCTCCTCGTAGATGCGCCAGCCCTCGGGGTCGTCGGTCGCCATCGAGCCGACCAGGGCGAGCTGCAGGGTGGGAAAGGTCTCCCGCACCCGCTTCCAGACCTCGATCACGCCGAACGGGTCCTTCCAGGGGTCGAAGCGCGAGACCTGGAGCAGCAGGGGCCGCGCCAGGTCGACGCCCAGCGCCGCCACCGTCTGCCGGGCCAGGTAGTCGGGCAGCCGCTGGTTCTTGGAGGCGACCGGGTCGATCGCCGGCAGCAGCAGCGAGGTCGGGGCCTCCAGATCGGGGGGCACGAACGATTTCAGCGTGAAGGCGGCGCGGTCGTGGAGCTCCACGTAGGGGCGCAGGAACTCCCAGACCGGCTGGTGCGGCGCCGAGGAGTCGACGTGGCAGCGCCAGATCCAGCGGTCGGCGAGGCTCGGCGCGAAGCTGCGAACCGCCGCCGGCTGCGGGTCGTGCACGACGATCGCGTCCCAGTGCCCCTCGAGCGCCCTGGCGTTCGCCTCGTTGTGGTGCAGGTACTCGTCGCGCTGGGCCTCGCTCAGCTCGACCTCCATCCCCTGCAGGCCGTTGTGGATCCGCTTCGTCACCTCGAAGAAGCGAAGGTCGCCGGCGATCACCCGCCACTCCGCCTCGATCCCGAGGTCACGCTCGAGCGGGACGAGCGAGGCCAGCAGCTCGGCCACGCCGCCTCCGGTGGCGGTCGCGCTCAGCTCGAGCACCCGCATTCCGCGCAGCGCCGCGGCGACCTCGCGCACCTCGGCGACCAGCTCGTCGCCGACCAGCTCGCGGTAGCCCTCCAGCGCCCCGCGCTTCAGCCTTACCCGGCGCGGGCTGGCGGTCGAGTGGCGCACCCGGCTCACCCCGGCCACGTCCAGTCGCGGATCTCCGGGTGGTCCTCGCCGTGCTCGCGCGTCCAGGCTCGGCAGTGCAGGCGGCGGTCGGCCATCTCCTGGCGCAGCGCCGCCGCCTCGGCGCCGAGGCCGGGGACGCGGTCGATCACGTCGATCACCAGGTGGAAGCGGTCGAGGTCGTTGAGCATGACGATGTCGAAGGGAGTGGTCGTCGTGCCCTCCTCCTTGTAGCCGCGCACGTGCAGGTTGTCGTGGTTGGCACGCCGGTAGGTGAGGCGGTGGATCAGCCACGGATAGCCGTGGTAGGCGAAGACGATCGGTCGGTCGGTGGTGAAGAGCGAGTCGAACTCGCGGTCGGGCAGCCCGTGCGGGTGCTCGCTCTCGGGCTGCAGCCGCATCAGGTCGACGACGTTGACGAGCCGCACCTTCAGCTCCGGCAGGCTCTCGCGCAGCAGCGCCGTCGCCGCCAGCGTCTCCAGGGTCGGCACGTCGCCGCAGCAGGCCATCACCACGTCGGGCTCGCCGTTGCCTTCGCTGGAGGCCCACTCCCAGATGCCGAGCCCGCGGGCGCAGTGGGCGATCGCCTCCTCCATCGAGAGCCAGGTCAGCTCCGGCTGCTTGCCGGCGACGATCAGGTTGACGTAGTGGCGGCTGCGCAGGCAGTGGTCGGCGACCGAGAGCAGGCAGTTGGCGTCGGGCGGCAGGTAGACGCGGACGACCTCGGCCTTCTTGTTGACGACGTGGTCGATGAAGCCGGGGTCCTGGTGGGAGAAGCCGTTGTGGTCCTGGCGCCAGACGTGCGAGGTGAGCAGGTAGTTGAGCGAGGCGAGCGGGCGGCGCCAGGGGATCTGCCGCGTCACCTTCAGCCACTTGGCGTGCTGGTTGAACATCGAGTCGACGATGTGGATGAAGGCCTCGTAGCAGTTGAACATGCCGTGGCGGCCACTCAGCAGGTAGCCCTCCAGCCAGCCCTGGCAGAGGTGCTCGGAGAGGACCTCCATCACGCGCCCGTCGGGGGCGAGGTCCTCGTCGCTGGGCAGCAGCTCCGCCTCCCACTCGCGGTGGGTTGCCTCGAAGACGGCGGAGAGCCGGTTGGAGGCGGTCTCGTCGGGCCCGACCAGGCGGAAGTTGTCGGGGTTGCGGCGGATCACGTCGCGCAGGAAGGCGCCGAGCGCGCCGGTCGCCGAGGCCCGGTCGCGCCCGGGTCGCCCCACCTCGACTGCATAGTCGCGGAAGTCCGGCAGCAGCAGCTCGCGCAGCAGGAGGCCGCCGTTGGCGTGGGGATTGGCGCTCATCCGCCGCTCGCCCCGCGGTGCGAGCGCCGCCAGCTCGGCCGCCGGGGCGCCGCCCGCGTCGAACAGCTCCTCGGGACGGTAGCCGCGCATCCACTGCTCGAGCTGGCGCAGGTGCTCGGGGTCCTCGCGGACGCGCGGCAGCGGCACCTGGTGGGAGCGCCAGGTCCCCTCCACCGGCAGCCCGTCGACCAGCTTCGGCCCGGTCCAGCCCTTCGGGGTGCGCAGCACGATCATCGGCCAGCGCGGCCGCCCGGCGGCGCCGCCGGAGCGGGCCGCCCGCTGGATCTCGGCGATCTCCTCCAGCGCCTCGTCGAGCGCCGCCGCCAGGAGGGGGTGGACGGCCGCCGGGTCCTCGCCGTCGAGCCCGCCCGAGACGAGGATCGGCCGGTGGCCGTAGCCCTCCAGCAGCGAGACCAGCTCCGGCTCGGGGATGCGGGCGAGCAGGGTCGGGCCGGCGATCTTGTAGCCGTTGAGGTGGAGGATCGGCAGCACGGCGCCGTCCGTGCGCGGGCTGAGCAGCTTGTTCGAGTGCCAGCTCGCCGCCAGCGCGCCGGTCTCGGCCTCGCCGTCGCCGATCGTGCAGGCGACGAGCAGCTCGGGGTTGTCGAAAGCGGCGCCGTAGGCATGGGCCAGCGAGTAGCCCAGCTCGCCGCCCTCGTTGATCGAGCCCGGCGTCTCCGGCGCCGCGTGGCTGGGGATGCCGCCGGGGAAGGAGAACTGGCGGAACAGCTCGCGCAGCCCCGCCTCGTCGCGGCCGACGTGCGGGTAGACCTCGGAGTAGGTGCCGTCCAGGTAGGCGTTGGCGACCACCCCCGGGCCGCCGTGGCCTGGACCGGTCACGTAGATCGCGTTCAGGTCGCGCGCGCGGATCGCCCGGTTGAGGTGGGCGTAGAGGAGGTTGAGGCCGGGCGTGGTCCCGAAGTGGCCGAGCAGGCGCGGCTTGATGTGCGCGGGCGCCAGGGGCTCGCGCAGCAGCGGGTTGTCGAGCAGGTAGATCTGCCCGACCGAGAGGTAGTTGGCGGCGCGCCACCAGGTGTCGATCAGCCCGACGTCGAGCGAGGGAGCGCCTACCATGACTCGATTCTCCCCGCCCAGCCGCGATCCATGCATCCGCAGAAGCCCCCGACCGGGCCTGCGGCTTTTCCGCCAGCCAGCCCACTTGTCAGCCTGCTGACAGGGGCGGCGCTTCGCGCAACTCTCGGCCGATCGACGTGTCTGGGGTGGTTGTGTCGTCCAGTCGGGGTCGAATCGCAAAACACTGTGCGGCCTGCGCTCTGATCGCCGCCGCGACGCTGGCGCTGAATGCCTCCACCGCGCTGGCCCGAGACGCCTATGTCGCCAACTCCGGCAGCGGGAGCGTGTCGGTCCTCGACACCGGAACGAACGTCGCGGTGGCGACGATCCCGGTGGGAGCGGGCCCGCGCGACGTTGCGATCACGCCCGACGGGCGCTTTGCCTATGTGACGAACGAAGCCGGCGGCACCGTCTCCCAAATCGACACACGGGCCAATGCCGTGCTCGGCGCATCGATTGTCGTCGGTGGCAAGCCGCGCGGCATCGCGATCTCCCCCAACGGCCGCACGGCCTGGGTCGCCAACTTCGGTGACGGAACCGTGTCGGTGATCGACACGCGCACCAACACGGTTCCGGGGGCGTCGATCGCGGTCGGCAAAGAACCGGACGGCGTCGCGATCTCTCCCGACGGGACCGCGGTCTTCGTCGCCCAGCGGAGTGGCGACGTCTCGATGATCGGCACCGCCACCGACACCGTCCTGGGCACCGTCGCCGACGCTTCGGCGCCGGCGCAGGTCGCGATCGGGCCGCACGGCGGACGAGGCTTCATCGCCAACAGCGGCGCAGGCTCCGTGACGGCCTTCTCGCCTGCCAGCAGGCAGCCGATCGGCGCTCCGATCGCGGTCGGCAAAGAACCGGACGGCATCGCCGTGGCCCCCAGCGGCGCCACCGCCTATGCCGCCGGGCTCGGTGACGGCACGCTGACCCCGATCAACACCCAGACCAACGCCACCGGCACCGCGCTCAAGGGCTTCAACGGTCCGGCCGGCGTCGCGATCAGCCCGGCTGGCTCTGCGGGCTACGTCGTCAACTCGGGGGGCGGCACGGTGACGGCCTTCAACACCGCGAGCGGCGCCCCGCTTGCCTCGGTGCCGGTCGGCACCGCCCCGAGCGGCATCGCCATCGTTCCCGACCAGGCGCCCACCGCTTCGTTCTCCGTCACCCCGGCGCTGCGCATCCAGAACCGCAGGCTCGCATTCCTCGCCAGCGCCTCGAAGGATCCCGACGGGAGGATCGTCAAGTATTCCTGGACGTTCGGCGACGGCAAGCACCTGGCGAGCTCCAGCGCGCGGGTCACGCACCGCTACCGCCAGCCAGGCACCTACACGGTCACCCTCACGGTCACCGACGACGAAGGCTGCTCGACCGCTTTCGTCTTCACCGGGCAGACGGCGTACTGCAACGGCCTGCCCACCGCCCGCTCCTCCACCACCATCCTGGTCGCCGACAACCGAGGGCCCGAACTCAACCTCGCCGGTGCCAGGAGGCAGCGCATCCGGGGGCGGCTCAACGTCTTCGCGCAATGCCCGCAGGAGAGCTGCGCGATCCGCGCCGGCGGCCGAATCGTGACGACGACGATGCGGCGCGGGACTCCGGTGAGCAGGCGACGCCGAGTCGGCTCGGCGGGCGCGGCTCTCGCCGCCGGCCAGTGGGTGAGGCTGGCCCTTCCCGTGCTACGGGGGAGCAGGCGCGCCGTCCTGCGGGCGCTGCGCAGCGGCGGTGCGGCGGCCGCCGAGCTGCGGGTCGTCGCCACCGATCAGAGCGGTCTGAGGACCGTGCGCGGGCGCTACATCGTCCTGATCGGGACGCATCGACGCCGGCGCCGGTAGCGAGACGCCGAGCCCGGCTCCGAGACCGGTCGCGGCGCCGATGCCGAGCATGGTGCGCCAGTAGTACCCGCTAGTCGATCAACCGTGCTCACGCCGTGCAGGTGAAAGCTAAATTGGCCGTGGGCGTCTGCTGCGCTACCTGTTCTTGCGGATCAGCCGCACAGTCGCCACGTTGCGGGAGGACTCTTCGATCTTGGTGTTGAGGTCCGAACCTGGAGGGGTGTAGTCGCTTTTGCGTTTCGCCGCCTGGCCGACATCCGAATTTCGCAGGAGGAAGCGAAAAGCGTGGCCGCGGCCGAAGATCGCTCCTATCGACAAGTGCCTCCGGGAGGGTTCGAGCTCCGGTGGGGTCGGCCAGCTGAGCGCGAACAGGTCATGGACCCCGGTGCTCGGATCCTCGCCACATTCGTCTTGGCCGAATCCGCCTCCCCCCTGCGTGCTGGGCGACACGGTGAGGCCGATCCTGCCGCCTTTGTAGGAGAGCAGCATGTTGCCTGAGCTGCGCATTACCTTCCCGCAATCCGGGTTGTCCGCCAGGTGATACGGGGCAATTTCGCATGGCGCGCTCCCCGTCGGCGAATAGGTGGTGCCCCCGGTGGCGGTGCGCGTCATCCTCACCTGGACCGCAAGCGAGGCATCGGTCGTGCGGCCCACCCGATGGATCATGACCTTTTTGCCGTAGCGGTCGAACTGCAGCGCCACGCCTTTGCCGCGCCGGTAGGTGGTCGTGTCGTCCACATGGCCGTCCCCGATCACCTGGCAGGTCCCAACATGCCCGGAGATGTGCGATTCGAGGCTGTCGGTGATCTCCCCCTCGACCATCACCTTGAAGACGGCGCTCTGATCGGGTTTGGGGAGCGTGACGTGCGGCATGCCAGGCACCGCAGGAAGTGCGCTGGCCGCACCGCCCGTCACTACGAACACAGTTATCGCGCTCACCCCGAGGAGAGCCGCAACGGCCGACGCGATCCGGCTGCGTGTCACCGGTCTAACCTAGACGGCGCCCGCGGAACGTGCAACCCTTGTCCCCTGCCGGCACCTTGGCGACGATCGTGATCGTCGCCGCGTGCAGCAGGTCGGCGACATCCGGGCCGGCGAATGTGACGCCGGCCAGGATCTCACGCTCTGCATCGAGGACGAACCGCGTCGTGCCCGGCGCGGCACGCCATCAGGCGTGATCAGCGCCGAGTCGAGCATGGGCGCACCAGCAATACCCGCTTGTCGATCAGCCGTGCCCGCACCATTGTGGCCGATGTCAGTCGACTCACGCCGCCCGCTCGCGCACGACCCCGGCGATGTCCAGCCGCTTCACGGCCCGCAGCCCGGGCCGCTCGGAGAGCAGCGAGACTGCGAGTATCGCCAGCGAGGCGAGGACCAGGGTCGAGGGCCTGATCTGGAGGTCGAAGCTGAACTCGTCGCTGGAGAAGGAGGCGAGGAAGAAGCGCGCAGCCTCGTAGCCGACCAGCAGGCCGGGGACGATCCCGAACGCGGTGAGGAGGAAGTTCTCGGCGGTGATCATCCGCGAGAGGGTGCGGAAGGGGGTGCCGGCGGCGCGCAGGGTCGCCACCTCCACCGCCCGCTCCGCGAGGTTGGCCTGGATCGAGTTGTAGAGGAGGGCGAACGCCATCGCCGCCCCGAACGCCAGCATCACCCCGACGAAGGCGTAGTAGAGGCCGAGGTAGCTGTTGACCGTCTCGAGCAGGGCCTTGGTGTCGCTGAAGGCGACGACGCCGGGCAGCGAGCTGAGGCGGCGGCGCATCGCTTCGCGGTCGGCCCCCGGCGCGTAGCGGACCAGGGCGACGTTGCCGAGCCCGAGCCGCGGGCCGGCAAGGCGGCGGATCGGCCCCAGCGGCGCGTAGACGTAGGTGCCGAGCGGCTCGTCGAGGAAGCCCACGATCGGCGCCAGCGCCGAGACGCCGGTTCCCGGCGCCGTCACCTCGACCTCCGCGCCGCCGCCGAGGTCTAGTTTCGAGCGCAGCGCCTGCCCGGCCAGCAATCCGTCGGCAGGAAGCGTCGTGGTGCCGCCACCGGCGAGCAGGAAGCCGTGCATCTGCGTGCCGCGCTGCAGGCCGACCAGCGCGGTCTGGTAACGGCGGCCGTTCGCCCGCAGCGAGACCGGCACGTAGACCCCCGGCTCGACCCGCGCCACCCCCTGAGTGCGCCGGATGCGGCGCAGCTCCGACGAGCGCAGGGCGCCGCGGAAGTACAGCTCGGAGTCCTGGCGCTCGACCTGCCCGTACTGGCGCTCGACGAGGATTTCCGTCGTGTCGATCATCCCCCAGGAGACGACGATCAGGGTCAGGGCGAGGACGACGCCGATCACGGTCGAGAGCGAGCGGCGCGGGTTGCGGCCGATCCCGCGAATCGTCATTCGCCAGCGCACCGGCAGCCGCCGCAGCGGAGGCAGCAGCCGCTCCAGCAGGCTGAGCCGTCCGCCCCGCGCCGGAGCGAAGCGCCGCATCGCCTCGGCGGGGGGCACGCGGGCGGCCGCCGCCGCCGGCAGCGCCGCCGCGACGGCGCCGGTGAGCAGCCCGAAGCCGATCCCGATCAGCGCGGTCAGCGGCGAGATCCTCACCAGGGTGATCGGGATCGACAGCGCCGTCGTGTAGGCGTGGGTGACGAGGCCGGCCAGGCCGAGGCCGGCGGCCGCCCCCGCCACGCCGCCGCCCAGCCCCACGGCAAGGCCGAACGAGAGGTAGTGGGCGACCACCTGCCGGCGCGAGTAGCCGCAGGCGCGCAGCATCCCGATCGTCGGCCGCTGCGCGCTCACCAGGCGCCGCATCAGCACGCCGGTGGCGAGCGCCGCGGCGGCGAGGAAGAGCAGCGGGAAGAGCACGGCCAGCTCGCGGAAGCTGGCCACGTCCTGCTGGAGGGCGCTGTTTGAGGGCTGCTCGGCGCGGGTGAGGACATCGGTGCCGCCGAGCGGCGCGGCGGCGCGGGTGAGCTTCGCGGTCAGCGAGGCGTCCTCCCGCCCGCCGGCGTAGTAGACGGCGACCTGGTTGGGCGCCGCCAGTCCCGCGAGGCGCAGCGCCAGCCGGTCGGGCGCGAAGATGACCCCGAAGTCCTTCGGCGCCGGCAGGATGTCCTGGCGGCTGCGAGCCGGCCAGAAGTACTCGGGGGAGGAGGCGACGCCGAGGATCCGCACCCGGACCGGCCCACGGGCGCCGGTCACCGTGACGCTGTCGCCGGGCACCAGGTGAAAGGTGTCGGCCATGTGCTTCTCGACCAGGACGCCGTTCGGCGCCCCGCGCCGCAGATAGGAGCCGCCGCGCACCTCGACCCGGTCGACAGCGGGCTGGCCGGCGGCGGGGAGCCCGACCACCCGGCCGAGGAGCTTGTCGGCGCCGACCCGCAGCGGCAGGTCGGCCTGCACCCGGGCCTGCGCCGCTTGGACCCCGGGCGTGCTCCTCGCCTCCTGGGCCAGACGGGCGGCCCTGCCGCCGGTCACGGTCAGGTTCGCGAAACGGTACTCGGTGAAGGCGCGGCCGTAGGAGGCGTCGAGGTTGCGGTAGGCGTCGTAGCTGGCGCCAAACAGGGTGACGCCGAGGAAGATGGTGAGCGCGATCGCGGCGAAGGAGGCGCGCTGGCGGCGCATGTCGCGGCGCGCCTTCCTGCGCAGCGTCGTCACTTCACCACTCGAGCTGCTCGGCGGGAGCCGGTGACGCGTTGCGCTCGTCGCCGGCGATGCGGCCGTCGCGCATTCGCAGCACCCGATCGGCCATGCGGCCGATCGAGGCGTTGTGGGTGACCAAGAGCACGGTCTGGTGCAGCTCGTGGCTCAGCTTGTGCAACAGATCCAGGACCGTGCGGCCGGTCTCCAGGTCGAGCGCCCCGGTCGGCTCGTCGCCGAGCAGGACGCGGGGGCCGCCGGCCAGGGCGCGGGCGACGGCGACCCGCTGCTGCTCGCCGCCGGAGAGCTGGGCGGGGAAGTGGTCGAGGCGGTCGCCGAGCCCGACCCTCTCCAGCATCTCGATCGAGCGGTCGGCGCCGTGGCCCAGCTCGGCGACCAGCTCGACGTTCTCCAGCGCGGTCAGGGTCGGGATCAGGTTGAAGAACTGGAAGATGAAGCCGAGCGTCTCGCGCCGAAACGACGTCCGTCCCTCCTCGCCCAGCGCGGTGACGTCGCGGCCGAAGACGACGATCTCGCCCTCGCTCGCCGGCTCGATGCCGCCGATCAGGTTGAGCAGCGTCGTCTTGCCCGAACCGCTCGGCCCGAGCAGCACGACGAACTCCTCCGGCCAGATCTCGAGGTCGACGCCGCGCAGGGCCTGGACTGCAACCTCGCCCGTCCCGTAGACCTTCCGGACGCCGCGCAGGGAGATCGCCGGCTCACCCTCCTGTGAAGTTGGGCGGTGCAAGGCCCCACTGCTTGCGGGCGTCGCGTCGAACGCAGACACGAGGCCAGTCTCGCAACTATCCACCGGACGGCGACCCGCCGCCATCGCTCAGCCGATCAGCCGCGCCCGCACCGTCGCGGCGATGTCGATCCGCAGGGCTCGCCTTGTGGCGTGGGCGACGGCGAGCAGCGCCAGGGCGAAGGCGGGGGCGATCACCCAGAGGAAGCTCGGCGGCTCGGGGTGCAGGCCGATCGCAAACCAGGCTTCGGCGATGCTGGCGGAGAGGGGCGAGGCGATCAGGATGCCAAGCGGAACCGAAAGCGCCGCCGCCAGGGCGGTCTGGGTGAGCGCCTCGCCGGCCACGGCGGCGCCGATCTGGCCCCGCCCGTAGCCGAGCGCCGCCAGCGTCGCGAACTCGCCGCGGCGGTCGAGGAAGGAGAGGGCGAGCGTCGAGACGAGGAAGAGGGCGCCGACGCCGAGGCTGATCGCCTGCAGCACCGAGATCAGGCCGGTCAGCTCCTTGATCATGTCGCGCTCGGCCCGCTGCGCCGAGGCCCTGGAGGTCACCCGCGCGATCTGCGGCTCGCCGCGCAGGCGCCGCGCCGCCGCCGGGCCGGCGTTGACGAGCATGCTGGTGGCGAGGCGCGGCGAACCAAGCAGGCGCCCCGCCTGCGCGCTCGGCAGGTAGGCGCTCTGGGAGGCGAGCGTGCGGACTATCCCACCCACCGTCAGCCGCGCCCGGGCGGCCGGGGTCGCCAGGCTCAGCTTCTCGCCCACCCTCAGGCTCAGGCTGCGCGCGGTCTGCTCGTTGACCACGATCCGGCCGGGCGCCGGCGGGGAGCCGGCGGTGAGGTCGAGCCGCAGCAGGGCCGGGCGGGCGGGCAGGCCGGCGAGCTGCACGTCGGCTTCGCGGCCCGCCGCGGTGCGCAGCCCGGCGGGGCCCTTGATCGTCGGCTCGGCGCTCCTCGCACCGGCGCGCCGCGCCAGCGCCACCGCATGCCGCGCCGCAAGCGGCCGCGCCAGGTCGACCGAGTAGGTCCAGCCCTGCTGGGAGAACTCGGCGTCGACGGCGTTTTCGGTCGAGGCGACGAGGACGTTGAGGGCGGCACCCAGGCCGATCGCGGCGCCGATGCCGATTACGGTCGCGGCGCTCAGCAGGGGGCGGCGCAGCAGGCCCCGCAGCGCGTAGGAGAGCGCCGGTGGGCCGAGCGCGGTGGCGCGCTTCAGCCAGCCCGGCAGCGCGAAGCCCGAAAGCCGCTCGCCGCGCATCGCCTGGGTCGGCTCGAGGCGGGCGAGCCGGTAGGCGGGGAGAGCGGCTGCCAGAAGCGTCGCCCCGACCGCCAACCCGCCCGCCAGCGCCAGCGGCGCGGCGGCGAGCGCATGCGAGGTCGCCGGGAAGCCGACCGTGCTCGCGTACTCGTTGGCGATCAGGCGGCCGAGCGCGACCGTGACGGCAATTGCCAGGAGGCCGCCGGCGAGGGCGAGCGCGGCCGCCGGCAGGAGCACGGTGGCGACCACGGTGCGGGGCGGGTAGCCGAGCGCCAAGAGTGCCCCCAGCTCGCGCCGCTGCGAGTTGACGAGGCGGCGCAGGCTGAGGGCGATCAGGAGCAGCCCGACGAGGGCGAAGACCACGCCCATCACCGGCGCGAACGTGGAGAAGGCGTGGACGTCGGCGTCGGTGAGGCGCAGCCCGTACTGCTCCGAGCGTGGTGTGATCCGCGCCACCGGCAGGCCGGCGGCGAGCCGCGCGGCGCGCTGGGCGGCCCGGCGGCCCGGCAGATCGACGACGAGGTCGTCGACGTGGTCCCCGAGGCCGGCCAGCCGCCCCAGCGAGGCGCGCGGCAGGAAGACGACCGCCAGCGAGCCCGGCTCGGGGACCAGGTAGTCGGGGTTGGCGGTGGCGAGCAGGTACTCGGGGCTGCGAGCGAGGCCGCGGATGCGCAGCGCGAAGGACCGACCCCCGAGCCGCAGGACGAGCCGCTCGCCGACCCCCAACCCGAAGCGCTTGGCGAAGTCGGGGTCAAGAAGCGCACCGCGCGGCGCGCCGGGGCTGAGGCCGCGGCCAGCCGTGACGGCGAGCCTGTCGAGCCTCGCGGCGGGGCTCATCCCGACCGCTTCGGCGGCCGGCTGCGCGCCGCCGCGCAGCAGGGCCTCACCGGAGAGGACGAGGCGCGTCTCGGCCGGTCGCGCTCCAACCCGTCGCGCCCGCCCCAGCAGGAGACGCGGCGCCAGCGGCCGTCGCAACCGCAGGTCGAGGTCGGCCAGCCGCTGCCTGGCGTAGAAGGCGTCGCGGCTGAGCTGCACGTCGTGGAGGGCGAGCGAGATCGCCGCGGCGGCCCCGGCGCCGGTGCCGATCACGACGACGATCAGGAGCGCCCGCACCCCCATCGCGCGCAGATCGCGGAGCGCCTTGCGCCAGAGCATCAGCCCGGCGCCGCCTCGGCGAGCCGCCCGTGCGAGAGCCGGACGACGCGGTTCCCCGCCCGGGCGAGCAGCGGGTTGTGGCTGACGACGACGAAGGTGGCGCCGGTCGCCTTGTTCAGCTCCCGCATCAGCTCGAGCACGCCGGTCGCGGTCTCCTCGTCGAGGTTCCCGGTCGGCTCGTCGGCCAGGAGCAGGCGCGGGCGCTTCGCCAGGGCGCGGGCGATCGCGACCCGCTGCTGCTCGCCGCCGGAGAGTTGGGAGGGGAAGCGGCTGGCGAGCTGGCCAAGCCCGACCTGGGCGAGCAGCGAGCGGCTCATCTTGCGGGCGGCCTCGCGCTCCACCCCCGCCACCCGCACGCCGGCTTCGACGTTCTCCTGGGCGGTCAGGGTGGGGAGCAGGTTGTAGAACTGGAAGACGAAGCCGACCGAGCCCGCCCGGTAGGCGGTCAGCTGGCGCCGCGTGGCGCCCGTCAGGTCGACCCCGCAGGCCCGCACGCTACCGGCGTCGGCGGTGTCGAGGCCGCCGATCAGGTTGAGCAGCGTCGTCTTGCCGCAGCCCGAGGGGCCGAGCACGACCGTGAGCTCACCGGCCGCCATCGTGAGGGAGAGGCCGTCCAGCACAGTCTGGCGCGCCGCTCCCTCGCCGTAGCTCTTGCTCACCCCCTCCAGGGACACCAGCGGCTCGGGTTGCGCCGTCTCCCTCACCCTCTCTACATGGCGTGGAGGCGGTTTCGGCCCGAGGCCTCCCCGGAATCTGGCCTCGGGCCGTCCGCGGCAACGCCCGCGAGCTCGACAAGCTCGCCGGGCGGCCTCCCTGGCAAGAGCCAACCCTCATCGGTGCGCAGAACCTTGCCTTCGCGGCCAAGGCTGCTGATCGCGCTGCTCACGGTCGGGCGCCGCGCCGCCACGAGGTCGCTCAGGAGCCCGTGGGTGAGGGGCACGTTCAAGGTCACTCCCGCCGAGCCGGTCCTCCCCCAGCGATCCGCCAGGTGCCAGAAGAGCATGTGGAGGCGGGTGTCGATCCGCGGCTGCCGGACGATCGCCATGTTGATCACGAGGTGGCGCGAGCGCAGCATCGCGCGATCCACGAGCTGCACGGCGACGGCGGGGTAGGGGGCGGCCAGGCGGGCGAAGGTGTCGTCGAGGATCGCGAGCTCGGCGTCGCTCACCGCGGTCCAGGCCGGCTCGAAGGGCATGCTCGCCTGATAGCCGACCGTTCGCCAGGGCCGCAGCAAATCGCCGGGGCCGAGCAGCTCGGCGCCGAAGCGCCCGCCCTGGTTCACGCGGCGCACCAGGAAGCCCGAGAGAAGGAGCAGGCCGAAGCCGCCGGAACTGCCGGCGGCGAACTGGCGCGGCTGCAGCGTCTTCTGGCTCACCCGCAAAAGCCGCGCCACGCAGTCGCGCTGCGCCGCCCGCTGCTGCGTCGTGCTCATGCCCTGGGCCAGCTCCGGGTCTCGAGAAAGCACCTCGATCAGGCGATTGCCCATCAGTCCATTCTGCCCCCTGCTGGCGGGTTGCGATACCGCAGCATGTGTCAGATATCTGACAGTCGCCCGATCAGCCTCTCGGTTGCCCGGACATGAAGCGGCTGACCCGTCATCAGTCTGACCGCGTGCCTTGCGATCCGTCGAGGACCGGCGGACCATGGGTCCATGGTCTCTCCCGTCGTCATCGGCGGCTTCGCGGCGATCGACGCGGCGTTTGATCGGGCAGTTCGCGTATGCGCTGCGCGCCCGCGAGACGAGGCGACCACGGCACGGCCGCCCGCCATCGCGACAACCGCTCCACGCCGAGCGGCAGGCACGCGCGCTAGCCGGCTCACCGCTTTCAGCGCCCGCCCGGGACTGGGCTCGCCGGGCGCCCGGCCGACCGGGTTGAGACCGCGAAAGGAGGCAGAAACGATGCGCATGCAACTACTTCGGGCACTCGCCCTCGCGGGCTTGCTCGCTTTGGCCCTGACGAGGATGGCGGCAGCACAGGGTCCGACCATCGTGCGGGCCGGCAACATCGTCCTCGCGATCGACGGGGGCGTCTCGCCGCGGCGGCTTCCCCGCCGCAGGCTCGCGCCGATCGCACTGCGGGTCTCGGGGGCGATCTCCACCGCGAACGGCTCCCAGCCACCCGCCGCGAGGACTGTGACGATCGAGTTCGACAAGCACGGCACGATCAACGCCAGGGGCCTGCCGACCTGCAGGGCCGGGCAGCTGGAGGCGCGGACCACCGCGGCGGCCAAGGTGGCCTGCCGCCGCGCGATCGTCGGCAGGGGCCGCACGACGGTGAGGGTGGCCTTCCCCGAACAGCAGCCGTTCGATGCGAGCGGCCCGCTCATCCTCTTCAACGGAGGCGTCAAAGGGAGGGTGACGACGATGCTGATCCACGCCTATGTCGACGTGCCGACGCCTACCGCGATCGTCACCACGGTCAGGATCGAGAAGATCCACGCGGGGCCCTATGGGACCCGCGCCGTGGCGAAGATCCCAGTCATTGCCGGCGGCAGCGGCTCGCTGATCGGCTTCAACCTGGCCGTGCACCGGATGTTCAGGCGGCACGGACGCAAGCAGAGCTACCTGAAGGCCGAGTGCGCGAACCGGCGCTTCCTCGCCCATAGCACGGTCAGCTTCAGCGACGGCTCCCTGGTCTCCGGTAGCGTCGCCAGGACCTGTAGGCAGCGGTAGCGAACCGTCGACGTCTTGAGTCCAGGCCCCCTGCTGAAACGAGCCCTTCGAGCCCCGGTCGTCCTCTACGACGTCGGAGCGGGACGGCTCTATGGCCATCGCTTGTCGTCAGCGCCGATTGGTGCGGGTAGAGGATCAGCAGGACCGGGGTGAGGACGAAGCCGCCGCCCGCCCCGACCAGGGTGCCAAGGACTCCCACGGCGAGGCCCAGCAGCGCGAGCAGGACGTAGGTCATCGCTTGGACTTTTACGTATGGGTGACCCGAATTCCCCCCCGCAGTGGCCCGCCGAGCTCGTGGACCGAGCCCTCCTGGCGCCTACCCCGCGGGCAGGTAGCGGCGGGCGGTGACGTACTCCTTGCCGAAGATCGCCAGGGGGACGGTCTGCACGGCGCCGGCCGAGTCCGGCGACTCGATGACGCGCCCTCCCCCCACGTACATCGCGACGTGGGTGATCGCGCGCGAGGGCGGCTCCGTGGCGAAGAAGACGAGGTCCCCGGCCCGGAGCGCCCGCCGGGAAACCGGCCGGCCGACCTGGGCCTGCAGGGCGGCGGTGCGGGGCAGGAGCATGCCGAAGGCGTCATAGGCGGAGTAGGTGAGGCCCGAGCAGTCGAAGCCGAAGGCCGACGTCCCCGCCCACAGGTAGCGCACCCCGAGGAACTGCCGGGCGGCGCGCACGAGCTGGCGGCCCGTGGGAGCGGGCGGCGGCATGGCCGGCGTCGAAACGGCGACGGCCGAGCTGCGGATCAGCGCCGAGGCCCCGGTCGGCGTCTGAACGATCGTGAAGACGCCCCTGCTGCCAAGCACGGGTAGCCTGGTGTTGAAGCTGAGGCGCAGGAGGCGGGAGCCGGCGCTCCCTGTGGAGGTGCGTTCGAAGAGCCAGGCCCTGCGCCAGGTCACGACCGCCACCGGCGTCGAGGGTGCGGCTTCCGCCGGCGGCGGGAGGTTCGGCGGTCGCGGCGCTCGGAACCGCCACGAGCTGGCGCGCGGGCAGCCAGCCGGGATAGCTCAGGTGGTCGGAGGTCGGCTGGCCAGTGAGGGAGGCCTCGACCCACGCTCCGCGACGGGCGCGCACCACGACTTCCTGCCCGTAGAGGGCCTGGGTGACCAGCCGGCCGACCAGCCAGCGCCGCTGTTCCGTGCCCATGGCTCCAAGCCAGGCGCCCAGCCGCACGGGGTTGGCGAGCGAGGGCCGGTCGAGCGGGCGCGTATGGGCCGGTCGCATCCAGAGGGTCGCCACCGAGACGTCGACAAGCGCTCGCCGTCCGTAGGTCGGTGGGGTGGCGGCGCTCGATGCACGCGGGGCGGCCGGCACGCTCGGGACGGCGACTGCCGCCAAGCCGACGCTTGCCAGCAGCGCGAGGGCGGTGATCAGGCTCGCCGCCGCTCGCGTAGGCCGCAGGTGCATGACGCGAGGCCGCGTGGGCATACCCGAGCCAGCAATGATCACACACGCCCGCAGTCGCCGAAATGCCAACCGCGTCGGGGCCTCTAGCGGCAGCACAAGGAAGGCGGCCAGCGCCAAGGTTACGGCCGAGAACGCCACTGGTGGCGACGCACTCCTGCGGTTCGCTTCGCCGCCGCCGTTCACCTGTCTCTTTAGCCGCCGCTTAGCGCGATGGGGTTCGATCTCCGACCAGACGCGGCGGTGCGAAGAAGATGTGCCGGCCCGATCGGCCGGCCATCGCAACCGCCGAGCCACCGCCCCGATGACGAAAGACAGCGCGAATCTTCCAGCCACCCCCGGCCACCGCGCCGCCTCCTCCGCCGGGCCGGCTGTCGAAACGCGCGGCCTGACCAAGCGCTTCGGCGCGCGCACCGCGCTCGACGCGGTCGACCTGCGGGTGCCGCGCGGCGTCGCCTTCGGCTTCCTGGGCCCCAACGGCGCCGGCAAGACGACCCTGATCCGCATGCTGCTCGGCCTCACCCACGCCAGCGCCGGCAGCATGAGCCTGCTGGGCCACCCGGTTCCGCGGGAGCGGGGGCTGGCTCTGGCGTCGGTGGGCGCGATCGTCGAGGAGCCCCGCTTCCATCCCCACCTGAGCGGCCGTGAGAACCTCGCCATCGTCGCCGCCGCGCGGGGGCCCGCGGCAGGTGGCCGAATCGACGCAGCGCTCTCCCGCGTGGGGCTGGCCGAGCGTGCCGAGGACAAGGTCAAGAAGTACTCGCTCGGCATGCGCCAGCGCCTCGGCGTAGCCCGCTGCCTGCTCGCCGATCCCCAGCTGCTGATCCTCGACGAGCCGACCAACGGGCTCGACCCGGCCGGCATGCAGGAGTTCAGGATGATGATCCGCGCGATGGTCGAGCAGGAGGGGCGCACCGTGTTCCTCTCCTCGCACCTCCTCGACGAGGTGGAAAAGGTCTGCGACGCGGCGGCGATCGTCGACCGCGGCAGGATCGTCAGCCAGGGCCCGATCGCCGAGCTCGCTGCGGGTGGCGCCCGCCACGAGCTGATCCTCGCGGTCGACGACGTCGAGGCGGCGCTGCGACTGCTCGCCTCGAGCGAGCTGGTGCGCGAGGTCGAGCGCGCCGACGGGGGCCTGCGCGTCGTGCTCGCGGGCGAGCCGGCCACGGCGGCGCGGCTGAACGCGGAGCTCGTCGGCGCCGGGATCGGGGTGATGCGCCTGGAGCCCGTCCGCCAGAGCCTCGAGCAGCGCTTCCTCGAGGTCACGGCGCGACTCGACGAGGAGAGCGCCGCTGCCCGGCGGAGGCAGTGGCATGACCGCGATCGCCATCCGGATGAGCGCCGCCGACTTCCTCAAGCTGCGCAAGCGGCGCGCCACCTCGATCTGGACCCTCGTCCTGGCCCTCGGCCCCCTGCTCCTCTACTTCACCGTGCGCGCCATCCAGCACTCCTCCGACCCGCTCAAATACGCGCCGGCCGGGGGCCTCGCCGGCTTCCCCGACGCGCTGCGCCTGCTGGCGATCTTCTTCGGCCCGCTCGCCGCGATCCTGATCGGGGTGGAGGCGGGGACGGGCGACGTGTCCGCCGGCGTCTTCCGCGATCTCGTCGCCACCGGCCGCGCCCGCCTGGCGCTCTTCGCCTCCCGCCTGCCCGCCGCCCTCGCGCTCTGCTGGCTGGTGAGCGCCGCGGGCTACGCGCTGCTCCTGGTCGGCACCTTCGCCTTCGCCTCCGGCTCGCCGACTCCCGGCGCCGGCCTGCTCGCCGAAGGCTTCGGCTTCTCGCTACTGGCGACCGGCGCGATCTGCGCCGTCGCGGTCGGTCTCGCCTCGCTTGCCGCCTCGCGCACGGTCGCGCTCACCGTGCTGATCGGCTGGCAGATGGTCGCCAGTCCGCTGCTGGCGAAAATCAGCTCGCTGGGCTCATCCCGCGACGCCGTCCTGAGCCAGGCGCTCGTCCACTTCAGCCCCGTGGAAATCAGCGGCGGCATGCACAGCGCGACCGTCGTCATGTCCACAGGGACTGCGCTTGCCGTGCTGGCCGCGTGGCTGATCGCCTTCCTGGCGCTCGGGGCCTGGCGCACGCGCACGATGGACGCCTGACCTCAGCTCAGCGCTTTCTTCAGGAGCGCGGCGATCCTTGCCTCGTCGGCGGCCGTCAACAGTCGAAGAGGACCCGCGGATGCCGGTCGCCGCACGGCCGGGCGTGAGACAGTAGGCGCATGCCCGAGAGCGTCTCCATACCAAGGCGGTTCAATGGGCCACTCGAGAGCGGGCAGGGCGGCTACTGTGCGGGCGTCGTAGCCGGCTTCCTCCAGGGTGCGGTGGAGGTGAGCCTGAGGCGGCCCGTGCCGCTCGACTCGCCGCTTGAGGTGGTGCGTGAGAGCGAGGGCTCGGTTCATCTGCTGTGTGGGGAGGCGCTGATTGCCGAGGCGCGTTCGCGGACTGAGGTCGAGGTTGAGGTGCCGGCGCCGGTGAGCCCACGGGAGGCGCGCGTGGCGGCGACGCGGTACAGGGGACTCGCCGAGGGCCTCTTCAGTCGTTGCTTCGTCTGCGGACGAGCTCGCGAGGACGCATTCGGGGTGTTCGCGGGCACAGTCGAGGGCAGGCAGCTCGTTGCCTCACCCTGGACGCCGCCTTCCTGGACTGGCGACGCGGCCGGGCGAGTGCGCCCGGAGTTCGTGTGGGCCGTGCTCGATTGCCCTACCTACTTCGCGCTGTACATGAGCGGGGCGTTGCCTCAGAGCGTGCTCGCCCGGCTCACCGCGCGTGTCGACGCGCCGGTCGCCGCTGGCGAGGAGCACGTCGTAATCGCCTGGCCGATTGAGGCCGACGGCCGGAAGCGTCACGCCGGATCGGCCGTGCTGTCAGCTGACGGCGAGGTCCTCGCGGTCGCACGTGCCCTCCTGATCGAGCCGCGAGCAGAATAGGTTCTGCTCGCGGCTCGTCGTGGTCGGCCTTCCGAGTTGTGCGAGGCGGGCGCTAGGTGCGCTTGCTTCTCACGTTGGAGGAGTTCCCGCGGGCCGGCAGGCAGCTCGCCGGCGTCTGGCGAGATTGCCGTGCCCTGATTGGTCCGTGGGGCTGGCTGATCGTCGTCTACATGTACATTGAGGCCGAAGGTCGAGCTGTCGTCATCGCCTTCCACGACGCTCGGACATCCGATGCCGCGATCGCCCGCTCCTGAACTCGGTCCTTCGCGGCGGGTACTAAGTGGGTACTAAGTTGAGCGCAATTGAGTCCAACTCGGCCCAACTGAAACCGCTTGAACAAGCCAAAAAGCACCCCAGCCAACCAGCGCCAGCGATCTCATAACCCGAAGGTCGCGGGTTCGAATCCCGCCCCCGCTATCCACGAAAGCCCTCCATATGGAGGGCTTTCGTCTACCTAGGGCCGACTCCGGACACCCGTCGTGGTTCCAATAGGGTTCTTCAAGGCGCCAGAGGCCGAGGAGGGCGCGGCGGAGTCCCCGGACGTTGTTGACGATGAGGCCGGTGTCAATCGAGCGCAGGGGCAAGACCTGCCGCCGGGCGATCCGAGTGACGCTTGACCGCACTCCCCTACAGAGCGCTCTGCAGCTCGCCGGCGTAGGCCAGGCAGATGGCGCGGACGCGGTCCTCGGGCATCGCCTGCCGCAGTGCGCGGATCGCCATCGCGATCCCCTCCCCGTTCCGCCGCCCGAAGAGTCTTTCGAAGTGGGCGATGCCGAGTTCGGTCGAGGAGCCAGCGGCGGGGTTGCCCCGCAGTCGCACCAGCGCTGCCGCCATCGGCGCCGGCGCCAGCGACTGCATGATCCTGACCACGTCCGAGGCGTCCTTGTCATAGGTCCGGTCCTCGACGCCGGCCTCGACCCGCTCGAAGATCTTGTAGGACTTGGCGATCAGCAGCGCCGGCAGGCCGGCGACTCGGGCCTTGGTGCTGCGCCCGTCGGCGGGGTCGAGGGCAGCGATCGCCATCAACTCGTTGTCGACCAGCGCCGCCTCGAGGCCGGCGCTCCTTCGTGCCGCCCGTTTGCCGTGCGGGCCCAGCTCGGCGCTGCGCCGCCCTCCTGCGGCGGCACCGGCGGGGACGATCAGATCCAGCGGGACCTTCACCGCTTTGCCGCGCAGGGTCGCGCTGGTCTGCCAGGAGCCGGGTTCCAGCGCCCCGCCTTGCTCGACGTGTTCGAAGCCTCCCTCTTTCAGCATCGCTTCGAGATCTGGAGCAGGGGAGAGGAGCGCAGGGTCCAGCGCTAGGTCGGCGTCGGTGGTCAGGTCGGCGATCGGCAGCACCGCGTCACCGGCCCGCAGGTAGATCGCCTGGGCGCCGGCGACGACGACGGCGCCACGGTGCTCGCCAAGAGCATCCAGCGCGTCGAGGAGCACCCGCCGCGCCGCCACGTACTCGGGATCGGGGGCCGCGGCCGTGGCCACGGTCAGCTCATAGGGAGCGCGCCGAGGTTCTCGGCTCGCCACGAAGCTTCGTGTTTGACCATCCAGTCCAGCAGCGCCTCGCCCTCGGCCGGCATCCGTCCGTTGCCGGTCAGGCAATCGACGACGACCTGCGAAGGCGCGGCGTAGGTCAGGTGGTTGTGGAACTCAGTCCGCTCCCAGACGACCGGGTCAAAGGGCGAGAGCAAGACCACGTTGACGCCCTCCTCGCTGCGCAGCAGCCCGTGCTCTCCCGCCAGCTCCTGCGGGCGCTCGCAGTAGGCGAGCAGTAGCGCCGGCGCCGCCACCGGCGCCATCATCGCTGCCGCCGCGAAGGAACCGCTGATCACCATTCGCGGCTCTGACGGATTCGGGTTTGCGACCTCTTCCATGAATGCTTTGGGCCCCGAGGGCGCGATCAGGCTGAGCGCCTCGTTGGAGCGAAACACGTCGTAGGAGCTGGCCCACCGGCGAACCAGGCCGGCGATGTCGACGGCCTCAACGGGTCCGCGCGGGGCCCGCTCGATCAGGGCCTCGCGATTGAGGGTGTCGAGAAGTCGCGAGACGTAGCCTGGCGCCAGGTTCGTCGCCTCGGCCAGTTCGCCGAGGTCATACGGAGGCCGCGCGTCCATCAGCAGCCGGATCAGGCGGGCGGCTTTTGCCCCGCGCAGCTGCGCCCGGCCCCGCTCCTTCGGCGCCGGGTTGCGCTCGGCTCCCACCGCCTGCAGATAGAAGGGCGGATTGTCTATGCGCAGTAACGCATTGCCAGTCAGGTCGATGTAGCTGATGTCCTGCTCGGCCAGCAACTCCTGGGTGCGTTTGCTGAGCCAAGGGGCGATCACGAGGAGCGGAAGGTGCGCCCCCATGTTGCGAGCGGTTTGGACCCGAGGGAGCAGGCTGAGGACGGTCCTCGGAGAGACCGAGCGCCTTTCCTCGACGGCGACAGTCGAAATGGTCCCGTTGGGGCCTCTGAGGGAGATTTTCGAATCAACTGGCGGTAGAGCTAAGTCGAGGCTCTCGACAACAGGGCTTTCTACGCTCCAGCCCCGTGGGAGGCGCTCCTTAAGCCAAGCAACTGCCTGATCTTTGAGAGAGATTTCCGAATCTACATTCTTTGCGCTCATAAGAAAGACCAATATAGCAGTCGGTCTTGCTGATTTTGGCTATTTCGCCATCCAGGCAAACAAGCGAAAAAAGGAAAATTGACCGACTCGTTCTTGAAAGCCATAGATGAGGTGCGTGTCTAGCGGGATATCCTGTGAGCAGATGGCTGACGACCGCAAACACGTCCTTGCGGCCTCGACCGACGTCGAGCAGGCCGTCGGAACGCCAACCGTGATCGACGCCGACGAGCTGGCAAAGGCTCGTCTCGATGAGCGCTGGCGCGAGTTCTGCCTGAACGCGGAGCGTTACGTAGCTGAAACCACTCGGCCGCATCCCCGCGTCGGTCAGCCCACCTAGATCGCCAGCTTCCGGCTCCACCCCCGCGTCAACGTGTCGGACGGCGAGTTCCGAATTTAGTCCTCGACGAGGGCAGGACCAATCTGTTCGTCGGTCAACTCGGCATTTCGCTCGTCGAGTTCACGAAGCTCGGCGGCCAGGTCGTAGTTGCCGCGCAGCGATGCGAGCAGAGCACCCTGCGGGATGCGGTAGGACCCGCTTGGCAGCTCTAGGTAGGGAACCGTCTCATCCTCGATCCAGCGCTGAATCGTCCGCTCGTTGACATTGAGCAGCGCTGCGGCCTCTCCTATCGTGAGGAGATGAGTTCGGGCTGGGGGAGTCGGCACCATCTTCTGCAGCCGGTGGCGACTCTACGGGCGGGCGAGCCTCTTCGCAACCGCCTTCCCCCCAGCCAGCGAGGGATTGCACGAGCCCTCCCCGTCGGCGACCTGCGGCTGCACTACGCTGCAAGGAGAGTCCAGACTCCGCTGTAGCCATGGCCACGTCCGAGATGATTCAGGAGCTAATTCGCGCCCATGTGGCGGGAGATGCCGATCGCTTTCGGCAGGTCGCGCTGCAGGTCGCTGCCCGAGAGTCGCGCGCCGGCCACCGCCTCGTTGCGGGCAGGATTCGTGACCTGATCGATCAGGCGGCGGGGGAGACCATTGAGCCCGAGATGGCGCCGACCCCGATCGTGCGTCCGTCGCGCGATCTACAGGGAATCCTCGACGTCAAATACCCCAACGAGACCCTTCACGACATCATCCTTGAGGGCGACACCGAGCGATCGATCGATCGCCTGCTCGAAGAGTGTCGCGGCGAACGAGAGCTTCATGAGTGGGGTTTGACGCCACGTCGGCGGTTGCTCTTCCACGGGCCTCCGGGCTGCGGAAAGACGCTGGCGGCTACCGTGATCGCGGGCGAGCTGGGATTGCCTTTGTTCCGCGTTCGCGTCGAGACGCTCTTCTCTCGCTTCATGGGTGAGACTGCCTCTCTTCTCGCCGAGATCTTCGACCAAGCGCGGCGCAAGCGTGGCGTCTATCTCTTCGACGAGTTCGATGCGATCGGCAAGCACCGTGCTGACGAGAACGACGTGGGGGAGGCGCGGCGGATCGTAAGTACGTTCCTGCAGCTGCTCGACAGCGATGAAGCCTCGTCTCTGGTCATCGCTGCCACCAACGAGCGCGGTGCGTTGGATCGGGCGCTCTTCCGCCGCTTCGATGACGTGGTGCCCTTCCAGCCACCGAGCGACAACGCCCTGCGCCGGCTATTGGAGTTGCGGACCGCTAGCCACACTTTTTCCTCCAGGGTGATCGGCGAGCTGGCGCGCAAGGCACGTGGGCTCTCCTATGCGGACGTCACGACTGCGGTCACGAACGCCGTCAAGGCGATGGTTCTCGACGATCGACGCGATCTCCGCAAATCCGATGTGATCGCGGCGCTTGACGAAATCGCTACACAGCGCAACGGCTCTGGTTAGTGCCCGAGTACCGCGACCACCTGCCGCTCCCCCCTCCAGAGAGCGAGCCCCACCGGGTCGTGACGGGGCCGCGCACCTATCGTCCCCCGCCCGAGCGAAACCCCGAGCAACACGCTGCGCGGCTGCGGGCGGGGCTCGCTCGCGTCAACGAGGAGATGCGCGAGCTCGCACAGCGGCCGCGCCCGCCAAGCTCGCGCGGCTTCCTGCTGAAGGCGGAGATTGTCGAGGGCGTCGACGCGAACGTCGGCGGCCTCGGCGACAAACGGACCGGCAGCTTCGTCGTTGACCGCACCGATGATGGAGCTTTGGTCCACAACCAGAAGGCGAACCTCGCGCCGCTCTTTCGAAAGATCAGCCAGTACGCCGACCCTGAGCAGAGGACGAAAAAAGGAGAGCGCAAGAACAAGGCGCTTCTTGCCCCGCTCGAGGAAGTGCGCCTGGCGACCCTCGCCGACCTCAGCGACGGTTGGCTCCGTGCCGAGGATCTCGACCCCGAGAAGCAGATCCTGGTTGAGCTTTGGGCTGGGGGCGGAACCCTAGCTTCCGAGGAGCATCGGGCCCGAGTTAAGGCGGCGCTAGCTGAGTTTCTTGAGCGCCGCCAGGTTGTTGTTGACGGGCTGGGTTCGTTTGAGGCGACCGAGCACGATATTTACATGCTTGAGCTGAGCGGCGCGGCGCTAATGGAGTTGCCGACTGAGCTGCCCGATGTCTATCGTCTGAGTCGGCCCGAGCGACCCGACCTGCCGGAAGACCTCGACCCTTACGAGCCACCTGAGCTACCAGAGGCGGAGGATCCTGGTGAGGGAGCCACCGCCGTCGCAATCCTAGACACCGGCGTCGCCGAGCGCCACCCGCTGCTGGAACCCGCGATGCTGGCAAGTGGCTCCTCCTCGATCCCTGGAGAAGAATCGGCAGTTGATCGCAATGGCCACGGCTCCAAGATGGCTGGCCTCTCCGCCTACGGCGAGCTGGGCGAGGCCCTTGCTCGAGGCAGTGCGTTGCGCAGCCGCTGCTCTCTACAGAATCAGCGAATCTTCGCCGCAGACGGCACGGTGGTCGCGCCGGAGTTCATGCTTGAACGCACCCGCGATGCAGTGTTGGAGGCCGAGACGGTCAACGTCGCGCGCCGCGTGTTCAATCTCTCGATCGGCGCTCCGCCCGCCCCGACCGCCCCGCCCGGCGAGCGTACGGCATGGGGCAATGCCATTGACCAGCTTGCCTACAACGACGGACGAGGACGGCTGGTCTCGGTTGCCGCTGGTAACGAGCCAGCGCACATGCGGCCACGGCCAGCCGACTACCCGCATCGGAACCTTGTCGTCGGACTTGCTTCCCCCGGGGAGGCAATCAACGCAGTGACAGTAGGCGCGGTCACCGACCGCGACACGCTCGACGACGGCGACCCGACCCGCTTCCCTTTGGCGCGCAAGGGGCAACTTTGCCCGGTGTCACGGTGCGATATCGGAGGAGCGAGGGCGATCAAGCCAGACGTGATTGCCGAGGGCGGCAACCTGAGCACCAACGGGACCGATACGCGCGCCGACACGAAGATGCAGCTGCTCAGCACTAGCCACGAACACGCGACCGCCTCCTGGATTGCGCTGACGGCGGCGACGAGCGCCGCGACCGCACAGGTCAGTGGCATGCTCGCCGAGATCTGGAACGCTAACCCAAGCCGTTGGCCCCAGACGATCAGGGGCCTGCTCGTCCATTCGGCGCGCTGGAGCGCGCCGATGCACGCCCAGTTCGACAACCGCCGCGACCGCCTGCGCGCCTTTGGCTATGGCCAGCCCGACGCCGACGCTGCCGCCCGCTCGATCCTGGAACGACCGACGCTGATCCTCGAGCAGCGAATCTATCCCGAACGGGTCATCCATGGGGGGCGGGAAATGCACTTCCTGAAACTGCCAATGCCCGATGCGGAGCTAACGCAACTTGGCGACTCACCGGTGGAGATCTCGGTCACGCTGTCCTACTTCATGGAGCCCAACGAGAACCGCTACCGCCGATTTGAGTCTGCTGGCCTTCGTTGGGCCCTGCAGCGCCCACTGGAGGAAGAGTCGGACTTCCGCAGGCGGATAAACCGGCTTGAGCGCGAACTGGCGGCAGACTACGAGGACATGACCGAGGATCTGCCTTGGGAGATCGGTCCTCAGGCGCGCTCTCGGGGGACCGTCCAATCGGACCGAGCCCGGTCACGTCGGTAGAAGTGGTGTAACTGGCCCGCTGTAGCCGGGGGCGGTTCCGCGGAACCGCCTTGAAGAAAGTTCCGGCCACCGCGGGCCCCAGACTCGTCGGAAGAGCACCAACTCAAGCCGACGAAAGGACACCACGATGGCCGAGAGCCAGAGCATGACGACCGCCGAGGTCGTAGCCAAGACCCTGATCACCGAGCACGCCGACTTCCTGCGCGACGCCGTCGCCCTGGTCGCCCGCGAGCTGATGGAGGCCGAGATCTCGGGCGAGATCGGCGCCGGAAGAGGCGAGGTCTCGACCGAGCGCTCCACCCACCGCAACGGCTACCGCCCCCGCGGCTGGGAGACCAGGGTCGGGGAGATCGAGCTCCTGATCCCGAAAAAGCGCGAGGGTGCTGCCTACTTCCCCTCCTTCCTGGAGCCGCGCCGGCCCGCCGAGCAGGCCCTGCTCGCGGTGGTGATGGAGGCCTACGTCAACGGGGTCTCCACCCGCAAGGTCGACCGCCTCGTCTCCCAGCTGGGGATCTCGGGGATGACCAAGGACCGCGTCTCGGCGATCTGCCGGGCGCTGGACGAGCGGGTCGCGGCCTTCCGCGAGCGGCCGATCGAAGGCGCCTACCCCTACCTCTGGCTGGACGCCAAGCAGGTCAAGGTCCGCTCCGACGGCCACGTGCGCTCCAAGGCGGTGGTGATCGCCTACGGGGTGCATGAGAGCGGGCGCCGCGAGGTGATCGACCTCGACGTCGGCGAGGTCGAGTCAGGGGCCTTCTGGGTCGAGTTCCTGCGCGGCTTGCGCGCCCGTGGCCTCACCGGCGTCCGCCTCTGCGCCTCCGATGCCCACGAGGGCCTGAAGGGGGCGATCGCACGGGTGCTGGGCTGCCCCTGGCAGCGCTGCACAGTCCATTTCGTGCGCGACATGCACCAGCACTGCCGCCCAACCCAGCGCGGGATGGTCTCAGCGGCCTTGCGCGAGGTCTTTGCCGCCGAGGGCTATGAGCAGGCCCGAGAGCGCGCCACGATGGTGATCGAGCGCCTGGCCCCGACGGTGCCCAAGGTTGCCGAGCTGCTCGAGGACGCCGAGGAGGACCTGCTCGCTTTCTACCGCTTCCCCGAGCCGCACTGGTCCAAGCTGCGGAGCACCAACCCCCTGGAGCGGGTCAACCGCGAGGTCGGCAGGCGCTCCGACGTGGTCGGGATCTTCCCCGACGATGCCTCGGTGATCCGCCTGGTCGGGGCGCTGCTGATCGAGCAGAACGACGAGTGGCTGGTCGCCCGCCGCTACCTCTCAGAGGAGTCGCTCGCCCTGGTCCTGCAGGACCAGGGCGAGGAGGGACGAGAGGAGGTGCGCGGCACTACAAGCCGCGTGAAGGGACTGACGAGCAGTTACACCACTTCCGCCTACTTGACTCCGAGCCCGGGTTCCCGCCACCGAACTGACTGGGGGACGGGCGGTTGCGGTGTGGCCAGTTGGAGGTTGGTGGCGCGATCTCGGCGTGCGCCACGACGTCCCTATCGCCTACTCCCTCATCGTCACGATCGACGCCGGCGAGGCGGAGGTCGACCTCTACACCCCGATCTTGAACGAGATCAGCATCCAGACGGAAATCAGCTAGGGAAGGGGCCCGTGGTTCTATTCGTGGTTCTATTCTGAGAAAAACTGGGCGAACTGAGGGCACCTAAAACCGCTCTAGAAAGCCAAGTAGACCTGCGAGCCCCATGCGTGCGGGGGCTCATAACCCGAAGGTCGCGGGTTCAAATCCCGCCCCCGCTATACGAAGAGGCCTTGCTAACGCGGGGCTTTTCTTTGCTGGGCATACCCGGCGCTACGATGAGACGGATGGCGAGCGGCAAGACCTTCACCTCTGAGGAGGCGCGCCAGATCGGCGAACGGATCGGTATCGATTGGGCGGCGGCCCCCTTCGATGTCGACGAGTACAGGGCTGGAATGAACGTCGAGCTCGAGCACGGACTACATGATCTCGCCACGAACGTCACCGACGACGACCCGATCGTCACCGGCAAGATCGCCTTGGCCCATCTGAACGAGTTCCCGGACTACTACACGCGCCTGAAGCGCATGGAGGACGAGGCCGAGCGGGACCACGCGGTCGGCGGGGAGCCAGGCAGCCTCAAGTGACCCATCGGCCGGCGTGAGAGCGCTCACGCGCCGGTGCGGTCGGGAACGCAGTCGGATGCGCAGGCCGAAGTGGGGCGCCGGGGTATTGCCTGAACGCTTCTCTGGGTCATGTTGCTCTATGATAGCGAGCAAATCTGCTCTATGAAAGAGAGCAAAAACCCATTCCGCTACAGCGAGCCGGTCCCGCCGGAGGAGTTGCTCGATCGCGACGAGGAGGCGCGGGCGCTGCTGGCGCGGGCCGTGAGCGGCAACAACAGCCGCCTCGTGGCGCCGCGTCGCTATGGCAAGACCTCGCTGCTCTCGCGCGTCGCCGCGGAGGCCCGCCGCGAAGGATGGGCGGCGGTCTACGTCGACTTCTTCGGCGTCCTGACGCTCGACGACATCGCGCAGCGGATCGAGCGCGCCTACGCCGCCGAGTTGCAGGGCCGGCTCGCGACCTGGTTTGCCGGTGTCAGGCGCCTGCTTCGCCCCACGCTCCAGGTCGGCGGCGGGCCGCTCCCGGCCGGAGTCGAGGTGACGATCGACCCCCAGGCCGAGCCGCCGCTGGTCGAGCGCCTCGCTCTGCCCGCCCGCCTCTATGAGAAGCACGGGACACGGACGCTGGTGATCTTCGACGAGTTCCAGGACATCCTCGCCGCGAAGGAGCGCGTCGACGCGGTGATCCGGGCCGAGATCCAGCACCACGGCGACGCCGCCAGCTACGTCTTCGCCGGCTCGCACGTCGGGATGATGCGCGAGCTCTTCGCCGATCGCCGCCGTGCCTTCTACGGGCAGGCCGGGCCGATCGACCTGCCGCCGCTGCGTCCCGACGACGTCGCCGAGCATCTCTCCTCGCGCTTCGAGGCCACCGACCGCCGGATCGGCACGGCGCTTGAGCCGCTGCTCGACACGGCAGCCGGTCACCCGCAGCGCACGATGCTGCTCGCCCATGTCCTCTGGGAGCTGACCCCAGAAGGCGAGACGGCGACGGAGGAGACCTGGCTCTCGGCCTATGACCGGGTGATGCGCGAGGTCCGCGACGAGCTTCGCGCCGTCTGGTCGGCGTTGCCGACCTCCCAGCGCCGCGTGCTCGTGGCGGTTGCCGAGGGCCGCGAGGGCATCTATGCCGCCGAGCGGCGCCACGGCGGATCGCGCGGCGGGGCCGTGACCAGGGCGATCGAGGCACTCGTCGACCGCGGCGAGGTTGTCGAGGATTCCTCGGCCCCTACCGGCCTGCGCGTCATCGATCCCCTGCTGGCAGCCTGGGTGAACGAGGGGCGCCTGGGGGTGTAGAGGTGGCCGCGTCACCCGTGCCTGTCTTCGGCGGGCCTAGCGGCACCGTCGCCCTCAGCCAGTCGACCGCCAGGCCTGGACCCCGGGCGTCACGGAAGATCGGGGCGAAGGGGCAATCGGGCCTGCGCGTCGTCAGTCGAGACCCGGGGTCGCAAACGAAGGCAGAGACGAGAACGGCTCGTGCTCTCCCTCGACCTCCAAGTCGGCCGGGAAATCCAGCAACCCGCACAGGTGTGCCCGCAGTTCCTCGAAGCTCATGAACCCGTCGAGCCCGTCGCCGACGTGCTCGCAAAACAGCGCCTCCTCCGATCTGCCGTTGTCTACGGCATCCTCGATCCGCTCGCCCAGACCGACGCTGAGCTCGCCCCAGCGATAGCGCGCGTAGAGGACGCGGCCGTCATCGAGGGTTCCCTCCCACTGGGAGGGGCAGGCGGTGCAGGTCTTCTTCAACGACGTGACGACGGGCAGGCCACCGGCCGGCACGGGCGCGATCCTGAGCACGCCGCTCGCGCGATGCGCCAGCACGACGTAGTCGCCTTCGATATCGCCGCTGACCGATATTCGTGGTGAGTGATCCATGCTCCGATAATCGCACAGGGCCGCAATGTCTTGTCTGCGCTACTATGCCCGCGTGATCCAACTGAAGCGAAACCGCTCGCACGGCACGTGCCTGGCGCCGCAGGCGCTGGTTATGCCCATGCTGAGCAAAGAGAGGAGCTGGAGTTGGATCACATCGACATCGACACGGAGGTAGTGCCCCGGGCCTCGCTGGCCGAGGTCTTGTTGCCGATTGCGCGTTTCGAAGGCGCGGACGATCTGCCGCGGGTGCTGTTCGCGCGAGAGGTGCTGGCGCGAGGCGGCT
This sequence comes from uncultured Solirubrobacterales bacterium, assembly GCA_963696185.1. GTDB lineage: Bacteria > Actinomycetota > Thermoleophilia > Solirubrobacterales > 70-9 > VRUE01. The sequence goes on from OY968825.1 coordinate 1,977,265, forward strand.
GCGTGGTCGCCAGGGCTCACGCCGAGCGTGAGGGCGAGGAGTTGGCGCTCGAGCAGATCGAGGCGCTGGGCGAGACGCAACAGGCGAGCATCGACAGGCATGGGCTGCGGGAAGCGCTGCTGCGCGCCCACGGGGCCGACCCTGTCCTGCTGCGCCGCCACCGCGGCGCCGTCGAAGTCTCGGTCGCCGCGGCGGAGGCCACCCGGGCCCACGAGCTGGCGGAGTCGCTCGCCGCCGCGATCCGAGTCGAGCGCCGCCCGCGCGATACCCGCGTCGCGGTTGCCTTCTGGTCGGGCCCGGGCGGCGATCTCTTCTCCAGTCCGGGCCCGCGCTGGCGGCGACTCGTCCTGCCGCGTTTCGCGGAGATCGAGGACAACTACCCCGCCCGCGTTCGCCATCGCCTCGCCGAGTTTTACGTTCAGCCTTCGGGAGAGGCTCTGCCCGGCCGCTTGGCGCTCTGGCACGGACCGCCGGGCACCGGCAAGACCTGGGCGTTGCGGGCGCTGGGACGCGAGTGGAGCTATTGGTGTGACCTGCACTACGTCACCGATCCCGAGCGCTTGCTGGGCGGCGATACCTCGTACATGCTGGAGATCCTGGCGGGACGCTCCCAGCCGCTCGACCTGGACGACGTCGAGGACGAGGAGGAGTCGGCCGCTGGTGACCGGGAGGCCGGCGAGCGCTGGCGCCTGCTGGTTCTCGAGGACGCCGGCGAGCTGCTGGGCATCGCGGCGCCGGCGGAGGTCGGCCGCGGCTTCGCCCGCCTGCTCAACATCGCCGATGGGCTGCTCGGCCAGGGAACAAGGGCGCTGATCTTGGTTACGACCAACGAGCCGCTCGGCAAGCTGCACCCTGCCGCGCTGCGGCCCGGCAGGGCGATGGCGACGCTGGAGTTCACGCCGCTGGGGGCAGCCGAAGCGAGCGCCTGGCTTGCCGAGCGTGGGGCTGAACGCGAGGTCTCCTCCCCGAAGACGATCGCCGAGCTCCACGCGATCCTCGCCGGCACGGTGTCCACGGCCGCGTCGGCTACGTCGCGCGCGGCGGTTGGTTTCGGATAGGCACGGGCCGGCGACAGCGAGCCGCCGAGCCGACTTCGGCGAGGCGGATAGAGTCGATGCTCCATGGACGAGTCGCAAGGGCGCCCCATATCGTCGAGCCTTCACAGCGCCGCTCGATGGCCGACGAGCTGAGAGTTGACGAGCGGGTTTCGATCCCGCTGAGCGAGATCGAGCTGCGGGCCAGCCGCTCCTCCGGCCCCGGCGGGCAGCACGCCAACGTCACCGCCTCCCGGGTCGAAGCGGTGTTCGACGTGGAGGCGTCGGGCTCGCTTGGCGAGCCACAGCGGGCGCTGCTGCTCGAGCAGGTCGGCCCGCTCGTCACCGCGGTTGCCCAGGACGCCCGCGGCCAGGCTCGCAACCGCGAGCTGGCGCTGCAGCGCCTCGCCGAGAAGCTCGCCGCGGCGCTCAGGGTCCCGCCCCGCCGCCGGCCCACGAAGCCGAGCCGAGCCGCCCGCCGGCGCTGGCTCGAGCAGAAGCGCCGCCTCGCCGAGCGCAAGCGCGGCCGCCGCAGGCCCGAGGACGCCCAGGACAACTCGTAGCCGGGCGGCGCTCCCGGCCCGTGCGGAAAATCCCGCGCCGCGCGCGGTGGGATCTCGCGACCCGGGCGGGCGGCCAGCCGATGAGGCGCGGCGCCCGTTGTTGCACGAATGACTGACGATCAGAGAGGTCGATTTACAGGCCTCCTTACCCTCAGACACCGCTTTCCTTTGTCTCAAAAACCATTTCCTTGTTTTCAGAGACGGCTTCGGTTATAGTCCCAGATGCTGTCTCTGAAAGGACGGGCAGGGGGTCTCCTCGGGGGCCACCAAAACAGGGAAAGCAGCACCGCCGGCATGGGAACCGGCACAAGCCAGGGAGAGAGACGCATCGCATGAAGTACGCAGCCGCACCGAGCAGGGGACACAGCTCCAGCAGCGCCACGAAGACGGCCCCGACCGAAAGGGCCGAGGCCGCCTCCGCCCACCGCGCCTCAGGCTGCAGGCACCACCTCCTCCGACTCGCGCCGACCGGCGCCTCCGGCCAGCCGCAGCTCGCAGACCGAGCGACCGCCGCCGATCTCCTTCAGCTCCGGATCGCGCGTCAGGCGCCCGACCAGGTTGATCATGTTCATCTTCTACTTCCTTTCTCCCCGGTGTCCGCGCCGGGGCTTGGTTTGACCTCGGACGCAGCGAGCAAGGGCGGCGCTCCGCGCCGCCAAAATCGAGCGCAGTCCGAGTCAAGCCGGGCCCGCCCGACGCGACGGGGAGTGGGGGAGACATCGAGCCGTTCAGTCGGCTCTGACACCGACTTCACCACCCACCTCCGGCCCGCGCCTCTGGCGTCTGCCGGGACCGGCCGGCAAGTCCCGGCACCACGCACATGCCACAAGACCTCCCCGGCCCTCGGCCGGTGAAAGGGGGAAATTGAAATGAAACGATCCGTACATCGCAGAGGCCGCATCCGCCTCACCCTCCTCCTCGCCACCGTCTCCGCCTTCCTGCTCGTCCCGGCGGCGCAGGCGATGGCAAACGGCTTCCTCTCGGTCAACATCGAAGGCACCGGCAGCGGCGAACTCAGCAGCGTCGGCGGCTTCGAAGGCGGCGGCGAAGCCGAAGGCTCCCCGCCGCTCGAATGCGCCTACAACGGCACCTCGACCAGCGGCGAATGCGAACCTGAACTCACCGAATGGTTGGGGGAATTTGAAGCCGTCGCGATGCACCCGGTCGCGGCCCTCGGCTCAGAATTTGCCGGCTTCACGTTCAATACGGGCGGCGGATTTGGGTGGCCGCATGGTGACAGTAGTTGTCACAACTACCTTCCGAATGGCGACACGGAATGCATCGCCTCTCAGGCCCTCGGCGAAGGCACCAACATCGAAGTCACCGCCGTCTTCAACGTGGCCTCTCCGACCCAGGAACCGCCCCTGGTCGAAAACAACCCCCCCGGCACGATCACCGAAAGCACGATCGTGATGAAGGGCCACGTCGACAACGAAGGCGACGCCGCCGGCTCGACCTGCCACTTCCAGATCGCGCTGGAAAGCTCGCCCGGCACCACGATCCAGGAACCGGCCTGCTCGATCAACCCGGTCATGGGCACCGCCTCGGAAGCGGTCGAAGCGACGGCCACCGGCCTCAGCCCCTCGACCAAGTACGTCTACCGCGTCGTCGCCACCAACAGCGGCGGCACCACCACCGGCACGCCCGACCAGGCGGCCGAAACGTCGGCCCCGGCGCTCCAGGAACCGCCCCTGGTCGAAAACAACCCCCCCGGCACGATCACCGAAAGCACGATCGTGATGAAGGGCCACGTCGACAACGAAGGCGACGCCGCCGGCTCGACCTGCCACTTCCAGATCGCGCTGGAAAGCTCGCCCGGCACCACGATCCAGGAACCGGCCTGCTCGATCAACCCGGTCATGGGCACCGCCTCGGAAGCGGTCGAAGCGACGGCCACCGGCCTCAGCCCCTCGACCAAGTACGTCTACCGCGTCGTCGCCACCAACAGCGGCGGCACCACCACCGGCACGCCCGACCAGGCGGCCGAAACGTCGGCCCCGGCGGTCACCCACCCGTTGACCGTCTTCGTCACCGGTGAAGGCTCGGTCAGCAGCACCACCCCGGTTGGCACGATCTCCGGCTGCAGGGCAGCCGGTGGAGCCAATTGCGAAGGGCAGTACGAAGGCTCGGTGACCCTGACGGCGACGCATGACACCGGCTGGATCCTGGCCGGCTGGGTCGGCTGCAAACACACGAGCGCTACGACCTGCGAAGTCACGGTCAACGCCGAAAAGGAAGTCTATGCCGTCTTCCTCAAGGAAGGCACCGAAGGCGCTTCCGGGCAGCCGGGCCAGGACGGCGAAACGCCGACCATCACCATCACCCCGTTCGCTGCCGGAGAAAACGGTTGCCCGGCGGGCGGCTTTGACGTGCACGTGGTACTGGGCGCAAGCTCAACCCACACGTTCGTCTGCAACGGCACCGACGGCACCAATGGGACCGACGGTAACCCCGGCGCCACCGGCCCTCAGGGCCCCCAGGGCAACCCGGGTGCCAACGGCGCCCAGGGTCCGCAGGGTGCTCAAGGTGCCGCCGGTCCCCAAGGCCCCGCAGGTCCGGCCTCCAAGGTCACCTGCAAGGTCAAGCAGCAGGGCAAGAAGAAGGTCAAGGTGACCTGCACCGTCAAGCAGTCGGCTTCGGCCAGCGCAGCGCGTCTGAACTGGCGCCTGATGAGCGGCGGCCACGTCGTCCGCCGCGGCACCACCAGCGGGCGCCGCTCCCGGCTCGACCTCAGCGGCCTCGCAAAGGGTCGCTACCGGCTCCACATCGAGGGGCACAAGGGCAGCCGGCTGATCGTCGTCGGCTAGTCAGTGGTTCCGCCGGGAGCGGTATCCGACCGCTCCCGGCGGTGCAGCACCGCAGTCCGCATTACCGCAGTAATCGAGCAACCGGCCAGGGAGAGAGATGTTGAAACGCAGAAAGATAGATGAATCGCTAATGAGCTTCGCCGCCTCGCGCCCCTCGGTCGCCTCTCACGCCCGCTTGGCGCTCCTCGCCCTCGCGACGCTCTGCGCGGCGGTCGCTCTGTTCGCCTTGGCGGCGGCCTCGGCCTCGGCTGCGGTGCCCAACATCTGCACGCCCGGCTCTGCCGCCGGCAAGTGCGGAGGCTCCCAGGCCGTCGCCGTCGACCAATCGAGCGGCGAGGTCTACGTCGCCGACGCAGGCAATCACCGCATCGACGTCTTCGACTCCTCCGGCCACTTCCTCCGTGCCTTCGGCTTCGGCGTGCGCGATGGCGCCAAGGAACTCGAGACCTGCACGACCCTCTGCATCAGGGGCCGCGGTACCAACGGTGGCCCGGGAGAAGCCGGGCCGCTACCCGGCGCGATAAACCCCAATGCCATCGCCGTCGACACCGCAACCCACGACGTCTACGCCTTCGACGCTCTTGGGAACCGGATCGAGACGTACACCCCTAGTGGCGAATTCCTGCTGATGGTCGGCGGCGGCGTCGACCAGGGCCCTCACCACCCCGGCAACCTCTGCACAGCCGCCTACATCGCCGAAGGCGATACATGTGGCGCCGGCTCAGTCGGCAGTGGCCCCGCGCAGTTCTCGCTCGTAAAGCCTGGCCTTGCCGTCGACTCCTCGGGCAACCTCTGGGTCGGCGACAATAACCGCGTCGAGGAGTTCTCCGCGGCGGGCGCCTACCTCTCTGAAGTCGCCCTTCCCGGCGAGGGGAGCGTCGGATCACTCGCCGTCGACCCCTCCGGCGACCTCTACGCTGCTAACGGTGGTGTCAACGAGGAGCAAAAAATCACCCCCCCCGGCAGCGGCACCTACACCCTCAGCTTCGAGGGCCAGACGACGGAACCGATCGCCTTCAATGCCAGCTTTGAACAGGTACTTAGTGCGCTGAAAAAGCTTTCCACGATTGGAGCCGGCAGCTTGTCGGTGGGTAGCTTCGCTCAACGCGAGGTTCTCTTCATTGGTCCTCTCGGCGACGCCGATGTCCCCCAGCTCGAAATCTCAAGCGGCTTGGCGAGCACGATTCAAGAAGGCGTTCCCAGCACTCTGCGTAAGTTCAACCCCTCCGGCGAACCGATAGCGAGCTTCGACGGATTCGGCCACCCCAGCTCCCTCAGCCTGGATCCAGCAACCGGCAACTTGTGGGTCAGCGATCTGGCCAGTCCGACAGCAGGTGCGGCGGGTAGGGCTGTTCTGCTCGAGTTCAATCCGGCCGGGGAAGAGGTCGCGGCCTTCGGCTCGGGCGAAGTGATCGGGAGTCCCTACGGCGGCGCGCTCGCCTTTGCCTCGACGGCCCAGCGCCTCTACGTCGCCAGCAGCAGCGGCGGGGAAGAAAACAGCGCCGTCCAGCCCTTCCCCCTGCCCGCCCCCGGCCCGCTGCCGGTCGCCGGCACCGCCAAGGCCGACCCGATCGCCAAGCTCTCGGCCTCCCTCTGCTCGCGGGTCAACCCGGAGCACGCCGAAACCAAGGCCCACTTCCAATACATCTCCGCCGCCCAATTCAAAACAAACGAAGCAGAAGGCCACGAAGGCTTCACCGGCGCCACCCGCGCCCCCGCCGGCCCCGCCGAAGACACCGCCATCCCGGCCGACTTCTCCTTCGCCCACGAACTCTGCCAGCCGATCTCGGGCCTTCTGCCGGCGACCGGATACCGCTTCCGGGTGGTCGCCAACAACACGAACGGCACGGTCAGCGGCGAAACCGCCTCCTTCGAAACCCTGCCCCCGGCGGCGATCGACTTCAGCGGCGCCTCCGGGGTGAGCGCCGACTCGGCCACCCTGGAAGCCGAAATCAACCCCCTGGGGGACGAAACCTCCTACCACTTCGAATACATAACGGCCGCTAAGGCAGAAGAAAACGAAGCGACCAGCCTGCCCCCGTTCTCCGGGGCCGCCCAGGCCCCGCTGCAACCGGCCCAGATCGGCAAAGGCTCGGCCGACGTCTCACTCTCCCAGCACCTGCAGGGCCTCGCCCCCGGCACGGTCTACCGCTACCGCGCCGTGGTCCGCAACCAGGTCTCCGAAGAACACCCCCCGGTGGGCCAGGAAGACGGCGACTTCGCCGGGCCCGCCTCCACCTTCACCACCCAGTCTCCCGCGGCGGGCGCCGGGCTGCCCGACAACCGCGCCTGGGAGCAGGTCTCCCCGCCCGACAAGCACGGGGCTGCGATCAAGCCCCTTGTCGAAGGGCCGACCCAGGCCGCCGCCGACGGCAACGCTTTCGCCTTCATCACGACCGCCCCGACCGAAGCCGAGCCCGAAGGCTACGCCGGCGACGTCTCGGTGCTGGCCGGCCGCGGCCCCAGTGGCTGGCCCTCGCGCGACCTCACCCCTCCCCACAGCCTCTACGTCGGCGTCCCATTCGGCTTCGGCGAGGAATACCGCGCCTTCTCCACCGACCTCTCGCTCGGGGCCGTCCAGCCTTTCGGCCCTCTTGATCAGCGGATCTCGCCGGCGGCCTCCGAACCGACCGCCTTCCTGCGCGCCGACTTCGCTCCCGGCAGCCCAAGCGCCATCTGCGCCAACGGCGAAGGCTGCTACCGGCCGCTGGTCACCGGTTGCCCGGCGAGCGGCGAATGCCCTGCGGCCGTGCATGCTCTTGCCGATGTGCTGCCCGGGACCGTCTTCGGCGCGCAGGGCAAGATTGACAACGGCCGCTGTAGGGACTGCGGGCCCCAGTTCCTCAGCGCCACCCCCGACTTCGCTCACATAGTTCTCTTTTCCGAAGTCGCCCTCACTCCCGGCGGAGGGCTGGGAAATGCGCTCTACGAGTGGTCGGCGGCGTCCCCTCCGGCCGACGCCCTGCACCTGCTCAGCGTCCAGCCCAGCGGGCTGCCGTTCACCAATGGCCCGTTGCTGGGCGCCGGTGACGCGGTTCTTCGCAACGCGATCTCCACGGACGGCTCCCGCGTCGTCTTCGAAGCGGGTGGGAACCTCTACCTGCGCACGAACGCCAACGAGGGACAGAGCGCGGTATCGGGAGGCTCGGTCGACGGCAGTCAGTGCACCGAAGTGGGGAAGGGTTGCACGATCCAGCTCGACGCGATCCAGGGCGGCTTCGGCGCTTCGGACACTCCCGCGCCGCACTTCCAGACCTCCTCGGCCGACGGCTCCCGGGTCTTCTTCACCGATACCCAGAAGCTCACTGCCGACGCCGGCGGCGGATCGAAAGATGCCGGTGACCTCTACGAATGCCGGATCGTGGAAGTCGCCGCCGGGCTGAGGTGCGACCTGGCCGACCTGACGCCCGAAACGGGCGGCGAAGCCGCCGGCGTCCTTGGCACGATCCCGGGCGCCTCGGCTGACGGCTCCTACGTCTACTTCGTCGCCCAGGGCGCGCTGGCCACCGGGGCTTCGCCGGGCGACTGCAGCCAACACGACGTAACAATCGGCGGGGAGCCGGTAAATCACGGGTTTGGTTCCTGCAACCTCTACCTGCGCCACGAAGGCAGGACGACCTTCATCGCCACGCTCGCCGGTGAAGACATGCCTGACTGGAGTGACTTCTCCGTAAGGCTCGACTGGCTCACCGCCCGCGTCTCCCCCGACGGCCGCTGGCTCGCCTTCATGTCCGATCGCCCGCTCACCGGCTATGACAACCGCGACGCGCGTCAGCGGCGAACGCGACGAGCGAGGTCTTCCTCTACCACGCGCCCGCCGGTGAAGGCGAAGAGGGACGCTCGTCTGCGCCTCCTGCGACCCCAGCGGCGCGCGGCCGCACGGGGTCGAATGCGGGAAGCTCGAACTCCTCGCGACAGCCAGCAACGCCTGGCCTGCAAGCGCCTGGCTCGCCGCCGACATTCCCGGCTGGACCCGGTTCACGGGGGAACACAACAATGCTCCCTACCAACCCCGCTACCTCTCGAACCAGGGCCGCCTCTTCTTCAACACCTCCGACGCCCTCGCTCCCGCCGACACCAACGGTACCGAGGACGTCTATCAGTACGAGCCGCCGAAGGCCGGCGAAGAAGAAGCGCCCCCCAACGACAACTGCACCACCACCTCCCCTGCATACAGCCCCGCCTCGCAGGGCTGTGTCGAGCCTGATCTCCTCGGGGACCTCCAAGGAAGAATCGGCGTTCCTCGACGCCTCCGAATCGGGCAACGACGTCTTCTTCCTGACCGCGCGCGAAGCTCGGTCCCCCAGGACGACGACACCGCCCTCGACGTCTACGACGCGCGCTCCCCCCACGTGCCGGGCGAAGCTGTCGGCTTCCCCGTCCCCGCCAAGCCGGTCGAATGCCTCGGCGACGCCTGCCAGCCGCCCGCCACCCCGCCCAACGACCAGACCCCCGGCTCCCTCACCTTCGAAGGCGCCGGCAACCCCAAGGAATGCCCCGCGGGCAGGCAGCTGAAGCAGGGCAAGTGCGTCAAGCAGAAGGCGAAGAAGAAGCACCAAAAGAAGCACACCAAGCACCACAAGAAGAAGAGCCACAACAAGTCCAAGAAGAGCAAACGAGCCAACACGAACCTCGGAGGCGCCAAGTGATCTCCCGCCTCCGCAACCGCGCCGATTCGTCCTCGACCTACCAGGAGACCACCCGCATGAGCCTGCTTTCGCGCTTCGTCCACCGTATTTCATCTCCCTTTTCCTCTCCCGCAACCACCCCGGACAGCGGGGACGACTCCGTGACGAGGAGTGCCGCGATGGCGAGTGCCGGACCAAGTGGCGGGAGGACGCAAGGAGCCCGAATGGCATCGCCATTTGGGCGACTGAGGACGGTGCGCCACGCCGCGTACGGCGCCGCCAGCGTGGTGCTCATCGGTGCGGGGGCGTTCCTGATGGCCACTCCCGCGCAAGCGGCAACTACTTCCCCCTGGTGGCACCTGACCTCGGGCGGCCACCCCAGCGTCCTGCCCGAAGCGGGCGGCAAGGGCGACGTCGTCGTGACCGCCGCCAACCTCGGCGACGCGATCACCGCGAACGGCGAAATCGACCCGGTGGTCGTCGAAGACACGCTGCCCCCCCACCTGAAGGCACTCTCGATCGAAGCAGTCGCGGGCGGACCCCAAGGCCCGCTCAACCGCGGCCCGGTCAGCTGCAAGAAGGCGACCCTCACCTGCACCTTCAAGGGAACTCTGGCCCCCTACGACCAGATCGAAGTGCGGGTCGGGGTCGAAACGCTGCCCGGCGCCCAGTCCGGCGAAACGAACGAAGTCAGGGCGAGCGGCGGCGGCGCCGTGCCCTTGAAGCTCACCCGCCCGCTCCAGTTCGGCCCCGGGCCGGTCCCTTTCGGCGTCGAAGCCTATGAACTGAGCCCCGAAGAAGAGGGCGGGGGCCCCACCACCCACGCCGGCTCGCACCCCTTCCAGCTGACGACGACGATCTCACTCGACCAAGTCGCCAGCGGCAGTGGCATCGGATACCAGTCGAGCCCCGCGGCCCTCGCCAAGGACATCGACTTCCACTGGCCCGCCGGGCTGATCGGCGACCCGAGTCCGGTTCCTCGCTGCTCCCTCGCCCAATTTCTCACCAGAGTCTCCGGAGGAGCGTTCGAAGTCATCGACGCCTGCCCGGCCGATACTGCGGTCGGCGTGGTCATGATCACGATCGAGGAACAGAAGCTCACCCGCCTGGCGACCTTCCCGGTGCCGCTCTTCAATCTCGATCCGGCCTTCGGCGAGCCCGCCCGCATCGGCTTCTACGTTGGCTCGACGAACACACCGGTGATCATCGACCCGGCGCTTCGCAGCGGCAACGGCGAAGACTACGGCGTCGACGTCAAGCTCCTCAACACGACCGAGTCGGTCGGCTTTCTCGCCTCCCAGGCGACCGTCTGGGGCGTCCCGGGCGACCCCCGCCACGACAACTCGCGCGGCTGGGGCTGCCTCTACGAAACCCGCGAAGCCGAATCCTCCCTGCCATGCAAGCCATCGGAAGAACCCCACCCGCCCGCCTTCCTCGCCTGCCCACCTCCTGCTCGGGGGAAGCCCTCAAGAGCTCGGTCAGCCTCGACTCCTGGCTCGAACCCCACAACCTGATCACGGCGCTGGCCGACCCGCCGATGCCGGCCGTCGACTCCTGCAACCAGGTGCCCTTCGGCCCCAGGGCCCACTCCGAGCCGACCGCCGACGCGGCCAGCACGCGGAACCGGCCTCAGCTTCGACCTCGACGTCGAAGACGAAGGCCTGACCGCCGCCGCAGGGACCGGCGCCTCTGACATCAAGAAAGACGATCGTCACCCTGCCCGAAGGCTTCACCTCCAACCCCTCTGTCGCCGAAGGTCTCAAGGCCTGCAGCGAAGCCGAATATGAAGCGGCAACCGTGGAAGCCGGCACCGGCTGTGGCGGCGAATCGAAGATCGGCGAAGTTGAGATCGAATCCCCGCTGGTCGAAGGCAAGAAGGTCGAGCGGTGGCCTCTTCGTCGCCAAGCAGGGCGAAAACCCCTACGGCAACCTGCTCACCCTCTACATGATCGCCCGCAACGAAGAACTCGGCGTCCTCGTCCGCCAGGCCCTCAAGGTGACTCCGAACCCGGTCACCGGCCAGCTCGTGACCGAAGTGGACAATCTCCCCCAGCTCCCGATCAGCCACTTTCGCCTCAGCTTCCGCCAGGGTCAGCGCAGCCCTCTGATCACCCCGCCCGCCTGCGGCACCTACACGGTGCAGGCCGATCTCTACCCCTGGGCGCGCCCCGCGGAAGCCATCCACCGCGAAAGCTCCTTCCAGATCACCGCCGGCCCCGAAGGCCAGGGCTGCCCGTCGGGCGGCGTCCCGCCCTTCCACCCGGGCCTCGAAGCCGGCACCCAGAACAACGCCGCCGGCACCTACTCCCCCTTCGTACACCAAGATCACGCGCAAGGACTCCGAACAGGAGATCACTCACTTCTCGATCAAGCTCCCCCCGGGAGTGATCGGCAAGCTCGCCGGCGTCAGCAGCTGCTCCGACGCCCAGATCGCCGCCGGCAAAGCGCGCGAAGAGAAGGCGGCGGCACCGAAGAGCTGAACGCCCCCAGCTGCCCCGCCAACTCCGAAATAGGCCACAGCCTCGTCGGCTCCGGCGTCGGCAACGTCCTCGCCTACGCCCCCGGCAAGCTCTACCTCGCCGGTCCCTACCACGGCAGCCCGATCTCGATCGTCTCGATCACCGCCGCCAAGGTCGGCCCCTTCGACCTCGGCACCGTGGTGGTCAGGGAGGCGCTCAAAGTCAACCCGGAAACCGCCGAAGTCTTCGTCGACGCCACCGGCTCGGACCCGATCCCCCACATCGTCGACGGCATTCCCGTCCACCTGCGGGACATCAGGATCTACGTCAACAGGCCCGAATTCGTCCTCAACCCGACCAGTTGCGAAAAGACCTCGACGGCGAGCACGGTGCTCGGCTCCGGCTTGAACTTCGCAAGCGAAGCCGACGACGTCCCGGTCACCGTGACAAGCCCCTTCCAGGCCGCCGACTGCGCCTCGCTGCCCTTCGGCCCGCGGCTTGGCCTGAAGCTGCTGGGCGCCACCAAGCGCACCGGTCATCCCGCCCTGAAGGCGACCCTGCACATGAACGGGATCGGCGAAGCGGCTATCTCCCGCGCCCAGGTCACCCTGCCGAAGTCCGAGTTCCTCGACCAGGGCCACATCAGAACGGTCTGCACCCGCGTCCAGTTCAAGGAAGCGGGAGGCAACGGCGCAGGTTGCCCCGCCGCCTCGGTCTACGGCCGCGCCAGGGCGAGCACCCCGATCCTCTCCGAACCCCTGGAAGGGCCGGTCTACCTCAGGTCCGCAGAACACCAGCTCCCGGACCTGGTCGCAGCCCTGCACGGGCAGGAGATCAACGTCGACCTCGACGGCCGCATCGACTCCCTGCACGGCCAGATCAGAAACACCTTCGAAGCCGTTCCCGACGCCCCCGTTAGCTCCTTCACGCTGGAAATGCAGGGCGGCCGCAAGGGCCTCCTGATCAACTCGACCAACCTCTGCCGGGGCACCCACCGCGCGATCGTCGACTTCACCGGGCACAACGGCAAGCTCCACGACTTCACCCCGGCGGTGGGGGCGAAGTGCGCGAAGCACCACCGCAAGGGCAAGCACCATAGGCACAGGTGAGCGCGATGGCAGCGCTTGAGCGACGTGGGGAGGGGGAGGAATCGCCTCCCCCCCCGCGGGTTCGAAGCACTGAATGAGGACCAAGCCAAGAAAGCTCGCGGCGCTGCTGCTCGCCGCGAGCTTCCTCCTCGCCGCCTCCGCCCAGGCCGAGCGCCTCGTGCGCGGCAACCTGGAAATCTCCGTGCTGGGGAGGATCGAACCCTTCCGGCGCCCCAGGACCCGTCCCGCCCCGATCTCGATCGTCTTCTCCGGGCGCCTGCAGACCACTGACAACTCCACGCCGCCCCAGGTCAAGGGCATCGTGATCGACCTGAACCGCCACGGCCTCCTGCAATCCAAGGGCCTGCCGGTCTGCCCGCCCTCCCGCCTCGAGGCCGCCTCGAGCCAGACGGCGCTTCAGAGCTGCAGCGCGGCCCTGGTCGGCAAGGGGCGCTTCTGGGCCCACATCATCCTGCCCGAACAGCGCCCCTACCGCACCGCGGGCGTCCTGCTCGCCTTCAACGGCAGAGAAAGGGGCCGCCCGACCCTGATCGTCCACGTCTTCACCTCCAACCCCTTCTTCACCTCCTTCGTCATCCCCTTCGCGATCCACCGGGTCTCCAAGGGCCCCTACGGCACCGAGCTGACAACAGACCTGCCGCCGGCGCTCGGCTCCTGGGGCTACGTCGAACAGATCAAAATGACCCTGCGGCGCATCTACACCTACAGGGGCCGCAAGCTCTCCTACTTCAACGCCGCCTGCCCGGCGCCCCGGGGCTTCAAGACCGCCTTCTTCCCCTTCGCCCACGCGAGCTTTCACTTCGCAGAAGCGGAACCGCTGGCGATCACCCTTAGCCGGCCCTGCGCGGTGAGATGAAACGCGGGCTTCCGATAGTGCTTCTCCTGGCGACCTCGCTCCTCGCCCCAGGCTCGGCTACTGCCGCGATCAACCCGCTCGCCTCGGGGCAGACGACGATCCACCTGAGCGGCGCCTTCACCAGGCTCCTCAAGCACAACAAGGTGGCGCTGAAGGCGCTTGCCCCCGCCAGGATCAAGGGCCAGACCCTCTCCCTCCCAGTGAGCAGCGGGCGGATCGACTCCGACTCGGGGCAGGGGGCGATTGGCCACGCCGGGGCGCTCAAGATCAGCTCCCCCAAGGGCGCTTTGACGATCAGGGAATTCACGGTCAGGACCACCTCCGAACCGCTGATCGCCAACACGAACGGGCCGACGATGAAGCTTGCCGCGGGGCAGGGCCAGTCTTTGCCCCGCGAAGGCTTCGGGCAGGGCGCCCGCTACCGCACGCTGAAGCTGAGCGCCAACTTCGCCAAGCGCCTCGACAAGCGCCTGCACCTGGGCAGGGCCTTCGCCCCGGGCCAGCCGCTCGGCTCGCTTCAGAGCAGGACCCAGCCCGCCTCCGTCGCGATCGCCGCCCAGGGCACCCTCTCCCTCACCCCCGACCCCCAGACCCTCGCCAAGCTCGACGCCCTCCACGTCGCCCTCAACCCGATCTTCCCCACCGAACACATCGGCGCGGCCTTCTACTTCCCGATCATCCTCAACGGCTGGCTCGCACCGAACCTCTCCTCCGGCACGCTCCGGGTCGGCGGCTCGCTCGAATTCCTCTACCTGAGCGAAAGCCGCTACGCCAAGCTCATCCTGAACGAACCCTGGCTCACCTTCGACGGGCTCACAACGAGCGCCGAACTCAATGTCTCACCCTCGCCCCCCTACCAGGGCAGATCCGAACGCCCCACGCTCTTTGCGATCGGCATGAGCGGCGCCAGCGCCTCCGCCGATCCCGGCGCCCGCACGATCACCCTCTCGGGCGCCTCGTTGGCGATGGGCGCCCAGCTCGCCGCCGCCTTCGACGAAGCCTTCGCCGGGGGGAAAGAAGAGTTCAAGGCGGGCGATTTGCTGGGGACGTTTGGCTTTACGGTGCGGGCGGAATAGGGCGGGGGCTTCGTCCCCAAGCAGGGGGTTGAAGTGTCGTCCGAAGCGGGGGAAGGCCAAAGGACCAGCCGTTCCTCCGGCCCCAGGACAGCTCGTAGCCGGGCGGCGCTCCCGGCCCGTGCGGAAAATCCCGCGCCGCGCGCGGTGGGATCTCGCGACCCGGGCGGGCGGTCAGCCGATGAGGAGCGACGCCCGTTGTTGGACGATTCGGGTGTGCTCAGCGCCAGTCGCCTACTCAACGGACAGGTCGGGACCCAGGAAGCGCTCCGCTATGGGCGCCAGACCGGCGCCGGGCCGGCGCACCTGCTCCACTACTCGAAGGACAAGACGCCGATCGTGGTCTGGAACGCGACGCGGCGCTGCAACCTGCACTGCGGCCACTGCTACGCCGACTCCCACGATCGCGACTACCCCGGCGAGCTGACCACCGAGGAGGGCATGCGCCTGCTCGACGAGCTGGCCGCCTTCGGCGTGCCGACCGTGCTCTTCTCGGGCGGCGAGCCGCTGACCCGCCCCGACGTGCTCGACCTCGCGACGCGGGCGGGCGAGCTGGGGATGCGCACCGTCCTCTCCACCAACGGGACGCTGATCGACGCGGCGAAGGCCGAGGAGATCGCCGCGTCGGGGGTCTCCTACGTCGGCATCAGCATCGACGGGATCGGCGCCCTCAACGACAAGATCCGCGGCAGCGTGGGGGCGTTCGAGGGCGCCATCGCGGGGATCCAGGCCGCCCAGGCCGCCGGGCTGCGCACCGGCATCCGCTTCACCGTCCACGCCTTCAACCGCGCCCAGCTCGGCGCCGTCTTCGAGCTGGCCGAGATCGAGGGGGTCAACCGCCTCTGCGTCTACCACCTCGCCTACGCCGGCCGCGGCGGCAAGATGCGCCGCCACGACCTCACTCCGGAGCAGACGCGCGAGGTCGTCGACGAGGTGCTCGACCGCACCGAAGACCTCGGCCGCCGCGGCGTCGAGATGGAGGTCCTCACCGTCGACAACCCGGTCGACCACGTGCTGCTGCTGGAGCGGGTGCGGAAGGCCGACGCCGAGCGCGGCGCCGAGATCGAGACGATGCTGCGCTGGAACGGCGGCAACCAGTCCGGCGTCGCGGTCGCCTGCGTCGACCCCCAGGGCCTCGTCCACCCCGACCAGTTCTCCTGGCACATCACGGCCGGCGACGTGCGGAAGACCCCCTTCGCCGAGATCTGGACTGACGACAACCCCGTCCTCGCCCCCTACCGGAAGCACCCGCGCGACCTCAACGGGCGCTGCGCGAGCTGCCGCTACCTCGAGCTCTGCAACGGCGGGCTGCGGGTGCGGGCGGAGCTGGCGACGGGCGACATGCGGGCCCCGGACCCGGCCTGCTACCTGACCGAGGAGGAGATCGCCGCGTGAGGGAGGAGGCCAAGGCCGCGCGAGCCGAGCGCGACCAGCGCCTCGCCGGCCTCGACTTCGACCAGGCCCCCTTCACGATCGCCTGGGAGGTGACGCGGGCCTGCGCCTACGCCTGCGCCCACTGCCGCGCCGAGGCCGAGCCGAAGCGCGACCCCCGCGAGCTCGACACGAAGGAGGCGATGGCGCTGGTCGACGACCTCGCCGGCTTCGACAACCGGCCGATCCTCGTCCTCACCGGCGGCGACCCGCTGATGCGGCGCGACGTCTTCGAGGTCGCCGCCTACGCGACGGAGCGCGGCCTGCGCGTGGCGCTGACGCCGACGGCGACGGCGCTCGTCACCCCGGCCCGCATGGAGCAGGCCCGCGAGGCGGGCGTGCGCCGCGTCGCCTTCAGCATCGACGCGCCGGAGGCCGGCCTTCACGACCGCTTCCGCGGCTTCGCCGGCTCCTTCGAGCGCACCATGCGCGGTGTCGAGGCCGCCGCCGGGGCCGGCCTGCCGCTCCAGGTCAACACCACCGTCTGCACCCTGAACGCCGCCGTGATCGAGAGCATGGTGCCGCTGCTCGAACGGCTCGGGGTGGTCCAGTGGTCCGTCTTCTTCCTCGTCCCGACCGGTCGCGGGCGGCGGCTCGGGATGCTCTCCGCCGAGGGCCACGAGCGCCTCATCGGGCGCCTCGACGGCCTCTCTCCCGAGCTCCCCTTCGACCTCAAGATCACCGCGGCCCCCCAGCACCGGCGGATCGCCGCCAAGCGCACCGGCGGCGGCGAGCTCTCCGGCGCCGGCTACCGCTTCGCCGACGGGCTGCGCCGGCCGGCCAAGGGGGTCAACGACGGGCGCGGCTTCATGTTCGTCTCCCGCCTCGGCGAGGTGATGCCCTCCGGCTTCCTGCCGCTGGCCGCGGGGAACGTCCGCAGCGACAGCGCCGTCCGCGTCTACCGCGAGGCGCCGCTCTTCCGCGAGCTGCGCGACCCCGGTGCGCTGCGCGGCAAGTGCGGGCGCTGCGAGTACCGCGAGGTCTGCGGCGGCAGCCGCGCGCGGGCCTACGCCGTCAGCGGCGACCACCTCGCCGAGGACCCGAGCTGCCCCTACCAGCCCGCCGGCTGAGCCGCGCTCGGGTCGAGCTCAGCTTCCGAACAGCTCGCGGGCGGCCTGCGCGAGCTGGCCGCTTTCGTCCGAGTTGAGCGCCGACCGCGGCGCGTGCAGGATGTCCGCCACGAGCCGGTTGCTCATCTGCTCGATCAGCGAGCGCTCCTTCTCGGCGAGGCCGGGCAGGCGGCGGAAGAGCCACGCCAGCTCGTCGCGGCGCTGCTCGTCGGCCGCCTCGCCGATCGCCCGGATCGCCGGCAGCGAGTTGCGCGAGCGCAGCCAGTGGGAGTACGCGTCGCCGGACTCGGCGACTAGCTGCTCGAGCCGCTGGCGGAGCCTCCCCTGCGGCTCGAACCCCGACTCCCAGGCGAGATCGTCGGTCGAGACGAAGCGGTCGCCGAGCCGCGCCTGGAGCGCGTCCGCGACAGCCGCCGGCGAGGACATGTCGACGACCATCGCGCCACCCTCGGCGAGCCGCTGCGAATCCCGCTCGCCGATCGGCCAGGCGCCGGTGAGCGCGACCAGGGCCCCGTCGACCTCCGGCAGGACGTCCTCGCCTTCGAAGGGGATCGTCCGTCCGCCGACCTCGTGGGCGAGGGCGTCGGCGCGCGCCTCGGTGCGGCTGGTGACGATCACCTGCGCTCCCCGGCGAGCCGCCGCGAAGGCGGCGAGGCGGCCCATCGCGCCGGCCCCGACGATGAGCAGCGGCCGCCCCTCGGGCGCGCCGGCCCGCTGCGCGATCCGCTCCAGCGCGACATCGGCCAGCGACAGGCGCGTGCCGCTGAGCCAGCTCCGAGCCCGCCGGCCCGCGTGGAGCGCGGTCTGGAAGAGTCGGTCCAGGGCGGGGTCGAGCGGGCGCTCGGCACGACGCTGCTTGAGGGTCTCGCGGACCTGGTGGAGGACCTGGTTCTCACCGAGCACGGCGCTGTCCAGGCCGCAGGCGACGGCGATCAGATGCCGTGCCGCGTCGATCCCCTCGAAACGCCGCACTCCCGGCGGCGGCTCCGGGAGCGCCGGCTCCCCGGACCCGTCGAGGGCGAGGTAGATCTCGACCCGGTGGCAGGTGTGGACGACGATCGTCGTCTTGTCCGGCTCCAGCGCGGCGAGCTCCGCCGCGAAAGCCTCGCGGGTCGCGCTCGGGACGCCGCGCGCGTGGGTCGCCAGCGCGAGCAGCCCGTCCAGCGCCCGGTCGCCCTGGTCCTGCGGATCGGCGCCGCCGGCCGGATCGGATGCGGCGGCCGAGCCGGCGCCGGGGTCGGCGGCCGGCTCCGGCAGCAGGCCGAGGATCGCCGACCTGGCGAAGCGGCGGTGGCCGCCGGGCGTCGTGAACGCCCTCACGTCGCCGTTGTCGCTCCAGCGGCGCAGGGTGGCGGGGGAGACGCCGACCAGCGCGCAGGCTTCGCCCAGGGTCAGCCACTGCTCACGGGCGGGTGTCTGCGGCGCGTTCGTCATTCTCGGCGCTGGAGGTCGGACTTGGTGTGGTTGTAGGACTGCCCCGAGCTGAGCACGGGCTTCTTGTGGCAGCGGGCGCAGAAGACCTCCTGGTGGCAGTAGGCGCATGCCCGGATGCCCGCCGTGGCGATCGCCTGGGGGTGGCGGTAGAGCATTTCGTCGTGGTTCACCTTCGCCGCGCCGCTGCTGTGGCAGTTGGCGCAGAAGCTGCTGTCGGAAGATGCTTCGAGGCTGCCGGGGTCGTACTTGTGGTTGAAGACCCAGAGCTTCGACCTGTGGTCCGCGGGCTCGCCTAGCAGCGACACGCTGGACAGCGTTCGGCCCGCCTGCGGGAACGTGTGGCACGTCGTGCACGCCCACGGGATCGTCTTGTTGAGGAGGCGGCCCTTGGGCCCGACCAGGAAATGGGCGCCGTCGTGACAGCGGAAGCAGCCCGGGCCCGACTGGTGGCCGAAGTCGTTCGGGTAGTCGGCGGCGACCGACTTCATTTCGGGCGTCGCGACGAGCTGGTAGACCAGCTTCAGCTGGTCGACCGCGCGGTCGACCAGGCGGCGGTGCGTCCGCCAGACGAGCGGGTACCTCGCCGCGTAGACGTGCCGCAGGCCTTCGATCCCCCGGTTCGCTTCCCCGGTCGACTTGTAGCTCTTGCCGATCCGCGCCACCCCTTCGCGCTTGATGTAGGGAAGGGACTGGCTGATCTTGCCGTCGGCGATCGAGTTGTCGAGCGCCTGGTTGGGGGTGGGGATTTCGTGACCGACGCGGTTGTGGCAGTCGATGCAGGTCATCTGCCGCGTCGCCTCGTTTCGGGTCACGCGCCCGATGTCCGGGCGCACGTCGCTGGAGACGCCCACCTGCTTGCGTGCGATGAACTGCTCGGTGCGGCCGTTCCTCAGCCTGACGCGGACCAGGTCGATCTTCTGGGAGTCCTCGTCGGGGCTCGCGAATTCGATCTTCTGCTGGACGTGCCAGTGACCGCCGATGCCCTTGCTGCCGTCGCTGAGGCCGGACGGGCGGACGACGACGGCGACCGTTTCCTTCGTGTTGGCCCGGTCTTCGCGGTAGCGGGGGTGCATGATGAGCTTCGTCTGGTTGCCGGCCGTGGCGATCTCGCTCAAGGGATGGCACTTCATGCAGGTGTCCGTGGGGGAGGGGAGCTCGTCGTGGTCCGGCGGGCGGACCGGTTCCGGGTAGGTGCCGAGCAGCACCTCGAGGGTCTGCTTCGCCCCGTTCAGTTTCGCTTTGACGAGGCCGCCGATGCCCGGGCCGACATGGCACTCGCCGCAGGCCACGTCGCGGTGGGGCGAGAGCTTGTAGGCCTTCGCCTCCGGGGTCATGGTGTGGCACTGCGAGCAGAAGCCCGCCGTCTCGGTCCACTTCTGAGCGGTGAGCCCACCGACGGCCACCAGGGAGCCGATCCCGCCGACGACGAGCAGCGCGACGACGAAGCCGAGCGTGCTGCGCGGCGGCCGCACGATGCGCGCGGCGAATTCGCCGGGGCGGCTGTAGCGGGCGGTGGCGAGGATGTCGCCGAGGCGGCCCAGGCGCCTCGGCGCAGGCTCGCCCTCGGTGGGCGCAGGCTCGCCCTGCGTGGCATCCCAGTCATCTGGTCGGTCGGGCAACGTCAACTCCAATCTGCGCGAGGTTTTCTTCGATCGTTTCGGGGTCGAGGGACGAGATCCGGATCTCCCTCAGGACCCCGGAGCTGTCGATGAAGAAGTGGGAGGGGATGCCGACGATCCGATAGCGGGACGCGATCTCGCTGTTGGAGTCGTCGATCTTCGGGTAGGTGAGGCCGGCCCGCTGGGCGTATCCCTTGATGTCCGACCTGTTGTCCTGGATGAACGCCGCGACGACCTTCAGGCCCGTACCGCGGTACTTCTCGTAGGCGGCCTCGACGTCGGGGTTCTCCGCCCGGCACGGCTGGCACCAGGAGGCGCCGACCGTGAGCCAGACCGGATGGCCGCGCAGCTTGCTCAGCGTGACCTTCTGGCCCTCCAGGGTCGTCGCGGTGAAGTCGGGGGCGGGCTTGCCGACTTCCGGCGCCGGGCCCGAAGCCGCGGCGCCGGTGAGGACGACCGACGTGAAGCTGCCGCCCGAGGCCGGCTTGTTGGCCAGGTAGGAGACGACGAGGATGACGGCCGCGGTCGCGGCCATGACCGAGACCGTCCAGGCGCGGCTGCGGCGAAGCCCCGACGCTTTACCCCCGGCCATAGCTGTGCAGCCCCCCGAAGAAGAGGTTTCCGAAGTAGGTGAAGAGCGCCGCCGCGAAGACGAGCATCAGCAGCAGCGCCGCCCGCCGGCCGCGCCAGCCCCGGGCCGAGCGGGCGTGGAGGTAGGCGCCGCAGACGATCCAGGTGACGAGCGAGGCGGTCTCCTTGGGGTCCCAGCTCCAGTACCTGCCCCAGGCGATGTCCGCCCAGACGGCGCCGAGGACGATCGTCAGGGTCAGGAACGGGAAGCCGATCAGCGTCGCCTGGTAGGAGAGGTCGTCGAGCAGCTCGGCCTTGGGCAGGAACCAGCGCCGGCCGCTGGACTGGACGATGTAGAGGACCGCCGCCGCGAAGCCGACCGCGAAGGCGCCGTAGGCGACGACCGCCGTCGCGACGTGAATCGTCAGCAGCAGGTTGTTCTGGAGCGCCGGGACGAGCGGCTCGGCCGTGCTCGGGACCGTAGTGGCGTAGAGGAGCATCGCCAGCGCCACCGGCAGCACGATCACGCCGGTGGCCCACTGCCGGTAGCGCCGCAGGAAGTAGACGTGGACCACCAGGGCTCCCCAGGCGAAGGCGACCGAGAACTCGTACATGTTCGAGAAGGGGCCGTGGCCGGTTGCGAAGGAGCGGAAGACGAGCGCCGCGGTCAGGAAGGCGAGCGCCAGCCAGGTCGTCAGCGTGGCGAAGCCGGCGACGCCGCGCGGCGCGTCGGCGAAGCTGACCGTCGCCGTCTCGCCGCCGGCGCCCTCCGCCGCGAGCGCGCGGGCCCGGGCGACGCGCACGGACGCGAAGGCGAGGACGTAGCAGAACAGCGCCAGGGCCACGGCGACGATGCCGGTGAAGACGAAGTACTCGGACGTGCTAAGCATCGGCTGTGCCTCCTCTGGGGGGTGCGCGCCTCGACCGACGGCGCGACGTATGTCTTCGACGAGACGCTCGAACTGGGCCGGGAACGCCGTATTGCGGCGCTCGATCGCGGCGACCCCGACCTCGCTGCCCCCGGCCGCGCGGCGGACCACGGCCCTGACGCGCCGGTGGGGGAAGAAGAAGGCCGTGAACAGGCCGAGCACCAGCAGCGTCGAGCCGATCCAGATCAGGGTCGATCCGGGGTCGTCGGCGACGATCAGCCCGGTGAACTCGCGTTCGCGCTGGAAGGTGAAGTCGACGCCGCCGATCGTCGCCGGCTTGCCCTGCGAGAGGACCCGGATACCGACCGGCGTCTGGGTCGCCGTCCGGTAGACCTCGAGCTGCGTCTGGCCGGCACGGATGCGCGGGTCGATTTCCCCCGAGTTGGGCGAGACGACGAAGGCCGTCAGGCCCTGCTGGGGGATCTGGACGCGGCCGACGCGGTGCTTTTCGTCGTTGGACTCGTAGAGCAGCGGCACACCCCGGTCGAGGACGGGCCGGCCGTCGGGGGTCGTTGCCCGCAGATCCACGGTGGGTCCGAAGAACGACTGGTAGAAGGTGACGCCGTCGTACCGCATCGGGTGGTTGACGCGGATCTTCTGCGCCCCCACCCTGGCGCCGTCCTTGTAGAGGACGACCTGGCTCGCGTAGTCGCTCGGCTCGCCGCTCGTGTAGTAGGAGTCGGCGAACGACTTCGCTTCGACCGAGAGCTCGGTCCCGTGCCCGACGGCCCTCCTTTCGCCGACCGGAACCGCGAACGCTTCGTCCCGGAAGCCACCGGTTGCCGAGACCACCGCGCCGGCGAGGATGCCGACGAAGCTGAGGTGGACGAGGACCCTCCCGAACGGCCCCCAGCGGAAGCGGTCGGCGCAGACGTGGACCTCGTCGCCGTCGCGCTCGACGGCGGTGCGGAAGCCGTTCTTGCGGAAGGCGGCCCGCAGCGCCGCGAGGGCGGCGCCCGGGTCCTTCTCGGAGGCGATCCCGGCCCGGTGCGGCGCCCGCTCGAAGAAGGCCTCGGTCATCACCATCCGCGGCCGAGCCGCCGTCCTCCAGAGGCCGGGAGTGCGGCGAACGGAGCAGGTGACCAGGCTCGCCGCGAGCAGCAGCAGCGTTCCCTTGAACCAGATCGACGAGAACACGGAGAAGAGCCCGAGCGTGTCGAGGACGTCCGTCCAGCCGCCGTACTTGGGACGCACTTCGTTGAGCCAGCCGGCGTAGGCCGCCGGGTTGCCCTTGACGGCGTCGGGGGCCTGCGCCAAGACCGTGCCCACCAGCGTCAGCAGGGCGAGGAAGAGCAGCAGGACGAGCGCCACCCGCATCGAGGTGAGCTGGCGGTAGAGCCAGAGGTGTGGGGGCGTCGCCGCTCCGCGTCGCTTGGCGCTCGGCTCGCGGGAAGGCCGGGAGCGGGGCGGTGCGCTGATCGTCTCGCTCATGCTCGCTCCTCAGACTTCGATTGCGGGGAAGGAGCCGGACAGCCGGCCGAAGGTGTTGGTGATCATCAGGAAGCCGATCGCGACGAGCATCGCTCCGGTGATGACGTCGACCATGGTCTGGTGGCGGCGCAGCCAGCCGAGCCGTTCGCTCACCGCGGTGGCGCCGAGCGCGACGAGGACGAAGGGGATGCCGAGCCCGATCGCGTAGACGAGCAGCAGCAGGGTGCCCTGGCCGACGCTGGCGCTGACCGAGGCGAGGCCGATGATGCCGCCGAGGATCGGGCCGATACAGGGCGTCCAGCCGGCCGAGAAGATGATCCCGACCAGGGCCGAGCGCCGGTAGCTGGGGCTCGCCGCGCCGTCTGCCGCCAGGGCGCTGCCGGCGCGGTCCATCGAGATCCGCTTCTCGCGGTAGAGCGTCGAGACGCTGAACACCCCGGCGACGTGGAGTCCCATGAAGACGAGGACCGCGCCGCCGAGCTGCCGCAGCAGGCCGACGTAGTCGCGGAAGAGGTAGCCGATCAGCCCGACCGAGGCCCAGATCGCGATGAAGACGAGCGTGAAGCCGGCGACGAAGGAGAGCGAGTGGAGGAGGGCGACGCGACGCGGCGCCGCCGAGCCGTCGGGGTTGGTGGCGACCATGTAGCTGACGTAGCCGGGGACGAGCGGCAGGCAGCAGGGTGACGCGAAGGAGACGATCCCGGCAAGGAAGGCGACCGGGAGGCCGACCTCGTTCATCTGCTTACCCCGTGCCGCCGGAAGGCGTCGAGGTCTTGGACTCGGCCTTTTCCAGCCCCTTGAGGTGGGTTGCGACCGTCTTCGCCACGGGCGAGTTGGGGTCGAGGGCGACGACCTTGCCCCACATCCGCTTCGCGTCCGCCAGGTCGGGCGGGTTCTTGCTGACGTAGAGGAAGCCGAGGTCGTAGTAGGCCTCGACGTTCTTCGGGTCGAGCGCGATGACGCGCAACCAGTCGCGCCGGGCGTCGGCGACGTCGTTGATGTTGAACTCCGAGGCGCCGAGCGCGAGGCGGGCCTTGACGTTCTTCGGGTCGAGCGCGACGGCCTGCTTCATCCAGCCGCCGGCATTGTTGAAGTCGCGGGCCGCGAAGAAGACGTTGCCCAGCTGGACCAGCGTGGCGACGTCCTTCGGCTTCGCTTTCAGCTTCCTCATCAACTGCGAGACGCGCGCTTCCTGGGCGGGGCTGAGGGCGGGGGCTCCGCTCGTGTCGCCGCCCTGGGGCTTCGCCTTGCCCTGGCCGCCGCCGATGTCGTAGACGCCGACGACGACGACGGCCGCGACGGCGAGGGTGGCGATCGCGACGACGGGCCGCTTCAGCGGCGAGCTGCGGCGAGCCGCCCGGGCGCGCGTCGGGATCGGAGATCGCGGCGTAGGCGTCGTCCGCCGCGGCGATCTCGCCCTGGGCCCAGCGACGCGCGCCCTCCGGCGCGCCCTCGAGGAAGCTCACCAGCTCGCGGTGGGCGCGCTCGGCGTCCTCGGCGCTGGCCTCGGGTGTGAGACCGAGTCGGGCATAGGGGCTGCGATGTACTGGGCGTGCCATGTGTCCCTAATGATCAGCTTTGAGTAGTTTCGAGCGCAATCCGTCGGGCGGCATGTTTCGGATAGAAGCGAGTTGACCCGCTCGCCCAGGAGGTACATGGGCGCCTATATCCCTCGGACGCAGCTAGGCGCGTCGGGCCGGAGTGGGCGGTCAGGGGCGCGCCGGGTCGGCACCGCGGGAGCTCAGGCGCCGCCTCTTGACACGGCGCCCGAGCGAAGCCGGCAATGCGTCGGAGCCCAAAAGAAAATCGCCCCCGGTGGCCGTTGCCGGCCGCCGGGGGCGATCTCCAAGGTCAGGCGCTTGCGCTTACTTGTGGTGGCAGGTCTGGCAGACGCCCCTGTTGTCCAGCCTCAGGAGGCTGCTGTCCGCGCCGCGGGCGGCGCCTCCGGGCCAGGGAACCAACTGCGAGTTGGTGCCCATCTTGGCGTTGGAGCCGTGCGAGACGTGGCACTGGATGCAGTTGGGCTTGGTCTTGGTCGAGCTGGCTTCGAGGGTTTCGTATTCTTCCTGGCTGTATTCCGTGTGGTGGCGGTAGCTGAACACCGGGTCGCCGCTGAGGTTTTCCATAGGCGCATTCTTATTGGCCAGGTAGCGCGTGTGGCAGGTGCTGCACCATTCGGAGATCTTCCACCGGAAGTTCCTGTCGTTGACGTCCCAGGCCTGCCAGTAGTTGGTGGTCGTGTACTTGTATTCCTTGCCGGTTTCGACATCGGGGATGTTCACTTCGGCGGGCGCGTTCGATTCATCCGGTTTGCCCTTGAGGATCCGGTAGTCGCCGTTGCCGTGCGGGTCGTGGCAGGAACCGCACTCGAGTTCGGCCCCTGTTTTGCCAAGGCCGGTCGCGCCGTTGCCCCAGATCGTCTGTCCGGCGACGCCGATCGAGTGGGTTGAGGTCGTCGCTTCGCCTGAATTCAGGCCGAGCGGCGGGATGGTCGCTGATTCGAGCCTTCCTTTTGCTTCGTAGACGGGCGTCACGCTGCCCGTGTTGATCAGGGCGAATTCGAAGCCGCCGCCACGCAGCGCGCCGGCCTTTTCCGGCTGGTTCCGAGTGTGCCCCGCATATCCCACGCCCTCCTCGACGTCGAGGCTGGAGCCGGTGCCACCGGAGCCGTGGCAGGTGAAGCAGAGGGATTCCTGTTTTTCTTTCAACAGGTAGGGGGCCTGGGCCGTATGTGCCCGGTGACACGCCGCGCACCTGTCGGGGGTGGGGGATTCACCCAGTTTCACATGTGGCCCGTTGTCCGCCCATGCGGGAACCGCACCGATCAAGTACAGCGATAAAGCGCAACCCACCACGAATAGCGCCGACCTTCTCATTCTTTGACCTCCTGAGCCATATATGGCCCCTACCTTTGCATTACCGATAGTGATTAACGCGCTTCGGGCGAGCGCGTTCAATCCGTCGGGAGGCACGTTTTGGGTAGAGAGGCTCGGTACAGCAGGCGCCAAAATGTGCCAGTAGGTACAGGCGGTCTATGCCGATCGGCCATTGAGCGCCGGCGATTGCCGCGCGCTCATTTGTGGCACATCCCGCAGGTGCCTTTGCCGTCGATCCGCAGCAGGTAGCTGTCGGCCGGGGCGGGAACTCCTTCGCGGCTGTGCACGCCCCAGTCGGTTCCCCCGGAGACGCCGGCGTTGGAGCCGTGCGCGACGTGGCACTGGATGCAGCTCGCATTGCCCTGTTCCGTCTGGTCCGAGATGTGGCGCTGGGTGAAGACGGCGTCGCCGCTGTCGGTGTAGGACGTGGAGCTGAGGTAGCGCGTGTGGCAGGTCGCGCACCATTCCGAGATCTTGGCGATGAAGCTCGCGTCGTTGGGGTCGGCCACCTGCCAGTAGTTTTCGGTCGTGTAGACCTTGGTGGCGGTGTCGGGGATCGCCACGCCGCTCGCTCCGGATTCGACCGGGATCGGCCGCAGGATCCGGTACGTCCCGTCGCCGTGCGGGTTGTGGCAGGAGCCGCAGCGCAGCGAGATCGTCTTGCCGTAGTCGACTGCGGCGTTGATTGCGCCGTTGCCCCAGGCCGTCTGGCCGGATTCGCCCACCGAGTGGGTCGAGGTGACGCCGGCGCGGCTGGATAGCACCGGGACTACGCCGTTCGGGTCGGAGTGGCCGGTTTCCTGGCCGGACGGGTTGCTCGATTCGATCAGCGCGTATTCGAAACCTCCGCCGCGCAGCGCCCCTTTTGAGCCGGTGTGGCCGGCCCCCGAGTAGCCGACGCCGTCCTCGACGTCGGTGCTGGCTCCCGTTCCCGAAGAGCCGTGGCAGGTGTAGCAGAGGGCTGTCTGCCGCTCCTCGAGCAGCGGGGCGGCCTTGGAGGTGTGGACGCGGTGGCAGGCTGCGCAGTTGTCGGCGATGCCGCCCGCGCTCAACGCATGCGGCCCGTTGTCGGCGCCGGCCGGGAAGGCGGCGACCAGCGACAGCACCATGCAGCCCAGCACCAGCAGCGCCAGCCTCCCCGCCTTGCTCTTTGCTTCCCTGCTGGCCAAGATGACGGTCATCGCCTCCTTCGCGGCGAGCTGGGCCGCGATCACGGTTCGGGGTGGCACATCTTGCAGACGCCTCGGCTGTCGATCCGCAGCAGGCGGCTGTCGGCGCCCGCTTCGGTGCCTGTGGCGGCGCTGCCGTCGGGGTTGGGAACGGCCGAGGAATATGGCCCCATGCTCGCGTTGGAGCCGTGCGCGACGTGGCACTGAATGCAGGTCGGCATCCCCTGATCGGTGAAGTTGGTGCGGTGGCGGTACTTGTAGACGGCGTCGCTGCTGGGGGTCGTGGCGCTTTCTTCCCCGGCGAGGTAGCGCGTGTGGCAGGCGGCGCACCATTCCGAGATCTTGGCGACGAAGCCCGGCGCGTTGCCGTCCTCGACCTTCCAGTAGTTGGTGGTCGTATACACCTTGGTCGAAGCGTCGGGGATTTCCACGCCGGTCGTCGCGCCGGATTCGACCGGGATCGGCCGCAGGATTCGGTACGTCCCGTCGCCGTGCGGGTCGTGGCAGGAGCCGCAGGTCAGCGCGACGCTCTTGCCGTACTTGACCGCGTTGCCGGCTCCTTCGTCACCGTTGATCGCGCCATTGCCCCAGGCCGTCTGCGCGGATTCGTTCACCGAGTGGGTCGAGGTGACGGGCGCGCCCGAGCTCCTGACGGGGATTTTGCCGAAGTAGCCGTTCCCTGATGGGTTGTTGGATTCGATCAGCGCGTATTTGAAGCCGCCGCCGCGCAGGGCACCGGCCTTCTTCGACGCTTCCCGGGTGTGTTCCGAGTACCCGACGCCGTCCTCGACGTCGAGGCTGGAGCCGGTGCCGGAGCTGCCGTGGCAGGTGTAGCAGAGGGCCGTCTGCGATTCCTTCAGGAGGTAGGGGGCCTGGGCGGTGTGGGCGCGGTGGCAGGCCGCGCAGGTGTCCGGCGTCGCCCCGTAGCTGCCTTTCACGTGCGGCCCGTTGTCCGCCGAGGCGGCGGCGGGGACGAGCAGCGAGACGACGCAGGCGGCAAGGGCGCCTGCCGCTCCTCTCGTCTTCAGCGTCCTTCCCATCGTCGTTCGCTCGCCGTCAGTAGGACCAGATCTGCACGCGGTCGTTTTCGCGATCGGTGACGTAGATCTTGCCGCCGCCGACGGCGATCCCGTTTGGGTACTGGAACTGGTCGTCGCCCACGCCCTCGATGCCGAACGATCCCAGGTACCTGGGCACGTCGCCGACGTTGCCGGGGCGGTCGTAGACCTTGACGGTGTGGGCGGTCGTGTCGACCACGAAGAGGTGGGAGCCGTCGAGCGCGACGCCGCGCGGCAGCCCGAGGTCGCCTTCCCCGACCCCGCGCGCGATCGAGCTGGCCAGCTTCCCCGACTTGTCGAAGATCTGCAGCCGGCCGTTGTTGCTGTCGGCGACGTAGACGTTGCCGTCGCCGTCGACCGCGATGCCGTTCGGGAACCAGAGTTCGCCCGGCTTGCCGATCCTGCGCAGCGGCCTCTCGCTGTTGGTCTTGAAGACTAGGACCTGCTGCTGTCTCCTCTTGCCGCGCACGTCGGTCATGTAGAGGTCGCCTTCCGGGCCGAAGGCGAGCCCGAGCGGGTTCGCTCCCTTGCCGAGCGGCCCGGTGGGCTTGAAGGCGCGCAGGTACTTGCCGTCGGGGCCGTAGACGTCGACGTCTTCGCGCAGGCGGTCGCTGACGTAGACGTCTTCGGTGTTGGGATCGACCGCGACGTAGACGGGCAGGCGCCCAGCGTTGCTCTTACCGGGCGGCTTGAGGGCACCGATCTTGTCGCCCGAGCCGTCGAAGACCCGGACCAGGCGCGGTCCTTCGCTTTCGGTCACGTAGACGCGGTCGCCGGAGGGGCTGACCGCGACACCCATCGGCTCCTGGACGCCGTAGATGTTCGAGACATGGCTTGGCAGGTCGGAGGGGATGCCGGGCAGCGGCGAGCCGCCGCCCAGCGAGCGGAGCAAGAAGTAGAGGAGGATGGCGAGCGCCACGAGGATCGCCACCAGGGCCGCGATCTTGCGCCGCCGGCGCTTGCGCTCCTCTTCCGTCGAACGCCCCCGCCTTGCCACGCTCGATCGCGTCCTCGCCATCGAGCAGCAGGTCGCGGACCGTCGCCGATGTCTCCTCGTCGGTGCCATCTACTCGCCTCCCACTTTGACGCCGAGCCGGGCGAGGCCCTGGTGCGCATTGAAGTTTTCGGGATCGACGGCAACGACCTTGCGGTACCAGTGGATCGCGCTCGTCCGCTGCGACTTGGCCTCGCCGGCCATCCCGAGGCCGAGCATCGCGTCGACTGCGACCGGTCCCCGGGTCAGGCGGGTCAGCCGCGCCGCCGCCCCGTTCGGGTTCTTCTTGCAGAGTTCCACCATCCCGGTCGCGTATTCCTCGAAGGGCTTCCGGCGCTGCCCCCCGTAGGCCTTTGCCAGCACTTCGTAGGGATCGCACCAGTCCATCGGCACGAAGAGGATCGCCTTGCGGAGCGCCTTGACGGCCGGCGCGTAGGCGTGCGCCTTGACGTCGGCGCTGCCCAGCAGGTACCAGGCGTCGGCGTCGCCCGGTTCGATCCTGGTCGCGTGCCGGGCGTCGGCAACCGCCTCCTTCGCCTTGCCCTGCTTCAGCAGGGCCGAGGCGAGGCCGTAGTAAGCGGCCTCGAGCGTGCGGGTTGACGCCGGAGAACTGTTCGTGCTTCGTCTTGCCGATGATTTCCTCGAAGGAGTCTCTCGCCTTGGAGAGTTCGCCCTCTTCGGCGAAGATTTCGCCGCGCCCCAGCAGCGCCGTGCCCTGGCCCTTTTCGACCTCGAGCACGGCGTCGTACTGGGCGAGGGCGTCGTCCGGCCGTTTCGCCGCCCGGTACATGTCGGCGAGGCGCAGCCGCAGCCCGGTCGCTTCCGGCTTCGCGCGCACCGCCGCTTCCGCCGCGGCGATCTGCCTCTTCACCAGCGTCGGGGTGGTGCTGCGGTGTTCGAGGTAATAGACGACGCCGACGGCGACGACGCCCACAGCCAGGGCTTTGAGCCCGACACGGATCAAACGATCGATTGTCTGCTCGCGCATGCAGGAATTGTCGCGGCGCGGCTGGCGCGACTCAATCCGTCGGGGGGTAGATTTGGGGTACAGGCAGGCGCCGGTCCTACCTGTCGCTTCTACGAGGTCTCAGCCTGTCTCGGCGCTTCGCCCGAGGCCCTGGCGGACGATGTAGGCGGCGGCCTGCGTGCGGTTCTCGAGCTGGAGCTTCTCGAGCGCGTTGTGGACGTGGTTCTTCACCGTCCCCTCCGTGATGAAGAGGCTCGAGGCGATCTCCTTGTTGCTGAGGCCGTCCGCCACCAGCTGCAGGACCTCGAGCTCGCGCTGCGTGAGCGTCGGCGTCTCGGGCGGCGCATCCGGCACGGCCGGCATCGAGGCGAGCGCGGACCCGTCGCGGATCTGGCCCAGCAGGCGCCCGGCGATCGCCGGCGAGAGGGGGGGTTCGTTGCGCATCACGGCCCGGATCAGGTCGTAGAGCTCCGCCGGGCGGAGGTTCTTCAGCAGGTAGCCCTGGGCGCCGAAGCGGATCGCGTCGAAGAGATGGTCGTCGGCCTCGGACACCGTCAGCATCACGACCTTGACGCCCGGCATCTGTTCGCGGATCAGCCGTGTCGCCTGGACCCCGTCCATCACCGGCATCTCGACGTCCATTACGACCACGTCGGGCTTCAGCGCCCGCGCCTTCTCGACCGCTTCGAGGCCGTTCTCGGCTTCGCCGACGACCGTCAGGCCCTCCTGCGCGTCGACCAGCTCGGCGATCGCGGTGCGGAAGAGAGCCGTGTCGTCGACCAGCAGGACGCGGATCGGCTCGTTGGGCTCCGGCATCTAGACCGAGGGTATCGGCGCCCGCGCCGCGACGTAGGGAAGCTCGGCGACGATGCGCGTGCCCCGCCCGGGGGCGGAGTCGGTGAGCAGGGTGCCGCCGATCAGCTCCATGCGCTCGCGCATCGAGTGCAGCCCGAAGCCGTCCCGGTCGAACAGCTCGGCGGTCAGGTCGAAGCCGCGGCCGTCGTCCTCGACGACGAAGGTCACGGTGCCGTTCTCCTGGCTGACGCGGACGGTCGCCGCCGCCGCGCCCGAGTGCTTTCGCACGTTCGTCAGCGCCTCCTGGACGACCCGGATGATCTGGATCTCGCTGCGCGGCGGCAGCGCCGGGTCGTGCCCGAGGCCGGCCTCCAGCGAGGTCGCGATCCCGCACTGGCGGCTGTACTTGTCGAGGTAGGCGCGCAGGCTGTCGAGCAGGTTGCGGTCGGCGCGGCTCGACTCGTGCAGGTCGAGTATCGCCCCGCGGGCGTCGCGGTAGCCCTCCTCGCAGATGTCCGCGAGCTCGGTCAGCTCGAGCGCGACACCCGGTGCGACGCCGTCTTCGCGCGCGGCGAGCCCGCGCAGCCGCAGGTGGACCGCCCCCAGCACCTGCGCGAGGCTGTCGTGCAGCTCGCGGGCGATCCGCTCGCGCTCGGCGAGGATCGCGCCCTGCCGTTCGCTCTCGCGTATGCGGGCGCCGGTCACGGCGATCGAGGCGAAGCCGGAGAAGGTCGTCAGGAACTCGCGATCGCGCTCGCTGAAGGGCAGCGCCGACTTGCGGCCGACCCAGAGCTCGCCGAACACCCTTTCCGGGCTCTGCACCGGGATCTGCAGGACCTCGGCAAGCCCCCGGGAGCGCCACGACGCGGCGCCCGCCGAAGCCGGGTCGAGCTCGAGGAAGCGCGTCGTGGCGTCGTTGAGGCGGACGGCCCCCTCGTCGCCGGCCAGCAGGTCGCGAGCGTGCCGGGCGACGGCGGCGAGGATGTCGGCCAGCGGTTCCTGGTTCGAGATCCGCAGCAGCACGTCGTAGAAGGCGTGGCCCTCCCGCTGCCTCCGCCGCAGGTCCGCGACGACCTGGGCCGTCTCGCCCTGGGCGCGCTCGATGAAGTGGAACATGACGAAGGAGAAGGCGATGACCGCGACCACGGTCGTCACGGCGAGGACGATGTGGGGGCTGTAGTCGGTGAAGCCCCTCTCGATCACGCCGAAGCGGATCAGCTCGAGCGCCAGGACGAACAGGACGGGAAGGACGACACCGGCGATCTTCAGACGACGCAGGTCACCGGTCATAGGCCAGATGCTAGCTCGGGACCCCGACAATCGGGCGAATCGGCGGCGCCGATCTTTGGACCTGTGTACGTGGCGGGCGCCGCGCCGCCCGGGCAGGGTTGGAGGGGAAGTCATCGGCGTCGACGCTCGCGGGAGCGTCCGGCGCAATTGGCGGTTCCCCCGACGAGAAAGGAAACACCGGATCCCATGAATTGGTTGAGCCCCGGCGACAACTCCTGGCAGCTCACAGCGGCGACCCTGGTCGGCCTGATGAGCGTCCCCGGCCTCGTCGTCCTCTATGGCGGCGTGATGCAGAAACGCTGGTCGGTGAACTCGATGATGATGTCCTTCATCGCCTTCGCCCTGGTGCTGATCGTCTGGGTCCTGTTCGGCTTCAAGATGGGCTTCGGGCAGCCGATGCACATCTTCGGGGCGAGCAGCGGCTTCTTCGCCAACATGTGGGGCAAGCCCGGCTCGATCCTGAGCAGCGGCGCGCTGCTCGAACAGGGGGTCATCCCCAACCTCGGCGAACTCGGCAAGATGGTCTTCCCGCAGTCGACGCTCGCCTACTTCCAGTTCGTCTTCGCGGGGATCACGCCGATCCTGATGCTCGGCTCGGTGCTCGGGCGGATCAACTTCAAGGCGTGGATCCCGTTCGTGCTGATCTGGTCGAGCGTCGTCTACACGATCAACGCCTTCCTGATCTGGGGCGGCGGCTTCTTCGCCCAGCACGGCGCCCTCGACTTCTCGGGGGGCTACGTGATCCACCTCGCGGCCGGGGTCTCGGGCTTCGTCGCGGCCGCCGTGGTTGGGCCCCGCCTGCAGCGCGATCGCGAGGTCGACGCCCCCAACAACCTGGCGATGGTCGCGGTCGGGGCCGGCCTGCTCTGGCTGGGCTGGAACGGCTTCAACGGCGGCGACCCCTACCTCGCCAACGCCGTCGCCTCGGCGGCGGTCCTCAACACGAACCTCTGCACGGCGGTCGCCTTCCTGGTCTGGGTCGCCTGGGACTACGCGACGGGGCGCAAGCCGAGCCTGATCGGCAGCGTCAACGGGATGATCACCGGGCTCGTCGCGATCACGCCGGCGGCCGGTTTCGTAAACGGCTGGGGCGCGATGCTGATCGGCGTGATCGGCGCGACGATCGTCTACTTCGCGCTCAACTACCTGAGCCGGATGCGGCCCTTCCGCAACGTCGACGACACGCTGGGCGTGGTCTACACGCACGGCTTCGCCGGCCTCGCGGGCGGCCTGCTGACCGGCGTCTTCGCCAACTCGGCGATGGGCGCGGCGCCGGGCCTGATCTCGGGCAGCTCCCACCTGATCGGCTGGCAGGCCCTGACGGCCCTCTGGGTCATCGTCTTCTGCGCGATCTCCACCTACGTCATCCTCAAGCTGATCAGCCTCGTCGTGCCGCTGCGGATGACCGAGGCGGAGATGGAGGAGGGCGACCTGGCCGTCCACGGCCACGAGGTCTACCCGTCCGACGTGCCCTCGCTCGGGTTCCCCCACGGCCTGGCGGCGCCGGCCCCCGCGCCGGTCGCCGCGGGGCCCGCTACGTAGCGCGGCGCCCTCCCGCCGAAGGGCGAGCCGCCCCCGCCGCAAGGCGGGGGCGGCTCCTCGGCGAGAGTCAGGCGGCGGGCGCGAGCCGATCGCCGTGGGCGACCTCGCGCAGGACGTCGAGCATCGTCGCCACCGCCGGCGTCACCGCGGCGCCGCGCGGCGTCGCGGTGAAGACCTTGCGCACGGGGCTGGCCGGGTGCAGGGCGCGGATGCGGATGTCATCGCGCACCGTCGAGAGCGCCAGCTGGGGGATGAGCGCCACTCCCACCCCGGCTGCCACCAGGCCCTGGACCGTCTGGTAGTCGTCGCTCTCGAAGGAGACGCGCGGCTCGAAGCCGGCGGCGTGGCAGCTGCGCACCACGTGCCGGGCGCAGGGGCTCGCGGCCGACGTCTGCACCCACGACTCCCCGCGCAGGTCCTCGAGCCGCAGCCGCTTGCGGGCGGCGAGCCGGTGGTCGCCGGGAAGCGCGAGGTGGAGGGGGTCGTCGAGCAGCTCGAAGCGGCGCATCCCCGCCGTCGCCCTCTCGCCGACGCCCTCGAATTCGAACAGCAGCACGAGGTCGAGCTCGCCGCCCCGCAGCCGCGGGGCGATCTCCTCCGGCTCGCCCTCGGCCAGGGTCACGTCGACGCCCGGGTGCGAGGCGCCGAAGCGGGCGATCGCCAGCGGCAGCAGCGTCGCTCCCGCGGTCGGGAAGGAGGCGATCCGCAGGCGGCCGCCGCGGGCGCCGGCGATCGCGGCGAGCTCGGCCTCGGCGGCCTCCATGCGGGCCAGGATCCCCTCGGCGTGAGCGGCGAGGGCGGCGCCGGCGTGGGTCGGGCGCACGCCGCGCCGGTCGCGCTCGATCAGCGAGGCGCCCACCTCCCCCTCCAGCGTCGCGATCGCCTGCGAGACGGCGGACTGCGAGTAGGAGAGGGCGTCGGCCGCGGCGGAGAAGGAGCCGCGCTCGATCACCTCCTTGAGCACTCGCAGGCGGCTCGCATTCAGCATCAGTAGAGCTTATCTAACAGATAGGCAATAACAGTTGCACTGATGGAAGGAGGGTGCCACCATCGTGGTGAACTTCGACTCCGAACCCTTCGGAACCACCAAGGAGACAGCTCATGGCACCACGCATCATCGTTTCCTACGACGACTCAGACAACGATCGCGACGCGCTGGCGTTGGGGCGGTTGCTTGCCTTCTCCGGCGGCGAGCTTTCGCTCGCCTACGTTCGGCACTCCCAGCTGGAGGAGGAGGCGCGCGAGGCGCTCGAGGAGAAGCAGGCCGAGGAGCTACTGGCTCACGGCGCCGCCGCGATCGGCGCCCCCGACATGCCGCGCCATGTCGTCGTCAACGCCTCGACCAGCGAGGGCCTGCGGGAGCTGGCCGAACGCGAGAAGGCCGATGTCATCGTCTTCGGCTCCGCCTACCGCACCGCCGCCGGCCTGGTCAAGCCCGGGATAGCGGCCCACAAACTGCTGCTGGGCGGTCCGGCGGCCATCGCCGTCGCGCCGGCGGGCCTGCGCTCCCGCTCGTCGGTGAGCGTCAACACGGTCGGCGTCATCGACGAGGGCGACGACGCCGCGCGGGCGACCGCCGAAGGCCTGGCCGCGACGCTCGGCGCCTCGATTCGCGACGGCGTGGAGGGGCCGATCGACTTCCTCGTCGTCGGTTCGCGCCCGGAGGCGCAGCAGGGGCGAGTCACCCTCAGCGCCTCCAGCGACTACGCGGTCGAGGCTGCGACCTACCCGGTGATGGTGGTCCCGCGCGGAGTCACGGTTCGCTTCGCGGCTCCTCAGCCCCCGCCTCGGTCTCAGCCGGCCGCGCCTGTCTCCGCGTGACGAGGATGACGGCCGCGACCTCGGGGTCGCGGCCGTCGACTCGATCGCGGACCTCCCGCCAGTCCGCCTGGCGCGCGTCCAGTCCGGCGGTCATCTGCGCCACGGTCTCCCCTGGGGAGTCGCTCTCCACCACGATCGCCGTCGGGCCGCTCCGTCGCGCCGCAGCGCCAAGCTCGCGCCGCGTCACGTTCTCGGCCGAGCGCTCGGCATTCGACCAGCCCTGGCCGAAGGAGAGGTCTGGCGGCTCGAGGGCGGGCCCCTCGAGGATCTTCAGGGCGCTCTCGGCCGGCTCCCACTCGCGGTCGCCCAGCTCGACGCCCCGCCCCGCCAGCCATGGCTCGACGACCGCGCGGCGCAGCTCGGCCTCGCCGAGGTTGAAGGCGCGGGCATGGCGCAGGGACGAGCGGATCTCGACGTGGTAGGGCACGGCACGACCATATAGCCCGGAGCCCAGCCCCAGTGGCGGCTTCCCGACCCCAGGGAGTCGTCAAACGACCAAGACTAAGGCTGAGGTTTAGCCTTAGCTACGGAGCACGCGCCGCCGTCGCAGCACCCGCTCGCAGATCTCGGTCAGCTCGCGGACCCGGCCCTCGCGCTCGGCGCCGAGCTCGCCCCGCAGCGCCGTATCCGCAGCCTCCTCGGCCTCGCCGCGGCGGGCGCCGAGCTGCGCCATGTCCTCCTCGTGCCCGGGGTCGGCCAGCGCCCCGGCCAGCTCGGCCAGCAGCGCCTCCAGCCCGACCCGCAGCTGCAGGGCGGCCTCGCGCGTGCGGCCGGCGTCGAGGTCGGCCCGCGCCCGCAGCAGCAGCGTCTCGCAGGCGTCGACCCGCTCGCGCCCGCCGAGCACGGCGGCGACCCGCTCCTGCGGGCCCAGCCGTTCCTCTTCGCGCCGCCGCCGGTGCGAGGCGGCCGGGGCGCGGACGTCGACGTCGCGCGCCGCCGTGAAGCGCCCGGCGGCAAGCTCCTCGCCGCTGCCGTAGCCGATCCGCACGGCGAGCGAGCGCTCCGGGGCGACTTCCTGGAAATGCGGGTCGGCGGCAGCCGCGGCCTGGGCGTGCAGCGCCCGGTTGAGCAGCGCGACCCCCTCCCCGACCAGGGCGTCGACCGCGCCCTCCGCCTCGACCGCCTCGGTCAGCCAGCGAGCCGCCTGCTCGTCGGAGTCGAACGGCTCCGACGCCCGCACGGCCGTGGCGCGGGCCAGTGGCAGCGGGGAGGGGTCGGCCCCCGGCTCGGCCGCCGCCGGCCGGCGGCGGCGGCGCAGGGGGGGCGGGGGCGCGCCCAGGGTTTCGACGATCAGCACCCGCTGCGTGCCGCCGTCGCCGCCCTCGCGGGCCAGGTAGCGGCCGTCCGCCACGGCGAGCGTGCCGGCAAGCTCGAGCTGCACGAATCCGAAGAGCTGGGCCAGGGGACCCGATTCTCCCCGATGCTCAGTCGCCGTTGCCGTG
The DNA here is from genome assembly GCA_963696185.1 of uncultured Solirubrobacterales bacterium. Taxonomy (GTDB): domain Bacteria; phylum Actinomycetota; class Thermoleophilia; order Solirubrobacterales; family 70-9; genus VRUE01. The sequence goes on from OY968825.1 coordinate 2,014,232, forward strand.
GCCGCCCGAGCGGGCGCTCGCCCCGTGCCTGTTCTGCCCGCCGTGCAGGGAGTAGCTCGACGGCGAGGCCGGAACCCGTGGGTTCCTGATCTGACCGAGTCGCTTGGTCAGGCGCAGCCACTGCCCGGGGCTGAGCAGGGTGTTGAACTGCTGGTTCAGCGGGCCGCCGAGCGGGCGGTAGCCGATGTGGACGTGGTTGTAGTGGTCGGCGAGGGCGAAGCTGGTCGGCCCCGGCAGATCCTCGAGCGAGATCACCTGGTGGGGCTGCATCGTGCCCTGGAGCTGGAGCACGGTGCGGATCAGCTGGTCGGTCAGCGTGCCGGGCCCCTGGTGGCCGGTCACCGGCACGCCGTCGATCTCCGAGACGTCGACGGCGTCGCCGCTCGAGTGCTCGGAGACGTTGCCCGACGAAGTCAGGTAGCCGTGGCCGCACTCCAGCGAGCTGATCGTCAGCCGGAAGCCCTTGGAGGCGAGGTACTCGAGCACGGCCAGCACGCGCCGGTCGATGCGGCCGGCCGCGATGTCTTCACGGCCGCATGCGTAGATCGAGAGGCTCTTGTCGGCGAGGACGCGCTGCTCCAGCGCTTCCTTGGAGAGCAGCAGCACGCCGGCGCCGTTCAGCTGCGAGCTGAGGGCGTTCTTGCCCTTGGCGCGGTAGATCGCGGTTGCTTCGAGCAGCTTCCAGCCGTCGAGGATGGGCTTGGGGTCGATCCGCGGGGCGCCCCGCCCGGCCGGGCGGATCGAGAAGTTGACGTGGGAGGCGGCGCCGTTCGCCGCCGCGGCGACCCGTGCCAGCACGGTCCCGGCGATGACCTTGGAGCCGACTCGCAGCGGTCCGCCCGCGCCGCCCGACGCGGCGCTGTCGACGCTGCCGTCCGCCGCCCCGCCGCCGTGCCCCGCGGCCCTGCCCGGCAGCGCGTAGAGCCGCGGGCGGAGGTTCTGGCTGTTGACCGGGAGCTGCTTTTCGCCGCCGCGCGGCGTCACGACCGAATGGCCGTCGCGGACGATCTGCCCCAGCTCCGCGTAGGTGTAGCGGTTGCCGTAGGCGTCCTCGAGCACGATGTAGCGGCCGAGCCGCGGAGAGTCGCCGAGCCGCGTGATCAGCCCGTCGTTGACGGCGACGACCGGCGCCCCTTCGTGGGAGAAGATGTCGATCCCCCGCCTCGTCGGCGAGGAGGCGATCGTGTTGGCGACGTTCCCGTAGGCCGCGCGCCGGCTCGGGCCGGCACGCCTCAGCGCCGCGCGGATCGAGATGTCGTCGGCGTAGCGCGCGTTCGCGGCGACCGGGAAGTGCGCCCCCTCGGTCAGCCCGGTGAGCGATCCGACCAGGTCGCTCGGCAGCTTGCCGTAGGCGCGCGCGTAGAGCAGCACCTCCTGCACGTACCAGTCGGCGTGGTTGTAGGCGAAGATCCCCTTGTAGAGGTCCTTGGCGCCGCCCGCCGCCTGCAGATAGCGCGCCGCGGAGCAGATCGCGTCGACCGGGTTGTAGGGGTCCTTGCGGCCGTCGCCGTTGGCGTCGACGCCCCAGGCTTCCCAGCTCGAGGGCAGGAACTGCATCCAGCCGACCGCGCCGGCGCTGGAGACGTTGAGGTTGGTGCCGAACGCCGTCTCGATCTTGTTGATCGCGGCGAGCACCTCCCAGGGGATCCCGTACTGGGTCCCGCAGGCCTGGTAGATCGGCAGCAGGAAGGGCGGGATCTCGAAGGAGTCGATGACGAAGTTGGGGACGCCGATCGGGGCCGGGCCGAAGGGGGCGATCGTCGTCGCCGGGTTGGCGCCTTCGGGGGCGTTCCCGGTCCCTAAGCCGGAGCCGCCGTTCGCCCCAGTCGTCGCCGGCTGATCGCCGGCGGTTGCGCTGGGGGCGCTGATGCCGCCACTGACGCTGCCGCCGCCGGAGGCGCCGTTGCCGTGCTGGCCCTTCGCGCCTCCCTTGCCGTGGCGGGCGCCGTGGGGGGCCCGCAGCGTTTCCCCGGCCTGGACGCCGGCGGCGCCGGCCGGCGCCCCGCTGCCGGCTTCGCCGGCGCCGGTCGCCGCGCCGTTGGGCGCTTCTCCGCCACCGGCTTCGGAGGGGGGCTCCTCGCTTTCCCCGCTGGGGGAGGTGCAGTCGGGGTCGGCGAGGTCGGCAAGGCCGTCGGCGTCGTCGTCGACCCCGTTCGAGCAGGCGGGGGGCGGCGCTTCCGAGAGGGCCGGGGCGAGGATCGGAGCGGGACCGGTCAGCTGGCCGTTGCCGGCCGGAGCCGGCGGTTCGGCCCCCGCCACGCCAACGCCCAGCACGGTCATGGCCGTGCTGCTGGCCAGGGCTATGGTCACTGCGAGCTTGTGTCTCATTCGGCGGCGCCTCGGTAGCCGGGATCACGGATCTTGCAACCCATGTCCGTGCAATCGCCACGCATTAAGGGGCGCCTAACCTATCCGCTCGCACCGGGCCGTGCAACGGACCTCGGTCGCCCCAACAAGCCCTTAACCAATCGCGGTTCCATGCCTGGGCGAAGCATCTCAGCTCGCCCGGATGCGCCCGCTAAGCTGCTCTGCGTGAGCGCCGGGCACGACAGCGAGGAGAGCTTCCGGGCGCGGGGCGAGCAGGCGATCGGGGAGCTGGCCCAGGCGCTGCTCGACAGCCAGGTGCTGGAGAACGCGCTCTCGGCGGCCTTCGGCGCGCGCGAGAAGGCGCTGGAGGCCCAGCAGGCTGCGATGACGGCGCTCAACGTTGCCTCCGCCGGCGATCTGGAGCGGCTGGAGCGCCGCGTGCGCGCGCTCTCGCAGCGCTTCGACGAGGTCGAGGACCAGCTCGACCGCGTCGCCGCCGACGTCGCCGAGATCCGCCGCCGGCTCAGCACCGGCGCCAAAGCCTCCAAAGCCTAACCCTAACCTTCGACTTTAACCTTAGGGTGGCCGTGTCGGCGGTCCTCGCATGGGGCCCCGCTGTCCGACGGCGCCGGCAGCTAGGCTCGACCTACGATGTCCGTCGACCAGCGCATATCGATCGGCGAGGCGGCGCGCCGCGCCGGCGTGCCGGCGAGCACGCTGAAGAGGTGGGCCGAGCAGAAGGTCGTTCCGGTGCGGCGGGGCCGCTGGACTGCCACCGCCGCGGCCCAGGCCCGCGTCGTGGCGCGGATGCGCGAGCGCGGTCACTCGCTCGAGGAGCTGAAGAAGGCGGGTCGCGAGGGCAAGCTCGCCTTCGGCTTCGTCGAGGACCTCTTCCCGCGGCCGGAGGAGCAGGCGACCGTGGACGAGGTCGCTCGCGACACCGGCCTCGAGCCGGAGCTGATCGAGCGCATCCTCGTCCTGCTCGGCACGCCGCTGGGCCGCGAGCGGCTGCTCGACCCCGACGACGTCGAGGCGCTGCGCCACTGCGCGCGGGTGCTGGCGGCCGGCCTGCCGCTCGTCGTCTTCCTCCAGCTCGTCCGCGTCTACGTGCAGTCGATGCGGCGGATCGCCGACGCGGAGATGCGCCTCTTCCACCTGTATGTCCACGAACCGATGATCCGGGACGCGCTTCCGGAGGTGCAGATCGCCGAGGAGATGGGGGGGCTGGCCGCCGAGACCCTGCCGCTGGCGGCGCCGCTCACCGAGTACCTGCACACCCGCTACCTGCGCTACTTCCTCGAACAGGACGTGGTCGGGCACATGGAGAGCGAACTCGACACCGCGGCCTCCCACCTCGGCCAGGTGCCGGTGACGCTCTGCTTCATCGACCTCACCGGCTTCACCCGCTACACGGAGGAGGAGGGCGACCTGGAGGCGCTCGATGTGGTCGAGAACTTCGTCGAGGACGTGGAGGCGACGCTGCCCCCGGAGGCGACGATCGTGAAGACGATCGGCGACGAGGTGATGGTCGTCTCGCCGGATCCGGGCTCGCTTACCGAGTGGGCGGTCGGCCTCCTCGCCCGCTTCCCGGCGCGCCCGCAGCCGCGGGTCGGGATCCACTACGCGAAGGCCGTCTACCGCGACGGCGACTACTTCGGCGGGCAGGTCAACCTCGCCCATCGCGTCGTCGGCCACGCCCAGGCGGGCGAGGTGCTGGTCACCGATCGCGTCATCGAGGCGATCGAAGGGCGGGAGGGGCTTGCGTTCGAGCCGATCGGCGAGGTCAAGCTGAAGGGCTTTCCGGCCCCGACGCCGCTCTTCCTCGTCGAGGCGGCGGCCGGCTGAGCCGCGCCTACCTACACTGATTCGGTGGCGATCGAGTCGATGCTGGAGGAGGTGCGCGAGGGCGGCCTGCTGCCGGCCGGGACGCCGTGCGTCGCGATGCTCTCGGGCGGGCGGGACTCGGTCTGCCTGCTCGACCTCGCCGTGCGGCTGCTCGGCGCCGATGCGGTCACCGCGCTGCACGTCAACTACGGACTGCGCGACGACTCCGGCGAGGACGAGGGCCACTGCGGGTCGCTCTGCGAGCGGCTCGCGGTGCGGCTGGAGGTGGAGCGGCCGCGCCGCCCCGAGGGTCCGGGCAACCTCCAGGCCTGGGCCCGCGACGCCCGCTACGCGGCCGCCGCGCGTCTGTCGTTGCGCGGCGGGGCGGTGATCGCCACCGGGCACACCGCCGACGACCAGGTCGAGACGATCCTCTACCGGCTCGCCTCCTCGCCGAGCCGCCGCGCCCTGCTCGGGATGCGCCCCCGTGACGGCAGCCTGGTGCGGCCGCTGCTCAGCGTGACCCGCGCCCAGGTCACCGCCTACTGCGAGGAGCGCGGGCTCGCCTGGCGCGACGACTCGAGCAACGCCGAGCCGGTCTACGCGCGCAACCGCGTCCGCCACGGCCTCGCCGCGGCGCTGGCCGAGGTCCACCCCGCGGCGGCCCGCAACGTGCTGCGCACGGCCGAGCTGCTGCGCGACGAGGCGGAGGTCCTCGACGCCCTGGTCGACGCCGAGCTCGACGGCTCCAACGGCTCGGCCCGGGGCACGATCGAGCTGGAGCGCCTCGCGGCGCTGCCGCCGGCCCTGCGCCGGCTCGTCGTCCAGCGGCTCGCCGACCGCGCCGCCGGGCGCCCCGTGCCGGGCGCGGCGCGCCGCGCCGACGAGGTGGCGGCCCTGCGCCGCACCGGCACCGCGATGCTCGACCTGGGCGGCGGGGTGCGGGCGGTCGCGGAGCGCGGCGTGCTGCGCGCCGAGCGTTAACCTCGCGCTCGATGAGGCTGGTGCCGATCCGTCTGCCGAGCCGGGAGCCGATCCGGTGAGCGATCCCGCGATCGCCGAGACCCTGGTCTCCGGCGAGGAGCTGCGGCGTCGCGTCGCCGAGCTGGGGGCTCGGATCAGCGAGGACTACGAGGGCCGCGACCTCTTCATGGTGGGGGTGCTGAAGGGAGCGGTGATCTTCCTCGCCGACCTGATGCGCAGCGTCACCGTCCCCTGCGAGATCGACTTCATGGCGGTCTCCAGCTACGGCTCGCAGACCGACTCCTCGGGCGTCGTGCGGATCCTCAAGGACCTCGACGCCCCGATCGAGGGGCGCGACGTGCTGATCGTCGAGGACATCATCGACTCCGGGCTCACGCTCCAGTACCTGATGCGCAACCTGAGGGCCCGCAACCCGGCCTCGCTGGAGGTCTGCGCGCTGCTCACCAAGCCGGACCGCCTCCGCGTCGACCTCGAGCCCCGCTACGTCGGCTTCGAGATACCCGACCGCTTCGCGATCGGCTACGGCCTCGACCACGCGCAGCGCTACCGCAACCTCGATTACGTCGCCGCGTTGGACGGCTAGAGGGCAAAACCGCCCTGGTACGCTGATTTTTCCCCCATGAGGCGTTTCTTCAAAAGCGCGGCTTTCCCGATCCTGCTGGTCGTGATCCTCGCTTTCATCGCCCAGCAGTGGATGAGCCACGGCCCGAGCACCCCGGTGCCGTCCTACAACGAACTGGTCAAGCCGCAGAGCGGCCTGATCGCCCGCGGGCAGATCACGGAAGTCACGATCAACACGAAGGACAACACGCTCGACGTCAAGGAAAAGGACGGCGGCAGCTTCTCCACCGGCTACCCGCCGAACACCGAGCAGAGCCTGCTCAACTCGCTCGACCGCGCCAACGTGAAGACGACCGTGCACGGGGCGGGCGGCTCCAGCCTGCTCTCGATCCTCACCTACATCCTTCCCTTCGTCCTCTTCTTCGGCCTCTGGGTGTTCCTGATGAACCAGATGCAGGGCGGCAGCTCGCGCGTCATGAACTTCGGCAAATCGAAAGCGAAGCGGATGTCGGTCGACGCCCCCAAGATCACCTTCCGCGACGTCGCCGGAGTCGACGAGGCGGTCCAGGAGCTGGGGGAGATCAAGGAGTTCCTCGAGAACCCGAAGAAGTTCCAGGCCCTGGGCGCCCGCATCCCCAAGGGGGTGCTGCTCTACGGCCCGCCCGGCACCGGCAAGACGCTGCTCGCCCGTGCCGTCGCCGGCGAGGCCGGCGTGCCCTTCTTCTCGATCTCCGGCTCCGACTTCGTCGAGATGTTCGTCGGCGTCGGCGCCAGCCGCGTCCGCGACCTCTTCGAGCAGGCGAAACAGAACTCGCCCTGCATCATCTTCATGGACGAGATCGACGCGGTCGGGCGCCACCGCGGCGCCGGCGTGGGCGGCGGTCACGACGAGCGCGAGCAGACGCTGAACCAGCTCTTGGTCGAGATGGACGGCTTCGAGATGAAAGACAACATCATCCTGATCGCCGCCACCAACCGGCCCGACATCCTCGACCCGGCGCTGCTGCGGCCGGGCCGCTTCGACCGCCAGGTCGTCGTCGACCGCCCCGACCGCAAGGGCCGCAAGCAGATCCTCGAAGTCCACACCCGCGGCAAGCCGCTCGCCAAGGAAATCGACCTCGACACGCTGGCCGGGCAGACCCCCGGTTTCACCGGCGCCGACCTCGCCAACCTGATCAACGAGTCGGCGCTGCTGACCGCGCGCCAGAGCAAGCGCGAGATCTCGATGCGGGAGCTGGAGGAGGGGATCATGCGGGTGATCGCCGGGCCCGAGAAGAAGACCCGCGTGATGAGCGAGAAGGAGCGTCTGATCACCGCCTACCACGAGCTCGGCCACGCGATCGTCGGCCATCTGCTCCCCAACTGCGACCCCGTTCACAAGGTCTCGATCATCAGCCGCGGCCAGGCGCTGGGCTACACGATCTCGCTGCCGACCGAAGACAAGTTCCTGACCAGCCGCGCCGAGCTGACCGACACGATGGCGATGACGCTGGGCGGCCGCGCCGCCGAGGAGATCGTCTTCGGCGAGATCACGACCGGGGCCTCCAACGACCTCGAGAAGGTGACCGCGACGGCGAAGCAGATGGTGATGCGGTTCGGGATGTCGGAGCGGCTCGGCCCGCGCGTCTTCGGCCACGACCGCAGCACCCCCTTCCTCGGCCGCGAGTTCTCCGCCGAGCCCGACTACTCCGACGAGATCGCCCGCGAGATCGACGACGAGATCCGCCGTATCGTCGAGGCCGCGCACCAGACCGCCAAGGACCTGCTGACCGAGCGGCGCAAGGACCTGGACCGGATCTCGAAGATCCTGCTCGAGCGGGAGACGATCGACGCCGAGCAGTTCGTGGCGCTGCTCGAAGGCAAGGCCGAGGACGAGGTCTTCGCCGACGAGGAGGAGGCGGCGAAGCCGCTCGAGCCGGAGCCGCGGCCCGCACGGCCGCAGCGCGAGGGCGCCCGTCCGGCGCCGCACCCGCGCCCCGGCTTCGCGGGCGGAGACGCGGGTTGAGATAGGGCGTAGTGGGTGGGGGGCCATGGGGTCCCTCCCGCCCTGACAGTCGGATTGAGGGGGGCCATGGGGTCCCTCCCGCCCTGACAAATGCCGGCCTAATTAGGCCGGCATTTTGAGTATCCGCCAGTTCGGGAGGGACCCCATGTCCCCCCAAACGAGCGCCCGTGATACTTCGCCCATGAACGTGAGGCTCATGGGGATAGTCAACGTCACTCCCGACTCCTTCTCGGACGGGGGGCTGTACCTGGACCGCGACGCGGCCATCGCCCATGGAAAAGAGCTTGTAGCTGACGGGGCGGAGATTCTGGATGTGGGGGGGAGTCCACCCGGCCCGGTGCTGAAGCGGTGAGTGGGGAGGAGGAGCTGCGGCGGGTCTTGCCGGTCGTCGAAGGGCTGGTTGGGGGCGGGGCGGTCGTTTCGGTCGATACGTCGAAGGCGGTGGTGGCGGAGGCGGCTCTCGATGCGGGGGCGGCGATCGTCAATGACGTCACGGCGCTGCGGGGCGATCCCGAGATCGGGTCGCTGTGCGCGGAGCGCGGAGCGGGGCTGGTGCTGATGCACATGCTGGGCGACCCGCGCACGATGCAGGAGAGCCCCAGCTATGACGATGTGGTCGAGGACGTCAAGGCGTTCCTGGCGGAGCGGCTGGAGGTGGCGATCGCAGCCGGGGTCGAGGAGGAGCGGGTCTGGCTGGATCCCGGGATCGGCTTCGGCAAGACGCTCGATCACAACCTGGAGCTGCTGCGCCGGCTTGGAGAGCTGCGCGAGCTGGGCCGCCCGCTCGTCGTCGGCGCTTCGCGCAAGAGCTTCATCGGCAAGATCGACGGCTCGACCGTCGGCGAGCGGCTGGGCGGCACGATCGCCGCCTCGGTGCTGGCCGCCGCCGAGGGCGCCGACGTGCTGCGCGTCCACGACATCGCCGAGGCCGCCCAGGCGCTGCAGGTCGCCCAGGCGATCCTCCCCTGATCCAGCCGTGCCCTCCGCTCCCTGTCCCTTATTTCCAATAGCCGCACCCTCCGCTCCCCTGTCCCTTATCTCTGTATGGCGACGCGAAGGAACAGCGCGGCGATAGGTTGGGTTAATGGAGTCCCACGACAACGGCATCGAGTCGACGGTCGAGGTGGACCTGCGCGGCCTCTCGATCTACACCCACCACGGCGTCAGCGACGCCGAGCAGGAGATCGGGCAGCGGCTCGAGTTCGACGTCTCCTTCGACGTGCCCGACTGCGACGCCGTGCTCACCGACCGGATCGAGGACACGGTCGACTACGGCGAGGTCTGCGACGTCGTCGCCCTCGCGGCCACCGAGCGCAGCTACCGGACGCTGGAGCGGCTCGCGCAGGTGGTCGGCGAGCGGCTGATGGAGCGCTACCGCTGCGACTCCGTCCGCGTGCGGGCCTCGAAGCCCGAGCCGCCGCTGCCCCTGGCAATCCAGGAGGTCTCGGTGGAGGTCGTCCAGGAGCGCGGCGCCGAGGAAGGCGAAGAGGACGGGGAAGAGGCCTAGATGGCCGCGACCGGGTCGCACCCTCGATGACGCGCGAGGCGGGGGCGGCAGGGACCTAGTGCCGATGCGGACCGGCTACCTGGGGCTGGGCTCGAACGTCGGCGATCGCGAGGGCCACCTGAGGGCGGCGATCGCGATGCTGAACGAGCGCGGGGTGGAGGTTGAGGCGGTCTCCTCCCTCTACGAGACCGAGCCGGTCGGCGAGGTCCTCGACCAGCCCGACTTCCTCAACGCCGCGATTCGCATCCGCACCGAGCTGGAGCCCGAAGCCCTGCTGGAAGCGTGCAAGGCGATCGAGGTGGAGCGCGGCCGCATGCTCGCCGCCGCCCGCCACAGCCCCCGGCCCCTCGATATAGATCTTCTCCTGCTCGGCGACCTGCAGCTCTCGACTGAGCGTCTCACCCTGCCGCACCTGGAGGTGACGAGCCGCCGTTTCGTTCTCGCCCCCCTGCTCGAGCTGGATCCGGACCTGATCCTGCCCGACGGCACCCGCCTCGCCGACGCCCTCGTCTCCCTCGGCCCGGGCCAGCGAGCCGAGCGGGTCGGCTCCATCGACTGAAGCCTTGAGCACACCCCGGTGTGCCTAAAGCTTCAGTTGGTGGCTGGGGACGAGTCGCGCAAGGGTTCCAGCCAGGCGGCGGGGAGGATCGGCGGGGTATGGCCGGGGTAGCTCGGGATGAGGCGCTTCGCCAGCTCGCCGGCCGGCCGGCTCTCGATCGCCGGGCGCAGGTCGTCGAGGGTCATCGCCAGGCCGAGGCTGGGGGCGATCTGGAAGTCGGCGGCGTTGAGCTGGTCTCCGTTCAGCACGCCCGCCTCGATCCAGTCGTCGATCCGCTGCAGCATCGCCGGCAGCGCGGCGATCGCGCGGCGGGCGTTGTCGTCGCCGGCTTCGTTGAAGCGAGCCGAGAGGGCGACGATCGGCGCCGCGGTCAGCATCGCCAGGTCGATCGGGATGCCCAGCCTGGAGCCCTCCGAGTAGCTGCGCAGCGGCGAGCGGTCCTTCTTGATCGCCCACCAGAGGATCTGCCGGACCGGGTGCTGGAGCTGCTCGTCGCCGAAGCGCTCCGCCTCCTCGACCGCGGCGCGCTGCTCGGGGTCCGCGGGGAAGAGGGGCGGCTCTGGCCGCAGGCGGTCCAGCTCGCGCGAGATCTCGCGCGACCCCTGTACGCGCTGTCCGTCGATCTTCATCGCCGGCACCGTGTTGCGCGGGAAACCGAGCCCGCGCAGGACGAGCTTGGAGATCACCGGCAGCAGGTCGGTGCGCTTGTAGGCGATGCCCTTGTGCTCGAGCATCAGCGCCGCCGCGATGCCGGGGTGCGAGGCGGGGATCGTGTAGAGCCGCGCGTTCATCGACGCCCGATCCTATGCACACGGGACCGCCGGCGCCAGCCGGCGCGTGGCTCTCGGGATAATCGCGACGTGCTGCTTGCGGTAGACGTCGGAAACACCCAGACGCATCTCGGCGCCTTCGAGGGCGAGCGCCTCGCCGAGCACTGGCGCTTCCAGACCCGCGCCGGGGCGACCGGCGACGAGCTGGCGGAGCGGATCGGCGGCTTGCTCGCGCTGAGTGGCATGGCCCTCGCCGACCTCCATTCGGTTTGCGTCTCCTCGGTCGTGCCGCCGCTCGGCACCCAGTACGAGCAGCTCACCGAGCGCTACCTGAGCGCCGAGTGCCTGACGGTCGGGCCGGGCGTCAAGACCGGGATGCCGATCCGGATCGACAACCCGCTCGAGATCGGCGCCGACCGCCTCGTCAACGCGGTCGCGGCCTATGAGCGGTTCGGGAGCGCCTGCGTCGTCGTCGACTTCGGCACCGGCATCAACTTCGACGCGGTCTCCGACTCCGGCGAATACCTCGGCGGGGCGATCGCCCCGGGGCTGGAGATATCGCTGACGGCGCTGGTCGAACGGGCCGCCCGCATCCCCCGCATCGAGCTCGCCGCGCCGGAGACGGCGATCGGCCGCTCCAGCCGCGCCGCGATCCAGTCGGGCGTCGTCTTCGGCTTCGCCGGCCTCGTCGACGCCGTCGTCCGCCGCATCGAAGACGAGATGGGCGAGGTCGAGCTGTTGGCGACGGGCGGCGTCGCGGCGGCGATCGTGCCGTTCATCGAGACGCTCGACGAGGTCGACGAGATGCTGACGCTGAAGGGACTGCGGCTTGTCTATGACCGGAACAGCGACAGCGCCTGAGCTGACAGAGCCGTTCGAGATCGGCGGCGTGCGGATCGCCAACCGCGTCCTGCTCGCGCCGCTGGCCGGGATCGGCAACTGGTTCGTCCGCCTGCAGGCGAGGCGCCACGGCGCCGGCCTGGCGGTCTCGGAGATGGTCTCCAGCTTCGGCCTCCACCACCGCAACCGGCGCACCCTGCTGGAGATGATGCGGATCCATCCCGACGAGCACCCGGTCTCCGTGCAGCTCTTCGGCCACGACGCCGAGGTGATGCGCTCCGGAGCAGCGATCGCCGCCGAGGCCGGCGCCGACCTGATCGACATCAACATGGGCTGCCCGGTGCCCAAGGTGCGCAGGACCGGCGCCGGCGCCGAGCTGCTCGCCGACCACGAGCTGGCCCTGGCCCTGGTCCGCGCCGCCGCCGCGGGCAGCGGCCTGCCCGTCACGGTGAAGCTGCGCTCCGGGCTGCGGCCCGGTGACCGCTCCGGCTTCGAGCTGGCGCTCCGCCTCGCCGCCGAGGGCGCGGTCGCGGCGATCGCCTTCCATCCACGCCGCGCCGCGACCGGCCACAAGGGAAGCCCGGACTACGCCCTCGCCCGCGAGCTGGTCGAGCGGGTCGAGGTGCCGGTGATCGTCTCGGGCGGCCTCGACAGCGCCGAGGCGGCGCGGCGCGCCTATCGCGAGTCCGGGGCCGACGCGGTGATGATCGCCCGCGGCGCGCTCGGCAACCCCTGGCTGTTCGAGGAGCTGACCGGCCGCCGCGCCGGGCCGCCGCGGCGCGAGGAGGTCGTCGCCGAGCTGCTCTGGGTGATCGATCGCGCCGAGGAGCACCTGGGCGCGCGCCGCGCCGCGCGCTACCTGCGCAAGTTCTATCCCTGGTACATGGCGCCCCTCGAGGCGCCGCCGCCGGTCGCCGAGGAGCTGCAGCGCAGCGCCGAGCTGCCCCGGGCCAGGGAGCTGATCGCCGCGATCGCCGAGCCCGTGCAGGTTTCGTAGCGGGCCTTTCCGGATAGGGGGAAAAGCCCTGAGTGCCGCGCTCCGGCCCTCGCTATAATCCCGCGACTTCCGGCCCAGGTGTGGCGAGGCGAAAGCCGTCGCACCCGGGCGTTTTTGGGTCTTGGAGCCGGATTCCGATGTCCACCAAGCAAAGCGAGGTCAGCCCGAAGTGAGTCGTCAGGCCGTAATCACACCGGAAGGGCTCGAGAAGCTCAAGGAGGAGATCGAGCACCTCACGACCGCCAAGCGGCGCGAGGTGGCGGAGCGGATCAAGGAGGCGCGCGAGTTCGGCGACATCTCCGAGAACGCCGAGTACGACGACGCGAAGAACGAGCAGGCTCTGCTCGAGGCCCGGATCGCCCAGCTCGAAGAGCGGCTGCGGCGCGCCACGGTGATCGACGAGAAGGCGATCGGCACCGACGAGGTCGGCTTCGGCTCGATCGTCCACGTCAAGGACCAGAAGACGCGGCGACTCGCAGAAGTTCCAGATCGTCGGCTCGACCGAGGCCGACCCGCTCGAGCAGAAGCTCTCCAACGAGTCGCCGATCGGCAAAGCGCTGCTCGGCCACAAGCGCAACGACGTGGTCACGGTCGAGGTTCCGCGCGGCCCGAGGAAGAAACTCAAAATCACGAAGATCGAGACCGCTTAGCGGTCGAATAGGCTCGCAGCCACTATGGGCGAGCCCGGCGACCAAGAGCTCTCGGACGTCCTCCGCGACAGGCGCGAGAAGCTCGAGCGCCTGCGCGAGGCGGGGGTCGACCCGTTCCCGCACGAGTTCGCCGAGCGCGAGGAGATCGCCGAGGTGCACGCCGCCCACGAGGGCCTGGCGGCCGGGATCGAGACCGACTCGCGCCACCGCGTCGCGGGGCGGATCGTCGCCCGCCGCGGCCACGGCAAGGCCGCCTTCCTCGATCTCCGCGACGGCAGCGGCCAGATCCAGCTGCACGCCCGCGAGGACCTGCTTGGCGCCGAGGCGTTCGAGCTGCTGCTCGGGCTGGACCTCGGCGACATCGTCGGGGTCGAGGGCACGGCGCTGGCGACGCGGCGGGGCGGCGAGCTGTCGCTCGCGATCGACCACTGGCGCCTGCTCGCCAAGAGCCTGCGGCCACCCCCGGACAAGTTCCACGGCCTCGAGGACGTCGAGATCCGCTACCGCCGCCGTGAGCTCGACCTGCTCGCGAACGAGGACAGCCGCCGCGCCTTCGCGCTCCGCTCGCGGACGATCGGCGAGGTGCGCCGCTGGCTCGACGAGCGCGGCTTCGTCGAGGTCGAGACGCCGGTGCTGCAGCCGCTCTACGGCGGCGCCCTGGCGCGGCCCTTCGTCACCCACCACAACGCGCTCGGCCGCGACTTCTACCTGCGGATCGCCACCGAGCTGTACCTGAAGCGGCTGATGGTCGGCGGCCTCGACCGCGTCTACGAGCTGGGCAAGGACTTCCGCAACGAGGGCGTCTCCCACAAGCACAACCCGGAGTTCACGATGCTCGAGTGGTACGAGGCCTACGCCGACTACGCGAAGACGGCGCACGACCTCGAGCTGCTGGTCGCCGAGGTGGCCGAGCGGGTGCTGGGAACGACGCGGATCGAGCGCGACGGCGTGACGATCGACCTGGCGCCTCCGTGGCGGCGGCTGACGCTGCGCGAGGCGATCCGCGAGCGGACCGGCATCGACCTCGCCGACCACCCGACCCGCGAGGCGCTGGCGGCGGCGATGGGAACGGAGCCCGACCCCGCCGAGGGTTGGGGCAAGCTGGTCGACGGGTTGCTCTCCAGGTCGGTCGAGCCGGAGCTGGTCGAGCCGACCTTCGTGCTCGACTATCCGGTCGAGCTCTCGCCGTTCGCCAAGGCGCACCGCTCCGAGCCGGGCCTGGTCGAGCGCTGGGAGGCGTTCGTCGGCGGGATCGAGATCGCCAACTCGTTCAGCGAGCTGAACGACCCCGACGAGCAGCGGCGCCGCTTCGAGCAGCAGGCGGCCGAGCGGCAGCGGGGCGACGAGGAGGCGCAGCCCTACGACGAGGCCTTCGTCGAGGCGCTGGAGCAGGGGATGCCGCCGACCGGCGGGGTCGGGCTCGGGATCGACCGGCTGGTGATGATCCTGACCGGGGCCCGTACGCTGCGCGAGGTCGTGCTGTTTCCGGCGATGCGCTCCTGATTCCCGACGATCCAGCTCCGAATTGAGCCCGAAAAGCCGCTACGAGCGGCAATCCGGGCAGCGGGGCCGGTTGATCGCGGGCGGTATCGTGTAAGGACAAACGGGCGCCTCCCGATACCCGAAGGGCGTCTGCGGTACTTCCGCCCCCGAACGACGTTTCACCAACCGAGGAGCCTTTTGTTCGAGCGATTCACAGAGCGAGCCCGACAGGTCGTGGTCCTGGCCCAGGAAGAGGCGCGCACGCTCAAGCACAACTACATCGGCACCGAGCACATCCTGCTGGGCCTGCTGCGCGAGGAGGAGGGGCTGGCGGCCCGCGTCCTCGAGTCGCTCGACATCACCGACGGAGCGGGTCCGCTCGCAGGTGGTGCGGATCGTCGGCTCCGGCGAGGAGGTCACCTCGGGCCAGATCCCGTTCACGCCGCGCGCCAAGAAGGTGCTCGAGCTGGCGCTGCGCGAGGCGCTCTCGCTCGGCCACAACTACATCGGCACCGAGCACATCCTGCTCGGTCTGGTGCGTGAGAACGAGGGCGTGGCGGCGCGCATCCTGCTCGACTTCGACGCCGACTCCGACAAGATCCGCAACGAGGTGATCCGGATGCTCTCCGGCCCGGGCGGGCGCCGCCAGGGCGCCGCGGCCGGCGGCGGCGGCGGCGAGGGCAAGAAGTCCTCGAAGCTGCTCGACCAGTTCGGCCGCAACCTGACCAAGCTCGCCGAGGAGGGCAAGCTCGACCCGGTGATCGGCCGCGAAACGGAGATCGAGCGGATCATGCAGATCCTCTCCCGCCGCACCAAGAACAACCCGGTGCTGATGGGCGAGCCGGGGGTCGGCAAGACCGCCGTGGTCGAGGGCCTCGCCGCGCGCATCAACAAAGGCGAGGTGCCGGAGCTGCTCAAGAACAAGCAGATCTACACGCTCGACCTGGCGGCGCTGGTCGCCGGCTCGAAGTACCGCGGCGAGTTCGAGGAGCGCCTCAAGAAGGTGATGAAGGAGATCACCCAGCGCGGCGACATCATCCTCTTCATCGACGAGCTCCACAACCTGGTCGGCGCCGGCGCCGCCGAGGGCGCGATCGACGCCGCCTCGATCCTGAAGCCGGCGCTGGCCCGCGGCGAGCTGCAGACGATCGGCGCGACGACGCTCGACGAGTACCGCAAGTACCTGGAGCGCGACTCGGCGCTGGAGCGCCGCTTCGCCCAGATCAGGGTCGACCAGCCCTCGGTCGAGGACACCGTGAAGATCCTCGAAGGGCTGCGCGAGCGCTACGAGCAGCACCACCGGGTGAAGATCACCGACGACGCGCTGGACGCCGCCGCCGAGCTCGCCGACCGCTACATCTCCGACCGCTTCCTGCCCGACAAGGCGATCGACCTGATCGACGAGGCGGCCTCGCGCATGCGCATCAAGTCGATGAGCGCGCCGCCGGTCTACCGCGAACTCGAGGAGGAAATCGAGACGACGCGGCGTGAGAAGGAGGCGGCGATCGAAGCGCAGGAGTTCGAGAAGGCGGCCAACCTGCGCGACACCGAGCGCCAGCTGACGACCCGCAAGCGCCAGCTCGAAGACGAGTGGGCCGACGGCGAGAACGGCGAGCGGCCCGAGGTCGGCGAGGAGGAGATCGCCGACATCGTCTCGATGTGGACCGGCATCCCGGTCTTCAAGCTCACCGAGGCCGAGACCAAGAAACTGATCCGGATGGAGGAGGAGCTGCACAAGCGGGTGATCGGCCAGGAGGTCGCGATCACCGCCGTCTCCAAGGCGATCCGCCGCTCGCGCGCCGGGATCAAGGACCCGAAGCGCCCGGCCGGCTCGTTCATCTTCCTCGGCCCCTCCGGGGTCGGCAAGACCGAGCTCGCCCGCACCCTCGCCGAGTTCCTCTTCGGCGACGAGGAGGCGATGGTCCGGATCGACATGTCCGAGTACATGGAGAAGCACGCGGTCAGCCGCCTGGTCGGCTCGCCGCCCGGCTACATCGGCTACGACGAGGGCGGCCAGCTGACCGAGGCCGTGCGGCGCAAGCCCTACTCGGTGCTGCTGCTCGACGAGATCGAGAAGGCCCACCCCGACGTCTTCAACATCCTGCTGCAGATCCTCGAGGACGGGCGGCTGACCGACGCCCAGGGGCGCACGGTCGACTTCCGCAACTCGATCGTGATCATGACCTCGAACATCGGCGCCTCGGAGATCGCCAAGAACACCTCGATCGGCTTCACCGTCGCCGACGAGACCGGGATGTCCTACGACGACATGAAGAACCGGATCATGAGCGACCTGAAGAAGGTCTTCCGGCCCGAGTTCCTCAACCGGATCGACGAGGTGATCGTCTTCCACAAGCTGGCCAAGGACGAGATCAAGGAGATCATCGACCTGATGATCAACCGGGTCCGCGTCCAGGTCGCCGAGCACGAGCTCCAGCTCGAGCTGACCGACGACGCCAAGGACCTGCTGGTCGAGAAGGGCTGGGATCCGTCGATGGGCGCCCGGCCGCTGCGCCGCGCGATCCAGCGCTACATCGAGGACCCGCTCGCCGACGAAGTGCTGAGGCAGGGCCAGATGACCCCCGGCTCGACCGTGATGATCGACCGCGACCCATCGGGGGACGAGGAGGACCGCCCGCTCGGGCTGACGATCGTCAAGCCGAAGGTGCCGAAGCAGAAGCCGGAGCCGGAGAAGGTGGGCGTCGGCGCCAAGAAGGGCGATGGCGACGATCCTCGCGACGACATCCGCCCGCTTCTGACGACGGCGATAGCTGAGGGCGACTGGCGCTGTGCGCGCGGGTCCTGTGCGAGGGGGTGTCCGGGCGTTGCTGGGTTTTTCGCCAGCTGAGTGGTCTGCGTTCGCGAGTCGTGGGGCGAAAAACAGACGCCGCTGCCGCCCGGACACCCCCTCCCGCGCCGCCCGCGCGAGTAGCGTCTCTAGGGTTCAGGACATGCGCGAGCCCGGACGCACTGCGATAGGGACCTGGAGCGGGGGGAGGTTCCTGCGCTTCGGCGAGGCCGTCGAGGAGGAGCGGCTGGCGGTGCTGCTGCGGCCCGGTGAGGGGATCGACACGGTGCTATCGGCCGACGCCTACGGCGCGGGCGAGGCGGACCGGGTGCTGGGCCGGGCGCTGCAGGGCGTGCCGCGCGGCGACTACAGCCTGGTCGGCGCCGTCGGCCACGACTTCTACGCGGGCGAGCGCGACGGGCCGCGGGGCTTCCCGCGCTTCACCGACCCGCGCGCTGCGCGGGCCGGACGAGTACGCCGGCTACCTGCGGATGGCCGCGGAGCGCAGCCTCGAGCGGATCGGCGCCGCCTGCTTCGACGTGCTGCTCCTCCACAACCCCGACCGCAGCGGCTACAACAGCGAGGCGGTCTGGGACGGGATGGAGGCGCTGCGCGAGGCCGGCCTCGCGGCGCAGATCGGCGTCGCGCCCGGCCCGGCCAACGGCTTCACGCTCGACCTGATCTCCTGCCTGGAGCGCTTCGGCGAGCGGATCGACTGGGCGATGATCATCCTCAACCCGTTCGAGCCCTGGCCCGGCGAGCTCTGCCTCGACGCCGCCGCCGAGCACGGCGTCAGGGTGATCACGCGGGTCGTCGACTACGGCGGCCTCTTCTGGGGCGACCTGCGGCCCGGCATGGAGCTGGCGCAGGGCGACCACCGCGCCTTTCGCCCCGCCGGGCTGGATCGAGGCGGGCCTCGAGAAGCTGGAGCGGCTCGCGCCGATCGCCGAGCGGGCGGGGCTCAGCCCGATCCAGCTCGCCTGCCAGTGGAACCTCGCCCACCCGGCGGTCGAGTGCGTCGTCCCGACCCTGATCCAGGAGGCCGGGCCGGGGGCGCGCCCGATCGAGGAGAAGCGCGCCGAGCTGGCGGCGCTGCCGGCGGAGCCGCGGCTGGGCGAGGAGGAGGTGGCCGCGATCCGCACGGTCGGCGACAACACCGGCTGCATGGCGCTGAAGGGCGCCAGCCCCGCTCACGAGGGCGAGGAGCGCCCCGACCGCTGGGCGCTGAGCGAGGAGCTGGCCGCGGTCGGCGAGCGCTGGGGCATCGACCCCAGCCGCGACCTCGCGGCCTCCTGGCCGACGCTTGACAACCACCATCCCGATCTGTCCACGTCGGAATTTGGCAGTCCGCATTCCAGAGCGCTATTTGCCATCCTAGATGGCGATGTCCTCGCTGCCCGGGGATGAGCTTCACGAGCTTTCAGAACGACAGGACCCCCGGCTTCTGAGAGCGCTGGACGTCGTCGCGCCCGGCGGCACCCTGCGCGAGGGGATCGACAACATCGTCCACTCGCGCAGCGGCGGGCTGATCGTGGTGGGCGAGCCCGGCGACATCTCGCACCTGCTCTCCGGCGGGATCAAGCTCGACATCGACTACACGCCGGCGATGCTCTACCAGGTGGCGAAGATGGACGGCGCGATCGTCCTCAACTCGCAGGCGACGAAGATCGTCTGGGCCAACGTCCAGCTGATGCCGGACCCGACGATCCTCTCCGGCGAGACCGGCACCCGCCATCGCACCGCCGAGCGCGTCTCCAAGCAGACCGACGCGCTGGTGATCGCGATCTCCCAGCGCCGCGACGTCGTCTCCCTCTACGTCGAGGGGACGAAGTACATCCTCCAGGACATCCCGGCGGTGCTCGCCAAGGCGAACCAGGGCCTGGCGACGCTGGAGAAGTACCGCGAGCGGCTCGACCAGGTCTCGACCCGCCTCACCGTGCTGGAGTTCGAGGGCGGCGGCGTCCTCTACGACGCGCTCGCCGTGCTGCAGCGGGCCGAGCTGGTGACGCGGATGGCGGTCGAGGTGGAGCGCTACATCGTCGAGCTGGGCACCGAGGGCCGGCTGATCGAGATGCAGCTCGAGGAGACGATGGTCGGCGTCGCCGCCGACAAGGCGGCGCTGATCCGCGACTACTCGGTCGAGGACTCCGAGCAGAACCTGGCCACGGTGCTGCAGTCGCTGGCCCGGATGCCCCACCAGGACGTGCTCGACTTCGGCCGCCTCGCCGAGCTGCTGGGCTACGACCGCAAGCTCAACACGCTCGACTTCCCCGTCGCGCCGCGCGGCTACCGCGTGCTGGGCCGCATCCCGCGCATCCCCAAGCTTGTCGTCCAGAAGATCATCCGCGAGCTTCGGCGGGCTGGAGGAGGTCCTCGCGGCCTCCGACGCCGATCTCGAGGCCGTCGACGGAGTCGGCCCGACCAGGGCCAAGGACATCCGCGAGGGGCTGCGGAGGCTTCAGGAGGTCGATCTGGTCGACCGGTACTTGCAGAGTTGACGGCGATTGGCGCTGTCCCGAATGGAAAGGAGCAAGCGATTCCCGAGCTAGAGGAGGCCATGGAGGCAAGCTTCGAGGAGGACGTGGTGTACGTCTGCGACTTCGAGGAGGGCGACAAGGTCGTCTACCCGCACCACGGGGCGGGCCTGGTGCTGAAGAAAGAGACCCGCGAGCTGATGGGGTCGGAACGTGAGTACCTCACGATCAAGATCCTCCACAACGAGCTCACGGTGATGGTCCCTTGCGAAAACGCCGGCATGGCGGGGCTGCGGCGGGTCATCGACGAGGAGGAAATCAAGAAGGTCATCGACGTCCTCACCGATGACGTGTCGGAGATGCCGAAGAACTGGAACCGGCGCTTCAAGTACAACCGCGAGAAGATCAAGACCGGCGACGTCTTCGAGCTGGCCGAGGTGGTCCGCAACCTGGCGATTCGCGAGATGGAGAAGGGCCTCTCGACCGGCGAGAAGCAGATGTACACGCGCGCCAAGAAGATCCTCTCCTCGGAGTTCATGTACGCGCTCGACAGGGACGAGGAAGGCGCGGAGGAATACCTCGACGGGCTGCTGGAGGAGCGCTTCGTCGCCACGGCCTAGCCGCGCAGCGTCCGTCACAGCGGTCATCGCGGCCGCCGGCTCCGGCGAGAGGCTGGGAGCCGGCGGCCCGAAGGCCTTCGTGCCGCTCGCCGGGCAGGCCGATGGTCGAGTGGTCGATCGCGGCCTTCCGTGCGGTCGAGCCGGTGCGCTCGATCGTCGTCGCCTGCCCGCCGGGGCACGTCCACGAGCTGGGCGGGCACGACCTCGGCGTGGTCGAGGGCGGCGAGACCCGCGCGCAGTCGGTCGCGAACGCGCTGGCTGCGGTCGGGACGGAGCTGGTCGCGATCCACGACGCGGCCCGGCCGCTGGTGACGCCTGGGCTGATCGAGGAGTGCTGGTCGCGACGCTCATGGCCGACCCAGCGGCGTCTGGCGCTATCGCCGCCGCCCCGGTCACCGACACGATCAAGCGCGCAATGGCAGACGAGGCGACCGCCGGATCGGGCCAGGCCGAACGACTGTCGCCTTATGCACACCAGGGTCGTGCTTAAAGCGACAGTTGTGGTCGAGGAGACGCTGGACCGCGGCTGGCTCTGGGCGGCGCAGACGCCGCAGGTCTTCCGCACCGGGGCGCTGCGCGAGGCGCTGGCGGCCGTCCGAGCGGCCTGAGGAGCCAACGGACGAGGCGATGCTGGTCGAGGCGGCGGGGGGAAGGGTGCTGATCCACCCCGCATCGCCCGACAACCTCAAGGTGACGACGCCGCTGGATCTCCGCGTCGCCACCCTCCTCCTCTCCGAGCGCGTATAGGTCGCTGGGATATGCGCCTCGGTCGGGCACATCGCCCCCAGGCGGAGCGATGGCGCTCGATCAGCTCGGTTACCCTCCTTACCTGCTTCTTTTCTAGCGAAGCAGGACCCACACGAGCGCCGCCGCGAACGTGATCTGCCCGATGCCGAAGGCGGTGCCGAGGTTGATCGCGCCCAGCGCCGCAGCGAGGGCGGTGCCGGCGGCGAAGGCGGCGACGAGGATGGCGATCTGGCGGCCCACGGCGCTGGCAAGTCTACGGCTGGGGATGCCACCCGGCGGGCCTGCTGCGTGTCGGCGACAGGTTCGGTGTCGAGCGGGTCGCCGACCGCGTAACGTGGGGCCGTGCTCACCGACTACCACCTGCACCTGCGCCCCGACGAGGACGGCACGCCGGCCGAGCGCTACTTCACGACGGAGAACGTCGACCGCTACCTGGAGGCGGCGGCCGCGGCGGGGATAGCCGAGCTGGGGGTCTCCGAGCACGTCCACCGCTTCACGCAGGCGCTCGACCTCTGGCGCCACCCCTTCTGGGAGGAGCAGGCGTGCGACGACCTCGACGCCTATTGCGAGTTCGTGCGCGGGACGCCGCTGCGGCTGGGGATCGAGTGCGACTTCGTCCCCGGCGCCGAGGACCGCACCGCGGCGCTGCTCGAGGCGCGGCGATTCGACTACGTGGTCGGCTCCGTCCACTTCGTCGGCGAGCGGGCGGTCGACCACGAGGGCTGGGACGTCTGGGAGGGGAGCGGGGACCCCGACGAGGTCTGGCGGCGCTACTTCGCCTCGCTTGCCGAGTGCGCCCGCTCCGGCCTCTTCGACATCCTCGCCCACCCCGACCTGGTCAAGGTCTGGGGCGCCGCCCGGCCGCTGCCGCGGCGCGACCCCCGCTTCTACTACGAGCCCGCGGTCGAGGCGATCGCCGCGAGCGGCATCGCGGTCGAGGTCTCGACGGCCGGCCTGCGCAAGCCGGTCGGCGAGCTCTATCCGGCGCGCGCTTTCGCCGAGATGTGCGTCGAGGCGGGGGCCTCCTTCGCGCTCTCCTCCGACGCCCACCGGCCCGAGCAGGTCGGCTTCGGCTACGACCGCGCCCTGGAGTTCCTCGCCGGCCTCGGGGTGAACGAGATATGCGTCTTCGAGCAGCGACGCCGCAGCCTCGCGCCGCTCGGCGCCGCGGTCGGCGAGAATCGCTGACATGAGCCGCGTCGGAATCGGCTACGACTGCCATCGCTTCGCCGCGGGCCGCCCGCTGATCCTCGGCGGGGTCGAGGTCGAGCACGAGCGCGGCCTCGCCGGGCACTCCGACGCCGACGTGCTGACGCACGCGGTGATCGACGCGCTGCTCGGCGCCGCCGGCATGGGGGACATCGGCACCCTCTTCCCGGACGAGGAGGAGCGCTGGCGCGGCGCCGACTCGATCGACCTGCTGCGCACCGTGGTCGGCACGGTGGGCGGCCGGATCGTCAACGTCGACGCGACGGTCGTCTGCGAGCAGCCGCGCCTGGCGCCGCACCGGGCCGAGATGGAGCGGATCCTCGCCGAGGTGACCTCGGCCCCGGTCAGCGTCAAGGCGACGACCAACGAGGGAATGGGCTGGATCGGCCGCGGCGAGGGAATCGCCTGCATCGCGGTGGTTGCCGTCGATAGCGAATAATCTTCGCGGTCCGATGCCGAGTGTCGCGTCCATAGCCTCGAGCGCCCGCCAGTCGATCGCCGACGCCGTCTTCGAGGCCAGGGTTCTGCGCGAGTCCGGGATCCTCGGCCTGCACCGCCCCGACAAGTCCGTGAAGGTCGCTTCCGCCTTCCTGCGCTGGGGCGCCTCGCCGGCCCTCGGCATCACGACCGCGGCGATTCACCACCCGGACGAGACGGCGCTGATCGACGAGCGCGGCTCGCTGACCTTCGAGCAGGTGCATCGTCGCTCCAACGCCCTCGCCCACGCCTTCGCGGAGATGGGCATCGGCCACGGCGACGGCGTCGGGATCATGTGCCGCAACCACCGCGGCTTCGTCGAGGCGACGCTTGCGGCCGCCAAGCTCGGCGCCAGCGCCCTCTACCTCAACACGATGTTCGCCGGTCCGCAGCTGGCCGAGGTGACGCGGCGCGAGGCGCCCAAGGTGCTCGTCTACGACGAGGAGTTCACGGAGCTGCTCGGCGGCGTCGACGGCGGCGTCGAGCGCGTCGTCGGTTGGACCGACGCGCCGGCCGGCGGGACGACGCTCGACTCCCTGATCGCCGCCGGCGACGAGTCCAACCTGAAGCCGCCGCCAGACAAGCCGCGCTTCGTGATCCTCACCTCGGGGACGACCGGGAGCCCGAAGGGCGCGCAGCGCTCCAGCCCCGACGGGCTGTTTGCGATGGCGGCGCTGATCGACAAGATCCCCTACCGCAGCCGCGAGACGATGATGATCGCGGCGCCGCTCTTCCACTCCTGGGGCTTCCTTCACTTCATCATCAGCCTGCCGACCGCGTCGACGATCGTCCTGCAGCGCCGCTTCGACCCCGAGCGGACGGCGCGCGCGGTGCAGGAGCACCGCGCCGACGTGCTGGCGGCGGTGCCGGTGATGGTGCAGCGAATCCTGCGGCTGCCCGAGGAGACGCTCGCCTCCCTCGACCTCTCCTCGCTGCGGGTCACCGCGTTGTCCGGCTCGGCGCTGCCTGGCGAGCTGGCGATCGAGTGGATGGACCGCTTCGGCGACATCGATCTACAACCTCTACGGCTCGACCGAGGTCGCCTACGCGACCGTCGCGACCCCCGAGGACCTGCGCGCCGCGCCGGGCACGGCCGGCCGGCCGCCGCGGGGCACGGTCGTTCGCATCTACGACGACGAGGGCAGGGAGGTCCCGCGGGGCGAGGTGGGGCGGATCTTCGTCGGCAACGAGATGTCCTTCGAGGGCTACACCGGCGGCGGCGGCAAGGAGGTGATCGACGGCCTGCTGAGCAGCGGCGACGTCGGCCATCTCGACCCGGAGGGGCGCCTCTTCGTCGACGGCCGCGACGACGAGATGATCGTCTCCGGCGGCGAGAACGTCTTCCCGCGCGAGGTCGAGGACCTGCTCGCCGACCACGAGGCCGTGGTCGACGTGGCGGTGATCGGCGTCGAGGACGAGGAGTTCGGGCAGCGCCTCAAGGCCTTCGTGGTGATCGCCGCCGAGGTGACGCTCTCCGAGGAGGACCTGAAGGCGCACGTCAAGGCGAACCTGGCCTCGTACAAGGCCCCGCGCGAGGTCGTCTTCGTGGAGGAGCTGCCGCGCAACGCGACCGGCAAGGTCCTGAAGCGCGAGCTGCGCGAGCGCGAGGCGCAGAAGTCCGCCTGAGATTCGTCTTTCGCTAATTGCGGGTTCTTCGAGCCCCACCCGGGTGGCAAGCCCGCCGCCGCCCGTAGTAGGTTGCCGGCGCGTGGGTGAGCCTGCGGTGCAGCTGAAAGCGGTCGGCGAGGCCAGGGACGAGGTCCACGGCATCGCCAGGCAGGCGCTGGAGTGGGTGCGCCTGGGCGAGGAGCGGGTCGCCGCGGCCGAGCGGAGCGTCGCCGAGGCCGAAGCGAGGGCCGAGCGGGCCCGCGCCGCGCTGAAGGAGAGGGCGACGGCGACGCTGCGCAAGCTCGGCGAGGAGGGCCGCGAGCGGATCGCCGGCGAGCGCGCGGAGCGGCGCGAGGCCGAGGCTCGCGCCGCCCGGGCCGAGGCCGCGAGGGATCGCGCCGAGAAGGCGTTCGAGCAGGCGCAGCGGCGCGACCGAGAGGATCGCGAAGCGCTCGTCGCGGAGATGGCGGCCCTGCGGGCCGAGTCCGGGAAAGCGGTCGCCGAGGCCGTCGCGCGCGGCGAAGAGGAGGCCGAGCAGCGGTTCCGCGAGGCGCTCGAGGAGGCGCGGCTAGAGGCCGACCGGCGGGTCGCCGCCGCCGAGCAGCGGGCGGCCGACGCCGAAGCGGCGGCGGAGGAGGCCCACCGGGTCGCGGTGCGGATCGAGGCCGAGATCGAGGAGCGCGTCATGCAGGGCACCGAGGAGGTGCGCCGCGAGGCGGAGGAGCGGGTTCGCAAGCTGATCGAGAGGGTCGAGGGGGAGGCCGCGGAGAAGGCCCGCGCCCGCGCCGAGGAGCAGTTGAGGGCCGAGTCGGAGCGGATCCGGCACCAGGCCGAGCAGCGCGAGGAGCGGGTGCGCCTGGCCGCCGAGGACGAGGTCAAGGCGAGCGTCAAGCGGGCGCGGCGCGAGGCCGTCGCCGCGGCCGAGGAGACCGCCCCAGCCTGGGCGCGCCGCGACGCGTCCGCAACCACCGCCGGCTACCGCACCTTCTAGCCCCCACTAGCATCCGCGCCATGCGCGAGGTGCGAATCAGGGACACGCTAAGCGGGGAGCTGCGAGCGCTCGATCCCGATGAGGAGGTTGGGATCTATGCGTGTGGGCCGACGGTGTACAGCCGGATTCACATCGGCAATGCAAGGCCGTTCGTGGTGTTCTCGCTGCTGGCACGGTTTCTCAAGTCCGAGGGCTACCGGGTGAAGCTCGTGTTCAACGTCACCGACGTCAACGACAAGATCTATGCGGCGGCGGCCGAGGCAGGGGAGGCGTCGGCGGAGTTCGCCGCGCGGATGACTCAGGCATATTTCGAGGACACGGATCGGCTCGGGCTGGGGAGGCCCGACGCGGAGCCGCTGGCGACGCAGACGATCAAGCCGATCGTTGCGCTCATCTCGGACCTGGTCGAGTCGGGGCATGCCTACGCGTCGGGCGGCGACGTCTACTTCCGGGTGCGCAGCTTCGAGGGCTACGGCAAGCTCTCGAACCGGCGTGCCGAGGACATGGACCAGGGCGAGGAGGCGGGCTCGGCCGCCCTCAAGGAGGACCCGCTCGACTTCGCGCTGTGGAAGGCGCGCAAGGAGGGTGAGGACACGAGCTGGGACTCGCCATGGGGGCCGGGGCGGCCGGGCTGGCACATCGAGTGCTCGGCGATGGCGGAGGCCGAGTTGGGCACCTCGTTCGCGATCCACGGCGGCGGCTCCGACCTGGTCTTCCCCCACCACGAGAACGAGATCGCCCAGTCCGAGGCGGCCGGACGGCCCTTCGCGAGGCTCTGGATGCACAACGGGATGATCGAGACCGAGGCCGAGAAGATGTCGAAGTCGGAGGGCAACATCTTCCAGCTCTCCGAGGCGCTCGACCGCTACGGCCGCGAGGCGGTGGTCGACTACCTGATCTCGGGTCACTACCGCCAGCCGCTCGCCTTCGGCGCCGAGCGGATGGAGGCGGCGGTGGCGCGGGTGGAGCGGCTGAGGAACTTCTTCAGGGAGCATCCGGTTGGAATCGACGGAGGCCGTGACGAGGGGGAGCCGGGGGAGGTCCCGTCGGAGCAACAGCGGGGAGGCTCCGCCGGGACCTCCCCCGGCTCCCGTCTCGATGCGTTCAAGGATGCGCTGGCCGACGACTTCAACACGCCGCGCGCCATGGCCGAAGCGTTCGAGCTGGTGGGGGAAGCGAACCGGGGGGAGGTACCCGGGGCGCCGGAGGCGCTGTTGGAGATGCTGAGGCTGGTCGGGCTGGATTCGCTGGCGGAAGCAGAAGGTGGCGCCGATGCCGGGGCGGAGGCTCTGCTCGCCGAGCGAGAAGCGGCGCGGGCGGCCAAGGACTTCGCGCGCGCCGACGAGATCCGGGAGGAGCTCGAACGGCTTGGCTGGGAGGTCCGGGACTCGGCCGAGGGTGCCAAGCTGATTGCGAAGACCTGACGTGTCCGGCGGCCAGACCATCTACGGCCGCCGGCCGGTCGAGGAGGCGGAGCGGGGCAGGCGGCGGGTTCGCCGGGTCTGGAGGGCGCCGGAGACGCCAGCCGAGGAGCTGGAGCGGATCTGCGGGTCGCCGGACCACCAGGGGGTCGTGGCCGAGGTCGAGCCGTACCCGTACGCCGATCCGGGCGAACTGCTGAGGCGGGAGGAGGCATTGCTGGTCGCGCTGGATCAGGTCCAGGATCCGCGCAACCTGGGCGCCGTCTGCCGTTCGGCCGAGCTCGCCGGTGCCGCCGGGGTCATCATCCCGGAGCGCCGCTCGGCGGAGGTGACCGCCGTCGCCTGCAAGGCGTCGGCCGGTGCGGTCGAGTACCTCGATATCGCCCGCGTTCGCAATCTCGCCGACTGGCTTGCCGCGGCGAAGTCGGCGGGCTTCTGGATCTGGGGCGCCGACGCCGGCGCCGCGCAGGCGCCCTGGGACGTCGACCTCACCGGCCCCACGGTGATCGTCCTCGGCGGCGAGGGCAAGGGCATCCGCCCCCGTGTCGCGGCCGCCTGCGACGGCCTCCTCGCACTCCCGCGCCAGGGCCGGATCGATTCGCTGAACGTCTCCGCAGCCGCGACCGCCCTTCTCTTCGAGGCAGTCAGGCAGCGCCGCTGACCTGTAGCACCTGCAACGGCGCTTGCAGGAACTTCGGCCCGGGGGTTGACAGAGCTCCGCGCAGCGGTAAGACTACCGCGCCATAAAGGGTTAACCTCAGCTTGAGTCTGAGGTATCCCAGTCGACAGGGCGCCTCAGGGGAGGTAAACGGCGCCACGGCCCTTCGTCCAAGGAGAAGGATCTGTGGCTCTATCAACGCCTACGCAGGAAATGCGACTCCCCACCGGTCGGCTCAGCGGCTCCGCCCGCCCAGCCGACGCTAACTCTCAACCTGAGCTTGACGACCACTACCTGGTCGCCCTGGCAAAGGACGGGCGAACCGACGCCTACGACACGATCGTCCGCCGCTACCGCGGCTTCGTGCGGCTCAAGGCGTCGTCCTACTTCCTGCTCGGCGGCGAGAGCGACGACCTGATCCAGGAAGGCCTGCTCGGCCTCTACAAGGCGATCCGCGACTATCGCACCGACCGCGAGTCGAGCTTCCGCAACTTCGCGGAGCTCTGCATCACCCGCCAGATCATCACCGCGGTGAAGACCGCGACCCGCAACAAGCACACGCCGCTCAACCAGTACGTCTCCTTCAGCCAGACGCCGGCCGCGGCGGGCGACTCGGAGACCAGCCTCGACGAGGTCCTGCCGGGGCCGGCGGTCCACGACCCGGTCAACCAGGTGATCGCCTCCGAAGAGCTGGCGAGCCTCGTCTCCTGCCTCTCGGGGGTCTCGGGCGTCCTCTCGGACCTCGAGAGCCGCGTCCTCTCGCTCTACCTCGACGGCCACTCCTACGAGGCGACCGCCGAGCGGCTCGAGTGCGACACGAAGACGGTCGACAACGCCCTACAGCGCGTCAAGCGCAAGGTAGCCGCGCACCTCGCCTCCCGCGAGGTCCCGGCGTAGCGTTGCACGTCGCTCCCGAAGCGATCTCTATATTCGGTGCCATGCCCGCCTAGCTTAATTGGTAAAGCACTCGATTTGTAATCGAGAGAGTTCCGGTTCGATCCCGGAGGCGGGCTTGGTCGGTGTTGGTGTGGTGGTGGGATGCGCCACAGATCAGTCTGAAGTTTCCTTGCGTCGCCGCTACAACGCGATCGGCACCGAGGAGTGGGCGCGGGGCGGCGCGGGGGAGCAGGTCGAGTCCCGGGGCGGCGGAGGCCTGGATTATCGAACGCCCACCTTGGCTAATCGGAGACGTATCGCGCGAAATGATGCGAGGCGATGACAAGACCCGCATTCAGATAGAGCCGGTGCGCATCGGCCCGGTCGAGGCCGACGCCTGAATCGAGGTGGAGCTGATTGCAGCCGAGCCGCTGGCCCTCTTCGACCAGCCAGTCGAGAAGCGCCCGTCCATGCCCGCGACGCCTCGCCGCCGGCAGGGTCGAGAGGTCATCGACGTAGAGGTAGTGGCCCCAGGCGAGACTGTGGACTGTGCGGAAACCGGCGGCCGCCACGGCATCTGTGCCGTGCTCGAAGGCACCGACCAACCGATAGCCCTCCTGTCGCTGGACATCGTCGACTTGACGCACGTAGGACGCCTCGTCGGCGAGGTCGGTTCGCAGCGCCTGCATGGCGCGGAAGGTCGTGCGGGTTTCGGGTGGCAGAACCTCGCGAATCATCGGCGCCGCTTCCACGTCAGCCTTCATCAGCCCGCCCATATCGATCGCTCAGCCGCACGACGTCGTCGAGCTGCGGCGTCGAGACCTCGAACACGACCGAGTCCTCGAGCGCCTCGATCGAGTGGATCGTTCCCGGCTCGTTTCGCCAGCTCTGTCCTGGCTCCAGGATCCGCTCTTCGAGTTGATTCTCGCTCGATCCGGCGATAAGTCGCAGCCGGCCCGAGAACAGATACGAGCTCTCGTCCTTCTCCCGGTGCAACTGCAGCGAAAGGGCGTGGCCCGCCTCAACGACGAGGATCTTGCCGGCGTAGCTACCCGTGTGGGCCCACCAGACCTCGTGCCCCCAGGGCTTCTCCACGCGGCGAGGTAGTTCCCCATCTTGCATGCGCGGCAGTCTGCCCGATCGAGGCCGTATGCGACGACCGGGTCGCCAGACCCGCCTCGCGCGCCCAGCTGTCCTGGGCGGGGCCCCGCGCCGGAGGGAACGCGATCAGCGCACCTGGAACGAGCCCGAGCTGAGGTAGGTCGCCAGGAGCTCAAGCGCATGGGCAGTCGGAGCGTGGAGCGGCTCGGGGGTCGCGTCCAGGTCGACAAATCTCGTCTCGGTCGACTCTTGTTGGTCGGGGCGCGGCTCTCCATGCCACTTCCTGACAAGGAAAAGCAAGGCGAAGCAGTGGGTGATGTCGCCGTTTGGGTAGTGGATGGTGTGCAGCTCGGCCTCGGAGAGGCAGCCGAACGCGATCAGGTCGCGCTCGGAGACCTCGACCCCTGTCTCCTCGGCCAGCTCATCGATCGCCGTTCGCGCAAAGCTCCCGCCCGGCTCCGCAGCGCCGGCGGGTAGGCACCAGGTTCCGTCGTCTGCGCGCTTGGTCAGCAGGACGCGCTGGTCGTCTCGCTGCAGGGCGACCATCGCGCCGGGCATGAGGACGAGCTCGTTGCCCACCGCCTGTCGCAGCCGCCATAGGTAGGAATCTCGATAGGTCATGAGGTGCAGCTTGACCCACCTGGGCGCGCGCCGAGCGGCGCTCGGTAGAGGACATGCGGGAGGCCGGCATGCTCGATCTCACCGGCGAGTCGAAGTCCGGTCTTCTCAGCCACCCGTCGCGAGGCCAGATTGTCGGGCGTCGTCATGGCAACCACTTCGGGCAGCCCCAGCGATCGCGCCCACTCGATCGCCGCCCGCGCCGCTTCGGTCGCAAGGCCGCCTCCCCAGCGGTTCGGAGCAATCGCCCAGGGCAGCTCGACGACCGACTCGCCTTCGACGGTGGTGATTTGCAGTCCGCCCCGGCCCACCAGCGCGCCGCTCTCCCTCTCGATCAGCGCCCAGGGGCCGAAAGAAGCTCCCAGTGCCTGATGTCGTCGCGCAACATGTCTCGGACGTCGGTGGCGGAGAATGGGGGCAAGGGATCGGGCCGAAGCCAGGCGCTCACTTCGGGGTCGAGAAAGAGCGCCAGGTAGCCGGGCTCGTCGGAGGGCTGGGGAGGACGAGCACGGAGCCGGTCAGTGAGGCACTCCGGGCTCATACTCCCTTGCCGAGCCTCAGCAGCTCATTGCCCTCCAGCCGAAGTGTCTGCCACTGCTCCATCCGCCTCGCCCCGATCTCCTCGTAGAAGCACAGCGCGGGCTCGTTCCAGTCCAGTGCCGACCACTCCACCCGGGCGCAGTCGCGTTCGCGGGCGAGTCCCGCGATGCGGGCGAGCAGAGCCCGGCCGATTCCCCGCCGACGATGCGAAGGCCGCACGAACAGATCCTCGACCCACAGACCCGGCTTGCACTCGAAGGTCGAGAATGTGGTGAAGAAGATCGCGTAGCCGACCGCCTCCCCGTCGACTTCTGCGACAAGAGCCTCGGCAGGCCTCTCCTCGTTGAACAGCGTCGCTGCGAGCAGCGCCCCGTCGCCCTTGACCGCGTCGCTCAGTTGCTCATACTCGGCCAGCTCTTCGATCAGGCTGAACAGCAACGCCGCATCGTCTTTCTCGGCCGGCCGAATTCGCATAGGCAGCTCGCTCGTGCAGCTACTCCGGCGCCGACAGAGCCGCCCAGGCGGTGACCGCGCCGGCGGCCGAGAACAAGGCGCCGCCGACAAGGTCCGGGTCCATGCGCTTTCGGTCGGCGGCCTCCGCCGCGACCGAAAGCAGGTCTGCGGCGTCGATCGCAACCGCGGCGATAGCGGCGGGTCGCTGCAATCGCGGCCAGCGCAGACCCGCGAGGCCCAGTGCCGCCACGCCGGTCTGGTGCGCGCTGAAGCCGCGGACGAAGAGTCGGGCATCCGGGCGGTCGGCTGTGTATGGCGTGAGGCGCAGCTTGGCCATCGTTGACGGCGCGAGCAGTCCGCCAACCCCGTAGCCGACCCGGAAGACGACGTTTACCGTCAGCAGGCTGCGCCTCGACACGATCGCGAGCCTAGCCTTTCCAACGGCAGAGACGACACCAAGCCCCGGGGAGCATCGATGCAGAGCTCCCACCCATGCTCTGCGCAGCGCATCGCCACCGTCGATGTCCCCGAATCGCTCATCGGTTGCCCATCGGCCGGCTGCCACGTCCGGACACACCCCATAGCATCGTTCCCTTGAACCCCACCTGGGACACCAAGGCCGTGCTCCTCTTCGCTGCCGTGATGTTCCTCTGGGCGCTGCTGCTCGGCGTCTGGAAGTACCGCCAGATGGCAACGTCGGAGAGCCACCTCGCCCACCCCTACGTCGACACCGCCCACCGCGCCGCGCTCCTCTACAGCTTTGCGCTGCTCCTCGTCGCGACCTTCGTTCAACTGAGCGGCTGGAGCGCCGTCGTCAACATGATCGCCGCCGCCGCGATGGCCTTCTACTTCTTCGCCGCAGTCGCCGGGTATGTCGTGCATGGTTGGCGCCGAGACACCGATAATCAGTTCCGCGACCCGATTGCCGGAACGCACGCTTTCATGGCCGCCTTGATCGTGTCCGAGATCGGCGGCTGGCTGGTCCTGATCGCCGGCTTCCTCGACAAGCAGATCTTCTAGCTCCGCCGGGACAAGCAGGTCCGCCAACTCGGGGGCGGAAGCGTAGGCGACTGCTTTCCGTCAAGGCTCTGTTGAGAGCGCCGGGCCAAGCAGCCGCTCCACGACCAGCACGTCCCGCCATTTGCCGTCGAGCTGGCCGTGGCGGCGATGAACTCCGACCTCAGCGAACCCGGAGCGCCGGCAAAGCCGGATGCTTGCGGCGTTATCGATGAAGAGCTTGCCGAGCAACTTGTGAAAACCCAGGCGCTCGGCCTCTGTGGAGAGCGCCTCGGCGAGCGCCGTGCCGACTCCCCTGCCTCTCGCGTCAGGGGCGACGTAGACGCTTGCCTCTCCGATCCCGGCATAGCAGGGCCGCTCGCTGTAGGGGGAAAGGCCCGCCCAGCCGATCACCGCATCGCTTGCCCCGGCAACGAGAAGCGGAAAGCGCTCCGCGCCGATTTGCTCACAGAAGTCCTCGGGCGAGCGAAGCCTGGTCTCAAACGTCGAGCCCCGCTCTGTGATCGCGGCGTTGTAGATCGCGCAGATCGTCCCCGCGTCGCGCGAGGATGCATCGCGCACTTTGAAATCGGCGGACCCCACCATGGCTCATCTTCGACGTGGGCGAGACGATTGGGCAATGGCCCGGTGGACAAATTCGCTTGGCCGGACCGTCGGATGATCAGTCGCGAGCGCCCAGCCACTCGTCGTTCGTCCCGGCGACGGCGGTGGAGCTCCCGCTTTTGCTCTCGCTGGGGTGGGAAGGAACCTCAGGTCAGCCGCTGGGCTGGGGGAATCAGCTCGTGCCGTCGCCCCCGGCCAGCACCCGGGACTTCTCGGCGGTGAACTCCTCGTCGGTGAGGATGCCCTTCTCGTGCAGCGCTCCGAGGCGCTCGAGGCGGGCCAGGCGGGCGTCCGCGTCCTCGGCCGGCGCGGCGGGTTTGGCGGCTCCCGGCTTCCTCACCTCCGGCAGGCGCATCCTCGCGGCCGCCGCCCGCTCGCCGAGATTGGCGCTCCTGACGGCGCCGGCGACGCGCTCGCGGGTGCGGCCGAAGGTGTCGCTGAGCTGGGCCTCGGGGAATTCCTCACCCGCCTGCCTGCGCAGCTCGTGGATGCCGAAGGCCGCCATGCCGGCGATCACCAGCGTGGTGAGGAAGGTGCGCAGGTTCTGGGTCGGCGCCGAGAGGAAGTAGATGCAGACGACGATCGCCAGGAAGGCGTAGACGTAGCCGGGGCGGTCGCGGAGGATCGGCGCCAGGGTGCGGCGGCTTGCCCGGGCCGACCCGGTCGGAGAGGCCAGCCAGCCGGCCGCGCCGAAGAGGACGCCGATCACGATCACCGTCGTCGCGATGCTGGTCATCAGCGAGGTCCCGATCGACCAGGCCGCTTCGGCCGCCGGCTTGACGCTGTCCTTGGTCACCAGTGCTTCGACCAGGATCCCGCCCATCACGCCGCGGGCGACGATCACCGCGAAGCCGGCGGCGACCAGCCCGATCCCGCAGAACAGCACCGTCACCCAGCGGCCCTCGCGGGAGAGGTAGATCGCGAGGGCGAAGGCGAGGAAGGTGAGGAGGGAGAGGAGCAGCGCCAGGCCCTTCACCGCCACGACGATGTTCTGGGCGGTCCGCAGCTGGCTGGAGCGCAGGATCGTCACCTGGCCGGCGTCCGGCGGCAGCTTTTCGGCCAGCTTGGTCCCGATCCCCACCTGGTCGGCGAGGTTGGTGACGAGGCTGCCGAGCTTGAGCGTCACCTTGCCGCCTTCGGTCGAGACCGCTTCCCCCTTGTTTTCCAGGATCGCGAGGAGCTGTTCGTGCGCGGCCCGGTTCGCGTCCTGCCAGAGGCCCTGCGCGGTCGAGGTTTCGAGGATCTTTTCGGCGCCGGTGCCGGCCACCTGCCGCAGGCCGCCCGAGGCCGGCCCCGCCAGCTTCTTGGTTTCGCCGGGCAGGATGTCTTCGAGTTCCTTTTCGACGTCGACGTTGGCGTAGAGCTGGTCGACCAGGTATTCGCCGACGGCGGAGCGGATCGTCTGGTTCTGGATCAGGTGGCCGCTGGTGGCGGTCCAGTCGCTTGTGTTGAGAGCCTGGCGCTCGACCCAGATGGCGAAGACGCTGA
The DNA here is from genome assembly GCA_963696185.1 of uncultured Solirubrobacterales bacterium. GTDB lineage: Bacteria > Actinomycetota > Thermoleophilia > Solirubrobacterales > 70-9 > VRUE01. Next base: position 2,048,407 of record OY968825.1, read on the forward strand.
GGAAGGCGAGCACCGAGCCGAGCACGACCAGCGCCTTCACCGTGCGTCGCCGCGTGGGGCTCATCGTAATGATGGTATACGTGACTTGATGAGGCTGGAGGGCATCCACCACATCACCGCGATCACCGCCGACGCGCAGCGCAACGTCGACTTCTACTGCGGCGTGCTCGGCCTGCGCCTGGTCAAGAAGACGGTCAACCAGGACAGCCCCGACGTCTACCACCTCTTCTACGCCGACGAGAGGGGCAGCGCCGGCTCCGACCTCACCTTCTTCGAGTTCCCGGGCGTGCCGCGGGGACGCGCCGGCGCCGGCGACGTCCACCGGATCGTCTGGCGGGTCGGCTCCACGGAGGCGCTCGACTTCTGGGAGCAGCGACTTGCCGCCAGGGAGGTCGATTCGCAGCGCTCCGCCGAGAGCCTGCGCTTCTCCGACCCGGAGGGCCTCGATCACCAGCTGACGGTCGCCGCGGCCGGCGATGAGCCGCTGATCGCCGATCACCCCGAGATTCCCGCCGCGCTCGCGCTCCAGGGCTTCGACGCCGTGCGCGCCTACGCGGCCGCGCCCGACGCGAGCCGCGGCCTGCTCGAGGCGCTCGGGTTCGAACCGGCCGGCGAGGACTGGGAGGCGCGGGGGGAGGAGCGCGGCGGCCTCTACGTCTACGACGAGCCGCCCGCCGAGGGGTCGCTGCAGGGGGCCGGAAGCGTCCACCACGTCGCCTGGGCGTCGAGGCCGGAGGACCATGAGGCCTGGAGGGAGCGGGCGCTCGCGGCCGGCGCGCAGCCGACGCCGGTCATCGACCGCTTCTACTTCCGCTCGATCTACTTCCGCGAGCCGAGCGGCGTCCTCTTCGAGATCGCGACGCTGGGCCCCGGCTTCACGGTCGACGAGCCGGCGGAGCACCTCGGCGAGAAGCTCTCGCTGCCCCCCGACTACGAGCACCTGCGCGCCAGGCTCGAGGCGGGCCTGCGCCCGGTCGTCAACCCGCGGACCGGTCCGGCGGTGTGAACGGGGATTTCGTCTGGCGGGACGCCGGGCGCGTCGTCGTCTTCCGCCGGGGCGGGGTCGAACAGGCGCCGCAGATCCTCCGCGAGCACGGCTTCTTCGGCTTCGAGCTGCTGACGACGCCGCGCAACCTCCCCGCCGTGCCCGAGTTGGAGGCAGCGGCCGCGGCCGTCCACGCCGTCCCCCCGGGGCCGGTGCCGGAGGCTGCCGCGGCGCTGCTCGAGAAGGTCGGCTCGGAGCGGCTCGTCGCCCTGGGCGGCGGCCGCGCGATCGACACGGCGAAGGCGATCGCCTCCGTCAGCGGCGCCCGCGTCGCCGCGATCCCAACCACCCTCTCGGGCGCCGAGATGACCGGCATCCACCGCGTCCCGGCCGGCGCCGAGGCCAGGGTCGCGGCGCTGGTCCGGCCCGAGCTGGCGATCGCCGACCCGGAGGCGATGACGGGCCTGCCCGAGCAGGCGCTTCGCGCCAGCGCCATGAACGCCCTCGCCCACGGCGCCGACTCGCTCTACACGCCGTTCGCCAGCCCCGTCTCCCAGATGACGGCGCTGCGCGGCGCCGAGCTGATCGCCGGCTCGCTGGACCAGGGCCCGGCCGAGCGCGACCGCGCCTCGCTCGCCCAGGGCGCGATCCTCTGCGGCTACGCGATCGACTCCGGCGCGTTCGCGATGCACCACGTGGTCTGTCAGACGCTGGTGCGGATCTGCGGCAGCCCCCACGCGGAGACCAACGCCGCGATCCTGCCGCGCAGCATGGCGTTCATGGTCCCCCGCGCCCCCGACAACCTCGCCTCGCTCGCCGCGGCGATCGCCACCGATCCCGAGGACGTCGAAGCCCGCATCCTCGAGCTGGGCGGCGATCCGCCGGGCCTCGGCGATCTGGGGGCCGATCGCGCCAAGCTGGATCGGGCCCTGGACTCGATGATGGTTCGGCCCGAGCTGGCCTTCACCCCCGAGCCCCCCACGCGCGACGACCTGGAGGAGCTGGTCGAGCGCGCCTGGTAACCGGCGAGTCGCGGCCGTGTAGCGCTCTGCATGACCGCAGAGCGACTCGCTCGCTACCACGAGTACACGCGCCGCCGCGGGGTCAACTGGCCGCTCTACCTGCTGGCGCGGGTCTTCGTGACCCCGTTCTTCCTCGCCTACTTCCGTTACGCGCGCGCCGGGCGCGACCACGGTCGCGTCAGGGGCGGCCTGATCGTCGCCTCCAACCACCGCAGCTTCCTCGACCCCTTTGTGGTCGGCGGCGCCCTCCCCTGGCGGCGGCCGATGAACTACGTCGCCAAGGTCGAGCTGTTCGAGCCGCGCTGGCGCGGCTGGCTGCTGTCCCGCCTCGGCGCCTTCCCGATTCGCAGCGGGCGAGTCGGACGAGGAATCGATGGAGACCGCCCGCCTCGTGGTCGAGCGCGGCGGCGCCGTCTGCATCTTCCCCGAGGGCACCCGGATCCGCAGCGGCACGCTGGCCGCGCCGCGGCGGGGGGTCGGCAGGCTCGCCCTGCTGACCGGGGCGCCCGTCCTGCCCGCCGCCGTCTACGGCACCGAGCACGTGCGGCGGCGGCTGGCGGATCCGGCCGCGCAAGGTGAAGGTGCGGCTGGGCCGGGCGATGACCTTCCCGCGCGCGGAGCACCCCTCGCCGGCCCTGGCGGACACGGTGACGGCGCGGATCTGGCCCAACGTCCTGCTCCAGTGGGAAGAGCTGGGCGGCTTGCCGCCGATGCGCCGCGCCGCGGTGATCGGCGCCGGGAGCTGGGGCACCGCCGTCGCGGTATTGCTCGCCCGGGGCGGCCTCGAGGTGCAGCTCGGGACCCGCACCGCCGCGCAGGCGGCGGAGATGTCGGAGGCGCGCCGACAACCGGCGCTACCTCGAGGGCGTCGAGCTGCCCGAGACGCTGCGGGTCCGCCCGGCCTCCGAGATCGAGCTGGCCGGGCTCGACCTCGTCTGCCTCGCGATCCCCTCCAGCTCGCTGCCGCAGGCGGTCGGGGCGATCGCCGACCGGGTCAGCGACCGCTCCTCGGTGCTGCTGCTGACCAAGGGCCTGATCGCTCCGCAGGGCCAGCTTCCGGCCGAGTACGTGGGCGAAAGGATCCGCGCCCGCGCCGTCGCCTGCCTCGGCGGCCCGGCCCACGCCCGCGAGGCCGTCTCCGGCTCCGCCGCCCTCGTCCTCGGTTCCGCCGACCCCGACCTGCGCGCCCAGCTCGGCGAGGTCTTCGAGCGGGCCGGGCTGGTCTGCGAGCGCTCCCGCGACGTGACCGGGGTCGAGATGGCGGGCGCCGCCAAGAACGCCGCCGCCCTCGCCGCCGCCGCGGCCGAGCCGCACGGGCTCAACGCGGCGGGGATCGCCGCCGCCGAGGTCTGGCGCGAGTGCGTCGAGTACGCGATCGGGCGCGGCGCCGAGCTGGAGACCTTCTCCGGCCTGGCCGGGGTCGGCGACCTGACCGCGACCCTGATGGCGCCCTCGGGCCGCAACCGGCGCGCCGGCGAGCTGCTCGGGCGAGGGACGCCGGCGGAGGAGATCCCGAGCCTGATCGGCCAGGCCTCGGAGGGGCTTGACGCGGTGCCGCTGCTGGCCGCGGCGATCTCGGCCGCCGGCAGCCCCGCCGAGGCGCTGAGCGGGCTGGCGGCGCTGATCCGGGGCGAGATCGACGGCGAGGCCTGGGTGGCGCGCCTGCGCCAGGTCGAGCGGTCGAGGAGGGCGGCGTGAGGCGCGGTCCGCTGCTTCCCCGGGGACTAGGCTTGGCAGGTGAGCGACCCGCCCGAGAACGTCGAGCCGGACAGCCTCGACCCGGCCGAGAAGGCGGAGCTGGACCGCGAGTTCGCGAAGGTCTACCGGGACCACCTGCGCGACGTCTACTCCTACGCCTACTACCGGATCGGCAACCACCACGACGCCGAAGACCTCACCGAGCAGGCCTTCCTGCAGGCATACCGGCACTTCCCGCGGGCGCGGCGCGAGTCCGACGGCCGGCCGCTGCGCCCCTGGCTGATCCGCATCGCCCACAACCTCGCCCTCAACTACCACCGCGACCGCGCCCGCCGGCCGCAGACGCCGCTGGACAGCGCCGACCCGATCGCGGCTCGCCACGGCACCGAGGCGATCGCCGCGGGCCGCGAGGAGCTGCGGGAGGTGATGGCGGGCCTCGAGCAGCTTCCCGACGATCGCCGCGAGGCGCTGATCATGCGCTTCGCGCTCGGCATGGACAACCGCGAGATCGCCCGCGCCCTGGGGCGCAGCGACGGCGCCACCAAGGTGCTCATCCACCGTGCGATCAGGCAGCTCCAGGAGGAGATGGGCGATGAGTGAGGCGGGCGGACGGCCGAGCGGCGGCAGCCTGGCACGTCGAGCGCCTGCTCGCCGACGCGCTGCGGCCGATAGAGCCGCCGGAGCGGCTCGCGGGGCGGGTCGAGGACACCCTGGCGGCGGTCACCCAGGCAGCCGCGGAGGAGCTCTCCGACTGGGCGGATGAGCTCTCCGAGAGCGAGCTGCGCGCCCTCCGCGACCCGCGCAACTGGGTGCGGCCGGTGGTCGCGGTGGGGGCCGGCGGCCTCGCCGCCGGCGCCCTCGTCCTGCTCGAGCTGCGCCGCCGCGGCCGCCGCGAGGCGGGTGGCCGCCTCCGCGCCCTGACCGGCCGCGTCGCCGAGCGACTATAGGCTCCCCGCTCTCCGATGGCGCAGACCTGCTACCGGCATCCGAACCGGGAGACCCGCGTCTCCTGCTCCTCATGCGGGCGGCCGATCTGCCCCGACTGCATGACGCCCACGCCGGTCGGGATGCGCTGCCCGGAGTGCGCCAGCCAGCGCACCCGGGTGACCAGGGGAGCGGCGACGTTCGGAGGCTCGGTCCACGCGCCGGCGACCTTTGCCCTGATCGCTCTCAACGTCGCCGCCTTCCTCGCCGAGATCGCCTCGGGACCCGGAGGGTTGACCCCCGGTGGCAGCCTTGTCATCGACTACGGCCTGTTCGGCCCCTCGGTGGCGGAAGGCGAGTGGTATCGGCTGCTCACCAGCGGATTCCTGCACGCCGGCCTCGTCCACATCGGCTTCAACATGCTGCTGCTCTTCCTGCTGGGCCGGCTGCTGGAGCCGGCGATCGGCACGCCGCGCTTCCTCGCCCTCTACTTCGCATCGCTGTTCGCGGGCTCCTTCGGGGCGCTGCTACTGAGCCCGGATGCGCTCACCTATGGCGCCTCGGGAGCGGTATTCGGCCTCTTCGGCGCCGGCTTCCTGATTGCCCGCATGCGCGGCATGACCGCGCTCGCGGGGCAGATCGGCCTCCTGATCGTGATCAACCTCGCCTTCAGCCTCGGCGCCCGCAACATCAGCGTCGGCGCCCACCTCGGAGGTCTCGCCGGCGGCCTCCTCTGCGCTCTCGTCATCATTGCCGGCGAGCGCGGCATGCTCGGCCCGCGGCGCCTGCCCGCCGAGCTGCTCGCGATGGCCGCGGTGGCGGCGATCTCGATCGGCGGCGCCCTGGCCGTCGCCTGACGGTCAGCCCGGCCGCAGGTCGGGCGAGCGCAGCTCGGCGAAGCCGATGCCGCCGGGGGGGTCGACGAGGCCGGGGTGGAGCAGGTGGCCGATCAGCTCGACCCCGTCGACGAGGCGCGGCCCCGGGTTCGAGAAGGCCGATCGCGTCGACGAGCAGGACCCGCTGCGCGCCGAGGCCGGCGATCCGCTCCCAGTGCTCCATCGCCTGCGCTCGCCCGTTCTCCAGCGAGGTGTCGAGCATGACGATGACCACGTCGGCTCCGAGGCTCGCCAGCTCTCCGAAACCGACGTCCGGAGGGCTCAAGCCCGGGTCGCCGGCGACGTCTTCGCCCCCCGCGATCGAGATCATCTCCGGGATCCAGAAGCCGCCGACGCGGGGTGGGTCGAGGCGCTGGAGCGCGATCACGCGGGGACTGCCGACGCCGGCGACGGCAGCCCGCATGCTCGCCAGCCTCCCCTCGAGCTCGCCACGAAGCTCATGCGCGTGCTCTTCCATCCCCGTCGTCTCGCCCAGTCGGATGACCTCTTCCAGCATCTCGCTGAGCGTTGCGACGCGCATTGCGGCGCTCAATATGGCAGTCCCAAACGTTCGGCGGGACCGAAAGCTATATTCCCTTGCGCCGAATGGCCGAAGACGACCTCCCCGAAGTACCGGGTCAAATAGCCGATGAGCGTCCTCCTGCTCGTCCTGCTTCTCCTGCTGGTCGCCGTCAACGGCTTCTTCGTCGCGGCCGAGTTCGCGCTGGTCAGGAGCAGGCGCGGCAAGATCGAGCAGCTCGCCAAGGAAGGCGAGAGCGGCGCCGAGGCGGTTGTCGAGCAGCTGGAGAGGATCGACGAGTCGCTCTCGGCCTGTCAGGTGGGGATCACGATGGCCTCGATCGGCATCGGCTTCCTCGGCGAGCCGTCGCTGGCGAAGCTGCTGGAGCCCGTGTTCGGCGGCCTCTCGCACGGGGTGGCCGCCGCCCTCTCGCTGGCGATCGCCTTCGCGCTGGTCACCGCGATCCACATCAGCATCGGCGAGCAGGTGCCGAAGATGCTGGCGATCAGCAACGCCGAGCGCATCGCCCGCCGCGTCTCGCGCCCGCTCAACTGGTTCCGCGCCGTCACCCTGCCCGTGACGATCGGCTTGAGCGGCGTGTCCAACGCGATCGTCCGCCTCTTCGGCGTCAACCCCGCCGACCTCGAGCAGCGCCACACCGCCGAGGACCTGAAACAGATCATCGACCGCTCGAGCCTGGGCGGCACCCTCGACCCCGGCGAGGCGGGGATGCTCGGCGGCGTCTTCCACCTGCACGAGCAGGAGGCGCGCGAGGTGATGACGCCAATCCCGGCGGTGGTCACCGTCGACGCCTCCGAGTCCGTGGAGGCGGCGCTGCGGCGCTGCGTCGCCTCGGGCCACACCAGGCTGGTCGCGATCGAGGACGACAACCCCGATCGCGTCAGGGGGATCGTCCACAACAACAGCCTCGCGCGGCTCTACATGAGCGAGGGGCCGCAGGCGGTGATCGAGCCCGCGATCCGCGAGGCGGTGATCGTCCCCGAGACCCGCCCCCTCGACGACCTCCTCCACGACCTCCAGGTGCAGCGCACCTCGCTCTCGGTCGTCGTCGACGAGTACGGCCGCACGGTCGGGATCGTCACCGTCGAGGACATCCTCGAGGAGGTGGTGGGGGAGATCGAGGACGAGACCGACCCCCGCGCCTCGGCCCTGCGCCGGCTCGCCGGCGGCGACTGGTTCGTGCGCGGCCACGTCTCGCTGGGCGACCTCGCCGACGCCGGCATCGTGCTGCCGGTCGACAGCGACGCCTACAACTCGATCGGGGGCTACGTCTTCGCCGAGCTGGGACGGCTGCCGAAGCGCGGCGACACGATGGAGGCGAACGGCTACACGATCCGGGTCGAGTCGGTGCGCGAGAACCGGGTCGAGGCGGTCCGGATCAGCGGCTCCGGCGGCGACGGTTCCGTCCGTCCCGCCGCCTAGCTTCTGCAGGCAACCCGCGTTCCGCCGAACCCTGGAGGTGCCGTATGTGGGTTGTGCGTTTGAGCGACAAGCAGCTCGAGGTCCTGAGGGCGCTGCTGCGCTCCGAGGAGCATCTCGGCCCGACCCTCCGGGGGGCGGTCGAGGCGCTCGACCTCGCCCGCTGGGACGACCTGCCCGAGGCCGAGCTGCCCTGGGGCGAGGTGGAGGCGATCGCCCGCCGCCAGGGCATCTCCGAGGCGGACGTCATCTGGGACCTCGCGGGCAAGCGTTAGTCGTACGAATAGAAGCCGGCGCCGCGACTTGCGGCCGAGCTTCTCTTCGCCGACCATCTCCACGAGCAGCCCGGGCGGCTTGTGGGCGGCCTCCGAGGAGTCGGCGTAGAGGGCGTCGCCGATCGCCTCGGCGACGTCGAGGCCGACGAAGTCGAGCAGCGCCAGCGGGCCCATCGGGTGGCCGGCACCGAGCTTCATGCAGGCGTCGACCTCGCCGGCCTCCATGCCGGTCCGCTCCAGCATCCTGCACCGCGTCGAAGAGGTAGGGGAAGAGGAGGCGGTTGACGACGAAGCCGGCCTGGTCGGGGACCTCGACCGCGGTCTTGCCGAGCGCCGCGCACCAGGCCAGCGCCCGCTCGCGGGTCTCCTCGCTGATCCCGTCCGGGAAGCAGACCTCGACCAGCTGCATCCGCGGCACCGGGTTGAAGACGTGGAGCCCGAAGAGGCGCCCCGGGATCCCGGCCGCGGCGGCGATCTCGGCGACGCTCAGCGAGGAGGTCGTCGTCGCCAGGTCGGCGTTCGGACAGGCCGCGGCAACCGCCGCCAGCACCTCGCCCTTCGGCCCGGTTTCCTCGATCACCGACTCGACCACGACGTCGCAGTCGGCGAGGTCGGCCGGGTCGGTCGTGACCCGCAGCCGCGAGGGCTCGGCGCCCTCGATCTTGGCGCAGGCGGCGACGGCTTTCTCCTCGGCGCGCCAGGCCGACGCCTCGCTGCGGGCGAGCAGGATCGTGTCGGCGGTCGTCGTCGAGACGGCCGCCAGGCCGGTGGCGATCGCGCCGCTGCCGGCGATCCCCGGCGCCTCGTACCCCTGCTTCCCGTTCATCAGGTCGGGTTTCCTATCACACGGCCCCCTGTCCGGCCTTGGCTGACTGACCAGTCAATCGGCTATCTTGGGCTCAGAGGGACGGCGAACGGCGCGCGGGAGCGCGAGACGAAACGGAGGCTTCGATGACGGAGAACGGGAAGGGAAGGTTCGGAGGTCGCGAGGTCGTGATCGTCGAGGCGGTCCGCATGCCGATCGGCCGCGGCCACGAGGAGAAGGGCTACTACAGGGACGTCCACGCCTCGAACCTGCTGGCGAAGGTCTACTCCGAGGCTGATCGAGCGGGCGGGCATCGACCCCGCCGAGGTCGAGGACGTGGTCGCCGGCTGCGTGCAGCAGTTCGGCGAGCAGGGCCTCAACATCGGCCGCAACGCCTGGCTCGAGGCCGGGCTGCCGATGGAGACCCCGGCGACAACCGTCGACCGCCAGTGCGGCTCCGCCCAGCAGGCGGTCAACTTCGCCGCGGCGCTGATCGCCTCCGGCGTCCACGACGTCGATGATCGGCGGCGGCGTCGAGCACATGGGCCACATCTCCTTCGCCGACAGCTTCGCGGTCATGCAGGAGCACGGCATGCGCCTTCTCGCCGCAGCTGCTGGAGCGCTACGACCTCGTCCCGCAGGGGATCTCGGCGGAGATGATCGCCGACAAGTGGGAGATCCCCCGCGCCGAGCTCGACGAGATCGGCCTGCGCTCCCACCAGCTCGCCGCGCGGGCGACCGAGGAGGGCCGCTTCGAGCGTGAGATCGTCCCCTTCAGCGTCAACGGCGACACCTACGTCACCGACCAGGGCATCCGCCCCGACACCTCGCTGGAGGTGCTCTCGCAGCTGAAGCCCGCCTTCAAGGAGGACGGCAAGATGACCGCCGGCAACTCCTCGCAGGTCTCCGACGGCGCCGCCGCGGTGCTGCTGATGGCGCGCGAGAAGGCCGAGGCCCTGGGGCTCGAAGCCGCGGGCGCGGATCTACGACCAGACGACGGTCGGGGTCGACCCGGTGATGATGCTGACCGGCCCGATCCCGGCCACTCGCAAGCTGCTGGAGCGCAACGGGATGACGATGGACGACATCGACCTGGTCGAGATCAACGAGGCCTTCGCCTCGGTCGTCGCCGCCTGGCGGCGCGAGCTGGAGCCCGACATGGACCGCGTCAACGTCAACGGCGGCGCGATCGCCCTCGGCCATCCGCTCGGCTCGACCGGCGCCCGCCTGATCACCACCCTCCTGCACGAGCTGGAGCGCTCCGACAAGGAGATGGGCCTGGTGACGATGTGCTGCGGCGGCGGGCTCGGGACGGGAACCCTCATCCAGCGGATCTGAGCGCGTACTCGGACGGGTCGAAGCGGCGCGTCGCCTGGCGAAAGCTCCACGAGGTGCCGGGCCAGAGCGTCGTGTTGCGGCCGTGCTCGTCGAGGTACCAGCTGGCGCAGCCGCCCTCGAGCCAGACCGTGCCGCGCATCCGCGCCTGCACCTCCTCGTTGAAGTCGGCCTGCGCCTCGACGCGTGCGTCGCACGCGGTGGCGCCGCGGGCGTCCATGGTGCGCAGCGCGTCCATCGCATAGGCGAGCTGCGACTCGATCATGAAGACGATCGAGTTGTGGCCGAGCCCGGTGTTGGGGCCGATCAGCATGAAGAGGTTGGGATAGCCGGCGATCGAGGTACCGCGCAGCGCCTGCACACCGGTCTCCCGCCAGGTCTCGCTCAGCAGCCGGCCGCCGCGACCGCGGATCCGCTCGCCGGCCGGCAGGTCGCTTGCCCGGAAGCCGGTGCCCCAGACGATCGTGTCGACCTCGTGCTCGCGTCCGTCGGCGGTGACGACGGCCCGGGGCCGCACCTCGGCGACCGCCTCCGTGGCCAGCTCCACATTGGGTCGCTGCAGCGCCGGGTAGTACTCGTTGGAGAGCAGGATGCGCTTGCAGCCGATCTCGTAGGCGGGCGTCAGCTTGCGGCGCAGCTCGGGATCGGCGACCTGATCGTCGAGGTGGCGGCGCGCGACCCGCTCCGGGAGGCGGCTGAGGCGGTGGTGGCGAAAGGGGACCACGTAGGACTCCCGGCCCCAGTAGACGGCGCCGCGCACGGCTCGCTGAACCGCCGGCGACAGGCTGAAGAGGCGGCGCTCGCGGGGCCGGACGCGGCGGCCGGGGTGGGGCATGATCCAGGGCGGGGTGCGCTGGAAGACGGTGAGCTTCTCCGACCCGCGACTGGACGTTGGGGACCACCTGGATCGCCGAGGCCCCCGTGCCGACCACGGCGACGCGGCGCCCGCGCAGGTCGCGATCGTGGTTCCAGCGGGCGGTGTGGAAGGCGGTCCCCTCGAAGCTCTCCAGCCCCGGCAGGCGCGGGATCGACGGCTCGCTGAGGCCGCCCGTCGCGGCGACCAGGACACGGGCCGTGAGGCCGCCCCGTGAGGTCTCGATCCGCCACAGCAGCGCCTCCTCGTCCCAGGAGGCCTCGTCCATCTCGCATCCAAGCCGGATGTGCGGGCGAAGGCCGAAGTCGTCGGCGACCTTGCGAAGGTAGTCCCAGATCTCGGGCTGCATCGCGAAGGTCCGGCTCCACTCCGGGTTCGGCGCGAAGGAGAACGAGTAGAGGTTGGAGGGCACGTCGCACTGGCAGCCGGGATAGGTGTTGGCCTGCCAGGTGCCGCCGACCTCCTCGGCGCGCTCCAGCACGACGAAGTCGTGGCGGCCCGCCTGCTGCAGCTTGACCGCCATGCCGAGGCCGGAGAAGCCGGCGCCGACGATGGCGACGTCGACATGGGAGGGCAGCGCTCCTGCGGTTGAAGGCGATCCGGTCATTCTTGGTCTCGGGGGGCGAGAGACGGCGCGGGGCTGCGAAAGGTACCGGTCGTGCCAGGTAGTCTCCTGGCGATGGACCTGACGCTCTCGCCGTCGGAGCGAGGAGTTCCGCGACGAGGTCCGCGCCTGGCTGGAGGGGAACCACCCCGGGCCCGAGCCGGAGGGCCTCGAGGAGGTGATGGCGTTCCGCCGGCGACTGGCAGCGAAAGCTGCACGAGGCCGGCTGGGCCGGGATCTCCTGGCCGAAGGAGTACGGCGGCCGCGGCGCGACGCTGATCGAGCAGGCGATCTTCGCCGGCGAGATGGCCCGCGCCGAGGCGCCCAGCCCCGCCAACGTGCTCGGCCTCGCGATGGGCGGCCCGGTCGTCATCGCGCACGGCACCGAGGAGCAGAAGCAGCGCTACCTGGAGCCGATCCTCTCCGCCGAGGAGATCTGGTGCCAGGGCTTCTCCGAGCCCGAGTCCGGCTCCGACCTCGCCTCGCTGAAGACCCGCGCGGTCAAGGACGGCGACGAATGGGTCGTCACCGGGCAGAAGGTCTGGACGACCTTCGCCCAGTACGCGAAGTGGTGCATGCTGGTCGCCCGCACCGACCCCGACGCCCCCAAGCACAAGGGGCTCACCTACTTCCTGATGGACATGGAGCAGGAGGGGGTCCAGGTCCGCCCGCTGGTCCAGATCACCGGCGAGGGCGAGTTCAACGAGATCTTCATCGAGGAGGCGCGGATCCCCGACGCAGAACGTCGTCGGCGGCGTCGGCAACGGCTGGACGGTGGCGATCACGACGCTGATGAACGAGCGCGCCGGGCTCGCCTTCGGGGCGATCGCCGCAGATCGCCAACAGCCTCAGCGGCTCGGCGAGCTGGCCGTGAGGTACGCGGGTCAACGGCGGCACCGCGGCCGAGGACCCGGTACTACCGCCAGCGGCATCGCCCAGCTCCACATCGAGGCCGAGACGATGCGGCTCAACGCCTACCGCGGCCTGACCAAGACGATGCAGTCGGGCATTCCCGGGCCCGGAGGGCTCGCTCGGCAAGTGGCAGTGGGCCGACATCAACCAGGCGCATCGCCGAGCTGGCGCTCGACATCGAGGGCGCCTACGCGCCGCTCGACCGGGGCGCCGAGCACGCCGTCGCGAACGGCGCCTGGCAGTACGGCTTCCTGCGCTCGCGCGCCAACTCGATCGAGGGCGGCACGACCGACATCCTCAAGAACATCATCGCCGAGCGGGTGCTCGGCCTGCCGAGGCTGCGCTGAGCGGGAACCGGCCATGTACTTCGACCTCACCGACGAGCAGCAGGCGATCCGCGCGACCGCGCGCGACTTCCTCGCCGCCCGCTACCAGCTCGGAGCGGATCCGCGAGCTGGTCGAGAGCGAGCATGGCTTCGAGCCAGCCGACTGGGAGGAGATGGCCGAGCTGGGCTGGCCGGGCCTGGCGCTGCCCGAGGAGTGGGGAGGACAGGGGCTGGGGATCGTCGAGCTGGCCGTCCTCTTCGAGGAGATGGGCTACGCGCTGGCGCCCTCGCCGCTCCTCTCGACGACCGTCGCCGGCCTGGCGCTGGCCGCCCGCGGCAGCGACGAGCAGCGCGAGCGCTGGCTGCGCCCGCTGGCGAGCGGCAAGGCGCGCGGCGACGCGTGGCGCTCGTCGACGCCGGCACTCCGGCCGCGAGTCGGGAAGTTCGCGATGGAGGCGAGGGAGGACGGCGACGGGGTCGTGCTCGACGGCGAGAAGGTCCTGGTGATGGACGCCGCCGGCGCCGACTTCCTGCTGGTCGGCACGGCCGGTGGCCGCCGCCACGTCGTCGAGCGCGACGCCGAGGGCGTCACGGTCAGCGCCGAAGCGTCGATCGACCCGACCCGCCGCCACTACTCGGTGCGCTTCGACGGCGTGAAGGTCGGGCGCCGAGGCGACGCTGAGCGGCGAACAGCGCCGACTACCTGCCGATCCTCTGGCGGCGCCTGCGTCGCGCTCGCCGCCGAGTCGACCGGCGTCGCCCAGCGGACGATGGAGATGGCGGTCGAGTACGCCAAGGACCGCCAGCAGTTCGGGCGTCCGATCGGCGCCTACCAGGCCGTCTCGCACCGCTGCGCGCAGATGCTGCTGGAGACCGAGAACGCCCGCTCCGCCGTCTACGGCGCCGCCTGGGCGGCCGACGCCGAGCCCGAGTCGCTGCCGCTCGCCGCCTCGATGGCCAAGGCCTACGCCTCGGACGCCGGCTGGCGCGTCCCCGACGCCTCGATCCAGGTGCACGGCGGGATCGGCTTCACCTGGGAGCACGACCTCCACTTCTTCCTCAAGCGCGGCCGGGCCAACGCGGCCCTCTTCGGCGACGCCAAGTGGCACCGCGAGCGGGTCGCCGACGCGGTCCTGAGCTGAGCGCGTCAGCCGCCGCCGAAGGCGAGGCGGACCAGGTGCACGAGGCGGCCCGCTGCGGCGCCGAGGCGACGGACCACGCCCCGCAGCCCCGCGCTGGGCGCGAAGATGACGACCTCCGCGGCGGTTGGGCGCCCCTCCGCGTCGACGACCGCGACCGACACGTCGTAGTGCTTGCGCGGGTCGAGCTCGATCCTCGTCTGCAGGCTGCCGAGCGCGACGGTCCTGACCGCGAACCTGAAGACGCGGGGAGGGACGTCCGGCTCGTCCTCGGAGTTGACGGTGGCGATCAGCCGTTTCGGGGGCTGCTTCATGCGGGAGAAGTCGAAGTCGAGAAGCAGGCGGTTGCGCCTTCGCCGCGGCCACACCCTGGGGCCGTCCGGCTCCACGGGCTCGGTCGGGACGACCGCTTCCTTGGTCAGGAGGATCGCCGGGTCGTCCCACTGCGGATGGGTGCACGGCGCGCTCGGCCCCGCATAGCCGGTGCGCCTGCCGCCCCAGAGGCCCGGCCATTTGAGCCAGCCCGGCGGGTCGTCGCCGACGATCTCGAGGCGAGTCTCGGTCTTCGCCGCCCGTCTCCCGTCCGTGATGTCGTAGAAGTCGGTCGGGTGGTACCCCGCGGTGAAGAACGAGGCGTGTGAGCCGCGGCCCGCGTAGACCAGCGGACGGTCACGGTCCGCCGCGTCCGCCGTCAGCCCTTCCGCCTGCTTCTCGTCGGCGAGGCGCCTCACGTCGTGCCAGGGACGCACCTCGCAGAAGTTGTGCTGGGCGTAGGCGGCGATCTCGGGCTCCGATTCCGCTGCGTCGAGCCGGAGCTGGACCATCTCCCAGTCGCCCTCGTGCACGTCGATGCCCCAGGCCAGCTGGTAGTCGTTGAGGAAGTAGAAGAACCAGTACTGGAGCCAGAGACCGTCGTGTGAGCGGACCGCGCGGCCGTAGATCGCGTTGCGGAAGTCGGGGTGCGCGCGCCGCAGCTCCAGGTACTGGTCGCTGTAGTCGTCGCGTTCGGACTCGATGTAATCGGTCGGGGCGACCTTGCCCTCGCCGGGGTACTCGCCGCTGTCGAGGAATGCGAGCGAGAGGCGATCCCTCGCCGTCGCGATCACCGTGCCGTCGGCCCGGCACAGCCTGTTGCACGGGTTCCTGGTCCACTCCTCGGCCGAGTCGGCGAAGTAGCCCTCCAGGGAGTCGTAGCGCAGGCAGGGCTGGAACCGCTTCAGCAGTGACGCACTGTCCTCGCGCGCGCTCAGCTGACCCCAGAGCTCCCTCGCCAGTAGGTCGACAGCAGGCGCAGCGCGTTGCCGGAGCAGATCAGCTCCGCGTCCTCGCCGCCGTAGCGTCGCCGCAGGGCGTGCTCCAGCCGCCGCATGTCGCGCATGTCGTCGAGGCCGGGCAGGGTCGGCTTGATGAAGCCGTCGAGGTCGGAGCCGATCGCGGCGTGGCGATGGCCCCCGGCGATCCGCTGGATCTCGTCGATGTGGCGGCAGAGGGTCTCGAACGACGCTTCGAAGCGCCGCCGCTTCGACAGCCGTGGGCCCCGGCCATCCGCCCCGGGCAGCCCGTCCTCGATCTGGTGGCGGGCGAAGATCAGCCCGATCGCGCCGTTGCGGGCGGCGATCCGTTCGATCGTCGCGGTGTCGAGCATGTATTCCTGGCTGCCGAAGCGATAGCCGGCATGCGTCGCGAGGACGGGAACGGAGCGATCCGGGTCCAGCTCGTCGAGCAGCTCGAAGGTATCGCGCAGCGAGCGCTCGCTCATGTGCGAGAGGTCGATCAGGACGTGCTCGCGCACCATCGCCTCGACCGCGGCCCTGCCGAGGTCGGAGAGGCCCTCGTCGGGCTGTGGGAACCAGTCGCGGTACTCGGCGTCGCTCATGAACGGGAGCGCCGGCGCGTCGGTTGCCACCTCGCGCCAGATCAGGTGCGCGAGGGTGATGTACGCGACGCCGCGCTTGGCAAGCCGCCCGACCGCCGCGCGGACCTGCTCCGGGCTACCGCCGAGGTGAAATCCGCCCTCCACGCAGTGGACCAGCGCGAGCTTGCCCTGCCGCTCCGCCGCGCTCAGCTGCCGCGGGTTGGTCGCTACGACGACCTCGTTGCCGTGCTCCGCAGCGACATGGGCCTGCACCGTGTCGAGCTGTTCCTCGAGGTTGTCTACGTAGGAGGCCTCCGGCAGCGTTCCGTCCAGCGCGTCGATCTCGTCGAAGAACGAGTAGAGGACGGACAGCGCGACGCCGACCTGGCCCTCCTGCATGTACTCGACGCGCACCCGGGGGCCTGAGAAGAAGGAGCGGTAGTTCGCGAAGCGACTGGCGATCCCGACCAGCAGCGCCCGGACCAGATTGCGAAGCCTGCGTCGACCGCGGCGCGACAGCAACAGCCGCCAGAGGCTCGTCCTGCCGCCGGAGACGACGTGCATCGGGTAATGGGCGTGCAGATCGACGATCATGTGACTACTCAGGCTGCTTCTATATCACCACGGCGCGGCGCCGGGCGACCGCCTAGACGGGAAGACGAGAGACGAAGCGCTCGAAGGCGGCGATGTCGGTGACGGGCGGGCCTGAGACACCCGGTCCCCCCTTTCTTCCGGGGCCTGCTCCCTAGGCAAGGTCGAGGATCAGCTGCAGACCTTCCTCGACAGCGCGCATCTCGTCGCGTGTCAAGTGCGCCACCGGGTCGCCGATCGCGCGGGCGTCGACTGCACCGACCATCTCACAGAGGGCCCGGGTCGGCTCGTCTCCGATGCTGATCTCGGGATGGAAGCTGGCGGGCGGCGCGGACTGCGAGGTGGGGCAGATCACCACGGTTGAGAGGGCCAGGAGATCGTCGGCCTGAACGACGACGGCATATCGCGGGCCGTGTTGAACGTGTCCACGTCGCCTTGGCAAGGCTATGGCGTGGACGTCACCACGGACCACGCAGTTCCTCCATCATCGCCGCCACCTCTCGAGCCTCGCTGACGTAGGCGGGGTCCTGCATCAGCCGTCGGGCCTCCGCCGCGAGGCCCGACCGCCGCCGGTCGCGCTCCGCCGCCTCGGAGATGGCCCGACGCGCCGCCTCGGCTCGCGTGATGCCGCGCCGACGCGCGATCTCGTCCAGCGCCCGCAGCCCGTCGACACCCAGGCGCAGCGAGAGGGGGTGGGCTGCCGACCCCATGGGAAAAAGTGTAGCGCGTTACGAACTACACAATTCAACTCACTGAGGACCCGCTCGGGTGGGTAGGCGGGAGACGAAGCGCTCGAAGGCGGGGATGTCGGTCACGGGCGGCCCGTGGCCGGGGAGGATCAGCGCCGGGTTCAGGCCGGCGAGCTTGCGGATCGAGCGGCGGTTCTCGGAGGGGTCGTAGGTGAAGATCGTCGGCGGCTCCTTGATCCCCGGCAGGCCGGTCGCGTAGCTCATGTTGCGGATCACGTCGCCGCAGATCGCAACCCGGTCGGACTCGCGGAAGAAGACCACCTCGCCGCGCGCGTGGCCGGGGGCGTGGACGACCCGGAAACCGGCCACCTCGTCGCCCTCGCGCAGGACGCGGTCGACCTTGCGGGGCGGTCCGCTCCAGAGGCGGTCGAAAAGGCGGTTTACAGGGTGGGCCCGGTGGGCCTCCTGGATCGGGCGGCGGCCCTCCATCGCGTCGACGTCGTTGGCGTGGCAGGCGAGCGGGATGTCGCGCGCCTCGCAGACATCGGCGGCGACGCCCTGGTGGTCGGGGTGGACGTGGGTCAGCGCCAGCAGCGAGATCTTGCGGCCCTCGATCTCGTCGAAGATGCGGCGCCGGTCCCAGCGCCGGCCGGCGTCGATCAGCACGTCCTCGGCCAGGTAGACGTTGATCAGCGGCCTGGGGAGCTCCTTGAGGCGCCAGACGCCGGGCGCCAGATTCTTCATCCGTGGCCGATGCCGAGCGTCCGGCGCGGCTCGCCGCTGTGCTCGGCGAGGTCCTCCAGCTCGGCGATCCTGCGCTCGCCTTCGAGCCGGGCCGGGTGGTCCGCCGGCAGCGGCTCGATCAGGCGGCGGACACGGTTGCGCACCTGGAGCGCGAAGTGGGGGGTGGCGGCGCCGACCAGGGCGCGGACGTCCTCCGCCGTGACCTCGTGGGACGAGGCCAGCAGGGCCGGGTTCTCGGCTTCGCTCACGGCGCCCTCCCGATCTTCACCAGCCCGGCCAGCGCGTCGATCTCGGCCTGCTGCCGCAGATCGATCGCCTCTTCGTCTCCGATCACCCATACGTGGTTGTAGAAGGCGCGCGTCGGGTCCGTCGTGTAGCCCGGCTTGACGTCGAGCAGATAGCCGCGCAGCGCCGCCGGAAGCGTAGCGGCGCTGTCGGTCAGGAGCAGCGGCCCCCAGCTGCCCGACGCCGAGAGCGGCGCCGCGGCGGCGGCGTCGAGCGGCGAGTCGGAGCGGGCGACGACGAAGCCGTGGCCGGGGTCGTTGACGTTCCAGCCGAAGCCGCCGCCGGCGTAGCGGGCCAGGGCGATCGCGCTGCTGACCGGGTCCGGGCCCGAGACCCGCCGCACCCGGGGGTCGATCGCGGCGATCTGGCGGACGACGCTCGCGGAGATCGCCGCAGAGGGGCCGAGCACGAAGACGGGCGTGCCGGGGCGGCGCCTCAGCACCGCCGCGGTGGCCGCCGGCAGCGTGTTCGGTCCGGTGAAGAGGACCGGGTCGCCGGAGCGCGCCGCCCAGGCCGCGGCCGGCATCGCGAAGCCGGGCTGGGCGGAGGAGGCGATGACCAGGTGCTTGGGGGGGAGCCGAACAGCCGGTCGCGCAGGGCGGCGATCGCGGCCGCGCCGGCGGCGGGATCGGCGGCCGCGATCCTCCTCGTCTTCAGGCCGCCGGGTACGGCCGCCCTGCCGATCGCGAAGACCTGCGCACCGCCGGTCGTGCCGTTGCCCCGTGGGTCGAGGGCGCCGAGCGCCTCCGAGGTCGGCGCGGGGACGCCGCCCGCCGCGGAGATCAGCAGCGGCGCGCCGGTCGGGGCACCCTTCACGGCGCTTGCCGGAACCCCGCTCGGCGGCCCGAGCGGGGCGGCCATCAGCACCGAGGCGGCGATCGCGGTCTGCCAGTCGGCGGCGTCGACGAGGGTGACCGCGGCCGGCCTCTGGCCGGCTTCGACCGACGGATAGGCGGCCAGCGCGACGCCCGCCGCGTTCGAGATCGGGTCGGGGCCGCCGACCCGGGTCGTGTTGTCGGTGGCGAAGGCGGGGTAGCCGAGCTCGGCCGGCGTGCCGGCGGCGTTCGCTCCGGCGCGGGCGCCGCCGCTCACGGGCGCCGGGGCGCTCGAGGCGGGCCCGCCGCCGCCGGATCCGCCGCCCACGATGGCCGCCACGACGAAGACGAGGGCGAGCGCCACGAGCGCCGCAACCGCCTTCAGCGCCGCGGGCACCGGCTCCCGCCCGGGGCGGGGCGGGGGCGAAGGTCGTGGCGGCTGGGGCTGGGGAAGGGGCGCCGACCGGCCCGGCTGTCTCGGCGCTGCTGCCGCCGGCTCCGGCGTCGTCTGCCGCGTCGACTGGGCCGGTACGTCCGCGTTGATCGGCCGCTCCTCGGGTGCCACGGCGACAACGCTAGACGTTTCCCAAAGCCAATCGTGCCGGGGTGCGTTCCAGGACTGGCTGGCTGGTCAGATAAACTGGTTGACTGACCAGTCAATCAGTCGACCGATCAATCGCCGCCGAGCCAGAGGGGATCGCATGAATTTCGCACTGACCGAGGAGCAGCAGGAGTTCAAGGACCGTTGCCGGACCTTCGCGCGCGAGGTGATCCGCCCGGCGGCGCGCAAGCACGACGAAGAGGAGAGCTTCCCCTGGGATGTCGTCAAGGAGGCGCGCCGGCAGGGATTCGGCAGCCTCGAGTCGATCCAGCGGAATGCCGCCGACGCCGAGGGGCAGATGCAGGTGATCTCCGCCGAGGAGTTCCACTGGGGATGCGCGGGAATCGCGCTGGCGATCTCCGGCTCGGGGCTCGCGGCGGCCGGCATCGCCTCCTCCGGGACGCCGGAGCAGATCGCCCGCTGGGTCCCCGAGTGCTTCGGCAGCGGCGACGAGATCAAGCTGGGCGCCTACGCGGTGACCGAGCCGCAGGCCGGCTCCGACGTGAAGAGCCTGAAGACGACGGCGAAGCGCGACGGCGACGAGTGGGTCCTCGACGGGACAAAGGTCTTCATCACCAACGGCGGCATCGCCGACGTCCACGTGATCGTCGCCACGGTCGACCCTGCCCTGGGCACACGCGGCCAGGCCTCGTTCGTCGTGCCCAAGGGCACGCCCGGCCTCAGCCAGGGCAAGAAGGAGTGCAAGCTCGGCATCCGCGCCTCCCACACCGCCGAGGTGGTGCTCGAGGACTGCCGCATCCCGGCCGATTACCTGCTCGGCGGCGAGGAGAAGCTGGAGCGCAAGCTGCAGCGCGGGCGCGAAGGGAAGAAATCGCGCGGCGCGGACGCGCTGGCGACCTTCGAGATCACCCGGCCGCTGGTCGGCGCCTCGGCGCTCGGCATCGCCCAGGCCGCCTACGAGTGGACCCTCGAATACCTCGACGGCCAGTCGGAGGGCGGTACGCCGCTGCTGCAGATGCAGCGCATCCAGCAGACGCTCGCCGACGTCGCCACCGAGATCGAAGCGGCCCGCCTGCTCGTCCAGCGCGCCGCCTGGATGGGCCGCAACGGCGTTCCGATGCGGGGCGGCCAGGGCTCGATGTCGAAGCTGAAGGCGGGCGACGTGACGATGTGGGCCACGACCACGCTGATGGACCTGGTCGGCCCCTTCGCCTGGAGCGTCGAGTGCCCGCTGGAGAAGTTCTTCCGCGACGCCAAGATCTACCAGCTCTTCGAGGGCACGGCGGAGATCCAGCGGATGGTCATCTCCCGCATGCAGGCGCGCGAATACAGCGAGCGCCTCGCCTACGGCGCCGAGGTCGCCGCCAAGGCGATGAGCGAGGACGGCAAGGCGAAGCCGGAGCCGGTCGCCGCGTAGCGGCGCGGGCGGCATCGCAAGCGGGATTGCAGCCCCCCGCGATCCCGCCCTGAGCGGTCGCGGCCTGGGCTAGCCTCGCCGTCATGCCAAGGACTCGCCTGGCCACGGCGGCCCTGCTCGCCGCCGCGGCGGCGCTCGTCGTGCTGGCCCTGCCCAGCGCCGCCGCGCCCGCCCGCAGCCTTCAGTCGAAGCTCGACGCGAGGGAAGCGAAGCTCGCCAAGGTGCGCGACCGGCGGGGAGTGCTGACGACGACGATCTCTCGCGACGGAGCGCGGATCAAGCGGCTCACCACGGAGGTGGCCGTCCTGCGGGCCAGGGAGGCGGGGGTCCGCGTCCGCCTCGACGCCAAGCAGTCCGAGCTGGATCGCGCCGTCGCCGTCCTCGACGTCGCCCGGCGGCGCCTCGCGGCGATGCGCGCCCGCCTCGAGCGCGCTCTGGTCGTCCTGCGCGAGCGGCTGGTGGCGATCTACGAGACCGGCTCCCCCGACGTCCTCAGCGTCATCCTCGGTGCGAACGGCTTCAACGACCTCGTCGACCGCACCGAGTACCTGAGCCGGATCCACGGGCTCGACGAGGCGGTGGTGACGCGGGTGCGCGACCTGCGCGACCAGGTGCACCGAACCGTCACCCGCCTCGGCGCCGCGAAGGACCGCATCCAGTCCGCCCGCGACGCGATCGCGGCCGAAGAGAGGGCGCTCGCCGGCGCCAGGTCGGCCCTCCAGGGCCACCAGGCTGCGCTGATCGCCGCCCGCGGGCGGCGCGAGGCCACGCTGCGGAAGATCGGCGGGCTCGAACGCGACCTCGACGGGTCGGTGGCGACGATCCAGGCCAGGCTCGCCGCGCGGCTGGCGGGGACCGGCTCGGCGCCGCTCCCCGCGGGCCCGGTCCGGGGCGGCAACGGCAGCGGCCTGATCTGGCCGGTGAACGGGCCGGTCGTCTCCGGCTTCGGCTGGCGCTTCGGTGGCCGCGAGTTCCACCAGGGGATCGACATCGCCGTTCCCAGCGGCACCCCGATCCGGGCGGCCGCCGCCGGCACCGTGATCTTCACCGAGCCCACGGCGAGCAGCGGCGGCTACGGGAACTTCACCTGCATCGACCACGGCGGCGGGCTCTCGACCTGCTACGCGCACCAGCGGTCCTTCGCGGTCTCGCCGGGCCAGCACGTCTCGCAGGGACAGGTGATCGGCTACAGCGACTGCACCGGTCACTGCTTCGGCCCCCACGTGCACTTCGAGGTGCGGATCGACGGCACGCCCACCGACCCGATGGGCTATCTCTAGCGCAGCGAGGTGAATCACGTTTGCCGCCCATACGGCGGCAAACGTGATTCACCTCGAGCCTGCCCGGCAGTTCTATACCAAGTAATTGGTTGTACCTCCGACTCCGCCGTGCAACCCTGCGTGGGAAAGCTACGCGGAGGCGAGGGGTGATCCGGCAGGCCCGTACCTATCTCGTTGGCGCAGTGTCCGGCACGGCCCTGATCGCGGCGGCCGTGGTGGCCTTCGTCGTGCTCGTCTCCATGCAGGCGCTCAGGGACTGGCCGATCTCCGGCCTCGGCCTCGGCGGGGCCGGTGGCTCGATCGCCGCCGGGCGGCCCGCCGCGAAAGGGGTCGGGGTCGCCGCGACGGGCGGCGCGAGCCGCGCTGTCGGCCGAGCGGCCGCCGCGGCGCGGGGCGGGACGGGCGGCGGCCGGCATGGCGGGGGCGGCAGCGGCAACGGCAAGCCGGGCGCGTCGCCGGCCTCGGGCTCGCCGGTCGGCCCGGGCTCCGGCGCCGGGAACGGCAGCCTGGCTTCGGGCGGCGGCTCAGCTTCGGGCGGCGGCTCAGGCTCGCCAAGCGGCGGCGGCGGAGGCGGCGGGGAAGGGGGCGGCTCCTCCCTCTCGGGCAAGGTGACCGGCACGGTCGACGAAGCCGTCTCAGGGGTCGACGAAGCGACCGGGGGAGCGCTCGGCGGCAGCGGCGTGACCCAGACGACCGAAGGCGCCGTCAACGGTGCCGCCGGCCCGGGCTCGACCGTCGGCGGCGCGATCGACAAAAGCGTGGAAACGGTCGGCGGCTTGCTCGGCGGCGGCCGCTAGCCGAGCCCCCGGCCTTTACCGTCACAATGCCGTCCGATGGCGATGGCGGAGCGTGCGCGCAAAACTGCGAACGCCCCGATCGAACCGGACTCGAATGACCGGCTGTCACCGGGTCGATCGGAGCGTTCACAGCCCTGGATCGAGGGCTCACCCGTGTACCCGGCGGGCAGCCGCGTCAACGAGCGCGGCCGGCTGGAGCTGGGCGGCTGCGACGTGGTCGAGCTGGCCGCCGAGCTGGGCACCCCCGCCTACCTGTACGCCGAGGAAGACATGCGCGCCCGCGCCCGCGCCTACCGCGAGGCGTTCGAGCGGCGCAGCGCCGACTTCGAGGTCCTCTTCGCCAGCAAGTCGCTGCCCTGCACGGCCGCCTACCGGCTCTTCGCCGAGGAGGGGCTCTCGGTCGACGTCGCCTCCGGCGGCGAGCTGCACATGGCGCTGCGCGCCGGCTTCGACCCGGCCCGCATCCACATGCACGGCAACAACAAGAGCGACGAGGAGATCCTGCTTCGCGGCGCGCAGCGGCGTCGGCCACCTGATCCTCGACTCCTTCGACGAGATCGAGCGCTGCGAGCGGCTGCTCGAGCAGCCGCAGAAGGTGCTGATCCGGGTCACGCCGGGGATCAAGCCCTCGACCCACGACTACGTGCAGACGGGGCAGCTCGACTCGAAGTTCGGCTTCGGGCTCGAGGACGGGCTGGCGGCGCGGGCGATCGAGCGCGTGCTCGCCTCCGACCTCCTCGACCTGGTCGGCCTGCACGCCCACATCGGCTCGCAGATCTTCGAGCTGGAGCCCTACCGCGCTGGCGATCCGCGCGATCGGCGAGCTGGCCGGTCGAGTGGTGCCGCATGGTCAACGTCGGCGGCGGCCTCGGCATCGCCTACACCGAGGAGGACGAGCCGCCCTCGATCGACGCCTACGTCGAGGTCAAGGCGCGCGGCGTCGCCGAGGTCTTCGGCGAAGGCGTGCGGATCCTGGTCGAGCCGGGGCGCTCGCTGGTCGGCAACGCCGGCGTCACCGCCTACCGGATCGGCACCGTCAAGGAGATCCCCGGCGTCCGCACCTACGTCGCGGTCGACGGCGGCATGTCGGACAACATGCGGCCGATGCTCTACGGCTCGCGCTACGAGGCGCGTGATCGCCGACCGCGCCGGCGCCGCGCCGGACACCCTGGTGACGATCGCCGGCATGCACTGCGAGTCGGGCGACATGCTGGTCCGCGACGCGATGCTGGCCGCGCCGGCGGTCGGCGACGTGCTGGTCACCCCGGCGACCGGCGCCTACGGCCACGCGATGGCCAACAACTACAACGGCGTTCCCCGCCCGCCGGTCGTCTTCTGCCGCGACGGCGAGGCCCGCGTCGTCGTGCGGCGCGAGACCTACGAGGATCTGACCTCGCGCGATGTCTGACCCGGTTCGCATCGGGCTGCTGGGGCGCGGCACGGTCGGCGGCGCCTTCGCCGAGCTGCTCGCCGAGCGCGCCGGGGCGGTCGAGGCGGCGACCGGGCGGCGACCGGAGCTCGCCGGGACGCTGACCCGCGGCGAGGGCGACTTCGGCGAGATCCTCGACCGCTCCGACCTGGTCGTCGAGCTGATCGGCGGCACCGAGCCGGCGCGCGGCTACGTGCTCGACGCGCTGCGGGCGGGGCGCCCCGTGGTCACCGCCAACAAGCAGCTGCTCGCGCGGCACGGCGAGGAGCTGTTCGCGGCGGCGCGCGAGGCGGGCGTGCAGCTGCGCTTCGAGGCCGCGGTGGCCGGCGCGATCCCGATCGTCCGCGTCGATCCAGGAGAGCTTCGGCGTCGACCGAGATCGACAAGGTCTTCGGCATCGTCAACGGCACCACCAACTTCATCCTCAGCGAGATGGCGGCGAGCGGCGCCGCCTACGAGGAGGTGCTGGCCCGCGCCCAGGAGCTGGGCTACGCCGAGGCCGACCCGAGCGAGGACGTCAGCGGCGCCGACGCCGCGGCAAAGATGGCGATCCTCGCCCGCCTCGCCTTCCACACCCCGGTCACCCTCGACCGAGGTCGCCTACGAGGGGATCGAGACGATCCAGCCCGACGACCTCGCCTACGCCAAGGAGCTGGACCTCTCGCTGAAGCTGCTCGGCGTCGCCGAGCGCCGCGACGGCGGGATCAGCGTCCGCGTCTTCCCCTGCTTCCTCTACAGCGGCCACCCGCTCGCCCCGATCGAGCGGCCCCTTCAACGCGGTGATGGTCGAGGCGCCGGCGATCGCCGAGGTGACGCATGTCGGGACCGGGCGCCGGCGGCGTCCAGACCGCCTCGGCGGTGCTCGGCGACGTCGTCTCGATCCTGGCCGGCGAGGCGCCGGTCCACGAGGCGCGCGAGGAGCTGCCCATCGTCGCCGACGTGACGTCGTCCTTCTACCTGCACCTTGAGGTCGCCGACCGGCCCGGGGTGCTGGCGAAGATCGCCCTGGTGCTGGGCGAGAACGAGATCTCGGTGAAGAGCGTCGTGCAGCGGGGGATCGGCGACGACGCGCGGCTGGTGATGGTCGTCCACGAGTGCCTGGAGTCGCGCTTCGCGGCGGCGGTCGAGGAGATCGCCGAGCTCGAGGAGCTGCGCTCGGCGCCGCGATCGATCCGGGTCATCGAGGAGGAGTTCGTGTGAGCGAACCGACTGGCTGTCTCGGCCGCCGATGACCGTCCCCCTTATCGAGCGCTACAGGGATCGCCTTCCGCTGGAGGAGGGGGACCCGGTGGTGAGCCTGAGCGAGGGGTCGACGCCGCTGATCGAGGCGCCGCGGCTCTCCGAGCGCTTGGGCGTGCAGGCCTATCTGAAGATCGAGGGCGCGAACCCGACCGGCAGCTTCAAGGACCGTGGGATGACCGTCGCCGTGTCGCGGGCGAAGGGGCGCGGGGCGGAGGCGGTGATCTGCGCCTCGACCGGCAACACGGCCGCGAGCGCCGCCGCCTACGCGGCGCGGGCCGGCCTGCGCGGGGCGGTGATCGTCCCCGAGGGCAAGATCGCGATCGGCAAGCTGGCCCAGGCGCTGATGCACGGCGCCCGCGTCGTCGCCCTGCAGGGCAACTTCGACGAGGCGCTGCGGATCGTCCGCGAGCTGGCCGACAGGCACCCGATCGAGCTGGTCAACTCGATCAATCCCTTCCGGATCGAGGGGCAGAAGACCGCCGCCTTCGAGGTGATGGAGGAGCTGGGGGAGGCGCCCGCGGCGCTGGCGATCCCGGTCGGCAACGCCGGCAACGTCACCGCCTAGTGGCAGGGCTTTCAGGAGACGGGGGCCTCGCCGGTCCTCTACGGGTTCCAGGCCGAGGGCGCGGCGCCGCTCGTCCGCGGCGCCCCCGTCGCCAACCCGGAGACGGTCGCCTCGGCGATCCGGATCGGCAACCCGGCCCGCTGGGAGGAGGCGATGGCCGCCTTCACCTCATCGCGCGGCCGCATCGCCGCCGTCTCCGACGAGCAGATCCTCGACGCCTACCGCTGGCTCGCCGCCAGCGAGGGGGTCTTCTGCGAGCCCGCCTCGGCCGCCTCGGTCGCCGGCCTGCTCGCGCACGGTATGCCGGTGATCGAGGGAACGGCCCCGCCCGAGTCGGTCGTCTGCGTCCTCACCGGGCACGGGCTCAAGGATCCCGACACGGCCCTCTCCAAGGCGCCGCCGGTTATCAACTGCGAGAACGACCTCGGCGCCGTCGAGCGCGCCGTCTTCGCGTGACCGCGCGGCGCCGGCTGGTGCGAGTGCCCGCCTCCTCGGCCAACCTCGGGCCGGGCTACGACGTGATGGCGGCGGCGCTGGCGATGCAGCTGGAGCTGGAGGTGGAGGAGACGGGCGAGTTCGGCTTCGACCCGGGCGGGATGGACGTGCCGACCGGGCGCGACAACCTGATCGTGCGCGCCTTCGAGAGCCTGCACCCGGCCGACGGCATCGCCTTCCGGCTGCGCGCCGGCATCCCGCTCGCCCGCGGCCTCGGCTCCAGCGCGGCGGCGATCGTCGCCGGCCTCTTCGCCGCCGACCACCTCTACGAGCTGGCGCTTTCCCGGGAGGAGATGCTGGCCCGCGCCGCCGAGCTGGAGGGCCACCCCGACAACGTCGCGGCGGCGATCTACGGCGGCTTCGTGATCTGCGGGCGCGACGAGGAGAGGGTGCCGAGCGCCGCCCGCTTCGACCCCCCCGGCGGCCTCGAGGCGGTGGCGGTCATCCCCGCCGAGGAGGTCTCGACCGAGCGGGCGCGCGAAGCGATCCCGGCCGAGGTCCCGCTGGGCGACGCCGTCGCCAACCTCGCCGCCGCCGCGCGGCTCGTGCTCGGCCTGCAGCGGGGCGATCTCGACCTGGTCGCGAGCGGCCTCGCCGACCGCATCCACCAGCCCCGCCGCCGCGACCTCTACCCCCGCTCGATGGAGCTGGTCGACGCCGCACGCGGGCTGGGCGCCCTCGGCGCGACGATCTCCGGCGCCGGCCCCACCGTCCTCGTCTGGACCACCTGGCAGGAGACCGGCGACGTCGTCGAGGAGCTGAAGCGCCGCTGCGCCGGCTGGGCCGAGGTCCGCCGCCTCCCCTTCACCCCCCTGGGGGCCGACGTGCCGGAGCTGTAGCTCGAGTCTGGTCCGGGATATTCGCGCCGCTTTCCGATTTCACCACACGATGTTGTGGTCAAGGCGGTAAGCAGCGAGGGCGTGGCGCCCGAGACCATATGATCGTGCTGTGACAGGGAAGAGGGGGTCTGTCGTCGCAATCGTGGTTGCGGCCGTGTTCGCCGTTGTCCCGGCGGCGCATGCGACGCTCGTCTTCGTCCGCAGTCCGCTGAAGCCGGTCGTCTGGGTGGCGGGCGACGACGGCTCGGGGCAGAAACGAGTGGCGCCCGGCTCGAACCCGCGGGTCTCCCCAAGCGGGCAGACCATCGCCTTCATGCGGATCCCCGCCGGCCGCTCCTTTCGCCCCGACCTGATGGTGGCGCCGGCCGACGGGAGCGCGCCGCCGCGCCGGCTGATGGTGGGCTGGCGCGAATCCTTCAGCTTCGCCTGGTCGCCGGATTCGAGCACGATCGCCGCGGTACGCGGGCCCGAGCTGGGCCGCAAGCGCCTCGTCCTGATCGACGTCGCGAGCGGCGTCCAGCGCACCGTCGCCAGGGGCTTCTTCAGCGGCGTCAGCTTCTCTCCGGACAGCGGTGCCCCGCCAGGGACCGGTTCCCTGGTCTATGCGAGGGCGAGGAGGGAAGACTTCCCGGCGCACAGCGACATCTACCGTTTCGACTTTCTGCCCCTCGGCGTGCCGACGCTGGTAATCGAGCGCCCGCGCCGACTCACCCACGACCACCGCTCGCTCGACCCGCTCTGGGGCCCGTCGACAGTGGAACGGCTCCCATGCGAATCCTCTATCCCCCCGTGCAGGCGGCCTGTACGGGCCGTCAGCCACATCGTCTTCGTCAAGCTGCTCGGCGCGAAGCGCCGCCGCTACGGCCCCAAGAACGAGCTCTACCTGATGGGCCCGAGCGGCGAAGGCGTGCGGCGCCTCACCCACACCCGGGTCGGCCCGCTGCTGTTTGGGCTGACGCCGACCGACTGGTCTGCCGACGGCAGGCGCCTGCTCGCCGAGTTCGGCGGCCAGGACACGAGCTACGCCGTCAGGGTCAACGCTTTGACCGGCGCGCAGCGGCCGGTCGTCAGGGCCACCGAGCGGGGGCTGGTGGGCGCCGCCCTCTCGGCCGACGGCAGCACGATCCTCGCCTCCAGCGGCGGCTTCGAACCGGGCCGGCGCAACAACGTCGTCAGCATCCCCTACGGCGGGGGTCAGGTCACGGTCCTCGCCCGCCACGCTTTCGACCCCGACTGGAGCCGCTGAGTTTCCGATGAGTAGCGAGCTGGCCCGGATGGACGCCACGGCCCAGGCCGAGCTGGTGCGGGCCGGGGAGGCGACCCCGCTCGAGCTGGTCGAAGCGGCGATTGGGCGGGTCGAGGCGCTCAACCCGCAGATCAACGCGGTCATCCACCCGCTCTTCGACGCGGGGCTGGAGGCGGCCCGCGGCGAGCTTCCCGACGGCCCGTTCCGGGGCGTGCCCTTCCTGCTCAAGGACCTCGGCGCCGCCTTCGCCGGCCAGCCGCTCCACATGGGCATGCGCTTCCTCAAGGAGCGGGACTTCCGCGCCCCGGTCGACACCTACCTGGCGCAGCGCTTTCGCGCCGCCGGCTTCGTGACGATCGGAAAGACCAACACGCCCGAGCTGGGGATCCTGCCGACCACCGAGCCACGCGCCTACGGCCCCAGCCGCAATCCCTGGAACACCGAGCGCTCGCCCGGCGGCTCCAGCGGCGGCTCGGCCGCGGCGGTCGCCGCGGGAATGGTGCCGATCGCCCATGCCAACGACGGCGGCGGCTCGATCCGCATCCCGGCCTCCAACTGCGGCCTGGTCGGGCTGAAGCCGACCCGGCAGCGGGTCTCCGAGGGCCCGCTGATCGGCGACCTCATGTCCGGGATGACCGCGGAACTGGTCGTCGCGCGCAGTGTCCGCGACGCGGCCGCGGTGCTCGATGCCGTGCACGGCCCCGGCCCCGGCGACCCCTACGCCGCGCCGCCGCCGCTGCGGCCCTACGCCGAGGAGGTCGGCGCCGACCCCGGCAAGCTGCGGATCGGCCTCTGGACGGAGCCGCTGGTGGATGCCCCGGTCGATCTCGATCCGCAGGTGGTCGCGGCGGCGCGCGAGACCGCCGCCCTGCTCGAGCGGCTCGGACACGAGATCTCTCGAGCCGGACCTGAGCGGGCTGCGCGGCTTCGACCTGCTCGGTCCCTTCCTCGTCCGCTGGGCGGCCGGCCAGGCGGCGGCGATCGACCAGCTCGGGATGGCGACGGGGCAGAAGATCGGCCCCGAGGACGTCGAGCCGCTCACCTGGGCGCTGGCCGAGAAAGGGCGCGGCTACAGCGCCGGCCAGTACCTGCTCGCGGTCGGCCAGCACCAGCTGATGACGCGGATGGTCGCCGGCATCTTCGACGGCGGCTACGACCTGCTGCTCTCCCCGACCATGGGCGAGCCGCCGCCTCCGCTCGGCAGCTTCGACGACTCCGGCCCCGACCCGATGGCGACCTTCGGGCGGGGCTTCGTCGACGGCTGCTTCACGGCGGTCTGCAACGCCACCGGACAGCCGGCGATCTCGCTGCCGCTGCACTGGAGCGAGGACGGCCTGCCGATCGGCTCGCAGCTGATCGCCCCGTATGGCCGCGAGGACCTGCTGCTGCGGATCGCCGCCCAGCTCGAGGCCGAGCGCCCCTGGGCCGGCCGCACTCCACCCGTGTTCGCCGTCTCGTAGTCGCAAGGTCTCGGCCGGCGCCGGCCCCTTTGCGGATGCCCGCGCCGTCCCTATAATGCGGCGACTCGTCAACCCGTCGCACGCCCGCTCGAAGAAGGCGTGGAACCCGGGAGGTCAGACTTGTCCGATACCCAGTCCCGTGAGCTTCACGGCTGAGCGCGTCCCGTCCGCTACTCGCCAGAGCGCCCCTACCGGCCGCTCGTCTCGCCGCCCAGCGTCGAGGACAAGGACGCCTGCGCGATCTACGCCTCGGTTCGCAAGGACGCGACGCCGAGCCGCGCGCCGATCGAGCTGGCGCTGTCCCCGCTCTGCAGAAGATGCTGCACCGGGCCGGCAACGTCGACGGCGAGGGCGACGGCTGCGGGCTGCTGCTCGATCTCCCGCGCCGGATCTGGGCCGAGGAGGTGCGCGCCGGCGGCCACGACCCCTCGCTCACCCTCGACGACGCCTTCGCCGTCGCCCACGTCTTCATCGAGCGCTCCCAGGACCGCGAGCGGGTCCAGCACGACGCCCGCGAGCTGCTCGGCCAGGGCGGCTTCCGCATCCTCGCCGAGCGGATCGGCGCCGTCGACTCGACCGCCCTCGGCCCCACCGCGCGCGAGGAGGAGCCGCACTTCTGGCAGGTCGCCGGCCTCGCTCGCCGACGCCTCCAGCCGCGACCGCGTCCTCTTCGACCTCCTGATCGAGCTCGAGTAGCGGCTCGACGTCCACGTCCCCTCCTTCTCGGCGACGACCTGCGTCTACAAGGTGATGGGTGCGCCGCAGGTGCTCGGCGAGTACTACCCGGATCTGCGCGACGAGCGCTTCGAGACAATCGGTTGCTTCGGCCACAACCGCTACTCGACCAACACCTGGCCCTCCTTCAAGCGGGTTCAGCCCTTCTCGGTGCTCGGCCACAACGGCGAGATCAACACGATCGAGCAGCTGCGCCAGGAGGCGCGGATGCTCGGCGTCCCGATCCAGCCGGGCTGCCTCGGACTCCCAGGACCTCAACCGCACGATCGACACCTTGGTCAGCCGCGACGGCCTCAGCCTCGCCGAGGCGATGGAGATGGTGTTGCCGCCGATCGTCGAGGAGATCCGCTCGCTGCCCGCCGAGCTGCACCGCTTCTACATGTACCTGCACCAGGCGATGGGCCCGTTCGCCCAGGGGCCGGTGGCGCTGATCGCCCGCCACGCCGACGAATGCGTGTTCTCCGCCGATGCGCTCGGGCTGCGGCCGCTCTGGCAGGTGGAGACCGGCGAGGACTTCATCTTCAGCTCCGAGCCGGGCGTCGTCTCCGGTCGGCTCGATGGTCTCCGAGCCCAAGCCGCTCGCCCCCGGGGAGAAGGTGCTGGTGACGATCGACCGCGAGCGCAAGCGCTCGACCCTGCACCCCCACGACGAGATGCTGCGGATCGTCCGCGAGCGCTGGCTGCGCCGCAACGGCGCCGAGGATGCCGGCCCCTACGACCGCGCTCTGGACACCGGCGGCCCGCTGGAGGGCGAGGACGTCCCCGGCTACTCCGACGCCGGCCCGGAGGAGCCGGTCAAGGTCTGCCGACCGCGTCCTCGCCGGCTTCGGCTGGCAGCGCGACGACGTCAAACTGGTCCAGCAGATGGCGTCCAACGGCGCCGAGCCGATCGGCTCGCTCGGCTACGACGGTCCGCTGGCGGCGCTCTCGCCGGAGCGCCAGAACCTCGCCGACTACTTCAAGGAGACGGTCGCCGTCGTCACCAACCCGGCGATCGACCGCGAGCGCGAGGTCGAGCACTTCTCGACCCGCGCCGATCTTCGGCCGCCGCCCCTCGATCGACGCCGCCGGCGAGGACACCGGCACGATCGAGACCGCGTTCCCGGTGATCCTCGGCGGCCATCACGAGATGGCGCCGCTCTCCGACCGGACCTACCGCCGCATCGCCCGCGAGCACCGCACCTACCTGCTCGAGGACCTCTGGGAGGAGTTCCGCGGACGAGCCGGCGCGGTCGACATCTCGCTGCTCGAGTCGGAGACGACCCAGGGGGCGATCGAGCGGATCAAGCAGGAGGCGGTGAAGAAGGTCCGCGACGGCGCCGAGCTGCTGGTCCTCACCGACCGCACCGTCTACGACGGCGACCGCCGCTACCTCGATCCCCACCTGGCCACCTCTGCCGTCGACCAGGCGCTGAAGCAGTTCCGGGTCGAGCCCGGCGAGGAGAACCTGCGCCGCCGCTGCGGCATCGTGCTGCGCTCGGCGGCGATCCGCAACGTCCACGACACGATGCTGGCGCTGGGGCTGGGCGCCAACGGCGTCTGCCCCTACACGATGGTCGAGGTGATCTGCGTCGAGGACTACGAGACCGACGTCTCCAACCTCTGCGCCGCGCTGACCAAGGGGATCGAGAAAGTGATCTCGACGATCGGCATCCACGAGGTGCGCGGCTACGCGCGCCAGTTCTCCTCGATCGGCGTCAAGCCGGAGCTGGCGGAGATCTTCCAGACCGAGGCCTTCGCCGCCTCCGAGACCGGCGGCGTCGGCTTCGCCGAACTCGACGAGGACACCAACGAGCGGGCACCGGCATCCTGGCCGGCGACGAGGACGGCCAAGCCGGCGAAGACCTTCCGCTTCTACCCGAAGGTCTACAAGGCGGCGATCGCGACCGCCAACGGCGTCGGCTCCTACGAGGAGTACTCGGAGAAGGTCCGCGAGCTGGAGCGCCAGAGCCCGATCTCGATGCGCCACGTCATGGGCCTGAGTGGGCGACCGGGAGCCCGGATGGACGCCGGCGTCGTCGACGCCGGGGTCGGCCACCACGACTACCCGATCGTGATCTCCTCGATGAGCTTCGGCTCCCAGTCCGAGCCGGCCTTCCGCGCCTACGCGGAGGCGGCGAAGGCGATCAACATCCTCTGCATCAACGGCGAGGGCGGCGAGATCCGCGACATGTACGGCCGCTACCGCAAGTGGCGCGGCCAGCAGGTCGCCTCGGGGCGCTTCGGCGTCTCGGCGGAGATGATCAACTCCTCCTACCTCGCCGAGATCAAGATCGGCCAGGGCGCCAAGCCCGGCGAGGGCGGCCACCTGCCCGGCAAGAAGGTCTCCGAGAAGGTCGCCGCGGCGCGCAACGCCGCGCCGGGCACCGACCTGATCTCGCCCTCCAACAACCACGACCTCTACTCGATCGAGGACCTCGCGGAGCTGATCGACGAGCTGAAGACGGTCAACCCCGACGTGCGCGTCTCGGTCAAGGTGCCGGTGGTGCCGAACATCGGCACGATCGGCCTCGGGATCGCCAAGGCGGGCGCCGACATCATCACCCTCTCGGGCTTCGAGGGCGGCACCGGCGCCGCCCGCCAGCACGCGCTGCGCCACGTCGGCCTGCCGTCGGACATCGGCACCCGCGCCGTGCACCGGGCGCTGATGGAGGCGGGCATCCGCAACCGGGTCGAGATCTGGGCCGACGGCGGCTACCGCACCGGCTACGACATCGTCAAGCTGCACTGCCTCGGCGCCAACCGGGTCGGCTTCGGCACGCTGGCGATGGTCAGCCTCGGCTGCACGATCTGCCGCGGCTGCCAGCTCGACACCTGCCACGTCGGCATCGCCACCCAGATCGAGACGGTCGAGCAGGCCCAGCAGCACGGCCTCAAGAAGTTCACCCCGCAGGAGCGTCGAGCCGGGCGCCGAGAGCTGCGCCCGCTTCTTCACGGCGATGGGCGAGGAGGTCAAGGAGGTGGTGGCCTCGCTCGGCTACGAGCGCGCCCAGGACCTGGTCGGCCGCTACGACCTGCTGGAGCAGGTCTCCCACCACGAGACGATCGACCTGGCGCGGTTGATCACGCCGCTGGAGGAGTTCCTCGACCTCGAGCCGCTCGACCTGCCGGTCGCCGAGGAGATCGCCGAGGAGCGCGCCGAGGCCGGCCTCGTCGTCGCCCGCCCGATCCGGATGGAGGCCAAGCAGGCCTCGGCCCAGATCGCCGCCCTGGCGGGCGACGTCTGCCCGGGGCGCACCGTGCGCAGTCGCGTTCCCACGCCCCACCGACGCCAGCGACCGCGTCCTCGGCACCGAGCTGGCCGGGGCGATCGCCCGGTCGCGGATCCTCGACGGCTGCCCCGAGCCGGGCGAGGAGGTGCTCGCCAGCCTCGAGTTCGACGGCGGCTCGGTCGCCGGCCAGGGGCTCGGCGCCTTCAACGACCATGGCGTCTCGATCCGGGTCGAGGGCGGCGCCCAGGACGGCGTCGGCAAGACGATGCGGGGCGGCATCGATCGCCGTGCTGAAGGGCAAGGGCGCGAAGGGCCGGCGGCTCAACGGCTCGGTCGGCAAGTCCTTCGCCTACGGCGCCCAGCGCGGCCGCCTCTTCGTCCAGGGCTCGGCCGACTCGCGCTTCTGCATCCGCCTCTCCGGCGCCGACGTGGTGCTGGCCGGCGAGCCCGAGCGCGACATCGACGACAGCCGCGGCTGCATCGTCGACCGCGCCAACGCCAAGGGCTTCGCCTTCGAGTACATGACCTCGGGCCGCGCCATCGTGCTCGGCGACATCGGGCCCTGGGCCTGCGCCGGGATGACCGGCGGCCGGGTCTACGTCCGCCACAACGCCTTCGGCATCGACCGCGAGGCGATCGAGCGGCGGCTCGGCGAGGGCGCCAAAGTCGAGCTCCAGGAGCTCGACGCCGAGGGCCTGCTCGACGTCGACGACCTCCTCACCCGCTACGCCGCCGAGCTGCGCGCCACCGGCCAGGACGAGGAGGCCGACCGCGTCACTGGCCTCGCCGCCGGACGCCGCCCACAACTTCCTGATGGTCGTTCCGCACAAGGTCCAGGCGGACCCGAGCATCTCGACCGAGTAGCTACCCCGGCGAGGCGATCGGCGATGCCGCGCACCTCGCGCAGCAGGCTGTCGAGCATCGCCTCGATGTTCGTGTGGATGCGCCATTCCGCGTAGCGGCGCTCCTGCTCGACCTGCGTCGAGCGCGCTCCTCTCCCATGCGCCTCGTGCAGTCGCTCTCTCGAGCCGCGTCACGAGCGCGGTCTCGCGCACGTCGCTCCCTGCGAGCTGGCGTCGCCGCTCCCTGCTCGGCGAGCATCTCCTCGACCCCGACGCGGACCCGCTCGATCTCCTCCTGCAGGCGTTCCCGCGCGCGCTCGGCGGCGCGAGTCCTCGGGTGGCTCCGGGCGTGGGGCACTCACCGACCCGCATGCTAGGGGTGGCGGTGGCCGGAACCGTGCGTCCGGCTCAGCTCTCGAGCACGAAGAGGCGGAAGCGGCCGATCCGCAGCTCGTCGCCGTCGCCCAGCTTCCCCCACTCGACCGTGTCGCCGTTGAGGAAGACCCCGTTGAGGCTGCGGTCGTCGAGCACCCGCAGCGACTCGTCCGGTTCGGAGACGATCAGGGCATGGCGGCGGGAGACGCTGGGGTCGTCGAGGCGGACGTCGGCGGCGATGCTGCGCCCGATCCGCGTCCAGCCGCGCTCGATCGCGAAGACCCGGGCCTCTTCGCCCGCCTCGTCGTCGCGGTAGGCGAGGTAGCGGCCGGGGCGGGGCAGCTTCGCGCGGGCCTCGTCCAGCCAGCTCGGCGGCGCCAGCTCGAAGGGGACGGCGAATTCGGCGGTCGTCTTCTCGCCGTGTTCCTGCATCGGCTCGAAGATCGAGTCGCGGCCGAAGCGCGAGGCGCCGCAGCGGGGGCAGTCGGGGAGGCGGTCGTTCTCGCGGAGCGAGAGCTGCGAGCTGCAGGACAGGCAGTAGAACGTGCCCGAACCGGGCATCGTGCCGGTGACGAAGCTATCGGACGCTGAACTGGGGGTGGGGGTGATGATGGCCAAGACAGATCCTTCCCTCTTGGCGCCTCCTTTGAGGACATCCTAGCGCCCCTGGGCCGAATATGCACCCCCTCGCTTC
Organism: uncultured Solirubrobacterales bacterium; assembly: GCA_963696185.1. Lineage (GTDB taxonomy): Bacteria > Actinomycetota > Thermoleophilia > Solirubrobacterales > 70-9 > VRUE01. The sequence goes on from OY968825.1 coordinate 2,084,310, forward strand.
CCCGCGCAGCCGGGCTGCCGGGCTGCCGGGCGCGTTTGTAGACTCTCGCCGCCGATGGCCCGTTTCCGCAGACTCGCCCCGCCGCTCCTCGCCGCGCTGGCGCTCGCCGCCGCCGCGCTCGCCGTTTCGGCCTGCGGCTGGTCGAGCAGCTCCAAGGACGTGGCCGAGGGGCAGACGGTCAAGCTCGGCAAGGTCCGCTACAACGTCGTCTTCTCCCGCTACCTCAACGCCAGCGACGCCGAGGACTCCGCCTACCTCGTCGGCCAGCCACCCCCGCCGGCCGGCTCCGCCTACTTCGGCGTCTTCTTCGAAGTGCAGAACGAGGACAAGGCCGCGCAGGCGCTGCCCCGCTCGCTGACGATCACCGACGCCGAGCACCGGGTCTACGATTCGATCCCGAGCAGCAGCCTCTACGCGTTCCCGCTCGGGGGGCAGGTCGAAGGCGAAGAACAGATCCCGGCGCTCGACTCGACCCCCCAGCAGGGGCCGATCGAGGGCTCGCTCGTGCTCTTCCGGCTTCCTGCCGCCGCCTCCGAGAACCGGCCGCTGACCCTCTCGATCCCGGGCCCGGAAGGCCCGGCCCGGGTCACCCTCGACCTCTAGCGCGGCGGACGGCCTCAGAGGCCGGCTTCGAGGACCCGCGCCGCCGCCGGCGCCGCGACCTCGCCCCCGGCCGCTTCCGCTTCGACCAGCAGGACGCCGATCGCCAGCCTCGCGTGATCGGCGGGGGCGAAGGCGGCGAACCAGGCGTCCTTCCTCTGGACCGGGTTGGGCGAGCTCTGCTGGCCGGGCTTCGGCCCCAGCTCGGCGGTCCCCGTCTTGCCGGCCACCTGCGCCTGGGGGATCGCGCCGGCCGTCCCCGTGCCGCCCGTCACCACGCCGACCATCAGCCCGGTCAGCTCGGCGGCGATCTTCCGCGACATCGCCCGAACCGGCTTCGCGTGCGATCGCAACCTGCGGTTGGCGACGATCGAGGTCGGCTCGCGGATGCCGCGGTTGCCGATCGTCTGCGCGACGCTCGCCATCTCGAGCGGCGTCGCCAGGACTTCGCCCTGTCCGATCGCGCTGACCCCGAGGTCCAGTTCGTCGCCGATCTCGGTCGGGATGCTGGGCTCCGGGAGGCCGACTGAGCGGGCGATCGCCGGCGCGTAGAGGGTCGGCAGCGAGTTGAAGCCGAGCCGTTCGGCGGTGGCGACCAGCGCGCGGCTGCCGATCTTCGGCCCGAGCGGGACGAAGTCGGCGTTGCAGGACTCCGCGAAGGCCTGGCGGAAGGTGCCGCCGCAGTACTCGCCGTTGGCGTTGTTGATGAAGCGCCCGCCGACGTCGACGCCGTTGAGGATCGGGAATTCGTCTGCGAGCGAGACGACGCCCCTCTGCAGGGCGGCGACGGTGGTGACCATCTTGAAGGTGGACCCCGGCGGCTGGGGGGCGGAGAAGGCCTGGCCGGCGAGGGCGCGGACGCTGCCCTTGCGGGCATCGAGGACGGCGATGCCGCCGGCGCGACCGGCCAGGGCGGCGACCGCGGCGACCTGGAGGGCGGGGTTGATCGTCGTCGTCAGCGGAGCGCCGCGCCTCGGCTTGGCGGAGGCCAGGATTCGCGCCGAACCGCCCGCGCGGGAGACCGCGAGCAGGGAGCCGCCGGGCTTGCCGGCCAGCCGCGTGTTGAAGGCCCGCTCGAGCCCGCTGACGCCGACCGGCGTATTCGGCGGGAAGCCGTGGCGGGCCAGCGCCGGCAGGTCGGCGGCCGTGGCGATGCCGACTTCGCCGGTCACGTCGATGGCGGCGCCGCCGAGCGGGTGTTCGCGGGCGCCGGCCGGGCCCCGGGCCAGCGGCGTGCCGTCCGCCGCGAGGATCGGCGCCCGCGGCGCCAGCTCGATCCGGCTTTCGAGGTGCTCGCCGCGAGCGAGGCCCGGGAAGACGAGGCTCGGGTCCCAGGCGATGCCGCCTTCGGAGAAGGGGAGCCGGACGCTTCCGTCGACCTTGCCGAAGGCCACCGTCACGGCTTCGACGCCGACCGGGACGACCGTCTGCCCGTCGGTCGTCAGGGCGTCGTCCGGGCTGCGGGGGTTGAGCTCTCGCAGCGTCGCCGTCTGCGCGGCTTCGCGGTAGGCCGTTGCGAAGCCGGTCTCGCCGAGGGATCGCCGCGAGGCGGTGTTCAGCTCCCGGTACATCGCGGCGAAGTCCCCGCGCGCCCATGCGGCCGTGAAGCGCTCGGCGGCTTCCTTCTGCGGCGAGCCCGGCGCGCCGGCCGCGGCGCCGAAGGCGAACGCCGTGATGGCGATCAGGCTGAGAGGGAGCGTGCGGGTGACGAGACGGCGGCGCCGCTCCACCTCGGGCGGGAAGCTTTTCACTAGGCGGGGAATTTAATGGTAAGGATGCTCAGCCGGTGCAAGGTCCCGTGTCGACCGGCGTCGCCGCCTCTTCGAGGGAGGAGAGGACTATCGAGTTCGGGACGGCGAAGCCGCCCGGGGGGCTCGAGGTGGTGGAGGCGAAGACCGTCCCCATCACCTCCCCCCTCGAGTCGACGAGCGGGCCACCGGAGTTGCCGCTGCGGACGCTGCCGCGGAGGAAGGCGATCGTGCGGCGGATCGGGCCACGGCCGTAGGAGTCCTCGCTGAGCACCGCGCGGGTGTCGCCGAAGCGGGCGGGGGCGATCGCGAAGGGGCCGTTTTCCGGATAGCCGAGCACCGCGCCGCCCTCGCCCCGCTTCGGATCGGTGGCGATCGGGAGGGACGGCAGGCCGGTGGCGACGCGGAGCAGGGCGAGGTCGTTGTGGGGGTCGTAGTGGACCGGCGTCGCGGCGAACGAGGCGCCGTCCCGGGTCGTCACGGTGGTGTCGCTCTCGCCGGCGACGACGTGGGCGTTGGTGACGACCAGGCCCGGCTTGGCCACCCAGCCGGAGCCCTCGATCCCGAGCCCGCAGGCCGTTCCCAGCACCCGCACGACCGAGTTGCCCGCGCGCAGCACGTCGGGGTCCGAGGCGATCGCCGCGCCGGGCGGCGCCAGCGGCGTGGTCGGCCCGGCGACCGAGGGGGCCGGGTCGACCCGGTTCAGCGCGTTGAGGATCGGTCCCGAGGGCGGCAGCACTCCGTTGAGGCCGCGCAGGATCAGCGAGCGCTGGACGGCGGCCCGCAGCTGGGGGGTCCCGGGGGCGTGCAGGGCGACGGCGCCGAACACCCAGACCAGCCCCAGCGCGACGGCGGCGATCAGCGCTGCGCCGCCCACCCCGTCGGCGCCGCGCCGAGCCCGGCCCCGGACCAGCCGCGACCGCAGCCCCAGCGCCAGGCCCTCCAGGGTCACCGCGACCAGGGCGCCGACCAGCAGCGCGCCCAGCGCCGCGAACAGCGGGGCGTAGGGAGAGCGCGACCCCTGGTTCAGCAGCAGCGGCCCGATGCGGCTGCCGGCGAAGGCCCCGACGACGAAGCCGAGCAGGGTGAGGGCTCCGACGATCAGTCCCTGCCGGTACCCCCAGATACCCAGCGCCGCGGTGAAGGCGACGATGCCCCAGTCGAGGACGGTCACGGGGGAAATACAAGCAGGCCGCAGGCGGGCCGGCCGATCGCCGACGTTCAGTACGCTGACTCGAGTGGAGGCGACCCCCGCGACCACAGGTCCACCCGAGGTCTGCCCGCACTTCCACGCCGCGATCGAGTTGATCGGCAAGCGCTGGACCGGGGCGATCCTCTGCGCCCTCACCGAGGGCAAGCTGCGGTACGGGGAGCTGGGCAAGGCCGTGCCCGGGCTCTCGGACCGGTTGCTGTCGCGGCGGCTGCGCGAGCTGGAGGAGGAGGGCCTCGTGCAGAGGGACGTCGAAGCGGGGGCGCCGGTCCGCGTCGTCTACTCGCTCACCGAGAAGGGAACGGAGCTACGGCCGGCGATCGACACGCTGGGCGACTGGGCGCGCAAATGGAACGGCACCGGATAGCGCACGGCTCAGCCGCCGGGGCCTGAGCACATCCGCCCGAGGGCCGGGCAGCCCTTGCAGAGGGCCCAGCTGCGGTCATCGGGCGCGGCGGGCGGGAAGTCGCCGCTGCCGATCCGCTCGATCGTCGCGCTGAGCCGCTCGCGGGCGCTCTCCATGTAGACGGCGTCGAGTCGCTCGACAAGCGGCTCGTCCGGCCGCTCCAGGAAGACGTAGGCGACCTCGACTTCCGGCGCCGCCCGCGCCTCGGCGACCGCGAGGGCGTAGATCGCCCGCTGGGTCTCGTAGCGAGAAGCGTGATCGGCGGGCGCCGAGCCGTCGAGCCGGTCGGTCTTGTAGTCGACGACGAGGGGCGCGGCGCCGGGGCGCTCGACCAGCAGGTCGATCGAGCCGCGCAGCACCGCGCCGCCGATCCCGAGCAGGATCGGCACCTCGGCCCGGACGGCGCCGCCGCCGAGGACCCGGTCGCGCAGGAGCGCCGAGCCGAGCCAGCCGCGGACCGGCGCCAGCATGTCGTCAAGCCGCGAGTCGACCTCGGGGTCGAGCCCGGCGGCCACGGCGTGGCGCCGTACGGTCTCCTCCGAGGGCTCCTGCCAGTCGTTCGCCTGGCTCCACTCGAGCAGCGAGTGGACGGCGGCGCCGCGCGCGGTTCGCTCCTCGCGCTGCGCGGGCCCCGGTCCGGGTGCGGTCGAGCTTTCATCCGCTATGCGGTTGAAAGGGCGACCGCGGTCGCCGAGGTCTAGCACGCGCTCGAGGTAGAAGCGGTAGGGACATTCCCCGTAGGCGGAGAGCGCCGAGTAGGAGAGGGGACGGCTCGGCGTCGCGGGCGGGCGCCGCTCTACCAGCGGCGCCGGGCCGGCGCCGAGCGGCGGCGCGGCCTCCGCATCCCTTCTCCTCGCGGTCAGCTCGGCGGCCCGCTGCGGGGAGGGGAGGTTGACGCGGACCGCGATCTCGGACGGCGCGAAGCTCGCCTCGAGGCCCGGGCGCGGCTGCGGCGCGGCGACCGGGACGAGGGAGTCGCGCTCGCGGTCGACCCCGAAGCCCGTCGACGATCCGCTCGATGACCGGCGTGGCGGGCTTGATCCCGTTCCCGGCCCGCGGCATCGCCACGCCGCTGAGGATCAGCCGCTCGCGGGCCCGCGTCGCGGCGACGTGGAAGAGGCGCAGCTCCTCCTCGGACTGGCGCTCCTGCGCCTCCCGGCGCAGCTCCTCGTGGGAGTAGAGGTTGACCGAGGGGGCGCCGAGCCGGCGCAGCTGCATCCCGACCCGCGGCGCCTCGCCGTCGCGGCCGAGCGTCAGCAGCGGCGACCGCGCGCCGGCCAGCAGCCGGCGCGAGAGGCAGGGCACGGCGACGACGTCGAACTCGAGCCCCTTGGCGCTGTGGACGGTCATGATCCGGACCCCGTCGTGGTCCTCGGCGGCGGTCGCCGCGGGCGCCTCGCCGTCGCCGGCGCGCGTCGCGAGGAAGTCGAGCAGGCCGCGCAGATCGCGCCCCTCGCGCAGCTCGAACTCCGCCGCGAGGCGCATCAGCTTGCGCAGGTTGGCGAAGCGCGCCTCCCCCGCCGGGCGCATCAGCACGGCGAGGTCGTAGCCGGTCTCGGCGATCGCGGCGTCGATCAGGTCGGCGAGGGGGAGGCGGGTGCGCGCGCAGGCGCAGCGCCGCGATCGTCTCCGCGAAGCGGCGCAGCAGCGCCAGCTCCGCGGCGGGGATCTGCTCGAGGCGCGCGGGCGCGGCCGGCTCGGCCTCGTCCTCGCCGAGCCCGACCGCGCGCTCCAGCGCCGGCCAGACGCTGCGTCCCCTGCCGGCGGCGGCGCGCAGCAGCCAGAGGGTGTCGGGGGCGACGCCGCAGGCGGGCGAGGCGAGAGCGCCGAACAGCGCCCTGTCGTCGAGCGGGTTGGCGATCGTCGCCAGCAGCGCGCAGGCGTCGGCTACCTGCTGCTGGGACCAGTAGCCGGGGCCGCCGACCACGTAGGGCCGCAGCCCGGCGCGCTCCAGGGAGTCCTCGTATGCGTCGAGGTGGGTGAAGGCGCGCAGCAGCACGACCATCTCGCCGCGCTCGCAGCCCCCGCGTCGGACAGCTCCCGCAGCCGCGCCGCGACGAAGCGGGCCTCGGCGAGGTGGTTGAGCGGCGTACGCCGCGTCGGTGGCGGGCTCGAGCTCGATCCCCTCCGCGTCCCAGCCGTCGCGGGCGGTGAGCAGCAGCTCGACCGCGGGGCCCTCGCCGCGCGGCGCGGCGCGGCGCGGCGCGGCGCCGACCCGCAGCGGCCGGAAGGCTTCGCCGAGCAGCCTCTCGCCGAGCGCGTTGACCGCCCCGATCAGCTCGGGGCGCGAGCGGAAGTTGCCGCTCAGCTCCATCGCCGCGGCGTCGGGGCTCGCCTCGATCGCGTCGCGCTGCTCGCGGAAGACGTCGAGGTCGGCGTGGCGGAAGCCGTAGATCGACTGCAGCTCGTCGCCGACCGCCATCAGCTTCGCGTCCGCGGCCCGCGCAGCGCCTCGATCAGCCGCAGCTGCAGCCGGTTGGTGTCCTGGAACTCGTCGACCAGCAGGTGGTCGAAGCGGGCCCGGTAGGCCTCGCCGACCGCCGTCCGCTCCAGCAGGCGGGCGGCGAGGAGCTGGAGGTCCTCGAAGTCGATCCCGGCGCGCCGCTCCTTGGCCGCCTCGAAGCGCTCGCCGAAAAGCTCCAGCAGCTCGGCGACGTGGCGGTAGGCCTCCTCCGCCTCGACCGCCTCCGCGGCGGAGAGCTCCGCCGCCGGCGGGCCCGGCGGCGGCTCGGGAAGTCGCGGCCGCTCGACGCCGCGGCTGCGCAGCTCGGCGTGGGCGCCGGCGACGATCCCCCGCAGCCCCTCGATCCCGAACGCCGCCAGGGTCTCGCTCCCGCGACTCCTCGCCGCCCGCCAGGAACCCCTCCAGCGCCTCGTCGAAGGCCTCCCGTGCCGCCCGCTCGGCCTCGGGCGCGTCGAGCACGCGGAAGCGCGGATCGATCCCCGCTGCGACGGGATGGGCGGCGAGCAGGCGGTTGCAGAAGCCGTGGATCGTCGTCACCCAGGCGCCGCCGATCCGGGCGAGCAGGTCCCGCGCCCGCTCCGAGCCGGCCGCGGCGCGGCGTTCCAGCGCCGCGCGGATCCGCTGCCGCAGCTCGGCCGCGGCTTTGTCGGTGAAGGTGAAGGCGAGCACCGCGTCTGGGGAGGCGCCGCCCTCGCAGACGAGCCGGCAGTAGCGCTCGACCATCACCCCGGTCTTGCCGGTGCCGGCGCCCGCCTCGACGAGGACGTCGCGGGCTGAGGCCTCGATCGCCGCCGTCTGCTCCGGCGTCGGCACGCGCTCGCTCACCGCTCCTCCGTCTCGCCGTTCTCGGCGGCCTCGGCCGGCGCCCGGTCGCGGCGGCAGATCGGCGCGAAGTCGCAGAAGGACGGGCAGACGTCGTGGCCGCGCAGGCCGCGGCGCGGGCCCGGGTCGCGGCGGATGTCGCCTCTGCGCATCCGGGCCACGATCGCGCCGGCGCGCCGGCGGGCGTCGGCGAGCAGCTCCTCGAAGCCCTCGCGGTCGACCAGGTCGTTGCCGTAGAGGCCGTAGGAGGCGAGGTCCTCGGCGGCCTCGTCGAGCACCGCGCCGCGCGGGCGCCGCGCCGAGGTGCCCCGCAGCGGGTGGTAGAGGCCGCCGACCGGCTGCGCGTCCCAGTGCGCGGCTACGGCGATCAGGTAGAGCTGGAGCTGGAGCTTCGCCTTCTCCTCGAGCTTCTCGCGCGGCGTCACCTGCCAGCGCCAGCTTGTAGTCGAGGACGAGCGCCCGGCCGTCGGGGGCGCGATCGACGCGGTCGATCGCGCCGTGCAGCCCCCAACCGTCGATCTCCAGCACGGGCCGCTCGCTGTCGTCCCCCTCGCCGAAAGTCGCCTCCAGCAGCCACGGCTCGAAGCCGCCGCTGTCGCGCTCGGCCTCCTCGGCGAGGAAGCGCGCCAGCAGCCCCTCGACCCGGCGCGCCATCGCGCGCTCGGCGGGGTGGTCGCCGAGGCCCCGCTCGGCGCCGATCGTCGCGACCAGCTCGCGCCCGCGCTCGGTCCAGGCGTCCAGCGAGCCGGGGCGGGGAGGGGGTCGCCGCCGGGCCGCTCGCGGTAGAGGCGCTCGAGGACGGCGTGCATCAGCCCGCCCTGGACGAGCGGCTCGGGGACCGGGTCGAGCGGCTGCGGGTCCAGCTCATGGGCGACGAACCAGCGGTAGGAGCAGAGGTCGAAGCCCTCCAGGGTCGTGCCGCCGTAGGCGGGGACCGCGGCCAGCGAGGCGATCGCCGCCGGGTTGGCGAGCGGCCCGGGGGCGCGGGCGGCGGCCTCGGCGGCCCTGGCGGACTCGATCCGCGTCGCGACGCGGTCCGCCGCCGGGCCGGCGACGCCGGCCAGGGTCAGCAGGGCGGCCGGGTCGGCGTCTGCGGCCGTGGGCGGCGATCGCGCGCGCCAGCTCGTCCTCGGAGGGCGCTTCGGCGACGGGGTGGACGACCTGCGTCAGGTCGCGCCCGATGGTGAGCGACTCCTCGACCGGGTCCGGACTCCGCTCGTCCGGGGGCGGGTCGAGCAGCCGGCGCACCTCGTCGAGCAGCGGCGAGCGCGCCTCGGCGCCGCCGTCCTCGTCGCTGTCGCGGTAGGAGAGGAAGAGCCGCCGGCGGGGCAGGGCGACGCAGGCGTGGAACAGGTAGCGCTCCTCGTCCTCGGGGTCGCGGCGCGGGTCGAGCCCGAGCGAGGCGCGCTGGGCGTCGGAGAGGAACGGGTCGCGGTCGCCGTCACGGCGCGGGAACTCGCCGTCCTGGAGCGAGGCGACGAAGACGTGGTCGAAGCGGGCCGCGCGCAGGCGCCGGGGGTCGGCGATCCGCACCCGCCCCTCGACCGGGCCGCTCCAGGCCCGGAACCGCAGCGCCTCGATCGTCGCGGCCAGCTCCGCTGGCGCGGGGCGCCAGCTCCGGCCAGCTCGGCGAGCCCGGCGAGCGCCGCCGAGATCGACGCCGCGGCGCGCAGCTCCAGCCCCTCGCCGGGCTCCGGCCGCGGGCCGTCCCCGCGCCCGGCCAGCGGTCGCGAGGCCATCGTTGCGGCGATGCGGCCGACCTCGGCGGCCAGCTCGGCCGGCGGGCCGGCGGCGGCCTCCGCGAGCCGCGCCAGGTCGGCCGGCGGCTCGCCGCGCCTCCCCGGCCAGAGCTGCAGCGCCGCCGCCGCGTCCTGCACCCGCCTGCGGCGAACCTCCTTCTCGAGCCAGTCGACCTCCCGCGGGGTGACCCCGGAGGGGCCGCGCAGGTAGCGGAGCAGGTCGCTCGCGCGCGCCGGAGCCGAGCTCCGCATCGAGCAGGGCGACCAGCGCCCCCCCGACCGAGGTCGCGACGACCGGCAGCTCGACCTCCAGCGCCGCGGCGATCCCGTAGGACTCCAGCACGGAGGCGACGAGCGGGCCGCGCCGCGCCGGGTCGCGCAGGACGATCGCGATCTCGGCCGGGTCGGCGCCGCCGGCGACGAGCTTGGCGACCTCGGCGGCGATCGCCTCCGCCTCGCCCCGCGCCCCCGCCGAGCGCAGGATGACGAGACCCTCGCCGGCGGGGCGCCGCTCGGGCTCGGCGGCGCCGAAGTTGCGCTCCAGGTGGAAGAGCAGCGGCTCGGCGGTGTTGACGGGGTCGGGATCGGTGCGCTCCTCCGCGGCGACGCCGATCCCGCGCAGCCTCTCCAGCAGCGAGGCCCGTGCGGCCAGCGCGGCGTTGCCCTCCTCGTGGGGCAGCGCCACGGTCACCTCGGTGGCAGCGGCGAGCGCCCGGATCAGCTCGAGCTGGTTGCGGGTGAGGTCGTCGAGCCCGTAGAGGAAGACCGGTCGCCCCCGCCAGAGCCGAGCCCGAGCGGCGCAGCAGCGCGATCGCCTCGCGGGCGATCGCCGTGCGAGTCGAGCAGGCCGAGGCGGTCGCGGACCTCCGCGTAGGCGGCGAACAGCGTCGCCAGGTCGCCGAGGTAGGCGGAGCCCTCCAGCGTCCCCGCCGCGGCCTCCACCGCCGCCGGCTCGAGGCCCGCCCCCTGCAGCTCGTCGAGCAGCCGCTCGAAGGCGAGCGCGAAGCCGGGCCGGCCGGCGGAGCGCCGCAGCGGCCCGAGGCCGTCGCGCCGCGCGGCGATCGCCACCGAGGTGGCCCGCAGCCGCTGGGCGGGCGTCAGCTCGGGCCCCGGCGGCGAGCCGGCGGCGCCGGCGACCTCCCGGAACAGGCCCCGGAAGGTCATCACGGCGCCGCCGAGCGCCGCGCCGCGCTCGCACAGCTCCCGCTCGAAGGCGAAGACGTCGTCCGCGGTCGGCACGACGAGCACCGGCTCGCGGTCCAGGGCTGTCGTCGAAGCGGCGCCGGACCAGGCCGGCGCGACCGGAGTTGGGGGGACCGTGGATCAGCTTCAGCGGCATGCGGGGGGCGTCCCAGCATAGGCGCGCCCGCGGCGCGCGCCGCCCCAGGCCCGGGGCGGGGGCCGATGCCCCCGGCAAAGCCGCAAACGGGGCGAATCGGCCCCCGCTTTGCCGTCTTCCCGCCTCTCTAGATTGGCCTTCGCATGGCCCTCTGCTTCGTAGACCCAGCCGACGCGATCCGCGCGATCGGCGACTCGATCGGCCGCGAGGCCCGACGTCAGCTGCTCGGCGAGGCCGTGCGGGCCTGGGTCGACGAGATCCCCGACGACGAGCTCGAGACCCACTACGCGAAGGCGCTCTCGGAGCTGGACGAGCACGACCTCTCGATGCTGGCCGCCTGGCACGGCTCGCTGGAGGTCGGCCACCCGATCCCCAACCGCGACTTCCTGATGGGCGCCTTCGGCTCGCTCGGCGAGGACCGGCGCGAGGCGCTGAAACTGGCTGCCGGCTTCCGCGGCGAGGAGGCGGTCGACGCCGGCGTCAGCGAGGACGACGCGCTGGAGCTGGTCCTCGGCGTCCTCTCCCCGCCCCGCCTGATGCAGCTCGCGGTCGAGGCCGTCGAGCTCTACATCTGGGACCGCGCGGGCTCGGAAAACTAACCGCCGTCGAGCGACCGCGCGGATTTCGGCGATCGCCTGCTCGTTGTCGCGGAAGTGGATTGCCCTGATGCCGGCCCGCTCGGCCCCTTCGCAGTTGACCAGGACGTCGTCGACGAAGAGGCAGGCCTCGGGCGGGAGCTCGATCCGCTCCAGGGTCAGCGCGTAGATCCGCGACTCCGGCTTGCGGCAGCCGACGAAGCCCGAGTCGACGACGGTCTCGAAGATCTCGTCGACGGCCAGCATCGAGCGCCACAAGCGGCTCCCACTCGCGCACGTTGTTGGTCAGCATCGCCATCCGGTAGCCGTCGGCCTTCAGCTCGCGCATCAGCTCGATCATCGGCGGGTTCGGGTCGAGCGCCTCGAAGTAGATCTCTTTGAAGCGGTGCATGAAGGGGCGGTGGCCGAGCAGCGGCTCGAGGCCGTCGGCGATCTGCTCCAGGAAGTGCGGCCTCGGTGATCTCGCCCCGCTCCAGCTCGAACAGCGGGTTCTCGCCGTTCGCTTCGGCGAGCGCCTGCATCGCCAGGCCGAGGTTTTCCGCCGAGATCCCGGTCTCGTTCTGGAAGGCCATGAACGACTGGATCAGCGGCGTCGTCAAGACGCCGCCGAAGTCGGAGATCACCGCCCGTATCTCGCCATTCGGCTCAGCCATCGGTCCGCACGATCTCATAGTGGCCGAGGCCGTCGCGCCCCTCGAGCGACCAGCGGAAGAAGGCGATCTCCGCGTTCAGACCCGGGCGGCGCACCGGGGCGGCGCTGATCAGCGTGCCGGCGCCGCGCAGCGGCTGCCCCTCCTCGCCGTCGGTCCACAGCTCCAGCGTCGCCCGCCGCTGCACGCCGTCCGGCCCGTACTCGGTGGAGAGCAGCGCCTCGGAGACCTCTAGCGGGGCGCCGTCCGGGTCGCAGAGCACGGCCGCGACCACCTCGTCGCCGTGCCCGGCCGACGCCTGCGGGCGGACCGCGCTCAGCGCCAGCAGGCCGCCGTCCGAGAAGGCGATCCCGATCGACCGCCGCACGATCTGTTCCTGGCTGTTCATCGGCCGCGAGACTAGACCCTACGGAGCGTCGCTGGTCGCCTGCGCCGCGGGCCGAGCGGTCACTTGAGCACACCATGCTGCGCTTAAGTGACCGCTCGACTGCATCCGCGGAGGGGCGCTCCCTGTCGGGCCGAGCACACCGCCTGGTTACCATGCCTCCATGTCCGACGACCAGTCGACCGTCCTCACCGAGGACGACGTCCTCGAGGCCCTCGAGGAGGTGATCGACCCCGAGCTGGGGCTCGACTTCGTTTCGCTCGGGCTCGTCTACGACGTCGAGATAGAGGGCGAAGAGGTCTATGTCACCTTCACGCTGACGACGCCCGCCTGCCCGATCGGCCCCCAGGTCTCCGAGCAGATGCGCGAGTTCGTCGGCGACCTCCCCGGCGTCTCCGCCGTCCACCCAAAGATGGTCTTCGACCCCCCCTGGTCCCCGGAGATGATGTCCGAGGACGCCAAGTTCGCCCTGGGGTTCTAGCCACAGTTTGCGGGGCCATAGAGGCCGTTAGGGGATCAATCCCCTCCCCATCCTTGCAGGAACCGCTGAGGCGGAAAGTGGGTCGGGATGTGAGTTAGACCCTGGCGGCCGTTGCGAGACCAATGAGGGCCTGCGTGATCGCCTCCTCGGCTTCGTGATCGCCAGCCCATTTGGCGAGCTCGCGGAGCCGGTTTGCCTCCTCGGCGTCGCGGGTCGCTTGCTGGATTGCGTCCAGTCTGGGGCCTACCGCACGCCGGACCGTCTGGACCACCGTGCCCTTATCGGGTCCGTCTTGTGGCGAGCTGGAATCTTGAAGCATCTTGAGACCTCCTCTGTCTCGATCACCCAGCGTTTCGCGATGCCGGGCCTTCAGTAGCTTGCTCGCACAAGGTAGAGAGAAGAGCGGACGCGTCTTACAAAAGCTTGAGACAAGGAAGTGTCAAATGTCTGAGACAGCGGACAAAAGCCCCTATTTGCGTAGGCAAGATCGGAGATTCGGTTTCCACAAGAGGAATCTAAGACTTTCTGGCTTTCCCAAGCGAAGTCCACAGCACTCCTCCACAGGCGTGCTTGAGACAGACGGGTCTCGTAATGGCTTTAGATCGCCAATTACGCCTGAGACACCGTCCGAGACAGCCGGAGAATCCACTGGCAATCCACAGGCAGAGAAGCTAGAACCGCGCCATGGCTGAGTTCGTCATCGAGAAATCGCAGCGCTTCACGAAGGCCGCCCGTGCCGAGAGGGACCGCTTGGCTCGAAGGCGCTCAAAGCTCTTTAAGAAGCGCGAGGATCTTCAGGGCAGGATCGATTTACTTGATGAGGAACTAGAGGCGGTCGATCAGGAGATCTCCGTTTTGGAGAACTTCGCGCTCACGTCGAGGGAAGCAAACGAGCTTGCTGAGGCAGGGGCTGGCAACGAAGACGATCCCAGCCTGCTCGGCGGAGCGGTAATCCGCATTCTGGCTGTGCCTTTCCTCTTGCGCGAGCAAGGAACTGCGCCGATTCACTACCGGGATTGGCTGGGCCTCTTGACCCGCCAGGGCTATGCGGTTGCCGGGAAGCGCCCGGACGCTGTTTTCCTCAATCAGGTCGTCAGGTCGCCATTGGTCCGAGCCACGACTAAGTCGGGCTATTACGAGATCGACCTCGGTGTCGTGGATCAATTGCGCGAGCGATTGCGCAAGCAGCAGTCTGAGCTGGCTGAATCCATGCGCCAGGCACCCGCTGAGGTTGGCGAGGCTTTTGATCAGTATCGGGAGCGCCAGCGCGCGCTGAATACTGCGATAGCTCGAACTGAGCGCGAACTGGACGAGGCGGTCAGCGCCATCCAGGCCTGGAAAGGCACTGAGAGCTTCGAGGCCAAGGCAGCCTGACTCGGCCCAGAGGCCCCTTGACTGCCGCCCTCGCGGTGCTGTTTGGCAGGTAGATCGGGGCTGGTGGGTGTTTCAGGCGGCGGCGAGCGCCTGGCGGTCCCTGATCTCGACCTGATAATCGGCGGGCAGCGGGACGGCCGGAGCGCCGTGCTTGGACTCGCGGCGGCGGGTTAGCAGATGCTCGAAGAAGGCGAGCGCGCCGCCTCTGGGCGCGGCCACGATCTCGCGGCCGTCGGGATAGACGATTGCGAGCGGCCGGTGCTCTGCCACGGCTTCGGCGAGGGCCGCGCCGAAGCCCTCCTGATCGGAGGCGATGAAGGTGGTTCCCTCGGGATAGCGGTCAGGGTCGAGCACGGCTTCGATCAGCCGCTCGTTGGCAATTTCGCCTGCTCGGGTGAACTTGCTGCGCTCTAGCTTCTCCATGAGTCAGCGATTGCTTTCCAGTGGTCGATCAGATAGTCAATAGCTTGAGGTGCGATCTCGTTGGTCGCCCCCTCGGCGAACCGCTCCGCAGGTTGCTTCTCGTTTCCAGTGTAGCGGTGCATATCGTGGCCATCATGGGCATTGTCGAGGAGGCGAATGGTCTGCCAGTTCCCCTCGATCCGCAGCTGGAGCATGACCGCGTAGCGCTCCATCGGGCGTCCCTCTAGATCGACCAAGATGCGGGCGTTTGCGGCAAGCGGACGGATGAACGGATCGGCCATCGCCGAAACGTATCCCCGTGCTCGGCGTTTAGGCTGCGGTCGATGCCGGAGGACTCGAGAGAAGGCCATCGCGGAGGTGAAGCGCGCCCAGCTCGAATACGAGCGCCACGTCGATGCGGCGCGCGAGGCGAGGCGCGAGAGCTTCGAGCGTGCGCAGAAGGCGGGACTGTCCCTGCGCGACATCGGCGAGGCGGTCCAAGCGAAGCACCAGACGGCCAACCGGCGAGCCGACGAAGCAGGGGTGGAAAGAAGCGCAAGACAGGGTCGCCGAGACGGCCATGGAGGCGGGGCCTGAGATGGACGATCTGACCCGCTTCCAGATGGGTCCGGAGGGACCGGTTCAGATCGCGCGCATTTGGATCGAGGCCGTAGTTCGCGATAAGGACCTGCGCGCCGCCTGGCCCATCACCCACCCGCAGTTCCGAGAAGAATTGGTCGAGGCATGGGTCAATGCCAACACCCGGCACGTCGCTCTTGCGGGTCGTGATCTTGACGACCTTCGGCGAGCCCTTACCTCTCCTGCGCCCGAGGACCCACTTTGGGAGGGCTTTGAAGAGAGCACCCTCGGTGAGTTTGCGGACTACTGGTCGTTCCTCGACCTCGACTCGTGGGGATGGATGAGCGATCCCCGGCCGCATGGCCCAGATTCCGAGCTGGTCTATTTGATCGACATGGACCAACTCGAGCTCAACGAGGCTGACGGCCACTACGAAATTCCAGAGGACACCCACGCACCAGCGACCGGCCTGTTGATGAAGCTTCTGGATAAGGCCTCGGAATACGACGGCGTCGAAGTCAGCCTCGGGGCGAACGAGGAGAACCGGTGGCGAGTTGCGGATCTCTCGGCGAGGGCCACCGGCGGAGGTGCCTAGCGCGCTCCGGTCGCGCGGAGCCTGACCTCGAAACGATGAGCAAGGGAAAGCGGTTGAGGGAGTCGCGACGCCTCGCGCGAGCGGAGATCCGCCGCACCAAGGCCGAGCCCGCGGAGGAAGGACGTACCCGTGGTTGCCTGATTTGCCGTCGTAGCGACGGAGGGTTCGCAAGCGTCGAGCACATCCTTGCTGAGAGCATCGGCAACAAGACCGAGCTGCTGCCGGTCGGAGTGGTCTGCGATCGGTGCAACAACGGTGTCCTCTCGCGCCTCGATCAGGCCCTCGGGGGGTTCCTCCCGATCGAGATGATGCGGACCTGGCATGGGATCCCGTCGAAGTCCGGCGGGCTCCCGAGCTTCAAGTTCGACAACGGCACGATGCGCTGCCGGGCACCAGGTGATCTCTTTCTACTTCTCGACAGCGCTCGCGGCCAACCACCGGCTCCGGAGCCGCCCCCGGGGCAGGCCAGCTGGGCCTTCTCCGCGTCACGGCGTAAGGACACCACGCCTCGGCGCCTGCGCGATGTCCAGCGCGCCCTTCTGAAGATGGTTATCGAGTTCGCCTGGATCGACCTGGGCGAAGCTGAGGCCCTCAGTGCCAAGTTCGATCACGTGCGCGAAAAGGTGCTCGGCTCTGCCCATGAGGGCTACCTGGTCTTTCCAGAGAGGATCAAGCCGAGAGAGGAGATCGAAGTCCAATATGAAGAGCGATCACGCGTCTCGGATGGACACCCCGTCTTCGGCGTCGTCGCCAGCTTCTGGGGCTTCCCGATATTCACCGACAGCCTCTTCCCCGAGCCCCAGCGGGAGATGCCGGCGGGTTGCCTCGTCCATCGCTTCGCCGCCGTCGGCTCGCGGTTTGATTGACACGGCGGCCAAGGCGTGCCTTGCCCGACGCTGCGGGCCTCTCAGGCTGGCTCGAAAGCGGGATCGGCCCACCAGAGGCTGAAGCGGTCACGAAGCTCCTCCGCCTCCGCCGCGCCGATCCGCGATATGCGGAAGAGCCGGTTCCTCTTCATTCCGGCTGAGGTTCCGACCGACAGCCCACCACCTTCCCAAAGGTAAAAGCGATCATGAAAGGGTGCGAAGCCGCCTCGCGATCGGCGGGCCTTTCCCGTGAATCCTTCCGGCGGTGCAGGGCTGTCGGGTCCGATTAGGACCCGCTGCGGGCCGCCCCCGGCTTCGGCAAGAAGGGGCCAGTCGTTGAAGAACGGGTCGACCACCAGCAGTTCGCCCGGGGCGCGGCGAAGCATCGCCAGGAGCGCCTGCCTTCCCTCGCCAGCGTCATCAAACAGGCGATTGGCGACCCCGCCCTTGCGCATCTGCGCGTATTGGCTTCGCACCCTCTCGACGGCGCCGAGCAGCGCGACCAGATCCTGCGGTCCGCGCTTCTCGCCGACCGTCATCATCGGCTGGCGAGACCCGTCGTAAGTTGGGGTTATCGAGATCGATTCGACGATATTGAAGGAGCGCCACTCATCGAGAAGGTCGCCGTCACGGTGCGTAAGCCGCACCAGACGCTTCACGTGCCGGCCGAGCGTTGGCAACCTGACACCAACCCCCAGCCGGCCCGACGTCAGTGGGGGTTCGTAGAGAGCTGCCTGCGCCTCTCTGAGATCAGTGTCTTCGAGGCGCAAGTGCTCAGCGAAAACGAGCTCTTCGTCGACTTGCTCCTCGACTTCGATCTCAAGGTCGATCAGCTCCGCGCGCTCGGGCTCGATCCCGATCTCGACCTTGTAGAGGTCGTGCTCGCGGTCGAGCTGCTGTGAGGCAAGCCACGCCCGTCGCTCGAAGCGCCCGACAAGGAGCCCCGAGGGAGGCTTCCCGTCTCCTTGCTCGGACCACGACATGCCAAGCAGGTCGAGCGCCGGTGCGTAGTGAGTCTCTCCCTCGACCGTCCAGCTCCCGACCGGGACCAGGGGAGACGGCATCGTCTGCACGGCGGAAATGAAAACCGTCCATCGGTCGAGCAAGCCAGACTGCCAGGTCTCCGGCCTCCGTCTGGGAGTGGGTGCAGACGCGGATCGGTGCAAAGGCAGGTACCAGCTCGGCCCGTCCCCCTGGCAGTTCCCCGATGGCCGGGCAGATGCCGTCGGCAAGTACGCTGCGCAACCAGCTTTGAGCCTCTTCGGGGGTCATCGTTGCCCGACCCGCGACCGCCCCCTCGATCTCGACTGCGAAGCTCCCTGGGGTGCTCAGCGCCTGCTCAGACGGGACGGGCTTGAACCCCTCCGCCGCGCGCCATGATGGCCAGCCATCGGCGATAGCAGGCGGGCCTGCGAGAAGGCTGGCGGCCACCAGGGTGGGCGTCTCGCCGCCCGTATGCAAGAGCGCAGAGAGAACGACCGGCTCCTCGTTCTCAACCCCGAGGTGCCGCCACAGACCCTGGATGTCGTCTTCCACTCGACGAGCATAGGTAGTCGGCTCCGACTCCCGAGCTCGAGTAGGTCAAAGGCGTGGCTATGTTTGTCGGATGCACGACTTCTTCGATATCCCGTGGGAGCAGCTGCAATTCGAGCACGTCAAGGCCTTTCTTGCGACCGCGGGCGAGGAGAGCCTTGTATGGGAGGCCAAGGGCGAAGACCCTCGTCCAGATGGGCAAGGCAAGCTCCGGCCCGAGCGGGTGAGGAAGGAGGCCTGCGCCTTCGCGAACCAAATCGGGGGCTACGTCTTGGTCGGCGTTAGCGGTTCCGCCCACCACTGGAGCGCCTCCGGAATCGAGATTCCTGGTGAAGAGCCGGGGCTGTGGATCGATCAGGTGATGGAGGGGCTCAGCCCGCAGCCCGTCTACGAGAGGAAGCACTGGCAGGTCGCAGACGGGCGGGTGGTCGCCGTAATTCGGGTAGAGCCGATCGCGCAGACGCCTTGCATGACTGACGAAGGCCAGGTCTTCGAGCGGGTATCCAGCGAGTCCAGAAAGGTCGTTGAGCCCTTGCGTCTCGCCGAGCTGATCTCTCGCGGCGAGAAAGCTCAAGAGCAAGCCGAGATCGCCGCTGGTGTTGCCGCGACCGAGCTCTTCGAGCGCCCCGATGTGATCTCAGAGCGCAGCGTCTGGATCGGCTTCGGCTTACACAGTGTTAGCTACCAGCCAGACATCAGCGCCCGTCTTTTCCATTCCCGCTTCCCGAACTTTCTGGCTGAGCGCTTTAACGAGCGCGCAATCGTCGAAACGGGTTTCTTGGCCCCACACGGGATGCACCGCTCGATTGGCCAGGACCATGTCGAATTTCTTGTCGGCGGCGAATCGATCCTCTGGGTCGTCCGCGCCCATTGGTCGGGTCGGGTCGGTGTCGCGATCGCTCTCGCCGGAGATCCCGTCTCACGCCTCTCCTTGTTCGACGCGCTCGTGATCCCGGCATGGAAGCTCGCCGCGGATCTCACCGCGCACCTTGGCGCCTACGGAGACATCCGTGTGCATCTCGCTGTGAAGAGGCAGACGGCGGAGCAAGCCCACCAGCGACCGACGGGCACCTATGTACCCGGTCCGACTCCGCCGGAGTCGACCGTGTATGCGAGTCTGCCGCCCGAGGTGCATCTGAAGCGGCCGTGGTTCCCATTGCCAACCGGCCCGAGTGATGAGATCGTCGGCAGCATGCAGCGGGAGTTGATGCGGGCCGCCGGCTACTGGGTGCATGAGGGGGAGCCGGGCGCGATCGGCAGCCGTCGCTAGCTATCCCCACGTCCAACCCCACAGCGAATAGAAAGAGGAAATACCACTTTACAGGAGACTTGATCAGCCACCCCGGAGATGATGTCCGAGGACGCAAAGTTCGCACTTGGGTTCTGATCGCTAGGCGCCCAGGCGCGGATCGTCGGAGTCGACCTCCTCGGCGGTGGCGTCGAAATCGTAGGGGCGCGGGGTGCCGTCGGCGCCCGGTGGGCGTCCGCCGATGCTCGACGACCGTGAAGCGGCGGCTGACGTAGGCGCGCAGGAGGCGGCGGACGATCGCACGGGTCGGTGGGATCAGGAGGATTGCGCCGAAGACGTCGGTGACGAAGCCCGGGGTCAGCAGCAGGGTGCCGCCGACGGCGATCATCAGGCCGTCGGCGACCTCGCGGCCGGGGAAGCGGCGTTCGGCGAGCGCCGCGTTGAAGCGCCGCCAGGCGCCGCGGCCCTGGTGGCGCAGCAGCAGCGAGCCCAGCACGGCGTCGGCGACGAGCAGCGCCAGGGTCGGCAGCACCCCGATCAGCTCGCCGACCCTGACGATCACGTAGAGCTCGCGATCGGGACGGCGATGAAGAGGACGATCAGCAATCCCATCGCACAAGCCTAGTCCGGGGTCGCTCGGTCCCGGCCCACGAGCGCTCAGGCGGCGGCGACCGTCGACCCCCGGAACCTCAGGCGGCGGTGGCGGCGACCGCCGCCGCCTCCAGCTCCGCCAGCGACTCGGTGATGCCGTGGGCGATCGACTCGACGTCGTCCATCGAGTCGTAGTCGGCGAGCAGGCCGAAGTCGACGCGGCCGTTGTAGCTCATGATCGCGACCGCCAGCGCGTGGTTCTGGGGCAGGAAGGCGACCGGGAAGACCTCCTCCAGCTCGCGGCCCAGCACGTAGAGGGGGATCTGCGGGCCGGGGACGTTGGTGACGATCAGGTTGAAGAGGCGGGTGGAGAAGTTGATCCGGGACGCCTGGGCGAGCAGGGTCGGCGGCGCGAAGTCGTTGAAGCGGGAGATCACCTCGGCGCCGAGCGCCTGCTTGGAGCGCTTCAGCCCCTCCATCTCGCTCGCTGACCACCCGCAGCCGCCGCACCGGGTCCTCGACGTAGACGGGCAGCGGGCCGCGCATCGCGGCGAGCCGGTTGCCGAGATCCCCGCGCTCGTCCTCGCTGCGGATCGAGACCGGCACCAGGGCCCGCAGCTCGAGGCCCTCGGTGCGGATGCCGCGCCCGTGCAGCCACTCGCGCAGCGCCCCGGTGACCACCGCGAGCACGACGTCGTTGACGGTCCCGCCGAACGCGTCCTTGATCCGTTTGAAGGTCGCCAGCTCCGAGCGGGCCCAGGCGAAGCGCCGGTGCGGGCCGATCGGCCGGTTGAGCGGAACGTCGGGCGCCGGGTCGGCGAAGGCGCCGACGACCTCGCTGACCCCCTCCAGCGCCTCGGCGAGCCGCCGCGCCGCGTGCTCGGGACGGCGCACGGCGTCCACGGCGCGCTCCGCGAGCCTCACGGGCGCCCCGGCCGCGTCGCCTCGCCGCTCGCGCCAGCAACTCGCGCGGTCGTCGGGGCGGGCTCGGGCTCCCAGTCGTTCGCGGCGGCGGCCGGCTCCGGCACCGGCTCGAGGTCGAAGAGCACCGTGCCGATGTCGACGCCGGAGATGCCGTCGACCATCGCGTGGTGGGTCTTGGTGAGGATCGCGAAGCGGTCGCGCTCGAGGCCCTGCGACGAGCCACATGCTCCCAGAGCGGCTTCGAGCGGTCCAGCTGCTGCGAGAAGACGCGCGCCGGCGAGGCGCTTCAGCTGCTCCTCGCCGCCCGGCTCCGGCAGCGCCGTGTGGCGGATGTGGTAGGTGAGGTTGAAGTTGGCGTCGTCGACCCAGAGCGGCCGCCCCGCCTCCAGCGGCGGCACCGCGAGCCGCTGGCGGAAGCGCGGCACCAGGTCCAGCCGGCCGCGCACGTGCTCGACCAGGTCGACGTAGCGCGGCGGCGGCCCCTCGAAGATCAGGATCGCGCCGACGTGCATGTGGCTGTCCGCCCTCTCGTTGGTGAGGAAGGAGGCGTCGGTCGCGGTGAGCCGGTCGAGATGTCGTCCTGCGGTGACCATGCGGCAAGGCTACCCCGATCACTGCTACCCTGCCGTGCATGGCCTCCACCGACGTCCGCGGGCCCGAAACGGGTCCTGCTCGCCGCGCCGCGCGGCTACTGCGCCGGGGTCGACCGCGCCGTGCAGACGGTCGAGCGGGCGCTCGACCGCTACGGCGCCCCGGTCTACGTCCGCAAGGAGATCGTCCACAACAAGCACGTCGTCGAGGAGCTGCTCGAAGCGCGGGGCGATCTTCGTCGAGGAGGAGACCGAGGTGCCCGAGGGGGAGATGGTCGTCTTCTCGGCCCACGGCGTCGCCCCGGCCGTCCACGCCAACGCCGCCGCCCGCCGCCTGCGCACGATCGACGCCACCTGCCCGCTGGTCACCAAGGTCCACGTCGAGGCGCGCCGCTTCGCCGCCGACGGCTACACGATCGTGCTGATCGGCCACGAGGGCCACGAGGAGGTCGAAGGGACGACCGGGGAGGCTGCCGACAGCATCGTCCTGGTGGAGACCGCCGAGGAGGTGGGGGAGCTGCGAGGTACCGGACCCCGAGCGGGTCGCCTTCATCACCCAGACGACCCTCTCGGTCGACGAGACGGCTGAGATCATCGCCGCCCTGCGGGCCAGGTTCCCGGCGATCGTCAGCCCCAAGTCGGACGACATCTGCTACGCGACGACCAACCGCCAGATCGCCGTCAAGCAGCTCGCCCGCGAGTGCGAGCTGGTCCTGGTGATCGGCTCGACCAACTCCTCCAACTCCAACCGCCTGGTCGAGGTGGCGCGCGAGCACGGCGCCGACTCCCACCTGATCGACAACCACACGCAGGTGCGGGAGGAGTGGCTGGAGGGCGTCGAGACGGTCGGCATCACCTCGGGCGCCAGCGCGCCGGAGGAGCTGGTCGAGAGCCTGGTCGAGCTCTTCCGCGAGCGCGGCGCCGAGGAGGTCTCGGAGCTGCGCGCGGTCGACGAGGACGTGCGCTTCATGCTGCCCAGGGAGATCCGTGGCGAGCCCGCGCCCGCGCGCGCCTAACGGCTGACTACTGAGCTTCCCTTGAGCTTGAGGGAATAGGGTTCGCGGCGCAAAGGACGAGCGTCGGCGAAGGGAGCGGCAGGATGAGGTCGAGGATGGGGCGCGCGGCACTCGGCGCCGTGATGGTCGTGGCGGCGGTCGTGCTGCTGATCGTGCTGAAGAGCGGCGGTGGCGGCGGGACGAGCGCGGTGACGAAGGGAGCGACGACCATCGTCGTCAGGCACGGCAAGCCGCTCGGTGGCATCGCGCAGCTCACCTACAAGGAGGGCGAACGGGTCCGCTTCAAGGTGGAGTCCGACGTCAGCGACGAGGTCCACGTGCACGGCTACGACATCATGAAGGACGTCAGGGCGGGCGGCTCGGTCAGCTTCGACTTCCCGGCGACGATCGAAGGCGTCTTCGAGGCCGAGCTGGAGAGCCGCAAGGAGCAGATCCTCGAACTTCGGGTCAATCCGTGAGCTGGCTGCCGGTCGCCCACGCGCTGGTCGCGCGAAAAGACCTGCCGGTCCCCACCTGGCTCTTCGCCTGGGGCGCGTCGATCGTCCTGATCATCTCCTTCTTCGTCCTCTCGGTCGCCTGGCGCACCCCCCGCTTCGAGGACGAGCGCTGGCGCCCCCTCAGCGCCCGCCTCTCGACGATCGTGCTCGGCCTGCCCATCCGCATCCTCTGCGGCGCGGCCGGCGTCTTCCTGCTCGGCCTCGCGGTCTACGCGGGCCTGCACGGCACCGAAGCGCCCGATCGCAACTTTGCGCTCACCTTCCTCTTCGTCACCGTCTGGCTCGGCTTCCCCGTGCTCAGCGTCCTCTTCGGCGACGTCTTCCGCGCCTTCAACCCCTGGCGGGCGATCGGCCGCGCGGTGGGGGGCGCCTTCGCGGCGCTGGCCGGCCAGCGCCCCGCCCACCTCCGCTACCCGCGGTGGCTGGGCCGCTGGCCGGCGGCCTTCGGCCTGATCGCCTTCGTCTGGCTCGAGGTGATCTACGGCGCCGGCGGCGGCGTCGCGGTCGGGCTCTCGCCGCACGCGGCGGGCCTCGCCGCCCTCCTCTACACCGCCTACGCGCTGGCGATGATCGGGCTGTTCGGGACCGAGGCCTGGTGCGAGAACGGCGAGATCTTCTCGGTCTACTTCGGGATGTTCTCCCAGCTCGGCTCGTTCGGCGTCAGGGACGGGCGGCTCGGGGTGCGGCGGCCGCTCGCCGCCGCGACCCGCTGGGCGACCGTGCCCGGCTCGACCGCCGTGGTGATCGCTTCGATCGCCACCACCAGCTTCGACGGGGCCCAGGAGGGCGCCTTCAAGGGCGCCCTCGAAAGCACCTTCAACCGCCTCCTCGACGCCGGAGTCGGCCTGGCGACCGCCTTTCGCCTCAGCGACACGATCTTCATCCTGCTCACCTTCGTCGGCGTCGGCCTCGTCTACATGATCGGGGTGCGGGGGATGGCGACGGTGCGCGGCGCTCCCTCGCTGAGCAGGCTGCGCAGCGGCTTCGCCCACACGCTGATCCCGATCGCCTTCGCCTACCTCGTCGCCCACTACTTCAGCCTCTTCGTCTTCCAGGAGCAGGCGCAGTTCACCTACCTGCTCTCCGATCCCCTTGGAACTGGGACCGCCGACCTCTTCGGGACCGCCTCCGGGGCGATCGACTTCAGGGTCCTCAGCGCCAACGCGATCTGGTACGTCCAGGTCGGCGCGCTGGTCGCCGGCCACGTCACCGGCCTCACCCTCGCCCACGACCGCGCCACCGCCTACTGGGGCGACTACCGCCAGGCCGCCCGCTCGCAGTACTGGATGCTGGCGGTGATGGTCGCCTTCACCTGCTTCGGCCTCTACCTGCTCTCGGTGTCGAACGCCTGAGAAGAATCAGTTAGCGAGCGTCACGATCTGATTCTTCGCGAGCGGCGCCGATGTGACGCGTTGCCGCCGCCCCCGGAGGCGAAGCCGAGGAGGCGGCGGTTTGTTTTTCAGAGGATCTCGGCGAGGCGCTGCTCGAGCGCGGCTGAGATCTCCTCGCGCACCGGCCCTGCGGCGAGCCGCTCGACCAGCGACTCGAGGAAGCCTTCGACGATCAGGCTCTTCGCCGCGCCGGGGTCGAGGCCGCGCGAGGTCAGGTAGAAGAGCTGGTCGCGGTCGATCTGGGCGATCGCGGCGGCGTGGGTGCAGCGCACGTCGTCGGCTTCGATCTCGAGGCCGGGGATCGCGTCGGCGTGGGCGTCGGTGGAGAGCAGCAGGTTGCGGCTCTCCTGAAAGGCGTCGGTCCCCTGGGCGCCGGGGTCGACGCGGATCATGCCGCGCCAGACGGCGGTCGCCGTGCCGCCGAGGACGCCGCGGAAGGCGAGGTCGGAGAAGGTGTTGGGGGCGGCGTGCTCCTGGGTCGTGTCGTAGTCGAGGTGCTGGCCGGTGCCGCCGGCGTAGCCGCCGGTCACCCGCGCCTCGGAGCCCGGCCCGGCCAGGTCGTCTCCATCCGCACCTTGCCGTGCGCCGAGCCGAAGCCGAGCGCCGTCCACTCGAGCCGGCCGTCGCGCTCCACCTGGGCGCGCTGGCTGGCGAAGATCCAGGCCCGCTCCGAGATGTCCTGGGTGCTGACGTAGCGCAGGCGCGCCGCCTGGCCGACGTGCAGCTCGACGACCGAGTTGAGCAGTGCGTCTGTCTCGTCGCCCTGCGAGAGGCAGTGCTCCCAGACCTCGGCCTCGGCCCCCTCCTCGAGCACGACGACGGTGCGCCAGGCGATCGCGGCGCCGTCCTCGTCGAGCGGCAGCTCGACCCGGATCGGCTCGGCGATCCTGACGCCGCGCGGCACCAGGACCAGCACGCCGTCGCGCCAGCCCGCCTCGTTGCGGGCGACGAAGGGGTCCTCTACCGGCACCAGCGCCCCGAGCCGCTCGCGGAGCAGCTCCTCGTGGGACTCCAGCGCCGCGGCGAGCGGCAGCACCGTGGCGCCCTCGGCTCCCGTGATCGGAGACGCTCGCGCTCCCCGGTGCGTAGGAGTCGATCTCCAGCTCCGAGAGGTCGGTGAATTCCCAGCCCTTCGCCTTGCGGTCGGGAAGGGGAAGCTCCCGCACGAGAGAGGCGCCCCGCCGGCGCCTCTCCTCCAACCAGGCGGGCTCGGTCGCGACCTCAGCCAATCGAGCCCTCCATCTGCAGCTCGATCAGGCGGTTCAGCTCGACCGCGTACTCCATCGGCAGCTCCTTGGTGACCGGCTCGATGAAGCCGTTGACGATCATCTTCGAGGCCTCCTCCTCGTCGAGCCCGTGGCTCTGCAGGTAGAAGAGCTGCTCGTCGCCGATCTTCGAGACGGTCGCCTCGTGGCCGACGTCGGCGTCGTTCTCGTCGATCCGGATCGTCGGGTAGGTGTCCGAGCGCGAGTCCTCGTCGAGCAGCAGCGCGTCGCAGACGACCTTGGAGCGCGACTCGGTCGCCCCGTCGGCGATCTCGAGCAGGCCGCGGTAGGTCGCCCGCCCGCCGTCCTTGGAGATCGACTTGGAGAAGATCGAGGAGGAGGTGCGCGGGGCGGCATGGATGATCTTGCCGCCGGCGTCCTGGTGCTGGCCGGCGCCGGCGAAGGCGATCGAGAGGATCTCGCCGTGCGCTTCGGGGCCGAGCAGGTAGATCGAGGGGTACTTCATCGTCAGTTTCGAGCCGAGGTTGCAGTCGACCCACTCCATCGTCGCCTTCTCGTGGGCGACGGCTCGCTTGGTGACCAGGTTGTAGACGTTCTGCGACCAGTTCTGGACGGTCGTGTAGCGGACCCGCGAGCTCGGCTTGCAGACGATCTCGACCACCGCCGAGTGCAGCGAGTCGGTCGAGTAGACCGGCGCCGTGCAGCCCTCGATGTAGTGGACGTCGGAGCCCTCCTCGGCGATGATCAGCGTCCGCTCGAACTGGCCCATGTTCTCGGTGTTGATCCGGAAGTAGGCCTGCAGCGGCATCTCCACCTTGACCCCCGCCGGCACGTAGACGAAGGAGCCGCCCGACCAGACGGCGCTGTTCAGCGCCGCCAGTTTGTTGTCGTTGGGCGGGATGATCGTCGCCCAGTGCTCGCGGACCAGGTCCTCGTGCTCGCGCAGCGCCGTGTCCATGTCGGTGAAGATCACGCCCTGGGCTTCGAGCTTCTCGTTGACCTGGTGGTAGACGACCTCCGACTCGTACTGGGCGCCGACCCCGGAGAGGAATTTGCGCTCGGCCTCGGGGATGCCGAGCCGGTCGAAGGTGTTCTTGATGTCCTCGGGGACCTCGCTCCAGTCGCGGCTGTTCTTCTCCGAGGCGCGCACGAAGTAGTGGATGTCGTCGAAGTCGATCTGGCCGAGGTTGCCTCCCCAGGTCGGGGTCGGGCGGGATTCGAAGTGCTCCAGCGCCTTCAGCCGGAACTCCCGCATCCACTGCGGCTCGTCCTTGTACTCGGAGATCGATTCGACGACCTCGCGCGAGAGCCCCTTCGGCGCCTTGTAGGCATAGCCGGTCTCGGGGTCGTGGAAGCCGAACTTCTCCTTGTAGTCGGCGTTGATCCCCGCGAGCTTGCTCTTCTCCGCGACTGCCTCGGGAGTTGCCATGGTCAATCGACCTCCAGGACGATGGTGTCGTCCACGACGGCGGTCGTGAACGTCCTGCACCGGAGCATAGGCGGGGAGCGTCCTCGGCCTGCCGGTGGTCAGGTCGAAGAGCGAGCCGTGGCGCGGGCATTCGACCGTGCAGGCCGAGGCGTCGAACTCGCCCTCGGCGAGCGGGCCGTCGTCGTGCGAGCAGCGGTCCTCGATCGCGTAGAGCGTGCCGTCGCAGTTGAAGACGCCGATCTTCGTCCCGTCGTGCTCGACCAGGCGCCTCGCGCCGGGCGGCAGCTCGGCGGTGGAGCAGACGGCGATCGATGTTCCGGTGGTCTCTGGCATGGGGCTCGCTGGTCTCTGGAAGCTGGTCTCGGACTTCCTCCGCACCCTACCCGTGCGGGTCGAGAGCTTAATCCTAGTTCGCAGGTCGGATTTTAGCGGCCGAACCGGCCCGGGCGTTGCCGCGTAACAAACGATTGACGACCGCCTCCTGCGGGAATGAGAGGATCGGAGAGGAACCCTTCCAGATCGGAGAGTGACGATGAGCGAGAGGACGAGCTACGAACCTGGGATTCCGTGCTGGATCGACCTGGCGTCACCCGACCTCGACGCCACGGTCGCGTTCTACGCGGAGCTGTTCGGCTGGGACGTGCCCGAGGCCGAGAACCCGGAGCAGACCGGCGGCTACCGTCTGGCGCTGCTGAAGGGCAAGCCTGTCGCCGGGCTGATGCCGCAGATGCAGGCGGGCCAGCCGGTTGCCTGGACGACCTACGTCTCGGTCGAGGACGCCGACGCGACAGCGGCCGCCGCCAAGGAGGCCGGAGCCAGCGCGCTTGCCGAGCCGATGGACGTGATGGACATCGGCCGCATGGCGGTCTTCGCCGACCCGGCCGGCGCCGTGTTCGGGATCTGGCAGCCGCGCAGCTTCATCGGCGCCGAACTGGTCAACGAGGCGGGCGCCTTCACCTGGAGCGAGCTGAACACCCGAGACCCGGAGGCCGCGAAGCAGTTCTACGCGGCCGTCTTCGGCTGGTCGTTCAACGACCAGGAGTTCGAGGGAATGGGCACCTACACCACGATCGGCGCCGGAGACGGCACGGCCGGCGGCATCTTCGACATGCGCGGCCGCGTCCCGGACGAGGTCCCCCCCAACTGGCTCGTCTACTTCGCGGTCGATGACACCGACGCCACCGTCGCCAAGATCGGGGAGCTGGGCGGCGGCGTGAACATGGGCCCGGTCGACATCAGCGTCGGGCGCTTCGCCGTCGTCCACGACCCGCTCGGTGGCGTCTTCGCCGTGATCACCCCCAACCCGATGGAAGATGAGAGCGTCTGAAAGAGCCTCCGCTGCGCTGCGGAGCGGCGAAGCGCAGGAAGCCGCGTAGGGCCGGCGGCGATCAGGGCGAGTCGAGGTCGGCGGCTGCCTCGGAGGGGTCGCCGATCTCGCCCTCGTCCTCCCAGTCGGCGGGCTTGCCGAGGCCGGCGCTCTTGACGACCTTGAGGCCGAGCATCGCGCACTTCATCCGCGTCGCCGAGATCTCGATGCCGAGCAGGTCGAGGACGAAGCCTTTGGGAAGGTGGAGCAGCTCCTCGCGCGTCTTGCCGACCAGCTCGTCGGTGAGCAGCGAGGTCGCGGCGGTGGAGATCGCGCAGCCCCTGCCCTCGAAGGCGACCTCGGCGACCCGCCCCTGCTCGTCGAGCCGCATCGTCACGTGCTGCTCGTCGCCGCAGAACGGGTTGGTGTCCTCGAACTCGAGGTCGGGCTCCTCGAGCCGGCCGAAGTTGTGCGGCCGCTTGTAGTGCTCGAGGATCTGGTCCCGGTAGAGCTCGTCCATCAGAGCCCGAACACCCTGCGGGCGTCGTGGAGGGCCTCGACGAGGCGGTCGATCTCCTCGCGGGTGGTGTGGACGGCGAAGCTGGCGCGGGCGGTGGCGGCGACGCCGAAGCGGTCCATCAGCGGCTGCGCGCAGTGGTGGCCGGCGCGCACGGCGATGCCGTGGCGGTCGAGGATCTCGGAGACGTCGTGGGCATGGACGCCGTCCAGCTCGAAGGAGACCGGGCCGACGCGGTCGGGCCCGCGGGGGGGGCCGAAGACGCGCAGGCCCGGCACCTCGTCGAGGCGCTGCAGCGCGTAGTCGGCGATCCCGCGCTCGTGGGCGAGGACAGCGTCCATGCCGAGCCCGTCGAGCCAGCGCAGCGCCGAGGCCATCCCGATCGCCTGGGCGATCGCCGGCGTCCCCGCCTCGAAGCGGGCCGGCGGGTCGGCGTAGGTGGTCCCCTCCTTGGTCACCTTGCGGATCATCGAGCCGCCGCCGAGGAAGGGCGGCATCTCCCGCAGCAGCTCCAGCTTGCCCCAGAGCGCGCCGATGCCGGTCGGCGCGTAGAGCTTGTGGCCCGGTCAGCGCGTAGAAGTCGACCCCCAGCGCGGCGACGTCGAGCGGCAGCTTCGGCGCCGCCTGGGCGCCGTCGGCGAGGACCAGCGCGCCGGCCGCGTGCGCCAGCCGCGCGATCTCCGCCAGCGGGTTCTCGCTTCCGAGCACGTTGGAGACGTGGGTGACCGCGACCAGCTTCGGCCCCCGTTCGAGCAGCGCCGCGAGCGCCTCCATGTCGAGCAGCCCGTCGTCCGTGACCGGGACCCAGTCGATCTCGGCGCCGCTCCGCTCGGCGAGCTGCTGCCAGGGGACGATGTTGGAGTGGTGCTCCATCTCGGTGAGCACGATGCGGTCGCCGGTGCCGAGGTTGGCGTCGCCCCAGGCCCGCGCCACCAGGTTGATCGCCTCGGTCGCGTTGCGGACGAAGACGACCTCGCGGCGGTCGGCGGCGCCGGCGTGGTCGGCGACCGTCGCCCGCGCCCCCTCGTAGGCCGCGGTCGCCTCCGCCGAGAGCGTGTGGGCGCCGCGGTGGACGTTGGAGTGATGGCGGCGCTCGTAGCGGTCGACCGCCTGGATCGAGGCCAGCACCCGCTGGGCGCTGGCGCCGCTGTCGAGATAGGCGACCGGCAGGCCGTGGATCTTGCGCTCCAGCGCCGGGAAGGCGGCGCGGACCTTCTCGATCGGGAACGCCGACTCGGGGGCGGAGGGCTTGGTCGTCGCCGGCTCCATCGTCCCCGGGTCAGGCGGAGGCGGCCGCCTCGACCTCCTCGCGGACCCAGCCGTAGCCCTTCTCTTCGAGCTGGGAGACCAGCTCGGGCCCGCCCTCCTTGACGATCCGCCCCTCGAACATCACGTGGACGAAGTCCGGCTCCACCATGTGCAGGATGCGCTGGTAGTGGGTGATGATCAGCACGCCCATGTCGGGGCCGGCGAACTCGTTGACCCCGTCGGCGACCGTCCGCAGGGCGTCGATGTCGAGGCCGGAGTCGGTCTCGTCGAGGATCGCGATCTCGGGCCGCAGCAGGGCGAGCTGGAGCAGCTCCGTCCGCTTCTTCTCGCCGCCCGAGAAGCCGTCGTTGAGGTAGCGGCTGGAGAAGTCCCTGGGGATGTTGGCCAGCTCCATCGCCTCCTGGGCCAGCTTGGCGAAGTCCTTGATCTTGATCTGCTCCTCGCCGCGCGCCTCGCGGTGGGCGTTGAGGACCATCCGCAGGTACTTGCTGACCGAGACGCCGGGGATCGCGACCGGGTACTGGAAGGCCATGAAGAGGCCGGCGCGGGAGCGCTCGCCGGGCGCGGCCTCGGTGATGTCCTCGCCCTTGAAGACGATCGATCCCTCGGTCACCTCGAGCGAGGGGTGGCCCATGATCGCGTTGGCGAGCGTCGACTTGCCGGACCCGTTGGGGCCCATCAGGGCGTGGATCCTGCCCTTCTCGACGTCGAGGTCGAGGCCGCGGAGGATCTCCTTGCCCTCGGCGCTGACGTGCAGGTTGCGTATCTCCAGCTCAGCCATTCGTCTCCGTCCTCGGTTTGGGGGTCGATGCTCCTAGGCGGCGCTGCCGACCGGCGCGACCCTCTCGTCGCCGGCGCTGCCGCCGCTGAACTCGACCAGCTCGTCCAGCGTCGTGCCCGCCAGGGCCTTGGTCACGCCGCCCTGGACGCGCGTCCAGAGCAGCTTCGTCGCGCAGGCGCCGTCGTCGCTCTCGTGCGAGCAGAGCACCTTGCCGTCCGGGGCCCGGTGGAAGCACTCCATCGGCGCGATCTGCCCTTCCAGCGCCTCGACGACGACGTCCAGGGTGATCTCCTCGGGCGGCCTGGCGAGCCGGTAGCCGCCGTGCGCCCCCCGCGTCGAGGTGACCAGGCCCGCCTTGCGCAGCTTGGCGACCAGGTGCTCGAGATAGGAGAGCGGCAGCCGCTCCGCCTCGGCGACGGAGCTGAGCGAGATCGGCGTCGAGCCGGGCTGCCGCCCGAGCTCGACCATCAGGCGCACCCCGTACTCAGCTTTGGTCGAGAACAGCATGTCTAAATCCTACTAAACGAGTCGGTTATGAGACAGGGACCCCATCGCTGAATGCAATCCTATGGGCTGCGCCATAATCAGCGGAGCAACCGATCCGGAGGGACGAAGGCGATGAGCACCACCAAGCAGTCGACATTCGGGGCGACCCTGCGCACCACGATCCTGCTCGCCACGCTCTCGGGCCTGCTCGTCGCGATCGGCTTCCTGATCGGCGGCGCCTCGACCGCGCTGCTCTTCCTCGGACTGGCCGCCCTGATGAACATGGGCTCCTACTTCTTCAGCGACAAGATGGCGCTGGCGATGAGCGGCGCCAAGCCGATCTCCGAATCGGAAGCGCCGAAGCTCTACCAGGCGGTCCGCGACCTGACGACCCGCGCCGGCCTGCCGATGCCGCGCCTCTACGTGATCCCCAACGACCAGCCCAACGCCTTCGCCACCGGCCGCAACCCGCAGCACTCGGCGGTCGCGGTGACGCGGGGCATCCTCAACCTGCTTTCCGACGAAGAGCTGCGCGGCGTGCTCTCCCATGAGCTCGCCCACGTCAAGCACCGCGACATCCTGATCCAGTCGGTGGCGGCGACGATCGGCGCGGCGATCACCTACCTCGCCTACATGCTGCTCTGGTTCGGCGGCGAGGACAACGAATCGCCGCTTGCCCTGGTCTCCTCGCTGGCGCTCGTCCTGCTCGCCCCGCTCGCGGCGACGATCATCCAGCTCTCGATCTCGCGCCAGCGCGAGTACGCCGCCGACGCCAGCGGCGCGGAGATCTGCGGCAATCCCGAGTCGCTGGCCAGCGCCCTGCTGCGCCTCGAGCAGGGGGCGACGGCGATGCCGATGCAGGTCAACCAGGCCGCCGAGCCGCTCTTCATCGTCAAGCCCTTCTCGGCCAAGGGGCTGGCCGGCCTCTTCTCGACGCACCCGCCGATCGAGGAGCGAGTGAAGCGCCTTCGCCAGATGAGGCCCAGCCTCGTCTAGGCACTTGGCCGGCGCTTCGTCGCTTCCGACTTTGACCTCGCTGTAGCGGGGTAAAGATAGATAGCGGCGCTCGCTATACTTTATGAAGTGAAATCGGATCCGGATTTAGGGATTTAGGAGGGGCATGACCACCGAGGCGAAGTCCAAGCAGCAGATCGAGGAGATCGAGCCGTTCGAGGCGGCGCAGGAGATCGAGGGCGGCGGCGTCGTCCTGATCGACACCCGCGAGCCGCACGAGCACCAGGAGGCCCACATCGAGGGCGGCAGGCTGGTGCCGCCGGGTCTGCTCGCCGACGAGATCGCGGCGGCGGCGCCCGACCGCTCGGCGCGGACGATCCTCTACTGCCGCAGCGGCAGCCGCTCCGCAAGGCCGCCGAGCAGATGCAGGCGCTCGGCTACGAGGACGTCGCCTCGATGGCGGGGGGCATCCTCGCCTGGCAGGAGCAGGGCCTGCCCGTGGTCGCGGCCGAGGGGATGACGCCCGAGCAACGCGACCGCTACTCCCGCCACACCCTGCTGCCCGAGGTCGGCGTCGACGGACAGCTCAAGATGCTCGAACGCGAAGGTGCTGCTGGTCGGCGCCGGCGGGCTCGGCGCCCCCGCCGCGCTCTACCTGGCCGCGGCCGGGATCGGCACGCTCGGGCCTGGTCGACGACGACGCGGTCGACGCCTCCAACCTGCAGCGCCAGGTGATCCACAACACCGAGCGGGTCGGGATGCCGAAGACCGAGTCGGCGCGGCTGACGATCGAGGCGCTCAACCCGGACGTCGACGTGGTCGAGCACCGCACCCGCCTCGACGCCTCCAACATCGTCGAGATCCTCGAGGGCTACGACGTGATCGTCGACGGCGCCGACAACTTCCCCACCCGCTACCTGCTCAACGACGCCTCGGTGCGCCTGCGCAAGCCGGTCGTCTCGGCCTCGATCCTCAGCTTCGACGGGCAGATCTCGACCTTCGTCCCCTACGAGGGGCCCTGCTACCGCTGCCTCTACCCGACCCCGCCGCCCGCCGAGCTGGCGCCGAGCTGCTCGGCCAACGGGGTGCTCGGCGTGATGGCCGGGACGATGGGCCTGCTCCAGGCCAACGAGGTGCTGAAGCTGGTGCTGGGCGATCGGCGAGCCGCTGGTCGGCCGCCTGCTCCTCTTCGAGGCGCTCTCGCGCCCGCTTCACCGAGCTGAAGGTGCGCCGCGACCCGCAGTGCCCGATCTGCGGCGAGAACGCGCCGGAGATCGCCGACGAGGATCTGGGCAAGTTCCCCGACTACGAGCTCTTCTGCGCCGGATGAGAAGCGCCGGCCTGCTCGGCCTCGGCGGCCTGGGCTAGGATCGCGCCCGCGATGGCAACCGTACGTATCCCACCGGTGCTGCGCCCGCAGACGGGCGGCATGCCCGAGGTCGAGGCGGCCGGCTCCAGCGTGGGGGAGGTGCTGCGGGCCCTGACGGCCGCGCACCCCGACACCGAGTCGCAGCTCTTCGGCCCCGACGGCGACCTCAACCGCTACGTCAACGTCTACCTCAACGACGAGGACGTGCGGGTGCTGGACGGGCTCGCGACCGCGGTCTCGGACAGCGACACGGTCGTCATTTTGCCCGCCATGGCGGGCGGCTGAACGCGCTGCCCGGGCTATACTTTTTGAAGTAATGCTCGAGGGAGTCAAGAGCCGGCCCTGCGGGGGGCGCTTCGGAAACATCGTCGAGTCGATCGGCAACACGCCGCTGGTCGAGCTGCCCCGCTTCTCTCCCAAGCCCGGAGTGCGGATCTTCGCCAAGCTCGAGGGCCGCAACCCGACCGGCTCGGTCAAGGACCGGGTCGCGAAGGTCGATGATCGAGTCGGCCGAGGCCGGAGGGTGCGATCGAGCCGGGGCAGACGATCCTCGAGCCGACCTCCGGCAACACCGGCATCTCGCTGGCGATGATCTGCAGCCGCAAGGGCTACCCGCTGAAGGTCGTGATGCCCGACAACGTCACCGCGGAGCGCACCCAGCTGCTCGAGATGTACGGGGCGGAGATCGTCTACACGGAGGGGGCCAAGGGCTCCAACGGCGCCGTCGAGGTGGCGCTGGAGATGGCGCAGGACTCGCGCTACTACATGCCCTACCAGTACGGCAACGAGGCCAACCCGCGCGCCCACTACGAGGGGACCGCGGTCGAGATCCTCGAAGAGCTGGACGAGGTGACGGCGTTCGTCGGCGGGCTGGGGACCGGCGGCACGCTGATGGGCAACGGGCGGCGGCTCAAGGAGCACGAACCCCGAGACGCTGATCGTCGCCGCCGAGCCGATGCAGGGCGAGGATGGTGCACGGCCTGCGCTCGCTCGAGGACGGCTTCATCCCGCCGATCATCGACATCTCCCTGCTCGACCGCAAGATCATGGTCTCCAACCGCGACGCGGTCGTCTGGACCCGGAAGCTGCTCGACGAGGAGGGCGTCTTCGCCGGCGTCTCCTCCGGGGCGATCGCCCGCATCGCGGTCAGGATCGGCGAAGAGCTGGAGGGCGGCAACGTCGTCTTCCTGATCCCCGACGACGGCTGGAAGTACCTGTCCTCCGGCGTCTACACGAAACCGATCGACGACATCGAGAACCTTGATTCCACCGTCTGGTGGTAGGCGCTAGCCTCGCGTCGATGCGGATCGCCCAGAGCTTGGTCGACGAGATCGTCGCGCACGCGCGCGAGGACCTGCCGAACGAGTGTTGCGGGATGGTCGGCGGCGTCGGCGGCGAGGTGCGGACGGTGTACCGGGCGGAGAACGCCGAGGCGAGCCCGCTGCGCTACTCGATCGGCGCGGCCGAGCAGTTCCGGCTGATGCGGGAGATCGAGGCGGCCGGCGAGGAGCTGGTCGGCATCTACCACTCCCACACGAAGAGCGCCGCCTATCCGTCGCAGACCGACGTCAACCTGGCCGGCTGGCCCGGCGCGGTCTACCTGATCGTCTCGCTGGCCGATCCCGGCGCGCCCGACCTGAAGGGCTTCTCGATCCGCGACGGCGAGATCGCCGAGGCGGAGCTTGTCGTCGGGTAGCGGCTAGCCGGCGCTGGGGCGGGCGATCGCGCGCAGGTGGTCGCGCCAGGCGTCCTCGATCTCGCCGACGCGGGCCTCGAAGGCGGCTTCGAGCGTCGGCAGGGCGCCGCCCGGCAGCAGCCGCAGGGCGAGTTGCTCGCACGCCTCCGAGCCGCGCTCGCCCTCCAGCAGGTCGAAGATCGTGCCGCCGAGGAGCACCGCGTCGCGCCGCGACGGTGGGAAGGAGGGGCGGGCGCTCTCGCGCAGGCGGCGGATCACCGCCGCCCGGTAGAGGCCGACCTGGCGGGCGAAGTACTGGGCGCCGCCCTCGATCAGCCAGGCCCAGCTCAGGTAGCGGGCGAAGCGGCGCGGCGTCCAGGAGGGGGGCAGGTCGGGGTTGTTGGCGGCGACCACGAGCTGCGCGTAGAGCCGCTCGGCGGTGCCGCGCAGCGCCTCGCGCGAGTCCGCCCCGGCGGCGCGCCGCTCCATGTGGAGGTCGTTGAGGACGTGCAGCTCGGTCGCCATCGGCCAGCCGGCCAGGTAGCGGCGCCCGGCCGGCGCCGCCGACCAGCGCGCCGCGGGCAGGAAGGGGTGCGCCATCGTCAGCCAGGCGGGGTTGGTGTGGACGACGACCGTGACGTCGCCGGGCACGCGCTCGAAGCGGTCCTCGAGGCGCAGGCGCAGCTCCTCCATGCGGTCGAGGATGCGCTCGGCGAAGGCGGCATCGCCGCTGTCATGGCGCGCGCTGAAGCTGAGGGAGTGAGTCTCGATCCAGGGAATGGGCCGAGACTACCTCAGACGCAGTACTGGCTCGCGCGTCAGCGCACAGGGACTCGATCTGCTGCCGGGCGCGGTCGAACTCCTCGTCGGCCATCACCGGCGTTCCCTCGAAGGGCAGCTCGCGGTCGATCTCGACCCAGGAGTGGCAGCCGTGATACTCGTCGCGGACCCGCACCGTGACCGGCCGCGGGATGCGGTGCACCCGCAGCAGCAGGATGTGCAGCGGGTGGCGGCGCTTCCAGTTGAGCCGCTTCTCCGCGTAGTCGGGGGTCCAGACGTAATAGGGCGACAGCTCGTCGATGACGCGCGGCGGTTGTTGATCGTGAAGTGGTCGGCGACCTCCGCCCAGCAGCGCAGCCGGACGCGATCGGGCTGCGGGACGCCGCCGTCCTGGATAAGCGCCCTGGGGGGCGGCTCCTCGTCGGGCCAGACGCCCTCCTCGAGGGCGCGGCGCAGCTCCGGGTGGTGCGACTCGCGGACCAGGTCGTTGCGCTGGTGGTCGAAGGTGGGGTAGAGGAAGAAGCGCTCGTGCTCGAGCTCGAAGTGCTTGTTCTCCTCGCGGATGCCGCCCTTTCGGAGCGTCAGAAGCTGCTCGCCCTCGGCAAGCGCGCGAACCGTTACGGCCCATTCCTTTAGTGCGATCGGCATTTGAAAGCTGTACCTGAGAAGGTCGGCGAATCTGACTGGCGAGGTCGGCGTCTCGGACCCCCGCCCAGGCGGAGAGCCCCGCCCAAGACGGCGAATTCTAGACGAGGGCGGCCGAATCGCCAAATTAACCGCATCCTAAGAAAACGAATCCGGGTGGCGAATCTGGCGACGCGGGCACGGTCGACCCGGCGCAGGGGGGCGAGGCGCGACCGCTATGGGCGTCCGGGGGAACCGTGGCCGCCGCCCCCCGGCGTCTCGATCCTGAGGACGTCGCCCGGGCGCAGCTCCCCCTCGGCCTTGCTCGGCAGCGGCTCGCCGTTGAGCAGGTTGCGGCCGGCGGCGCCGTCGGAGCCGCCGTCGCGGCCGCGCGGGCGCCGGCGGCGCCGCTCGGTGATCAGCGTGTAGCGCATCGGCGCGAGCGCCTCGATCTCCCGCACGATCCCGTCGCCGCCTCGCCGCGCCCCCGCGCCCCCGCTGCCCCGTCGCAGCGACAGCTCCCGCACCCGCAGCGGGAACTCGCCCTCCAGCGCCTCGACGGGGGTGTTGAGGGTGTTCGACATCGCGACGTGGATCGCGCTCGGCCCATCGGCCTCGGGGCAGGCCCCCTGGCCGCCGGCGAGCGTCTCGTAGTAGGTGAAGCCCTCGCCCGAGAGCGTCACGTTGTTCATCGTCCCCTGGCCCTGGGCGGGCACCGGGCGGGCGCCGCCCAGTGCCGCGATCACCAGGTCGGCGACGCGGCTGGAGGTCTCGACGTTGCCGGCCGCGACCGCCGCCGGCCGGCGGGCGTTGAGCAGGCAGCCCGCGGGCGCGACCACCTCGATCGGCCGGTAGGCGCCGGCCGAGGCGGGCGCGTCGGGGTCGGTGAGCACGCGCACGGCGAAGAAGGCCGCCGACTTGGTCACCGAGAGCGGGCAGTTGAGGTTTCCCTCGACCTGCGGGTCGGTGCCGGCGAAGTCGAGCCTGAGGCCGTCGCCGGCGATCGTCGCCTCGACCCGCAGCGCCACGTCGCGCGGCTCCACGTCGCCCTCCCCTCCGCTGTGCCTTGTCCCCGCATGTTCGGGAGAAGGGACAGCGACGCAGTCGTCTTCGAGGAAATCTTCCGCCCTATATTTGCCGTCCGGCAGGGCGGCGAGGGCCGCCCGGGTGCGTCGCTCCGCGTAGGCGAGGATCTCCTCCATGCCGGCGCGCAGCCGCTCGAGGCCGTGGCGCTCGGCGAGCTCGGCAAGCCGCAGCGCGCCGATCCGGTTGGCGGCGCCCTGGGCGCGCAGGTCGGCGAGGCGCTGGTGCGGGGCGCGCATCTGCGCCGCGAGCCGCTCCAGCACGTCGCCCTCGACCCGCGTGGGGGGGATCACGACGCCCTCCTCGGCGAGCGTCCGGGAGCGGGCCGGCATCCCGCCCGGGGTGAGTCCGCCGACGTCGGCATGGTGGGCGCGGCAGGCGGCGAAGCCGAGCAGCTCGCCCGCGACGAAGACGGGCGAGATCAGGGTGATGTCGGGCAGGTGGGTGCCGCCGCGGAAGGGGTCGTTGAGGATCCAGGCGCCGCCGGGGCGCTGCTCCTCGCCGAGCACGGCGGCGACCGCGTCCGGCATCGAGCCGAGGTGGACGGGGATGTGCTCGGCCTGCATCACCAGCTCGCCGCGGGCGTCGAAGAGCGCCGTCGAGCAGTCGTGGCGCTCCTTGATGTTGGCCGAGTAGGCGGAGCGGATCAGCGCCGCGCCCATCTCCTCGCAGGCCGCGCGCAGGCCGCCGATCATCACCTGGAGGGTGATCGGATCGAGCGTCGTTGTCACGCGCGGTCGTCCTTAGTACCGCTATCCGGTTGAAATGACGACCGCGGTGCGGTTTTGGTAGCCACGATCGTGCCGGTCTCGTCGACCTCGGCATGCCAGCCCGGCGGCAGGACGAAGGTCGCCTCGGGCAGCTCGAAGACGGCTGGGCCGGCGGCGTGCAGGCCGGCGGGCGGCTCGCCGTGCAGCACCCTCGCCTCGACCCAGGTGCCGTCGAAGCGCACCGCGCGGGCGCTCTCCTCGAGGCGCCCGGGCGGGGCGGCCGCCGGCCGCGGGCGCGGCCCCGGCGCGACCATCGCCAGGCGGACGTCGACGAGCACGACCTCGCCCTCGGGGTCGCGGTGGCCGTAGCGCTCCTCGTGCGCCCGCTCGAAGCGCTCGCACAGCTCCGCCGGGTCGGGGTGCGTGTCGCCGGGGACCGGCAGCTCGAAGGCCTGGCCGGCGTAGCGCATCTCGTAGACGACCGCGGGCAGCGCGCCGGCGATCTCCCCGCCGCTGGCGCGCAGCCCGGCGGCCAGCTCCTCGACCTCGGCGGCGATCCGCGCCGCGCTCAGCTCGGCGCCGCTCAGCATCACCGTGCGGACGGTGTCGCGGCGGCGGTCCGAGGCGCAGAGGCCGAGCGCCGAGAGGACGCCGCTCGCCCGCGGGCAGAGGATGCGCTCGATCCCCAGCTCGGCGGCGATCGCGGCGGCGTGCATCGGCCCGGCGCCGCCGAAGGGCAGCAGCGCGAAGCGGCGCGGGTCGATGCCGCGCTCGACGGTGACGACGCGCAGCGCCCGCACCATCTCCTGGTTGGCCACCCGCAGGATCCCCTCGGCGGTCTCCAGCTCGCCGAGGCCGAGCGAGCCGGCGAGGCGGCCGACGGCGGTGCGGGCCGCCGCCGCGTCGAGCGCCACCCCGCCGGCCAGGGTCGAGTCGTTCGCCAGCCGGCCGAGCAGCAGGTTGGCGTCGGTGACGGTCGGCTCGGCGCCGCCGCGCCCGTAGCAGGCCGGTCCGGGGTCGGCCCCGGCCGAGCGCGGTCCCACCCGCAGCGCCCGGCCCGGGTCGCGCCAGCCGATCGAGCCGCCGCCGGCGCCGACCGTGTGCACGTCGACCATCGGCAGCTGGATCACGCGGCCGCCGATGCGGCGCGAGTCGGTCCGCCTCACCGCGCCGTCCTCGACCACGCAGACGTCGCAGGAGGTGCCGCCCATGTCGAGGCCGAGCACGTCTCGCTCGCCGCAGGCGCCGGCGAGGAGGCCGGCGCCGACGGCGCCCCCGGCGGGGCCGGAGAGGACGCTCCAGGCGCCGGTCCGCGCCGCCTCCGCGGCGGCGACGACGCCGCCGGAGGAGCGCATCACGACCGGCTCGGGCAGGCCCGCCGCCGCGGCGGCCTCGCCGAGCCGCTCCAGGTAGCGGTCGAGCAGGGGGGAGAGGTAGGCGTCGATCGTCGTCGTCGAGCAGCGCTCGTACTCGCGGAAGCGGGGCAGGACCTCGTGCGAGGCGGAGACGTGGACGCCTGGCAGCTCACGGCGCAACTGCGCGGCGATGCGTCGCTCGTGCGAGGGGTCGAGGTGGGAGAAGAGCAGGCAGACGGCGACCGACTCGGCGCCGCTCTCGCGCACCAGCTCCGCCAGCCGCCGCGGCTCGCCCTCGCCGAGCGGCTCGACGATCCCCGCCGGGCCGATCCGCTCCGCCGCCTCGAAGCGCCGCTCGGCCGGCACCAGCGGCGCCGGCTTCGGCGTGCAGAGTCGGTACAGCTCGGGCCGGTCCTGGCGGCCGATCTCGAGCAGGTCGGCGAAGCCGCGCGTCGCGATCAGCGCCGTGCGCCCCCCTCGCTCCTCGAGCAGCGCGTTGGTGCCGACCGTCATCCCGTGCGCGAAGTGTTCGACCGCGCCCGGCTCGGCGCCCGCCGCGCGCAGCACCTGCTCAACCGCGCCGATCACCGCGACCGACTGGTCCTCGGGCGTGGTCGGCAGCTTCGCCGCGTGGACGCGCTCCCCGTCGAAGAGGACCGCGTCGGTGAAGGTCCCGCCTACGTCGACCCCGAGCAGCACACGTTGACGCTACCGCGCCGGGTTGCGGTCGCACTTCTGCCCGGTATACGGGGACAAGTGCGACCGTCTGGGCTCAGCGCCATTCCTCGTGGCGGGTGGCGCCGTCGGGGGCGAGGACGATGTGGATGTCGTCCAGCTCGGGGTCGAGGCCGGGAAAGTCGACGCGGACGTGGCCGCCGCGCGACTCGCGGCGCTCCAGGGCGCAGGTGGCGATCGCGGCGGCGAGCGGGTAGGGGTCGGCGAGCAGCTCGCGCAGCTGCTCGGGCCGGCGCACCGGCCCGGCGAGGCGCCAGACGGCGTCGCGGGTCGCTTCGGTCGGCGGCGTGAAGCGCCACTCGGGTGGGGCCGGCGGCTCGGCCGCCGCCGCGCCCTCCCCCAGCGCCGCCGCCGCGGCGCGGTCGCCGAAGACGAAGCACTCGATCAGCGAGTTGGAGGCGAGCCGGTTGGCGCCGTGCAGGCCGGTGCAGGAGCACTCGCCGACCGCGTAGAGGCCGGCAAGCGAGGAGCGGCCGTCGAGGTCGACCGCGATGCCGCCCACGGTGAAGTGCGCGGTGGGGGCGACCGGGACCGGCTCGGAGCGCGGCTCGAGCCCGGCTTCGGCGCACGACTCGAAGACGTTGGGGAAGCGCTCTGGGTCGATGCCGCGTAGGTCGAGCCGGACGCTGTCGGCGCCGTCGG
Source organism: uncultured Solirubrobacterales bacterium (assembly GCA_963696185.1). Classification (GTDB taxonomy): domain Bacteria; phylum Actinomycetota; class Thermoleophilia; order Solirubrobacterales; family 70-9; genus VRUE01. The sequence goes on from OY968825.1 coordinate 2,125,298, forward strand.
CCTCCATGCGGTCGAGCATCGCCCTGGAGACGGCGTCGCGCGGCGCCAGCTCGTCGGTGAAGCGGCGGCCCGAGGCGTCGAGCAGGGTGGCGCCCTCGCCGCGCACCGCCTCGGTGATCAGCCGCCCGTCGAAGGGGGTGCCGGGCATCGCCAGCGCGGTCGGGTGGAACTGGCAGAACTCGAGGTCGGCGAGGTCGGCGCCGGCCGCCGCGGCCAGCACCGGCCCGGCCCCGATCGCCCCCCAGGGGTTGGTGGTGCGCCGCCACAGCGCCGCGGCGCCGCCGGTCGCCAGCACGGTCGCGGCGGCGAGGATCGGCTCCTCCTCCGTGATCACGCCATGGCAGCGCTCGCCGTCGCTCCACAGCGCCGTCGCCGAGGCGCGCTCGCGCACCTCGATCCGCGGCTCGGCGGCGACCATCTCCGCCAGCTTGGCGGTCACCTCGCGGCCCGTCTGGCTGCCCCCCGAGTGGGCGATGCGGCGCCGCGTGTGGCCGCCCTCGAGGCTGAGCGCCAGCTCGCCGTCCGGCTCGAGGTCGAAGGCGACGCCGCGCCCTTGCAGCTCGCGCACCGCGGCCGGCGCTCCCTCGACCAGGGCCTCGACCGCGGAAGGCCGGCAGAGGCCGCGCCCGGCGGCGATCGTGTCGGCGGCGTGCTGGGCGGGGGAGTCGGCCGGGTCGAGCGCCGCGGCGATGCCCCCCTGGGCCCAGAAGCTGGCGCTCTCGGCGAGCGGCTTGCGGGAGACGAGGCAGACCGCGGCCCCGGCCTCCGCCGCGCGCAGCGCCGTCCAGAGGCCGCCGGCGCCGCCGCCGACGACGGCGACGTCGAACTGGGCGGCGGCGGCTATCGCTGCCCCGCCTCTCGGCGGATCGCCTCGACCTGGCCCCGCAGCCAGGCGGCGGCGGCTTCGCGGGCGCGGGCGCCGGCGTCGGCGATCGCGCCCTCGGCCTCGGCGGCGCGCCGCTCCGCCGCCTCGATCCGCTGCTCGGCCGCCTCGGCCTGCGCCTCGATCTCGGCGAGACGGCCCTCCGCGGCCGCGATCGCCCCTCCTTCGCCTCCCGCTCGCGCCTGCAGCTCCTCGTCATGGCCGCGGCGAAGCTCCTCGAGCTGTTCGGCGGCGCGCAGGCGCTCCGTCTCGAGGTCGGCTTCGAGCGCCCTGATCTCGGCGCCGGCGCGCTGCTTCGGCCGCTGCCGCGGAGTCTGCCGCCTGTCGCAGCCGCCGCTCGGCGCTTTCGATCTTCGCGCTGAGGCCCTCGCTGCCCGGCTCGACCCGTTCCTCGCTCATGCCCGGCTCAATCTATTACGAGTCGGCGAGGACGTCGCGGCATCGTTGATGACTGCGGCGACAAAGAAGAGGCTGCGGCCCCTGCTTCAGCCGCGCTGGGCCGGCTCCACGACGCGCAGCTTGCTGAGCGGCGCGACGATGATCCGGTCGATGTCCATCTTCCCCGGCATGGTGGTGATCTCGACCATCGCCATGCCGTTGCTGAGGATGTCGAGCACCCCTCCGCGCGCCCCGGCGGGTGCTTTGTCGATTGGCTCGGCCAGCTCGACGATGTCGTATTCGGCGATGTGCTTGGTGGTGGTCATCTTGCTCCGATCTTAGAGAGTCGGGTAGGCGCTGACCAGCCGCGGCGCGCTGTCGGCATCGGCGTAGTGCCAGACGGTCCTGATCGTGGCGCTGCGTGGCCCGATCGCTGGTTGGATATCGACTCTGCAGTTCAGTGCGTGTGCGCCAAGGTTGCGAACTTTGGCGACAGGGTTGGTCAGCACGGCCGCGGCGATTGTTTCCCAGATGAGGTCGACGTCGTCGAGGCCGACATGCAGTACCCGCGCCCATTCGGGGCCATGCCCTCGTGTGGCGAGGATCCAACCGTCCCACTTGGACGGCTCGCACCAGGCCTCCGCAGCGCGGGGGAGGGGATCTCCGACCTGGGGCGGCCAGCTTGTAGGCGCCATCTATCCCTTGAGGCGTCAGCCACCCTTGATTCGCCCCCCTCGCCAACGAATTACGACTCGGCGAGGACGTCGCGGTAGGCCTCGATCGTCCGTTCGGCCATCCGCGCCGCCGAGAGCAGGGCGGCCCGTGTCCGGCCCTCGACGCGGGGGTCGGGGGCCTCGATGTGGGGTCGGGCGGCGGCGCTCCAGGCGGCGACCTCGAAAGGGGCGCAGAGGGTTCCCGCCACGCCGCCTAGCGCGAAGGGGGCGATCCCGACCGGGGTCGAGAGGACGGGGACGTCGCAGGCGAGCGCCTCCAGGCAGGCGAGGCCGAAGCCCTCGTGATCGGAGGTGACGAGGACGGCGTTGGCGGCGTTGACCCAGAGCGGCATCCGCTCGGGGTCGATCGAGCCGCCGGTCAGCAGCTCCGCGCCGGTCGCCGCGGCCAGCTCGCGCGCCCGGTCGGCGCGCTTCGCCTGTCGGGCGGGGTCGGCGGGGAAGAGCAGGTAGCGGCCGGCGGGGTCGAGGCCCAGGGCCCGCCGCGCCTCGTTGCGGGGCAGCGGCCGGAAGCGCTCGAGGTCGGGCCCGCAGGGCAGGACCGCCGCGCCGGGAACGTGCGGCAGCCCTGGCCGCCCGTCCTCGGGCGCGAAGAGGGCCCGCGAGACCGCGGCGACGAGGTCGGCGCGCCAGGCGAGGCGCCGCGAGAGCGGCCCGACCAGGCCGTGGCGCACGTCGGTGCCGTGGAAGCTGACGACCAGCGGCCTCGCCCCGGCCAGCAGCGCGCACCAGCCGGGCAGGCCGTAATGGGCGTGGACGAGGTCGAAGCGCTCGCGGCGCAGCAGCCGCCGCAGCCGCCGCGTGGCCGGGATGTAGTGGCGCGAGCCGGGGGGGAAGCCGAAGACCTCGACCTCGACGCCGCACTGCCGCACCTCGTCGACCTGGTCGCGGACCCAACGCCCCCGCTGGGGAGCGGCGGCGTCGGGCAAGAAGTTGGTCACGACCAGCACCCGCATCAGTGAGCCGCAGCGTAGCCGCCGCCGGAGAGCCCCGCCCGTCCTCGGCCGGCGGCGCCGGTTCTAGAAACATGATCTTTTCCTTGACAGCCAGAAACACGGGGTCTAAGTTTCTGGCTAGTTCATGTACGTAGTAGTTCAGCCCGGCTAGGGACGGGCAGGGGTCAACAGGGAAAACGAGCCTCGGGAGGGCCGCCAAGGGAAGCGGCCGGCAGGGCTCACGGCAAGGAGAGACGTTCGTGAGAAGTGGGCTGAGAACAGCCACGAAGACGGCCCCGACCAAGAGGGCCGGGATCACCTCCGCACACCGCCGGCCGCAGCTCGCAGACCGAGCGACCGCCGCCGATCTCCTTCAGCTCCGGATCGCGCGTCAGGCGCCCGACCAGGTGGGCCAAAGCAAACGACCCGCCGAAGCGGGCCGTTCGCCAAAACTCGGGAAGACCGATGAAAACCGATCCCCAGGTCTCGCGCTGCGCATTGTAGCGCCCCCGGAGGGAATCGAACCCTCTCTCCCCGGGTTGCGAGACCTGGGGCCGGCATCCACCGGCGGGGGCGTCCGCCGCTCTCGCGGCGCGTTGAGCCTAACGGTCCCACCCCCCTCAAGCTGCGGCGTCGCGAGCCGGCGCGCGGATCGACTTCACCTCGTCACCACCAACCTCCGGCCCTCGCCCGTGGCGATCGCCGGGACTACTAGCCGGGGAGTCCCGGCCCTACACGCCACCCATAACGCCAGGCCAGCCCGGGAAGCCGGCCGCAAGGAGGAGAAGCCCGCACTGTGATTTCTCGCGGCTCGAAAACGGCGCTCGCCGCTCTCCCTGGCGCGCGGCGCCGCACGAGCGACGCGGGCGGCCCTCAGGCGTCAGCGGGCCATCCCGCCCCCGGCGCCCGGGCCGCCCGCTGTCGCCCCTTCCCGGGCTCAGCGCTCGTAGGCGCGCCCGCGCGGCAGCACACGCTTCACCCGGATCGCTCGACTCGACGTATCGAGCTCCACGATCGCGCGCCAGTCGCCCACACGGAGCCTCGCACCTGGACGACCCTTGAGAGCCAGGAGCCGGCTGCCGCCTGGATCGTTGGCGAGCTTGCGAAGCGCTTTGATGACGCGCTTGCGGACCTGGGGGTCGAGCCGGTCGATGTCCTTCTCGGCTCGACGAGCAAGCCGCACTCGCCAGTCGGCCCCGCTCACTCGGCGCCGTATTTCCGCTCGAGCTCCTCGAGGGAAACCGTGCGACCGGACGCGAAGTCGGCCTCGGCCTCGGCGGCCGCGGCCTCGTCCTCCTCGCTCCAGGGCTCATCGTCCTCGGGGGCGTCCCGGAAGGCCACGAGCACCGGATCGCCCCGCATGTCGAGCAGCCGCAGCGTCTCGTCGGCCTCGGCCTCCGAGAGCTTCGTCACCCGCTCCAGCAGCTTCTCCTTTGCGGTCATGGACCAAAGGGTAGCGCCCACGCCTGAGCCCATCGTGGCTTCTGAACTTCACCCCACCAACCTCCGGCCCGCGCCCCTGGCGTCTGCCGGGACTACTAGCCGGGAAGTCCCGGCAGCACACAGCCACCCAATCAGGCCGGCCCGGGAAGCCGCCCGCAAGGAGGAGAACTGATGCACCGCCTCAGACACCCAATCCGCTCCATCACCGAGCCCTACGGCAAGGCCGGCCTCACGGTCGCGATCCTCGCCCTCGTGCTCGCCACCACCGGCGCCGCCTTCGCCGCTGTCGGCCTGAACAGCAAGCAGAAAAAGGAAGTCACCAAGATCGCCAAGAAATACGCCGGCAAGCCTGGCGCGACCGGCCCCGCTGGTCCGGCTGGAACCAACGGAACCAACGGTACGAACGGAACCCCCGGCGCACCAGGTTCCCCCGGCGCCAACGGCAAAACGGTCCTCCACGGAACCACCGCGCCTTCTGCCGGAACCGGCACCGAAGGCGACTTCTACATCAACACCACGACCCAGGAAATCTACGGTCCGAAGACGGCTTCCTGGGGCAGCGGCACCTCGCTCAAAGGCACCACCGGCTTCACCGAAACCCTGCCCGAAGGCAAGACCCTCATGGGCAACTGGAGTCTGATCGCCAGCGTGCAGGGCGCCGAAGCACATGTCGGCACCGGCGTCAGCTTCGGCATCCCGCTGGAAACGGCGCCCACTCCTCATTACCTGAGGACGAGCGGGCTGGAACCGATCCTCACAGGCGGCGTAGAAACAGAAGTCGTCCAGCCCGCGTGCCCCGGGAACTTCGCCGAACCCGAAGCGGAACCCGGCAACCTCTGCGTATACGGAGCTCACGAAGAAAATCTCGAAAAGAGCTACTTCGGCGTTGTGCTTTTTCCGAAGGTCTGCTCCTTCGCCACCTCAGAAGGCGATTGCGTCGGCGCAAACCCGGTTGCCAACAAGTTCGGCTTCGGCATAGGCGCGATCTCCCATGAAGCGGGAGTGGTCAACATCACCGGCACCTGGGCGGTGACCGCCGGCTAGCCAACCCGCCTCACAACCCGCCCCGGGCTCCCCCTGGCCCAGACGTCGCCACGGGGAGCCCAGGGACCCGGGTCCCACCACACGCCTCACATAGTCACGACAAGGAGAAACAGGTGAAAGCCACAGAGCACAACGCGAAGGCACCGTCCACCGAGACCGGGTTCCTCGCCATGCTCGCGAGCCGCTGCCACCGCCGGGGGAGTGGTGCGCCTTCATCCGCCTCCGCGGGTCTCGCCCCCTCCCCCCGGGCCCGGGGCCGGCGCTTCCCGACCCCCTTCATCGCCCTCGCCGCCGCACTCCTCCTCCTCGCCCTCGGTGCCGCCCCCGCCAGCGCCGCCGAAGCGCCCTACATCAGGGAATTCCAGGTCAGCCGGGAACGCGGCTCTGCGACAGGGGAACTGGAACTCTATTCGACCCGAGTGACTCTGTACCGGGACCTGTACTCGAATGAACTCTCCACCCCCTGGCGCATCGAATACGCCACCAGCGAAGCCCTGCTGGCGGAAGGCAAAGGCTCCCTTATCGACAGCGGCACAGCCTCAGCAACAGAATCCCACAGTTCAGGCTTCACCAGAATCCATCACCTCACCCCCTCAACCACCTACTACGCTCGCCTCACCGCCGAAAACGAACTCGGCAAAGCCGAAGAAACGATCACATTCACCACCCTCCCTCCCGCCGCCGCCGAAATCCAACGCGAAATAGCCCAATTGGGAGGATTCATCTCGTCCTTCCGTGTCCTTGGCTCGAATAACAGCGGCCACGCAGTTGGGACCACCTTCGTCGAACTCGAAGCCATCCTCCAGACCAACGGCCGCGAAATCACCGAATACAGCTTCGCCACCTCCACCTCCGAATCGGGCCCCTGGACCACCTGTGCCAGCGGCTCGGTCACCGTCGCCGAAGACTTCGCCAACCCCACGGCCGACTGCACCGGCCTTTCCCCCGAAACCACCCACTACTTCCGCCTCATAGCCGTCAACGAAATCGGCGAAGACCACGAAATCATCCAAATCAAGACCCGCTCGATCAAGCCCCAGGCCGGACCGCCGTCGCTGAAAGCGGTCACCGACACCTCGGCCCATCCCACGAGTCAGCTCCAAACCGGCACCTACGAAACCCACTGGCGCTTCGAATACGCGCCCGCCGAACCCAACGGCAGCGCCCCCGCCGAAGCCAGCTCCGCCTGGGTCGAAGCCCCCGGCGCCAACGGCGTCCTCCCCGGCGGCGACGAAGCAGGTCACGAAGTCGCGGGCGATCTCACCGGCCTCAGCCCCGCCACTCACTACTACGTGCGCCTGCGCGCCGAAAACGTCAACGGCACCAACACCGGCCTCCCACATGGCTTCGAAACCGCCGGCCCCCCCAGCGCCGAAACCTTCGCCACCCACGCGATCCACGGCGAAGCGATGCGCGCCCTCGGCTCGGTGTTCCCGCACGGCCTCGACACCCACTACCGCGTCCAGTACGTCAGTCAGGAAGAGTTCGCCAAAACCGAATGGACATCGGCTGAAGAGACGCCCGAACTCGACGCCGGCACCGGGGTCGAAGAAGAAAGCGGCAACTTCAAGGGCTACGGGACCAAGCTCGTCGGCGCCGACTTCCCCCCCCTGGAAGCGGGCGTCACCTACCGCTACCGCCTCCTCGCCACCAACGCCCAGGTCCCCGCCGGCGTCTTCGGCGAAGCCCGCACCCTCACCGTGCCCGACCCCGGCAAGACCGAAGACGGGGGCGAAGAAGCCCAGCCCAGCCCCTGCCCCAACCAGGCGCTTCGCACCGGTCCCTCCGCCAACCTGCCCGACTGCCGCGCCTACGAGCAGCTCACCCCGGTCGACAAGGGCGGCGCGCAGGAAATCTTCGCCTACCACGGCGTTGTCGCCAACACGCTGGTGGGCGAAGATGGCGACCACTTCGCTCTGCACAACGAAGTGGTCCACTGGGGCTCGGGTCCCACTGCCGGCGGCAGCCCCTACTTCTTCAGCCGCGAAGCGGGCAGCGGCTGGCGAATGACCGCGGCCGCGGCCCAGCCCGAAGCCGGCATCCACAAATACGCCCCCGAAATCTATGACGCCAACCTGACCCGCGTCGGCTTCTCCTCCTCCTACAACACCGGCCCGGCCGGGCCCTCCCCCTTCGAACTGAAGGTCGGCACCCCCGGCGGCCCCTACGTCGGCACCCCGCCGATCCCCAGTCAGTTCACCGGCGCCTGGGTCGGCGGCTCGCCCGACCTCTCCAAGCTGATCCTCCAGACCACCTACCACAAACTGCTCGGCACCAACACCGGCACCAAACAGGGCGCCGACCTCTACGAATACTCCGAAGGCAACTTGAGCCTGGCGAACGGTGGCATCGGCACCTGCGGCGCCCGCCTCCCCGCCGGCACCCAGGGCAGCGGCGAAAGCACCCCGGGGAGAACCTCCCACGCGGTCTCCGCCGACGGGCGCCGCGTCTTCTTGGAAGCCGTCCCCGGCGCCAACTGCTCGGCACCCTCCCACCTCTACATGCGCCTCGACGGCCAGACCGACTCCGACCTCGGCGCCTACTCCTTCCGCGCCGCCAACGCCCTCGGCACCGAGGTCCTGCTCGAAAAGCAGCTCGGCGGCGAAGCCAGCGAATTCCTCCTCTACGACACCGAAACCCAGGCGCTGAAGCCGCTCTTCTCCATCCATAGCCATCTCGAACACGGACTTACCGTCTCCGAAGACCTCAGCGCGATCTACTTCCTCTCCCGCGAGCGACTCGCCGGCACCGGCGCGCCGCCACGCTCGCTCGGAGACTTGCAGGACTCGCAGGGAAGCCAAATCGCCCTGGAAAACCTCTACCGTTACGACATCCCGGCCGAAGCGCTTCGCTTCGTCGTCCAGACCTCTCAACCGAACGAGAGCAAGGGCCGCTCGCAGAGCCCCGACGGGCGCTACTTCTACTGGGAAGCGTGGAAGGTTGCCGGCCTGCCCGGCGGCAACCCACCCCCCCAACAGGTAAACGAAACGGGCGAAGTCAACAATGTCGAGCCCAACCAGGTCTACCGCTACGACAGCGCCACCGGGACCGTCCAGTGCTTCTCCTGCGCCTCCCCCTTCAACCCCGAACCGGCTCTGCCGGCGACCCTCAACGAAACCGGCGCAGGCTTTGGACCCGTGACCGGCTCAAACCAGGTCCCCAACTTCTCGGTCGCCTCGGCCAACGGGGACTTCGTCTTCTTCGACACCGCCTCCGCCCTGGTTCCCGCCGACGTCGACGGCGAAGTCGCCCCTGAAAACACCATCGCTACCAACGGGCTCCTAACCGAACACCGTAGTAGCCTCTATTCCCCCTCCAGCGATGTCTACGAGTGGCGCAAGGACGGCATCGACGGCTGCACCCACGTCCAGGGCTGCCTCTCCCTGATCACCTCGGGCCGCGGCGGCTTCCTCATCCACTTCCTCGGCACCGCCCACGAAGGCCGCGACGCCTTCTTCGCCACCGACGAATCGCTCCTGCCCTCCGACAACGACACCGCCGGTGACGTCTACGACGCCCGCATCGGCGGCGGCTTCCCAGCGCCCTCGCCGCGCCCGGTGGAATGCGAAGGCGACGCCTGCTCAAACCCCACCCCGGCCCCCAATGACCCCACCCCCTCCAGCTCCACCTACAGCGGCCCCGGCAACGAACGCCCGCCCAGCCGCAAACATCGCAAGCACCACAAACACCACAAACACAAGAAGGCCAAGAAGCATCACGCCCGCTCCCACAAGCGAGCGAGCGCCAACCGTGGAGGTGGCAAGTGAACCGCCGCGCCCACAGCCCCCGAGCTGTCCGACGCCTCGCCTGCCTCGCCCTGGGCGCCTGCCTGGGGCTGACCGCCCTCGTCCCGGCGGCCCAGGCCGAACCGCTCCCGGTCGGTTCCCCCCATCACTTCGAAATCGAAGCGGGCAGCTTCCACATCACGCCCTCGACCGCCCAGGCGGCCGCCCATGAGGACCTGACCACCGAATTCGACTTCGCCCACAGCGCCAACGAGCGCACCTTCAACGACGTGCGCAACGTCGTCGTCGACCTGCCGGCCGGCTTCATGGGCAACAACACCGCCGTGCCGACCTGCACCGACGCGCAGCTGCTCGGCCAGGCAGGGAAACAGGGCTGGCTCAGCCAGTGCCCGATCGCCAGCCAGATCGGGCAGATCAGCCTCTACGTGAGCCTGGGCGCCGGCAATGGCCTCCTGCAGGCGACCGTCCCCCTCTACAACATGGAAGTGACCAGCTTCGGCATCGCCGCCGAGCTCGGCTTCAAGACCCTCATCCTGACCCAGACGATGCCGGTCACCGTCCGTCCCGGCGACTCCGGCCTCAGGGTCAGCACCCCCGACATCCTCCAGGCCGGCGAAGCCCACCACGTCAAGGCCGTCGTCTGGGGCGTTCCCGCCGCCCACGAACACGACGTCCAGCGCGGCCAGGTCTGTGGCCTCCTCGGCGAACTGCCGCCGCATTGCGTCAACGAATACGGCGGCCCCCAGGAAGCGAGGATCCCGGTCAAGCCCTTCCTCTCCAACCCGACCAGCTGCGGCAGCTTCACCGCCCACATGGAAGCCTACTCGTGGGAGGAACCCGAAAACGTCTCCGAAGCGGAAACCGAAGTCGGGCCGATCGAAGAATGCGAACGCGTCCCCTTCGAACCCTCGGTCGAAGTCAAGACGACGACCGAAGCGGCCGAATCGCCGACCGGGCTGAACTTCACCCTCAACGTCCCGCAGAGCTGGGAAAACCCCTACTCGCTCTCCACCGCCAACCTCAAGGGCGCCACCGTCACCCTGCCCGAAGGGTTTGGCCTCAACCCCTCGGCGGGCTCGGGGCTCGGCTACTGCACCGAAGCGCAGTTCGAAGCCGAAGAATCCGACTCCCTGCCGGGAGAGAACTGTCCCGAAGACTCCAAGATCGGCGCGGTCAGGGTCCACACCCCGGTCCTCACCGAGGAAGCCCAGGGCGCCGTCTACATCGCCAAGCCCTTCGACAACCCCTTCCACTCCTTGCTGGCTCTCTACCTCGTCGCCCGCATCCCCAGCCGCGGGATCGTCGTCAAAGTCGCAGGCCAGGTGCACGCCGACCCCGTGACGGGCCAGCTCACCACGACCTTCGACGAAAACCCCCAGCAGCCCTTCGACAAGTTCATCCTCAGCTTCCGCCAGGGCGCCACCTCGCCGCTCGCCACCCCACCGGCCTGCGGCAACTTCACCGCCCTCGCCGACCTCACGCCGTGGTCGGCGCCGCTGGAACCGCGCTCGCTCTCGGCCGAACTCGCGGTCCTGCGCGGCGTCCACGGCGGCCCCTGCCCGACCGGCGGCCTGCCGCCCTTCCACCCGGGCCTCCTCGCCGGCACGATCAACAATGCCGCCGGCACCTACTCCCCCTTCTACATCCGCCTCTCCCGCCAGGACGGCGAACAGGAGATCACCCACTTCTCGATCAAGCTGCCGCCCGGGGTGGTCGGCAAGCTGGCCGGGGTGCAGCAGTGCTCCGACGCCCAGGTCGCCCAGGCCAAATCACGCGAACACGAGCAGGGCGGCGCCGAAGAGGAAGCCAGCCCCTCCTGCCCGGCCGGCAGCGAAGTGGGGAGGACCCTGGTCGAAGCGGGCGTAGGCAACACCCTCGCCCAGGCCCCGGGCCACGTCTACCTGGCCGGCCCCTACCACGGCTCCTCGCTCTCGGTCGTCGCGATCACCGACGCCAAGGTCGGCCCCTTCGACCTCGGCACCGTGGTCGTCAGGGAGGCGCTGAAAGTAAATCCCGAAACGGGCGAAGTCTTCGTCGATGCCACCGGCTCAGACCCCCTGCCCCACATCGTCGACGGCATCCCCACCCACCTCAGGAACGTCCGCATCTACATGGACCGGCCCGAATTCGTGCTGAACCCGACCAGCTGCGAACCGACCTCGACCGCCTCCACGGTGCTCGGCTCGGGTCTGAACTTCGCCTCCGAAGCCGACGACCAGCCGATCACGGTCACCTCCCCCTTCCAGGCCGCCGACTGCGCCGCGCTTCCCTTCGCCCCCAAGCTCTCCCTGAAGCTCCTGGGCGGCACCAGGCGCGCCGCCCACCCGGCCCTCAAGGCGACCCTTCACATGAACGGGATCGGCGAAGCGGCGATCTCCCGAGCCCAGGTCACCCTGCCCAAGTCCGAGTTCCTAGACCAGGGCCACCTCAACAACATTTGCACCCGCGTCCAGTTCAAGGAAGGAGGCGGCAACGGCGAAAAGTGCCCGCCCGCCTCGATCTACGGCTTCGCCAGGGCAAGGACGCCGATCCTCTCCGAACCCCTGGAAGGGCCGGTCTTCCTCAGATCATCCGAACACAAGCTCCCCGACCTGGTCGCGGCCCTGCACGGCTCCGAGATCAACATCGACCTGGTCGGCCGCATCGACTCCCTGCACGGCCAGATCAGAAATACCTTCGAAGCGGTCCCCGACGCCCCGGTGAACAGCTTCACCCTGGAAATGCAGGGCGGCTCCAAGGGCCTGCTGGTCAACTCGACCAGCCTCTGCCAGGGCACCCACCGCGCGATCGTCAACTTCGACGCCCACAACGGCAAGGTCTCCGACACGACCCCCGCGGTCGGGGCGAGGTGCCCGAAGCCGCACAAGCACAAGGGCAAGCACAAACACAAGCGAGCGCGCCGCCACCGCTGAGGATGCGCGGGCGGGGGAGAGCTGTTCACTCCCGCCCGCGGGTTCAACCACTGAATGGGAACCAAGCCAAGAAAGCTCGCGGCGCTGCTGGTCGCCGCGACGGTCCTCCTCGCCGCCTCCGCCCAGGCGGAGCGTCTCGTGCGCGGCAACCTGGAAATCTCCGTGCTGGGGAGGATCGAACCCTTCCGGCGCCCCAGAACCCGTCCCGCCCCGATCTCGATCGTCTTCTCCGGGCGCCTGCAGACCACAGACAACTCCACGCCGCCCCAGGTCAAGGGCATCGTGATCGACTTGAACCGCCACGGCGCCCTGCAATCGAGGGGCCTGCCGGTCTGCCCGCCCGCTCGCCTGCAGGCCGCCTCGAGCCAGACGGCGCTGCGAAGCTGCGGAGCGGCCCTGGTCGGCAAGGGGCGCTTCTGGGCCCACATCGTCCTCCCAGAACAGCGCCCCTACCGCACCGCGGGCGTCCTGCTCGCCTTCAACGGACGCGAACACGGGCGCCCGACCCTGATCGTCCACGTCTTCACCTCGAACCCCTTCTTCACCTCCTTCGTCATCCCGTTTGCGATCCACCGGGTCTCCAAGGGCCCCTACGGGACCGAGCTGACCACGAACCTTCCTCCCGCATTGGGCTCCTGGGGCTACGTCGAACAGATCAAGATGACCCTGCGGCGCAAATACACCTACCGGGGAAGAAAGCTCTCCTACTTCAACGCCGCCTGCCCGGCCCCCAAGGGCTTCAAGACCGCCTTCTTCCCCTTCGCCCACGCGAGCTTTCACTTCGCAGACGCAGAACCGCTGGCGATCACGCTGAGCCGGCCCTGCGCGGTGAGATGAGAGAGTGAGGGGGAGGATGAGATGAGCAGGCAGGCGACTCAAGGCACGAAGCGGGGGAGAGGGTTGGCGCTCCTCGCCGTTCTCCTCTTCGCCACGGCGACGCTCGGCCTCGGCGCCTGCGGGAGTGACTCGACGTCCTCGACCTCCTCGAGCGTCCCGGCCCCCTCCTCGGGCCGCCCGGCCACCACTACCTCGACGACGCCCCGCGAGAAGCCCGGCGCCGCCAAGCCCTCCCATCCCCCGACCCCCACACAGCCCGCAGGCTCCCCCGCCACGCCGCCTCACTCCGCCGGCCACGCCGCCCCCTTCCTCGTGCCCCGGGGCGACAACAGCATCCCCACCTTCGGCTCCGAATCCACCGATTCCGATCGCCGCCGGGCAGAAGCGACCCTGCGCGCCTACCTGCAAGCCCGCGCCAGGGGCGATTGGCAGGCGGCCTGCGCGGGCCTCGCGGCCACCACGCGCGAGGGGATCGAACGCCTCGGCGGCGCTTCGAAGAAGGGCTGCGCCGCGCTCTATGCGGCGCTCAGCTCACGCATCCCCGCCGCCCAGCGCGCCAACCCGCTGACGGGCTCCCTCGTCTCCCTGCGGGTGAAGCACACGAGCGGCTTTGCCCTCTTCTACGGCCCCAAGGGCAAAGCCGAGAAGTACGTGATGCCGATGGCCCGCGAAGGCGGCGCCTGGAAGGTCACCCAGCTCGCCCCGATCCCCTACCCGCTGGGCGCCCCGACCCCGATCGCACCTTAGGGCGGCGCGAGCAAAGGAGAGGAAGATGAGCAGGCGGTCGACTCAAAGCACGAAGCGGGGAAGAGGGCTGGCGCTCCTCGCCGGGCTCGGCCTCGCCCTCTCGACCCTCGCCCCCCCAAGCGCGGCCGCCGCGATCAACCCGCTCGCCTCCGGGCAGACGACGATCCACCTTGCCCCCTCCTTCACGAAGCTCCTGAAGCAAAACAAGGTGGCGCTGAAGGCCCTCGCCCCCGCCAGGCTCAAGGGCCAAACGCTCTCCCTCCCCGTCAAGAGCGGCCGCATCGACTCCGACTCGGGCCAGGGGGCGATCGGCCACTCCGGGGCGCTCAAGATCACATCGCCCAGGGGCTCCCTGACGATCAGGGAATTCACGCTCAGAACGACCACAGAACCCTTGATCGCCAACACCAACGGGCCGACGATGAAACTCGCCGCGGGGCAGGGCCTCTCCCTGCCCCGCGAAGGCTTCGGGCAGGGCGTCCGCTACCGCACCCTGAAGCTGAGCGCCAGCTTCGCAAAGCGCCTCGACAAGCGCCTCCACCTGGGCGGGGCCTTTGCCCCCGGCCAGCTTCTCGGCTCGCTCCTCAGCAAGACCCAGCCCGCCTCCGTCGCGATCGCCGCCCAGGGCACCCTCTCGCTGACCCCAGACCCCCAGACCCTCGCCAAGCTCGATGCCCTGCACGTCGCGGTCAACCCGATCTTCCCCACCGAACACATCGGCGGTGTCTTCTACTTCCCGATCATCCTCAACGGGCGCCTCGCCCCGAATCTCTCCTCCGGCACGCTTCGGGTCGGCGGCTCGCTCGAATTCCTCTACCTGAACTCGGGCGAATCCCGCTACGCGAAGCTGATCCTGAACGAACCCTGGCTCAGCTTCGACGGGCTCACCACGAGCTCAGAACTCAACGTCTCACCCTCGCCCCCCTACCAGGGCAGATCCGAACGCCCCACGCTCTTTGCGATCGGCATGAGCGGCGCCAGCGCCTCCAACGACCCCGCCGCCCGCACGATCACCCTCTCCGGCACCTCGCTGGCGATGGGCGCCCAGCTCGCCGCCGCCTACGACGAAGCCTTCGCCGGAGGCAAAGAAGAATTCAAGGCGGGCGATTTGCTGGGGACGTTCGGCTTTACGGCGCGGGCGCAGTAGTACTCAGGGACTCAGCCGGCGGCAGCCGCCCGGCGCATTTCCTCGGCTGCGGCGCTCGGCCCGATGTAGGGGACGAGGAGGGCGAAGAGCAGCTCGGGGAGGAGGTCGGGGAGCTGCTCGGCGCGGCCGGCGAGGAGCTCGTCGAAGATCAGGCCGGAGACCGCGCCGGCGGCCAACAGGGCGATGTTCTCGGGCAGCTCGCGGCCGTCTGCCTCGTCGCGGCCGGCCTCGAGGAACTCGGTGAACCTGGCAACCGCGTCCCAGTGGCGCCGGCGGGCGTCGGCGCCGGCCGCGGCGACCTCGACGACCGCGGTGCGGGCCAGCTCGGGCTCGAGCGCGAAGAGCTGGACGATCGTCGTCAGGCCGGTGCGCATCCGCTCCAGCCAGGGCTGCTCGCCGTCGCAGTTGGCGAGGACCCGGGCGAAGACCCGTTCGACCAGCATGTCGTAGGCGGCGAGGAAGCACTCGTGCTTGTCCTCGAAATGCTTGTAGAAGGTGGTGCGGGAGGTGCCCGCCTCCTCGATCACGTCGGCGACCGAGGTCGCCTTGTAGCCCTTGGCGCCGACCACGCGGATCATTGCCTCGAGCAGAAGTTGACGCCGCGATTCGATGCTTGCCATCGGCCATACCGCCTGGAGGAAACTAGCGAGTATATGAATCATAGCGGCGTCCTGTACAAAGGCGTTTACGTAGCCATCTCACCCACCTCCCTGGACGCCGCATCTGGGCCGATGTATGGAACCAGCGTCGCAAAAAGCAGGTCGGAAAGCAACCCGGGAAGCTGCTTCGCCCGCCCCGCGGTCAGCTCGTCGGCGACCAGCCCGGTGACGCCGCCGATCGCCATCCGCGAGGTGTTGGCCGGCAGGTCGCGGCCGCCCGGGGCGAAGTCGCGCCCCTCCTCGAAGAGCGGCGTCAGCCGCTGCACCGCGGCCCGGAAGCGGCGCTGCGCGGCGGGGCCGGCGGCGCCGATGTCGACCAGCGCGAGGCGGCCCAGCGCCGGCTCGGCGGCGAGCGCCTCGAGCAGCGCCGCCAGCCCGGCCCGGGCCCGCTGCGGCCAGCGCTCCTCGGTCTCGTAGGCGGCGCCGATCCGCCGCATCAGGGCGTCGACGGCGTTGTCGTAGGCGGCCAGGAAGCACGCCTCCTTGTCCTCGAACAGCTCGTAGAAGGTGGTGCGGGAGACGCCGGCCTCGCGGGTCAGGTCGCCGACCGTCGTCGCCCGGTAGCCCTTCGCGGCGACGACGCGGATCGTCGCCTCGAGCAGGCGCTCGCGCTGCGAGCGGACGACGACCTCGCGCGGCAGCCCGTGGCGCCCGCGCGGCGGTCGCCACGGCTCTGTCCTGCGCGGCTGCGGCATCGGGCCCGGTGCCCGCTCAGCTTCCCGCCGAGCGGACCAGCTTCTCGGCCTGGCGGGACTGGCGCAGCGCCTCCTCCTGGCCGAGGTAGGGGATCGTCGTGATGTAGACGATGTCGGGGAGCAGCTCCGGCAGCCGCTTCGTGTTGCCGGCGAGGATCTGGCCGACGATCAGCGACTCGGCCGCCGAGAGCGCGGCGCGGCCGGCGCTGGAGGGGATCGCTTCTTCCTCGACCGGGTCCTCGCGCCCGCGATCGAGCAGCGCCTGCAGCACCCGCTTGCCGGACGCGTACAGCTCGAAGGCCCGCTCCCCGGAGGAGGGCGCCTCGACCAGCGCCATCCGCGCGAAGGCGGGGCGGTGGGCGAGCAGGTCGAGGAAGGCGGCCGCCGCGTCGCGGACCATCGTCGCCCACGGCTTGTCGGGCGAGTAGACCTCGACGATCCGCCCCATCGCGTCGGCCAGCGAGACCTCCATCGCGGCGTGGAAGCAGTCCTCTTTGTCCTTGAAGAGCTCGTAGAAGGTGGCGCGCGAGACGCCGGCCGGCTCGACGACGTCGGCGATCGTCGTCGCCCCGTAGCCCTTGCGGGCGCAGCTCTCGGCCATCGCGATCAGGATCCGCTCCCGCTGCGAGTGGGCGATCAGCGGCTCGGCGAGGTCGCCGAGGCCGGCGGGGAGGCGCTCCTGCTCGAGGAGGCCGCCCAGGTCCTCGGAGGGGGCGGGGGCGTTGCCGCCGTTGGGGGATGAGGTGGAAGGCACTTTCCGGGGGCTCCTCGCCAGACGACCGTGTTCCGGTAAACGCGATTGTACACCCCTGCCTGGCTTCCGTGGACAAATCGGTACCGAATTAACAATTCGGCGTCGGCTGGGAACGGACACGGATCGCGCCCGAGATCGGCGTGGGCTGCGGCAGACGTGGCGCCGCCGATCACCCCGACGGAAGGAGGCTGCAATGAGCGCCCCACCTCACATTGCGCCGCCCGCGCCTGGCGTACCATCTGTTCCAGATGGCCTCACACCCACACAAGACCCTGCTGGAGCCAGGCCACGAGGCCGAGTGGGCGCGGCTGAACGCAGAGAAGCGCGAATATCACATTCGCACGGCTCGGGCGCTGACTCCCTCCGAGCGCGTCGCCCAGGGACAGAAGCTCTCCCAGCAGGCCGTCCAGCTCCTGGCATCGACGATCCGCGGCGGCCATGTCCCACCCCGAGCCTTCTGGTCCTGACCTCGACGGCGTCGTCGCCGACGCCAATGCCGTCGGGCTTCCCTACGTCGTGATCGGCGGCTTCAGCGTGATCGCGAACGGCTTTCTGCGCGCGACAAAAGACTCCGATCTCCTGGTTCCTGACGGCCCCGAGGCTGACGCCGCCATCCGCCGCTTCCTCGAGCACATCGAAGCAACGCGCCTCCGTGACGACAAAGTTCTCAGCGAGGAGGAGATCGCCGGCGCCAATCACCTGCGCGTGCGCAGCCGGCACGGGATCGTCGACATCATGCGCGGCGGCCTGCCTCCGCTCGACTACGAGACGGTGGCCGCTGGCGCGATCGAAGGCGAAGCCGGGGGGGGACCCGCCAGGTTCGCCTCGCTGCGCAGCATTGTCGGCTTCAAGCGCCTGGCCGGTCGTCCCCAGGACAAGCGCGACCTCGAAGAGCTCGAGGCCTTCAACGGCGAGCTGCCGATCGACCCGATCCCCGGTCTCGACGCATAGCGCGGACTCATTAGGGGGCGAAATCCCCCGTCGTCGCTCGAGTCGAAGCGCTCATGCCATCGGCGCGGCCTGACTTTTCACATTTGCGGGGGTGAATTGGCACATTTGCGTCTGGATCGGTGACTCGGGGCCGGCCAGCATCGAGGCAAAACCACGAAGGGAGGCTTCGATGACTTCGATGATCTACGTGCTGATGGGATACGTGCATGCGGCGATCACGCGCCGGGCGGAGGCGATCCGCGCCCTCGCCGCCGGCGAGCGCGGGCAGGGGACGGTCGAGTACGTGGGGCTGATCCTGCTCGTCTCGCTGCTGATGGTCGGGATGGTGGCGGCGATGAAGGGGTTCAACGGCAAACAGGGGACGGAGCTGGCCGACGTGATCGTCAACAAGATCAAGGAGGCGGTCGACAAAGTGACGTTCAAATGAGCATCCGGGGCGCGCTCGTGGCAGACTCGCGATATGCCAGCTTCGCGCAGCTACGACCGCGCGCCGGCCGACATCCGGCCGGTGACGATCGATCCCGGCTTCGTCGCCACCGCCGACGGCTCGGCGCTGATCTCGCTAGGCAAGACGCGGGTGATCTGCACGGCGTCGGTCAGCGACTCGGTGCCGCGCTGGATGAAGGGGCGCGGCAGGGGCTGGGTGACGGCCGAGTACGCGATGCTGCCCGCCTCGACCGGCGACCGCAAGGCGCGCGACGTGTCCAAGGGGCGAGCAGGACGGGCGCGGGGTGGAGATCCAGC
This sequence comes from uncultured Solirubrobacterales bacterium, assembly GCA_963696185.1. GTDB lineage: Bacteria > Actinomycetota > Thermoleophilia > Solirubrobacterales > 70-9 > VRUE01. The sequence continues at coordinate 2,143,904 of OY968825.1, forward strand.
GGCTGATCGGGCGGGCGCTGCGCGTCGTCGTCGACTTCAAGGCACTCGGCGAACGCAGCGTCTACGTCGACTGCGACGTGCTCCAGGCGGACGGCGGCACCCGCTGCGCGGCGATCACCGGCGGCTACGTGGCGCTGCGCCTGGCGCTTCCAGAAGCTGCTCGACAAGCGCGCGCATCGAGGAGATGCCGCTGAACGGCTCGGTGGCGGCGGTCAGCGTCGGCATGGTCGACGGGCGGGCGCTCTGCGACCTCGACTACTCCGAGGACTCGGCCGCCGAGGTCGACGCGAACGTCGTGATGACCGGCGACGGCGGCCTGGTCGAGGTCCAGGCGACGGCCGAGCGCACGCCGCTCTCGCGCGCCTCGCTCGACGAGCTGCTCGGCCTTGCGGAGATGGGGATATCCCCGCCTGCGGCAGGTGCAGGAGCGGGCCACGGCGACTTGATCCTCGCCACGCGCAACAGGCACAAGCTGCGCGAGATGCGCGAGCTGCTGCCTGGGGTGGAGCTGCGAGCCGCTGCCGGCCGGGCGTCGAGCTGCCGCCCGAGGACGGCGACTAGCTTCGCCGCGATCGCGCTCGATCAAGGCGCGCGCCGCCCACGCCGCCACCGGCGAGGCGGCGCTGGCCGACGACTCCGGGATCGAGGCGGCGGCGCTCGGCGGCCGCCCGGGCATCCACTCGGCCCGCTACGGCGGCGAGGGCGCCGAGCGACGAGGAGAACCTGGCGAAGCTGCTGCGCGAGGTCGCCGCCGCCGGCGGGCGGCAGCCGGCGGGCGGCCTACGTCTGCGCGTCGCCCTGGTCGAGCGGGACGGCGCGCGAGCGCGTCTTCGAGGGCCGCTGCGAGGGGCGCCTGATCGAGGCAGCCGCGCGGCGAGGGGGGCTTCGGCTACGACCCGGCCTTCGTCCCCGACGCGACCGGTCCCGGCGGACGCGCGGACGATGTCGGAGCTGAGCCCAGGCCGAGAAGAACGAGATCAGCCATCGCGGGCGGGCGGCGCGGCTGCTGGCCGCGCAGCTTGGCGGCCGGCGAGGCGGCGCGGACGGGGCGATGATGCACGGCCAAGAGCGGCGCCGCGGCCCTCTCGATCGCCTCCAACGCGACGCTGATCGCGATCAAGCTCGCGGCCGGGGCGATCACCGGCTCGATCGCGATCGTCACCGAGGCGGTCCACTCGCTGATCGACCTCGTCGCCTCGGTCGTGGCCTTCGTCTCGGTCCGCAAAGCCGACGAGCCGGCCGACCTCGACCACCCCTACGGCCACGAGAAGGTCGAGAGCCTGGCGGCGACGATCGAGGGGATGCTGATCCTGGTCGGGGCGGCGATCATCGTCTACGAGGCGACCCACCGCCTGGTCGTCGGCGCCAAGGTGCAAACGCTCGGGGTCGGGATCGCGGTGATGGCCTTCTCGATGGTCGCCAACGTCGGCGTCTCCACGGTCCTCTCGCGCCAGCGCGAAGGAGCACGAATCGCCCGCCCTGGCGGGCGACGCGGCGCATCTGCGCACCGACGCCCTCACCTCGGCGGGCGTCCTCGTCGGCCTCGCGCTGGTCCAGGTCACCGGCATCGCCGCGTTCGACTCGATCACGGCGCTCGTGGTGGCGGCGGCGATCGTCACCGCCGGCCTGCGGATCATCAGGCGCTCCTCGGGCGTCCTCGTCGACGAAGCGCTGCCCGGCGCCGAGATGGACCGGATCGAGGCGGCGATCGCCGCCGCCCGCACCGCCGAGGTCGCCGGCTACCACAAGCTGCGCGCCCGCCGCGCCGGCAGCCGCCGCTACATCGACCTCCACGTCCAGTACCGCTCGGGCACCAGCCTCGAGCGAGCCCACGAGCTGGCCCACGAGATGCGCGACTCGATCGAGGCGGCGATCCCCGGCGCCGAAGTCCTGATCCACGCCGAGCCCGAGACCTCGCTGCGCGACCCGAGCCGCGCCCGCTCCGGCCCGTTCCGGGCCGGTTAGCGGTCAGGGGCGGAGTCGGGGCCTGGGCAGCAGGTTGACCGCCGCGGCGAGGCCGACGGCGCCGACGGTGATCGCGTAGCCGGTGTAGTCCGCCGAGCGAAGAGCAGCGCGACGGCGATCGCGCAGATCGACACGACGGTGGTCCAGGAGGCTCGCGCGAGGGACACGGCCCGGTATTTTCACCGAGATGGCCGACGACGTGGCGAGCGAGGCGGTCGCGGGCGAGGCCGCGGCGACGAGCGCGCTCGCCTACCTGGCCGAGCTGTCGCCCGACCTGCGCGGCGCCGCGATCCTCGACGCGGAGGGCGTCGGTGCTGGCCGCCAGCGGCAGCCCCGAGCGCTGGCGCGAGGACGTCGCCGCGCTGCTTCGAGGCGGCCGACCGGGCCGGCGGGGAGGCGGTCGAGCAGGTCCACATCGGGACCGAGCAGGGCGAGGTCTTCGCGCTGCGCCACGCCGGCCTCGCCGCGGTGGCGGTGACCGAGCGCTTCGCGCTCGCCTCGCTGACGCTCTTCGACATGCGCTCGCTGCTGCGCGATCTGGCCGGCGGCGGGGCGGGGAGGCCCGGATGACGCCGCAGGCGACTTTCACCACACGTCAGGGTGGTCAAAGTCGGCAGCGCGCGGAGGGCGGGAGGGAGGGATGATGCCGCCCAAGCCGCATCGCGTGCTGCTCGACCGTGTCTCCGGCTACGCCGACGAGGCGGCCGCCTACATGCGCCGCCGCCGCGTCTCCCGCCGCCCCTTCGCCCGCCTCTATTACGCGGGGGGCCGCAGCCGCCGACCACGCCGCCGACTCGTCGCCGGCGGCGAGCTGTTCGTCGCCGCGGGGAGCCTGATCGAGGTGGCCGGGAGGCGAAGCGATGAACCGCCGTGTGGCGAGCTTCTCGGCCATATGACGAATAAGCCGCCACGCCGGGGGAATGACGATCGGGGCTGATCGAGCCCGCGGTCGCGGAGCGCGCCCTCGCCCGTGCCCTCGCCGCCGGCGGCGAGTTCGCCGAGGTCTTCGCCGAACGGCGCAGCGGCCTGACGATGGCGATCGACGAGTCGCGGATCGAGTCGGTGCAGGCGGGCGCCGAGGAGGGGGCCGGGGTGCGCGTGATCAGCGGCGGCACCACCTACTTCGCCCACGTCGACGGCCTCGACTCCCGACGACGTCGAGCGCGCCGCTGCGGAGGCGGCCGCGGCGCTGCGGGGCGAGCGCGCCGAGCCGCGCCCGCTGCAGGCGCCGTCGCGACCGACGCCGCTGCCGGATCGAGCGGCCGCCCGGCGAGGTCCCGGCCGAGCGCAAGGCGGAGCTGCTGCGCGAGCTGGACGAGCGCGGCCGCGGCGCGGGCGGCGAGGTCGTCCAGCTCGCGCCTCCTACGCGGAGGCTCGGCGCGAGGTCGCGGTCGCCAACTCGGAGGGCCTCCTGACGCGGCGACGACCGCACCCGGGTGCGGCTCGGGGCCCAGGCGGTGGCGCGTCGCGGCGAGCTGGTCGAGACCGGCGCCGAGACGCTCGGCGGGCCACCGCGGCTTCGAGCTGCTCGACGACGACCCCGGGCGGATCGCCGCGCAGGCGGCGCGCAAGGCGCTGACCCTGCTCGACGCCGGCCCGGCGCCGGCGGGCTCGATGCCGGTCGTGGTCGGCGGCGGCTTCGGCGGCGTCCTCTTCCACGAGATGACCGGGCACGGGCTGGAGGCCGACCACGTCCAGAAGGGGGCGAGCGTCTACGCCGGCAAGCTCGGCGAGACGGTCGCCCAGCCGCTGCTCGAGCGCCTACGACGACGGCCGCCTGCCGGGCGAGTGGGGGACCGACGCGATCGACGACGAGGGCACGCCGACGCAGAAGACCCATGGTGCATCGAGGACGGCCGGCTCATCTCCTTCCTCTACGACCGGCTGCGGGCCGGGCGCGACGGCGTCGCCTCGACCGGCAACGGCCGCCGCGAGAGCTTCCGCCACCTGCCGATCCCGCGCATGACCAACACCTACATCGCCCCCGGCGAGGCCGAGCCGGAGGCGATGATCGCCGAGGTGAAGAAGGGCTTCTACGCGGTCTCCTTCGCCGGCGGCCAGGTCGACCCGGCGACCGGCGACTTCGTCTTCGGCGTCTCGGAGGGCTATCTGATCGAGGGCGGCAGGGTGACTAGGCCCTGCCGCGGCGCGACGCTGATCGGCAACTGCCTCGAGGCGCTGGTCGCGATCGACGCGGTCGGCAGCGACTTCTGAGATGAAGACCGGGATCTGCGGCAAGGGCGGCCAGAAGGTGCCGGTCGGGACCGGCCAGGGCCACGTCCGGATCGCGGCGATGACGGTGGGGGGGACGCAGGTATGAGCATGGAGCGGGCGCGGCGCGGGGGCTCGCGATGACCGACCTGGCCCTGCTGCGGGGCGCGCCGTCGAGGCGGCGCTCGCCGCCGGGGCCGGCGGACGCCGAGGCCTACGCCGCCGGAGACTGCGGAGCGCGAGGTCCGCGTCCACGGCGGCGAGGTGGAAAGCCTCGAGCGCGGCGACCCGGCGCGGGGTCGGCGTGCGCGCCTGGATCGGGGGCCGCGTCGGCTACGCCTTCGGCACCGACCTCGGCGCGGCGGGGCTGGCCGCGACGGCGGCGCGCGCCGCCGCCCGCGCCCGCGGTCGCCGACGAGGACGAGTTCGCCGCCCCGCCGCGCGAGGCCGGCGAGGCGCCGGCGCTGGGCGGGCTCGGCGATCCCTCGCTGCGGCGAATGGCCGGCGGCGCGGGTCGCCGACCTCGCGCATGGCGGTCGAGCGGGCGGCGCTGGAGGCCGATCCCGCGATCGCCGGGGTCGAGCAGGCCGTCTACGCGGATTCCGCCGAGCGGGTCGCGATCGCCTCCTCGACCGGCGTCGCCGGCGAGTTCGAGCGCTCCAGCTGCTACGCCTACCTGCAGGCGCTGGCGGACGCCGACGGCGGGCGCGAGACCGGGCTCGGCTTCGGCCTGGCGCGCGGCCCGGCCGGCCTCGACCCCGCCGCGATCGGCGCGCGAGGGGGCCGAGCGGGCGACCGCGATGATCGGCGCCGGCAAGCCCGCCTCCCGCTCCTGCCCCGTCGTCCTCGACCCGACGGTCGCCGCGAGCTTCGCCGCCTTGCTCGGCAGAGCGCTGGGCGCCGACGCCGTGCAGCGTGGCCGCTCGCCCTTCGCCGAGCGGCTCGGCGAGGCGGTCGCCGGCGAGGCCTTCGTCCTGCACGACGACGGGCTCGACCCCGACGGCCCCGCCTCCGCGCCGATCGACGGCGAGGGCGTGCCGCGTCGCCGCACGGCGCTGATCGAGGGCGGCAGGCTGCGCAGCCTACCTCCACGACACCTACACCGCGCGGCGCGGCGGCGCCGCCTCGACCGGCAACGCCGGCCGCAGCGGCTACCGCGCGCCGCCCTCGGTCTCGGCCTCCAACCTGATCGTCGCGCCCGGCTCGCTCAGCCTCGCGGAGCTGCTCGGGGAGGCGGGCGAGGGGGTCTACGTCACCGACGTCGCCGGCCTGCACTCGGGCGTCAACCCGGTGACCGGGGTCTTCTCGGTGGGCGCCTCGGGGCGGGCCGATCCGGGGCGGCGAGCCGGCTGAGCCGCTGCGCGAGTTCACGATCGCCGGCGACCTCGTCTCGATGCTGCGCGCCGTGCGCGCCGTCGGGCGCGGCGCCCCGCTGGGTGCCGTTCGGCGGCTCGGTCAGCACGCCGCCGCTGCTGATCGGCGAGATGGCCGTCGGCCGGCGCCTGAGCGGGAAGCCACAAATGGTCTGCGCCCAATTCCGGGCGCGAAGAATCAGATTGCGACGCGCCCGGAATTGGGCTTGCCTGGTCCTTACGCCGAGCCCGCTGTTAGATTGCGGCCGTCCCAACGACGATTGGAGGAGCTTCGAGTGACAAAGGCTGAGTTTCTGGATCAACTGGCGGGCGACGAGCGGGTGGGCAGCAAGAAGGCCGCCGGCGACGCGGTCGACGCGGTGCTCGACGCGATCACGGCGGCGCTGAGCAACGGCGGTGAGGTCAGCTTCACCGGCTTCGGCAAGTTCCACGTCGCCGAGCGCGGCCCCCGTCAGGGCGTCAACCCGCGCACCGGCGAACGGATCACGATTCCGGGCGGCAAGGTCCCCCGCTTCTCCGCCGGCTCGGCGCTGAAGGCCAAGGTCAAGGGCTAGGCAAGCCCAATTCCGGGCGCGTCGCAATCTGATTCTTCGCGCCCGGAATTGGGCGCAGACCATTTGTGAGTCCCTCGGCGCCCTTTTCGGATCGATTGGCGGCGCTTGTCGAGGAGCGCCGCAGCCAGGTCTGCCTCGGGCTCGACCCCGACCCGGCGCAGCTCGCCGGGGAGGGAGCGGTCGGGGTCGGCGCCGAGGCGCCGGCCGCCGAGCGGGCCGCGGCGGCGGTCGCGGCCCACTGCCGGGCGCTGATCGAGCGGGCCGGGCCGGCCTGCGTCGCGGTCAAGCCCCAGCTCGCCTGCTTCGAGCGGCTCGGGGCGCCGGGCTGGGCGGCGCTGGCCGAGGTCTGCGCGGCGGCTCGCGAGGCCGGGCTGCTGACGATCGCCGACGGCAAGCGCGGCGACGTGCCGGTGACGGCGGCGGCCTACGCGCAGGCGCTGGTCGGCGAGACGCCGACGCCCTGGGGGCCGGTGGCGGGCCTCGGCGTCGACGCCTTCACCGCCAACCCGCTGCTCGGCCTCGACGCGCTGGAGCCGCTAGTCGTCGCTGCGCAGGAGGCGGGGGCCGGCGTCTTCGTCCTCGTCCGGACCAGCAACCCGGGCGCCGCCGACGTCGAGGACCTGCCGGCGCCGGCGCAGCCCCTGCACGAGCGGCTCGCGGCGCTCGTCGACGGGCTCGCCGACCGGCTTGCGGGGAAGGCCGGCTTGAGCGGGATGGGCGCCGTGGTGGGCGCCACGGCGCCCGAGCACATCGCCCGCCTGCGCGAGCTGATGCCGCGCTCGATCTTCCTCATCCCCGGCGTCGGCGCCCAGGGCGGGCGGCCGGAGTCGCTCGGCCCCGCCTTCGCGCCGGGCCGCGGCTCGGCCCTGGTCGCCGCCTCGCGCGGCATCGCCGCCGCGGCCGACCCGGCCGCCGCGGCGGAGCGCCTCCGTGAAGCCGTTTGGGACGTTTCGACCGCCTGAAGACGGGCTGAGCGTTATACGATTCCCGCCGCCCATCCGAGCTCTCGCACCGAACCATGAACCAGCGCTCCTCCGCCCTGGCCAGGGCCCTGGCCGTCACCGCCCTCGTCGCCGGCTTCCTCGTGCTGGTCGTCGTGATCGCCGGCTCGCTCGGCGGTGGCGGCGGCTCGGCCGGCCCGCGGGGCGGCTCGCCGGCCCGGCGGGCGGCGCCGGCCGCACCACCGCCACGTTCCCGCCTCCTACGTCGTCCAGAACGGCGACACGCTGACCTCGATCGCCCACAGGACCGGCGTCTCGGTCGCCCGCATCCAGCGGCTGAACCCCGGCGTCGACCCGCAGATCCTGATCGCGGGCGAGAAGCTGAAGCTGCGCTGACCCGGCCTGCCGACCGCGGGGTAGATTGCCCGCTGCGGGGTAAAGCGAGACAATGAGATGGTGGGTTGCGAGGAGAGGCGAGCGGTGAGCCGTCGAGGCGGGGGGGTCTGCGGGTGATCCTCACCGTCACCCTGAACGCGGCGATCGACCGCACCGTCGCCGTGCCCGAACTTCCGCCTCGGCCAGCGCCACCGCGCGGTCGAGAGCCGCACCGTGGCGGGGGGCAAGGGCGTCAACGTCGCCCGCGCCCTCAGCCTGCTGGGGCGCCCGGTGATCGCCACCGGCTTCGCCGGCGGCCCGACCGGGACGCGCGTCCTGGAGCAGCTTCGCCAGGAGGCGGTGCTGACCGACTTCACCCGGATCGCCGGCGAAACGCGGATCAACCTGGCGGTGATCGACCCGACCTCCGGCGAGCAGACCGAGATCAACGAGCGCGGGCCGGCGGTCAGCCCGGAGGAGGTCGAGCGCTTCGTCGAGCGGCTCGGCTACCTGGCGCGCGGCGCAAAGATCTGCGTGCTCGCCGGGACGCTGCCGCCCGGCGCCCGCGAGGACCTCTACGCGCGCCTCGTCAAGGAGTCTGCGAGAACGCGGGGTGACGGTCGTCCTCGACGCCGAGGGGGAGCCGATGCGTGGCGGGCATCCGGGCCGGCGCCTCGATCGTCACTCCCAACGAGCGCGAGGCCGAGGAGCTGGTCGGGCCAGGAGTTCGACGACGAGGGCGACCTCGCCGCACGGCCTCTCCGAGCTGGTCCGCCTCGGCGCCGGCGAGGCGGTGATAACCCGGCCCGATGGCTGCGTCGCGGTGGTCGGCGAGGGCGCCGAGCGGCGCTTCCTCGAGGTCCGCACCGAGACCCTGGAGCCGGTCTCCACGGTCGGCTCCGGCGACGCCTTCCTGGCCGGCTACGTCGCCGCCCGCTACGACGGCCGCCCGCCCGGCGAGTGCCTCGCCTACGGCGTCGCCTGCGGGGCGGAGTCGACCCAGCATTTCGGCGCCGGCAGTCGTCGATCCGCAACCAGGTCGAGCGGCTGCTCGCCGAGGTCGAGGTGCACGATCTGGAGGTCCACGCGGAAGTGTAGGCTGGCTGCTCAACGCCACCCCTGGAGGACCAATTGGAGATCGACATCGGTCGAGGCAAGAAGGGGCGGCGCGCCTACGGATTCGACGACATCGCGATCGTCCCGTCGCGCCGCACCCGCGATCCCGACGACATAGACATCAGCTGGACCCTCGGCCCCTATCGCTTCGAGCTGCCGCTCGTCGCCTCGGCGATGGACGGCGTCGTCAGCCCCGACACTGCCGCGCTCGTCAACGAGCTGGGCGGCCTCGGCGTGCTCAACCTGGAGGGGATCTGGACCCGCTTCGAGAACGCCGAGGAGCAGCTCGAGAAGATCGCCGCCGCGCCCAAGCACCTGGCGACGCGGGTCATGCAGGAGATCTACGCCGAGCCGGTCAAGCCGGAGCTGATCGGGCGGCGCGATCGCCGAGATCAAGGAGCGCGGCGCGGTCGCCTGCGGCTCGCTGACCCCGCAGAAGGTGCGCGAGCACTACGAGATCGCGGTCGAGGCGGGGATCGACATCCTCGTCATCCAGGGCACGGTGATCTCGGCCGAACACGTCTCGACCACGGTCGAGCCGCTCAACCTGAAGGAGTTCATCGCCGAAGTGCCGGTGCCGACCGTGGTCGGCGGCTGCGCCTCCTACTCGACCGGGCTGCACCTGATGCGGACCGGCGCGGTCGGCGTCCTGGTCGGGGTCGGGCCCGGGCGCCGCCTGCACGACGCGCGGCGTGCTCGGGATCGGCGTCCCGCAGGCGACCGCGATCGCCGACGTCGCCGCGGCCCGCGCCCAGCACATGCTGGAGACCGGCGAGTACGTGAACGTGATCGCCGACGGCGGCATGCGGACCGGGGGCGACGTCTCCAAGGCGATCGCCTGCGGCGCCGACGCGGTGATGGTCGGCTCGCCGCTGGCCCGCGCCAAGGAGGCGCCGGGGCGCGGCTTCCACTGGGGGATGGCGACCTTCCACCCCTCGCTGCCGCGCGGCACCCGCGTCTCCACCAGGCAGGACGGGACGATGGAGGAGATCCTGCTCGGGCCCGGCCCAGGAGAACGACGGCACCTTCAACCTGATGGGGGCGCTGAGGACCTCGATGGCCACCTGCGGCTACGAGGACATCCGCTCCTTCCAGCGGGCCGAGGTGATGGTCGCCCCGGCGCTGATGAGCGAGGGCAAGCAGCTGCAGAACGAGCAGTCCGTGGGCATGGGCTCGAACGGGCGCGCGGCGGTTTCCGCGGGGGTGGCCGTATCGGATGACTGAGTCCCAGCGCGGTCGGGCCGGCGGGTCCTGTCGCCGCAGGGGACCCACCGCCCCCTGCGGTAGCTGAAGCTCCTCGGGGCGGTCCCCCCTGCGCGCCACCCGCCGGCAGAGGCGTGGAGGAGGTGCTGGTCCTCGACTTCGGAGGGCAGTACTCGCAGCTGATCGCCCGGCGGATCCGCGAATGCGGGGTGTTCGCGGAGCTGCTGCCGTCGACGGCTCCGGTGGAGAAGATCCGGGAGCGGAGCGCCGAAGGCGCTGGTCCTCTCCGGCGGGCCGGCGTCGGTGTACGAGCCGGGGGCGCCGCCGTTCCCGACCGAGCTGCTGGACCTGGACGATCCCGATGCTGGGCATCTGTTACGGGATGCAGGCGATGGTCCAGGCGCTCGGCGGCAGGGTCGAGGGGGCCGAGGCGGGGGAGTTCGGGCGCGCCGAGCTGGCCCTGCGCGACGGCGGCGGCCGCCTGCTCGGCGGCCTGCCGGAGGAGCAGAGCTGCTGGATGAGCCACCGCGACGCGGTCTTCGAGCCGCCGCAGGGCTTCGCGGCGCTCGCCTCCAGCCCCGGCTCGCCGGTCGCCGCCTGCGAGGCGCCGGAGCGCGGCCTCTACGGCATCCAGTTCCACCCCGAGGTCGTCCACACGCCCTACGGCACCGAGATGCTGACGCGCTTCCTGCGCGACGATCGCCGGCTGCGAGCAGCAGTGGTCGCCGCGAGTCGGTGATCGCCGAGCAGGTCGCGACGATCCAGGCGCAGGTCGGCGAGGGGCGGGTGATCTGCGGCCTCTCGGGCGGGGTCGACTCCTCGGTCGCGGCGCTGCTCGTCCACCGGGCGGTGGGGGAGAGGCTGACCTGCGTCTTCGTCGACCACGGCCTGATGCGGCTCAACGAGGCCGAGCAGGTGGTCGAGGCGTTCGAGCAGTTCGGCATCCCGCTGGTCCACGTCGACGCCGAGGAGCGCTTCCTGGCGCGGCTGGCCGGGGATCGACGAGCCGGAGCGCAAGCGCAAGATCATCGGCGAGGAGTTCATCCGCGTCTTCGAGGAGGAGGCGGCGAAGCTCGAGGACGCCCGCTACCTGGTCCAGGGCACGCTCTACTCCGACGTGATCGAGTCGGGCGGCAGCGACGGCGCCGCGACGATCAAGTCCCACCACAACGTCGGCGGCCTGCCCGAGGACCTCGAGTTCGAGCTGGTCGAGCCGCTGCGGATGCTGTTCAAGGACGAGGTGCGGGCGGTGGGCGCCGAGCTGGGGCTGCCGGAGCGGATGGTCTGGCGCCAGCCCTTCCCCGGGCCGGGGCTGGCGATCCGCATCGTCGGCGGCGAGGTGACCAGGGAGCGGCTCGAGATCCTGCGCGCCGCCGACGCGATCCTCCAGGAGGAGATCCGCGCCGCCGAGCTGTACCGGCAGCTCTGGCAGTCCTTCTGCGTGCTGCCGGTCGTCCGCTCGGTCGGAGTCCAGGGCGACGGCCGCACCTACGCCTACCCGATCGTGATCCGCGCCGTCACCTCCGACGACGCGATGACCGCCGACTGGGCCCGCCTCCCCTACGACCTGCTGGAGCGCGTCTCCAACCGGATCATCAACGAGGTCCGCGGCGTCAACCGCGTGGCTTTGGACATTTCCTCCAAGCCGCCGGCGACCATCGAGTGGGAGTGACGACCGGCGAGGGCGGCGCCTAGCGGTGCCAGGCGACCTCCTGACCGCGTCAACGATTCCGAATGTCGTTCGCGGTCTCGATTTCCATCCTCAGCCTTCTCCAGGCGGTTCTCGTCGCGCTTCCGCAGCCACGGCAATTGCCGTGGGCGATGGCGCTGCGCAGCCGCTGGTGGGCCGCTCTGCCGCCGCTCTCGATCGCGGTGACGATCGTGGTCGTCGCTCTCTACTCCGGCTCGGCGACGGCGCTCGCCTGGCTGGCGCTGGTCGCCGTGCCGCCCTTGGCGGCGCTGGCGCTGGGCTCGCTCCTGCGCGGCTCCCGTACCGTCTGGGCGGCCGCGGCGCTGCCGCTCTTCGCGCTCGCCTGGGCCGCGCAGGGGTCGCTGGCCGGCGAGGCCGCGGCGACGGCGCTGACCGCCCTGGCCTGCGTCGCCCTGGGCTGGCTGCTCGTCTCGGTCGTCCCCGCCGCCTGGCTGAAGCTCGGCATCTACGTGATGGCCGCGGTCGACACCTGGCTCGTCGTCTCGGACCTCCTCCAGGGCCCCAACGCGGTGCTCAGCGCCGCCGCCCCGGCCGAGCTGCCCCGCCTCCAGGTCGTCCACCTCGGCTCCGCCCAGATGGGCTTCGGCGACTTCTTCGTCGCCGCCACCCTCGGCTGTCTGCTCGCCCGCAACCGTCCGCTTCAGCTCAGGGGCGCCGCCCTCGTCGCGGTCCTCGCCCTCGCCTTCGACCTCCTCTTCTTCGCGGTCGACGAGCTCCCAGCCACAGTCCCCGTCGCCCTCGCGCTGGCCCTGCTGGAGCTGCGCTCGGCCGGGAAGGCGGAGGGGGTTCCGGAGCGGGCGGTCAGACGCCCGCGGCGCGGGTGATCGCGAAGATCAGGGCGAAGCCGGAGGCGGTGAGGGCGACGCGGGACCAGGAGGCGTGGGCGTGGGCCTCGGGAAGGAGGTCGGTGGCGCCCATGTAGAGGAAGAAGCCGCTGTAGAGGCAGAGGATGTAGCCGAGGGTCTGGCTGGAGACGCTGGCAAGCGAGCCGACGATGGCGCCAAGCAACGGTGCGATCGCGTCGATGTTCAGCCACCTGGTCGCCTGGCGGCGGTCGCCGGACTGGCTGAGCACGAAGCTCACCGTGTTGAGCCCGTCGGCGAAGTCGTGGCTGACGACGGCGATGAAGACGAGGAAGCCGGTGGTCGAGTTGAGGCCGAAGGCGAGGCCGATCCCGAGCCCGTCGATGAAGCTGTGGATCGAGAGCCCGAGCGCCCCGAAGAGGCCGACGCGCCGGTGGGCGCGCGCCTCGGACGGGTCGTCGCGGTGGTGCAGCACCAGGGCCCGCTCGGCGAAGAAGAAGATGAGGAAGCCGGCGGCGACCAGCGTCGTCGCCTTGCTCGGGTCCCCGACCCCCGAGATCCCCTGCGGCAGCACGTCGAAGAGGGCGACGGCGACGACGACCCCGCCGGTCAGCGCGATCACGGTCGGCAGGGTGTGCGAGAGGCGCAGCGCCACCCTGCCTCCGATCAGCGTCGCCAGCACCGTCACTCCGGCTAGGGGGATGGCGACGGCGGGCACGGCCGCTCATCCTATGTGGACCCAGGCGGGCCAGGTTCAGGAATAGAGGTCCCAGTGCTTCAGGTAGGGCAGCGGATCGACCGGCTGGCCGCCCTCGTACCAGCCCGGGGCGGTCCACATCTCGAAGTGGAGGTGGCAGGCCGTCGCGTCGCCGGTCTGGCCGACCACGCCGATCGGCCCGCCGGTGCGGACCGAGTCGCCCGTCTTCAGCGGCGAGGGCCGGGCGAGGTGCGCGTACATGAAGTCGAAGGAGGCGTTCCTGCCGTCGATCACCACGTAGTTGCCGGCCGCCGCCTGGAAGCCCGCGTACTGGACCGTGCCGCCGCGGGCGGCGACGATCGGCGTGCCACAAGCGGCCATCACGTCCTGACCCTGATGGGTGTGGCCGGCGCGCGGGGCGCCGAAGCGGTCGGCGGCGCCGCCGAAGTCGTGGGCGCCGAGCACCGGGAAGGCGAACCGGTAGAGCGCGAAGCCGAGCTTCAGCGTCGTCGAGGAGCTGCTGGCCCGCGCCACGGGGCCGCCGCCCTGCGGGCCGATCCTGAACTGGTAGCGGCCGTTCGCAGCCGGACGCCCGGCTGCGGTCGTCCCGTCCCAGCGGATGCCGATGGTCGTGTTCGGCGCGACGCCGTTGCGGTAGAAGCTCCTGACGGCTTCGCCGGCGGCGTTCACGACGTCGATCTGCAGGTCGTTGCTGGGCCGGTCGCTGGCGATCGCGAAGGCCAGGCGCGGGTAGCGGACGCCGTAGTAGAAGGCCTTCGGCGGCGAGACCCGGGCGGAGGCCAGGCTGAGCGCTCCGCTGCTGGGGACGCCGGCGGGGGAGCCCGTCGGGCTGGCCGGAGGCGGCGAGCCGCCCCCCGGCGAGGGAGCACCGCCGGTCGCGGCGGAGGCCGTCCCGGCGAGGACCAGCAGCAACAGCGCCGCCACCGCCGCGGTGATCGCCTTTCCCGCCGGTCCAGGCCCGGCGCCCGTCCTACTGCCCGCCACGTGCCCTCTCTTTCGATCGCCTGCGGAGTTAGCTGTCGGGCTCGCGCTGAAAGAGCTGCGCTACGGCTTGGTTCGGCCGATTCGCCCCCGGGACCTGCACGGTCCCCGTGGTTCCTCCGCTCCCGCCCGGTGCCCGGACGGGATTAGGCATTGCCGGGGCGGCAGTATAAACGCGTTGGCGGCTATGATCCGGCGGCCGCGTCGGCTTGCCCGCGCGGTTTTTCACGATGAAGACCTACGTCGCAACACCCGCCGACCGCCAGCGCGACTGGTACGTCGTCGACGCCGAGGGCGAGACCCTGGGGCGCCTGGCGACCCGCGTCGCCGATGCGCTGCGCGGCAAGCGCAAGCCCGCAGTACACGCCCCACATCGACACCGGCGACTTCATCGTCGTCGTCAACGCGGAGAAGATCCGCGTCACCGGCGAAAAAGCTCGAGCAGAAGCGCTACTGGCGCCACAGCGGCTACCCGGGCGGGATCAAGTCCCGCACCCTGGCCGAGATGCTCGACCGCCGCCCCGAGGAGGTCATCCGCAAGGCCGTGAAGGGGATGCTTCCCCGCAACCGCCTCGCCCGGCGGCAACTGACCAAGCTGAAGGTGTACGCCGGTCCCGAGCACCCCCACGCCGCGCAGCAGCCCAAGCCGATGGAGATCGAGAGATAGATGACGGACGAGCAGCAGAACAACGAGACTCCGGAGCAGGAGCCGCAGGCCGTCGAGGAGATGCCTGTCGAGGAGACGCCTGTCGAGGAGGACCCCGCGTCGAGGAGCACCCCGGTCGAGCGCGACCCGCGGTCGAGGAGACCCCGGTCGAGGAGGCTCCCGCCGAGGGGGCTCCGGTAGCGGAGAAGCGGCGAGAAGAAGCCCGAGGAGAAGAAGAAGGACGTGATCCCCGGGGCCGACCTGGAGCCGATCTCGGTCGAGCCCGAGGAGCGGCAGCTGAGCGCCGAGGAGCAGGCGCGGCGGGAGGCCGAGGAGGAGGAGCGAGCGCGGCGCGAGGCGGCGCTGGTCGGCGAGGCGGAGGAGGAGCCGCGCGCGGCCGGCCGCGCCCCGGCGAAGATGGAGAGCGGCGCCCGCTACCTCGCCACGGGCAAGCGCAAGCGCGCGATCGCGCGCGTGACGCTGCTGCCCGGCGACGGCAAGATCGAGGTCAACAAGCGCCCGCTCGAGGAGTTCTTCCCGCGCCCCCTGCACCAGACGATCGCCCGGCAGCCGCTCGTGACGAGCGGCTACGAGGGCAGCGTCGACGTCCGCGTCCGCGTCCACGGCGGCGGGGTGGGCGGCCAGGCCGGCGCGATCCGCCACGGGATCGCCCGGGCGCTGACCGAGGTCGACCCCGAGCTGCGCGGCGAGCTGAAGCGCCGCGGCTTCCTGACCCGCGACTCGCGGGTCAAGGAGCGCCGCAAGGCCGGGCTGAAGAAGGCCCGCAAGCGGCCGCAGTTCTAGCAAGCGCTGACGGGGGCTTTGTGAGCCTGCGAGCGCAAGCTCTTCGGAACCGACGGGGTCCGGGGGGAGGCTGGGACGTTCCTCACCGCCGAGCTGGCGACGGCGCTGGGGCGGGCGGCGGCCGCCTCGCTCGAGGCGGAGCGGCCGCAGGTGCTGATCGTCCGCGACACGCGCGAGTCGGGCCCGATGCTGGAGGCGGCGCTGGCCGCCGGGATCGCCGCGGCGGGCGGCGATGCGCTGCTCGGCGGGGTGCTGCCGACCCCGGCCGCGGCGATCCTCGTCCGCCGCCTCGGCCTCGACCTGGCGGCGGTCGTCTCCGCCTCCCACAACCCCTACCGCGACAACGGCATCAAGTTCTTCTCGCGGCGCCGGGACGAAGCTCGACGACGAGGCCGAGGCGAGGATCGAGGCGCTGCTCGGAGCGGATCGCACGGCTGCAGATGAAATGACGACCGCGCCGGCGTGGGCCGGGCCGGGTGCGCGAGCTGAACGGCGGCCTCGAGGACTACCTGCGCGCGCTGGAGTCGGCCTTCCCGCTCGACCTCTCCGGCGTCAGGGTCGCGCTCGACTGCGCCAACGGCGCCACCCACCGCGCCGCGCCGGCGATCTTCGAGCGGCTCGGCGCCGAGGTCGAGGCGATCGCCGCCGAGCCCGACGGCCGCAACATCAACGACGGCTGCGGCTCCACCCACCTCGGCAACCTGGCGACCCACGTCGCCGCCGCGGCGGCGACGATCGGCTTCGCCTTCGACGGCGACGGCGACCGGGTGCTCGCCGTCGACGGCGCCGGCCGGGCCCACGACGGCGACGAGCTGATCGCCCTGATCGCCGCGCGGCATGGCGGCGCGCGGCGAGCTCGAGCGGCGGCGTCGCGGTGACCGTGATGAGCAACTACGGCTTCCACCGGGCGATGGCGGAGGCGGGCATCGAGGTGGCGGTCGCCAAGGTCGGCGACCGCTACGTCCTCGACGAGCTGCTGAGCGCGCGGCTGGGCCCTGGGCGGCGAGCAGTCGGGCCACATCATCGACACCCGCTTCGTCGCGACCGGCGACGGCATCGCCGCGGCGCTGATGACGATGCGCGAGCTGGGCCGGCCGCGACCTCGCCGACGCCGTGACGATGACGAAGCTGCCGCAGACCCTGGCTCAACGTCGAGGTCGCCGACCGCGAGGCGGTCGCCGGCGCCGTCGCCGTCCGCGAGGCGGTCGAGCGCGAGAGCGTCGGGCTCGAGGGGCGCGGCCGCGTCCTGCTGCGCCCCTCGGGGACCGAGCCGCTGGTCCGGGTCATGGTCGAGGCGCCGACGGCCGAGGAGGCCGAGGCGGTCTGCGGGCGGCTCGCCGACGTCGTCAGGGCCGAGCTGGGCTGAAGGCCCCCCGGCCTCTACGCTTACCCCTCCCATGTGCGGAATCGTCGGATACGTCGGAGGCGCGCCCCTGCCGCGACCTCCTGGTCACAGGGCCTGGAGAAGCTCGAATACCGCGGCTACGACTCGGCCGGGGTCTCGGTGATCGTCGACGGCCGGGTCGACAGCGTGCGCGCGGTCGGCAACCTCGCCAACCTGCGCGCCGCCGTCGGGGAGCGGGCCCGCGACGACGGCGGGGTCGCGGTCGCCGCGCCCCCCGCCACGACCGGCGTCGCCCACACCCGCTGGGCGACCCACGGCCGCGTCACCGAGGAGAACGCCCACCCGCACGGCGACTGCTCGGACCGCATCCACATCGTCCTCAACGGGATCGTCGAGAACCACGCCTCGCTGCGCCGCGAGCTGGCCGCGGAAGGGCACGAGTTCAGCTCCGAAACCGACGCCGAGATCGTCGCCCACCTGATCGAGCGCCACTACGACGGCGACCTCACCGCCGCCGTGCGGGCCGCCTTCGCCGAGCTGCGCGGCCACTACGCCTTCGTCGCGATGCACGCCGGCGAGCCCGGCGTCCTGGTCGGCGCCCGCAAGGAGTGCCCGCTGGTCGCCGGGCTCGGCGACGGCGAGACCTTCCTCGCCTCCGCGATCCCGGCCTTCCTCGCCGAGACGCGCGAGGCGATGACGATCGAGAACGGCGAGATCGTCACGATCGACGCCTCCGGGGCGCGGATCGCCGACGCCGAGGGGAAGCCGGTGCGCCGCGAGCCCGAACGAGGTCGCCTGGGACGCCGCCGCGGCCGAGAAGGGCGGCTACGAGACCTTCATGCTGAAGGAGATCCACGAGCAGCCCGACGCCGTCGCCGAGACGATCGCCGATCGCCTCCCCACCGACGATGGGGTCGACCTCTCCGACGTCGAGCTGGACGACGCCTTCCTGCGCGACCTGCGGCGGATCGTGATCGTCGCCTGCGGCACCTCCTACCACGCCGGCCTGGTCGGCCGCTACGCGATCGAGGAGTGGGCGCGGGTGCCGGTCGAGATGGACATCGCCTCCGAGTACCGCTACCGCAACCCCGTGGTCGGCCCCGACGACCTGGTGATCGGCATCACCCAGTCGGGCGAGACGGCCGACACCCTGGCGGCGATGCGGCTGGCGCGCGAGCGCGGCGCCCAGGTGCTGGCGGTCACCAACATCATGGGCAGCCAGGCGACCCGCGACGCCGACGCCGTCCTCTACACCCGCGCCGGCCTCGAGATCGGCGTCGCCGCCACCAAGACGTTCGTCGCCCAGGTCGCGGCGATGTACCTGCTCGGCCTGCGGCTGGCGGAGCTGCGGGGGACGCTGCCGCCGCCGGGCGCCTCGCCGAGCTGGTCGCCGAGATGAAGGCGCTGCCCACGAAGATCGAGGCGACGCTCGCCTCCGTGCGAGGAGCCCGTGCGCGAGGTCGCCGCCAGCCACCGCGACGCAGCAGCTTCTTCCTCTACCTCGGCCGCCACATCGGGCTGCCGGTCTGCCTCGAGGGGGCGCTGAAGCTGAAGGAGATCTCCTACATCCCGACCGACGCCTACGCGGCCGGCGAGATGAAGCACGGCCCGATCGCGCTGCTCGACGAGTCGACGCCGGTCGTCTGCGTCGCCACCGAGAGCCCCGTCCTCGACAAGGTGCTCTCCAACATGGAAGAGGTGCGCGCCCGCGGCGCCAGGACGATCGCGATCGCGACCGAGGGCTGCAAGCGGGTCGGCGAGGTCGCCGACCAGACGATCGAGGTCGCCCGCACCGACTGGATCCTGCAGCCGATCGTCGCGATCCTGCCGCTCCAGCTGCTCGCCTACGACATCGCCCGGGCGCGCGGCCTCAACGTCGACCAGCCGCGCAACCTGGCGAAGACGGTCACCGTCGAGTAGCGGCGATGGCCGCCGGCGTCGGCATCGACCTGCTCGAGATCGACCGCCTGGAGCGCGCCCTGGAGCGCCGCCCCCGCCTCGCCGAGCGGGTCTTCACGGCGGCGGAGCGCGACTACGCGGCGGCGCGCGCTCGCCCGGCCCGCCACCTGGCGGCGCGCTTCGCCGCCAAGGAGGCCGTGGTCAAGGCGCTCGGCCTCGCCGGCGGCTTCGGGCTGGGCGAGATCGAGGTCGTCGCCGGCGAGCCGCCGCGCGTCCGGCTCAGCGGCCGCGCCGCCGAGGCGGCGGCGGGGAGGAGCGTCAAGATCTCTCTCACCCACTCCGCGCGACTTCGCCGCGGCGGTCGCCATCGCAGAGACCATGGAATAGGCGGGCGGGTCCTGTCGCCTCCCGCCCGAGCTGCGGGGTTAGGCTGAGCAGCGCATGGAGTCGTGGCTGGAACCGCTGTATGACGCCGAGGGGATGCGGGCGGTCGATCGGTGGGCGATCGAGGAGCAGGGGGTGCCGTCGCTGGAGCTGATGGAGAGCCGCCGGGAGGGCTGTTGCGGAGGCGGTCGGGGAGCTTGCGCCCGACGGGCCGGTGCGCGTGGTCTGCGGCAAGGGAAACAACGCCGG
Source organism: uncultured Solirubrobacterales bacterium (assembly GCA_963696185.1). Classification (GTDB taxonomy): domain Bacteria; phylum Actinomycetota; class Thermoleophilia; order Solirubrobacterales; family 70-9; genus VRUE01. The sequence continues at coordinate 2,163,182 of OY968825.1, forward strand.
CGACGGCCTGGTGGCAGCCCGCTATCTGGCGGAGGCGGGGCACGAGGTCGAGGCGCTGCTGCTTTGGCCGGCCGAGGAGCTGAGCGGCGACGCGGCGGCAAACCTCGCGCGCTTCGTCGGCGAGCACGTAAGCGACGACCTGGATGCCCGTTTGGCGGGTTCGGGGGCCGTCGTCGACGCGATCTTCGGGACGGGGTTCTCGGGCGCGCCGCGCGAGCCGGCGGCCGCAGCGATCGAGGCGATCGATCGCTGCGGGGCGCCGGTCGTCGCCTGCGACATCGCCTCCGGGGTCGATGCCTCGAGCGGCGAGGTCGAGGGGATGGCGGTCGAGGCGATCAATCACGGTCGGCTTCCACGCCGCCAAGCTGGGACACCGGATCGCGCCCGGCAAGTGGCACACGGGCGAGCTGCGGGTGGCGCCGATCGGGATCCCAGACGGGGCGCCCGCGGCGCCGGCGGGGGGCGCGATCGACGCCGCGGTGCTGGCGCTGGCGCCGCGCCGCGGCCCGCGCTCGACCAAGTTCACGCTCGGGCCAGGTCGTGATCGCGGGCGGCTCGCGCGGCCTGACCGGGGCGGTGCGGCTGTCCTCCATAGCGGCGATCCGGGCCGGCGCCGGCTACGCGACGGTCGCCGTGCCGGCCGACCTCGAGGCGATCTTCGAGCAGGGGCAGCCCGAGGTGATGTCGGTCGGCTGCCCGGGTGGGGACGGCTGCCTGGCGCCGGGCTCGCTCAAGGCGCTGCTGCGGCGCCTTCGAGCGCGCCGCCGCAGGGGTGCTCGGCCCCGGCCTGGGCCGGGACCCCGGCTCGGTCGAGCTGGCCCGCGAGGCGGTCGGCGCGATCGAGGCGCCGCTGGTGCTCGACGCCGACGGCCTCAACGCCTTCGCCGGCGAGCTGGGGCGGATCGCCGCGCGCGGCGCGCCGACGATCCTCACGCCGCACGCCGGGGAGCTGGGGCGGCTGCTCGGGCGCGACTCAGCCGAGATCGACGCCCACCGCCTCGCCGCGGCGCGCGAGGCGGCGAAAAGCGCCGGCGGAGCCGGCGCCGGCGCCGTCGTCGTGCTGAAGGGCGACGACACGATCGTCACCGACGGCGAGCGGGTCGCCGTCAACGCCCTCTCGGCGCCGGCCCTCGCCACGGCCGGCACCGGCGACGTCCTCTCGGGGATCGCCGCCGCCCTGCTCGCCCGCGGCCTCGACCCCTTCGCCGCCGCCTGCGCCGCTGTCCTCGCCCACGCCCGCGCCGGCCGTGACGCCGCGGCCCGCATCGGCGCCGCCGAGTCGGTGATCGCCGGCGACGTGATCGACTCGATCCCGGCCGGCCTGCGGCCTTGACCTACCCCGAACGGTCAGTTGAGCACACCAGGGTGTGCTCAAGTGACCAGTCGGCGCGCGAAACATCTCTCACGTCGAATAATCTCGCCGTATGAAGACCGCTGCCGAGATCATGGACGCCGACGTGCCCGCCGTTTCCCCCGACGCCGACGCCCGCAACGCGATCGAGCTGCTCGCCCGCACCGACAAGAGCGCGATCCCAGTGGTCGACGAGGAGCGGCGCGTCGTCGGGATCGTCAGCGAGTCGGACCTGATCCTCGGCGACGAGCAGGCCGACCTGCACCTGCCGCACTACCTCGACATCATGGGCGGCATCGTCTTCGTCGGCTCGATGAAGGGCTTCGAGGAGCGCCTCAACAAGGCCTTCGCGACGAAGGTCTCGGAGCTGATGACCGCGGACCCGGTCGTCGTCGGGGTCGGCGACGACGCCGAGACCGTCGCCAAGGCGATCGCCGAGAAGCACCACAACCACCTGCCCGTGGTCGACGACGAGGGTCGCCTGGCCGGACTGGTGACGCGGGCCGACGCGCTGGCCGCGCTCGTCGCCGAGCGCTGACGATGGCGCGGGCAATCGCCCGGATCGACCTCGGGGCCGTGCAGCGCAACTGCGCGCGGCTGAAGTCGGAGCTCGGCGACGGGACGGAGCTGTGCGCGGTGGTCAAGGCCGAGGGCTACGGGCACGGAGCCGACGCCTGCGCCGGCGCGGCGCTGGCCGGGGGGGCGACGAGGCTGGCGGTGGCGACGGCCGACGAGGCCGAGTGGATCGGCCGGGGCTTCCCGCACATCCCGCTGCTGACGATGGGGGCGCTCACCACGGAGGAGCTGGAGACGGCGCTCGCGGCCGGCTCGGAGGTCTCGGTCTGGCGGCCCGGCTTCCTCGAGCTGGTCGCCGGCGCGGGCCCGGGCCCGCGGTCGCCCGGCCCGCGTCCACGTCAAGCACGACAGCGGCATGGGCCGGCTCGGCAACCGCGACCCGGTCGAGGTGATGGCCGTCTGCCGGACCTGCGCCGAGAGCCCCGACCTCGAGCTGGCCGGCGTCTGGACCCACCTGGCGACGGCCGACGAACTGGAGTCGAGCTTCTTCGACGAGCAGCTCGACCGCTTCGGCGCGGTGGCGGAGGCGGTCAAGGCCGAGTTCCCCGACGTCATGGTCCACGCCGCCAACAGCGCCGCGGTCCTGCGCGACCGCCGCGCCCACTTCGACATGGCCCGCTGCGGGGTCGCCATCTACGGGCTCGACCCCTTCCACGCCGACCCGGCCGAGCGCGGCCTCGCGCCGGCGCTCTCGCTGCGCTCCTACGTGGCGGACGTGAAGCGCTTCGCGGCCGGCGACAGCGTCGGCTACGGGCAGACCTGGCGGGCGAGCCGCAACACCTGCGTCGGCGTGCTGCCGCTCGGCTACGGCGACGGTGTGCGGCGCGGCCTCTCCAACAACGCCGAGGTGCTGGTGCGGGGCCGCCGCCGGCCCCTCGTCGGCACGATCTCGATGGACAACGTGACGATCGACCTCGGCCCGGACACCGACGTCGAGCCCGGCGACGAGGCGGTGCTGATCGGCTCGCAGGGGGGGGAGACGATCCTCGCCGAGGAGGTGGCGGCGCGGCTCGGCACGATCAACTACGAGGTCACCTGCGGGATCTCCGCGCGGGTCCCCAGGACGTCGGGGTGACGAGCCTCGCCGATCGCCTCGCCGCCTCGCCGCTCGTCGCCCTGGCGAGGCGGGCGCTCGAGGGTGGGGGGAGGCCTGGATCGCGGGCGGCGCGGTCCGCGATGCGGCGCTGGGGCGGGAGGTCACCGACCTCGACCTCGCCGTCGCCGGCGACCCCGCCGGCGCCGCGAAGGCGGTCGCACGCGCCGGCGGCGGTCACGCCTTCGAGCTGTCGGCCGAGTTCGCGACCTGGAGGGCGACCGCGGCCGACCGCTCCTGGCAGGTCGACGTCACGGCGCTGCGCGGCGAGACGATCGAGGCCGACCTGGGCGAGCGCGACTTCACGCTCGGCGCCGTCGCGGTCCCGCTCGCCGGGGGCGAGCCGCTCGACCCCTACGACGGCCTCGCCGACCTCGAGCGGCGGCTGCTGCGCGTCGTCGGCAGGGAGAGCTTCGCGGACGACCCGCTGCGGCTGCTGCGCGCCGCTCGCCTCGCGGCCGAGCTGGGCCTGGAGGTCGAGCCCGGCACGCTGGCCCTGGCCCGCGCCGAAGCCGCCGCGCGCCGCGCGAGGCGGCGGGGGAGCGACAGCTCGCCGAGCTGCGCCGGCTCGTCGCCGGCCCCGACCCGCTGCGCGGCCTCGAGCTGCTCGACGAGCTGGGCCTGACGCCGGTCGTCCTGCCCGAGCTGGAGGCGCTGCGCGGCGTCGAGCAGGGCCCCAACCACCACCTCGACGTCCACGGTCACACGCTGGCGGTCCTGGAGCGGGCGCTGGAGGTCGAGGCCGACCTCGACCGCTTCGCGGGCGAGCGCGCGGCCGAGGCGCGGGCGCTGCTCGCCGAGCCGCTCGCCGACGAGATGACGCGCGGCACGGCGCTCCGCTTCGGCGCCCTCCTGCACGACGTCGGCAAGCCGTTCGACGCGCGGCGAGCGGGACGGCTGGATCACCTTCCTCGGCCACGACCGCAAGGGCGTGGAGATCGTCGGCGCCCTCTGCGGGCGGTTGCGGGCGAGCCGCGCCCTGGCCCGCCACCTGGAGGCGCTCACCCTCCACCACCTGCGGCTCGGTTTCCTGGTCGGAGAGGCGCCGCTGCCTCCCCGCCGCGTCCACGCCTACCTGCGCGAGACCGAGCCGGTGGCCGTCGACGTGACGCTGCTCAGCGTCGCCGACCGCCTGGCGGCGCGGGGCTCCGCCGCCCTCGCCGGCGAGGAGGCGGTCGAGGCGCACCTGCGCCTCGCCCGCGAGATGCTCGCCGCGGCGCTCGACTGGCGCCGCGACGGCCCCCCCGAGCCGCTGCTGCGCGGCGACGAGCTGGCCGCCGAGCTGGGCATCCGCGAGGGCCCGGAGCTGGGCGGCTGCTCGCCGAGCTGGAGGCGGCGCAGTACGCGGGCGAGGTCACGACGCGGGAGCAGGCGTCTCGCCCTGGCCCGCGAGATCCGCGGCTGAGCGCCCTTCCGATACGCTCCCGCCGCATGGGCAAAGAGGAGAAGATCGAGATGGAGGGCGAGATCACCGAGGCGCTCCCCAACACGATGTTCCGGGTGAAGCTCGACAACGACCACGAGGTGCTCGGCCACATCTCCGGCAAGATGCGCCGCCACTACATCCGCATCCTGCCGGGAGACCGGGTGAAGATCGAGCTCTCTCCCTACGACCTCGACAGCGGTCGAATCACCTACCGCTACAAATAGGTCGCCTCGCTCGCCGGGTCGGGAGCCGCGAGCTCCGCGACCAGGGCGGACCAGGCGAAGTCCCTGGCGCCGAGGCCCCTTCCCGTGCGCGGGTCGTAGTACTCGCGCAGGCCTTCGCGCTCGACGGCGCCGATCAGGCCGCGCGCCATGCGCGCCGCCTCGTCCTCGTAGCCGAGCCGGCGCAGGCCGAGCCAGACCAGCCAGGCGGAGTTGACCCAGGTCGGGCCGCGCCAGTAGCGGCGGACCGGGCCGCGGCCGCCGCCCGGCTCGTAGCTCGGCTCGGAGGCGGCGACCGAGGGCGGCGCGACGGCGGTGAGGAACTCGCGCGGCTCGAGCAGGTGCTCCTCGACCAGCCGCCGCCCGATCTCCTCCGGCAGGTCCGGCAGGGCGAGCGGCGCGAGCGCCGCCCAGGTGAGCACGCCGGGGCGGGCGCCGCCCGGCTGGACCTCGTCGAGGAAGAGGCCGCGCCGCTCGTCCCAGAGGCGGTCGACCAGCGCCGGGGTCGCCGAGCGGCGCCCGAGCGCCTGCAGCGAGAGCGACCACAGCGTGTTGACGAGGACCTCGCAGAGCGACCGGGCCACCGCGCTCGCGCACCCGCCGCGCGTCCCAGCCGAGGCGGCGGTTGCGGCGCACCAGGCAGGGGAAGCCGATCCGAGTGTTGGCCCGCCGGCCCCAGACCGGGTCGAACTTGGGCGAGGCGTCGAGGCCCGACTCGTCGGGCTGGACGATCCAGAGCAGCCCGTCGCCCTCGAGGTCGCGATGCGCGGCGAGCCAGTCGGCCTGGGCGCCGATCCGCGGCTCCGCGGCCGGGTCGCCGACCGCGATCCGCCAGGCCCAGGCGAGCAGCGGCGGCTGGATCGTCTCGGTCTGCAGGGCGCGCCGCGAGGCGACGTTGTAGACGGGCAGCCGCGGCAGCGAGACGGGGCGGTCCCAGAAGATCGTGTGGCCGATGAAGCCGTCGCCGCGCTGGGCGGCGAGCAGGCTCTCCAGCTCGGCCCGCGAGCGGGCCGGGTCGAAGCGGCGCCAGGCGATCGCCGCGAAGCAGGAGTCCCAGTACCACTGCCACGGGTAGCGGCCGGGGCTGGGCTGCGTGTAGGCGAAGCGCACCCCCTCGCGCTCCCCCTCCAGCCAGTTGGCGCGCAGGACGCGCTCGGCGATCTCAGACCGCGCCGCCGCGCCGGCTCACAGGCAGGACCGATGCGATGCCGCACTCTCGCGCCAGCGCGTGCAGCGCATCCGCGCAGCGCAGGCGCCGAGCATCGCAGCTCCAGCGCCAGGACCCCGGGCCAGGTTTCCGCCCAGCTGACGCCGCCGACGAAGCCCTGGCGGGCCGCGTCGACCACCTGGGTTACCGGGTTGAGGCGGGCGACTTCCTGAAGCCAGCCCTGCATCAGCGCCAGCGGCGCGTAGGCGGTGGTGGTGAGGATCACCGCCAGCGTCCCCGCCTGCATCAGCGGCGCCGCCGACTGGCTCTTGAAGCGCAGCGCCAGCATCGTCCCCCAGCAGGCGGCGACCGCGCCCATCGCGACGACCATGCCGTAGACGATCAGCAGCCCGTCGACGCCGGGCCAGTGCGCGCCCAGCGGCGAGCGCCACGGCGAGCACGACGGTGGCGGGGATCAGCGAGCGGGCGCTGCCGGAGAGCACGGTGCCGGTCGAGCAGCACCCAGCGCGGGGCGGGGGAGACGAGCAGCCGGTCGAGCCAGCCCTGCTCGATGTCGCGGGCCAGGTTGACGCCCGTCGCGGCCCCGGTGAAGCCGGCTCCCTGGAGCATGCTGACCGGGACGATGAAGCTCTCGTAGCTGCCGGTGCTGAAGCCGCGCAGCTGGGTGAGCGCGCCGAACACGCCGTTGAGGCCGAGGAAGAAGATGGTCGGCGCCAGCACGCCGGGGATCGCCGCCGCCGGCACCCGCAGCAGCTCGTTCTTGGCCCGCGCCATCAGCGCGCCGATCGTCGCCAGGTTCGCCCGCCAGGCGGGGAGCGCGACGGGCCCATCATCCCACCCTCAGCCGGTGTCGCAGGGCGCGCGCGCTCAGCACCAGCCCGAGCGCGACGATGGCCGGCGATCGCCAGCACCGCGTCGAGCATGTCGGAGCCGCTGATCCCCGAGATCATCGGGTCGCGGATTCCGTTGACGATGAAGCTCAGCGGGTTGTAGGCGGCGATCGTCTTTGCCGGCTCGATCATCAGGTCCTTGGGGAAGAAGGCGGTGGAGAGGAAGAGGACGACGAAGACGAGCGGGAAGAGGCCCTGCACGACGCTCGCGTGCCGGTCCGCAGGGCGATCGCGGCGCCGATCCCGCCGATCGCCAGCGCCGAGGCGGTGACGAAGGCGATCGCGATCAGCGCCCCCGGCACGCCGCTCTCGATCTCCGCCCCGAAGATCAGCCCGATCGCCAGGAACCAGAGCGCCGAGAAGAGGCCCAGCGCCGCGGTTCCCGCCAGCCGGCCGAGGACGATCGTGAAGCGGGAGATCGGGGCCGCGAAGAGGCGGTCGGTGAAGCCCATCTCGATGTCGACCGCGAGCGCGATGCCGCCGCTGTTGCCGGCCAGCATCAGCGACTGCATCATCGCCCCGGCGAGCATGAACTGGAGGAAGCTCTGCACCGGCGGGAAGCCCGGCAGGTGGACGGCGCTGCCGGCGCCGCCCGTCTGGATCGCCAGCAGCAGGGTCGGGAAGACGACGATCGGCGCCATCAGCTGGGGGCGGCGGAAGGTCTGGCGGATCGAGCGCATGCCGAGCGCCCGCACGACCCGCAGGTCGGTCGCCACTGAGCCGAGCGACCAAGCATGCATATCTGATTCTTTGCGCAGGGAGCGAGGGCGAAGGCGTTGTCCGGGGCTCACGCCTCGACCGCCTCCCGCTCGCCGCTCTGCTCGGCCTCCTCGTGCTCCAGGCGATGGCCGGTCTTGGCGACGAAGACGTCGTCGAGCGTCGGCTGGACCAGCTCCAGCGAGCCGACTCCGATCCCGGCCTCGTCGAGCGCCCGCACGACGCGCGGGATGTCGGCGGCGCCGTTCTCCACCTCGAGCAGGATCGTGCGTGCCGTCGACGGGCGGCAGCAGCCTGCCGATCCCGGCGCAGGCCCGCTCCGCCGCGGCGATCGAGCCCTCCTCGAGCTGGAGCTGGACGTGCGGGTTGCCCATCTCGGCCTTGAGCGTCTCCGGCGTCCCCGCGGCGACGATCCTGCCGCTGTCGATGATCCCCACGTTGTCGGCGAGCTGGTCGGCCTCCTCGAGGTACTGGGTGGTGAGGAAGACGGTCGTGCCGTCCTCGTTCAGCGCTCGCACCTCCTCCCAGATCGTCTTGCGGCTGACCGGGTCGAGGCCGGTGGTCGGCTCGTCGAGGAAGAGGACGCGCGGCTCGTGGACGAGCGCCGCGGCGAGGTCGAGGCGGCGTTGCATGCCGCCCGAGTAGCTCGCCGACCCGGCGGTCGGCGGCGCCGGCGAGGTCGACCCGCTCCAGCAGGTCGTCGGCGCGGCGCCTGCCCTCGGCGCCGGGGATCCCCTGCAGGGTCGCCTGCAGGCGGACCAGCTCGCGGCCGGTCATCAGCGGGTCGAGCGCGGCCTCCTGGAGGGCGACGCCGATCGAGGCGCGCACGGCCCGCGCTCCGCGGACGACGTCATGGCCCGCCACGGTCGCCCGCCCGCCGGTCGGCAGCAGCAGCGTGGTCAGCATCCGCACCGTGGTCGTCTTGCCGGCGCCGTTGGGGCCGAGGAAGGCGTAGATCTCCCCCTCCTCGACCGTGAGGTCGATGCCGCGCACGGCCGGCACCTCGCCGAAGGCGCGCTCGAGCCGCTCCACCGCGATCGCCGCCACTGCTAAGCCTCTGCGCGGTTCGCGGTCCCCATCTAGGCCGGCAACCCTATCGAGGGTCCTCGCTCGGTCCGCGGCGGCGCGGGGGCGCGGACTGGCGGGGATCGTGCAGCGACCGCGGCGAGACCGCATTCCGGCGCCGCCGGCGGCAGAATCCGAGCCGCAACCCAGCCGCCGGGGTCGGGTTGCAGCTCGAGACCTTGCTTAGAGCAGCCGAAAACCGACCGCGCCGCGTCCGCGGGCTGACCGCGACCGGCCTCGCCTGCGCGCTCGCCGCCCTGATCGCCGCCGCCTGGCCCGGCGCGGCCGACTCGGCGCCGGCCCGGACGGTCGTCCTCGGCCAGACCGCCTCGATCCCGCCGCCCTCCTGTCCCGGCAAGATCGTCAACAACGTCGAGGTGGTGCCCTGCCGCGTCGAGGGGCACGTGACCGGCTTCCAGGCGATCGCCGGCGGCGTCACCCGTCCCTACGAAGCGCCGTTCGACGGCAAGATCGTCGCCTGGTCGATCACCCTGGCGCGCCCCTCGCACAAGGCGACCAAAACGACGACCAACGAGATCGGCTTCTTCGACGAATTCCTCGGCAGCCCCTCCGAGGCCCGGATCGGCGTGCTGCGGCCGGTCGGCAAGTCCAACCCGCCCCGGTACACGCTCGCCCGCCAGGGCCCGCTCGAGATCCTCAACCCCTACTTCGGCGGAACCGTGATCTTCGCCCTCGACCACCCGCTGGTCGTCCTGCGCGGCCAGATCGTCGCCCTGACGGTCCCGACCTGGGCGCCGATGTTCGCCTTCAACGTCGGCGGCGAAAACACCTGGCGCGGCAGCCGCCTGCCCAAGCACTGCTCCTCCCGGTCCGACATCCAGGGCGGCCACACCCAGCAGGGCGTCGGCAGCACCCGGACCTACGGCTGCTACTACTCCAACGCGCGGCTGCTGTACACGGCGACGCTGGTCAAAGGCCCCTAAGGCCGTCTGACCGGCGCATACCGGCGTCCTCGGTCGCTCGCGTGCAGAGCACGCCACGCTCCCTGCGTCCTTGGTCTGCTTGGTCAGACGGCCTTAGGGCTCTTGGCGAAGACTGCAGTACGGGCAGTCGCTTACGTCGAGGCCGATCAGCTGGTCGCAACGGCGGCAGGCGCGCAGGTTCTGCGGCGCCCGCGGCAGGGCGGAGTCCGAGGGGGCGAGCGGCAGCACCATCGCCACCGGCTCCATCTCCTCGCCGGTCTCGCGGTCGCGGTAGACGGCGCCGGGCTCGGCGTAGGCGAGCGCCTCGCGGCCCGAGGCCCGAGAGCGCATCCGGTAGAGCTGCCGTTGGTTCATCGCGCGGCAGGATAATGCACCCGTCGCCCCCCGACGCGGGAGCGGGGCAGGCGGCCATCTATGCGGGTTCTCCTATTCCACGGCTACATGCTGCGCGGCACCGGCAGCAACATCTACAACGCCAACCTGGCGCGGGCGCTCGCCCGCCTCGGCCACGAGGTCCACCTGCTCTGCCAGGACCGCGAGGTGCGGCCGCAGGGAGTCCACGTCCACAACCCCGAGATCGGCGGCCTCCTGCCCGTCTACGTCAAGGACCCCTACGAGGGCTTCGAGGTGAAGGCCTTCCCGGAGCTGAGCGACGCCGAGCTCGACCGCTACCTCGAGGCCAACGTCGCCGCCGTGCGCGAGGTCGCGGCCGCCGTGGGGGGGATCGACGCCGCCCTCGCCAACCATCTCGTGATGGGCCCGGCGATCCTCGCCCGCGCCGCCGTCGCCCCCTTCGCCGCCAAGATCCACGGTTCCGCCCTCGAGTACACGGTCAAGCCCCACCCGCGCTTCCTGCCCTACGCGGAAGAGGGAATGCAGGCCGCAAGATGCGTCCTGGTCGGTTCCCGCCACACCGCCGAATCCCTCTGGGCGGCGCTTCCCGATGTCCCCGGCCTGCGAGAGAAGACCCGCCTCGGCCCGCCAGGGGTGGATACAGACGAGTTCAGACCGGGGGGACCGGGTGGGGGTGGAGCGTCTTGTACTTTTTCGGCCGGGCGGCCCGGGCTCGGCACCGACGCCCCACCGAAAAAGTTAAGCGGAACCCCCACCCGGTCCCCCCTGATCGTCTTCGTGGGGAAGCTGATCGTCTCCAAGGGCGTCGACCTGCTGCTGGCGGCCTGGCCGCTGGTCCATGCGCGCCACCCCCAGGCGCGCCTGGAGATCGCCGGCTTCGGCGAGTACGAGGGCGGGCTGCGCCGCCTGCTGGCCGCGCTCGAGCGCGGCGACCTCGACGACGCCCGCGAGGTCGCGCGCCTTGGCCGTGGCCTGGAGGGCGGTTCCGCGGAGCCGCTGCCGATCCTCTCGGCCTTCCTCGCCGCTCCGCCTCCGGGCTATCTGGACGCCGCGAAGGAGATGGCCGGCTCGGTCGAGCTGATCGGCCGCCTCGAGCACCACGAGGTGGCCGAGCTGCTGCCGCAGGCCGAGGCGCTGGTGATGCCGAGCACCTTCCCAGAGTCCTTCGGGATGGTCGCCGCCGAGGCCGCCGCCTGCGGGGCGCTGCCGATCTCGGCCGCCCACTCGGGGATGCTCGAGGTCTCGCGGCAGCTCGCCGCGGCGCTGCCGGCCGAGATCGGCCGGTTGACCTCCTTCCCGGTCGACGCGGGCGCGGTCGAGGCGATCGCGGAGCGCCTCGATGCCTGGCTCTCCCTGCCCGAGCCGCGACGCGCGGCGACGCGCGACGCGCTCGTCGCAACCGCCCGCCGCCTCTGGAGCTGGGAGGGGGTGGCCCGCGGCGCGATCGCCGCAGCGCAGGGCGACCTCGAGCGCCTGCCGACGGTGCAGCTTTGAGCGTCTTCCGCTTGCGTAGAATGCCCGCTCCGAGATGAGCCGCCTGCCGATAGCCAAGATGCTCGCCGCCACCACGGCGATGGCCGCCGCGATCTCGGCGGTGATGCTCTCGATCCGCTGGACCGGCCAGGAGGCCTCCACCGCGGCGCCGAAGATCGACGACCTGCTCAACGTGATGATCGTCATCTCGGCCGTCGTCTTCTCGCTCGTCATCGTGATGCTCTTCTACGCGCTGTGGAAGTTCAAAGCCAAGCCCGGCGACGAGTCCGACGGCGAGCCGATCCACGGCAACACGCGGCTCGAGGTCGCCTGGACGCTGATCCCGACGATCATCGTCCTCTTCGGCGCCGGCTACAGCTGGAACGTGCTGAACGAAATCGAAGAACCGGTCAAGGACAACCTCACGGTCGACGTCTTCGCTCAGCAGTACGCCTGGAGCTTCGGCTACCCCGGTAAAGGCAACGTCTGGTCGCAGGGGGAACTGCACGTGCCGCTCGGACGCCAGGTCGACTTCAAGATGCACTCCCAGGACGTGATCCACTCCTTCTGGGTGCCCGAGTGGCGGATCAAGAAAGACGCCGTGCCCGGGATGACGACGACCGCGCTCGTCACCCCCGACAGGCTCGGCACCTACCAGCTGATCTGCACCGAGCTGTGCGGCTTCGGCCATGCGACGATGCGCGCCAAGGTCGTGGTCGAAACGCCGGCCAAGTTCCGCGAATGGGTCGCCGGGCTGAAGGAAGAAGTGCCACCGTCGTTCGCCGCGTCGATCCGCGAAGACACCGAAACGAACCCGACGCCGTTCGGGGCGGGCGGGGCATGAGGGGGAAGCTCCGATGATGGCTGCGATCAAGCGACCGGGGTGGATTCGCGGCGCGCTCGGCTTGGTGCTGGGTGCGGCCTTCGGCTTCGGCCTCGTCGTCGCGCTGCGCGCCGTCTCCGGCCTGCCCGTCTTCCAGACGGCGCAGACCGGCTACCCGCACGTGGTCGTGGCGCTGATCACCGGCCCGCTCGGCTTCCTGGCCGGCTTCGGCTGCTTCGACTACTGGCTGCGCTGGGCGGCCGGGATGCCGACGATCCCCGAGGACCACTCCCAGCACGGCGCCCGCAGCTGGCGCGACTACTTCCGCTTCAACACCGACCACAAGGTGATCGGCATCCAGTACATGGTCACCACCTTCGTCTTCTTCTTCATCGGCGGCCTGATGGCGATGCTGATCCGCGCCGAGCTGGCCCAGCCCGGCACCCAGATCGTCGACCCCAGCACCTACAACGGCCTCTTCTCCACCCACGCGACGCTGATGATCTTCGTCTTCGTGATCCCGGTCTTCGCCGGGATCGCGAACTACGTCCTGCCGCTGATGATCGGCGCGCCGGACATGGCCTTCCCGCGGCTCAACGCGCTCAGCTTCTGGATGCTGCCGATCGCCGGCCTGCTCTTCGTCGGCAGCTTCCTCGCTCCCGGCGGCGCCTTCGACGCCGGCTGGACCGGCTACGCGCCGCTCTCGACCGGGGCGCCGCTCGGGCAGTCGTTCTTCAACGTCGGCGTCCAGTTCGCCGGCGCCTCCTCGATCGCGACCGCGCTCAACTTCCTGGTCACGATCATCACGATGCGGGCGCCCGGGATGACCTTCTGGCGCCTGCCGCTGCTCGTCTGGGCCAATCTCTCGACCTCGCTGCTGGTCGTCGCCGCGACGCCGTTCATCGCCGGCGCCCAGTTCATGGTCCTCCTCGACCGCCTCCTCCACACCAACTTCTTCCAGTTCGGGGCCGGCGGGGACGTGATCAGCTATCAGCACATCTTCTGGTTCTACTCGCACCCGGCCGTCTACATCATGATGCTGCCCGGCTTCGGGATCATCTCGGAGGTCATCTCGACCCACGCCCGCAAGCCGATCTTCGGCTACCGCCTGATGGCCCTGGCGCTGCTCGGGATCGTCGTCCTCAGCTACTCGGTCTGGGCGCACCACATGTTCGTCGCCGGCATGTTCAGCTGGCTGCGGGTGCCGATGATGATCACCACGCTGCTGATCGCCGTGCCGACCGGGATCAAGATCTTCTCCTGGTTGGGCACCCTCTACTTCGGCAAGATCCACACCCGCTCGACGGCGATGCTCTTCGCGCTCGCCTTCATCGTCACCTTCACGGTCGGCGGGATCAGCGGCGTGATGCTGGGCATGGTGCCGATCGACATCCACGTCTCCGACACCTACTTCATCGTCGCCCACATCCACTTCGTCCTCTTCGGCGGCTCGGTCTTCACGATCTTCGCCGGGATCTACCACTGGTTCCCGAAGATCACCGGGCGGATGTACGACGAGAAGCTCGGCCGCGTCCATTTCTGGGGAACGCTGATCGGGACCTGGGGCACCTTCCTGCCGATGCACTGGGTGGGGCTGGACGGGATGCCGCGGCGCGTCGCCGACTACGCGACCCAGTTCGGCAACTGGAACCTGGCGATCAGCATCTTCGCCTTCCTGCTCGGCGCGGTGCAGCTCGTCTTCCTCTACAACATGATCGTCAGCTGGCGCTTCGGCCCGCGCGCCGGCTCCAACCCGTGGCGCGCCAACACGATCGAGTGGCAGGTTTCCTCGCCGCCGCCGATCTTCAACTTCGACGAGATCCCGCGCGTCGTCGGCGGGCCGTACGAGTTCGGCGTGCCGGGCGCCCGCCACGCGATCATGGACGGCGAGGGGGCCGAGGTGCAGCAGCCCGAGCCGACCGTGGTGGGCCGCACATGAGCGCCGGGCGCGGGGGGGCAGGCCGCTGCTGGTCTTCCTCAACGAGGTGGCCGGCGGCCGCCGGCTGCTGGAGGCGGTCCGCGAGCGGGCCGCGCAGGTTCCTTTCGTCGTCGTGGCGGCGCCGCAGAACCAGCCGGCGGTCGGCCAGCTGGTCGACTCCGGCCGGCTGCGGGAGGCGGCGCGGGCGCGCGTCGAGGTGACGATGTCGCTCCTCTCCGAGTTCGGGATCGAGTCGGTCGGCGAGGTGATGGACCCCCATCCCGCCCTCGCCCTCGATGACGCGGTGCGCGCCCACGAGCCCGGCGAGGTGCTGCTCTCCTGCCTCCACGAGACGCGCTTCGGGCTCACCCGCAAGGACCTGGTCGAGTGGGCGAGGAAGCGCTTCGAGCCGGAGGTGGCGGTCACCCACGTCCCGGTCCGGCTCGGCGAGGACTCGGTGCGCTGGGACGTCGCCCACACGCTCGTCGTCGCCACCAGGACGGTGGCGGCGCCCGACCTCGTCAACCGGCTGAAGGAGCGCGCCCGCGAGCGCCCGCACCGCTACACGATCGTCTCGCCGCGCGCCGAGGAGGTCTCCGAGGCGCAGGTCGTCCGCGACCTCGCCGCGACCCTGGCCGAGCTCTACCGCGCCGACGTCGACGCGACCGGGCAGCCGATGAGCCCCGACCCCTTCGGCGCCGTGCGCAACGCGATCGAGCACTACCGGGTCGACGAGGTGCTGATCTCCACCTTCGCCGGGGAGGCCTCGCAGTGGCTCGAGGAGGACCTGGTCGGCAAGGTGCGGGAGATCACCGAGAAGCCGGTCGAGCACATCGAGGTGGGGCGTCCGGCGGCCGCGGTCGCCGCCGCCGTGGCCGAGGGGAGTGAGTCCTGATGGAGAGCGCCACCGTCGCCCTCGGCGACGGCCACGCCGCCGAGCGCCACGGGCCGCCCGAGGCCAACCAGAGTTCGCGGATCGACCGCCAGACGCTCGGCATCCTCCTCTTCATCGTCTCCGAGGTGATGCTGTTCGGCGCCTTCTTCGCCTCCTACTTCTTCCTGCGCGTCGTCGTCAACCCGCCGGCCTGGCCGCCCCATCCCTACACGCTGCCGGTCGCCGTCGCCGGCGTCAACACGGCGATCCTCGTCTCCTCGAGCTTCACGATCCACTACGCGCTGGAGTCGATCCGGCGCGGCAACCGGCGCGGCCTCAAGCTGGGCCTGGTGCTGACCTGGCTGCTCGGCGCCACCTTCCTCTTCATCCAGATCAACGAGTACGCGCACATCGGCTTCAGCGCCCGCAACCTCGCCTTCGGCTCGATCTTCTACGGCCTCACCGGCCTGCACGGAGCCCACGTCTTCATCGGCCTGATGCTGCTCAGCTTCGCCACGATCCGCGCCTTCCGCGGCCACTTCGGCCCCGAGGCCAAGAACCACCTCGGCGTCGAGGTGCCGGGCATCTACTGGCACTTCGTCGACATCATGTGGATCATCGTTTACACCACGGTTTACGTCCTCTGACGGTCGCGAGGCCGTCAGGCGATCATGAATATCTCCGAGGAGGCGGTATTTCGCTGGGTCGTCGTGGTCGGCGTGGCCGCCGCCTCGGTGATCGCGCTGACGTTGCTTACGAGGCCCCTGGTGGGGGCGCTGTGGGGGTTGGCGCTGGTCTGCGCCGGGGCGATCCGCGGCTACCGGCGGCTCAGGCGTCGCGCCTGACGACAGCGTCTGAGCCGCGGCGCCGTCACCTATTACGGCGCGCGGGGCCTGCTGCCGCGCGGCTGAACACCACGCCTACTTCTTGCTGCCCTTGGAGGTCGATTCGATCAGGTATTCGACCAGTTCTTCGAGTTCGGCTTTCGACAGCAGCGAGCCGAAGTTGGGGGGCATCACGTTGGCCGGGTAGCCCTTGGCGATCTTGGCGTTGGGGTTGACGATCGATTCCTTGACCATCGCCGCGGTCTGGCCCGGCAGGACTTTGTCCAGGCTGGGCCCGGTGACGCCGCCGGCGCTTGCCGCCGCCAGCGCGTGGCAGCCGCTGCAGCCGTTGTTGGCGAAGATCTGGGCGCCGGCGCCACCGGCCGCCTTCGGCGCCGCGGCCCCGGCGAGCCCGGCGTAGCGGCCGACGTAGGCCGCGACGTCCACGAGGTCCGTGCCGCTGACCACGTTGGCCGGCATCGATACGGACGGGTTGGCCGTTTTCGGCCTCGGGTGCTCCACCTGGGCCGTGACGACCCCCTCGATCGTCGAGCCGCCCTCGCCGGCGGCCCGCGCCGCGGCGAAGGACTTGTCGAGGTTGGGGCCCATCTGGGCGGTGGAGCCGGCCTGGGCGAGCGTGTGGCAGACGCCGCATTTCTGAACGAAGAGGATGCGGCCGCGGACCGTGTCCGGCTTGCTCGTGCCGCAGCCGGAAACGACCAGCGCGATCGCGGCGAGGGCGGCGAGGGAGGGGAGGAGTCGGGAGCGGTGGGTTGGCTGCGGTGGCGTCGGCATCTGCGCGAGGGGTCGGGGGCGGCGGGAGTCTACACGTCGAGCCGACGCGAAAAGCCGCCTGGCCGGCGCCCGCCGTCGGCTAGGCTTGAGGCGATTGCCACGATCTCTGAACGCGAAAGCGAGGAGGACACGATGCAGGTACGGGAGGGCATGTCGGAGGTCGTTCTGACCGTCGGTCCCTCGCACACGCTGCGGGAGGCGGCCGTGATGATGGTCGAGAAGGGGGTCGGCGCGGCGCTGGTCACGGACGACGAGACGCCGTTGCCGTGCATCGTCACCGAGCGCGACATCCTGCTCTCGCTGGGGAACGGCGAGGACCCGGACGCCGAGCTGGTCTCCGACCACATGTGCGACAGCGTGATCACCGCCTCGCCGGACTGGAGCCTGGAGCGCGCCGCCGCGGAGATGTCGAGGCGCGGCATCCGCCACCTGGTCGTCGTCGAGGACAGCGAGCTGGTCGGCGTCCTCTCGATCCGCGACATCGTGCGGGTGTGGACCAGCGAGGGAGCGACATCAGGCATGACCCCCGACTGAGGCGATCTCAGGGCGTCAGGACGGCGGGAACTCGATCGGCTCGACGGGCAGCGCCGCGCCGCGCACCTTCTGCCTGCGGGGCAGGCGGAGGTGGGCGCCGACGGCGCCGCGGGTCATGCTGCGGAAAGCGGCGAGCAGGACGACCACGCCGATCAGCGAGTAGGTCCAGCCACTGAGCATGAACTTGATGAAGATGCCGCAGACGGCGAGCGCCGCGGCGAAGGCGAAGACGGCGGGCGCCCAGGAGGGCCGCGACGCGTAGAGGCGCTCGGACGGCTCGGGGATGTCGCCGCGCTGTGGGCTCACGAGGCGACGTAGAGCGTTGCGGCGAGGAAGCAGAGGGCGAAGACCGCCGCGGCGAGGCCGCCGGCCAGCAGCGCCGCCGTCATGTTTCGCCTTGCGATCTCGCGGTCCACGGCCGGATTTCTACCAGATGCCCTGGAGGGCGCGGTCGAGCGGCATCGAGAGGAAGAGCAGCGCCAGGTAGGCGAGCGAGAAGAGGTAGGTGCGCAGCGCCCAGCGGCGGTCGGCGCTGCGCAGCAGCCGCACCGCGCAGTAGATGAAGGCGCCGCCGAGCGCGATAGAGGCGACCATGTACCCGATCCCGAAGGCGCCGGCGCAGAAGGGCAGCTGGGTCACCGCGTAGAGCAGGATCGTGTAGAGGAGGATCTGGCGGCGGGTCTCCGCCTCACCCCGCACGACCGGCAGCATCGGCACGCCGGCCTTCGCGTACTCGTCCTTCATCAGCAGCGAGAGCGCCCAGAAGTGGGGCGGCGTCCAGAAGAAGACGATCGCGAAGAGGAAGAGCGCGGGCCAGCCCAGGCCGCCGGTCACCGCCGCCCAGGCGACCAGCGGCGGCACCGCGCCGGCGGCGCCGCCGATCACGATGTTCTGCGGCGTCGAGCGCTTCAGCCAGAGCGTGTAGACGAAGACGTAGCCGAGCAGCCCCGAGAGCGAGAGCGCCGCCGCGAGCGGGTTGACGGCGAGCGAGAGCAGCACGAAGGAGGCGGCGCCGAGCAGGGCGCCGAAGCGGATCGCCGCAGCGGGCGCGATGCGCCCGGCGGCCACGGGGCGGTCGGCGGTGCGGGCCATCGTGCGGTCGATGTCGCGATCGATCGCGTGGTTGATGGCGCCGGCCCCGCCCGCCGAGAGGGCGCCGCCCAGGCAGGTGAGGAGGACGAGCCCGAGCGAGGGGTCGCCGGCCACGTACATCGTCGTCGCGGTGATGAAGAGCAGCAGCGACTGCACCTTCGGCTTGGTCAGCGTCACGTAGTCGCGCAGGACCGTCAGCGCGGCGGGACGCTGCGGGATGGCAACCGTCTGGGCGCCGGCCATGCCGATCAGGCTACCGGCTGCGACTCACGGGCCGGGCGCTTCGGGAGGCTGTCGCGATTGGCGATCGCCTCGCGGATGTCGCGCATCGGCCGGGCGCTGCGCACGTCGGGAAGCACGTCGAAGTTGTGAGGCTCCGGCGGCGAGAGGGCGAACCACTCGAGCGAGTCGCCGCCCCAGGGGTCGTGGCCGGCCGGCGTGCCGGAGCGGCGGCTGAGGACCGCGTTGACCAGCGTCGTCACGATCCCCGCCGCGAGCACGAGGGCGCCGATCGAGGCGATCAGGTTGTAGGGGGTGACGCCGGTGTTGTCGAAGAACTTGTAGGCGTCGACGACCTCGCCCTCTTCGACCCCGGCGAGGAAGAGCGGCACGAAGGTGAGCAGGGTGCCGAGCGCCATCGTCACGAAGGAGATCCGCGCCAGGCTCTCGCCCATCGTCCGTCCGGTCATCTTCGGGAACCACCAGTGCAGCGCCGCGAAGCCGCCGAAGACGGCCCCCCCGAGCAGCGCGACGTCGGTCGCCGCGCCGGCGGCGGTCGTGCCCTTGAGCTGCCAGGCGGCGGCGACGGTCGACTGGCCGAGCTCGGCGGCGAGCCCGATCGAGATCGCCGAGATCGCCCCGGCGGCGAAGAGCAGCGGCGCTCGCAGCCGCGCCGCTCCCCCGACCAGCGTCGCGATCAGGTTGAAGAGGACGAGGCCGAAGGGGACGATCAGGGCCAGCGCCATGGTCATCGCGAAGTACATCCAGCCGATCGGGATCGGCGCGGTCAGCATGTTCTGCATCCAGGCGAGGGTGCCGATCACGGCGATCGCGGCGAGCGAGCCGATCACGGCGCCACGCCCGGCGAGCGGCCTGCGGGCCGAGACGGGGACGATCTCGGCGATCGCCGCCAGGGCGGTGACCAGGACCAGCATGTAGGCGCCGGTGTAGAAGATCCAGCTGAGGTGCTGCCAGAGCAGCGGCGCGCCGCTGGCGCCGTCCACGAAGAAGCTGCCGCCGAAGCCGCGGTCGATCAGCAGCATCGTGATCGCGGCCAGCATCACCGGGCCGATCACCAGCAGCAGCCAGGAGCAGATCGCCGCTGCCCAGGAGAAGACCGGCAGCCGCCGCCAGGCCATCCCCGGGGCGCGCATGTTGCGCAGCGTCGTCGTCAGGTCGACCGCGATCAGGACGAAGCCGAGCGTCGCCAGCCCGGTCGCCGTCACCCAGGCGTCGACCCCGTTGTTGGGCAGGGTGGACAGCTCCGAGAGCGGCGGCAGCGGGTTGACGCCGGCCTCGGAGGGGGTGAAGAGGAGGCTCGCGTAGAGCACCGTGCCGCCGGCGGCGTAGAGCCAGAGGCCGAGCTGGCTGAGGCGCGGCAGCGCCGTGCCGCGGGCGCCGATCTGCAGCGGCGCCACGTAGAGGAAGAGCCCCAGCGCGAGCGGGACCGCGAAGAGGAAGAGCGCCGTCGCCCCGTACAGCGAGAGCACCCGGTCGAAGGTCACCGGGCTGAGGAAGGTGTTCTCGGGGATCGCCAGCTGGAGGCGCATCAGCAGCAGCTCGACCAGGGCGACGAAGAGGAAGCCGAAGGCGGCCGCGATCAGGGCGCGGCCGACGTCCTTGTGGTCGGCGCTGGTCGCAATCTCGACCCAGCGCGCGCGGCGGCGCGGGAAGCCGTCGACGACCAGCTCGGGGCGGCCCGCCGCGCTCATGGCGCTTCGCCGCTTTCGATCAGGCCCACGACCCGTTTCTGGGCCGCTTCGACCTCGCTCTTCTGCCGTTCGACGAAGGCTTCGTATGCCGGCGGCGAGACGACTTCGACTTCGGTGCGCATCGCCGCGTAGGCCTGGCCGGAGAGGGTCGCCGCCTGGCCGAAGTAGCGGCCTTTTT
This sequence comes from uncultured Solirubrobacterales bacterium, assembly GCA_963696185.1. Classification (GTDB taxonomy): domain Bacteria; phylum Actinomycetota; class Thermoleophilia; order Solirubrobacterales; family 70-9; genus VRUE01. Next base: position 2,183,429 of record OY968825.1, read on the forward strand.
CGTCGGCGCGGAAGACGACGTGGTTGACCTTGCCGGGGACCGCCTCGCGCTTGCCGGCGAGCTCCGGCACGTCCCAGGTGTGGACGACGTCGGTGGAGACGAGGTCGAGCTCGACGGCGGTTTCGACCGGGACGACGAGCTTGTAGTAGGAGAAGGTGCCGTTGGGGTAGCTGTAGCGCCACAGCCACTGCTGGCCGGTCGCCTCGATCCGCAGCGGCTTGGAGCGCGCGGGCGGGAGCCCGGTGGGGCTGGTGCGCGCCGCCGGGAGCCCGGTGGGGCCGGTGCGCGGCACCTGCCGCGCCCGTTCGGTGAAGACGATGCCGAGCACGAGGATCGCGGCGGCGAAGGCCGCCAGCGCCAGGCCCACGCGCAGCTGCGTGCGCCGCCCGGCGGTCGCCTGGCGCGGCTCGACGCCGCGGGCCGCCCGGTGGCGGCGCAGCGCGTAGACCAGCGCCGCGTTGACGAGCACGACGACGACGGCGCCGGCGACGAGGCCGATCCAGAGCAGCGTGGAGATCTGGTCAGTGCCAGGAGAGTGGGGCGCCAAGGCGCGGGCATTCTAATCAGCGCCGCGGCGCGCCGCCGCTCCCGGTGCCGCCTGCGGCCTATAAGCTCGCCGGCCCTATGCGGAGGCGACCCCGTCCATCCCCGGCTCTGCGGGTCGCCGTGCGCGCGGGGGCGGCGGGGGCGATCGCCGCCGCGGTGGCCGTGCCGCTGCTGCGGCGCAGGGCGCGCATCCCGGCCGCGGTCACGGTCGCGGCCTGCGCCGGGGGGCCGCTGGCGCTGGCCGTGCTCCGCCCCCGCACCGGAAAGCGCGACGTCGCCCTCTTCGCCCTCCAGATGTGGGCCTTCACGATGGCCCACGAACTTCCCTACGACGACCCGGAGCGGCTGCGCCGCCGCCTCCTCCACCGCTATCCGATCTCGATCGACCGCGCGATCGGCCGCGGCAGGCTGCCCAGCGCCCGCCTCCAGCGCGCCCGCAGCCGGCTGCCCGGGGTGAGGTTCCTCGACCGCGCCCTCACCTGGGTCCACTGGCTCTGGTTCCTGGAGCCCTACGCGGCGCTGCTCTTCATCCTCGTTCGCCATCCGCGGCTCTTCCCGCGCGCCGCCCGCCAGCTCGCCGCCGTGTTCGACATCGGCTGCGCGATCTACTTCCTGGCGCCGACCGCGCCCCCCTGGTGGTCCTCCGAACAGGGGCTGGCGGGCGAAGAGGTGCGCCGGATCATGGTCCCGGTCGGCGAAGCGACCTGGGGCCCGGCCTGGCCGGCCCTCTACGGGACCCTGGGCAGCAACCCCTGGGCGGCGATGCCCTCGCTCCACTTCGCCACCTCGGCGATGGCGGCGATCCTGCTCGCCGAGGCGGGGCCCGCCGCGGGCGCCGCCGGCTGGGGCTACGCGCTGACCCTGGGCTTCGCGTTGGTCTACCTGGGCGAGCACTACGTCACCGACCTCGCCGCCGGCGCGGCGCTGGTCGTCGCGGTGCGGCGCGGCGAGCCGCTGGCGGAGCCCCTGGTCCTGCGCGTCAACCGGGGCCTTCTCCGCCTCGAGCGCCTCGCGAGCGGGTAGCTTCCCTGGGGTGTCTCGCGAGCGCTCGGCGAACGGCAACGGCGCCGTCGAGCTGCCGTTGTTCACGCCGCGGCGGGCCGTCAAAACGGTTCTGATCGTCTTCGCGCTGCTGATCGGCATCTACTTCCTCTTCCCGAAGCTGGTCGGCCTCAGCGACGCGCTCAGCATGCTCGGCGACGCCGACCCTGTCTGGATCGCGGTCGCGATCGGCTTCAACGTCGTCGCGATCGCCACCTACATCGCGCTGTTCAAGGCCGTGGTCGGGGGGGACGCGCTGCGGCTCACCTGGGCCGAGACGTACGAGATCAACATGGCGGGGGTGGCCGCGACGCTGCTCTTCTCCGCGGCCGGCGCCGGCGGCATCGCCCTCACCTACTGGGCGCTGCGCAAGGCGGGGATGGGCCGCCGCGACGCGGTGCGGCGGATGGTCGCCTTCCTCACCCTCCACTATGTGTTCTACCCCGTCGCGCTGATCGCCTGCGGGATCATGCTGCGCACCGGCGTCCTGCACGGCAGGGGCTCGGTCGAGCTGACGATCGTCCCCGCCGCCGTGGCCGGGGCCCTGCTGATCGTCGGGGCGCTGATCGCGCTGACGCCGGCCGACCTGGAGAGGCGCGTGGCGAGGCTCGGGCGCGGCGCCTGGGGTGGGACGGTCGCGGCCCGTCTGGCCAGGGCGTCCGCCACCCTGGGGGAGGGCTTCAGGTTCGGCCTCGGCCTCTTCGTCCACCCGCGGCGCAGCGGGCTCGCGGTGCTCGGCGCTGTCGGCTTCTGGGCCGCGAACATCGGCATCCTCTGGGCCTCCTTCCACGCCTTCGGCGTCGCGGTGCCGGTGGCGGTCGTCGTGCAGGGCTTCTTCCTCGGCATGGTCGCCAACCTCTTCCCGCTGGCGCCGGCGGGCGTCGGGGCGGTCGACGCCGGGATGATCGGCGCCTTCGTCCTCTTCGGCCTGCCCGAGGACACGATCTTCCCGGCGATCCTGATCTACCGCCTGGTCGCCTTCTGGATGCCGATCCCACCCGGCATCGTCGCCTTCTTCCAGCTCCGCACCCGGGTCCAGAGGTGGCAGAGGGAGGGGCTGCCGATCGAGCGGCGGCGGCGCGCGGAGCCGGCCCTGGAGCCCGCTTCGAGCTGAGGATGAGCCGCTTTCAGCGGGATCCCGCCGTTGACCGGTGCGTTACTATAAAAAGTAAAGTATTAGACTGCGGCGCTGAGAGTCGAGGGAGCGATGGCCGATAACAGCAAGATCGAGAACGTGATCGTCGTCGGCGGCGGCCCCGCCGGCTACACCGCCGCCCTCTACGCGGCGCGCGGCAACCTCGAGCCGCTCGTCTTCGAGGGCTTCCAGTGGGGCGGGCAGCTCCAGAACACGACCGAGGTCGAGAACTACCCGGGCTACCCGGAGGGGATCATGGGGCCGGAGATGATGGCCCAGTTCCGCGCCCAGGCGGAGCGCTTCGGGACGCGGTTCGCCACCGACGACGTCGACCGGGTCGAGCTCTCCGACGGCGGCCTCCAGCGGGTCTTCCTCGGCGAGGAGGAGCACCTCGCCAAGACGGTGATCCTGGCGATGGGGGCGGAGCCGCGCCGGCTCGGCGTCCCCGGCGAGATGGAGCTGAGCGGCCGCGGCGTCTCCACCTGCGGCGTCTGCGACGGCGCCTTCTTCAAGGACCGCAAGGTGATCGTGATCGGCGGCGGCGACTCGGCGATGGAGGACTCGATCTTCGTCTCCAAGTTCGCCGGCGCGCTGACCGTGGTCAACCGCCGCGGCGAGTTCCGCGCCTCCAAGGTCATGCAGGACCGCGCCAGGGAGCGGCCCAACATCGACCTCAAGACGCCCTTCGTCGCCGAGGAGTTCGTCGCCGGCGAGGACGGCAAGCTCCACCACGTCCGCCTGCGCAACGTCGAGAGCGGCGAGCGCGAGGACTTCGAGACGGAGGGCGCCTTCGTCGCGATCGGCCACATCCCCAGGTCGGAGATCGTCGCGGGCCAGGTCGACACCGACGAGAGCGGCTACGTCGTAACCCAGCCCGGCTCGACCAAGACCAACCTCGCCGGCGTCTTCGCCGTCGGCGACCTCGTCGACCACACCTACCGGCAGGCGGTAACCGCCGCCGGCACCGGCTGCATGGGCGCCCTTGACGCCGAGTGGTACCTGCGCGACACGCCGCCGCCTGAAGGCGCCGACGCGCGGCGCCTTCAGGCGGCGGGCCTGGACTGAAAGGGCGCTAGCTCGGGAAGGGCTCCTTCTGGCGCTCACCCGGGGTGTAGGCGGACTCGGGCTCGAGCATGCTGCGGGTCTGTTCGCGCAGCTCGGGCGTGTCGTCGTGCCCGTGCACCGAAGCGGCGTGCTGGGCGGCGGCCTCGACCACCTCGTCCTCCTCGCCGATGATCGTCAGGGTGCAGTTGCTCTCGCTCTCGAAGCGGCGGCAATCGGCCATCACTCGACTCATCTGAGACCTCCTCTGTAGCTGGACCGGGTCGCTTTTGCGAAAACCCATCTCGGTTTATACCGAGCGGTCGAGGCCGGCAAGCGGGGTTGCCGTCGCCCAGCGGTCGTCGGGGACTTCAGCGAGCGGGCCGCCTCGAGCCCGCCGCCGTGCCCGAGCCGGCGCGGCGCCGGTGAGTGGAGGGTTTGGCGCGGCGCTCCTTCGCCATGTACATGCGCCGGTCCGCGAGCCGCAGGGCGTCGGACGCCGTCGAGGCCTCGCCGGGCAGCCGCACGATCCCGCACGAGGGCTCTATGCAGAAGCCGGGGCCCTGCTCGGAGAGGGCCGTCTCGCCGGCCTGGACGACCGCCTCCGCCGTCGCCTCGCCGGCCGGGGCGAGGACGCAGAACTCGTCGCCTCCCAGCCGGTAGGCCCTGCCCCACGGCTCCGCGGCGGCCGCCAGCTTGGCGCCTAGCCGCCTCAGGATGTCGTCTCCGGCGGTGTGGCCGAAGCTGTCGTTGTATGACTTGAAGCCGTCGAGGTCGAAGAGCGCGAGGAGCCTCGCCTCGTCCGCTGGGGCGCCCACGGCACGACTCAGATCGGCCATCAGGCTGCGCCGGTTCGGGAGCCCGGTCAGGGCGTCGGTGATCGCCTCCTGCCGGCTCGAGGCGAGGATCCGGGTGTTCAGCCTGAAGGTCGCGGCAAGCCGGGCGAGCACCGCGAGCAGCGATGCGACCCCGAGCGCCACGGCCACGGTGCCGACCGGGACGAAGCTGGCGACGGCGAGCAGGCCGATGACGGCGGTCGCCAGGGCGATCGGCAGGGTGATCGAGCCCGGGCCGGGCCCGGACGCCGGCTCCCGCTCGGCGCCGGGCAGCCAGGCGGCCAAGCCAAGGAGCAGGAAGGCGAGGGGCCAGCCGACGCTGGCGACGTTCAGGGCCTCGGTCGACTGGCCCCCGACCGAGAGGTAGACGACGTCCGAGATCCCGAAGAGGACCAGGGCGGCGGCGATCAGCAGCCAGGTGCCCTGCCTGCGCCAGCCGGACGTCGTCAGCGCGGCGGCGACGAGGCCGAGCAGGACGAGGTCCGCGCAGGGGTAGGCGAGGTTGACCGCGACTCCCAGCGCGCTGCCGCCCAGCGCTTCGAGCACCGGCGGCAGGACCAGCGCCGCGGCGACGGCCGCGATCGCCAGCGCCGCTATCAGGGCGTCGACCCAGGAAAAGGGGTCGAGCCACTTCAAGCGCGCCCGCAGCAGCAGCACCAGGGCGACGTAGCTGGCCGGGTAGAAGGAGAGGAAGAGCGCATCGGAGGGCGAGGGGACCGGCGCCGGAGAGGTGTAGTAGAGGACGATCGAGTAGTAGGTCTGGCCGAGCGCCCAGAGCATCAGGCCGACCCCCAGGCTCAGCCAGGCGGCGCGCTCGCTTGGCAGCAGGGCGGCCCTGAGGAGGACCGTCGCCGCCGCGCCGATCACGATCACGTCGTAGACCCAGCGCCCGAAGGCGTCCTGGAGGCCGGATGACCCGACCGCGCCGAGCGTCACCACGGCGTAGGCCGCGAGCAGGGCCGCGAGCGCTCCGAGCAGCACGGCCGCCCCTCTCGAAGGGAGCGACCGGCGCTTGCTCGACGACTCCACGTCTTCGCCATCGGCGGCGGCGGGCAGCGGCTTGAGCCGCGACCGCCACGGCTCAGCCGACGGCCGGCCGCCCGCGGCCTGCGACTCCGGGCCCGCCGGGCCGCTAGGACGGGGTGACGATCGCGAAGCCGGGGTCGGGCTCGTCGAGCAGGCCGAGCAGCTCGCCCAGCTTCGTCGAGTCGCCCTCCACCCGCAGGCACCCGCTCGCCGCCAGCTCGCCGACGTCGGCGGTTTTCAGGACCAGCCGGTCGAGGGCCTCGCGCTCGACGATCAGGGCAGCGTCGGCTTCGGGGCCGTGCCGCCCCGGCTTGTGCCGGAGAACGCCGTTACGGACGGTGATCGCGTGCTCCTCATCGGGGTTGGTGACCAGCCAGTCGATTCGCAGCCGCTGCTCCCAGGCCCGCGGGCCGTCGAGCCGGATCGCCATCGCGTCGAGCAGCTCGCCGACCGCGAGGTTGGCGACGATGTCCGGCGGGGCGGTCGCGGTCGGCGTCCCGCCGATGCCCTCGCGCAGCTCCCTGGCGCCCATCAGGAAGAAGTTGCGCCAGGTCGCGTTCTCGGCCCCGTAGCCGAGCTGCTCGAGCGCATCGGCCTGAAGCTCGCGGGCGGCTCGGTTCTGCGGCTCGGCGAAGACGACGTGGTTGACCAGCTCCGCGACCCAGCGGTAGTCGCCGGCCGCGAAGGACTCGCACGCCTTCTCTAGCACCGCGTCCGCGCCCCCCATGAGCTCGACGTAGCGGAGCGCCTGCTCGACCGGCGGATGTTCCCAGAGGTGGGCGGGGTTGCCGTCGAACCAGCCCATGTAGCGCTGGTAGATCGCCTTCACGTTGTGGCTGATCGAGCCGTAGTACTCGCGGCAGTGCCACTCGGCGGCGAGGCTGGGAGGCAGCTCGACCAGCTCGGCGATCTCGCGTCCCGTGTGGCCCTGGTTCAGCAGGCGCAGGGTCTGGTCGTGCAGGTAGGAGTAGAGGTCGCGCTGCTTCTCGAGGAAGTCGAGGATTCGCTCGCTGCCCCAGCAGGGCCAGTGGTGGCCGGCGAACAGCACCTCGGAGTCCCGGCCGAACAGCTCGACCGCCTCGTCGAGGTGGTGCGCCCAGAGGCGCGGGTCGCGGACCAGCGCCCCGCGCGGCGTGAGGACGTTGTGCATCGAGCGCGCCGCGTTGTCGGCGATGCAGAGGGCGCGGCGATCGGGCAGGTGGAAGTTCATCTCGGCAGGCGCCTCGGTGCCGGGCGTGAGCTGGAAGACCATCCGCACGCCGTCGACGACCTCCTCCTGGCCGGTCTCGGCCACGTCGAGGGTCGGCGGGACCAGGGTGATCGTGCCGAGCGACGTCGTCTGCCCGAGCCCCGAGCCGAGCTGGCCGGCCGGGCCGCGGTCGAGCAGCGCCCCGTACATGTAGCCGGCGCGCCGGCCCATCGCCGTGCCCGCGAAGACGTTCTCGCTGACCGCGTGGTGGAGGAAGCCGGAGGGGGCGAGGACGGGGACCCTCCTTGCCTCCACCTCCTCCGGGGTGACGATGCCCCGCGACCCCCCGAAGTGGTCGACGTGGCTGTGGGTATAGAGCAGCCCGGTGACGGGGCGATCGCCGCGGTGCTCGCGGTAGAGCGCCAGCGCCGCCGCCGCGGTCTCGGCCGAGATCAGCGGGTCGATCACGACGATCCCCTCGTCTCCCTCGATCACGTGCATGTTCGAGAGGTCGAAGCCGCGCAGCTGGTAGAGGCCCGGCGCCAGCTCGAACAGGCCGGCGATCCGGTTCAGCCGGCTCTGCCGCCAGAGGCCCGGGTGGGCGGTGTCGGGCGGCTCGCCGTCGAGGAAGTCGTAGGACTCGAGCTCCCAGGCCGTCCGCCCGCTCTCCGTCCTCACGACCGGTGGCTCGAAGGGGGCGACGAGGCCGCGCCGCGCTTCGGCGAAGTCCTCTTCGCCCGGCGGTGGGAGGGAGGCGAGCGCCTCCCTGTTGCACGCTGCGGTCTGCGCGGTCGCCGGCTTCGGAGCGGCGCTCACCCGTCGCTCCGGGCGGCCGTCGCCGCCAGCCTCGGGGCGGGCCGGTAGGCGTCGTCGCGTTCGCCCTCCAGCTCTTCCAGCATCCGCACCGCGCGCTCGGCGCCAATCAGGTCGGTGAGCTCCAGCGGGCCGAGCGGCCAGTTGAAGCCGAGCCGCATCGCCGTGTCCATGTCGGCGGCGGAGCCGACCTCCTCTTCGAGGGCGAAAGCCGCCTCGTTGGCGATCTGGGCGACCAGGCGGGGGAGGATCTGCGGCGCCGAGGGGTCGATCCTGGCCAGCTCGACGGGGTCGAGGGTCGGGGCCTCGATGCCGAGATCCGGGTCGGGCTCGCGGTGGGCTCCCTCCCCATAGACGTAGAAGCCCTGGCCGCTCTTGCGGCCTAGGCGGCCTTCCTCGACCAGCCGCTCCTGGATCGGGCTGGGCCGCCAGCGCGCCGGCCCGCCGCCCTGCGCGTAGAAGGAGTGGGCGACGCTGAGGTTGACGTCTAGCCCGATCAGGTCGAGCAGCTCGAACGGGCCCATGCGGAAGCCGCCGCCGAGGCGGCAGACGCGGTCGATCGTCACCGCGTCGGCGACCCCGTCCTCGAGCATGCGCAGAGACTCCAGCGAGAAGGGACGGGCGAGGCGGTTGGCGATGAAGCCCGGGCTGTCCTTGGCGCGGATCGGCGTGCGGCCCATGCGCTCGCCGACCTTCGCCGTCGCCTCGAGCGCCGCCGGCGAGGACCGGTCGGTCGCCACAACCTCGACCAGCTTCATCACCGCCGGCGGGTTGAAGAAGTGCATCCCCACGACTCGCTCGGGGCGCGGGACCTCGGCCGCGATGTCGCCGACCCGCAGCGAGGAGGTGTTGGTCGCCAGGATCGCCTCCGTGCGGCAGAGCTCGGCGAGCGAGCTGAAGAGCCGCCGCTTCAGCTCGAGGTCCTCGGGCGCGGCCTCGACGATCAGCTCGCATTCGCAGAGGTCCGCGAGCCGCTTGGCGGCGCCGACGCGATCGCCGGCCTGTTCGGCGTCGCTCTCGCTCCAGAACCCCCTCGAGGCGCCCTTGACGAGCGCCGCCCGCAGCCGTTCCAGGCCGCTGTCCAGCGCAGCGGGGACGGGATCGTGGAGGCGGGTCTCGTAGCCGCCGAGCGCCGCGATCTGCGCGATCCCGGCGCCCATCGTGCCGGCGCCGACGACGCCGATCCGCTCGACCTTCACCGTCCCTCGAACCTCGGCTCGCGCTTCTCGAGGAAGGCCCGCATCCCCTCGACGCGGTCCTCGGTCGCCATCGCCAGCTCGTAGAGGCGGCGCTCGCCCTCCAGCCCGGCCGAGAGCGCCGTCTCCTCGGCCACCAGCACCGCCTGCTTGGCGAGGCGGGCGGCGATCGGCGGGCGTGCCGCGACCTCGCGGGCCAGCTCGATCGCCTCCTCGAGCCAGCGCCCCTGCTCGGCCAGCTTGTTCACCAGCCCCATCTCCAGCGCCGCCGCGGCGTCGAAGCGGCGCCCGCCCAGCACCAGCTCCATCGCCCGCTGCTTGCCGACCACCCGCGCCAGCCGCTGCGTGCCGCCGCCGCCCGGGATGATCCCCAGCCCGATCTCGGGCTGGCCGAAGCTGGCGCTCTCGGAGGCGACGATCATGTCGCAGGCGAGCGCCAGCTCGCAGCCGCCGCCCAGGGCGAAGCCGGAGACGGCGGCGACCAGCGGGGTCTTGATTGCGGCGACGCGGCGCCAGAAGGCCGCCGCCGGATGGCGGAGCGCCTCGGCGAAGCTGCGCTCGCTCAGCGACTTGATGTCGGCGCCGGCCGCGAAGACCTCGTCGGAGCCGGCGATCACGATGCAGCGCGCCCCCGGGTCGGGGTCGAGCCGCTCCAGCTCCGAGGCGAGCAGCTCCATCAGCTCCGGCGAGAGGGCGTTGCGCGCCTCGGGCCGGTTCAGCCGCAGCAGCGCGACGCCGTGCTCGTCGAGCGAGGTCTCGAGCAGCTCGGCCACCCGCCTACTCCGCCTCCATCGGGGTCATCGCGTTGATCCCGGTGACGGCGCGGCCGATGATCAGCTTCTGGATCTGCGAGGTGCCCTCGTAGAGGGTGGTGACGCGGGCGTCGCGCAGGTAGCGCTCGACCGGGTAGTCGTCGACGTAGCCGGCGCCGCCGTGCACCTGGATCGCCAGGTTGGCGCATTCGACCGCCGACTCGGTCGCGTAGAGCTTCGCCACCGAGGTCTCCAGCGTGTTCGGCTTCTTTTCGTCCTTCAACACGCCGGCCCGGTAGACCAGCATCCGCGAGGCGTCGCGCTTGAGGATCATGTCGGCGATCATCTCCTGAACGAGCTGGAAGCGGGCCAGCGGCACGCCGAACTGCTTGCGCTCCGTCGCGTAGGCGACCGAGGCGTCGACGCAGCCGTCGCAGATGCCGACGCAGCCGGCGGCGACGCTGTAGCGGCCGTTGTCGAGGGCGCTCATCGCGACCTTGAAGCCGTCGCCGATCTCGCCCAGCATCGCGTCCTCGCCGACCTCGACCTCGTCGAGCGAGAGCTCCGCCGTGTCGGAGGAGCGCAGCCCGAGCTTGCCGTGGATCTCCTGCGTCGAGAAGCCCTCGCCGGCGGTGGGGACGAGGAAGCAGGCGAGCCCGCGGTGCTTCAGCGCCGGGTCGGTCTGGGCGAAGATCAGCGCCAGCTCGGCGACGTTGCCGAGCGAGATCCACATCTTCTGGCCGCTGATCTTCCAGCCCGAGTCGGTCCTGGTCGCCCTGGTGCGCAGGTTGGCGGCGTCGGAGCCGGTGTCGGGCTCGGTCAGGCCGAAGCAGCCGAACGCCTCGCCCGAGCAGAGCCGCGGCAGCCACTTCTGCTTCTGCTCCTCCGTGCCCCAGCGCTCGATCGAGCCGGCGACCAGCGAGGTCTGCACCGAGACGACCGTACGCGCGGAGGAGTCGGCGCGGCCGACCTGCTCGACGATCAGCCCGTAGCCGATGTAGTCGAGGCCGCGGCCGCCGTACTGCTCGGCCACCGGCGCGCCGAGGTAGCCGACCTCGCCCAGCTTGCGGGCCAGCTCGATGTCGAAGCGGCCGGCGCGGTCGTTGTCCCGCACCCGCGGCGCGATCTCGCGGTCGGCGAACTCACGCGCCGTCTCGGAGATCAGCCGCTGCTCGTCGCTCAACTGGAAGTCCATCTCACCCCTGCTTTCTCGTCTCGTTCGTCGTCATCGAAGCTCCTCTACCAGCGCCGCGGCGAACGCCTCCTGCGCCTCGCGGGTGCGCGGGCCCGGCGCCTGCGCGAGCTCGTTGCCGTCGATCGCCGCGACGGCCTGGATCTCGCGGGTCGTCGAGGCGAGGAAGGCCTCGTGCGCGGCGCGCAGGTCGGCCACCGGCCAGGCGCCCTCCTCGACGTGCAGCGCCTTGACGAGGCGGTCGCGCGTGATCGACTCGAGCACGCCGTTGTCGAGCGCCGGGGTGCGCAGGGCGCCCTGCGGCGAGACCCAGAAGATCGAGGAGGTGGGAGGCTCGAGCACGGTGCCGTCGGGCTGCACGAGGACCGCCTCGTCGGCGCCGCCGGCCTGGGCGAGCCGCGTCGCCTGCATGTTGGCGGCGTAGGAGAGCGACTTGACGCCGTTGAGGATGACGCTCGGGCAGTAGGTGACGGTGGCGAGCGTCAGCGTCACGGCGTGTTCGGGCAGGGGCTCGGTTGCGGCGATGCGGCGCCCACCCCGGGTGACGATCAGCCGCAGCTGCCCGTCGGCCTCGCCGGCCGCGGCGAGCAGGGCCTCGATCTCGCGCTCCATTGCGGCGCGGTCGAAGCTGAGCTGGATCGCCGCGGCGGAGCGCTCGAGCCGGTCGAGGTGGTCGGCGAGCGCGAAGGGGCGGCCGGCGTAGAGGCGGATCACCTCGAAGGCGCCGTCGCCCCGGTAGAGGCCGTCGTCGCGGAGCGGCACGGTCGCCGCGGCGGTGGGGGAGATCCGTCCGTCGACGCTGGCCAGCTCGCTCACCGTTGCCATCGGCGCGCGAGGCTATCTCAGACCACGTCCTGACGAACAGCCCGCTTGATCGAGCGGTCACTTAAGCACAGCATGCTGTGCTTAAGTGACCGGTCGTCGCCCCCGGACGGCTAGGGTCGCTCGAAGATCGTCGCCAGCCCCTGGCCGACGCCGACGCAGAGGGTGGCGGCGCCGTAGCGGCCGCCGCGGCGGCGCAGCTCGTGGACGAGCGTCGTCGTCAGGCGGGCGCCGGAGCAGCCGAGCGGGTGGCCGAGCGCGATCGCGCCGCCGTTGACGTTGAGGCGCTCCTCGTCGATCCCCAGCTCGCGGGCGCAGGCCAGCGCCTGCGAGGCGAAGGCCTCGTTGAGCTCGATCAGGTCGAGGTCGTCGAGCTCGAGCCCGGCGGCGGCGAGCGCGCGCGGCAGCGCCACGGAGGGGGCGATGCCCATGTAGGCGGGGTCGACGCCGGCGACCCCGAAGGAGACGATCCGGGCCAAGGGCTTGGCGCCAAGCTCCTCGACGCCTTTCTCGGAGGCGATCAGGGTGCAGGCGGCGCCGTCGTTGAGGGTCGAGGCGTTGCCGGCGGTCACCGTGCCGCCCGCGCGGAAGACGGGCTTCAGGGCGGCGAGCTTCTCCACCGAGGTGTCGGGACGGGGGCCCTCGTCGGCGCTCAGCGTGATCGTCTCGCGCCCCCGCGGCGCCGCGATTGGGGCGATCTCCCCGGCGAACCGTCCCTCCTCGCCCGCGGCCACGGCGCGCCGGTGGCTGCGCAGCGCGAAGGCGTCCTGGTCCTCGCGGGAGACGCCGTAGCGCTCGGCGACGTTCTCGCCGGTCTCGCCCATCGACTCGGTGGAGACGCCGAGCTCGGCCATGCGCGGGTTGACGAGGCGCCAGCCCAGGGTCGTGTCGTACATCGTCTGCTCGCCGCGCGGCAGGCCGCGCTCCGGCTTGGGGACCACCCAGGGCGCCCGGCTCATCGACTCGACCCCGCCTGCCAGGTAGTAGTCGCCCTCGCCGAGCTTGACGGCGCGCGCCGCCATGTTGACCGCCTCCAGCCCGGAGGCGCAGAGGCGGTTGACGGTTGCCCCGGGCACGCTCTCCGGCAGCCCCGCCAGCAGCGCCGCCATCCGCGCCACGTCGCGGTTGTCCTCGCCCGCCTGGTTGGCGGCGCCCATGTAGACGTCGACGATCCGCTCCGGGTCGACGCCGCTGCGCGCGACGACGGCGCGGATGACGTGCGCGGCGAGATCGTCGGGGCGCACGCCGGAGAGGGCGCCGCGGTAGGCGCCCATCGGCGTGCGGATCGCGTCGACCAGGAATGCTTCGGCCATCGGGGCAGGGATTAAAGGGAACCCGGGCGCCGCGCGTATCCTTGGCCCGTGGGCTTCGTCCTCGTGTCGCTTGGCATGGTGCTGTTCATGGTCGGCGTGCTGGTGGTGGTCGGCCACTTCTACCCCGGCAGCAGCGCCGACCTCGTCGACTGGCGGCCGACCCGCTCGCCGCAGGTCGAGGCCGAGAACGAGATCGCCGACGTCCAGCAGATGCTCGAGGCCCAGAACGAGATGCGCCGCCGCCGCGGCGCCCCGGAGATCGACGAAGCCGAGCTGCGCGCCGAGGTCGAACGGGAGGAGCTGGAGCAGCTGCGCCGCCGCCACCCCTACGGCGACTAGGCTGGGCTCACTGTCATCGTCGGCCCCACGGTCGGCGGCAGTGTCCGACCGAGACGGTTGGTTCTCGGGAAGGCGGCGAGCTGACTCCTAGGCTGGCTGTCGACCCGGAGGTCTGACCTTCATCCGTTGTGTCGCTCGCCGCCCCCCGAGGATCGCCGTCGTGACTTGATAGGAGCGTGGCTTCGCCCCGAGTGAGGTCTGTCCGCCGGCGGTCCGTCCGACAGGCGACAACCAATCGAAGGGACACAGCGAATGATCGTGATCGGAACGGACACCCACAAGGCCACCCACACCTGCGGCGCGGTATTTGCGGGAACCGGCCAGCTTGCCGGCGAGATGACCGCCTCGGCGCGAAGGCCGGGCTTTCGCGAGATGCTCGCATGGGGCCGGGACCTCGATCAGGAGCGCATTTGGGCAATCGAGGACTGCCGCCATGTCTCAGGCTCCTTTGAGCGTTTCCTCATCGCTGCCGGCGAGCGTGTGGTTCGAGTCCCCCCGAAGCTGATGGGCGCCTCGCGCAAGGGTGAGCGCACCCGTGGCAAGTCCGATCCGATCGATGCCCTTGCCATAGCCCGCGCTGCGCTTCGAGAGGGCCCCGAGACCCTGCCCGCCGCCCATCTCGATGAGGGTGCGCTGGAGCTGAAGTTGCTGCTCGATCACCGCGAGGACCTCGTCAAGGCGCGCTCAGAAGACCAGCAGCGCCTGCGCTGGCACCTGCACGACCTCTGGCCCGAGCTGGAGCTTCCAGCGGGATGCCTGGACCGCGTGGTCTGGCTTGATCGAGTGGCCCGCAAGCTCACCCGTGCTCCCCAGAGCGCAAGGGTTCGCATCGCCCGCGAGCTCGCCCGCGCGATTCGCGACCGCACCCGGCGCGCCACAGAGCTCGAAGCTGAGATCGGCGCCATGGTGCGAGCCCGTGCCCCGCAGCTGCTCGAGCTTCCCGGCTGCGGGGTGCTGACCGCCGCCAAGCTCCTCGGCGAGACCGCCGGGGCTGGACGCTTCTCCTCCGATGCCAAGCTGGCCCGCCTGGCCGGCGTCGCTCCGATTCCCGCCTCCTCGGGCAAGCGCATCCGCCACCGCCTCGACCGCGGCGGCAATCGCCAGCTCAACTGCGCCCTTCACCGCATCGCGGTGACCCAAGGTCGAATGCATCCACCGGCGCGGGAGTTCCTGGCGCGCAAGCAGGCCGAGGGCAAGTCCAGAATGGAGGCCCTCCGCTGCCTCAAGCGCCACCTGGCACGTAGGGTTTGGCAGCTTTTGGTCAATCCTGAAATTGATAGATCCGTGAAAACCGCAGACACTCAGAGAGGCTTGTCGGTGCCGCAGTTCGCGGCGGCGACTTGACATAGGAGCAACGGATGGCGCGGGCGCTGATCGTCGGTTGCGGCTGCCGCGGGCGGCTGCTCGGCGAGCGGCTGCTGGCGGAGGGCTGGGCGGTGCGGGGCACGAGCCGCCGCGAGGAGGGCCTGGCGCCGATCGCGGCGGCGGGGATCGAGCCGGCGCTCGCCGACCCCGACCGCCCCGGCACGCTGCTCGAGCTGATCGGCGACGTCACCGTCGTCCACTGGCTGCTCGGCTCGGCGCAGGCGGAGCCGGAGGTGATCGCCGCGATCCACGGTCCGCGCCTGGAGCACACGCTCGAACGGCTCGTCGACACGCCGGTGCGCGGCTTCCTCTACGAGGCGGCGGGCCGGGTCCAGCGGCACCACCTGGAGCGGGGCGAGGCCTTGGTTCGCGCCGCGGGCGAGCGCTGGCGGATCCCGGTCGCGATCGTCGCCGCCGACCCCGGCGATCCCGCCGCTTGGGCCGGCGAGATGCTGGCGGCGACGCTGGGTCTGGTCGGCTGAGGCCGCCAATCCATACCTCTAAACTCGGATTGGGATTGGGCAGATTCACGACGAGCCACCGAGTGGAGGGTTTGCTGATGAGCTACGCGAAGGACGTCCTTGTCGAGACCGACTGGGTTGCCGAGCATCTCGATGACGATTCGATCCGCATCGTCGAGGTCGACGAGAACCCGGCGCTCTACGCCGAGGCCCACATCCCCGGGGCGATCGGCTTCGACTGGAAGCTCGACCTCCAGGACCAGGTGAGGCGCGACTTCCTCGGCCCCGAGGACTTCGGCGCGCTGATGGGCAGCCGCGGCATCTCCAACGACCACACCGTCGTCCTCTACGGCGACCGCAACAACTGGTTCGCCGCCTACACATACTGGTACTTCCGATACTACGGCCACGACCGGGTGAGGCTGGTCAACGGGCCGCGCGAGAAGTGGATCGCGGAAGGGCGCGAGACGAGCGCGGAGCCCCCCGGCTATCCGGCGGCGAGCTTCGCGGCGCGGCCGGGCGACGACTCGATCCGGGCCTTCCGCGACGAGGTGCGCGCCGCGATCGGCTCGCCGATCAGGCTGGTCGACGTGCGCAGCCCGCAGGAGTACTCGGGCGAGCTGATCGCGATGGCCGGCTACGAGCAGGAGGGGGCGCAGCGGGCGGGGCACATCCCCGGCGCCGCCTCGGTGCCCTGGGCGCAGGCGGTCGGCGAGGACGGGACCTTCAAGGCGGCCGACGAGCTGCGCGAGCTGTACGAGTCGAAGGGGGTGATCGACGGCGACGCGCCGATCATCGCCTACTGCCGGATCGGCGAGCGCTCCGCCCACACCTGGTTCGTCCTGCACGAGTTGCTCGGGCTCGACGACGTCAAGAACTACGACGGGTCCTGGACGGAGTGGGGGAATCTAGTGGGCATGCCAATCGAGAAGGACGTCTGAGGCGACGAGACCGGCGCCTGGCGGCGTCCTCGGTCGCTCGCGTGCAGAGCACGCCACGCTCCCTGCGTCCTAGCCAGTCTTGGTCTCGCCGCCTCAGACGCGACTGAGGAAATCGCCAAGGATGCGAGCAGTCGCGCCCCAGATCATGTGTCCTTCCACCTCGTAGGTCGGGGTGTGGATGGGGACGCCGCGGCGGATCAGGCGGCGCATCGCGTAGACCTCCCGGAGGGTGTCCAGGGAGAAGGTGAGGACTGTCTCGACCTCGGAGGGGTTGGGTCGCAGGTCGAGGCCGGCCGGGTCGGGGATGAGGCCGACGAAGGGGTGGATGCGGTAGCCGGTGACGAAGGTGGCGGTCGGCGGCAGGGCGCCGCTCAGCTCGACCGCGGCGGGGTCGAGCCCGATCTCCTCCCCCGCCTCGCGCAGCGCCGTCGCCGCCAGGTCGGCGTCGCCCTCGTCCTGGCGACCGCCCGGAAAGGAGATCTCGCCGGCGTGGCGGCGCAGGTCGGAGCGCCGCTCGGTGAGGATCAGCCCCGGCTCATCGGGCCAGCCGTAGAGGGGCAGCAGCACTGCCGCCCTCGTCCCGCCCCGGCCCGCCATCCCGAACGCCTCCGCCGGTGAGAGGAGAAGCTCCGCGAGCTCGCGACCGCTGCGGTCCACCTCCCGAATCTAGAGCGCCTCGATCCGGTCGGCGATGGCGACCGGCGTCGCGTTGGCGATCACCTTGTGGACGGGGCATTTCTCGGCGATCACCAGGAGGCGCTCCTTCTGCTCGTCGCTGAGGCCCTCCGGCAGGCGGATCGTGACGGCGAAGGACGTGGGGGCGGCGCCCGCGTACTCGACGTCGACCTCCACCTCGACCTGGCCGATCTCCCAGCCCTTGCGCTCCGCGTACATCTCCATCGTCACGGCGGTGCAGGCGGCGAGGCCGGCCGCGACCAGGCGGGTGGGGGTGGGGCCGGTGTCGGTCCCGCCCGCCTCGACCGGCTCGTCGACGACGACGGAGTGGCCGCCGTCGATCTCCACGTCGTGGGCGAAGCCCAAGATGCGGTTCGCTCCGCTCACCTTCCGGCGGGCGACGACCCTCATCGCCGCCTGCCCTCGAACAGCGCCGGGTGCTCGACGTCGGCGAAGCGGGCCATCGCGTAGGCGAGGTCGGAGGCGCGGTTGACGAAGTGGATGACGGTCTCGCCGGCCAGCTCGCCCGCCTCCTGCAGCGCCGTGATGTGGCGCTCGGCGCGGCGGATCGTGGCGCGGGCGACGTCGAGCTGGGCGGAGAGCTGGGTGCCGCCCGGGATCACGAACTTCGGCGGCAGCTCGACGCGGCTCATGTAGTGGTCGATCCGATCCTCGAGCGCGGCCACCATCTCGTCCGTGGTGCGGCTGATCCCGTCTTCGAGGCGGTCGCTCGCCTCGGGCGCGGTCGCCAGCTCGGCGCCGGCAACGAAGATGTCGTCCTGGAGGCGGAGGACGTCGGCGGCCAGCTCGGCCTGCTCGGGGCAGCAGAGCGCGCGGGCGACGCCGAGCTCGGAGCATGCCTCGTCGAGCGAGCCGTAGGCCTCAGTGCGGGCGTGGTGCTTGGGCACGCGGCCGCCGTACCAGAGGGAGGTGGTGCCGTCGTCCCCCTTGCGCGTGTAGATCTTCACCACGCGCCCCATCCTACGGCGCGTCGTCGTCAGCCAACCGGGTTGAAGACGATCCCGGTCGGCACCTTGGGGAAGAAGTAGGTCGACTTCGGCGGCATGTTCTCGTCGCTCTCGCAGATCGCGCGGACCTGGTCGACCGGGATCGGGCGCAGGACGAAGGCGACGTCGTAGGAGCCGTCCGCGAGCAGCGCCAGCGAGTCCTCGACGCTCTTCGCGTAGCCGATCCCGCGCTTGGCGAGGATGTCGTCCTCGCTCATCCCCGCGATGCCCTTCAGCACCAGGGTCTCGAGGATGGCGGCGTCGAGGCGCCGGTAGGCCTCCGGCTTGCCGGCCAGGAGGCGGTCGAGCTCGGCGACGGCATCGTCCTCGAGGCGCAACCGGAAGCAGCGCCGCTCCGCGTCGCAGAAGCCGAAGACGCCGGCGCCTTCGGCGCCGAGCGGATCGAGCTCGGCGGGGCCGACCTCGGTCAGCTCGAAGAGCTCGCGCAGGCCCTCGTCGAGGCGGCGGCGGCGCTCGGGATCGCCGAAGCCGGAGAGCAGGCGGTGGGTGGGGAAGACGGTGAGACCCGGATCGTCCAGGCCGGTCAGCGCCATCAGGGTGTAGTCGTGGGGGCCCTCACCGCCGACCTCGTCGCGGTATGCGATCGCGGTCTCGTAGCGGTGGTGGCCGTCGGCGATCAGCAGCTCGGCGCCGGCGAGCAGTTCGGTCAGTCCTTCGTGGATGCCCGGTTCGCCGATCCGCCAGACGCGGGTCACAGTGCCACCGGCGTCGGTGGCTTCCCCCCAGGCCTCCTCGCGTTCGGTTTCGCGCTCGACCAGCGGCCAGGGATCGAGGGTGCTGAGCGAGAAGATCGGCGAGAGGTTGTGGCGGGTGGCGCGGGTCAGCTCGAGGCGGTCCTGCTTCGGGCCGGGCAGGGTGCGCTCGTGGGGAAGGACCTGGCCCGTCTCGTAGTCCTCGACGCGGACGCGGGCGAGGATGCCGTGCCGGGTGTGGGTCGAGCCGTCCGGTCCCGTGTAGTCCTGCGTCATCGCCCAGATCGCCGGCTGGGAGTCCTCGACCAGGGCGCCCGCCGCGCGCCAGGCGTCCATCGTGCGGGCGGCCTCGGCGTAGGGGTCGCCGTCGGCCTGAGCGCCCGCCGCGTCGACGGCTTGCGTGCCGGCGTCGCCGGGGGCGCCTGCCTGGCCGTTCTCGCCGAACGGCTTCGGCAGGTCGATCGCGACCGCGTTGTAGGGCGAGCGTTCCAGCAGCTCCGCCCGCTGCGCCGCGTCGATCACGTCGTAGGGCGGCGCCACGACGTCCTCCAGCGTGCCGACCGCCGCCAGGTCGTAGTGGGTGGCATAGATCGGGCGGACGTCGGCCATCGGCGCGAAAGCTAGCGGTTCTGACCATCCGCCACAGATGCGAACATATGTTCGATCAGAATGGCATATCCGGCCTACGTCAAAGAGAAGGCTCGTCAGCTGCGAGTTAAGAAGAAGCTGACGATCGACGAGCTCGCCGACCGCCTCGCGATTTCCCGCACGACCATCTACTACTGGATCCGGGACCTGCCAATCGGGGCAACCGAGAGGCAGACGCTGGCCGCTAGCCGGGCAAGCCGCGTGAACAGAGAGGCCCATCGTCGCCTCCGCGCGGCCGCGTACCAGCGAGGTCGCGACGAATTTCCAGTCCTCCTGAGGCAGCCGACTTTCCGCGACTTCGTCTGCATGTACATCGGTGAGGGGTTCAAGCGGAATCGGAATGTGGTGTCGATCTGCAACTCGGATCCCGCTGTGATCCGACTCGGTGCGTATTGGATCAGGCGCCTGGCGAGCAACCAGGTCGGGTTTTCTTTTCAGCATCACGCCGACCAAGATCCACGTGAGCTCTGCGCTTTTTGGGGCAAGCTGTTGGGTGTCGAGCCAGCTGCAATCAAGTTCCAGCGAAAGTCCAACAGCGGACAGCTTGCCGGCCGCGGTTGGCGCTCGAAATACGGCGTCCTCCAGGTCCGTACTGGCGACACCTATCTGCGGGCCCGGCTAGAGGCGTGGATGGATGGCGTCCGCGCCGAATGGCTTTAGAATCAGTGCATCGGGGCGTAGCTCAGTCTGGTCAGAGCGCCCGCTTTGGGGGCGGGAGGTTTCGCTGGTTCGAATCCAGCCGCCCCGACTTCGAGACCCTCATTTGAACAGCCCCGCCAGAAGAAACAGCGGTGCCTGTGATGGCCTCACGGTGGCACAGGCGATCGAAGTTCAGACCCAACATGCTCACGGCCCTCATCGCATCAAGGCCGGCCGACGCCGCTGACACCTTCTTGTAGCGGCCGCACTGCGCGCCACGAAGGAGAGGCTGGCGGCATAGCCGTCACCGGACCACGCTGTTCTTTGCGGCGCCTCACGCGGTGGATGAGTTCCCAAGAAATTGGCACGCTCGCGGCGTATCCGTCCGGGTCCGGTGCGATTCTTCATGGTCTATGGCTAGCTCTCTGCCTATGAAGACCACGGCGGCCGATCTAGAAAAGGTCGCCGGCTATTTGAAGAGCCAAGTCGGCTGGGTCGAGCTCGGCAAAATCCGAAAAGCCATTCCGCCTAAGCACGCGAATGGGATGAAGATCGAAGCAATGAGGCATATCGGTCTTTTGGATCGCGATGGCGAAAACGTGAAGCTCACGACGGATGGACGGGATTTCGCCAGCGGTGATGTCACCAAGCGGGCCGAAGTCATTCGGAAGCGCCTTCGCGCGGATTCGCTCTATCACGCGACGCTGGAGTGGATGCACTTCAACGACAAGACGACGGTCACGAAAACCGATGTAGCGAACTATTGGCACGACAACCACAGCGCCGAGATTGGGGGTGCTGAAGGAGACGCATTGACGGATTCGACCGTCTTTTTTATGCGGATGGTCGGCCTTGCGGAGCTGGGAAAGTTCGTCGCGGCAGGCACTGGACGTGAGACCCATTTGAAAGTGGACGAGGGCCTGCTGAAAGAGTTCGCAACGGGTGAGGCTCCGCCAGGGGAGGAGCCCATCGTGCCCGAGCCTTCTTCTGTCCGGGCACCGCTGAGTCGGTCTGCGACTCCAGGGCAGGTCAATGTGGGAACCGGTTTAAACGTCAACGTCGAGATCCATATCGCTGCGGACGCTAAGCCAGCCACTATCGAGGAGATCTTCAAGAACATGCGCAAATATCTCCTCGACGGCTCGGATCCGACCGTCGATGGCGACTGACCGAATTGCGCCCAGTCTAGAGCGGTTGCTTGCTGGCCTCTGTCAGCTGCAGGCAGAGTTCGGTGAGGCGGTATCCGACGTCGAACAGGAGTCTCCAGCCGCAGCCTTCGACTCATTGGAGGAGGCCGTTGCGACCGCACCCAACGGCTATCGCCCGTATCTAGCGGAAACTCTGGACTGCTACCGACACGGGCTCTATCGGGCCGCGATTCTCATGGTTTGGGCCGCCGTGATGCAGCATCTTTACTCTGCCGCTGCGTTGCATAAGGGTGGCGTCAAGGCATTCGAGAAGGCGAACAAGGCTCGGTTTGGAGCCGCCAGGACTTACCGGAAGATTAAGAAGCCGGGCGACTTCCTATACCTCGCGGAGCACGACTTCGTTCAGCTCGGCGAGGATGCCGGCATGTTCAACCGGAACACGCGCCAGCTTCTCCATGAACGATTGAGAGTCCGAAACCTTTGTGGGCATCCGACGCAATACATCCCTGGACGCGAGGAGACGGTTGTCTTTATCGAGAGCTTGATTCTGAACGTCCTCAGCGGGTCTTGGTTGAGTTGGTAAGGCGGCGGAGTCTTCTTCAACGGGGGAGCTTCAGCCAAAAGCGCTTGGCCAGAGCTAGCCGCTTGCGCGAGTCAGCGCCTCGATGCGATGGCGCGCCTTAAGGCTCAAATACCGACCAGGCAGGCCGACTTCAACGCCGGAAGCGTCGCCCGGGGGGCGGCGACGGCGACTCAGCGCTGGGCTGAGTCGCCGTCCTTGTGCTCGATCTCGTCGGCATCGAGCACGGCCCAGCCGACCCGCTCGACGAGCTGGGCGGAGAAGTGGTCGGACTCGAGGTCGTTGAGGTCGATCCGCTCGCGGTACACCACCGTGCTCGAGGACTCCTGGCGGTCGTCGGTCGCTATCAGTATCTGGGGCATCTTTCCCTCCTTGATCGTTTCGTCGATCGGGAGGTTGGCGGGCAAACCTTTCCCGCTCGTCAATATCCGGTAAAGATTCGGTCAGCTTGAAGGAGAGCGCGGGGATCCTGCTGTTTCGCCTCGCCAGATCCGGCGAGGCAGCGCCGCCTGGGGATCGGCGCGGCGAGGGGGTTGAGTTGCTGCTCGTCCATCCCGGCGGGCCCTTCTGGGCGAAGAGGGACCTCGGTGCGTGGTCGATCCCGAAGGGCGAGTGCGAGGAGGGGGAGGACCGGCGCGAATGCGCCCTGCGCGAGCTGGGCGAGGAGCTGGGCGCCGCCGCACCCGTCCTGGCCGCGGACTCGCTGATCGATCTCGGATCGGTGCGCCAGAAGGCCGGCAAGGTCGTCCACGCCTGGGCCGCCGAGGGCGACTTCGACCCGGCGGCACTGCGCAGCGACAGCTTCGAGATCGAGTGGCCGCCGCGCTCGGGCGCCCGGCGCGAGTTCCCGGAGATCGATCGGGCGGAGTGGTTCGCCCCGGCGGCGGCGCGGCGGAAGGTCCTGGCGGCCCAGGCCGTCTTCGTCGACCGCCTCCTCGACCGCCTCGGGAGTCAGGTCGGGTAGGGCGCGGCGATCGTGCGACCGCGCGAGCGGTGCGCGCCGGGTGGCGCGCCGGTGGAGATGTTTGGCAACCCGCCGGTCCTGGTAGTAGAGGCACTATGAAGAGCTGGGACCTGAGGTCGGTCGAGATCCAGCCGCACGAGCCGCAGATCGTTTCCTCCGACAGCGACGCGCGGGTGGTCGTGCTGCATCTGCCGGCGGGAGAGGAACTGCGGGAGCACGAGGTCCACGAGCGGGCCCGAATCGTCATCATCGACGGCGAGGTCGAGGTGGCGAGGTCGGGCGGGGAGAGCGTGACGGCGTCGAGCGGCCACCTCTTCGAGTTCGCGCCCGGCGAGCGCCACACGGTCGCCGCGCGCACCGACGCCAGGCTCCTCCTCCTGCTGACGCCATGGCCCGGCGACGGCCACCCCGGCGCGCTGACGCTCGAGCAGAAGGCGGAGGCGCGCGAGCGGGCGGCCGACCGCGCCCGCGGCTAGCTCGGCTGGCTCGTGTGAGGCCCCCCTGCTCCGGCTGCCGCCGGGCCTTCGGCATCGGCGAAGCGGGCCACCGTGAAGCCGATCAGGGTCGGAACGTGGATCGCGAAGACGACCAGCGAGAGGGTGAGGATGACGAGCGCGCCGCCGCGCAGGTGGTTGCGCAGGAAGGCGTACTCGATCAGGCCGGCGATGGTCGCGTAGGCGAGCAGCGCCCACTTGGCGACGTCGAAGAAGCGGTGCCACGGGAAGTCGGGGACGCGGGTCAGCGAAAGCAGGTTGCCGGCGAGCAGCAACGCCGAGGCCGCGAGCAGCGCGGTCGGCAGGCCGAGCGGGACGTGGTGCGGGATGTGGGAGGCGAGGTAGATGCCGCCGATCACGATCAGCGCCAGCGACGCCATCGCGACCTGGGTCACGGGCGGCAGGCGGCGCTCGCCCGCCTCGCTCACGCCGAGCCCAGCCTGGTCATTATCACCAGCGTCGCCACCTGCATCAGGCCGGTGATCGCGGCGGTGTAGATGAAGCGTTTCATCAGCCGCTCGATCACCTCGGGGTTGGGGCGCGGCTTCTTCATCTCGATCAGGACGGCGATGTTGGCGGGCTCGAGCAGCCCGAGCGCGATCACCGCCATCACCCCGACGACGATGAAGCTGGCCACGATCCAGCCGTGCAGGGCGTAGCTCGAGTCGACCGTGCCGAGGTTGACCCCGAGCTGCCAGCCGGCGGCGAGGGTCACCGCCACCACGGTCGGCATCAGCAGAACCATCTTCGGCATCAGGCGGCTGGTGAACTCGGCGCGCGCGGGGAGCGACATGCGCCCCATGATCGGCCCGAGCACGAAGCCGAGGAAGAGGTCGACGATGGTCCACGTCGCGCCGGCGACGACGTGCAGGAACATCAGCGGCCACGGCTTGTTGACCGCGATCCCGACGACGAGCAGAACCAGGACGCCGGCGACGAGCGGCAGGCCGCGCCGGGGCACGACTTCGAAGCCGGGCACCGGAGGCGCCGACGGTGGCCTCTCCTCTGTGACCACCGCGGCAGATGCTGCGACAGCATCGGCCATTGGCGCGAAGGTAGCACGCGGTCGCCCCGTTGGCCAGGTCTTGTTGACGGGCGAACGTATACTCGGCCTGCGATGGGAGACGATTCCGCTCCCCA
The DNA here is from genome assembly GCA_963696185.1 of uncultured Solirubrobacterales bacterium. GTDB lineage: Bacteria > Actinomycetota > Thermoleophilia > Solirubrobacterales > 70-9 > VRUE01. Next base: position 2,207,445 of record OY968825.1, read on the forward strand.
GATGCCCCCCTCCGGCGACGGCCCCTCGGGAAGGCCGCTGCCGCTGTCGGTCCGGCTGCTCGGCGCCGGGGTCCGCCGGGCGCGGACGGTCACCAGGGCGGCCGGCATCGACCGCGCCGTCGAGGCCGCCGCCGAGGAGGCGATGGTCGCCGCAGTCGAGAGCGAGGCGGTCGAGCGGGCGCTGGTGCGGGTCCTCCAGGGCCCCCTGGTCGAGGAGGCGGTGCAGGGCGCGCTCGAGAGCGAGGCGCTCAAGCGGGCGCTGATCGAGGCGCTCGACAGCGAGCTGGTCGACGAGGTCTGGCGGCGGCTGCTGGCCAGCGACGAGGCGCAGCGGCTGATCGAGCGGATCGCCGAGGCGCCCGAGGTGCGGGCCGCGATCAGGGCGCAGAGCATCGGCTTCGTCGAGGACGTCGGCCATACGATCGGCGACACCACCCGCCGTATCGACGGCGTGCTCGAGAACGTCGTGCGGCGGATCTTCTTCCGGCCGCGGCGCGCCGAGCCGACAGTGCGGGCCGGCGCCGTCACCCGGGCGCTCGCCTTCGCGCTCGACGTGCTGATCGTCAACCTCGCCTTCTCCGGCCTGGCGGCGATCGTGGCGCTGATCGCCTCCGCGCTCGGAGGCAGGCAGGTCTCCGGCCTCGCCCTGGCGCTCGGCAGCGGCGCCTGGCTCGCCCTCGGCGCCACCTACCTCGTCGCCTTCTGGTCGCTCGCCGGCCAGACGCTCGGCATGCGCTTCTTCGGGATCAGGCTCGGCGTCGCGGGTCGCAGCCTGCCGCTGCGCCAATCCCTGAGGCGGCTGGTCGGGCTGGCGCTGGGATGGCTCACCCTCGGGCTCGGCTTCCTCGGCATCCTCTTCGACGAGCGGCGGCGCGGCTGGCAGGACCGCCTCGCCGGGGTCGACGTCGTCTACGAGGAGAGCGGGCCGGCGGCGGCGCCGTGGGCGCGCCTCGACATCGCCGAGCCGGCAGCAGCAGGCGGGCCCGACGCGGCGAAGGCCCCGGCGTCGCGGGGCCTTCAGCCACGGCAGGTTGCGGGACCGCCGCTACATGGTTGAAGCGGGCCGCGGGGGAGTCGGCGTGACCCTCGGCCCCTCGGCCAGCTTGTAGACGATGATGATCGACAGCGCGAAGATCGCCAGCGACCAGAACGGGTAGGCCGGGAGAGCCAGCAGCGCGCCGATCGCGTTGAGCGAGCCGACGAAGATGCCGATCCAGCGGCCGAACTCGCCGCCCGCGAAGAGCGAGAAGGCGGCCACGAACTCCAGCACCCCGACGATCAGGTGGACCCAACCCCAGGTGTGGAGGCCGCTGATGATGTAGGTGGCGTTCGCGGTGAAGAACTTCGAATCGCCGATCGCGGCGATGCCGTAGATGACGTTCAGCACGCCGGCGATCAGGAGCAGCACGCCGGCGAAGATCCACCAGCTGCTGATCAGGCTCTCATCGTTCATGTGTGACCTCTTTCGTTAGCGTCGAAGCGAGGTGGACGATCACCTTGCAGCTGGCCTATACCCGGCAGGCGCGAATAGACTCACGCGATGGATGTCGTGCGCACGCCGGAGGAGCGCCTGGAGGGGCTGCCCGACTTCCCCTTCGAGTCGAGCTACCGCGAGATCGACGGCCTCCGCCTCGCTTATCTCGACGAGGGAGAGGGCGAGCCGGTCGTCTTCTTCCACGGCGAGCCGACCTGGTCGTTCCTCTGGCGCAAGTCGATCCCGCCGGTTCGCGACGCCGGCTACCGCTGCATCGCGCCCGACTACGCCGGCTTCGGCCGCTCCGACAAGCCCACCGACGTCGCCTGGTACACGTACGACCGCCACGTCGAGCTGATGGCGGCTCTGCTCGAGGAGCTGGACGTGCGCGGCGCGACCGCGGTCTGCCACGACTGGGGCGGGCCGATCGGGCTGCGCCTCGCGGTCGAGCACCCCGACCGCTTCTCGCGGATCGTGATCATGGAGACGGGCCCCTTCACCGGCCACCAGCGGATGAGCGAGGCCTGGCTGGCGTTCCGGGACTTCGTCCGCGACAACGCCGACGTGCCGGTCGGGGTGCTGGTGCGGGGCGGCTGCAAGAGCGACCCGGGCGACGAGGTGATCGCCGCCTACGAGGCGCCCTATCCCAGCCCCGAGTCGAAGGCCGGCGTCCGCGCCTTCCCGCTGATCCTGCCGACCGAGCCCGACGCCCCCGGCGCCGCCGAGGGCAAACGGGTCGCCGACGCGCTGCGCGCCGACGAGCGTCCGACCCTGGTCCTCTGGGCCGACTCCGACCCGGTCCTGCCCTTCTCGCTCGGCGAACGGGTCTCCGAGCAGCTCGGCTTCGCGCCGCCGCGGCCGATCGAGAACGCCTCCCACTTCCTCCAGGAGGACGCGGGCGAGGAGATCGGCCGGATCGTCGCCGAGTGGCTGGCTGCCTGAGCCGGCAGCCGGTGCCCGGGCCGGCGCTCAGTCGGCTCGCGACCTGAGGCGACCGACGGCCGCCTTCAGCTCGTCGCGGGGGCGCTCGACCAGGAGGCGGACGCGACGCGGCGGCGCCTCGTCCTCGACCCAGGTGACGGTTCCCGGCCAGTAGGGGCCGGGCGGCGTCCCGGGGTGGTGGAAGGCCGAGGCGAAGACCCAGCTGCCGGTGTTGTGGAGGCGCCCGCCGCCCGGGAGCTCCCACTCCGCCTCGCCCTCGCCGGGGCCGGCGCGGTGGGTGTGGCCGGTGATCACGTGGCAGCCGCTGAGGCCCAGCCGCGCGGCCATCTCGGTCGCCGCGGCGATGCCGCTGCCGGCGATCGCGGCGGGGGAGAGGTCGGCGCCGAAGCCGGCGCGCAGCAGGCGGTTGAGGCTCCAGACGCCGGCCGGGATGCCGGCGGCGACGGCGACCCGCAGCGCGGCGCGGCGGGCGCGGCCCCGGGCCCGATTGCGGCTGGAGATCGCCCGCCAGGCCCGCTCCGAGGGGCGGGTCGCGCGCCGTGCCAGGCCGGCCTGGGCGAGGGAGAAGGCAAGCCCGTAGACGGGTCGCAGCACCCGCTCGTAGTCGGCGGGCCCGGTCGGGTCGGGCAGCGGCCCGAAGGCGCGCATCACGGTGGCCGCGGCGATGCACTCGAGGCGCGGCAGCGCCATGTGGCAGTCCATGTAGTGGCCGTGCGTCGCGTAGACGTCCTCGCGCAGCCAGATCCCGGGGTAGGCGATCTCCAGCTCGGCGCCGCCGAGCCAGGCGGCGATGCGGGCGGCGGCTTCGGTCGGCGCGGCGCGCTGCTCGAGGCCGAGCGGCTGCGCGGCGAGCGCAGCCTCCTCGAGCAGCGGCTCGGCCAGCCGGTGGTCGTGGTTGCCCGGCACGAGCACGATCTGGCGGCCGGCCATCGTCGCGCCCAGCTCCTCGAAGAAGGGGCGGGCGGCCTCGAGCACGGCGGGAAGCGGCAGTTCGCGCAGCTCGAGCACGTCGCCGAGCAGGACGAGGCGGTCGGCCGCCGCGATCTCCTCCAGCAGCAGCCGCCGGATCGCGGCGTCGCGCAGCAGGTCCTCGCCGAAGCCGCTGCCGAGGTGCAGGTCGGAGACGATCGCCGTGCGCATGACGTCAACCTAATGACCGGCCGGCCCGCGGCGCGGTCGCGGCGAGACCGGCCCTTGAGCTTTCGGGTCTAAGATCGGCCGATGAGGGGCCTCAGCGAGGAGCGCCTTGCGCCGGCCAAGGGGATCGAGATCGCCTACCAGGAGATCGGCGACCCGGGCGGCGAACCGATGCTGCTGGTCATGGGCCTGGCCACCCAGATGGTCGCCTGGGACGAGCCCTTCTGCGCGATGCTCGCCGAGCGCGGCTTTCGCGTCATCCGCTTCGACAACCGCGACGTCGGCCACTCGACCAAGATCGAGGCCGCCGGGGCGCCGAAGCGGACCGACATGCTGCTGGGCCGCCGCCGCACCGCCGCCTACCTGCTGCGCGACATGGCGGCGGACGCGACCGGGCTGCTCGACCACCTCGGGGTCGACGCGGCGCACGTGGTCGGCGCCTCGATGGGCGGGATGATCGCCCAGACGATGGCGATCCGGCGACCGGAGCGGGTGCGGTCCCTGGTCTCGATCATGTCGACCACCGGCAGCCGCTGGCTCGGGGTGCCGACCTGGAAGGCGTTCGGCACGCTCTTCGCCCGCCCGGCGCCGGGGCGGGAGGCTGCGATCGAGCACGCGGTGAGGGTCTTCCGCATCATCGGCTCGCCCGGCTACCCGATGGACGAGCCCCGCCTCCGTGAGCTCGCGGGCCTCTCCTACGACCGCTGCCACGACTTGGCCGGGATGGCGCGCCAGCTGCATGCGATCACCGCCTCCGGCGACCGCACCCGCGCCCTGCGCAACGTCCGCGTCCCGACCGCCGTCATCCACGGCGGCAGCGACCCGCTGGTCCGCCCGGCGGCCGGCCGCGCCACCGCCCGCGCGATCCCCGGCGCTCGCCTGCGGATGATCGAGGGCATGGGCCACGACCTGCCCCGCGAGCTGTGGCCCAGCTTCGTCGAGGAGATCGCCGCCACCGCCGCCCGCGCGGGCGAGGGCAGGACGGCGAAGCAGCCGGCCTGACTACGGCCCTCTTCCTGTGGGCTACTACGGTGGCGGGGCGCCCTGCCGTCGCTACATTTGAGCCGATGACGATCCGCGACGTGATCGAGGCCCACGGCCACTTCGCCCACGGCGGCAATCCGGACGACGCGGCGGAGACCTGGGCCGAAGAAGGGTTCGAGGCCAACGAGGTGGAGGAGTGGCTGAACGCCCGCTGCTTCAATCCAAGCGCGGCGCGGGACCTCGCCGACACCGGCGTCACCGCGGAGATGGCGCAGATGAAGACCAGCGCCGGCGCCGGCGACTACGTCGACATGGTCGGCTTCAAGGTCTCCGACGGCGACCTCGAGGCCGAGGAGGCCCGCGAGCTGGTCGGCATCCACTGAGGGCCCCCGATCGCCCGGTCCGGGCGATCGCGTCGGGGCGCACCGCGAGGCGAGGAGTGCGGCTGAGAGGAGTCGAACCTCCACGGAGTTTCCTCCACACGGACCTGAACCGTGCGCGTCTACCAGTTCCGCCACAGCCGCGGGACCAGGCAATCTACCGATCGGCGGCCCCCGCGAGGGCCGCTGCCAGGAGACCGGCCGGGCAAACGGGCATCGACTACCCCGCGTGCCGCACCAGCACATCTCCTCGCTAGAATCGCGCCCCCACGCCGCTATCGTCTAGGGGACTAGGACGCCGGATTCTCAGTCCGGAAACCGGGGTTCGAATCCCCGTAGCGGTACTGATCCTGACGGTGGTCGAACCGCCGGCAAAGAGAAGGACGGGTAGATCTCCGCGCGGCTGACGACCCGATTGGGGTCGGTGGATATTGTGTTCGGACATGACTGAGCGCCCTGACTCCGAACACCACATCGAGCTGATTACCCTGCCGACTTGGCAGGGTGGGAACTTCCATCAAGCGTCATGTGGATGCGGTTGGCAGAGCCAGCGCGTCGCTGATCGCGAGGTTGTCGAAGCCGAAGCGCGCCGCCACGTCGCCAGCTCCGAGCAGGATAACGTCGAGGGATAGCCCTCATATAACGTTTGACTTCTACAATACGGACGTTATAATGCCGTCGTGAGTTGGGCTGCCGAGAGGACCAGCGAGTTCGACGAGTGGTGGGAAGGCCTGGCAGACCAAGAGCAGCGCAAGGTCGTCGCCTCGGTGGAGGCCTTGCAGGAGCTTGGTCCGAGCGCAGGCCGGCCGCTCGCCGACACCGTCGAGGGCTCCCGGCATCCCAACATGAAGGAGTTGCGGATAACCCAGACGATGCGGGTCTTCTTCGCCTTCGACCCCGAGCGGACGGCGATCCTCTTGATCGGGGGCGACAAGGCGGGGAAGACGAAGCGCTTCTACAAGAAGATGATTCCGGTCGCTGACCGGATCTACGATCGCCACCTTCGGGAGCTCGCCGAGCACGAAGGTGGCAAGGAGCACCACGATGCCAAGGATGAAAAGAAAGCCGTTCAGCGAGCTGAGCAAAGAGGTCAGAAAGCGCCCCGGCGCCGCGGCTGAGATCGACGCGCGCAAGCGCGCGATCGTCGCTGCGGTTCGCCTCGCCGAGCTGCGGGAGCAGATCGGCAAGACGCAGACCGAGCTTGCCCAGGTGCTGGGCATGACCCAGGCCAACGTCTCGCGGATCGAGCACTCGGAGAACCTCTACCTGCGTACGCTGGCCGACTACGTGGGCGCCCTCGGCGGCCGTATTGAGGTCAACGCGGTCTTCGACGACGACGTCGTGCCGCTTGGCTTGGTCGAGAAAGACCGCGGCTCGATCGCGGCCTGAGCCCGGTCGCCGCCAAAGCGGCGCTACTGCGCCAGCGCAATCGGATCGGCGACGATCCGCGCTACGTGGTTCGACTTATGTCTCGCTGGGGGTACTGATCGTGCACGTGGTCGAAGCGGTGCTGCCGCTTCACGTCAGGGGGCTACGCGTCGTAGTCCAGAGACCTGGTCGAAGCCGGTGTCCGAACTCGCGATGAGATCGCAGTTGGCCTCGAGCGCATGGGCCGCGTGAAAGGCATCTCGGGGTGAAAGTCCCGGTTGGGCCATCAGGGACTTCGCCCGTTCCACGGCCGCATGTTCCGTCGGTTGCAGCTCGAGAGAGAGGGAATCAACCGCACGCCACGCCGCCGTCAGGCGACGTCGCGCTGCTCGCATCGCCTTTTGAGTGTCCGTCCGGTAGGTCGAGAGAGGATCGTTGTCGCCGTCGTCGCGCAGCCAGGCGAGGACGAGCCGGTAGGCGAGCTCGTCGAGGACGAGGGCGCTGATCACGCCGCCGCCGTCATCCATCTCGCTCAGCACGCGTACCCGCCAGGTCTCGACCGGCCCCAGGGTTGCACCGCGCTTTGCGCGCAGGTGTGCGTAGATGAAGTTCGTATCGAGGTAACAGCGGCTCAAGGCGACCGGAGGGCTCGCTCGAGGGCGGGATCGGTCTGGTCCGACCAGCGCCCGGCAAGAACGTCGTCCAGCTCCCCGGGTCGCGCCTCTCCCGCGGAGCCCGCCGTCCTTTCCCAGGCCCTCGCAGGATCGGCTCCGAGGTCCCAGAGCGACCCCGGCCCCACGCCGAGCGCTCGCGACAGCCGCGCGATCGTGTTGAGGTCGACCCGCGTGGCGCGACCGGCGAGGATGTTGCGCACCGTCTTCTGGTCGAGCCCGGCCTCCTCTGCGAGGCGCCGCACGCCCCAGCCGCGCTGTGTGGCCAGCTCCTCCACTCTCCAGGCAATTGTCGGCATAGGAACATCATACTAATTAGGGACGATGTCCCGATAAGGTCTCACAGGCCGAGGCCGCCGACGCCGTGCTCGTTCCAGCCGAGGTGGTGGGCCAGCTCGTGGCGCAGGGTGCGCTCGACCTGGCGGGCGAGCAGCCGGCGGTCGTGGCCGAAGTCGCGTTCCAGCGTGTCGCGGTAGATCACGATCCGGTCCTCGTAGCGCCCTCGCGCCACGCCGTCGCCGAAGTACTGGCCGTAGGCGCGCGCTTCGGCGCCGAGGTCGGAGACGACCACCGGGACGCTCTCCAGCACCTTCTGGAATTCCTCCGGCAGCGCGTCGATTGCGTCGGCGACCAGCGATTCGAAGGCGCCGAGAGGATCGTGCTCATCGGGCATCCAACGAATGGTAGGGCTCGCCTGAGCGACTGCGGGTTTTCGGGAGCCAGGCCATCGCCACGACGGGCTCCTCGAATTGCCCGCCGGCGTGAACCGGCGTCTACGCCGCGGCGGCGGCGATCTCGTCGGCGACGAGATCGGGGCGCTGCTGGGGCAGCATGTGGCTGGCGCCGTCGGCGCGCACGAGCCGGGCGCGCGGCATGATGCCGGCGAGGCGGCGCGCGTGCGCGGGGGGCGAGATCCGGTCGCGCGTGCCGTAGAGGACGGTCGCCGGCTTGTCCAGCGAGCTCAGCGCCGGCGCCAGCGAGGGGAGCTCGGTCACGAGGGCGCGTTGCTCGGCGTAGAAGCTCCTCCAGACGCCGTCCGCGCGCCACTGGGCGGCGGTGGCCGCGACCTGATCCGGCGGCAGCGCCGGCACCGAGGCGCCGGCAAGCCTCCGCAGCGGTGGGATGGCGAGCCCCAGCCCGGCGAGCCCGAACCCGAGCCGTGCGGCCGCGGGCCCGACGAGGGGATGCGCGAGCGCGCGGTCGACGAAGCCAAGCGGCATGCCCGGAGCGACCGGGGCCGCCAGCACGAGCGCCCGGACCCGCTCCGGGAAGCGGATGGCCGTGGCCAGCGCGATACCGCTCGCCCAGCTGTGGCCGGCCACCACGGCGGACTCGACGCCGAGGCGGTCGAGCAGCTCGACCACGGCCGCCGCGTTGTCCCGGAAGCCGGCGGCTCGCCCTCCCGTGCGGCCGTAGCCCGGGCGGTCGGGCGCGATGACCCGCATCCGCTCGCGCAGCCGCATCGTCACCGGGCCCCAGTCGCCGGCGTTGCCGGGCTGGCCGTGCAGGAGAACGGCGGGCGGGCCCTCACCGACGTCGATCGCAGACAGCTTCACCCGGCGATCCTGCCCCGGCCGCTCAGGCCGCTTCGCGCACCGCTCGCGGAAGCGGCCGCGGCAGCTGGCCCTCGGCCCACATCGCCGCGAGGCCGGTGCGGGCGAAGCCGAGCGGGCCACGCTCGTAGAGCAGGTAGCGCGGCTGCCAGCGCGGCGAGAACTTGGCGTTGAAGCGGTAGAGGCTCTCGATCTGGAAGAACGGGTTGGCGAGCGTCACCAGCCGGCCGAGCGTCCGCTCGCCGAGCCCGCTCGGGTCGCGGAGCAGGCGGGCGAAGGCGGCGAAGTTGAGCGAGATCTCCTCGACCCCGCACTCGCGCAGCATCTCGATCGCGCTGACCACGAGGTACTCGGTGAGGCCGTTGACGCTGTCGCGGTCGCGTCGCATCAGGCCCAGCGACATCGCCGGCCGTCCGTAGCAGGGGGCGAAGTGAAGGAAGCCCTTCGCCGTTCCCTCCGCGTCCCGCGCGACGATCACCAGGCTCTCGCACAGATGGTCGCCGCGCAGGCCGTCGATCGCCATCGAGAAGCCTCGCTCCGGCTCGTCGCCGCGCCACAGGTCCGAGACTCTTCGAGCTCGCGCAGCTCGGCCTCGCAGAGGTCGCCCATGCGCTGCAGCGTCGCGGTGAAGCCGGCCTTGCGGGCGCGCGTCACCGCCTGGCGGACCTTGCGGATCGGCCGCCCCTCCAGGGAGAAGGCGGCGAGGTCGACGATCGCCTCGTCGCCTATGTAGAAGGAGCCGAGCCCGGCCCCGGCGGCCAGGGCGGCGAACTCCTCGCTGGCGCCCACCACGCCGATCGTCAGCCCGCGCGCTTCGGCGAAGCCGCAGAGCTCCCTCAGCAGGCCGGGAAGCGCGGCCGGCGGTCCGATCGGATCGCCGGAGACGAGCAGCACGCCCGCCTCGATGCGGTAGCCCACGAAGGCGCGTCGCGAGCTGTCGAAGAAGTGATGCTTGTCGGCACGCAGCTTGAAGAAGCTGAGCGTGTCGCTGCCGTGCCGCTCGACGATCTCCCGCGCCAGCGGCCGCAGCTGCGCCGCCGGTCGTCCGCGCGGCGCCGCCAGCGGCCGGAAGAGCAGCCAGGCGACGCTGAGCGCGGCGACCATCCAGAGCAGGTCGAGGGCGGCCGGCACCCAGCCGAAGGGAGCGCGGTAGTGAATCGGCACCGGCGACAGGGTGATCGACGCTTCCAGCTCCGCCAGGCCCCGGCCGGGGGTGAGGGAAGGCGTGCCCCAGTGGGCGGCCGCGAGCAGGGTGACGACGCTTGCGAGGAGCACCCCGGTCACCACCGTCGCGCTGCGCGTCAGCGGCCCACGCCAGCCGACGTCGCCATGCACGACGTTGAACGCCTCGCGGCCCCAGACCAGCAGCGCGGCCAGGCCCCAGCTCGCCAGCGCCTCCTCGACGTCCAGCCCCTTGAGGAGGTTGAGCGCCCCGGCGACCACGAGGATCGCCACGGCGAGGGCCCAGGCGCGACGGCGACGGCGCATCAGGTAGACGCCGAGGATCGTCAGCGCGGTCCCCGCCGAGAGCGAAAGCGCGTGCGCCGCCACCGGGATCTCCCGCGGCACGAGTTCGAGCAGCACGTGCATCCGCGAATGCACGTTCGGGGTCAGCGCCGAGGCCACGTTGACGAGCCCCATCGCGGCGGTGCAGGCGCCGGCAATGGGTGCGAGGAGGCGCGCCCGGCCCCGGCTGCGGAAGGGCGTGGGCGTGCGATGCAGGCCCTTGTGGACCCTGCGTCCGAGGACGTGCAGCCGCGGACCGAGCTGGTGGCGGTCAAGGCGGAGCAAGGAGCGAATCGTGGCCGGCATCTCTAAAGGCGCCCTAACGAGCGCCTTGGAGGGGACTCAACCAGTTGACGTGGACGGGGGAGGTCAAGGCTCAAGTCCGGCCGGCCGCGGCGCCCCGATCCGTAGCCTTGAACTCGCGCGAGAGGCCGAGGTCGCGGGCGATGCGCCGCATCTCGGCGGCCTGGTCGGCCAGCACGAAGCTGATCCCGGCGCCGCCGCGCCCGGCGCGCCCGGTGCGTCCGATCCGGTGCACGTAGGAGTCGCGATCGCCGGGGGCGTCGAAGTTGATCACGTGGGTGATGTCCGCGACGTCGATGCCACGGGCGGCGACGTCGGTGGCGACCAGGGTGTCGACGTCGCCGCTCTCGAAGCGGGCCAGCGCCCGCTCGCGCTGTCCCTGGCTCTTGTCGCCATGCATCGCGACGGCCTCGAGGTCGCGGCTGCGAAGCCGCTTCACCAGCCGGTCGGCGCCGCGCTTGGTGCGCACGAAGACCAGCGTCCGGCCGCGCTCGCCGTCGCGCAGCTGATCGGCCAGGTGGTCGAGCTTCGCGGCCTGGGAGCCGACGTGGACGAAGCGGTGCTCGACGTCGGCCTCGCTGCGCCTCGTCGCCACCTGGGTGTGGCGTCGCGCCTCCCGCGTGTAGGCGGCAGCGAGCTTGCCGGTGGCGCCCTCCAGGGTGGCTGAGAAGAAGAGGGTCTGCCGCTGCGCCGGGATCTTGGCGACGATCCGGCTCACCGCCGGCTTGAATCCCATGTCGAGCATGCGGTCGGCCTCGTCGAGGACGAGGATGCGGACGTGCTGCAGCGAGATGACGCCGCGGCCGATCAGGTCCTCCAGCCGTCCCGGGGTGGCGACGACGACGTCGGCGCGGCGGGCGGCGGCGCTCTGCGGGCCGAAGCCGACGCCGCCGTACACCGCGGCGATTCGCAGCCGGCGGGCGCGCGCGACGGACTGAAGCTCGTCGACGATCTGGCTCGCCAGCTCGCGAGTCGGCGCCAGGACGAGCGCCGAGACACGATTCCCGCCGGGCTCGACCCGGTCCACCAGCGGGATGCCGAAGGCCAGGGTCTTGCCGGAGCCGGTCGGCGACTGGACCAGCAGGTCGTGCCCGGCAAGCGCATCGCGGACGACCATCTCCTGGACGGGGAAGGGTTGCGTGATGCCGCGCGCAGCGAGCGCGCCCACGACAGGCTTCGAGATGCCGAGATCGGCAAACGACATGATGATGTGAGCTCCTTCTTGAGCGATTCAGGGGAGATCCAGCAGCCCCTAAACGCCAGCAGCGCACGGAGGAAACGGAACCTCTCGGGAGGCGATTGCGCCAAGCCCGACGCGGAAACCGTAGCAGGCCCGAGCTGAAGCGCCGTGCGCGCCCTCTCCCGTGCAGCCACTGTCCCGGTTGCGGAGGACTACTGATCGCGAGAGCGCAGTTTCACGCAGTCGGGACTCGTCCTTTCTACGGTAACCCTCTCGCCGGCCTGCGCCTACAGTCGTACGTGTGGGCCCATCGGGGAAACGCTGGCTGGACTCGGACCTGGTCGGGATCCCGGCCACCATCTACACCTTTGCCGTGCTCGTGGTCAGCCTCGCCCTCTTTCGCTACGCCTCGCCGATCGCCGGGATCGTCGTCGCCGTCGGCCTCTGGATCCCGATGCTTGTCTTCGCGATCCGCGAGAGGGGGTATCCGCCCGCGGCGCTGGACATCGCCCGACGGGCCGACGGGCCTCGGCACCGGGTGCTGGTGATCGCCAACCAGGGCCTCGAGGACCCGGCGCTCTGCGAGGAGGTCTGCCGCCAGATGGGCCGGGCCGGCACCGAGGTGATGATCTTCGCGCCGGTCTTCGCCTCCTCGCGGCTGCACGGCCTCGCCAACGACGTCGACCGCGAGCTGGACCTGGCGGGGCGGCGGCTGGACGCGGCCCTGGAGACGCTGCACGAGGCGGGGGTGCGCGCGGGGGGGAGGGCCGACATCGCGGCGCCGATGGAGTCGCTGCTCGACGGCCTGCGGGAGTTCCCGGCCAACGAGGTCGTGATGCTGCCCGGCCGCGCGGGGGACTGGGAGGCGGCGGGGGCGCTCGCCGAGCGGGTTCGCTCCGAGGCGGGCCTGCCGGTGACCGAGGTCGGCGCCCGGGCCTGAGCGACCGGGCCTGACGCTGCGGACGTCCCGGAGGGCTTCGCCGGGCGAGACGACGCGCGCGGCGCGGATCGGCAATGCTGCCGCCCCGATGCACGACCCGGTGACTCGCGAACCGCAGCTGCGCCGCTTCCGCCGCCTCCTCTTCACGACCGCCGGGGCGACCTTCCTGCTGATCGTCGTCGGCGGCATCGTCCGGGTCGGCGACTCGGGGCTCGGCTGCGGGCCGGCGGGCGCCGGCCTGCAGGGCTGGCCGCTCTGCCGGGGCGGCCTGGTGCCGGGCTCGCAGACGCACCCGATCGTCGAGTACACGCACCGCTTCCTCGCCGCCGTGGTGGTCGTCCTGCTGGCGGCGGTCCTCTGGCAGGCGCTGCGCCGCTTCCGGGACGAGCGCCCGATCGTGCGGGGCGCCGCCGCCGCGATGCTGCTCGTCATCGCCCAGGCCGTGCTCGGCGGGCTGACGGTCGAGCACGGCCTCGCGACGGCGCTGGTCGCCGCCCACCTGGGCACGGCGATGCTGCTGCTCGGGCTGCTGATCGGCCTGATCGCGAGGACGCGAACGCGCCCCGCCGCCGCCGCGCCGCCGCCGCGGGCGCTGCTCGCGGTCGCGGCCACCGCCTGCGTCATGTTGCTGACGACGATCGTCGCCGGCGGCGTGATCGCCGGCACGGAGTACCACGGCACGCCGGGCGAACACGCCGTCAAGGGCGCGCACCTGGCCTGCGGCAAGGAATTCCCCACCTGCAACGGCTCCGTGCTGCCCTTTGGCAGCGGCGAAATGGTCGACATCCAGCTCGCCCATCGCACCGCGATGCTGCTCGCAGTGCTCGCGATCGGAGCCTTCGTGGCGCTGCTCGGCCGATATCGGCAGCTGGAGCGCCTGCGGACGGCGATCGTCGTCGCGCTCGCCGCCCAGGTCCTGCTCGGCGCGAGCAACGTCTGGTTCGGGGAACACCCGGCGCTGATCGTCGCCCACCTCACGCTCGCGACGCTGCTCTGGGCGCTGGTCGTCGCCGCGACGGCGGCGCTCGCCACGGCCAGGCCGGTGGTCGCCGCAGCCCCGGTCGAGGCGGCCCCGGCCTAGCGCGGCGTCGACAGCTAACCGGTTGCGGTTGCGAGAGCGGCGGCGGGGGGCTCGGCGGGCGCCGGCTCGCCGTGGTCGATGTTGGGCAGGAGCCGGTCCAGCCAGTGCGGCATCCACCAGGCGCGCGGGCCCAGCGCACGCATGATCGCCGGCAGCAGCAGCACCCGGATCACCGTCGCGTCGAGCACCACCGCGAAGGTGAGCCCGGCGCCGAACTGCTGCAGGGAGGCGATGTCGGCGGTCGCGAAGGCGAGGAAGACGGAGCTCATGATCACCGCCGCGCCGGTGATCACGCCGGCGGTGTGCCGCAGGCCGTGCTCGATCGCGTATGTGTGGTCATGCCTCTCCAGCCAGGCCTCGCGCATGCGGGTGAGCAGGAAGACCTCGTAGTCGATCGAGAGGACGAACATGATCGTCAGCACCCCGGCGGCCGAGATCGCGTCGATGTAGCGGGGCCCGACCAGCAGGTCGAGGCCGAAGAAGAGCTGGAGCGCGCCGAAGGCCGCCGTGATCGTCAGCAGGTTGAGCGCGACGGCGACGACCGGCAGCAGCAGCGAGCGCACCACCAGGATCAGCATCAGGATCGCCACCAGGGAGAGCGAGACGACTAGCCAGGGGAGGCGGGTCATGGTGGCGTCGGTGTAGTCGGCGAGCGCCTGCGCGCCCTCGCCGATCGCCACGTCGGTGTGGCTGGCGCGAGCCAGGCCCGGCAGTTCCTTCTGCAGGTGATCGCTGAGGCGCCGGGTCGCCGCGGAGTTCGGGCCCGAGGCCGGCACGACCATCATCCGCACCGTCTGGCCGCCACCGTCCACGTTGACGACCTGCGCGACCTGTTCGCGGGTCGCGGGGGCGGTTCCGTCGAGGGCGGTCAGCATCAGGTAGCCGGAGTCGATCGCCCGCGGCGAGCGCGCCCTCAGTTCCCGGAAACCGCGCCGGTAGCCGTGCAGCACCATCGCGTAATGGCTCAGCGGCCCCTGCGGCCGGGCGAGCCCGGCCGACAGCTTCCCGGCTCGTCCCTGCCCGCTCTGCAGCCCGCCGGAGAGCCGGTCCGCGCCGGAGGCGATCGCACCGAGGCCCGTGGCGAGGCGCGCGCTGCCGCCTCGCGCCCCGGCGAGGCCATGGTCGAGGCTGTGGCCGCCGCCGGCCAGACGGCGCAGCGCTCGCCGCAGGGAGCGGCCGCCGCGTTCCGACTGCCGCGCGCCGGCCGCCACCTGGTCGGCGCCGGTCCGCAATTGGCTGACCCCTTCGGCGAGCTGGTTGAGCTGGTCCGGGAGCGAAGCCAGCGAGTCAACCGACTCGGCGAGCTGTTCCTCGACTTCGACGATCGCCGCCGCCAGCGACTTCGGCACCCCGCCGGGGAGCCGGTATTCGCCTTCCGCCGGCGCTCCCGGCGGGCACGCCGACCAGCGCCGAGGCTTCGCGGACGGCTTCGACCAGCTGTTCGTAACGCGGGTCTTCCCTGCCCACGGTCATCCGATTGGAGTTCCTGCATGGCGCGTTCGAGGCGTTCCGCCGCCATTTCGGTCGGCACCCGCAGCGATCTGAGCCAGGCGGACCAGGCGTGCAGCCGTGCCGAGATTTCCCGCATCTGCCCCAGCGAGCCGCGCAGCGTGTCGTCGAGCTTGGCGACGCCGCGTGCCAGCCGCAGCGGCGCCGCCGCTGAGCCGGTGCTGGCCGGCGACGAGGCGATCGGCGCCGGCAACGGCGCGATCGAGGCCCGCCGAGAGCCTGTCGGCGCCCGCGCTCGGCCCGGCCGAGCCCGGCCTCGAGGCGCTGCGCCCCGGCCTGCGCTTCGCTCGTCTTGCCGGCGATCGTCGCCGCGCCACCGGCTGCCGACCCGAGGCCGGCGCGGAGCTGGGCGACGCCGTCGACTCGCTGCGGGCAGGCCGGATCGCAGCGAGTCGATGCCGTGCTGTGCCTTGGCGAGCTGCCGCGGCGCCGTCTCGTAGGCCTTGCGCGCCGTGCCCAGCGGCCCTTCCGCTTCGCGCAGCGAGGCGGGCCCGATCACGGCCTCGACGCTGGGGTCGCGGGCGATCGCGGTCCTGCCAGCGCGAGATCGCCGCCAGCCGTCCCGGGGACGGAGATCAGCCCCTCATGCGCGCTGTGGCGACGACCGCCATCGGCGCCGCCCAGCCCGGGCCGACCACCCGGCGCAGGGCGTCGAACCCCTGCCGGGTCGGGATCGGAGCGGGGGAGCTGGCGCGGGTCGGGGGGGCCGATGCTGAGCGCGCCGGCGGGCGCCGCGATCGCCAGCATCGGAAGCACGATCAGCGGGATCGCGATCCAGGGGCGGGCGATCAGCCGCCCGGCCAGGTCGAGCATGCCGCCGCCGCCGTGCGGGGTGGGCACCCGCCAGCGGTCGAGGTGGGCCGAGAGCACGCGGAGCAGCGCCGGCATCAGGTAGACGGCCAGGAGGACGCTGAGCAGGGCGGAGACCATGACGCCCGCGGCCACCGAGCCCAGCAGGTCGCCGGGCGCGACGATCGCCGCCGTGAGCATCGCCAGCGCCAGGGTGACGCCGGCGAAGACGATGGTTCGTCCCGGCGGCGTGCGCCGCGGTCGCGATGGCGGCGTCGAGGTCGGCTCCCGCGTCGCGCTCCTGGCGGAAGCGGGAGACCATCAGCAGCGCGTAGTCGACTCCCAGCGCCAGCCCCATCATCGAGGCCATCGCGACGGCGAGCGAGTTGATCGGCATCAGGTAGGTGCTCAGAGTCAGCAGGCCGCGCCCGGCGAGCACGGTTGCCGCGCCCATCAGCAGCGGGACCGCGGCCGCCACGGGGGTGCGGAAGACGAGCAGGAGGACGATGATCAGGATCGGCACCACCAGCATCTCGGCTCGGCTGGTGGCGTCGAGCGCGTCCTTCTGGAGCGCCGTGGCGATCGCGGCGATCCCGCCCACATGGGCGCGGAGCGGCGGCCGGACGCTTGCGGCGACGAGTCGCTGCGCGGTGGGCACGACCACGCTCATCGCTTCCGACTGCGGCCGCTCGAAGCCGGCGACGATCAGCGCCGCGGTCGGCCGGGGCCGCAGGCTGGGCAGCGGCGCGCCGGTGTCCCAGGGCGACATCACCTGCACCCTGCCCTCGCGGCGGAGCGCCGCCGCGAGGCGCGGCCCCTGCCGGTCGAGCGCCGCCGCCGGTCCCTGCAGCAGCACCGTGACCGGCACCGAGTTGCCGAACTGGCGTTCGAGCATCGCCTCGGCGCGGGCCGACTGGGTCCCCGGCACGAGCAGGGAGGTGGGCGAGAGCCGATCGACCAATCCCGTGCCGAGCGCCGCCAGCACCACAACGACCAGCGCCCATCCACCCAGCATGAGCCAGGGATGGGGGGCTGTGCGGTGCGGCCGGGTCACGGCTGTCCCACCGCCTGTGCCGCTTGCCGTGCTGTCGTACATACGTCTGTCATATACATACGTCCGTATAGATCCACTCGGTGTAAGGTAGGCGTTGGGATGTCGCCAGAGCGTGACGGGGGTCACAGAGAGCGCCTCTTGGAGGCCGCAATCGCCTGTTTGCAGGAAAAGGGCTACGCGCGCACGACCTCGCGCGACCTGGTCGCCGCCTCGGGCACCAACCTCGCCTCGATCGGCTACCACTTCGGCTCCAAGGAACGGCTGCTCAACATGGCGGTCGGCGAGGCCTTCCAGCGCTGGCTGAAGCCGCTGGTCGCGCTCGCCGCCGAGCCGGGGCCGGCGACGCCGCTCGATCGCCTGCGGCGCAGCTTCGAGGGGGTGATGGACACGCTCGAGGAGAACCGCTCGCTGGTAGCGGCCTCGCTGGAGGCCTGGGCGCAGATGTCCCGCTCCGAGGAGCTGCGGGCCGAGATGGCGGCGACCTACGACGACTTCCACCAGGTGATCGCCTCGACGACCCGGGAGGCCTTCGCCGGGGTGGGGGCGCCGGACGTCGACGCCGACGCCCTGGCGGCGCTGATCATCGCCCTCTTCGACGGCCTGCTGGTCCAGTGGCAGCTCGGGCCGGAGCGGACGCCGAGCGCCGAGCGACTGACCAGCGCCGCGCAGGGCGCGCTCGCCGCCCTCGTGGCGGTCCCCTGAGCGCGGTGCTGAGCGTCGCCGTCACCGGCCCGACCGGTGAGATCGGCAGGAGCTTCCTCGCCGCGCTGGAGCGCGAGCCGCAGGTGGAGCGCGTGGTCGGCATGGCGCGCCGTCCCTTCGACCCCGCCGCCCACGGCTGGCGGAAGGTCGAGTACCGGCGCGGCGACGTCCTCGACCGCGAGGCGGTGGAGGCGCTGGTTGAGGGCGCCGACGTCGTCGTCCACCTCGCCTTCGTGATCGTCGCGGGCGGCCGGCAGAGCCGCGCGGTCAACCTGGACGGCTCGCGCAACGTCTTCGAGGCGGCGGCCGCCGCCGGCGCCAAGCGCCTCGTCTACACCTCCTCGGTCGCCGCCTACGGCTTCCACCCCGACGCCCCGCAGCCGCTGAGCGAGGAGGCGCCGGCGCGCGGCAGCGAGCGCCACCCCTACTCGGCCCACAAGGCCGAGGTCGAGGCCGAGCTGGCGCAGGCGCTGGCCGGCTCGGCGACCGAGGCCTACGTCTTCCGCCCCTGCATCGTCGCCGGCCCGGACGCGACGCTGCTGGTCGACCTGATCCCGCTGCTGGCTGTGGGCCGCAGGCTGCCGGGGCCGCTGCGCCGGGCGCTGAGGTGGGCGCCGGCGCTGCGGCCGGTCCTGCCCGACCCCGGCGTGCCCTTCCAGCTCGTCCACCATGACGACCTCGCCGCGGCGCTGTGCGCCGCCGTGCTCGGCGCCGGCGAGCCGGGCGCCTACAACCTCGCCGGGCCGGGCGAGCTGACCGTCGCCGACCTCGCCCGCGAGCTGGGCTGGCACGCCGTGCCGGTGCCGCGGCTGGCGGTCGGCGCCGTCGCCGAGGCGGCGGCGCGCCTGCCCTTGCTGCCGGACCGGGCGGCCTGGATCGAGGCCGTCCGCCGCCCGCTGCTCGTCGACTCCTCGCGGGCCGAACGGGAGCTGGGCTGGACTCCGCGGCACGGCGCTCTCGAGACCCTGAGGCAGACCGTCGCCGCCGCCAGAGCCCGCTGAGAGGCGCCGCGTCGCCGAACGGGGAGATGTCCGGCGGGCCGGCCGAGCCGGCCACCTATTAGGGTAGCCTTACCCGCCACGGAGCGCTCCGTCATCCGCCAGCCGAGGGAGGTAATCGATGGCCACAACGCTCGATCACCGGCAGCTCTACCGGCTCCCCTGGTCGTTGCCCGACAACGCGATCGCCTGGCTCGAGCCGACGAAGAAGTGCAACCTCGCCTGTCTCGGCTGCTATCGCGAGAACGACCCGCGCGGCCACAAGACGCTGGAGGAGGTGCGGCGCGACCTCGAGGTCTTCAAGCGCTTCCGCACGGTCGACGGGGTCTCGATCGCCGGCGGCGACCCGCTCGTCCACCCGCAGATCGTCGAGATCGTCCGCATGGTGGCGGCCGACGGCCTCAAGCCGATCGTCAACACCAACGGCCTGGCGCTGACGCCGGAGCTGCTGGGCGAGCTGCGGGACGCCGGCGTCGCCGGCTTCACCTTCCACATCGACTCCAAGCAGGGGCGCCCGGGCTGGAAGGACAAGGACGAGGTCGGGCTGAACGAGCTGCGCCTGCACTACGCCGAGATGGTCGCCGAGGCGGGCGGCGGCCGGATCGGCTGCTCCTTCAACGCGACCGTCTACGAGGACACGCTCGAGCAGGTGCCGGGCGTCCTCGAGTGGGCGCAGCGGCACATCGACGTCGTCCACACCGTCGTCTTCATCGCCTTCCGCGCCGGCGTCGTCGGCGGCGACTTCGACTACCAGGTGAAGGGCGAGCCGGTCGACTTCCTCGACACCCCCTACGCGAGCACCGACCTGACCCGCCATGAGATCCAGTCGACCGACATCGTCGCCGAGATCCGCAAGCGCTTCCCCGAGTTCGAGCCCGCCGCCTACCTGAACGGGACCGAGCGGCCCGACACCTTCAAGTGGCTGCTCAGCGGCCGGCTGGGAACGCCGGAGCGGATCTACGGCTACGTCGGCCCGCGCTCGATGGAGCTGGCGCAGACCTGGCACCACCTGACGACCGGCCGCTACCTCGCCTACACCGACCCGCGCACGCTGGGGCGGGGGCGGGCGATGCTGCTGCTCGCCCCCCTCGACCGCAGGCTGCGCAGGATCGCCCGCCGCTACGGGCGGGCCGTCGCCACCGACCCGGGCCTCGCCTCGCGCCCGCTGCGCTTCCAGTCGGTGATGATCATCCAGCCCGCCGACATCTACGCCGACGGCCACCAGAACATGTGCGACGGCTGCCCCGACATGACCGTCTGGAACGACCGCCTCGTCTGGTCCTGCCGGCTCGAGGAGCCGGAGAAGTTCGGCGACTTCGTGCAGATGGTGCCCAGGGAGAGCGAGCCGGTCTAGGGTGCGCGGCGCCTGGCTCGACGGGATCGCCGCCGCGGCGATCGAGGGCACGCCGCCCTCGCGCGAGGACGCGCTGGCGCTGCTGCGCGGCGAGGACGATGCGCTGATCGACGTGGTCGCCGCCGCGGCCCGCGTGCGGCGCAGCTTCTTCGGCGACCGCGTGCGGCTCAACTTCCTGATCAACATGAAGAGCGGCGCCTGTCCGGAGGACTGCTCCTACTGCTCGCAGCGGCGCGGCTCGGAGGCCGAGGTCCTCAAGTACCCGTGGCTGAAGCCCGAGGAGCTGGCCGAGCTGGCCGACGCCGCCGCGGCGGGCGGCGCCAGGCGCGTCTGCCTGGTCGCCGCGGGGCGCTGCCCCAACGAGCGCGACATGGGCCGCGTCGAGGCCGGGATCGAGGCGATCAGGGAGCGCCAGCCCGAGCTCGAGATCTGCACCTGCCTGGGGCTGATCGAAGCCGAACAGGCCGAACGGCTGCGCGACGCCGGCGCCGTCGCCTACAACCACAACCTCAACACCAGCGAGGCCCACTACGGCGAGGTCTGCAGCACCCACAGCTTCGAGGACCGGGTCAGGACGGTGCGCTGCGCCGAGGGCGCCGGGCTGTCGGCCTGCTCGGGGGCGATCTTCGGCATGGGGGAGAGCGACGAGGACGTCGTCGACGTCGCCTTCTCGCTGCGCGAGCTGGAGCCCGCCTCGGTGCCGGTCAACTTCCTGATCCCCTTCGAGGGGACGCCGCTGGAGGGCGAGTGGCGGCTGACCCCGCAGCGCTGCCTGCGCATCCTCGCCCTCTTCCGCTTCGTCTTCGGCGACGTCGAGCTGCGGCTCGGGGGCGGGCGCGAGATCCACCTGCGCAGCATGCAGCCGCTCGCCCTCCATCTAGCCAACTCGATCTTCATCGGCGACTACCTGACCAGCGAGGGGCAGGCGGCGGCCGCCGACCTCGAGATGATCGCCGAC
Source organism: uncultured Solirubrobacterales bacterium (assembly GCA_963696185.1). Taxonomy (GTDB): domain Bacteria; phylum Actinomycetota; class Thermoleophilia; order Solirubrobacterales; family 70-9; genus VRUE01. The sequence continues at coordinate 2,228,328 of OY968825.1, forward strand.
GCCGGCTTTGTCGTCGACGGGCTGGAGGGCGCGGCGACGCGCGGCGAACGCCGCGACCTGGTCGCGCCGCGCCGCCGCGGGGCGGGGACCGATTTGCCGGCGAACGCCTAGCGCGAATCCGTAGCCCTTCCGGATTAAAGGGGCGCATGGCGGGGGTACGGTGGGGGAGAAGGTGGGCGACCGTCTCACACCGCTCGACGCGACCTTCCTCGAGCTCGAGGAGGCCGACGAGTCCTCCCACATGCACATCGGCTGGGCGATGGTCTTCGACCCCCTGCCGGAGGGCGGCGTCCCCTCGGTCGAGCGGGTCCGCAGCTTGCTCGACGAGCGGCTCGAGCTGCTGCCCCGCTTCCGCTGCCGCCTCTCTTCGCCGCGCACCGGCATGTTTTCTCGGCCGAGCTGGGAGCCGGACCCCGGTTTCGACCTCGCCAACCACGTGCGCCAGGCGAGGCTGCCGCGACCCGGGCGCGAGGCGGAGCTGCTCGAGTGGCTGGGCGACTTCTACTCCCACCGCCTCGACCGTGCCCGCCCGCTCTGGGAGATGACCCTGCTCGACGGCCTCGCGAGGGGCCGCTGGGCGCTCGCCGCCAAGGTCCACCACAGCCTGATCGACGGGGTCAGCGGCTCCTGGGTGACGAACGTGATCCTCGACGCCGAGCACGAGCCGGCGAAGGGCTCGAAGGGCGCCCTGGCGGGACTCGTGGCCGGCAACGGCGACGGCGGGTCGGGGAGCCGTCTGGGATGGCTCGCCTCGCTTCCGTCCCGGTTGCGGGGGATGGCCGAGGTGATCGTCCGCGACGAGCTGATCGGCGCCCCCCGCACCAGCATCAACGTGCGGATCGGCGGCAAGCGGCGCCTGGCCGTGGTTCGCGCCCCGCTCGAGGACCTGAAGCTGATCAAGCGGAGCCTCGGCGGCACCGTCAACGACGTCGTGCTCGCTGTTACGGCCGGTGGCCTGCGACGGCTGTTCGAGGAGCGCGGCGAGGGCGAGGACGAGGGCTTCCGGGCGATGGTGCCGGTCAGCATGCGGGGGGCGGGCGAGCGCCTGGCGATGGGCAACCGGGTCTCCTCGCTGTTCGTTGAGCTTCCGGTCTCCGAGCCCGACCCGCTGCTGCGCTATCGCAAGACGGTTGCCGCGGCGGAGGGCCTGAAGCGCGGCGACCATGCGGAAAGCGCCGAGGCGCTGGTCGGGCTGGCCGGGGCGGCGCCGCCGCTGATCCACGGCGCCGTGGCGCGGCTGGCATTCACGCCGCGGGCCTTCAACGTCACGATCACCAACGTGCCGGGGCCACGGACGACCCTCTACGCGCTTGGGTCGCCGCTGCGGCAGACGTTCCCGCTGGTGCCGATCTTCGCCGGCCACGCGGTCGGCGTCGCCGTGGTCAGCTACGACGGCGAGGTCACCTTCGGTCTCAACGCCGATCGGGCCAGGGTCCCCGACCTCGACGTGCTGAGGCGCGGCATCGCGGAGTCGCTCGCCGAGCTGGGCGAGACGGCGAGCGACATCGAGCGCAGCTGGACGGCGACGGCCGAGCGCGTGGCCCTGAGCTAGGGCTGCGGCGTCGCCGCGCGGGAGCTGCCGAAGCGGCGCAGGCGCAGAGAGTTGCCGACCACGAAGAGGCTCGAGAAGGACATCGCGGCGGCGGCGACGATCGGGTTGAGCAGGCCGGCAACGGCGAGCGGGATCGCGGCGACGTTGTAGGCGAAGGCCCAGAAGAGGTTGCCCTTGATCGTGCCCAGGGTGCGGCGGGCGAGGCGGATCGCGTCGCCGGCGGCGCGCAGGTCGCCGGAGACCAGGGTCAGGTCGGAGGCCTCGATCGCGACGTCGGCGCCGGTGCCGATCGCCAGCCCGAGGTCGGCCTGGGCGAGCGCCGGCGCGTCGTTGACCCCGTCGCCGACCATCGCGACCGTCTCGCCCTCGGCCTGGAGGCGGCTCACCTCGGCGGCCTTCTCGCCGGGCAGCACGTTGGCCAGGACGCGCTCGATGCCGGCCTGCGCGGCGACGGCGGCCGCGGTGCGCTCGTTGTCGCCGGTCAGCAGCACCGGCGTCAGGCCGAGGCGCCGCAGCTCCGCGATCGCCCCGGCGCTGCTCGGCTTGATCGTGTCGGCGACGGCGACGAGGCCGCGGGGCGCGCCGTCCCAGGCGACCGCGACGACGGTGTCGCCGGCCTGCTCCAGCCGCTCCGCCTCGGCGGCCAGCTCGCCGCTCAGGGCCCCTCCCCGCTCGGCGAGCAGGGCGGGGCGCCCGACCGTGACCTCGTGCCCCTCGACGAGCGCCTCGACTCCGAGGCCGGCGCGGTTGACGAAGCGCTCGACGCCCGGCAGGGCGCCCAGCTCGTCGCGGCCGCGGGCGGCGATCGCGGCGGCGATCGGGTGCTCGCTGGCGGCCTCGGCGGCGGCGGCGAGGCGCAGCAGCTGCGCCGCCTCGACCCCGGCGGCGGGCACGACGCCGGTCACACGCATGCGGCCCTCGGTGACGGTGCCGGTCTTGTCGAGCACGATCGTCGTCACCGCGTGGGTCTGCTCGAGCGTCTCGGGGCCCTTGATCAGGATGCCGAGCTGGGCGCCGCGCCCGGTGCCGACCATCAGCGCAGTCGGCGTGGCGAGGCCGAGCGCGCAGGGGCAGGCGATGATCAGCACCGCGACGGCGGCCGTGAAGGCCGCCCCGGCGCCGCCGCCGAGCAGCAGCCAGGCGGCGAGCGTCGCCAGCGAGATGACGATGACGACCGGGACGAAGACCGCGGAGACGCGGTCGGCGAGCCGCTGCACCTGCGCCTTGCCGGCCTGGGCCGCGGCGACGAGGCGGGCGATCTGGGCGAGGGCGGTGTCGGCGCCGACGCGTGTGGCCGCCACGACCAGCCGCCCGTAGGTGTTGATCGTCGCCCCCGCGACCTCGTCGCCGGGGCCGACCTCGACCGGCACCGACTCGCCGGTCAGCACCGACTGGTCGATCGCCGAGGCACCCTCCTCGACCGTGCCGTCGGTGGCGACGCGCTCGCCGGGCCGCACCACGAAGCGGTCGCCGACCCGCAGCGCCTCGATCGGCACCACGACCTCCTCGCCGCCGCGCAGCACCCGCGCCTCCTTGGCGCCCAGCTCGAGCAGCTTGCGGATCGCCTCTCCGGAGCGGCGCTTGGCGCGCGCCTCGAGGAAGCGGCCGAGCAGGATCAGGGCGGTGATCACGGCCGCGACCTCGAAGTAGACGTCGGCGGCGAGGCCGCCGACCAGCACCACGGTCGACCAGGTCCAGGCGGCCAGCGTGCCGAGCGAGATCAGCGTGTCCATCGTCGCGACCGCGTGGCGCGCGTTGAGGGCCGCGGCGAGGTGGAACGGCCAGCCGCTCCAGAAGACGACCGGGGTCGCCAGCGCCAGAGCCAGCCACTCCCAGCCGGAGAACTGAGCCGCCGGCACCATCGCCAGCACGAGCAGCGGCGCCGCCAGCGCGATCGCCAGGAGCAGCCGGTTGCGGTAGGGGCGCGCCGGGTCCTCCTCGGCTTCGGGCGACTGCTCGGGGAGCGCCGCGTGGTAGCCGGCCGCCTCGACGGCGGCGATCAGCTCTTCGAGCGAGGCCTGTGCGGGGTCGAAGGCGACGTCGGCGTGCTCGGTCGCGAAGTTGACCGACGCCTCGACGCCGTCGAGCTTGTTGAGGTCCCTCTCGACCCGCGCCGCGCACGAGGCGCACGACATCCCCTCGATGCGCAGATCGGCGTGTCCGGGGCGCTGTGTCGTCGCGGTGGCCATCTCAGCGGTGCACGAGGCGGCCGACGGCCCCCATCAGCTCCTCGATCCGCTCCTCGGGGTCAGCCGGAGCCGAGCCCTTGCCGAGCAGGCAGTGATGGGCGTGGTCGTCGAGCAGGCCGAGGGCGATCCGGTCGAGCGCGGCCTGCGCCGCGGAGATCTGGGTGAGGACGTCGATGCAGTAGCGGTCCTCCTCGACCATCCGCGAGATGCCGCGGATCTGGCCCTCCGCTCGCGCCAGCCGCTTCAGCAGCTGCTCCTTGGTCGCCGTGTAGCCGTGCGTGGGGTTCGATGTCTCCATGAGACAACGATAGCAATACCCCGTCGGGGTATACACGCGGGGGGCGCCTACGGGCTGGCCGACCGCGCCGCCTCCGGCGCCGCCCCGCCTGCCTTCATCGCGAGCGCCAGGCCGGCGCATAGCCAGGCGAAGGCGACGAGGAAGACGAAGGCCATCGTGAAGGCGCCCGTGGCGTCCTTGACGATGCCGAGCACGAGCGGCGGGAAGAAGCCGCCGAGGCCGCCCGCGGCGCCGACGATCCCCGTCACGGCGCCGGTCGAGCGCGGGAACTGCTGGGGGACGAGCTTGAACACCGCGCCGTTGCCCAGGCCGAGGAAGCCCGCCATGCTGAGGCAGAAGAGGGTGACCGGCACGATCGCCGGTTCGGTCGCCTGCCAGGAGAGGCCCACGGCGTCGAGCCCGACCCCGGCGAAGGCGACGGTGAGCACGGTCGAGGGCGCGAGGCGGTCGGACAGCCAGCCGCCGATCGGCCGCGCCGCGGTGGCGACGAGCGTGAAGCCGGCGGCGCGCAGGCCGGCGTCGGCGAGCGAGAGGTCGAACCAGTCCTTCAGCAGCTTGGGCAGGAAGATCGCCATTGCCACGAAGCCGCCGAAGGTGACGAAGTAGAAGAAGGCGAGCTGCCAGAGGCTCCAGCCGGAGCGCAGCACCTGCCGGTAGTTCGGGCGGGCGTGGTGGGCGACGTGGGCGTCGCGCGCCGTCCCCGCCCAGAGCAGCGTGAAGGCGCCGATCACGACGGCGAAGACGATGCCCGCGGTGGCCTGGCCGTAGTGCGTGTAGAGGTAGGGGATCGAGAAGGCGGCGACCGCGGTGCCGATGTTGCCGGCGCCGTAGACGCCGAGGGCGAAGCCCTGCCGCTTGGCGGGATACCACTCGGCGACGAAGGGGACGCCGACCGCGAACGAGGCTCCGGCGACGCCGAGCAGGAAGCCGGCGACGAGCAGCGACACATAGCTGGTCGTGAAGCCGATCAGCAGCGCCGCGCCCGCCGTGTAGGCGAGCAACGCCGTGAAGACGACGCGGCCGCCCCGCCTGTCCGTCAGCCAGCCGAGCGGGATCCGCAGCAGCGAGCCGAGCACCACCGGGATCGCGATCATGATCGCCGTCTCGGTGTTGGAGAGGTCGAGCTTGTCCTGGACCTTGGGGGCGAGCGGCGCCAGCATGCCCCAGGCCGAGAAGCAGAGGGCGAAGGCCGCGGTGGCGAGGGCGAGGTTGCGGGTGGAGCCGCGCGGCTCCGTCGTCGTCTCGTGCATGCTGCTCATGTCGGGATCTCCTCCGGGTATGGGGGATAGGGGACTGGCTGCGCCGCCCTGCGGCGGTAGAGGATCGGGCTGCGCCGCAGGTAGGCCAGCGGCACAGACCAGGCGTGGACGAGGCGGCTGAACGGCCACAGCGCGAAGAGCAGCATGGCGCTGAGCGCGTGCAGCTGGTAGACGAGCGGCGCGCCGCTGATCAGGCTCGGGTGCGGGTTGAGCATGAAGAGGTCGCGGAACCAGGGCCCCACCGTCTCGCGGTAGTCGTAGCCGCCGCCGAGCAGGTTGACGCCGACCGTCGCCCACATGCCGCTGAGCACGACCAGGCCGAGCAGCAGGTAGGTGAGGCGGTCGGCGCGGGTCGTCGTGCGGCGCACGCGCGGCACCCGCAGGCGCCGGTAGAGCAGGATCAGCAGGCCGAGCGTCATCGCGACGCCGGCGGCGGTGCCGGCGCCGACGGAGACCACGTGGTACATGCCCTCGCTGACGCCCACCGCCTCGGTCGCCCGCTTGGGGACGAGGATGCCGAGCACGTGGCCGCCGATCACGGCCAGCAGGCCGAGGTGGAAGAGCGGGCTGCCGATGCGCAGCAGGCGCCGCTCGAGGATCTGCGTAGAGCGCGTCGTCCAGGTGAGCTTGCCGGTCCTGAAGCGCCAGACGTGCCCGACGACGAAGATCGCCAGGCAGGTGTAGGGCACGGCGACCCAGAGGATCATGCGAACACCTCGAGACCAACCTCCTCGCTGGGCGGCCCTTCGGCGGCGATGCGCCGCGCCTCCTCCAGGTTCGCCTCGGAGGCGGCGGGGAGGAGGTCGCAGACCGCGTCGAGCAGCGTCGCGTAGGCGCTGTCTTCGTCGTGCAGCGCGGCGCGCGCCACCTCCAGCGCCGGCCGGAAGCCGCAGAGGACCTCCTCGCCGGCCTCGGGGACGAGATGGGCGAACTCGAGGATCGCCGGCAGGTGGTCCGGCAGCGCGCCCTCGGCCAGCTCGAAGCCGGCAGCGCGGTAGGCGCGCTTCAGCCGCAGCATCGCCATGCCGCGCTGGCGGCGGTCGCCGTAGGCGTGGAAGCTGAGGTAGAGGGTGCAGCGCTTCGCGAAGTCGAAGGTCTCGACGTACTCGAGCTGGGCGGCGGCCGGGCCGATCGCCTCGCGGCGCTCGAGGAAGGCGAGGATCGCCTCGCGCGCCGGCGAGCGGGGCAGCTCCCGCGCCGCTTCGCGCAGCTCCGCGGCGCAGCCGAGCAGCTCCCCGTCGGGGTATTCGAGCAGCAGCGAGAGCAGGCGCCAGTGACTCATGTCCGCACCCTCCCGTTCGGCTCACAGCTGCCCGGGCCGCCGGGGAAGTCGAGGCCGCAGGCGCCCTGTTCCTCGACCAGCCGCCCGGCCAGCTCGCGGTGGGCAGGGGGGACGACGAAGCGGTCCTCGTAGTCGGCGATCGCCAGCAGGCGGTACATCTCCTCCAGCTCGCGGGGCTCCATCCCCACCGCGGCGGCCAGCGCCGCGTCGCCCGCGCCGGCGATCGTCCGCTCGCGCATGTAGGAGCGCATCGCGGCGAGCCGCTTCAGCACCGTGCGGACCACCTCCTCGTCGCCGGCCGCGAGCAGGTTGGCGAGGTAGCGCACGGGGATCCGCATCGCGTCGATCGCCGGGAAGACGGCGTCGGGGTCGCTCTCGGCCCCCTCGCCCTCGACCGCCGAGGTGACCGGCGAGAGCGGCGGCACGTACCAGACCATCGGCAGCGTCCGGTACTCGGGGTGGAGGGGCAGGGCGATGCGGTGCTCGAGGGCGAGCTTCTAGACCGGCGAGCGCCGCGCCGCCTCGAGCCAGTCCTCGGCGATGCCTTCGCGCCGCGCCGCCGCCTGCACCTCGGGATCGCCCGGGTCGAGGAAGACCTCGAGCTGGGCGTTCAGCAGGTCGCGCTCGTCGGGCGTCGAGGCCGCCGCCTCGACCCGGTCGGCGTCGTAGAGGACGAGGCCGAGGTAGCGGATGCGGCCGACGCAGGTCTCCGAGCAGACGGTCGGCAGGCCGGCCTCGATGCGCGGGTAGCAGAGGGTGCACTTCTCGGCCTTGCCGGTGACGTGGTTGAAGTAGACCTTCTTGTAGGGGCAGCCGCTGACGCACATGCGCCAGCCGCGGCATGGCCTCCTGGTCGACGAGGACGATCCCGTCCTCCTCGCGCTTGTACATCGCGCCCGAGGGGCAGGAGGCGACGCAGGCCGGGTTGAGGCAGTGCTCGCAGATGCGCGGCAGGTACATCATGAACGACCTGCTCGTACTCGGCTCTGACTGCTCCTCGACGCCGTCGCGGAGGTTCGGGTCGCGTCGGCGCTGCTCGGGGACCGCCGGCGAGGTCGTCCTCCCAGTTCGGGCCCCACTGGAGGTCGAGCGGCTTGCCGGTCAGGCTGCGACATCGGGCCGCGCGACCGGCTGCTGCTCGGCAGGGCCCGGCCGTGGTCAGCGACTCGTAGTCGTAGGTCCACGGCTCGTAGTAGTCGTCGAGCTCCGGCAGGTTCGGGTTGAAGAAGATGCTCGCGAGCTTCGCGGGCCGGGCCGCCCGCCTTCAGCCGCAGCCGCCCGCGCCGGTCGAGCTCCCAGCCGCCCCGCCACTGCGTCCTGGTCCTCCCAGCGCTTCGGGTAGCCGACGCCGGGCTTCGTCTCGACGTCGTTGAACCACATGTACTCGGCGCCCTCGCGGTTCGTCCAGACGTTCTTGCAGGTGACCGAGCAGGTGTGGCAGCCGATGCACTTGTCGAGGTTCATCACCATTGCGACCTGCGCCTTCACCCGCATCAGTACTCGACCTCCTTCGCGCCTGCGGACGACGGTCAGCTCGTCGCGCTGCGAGCCGGTCGGCCCGTAGTAGTTGAAGCCGTAGGAGAGCTGGGCGTAGCCGCCGACGAGGTGGGTCGGCTTGATCGGATCCGCGTCACCGAGTTGTGGGTGCCGCCGCGCGTCGCCGGTCGATCTCCGTCTTCGGGCACGTTCACGTGGCGGTCCTGGGCGTGGTACATCAGCGCCGACGCCCTTGGGGATGCGGTGCGAGACGACGGCGCGGCAGGCGATCACGCCGTTGCGGTTGGAGATCTCGACCCAGTCGTTGTCGCGCGACGCCGATCCGCTCGGCGTCCTCGACGGTGAGCCAGATGACCGGGCCGCCGCGGAACAGCGTCAGCATGTGCAGGTTGTCCTGGAACTCGGAGTGGATCGACCACTTCGAGTGCGGCGTGAGCCAGCGGACCGTGCACCTCGCCGCCTCGCCGGGAACGCTCGCCGGCGTGGTCGCGGGCGTCGAGCGGCGGCCGGTAGACGGGCAGCGCCCTCGCCGTACTCGAGCAGCCATTCGTGGTCCGGTAGAACTGCTGGCGGCCGGTCAGCGTGCGCCAGGGCAGGCGCTGCGGTCGACGTTGATCGTGAACGGCGAGTAGCGGCGGTCGCGCGACTCGATTCCCGACCACTCGGGCGAGGCGATCATCTTGCGCGGCTGCACCTGCCGATGTCGCGGAAGCTGATGCGGTGGTCAGCGTGCTCCTCGGCGAGGTCGGCGAGCGCGACGCCGCTGCGCTGCTCCAGCGCCCGAATGCCCTCCACCGCGAGGCGGCCGTTGGTCGTGCCGGAGAGCGCGAGAATCGTCTCGCGACCTGGTCGGCTCGCTGCAGCGAGGGGCGCCCGGCGGCGACGCCCGGAGGCGACGGCGCCGTTGGCGAGGCGCAGCTCCTCGACCTCCTCGGCCGGCACCCAGCGAGATCCCCTTCCAGTCGGCGTGCCCAGCTCCTCGACGAGCGGCCCGAGCGCGGTCACTTGTCGCGGCACGGCGCCGTAGTCGCGCTCGACGACGACGAGCTTCGGCATCGTCTTGCCGGGAAGCGGCTCGCACTCGCCCGCCTTCCAGTCGCGCACCTCGCCCAGCGGCTGCGCCAGCTCGTCGGGCGTGTCGTGCAGGAGCGGCGCCGCGACCAGGTCGCGCCGGACGCCGAGCTGCCGCCCGGCCAGCTGCGTGAGAACTTCTCGGCGATCGTGCGGAACGCGTCGAAGTCGGTGCGCGCCTCCCACGGCGGTGGGATCGCCGGGTTGAAGGCGTGCACGAACGGGTGCAGGTCCGTGGTGGAGAGGTCGTGCTTCTCGTACCAGGTCGCGGCCGGCAGGACGACGTCGGAGTAGCAGGCCGGAGCCGTTCATGCGGAAGTCGATCGTCGTGAACAGGTCGAGCTTGCCGGTCGGCGCCTCGTCGCGCCAGACGCACGTCGTGCGGTCGGCGCTCGGGCGGCGCCTCCTCGTTGCGTGATCGCGCGTCCGTCGACGCCGAGCAGGTGCGGAGGAAGTACTCGTGCCCCTTGCTCGAGGAGCCGAGCAGGTTGGCGCGCCAGAGCGGTGAGGACGCGCGGGAAGTTGCTCGGCGCGTCGGGGTCCTCGCGGCGAAGCGCAGCCGTCCCTCCTTCAGCTCGCGCACGACGTAGTCGGCCGGCGCGGGACCCGCTCGCGCTCGGCCTCGTCGGCGATCTCGAGCGGGTTGCGGTCGAAGGTCGGGTAGGAGGGCATCCAGCCGAGCCGGGCGGCGAGCGCGTTGCAGTCGGCCGAGGTGCATCTCCTTAGCGTGCCGCGTCCGACGGCGCGCTCGCCGGCGTGCGTCGCTCGTAGCGCCACTGGCCGGTCGCCAGGTACCAGAAGGGGGTGGCGCCTGGTGGCGCGGCGGCCGGGTCCAGTCGAGGCCGAAGCGCGAGGGTCGGTGAAGCCGGTGATCGTGCGCACCTTCTCCTGTCCCACGTAGTGGGCCCAGCCGCCGCCGTTCACTCCCTGGCAGCCGCAGAGCAGGACGAGGTTGAGCATCGCCCGGTAGATCTGGTCGGAGTGGAACCAGTGGTTCGTGCCGGCGCCCATCACGATCATCGAGCGGCCCTCGGTGCGCTCGGCGTTGCGGGCGAACTCGCGGGCGATGCTGGTGACCAGCGCGGCGTCGACGCCCGGTGATCGCCTCCTGCCAGGCCGGCGTGTAGGGCTGCGAGGCGTCGTCGTAGTCATGCGGCCACTCGCCCGGCAGGCCCTCTCGCCGGACGCCGAGCTGCGCGCAGAGCAGGTCGAAGACGGTGGTGACGGCGACGCCGCCGACCCGCTTCGCACCGGCACGCCGCGCCGCATCGGCCGGCGCCCTCGGCGCGTCGAAGCGGGGCAGCTCGACCTCGACCAGCTCCTCGTGGTCGCCGAGCAGCGTCAGCGCCGGGTCGAGCCCGCCGAGGCGCGAGGTTCCAGCGCCCCTTGCCGGCCTCGCCCCAGCGGTAGCCGATCGTCCCGTGCGGCGCCACGGCGCGCGCCGAGGCGGCGTCGAAGACGGCCGGCTTCCACTCGGCGTTCTCCTCGGCGGAGCCGAGGTCGGAGGCGCGCAGGAAGCGGCCCGGGACGAGCCGGCCGTCGCGCTCCTCGAGCCGGACCAGGAAGGGCAGGTCGGTGTAGCGGCTGACGTAGTCGCTTGAAGTAGGGGGCCTGGCGCTCGACGTGGAACTCGCGCAGGATGACGTGGGTCATCGCCATCGCCAGGGCGCCGTCGGTGCCGGGCTGGGCCGGCAGCCAGTGATCGGCGAACTTGGTGTGGTCGGAGTAGTCGGGCGAGACGACGACGGTCTTCTGGCCCCGGTAGCGCGCCTCGGTCATGAAGTGGGCGTCGGGCGTCCGCGTCATCGGGATGTTCGAGCCCCACATCATCAGGTAGCCGGCGTCCCACCAGTCGGCCGACTCGGGCACGTCCGTCTGGTCGCCCCAGACCTGCGGCGAGGCGGGCGGCAGGTCGGCGTACCAGTCGTAGAAGGAGAGGCAGACGCCGCCGATCAGCGAGAGGAAGCGGGTGCCGGCCGCGTAGGAGGCCATCGACATCGCCGGGATCGGCGAGAAGCCTGCGATCCGGTCGGGGCCGTGGCGCTCGATCGTGTGGACGTGGGCGGCGGCGACCAGCTCGCTCACCTCCTCCCAGGAGGCGCGCGCGAAGCCGCCGCGGCCGCGCTGCGCGGTGTAGGCACGGTCGCCGGCGATGCTCGCCCAGGCGTCGACCGGGTCGTCGTGCTCGGCCCGCGCCGCCCGCCAGAGGTCGAGCAGGGCGCCCCGCACGTAGGGGTGCTTGACCCGCAGCGGCGAGTACGATGTACCAGGAGAAGGAGGCGCCGCGGGGGCAGCCGCGCGGCTCGTAGTCGGGGGTCTCGGGCCCGTTCGAGGGGTAGTCGGTCTGCTGCGTCTCCCAGGTGATGATCCCGTCCTTGACGTGGACCTTCCACGAGCAGGAGCCGGTGCAGTTGACGCCGTGCGTGGAGCGGACCACCTTGGTCGTGCTGCCAGCGGTCGCGGTAGGCCCGCTCCCAGGCGCGCGAGCGGTTGCTGCGGGCGCTCCAGGGAAGGCCGGCGTCGAAGCCGCCGACCGAGCTGAAGTGCCGCAGCCGCTCCAGGGGCGATGGCTTGGGCTTACCGCTCACGCAACGATCTTTCCGGCGTTGCCGCCGGAAACCATCCGCCCTTTGCCCGCGGCCGGCGCGGGTGCCCCCCGGATCGACGCCGGGCGCAGCTGTCAGCCCCTGAGGGACGCCTCCACGAGCGCGTCGTCCGCCATCCAGTTCGGCTCCGGCCAGAGCTGCAGGTACTTGGCGTCGCGCATCAGCTTCTCGACGCCGGTCTCGTGCATGTAGCCGGTGCCGCCGAAGACCTGGACCGTGTCGGTGCTGGTCGCCACGGCCGCCTCGGTCGCCGCCACCTTGGCGGTCAGCGCCGCGGTCTCCTCGAGCTCGGCGCCGGGGGGCGCCGGGGTCGCGGCAAGGCGGACGGTCATCGCGGCGAGCATCTGCCGCACCGCATCGTGCTCGACGATCGTCACGCCGCCCTGCACGCGCTCCCTGGCGTACTCGAGCGCCACCTCGTGGGCGCGGCGGGCGACGCCGCGGGCGATCGCGGCGCTGCCGGCGCGCAGCAGGTTCAGCGAGGCGGCGGCCGTGGCCGCGGCCTCGGCGGGCGGCGAAGCCTCCTCGGCCGCGGCGCCGGAGAGCGAGACGCGGGCGGCGGCTGCCGCGCGCAGCCCGAGCTGGAACTCGCAAGACTCGATCTTCAGGCCCGGCGCGCCGGCCTCCAGCGCCAGCACGGCGGGCTCGGCGCCGGCCTCGACGACGACGATCCCGTCGGCGCCGTGCGCGCCGAGCGAGATCCGCCCGTGCGGCGACGGCACCAGCGCCCAGCGCTCCGCCTCGCCGACCTGCGCCGCCCGCTCCGGCGGCAGCGCCGCCAGGGCCGCGTTGGAGAGCAGGACGAGCAGCGCCACGCCGGCGTCGCCGGCGCCGATCTCCTCGAGGCAGAGCAGCAGCGAGCCGGCGTCGAGCCCGACGCCGCCGTCGTCCACCGCCAGCAGCGCCCGGTCGAACCCGACCTCGGCGACGCGGCCCCAGGCCGCCTCGAGGGCGCCCGGCTTGCGCTCGTCTAGCTCGAGCGCGTGCGGCGCCAGCTCGCGCCGGCCCAGCTCGCGCGCCAGGGCGACGACCTCGTGGCGCTCGGCCGATCCCTCGCCCCTCGTCTCGACGACGCTCATGCGAGCGCCACCCCCGCGGCATCGACGCGCCGCTTCACGGGCGGCAGCGCCGGCATCGTCTCCCTGGCGACCAGAGCCCGGTAGACCTCGATCCGGTTGAGCTGGAGCGTGCCCTCGTAGATCTGGCAGAGCTTGGCGTCGCGCCAGAGCTTCTCCAGCTCGGGGCGGACCGGCGAGTCGACGAGCCCGGCGACCTCGAGAGCCGAGTGGGTCACGCCCATCGCCACGTCGGCTCCGTACGCTTTGGCAAGCGAGGAGAGGCCGAGCGAGCGGGTGATCCCGGCGTTGTCCGTCATCCGGTTTAGCAGTCTGGCGAGCGAGTCGCGGCTCCTGGGCGCGGTCACCACCTTCCGCACCAGCCGCTGGCGGTGCACCCGGTTCGGGACGACGCGCAGGCTCCTCAGCAGGGGGTGCGCCGTGGCGCCGCCGAGCGTGCCGACGTCCAGCTCGACGGCGGCGTCCATGTAGGCCTGGCGGGAGAGGTGTATCTGCTCGGCCATCGCGGCGAGCCGCAGCTGCACGCTCTGGCGCTTGAGCAGCCCCTTCGCTTCGGGGTCCTCGCGCAGCCAGCCCAGCAGGCGCTCGTAGGCGCCGCGGGCGATGCCGGTGGCGATCGCGCCGACCGGCGGGCGCGAGGCGGCGAGCACGATCAGGGTGGCGCCGGCGCCGTCGCCGACCCGGGCGACGACGCGCTCGTCGGGGACGAAGACCTCGTCGAAGACGAGTTCGGAGGCGGGGCAGGCGCGCTGGCCCATCTTGTGCTCGTTGCGCGCCACCGAGAAGCCCTTGGCCTGCGAGTCGACCAGGAAGCAGGTCCAGGTCTCGGCCGGCCGGCGCGGGTCGACCGGCATCAGCACCGTGAGCCAGCGGGCGACGCCGCCGTTGGAGATGAAGCGCTTGGTGCCGCTCAGCGAGTAGCCGCCCGGCACCCGGCGCGCGTGGCTGGAGATGCGCGCCTTGGCGATCAGGTCGACGTCCTCGACGTCGGTGCCGGCGTCGGGCTCGGTCAGCGCGCAGGCCATCAGCATCGGGTCGCCGCTGCGCGTCGACTCGGCGACTTCGCCCATCACGTCCCAGTGCAGCGGGCCGTCGAGCAGCAGCGGCGAGATGCCGAGCCCGTGGGCGCCGAAGACCAGGCCGAGGCCGGGGCAGGCGGTGCAGAGCTCCTCCATGACGATCGCGCAGCCGATCGTGAGGCAGCCGCCGCCGCCGACCTGGGAGGGCAGGAGGAAGTCGAGCATGCCGTGCAGGCCGCCGGCCCGGACCAGGTCCCAGTCGAACCAGGAGGGGTCCTCGTCGGTGCGGCGGTCGGTCTCCAGCGCCGCGGGGCGCAGGTAGAGGTCGGCGAACGCCCGCGTCTCGAGCTGGAGCTTCTCGAGGCGACGCACGTAGCCGCGGTCGTGCTGCTCGAGCTGGCGCAGGCGGGGGAAGGCCTCGCGCAGGGAGGGAGCCGTGCTGCCTGGCGCCGTGGCCGCGGCGGCCATCTCAGCGCACGGCGGGCTCGGCGGGCTCGCCGGCCTCGACCAGCGTCAGGGCGCGGTGGATGAACTGCAGCGAGAGGTGCTCGGGCCCGTAGAGGATGCCCTCGAAGGGCGCCATCAGCTCGTAGTAGATCGAGCGCCGCGAGAGCAGCACGCCGGCCAGCTCGCGGGCGATCGGGTGGCGGTCGCCCAGATCCAGGCTTGCCGCGCCGCGCCGCAGCGAGCGGCCGCCGGCGATCACGTTCAGCTTGAACTCCGATTCCTGCGGCTGGCGGTCCATCCAGAGGTGGCTGAAGAGCTGGACCTGGCCCGAGTGCGGCGTCGCGATCAGCGGGCCGTCGAGCGTGAGGATGCGCTCCTCGCCCTCGCCGAGGCGGCAGCTGCGTCGCGACCCGCTCTGCTCGAAGTCGATCGAGCCGACGAACTTCGGGTAGTTGTAGAGGTCGACGCCGCCGGCCCGGGCGATCTCCGTGGTGACCGGCAGGTGGTGGACCCAGGCGTGGAGCTGCTTGTTGCGCAGGCCGGCGAGCAGGGCGCGGCCGGGCAGGTTGGAGGCGAAGGGCGGGTGGTTGAGGACGATCGCGATCGCCAGCTCGTTGTAGGGGCCGATGTCGGTGTCGCGGTACTCGAAGCAGGTGACGCTGACCGCCCCCAGCCCCGGCGCGAGGCGGGCCGGCACGAAGCGCGGGTCGGGCAGCAGCTTGCGCAGCGCCCCCAGCTTGGCCGGGAAGACGGCCGTCTGCGCGGTGCCGTCGTAGTAGAAGATCGGCAGCTTCGCCGGCTCGCCGACCAGCGTCGCGTCGACCTGCTCGACTCCCTCGAAGAACGCCGACCCTCGCGCCATGGGCGGAAGCGTGTCGTCGCGCCGCCACCTATACATCCGTATAAATCCCGCTCGGCCCGCGGGGCCGGCCCTCGCGGCCCGCCACCGGCCGGCGGCCGCTGCGGCCGGGTCAGTACTCGACCTCGTACCCGAGCCCCAGGGCTCGGCCTTCGGCCAGCTCGGCGATCTCGTCGACCACCGGCGCGTGCCAGCCCTCGCTGCGGGAGCGCTCGACGACCTCCTCCAGGCAGGCGGCGACCCTCGTCGCCACCTCCGAGACCAGCTCGCGAAACGGGTCCAGCCCGTAGTCGCATTCCTGGCAGACGTAGTCCATGTCGAGCAGGTAGGCGGTTTCGGTGCAGTCCCCGGCCAGCACCATGCCGACGTGGGTCGGCAGGTCGTAGACCACGGTGGAGGTGAGGTCGTAGAGCGGCGCCAGGCTCGGCCCCCGCTCGGCGTGGAGGACGGCGAAGTTCTTGCCGTGCGCGTCGCCGTTGCCGAGCGCGTAGTTGAAGACCGCGGCGGCGAGCAGGGTGGGCACCTGATCGCGGCGCCCGAGCGCCCCCAGCAGGCCGCAGGCCTCGGCGAAGCCGGGTTCGCCTTCCTGCTCGCCCGCCGGGGCGAAGGGCGTTGCCGCGAGGCCGGGCGGCGGGAAGCCGAGCGCCTGGCAGAAGTCCTCCTGGTGGATGCAGGTCGTGCCCGCCCCGGTTCCGGCGCGGTCGAAGCGCCGCGAGACGAGGCAGGGACGCCCGGCGATCGTCTCGTGCTCGGTGTGGGCGACGGCGAGTCCCGCGCGGTGGGCGACCTCCATGCAGAAGTGCTCGTTGGCGGCGAGGCCCGGGAATTCGCCCGTCTCGGGCTTGACGATGTGGGTGCTGGGCCGTCCCGGTCCGGGCCAGCCCCAGCGGCCCGAGCCCTCCTCGCGCACCAGCGCCAGCTTGTGGTGGACGCCGGCCAGGCTGGCGCGCATCCGCTGCTCCGAGCCCGGGTCGAAGAGCCGCCGCGGCGGCTGGCGGGCGATCAGCTCCTCGAGCTCGTCCTCCGTCAGCCAGGCGGGCGGGGCCGGTTCCGCCGGGGCCTCGGCTCCCTGCGGCCGGAAGCTGACCGCCCCGGCGCAGTCGCGGCCGATCTCGGCGAGGAGGCCGGAGGCGTCGCCGGGGTCGATGTCGAGCTCGCGGGCGATCCGCTCGCGGCGCGGCCCTTCGGGCAGCAGCCCCTCGAGGTAGGCGCTCGTCGCCTCGCCGCCGTAGGGCTCGGCGCGAGCCGGCAGCACGGTGCTGAGCAGGGTCGCGCCGGGACCGGCCTTCGCGACGGCCTCCGGGGAGTAGGCGAGGCGGCAGTCTCCCTCGCCGGCGGGGAACAGCGTCCCGATCCGCTCCCCGCGCAGATGGACGTCGAGGGTCCTCATCCTGTCCTGTGGATAGCCCTTGCGCTGGAAACGACGCTCACCCGAGTGCCCTGCCGCGGCCACAGCCCGCTTTGGTCAACTGGTCTTATCCGATGCTGACAACCGTAGGGTGCCCCTCTGCGGCTGTCAAGGCGCCGGCCGCAAGATTCGCCGGCGCGGCTTCCGCGCCCGCCAGGAACTAGCCTCCCCGACGTGAAGCCGGGGGAGCGCGCCGCCGAGGAGGAGGCGATCACGATCGTGATCGCGGACGACCACGGCGTCGTCCGCGCCGGCTTGCGGCTGCTGCTCGAGGCCGAGGCCGGCTTCGAGGTCGTGGCCGAGGCGGAGGACGTCTCCAGCGCCCGCCGCTACGTGCGCAGCCGCCGCCCCACCGTGCTCGTGCTCGACCTCAACATGCCCGGCGAGTCGAGCCTGGCGGCGATCCCGAAGCTGCGCGAGGAGTCGCCCCAGACGCAGATCGTGGTGCTGACGATGCAGGACGACCCGGCCTTCGCCCGCGAGGCGCTGAAAGCGGGGGCGGCCGGCTACGTGCTGAAGCGCGCCGCCGAGGACGAGCTGATCGAAGCGGTGCGCCTGGCGGCGCGCGGCGAGAGCTACATCAACCCGCAGCTCGGCGTCCGCCTCGTCATCGAGCCGCCGCCAGGGCCACCGGACGGGCTCAGCGAGGAGGAGGTCGAGATCCTCCGCCTCGTCGCGCTCGGCCACACCAACGCCGAGATCGGCGAGCGCCTCTTCCTCAGCGGCCGCACGGTCGAGACCCACCGCATCCGGTTGCAGCGCAAGCTCGAGCTGGAGAGCCGCGCCGACCTGGTGCGCTACGTGCTGGACCGCGGCCTGCTCGAGCGCTGAGGGCCGGCGCCGGCGGGTCGCAGCGGGATCGTCGCGGTGACGACGGTGCCGCGCCCCGGCGCCGTGTCGATCTTCAGGTCGCCGCCGGCCAGGACGACGCGCTCGCGCATCCCGGTCAGCCCGAAGCCGCCGTTGGCGGCGGCCGGGTCGAAGCCGCGGCCGTCGTCTGAGACGGTGACCTCGACGACGTCGCCGCTGCGCTCCACCACCGCCTCGGCGCGCGACGCCCCCGCGTGCTTGGCGACGTTGTTGAGCGCCTCCTGCACGAGCCGGTAGAGGGTGCTCTCGGTTTCCTGGGGCAGCCGCTCGCCGTCGTCCTCCCGCATCCTCACCAGGACGTCGATCTCCAGCCCGCCCTCGCGGCTCTTGCGTTCGGCCAGGGTGCGCAGGGCCGGCGCCAGGCCGATCTGGTCGAGCGCCGCCGGGCGCAGCTCGGCGATCAGGGCCGAGAGGCTGTCGATCTCCGCGTCGATCAGCCCGATCCCCTCCTCGAGGGCGCCGCGCATCTCCGCGGGGCCGGCGTCGGAGCGCAGCGCGGCGGAGTGCAGCATGCGCAGCCCGCCCAGCCCCTGGAGCGTCTCGTCGTGCAGCTCCCGCGCCCAGCGCTTGCGCTCCTGCTCGGCCGCTTCGAGGCTGTGGCGCAGCCGCTCCGCCTCGACCGACTTGGCGGTCGCAACCGCGGTCGCGGCGCTGGCCGCGAAGGAGCGCAGCAGCCGTTCGTCCTCGGGGCCGAAGCCGGGCCCGTCGACGACGCGGTCGAGCGCCGCGAGCACGCCCGAGGAGGCGCCGCGGAAGGTGAGCGGCACCAGCATCGCCGCCGCCGCCGAGACGCCGAGGGCGTCGAGCGCCGGGCCGAGGCTGAGGGCGCCGGAGAGCCGCTCGGAGCGGCCGGCGCGCAGCACCTGGCCTGGCAGGGTGTCCTCGATCGGGATGTGGACGCCGTGCAGGTCGCTCTCCAGCTCGCCCGCCGTCGCCGCGACCACCAGGTGCTCGCCGACGGCGAGCAGGATCAGCAGGGCGCGCGCGTCGACCAGCGCCCGGCCGCGGTTGACGATCAGCTCGAGGATGCGGTCGATGTCGGTCTCGCCGCCCACCGAGCGGGCGATGTCGGTCATCACGGCGAGCGCCCGCACCGAGCGCTGGGCATGGTCGCGCTGCCGCTCGACCTCGTCGCGGCGCCGCGCCAGGTCCTCGTAGAGGCGGGCGTTCTCGATCGCGATCGCCGCCCAGTCGGCGAGGACGAGGACCGCGGCTTCGTCCTCCTCGCCGAACTCGGCGCCGCCCTCCTTGTCGGTCAGGTAGAGGTTGCCCCAGGCCTCGCCGCGGATCAGGACCGGCACGCCGAGGAAGCTGTGCATGGGCGGGTGGCCGGGCGGGAAGCCGTGCGAGCGGGGGTGGGCGGAGACGTCGGCGAGCCGCAGCGGCTCGGCGTGGCGGATCAGCTCGCCGAGCACGCCGCGGCCGCGCGGCAGCTCGCCGATCGCGGCGCGGGTCTCCGCGTCGACTCCCACGGTGAGGAAGCGCTCCAGCTCGCGCTTGCGCTCGTCGAGGATGCCGAGCGCCGCGTAGCGGGCGCCGGTCAGGTCGCGCGCCGCGTCGAGCACCAGCTCCAGCACGCCCTCCAGGTCGAGCCGCGCGACGAGGGCGCGGCCGACCGCGATCAGCAGGCCCAGCCTGCGGTTGTCGAGGGGCGGCAGCTCCATCGGGTCAACGGTACTGGCATGAAATTCGCCTGGGAAGAGCCGTTGTGTCCGGCACGTCCTTGTGCGAGCCTTGTCCGATGGAGGCAGGCCCGCTGCACGACGGCCACGGCCGGCGGATCTCCGATCTGCGCATCTCGGTCACCGACCGCTGCAACTTCCGCTGCCAGTACTGCATGCCGGCGGAGGGGCTGCCCTGGCTGGAGCGGGGGGAGCTGCTCAGCTTCGAGGAGATAGAGCGCCTGGTGCGACTGCTGGCCGGGATCGGGATCGAGGACGTGCGGCTGACCGGCGGCGAGCCGCTGGTGAGGCGCGAGCTGCCGCGCCTGGTGCGCCTGCTGGCCGCGATCGAGGGCGTCCGCGACCTCTCGCTGACCACGAACGGCTACCTGCTGGAGCGCGATGCCGACGCCCTGGTCGAGGCGGGGGTCGGCCGCGTCAACGTCTCGATCGACTCGCTCCAGCGCGACCGCTTCTTCCAGCTGACCCGGCGCGACGCGCTGCCGCAGGTGCTGCGCGGCCTCGACGCGATCGCCGCCCACCCGCGGCTGCGGCCGATCAAGGTCAACGCGGTGGCGATCCGCGGCTTCACCGAGGAGGAGGTGGAGCGCTTCTGCGAGTTCGCCCGCTCCACGTCTTTCCAGGTGCGCTTCATCGAGTTCATGCCGCTCGACGCCGACCGCGCCTGGACGCCGCAGGCGGTCCTCGCGGGGGAGGAGCTGCGCAGCATGATCGAAGCCGTCCACCCGCTCGAGGAGCTGCCGCGCGAGCCCTCGGCGACGGCGCGCGTCTTCCGCTTCGCCGACGGGGAGGGGGAGATCGGCTTCGTCAACCCGGTCTCCGAACCCTTCTGCGCCGAATGCAACCGGCTGCGGCTGACCGCCGAGGGGAAGCTCCGCACCTGCCTCTTCTCTCTGCACGAGACGGACCTGCGCGGGCCGCTGCGCGGCGGCGCGACCGACGCCGAGCTGGAGTCGATCGTCCGCGACGCGGTCTGGCGCAAGGAGCTGAAGCACAGGGTCAACGAGCCGGGCTTCCGGCAGCCGCCCCGCACGATGAGCGCGATTGGGGGGTGAGGCGGGCTCAGTCCGCGCCCTGCGCGGCGCCGCGCGGCAGGCGCGAGAGCCAGCGGCGCTCGAGCAGGGCCTTGCCCCAGTGCCAGCGGCGCGCCGGCGGGCGCATCCGCACCGTGGGGGCGGGCTTGGCGTAGAAGTCGCCGCTGGCGAATCCGGCCCTGCCGCCGCCGGTCTCCAGGAAGCAGGCGCCGTGGCCGTCGAAGGCGGCGCTCGGGGCGCGGCCGGCGGCCTCGGCGGCGAGGTTGTCGGCGACCACCTCGGCCTCGCCCTCGGCGAAGACCCCGGCCTTGGGAAGGAGCATCTCGTTGGCCAGCATGACCGAGGTCACGTCGCCGATCGCGTGGACGCCCTCGACCTTTGCCACGAGGCTCGAGCGGTCGACCGGGATCCAGCCGGAGGGGCCGGCGAGGGGCGAGTCGGCGACGAAGGCCGGGACCCGGTGGGGCGGCACGGCGACGAGCAGGTCGTACGGCTCGCCCCCGTCCCCGCCGGCGAAGCGGGCCTCGCGGGCGAGGGCGTCGACGGAGGCCAGCTCGCGCCCGGGCTCGAAGCCGATGCGGCGCTCGGCGAGCAGCGCCGCGACCTGCTCGCCGACCTCCCGGCCGGCGACGGGCATCGGTTGCGGCTCGGCGGTGACCACGTCGACCTTCGCCGCGACGCCGCGCTCCCGCAGCATCGCGTCGATCAGGAAGGCGGCCTCGTAGGGGGCGGCCGGGCATTTGAACGGCATCGAGGCGACGACGATCAGCACGCGGCCGCCGCCGAAGCCGGCCAGCGCGTCGCGCAGCCGCTCCGCCGCCTCGCGGGTGTAGAAGTGATGGGCGGCCTCGGCCAGCCCGGGGATCGCGTCTGGCGCCAGCACTGCCCCCGGGGCCAGCACCAGCCGGTCGAAGCGCAGCTCGCCGGCGCTCGTGGCAAGGGCGCCGGCGGCGGCGTCGAGGCCCTCGACCTCCGCCTGCCTCACCTCGACCCCGAGCCGGGCCAGCCCGGCCAGCGGGCGCGAGATGCGCTCGGGCCGCCGCCGGCCGACCGCCAGCCACGGAAACGCGGGCGGGAAGTCGTGCCGCAGGGTGCGGTCGACCAGCTCGACCTGGACGCCGCCGTTCCGCCTCGCCAGCCGCCGCGCGCAGGCGACGCCACCGACGCCGCCGCCGACGATCACGACCTTCACCGGCGCGCCCCGCGAGTCGCGTGTGAGCGGGCCGGTCTGTCGAGTTGCACCATCCCCATGCCTCCTTGAACGATCCCTGTTCCCTGATCGTCGCAAATATTGCCGTGCGTCGCATCCGTGTCTTCCACCCGGCGCTTGCGGGAAACCCCTTACCCTTCCGCGGCGGAGGCCGGGCGCCGCCCCGGCCGCGGACGAGAGGAGGCGGCGTGACCGCTGAGCAGTGGGTTGAGAAGTTCGCGCAGGAGATCGGGGCCGACGCCCCGAGCGGGGAGGAGTTCGAGCAGTTGCTGAAGCTGGCGGCAGAGGCCGCGCACGCCTCGGAGCGGACCGCGGCCCCGGTCGCCTGCTGGATCGCGGGCCGGACGGGCAGGCCGCTGGCCGAGCTGATCGAGGCCGCCGAGAGCGTCGCCGCCGAGCCGAGCTGAGGCGGATGGGCGCCCCGGAGCCGATCGAGCTCGAGCGGGCGCGCGAGATCGTCCTCGAGCGCGCGGCGCCGCTCGGCGCCGAGCCGGTGCCGCTGCGCCAGGCCCTGGGCAGGCGCCTCGCGCAGGAGGCCGTCGCCGCCGAGCCGGTGCCGGGCTTCGACAACTCGGCGATGGACGGCTTCGCGGTGCGCGCCGCGGACACGCGCGGGGCGCGGCCCGAGGCGCCGCTCCCGCTGCGGATCGCCGGCGAGTCGAGCGCCGGCCACCCGGCCGCGGCCGGGCTGGGCGCCGGCGAGGCGATCGCGATCTCGACCGGCGCCGCGATCCCGGCCGGCGCCGACGCCGTCGTCCGGATCGAGGAGGCGCGGCGAGAGGGCGATCGCGTCCTGGTGGCGGCCGAGGTCGAGCCCGGCCACGACGTGCGGCGCGCCGGCGACGACGTCGCGGCCGGCGAGAGGGCGCTGGCGGCGGGCGACGGGGTCGGGCCGGCGGAGCTTGGCGTCCTCGCCTCGCTGGGGGTGGCGACGGTCTCCTGCCGGCGGCGGCCGCGCGTCTCGGTCCTGACCAGCGGCGACGAGCTGCTCGAGCCCGGCGAGGAGATGCGCCCGGGCGGCGTCCGCAACTCGAACGCCTACTCGATTCCGGCCCTGGTCGAGTGGGCGGGGGCGGAGGCGGTCCTCGCCGGCTCGCCCCGCGACGAGCTCGAGGCGACGCGGGCGGCGATCGCGCCTGCCCTCGAGGCCTCCGACGTCGTCGTGCTCTGCGGCGGCGTCTCGGTCGGTGAGCACGACCACGTCAAGCGGGCGCTCGCCGAGCTGGGCGTCGAGGAGCGCTTCTGGCGGGTGGCGCTGAAGCCGGGCAAGCCGACCTGGTTCGGGACGCGCGGCGAGACCCTGGTCTTCGGCCTGCCCGGTAACCCCGTCTCGGCGATGGTGACCTTCGTGCTGCTGGTGCGGCCGGCCCTGACCGCGCTGGCCGGCGGCCGCCCGCAGCGCCACCGCACCACGGCGAGGCTCGCCCGCGACTGGGACAAGCGCCCCGGGCGCACCCACGCCCTGCGCTGCCGGCTCGAGCTGCGCGAGGACGGCTGGCTGGCGCACCCCGCCGAGCGCCAGGGCTCCCACGTCCTCACCTCGATGCTCGGCGCCGACTGCCTGGCCCTCCTGCCCACCGGCAGCGGCCCCCTCCCCGCCGGCTCCCGGGTAGAAGTCGAGCTGCTCGGCCGCGGCTGACCCGTCCTACACTGATCCGATGCCCTCCGCGACGGATCGTGACTCGACCTTCACGCTCTACCGGCGCGGGATCGAGCTGCTCGCCGACGACGACTTCGAGCAGGCCGCGGTGCCGCTGGCAGCGGCGGCGCGGCGGGCGCCGGAGAAGTCCTCGGTGCGCGAGGCGCTCGGCCGCGCCTACTTCGGCGCGGGGCGTTTCGCCGCCGCCGCGGCCGAGTTCGAGGCGGTGGTCGACACCCACCAGGTGAACGACTTCGCCCACTTCTGCCTCGGCCGGGCGTTGGCCAAGACCGGCCAGACCGAGCGCGCCCGCCATCACCTGGCGCTCGCCTCCAACCTCCGCCCCGAGCGCCGCGACTACCGCTTCTACCGCGAGCTGCTCGGCGCCTAGCTCTTCCGCGCCGCGCCGAGGATGTGAGGGATCGGGGGCACGAGCCGGCTGGGCTTGAACGGGATGCGCTCCTCGCGCTCGACCTCGAAGCCCGCGTCGCGGATCGCCGCGCCGGTGTCGCGTGCGCAGTGGCAGCCGCCGGCGAGGTGCGGATAGAAGGTGGCGTCGAGCAGGCGCTGGATGCGCGCCATCGAGGGCTGGTTCGAGACGACGTGCTCGTAGAAGCGAAGCTCGCCGCCCGGGCGCAGCACGCGGGCGATCTCGCGCAGGGCGGCGTGCTGATCCGGGACGGAGCAGAGCACGAGCGAGACCACCGCGGCGTCGAACTCGCCGTCCTTCGCGGGCAGCGCCTCGGCGGCGCCAGCCGCGACCTCGACCGGGACCGGCGCACTCGCCGCCGCGCGCTGGGCCATCTCACGCATGTGCGGCTCGGGCTCGACCGCCAGGACCTGCGTGACGCCCCCGGGGTAGTAGGGGAAGTTCAGCCCGTGGCCGGAGCCGACCTCGATCACCCGCCCCTCGAGGCCGTCGAGCAGCGCCCGTCGGTGCTCGGCGGCGCCGCCCTGCTCGGCCGCGCGCGCGATCCGCGGATAGACGCGGGCGAAGATCGGGTGGCTCTGCGTGTCTGTCATACGGTCACTCTCGTCGTCGGGCGAGCCGGGAACCAGTATCGGGGGTCGCTGACGAAGATGCTGTGAAGTCAGTCACTCCTCCACCGTCACCGTCAGCACTATCCCGCTGTCGAGCTCCACGACGATCTGCTCGGCCCCTGGGTAGCTGCCGCTTTCGCAAACCCGGGCAGCTTCCCCGACATCATTCAGGTCAAGAAGCCCGGAGTCGCCGACCCGGTACAGACCCGCAACCCGCCGCCAATGACCGCGCAGCTCGCCGCACGCCTCCAGCGCCCATGCGCCCCCTACTTCCACGTTGACCAGCTCTCCCAGTCGGCAATCCAGCCAGAGCCGCACCCGGTCTCGCATCGCGGGTCCGCTCTCCTCCTCTCCTGTTCGTACCGTTCGGCTCGTAATCATCGCCGCTTGACTCCGGTCAACCAGAAAAAGCGCTCCGTCGCCCCACGGACCGTCCGCGTCCTAACGCACTTCAGGATGCTGGCATTGGCGAGGGTCTTGAGGTGATACGAGATGCTCCCGAGCCCCACCGTTCCGTAGAAAACTCCTTCCAATTCGGCCGCGGACATCGGCTGGCCGATCCAAAGCATCGCCTCGATGATCTGAATCCTGACCGGATGGACGAAGGCGGGGACCAGCGTGGTCCAGTCCCATTCCGATGGGTTCTTGCTTTTGTCGTACATGGGAGTTGCCTGTGGTCTGCTCGGAGGCAGATTGGAAAGCGCTGCAGCTCAAGACAGGAACCGCTCGCTTCCAGTTTGCCGACCGGCAGGTAGTTCGCTCGCTTATCGCTGAGTAATGCACGATCTCAAATTGAATTGCCCGCGTCCATACTCAGTTCTCGAACCGTGTTTGTTGGCTACTCCGTCTTTACGTTCCGAGGCGGCGACCGGCAGGGCGACCAGGCCGACTTCGCTCAAATCCCAGCGCGCCGATGACGACCGAGGTGCCGGCTTTGCCCAACTCGGTGAGGCGCCCGGCGGCCCTCGCCTCGATCTCCGCGATGCGCTCGTATGACGCAGTCTGCTCATCCCTGACTTCTCGCCTTCCCTGCGCATCGAGGCTCAGTGAGCGCCAGCCCAACCACAGGTCGTCGTCGGTATCCATCCTCTTCGCCCAGAACGACGCCAGAGTCTCCGCCATCAGCGCCTGGATGATGAGACCCGTGATTTCGCGCCGGATCTCAAGCGGCAGGGCGCGAGTTTCGCTCTCGTTGAGAAAGGGCCGTTCGACGGCGCGGTAGAAGTGCTCATTGGTGTTCCGCACCTGCTCGATCCCAGCGAGTTCGATGCAGCCGGCATTGAGCAGTTCGTTGATGTGGTGGCCGACCTTGCTCAATCCCTCACCGATGAGCTTGGCGATTTCGCTCGGGCTCGCCGGGCCTTCATTGAGGATCGCCAGCACTTCGACCCTGATCCGGTGCCCCAAGGCATAGGACACCGCCTCCTCGATGGTGCGCGTCGGCTTTTTAGTCGTCGCCACGAGTCGTCCTCCCGCTCAGCTTGATTTGGGCAGTCAGCCGCGGGAAAGCATAGGGAACTGCGCTCACGCCTGCCTAAGCGGCACCGGTAATCCCTTATACTCTGGAAATCCTTAGTATTCACCTTCCTCCCCGAAGAGCGGGGCTGACCAAGGAGGGAGGTGAGCACGGTGACGATTGGCAAAGTGAGCGCAGTTATGCCGAGCCACATTCTCAAGCACAACTAGGACGACCAAATGCCGACGGGGGCCGGGCTTCTGCGCAGCACGGAGAAGGTCGCGCCTCTGTTCGGCACGAACTTCGCCCAGGGTGTCTTGCCTATATAGTGCATAGGCATGGCGAAGGAGAAGGGCGCCGGCACGAAGGGCAGGAGCGTCGCCATGGGCGAGGCGGCGAAGCTGCTCGGCGTCAGCACCGACACGCTGCGGCGCTGGGACCGCGCCGGCAAGCTGCGGACCAGCCGCGACGAGCGCAACCGCCGCCGCGTCCCGGTCGCCGAGGTCGAGCGGCTGCGCGGCGCCCCGCCGCGCCACGGCACCGGCGACGCCTTCTCCGCCCGCAACCGCTTTCCCGGCGTGGTGCGCTCGGTCGAGGGGGACGGGGTGATCGCCCTGGTCGAGATCGAGGCCGGCCCCCACCTGGTCACCGCCGCGATCACCCGCGACTCGGTCGAGGAGCTGGGGCTGGCCCCCGGCGTGAAGGCGACGGCGACGGTCAAGGCGACGTCGGTGATGGTCCAGCGGGGCGGCTGAGATGCGGGCGGCGCCACGGGCCCGGGCGCTCCTCGCGATGGCGGCGCTGGCGGCGGCGCTCGCCGGCTGCGGCGGCAGCGGCGGCGAACGGCAGCTCACGGTCTACGCCGCCGCTTCGCTCCAGAAGTCGCTCACCGAATACGCCAAGTCGTTCCCGGGCGTCACGGTGCGGTCCTCCTTCGCCGGCTCCGACCAGCTCGCGGCGCAGATCCGCCAGGGCGCCCGGCCCGACGTCTACGCCGCCGCCGACACCGGCTACCCGCAGCAGCTCCACCGCGCCGGGCTGGTCGAGAAGCCGAGGGTCTTCGCCGCCAACCGGCTGGTCGTCGCCGTCCCCGCCGGCAGCCGCGTCGCCTCGCTCGCCGACCTGGCGAAGCCGGGGGTCAAGCTGGTGATCGGCGACCCCAGCGTCCCGGTCGGCGCCTACACGCGCCAGGTGCTGGCCCGGCTGCCGGCCGGCGAGCGTCGCTCCATCCTCGCCAACGTGCGCTCGCAGGAGCCCGAGGTCAGCTCGATCGTCGCCAAGCTGGCGAGCGGCGCCGCCGACGCCGGCTTCGTCTACGTCACCGACGCCCGAGCGGCGCCGCCGGGGCGGCTGCGGACGATCCGCCTCCCGGCGAGCCTCCAGCCCGACGTTGCCTATGCGGCGGCGGTGGTCCGGGGCGCGCCCGACCCGGCCCTGGCGCGGCGCTGGCTGGACGGCCTCCTGGCCGGGCGCGGCGCCGCCGACCTGCGCCGCGCCGGCTTCCTGTCCCCGCCGTGAACCGGCGCTCGGGGTTCGGCCTCGTCGCGGCCCTGGCCCTCGCGGTCGCCCTTGCCTTCCTCACGGTGCCGATCGCGGCGATCTTCGCCCACAGCAGCCCGGCCCGCCTGCTCGAGGCGCTCGGCGAGCCCGCCGCCCGCGAAGCGCTCTGGCTCAGCCTGCGCACCACCGTGGCGGCGATCGTCGTCGTCGTCCTCGTCGGCGCCCCCGCGGCCTACCTGCTGGCGATGCGCGACTTCCGCGGCCGCGCCCTCGTCCTCACCGCGATCGAGCTGCCGCTGGTGGTGCCGCCGGCGGTGGCCGGGATCGCCCTGCTCGCCGCCTTCGGGCCGCAGGGGATCCTCGGCCCGGCGATCTCCGGCGCCGGGGTCGAACTGGTCTTCCAGACCGCCGGCGTGGTGGTGGCGCTCGTCTTCGTCGCCGCCCCCTTCTTCATGCGCCAGGCGATCGCCGCCTTCGCCGCCGTCGACCGGCGCCTGCTGGAGGCCTCGCAGACGCTCGGCGCCGGCCCCCTCCGCACCTTCCTGGCGGTCGCCGTCCCGAGCGCCCGGCCCGGCCTGGCGGCGGGGCTGGCGCTGGCCTGGGGACGGGCGCTGGGCGAGTTCGGGGCGACCCTGATGTTCGCCGGCTCGCTGCCGGGGGTGACGCAGACCGCGCCGCTGGCGATCTTCGCCCGCTTCGGCGAACCCGACGGCTTCGTCGCGGCGCTCGCCCTCTCGGCGGTGCTGATCGCCGCCTCCGCCGCGGTCCTCCTCGCCGTCAAGCTGCTCGGCGGCGACCGCGCCGTGGAGTGGGAGGGGCGGAGGTGAGTGCCCTGGCGGTGAGGGCCTCGATGCCGCTGCGCGGCTTCGAGCTCGACGTCGAGCTGGAGGCGGCGGCGGGCGAGCGGCTGGCGATCGTCGGGCCCTCCGGCGCCGGCAAGACGACCGTGCTGCGGCTGGTCGCCGGCCTCGCCGCCCCCGCCGCCGGCCGCATCGCGCTCGGCGCCGAGACCTGGCTGGACACGGCGGCTGCGGTCGACCTGCCGCCCGAGGCGCGCCGCTGCGGCTACGTCTTCCAGGACTACGCCCTCTTCCCGCGGATGAGCGCCTGGCGCAACGTCGCCTACGGGATGGCGGCGCCGCGCCGCGAGCGGCGGCGGCGGGCGCTCGATCTGCTCGAGCGCTTCGGCGTCGCGGCGCTGGCCGAGGCGCGCCCCGCGACGCTCTCCGGCGGGGAGCGCCAGCGCGTCGCCCTGGCGCGGGCGCTCGGCGCCGCGCCGCGCGCCCTGCTCCTCGACGAGCCGCTCTCCGCCCTCGACCCGGCGACGCGACGCGGCGCGCTGCGCGAGCTGCACACGCTGCTCGGCGAGCTGCGGATCCCGGTGCTGCTCGTCACCCACTCCTTCGACGAGGCGGCGCTGCTGGCCGGCCGGCTGGCGGTGCTCGACCGCGGCCGGGTGGTGCAGTCCGGCAGCGCGGCGGAGATCTCGGCCCGCCCACGCTCGCCCTTCGTCGCCGACCTCGCCGGGGCCGCGGTGCTGCGCGGCGAGGCGTCGGCCGAGCCCGGCGGCCTCACCCTGGTGCGGCTCGAGGGGGGCGGCGAGGTGCGCAGCGTCGACCCGGGACGCGGGCCCGTCGCGCTCAGCGTCTTCCCCTGGGAGATCTCGCTGGAGCCGCCCGGCTCGGCGCCGCCCGACTCGGTCCTAAACCGGGTGGAGGGGGAGATCGCCTCGCTGACCGCGGTCGGCAACCGGGTCAGGGTCGGCCTCGCCGTTCCCCAGCCGCTCAGCATGGAGGTCACGGCGCGCTCCGCCGCGGCGATGGGCCTGCGGCCCGGGACGCGGGTCGTCGCCGCCTGGAAGGCGACCGCGACGCGGCTGATCCCGGTCGGGCCGGAGCCGCCGCGCTCGATGTGATCCCGGGCGGCGCCCCGACGCGCTCGCGGGGCGGTTGCCGCGTCCCTACATCCCCGCGACGAGGTGGCCGACGGTCTTGCCGCTGAAGTAGGGGCCGAAGGTGTGGACGCGGTCGCGGGGGTGGCCGTAGCTGGTCAGCCCGTCGATCGCGGTGCCTTCTTCGATCAGCCAGCCGCCGCCGCTGGCGCCGGGCGCCCAGTGGCAGTGGATCGCGACCGTCGGCGGACCGGGGAGGGGGTAGGTGTTGGCGTCGTCTCCCACGTAGGGCGATTCGCAGCTCTGCATCAAGCGGCTCGGACTGGGGTAGCCGAAGGTCTGGAACTGCTGGTGGCGGTTGCGGTCGAGGGCGATCGTGACGCCGCCGACCACGTCGGCGACGTTCTGCCCTTCGGCGTTGGGCGAGGTGAGGAGGGCGCCGACGTCGTAGTTGGGGTTGCCGACCCTGACCCAGTGCGGCAGGGCGAAGACCGAGTTGCGGCGGGCGACGAAGGCGCCGAACGGCGCCACGCCGTCGCTGTAGGCGGGCACGAACATCGCGTACCGAGACCAGACGGGACGGGCGAAGAAGCCGCCGGGCCCGGAGTTGACGCAGTGCCCCGCGGTCAGCACGAGGCGCCGCGAGGGGCTGTTGATCGCCGTGCCGGAGCAGTAGCCGTCGAGCCTGCCCTGGCGGACGAAGACGCGGCCCTCGACGGCGTAGGGGGGAGCGTTCGGTTCGGCGACCGGCGCGAAGCTGGCGGTCGCCGTGGCTGCGAGCGGGTTGGCGCCGCCGAGCGGCGCCGCGCCGCGCATCCGGGCCGGCGTCCACCAGCGCTCGATGCGGGCGGCTTCGCCGCGGGCCGCGACGGCGGCCGGGTGGAGGCGGGCCACAGTGGCGGCGGCGCCGGGCGGGGTGGCGAGCGCCGCCAGGCAGGCGAGCGTCGCGAGCGGGCCCGCAAGCCGCGATCCGGCGCTGTGCGGGCGCAGTCGCATCCCGCATGAGGATAGTGGGCGGCCGGCGCGGGGCCGGCATCGGGGGCACGCCCCGCGTGCGGGGCGAGCCGAGCCGAGCCGGGCGGCGCTCAGACGACGAGCGGGATCACGCAGCGGTAGTGCCTTGTGGTGCTGGCCAGTTGATAACTGACTTCGCTGGCGGCGGAGACCGTCACGACCGCATAAACGCCCGGACCTGAAACCACTGGGATGTCCCCCGACCACTCATCCCCCGCGTCCAGGTTCACCCCCGGCTGCCCGGCGAAGGCGGCGAGCTGGAGGGCCTCCGGCAGCGTCCCGCCCAGGGCGGCGCATTCGGCGGCGGCGTCGGGCGCCGTCGCAGCGAGTTCGCTCGCCGAGCTCTGCCAGCAGGCGCCGGCGAAGGGCTGCGTGCCGGGCTGGCAGCCGGCGCTGTGGCCGTTGACGGTTTCGGCGTTGATTGCGTTGACGGCGCTTTCGGCGGTCCCGGCTTCGACCGCACGCTGGGCGGTTTCGGCGCTTTCCGCCTGCGCGGCGCTCGGCACCTGGCCGAGCGTCAGCTCGTTGATGTCGGCGCCGGTCAGCGGGCCGCTGAGGCGGGTGCCGAGCACCCCGGGCTTGAGCCGGTTGGCCGGCACCGAGTGCGGCTTCAGCCGGTTGCCGGGCAGCGACTTCACCTTGATGACCTTGCCGTTGATCCTCTCCGCCGCCGCGTAGACGGTGCCGCCCAGCGCCGCGAACAGCGCCACGAGCGAGACCGCCAGCGCCGGCGAGTTGAGCCGAATCCCCTGCTTCATCGAGACCTCCCTTGAAAAACCTCTGCGTTTACAGCGGCGAGACTTAGGGATGGCCGCGCGACGCACAAGCGGCATGGACGAACGTATAGATGCGGGTGGATCGCCGCCGATCCCAGCGCCCAGACCGAAAAGCGGCGCTCGGGCCGGCGCCGCGCTGGACGAAAGTACGCGCCCTTCAGCCCGTGAAGGGGTGGGTCGGCGTCGTGCCGTTGGCTTCCAGCAGGTCGAAGCCGTCGGGGGTGTGGAGGAAGTCGGGGCCGCGGCCGGGCTGTTCGGTGTGGCCGTACTGCCAGACGATCCGCTTCGTATGGGGGTCGACGATCACCACCCGGTCGCGGTAGTCGTCGACGACCGCGATCAGCCCGTTCGGCAGGCGCTCCGCGAGGCTCGGGTGGTTGAGCGCCCCCGGGCCGGAGCCGGGGTTGTAGGACCAGAGGATGCGGCCGTGGCGGTCGAATTCGTAGAGGCCGCCCGGGTCGGCGTAGTCGGCGACCAGGTAGCGGTCGGGGCCGACCTGCTGGGCGTCGGAGGGGTAGGCGATCGGCAGCTTGGCGCTCCAGACCAGCCTGCCGCCGGGGGTGACCTCGTCGACGTAGGAGCCGGTCACCTCGGAGACGAGGATGTCGCCGTTGGCGAGCGGCGTGTCGCCGTTGGGCGAGCCGAAGGCGTGCGGCGGGTTGTGCGTGCAGTTCGTGGGGCTGCCGAGCTCGTGTTCGATCGTCTTGGCGGGCGAGATGAGGAGGATGCGGCAGTTCTGGGCGTCGGCCACCGAGACCGTGCCGTCGTGCAGCAGGTAGGCGTCGTCGGGCTCGTGCAGGTAGCCGGGTTCGGAGCCGGCGTGCCCAGGGTGGCCGTAGGACCAGAGCAGCTTGCCGGAGGGGAAGCCGAGCTGGACGATCCGCTCGTTCTCCTCCTCGTTGGTGATGATCTGGGTGCCGCCGTGGGTGAAGAAGGCGTCGTCGGGGAAGTAGAAGCCGCCCGGCGGCGCCGGGCGCGTGCGGGAGGGGAAGCGCCAGAGGATGTGCTTCTGGGCGTCGACGACGATCAGCCGGTTGTTGCCGCGGTCGGCGATCAGCAGGTGGCCTTTGAAGGGGAGCTGTGCGGAGCCGCTGGGCCGGCGGGGGGCTTCGTGTTCAGCCTGCGCGGTGGGGGTGCCGGCGCCGACCCGGCGCAGGCTCAGGGTGACCACGGTGCGCAGGGTGGCGCCGCCGGCGCCGCTGCCGCCGACAAGGTAGGCGGTGGGCCCGACCACGGCGCCGCCGCCGCCGGCCACCGCGACCGGCAGCCGGCCCGCCGGCGCGACGCGCCCCGTCGCCGGATCGAAGCGCCAGATGCGGTCGCTGGGCGCGCCGCCCGCTTCGCCGCCGAGCAGGTAGACCGAGCCGCCGAGGCTGACCGCCGCGGCGTGCGAGAGCGCTTCCGGGAGCCGGCCGACGAGGCGGGCGGCGCCGCTGCGCGGGTCGACTTCGCGGATCGCGTCGGTGGCGGCGCCGTTCGCCGTCTCGCCGCCGAAGGCGTAGATCCTGCCGCCCAGCGCCGCCGCGGCGACGTAGCGGGCGGGGACGGGCAGCGAGGCGACCTGGCTGAAACTCCTGCCGTCGGCGGTCGCCAGCACCGAGGCGAGCGGCGCCTTGCCGTCGTAGCCGCCGAGCAGGTAGGCACGGCCCGCGATCGTCACCGCGCTGAGGTCGGAGCGCACGGTGGGGAGGCGCCCGACGACACTCGCCGTGGTGCTTGCGGCGACCGCGCCGCCCGGCGCGGCCAGCGCCTGCACTTCGTCGCTGCTCGCTTCCGTGCCGCCGCCGAAGACCAGGACCTGGCCGGGCAGCGCCGCCGCGGCGGCGTCGTGCAGCGGCCCGCTCAGCGATCCGGCCGAGGCGAGGCGGCCGCTCGCCGCGTCGAGCCGGAAGACGCCGCTCGCCGAGCTGCCCGCCGAGTCGAGGCCGCCGAGGATCAGCACCCCGCCGCGCACGGCGACGACCGACTCGCTCGAGATCGGCGCCGGCAGGGGCCGGGCGAGCCGCGCCACGACGACGGTCCGCGCGGCGCTCGCCTGCGGCGCCACGCCCCCGCCTCCCCCGGAGCCGGAGCTGCCGAGCACGAGCAGGACGACGACCAGCACCGCGGCAGCGGCCGCCAGGGGGATCAGCCGGCGCCTGCGCCGCCTCCGCTCCCAAGCAGCCCGCTCCGCCCTCCGCGCTTGCTGGGCCCGGGCCTCGTCCACGCGCGCAGCATTATCACAGCGCGTAAACAGACCCTAAACCGCTTATCAGGCTCGCCGGTGCGCTCTCGGTTTCGTCGACGATCTGCTCGACTGGCTCAGCTGGAAGCTGCCGACGCCCGGCCAGCCGTCCTCTCCGCAGCAGTCGGGCTTCCCCTGGCGACGCCGACCAGTAGCGCCGATCTCGACGGTCTTCGCGAGGTCGGCGTAGAAGCCGCGCTCGTCATGGCGGCCGAGCGCGATGACGATGGCGACGCCGGGCTCGAAGGTGGTGATCGCCCGCCAGTCTTCGCCCAGTCGCTTGCAGCAGTACTCCGAGTGGCCGCCGTCCTCGGCCAGCAGCCGGTAGCCGGCGACCTTGCAGCCCTGCTTTCGCAGCTCGGCCTCGAAGGCCTCGTAGCTCTTGCGCGCTCTGCCTCGCAACCCGTCGATCGACGCTGCCGCCGCCCTCGTCGCCCGCACCGCGAAGTCTCTGCCCGCCATCTCGGCGGGACCTTATTCAGCGCTCGATCAGCTCGCCGCGCCGCAGCTGCTCGATGCCCTCGCCCGCCCATTCCTGCCCGAGCAGGTCGCGGTCGTGCAGGAAGGCGGCCAGCGCCTCGCTCCAGCGCCTCGCCGGGTAGCTCTCGCGGACCCTGGCCAGCACCCGCTCGACCTCGATCACGCTGCGCTGTGAGATCTCCGTCGGCTTGCGCCCCCCGGCTCGCTCCAGCAGGCCCTCGGCGAGCCACTTGCGGATCGTCGGCTCGCTTACCTCCAGCCGCTCGGCCGCCTGGGCGACGCTCAGCCCGCCGGGCAACTCCAGCGCCTTCTGGACGCGCGCGCTCAGGGTCTCCACCCGCTCCAGCGCCAGCTTGAGCTCGGAGCCAGAAAGCGAGGCGGAGCGCAGCTCGGAGACCGCGTCGGCCAGCTCTTCGGCCTCCAGGCGCGCGAGGGCGGCACGGCGGCGCAGCTGCGTCGGAGCGATACGAGAGGACATACCGGAAGGCTAGCAGATCGTTTCGGAAATAGCCATGCTTTCCGAAGCGTTAAATCGCGCGGGTCGTCGCCGGTGCACTGGCTTGCTTCCACAGGGCCAGCTGCCGGTGGCGCGGGAGGCTAGCGTCAGCCCTCCGCCGACTTGACTGACATCCGTGCGATACAGCTGTTCATTACCTACGCCGCCGTTCTCGCCGCCGTTGTAGTGGCTGGATTTCTCGGCCAAGCGTTGGGCCTTTGGGCAGCGATCCTTTGGGGCTGCGGGCTGGTGCTCGCCGTCGCCACCTACGTCAAGAGGCGGGCAGCCGCGAGAGGCGGCGGGTAGCCTGGCGGACGGAGTGCCTCGATGAATGACGACTGGCGCCTGCAGGTCGACCTGCGTGAGGAGGATCACGCCAGAGCGCTGACTGAGCGTCTCGATGCCCAGCAGCTCCAGCATGACCTGAGCGAGGCGTTCCACGATCGCGTCATCGTCACGCGAGACGGAGCCCGCGTGTTCCTCTACGCCGGCACCCGCGAGCAGGCCGAACGGGCCCGAGACGCCATCGAGGCAGAGGCGCGCCGGCGCGGATGGACACTCGAAGTCGACTTCCGCCACTGGCATCCCACGGCGGAGGAATGGGAGGACCCCGACAAGCCGCTGCCCGCCGACGATGCCGCCAAGCTCGCCGAGCACGAGGCGCTTATGGCGCGCGAGCGCGAAGAGACGGCGAAGAGGGGCTACCCCGAATTCGAGGTTCGGGCCGATCTCCCCTCGCGCCACGATGCGATCCACTTCGCCGAGCGACTGCGCGACGAGGGCTTGCCAGTCGTCCATCGCTGGCGGTTCCTGCTCGTCGGCGCCACCGACGAGGACAGCGCCAAGGCGCTTGCCGAGCGGATTCGAAATGAGGCCCCTGCCGGCAGTCGGGTCAAGGTCGAGGGGACGTGGGCGGCCGCCTACGCAGAGCGCCCGCCGAACCCGTTCGCGGTGCTGGGCGGGCTGGCGGGCTGAGGACCGTGGTCCCAGAGCAACTGCCGAAATTCCACACGAGGACTCTTGCGGCGTTCGAGGCCGCTGGCTGTCAATCGAGCAGGGGCACTCCCAGCTTCGCCGCGGCGGAACGCAGCGGTGGGTAGTCGATGCTCACGTCCTCGATCTCGGCTTCGGTGCCGTTTATGGGAAGCGGATCCCAGAGTGCCCAGCACTCCCATCGTTCGATGAGACGACTTTCGTAGCGAAGGCCGCAGGCTCGGAGCTCGCCATCCTCATCGGTTGCCTCGTTTCTCGCGAAGCCGGCCACGCCCCGGGTGAATCCACGTTTGGAGCTACGAAGCGCTTCGCGGTCGAACCGGGGGATGCCGAAGCTTCGGAGCAATGTCCGGATCCCGGGCAGCATCGCGAGCTGCGTGCGAGTCGCCGCGACGTCGATCGCTTCGGCGCCTTCAACGGTTGGAGCCCAGGCGACCTTCCAGTTGAGGTTCTCGATGTCGATGCGACTCAGACCCCCACCGAGATCGTCGTTGGCGAACTCCTGGTCGGGATCCTCTTCGAGGAAGTCCTCGATTTCGCGCACCACACCGGGCATCAGGCGAAAGGAGCTCAGCTTCTCCCCGAATGCGCCCTCGGCCTCGGTTGCGCAGTAGAGCGTCCGGAAGCGTCCCTCGGGATCGTCCCAGCGCCGCGATTCGTCATTGTCCGGAGCGGTTTCGGCGAGCGGCGGAGGCGGCTGTGGAGGATCGAGCGGATCGTCCCAGTCGGTCACGCGCCAGATTCCGTCGCGAGGGAGGGGTTTCAAGAGGAACCCGTCGAAGCCGGTCAGCGCCACGCCGACACCCTATGAGAACCCGACGTTTTCTGTATTGGATGTGCTTCAGCGACCGCTGACGAAGGACCGTGCCGCCCCCATGACCCGATGGGCGTTGCCTTCATGGAAGACCTGAGCTGGAGCCCGCCCGCTGAGGCGCATATTGCTGCCGAGCATCCACTGCTTGATCCATCTGCCACGGTCTGCGCGGCCGCGCTCGAGGATCAGCACTACGGTGTAGAGGTCCGTCAGCCGGCCCAGTGAGGCGTCCTCGGGCTGGCGCTCGCCGCGGGCGTAGCGGCCGATTGTCTTGGGATGGCGATCGCCGATGGCGAAGGCGACCAGCTTCTGGCCCAGCAGTTCCTGAAGGGTCGCGGCCATCTCTCGGGGCTCAGTGTCCACGGCGATTTCGTGCGCAACCTCGATTGGGTTGCGGATTCCTGGATCTACTGCCATCGCCAAGCTCCAATCTAGTTTCGGCGCCCTGGCCTGGCGCCCTTCCGGCTCCTTATCGGTTCCCTTATGGCTCCACCATAGCGGGTCAGGTTAATCGGCACGGCGGCGGAATTTCACGCGCCCGCCGGCTTGCAGCCGAGACAGGCGGAGCCGCACCGGCCCTCCCGCTTGCGAATGTCAGCCCTCGACTTCGCGGTAGTGGTCGCGCCAGATCGCTCGGTAGAGGCGGAGGTGGCGGGGCAGGGTCTTGAGGCCGGGGATGAAGGGGATGCAGACGAAGGCGAGGCTGAGCAGGCCGACCAGGGCCATGACCAGCGCGTCGGCGTTTTCGGAGCTCTTGAACGGTTCGATCTGGTACCAGAGCGTGCTGAGCCAGAGCCAGACCTGGCCGGGGTAGCTGCCGGTCTCGTTCATCATTCCCCACTGGGTGCCGAGCAGGTGCTGGCCTTCGGCGCGGGACTCGAAGTGTTCGCCGCCGGCGAGGAAGAGCAGCGGCTTCGTGTAGTTGGTCTCGTAGAAGCGGTGGCTGCCCGCCAGCAGGGCGCCGTCGAGGCCGCCGCTCTTGGCGAGGCCGAGCAGCGAGGCCATCATCGTCGCCACCGGCCCGTAGCGGCCGGCGGGGAGGACGACGGTCTTGCCGCCCGGGAAGCGGGCCTTTTCCAGCCCGGATTCGTAGGCGGCCGTCCACGCCTTCTGCAGCCGCGGCGGCGCGGCTGCGTAGGCGGCGAGCGCCGCCTTGAGGCGCGGGTCGCCGGGGATCGAGCGCAGCGGGTCGAGGACGAATTCCGTCGCGGTGTCGATCGGGATGTGGACGCCGGCCGCTTCCTGGAGCGAGATCGGGCCGATCTTCTGGGCGGCGTCCGGCGTGTGGTTGTAGGGCGGGCCGTATTCGGCGATCTCGCTGGTCCCGTTCAGCTCGGTCGTCGCGGTGGCGACGAAGTCGCCGGGGTCGGCCCGCGCCCAGCTCTGGATCGTCGTCGGCGACAGGTCGGGGGAGGAGAAGAGGATGGTGAGGATCACCGCCAGCGCCGTGATCGCGGCCAGCGCCACGACGAGCTCCTTGACGAGGTCGTAGCGGACGTAGCGCCCCGGCCAGGGCGCGGCGGGGTCGGGGGCGGCGGGCGTCGAGGGCGCGGCGCTCACGACTGCGCCGCCTCGCCCGCGCCGGGCTCGGCAGCCGCCGCGGCCCGCAGCTTCGCGGGGTAGGGGGGCACCACTCCGTGGCGGCGCACCAGCAGCACGTGCCAGGCCACCAGCGCCGTCACCGCCACCGGCAGCAGGATGACGTGGAACGTGTACATCTGGCCGAAGTCGGCGGCGTTGAAGAAGGCGCCGACGCCGATCGCGTTGAGCCCGTCCTTGCCCTCGCTGGCGATCCACTGCGAGTCGAAGTTCTGCTGGGAGAGGTAGCCGGTGAAGGCGGCGCCGATCGCGACCAGGAAGGTGACGGCGCCGGTCACCCAGGTGCCGCCCCGCCCGCCCCGCCAGGCGCCCATGAAGAACTTGCCCCAGAGGTGGACGACCATCGTGAAGAAGAACAGCTCGACGCTCCAGAGGTGGATCCCGTTGAGGAAGCGGCCGATGGCGGAGACGTGCCACCAGGCGGGCCCCTTGAGGCCGAGCAGGATCCCGGAGGCGACGACGACGATCAGCGAGGCGAGCGCGGTGGCGCCGAAGACGTAGACCCAGGAGGAGACGTAGGAGGGCTGGCGGTCGGGCAGCAGCTTCTCCGGCGGCAGCGCCCCGACCGCCCGCTCGCGCACCCGGGTGGTCCACATGCGACGCCCCGCGGCGGGCGGGCGCCCCTCGGCGGCGCTCACGAGGAGCCCTCCCGGTGGCGGAACGGGATCAGGATCGCGGCGGCGAAGACGGCGATCATCAGCAGGATCACGACGACGTTCGCCACCGACATCTGGAAGAAGTGCCAGTGCACGTAGTGCGCCGGGTGGCTGAGGTCGAAGATGGCTGCGAGGACAAGCGGCACAGACGACGGCATCGACTCTCCTCCGCTCGGGGGACTGGTCGCGCGGCCATTTACCCACATCGGCGCCGGCCCTGTCAAGGCTCCTCCCACAGGACGGGGGTGAGGCGCGGTGCTCAGAGGACCGCCAGGACTCCGAGCGCGCCGACCGAGACGGCGATCAGGGCGAAGGCGACGCCGGTGGTCCAGCGATCGAGGGGACCGAGCGCGTGTGCGCCCATCAGCTCCCGGTCCTTGGCGAGCGAGCGCATGAAGGGGAGGAGGACGAGCAGGAGGACGGCGTTGAGCGCCTGCGAGAGGAAGAGGATCGGGATCAGCGGGGCGCCGGGGATCAGCACGAGGACGACGGCGACCGCGACCACCGCGCCGAAGGCGAGGTAGAAGGAGCGGGCCTCGGCGAAGCTGTCGTTGAGGTCGTCGCGGCGGCCGAAGGTCTCCGAGATCGAGTAGGCGGTCGAGAGCGGCACGATCGCCGCGGCGAGCAGGGCGGCGCCGAGGAAGCCGAGCCCGAACAGGGTCGCGGCCAGGTTGCCGGCCAGCGGCTCGAGGGCGCGGGCGGCGTCGGCGGCGTTGCCGATCGAGACGCCCTGGACGTGCAGGGTGGCGGCGCAGGCGACGACGACGAAGAGGCCGATTACGCCGGTCAGCACGGCGCCGACGATGACGTCGACGCGCTCGTAGCGGAGGTCCTTGACGTGCAGCCGCTTGTCGACCGCGTAGGACTGGATGAAGGCCAGGCCCCAGGGCGCCAGCGTCGTCCCCACCGTCGCCACCGCGACCAGCAGCGCGTCGCGGTTGAGCGGGATGGCGGGGACGACCAGCCCCCTGGCGGCGGCGCCCCAGTCGGGATGGGCGAGCAGGCCGGAGAAGACGTAGGCGACGAAGACCGAGCTGAGCGCGAGCAGGAAGTGCTCGACGTGGCGGAAGCTCTCGCGCAGGACGAGCGCCGAGACGCCGAGCGCCGCCAGCGGCACGCTGACGTAGCGGCTCGTCCCCGCGAGCAGTTCCATCCCGGCCGCCACCCCGGCGAACTCGGCGCAGAGCGTGCCGACGTTGGCGACGACGAGCGCCGCCAGGACGAGGCCCGCCGCGCGGCCGCCGTAGCGCTCGCGGACCAGGGTCAGCAGCCCCTTGCCGGTGACGATCCCCAGCCGCACCCCCAGCTCGTGGAAGACGACCAGCGCCGCGGTCGAGAGGGCGAGGACCCAGAGCAGCTCGTAGCCGTATTCGGCACCGAGGATCGAGTAGGTGGTGATGCCGGCCGGGTCGTCGTCGGAGAGGCCGGCGAGCAGGCCCGGCCCGACCACCGCCAGCATCGTCGCCGCGGCGCCGCCGCGCAGCAGCAGGTGGCGGCGCCTGGCGAGGCGCCAGTGGGTGTGGCGACCGGGGGTGCGGTGGGCGCGGTCGGGCAAGGCTCGGGCCATACCTTGACCGCGGGCGCAGATGCGACGACGCTCGCGGTTTCCTCCTTGCCGTCCCGGCGGATAGACTCGCCCGCACATACGGTCGGTGGTCAAGGGAAGTCCGGTGAGAAGCCGGCGCGGTCCCGCCACTGTGACCGGGTCAAGGAAGCCGTGGACGCATCAGCGTCAGCCACTGGGGGCGACACCGAGCCCCCGGGAAGGCGCGGCCGACCACCCCGGAAGCCAGGAGACCTGTCCCCGGCCAGCCATGACAACCCTCGAGGAAAGGGTGGCTTAGATGCCAACACTCGTTCCATTCCGGCCGGCGGCCGCGTGCGCGCTGGCCGTCTCCATCGTCCTTGCCGCCGCCGCGGTCGCGGCTGCGGTTGCGACCGCCGAAGCGGCGACTCCGACCGGCCGGGTTTCGGCCGAGTTGCGGGTCGTCGGCGCGCGCGGCAAGGTGCTCGCCGAAGAGAAGCTGGCGACCGGCACGACGACCGTCCCGACCAGCCCCAAGGCGACCTGCCTCGGCGCCGGCAGCGCCGGCAGCGGCAAGCGGGCGACGATCCACGGCGCGACCGCGCTCGGCCTGCTCGGCGAGGCCGCCAAGTCGGACCCGGCCCTGCGGCCGCTGCTGATTACCGACCACTTCTCCTTCGGCCTCGGCCTGTGCGGGGTGGGCGGCTCGGTCGGCAGCGAAGCGACGGGCCTCTCCTGGTACCTGAAGCTGAACCACAAGGACCCGGAAATAGGCGGCGACTCGGTCGGGCTGCACGCCGGCGACGAAGTGCTCTGGGCGCTGGTCCCCTACCCCTATCCCGAAGAGCTGGCCCTGAAGGCGCCGCGGCACGCCCGCGCCGGGAAGCCGTTCTCGGTGCGCGCCTTCGCCTACGCCGATGGCGGCACGCGCGCGCCGGCGGCCGGGGTGAGGGTGACGGGCGCGAGCGGCCCGACCGGCGCCGACGGGCGCGCCACGGTGACCCTCGACAAGCCGAAGCGCTTGATCGCCCGGCACGGCAAGGACATCCCGTCCAACCGCGTCGCGGTCTGCGTCGGCGGGAAGTGCCCGCGCGGTTGACGCCGTGAGCGTCCCGATCGTCACGGTGATCTCCGGTTGTTCGGGTCCGTGGCGATCGGGGCGCGAACAAGAGGTTGTTCGATGCTCTCGCCGCGGCACGGCGGTCGCGATGCTGCTTCTCATAGCGGCGCTCGCGGCCGCCGGCTGCGGCGTCGGCCCCGGCAGGGGGCTGGGCGAGGTCGAGCTGACGGTGACGCGGGATTACGGGGCGCGACGCGTCGCCGCCCCCGTGCGCGACGGGGTGACCGAATCCGACACGGTGATGCGCCTGCTCGACCGCAAGGCGCGGATCTCGACCCGCTACGGGGGCGGCTTCGTGCAGTCGATCGACGGGATCGCGGGGGGCGAACGGGGCGGGCGGCGCTACGACTGGTTCTTCTACGTGAACGGGGTCGAAGCGGGCGTCGGCGCGGCCGACTACGCGCTGCGCGGCGGCGATGCGGTCTGGTGGGACTACCGCGACTGGTCGGCGACCACCGCCGTGCCGGCCGTGGTCGGCTCCTGGCCGCAGCCGTTCGCGAACGGCTACGAAGGCAGGCGAAGGCCGGTGGCGGTGGAGTGCCTCGATGGCGGTGCGGCCTGCGGCGTTGTGCGGGGCAGGCTGAAGCGGGCGGGAGCCCACCTCGCGGGTGGCTCGCCGCCGGGTGCGATCCGCATGCTGGTCGGGCCCTGGGCGGAGCTGCGAAGCGACTTCGCCGCTGCCCAGATCGCAGCCGGCCCGCAGGCGAGCGGCGTCTTCGCGAAGCCGCGGCGCGCCGGCCGCGGCTTCGCGCTCTGGGGGCTCGACGAAGGCGGTGCGGCGGTGCGGCGCTTCGGCCCCGGCGCGGGGCTCGTCGCGGCGACGCGTCGCGGCGGTTCGCCGCCCGTCTGGGTGGTGACCGGCTCTGACGAGCGGGGCGTCGAGGCGGCGGCGGGTGCGCTCGACTCGCCGGATCTGCACGACCGTTACGCCGTCGTCGTCGAAGGGGGAGAAGTGAATCCGGTGCCGCTCCGATGAGGTCCCCCTTCGCCTACACACCGAGGCCGGGGCCGCTGCAGGCGGCTTCGCCGGGGGCCGCGGTCCTCTACCTGGGATCGCTGGTCGCCGTCGCCTTCCTCTACTCGAACCCGATCGTGCTGGGGGCGGCGGGGATCGCGGCGATCCTCGCGGGGCGGGCCGCGGGGGCCCGCGACGCCGTCCGCGCCGCGCTGCGGATGGGCTTGGCCTTCGGACTGCTGATCGTCGTCGTCAACGCGCTGGTCACGCACCGCGGCGAGACGGTGCTGCTGCGGCTCGGCGAGTGGCCGCTGCTCGGTCCGGTCGACGTCACCGCCGAGGCGCTCGCGGCCGGCGCGACGATCGCGCTGCGCGCCGCGGTGACGATGGTCGCCTTCGCCGTCTACTCGGCCTGCGTAGACCCCGACCGGGTGCTGCGCGCCCTGCGGCCGCTCGCCGGCCGCTCGGCGCTGACCGCGGCGCTGGTCTCCCGCCTCGTCCCGGTGGCCGCCGCGGACGCCGCCCGCCTGCGCGACGCCGCCCGCCTGCGCGGGCCGGCCGCCGCCCCGCTCGGCCGCGCCGCCCTCGCCCGCCGCCTCCTCGCCGGCTCGCTCGACCGGGCCGTCGACGTCGCCGCCACGCTGGAGTTGCGTGGTTACTCGCGTGCGCGTCCGACGGCGGCCGCGCTTCGTCCGGCGCTCGCCAGCCGTACGCGCGGGATCTTGAGATTCCGCTTCAAGTCGCGCTACGACGGGAGGTTCTACGCAGCCGGGCTGACGGTGCTGGCGTGCGCGATTGCCGGGAAGGCGTTGGG
Organism: uncultured Solirubrobacterales bacterium; assembly: GCA_963696185.1. Classification (GTDB taxonomy): domain Bacteria; phylum Actinomycetota; class Thermoleophilia; order Solirubrobacterales; family 70-9; genus VRUE01. Next base: position 2,270,680 of record OY968825.1, read on the forward strand.
AGCCGGCGCGTTCACCGAATATCCGAGCATCGAGCTCGTGGCCGGGCCGCTGACTCTCGGACTCTCCGTATTGCTCGTCCTCGCCGGCCTCGCGCCATTGCGCCGCAAGCCGCGCCGTGCCGCTCGTCCCGCCCACGGCGCCCAGTTGCGCCCGCCCGGGTTGCCGGTTCCGTCGAGCCCTGTGGCTCCGGGGAAGGTCTCAGGTGCCTGATTCAGCGATCTCGACCCGCGCTGCACCCGCCCTCGCGATCGAGGGCCTCACCTACAGCTACCCCAACGCAGTACGGCCGAGCGCGGCCGAGTTTGACCACACGGAAGGGGGGTCAAACCCGGCCGCGGCACTGGACGGGATCTCGCTGCGGCTCGAGGCCGGCGAGCTGGCGGTGCTGGCGGGCCGCTCGGCGAGCGGTAAGACGACTCTGCTGCGCGCCGCCTGCGGCCTCGTCCCGCACTTCCACGGCGGCGAGATCGTCGGGGCGGTCCACGTCGCGGGCATCGACGCGATCGCCGCCGGCCCGGGCGAGCTGGCCGCCGCGGTCGGCTACGTCGCCCAGGACCCGGAGACCCAGGTCGTCTCGACCACGGTCGCGGCGGAGCTGGGGCTGCCGCTGGAGATGCGCGGCGAGCCGCCCGCCGCCCGCGCCCGCGCTGTCGAGGAGGTCGCCCTGGCGCTGGCGATGCCGCACCTGCTCGAGCGCACCGTCGACACCCTCTCCGGCGGCGAGCTGCAGCGCGTCGCCCTCGCCGCCGCGCTCGTCACCCGCCCCCGCCTCGTGCTGCTCGACGAGCCCACCTCGCAGCTCGACCCGGTCGCCGGCGACGAGCTGATCTGGCTGCTGCGCCGCCTCAACGAGGAGTGGGGGGTGGCGATCCTGCTCGCCGAGCACCGCCTCGAGCGCTGCCTCGCCGCCGCCGACCGCGTCATCGCGATGGACGCCGGCACGATCCGCTTCGACGGCGCCCCGCGCGACTTCCTCGCCTGGGCGCAGCGGACCGATCCAGCCCTGGAGACTCCGGCGGCTCGCCTCTTCTCGCTCGCCGACATCGACCCGCTCCCCGTCGGTGTCCGCGACGCCCGCCGCATCCTCGCGTCAACCGAGGCCATGGAAGGAGGGGGGCGGGGACCCCTCCGAACGGCTTGTACTTTTTCGTCGAGCGGCTCGCGGCAGACTCTCACCGCCCCACCGAAAAAGTTGAGAGAGGGGGGGTCCCCGCCCCCCTCCTCAAATCCCGCCTTTGCGATCCGCGACCTCTGGGTAGAGCTGGAGCGCGGCGATGCCCTGCGCGACGTCCTGCGCGGTATCGACCTGCGGGTGGAGCGCGGCGAGCGCGTCGCGCTGATGGGGCGCAACGGGGCCGGCAAGAGCACGTTGCTGCGAACCGTGGCCGGGCTGGTCGCGCCGGTGCGCGGGAAGGTGGAGGCGCCGGGCGGGGTCGCCCTGCTGACCCAGAGCCCCGGCGACTACCTGGTGCGGGAGCGGGTCGGCGACGAGCTGCCCGGCGAGGCGGGGGCGGCGGCGCTGCGGACGGTGGGGCTCGAGCACGCGACCGAGGCCGACCCGCGCGACCTCTCCGGAGGCGAGCGGCAGCGGCTGGCGCTGGCGATCGCCCTTGCCGGGCGGATGGAGGGCGGCGAGCCGCCCGGCCTGGTCGCGCTCGACGAGCCGACCCGGGGCATGGACCGAGCCCGCAAGGAGGACCTCGCCGCGCTGATCGACGATCTCGCGTCGCGCGGCGCCGGCGTCGTCGTCGCCACCCACGACGTCGAGTTCGCCGCCGCCTTCGCCGAGCGGGTCGTGCTGCTCGGCGCCGGCGTCGCGATCGCCGACGCCGGCGCCGCCGAGGCCCTCTCGGGCGGCTGGTACTTCGCCACCGAGGTCGCCCGCGTCCTCGACCTGCCCGGGGTCGTCACCCCCGAGCAGGGCGCCGCCGCGCTGACGGGACGGAGCTGATGTCCTGGCAGCTCGCCAGCTTCGTGATCCTCGCCGCCGTCCTAGTCGGCGGCTTCGCCTGGTACGAGCGCTCCCGCCCCAGCTCGCAGGTCGTCGCCCTGGTCGCCGCCCTGGCGGCGCTCGCGGTCGCCGGCCGCCTCGCCTTCGCGGCGCTGCCCAACGTCGTCGCCACGACCGACATCGTCGTCTTCGCCGGCTACGCGCTGGGGCCGGCGCCCGGCTTCGCGGTCGGGGCGCTGGCCGGGCTCGTCTCCAACTTCTGGCTCGGCCAGGGGCCGTGGACGCCGTGGCAGATGGCGGCCTGGGGGCTTTGCGGGATTCTCGGCGCCGCGCTCGCCCTCACCGGCCGCAGGCCCGGCCGCCTCACGCTGGCCGCGGTCTGCGGCCTGGCTGCCGTTGGCTTCGGCGCTCTGATGAACTTCTACGAAATGACCTACGGGGGGGATCTCTCGCTGCAGCGCTTCCTGGTGCTCGAGTCGCGCGCCGTGCCCTTCGAAGCCGCCCACGCGATCGGCAACGTCACCCTCGCCCTGGTCGCCGGGCCGGCGATGGTGCGGATGCTGGTCCGCTTCCGCGAGCGCTTCGAGTGGCACGCGCCGGGCGCCGCGGCTTCCCTGCTCCTCGCTTTCGTCCTCGCCCTCACCCTGGCGGCGCCGGCACCGGCTCGGGCCTCCGAGGCAAGCCGCGCCGCCGACTGGCTCGCCTCCGCCCAGAACGCCGACGGCGGCTGGGGCTCCTCGCCCGGCCGCGCCTCGAGCGCCGAAGTCACCGGCTGGGCGATGCTGGGGCTGGAGGCGGCCGGCCGCAACCCGCTCGACGTCTCACGCGGCGGCCGCACGCCGCTCGACTTCCTGCGCGCGCACGGCGGCGAACTGAGCAGCGGCGGCGACCTCGCGCGCACGATCCTCGCCCTCGAGGGGGCCGGCGTCGATCCGCGTGCCTTCGGCGGCCGCAACCTGGTCGCCGCGCTGCTCGACCGCCGTCGCGCCGACGGCTCCTTCGAGGGTTGGCCCGCCTCGACCGCCTTCGCGGCGATCGCCCTGCGCCAGGCCGGCGCGACCGGCGGCCTCCATCGCTCCCTGGCCTGGCTCGCCTCGGCCCAGAACGCCGACGGCGGCTGGGGCGACCTGCCCGGCTCGCCCAGCACCCCCGACGTGACGGGAGCCGCGATGGAGGCGATGCCGAGCTCGGACGCCGCCCGCCGCGGCCTCGGCTTCCTGCGCTCGGCGCAGAGGCAGAGCGGCGGCTTCGCGCTCGGCGGCTCGGGCGCGGTCAACTCGCAGTCCACCGCCTGGGCGGCCCAGGGGATGCTCGCGGTCGGCGCCAACCCCGGCGCTCCCGGCCGCGGCGGTGGCAGCGCCCTCGACTACCTGGCGGCGCGCCAGGCCTCCGATGGCCACTTCGCCTACTCGTCCTCCAGCGGCCAGACACCGGTCTGGGTGACCGGCCAGGCGCTCGCGGCGGTCGCCCGCAAGCCCTTCCCGGTCTCGCCGCCGCCGCGCCAGCCCAGGCCCGCGCCCGTCCCGGCCGGCTCGCCGTTCGCCGGCAAGAGGAAGCCCTCCTCGGCCGGCTCGACCGCACCATCGCCTTCGAGCGGCCGGCTCCCGGTCCCGCTCGGCTCGGCGGGGGCGGGGCGGCCCCCCTCCGCGCCGGGCCTGCCGAAGTCGCTGCGCGAACGCGGCGGCGGCGCCTCGGGCGGCCGACTGCCGGGAGCGAAGCCGCCCGCGACCGGCGGCGCCCCGGCGCTGCCCGGACCGCTCGGCGGAGTCGCGCCGGGCGCCGGGGGAAGCGGACCCGGCCAGGCCGTCACGCCCGTCCCGGCCGCCGCCCCGTTCACCCCGAACGGCAGCTCCGGCACGAAGCCGTGGGGGCCGCTCGGGATCGGCCTCGCTAGCGGCGGCCTGGCGCTCTGCGGCGTCGTCCTGCTCGGCCGCCGCTTCGGCTGGTAGCGGTGATCTCCCGCGCCGCAGCCATCGAGGCGATCGCCGGGCGGCGCTTCGAGGTCGTCGTGATCGGCGGCGGCATCACCGGCGCCGGCGTCGCCCTCGACGCCGCCGCGCGCGGCTACTCGGTGGCGCTGCTCGAGCGCGGCGACTACGCCGAAGGCACCTCGAGCCGCTCCTCGAAGATGGTCCACGGGGGCCTGCGCTACCTCCAGAACCTCGACCTGGGCCTCGTCCGCGAGGCGCTGCTGGAGCGCCAGCTGATGGTCCAGCTCGCGCCCCACCTCGTCTACCCGACCCCCTTCCTGGTCCCCTCGCTGGGCGAGGAGCGCCGCGACCGCCGCCTCGGCATCGGCCTCAACATGTACGACGTGATGGCGACGACGCGGGTCGGCCGCAGCCGTCGCGAGATGCGCTCCTCCAAGCAGGAGGACGAGGACTTCTACTGGGCGCCGGACCGCCACCGCACGATCGACCGCGACGAGCTCCTCCAGCTCGTGCCGGCGCTGGCCGCCCGCGACCCCCACGACGCCTACCTCTTCTACGACTGCCAGACCGACGACGTCCGCCTCGTTCTCACCGTGCTCGGCGAGGCGGCCCGCTTCGGCGCGGTGACGCTGAACGGCGCCGCGGTCACCGAGGTGCTGCTGCGCGACGGCCGCGCCGCCGGCGTCGCCTTCGTCGAGGCGGAGTCGGGCGAGCGTTTCGAGGTCGAGGCCGACAACGTCGTCAACGCGACCGGCGTCTGGGCCGACCGCATCCGCCCCGAGGAGGTGGTCGAGGAGGAGGACGTGCCGCGCATCGCCCCCAGCCGTGGCAGCCACCTGCTGGTCGACCCGGCCAGCCTCTCGACCGGCTCCGCCGCCTGCATCGTGCCGGCCGGCGAGGGCCGGGCGATCTTCGCCCTGCCCTGGTACGGCCGCACCCTGATCGGCACCACCGACAACGACTACGACGGCGACATCGACCGCCCCCGCCCCGGCGAGGAGGAAGTCGCCTACCTGCTCGACGCCGTCAACTCGTTCTTCGGCGTCTCGCTGACGCGCTCGGACCTGGTCGGCGCCTTCGCCGGCGTGCGGCCGCTGATCTCCAGCGGCGATCCGAAGAAGTCGGTCGACATCTCGCGCCGGGCCGAGCTCTACGAGACCTCGTCGGGGATGCTGACGATCACCGGCGGCAAGCTGACCACCTGGCGGCGGATGGCGAAGCAGACGGTCGACCGCCTGGTCGAGCGCGAGGGCCGCGAGGCGCCCTGCCACACGGCCGAGATCCCGCTCGGGATGGAGGCGCGGCCCGAGGACCTGGAGGCGCCGGAGGGGGTGGGGGAGGAGGCGATCTCGCAGCTCGCCTTCCGCTACGGCCACGCGGCGCGCGCCGTCCTCGACCTCGCCTGGAAGGACCCCGAGCTGGCGGCGCCGATCGTCGCCGGTCGCCCCGACCTGCTCGCCGAGGCGGTCATCGCCGCCCGCCTCGAGCAGGCGCGCTGCGTCGCCGACGTGCTCCTGCGCCGCACCCGGCTGGGGATCCTGGCGGCGCCGCAGCTGCGCACGGCGGAGTCGGCGCGCCCGGTCGCCGCGGCGATGGGGGCCGAGCTGGGCTGGTCGCGGCGGCGCGTCAAGCGCGAGGTCGAGGCCTGGCCCGCCGCCGCGGCGGAGGCCGGCGCCGACCCCGCCGGCCCTGCCGCCTGAGCCTCCATTACCCTTGCGCCGATGAGACTGTTCATCGATACCGGAAGCGTCGCCGAGGTCGAGGAGATCGCCGCCTGGGGCGTCCTCTCCGGGGCCACCACCAACCCCTCGCTGCTCGCCAAGGAGGACGGTGAGCCCGGCGAGATCGTGCAGCGGATCTGCGAGCTGGTCGGCGGCCCGGTCTCCGCCGAGGTCGTCTCCGAGGACGTGCAGGGGATGGTCGACGAGGGCCGGGCGCTGCACGAGCTGCACCGGCACGTCACGGTCAAGGTCCCCTTCTGCGAGGCGGGGCTGGCGGCGACCAGGGCGCTGACCGGGGACGGCATCCCGGTCAACATGACGCTCGTCTTCTCTCCCAACCAGGCGCTGCTGGCGGCGGCGGCCGGGGCCACCTACGTGTCCTGCTTCATGGGCCGCCTCGACGACATCTCGGTCGACTCGACCGTCGTGCTGGAGGAGATCGCCGGCACGCTGCGGGCCGGCGGCATGACCTCCGAGATCATCGCGGCCTCGGTCCGCCACCCCGAGCACGTCGTCGCCGCGGCGCGGATCGGCTGCGAGATCGCCACCGTCCCGGCCAAGGTGCTGCGCCAGATGCTCAACCACCCGCTGACCACGGCCGGGGCCGAGAAGTTCCGCGCCGACTGGGAGAGCCGCCCCGAGTTCGGGATCTGGCTGCGCGAGCTGACCGAGAAGCGGCTCGCCTCGGCGGGTTGAATAACCTGCCGCTTGTGACCAAGGCCGAGCTGGAGTCGAAGCACCTCGCCGAGCTGCACGCGCTGGCGGCGGATGCGGGCGTGCCCCGCTACCGGATGCTGCCCCGCACCGAGTTGATCGAGAAGCTGCTCGAGGGAAAGCCGGAGGAGAGGAAGCCGAGGGAGAGGCCGGGGCGGGACCGCCAGCGACGCGGGCGGCGCGAGGCTCCTGCGGAGGCTCGGCCCGAACCCGCTGCGCCCACCGAGCGGCGAGCGGAGCCGGCGCCCCGGGCCGAGCTGCCGTCGCAGCCCGAGCCGTCGCGCCCGCCCCGCAGGCGCCGCCGCCGCTGGGGCCTCAGGGGACGCAAAGGCCTGCGCGTCCGCGATCTGCTGCTGCCGGCGGCGCCCGGCCGCCAGGCGATCGTCTACGGCGAGAGCCGCGAGCGCTGCACGGCGCTGCTGCGCGAGCTCGCCGCCGAGCTCTCCGACGCCACCAACGGCCCCGACCCGATCGCGCTGCTGATCGACCCGAGCCCCGAGGAGCTGGGCGACTGGCGCCGCGATGCGCCGCGGGTCGAGCTGATCGCCGCCGGCCAAGCGCGCCACGTCGACGACGCGGTCGCGCACGCGGCGCGCCGCGCCGAGGACGGCGAGGAGATGATCCTCCTGATCGACTCGCTGAGCCGCTTCGCCGAGGCCTACGGCGACGCCGATGCGGCCAGGGGGCTCTACGACGCGGGGACGAGCCGGACCGGCTCGGGAGGCGGCTCGCTCACCGTGGTCGCCGCGCTCGAGCGCTCCTGACGGCGCCTCAGCGCCGGTAGGCGATGCGGCGCCAGGACGGCTCCTTGGAGAGCTCGATCAGCTCCGAGCCGCGCTCCGGCTGTACGTAGCCGAAGGTCTGGGTGCGCCCGTCGAAGACGACGTCCAGCTCGCCCTCCTTGACGCGCTGGTCGAGCCAGGCGCCGCGGAAGACGAGTCGCCGCAGCCAGTGGACGAGGCTGCGGTTGGAGGGGCCGACAAGGTCCTCCCAGTTCTCGTTGATGTGCTCGCCGAGGCGCGAGCTGGGCTCGGCGATCTCGCCGCTCACCGCGAGGTCGAGCAGGTCGTCGAGCTCCTCCGGACTCAGCCCCTGATGGACGAAGCCGAGCTTGACGGCGGCCTGCTCGACGCGCTGGCCGAAGTCCTCCTCGTTGAAGGAGAAGCGCAGCTCGCCGTACTCGAGCACGTAGTCGGAGCCCGACTCGTAATTCCCTCTTCGGGTCGTCTTCTTATCCACGGTTGAAGCCCATCCGCTCCCGCGATCTGCGCCGGGGCAGGTTCAAGATCATGCCTGTCATCGTAGTCCCGTGCCCATGCGCGGCCACGCCTGAACGAGGGTTTGCACGTCCGGGTTGCGGCGCCGCTCCGCATCGCCCCGAGCCGCCCGCCGGCGCCCCCTTGCCCTGAGCGCGTCGTAGGGCTACATTAAGCCGAGTACGACCGTCGGGATTGGGACGGCCGACAGTCCGGGTAAGGAGGAATGTTGAGTTCCTTGGGAGCCAGGTTGACGGCGGTTGCGGCAGCGGTGGCCATCGTCGCCGCCCTGATCGCCTTCTACGTCTCCGGCTTGGCGAGCACGCCGCAGACGGTCGAAGCCAGCGCCGGCCCCGCCGGCGCTCCCACCACCCGCTTGACGCTGAAGACCGAGGCGGCGGTCGGGCCGCAGGGCGGCGACAAGAGCTGGGTCTCCTATCTCGTCAGGAACCCCCGCGGCGAATGGGTCCACAGCACGATGTTCAAGGTGCCGGCGCACGCGCTGGTCCACGTCACCGTCTACCAGTTCGACGGCGACAGCGGCCTCCGCAACCCCTTCCTCTCCCAGGTCCACGGCACGGTCGGCAACAGGATGCTGGTCAACGGCAAGCCGATGACCTCGATCGACCCCGAAGAAGCCTCGCACACCTTCGCGATCCCCCAGATGGGCTTGATCGTGCCGCTGTACGGGGTGCCGGAAGAAGCGCCGAACCAGTGCGAAGAAGGGCCCTGCTCGCTGGGCCAGGCGCACGAGACGATCGAGTTCACCTTCCGCACCGGCAAGCCGGGCCGCTACCGCTGGCAGTGCTTCGTGCCCTGCGCCGCCGGCTTCCTCTACGGCTTCGGCGGCCCGATGCAGACGATCGGCTACATGGACGGCTTCCTCCAGGTGACGTGAGGGCGGGATAGATGCACGAGCCGAACCACGTCCGCCGCATAGCGATCGCCTGGCTCGTGCTCAGCGCGATCGCGACCCCGATCGTCGTCGTGGTGATCGCCCCCAACCTGCCGCCCGGGGACGGCAGCAGCGCCTCCTCCGGCCAGGTGTTCGACAACACGGTCCTGCTCGGGATCGTCACGCCGATCGCGGCGCTGATGGTCGTCTACTTCGCGTACTCGCTGGCCGCGTTCCGCCGGCGCGAGGGAGAGCCGGAGGAAGGGGTCGCGATCCGCGGCGACAGCCGCGTCCAGGCCTGGTGGCTCGGGATGACGACCGTCATCGTGCTCTTCCTGGCGGTCTTCGGCACCGCCGAGCTGGCCGACGCGGGCTCGGGAGGCGGCCAGGGGCCGCGCCCGTCTACGGCTCCTCCCGTGGGCGCGCTGCCGGTCCAGGTGATCGCCCAGCAGTGGGAGTTCACCTACCGCTTCCCGACCTTCGGCGGCCTCGAGACCGCCCACCTCGAGCTGCCGATCGACCGCACGGTCGAATTCCACGTCACCTCGCTCGACGTGATCCACTCCTTCTGGTCGCCCCAGCTCGGGCTGAAAGCGGACGCGAACCCCGGCGTGGACAACGTCGCCTATGTGCGACCGGAAGAGGAACAGCCCTTCGAAATCCGCTGCAGCGAGCTCTGCGGCCTCTGGCACGGCTACATGTTCGACACGGGGCAGGTGGTCGGCAGCGCCGCCTTCCTCGCCTGGGTCCATCGCCAGCAGCGCGTCTTCGGCCCGGCGGCCAAACGACCTCCCGAAATACGAAACGCACTACTTCCCCGAACCTGAAAGGAGGGGCGGATGAGCGACGCGACCGCAGCCCGGCCGCTGTGGCGGCGCGTCGATCGGCTTCAACCTGCTCTGCGGGCGTCGTGCTGGTGGTCGTCGGCTTCTACTTCGGCTGGTGGATCGGGCACCAGATCCACGCCAAGAGCCTCGAATTCATCAACGACACCAACCAGAACGACGTCGCGCTGATGCTCGGCTACCTGTTCTCGGTCGTCGGCTTCCTGATCGGGCTCGGCTTCGCCAACTATCCGCTGTCGAGGATGCTCGGGCCGCGAGCGCTCCCACCACGAAAACGAGGCGGGCGGGACGGGCCGCTACTTCGGGCTCTGCACCGACCACAAGGTCGTCGGCATCCAGTACCTCCTCGGGATCGGGCTCTTCTTCTTCATCGCGGGCCTCAATGCGATGCTGATCAGGGCCGAGCTGCTGCGTCCCTCGCCGCAGCTCTTCCGCGCCGGCAGCTACCTGACGCTCGTCGGCCTGCACGGCACGATGATGATGGGGATGATGACCTCGGGGGTGCTGGGGCCGTTCGCGAACTACTTCGTGCCGCTGATGATCGGCGCGCGGCGGATGGCCTTCCCCCGCATCGAGTCGCTGACCTTCTGGCTGCTGATGGCGGCCGGCGTGATCCTCGTCTCGACGATCTTCTTCGGCGGCTTCCCGACCGGCTGGACCGGCTACGGGCCGCTCAACGACCAGGCCAACTGGGGCTTCGACTCCTACATCTTCTTCTTCGCCCTGGTCGGGCTCTCGATGACGCTGCTGGGGCTCAACCTGATCGCGACGATCGTCACCATGCGCGCGCCGGGGCTGAGCTGGCGCCGGCTGCCGATCTTCTGCTGGGGCGCCCTCAGCACCTCGATCCTGATGGTGCTGGCGGCGCCGGTGCTGATCGCGGTGCTGCTGATGGTCGGCTTCGACCGGGCGGTGCAGACGTCCTTCTTCATCCCCAGCGCCGGCGGCAGCCCCTACCTGTTCGAGAACCTCTTCTGGTTCTTCGGCCATCCGGAGGTGTACGTGCTCGCCCTGCCGGGGATTGGGATCCTGCTCGAGATCCTGCCCGTCTTCGCCCGCAAGCCGCTCTGGGGCTACCGGGTCGCGGTGGCCGGGATGCTCGGGGTGATGCTGCTGAGCTTCTTCGTCTGGCAGCACCACCTCTTCGTCAGCGGCATCAACTCGGCGCTGCGGCCCGTTCTACATGCTCTCGACTGAGCTGATCTCGATCCCGACCGGGCTGGTCTTCCTCGCCGGGATGGCGACGCTGTGGCGGGCGCGCATCCGCTACACGGTGCCGATGCTGTTCTGCCTCGCCTGGTTCTTCAACTTCTTCATCGGCGGGGCGTCGGGGGTGTTCCTCTCCGACGTGCCCGAGCGACGTCGCCACCCACGGCAGCTTCTTCGTCATGGCCCACTTCCACTACACGATCATGGGCGGGCTCGATCTTCACCTTCTTCGCCGCGATCTACTACTGGGTGCCGAAGATGTTCGGGATGGAGCTCAACGAAACGCTCGGCGAAGGTCCACTTCTGGATGATGTTCATCGCCTTCAACTCGACTTTCGGGCCGCTCTTCGCGCTCGGGCATGATGGGGATGCCGCGGCGTGTCGTCACCTACGCGTCCCGCCTCCAGCCGCTCAACATCTGGGTCTCGGTCTCCGCCTTCGTGATCGGCGCCTCGATGCTCGTCTTCCTCGCCAACGTCGTCTACTCGCTGGTCTTCGTGCGCAGGCGCGCCCCCGCCAACCCCTGGCGCTCGAAGTCGCTCGAGTGGCAGACGCCGACTCCGGTTCCCGTCTACAACTTCGAGCGGCAGCCGGTGATCGACGCCGACCCCTACGACTACGGAGTGCCACCGACGGCGCCGCGGCCGGCCGGCCCGGCGGAGGCCCCCGCGGGAGCGAGCTAGAGATGGCCGCCGAACCAGCCCGGAGCCCGACGCAGCCCTACGTCGAGACCCCCGGGCTCGAAGAGCGAATCGACCGCCTCGGCTTCCTGCTCGCGGCGGGCGCGACGATCATGTTCTTCCTCGCCTTCGTCTTCGCCTACTTCTACCTGCGCTCGCTGGACAACGCCGGCCTCTGGCGGCCCGCCGGAGTCGACCCGCCGACCGGCTACGGCATCGCGATCACGGCCTCCTTCGTCCTCGCCGCCGCCGCCTTCTGGCTCGCGGCGCGCGCGGCGCCCAGGGGGCGCGCCTGGGTCCCCGCCGCGGGCGTCTCGCTGCTGCTCGGGCTGCTGGGATGCGCGCTGCAGGCGCTCGAGTACGCGCACATCCCCTTCGGCCCGCAGAGCGGCGGCTACGCCAGCGTCTTCTTCGGCTGGACGGCGCTCTACGTCGTCGTCGCCCTGCTGGCGCTCTACCGGGTCGAGACCGCGTTCGCGGTGGGGGTTCGGAACAGGCGCGACAGCGAGCATCCACCGCCCGCCGGCCTCCTCCCGGGCGCCTACTACTGGGCGCTGCTGGCGGCGGTCGGCGTGCTCGCCTGGATCCTCCTCTACCTGGTGTAGCCGTCGTGGCCGCCGCGATCTCGCCCCTCGACTGGACCGGTGGTCCGGCGTTGCTCTGGGTGGTCTGCGCGGCGGTCCTCTTCCGGCGCGGGGGCAAGGGGCGCGCGGCGCGCCAGGGGGACGGCTGGCGGACGGCGGCTTTCGCCGCCGGCCTCGCCACGATCCTGGTCGCCCTCGACTCGCCCCTCGACGAGCTCAGCGGCCGGCTCTTCTGGGCGCACATGACCCAGCACGTGATCCTGATCACCGTGGCGCCGCCACTGCTGGCGCTGGCCCGCCCCTGGAGCCGGATGTGGCACGGGCTGCCGGTCGCGCTGCGCCGGCCCGTCGCCCGCTCCCTGGTCCAGGGTCGCGTCTGCGCCCCCTTGCGAGGGGCGTTGCGGTTCGTCGCGAAGCCGCTGCCCTCGTTACTGCTCTTCAACCTGACCTTCCTCGCCTGGCACCTGCCGGCGCTCTACGACGCCGCCCTCGGCTCGGGCCCGGTCCACGCCGCCGAGCACCTCACCTTCTTCGCCACCGCGCTGCTCTTCTGGACGCGCGTCATCGACTCGCCGCCCTGGCGCTCGCCGCTCGGCGACGCCGGTCGCATCGCCTACCTCGGCTCGACCCTGGTCGTCGGATGGCTGCTGGCCGTCGCGCTCGCGCTCGCCGGCTCGCCGCTGTACTCCGCCTACGCCGGGGAGGTGAGCAGGCCGGGCGGGATCTCGGCCTTCGCCGACCAGCAGCTGGCGGCCGGGGTGATGTGGGTTCCGGGATCGCTCGCCTACACGGTGGCGATCGTCGTCATCGTCTACCGCTGGCTGGAGCCGGGAGGCGCGGCGGCCGCGAGCGCCGGCCGCGGAGCCCGTCCGCGGCCGCTGAGAGGAGGAGTGAGGGCATGACAGCTACGTCGCAGCTGATCGGCGCCGCCGGTTGGACCGACTTCGGAGCGGTCCTCTCGACGGTGCTCCCCCTGCTGGTGCTGATCGCCATCCTCGCCTGGTACGTGACGGTGCTCAGGCATCACCCGTGAGCCGGCCGACCGACCGAGATCGCTCGAGCCGCTTCGCGGTGAGCCGGCTCGCCGCCGTCGCCGTGCTCGCCTCGGCCGCGGCGGTCGGGGCCTTGATCGGGATCGCGATCCACCGGCACACGGCGGCGCCCCCCGGCGCCCAGGGCCTCTCGGGCTACCGCGGCCAGGCGATCTGGCCGGCCGGGGCGAGGCCCGCCCCCGACTTCGCGCTGCCCGACCAGTCGGGGCGCCGGACGGAGCTCGCGTCCCTGCGCGGCCGGCCGCTGATCCTCGCCTTCATGGACTCCAGATGCCACCAGGAGTGCCCGCTCGAGGGCAGGGCGCTCGCCGCCGCGCTGAGCCGGGCCCCGCCGGCGCTGCGGCCGGTCCTGCTCGTCGTCAGCGTCGACCCCTGGGCGGACACGCCGCAGTCGGCGCGGGCGGCGATCCGTCGCTGGGGCCTCGCCGGCGTGACGAGCTGGCACTGGCTGCTCGCCCCGCGGGCCCGGCTCGCCCGGGTCTGGAGCGCCTACCGCATCGAGGTGCGCCGGACGCGCGGCGACATCGTCCACACCGACGCGACCTACCTGATCGACCCACGTGGCTTCGAGCGGGCGGGCATGGTCTACCCGTTCCTGCCGGCCTGGATCGGCGACGACCTCAGGGCGATGGCGCGCGAAGGCTCGACGGGGTAGCCGCCGCCGGCCGCACCGCTCTACGCTGACCCCCGCCCCCGTGATCGACCTGCACTGCCACATCCTGCCCGCGCTCGACGACGGGGCGCGCAGCCTCGACGACAGCGTCGCGATGGCCCTGATCGCCGCGGCCGACGGGATCGAGGCGATCTGCGCCACGCCCCACATCCGCCACGACCACGACGTCCGCATCCACGAGGTGGCCGGGCGGGTTGAGGTCCTCAACGGGCGGCTGCGCGAGGAGGGCGTGCCCGTCGTCGTCCTCCAGGGCGGCGAGGTCGCCGAGACCGCGGTGGAGGACCTCAGCGAGGAGGAGCTGGCGCGGGTGGCGCTCGGCGGCGGCCGCTGGGTGCTGCTGGAGCCGGCGCCCGGACCGCTCACCGACAGCCTGGCGCGTCGCGTCGAGCACCTCGCCGAGCGCGGCCACCGCACCCTGATCGCCCACCCCGAGCGGCACCTCTCGGCGGACATGTTCGACCGCCTCGCCGGGCTGGTCGGCGACGGGGCGCTGGTCCAGGCGACGGCCGACTTCTTCCTGCGCGAGGAGATGGCCGCCGGGATGCGCGCGCTGGCCGAGGCCGGGCTCGTCCACGTGCTGGCCAGCGACGCGCACACCTCGCTGGCCGGCCGCCAGGTCAGGCTCGCAGCCGCCTTCGACACGCTGCGCGAGTCGGCGCGGGTCGCGCCCCACGTCGAGTGGATGGCGGAGGCCGCGCCGCGCGCGATCGTCGCGGGGGACGACCTCGACGTCCCGTTTCCCACCAACCTCTAGCCGCGCCGAGGTGCATCACATTTGCCGCCCATAAGGCGGCAAACTTGATGCACCTCAGTTGGACAGCGGGCGCAGCTCGACCCGGCGCGCCAGGTCCTCGACCACGGAGCGGTCGGCGCTGCCGAGGCCGTGGCGGAGGAAGTTGGCGGCGCCGGCCGCGGCGCCGATCCGCAGCGTCTCCTCCCAGTCGCGGCCGGCGGCGATGCAGGCGGCGAGGCCGCCCATCATCGAGTCGCCGCAGCCCTCGCGGGCGCCGCGCTCGAAGCGCGGCGGGACCAGCCACCAGGCATCGTCGCCGCGCAGCACCAGGGCCGGCTGCTCGGCGCGGGTGACGATCGCGGCGCCGGCGCCGCCCTCCAGCAGCCGCTGCGCCGCGGCGCGCAGCCTGGCGTCTGTGTCGACCGGGCCGGCGATGAACTTGGCCAGCTCCCAGTCGTTGATCTTGACCAGCTCCGGCTCGCCCTCGAGGGCACTGTCGAGGCGGGGAGGGGAGAGGTCGACGACGACCGGCGTGCCGTTGGCGCGCACGTCGGCGACCAGGTTGCCGTATATCTCCAGCGGCAGCGCCTCGCCCGGGTAGGGGCCGCAGAGGGCGAGCACGTCGGAGTCGAGCGCGGCGGCGCAGGCGGCCGAGAAGAGGTCGTCGACCTCGTGGCGGGAGGGCGGCATGCTGGCGCTCTGGGCGAGCGGGACGCGCTCGCCGCCGCGGCGGTCGTGCAGGTAGCAGCCGCTCGCCGCGGCGGTCTCGATCAGGCGCAGCTCGACCGGGAGCTGCTCGAGCAGGGGCCGCAGCGCCGTCCCCGCCTCGCCGCCGATGAAGCCGCAGAGAATCGCGTCGGCGCCCAGCTCGGCGGCCATCCGCGCCACCCAGACGCCCTGGCCGGCGGCGTGGACGTGGATGTCGTCGCCGCCCGCCGCGGTGAGCGACTCGATCGTGATCGAGAGCATCGGGTTTGGGCCGAAGACCGCGACCCTTCCATTCGCCATCGATCAGAGGCTAGCCCTCGGGGGGGAGAGTTTGGGTCGCCCGTGACTTAAGAGGGGGATGCTGCCACAGAGACGAGAGATCGCGAGCGTCGTCGTCTGCGAGGACGACACGACCACCCTGGAGCTGCTCTGCGACAACCTGATGGCCGACCGCTTCGGCGTGCTGCCGGCGCCGAGCGCTTCCGACGCGCTGCGGCTCTGCCGCTACAAGCAGCCGGATCTGATGCTTCTTGACCTGACGCTCCCCGACGCCGCCGGCCTCGACGTGCTGCGCGAGATCCGCGAGGCCGACGGGGTCGAGGCCCGCTTCGACCCGCGCCTGCCGGTGATAGTCCTGACCGGGCGCGGCTCCGACCAGGAGCGGGTGCGCGGCCTCAGCTGCGGCGCCGACGACTACGTGGTCAAGCCGTTCAGCTACGGCGAGCTGCGGGCGCGGATCGAGGCGGTGCTGCGGCGGAGCGGCGCGCGGCGGGAGGGGCCGTGCCGGGTGGGCGAGATCGTCGTCGACCCGGCGCGGCGCAAGGCCTGGGTCGGGCGGCGGCAGGTGCAGCTCTCCAACAAGGAGTTCTCGCTGCTGCGCGTGCTCGTCTCCGATCCGCACCGGGTCTTCTCGAAGCGGGAGCTGCTGGGCGACGTCTGGGGGTATCGCGCCCCCACCCGCACCCGCACGCTCGACTCCCACGCGAGCCGGCTGCGGCGCAAGCTGGACCCCGAGCAGGGCCGCTACGTCGTCAACTGCTGGGGCGTCGGATACCGGTTGGTGGACGGGTGACAGATCCGGCTCAGATCGTCGAGGCCTGGCCGCTCGCCGCCTCGATGGCAGTCGTGGCCGCCGCGCGGGGGGTGCGCGCCGGACGGCGACGCGGCGCCCTCAACGAGGCGCTGCACGAGCTGCGCCGCCCCCTCCAGGCGATCGCCCTCGCCGCCGGCGCGGAGGGCGCCGGCGGCCGCGGCATCGAGGGCTCGGTCGAGCTGGCGGCGGCGGCGCTGGAGCGGCTCGACCGCGAGATCAACGGCGGCTCGGCGGGCACGGCGCGGGGGACGGTGCCGGTGCGGCCCCTGCTCGAGTCGGCGGTCGCGCGCTGGCGCTCGGGGGCCGGCCTGGCCGGCGGCTCGCTGGAGCTGCGCTGGCGGGCCGGACCGGCGCTCGTCAGCGGCGATCGCGCCGGCCTCGCGCAGGCGCTCGACAACCTGATCGTCAACGCGATCGAGCACGGCGGTCCCTCGATCGTGGTCGAGGCGCGGCAGCGCGGCGAGCGCCTGCGGGTCGCGGTCGCCGATTCGGGCGGCGCCGTCCGTGGCGCTCCGGGGCGCGGCGATCCGCTGGACGCGGTCGCCCGCCTCACCGGCAGGCGGCGCCACGGGCACGGCCTGGCGGTGGTGCGGCGGGTCGCCGCCGAGCACGGCGGCCGCTTCGCCCTCTGCCGCGCCGAGCGGGGCTCCCTCGCCGTGCTGGAGCTGCCGCTGGTGGCCGCCGGCGCCGAGCTGGCGGCATGAGCAGGCGGACCCGCGCGGTCGGCTTCGGACTGCTCGCCCTGCTCGCGGCGGCCGTCGCCGCCTCGCTCGCCGACGGCTACGGGCTGACCGTCGCCCGCGGCTACGGCCCGCTGCGCCGCGTCGTGGTCGCCGCCGCCGACCTCCCGGCGGGGAGGCGGATCGGGCTCCGGGAGGTGGAGGCGGCGCTGACCGTGCGCCGCGTCCCCGCCCGGTTCGCCCCGGCCGGCGCCCTCGCCGCGCCGCAGCAGGCGCTGGGGCTCGTCCCGGCGGCGAGGGTGCCGGCCGGCTCCTACCTGCTCGCCGCGCAGCTTCGCCTGCCGCGGCGGGGTGAGCCGACGCGCCGCGGCCTGGGCGACGGGCGCCGCCCGGTCGAGATCGCGGTCAGCGGCGCCGGCGCCCTGCTGGCCGCCGGGCCCCTCCCGGCCGGGGCGAGGGTCGACGTGGTGGTGACGAGCGAACCGGGTGGCTCCGGGCCGGGCCGCACCTACGTCGCCGCCGCCGCGGTGCCGCTGCTGGCCCTTGCGCCGGGGGAGGACGGGCCCGGGCCGGGCGCCCTCGCGACCGCCACGCTGGGGTTGACGAGGCGGCAGGCGCTGCGGCTGATCGCCGCGGAAAGCTTCGCCCGCAAGGTGACCCTGCTGCTCGGGGGCGGGGGATGACGGCGCGCCTCGACGCGAGCCCGGCCCGGCAGCGGCACCTGGAGGCGCTCGCCGACTCGCTGCGGGCGCGGCTGGTCGAGCGCCGCCGCGCCGCCGCTGCGACCGGCTCGCCGGGCGGCGAGCTGCCGGGCGCGGTGCGGGAGCTGGTCGAGGAGGAGGCGGCGCTGCTCGGCGCCGCGGACCGCGAGGCGCTCGCGACGCGGGTGCTGCGCGAAACGGTCGGGCTCGGTCCGCTCGAGGACCTGCTCGCCGACCCCGCGGTGGAGGAGGTGATGGTCAACGGGCCCGAGCGCGTCTACGTGGAGCGGCGCGGCCGGATCGAGCCGGCCGGCGTCCGCTTTGCCGACGAGGAGGAGCTGCGCAACGCGATCGAGCGGATCCTCGCCCCGCTGGGGCGGCGGGTCGACGAGCTGAGCCCGATGGTCGACGCCCGCCTCGCCGACGGGTCGCGCGTCAACGTGGTCATCCCGCCGCTCGCTGTCGACGGGCCGGCGCTCTCGATCCGCCGCTTCGGCGCCCGCCGGCCGGGGCCGCGCGAGCTGGTCGAGCTGGGCACGCTGACCTCGGCCCAGCGCGAGCTGCTGGAGGGCGCCGTGGCGGGGCGGCGCAGCGTCCTCGTCAGCGGCGGCACCGGCTCCGGCAAGACGACCCTGCTCAACGCCCTCTCCAGCTTCATCGCGGCGGCGGAGCGGGTGGTGACGATCGAGGACGCCGCGGAGCTGCGCCTCCAGCAGCCGCACGTGGTGCGGCTGGAGAGCCGCCCGGCCAGCGTCGAGGGGAGGGGGGAGGTGACGATCCGCGACCTGCTGCGCAACGCGCTGCGGATGCGGCCCGACCGGATCGTGATCGGCGAGGTGCGGGGGCCGGAGGCCCTTGATCTGTTGACCGCCCTCAACACCGGCCATGACGGGGCGCTCTCGACCCTCCACGCCAATTCGGCGGCCGACGCGCTGAGCCGGCTCGAGACCCTGGCCCTGATGGCGGGGGTGGGGCTGCCGCACGAGGCGATCGCCGCGCAGGCGCAGCGGGGAATCGACCTGGTCGTGCACCTGGAGCGCCGCCGCGACGGCGCCCGCCGCGTCACCGAGATCGCCGAGGTGGTGCGGGCCGCGGGCGCGACCGCGGTCCGGGCGCTCGAGCCGCGGGCGTGATCGTGAGCGGCGGTCCCGGCGCCCTTCCGGTCCTGCTCGGCGCCGCCGCCGGGGGGCTGGCGGCGCTTGCCGCCCGCGAGGCGGCGCTGGCCAGCCCGGCCGCGGCGCGCTGGCTGCGGCTGGCCCTGGAGCCGCTGCGGCGCGCCGGGCGCGAGGGATACGCCCCCTCGGCCCCCGAGCGGCGCCGCCTCGCCGCGCTGGGGGTGGCAGCCGCCCTGTTCGGCGGTTGGCTGCTCGGCGGCGCCACGGTCGCCCTGCCGCTGGCGATCGCCGGCCCGGCCCTGGCGGCCTGGGCGGTCTCCAGCCGCCGCCGGCGCTACCGCGCTGCCGTCGAGCGGGCGCTCCCCGCCGTCGCGACGGCGATCGCCGACTCGCTGACGGCGGGCCGCTCGCTGCGCGCCTCGCTGCCGGCCGCGGCGTCGTCGCTCGACGGCCCGGCCGCGATCGAGCTGGCCCGGCTCGGCGCCGAGCTCGACCTCGGCGCGCCCACCGCCGCGACGATCGAGCGGTGGCGGCGGCGGATGCGCTCGGCGCGGGTCGACGCCTTCGCCGCGGCGCTGCTCAGCCAGCGCCTGGCGGGCGGCGACCTGGCCGGCCTGCTGCGCCGCTTCGCCACCGCCGCGGCGGAGCGCGACCGGGTCGCCGAGGACGCGAGGGCGGCGACCTCGCAGGCCCGCTTCACCGGCCTGCTGGTCGTCGCGATGCCGAGCGGCGGCGCCCTCTTCGCCGAGCTGATCCAGCCCGGCTTCCTCACGGGGCTGCTGGGCGCACCGCCCGCGGCCGCCCTGCTCGCCCTCGCCGCCGCGCTCCAGGTCGCCGGCTTCGTGGCGATCCGCCGCCTCGCCAAGGTGGCCGAATGAGCGCCGCGGCCCTGCTCGCGGCGCTCGCCGCCCTGCTCGCCTGCGCGGCGCTCCGCGAGCTGCTCGCCGGGCGCCGAGGAGGAGCGGGCGACCGCCTCGCCCGCCTCGCCCGCGGCCGCCCGGCAGCCGCCGCGCTGCGGCTCGGGCTGCCCGCGCGCCTCGCCCGCGCCGGGCTGGCCGCGCGGCTGCCGCTGGCGGCGGTGCTGCTGGCGAAGCTGGCCGGCGCCGCGGCCGGCGGGCTGGCGGCCTGGGCGGCGGCGCCGGCGGCGCCGGGGCGCATCTCGCTGCTGCTCGCGTCCGGCCTGCCCGCGGCCGGCTTCCTCGTCCCCGACGCCCTGCTGGAGCGGGAGGCGCGGCGGCGCCGGCGCCGCCTGCTCGGCGCCCTTCCCGACGCCCTCGACCTGCTCGCGGTCGGCGCCGCCTCGGGCCGCGGCGCGGCGGCGGGCTTCGCGGAGATCGCCCGCGGGGAGGGACCGCTCGCCGACGAGCTGCGGGCGACCGTGGCCGAGCTCTCCTGCGGCCTGCCCCTCCCGGCGGCCCTGCGATCCCTCCGCGCCCGCGTCCCCGGCAGCGAGCTGGCGACGCTCTGCGCGTCGATCGAGCGCTCACGCCGCTTCGGCTCGCCGCTGGCCGAGCAGCTCCACCGCCAGGCCGGCGCCCTGCGCCGCGAGCGGCGCCGCGCCGTCGAGGAGCGAGCCGCCCGCGCCGCCCCGAAGATCCAGCTCGTCGTCGCCCTCGTCCTCGTCCCCTCGGTCCTGCTGATGATCGCCGCCGGCCTGATCGCCAACGCCGGCACCCTGCTCGGCGGCTTCTGAAGCCCACCCTGCAAGGTGGCTTGCGGAGGGGCGCCTGGACGGTCTGGTGTTGCAAAGTGGGAGGAAGTGGGGTACAGTGCCCGCGAGTTGAAGCCCAGGACCGGGGTGGTGAGGCTCCTCCCACCTCATCACTCCGGTCCTAACTCTCTTTCAGGCCGGCGTGAGAAAGGACCCACGGGAATGGCATTTCGGGGGCTCTACGAGCACAGCCTCGACTCCAAGGACCGCCTCACCGTTCCCTCCCGGTTCCGTGCCGCCCTCGCCGACGGCATCGTTCTATCCAAGGGCTTCGACCCCTGCGTCTGGGTGCACACGACCGGCGAGTTCGATCGGCTCTCCGACCGCTTCCTCGCCCCGCACAGCCCCTTCGGCAGCGACGCGCGCCGCCTCCGCCGCCACTTCCACGGCGGCTCCTTCGACGAGACGCTCGACTCGGCCGGCCGCATCCGCATCCCCAGGCCGCTGATCGAGCACGCCGGCCTGGCCGGGCCGTGCGTGGTGATCGGCGCCGGCGAGTACCTGGAGATCTGGAGCGCCGAGGCCTGGGCGACGCAGGAGGAGGAGCTGAACGCCTCCGCGCCGCAGATCGCCGAGGGCCTGGCCGGCAACGGGGCCTCCGAGTGAGATGGGGGCCCGGGCGGAGAGAGTCCAGATTGCGGCGACCCGGATCCCGATGAGCGCAACCCTTGTCCTGATGCCGACCGAGCACGAACCCGTCCTCGCCCCCGAGCTGATCGCCCTGCTCGGGCCGCAACCCGGCCAGACCGCCGTCGACTGCACGTTCGGCGGCGGCGGCCACGCCCGCCAGGTGGCCGCGGCGATCGGTCCAAGCGGGACGCTGGTCTGCATCGACCGCGACCCGGCCGCCGAGCCGCGCTTCGAGCGCTTCGCCGCCGAGGCGCCCTGCCGGACACGCTTCGTCGGCGCCGACTACGCGGTGGCGCTGCGCTCGCTGCGCGACGAGGGCCTCCGCCCGGACGTCGTCTACATGGACCTCGGGATGTCGTCGATGCAGGTCGACGCCGCCGAGCGCGGCTTCTCCTACTCCTACGACGCGCCGCTCGACATGAGGATGGACACGCGCCAGGAGCTGAGCGCGGCCGACGTCGTCAACGAGTGGCCGGAGTCGCGAATCGCCCAGCTCCTGCGCCGCTTCGGCGAGGAGCGCTACGCCGGCGGCATCGCCCGCGAGATCGTGCGCCGCCGCCCGCTGAACAGCACCTCGGAGCTGGTCGCCGCGGTCAAGGCCGGGATGCCGGCCTCGGCCCGCTTCGGCGGCGGCCACCCGGCCAAGCGGACCTTCCAGGCGATCCGCATCGCGGTCAACGGCGAGCTCGACTCGCTCGACGACGCCCTGCCCACCGCCTGGGCGATGCTGCCGGTCGGCGGCCGCCTCGCGGCCATCTCCTTCCACTCGCTGGAGGACCGTCGCGTCAAGCGGTTCCTCGCCGAGCGGGCGCGCGGCTGCGTCTGCCCGCCCGAGCTACCCATCTGCGTCTGCGGCCGCGAGCCCGAAGCCGAGCTGCTGACCCGCCGGGCGGTCGCGCCGGAGGCCGACGAGGTCGCGGCGAACCCGCGCTCCAAGTCCGCTCACCTGCGCGCCGCGGTGAAGATCGCCACGGACGCCGGAGGGGAGGGCTGATGGCCGCCGCCGCGACCGCCCGCCGCGCCGCTCCCGCCCGCGCGCCGCGCCGCTCCGCCCCGGCCCTGAGGGTGGCGCAGCCGGCCCGCCAGGCCCCGGCCCGCAAGCCGGCCCCGGCGCGACGCCGGGCGACGCCGGCCCGCCGCCCCGGCGGCCAGCTGATCCCGCTCGCGGCGGCCACCGCGACCGCCGTCGGCCGCCTGCCCGACTCCGGCCTGGTGGTGCGGATGACCCGCGGCCGCGCCTGGATCGGGGTGCTCGGGCGTGCTGCTGGCCGGCATCGTCGCCCTCAACGTGGTCACCCTCAGCCTCGCCGCCTCGGCCGGTCGCATCGAGCAGGGCATCCAGGCCCTCGACCAGGAGAACTCGATCCTCCGCAGCCGCGCCGCGCAGCGATCCGGGGCGGCGCGGGTCCATCGCGAAGCGGCCCGGCTCGGCCTCGGCGCCCCCGGCCCGAGCCAGGTCGCCTACCTGCGCGCCGGCCGGCGGGACGCGGCGATCGCGGCGCGGCGCCTTGCCGCGGCCGGGGGCTAGGCCGGACGATCGATGCGGACGATCGAGCGGAGGATCGGGCTCCTCTTCGCCGGCTTCCTCCTCTGCTTCGCTCGTGATCGCCGGCCGCGCCTTCTGGCTGCAGGGGGTGCAGGGCGCAAGGCTCGCCTCGGAGGCGGCCTACCAGCAGACCGGCGTCGTCACCGTCCCCGGCCTGCGCGGCAGCCTGCTCGACCGCTACGGGAACGCGCTGGCCGCCTCCGAAGACGCGGCGACGGTCTACGCGACCCCCTACCAGGTGAAGGACCCGCCGCGCACGGCGGCGAAGCTGGCGCGCGTCCTCGGCATGGGCGGCGCCGAAGTCCTGCGCAGCCTCACCGCAGCCCTCGGGCTTCTCCTACGTCGCCCACGAGGTGAGCGTGCCGGACGGCGGCGCGGGTCGCCCGCCTCCATCTGGCCGGGATCGGCCAGCTTCCCGACAGCCGGCGGACCTACCCGCAGGGCGAGCTGGCGGCTCAGATGATCGGCGCCGTCGGGACCGAAGGCCAGGGGCTGACCGGGCTGGAGGCAGGGAGAGAACTCCGTCCTGCGCGGGCACCGACGGCGAACGGCGGGTCGTCAAGGACGCGCTGGGCCAGCCGATCCGGCTGGAAACGCGTGCAGCGGGGCGAGCGACGGGCAGAACGTGCAGCTGACGCTCGACCCGGCGATCGAGAAGAAGACCGAGCAGGTCCTCGCCGAAGTCGGCGAAACGTACTCGCCGAAGGGCGCGACCGCGATCGTCATGGACCCGCGCAACTCGCAGGTCCTGGCGATGGCGAACTGGCCGCCGCGTCAACCCCGCCGACCTCTCCAAGGCCAGCCCCGAAGACCTGATGAACCGGGCGACCGGGTTCACCTACGAGCCGGGCTCGACCTTCAAGGCGTTCACCGTCTCGGCCGCGCTGCAGGAAGGCGCTGGTCACGCCGGAGACCAGCACGTTCACGCTGCCGCCGTCAGCCTCCAGGTCGCCGACCGCACGATCAAAGACGCCGAGCAGCGCGGGACCGAGACGCTGAGCGTTGCAGAGATCCTCGCCCAATCCTCGAACATAGGCGCGGTCGACGATCGGGCTGCGGCTCGGAGCCGACCCGCTTCAGCCGCTGGATCGGCCGCTTCGGCTTCGGCCGCCCGACCGGCGTCCAGTTCCCCGGCGAGGAGCGCGGCATCGTGCCGTCGCTGAGCCGAGTACTCGGGCTCGACGATGGGCAACCTGCCGATGGGGCAGGGGCTCTCGGTGACGCCGATGCAGATGGTCGGCGGGCTACGCGGCGATCGCCGACGGCGGCATCCTGCGGCGGCCGCAGCTGATCGAGAAGATCGGCGGCGAGCCGGTGCCGAGCCGCGCGGGCGGCGGGTGATCTCCGCCGCCGTCGCCGCCCAGGTGCGGACGATGCTGGAGGGGGTGCTGGCCCCGGGCGGCACCGCCTCGGAGGTCAGCGTCCCCGGCTACACGCTGGCCGGCAAGACCGGGACCGCGCAGGTTGCCGAAAACGGCGACCTACTCGAAGACCAAGTACGTCGCCTCGTTCATCGGCTTCGCGCCGGCGCAGCGACCCGCAGCTGCTGGTCGCGGTGATCGTCGACCAGCCGCAGGGGGAAATCTACGGCGGCTCGGTCGCCGCGCCGGCCTTCGGCAAGATCGCGGCCTTCGCGCTGCCCTACCTCGGCATCCCACCGTCCAATAGGCGACCTAGAATCGCGCCGATGAGACTGCGAGCCAGCTGATCGCGGGAGTCGAGGTGTCGCGGCACGCGCGGGGAGACCGGGCGTGGAGGTCATCGGACCTCGCCTACGACAGCCGCCGGGCCGGCCCGGGGACGCTGTTCTTCTGCGTGCCCGGGGAGAAGGTCGACGGGCACGAGTTCGCGGCGGCGGCGGTCGAGGCCGGGCGCGGTCGGGCTGGTCGTCGAGCGGGAGCTGGAGCTGGACGTGGCGCAGGTCGTGGTCGGCGACGCGCGGGCGGCGATGGCGCCGCTGGCGGCGCGCTTCTGGGGCGACCCCAGCGCGCGAGCTGCGGGTGGTCGGGGTCACCGGGACCAACGGCAAGACGACCACCGCCTTCCTGATCCGGGAGATCCTCGAGGCTGCCGGGGTTGCGGTGCGGCCTGCTGGGGACCGTGAAGCAGGTGGTCGGCGGGGTCGAGGAGGAGGTCGAGCGGACGACGCCCGAGGCGATCGACCTGCAGGCGACCTTCCGGCGCATGCTGGAGGCCGGCGACCGCGCCTGCGCGATGGAGGTCTCCTCGCACGCGCTGGCGCTGCATCGCGCCGACGCGATCCACTTCGAGGTTGCCGCTCTTCACCAACCTGAGCCGCGACCACCTCGACTTCCACGCCGACATGGAGGACTACTTCCAGGCGAAGCGGCTGCTCTTCGAGCGGGAGCCCGGGACGGCGATCGTCAACGTCGACGACGAGCTACGGCCGCCGGCTCGCCGCGGAATTCCCCTGCACGACCGTTTCCGCCGAGGGCGCCGCCGCCGACTACCTCGCCCGCGAGGTCTCCCTCGACGCCGCCGGCGCCTCCTTCCGGGTGCTCGGCCCGGAGGGGGAGACGGAGGTCCGCAGCGGCCTGCCGGGGCGCTTCAACGTCGCCAACGCGCTCGGCGCCTTCGCTGCCGCGACGGCGCTCGGGGTCGATCCGGCCACGGCCGCCGCCGGGCTGGCGCGGGCCTCGCGCGTCCCGGGCCGCTTCGAGCCGATCGACGAGGGGCAGCCGTTCGCGGTGCTGGTCGACTACGCCCACACCCCGGACTCGCTGGAGAACGTGCTGAGGGAGGCGCGGCGGCTGACCGAGGGCAGGCTGATCGCCGTCTTCGGCGCCGGCGGCGACCGCGACCGCGGCAAGCGCCCGCAGATGGGGCGGGCCGCGGCCGAGCTGTCCGACCTGGCGATCGTCACCTCCGACAACCCGCGCTCGGAGGAGCCGGAGGCGATCATCGCCGAGATCCTCGCCGGGATCGGCGAGCGCGACCGAGTCGAGGTCGAGCCCGACCGGCGCGCCGCGATCGCCCTCGCCCTCGCCCGCGCCCGGCCCGGCGACACGGTGGTGATCGCCGGCAAGGGGCACGAGCAGGGGCAGGAGTTCGAGGACGGCCGCAGGGTCCCCTTCGACGACCGCGAGGTGGCGCGGCGAGGAGCTGCGCGGGCTTTGTGAGCCTGAGCGCCGAGCAGATCGCGGCGGCGATCGGAGCCGAGATCGTCGCCGCCGGGCCGACCGGCGCGCCGCGGCGCGCGGTCGATCGACTCGCGCGAGGCGGGGCCGGGTGACCTCTTCTTCGGGCTGCGCGGCGAGCGGGCCGACGGCGGCGAGTTCGCCGCGGCGGCGATCGCCGCCGGCGCCTGGGGGGTCGTCGTGCAGGCGGCGAGCGCGCGGTCGACCTTTCAACCGCCATCCGGTGGAAAGGACGACCGCGGCGGGGCGGGGGCGTGGGTCTTCGCCGTCGAGGACCCGCTCGCCGCGCTGCGGGGCGCTGGCGCGTGCCTGGCGCCGGCGCTCGGCGCCCGCGTCGTCGGCGTCACCGGCTCGGTCGGCAAGACGTCGGTCAAGGACATCGCGCGGGCGCTGCTGCCGGGGCGGGTGCACGCCAACCGCGAGAACCTCAACACCGAGATCGGCCTGCCGCTGAGCGTGCTCGAGGCGCCGCCCGGCGCCGAGCTGCTGGTGCTCGAGATGGCGATGCGCGGGCCGCGGCCAGATCGCCGAGCTGGCGGCGATCGCCGAGCCCGACGTGGCGGTGATCACCAACGTCGGCCCCGTTCACGTCGAGCTGCTGGGCTCGATCGAGGCGATCGCGGCGGCCAAGGCCGAGGTCCTCGGCGGCGCTGCCCGCGGACGGCGTCGCGGTCGTCCCGGTCGAGGCGGGCGAGCTGGAGCCGCACCTCTCGCCGCGCCCCCCGGCTGATCCGCTTCGGGCCCGGCGGCGACGTCGACGCCGTCGAGCGGCGCGTCGCCGACGGGGTCACGGAGGCGCTGATCGCCACCCCGGCCGGGCGGCGGCGCTTCCACTTCCCCTTCGCCGAGGAGCACAACCTGACCAACGCGCTCGCCGCGATCGCCGCCGGGGTGGCGCTCGGCGCGCCGCTCGAGGGGATGGCCGACCGCGCTGCGAGCATAGGATTCTCCCGCTTCCGAGGCGAGCGCCTCGAGCTTGGCGACGGGATCGTCCTGGTGAACGACTGCTACAACGCCAACCCGGTGTCGATGCGCGCGGCGCTGGACCACCTCGCCTCGCTCGAGGGGACGCGGCGGATCGCCGTGCTCGGCGAGATGGCCGAGCTGGGCGCCGGCGCGCCCGCCTACCACCGCGAGGTCGGCGCCCACGCCCGCGAGGCGCGGGGTCGACCTCCTGGTCGGGGTCGGGGAGGCGGCCCGCGACTACGACCCCGACGAGCTGGTCGGGGCCCCCGTCGAGGCCGCCGAGCTGCTCGCCGCCCAGCTCGCGCCCGGCGACGCGGTCCTCGTCAAGGGCTCGCGCTCCGCCGGCCTCGAGGCGGTGGCGGAGAGCCTGGCGGAGCTGCTCTGATGGGCAAGGTCCTGATCGCCGGCATGGCGGCGATGCTGATCTGCATCTTCCTCGGCCCGAAGTTCATCGAGCTACTGCGGGTCAAGGAGTTCGGGCAGCACATCCGCGAGGACGGCCCGCAGGAGCACCTCGCCAAGGCGGGCACGCCGACGATGGGCGGGCTGATCGTCTTCGCCTCGATCTGCGTCCCCTACCTCGTCCTCTCCGACCGCGACGCCCAGAGCCTCGCCGTCTTCGGCGTCGCGCTCGGCTGCGCGGCGCTCGGCTTCGTCGACGACTTCGTCAAGATCGTCAAACGCCGCTCGCTCGGCCTCTCGGCGCGCTGGAAGCTGCTCTTCCAGCTCCTCCTCGCCTTCGGCCTCTGGTGGGTGGCGCGCCACGACGTCGGCCTCGAGCTCGATCCTCTACCTGCGGATCGGCGACGCCAGCGTCGACCTCGGGCCGGTCCTCTACTTCGTCCTCGTCTTCCTCGTCATCGCCGGCACCTCGAACGGGGTCAACCTCACCGACGGCCTCGACGGCCTCGCCGCGGGCTCCTGCGCGATCGTCCTGCTCGCCTACACGGCGATCGCCTTCGTCACCAGCGGGCAGCAGGACCTGGCGCTGCTCTCCGCCTGCCTGGTCGGCGCCTGCATCGGCTTCCTCTGGTTCAACGCCTTCCCGGCCTCGATCTTCATGGGGGACACCGGCTCGCTCGGGCTCGGCGGGGCGATCGGGGCGCTCGCCGTGATGACGCAGACCGAGGTGCTGCTGATCATCATCGGCGGCATCTTCGTGATCGAGGCGCTCTCGGTCGCGGTCCAGGTCTTCTCCTTCAAGGCCTTCCGCCGCCGCGTCCTGCTGATGGCGCCGCTGCACCACCACTTCGAGATGATGGCCTGGTCGGAGACCAAGATCATGCTCCGCTTCTGGATCATCGCCGCCGTCTGCTCGGGGATCGGCTTCACGCTCTACCAGCGAGTCGATCAAGGGCGCATTAGCGCCCTGACCGTAGACGCCGCCCAGGAAGCCGCGACGCCGCCAGAGCTCGCCGGCCACAGGGCCCGTTCCTGGTCGTCGGGCTGGCCCGTTCCGGCCAGGCGGCGGCGCGCCTGCTGGCCGGGCGGGGCGAGGTCGTGAGAGGGGTCGACTCGGGTCATCCGCAGGGGGCGGCAGGGCTGGCGGGGCTCGGCGTCGAAGTCGTCCTGGATGCGGATGGAATGGCCCTTCTGGAGGGCGTGCGGACCGTCGTCAAGAGCCCCGGCGTGCCGCGGGAGGCGCCGGTGATCGCCGCCGCGCTGGAGCGCGGCGATCGACGTGATGGGCGAGCTGGAGCTGGCCTGGCGGGCGATCCCCAACCGCTTCGTCGCGGTCACCGGCACCAACGGCAAGACGACGACCGTCGAGCTGCTCGGGCACCTCTACCGGACGGCCGGCGAGCCGGTCGCCGTCGCCGGCAACGTCGGCACGCCGCTCTCCTCGCTGGCCGGCGGAGATCGACCCGAGCGCCACCGTCGTCTGCGAGGCCTCGAGCTTCCAGCTCGAGGACACGCGTCGCCTTCGCCCCCGAGTGCGCCGTCTTCCTCAACCTCGCCCCCGACCACCTCGACCGCCACGCCGACCTCGACGCCTATCTGGCCGCGAAGCTGCGCATCTTCGCCAACCAGGGCAACGACGACGTCGCCGTCTACAACGCCGACGACCCGGCGCTGGCCGGCGTCGACCTCGGCGGCTGCGCCCGCCGGGTCGCCTTCTGCCGCGGGGCCGGCCCGGACTGCGAGGTGGCGCTGGCCGGGGACACGATCTTCCACGACGGCGAGCCGCTGCTCGCGGTCGACGAGCTGGGCCTGTTCGGCGAGCACAACGTCGCCAACGCGATGGCGGCCGCCGCCGCGGCGCTGGCGATGGGGATCGACCGCGACGCGGTGCGCGAGGGGCTGCGCAGCTTCGCCGGCGTCCCGCACCGGCTGGAGCAGGTCGCGGAGATCGGCGGGGTGCGCTTCGTCAACGACTCCAAGGCGACCAACGTCGCCTCGGCGGCGGTCGGGCTGCGCGCCTTCGAGCGGCGGCGTCCACGCGATCCTCGGCGGCAGCGAGAAGGGCGAGCCGTTCGCGCCGCTCGCCGACGCCGATCCGCGAGAGCTGCGCCGCCTGCTACCTGATCGGCGCCTCCGCCGACCGGCTCGCCGCCGAGCTGGCGCCGGTGGTCGAGGCGGGGGTCCCGCTGCACCGCTGCGACGATCTCGAGGACGCGGTGCGCGCGCGCCGCGGCCGCGGCCGGCCGGGGGAGGTGGTGCTGCTCTCGCCCGCCTGCGCCAGCTTCGACGCCTTCGACGACTTCGAGGAGCGCGGCGAGCGCTTCCGCGAGATCGTCGAGGGCTTGCGGTGAGCGCCCGTGCCCTCGCCCTCCCGATCGGGCCCGGCAAATCGCGAAGAAGAAGAAGAAGCGCTCGCGCGCCGCCGCCCTGCCCGCCGAGTACAACATGCTGCTCACCGCGACGCTCTGCCTGCTCGCCTTCGGCGCGGTGATGGTCTTCTCGGCCAGCTCGACCACGCAGGTGCTCAGCAACGGCGGTCTCTCCAACAGCGCCTACTACCTGAAGCGCACGCTGATGTCGGCGCGGTCGGCCTGCTGGTCATGCACCTGACCGCCCGCGCACGGGCTGGAGCTTGGTCCGTCGCCTCACCCCGGCGATCCTGGCGCTCGGCTCGTTCCTCCTGCTCGTCGCCGTGCTCGGCGGCGGCGCCAGCGTCAACGGCGCCAGCCGCTGGATCGGCTCGGGCTCGCTCCAGTTCCAGCCCTCCGAGCTGGCCAAGGTGGCGCTGATCCTCTACGGCGCCGACCTGCTCGCCCGCAAGCCGAAGCGGGCGCGCTCGCTCGAGGGCTTCATGCCGCTGCTGCTGGTCACCGGCGCCGCCTGCCTGCTGGTCATCGTCGAGCCCGACCTGGGGACGGCGATGGTCGATCGCCTTCGCCGTCGGCGCGACCCTGGTCGCCGCCGGCGCCCGTCCCCGCGACCTCGGCAAGATCGCGCCTCGGGCTCGGCGTCCTGGCCCTGCTCCTCACCGTGATCGAGCCCTACCGGATGGCGCGCCTCACCGGCTTCCTGCACCCGGGCTCAGACCCCTCCGGCGCCGGCTTCCAGGCGGCCCAGGCGAAGATCGCGCTCGGCTCGGGCGGCATCTTCGGGGTCGGGATCGGCAACGGCGTGCAGAAGGCCTGCTACCTGCCCGAGGCCCACACCGACATGATCTCCGCCGTGATCGGCGAGGAGCTGCGGCATGGTCGGGATCCTCGGCGTCGTCGGCCTCTTCTCGCTGTTCGGCTATGCGGGGCTGCGGGTCGCCCAGCGGGCCAAGGACCACTACGGCAAGCTGCTCGTCGCCGGTCTCACCTCGCTGATCCTCGTCCAGGCGACGATCAACCTCTTCGCGGTGATGGGGCTGGCGCCGCTGACCGGCGTGCCGCTGCCCTTCGTCTCCTACGGCAACAGCAGCCTGCTGGCGACGCTGTTCGCGGTGGGCCTGATCCTCAACGTCGCCCGCGGGGGGACCGCCCGCGCTGGCAAACTGCGCGTCGTCGAGGGCGGGCGTGCGCCCGCCCGCGGAAGGAGTCGATCGAGCGGTGCCAAGAGCGCCAAGAGTCGTGGTGGCGGCGGGAGGAACCGCCGGCCACGTCGTGCCGGCCATGGCGGTCGCCGCCGAGCTTCGGGCTAGCGGCGCCGAGGTCTCCTTCCTCGGCACCCGCGAGCGGATCGAGGCCGAGCTGGTGCCGGCCGCCGGCTACGAGATCGACTTCCTCAGGGTGCGCGGGATCGACCGCCGCAACCCGCTGCGCGCCGCCGGCGCGGCGGTCGAGGCGCTCGCCGCGGTCGGCGCGGCGCGGCGGGCGATCCGGCGCCGCGGCGCCGACGTCGTGATGGGCGGCGGCGGCTTCGTCGCCGGACCGGCGGGCCTGGCCGCGATGCGCTCGGCGGCGTCCCGCTGGTCCTCACCGAGGCCGACAGCCACCTCGGCCTCGCCAACCGCCTGCTGGCGGGCCGGGCGCGGCGCGTCTGCCTCGCCTTCCCGATCGCCGGCCGCGGGGGCGAGCGCTACCTGGTGACGGGGCGGCCGGTGCCCGCGGCGGTGCT
Source organism: uncultured Solirubrobacterales bacterium (assembly GCA_963696185.1). Taxonomy (GTDB): domain Bacteria; phylum Actinomycetota; class Thermoleophilia; order Solirubrobacterales; family 70-9; genus VRUE01. The sequence goes on from OY968825.1 coordinate 2,301,730, forward strand.
GGAGGCCGACCGCGGCGCGGCGCGCCGGCGGTTCGGGATCGCCTCGGAGGCGCGCTGCCTGCTGGTGATGGGGGGCAGCCAGGGGGCGCGTTCGATCAACCTCTGCGCGATCGAGGCGTTCGCCGAGCGCGCCGGGCGCGACTTCCACGTCGTCCACCTCGCCGGCCGCCGCGACTTCGAGAGCTGCGCGAGCGCCGCCTGCGCGGCGGCGCCGCACGGCGACCGCTACACGCTGCTCGCCTACGAGCCCGACCTCGGCGACTGCCTCGCCGCCTGCGACCTGGTGCTGGGCCGCTCCGGCGGCTCGATCTTCGAGCTGACCGCGGCCGGGCGGCCGGCGGTCCTGGTTCCCTACCCGCACGCCGCCGCCGGCCACCAGAGCGCCAACGCCGCCTGGATGGAGGGGGCCGGGGCGGCGATCGCGATCCGCGACGAGGAGCTGAGCGCCGAGCGGCTCGTCAGGCCGAGGTGGGCGGCCTGCTCGGGGACGGGGCAGCGCCTCGCCGCGATGGCGGCGGCCTCGGCTGCGCTGGCGCGGCCCGACGCGGCGCGGCGCATCGCCGACGAGGTGCTGGAGGCGGCGCGATGAGCCTGCCGCTGTTCCTCTTGTCCGCTATGTGCCCAGAAAGAGCACCGGGAGGGCTCAGCGTCGATGAACCGGGACTGGGGCTCGCGCCGCCTCCACTTCATCGGGATCGGCGGCGCCGGGATGAGCGGCCTGGCGCTGGTCTGCCACGAGCTGGGCGCGACGGTGACCGGCAGCGACCGCGCCGACTCCTCCTATATGGAGCGACTGCGCGTCGCCGGCCTCGAGCCTGCCGTCGGCCACGACGCCGCCAACCTGCCCGAGGGCGCCGAGGTCGTCGTCTCGACCGCGATCGCCGCGGACAACCCCGAGCTGAGCGCTGGCGCGGGAGCGCGGCGTCGAGCCGATCCACCGCGGCGGCTGCTCGCCGAGCTGTGCGCGGAGAAGCGGCTGATCGCCGTCGCCGGCACGCACGGCAAGACGACGACGACGGCGATGCTGGCCTGGGCGCTGCGGGCGCTCGGCGCCGATCCGGCCTTCTTCGTCGGCGGCGAGGTGCCCGGGCTGGGGCCCGAGGGAGCTGCCGCCAACGCCGGCTGGGGCGAGGGGGAGTGGGTCGTCGCCGAGGCCGACGAGAGCGACGCCAGCTTCCTCGAGCTGAGGCCCGAGGTCGCCGTCGTCACCAACGTCGAGATGGACCATCACTCGCGCTGGGGCTCGCTGGCCGAGCTGCACCGAGGCGTTCCGTCGGTTCGTCGAGCCTGCCCGGCGGGTGGCGTTGCCGGCCGCCGCGGACGTCCTCCCCGAGGTGGAGGAGGTCGACAAGGGCGTTGTCCGCTTCAGCGGCGAGTCGCCCGGTCCGGGCGACCTCCCGCTTGCGGTCCCCGGCGCTCACAACGTCCTGAACGCGCGTGCCGCGTTGGCGGCGGTGGGGCTGGCCGGGTTCGACGTAGACGCGGCCGCGGCGGCGCTCGCCGACTTCCCCGGCGTGCTCCGCCGCCTCGAGCTCAAGGGCGAGTGCGGCGGCGCGCGCGTATACGACGACTACGCGCACCATCCGACCGAGGTGCGCGCCGCTCTCGAGGCACTGCGGGAAGATAAACCCCCGTGGCTTGATCGCCGTCTTCCAGCCGCACCTCTACTCGCGCACCAAGGCGCTCGCCGAGCAGTTCGGCGCGGCGCTGGCCCTGGCCGACGAGGTCGCCGTCCTCGATGTCTACCCGGCGCGCGAGGAGCCGGTCGGCGAGCTGGCCGGGGTGAGCGGCCTTGACGTCGCCCGCGCCGCCGCCGACCGGATGGGGGGGAGGCGGGTCTCCTGGACGCCGACGGTCGAGGCGGCGCGGGCGACGATCGCGCGGCGGCTCGCCCCCGGTGACGTCCTCGTCACGATCGGCGCCGGCGACGTCTTCAGGGTCGCCGAGGCGCTGGTGGGGGAAGGGCCTCGACAGGGGAGCGAGGGCCACTCATGAGCCAGCCGCCGGCAGGCGTCCAGCGGGGCTTCCCCCTGGCCCGCCTCACCACGATCCGCACCGGCGGCGCCGCCGACTGGTTCGCCCGTCCCGGCGACGAGCGAGGGCTCGTCGAGCTGCTCGCCTGGGCGGACGCCGAGGGGCTGCCGATCGGCGTCGTCGGCTCGGGCTCCAACCTGCTGGTCGCCGACGAGGGCTTCCGCGGCCTGGCCCTGAAGCTCGACGGCGAGCTGGCGACGATCGAGCGCGAGGGCGAGCGGCTGCTCTGCGGCGGCGGCGCCCGGCTGCCGGCGGCGGCGGCGCGGGCGGCGGGCTGGGGCCTCTCCGGCCTCGAGTTCGGGATCAACATCCCGGGCACGGTGGGCGGCGCGGTGAAGATGAACGCGAACGCCTACGGCGGCCAGCTCGACCGGGTGCTCGAGTGGGTCGACGTCTGCGCGCCGGCGGGGCCCGACCGCCGCCTCCCGGAGCAGCTCGGCCTCTCCTACCGCAGCTCCAACCTCGCCGCCCACGAGGTGGTCTCACGGGCCGCCTTCCAGCTCGCCCCGGCCGATCCGGGAGCGGTCAGGGCGACGCTGGCCGGGATGCGCGAGCGGCGCCGCGAGGCGCAGCCCTCCGGGATCAAGACCTTCGGATCCACCTTCAAGAACCCGGAGGGCGAGCGGGCCGCGGGCCGCACCGCCGGGCAGCTCCTCGCGGCCGCCGGCTGCAACGGCCTGCGGATCGGCGGCGCGCGCTTCTCCGAGAAGCACGCGAACTTCGTCGAGAACGCCGGCAACGCCTCGACCGCCGAGGTGCTGGAGCTGATGGCCGAGGGCCGCCGCCGCGTCCACGAGCGCTTCGGAGTCGAGCTGGAGCCGGAGGTCCAGACGCTGGGCGAGGTGGGCTGGCCGGCCGGCTGGGAGCTGTGAAGGGCGGCCGAACGACATACCGGACACGGAGACGGCCAATCGGACGCTGGCTGGCGCTCGCCCTCCTCGCCGTCATCGCGGCGGGTCTGCTCTACGAGCTCGAGCTGCGGGACACGACGGTGGAAGCGAGGCTCAGCCTGCCGCGCGTCACGGCGACGATCGGGACCGGGCCCGGCGCGGTCGGCGTCGGGCCGGACGGCACGATCCTGCGCTGGCTGCCGCCGCCGGCGGGCTCGTCGCTTCCCGAGCTGCCGCTGTCCAGCGCCCCGAACAGGGCGCGCCTGAGCGGCACGATGCTCCAGCAGGCGCGTGTGCTCGGCGCCGCGCCGGCGGCGCTCCGCCCCCACCTGCGGAGCAGCTCCTACGGCGAATACGGGGTCGACGTCGAACTGCGCTCCGGGATCGAACTCCGCTTCGGCGACGCCTCCCGGGCGGCCGAGAAGTGGCGAGCCGCGGCCGCGGTGCTCGCCGACCCCTCGATCGTCACGCTCGGTTATGTAGACCTGCACGCGCCCCGGCGCCCCGCCGTGGGCGGCACCGGGCATGCGCTTCCGCCCCTTCCCTGAACCTTCGACCACAGGGTTAGAGTAGGGCAACCCTCAACCAGGGCTTGAGGTATTTCGGTTGCAGGATGCGTCCCGCGGGTTTGACAGAGTGGCCCGAATGCCCTACGTTGAGCGCAATTTCCGTGGTTACAGCGAGAGCCTGAACCCTTAAGCATCGCTGCAGCCTCGGACGGAAGAAAGGCTCAACTCAAGCGCCAGCCCGGCAACGGGCCGGCGGGTTGGAGAAATCGGGAGCATGGAATCCACTTACCTGGCGGTTATCAAGGTCGTCGGAGCCGGCGGCGGGGGGACGAACGCCGTCAGTCGCATGGTGGACGCCGGCATTCGCGGCGTCGAGTTCGTCGCAGTCAACACCGACGCCCAGGCGCTGCAGGCCTGCGACGCCGACATCAAGCTCTCGATCGGCCAGGAGCTGACCCGCGGGCTCGGCGCCGGCGGCAACCCGGAGGTCGGGGCGGGCGCCGCGGCCGAGAGCCGCGACGAGATCAAGGAGGCGCTGAAGGGCGCCGACATGGTCTTCGTCACCGCGGGCGAGGGCGGCGGCACCGGCACCGGCTCGGCGCCGATCATCGCCGAGATCGCCAAGGAGGAGATCGGCGCGCTGACCGTCGGCGCCGTCACCAAGCCGTTCGAGTTCGAGGGCAAGCGGCGCATGCAGCAGGCGCTCGAGGGGATCGAGAAGCTGCGCAACAACGTCGACACCCTGATCATCGTTCCCAACGAGAAGCTCCTGCAGGCGGTCGAGCGGCGCACCAGCGTGCTGGATGCCTTCCGCCAGGCCGACGACATCCTGCGCCAGGGCGTCCAGGGCATCACCGACCTGATCACGATCCCGGGCCTGATCAACCTCGACTTCGCCGACGTCCGCACGATCATGCGCGACGCCGGCTCGGCCCTGATGGGCGTCGGCTCCGCCTCTGGCGAGGCGCGGGCGCTGGACGCGGCCAAGTCGGCGATCACCTCGCCGCTGATCGAGGAGTCGATCAAAGGCGCGACCGGGATGCTGCTCAACATCACCGGCCCCGAGGACCTCGGGCTGTTCGAGGTCAACGAGGCGGCGCAGCTCGTCCAGGCCGAGGCCGACGACAACGCCAACATCATCTTCGGCTCGGTCGTCGACCAGTCGATGCGCGACGAGGTCCGGGTCACGGTGATCGCCACCGGCTTCGAAGGCTTCGAGCTGCTGGCCCGCTCCCCGCAGCGGGTGCGGCGCCGCTACGAGAGCCGCCCGCGGATCTCCGCCGACGACACCGACATCCGCAAACTTCGGGTCTCGGACGACGACATCGAAGTCCCCGGTTTCCTCAAAGACTAGGCACGGCCTCCCTCCAATACGCTGCGACGCGTGGACGACGCGGCGGCTCTCAGGCGCACCCCCCTCTATGAGAGGCATGCCGAGCTGGGAGCGAAGCTCGTCCCCTTCGCCGGCTGGGAGATGCCGGTTCAGTACGAGGGGATCCGCGAGGAGCACATCGGCGGTGCGGACGCACGCCGGCGTCTTCGACGTCTCGCACATGGGCGAGGTCGAGGTCGAGGGGCCGGGTGCGCTCGCCTTCCTGCAGCGCGTCCTCTCCAACGACGTCGGCCGGGTCGAGCCGGGCGGCGCCCAGTACTCGTGCCTTTGCGACGAGCGCGGCGGCGTCCTCGACGACCTCTTCGCCTACCGGCTCGGGCGCGACCGCTACCTGATCGTCACCAACTCGGCCAACCACGAGGCCGACCTGGCCTGGCTGGGTCGCTGGAGCCGCGGCTTCGACGTCGCCGTCCGCGACGTCGCCGACCGCTACGCGATGCTCGCGGTGCAGGGGCCGCACGCGCGGCAGATAGCCGCCGCCGCGCTCGGCGTCGAGCTGCCGGCGCGGATGCGCGTCGCGGCGGCGCGGATCGGCGGCCGCCCGGGGCTCGTCTGCGGCACCGGCTACACGGGCGAGGACGGGGTGGAGCTCCTGATCGACCCCGAGGTCGCGCCGGCGATCTGGGCGGAGCTGCTCGACGCCGGCGTCGTCCCCTGCGGGCTCGGCGCCCGCGACACGCTGCGGCTGGAGGCCTGCTTCCACCTGCACGGCAACGACCTCGACCCCGAGCGCAACCCGATCGAAGCCGGGCTCGGCTGGTGCTGCGCCGAGGCGACGGGCTTCGTCGGCGCCGAGGCGGTCGCCAGGGCGCGCGCCGAGGGAACGGCCGAGAGGCTGGCCGCCTTCCGGATCGAGGGCGCCGGCATCCCCCGCCAGGGCAACCCGGTGCTGTGCGGCGGCGGGCGGGTCGGCGCCGTCACCAGCGGCACCTTCTCGCCCTCGCTCGAGGTCGGCATCGGGATGGCCTACCTGCGCGCCGATCTCGCCGAGCCCGGGACCGAGGTCGAGATCGACGTGCGCGGCAAGCGCCGCCCGGCCCGGATAGCTTCCAGGCCCCTCTACCGGAAAGCGAGATGAGCCGTGGCCGATGCGAACTACCCCGACGATCTGCTCTACCACGACCAGCACGACTGGGCCCGCCTGGAGGGGGACGACCACGCCGTCTTCGGGATCACCTGGTACGCCCAGGACAGCCTCGGCGAGGTCGTCTTCTACGACCCGCCGGAGCTGGGCGGCGCGGTGGACAAGGACTCCGGCTACGCGGAGGTCGAGTCGGTGAAGGCCGTTTCCGACGTGATCGCGCCGCTCTCGGGAGAGATCGTCGAGGTCAACGAGGCGCTCGCCGACGCCCCCGAGCGGATCAACGAGGACCCCTACGGCGAGGGCTGGCTGGTCAAGGTCCGGCTCAGCCGCCCGGGGGAGGCCGACCAGCTCCTGGGCGCCGCCGAATACCGCAACCTGCTGGAAAAAGGCTGAGGCGCGCCGCCCGGCGGCTTGCGTAGCCTTAGCTCGTGAGCCGCTACACCTCCGCCACGCCCGCCGACCGGGCCGAGATGCTCGCGGCGATCGGCGTCGAGTCGGCCGCGGAGCTGTTCGAGCAGGTCCCCGAGCCGCTGCGCCTGGGCCGGCCGCTGGAGCTGCCGCAGGGGATGAGCGAGGCCGAGGTCTTCGAGCGCCTCTCGGCGCTCGCCGCCCGCAATGCCGACGCCGAAGCGCAGGTCTGCTTCCTCGGCGCCGGCATGTACGACCACTACGTGCCGGCGATCGTCGAGGCGATCGTGCAGCGCTCCGAGTTCCTCACCCCCTACACGCCCTACCAGCCCGAGATCTCGCAGGGGGGCCTGCAGGCGATGTTCGAGTTCCAGACGGCGATGTCGGAGCTGACCGCGCTGCCGGTCTCCACGGCGGGGCTCTACGAGGGCCCCTCCTCTGTCGCCGCGGCCGCCTACCTGGCGATCGGCGCGACCGGGCGGCGGCGTTTCGTCGTCTCGCGCGGCGTCCACCCGCACAGCCGCGAAACGCTCGCCACCTACTCCGTCGGCTATGGCGCCGAGGTCGTCGAGGTCGGCCTGGAGGGCGGCGTCACCGACGCCGCGGCGCTGGCCGAGGCGGTCGACGCGGAGACCGCCGCCGTCTTCCTCCAGAGCCCCAACTTCCTCGGCGCGGTCGAGGACGTCGAGGAGCTCGGCCGCCGCGGCGAAGGAGCACGGCGCGCTGCTGGTCGTCGCGGTCGACCCGATGACGCTCGGCATCCTCAAGCCGCCGGGCGAGTGCGGCGCCGACGTCGCGCTCGGCGAGGGCCAGCCGCTCGGCAACCGGCTCGACTTCGGCGGCCCCTCCTTCGGCTTCTTCTGCGGGACGGAGGAGCTGCTGCGCCGCATGCCGGGGCGGATCGCCGGCGAGACCGAGGACGTCGACGGCCGGCGCGGCTTCGTGCTGGCCCTGCAGACGCGCGAGCAGCACATCCGCCGCGAGAAGGCGACCCACAACATCTGCACGGCGCAGGCGCTCAACGCGCTGGCCGCGGTCGTCCACCTCGCCTGGCTGGGCCGCGAGGGCTTCCGCGAGCTGGGCGAGCTGCTGGCCCGGCGCACCGCCTACGCGCGCGAGCGGCTGGCGGCGGTCGAGGGCGTCGAGCTGCTGCACGAGGCGCCGGTCGTGCGCGAGTTCGCGGTCCGCTTCGACGCCCCGGTAGGCGCCGTGCTCGAGCGCTGCGCCGAGCGCGGCATCGCCGCCGGCTACCCGCTCGGGCGCGACTACCCCGAGTACGAGGACGGCCTGCTGGTCGCGATCACCGAGCGCCGCAGTCGCGAGCAGATCGACGCGCTCGCCGATGCGCTCGGCGCCGCGATTGCCGCCGAGCGTGGCGTCAGTGGCGCCTTATCGTCGGATAGCGGCACTAACGCGCCACTCCCCCAGGGGGGTCGCTGATGCCGGCGAGCGAGACGCCGATGCAGCGCGAACGGGCGCAGACGATCTTCGAGAAGTCGAAGCCGGGGCGCCGCGCCGCGGTCCTGCCCGAGCCCGGCGTGCCGGAGCGCCCGCTCGAGGAGCTGATCCCGGCACGACTGCTGCGTGCCGCGCCGCCGCGCCTGCCGGAGGTCTCCGAGCCGGAGATCGTCCGCCACTACAACCGCCTCTCGCGCCGCAACTTCGACCTCGACACCGGCTTCTACCCGCTCGGCTCCTGCACGATGAAGCACAACCCACGGGTCAACGAGCGGGTCGCGGCGCTGCCCGGCCACGCCCGCCTCCACCCCGCGCAGGACCCGCGCCGCGCCCAGGGCGCCCTGGAGCTGATGTGGCTGCTGCAGCGCTCGCTGGCCGAGATCTGCGGCCTGCCCCACGTCAGCCTCCAGCCCTCCGCCGGCTCGCACGGCGAGCTGGCCGGGCTGCTGCTCACCCGCGCCTTCCACGCCGATCGCGGCGAGCGGCGGACGCAAGGTGCTGATCCCAGACACCGCACACGGCACCAACCCGGCCTCGGTGACGATGGCCGGCTTCGAGGTCGTCAAGGTGGCGACGAACGAGCGCGGCGGCGTCGAGATGGACGACCTGAGCGCCAAGGTCTCAGGCGACGTCGCCTGTCTGATGCTGACCAACCCCAACACGCTCGGCCTCTTCGACGAGAGCATCGCCGAGATCGCGGCGCTGATCCACGCGGCCGGCGGCACCCTCTACTACGACGGAGCCAACCTCAACGCGGTGATGGGCCAGTCGCGGCCGGGCGACATGGGCTTCGACATCGTCCACGTCAACCTCCACAAGTCGTTCAGCCAGCCGCACGGCGGCGGCGGGCCGGGGGCGGGACCGATCGCCGTCTCGGAGCGGATCGAGCCCTTCCTGCCGCGACCGCAGGTGGTCCGCCGCGAGGATGGCAACGGCAGTGGCCCGCTCTTCGACCTGGACTACGAGCGGCCGAAGTCGATCGGGCGCCTGCGCGGCTTCCAGGGCAACTTCGGCGTCTTCGTCCGCTCCTACGCCTACATCCTCAGCCTCGGCGCCGACGGCCTCGCCGAGGCCTCGGAGACGGCGGTGCTGAACGCCAACTACCTGAAGGCACGGCTCGCGCAGGGCCGCGCCGCCAAGCATCTCCCGATTGCCTTCGACCGCCACTGCATGCACGAGTTCGTCCTCTCCGGCAAGCCGATGAAGCGCGAGCTGGGCCTAACTACGCTCGACCTCGCCAAGCGCCTGCTCGACTTCGGCTTCCACCCGCCGACCGTCTACTTCCCGCTGCTGGTCGAGGAGGCGCTGATGGTCGAGCCGACCGAGACGGAGACCAAGGAGAGCCTCGACGCCTTCGCCGACGCGATCGAGGAGATCCTCACCGAGGCCGAGCGCGACCCCTCGATCGCCAAGAACGCCCCCTACACGACCCCAGTCCGCCGCCTCGACGAGGTCAAGGCCACCCGCCGCCCGGTCATTCGCCAGCCCTTGGGCTAGAGCTCGGGGAGCTTCTGCTTGAGCTCGAGGACCGGGGCGAAGAGGTCGCCTTGGCGGTCGATGCGCTTCAGGACGTCGGCGGTCTCGAAGACGAGGGAGTCGGGGTCGTCGCGGTCGAGGGCTCGCTCGACCTCTTTCCATGTGACGGGGGTCGAGACGGTGGGGCGTTCGCGGGCGCGCAGGGAGTAGACGGCGATCGTCGTCTTGCGGCGGTGGTTCTGGGACCAGTCGACGAAGACCTTGCCGCGGCGCTCGACCTTCTTCATCTTCGAGACCACTTGGTCCGGGGTCTGCTTCTCGAGCAGCTGGGCGATCGCGCGGGCGAACGGTTTCGTCTCGTCGTAATCAGTCGGCGTGTTGAGCGGCACGTAGACCTGCAGGCCCTTGGAGCCGGAGGTCTTGGGGAAGCACTCGATCCCGAAGTGCTCGAACAGCTCGCGCAGGCGCAGCCCGACCCGGCAGCAGTCGAGCACGTCGGCCGGCGCGCCGGGGTCGAGGTCGAAGACGAGGGCGGTGGGGCGGTCCGGCGCCTTCGCCAGCGAAAGCGAGGGGTGCAGCTCCAGCGCCGCCAGCTGCGCCATCCAGACCAGCGTCGGCAGGTCCTCGCAGACGCAGAAGTCGATGTTGCCGGCGCGCGGCCCGGCCAGCACCGTCGCCGTCTTCACCCAGTCCGGTCGGTGCTTCGGGCAGCGCTTCTCGAAGAAGGCGGCGTCGAGGTCGTCGACCCCCTCCGGGAAGCGGCGCAGCGTCAGCGCCCGCCCGGCGAGGTGGGGGACGATCGCCGGGCGCCACCTTGGCGTAGTAGTCGACCACCTCGCCCTTGGTGAAGCCGGCCCTCGGGTAGAGGACCTTGTCGAGGTTGGTGAGCTTCAGCTCACGGCCGTCGACCTCGACCTGGCGGCTCGACGGGCACGGGCTAGCGGGCGGATTTCGACTTCGCCCGCGAGGCCGCCCGTTTCGGCGCCGCTTTACGCTTCGGCACCGCCTTGCGGGCCTTCGCCTCGCGCCTTCCCTGCACGGCGGCGATGCTCTCCTCCAGCGCTGCCATCAGGTCGGGCGCCCTGGTCGGCGCCGGCGCCTCGGGCGCCGGCGCGGCGAGGACCTCCTTGCCCTCGGCCTTGCGTTCGATCAGCGCCAGCAGGTCCTCGCGGTACTCGTCGCGGTAGGCGGCCGGGTCGAAGTCGCGGGTCAGGGACTCGATCAGCTGCTCGGCCATCTCGACCTCGCGCTTGCCGACCTTCGGCTCCTTTGCCGGCAGCACGTCCTCCAGCTCGGCCGGCGGCACGACCTCGTCGGCGAAGCGCATCGTGGTCAGGGTCAGCACCCCGCCCGCCGGCCGGATCGCCGCCAGGTGCTCCTTGTTGCGGAAGACGAAGCGGGCGATCGCAACCCTGCCCGACTCCTGCATCGCGCGGGCGAGCAGCGAGTAGGCCCGCTCGGCCCCCTCGGTCGGTCCCAGGTAGTAGGGGCTGTCGAAGTAGATCGGGTCGATCTCGCCGAGGTCGACGAAGTCCTGCACCTCGATCGCCCGCGTCTTCTCCGGGTCGAGCGCGGCCAGCTCGTCTTTGCCCAGCGGCACGTAGCGGTCGGGCGAGATCTCGAAGGCCTTGACGATCTCCTCGTAGGGGACCTCCTCGTCGGTCCCCTCGGCGACGCGGCGGTGGCGGATGCGGGCGCCGTCGGACTCGCGGATCTCGCGCAGCGCGATGCCGCGCCGCGCCACCGCGCTGTAGAGCTTCACGGGCACGTTGAGGAGCCCGAAGCTGATCGAGCCGCTCCAGATCGCTCTCGCCATCAGCGAACCACCTACCCGGATTGTCCCAAGCCGGCGCCCCGATCGACAGCGGCGCGCCGCCGCGGGAGGCTTCTTGCGGGCGGTGCGGGATCATGGCCCGGTGCTGTTCGAGCTTCGCGACGTCAGTCTCGACCGCGGCGGTCGCCGGGTCCTCGACTCGGTCAGCGCCGAGATCCCGCCCGGGGCGGCGGCGATCGTCGGCCCCTCGGGCAGCGGCAAGTCGACGCTGCTGCGGCTGCTCAACCGGCTCGCCAACCCGAGCGCCGGCACGATCTCCTACCGCGGCCGGCCGCTGGCCGACTGCGACCCGCTGGAGCTGCGGCGCGAGGTCTCGCTGGTCCCCCAGCTCCCCGCCCTGCTGGAGGGGACGGTGGAGTCGAACCTGCGCTACGCGGCCGGCCTCGCGCAGAGGGAGGCGGACGTCGAGCGCTGCCTGCGCCTCGCCGGCCTCGCCGCGGCGTACGCGGGCCGCGACGTGACGAGGCTCTCGGTCGGCGAGCAGCAGCGGGCGATGCTGGCCCGCTCGCTGGTCCAGCAGCCGCGCGTGCTGCTGCTCGACGAGCCGACCTCGGCGCTCGACGAGGCCGCCCGCGACGCGATCGAGGCGACCCTGGCCGAGCTGCGCCGCGAGCTCGACATCTCGGTCGTCCTGGTCAGCCACGACCCCGAGCAGGCGCGGCGGCTGAGCGACTGGGTCGTGCGGCTGGAGGAGGGGCGGGCGGTCGCCGCCGGCCCCCTGGAGACTGTCCTCGCATGACCGCCTCGATCCACGTCTCGACCGGGCAGGTCGCGGCGAGCCTCGCCCTGGTGGTGCTCGCCATCGCCGTCTCGCGCTGGCGGCGGGCCGACCTGGAGAAGGACATCGCGGTCGCGACGATCCGCTCCTTCGTCCAGCTCACCGCGATCGGCTACGTGATCAAGCTGATCTTCGAGGCGAACACGATCTGGCTGGTGCTGGCGCTGCTCTCGGTGATGGTCCTGTTCGGCGCGCTCACCGCCCGCGGCCGCGCCAAGAAGGTGCCGGGCGCCTTCTGGCCGCTGCTCGTCGCCCTGGCGGTCGCGGGGGCGAGCACCCTCGGCCTGGTCGTCGCGCTCGGCGTCTTCGAAGCGACCGCGCGCTACCTGGTGCCGGTGGGCGGGATGGTGATCGGCAACGCGATGACCGCCTCGGCGGTGGCCCTGAATCGGCTCGGCGACGAGGTCGCCGATTCGCGCGCCAGGATCGAGGCGACGCTGGCGCTCGGCGCGACCGGGCAGGAAGCGGCGGCGCCGATCGTGCGCCGCGCCCTGCGCTCGGGGATGATCACGCTCGTCGACTCGACCAAGACGACCGGCCTGATCTTCTTCCCGGGGACGATGGTGGGGATGCTGCTGGCCGGCGCCAACCCGACCGACGCCGTCCGCCTCCAGCTGATCCTCCTCTACACGCTGCTCGGCAGCGTCTCGATCGCAGCCCTGGTCGCGACGACGCTCGCCTACCGCAACTTCTTCACCCCGGCCCAGCAGCTGCGCGAACCGGGCGCCTGACGCTGCGCATCTCGGCGTCCTCGGTCGGCATGTGCAGAGCACACTCCCTCCCTCGTCCTTGATCTGCTTGGTCAGGCACCCGGTTGCTCCTAAACTCGGTTGGTGTCCCGTGCGCAGCGGCTGACGCTGGTCGCGACGATCCTCGGCTCGACGGTCGTCTTCCTCGACTCGACCGTCGTCAACGTGGCGCTGCCGGCGATCGCCGGCGACCTCGGCGCCGGGCTGGCGGGGCAGCAGTGGGTGGTCGAGGCCTACATGCTGAGCCTGGTCTCGCTGCTCCTGGTCGGCGGCTCGCTTGGGCGACCAGTTCGGCCGGCGGCGGATGTTCGTCGATCGGCCTGATCGCCTTCGGCGCACCTCGGCGCTCTGCGCGATCGCTCCCTCGGTCGGGCTCCTGGTCGGCGCCCGCGCCCTGCAGGGGATCACCGGGGCGCTGCTGGTGCCGGGCTCGCTGGCGATCGTCGCCGCCACCTTCGAGGGCGCGCCGCGCGGCAGGGCGGTCGGCACCTGGACCGCCTGGACCGGGATCGCGACGGTGATCGGGCCGGCCGGGGGCGGCGCGCTGATCGGGGTGCTCTCGTGGCGGGCGATCTTCTGGGTCAACCTGCCGCTGATCGCGGCGACCGTGGCGCTGACGCTGCACTCGGTGCGCGAGAGCCGCGACCCCGAGGCCTTTCGCGGCATCGACTGGCTGCGGCATCGCCCTCTCGGCGGCGGGGCTCGGGGGCCCGGTCTTCGCCCTGATCGAGCAGCCGGCCCATGGCTGGGGCGACCCGCTCGTCTGGATCGCCGCTGATCGGCGGCGTCGCCTGCTTCGCGCCCTTCGTGGTCCACGAGGCGCGCGCCCGCCACCCGATGCTCGACCTCGTCGCTGTTCCGGATCCGCAACTTCGCGGTCGCCAACCTGACCACCCTCGCCGCCTACGCCGGGCTGATCGGCGGCCTCTTCTTCCTCGGCCTCTTCCTCCAGCAGGTCGCCGGCTACTCGCCGCTGGAGGCGGGCCTGGCGACGACGCCGATCTCGCTGATCCTCTTCGTCCTCTCGCCGCGCTGGGGCAGGCTCGCGTCGGGAACCGGGCCGCGGCTGCCGATGACCGCCGGGCCCGATCGTCGGCGGGGTCGGCCTGCTGGCTGCTGCTGCGGGTCGGCGCGGACGCCGGCTACGTCAGCGACGTGCTGCCGGCGATCCTCGTCTTCGGCCTCGGCCTCTCGGCGACGGTGGCGCCGCTGACCGCGACCGTGCTCGACTCGGTCGACGAGCGCCATGTCGGGATCGCCTCCGGCGTCAACAACGGCGTCTCGCGGGTCGCCGGCCTGCTGGCGATCGCGGTGCTGGGGGCGGTGATCTCGGCCCGCTTCGGCACGACACTCGACTCCGAACCTCGGCGACCGGCCGCTGGGGCCGGCGGCGGAACGGACGGTCGCCGACGCCAAGAGACAGCCGCTGGCTGTGCCGACGACGGGGCGGCTGCGGCCGCCCGAGGCGCCCGGGTCCGGGCCGCCGCGGCGGACGCGTCGACCTCCGCCTTCCACCTCGGCGTCCTGATCGCCGGCCTGCTGATGATCGCCGGCGGGGGCGTGTCCGGGCTTGGGATCGTCGAACCCGAGGCGCCGCTTCGAGGCGGTGCCGGCCGGCGGCGCGGCCACCGCGGGAGAGTGCGGCCACGGCGCCGATTGCGATTGCGGCTGAAGGCCGGCCCGTGGCGGTGGCCGGGTGAGGCGCGCCCGCGACGAGCCGGTCTGATCGCCGCATCCGACTTTGACCCCCTCCTGGCGTGGTCAAAGCGGCGAGCGGGCGCCCTGAAATAGGCTCCGCCTCGGTGAGCGCTCCGATCATCTTCTCCGGCATCCAGCCGACCGGCCGCAAGCACCTCGGCAACTACATCGGCGCGATCCGCCAGTACGTCGAGGGGCAGGAGCGCGGCGACCCGGCGATCTACTGCATCGTCGACCTGCACGCGATCTCGGTCGCCTTCGACCCCGCCGAGCTGCGCGAGCGGCTCTACGACACGACCGCGATCCTGCTCGCCGCCGGCCTCGACCCCGAGCGCTGCATCCTCTTCCGCCAGTCCGACGTGCGCGAGCACACCGAGCTGACCTGGCTGCTGGCGGCGGTCACCTCTCACGGCGACCTCAACCGCATGCACCAGTTCAAGGACAAGTCGGCGAAGCAGCGCGAGCTGGTCTCGGCGGCGCTCTTCTTCTACCCGGTGCTGATGGCCGCCGACGTGCTCGCCTACCGCGCCAACGAGGTCCCGGTCGGCGACGACCAGCGCCAGCACGTCGAGCTGATGCGGGAGATCGCCCGCCGCTTCAACGAGCGCTTCGGCGAGGCGCTGGTCGTGCCCGAGCACCGCATCCCCGAGGTCGGCGCCCGGATGATGGACCTGCAGGAGCCGCGAGCGCAAGATGTCGACGACCGGGAGCGACCGAGGCGGGGACCGTCTACGTGCTCGACGAGCCCGACGCGATCCGCAAGAAGATCGGCAGCGCCGTCACCGACTCCGGCCGGGAGATCGTCCGCGGCCCGGACAAGCCCGGGATCTCAAACCTGATCGAGATCCTCGCTGTCGCCCGGCGGCGACTTTCCGGGCGAGGTAGAGGCCGAGTTCGAGGGCAGCGGCTACGGCGACTTCAAGAAGGCCGTCGCTGAGGGCGTGGTCGAGCTGCTGGCGCCGGTGCGCGAGCGCTACGCCGAGCTGCGCCCCGACGAGGCGGCGCTGGAGGCGGCGCTCGCCGCCGGGGCCGAGAAGGCGCGGGCGATCGCCGACGCGGACGGTCGCCGAGGTGCGCGAGCGGATGGGGATCGGGCCGAATAGGCCGCGTCGCGCTTCTCGGCGTCGCTTGCGGGCGTTACGGTGCGCCTGTGACAGTCGCGGACCTGGACCTCGAGCCTCGACGTCTTCGCCGGGCCCTTCGACCTGTTGATGGCGGTCGTGCTGCGCGAGGAGGTCGACCTGCTCGAGGTCGAGCTGGGCGAGGTCGTCGTCGCCTACGTCGAGCACCTCGAGCGCCAGGGCGAGCTGGAGCTGGAGGTCGCGACCGAGTTCCTCGTCCTGATCGCGGCGCTGCTGGAGCTGAAGTCGCGGCTGCTGCTTGCCGGGCGCCGAGGAGGAGCTGGAGGAGCTGGGCCCCGAGGAGGCGGTCGAGGAGCTGCTGGCGCGGCTGCTCGAGTACCGCCGCTACCGCGACGCCGCGGCGACGCTGGTCGAGCGCTTCGAGGCCGCGCGCGGCTACCTCTACCGCTCGGCGCCGCTGCCGCCCGAGCTGCGCCGCGTCGCCCTCGACGCCGCCATCGCCGCCTACGATCCCGAGCAGCTCGGTGCCGCGCTCGGCGACCTGCTCGCCGAGCCCGCCCGAGGTCGACACCAGCCACATCCGCCCGACCGTCTCGCTGGAGAAGCGGCTGCGCAGCCTGCGCGAAGCGCTCGCCGGCCGCTCCAGCATCGACTTCGACGAGCAGTTCGGCGGCGAGGACCGGCTGACCCAGGCGGTGACGCTGTTCGCGCTGCTCGAGCTCTACCGGAAGGGCGAGGTGACCTGGAGGCAGAGCAAGCCGTTCGGGCCGATCGAGATCCTCAGGCGGGAGGGGACGGCGGGATGAACGACCTCGCCCGCACGATCGAGGCGCTGCTCTTCCTCTCGCCGCAGCCCGTCCGGGCGGCGGAGCTGGCCGAGGCGACCGAGGCCACCGAGGGACAGGTCGCCGAGGCGATCGAGCTGCTGCGCGAGGACCTCGTTGCGGGGAGGCGCGGGGTGCTGCTGCGCGAGGTCGCCGGCGGCTTCGCCCTGGCCAGCGACCCGGCGGCCGAGGAGGCGGCGCGGCGGCTGCTCGCCAAGCCGCGCACCCCGCCGCTGACTCAGGCACAGGCCGAGACGCTGGCGATCGTCGCCTACCTGCAGCCCGTTTCCCGCCCCGAGGTGGCGCGAATCCGCGGCGTCTCCTCGGAGTCGGCGGCGCAGACGCTGGCCGAGCGGGGCCTGATCGAGGAGTCGGGACGCTCGCGCTTCGGCGCCGCGCTCTTCAAGACGACCGAGCTGTTCGAGCGGCTCTTCGGCCTCTCCGGCCTCGACCAGCTGCCCGACCCCTCGCGCTTCGACCCGAGCCCCGACGACGAGCGCGAGCTGCGCGAGCGGCTGCTCAAGGCGGGCGAGCAGCGGGCGGAGCCGTGATTGCCATGGGGAGGGGTGGGGGTCAGACCCCGGCTACGCCTGAACCCAAGTTCGTGCCCCTTCGGGGCAGGAACCACTCCGCGGTGCCGGGGGGAGGCTAGGCCGGGGTTGACCCCCACCCCTCCTGCGTCGTGAGGCTCGCGAAGTTCCTGGCTCACGGAGGAGTTGCCTCTCGGCGGGGGGCGGAGAAGCTGGTGGCTGCTGGGCGGGTGACGGTGGCTGGGGCGGTGGTGACTGACCCGGCGCGGGATGTGGAGCTGGGGGATGACGTGAGGGTGGATGGGCGGCTCGTGGAGGCTGAGGCGCGGGAGGTTTGGGCGGTTAACAAGCCGGCTGGGGTGGTGTCGACGGCGCGGGAGCCGGGGGGGCGGACCGCCGTGGTCGAGCTGGTGCAGAGTGCGGCGCGGCTATATCCGGTCGGGCGGCTGGACGCGGACTCGACCGGCCTGATCCTGCTCAGCAACGACGGCGAGTTGGCGAACCGGCTCACCCATCCGCGCTACGAAGTGCCGAAGGCCTACCGCGTCCTGCTGCGCCGGCCGCCCTCCGAGCGGGACCTGCGGCGGCTGGCGAGCGGGGTCGAGCTGGAGGACGGCCCGACCGCCCCGGCCGAGGTGCGCCGCCTCGGCGAGCGCGAGGTCGAGATCGTCCTGCGCGAGGGTCGCAACCGCCAGGTGCGCCGTATGGCCGAGGCGGTCGGCAACGAGGTGGTCGCGCTGCGCCGCGTCCGCTTCGGCCCGGTCGAGTTGGGCGATCTTGCAGAGGGCGAGGCGCGCCGCCTCTCAGACGAAGAGGTCGCTGCGCTCCGCCTGCTCTAGCGCGTTCGCAGTTCCGCCCGCGTACCGAGCGAAAGTGCGAACGCTCGAACGAGGGACCGGACTCTGGAAAGATGCTGCCCGCCGATGAGCAATGAACGACTCTTCGCGGTGCGCGGCGCCGTCCAGGCGGAGGCCAACGATGCCGGCGCGATCCTCGCCGCCACGGAGGAGCTGATGCGCGAGCTGCTGGATCGCAACGAGCTGGCGCCCGAGTCGCTGGTGAGCTGCGTGTTCACGACGACCGACGACCTCGACGCCGAGTTCCCGGCCGTCGCCGCCCGCGGCCTCGGCCTCGAGGCGGTGCCGCTGCTCTGCTGCCGCGAGATCCCGGTGCCGGGCTCGATGCAGCGGGTGATCCGGGCCCTGGTCCACTACCACGCGCCGGCCGGCCACGTCCCGGCCCACGCCTACCTCGGCGCGACCCAGGCCCTGCGCTCGGACCTCCACGCCGCCCAGTAACGGCCCGGGCGGTGATGGACGCTGCACGGTGCGGCGTACTCACCTCCGCTGACTTTGTCTTTGTCCGCCCATATGACGGAAAAGGGCGAAGTCAGCGGAGGGGCGCGCCAGGCGCGGGATCGGGGTTTGGGGCAAACTCTCGCTCATGACAGTCACCTTCGCCGAGAAGCTGGCCCGCATGCCGGGCTACCAGGCCGGCGTCCCGGCCGGCCAGGCGCCGGAGGCGATCGCCGCCGCCGGCATCGCGCAGCTCGCCTCCAACGAGTCGCCGTGGCCGCCGCACCCGAAGGTGGTGGAGGCGATCGAGCGCGCGGCGGGGGCGATGAACCGCTACCCCGACCCGGGCGCCACCCTGCTGCGCCGCCGGCTCGCCGAGCGCTACGAGACCGAGCCGGGGCGGATCGCGGTCGGCAACGGCTCCTGCGAGATCCTGCTCGCCGCCGCCGAGGCGCTCTGCGAGCCGGGCGCCGAGATCCTCTACTCGTGGCCGGCCTTCTCGATGTACCCGCACCTGGCGGCGCTGACCGGGGCGCGCGAGGTCCGCGTGCCGCTCGCTGCGGGCGAGGTGCACGACCTCGACGCGATGGCGGCCGAGGTCACCGCCGCGACCCAGCTCGTCCTCGTCTGCAACCCCAACAACCCGACCGGCACCCATCTGCCGGCGGCGCAGATCGCCGCCTTCTGCGAGCGCGTCCCGTCCCACGCGACGATCGCGCTCGACGAGGCCTACGTCGAGTTCCAGACCGACGACGACCCCGACGCCACCGTCGACCTGCTCGCCGACTTTCCCAACCTGGTCGTCCTGCGCACCTTCAGCAAGGTCTACGGGCTGGCCGGGCTGCGGGTCGGCTTCGCGATCGGCTCGGCCAAGTTCCGCGCCGCGGTCGACGCGGTGCGGCAGCCGTTCAGCGTCAACGCGATCGCCCAGGCCGCCGCCGCCGAGGCGGTCCTGCACCAGGACGACGTCGAGCGCCGCATCGAGCAGACGATCGCCGAGCGCCTCCGCGAGGAGGAGGTGCTGCGCGGGATGGGCCTGGCGACGAGCGAGACCCAGGCCAACTTCTCCTGGGTCGACCTCGGCGACGCCGACGAGGGCGAGGTCGTCGCCGCCCTCGCCGAGCGCAAGATCGCCGTCCGCGCCGGCACGCCGCTCGGCGGCCCCGGCCACATCCGGGTCAGCTACGGCACCCCGGCCGACAACGACCGCCTCCTCGCCGCCCTCGCCGAGCTGCTGGGCTGATTCGCTCGACGTGGACGGCGTCGCCTTTGCGCTGCTCCCTGCTTCCTGTATGTAGCCGGACACATGTCCAGTTGTTAATGGACATATGTAGCTATTACAATGGACACATGAATAGGCTAGGTCTTCTTGCGCAAGAGGTGGGAGTGAGCGAGCGCACGCTTCGAAGGGCCGTGAATGAGGGTGCTCTGCGAGGGAGCAGGCTGTCGCCCCGCGTGCTCGAGCTGCCGCTCTCGGAGCGCAGCTTCGTGCGGCGCCGCTGGCCGCTCCTGTCGGCGCTGCGGGCGGCCCTGCGGACCGAGCGGAACGTTCGCTTCGCACTGCTCTTCGGGTCGGCGGCGACCGGCGAGGACACGGAGGGCAGCGACGTCGACGTGATCGCGGACCTGCGCGATCCGAGCCTCGATCGAGCCCTCGATCTCGAGTTGAAGCTGTCCGATGCCGCCGGGCGGTCGGTTGAGGTCGTCCGCCTGGATGAGGCAGAAGCTGACCCGTCGTTCCTTGCTGGCGCTCTTGAGGTGGGGCGGGTGCTCGTCGATCGCGAGGAGGTCTGGCCCTGTTTGCGGCGGCGCGAGGCGGCTCTGCGGCGGCACGGCCGGCAGCGCGACGAGATCCGGAAGCGGTCTGCCCTCGAGCGCGCCGACCGCTTCCTGGCGGCGACCGGATGACCCGCTCCGAGCTGCGCAAGGCCGAGCGTCAGCGGCTGGTGCGCGAGATCGTCGCCCACATCGAGGATTTCCCGCGCCAGTACGCCGCCCTGGAGTTCGCGATGGCTGAGTTTGGCGACGACTTCGATCTGCCGCGATTCAAAGATGCCTTCGACACGACCGACGACATGGACGCCTACAATCGCGTGCAGGCGCTCGAACGGGCCGTCGGGCGGGTGCAGGGCTTCGTCGCCGACCTGGCGCAGGCCGGCGTTCGCCTCGCGAACCTGCCCAGCGAGCCGGCCGGGGGCGAGGGCTTTCGCCCCAGGCACGCCTTCGAGGCGTTGCGGGATGCGAAGGTCATCGACGGAGCGCTCTGCCGCCGCCTGGTCGGGGCGCAGAAAGCCCGCTCGGCGATCGAGCATGAATACGTTCGCCTGCGGGCCGGGAAGGTGCATGAAGCGACCCTCCTCAGCCACGGTGTCGCGCGCGAGTTCTTCGGCCGCTACCGCCGCTGGATCGAGCCGTACCTCGACTGAAGCCTCCCGACGCCGGGATGCGGTTGGACGGTTCACGCCTCATCTGCTACAAAGTCATGAAGTGAAGCGAACGGGCGACACGACGAGCGGCACATGCGCCTGCGGCGCCGCGCTCGACTCTGCCCGCTTCGCCTATTGCTGGCGATTTAGCTAGGCGTCCGGCCTCGCGGCGTTTCGCCGCACCCAGATGGAGCGCTCGGCCGGGCGCCGGTTCCCCCGGTTCGCGGATTCGCCGCGCGCGCTCGCTGGCGATCCCCGCATTGAAAGTAGAGTCTTGACTCATGGAGAAAGGTGGCGGCAAGGTGGTGATCGGGATGCAGAGCGGGACGCGGGACCGGGTCCGCGACCAGCGGATCGAGCGGGTCGTGGAGCTTGCCGCGCCGGCGACCCTGTTCGACGAGCTGCCGCTCGGCGAGGAGCGCGAAAGGGTGGTTCTGCGCGGTCGCGGCGAAGTCGGCAACATCCTCGACCGCAGCGACGATCGCCTGCTGGTCGTCGTGGGGCCGTGCAGCGTCCACGACGCGGCGGCGGCGCTCGACTACGCGGGCAGGCTCGCCGAGGCCGCCGGCGAGCGCAGCGAGGACCTGCTGATCGTGATGCGCGTCTACTTCGAGAAGCCGCGCACGACGACCGGCTGGAAGGGGCTGATCAACGATCCCCACCTTGACGGCTCCTGCGACGTCAACGCCGGCCTGCGCATGGCGCGCAGGCTGCTGCTCCAGGTGCTCGACCTCGGCCTGCCGGTCGGCTGCGAGTTCCTCGACCCGATCACGCCGCAGTACATCTCCGACACGGTCGCCTGGGGGGCGATCGGGGCGCGCACGACCGAGAGCCAGATCCACCGCCAGCTCGGCTCCGGCCTCTCGATGCCGATCGGCTTCAAGAACCGCACCGACGGGAACATCCAGGTCGCGGTCGACGCCTGCCGCGCCGCCGCGGCGGCGCATGCCTTCGCCGGCATCGACGACAACGGTTCGCCGGCCATCCTCCACACGAGCGGCAACCCCGACGGCCACGTCATCCTGCGCGGCGGCCGGGGCGCCCCGAACTACGGCGCCGAGGGCGTCGCCGAGGCGCTGGCCAAACTGCGCGCCGCCGGCCTGCCCGAGCGGATCGTGATCGACGCCTCCCACGACAACAGCGCCAAGGACCCGGCGCGCCAGGTCGCCGCAGCGGGCGAGATCGCCGACCAGGTGGCCGCCGGCGACAAGGCGATCGTCGGCGTGATGATGGAGTCCTTCCTGGTCGAGGGCCGCCAGGACCTCGACGGCGGCGAGCCGCTCGTCTACGGCCAGTCGATCACCGACGCCTGCATCGATTGGGACGAGACGGTCGCCGTGCTCGACCGTCTCGCGGCGGCGGTGCGCGCGCGGCGCGGCGAATGAGGCTGGCCGTCCTCGGAGTGGGCCTGGTCGGGGGCTCGATCGGGCTCGCGGCGCGCCGGCGGCTGGGAGCCGAGGTGGTCGGCTTCGACCCCGAGCCGCGGGGCGGTCGAGCGGGCGATCGAGGTCGGGGCGCTCGACCGTGGCGCCGAGTCGGTCGCCGCCGCCTGCGAGGGCGCCGAGGTCGTCTTCTGCGCCGCCCCGGTGGCGGCGCTCCCCAGCCTGGCGCGCGCCGCGCTGGCGGCCTGCGGCCCGGACGCGGTGGTCACCGACGTCGGATCGACCAAGCGCGAGATCGTCGCCGCGCTGGGCGGCGACGAGCGCTTCATCGGCGGCCACCCGCTTGCCGGGGCCGAGACCTCCGGGGTCGAGAACGCCCGCGCCGACCTCTTCGAGGGCGCCCGCTGGTACCTGACCCCGACCGAGCGCTCCGGGGGCCTCCTCTACGACCGCCTGCAGCGGGCCGTCGCCGGGCTCGGCGCCAGGCCGCAGGCGATCGACGCCGCCGCGCACGACCGCCTGATGGCGACGGTCAGCCACCTGCCGCACGTCGTCGCCAACGTCCTGGTGGGCCAGGCGGCGGCGGAGCTGACGCGCGACTCGGAGCGGATGCCCGAGGTCGGCCCCAGCTTCCGCGACACGACCCGGGTCGCCGGCTCGAACCCGGCGATCTGGGGCGACATCTTCGCCAGCAACCGCGAGTCGGTCGCCGAGGCGATCGACGCCGTCGTCGCCCGCCTGCGCGAGGCGGCGGAGCTGATCCGGGACGGCGAGCGCGGCGCGGTCGCCGCCTGGCACGCCGCCGCGGCCGCCGACCGCCGCCGCCTGCTGGAGGCCGAGCTGGCGGGCGGGCCGCTGCGCGAGCTGCGCGTCGTCGTCGCCAACCGCCCGGGCACGATCGCCGAGCTGGCGCTGGCGCTCGGCGAGGCGGGCGTCAACATCGAGGACATGGCGCTCTACCCGGCGCCGGACATGACGTCGGGGGCGGTCTCGCTCTGGGTCGCGGGCGAGGAGCAGGCGCGAGCGGGCGGCGGCGCTGGTCCGCGAGCTGGGCCACACGGTGAGCGCCGCTCGGCGACGAGGGGTAGGGGCCCGATGCCGCGGCGCTTCGATCCCTGCGGCCCGCTGTGCGGAACGCTGCGGCCGCCGCCCGACAAGTCGATCTCCCACCGGGCGGCGCTGATCGCTGCGATGGGCGACGGCGAGACGGCGATCTCGGGCTACCTCGACTCGGCCGACACGCGCTCGACGCTGGCCGCGATCGAGGCGCTGGGCGCCCGGGTCGAGGGGGCGGGCCCGGCGGTGATCGAGCCGGTCGTCCGCGTCAGCGGCGTCGGCCTGCGCGGCCCGACGGCCGCCTCGATCGACGTCGGCAACGCGGGCACGCTGCTGCGCCTCCTGCCCGGCTGGCTGGCGGGGCAGGAGGCGGGCGCCTGGACGCTCGACGGCGACGAGTCGATCCGGCGGCGCCCCGTCGACCGCATCGCCGAGCCGCTGCAGCTGATGGGGGCGCGCCTGCGCTGCCGCGAGGACCGCCTGCCGCCGCTCGAGATCGAGGGCGCGCCGCTGCGAGGGCATCGAGTACGAGCTGCCCGTCGCCAGCGCCCAGATCAAGTCCTGCCTGCTCTTCGCCGGCCTGCTCGCCGAGCGGGGAGACGCACGGTCGTCGAGCCGCTGCCCAGCCGCGACCATACCGAGCGGATGCTGGCCGCCGCCGGGGCGGAGGTCGAGCGGGGGGACGGAGCGGTGACGGTGCGGTCTGCGCAGCGGCTCGAGCCGGGCGAGATCGTCGTCCCGGCCGACTTCTCCTCGGCCGCCTTCTTCCTCGTCGCCGCGCTGCTCGTCCCCGGCAGCGAGGTCGCCCTCTCCGGGGTCGGCCTCAACCCGACCCGAACCGGGCTGCTGACGATCCTGGAGCGGATGGGCGCCGACGTGGAGGTCGAGCCCGAGGGCGAGCGGGGCGGCGAGCCGAGCGGCACGATCCGCGTTCGCTGCGGCGCGCTGCGCGGAGCCGAGGTGGGGGGCGCCGAGGTGCCGCTGGCGATCGACGAGCTGCCGCTGGTGGCGCTTGCCGCCTGCTTCGCCGAGGGCGAGACGACGATCCGCGACGCCGCCGAGCTGCGCCGCAAGGAGAGCGACCGGATCGCCACGGTGAGCGAGGCGCTCGGCGCGCTCGGCGCCACGGTGGAGCCGACCGCGGACGGGATGCGGATCGAGGGCGGCGGCGGCCTGCGCGGCGGCGCGGTCGACTCGCACGGCGACCACCGGATCGCGATGCTGGGCTCAGTCGCCGGCCTCGCCTCGCGCGAGGGCGTCGAGGTCGCCGGGATGGACGCCGCCGCGGTCAGCTACCCGGGCTTCGAGGCCGACCTCGCCTCGCTGCTGAAGCCCTGACCGGGAAACGTCATGTGAGTGAAGCCGCGGGTGTTGTCACCGACTCCCCGCCCGGCGACAACCGCGAGACTGTGCGCTTCATGGTCATCGCGATCGACGGGCCCGCCGGGGCCGGCAAGTCCTCCGTGGCCCGCGCTGTCGCGCGGGCGCTCGGCTTCACCTACCTCGACTCGGGGGCGATGTACCGCTGCGTGGCGCTCGTTGCGCTCGAGCGGGGCGCCGACCTCGACGACGATGCCGCGATGGGGGCGGTGGCCAGCTCACTCGAGATCGGCTTCGAGGATGCGCGCGTGACGATCGACGCCCGCGACGTCAGCGCCGCGATCCGCGAACCGCGCGTCACCGAAGCCTCCTCGCGCGTCTCCGTCCACCCCCAGGTGCGCGAGGCGATGGTGGCGCGGCAGCGCGAGGCGATGGTGGCGCGGCAGCGCGAGGCGATCGCCGCCGGCCGCTACGTCGCCGAGGGGCGCGACATCGGCACGGTGGTCAGCCCCGAGGCGCCGCTCAAGGTCTTCCTCACCGCCTCGACGGAGGAGCGGGCCCGCCGCCGCGCCGCGCAGACCGGCGAGGACCCCGCGGCGGTCCTGGCGGCCCAGCGCCAGCGCGACGAGCGCGACGAGACGCGCGAGCACAGCGCCCTGCGGCCCGCCGACGACGCGGTCGAGATCGACACGACGTCGCTCACGCTCGACGAGGTCGTCGACGCGCGTCGTCTCCCTGGCCCGCGAGAGGGGCCTGGCATGAGCCGCCTCCCCAAGGTCGCCGTCGTCGGCTTCCCCAACGTCGGCAAGAGCACGCTGGTCAACAGACTCGCCGGCGGTCGCGAGGCGGTCACCCACGCCGAGCCCGGCGTCACCCGCGACCGCAAGCGGGTGCCCTGCGAGTGGAACGGCGTCGCCTTCGAGCTGCTCGACACCGGCGGCATCGACATCGAGCGACGAGGACGAGCTGGCGGCCGACGTGCGCCGCCAGGCGCGGCTCGGGATCGCCGAGGCCGACGTCGTGGTGCTGGTCGTCGACGCCCGCGCCGGAGTTCGCGCCGGCGACGCCGAGCTGGCGAGCGAGCTGCGGCGCAGCGATACGCCGGTGCTGGTCGTCGTCAACAAGGTCGACCGGCCCGGAGGACGTCCACCTCCCCGCCGAGTTCCACAAGCTCGGCCTCGGCGAGCCGCTCGCGGTCTCGGCGACGCACGGGCTCGGCAGCGGCGACCTGCTCGACCGCCTCGTCGAGCTGCTCGGCGAGCGCGCCCGCCCGGCGGGCGAGAGCGAGGCGACGCGGGTCGCCGTCGATCGGCCGCCCCAACGTCGGCAAGTCCTCGCTGGTCAACGCCTTCCTCGGCTCCGAGCGGGTGATCGTCTCCGAGCGGGCGGGGACGACCCGCGACGCGGTCGACACCGAGCTGGAGGTCGAGGGGCGGCCCGTCGTCCTCGTCGACACCGCCGGGCTGCGCCGCCGCTCCAAGGTCGCCGGCACGGTCGACTACTACGCCCAGCTCCGTTCCGAGCGGGCGGTCGAGCGCGCCGACGTGGCGATCGTCGTCTGCGACGCCTCGGAGGGGGTCACCGCCGAGGACCTGCGCGTCGCCGAGCTGGCGATGCGGGCCGGCTGCGCGACGCTGCTGGCGCTCAACAAGTGGGACGTCACCGCCACCGACCTCGAGGACGCCCGAGCCCGGGTCGAGCGCAAGCTGCGGCTGCGCCCGGCGCTCATCACCTGCTCGGCGACGCGCGGCCGCAACGTCGCCAAGCTGCTGCCCAAGGCGCTGGAGCTGGCCGACCGCGCCGCCGAGCGGATCCCGACCCCGGAGCTGAACCGCTTCGTCGCCGAGGTCGTGGCGAGGACGCCGCCGCCATCCCGCCGCGGTCGCCGCCTCCGCCTCTACTACGCCGCCCAGGTGGGCGAGCGCCCGCCGCGGATCGCGATCCAGGTCAACGACCGCCGCCTGATCAGCCGCGACTGGGCCTACCACCTGGAGAACCGGATGCGCGAGGCCTATGGGCTGGAGGGGGTTCCACTGGTCATCGACTTCGTCCCACATTCGGGGCGGCGGGGAGGTGCCCGGTGACCGTAGAAGCGCTCCCCCCGGTCCAACCATTTACTCTTCCGCGCATGAGCGAAACGCAGCCGTTCGCAGAGGGCGAGTACCTGTTCACTTCGGAGTCGGTCACCGAGGGACACCCGGACAAGGTCTGCGACCAGATCTCCGACGCGGTGCTCGACGCGGTGATGGCCGGCGACCCGGAGGGGCGCGTCGCCTGCGAAACGCTGGTCAGCACGGGGATGGCGGTGGTGGCGGGCGAGATCTCGACCGAGGTCCACCTCGACGTGCCCGAGATCGTCCGCGAGACGATCCGCGGGATCGGCTACGACCACGGCGACTACGGCTACAACTGCGACCACATCTCGGTCCTCGTCTCGCTCGACAAGCAGTCGCCCGACATCGCCCAGGGGGTCGACCTCGGCTACGAGGCGCGGCTCGGCGGCGCGATCGACGACGAGCTGCTGGCGGCCGGCGCCGGCGACCAGGGGATGATGTTCGGCTACGCGACCGACGAGACCGAGGCGCTGATGCCGATGCCGATCCACCTCGCCCACCGGCTGGCCGAGCGCCTCGCCGCCGTGCGCAAGGACCGCACGCTCGACTACCTCGGCCCCGACGGCAAGACGCAGGTCACGGTCCGCTACGCCGCCGGCCGTCCGATTCACGTCGAGAAGCTGCTGATCTCCACCCAGCACGCGGAGCACGTCGAGTCCGAGCAGACGATCAAGCCCGACCTCTGGGAGCACGTGGTGCTGCCGGTGCTGGGCGCCGAGGTGCCCGGGATGTACGACGAGGGCGAGCTGCGCGACGGCTTCCTCGTCAACCCGACCGGCAAGTTCGTGATCGGCGGCCCGGTCGGCGACGCCGGCCTCACCGGGCGCAAGATCATCGTCGACACCTACGGCGGCATGGCCCGCCACGGCGGCGGCGCCTTCTCCGGCAAGGACCCCTCGAAGGTCGACCGCTCGGCCGCCTACGCCGCCCGCCACGTCGCCAAGAACGTCGTCGCGGCCGGGCTGGCGCAGCGCTGCGAGGTCCAGGTTGCCTACGCGATCGGGGTCGCCCAGCCGATCTCGCTGATGGTCGAGACCTTCGGCACCGGCAAGCTGCCCGACGCGGAGATCTCGCGCCTCGTCGAAGCCGAGTTCGACATGCGGCCGGGCGCCTTCCGCCGCTACCTCGACCTGCACCGCCCGATCTTCCAGAAGACGGCTGCATACGGCCACTTCGGCCGCGATGAGGAGGCCTTCACTTGGGAGTTGACCGATCGTGTCGACTCTCTAAGAGCCGCTGCCGGGCTTGCGGCCACCCCGGCCTGAGCGGGGCGCGTGTGGCGCGGCGCATATCTGCGTCCTCGGTCGCTCGCGTGCAGAGCACGCCACGCTCCCTGCGTCCTTGATCTGCTTGGCCACACGCACCCTTTCGGTGTACGTGAACTAACTCGGCGGCTGCGCTTCGCCGAGGCCGTGGTCTCCCGCCGCGGCCGCTCCGGTTGCCTGGTCGACGCGGTGCACGACCTCGTCGGGGTTCGCCACCCCGGCGAAGACGAAGTTGTAGTCGTCGCTGGCCGCGGTGTCGAAGTCGACGTCGCCGATCTGCATGACGCGCTGGTAGATCGACTGCCGGTAGTTGACGTTCTGGACGCGCTCCAGCCGCGTCTCCTGGATCTCGCGCGAGAGGATGCCGCGCCTGATGTTGAGGCGGCGGCTGGTGATCGTGTAGGTGGTCGCGACGCGCTTGACGAAGCCGACGAGGACGGCGAGGGCGATCGCGACCAGGACGATCAGGAAGACCGTGGCGCTGTCGGCGCCGAAGAGCTTGGCGAGCGCGCCCGCGATCGCCGCGACCACGATCCCCTTCAGGTAGAAGCCGAGGATCGCCCGCCACGACGGGTGCCCCGAGAAGATCACCTGCTCGCCGGGGCTGAGGTGGAGCGCCATCGGTTGCCAGCATAGCCGCGCTGTCCGCCTCCCTCCATAGCGTGGCGGCGATGCCCATCGCCAAGGTCGAGCCGCTGACGACCGCCCGCGCCCTGCGCGGGCCGTTCGACTACCGGCTGCCCGCCGCCATGGCCGACCTCGAGGTGGGCAGCGTGGTCCGCGTCCCCTTCGGACGGCAGCGCGTGCTCGGCGTCGTCGTCGAGCTGGCCGAGCGCTCCGAGCTGCCGCCCGAGCGCCTCGCCGAGCCGATCGAGGCGCTCGAGGCGGGCGCCCCGCCCGAGCTGGTCCGGCTCGGCCTCTGGGTCGCCCGCGAGTACTGCTCGACCCCGTCCCGCGGCCTGCGGCTGGTCCTGCCGCCCGGCGCCGGGGTTCGCAAGCACCGCCCCCGGCCGCGGCTGGAGCACCCCGAGGTCGCGGCCGGGCCGGCGCGCCGTCCGCGGCTGCTGGCGGAGCAGGAGAGGGCGGTCGAGGGGATCGTCGCGGCGCTCGACGGCGAGCCCGGCGCGCCGCGCGAGCTGCTCCTGCACGGCGTCACCGGCTCGGGCAAGACCGAGGTCTACCTGGCGGCCGTCGAGGCGGCGCTGGCGCGGGGACGGGGCGCGATCGTCCTCGTCCCCGAGATCGGCCTCGCCCCGCAGCTGGTGGCCCGCTTCCGGGCGCGGCTCGGCGACGGCTTCGCGGTGCTGCACTCGGCGCTGTCGCCGGGCGAGCGCTACGACGAGTGGCGGCGGCTGCGCGACGGCGAGGCGAGCGTCTGCGTCGGGCCGCGCTCGGCCGTCTTCGCCCCGGTCCGCGACCTCGGCCTGATCGTCGTCGACGAGGAGCACGACCCCTCCTACAAGCAGGAGGGCGATCCCTGCTACGACGCCCGCGCGGTGGCCCGGCGCCGCGCCGCCGAATGCGGGGCGGCGCTGGTCGCCGGCACCGCGACGCCGCGGCCCGAGAGCTGGCTGGAGCTGCCCCGGCTGGAGCTGCCGCGCCGCGTCGACGGCCGCCGCATGCCGCCGGTCGAGGTCCTCGACATGCGTGGCGCCGACCCCCGCTCGGGGCCGCTCCATCCCGTCACCTGGGAGGCGCTGGAGGAGGTGCGGCGGGCCGGCGCCAAGGCGATCGTGATGGTCAACCGCCGCGGCTTCGCCCCCTGGCTCACCTGCCGCTCCTGCGGGCATCACTGGAGCTGCCCCAACTGTGACGTCTCGCTGATCGTCCACCGCCACAGCGGCAGCCTCGTCTGCCACCACTGCGCCCACGCCGAGCCGCTGCCGCGGGCCTGCGCCGGGTGCGGCTCGACGACGCTCTCGCGGGCCGGGGTGGGGACCGAGCAGGTCGAGGCCCTGCTGGCGGAGCGGCTCGCGCCGATGCCCGTCTTCCGCCTCGACTCCGACACGGCCGCCGGCCGCGGCGCCCACGGCCGCATCCTCGCCGCCTTCGACGAGGCCGCGAGCGGCGTCCTGGTCGGGACCCAGATGGTCGCCAAGGGCCACGACTTCCCCGAGGTGACGCTGAGCGCCATCCTCGACGCCGACGCCACCCTGCGCTTCCCCGACTTCCGCGCCGCCGAGCGGACCTTCGCGATGGTCGCGCAGCTCGCCGGCCGCAGCGGGCGCGGCGAGGCCGGCGGCGAGGTGATCGTGCAGACGCTGGCGCCCGCGGCGTCCTAGCATCGCCCACGCCGCCCGCCACGACGCCGCCGGCTTCCTCGCCGAGGAGGTCGAGCGCCGCCGGGCGCTGCGCTACCCGCCCTTCTCCCACCTGGTCCGCATCGTGCTGCGGGCCGAGTCGGAGGCGCGGGTCGACGCGGCCGGGTCGGCGCTCGCCGCCGCCCTCGCCGCGGACCTGCCGGACGGCACCGACCTGCTCGGCCCGGCGCCGATGTTCCGCGTCCGCAACCGGCACCGCCGCCGCCTCCTGCTCAAGGCCCCCGACCGCGCCGCCGGCGTCACCGCGGTGCGCGAGGCCGTCGAGCGCATGGCCGCCGACCGCACCCTGCGCGACGTCGCGATCGGCGTCGACGTCGATCCGCAGTAGGCGCGGTCGTCCTTATCGCCGCATAGCGGCTGGAAAGTCGACCGCGGGGCGGTTGGGCCGATCCATACAATCGATCCATGAGCGACGAGCAGGCCGTCGGGGCCGACCAGGAGGAGCGCGAGGCGCTCGAAGCGGAGCTGCGGGAGCGGCGCGAGGCGGCGCTCGCCCAGGTGGTCAAGTTCGGCGATCCGGTCCTGAAGAGCAGGGCGTCCGCGGTCGCCGAGTTCGGCCCGGCGCTGCGGTCCGAGGTCGAGCGGATGATCGGGATCATGCGCGACGGGATGGGGGTCGGCCTGGCCGCCACCCAGCTCGGCATCCTGCGCCGCCTGCTCGTCTTCCAGGCCGGGCCCGACAGCGAGCCGACGGCGCTGGTCAACCCGGCGGTCGAGTGGCTCTCGGAGGAGACGGTCGTCGCCGAGGAGGGCTGCCTCAGCCTGCCGCGGGTCTCGATGGACGTCGAGCGGCCCCTGCACGCCCGGGTCGGCGGCCTCGACGTCGACGGCGAGCCGGTGACGATCGAGGCCTCGGGGCTCGAGGCGCGCGTCCTCCAGCACGAGATCGACCACCTCGACGGGGTGCTGATCCTCGACCGGGCGCCGCGCGAGCAGCGCAAGGGGGCGCTGCGGGCGCTGCGCGAGGGCGGCAGCTACAGCCCGCCGCTCGAGGAGGGGGACGAGGCTCGGGACCGCGAGGAGCACCGCGAGCCGAAACACACAGTGTGAACGCGTCAATCGCCACGGACTCGAACAACCGGCTGCCACCGTGTCGATTGACGCGCCCACAAGGCAACGCGTGAGGACCGTCTACCTCGGCACCTCGGACTTCGCGGCGACGGTGCTGCGCCGCCTGGCCGGCTCCCGGCACCGGCCGCTGCTCGTCGTGACGCCACCCGACCGGCCCAAGGGGCGGGGCCGCAGGACGCTGCCTCCCCCCGCCGCGGCGGCGGCGGGCGAGCTGGGCATCGAGCTGCTGCAGATCCCAGAACGTCAACGACGGGGCGGCGCTGGAGCGGATCCGCGCGGCCCGACCGCAGGTGGGGGCCGTCTGCGCCTTCGGCCAGCTGATCCGCGAGCCGCTGCTCTCCGAGCTGCCGCTGCTCAACGTGCACCCCTCGCTGCTGCCACGCTGGCGCGGCGCGGCGCCGATCGAGCGGGCGATCATGGCCGGCGACCGGCGCACCGGCGTCAGCGTGATGCGCGTCACCGCCGGCCTCGACTCCGGCCCGGTCGCCCTCCAGGAGGCGGTCGAGGTCCGGCCCGAGGACGACTACGAAGCGCTCGCGGAGAGGCTCGCGGCGCTTGGCGGCGAGCTGCTGGTGAAGGCGCTGGACCTGGAGGAGGAGGGGAGGCTGGAGCTCGGCGAGCAGGACGACGAGGAGGCGACCTACGCCGAGAAGGTCGACCCCGCCGAGCGCCGCCTCGACCCCGCTCGGCCCGCCGCCGAGCTGGCCCGCACGGTTCGCGCCCTCACCCCTCACATCGGCGCCTACCTCGAGACCGGCGACGGCAGGAGGCTGGCCGTGCGCAGGGCGCGGGCGGTCGAGGTCGGCGTCAGGCCGGGCGAGATGCGGGCCGAGTGGGGGGCGCTGCTGCTCGGCTGCGGGCAGGGCGCCCTGCGGCTCGAGGTCGTGCAGCCCGAGGGCGGCAGGCCGATGGTGGCCGACGCCTACCTGCGCGGCCACCCCGTGCCGGCGCTGTGAGCATCTCGCCGGCGCGGGCACTCGCCTTCGACGTGATCCGGGCCAGCTTCGAGCGGGACGCCTTCACCGAGCGGGCCTTCCGCGCCGCGGCTGAGCAGCGCGGCAGCGACGGGCGCGAGCGCGCCCAGGCCCAGCGCCTCGCCTACGGGGCCGTGCAGCGCCGCGGCAGCAGCGACGCCGTGATCGAGCGCCTCGCGGAGCGCCCGCTGCGCCGCCTCGACCCGCCCGTCCTGGCCGCCCTGCGCCTCGGCCTCTACGAGCTGCTCTTTGCCGACGCGACGCCCGACCACGCCGCCGTCGACCAGGCGGTCGAGCTGGTCAAGCGCGCCGGCGCCGCCCACGCGGCGGGCCTGGTCAACGCCGTGCTGCGGCGCGCCGCCCGCGAGCGCGCCGAGCTGAGCGCCTCCCTGCTCGGCGACGACTCGACCCCGGAGCGCGCCGCCGTCGCCCACTCGGCGCCGCCCTGGCTGGCGCGGATGTGGTGGGAGGAGCTGGGGCCCGACGGCGCTCGCTCGCTGCTCGCCGCCTGCAACGAGCCGGCGGAGGTCGCCTTCAGGGTGAACGTGCTGCGCACCGATCGCGAGGCGGTCCTGGCGAAGCTGCTGGGGGCCGGGGTGGAGGCGCGTGCGGCCGAGGGGCCGTGGCCGCTGGCCGCGCCGGAGACGATCGTGGTTGCCGGCCGCAGCGGCGACGCCGTTCGCGAGCTGGTCGTCGCCGGCGAGCTGACTCCGCAGAGCCGCGGCTCCGCGGCCGTGGTCGAGGTCCTCGGCCCGCTGCCCACCGAGCACGTCCTCGACCTCTGCGCCGGGCCGGGCATCAAGAGCGGCCAGATCGCGGCGCGGATGGGCGATCGCGGCGAGACGATCTCGGTCGAGCCCGACGCCGGGCGGGCGGCGGAGACGGCGGCGCAGGCGGCGCGGCTGGGGCTGCGCAGCGTCACCGTGGTCGAGGCCGACGCGGCCGAGAACGGGATGGCTCCGGGCTTCGACCGGGTGCTGGTCGACGCGCCCTGCTCGGATCTCGGTGCCCTCGCCTCGCGCCCCGACGCCCGCTGGCGCAAGTCGCCGCGCGCGATCGAGCGGCTGGCCGAGCTGCAGCGCCGCATCCTCCTCAACGCCGCCGCGGCCCTGCGGCCGGGCGGGACGCTGGTCTACGCGACCTGCACGATCTCTCGCCGCGAGAACGAGGACCAGCTCGCGGCGCTGCTCGGGGCGTCGGCCGCCGGCGAGGCGCCGCCGCTCGCCGTCGAGGACCTCGGCGCCCGCGCCCCGCGGCTCGCCTCCCCCGTCGACAAGCGCTGCCTGCAGCTCCGCCCCGACCGCGACCGCACCACCGGCTTCTTCATCTGCCGCCTGAGGCGGCATGATGGGGGGTCCATGAACGATCCGGACGAGGACTGAGCGTGCTGCGCCGCGCCAGCTGCCCCGGCTGCGGCGAGCCCTGGCTGCGGCCGACCCAGCTGCCCGGCCGCTTCCGCTGCGTGTACTGTCTGCGCCGCTTCGAGCTGGTCTCGCAGTGCCCCAACTGCGGCGAGCACCAGACGATCGCCCGAATGAGCAGCACCGAGGACATGACCTGCCAGACGTGCCGAGCGTCGATGCTGAGGCCCGTATGAGCGAGCGGATGCGCGCACTGGTCGGCGAGAAGCGGGTCGCGCCCTCGATCCTCTCAGCCGACTTCTCACGGCTCGGCGCCCAGCTCGACGAGGTGATGGAGGCGGGGGCGCGGGTGATCCACGTCGACGTGATGGACGGGCACTTCGTGCCGCCGATCACGATCGGGCCGCTGGTCGCGGCCTCGATCGCCGACCGGGTCCACGCGGCGGGCGGCGTCCTCGACGTCCACCTGATGATCGAGGCGCCCGAGCGGCAGATCGAGGCCTTCGCCAGGGCCGGCGCCGACGCGATCAGCTTCCACGCCGAGGCGACCCCGCACGCCAACCGCACCCTGGCGGCGATCCGCGAGCTGGGCTGCCTGGCGGGCGTGGCGATCAACCCGGGCACCCCGGTCGAGGCGCTCGCCGAGCTGCGCGGGCTCGCCGACATCGCCCTCTGCATGACGGTGAACCCGGGCTGGGGCGGGCAGGCCTTCATCGCCGGCTCCCCGGACAAGGTCTCCCGCCTCGCGGCTCTGGCCGGCGAGGCCAAGATCGAGGTCGACGGCGGCGTCGACGCCGCGACGGCCGGCCCGGTGGCCGCGGCCGGCGCCTCGCTGCTCGTCGCCGGCTCGGCGGTCTTCGGCGCCGACGATCCGGCCGCCGCCTACGGCGAGATCGCCCGAGCCGCCGGGGCGGTCTGATCCCGATGGCAGCGGGCGACCAGGGCAGGCTGCCGGGGCTGTCCCTGAGGCGCTCGCGGCTGCGCGAGATCGCCGACCACCCCGGCCTCGGCGAGACGCGGGCGGTGCTGCGCCGGCAGCTGCTCGAGTTCCTCGAGCGGCTGGGGATGCTGGTCGCGGCGATCTGCCTGCTGCTGGCCGCCGGCACGGCGGGATACGCGATCACCGAGGGGACCTCGGTCGGCTACAGCTTCGTCTGGGCGCTGGACACGGTGGCGACGGTCGGCTCGATCCACAGCCCCGAAAGCACCGGCGGCCAGATCGTCAAGGTCGGCCTGATCGTCTTCGGCGTGGGTACGCTCTTCTACGCGCTGGTTACAGTCACCGAGTTCTTCGTGTCGGGCCACCTCTCCGGCCTGCTCGAGGAGAGAAGGGCGCTGAGGAAGATCGACTCGCTACGAGACCACATCCTGATCTGCGGCTTCGGCCGCGTCGGGCGCCAGGCGGCCCGCGACCTGCGCGCCGCCGGCCGCGACTTCGTCGTCATCGACAGCAACCCGGCGGAGACCCGCGAGCACGCCGAGGCGATGGGCGCGACCTTCATCGAGGGCCGACCATCCGACGACCACGTGCTGCGCAGCGCCGGCATCATGCGCGCCGCCGGCGTGATGGCCTGCGTCGACTCCGACGCCGAGAACATCTTCATCACCCTCACCGCCGGGAGATGCGCGCCGAGATCACCGTCGTGGCGCGGGCCAGCGTCGAAGACTCCGAGAAAAAGCTGCGCCGCGCCGGCGCCGACCGCATCGTCTCCCCCTACAAGACGAGCGGCTCGGAGATGGTCCGCCTCACCCTGCAGCCGCAGGTGACCGGCGTGGTCGAGGTGGCGCCCGAGTACCGCATGGAGGAGATCGAGGTGACGGTCGGCTGCGAGGCCGCGGGGAGGACGCTGGAGGAGGTGCGGGGGTCCTCGACGATCGTCGCGCTGCGCCACGGCGACGGCAGCGTCGAGCCGCAGCCGCCGGACCAGACCGTCCTGCACGACGGCGACGTGCTGGTCGCGATGGGGGAGACGAAGGTGCTGGAGCGCCTCGAGTCCCTGATGGCGCCTGCGGCTGCCTGACTCAGAGGTTCTCGTCGAGAGTCGCGAGGCGGACCTCGAGCTCCTCCGGGGAGCCGGCCTCGGGCATGTCCTCGGCCCGTTCGTGCGGGTCGGCGGTAGACGAGGTAGAGCAGCGCCAGCAGGAGGCCGGCGGCGAGGACGAAGCCGAGCTCGACGCGGCGGAACTCGTCGCCGACCAGCGGCAGCAAGTTCCAGGCGACGAAGGCCGCCGCGCAGCCGATCCAGCGCGTCGCGGCCCGCCGCACCTGGCCCTGCGCGACGCAGGCCTGGTTGACGGTCACCGAGCAGAGGTAGAGGCCCATGCCGAGCGTCACCAGCAGCAGCCCCGCCCGGTCGTAGCTGAACTTCTTGCTGAAGGCGAGCTGCATCAGCTGCGGGCCGGCGATCGAGGACGGCGAGCGCGGCCAGCGCGGTGAAGGCGGCGACCGCGATCAGCACCATCCGCACCGAGCGGTGGAACTCCCGCTCGCTGCCGTCCTCCGTGCTGGTGTGGAGACTGGTCAGGTGGGGGAGGATGCTGGTCGAGACCGCCTGGAAGAGCTGCAGCGGGGCGCGGGCGATCATCAGCACGTTGAAGATGAAGCCGGCGGCGGCGGCGCCCTGCGAGGCCGCGGACGATCAGCGGGCCGGCGTTGAGGAAGGCCTGTTCGCTGAACATGATCAGCAGCACCGCCGCGGCGAAGCCGGTCCCGTGCGCGAGCGAGAACTCGGAGGCCGTTCTGCGCGGCGGTCGCTTCGGCCGCGGGCGCGGTGCGCGCCCGGCGGGCAAAGGCGAGCGGCACGACCATCAGGTGAGCGAGGGCGCCGCGACGATCCCGATCGCGACCGCCGACTGGCCGCTCAGCACGCCGACCGCGACCAGCACCGCGAAGGACGTGCGGAAGACCGACTCGGAGAGGATCAGCGCCGTGAACAGGCCGAAGCGGCGGTTGCCGGCGAGGAAGCCGCGCGCGAAGTAGCTCGCCGCGTAGAACAGGACCGCCGAGAAGAAGACCCAGTAGAGCGTTTCGTTGCCCTCCAGCAGGTCGTCCTGGAGCGGGCCGCGCAGGGCCAGCGCCAGCGACCGCGAAGAGCAGCCCGAGCCCGAGCTGGATCGTCGCGGCCACCCGCATCGGCTGGCCGATCGGCTCGCCCTTGACCAGGTGCTCGGAGATGTGGCGGGAGAGCAGCTGTTCGATCGGCCGGTAGAGGGTCGAGATCGTGATGAAGACCGCCGACCAGAGCACCGTGATCTGCCCGTAGTCGGGCTTGGAGAGCACGTGCGAGGCGATGAAGAAGTAGACGTAGGTGATGACGCCGGTGAGGCCGACGCCGAGCGCGAGGAAGCTCGCCAGTCCTGCCGTAGTCGGCCGTCGCCGAGCCGCTGCCGCTGGGGGCGTCCGGCTGGGAGCCCGGCAGCCTGGCGCGCAGCCGCATCAGTCGTCCCGCTCGGCGCCGGGCTCGTAGTGGGACGGCTCGACCCCGAGCGCCAGCTCGACCCGCCGCACCCGCTCGAAGACCCGCTGCGTCATCACCCGCTGCCCGGCGAGCAGGTCGCCGATCACGCCCAGCGCGAACGAGCTGCACGGCGGCGATGAAGAGGACGGCGCCGAGGATCAGCGACTGGACGTGCCCCTTGGTGTCGCCGTTGAGGATCCAGTCGAGCAGGAAGGGCATCCAGGCGGCCAGCGCCAGGACGGCGACGAGGAGGCCGGCGGTGGCGAACACCCGCAGCGGCTCGTAGCGGGCGTAGATGCGGAGGATCGAGAGGGCGTTGCGCCGCACGTAGGCGCCGGTCGAGCCGAAGAGGCGCGACTCGCGGGTCTGCGGGTTGGTGCCGATCTCGACCTGGTCGACGGCGACCAGCATCTTGCCCGCCTGGATCAGGCTCTCCAGCGTGTAGGTGAAGTCGTCGACGACGAGCAGGCCCAGCGCCGCCTCGCGGTTGTAGGCGCGGAAGCCGGAGGTCGTGTCGGCGATCTCGGTCCCCGAGAGTCGCCGCACGACCCAGCTGCCGAGCCGCTGCAGCGCCTTCTTGAGCGCGGAGAAGTGCTCGATGTCGGCGACCTGGCGGTTGCCGACGACCATGTCGGCCTCGCCGGCGAGGATCGGCGCCACCAGCTTGGCGACGTCGGCGCCCCGGTACTGGTTGTCGGCGTCGGTGTTGACGATCACGTCGGCGCCGAGCTTCAGGGCACGCGTCGAGGCCCGGCCTGGAAGGCGGCCGCCAGGCCCTTGTTGTTGGTGAGGCGGACGACGTGCTCGACCCCGCATTCGCGCGCCACCTCGACCGTGCGGTCGGTCGAGCCGTCGTCGACCACCAGCAGCTCGATCTCGTCGATGCCCTCGACCTCGCGCGGCAGGTCGGCGATCGTCGCCGGCAGCGTCGCCTCCTCGTTAAGGCACGGGATCTGGATGATCAGCTTCATAGAGAGCGCGCTCAGGGTATCCGTGCGCCAGGCGAACCCGCGGTAGAATGCGGTTGATTGACCAGTCAATCGGTCAGATGAACGCCCAACTCACAGACACGGATCGTGCCCATCTGCAGGCGGGCGCTGGAGCTGGCCGAGGGCGGACGGGGTCGGGTCAGCCCGAATCCCCTGGTCGGTGCCGTGGTCGTGCGCGACGGTGAGGTGATCGGCGAGGGGTTCCATGCGGAGTTGGGTGGGCTGCACGCGGAGCGGGCGGCGCTGGAGGATTGCCGGCGGCGCGGCGAGGATCCGGCCGGGGCGACGATGTACGTGACGCTGGAGCCCTGCGCGCACCAGGGGCGCCAGCCGCCCTGCGTCGAGGCGATCCTCGAGGCGGGGATCGGACGGGTCGTGATCGGCTCCGAGGACCCGAGCGAGAAGGCCTCCGGGCGCGGTCCGGGAATCCTCCGCGATGGGGGGGTCGAAGGTCGACTTCGCGGCCGGGGAGGAGGCGACCGCGGCCCGGCTGCTCAACCAGCCCTTCCGCAAGCACGCCCGCACCGGGCTGCCGCTGGTCACCCTGAAGCTGGCGATGTCGCTCGACGGCCGCACGGCGGCCGGCGCCGGCGACTCGCCCTGGATCTCCGGCGAGCGCAGCCGCTCCCTCGTCCACCGCTGGCGCGCCGAATCGGACGCGATCGCGGTCGGGATCGGCACCGTCCTCGCCGACGACCCGCTGCTCACCGCCCGCGACACCGACCTTCCCCGCCAGCCCCTCCGCGTCGTCTTCGACTCCCAGGCCCGCCTGCCGCTCGACTCCCAGCTGCTCCGCACCCTCGACCAGTCGCCTGTGCTCGTCTTCACCTTCGACGCAGCTGATCCGTTGCGCGTGGCAGCCCTCCGCGAAGCGGGCGCCGAGGTGGTCGTCGCCGGCGGCTCCACTTCCGCGGATCGGATTCGCGCGGCGCTCTCCGAGCTCGGTCGCCGCGACATCACCAGCCTCTTCCTCGAGGGCGGCCAGACCCTCGCCGCCGCCTTCGTCGAGGCGGATCGAGATCGACGAGGCGCGGATCTTCATCGCTCCGGTCATGCTCGGCGTTTCTGGGTCTGAGGCTGTAGACGCTTCTCGCGCGGGTGGCGCGGCAGGGGGGACCGCCCCTGAGGAAGCTTCAGCTAACCGGAAGGGGCGGTGGGTCCCCTGCCGCGACAGGACCCGCGCGCCAAGCACCCTTGTCCCGCACGATCGAGACCATCGGCGACGACATCCTGATCACGGCCCGCTTCAGGGAGTGGTGATGTTCACGGGGCTGATCCAGGACGTCGGCACGGTGGAGTCGGTCGAGGCCGGCGCCGACGGGGCGCGGCTGCGCATCTCCACCGCCCTGGCGCCCGAGATCGCCCCCGGCGACTCGGTCGCCGTCAACGGCGTCTGCCTGACGGCGAGCGGCGCCGACGCGACCGGCTTCGAGGCCGAGGCGATGAACCAGACGCTGGCGGTGACCGCGCTGGGCGACCTCGAGGCCGGCGACCGCGTCAACCTGGAGCCGGCGCTGAGGGCGTCGGACCGGCTCGGCGGCCACATCGTGCAGGGGCACGTCGACGGAGTCGGCGAGGTCGTCGCGGTCACCGAGGACGGCTTCGCGCGGCGCCTGCGCGTCGCGCTGGGCCCCGAGCTGCTGCGCTACGCGATCGAGCGGGGCTCGATCGCGCTCGACGGGGTCAGCCTCACGATCGCGGATTTGGGCGACTCTTGGGCTGAGGTTTCCCTGATTCCTGAGACCCTGGAGCGGACCAATCTCGGCGCGGCGGCGACAGGTCGCAGGCTGAACGTCGAGTGCGACGTCGTCGCCAAGTACGTGGAGCGGTTGACGGGGGAGAGGGCCTGAGTGGCACCATTCGGTGGAAAGGAGCGAGCGTGAGCCAGATGACGGAGACGACCGAGACAGAGGGGAGCTTGAGCGACGGCCGGAGGGAGCCCCTTCGCGACGATCGAGGAGGCGATCGAGGAGATCCGCCGCGGTCGGATGGTCGTCGTCTGCGACGGCGAGGACCGCGAGAACGAGGGCGACCTGGTGATGGCCGCGCAGTTCGCCACCCCCGAGGCGGTCAACTTCATGGCCAAGGAGGCGCGCGGGCTGATCTGCCTGGCGCTGACCGCCGAGCGCTGCGAGCGGCTCGGCCTCAACCTGATGGCGGCCAAGAACGAAGCGCCGCTGCAGACCGCCTTCACGGTGACGATCGAGGCCGCCGGCGGGGTCAGCACCGGCATCTCCGCCCACGACCGCGCCCACACGATCCAGGTCGCGATCGACCCCGAGTCCGGCCCCGGGCGACATCGTCGTGCCCGGCCACATGTTCCCGCTGCGGGCCAAAGACGGCGGCGTGCTGGAGCGGACCGGCCACACCGAGGCCAGCGTCGACCTCGCCCGCCTCGCCGGCCTGGCGCCCGGCCGGCGTCATCTGCGAGGTGATGAACGACGACGGCACGATGGCCCGCGTCCCCGACCTCGTCCCCTACTGCGAGCGCCACGGCCTCAAGATGATCACGGTCGCCGACCTGATCGCCTACCGCCGCCGCACCGAGAAGCTGGTCGAGCGGGTCGTGGCGACCGGCCTGCCGACCGCGTTCGGCGACTTCACCGCGATCGGCTACCGCTCGCTGGTCGACGACAAACACCACGTGGCGATGGTCAAGGGCGAGGTCGACGGCGCCGCGGACGTGCTCGTCCGCGTCCACAGCGAGTGCCTCACCGGCGACGTCTTCCACAGCCTGCGCTGCGACTGCGGCGAGCAGCTCGCGGCGGCGCTGGCGATGATCGAGCGCGAGGGGCGCGGCGTCCTCCTCTACCTCTCCCAGGAGGGACGCGGGCATCGGCCTGCTCAACAAGCTGCGCGCCTACAAGCTCCAGGAGGAGGGCGCGGACACGGTCGAGGCGAACCTGAAGCTGGGCCTGCCGGCCGACCTGCGCGACTACGGGATCGGCGCCCAGATCCTCGGCGACCTCGGCCTGACCAGCATCCGCATCCTCACCAACAACCCGAAAAAGATCGTCGGCCTGGAGGGCTACGGGCTCTCGGTCAGCGAGCAGGTGCCGATCGAAGGCGTCCCCAACGCCCACAACGAGGACTACCTGCGGGCGAAGCGGGACAAGCTCGGCCACATCGCTCCACCACCAGGGCCTCGCCCTCGACGAGGAGATGATCCACGACGAGGAGGAGCGCGACGCCGGCGACGGGAGCGAGGCGGCGGATGGCTGAGGCGACGGCGTTCCTCGAGACGCTTCGGGACGACGGAGGAGCGCGCGACGCTCGCGGGCGCTCGAGTTCGCGGTCTGCGTCGGCCGCTTCTACGAGGACCTCGCGGAGCGCCTGCTGAGGGGCGCGCGCGAGGGCTTCGAGCTCGCCGGCGTGCCGGTCCTCCGTGAGCGAGGACTCGGTCCCCGGCGCCTACGAGCTGCCGTTCGCGGCCAAGCTGCTGCGCCGAGAGCGGCCGCTTCGCCGGCGTCGCCTGCCTCGGCGTCGTGATCCGCGGCGAGACCGACCACTACGACTTCGTCTGCGCCGAGGCGGCGCGCGGCATCCAGGAAGTGCAGCTGGAGACCGGCGTTCCCTGCGCCTTCGGCGTGATCACCTGCGACACGATGGAGCAGGCGCTCGCCCGGGCGGGCGGCGACAAGCGCGACCAGGGCCGCAACGCGGCCCTCACCGTCGCCCGCATGGCGCTGCTGAAGCGCCCGCTCGCCTGACCGGGCCCCGTCCGGCTACCATCCACGATCCCGATGGCCAAGGTATGCCACAGCTGCGGCAAGGGACCGGCCTTCGGCCAGTCCCGAAGCCACTCGATGGTCGCCACCAAGCGGCGCTTCGACCCGAACCTGCAGAAGGTGCGGATCCAGGAGGACGGCCGCAAGCTGCGCGCCTACGTCTGCACGCGGTGCTTGAAGGCCAACAAGGTCACCAAGGCCGCCTGAAGCCGTAGGACGCGGCGCGGCGCCGGTTAGATTTCCGACTTATGGCGGACCCCTCGATCGAGCGCTTCCGGCGCGTCGTCACGTCCGCCTACGCCTACCTGGAGGAGCGAAGGCAGGAGGTCAACGACCTCAACGTCTTCCCGGTCGCCGACGGCGACACCGGCGACAACATGGCGATGACGATGCGCGCCGTGATGGAGGAGCTCGACCGGCTCGACGGCCTCGGGGTCGACGAGATCGGCCGCACCCAGCTGGTGCAGGCGCTGGCCCGGGCGGCGCTGATGGGCGCGCGCGGCAACTCCGGCGTCATCCTCAGCCAGATCGTCCGCGGCGCCGCCGAGGAGCTGGCGAGCCGGCCCGGGGAGCTGATCGACCCGGTCCTCGTCGCCTCCGCCTTCGCCAGCGCCGCCAACGCGGCCTACGCCTCGGTGCGCGAACCGGCGGAGGGGACGATGCTGACCGTCTTCCGCGAGATGGCGCACTCGATCGCCCAGCCAGCTCGCCCACCTGGACGCCGACAAGCAGCGGCTCGACCGCGGGCGTAACCGACGCCGAGCAGGACGCGATCCTCGCCGAGGTGCTGGAGAAGGCGCTGGCCGACGGCCAGCGGGCGGTCGAGCGGACGCCGGAGCAGCTCGACGTGCTGCGCGAATCCGGCGTCATCGACGCCGGCGGCTACGGCCTCGTCCTGATCCTCGCCGGGGTCGTCGCCGGGCTGCGGGGCGACGGCGCCGAGCTGTCCCGGAGGTCTCCCACCACGAGGCGCCGCGCCTCAGCCGCCCCCATCACGAGGACAGCCGCTTTCGCTACTGCACCAACTTCATCGTCTCCGGCGCCGGCCTGGCGGCGCGCGAGTTCCTGCCCCGGCTGGAGGGGCTGGGCGACTCGGTGCTCGTCGTCGGCGACGAGGTGACGCTCAAGGTCCACGTCCACACCGACGAGCCCGAGGCGGCCGTCGCGCTGTTCGACGGGACGCGGCGAGGTCACCAACCTCGACGTCGCCGACATGCGCGAGCAGATCGCCGAGCGCCGCGCCCGGCTGCGCGCTGGGCGGACGGGGGCGCTCGCGGTCGCCGCCGGCGAGGGGCTCGAGAAGCTGTTCGCCGAGCTGGGCGCCCATGTCGTCCCCGGCGGCGAGACGCTCAACCCCTCGACCTACGAGCTGCTGGCCGGCATCCACGAGGTCCCCGCGGAGGAGGTCGCTGGTGCTGCCCAGCTCCCCCAACGTAGTCATGGCCGCCGAGCGGGCCTGCGAGCTCTCGGAGAAGCCGGCGCGGGTGGTGGCGGCCACCTCGCAGCAGGCGAGCCTGCTGGCTCTGGTCGAGCTCGACCCCGATGTCTCGGTGGAGGCGAACGCCGAGCGCCTCGAGGCGGCGCTGGCGGGGATCGTCAGCGGCGGCGTCGCCCCGGCCGCCCGCGACGACGCCCAGGGCCGCTTCCGCCAGGGCGACGCGGTCGGCTTCGTCGGCGGGGAGATCGTCGCCTGGGGCGGCGCCGGCTCGACCCTGGCGGCGACGATCGAGCGGCTCGCGCAGGGGGCCGAGATCGTCACCGTGCTGGCCGGCGACGGCGCCCCGATCCCGCTCTCCGAGATCGACACCCACGTCCCGGACGGGGTCGAGGTCGAGAGTCACGAGGGCGGTCAGCCGAGCTGGTGGTGGCTGCTCGCCGCCCAGTAGCCGCCCCCGTGCGCTCCTTCGCCGGCGCTCGGGAGCCGACCAGGGAGGAGCTGCGCGGAGGCGCCGCTTCACTGGCCCCGCCCGAGTCGTCCTCGACCGGCCCCTCACGACGCTCTCCGGCGTCGGGCCGAAGCTGGCCGAAGCCGCCGCGGAGGCGGGCATCGTGACGATCGGCGACCTGCTCTGGCGCATTCCCGCACAGCCACCGCGACAGGACGGTCGAGCCGCTGGCCGCGGTCGAGCCGGGGCGCCAGGCAACGGTGCTGGTCGAAGTGCTCGGCACCAAGCCGAGCGCCTTTCGCCGCCGTGGTCTCTCGATCGTCTCGGTCAAGGTCGGCGACGAGAGCGGCGCCGCCAAGGCCACCTGGTTCAACCAGCCCTGGGTGGCGCAGAAGCTGGTGCCGGGTACCGGCCTTCTTCTGACCGGGTCGCGGGACAAACGTGGTTTCCGGGTCTCGGAATACGAGTTCATGGCTTCTGGCCCGCGGGTCCTGTCGCCGCCTCCCGCGGGAGATGCGGAGTTGGTGCCCGTCCATCCGGCGACCGCGCGGCTGAAGGCCCAGCGGATCCGGCAGTGGATGGAGCAGGCGGTCGCGTGGGCGGGCGATGCGGTCGAGGCGCTGCCGGCGGAGTTGCGGGCGCGGAGGGGGTTGGCAGGCGTTGGAGATGCGATTAAGGCGGTGCACTTCCCCGGGAGCGAGGAGGAGGCGGTGCGGGCCCGGGAGCGGCTGGGTTTCGAAGAGCTGTTCCTGTACCAGGCGATCCTGCGCGACGCGGAAGCGGGCGCATCGGGCCGCGCGGCCGGCGCCGCGGCTGGGAAAGCCGGGGGAGGCTGGTCGGGCGGTGGATCGAGTCGCTGCCGTTCGAGCCGACCAGGGATCAGCTGCAGGCGTTCGACGAGATCGACGCCGACCTCGATTCGGGCGCAGCCGATGCAGCGCCTGTTGATGGGGGAGGTCGGGTCGGGGAAGACCGTCGTCGCCCTCTACTCGATGCTGCGGGCGCTGGAGGCGGGCTTCCAGGCGGTGCTGATGGCGCCGACCGAGACGCTGGCCGAGCAGCACGCGGCGACCCTGGACCGGCTGCTTGGCGCACGAGCCACTCCCCTTCGCGCTGCTGACCGGGGCAACGCCTGCGGCCCGGCGCAGCGAGGCGCTGGAGCGGCTGGCGACGCGGGGAGCTGGGGCTGATCGTCGGCACTCACGCGCTGATCGAGCCGGAGGTGCGCTTCGCGCGGCTCGGCCTCTGCGTGGTCGACGAGCAGCACCGCTT
The DNA here is from genome assembly GCA_963696185.1 of uncultured Solirubrobacterales bacterium. Lineage (GTDB taxonomy): Bacteria > Actinomycetota > Thermoleophilia > Solirubrobacterales > 70-9 > VRUE01. Next base: position 2,346,395 of record OY968825.1, read on the forward strand.
CGGGGTGCAGGCAGCGCCGCGCGCTCGACGCGAAGGGAATCGAGGGGATGGCGCCCCACGTCCTCCACATGACCGCGACGCCGATTCCCGCGGACGCTCTCGCTGACCGCCTACGGCGACCTCGACACGACCGCGCTGCACGAGCTTCCCGCCGGCGGCAGGCCGGTCGAGACCCGCGTGGTCGAGGAGGACGAGCGCGGCGCGGCCTACGAGTTCGATCCGCGAGCGGCTGCGCGAGGGGCGCCAGGCCTACGTCGTCTGCCCGCTGGTCGAAGAGTCCGAGAAGCTGCAGGGAAGGGCCGCCGAGGCGGAGGCGGCAGCGGCTGGCCGGCGGGAGAGCTGCGCGGCTTTCGCGGTCGGCGTCCTCCACGGCCAGATGGCCTCGGCGGCGAAGGCCGAGGCGATGGAGGCGTTCGCCTCCGGCGCCACCGACGTGCTGGTCGCGACGACGGTGATCGAGGTCGGGATCGACGTCCCCAACGCGACCGTGATGGTGATCGAGGGGGCGGAGCGCTTCGGCGTCTCCCAGCTGCACCAGCTGCGCGGGCAGGGTCGGCCGCGGCGAGCACGCGTCCTGACTGCCTGCTCTTCGCCGAAGAGGCCGGCGAGACGGCGCGGCGGCGGCTGCGGGCGGTGGCGCGCGAGAGCGACGGCTTCAAGCTCGCCGAGGTCGACTCGGCCTGCGCGGGGAGGGCGAGATCCTCGGCACCCGCCAGCACGGCCTGCCGCGCTTCGCCGTCGCCGAGCTGCCCGAGGACACTCCGCTGCTGGTCGCGGCCCGCGAGCGAGGTCGCCGCGCTGCTGCGCCGCCACGGCTCGCTCGACGCGCCGGCCAGCTCGGGCCGCTGCTCGACGCCGCCCGCCGCCGCTTCGGCGCCGGCGCGGCGGACCCGATCCCCTTTGAGAAGATCGTCGCGGCAATTTCGAGTTTGACCCCACGTGAGGGTGCGTCAGAACTCGGACACGATAACGCGAGAGGGGAATCGATGCGCGTGATCGCGGGGGAGCTGGGCGGCCGCAAGCCTGGTCGCGCCGCGCGGCTGGAAGGTTCGGCCGACCTCCGACCGCGTCCGCGAGGCGATCTTCTCGGCGCTCGGCGACGATCGCCGGCGCCCGCGTCCTCGACCTCTACTGCGGCACCGGCGCGCTGGCGATCGAGGCCCTCTCGCGCGGCGCCGCCCACGCCGTCCTGGTCGACCGCGACACCCGGCCGGCGCTCGGCAACGTCGAGCGGCTGGGGCTTGGCGAGCGCGCCGAGCTGGTCCGCTCCGACGTCGTCGCGCTGGCTGGCGAGCGCGCGCCGGCGAGCCGCCGGCGCGCCCGCTTCGACCTCGTCTTCGTCGATGCCCCCTATAGACTCGCCGACCGCGTGGGGCGGGAACTGGACACCCATCTGCCGCTGCTCCTGGCCGAGGGGGGCCGGGCGATCGTCGAGAGCGGCGCCGGCCGGCCGCTCCGCATCGACTCGCTGGAGCGGCTGCGGCAGCGGCGCTACGGCGGCCGCCGACGTCTCCTTCTACGGGAGGTCGGAGTCGATGAGCGGGCGCAACGGCACCGTCGTCTGCCCGGGCAGCTACGACCCGGTCACCAACGGGCACCTCGACATCATCACCCGCACCGCCAACGTCTTCGAGCGGGTCGTCGTCGGCGTCGTCAACAACCCGCTCCGCAAGGAGAAGACACTCTTCACGCCGGAGGAGCGCAAGGCGTTCATCGACGAGGCGACCGCCGCGCCTGCCCAACGTCGAGGCGCGCATCTTCTCCAACCTGCTGGTCGAGTTCGCGCGCGAAGTGGGCGCCAAGGCGATCGTCAAGGGCCTGCGGGCGATCTCCGACTTCGAGTACGAGTTCGAGATGGCGCAGCTCAACCGCAAGCTCGACCCCGAGATCGAGAGCATCTACGTGATCGCCTCCCCGAGCTACAGCTTCCTCTCCTCGACCGGCGTCAAGGAAATGGCGACCTTCGGCGGCGACGTGTCCGACCTGGTGCCGCCGCCGGTTGCCGCCGCGATGGCGGAGCGCCTGGGCGACAGGTAGGCTTTTCGCGGATCGAGGTCGGATGTGGGCGAGAGTTTGCAAAAACCCGAGGAAATGACGGCCTCTTCCCCGAAGATGCCCCCGACACGTAGGCTTACGACCTGCCGATGGACGTACTGGTCCTAATAGACAAGCTGGACGACGTCGTCCACAACGCCCGGCCCGTGCCGCTGACGGACCAGGTTCGCGTGGACCGCGAGGAGATCTACGACCTCCTCGACCAGATGCGCGCCACGATCCCCGAGGAGATCAAGCAGGCGCGCTGGATCGTCAAGGAGCGCCAGGAGATGCTCGCCGAGGCGAAACGCGAGGCGGAGCGGGTCGTGCGCGAGGCGCGCGAGCAGCAGGCGCGGCTGATCTCCGACGAGGAGGTCACCAAACAGGCCGAGCGGGCCGCCGACGAGATCGTCGAGGACGCCCGCACCCGGGAGCGGGAGATCCGCCTCGGCGCCGAGGACTACGCCGACGAGATCCTCAACACGCTCGAGGTTAACCTTCAGAAGTTCCTCGCGGCCGTGCAGCGCGGCCGCGACCGCCTCGCCGGCCGCGACGAAGAGCCGGCGACCGAGCTCGAGCAGCAGTAGAGCGCTTCGGTCGCGGGACCGACGGCCTCGGCCCGCGGGTCCTGTCGCCGGGGTGGGGTGTCCTCCTGGCGCTGCGATCTGCTCCGGGCACCGGGACGAAATCGGTCTTAGGGATGAGGCCCTGCCCTCCGCAGACTCCGCGCAGGCGGAGGACACCCCACCCCGACGCCTCCCGCGGGAGGGGCGGTTGGGTTACTCGATCTTCAGATCGCGCAGCTTGGCCCAGCGCGGGTCGCCACCGCTGTCATGCGCGTGGGCGGAGGGGTCGGCGTCGTTGAGCGACTCGCCGCAGACGGGGCAGAGGCCGGCGCAGTCGGGTCGGCAGAGGACGCGGGCCGGGACCGCCAGCACCGCCGCGTCGTGGGCCCAGCGGCCGATGTCCAGGTCGCCATCGACGACGTAGGGGCTGCGCAGCTCCTCGTCCTCGGCGCCTGCCTGGTCGACCTCGCGCGCGTCGACCTCGGTTTCTTCGACGGCCGAGTCGAGGCAGCGCATGCATGGCCCCTCGATCCGGAGCGGGAAGCGAAGGCGGAGCGCGTAGCCGTGGCGGAGGCGTGAGGCGTCGAGCCTCGTGTCGAGCGATTCCGGCGCCGGCGCGTAGACCTGGCCGCCGAGCTCCAAGGGTTCGATGCGAACGGGGAGGTCCAGCTGCGTCGCCTCGCCGTAGGCGAGTGAGAGGCGTCCTAGGTCGATGATCGTGATCTGCGCTTTGGCCATTGCCGGCTCCTCCGCCCGGCAGGGACTTACGATGGACACTCCCGACGAGGTTACGAGATGGGCCAATTCGACTGGACACCCGACGAGTACCTGCAGCGCATCCGCGCGCGCATCCCGCGCTACGACGAGCTGCAGGAGCAGGCGGTCGCCGCGATCCCCTTCCCGCCCGAGCGGGTGCTGGAGCTGGGGATGGGCACCGGCGAGACGACCAGGCGGCTGATCGAGGCCTATCCCGATGCCTGGGTCGTGGGGCTCGACTCCAGCCCCGACATGGTCTTCCGCGCCCGCCAGACCTACGACGACGTCCAGCTTGCCCGCATGGAGGACCCGCTGCCGGACGGCCCCTGGGACCTCGTCATCTCGGTCCTCTCGGTCAACGACCTGACCGACGAGCAGAAGAAGGCCCTCTTCCGCCGCGTCAAAGAGCATTCCCGCTCCCTGGTGATCGGCGACGTGATCGAGGAGCACCAGCTTCAGGACCTGGTCGACTGGTCCGGCGGCGAGGTCACCTGGCGGGCCGATGAACTGGCCGTGATCCGGGCCGTGTACGGCTGACGCCCCTCCCGCGGGAGGCGTCGGGGTGGGGTGTCCTCCGCCTGCGCGGAGTCTGCGGAGGGCAGGGCCCCGTCCCTGCGCCCGCGATGTCCCGGTGCCCGGAGCAGATCGCAGCGCCAGGAGGGCACCCCACCCCGGCGACAGGACCCGCGGGCCAGGGCCATGGACCCGCGCGCGATCGTTCCCGGCTACCATTCCGCGACTCATGGCCGTCCCCAAGAAGAGAACGTCGAGCGCGCGGCGCGACAAGCGGCGCGCCACGCACAAGGCCGCCGAGCCGCGGCCGAACCGCTGCCCGCGCTGTCACAGCCCCCGCCTGCCCCACCGCGTCTGCCCCACCTGCGGCACCTACGCCGGCCGCGCGGTGGTCGAGCACAAGATCGCCGAGAGGCCGGCGACCCCGCCCGACACAGAGGTCTGATGCCCGAGGGGCGCGGCGTGACCGTCGCCCTCGACGGCTTCGGGGCGGAGCGCGGCTTCGATGTCCTCGCCGCCGGCGCCCGCCTCGCGGCGGCGGACGGGATCCGGCTGCGGGTCTTCGGCCCGCCGGGCGAGCTCGGCCTCGACGGGGTCGAGGGCGTCGAGGTGGTCCCGACCGCCGAGTGGATCGCCAACGAGCGAGGACCCGGTGCCCGCGGTCCGCGCCCGGCACGAGGCCTCGGTGGTGAGGGCGGCGCGCGACGTCGCCGAGGGGCGCGCCGACGCGATGGCGAGCCCCGGCTCCACCGGGGCGACGATGGCGGCCGCCACCTTCGGCCTGCGCCGCCTCCAGGGCGTGCAGCGGCCGGCGCTGGCAGTGCGGCTGCCGGTGCCCGGCAAGCCGGTGCTCTTCCTCGACGTCGGCGCCAACGTCGCCGTGCGCGCCCAGCACCTCGTCCAGTTCGCCTTCCTCGGCGCCGCCTTCAGCGAGGCCGTGCTCGGGGTCGAGCGCCCGCGCGTCGGGCTGCTCTCGGTCGGGGAGGAGGCCGGCAAGGGCCGCGAGGAGGTGGTCGCCGCCCACGCCCTGCTGGCCGCGGCCGCCGGCATCGAGTTCGTCGGCAACGTCGAGGGCCGCGACCTGCCGCCGGGGGCGGCGGACGTCGTCGTCACCGACGGCTTCACCGGCAACGTCGCGCTGAAGCTGATGGAGGGGACGGCGAGCACGGTCGCCGCGGCGATGCGCGACGCGGCGCGCTCCAACCCGGTCGCGGCGCTGGGCGGGCTGCTGCTCCGGCCCGCCCTGGGCGGCCTGCGCCGCGAGCTCGACCCCGACTCGACCGGCGGCGCGATCCTGCTCGGCCTGCGCGGCGTCGCCGTGGTCGGCCATGGCAGCGCCGGGGCGGAGGGGATCGCCAACGCGGTGCGGCTGGCGGCGCGCTGCGTCGAGGTGGACGCGGTGGGCCGCACGGCGGCGCTGCTGCGTGGAGGCGGGCGCCACCAGGGGCTCGCTGGCCGCGGAGGGCGAGCGCGTGATAGGAAGCCGTCCGTGAGCCGCGACGAAGTCTTCAACCTGGTCCGCGACCACCTCGCCGAGGAGCTGGAGGTCGACCCCGCGCGGATCGGCGAGCAGACCCGCTTCAAGGAGGACCTCGACGCCGACTCGCTCGACCTCTACGAGCTGGTGATGGAGCTGGAGGACCGCTACGGGATCTCCGTCTCCGAGCAGCAGGCGGCGCGGATCGAGACGGTCGGCGAGGCGGTCGAGTTCGTCCTGGAGCACGCTCCGGCGTGAGCGTCTCGGCGCTCGCGGCGCTTGTCGGGGACCTGCCCGACGACCTGCGGCGCCAGGCCCTGACCCACTCCTCCTGGACGGAGGAGCGGGTCGAGTCCTACGAGCGCCTCGCCTACCTCGGCGACAGCGTGCTGGCGCTGGCCGGTCGGCGGCCGACCTCTACGGGCGCTTCCCGGCAGGTCGACGCCGGCGGCCTCACCAAGATCCACAACCAGGCGGTCAGCGGCGTCTCCTGCGCCGAGGTCGGCCGCCTGCTCGGCGTGCCCGAGATGCTGCGAGAGGCGGCGCCCGCGAACAGGGAGACCGCGATCCCCGCCGAGATCCTGCTCGGCCGGCGCGCGGCCGCTGCCGGAGGTGACCGAGGCCCTGATCGGCGCCTGCTTCGTGGCCTTCGGCTTCGAGCGCACGGCGGCGGCGGTCGGCGCCGCCTTCGGGCCGCGCATCGAGCACGCGGCCGAGACCCGGATCGACTTCAAGTCCGCCCTCCAGGAGCTGCTCGCCAGGCGCCGGGCGCGCGTAAGCTACGAGGTGATCGCCGAGTCCGGCCCGGCGCACGAGCGCACCTTCGAGGTGGAGGCGGTCGTCGACTCCGAGCGGGTCGGACGTGGAGTGGGGCGGAGCAAGAAGGCGGCCGAGCAGGCGGCGGCCGAGCAGGCGCTGGAGCGGCTCGGGGGTTGACGGTCGCTCGGTCGCGTCCGACCCAGACGAGAGCCTTAGCGAGCGAGGATCGAGGACAGGCGATGTATCTGAGATCGATCGACGATGAAGGGGTTCAAGTCGTTCCCCGAGCGGACGAGGCTGGAGTTCTCGCCCGGCGTCAGCGTGATCGTCGGCCCCAACGGCTCCGGCAAGTCGAACATCACCGACGCGGTGCTGTGGGCGCTGGGCGAGCAGAGCCCCGGCGCGATCAGGGGCGCCTCGATGCAGGACGTGATCTCGACCGGCGGCAAGGGGATCGGCCAGCGCCGCGCCGCCGAGGTCGAGGTGGTGATCGACAACTCCGAAGGCCGCGCCGCGACCGAGCTGTCCGAGATAGCGGTGCAGCGGCGGCTCGACCGCAGCGGCGAGGGCGTCTACCGGCTGAACGGCGCCCGCTGCCGCCTCGTCGACGTGGTCGAGGTCCTCTCCGACACGAACCTGGGGCGCGAGATGCACTCGGTGATCAGCCAGGGCCGGGTGGAGTCGATCATCCACTCCAAGCCGCGCGAGCGGCGCCTCCTGATCGAGGAGGCGGCGGGGCTCGGCAAGCACCGCAAGCGCCGCCGCCGCGCCGAGCTGAAGCTGGGGGCGGCGCGCGACAACCTGGACCGGGCGCTCGACCTGGAGCGCGAGGCGCGCGCCCGGCTGCGGCCGCTGAAGCGCCAGGCGCAGGCGGCCGAGATCGGGGCGAGGATCGAGCGCGAGGAGCTGGGCCTGCGCGGGCAGCTGGTCGCCGAGGCCCTGCGCTTCGGCGAGGACCGGGCTCGTGCCGCCGAGGCGGCCGCCGAGCAGGCCCTCGCGGCGCGCGGCGCGGTCGAAGCGCAGCTCGCCGAGGTGAGCCAGCGCCGCCGCGGCGCCGAGGAGCGCTTCGCGGCGCGCGACCGCGAGCGGACCCAGGCCTGGGGACGGCTGACCAAGCTGCGCGCCGAGCAGCAGCGGATCGCGCTGCGCGCCGCGAGCCTTGCATCGCCGCGAGGGGGAGCTGGCGCAGGGCCTGGAGGCGTTGCGCGCCGAGTTCGGCCCGCTCACCCTCGACGTCGGCACCAGCGAGGGCGCCCCGGCGGAGCGGGCCCGCAAGCTGGACGAGGAGCTGGGCGAGATCGAGGCCGGCCTGGCCGCCGCCGCCGAGGGCCTCGCCACGCGCGCGCTCGACAGACGCCTCGGAGTCCGAGCGCGAGGCGGCGCTGGGCGACGGTCGGCAGCGGCGCCGAGCGGGCGGCACGGCACGCGCGCCGCGCCGAGGGCCTGCTCGGCGAGCGGCACCGCGAGGCGCTGCGCAGGCGGGTCGCCGCCGGCGAGGAGCTGCTCGACGACGTTCGCGCCGCCGCCGCTGCGGCAGTCGCCGCCGAGGCCGCGATCCGCGCCCGGGTGGAGCGGATCGAGGCCACGGTCGTCGGCGAGGCGGGGGACGGCGACGAGATCGCCGCCGAGATGCGCGCCTGCTCGCAGCGCGAGTACGAGCTGCAGGCGGAGATGAAAGTTGCCTCCGACAGGCTGACGGAGGCGCAGGTCGAGGCCGCCCACCTCGGCGACCGCCGCGCCGAGGCCGCCAGGGAGCTGGCGGCGATCGCCGAGCGCCTCGGCGAGGAGGTCGCGGCGGCCGAGCAGCCGCTGGGCGACGAGGAGCGCGCCGCGATCGAGCGCCGCCTCGAGCGCCTCGAGCGCCGCCGCGCCCAGATCGGCCCCGTCAATCCGCTCGCCGAGCGGGAGTACGAGGAGGCCCGCGAGCACGTCGAGTCGCTCCAGGTGCAGCGCGAGGACACCGAGCGGGGGATGCGCGAGCTGGAGACCCTGATCCGCGACATCGACCGCGAGATCGAGCGCGCCTTCGAGCAGACCTTCGAGGCGACCGCGAGTCAACTTCGAGGAGATGGTCGAGCACCTCTTCCCCGGCGGGCGGGGGCGGCTGCGCAGGGTGAGCCTGCGCCCGCTCCGCGACGCCGAGGCGGCCGCGGAGGGCGACTCGGAGGCGGAGGACGGGGAGGAGGAGCGCGACGAGCTCGGCGTCGAGATCGAGGTGACGCCCGCCGGCAAGTCGACCCGCAAGCTCTCGCTGCTCTCGGGCGGCGAGAAGTCGCTGGTCGCGCTGGCCTTCGTCTTCGCCGTCTTCCTCGCCCGCCCCTGCCCCTTCTACATCCTCGACGAGGTCGAGGCGGCGCTGGACGACTCCAACATCGACCGCTTCCTGCAACTGGTCCGCCGCTTCTCGGGCCGGGCCCAGTTCGTGGTCGTGACCCACCAGAAACGGACGATGGACGCCGCCGACGTGCTCTACGGTGTCAGCATGGGCGGCGACGGCGTCACCAAGGTCGTCTCCCGCCGCCTGCCGCGCGAGGTCGAGGCCGAGGCGGGCGGCGCCGCGAGCCCGCCGCCCTTCGCCGGGGTCGCCGGCGCGGAGGCGGGGGGGAGGAGCCGCCGGCCGGTCTGCTCGGCGAGGCGCCGGCGGCAGGGCGCCCCGTCCCGGGCGACGCGGCGGCCGCCGCCTAGGCTCGGCACGGGATGCCGACCTCCTGGCAGGAGATCTTCGACCTCGGGGCGCGCCGAACCGCCCCGCCGGTGCCGCGGGCCGAAGCGGAGGAGGAGCGCCGCGGCGTCTTCCGGCGCCTGCGCGAGAGCCTCGCGAAGAGCCGCCGCGCGCTGGTCGAGGAGATCTCCGCCAGCCTCTTCGAGCGGATCGACGAGCGGACCTGGGAACGGCTGGAGGAGGCGCTGATCCTCGCCGACGTGGGCGTCCCGACCACCGCGACCGTCGTCGAGCGGCTCGAGCACGAGGTGGAGGCGGGGACCGTCTCCGCCGACGGGGAGGCGGTGCGCGAGCGGCTGATCGAGATCCTCGCCGAGGTCGCCGCCGGCGGCCGCGCCCCGATCGACCTCAGCGGCGAGCCCGCGGTGTTGCTGATGGTCGGCGTCAACGGCACCGGCAAGACGACGACGATCGGCAAGATCGCCTGGCACCTGGAGAAGGAGTTCGGCCTCTCGGTCGTGCTCGCCGCCGCCGACACCTACCGCGCCGCGGCGGCCGAGCAGCTCGCCGAGTGGGCGGAGCGGGCCGGGGCCGACCTCGTCCGCTCGGCGCCGGGCGGGGACCCGGGGGCGGTCGCCTTCGACGCGATCGAGGCCGCCCGCGCCCGCGACGCCGACGTCGTCATCGTCGACACCGCCGGCCGCCTCCACACCCAGGGCAACCTGATGGACGAGCTCGCCAAGGTGCGCCGCGTGATCGCCAAGCAGCTCCCCGGCGCCCCGCACGAGACGCTGATCTCGATCGACGCGACCACCGGGCAGAACGGGCTGCGACAGGCGAAGCCTCTTCTCCGAGGCGGTCGCGGTGGACGGCGTCGTCCTCACCAAGCTGGACGGGACGGCGAAGGGCGGCATCGTGCTGGCGATCGCTGCCGAGCTGGGCATCCCGGTGAAGCTGATCGGCACCGGCGAGGGCCTCGAGGACCTGCGTCCCTTCGACCCGGACGACTTCGCCCGGGCGCTGCTCGCCGAGTAGGCGCCCAGCGAAAATGCGTTTCTACGTCCATGGGACGCACTGATGCAGTTTCGGCCTAAGCTGGGTTCGTGTTCGACCAGCTCTCAGACCGTCTCCAGGCGACGCTCTCCGACCTGCGCTCGCGCGGCAAGCTGGGCGAGGCCGACGTCGACGCGGCGATGCGCGAGATCCGCCTCGCCCTGCTCGAGGCGGACGTCAACTTCAAGGTCGTCAAATCCTTCACGGCGACGCTGAAGGAGCGCTGCCTCGGCTCCGAGGTGCTGGAGAGCCTCCACCCGGGCCAGCAGGTGGTCAAGATCGTCGACGAGGAGCTGACCGCGCTGATGGGCGGCACGGGGCGCGACCTTGCCTTCGCGCCCAGCGGCCCCACCGTGATCCTGATGGCGGGCCTGCAGGGCTCGGGCAAGACGACCGCCTGCGCCAAGCTCGCCCGCCACCTCGGCGAGTCCGGGAAAGACGTCGCCCTGGCCGCCTGCGACGTCTACCGGCCCGCCGCGGTCGAGCAGCTCGTCACGGTCGGCGAGCGCGCCGGCGCCCACGTCTACGAGCAGGGGACCGACCGCGACCCGGTCGAGATCGCCGCCTGGGCGCTCGACCGCGCCCGCGAGGAGGACCGCGACGTGCTGATCGTCGACACCGCCGGCCGCCTCCACGTGGACGAGGAGCTGATGGCCGAGCTGGCGCGGATCCGCAAGCGCACCAAGCCGCACGACGTGCTGCTCGTCGTCGACGCGATGACCGGCCAGGACGCGGTCGGCGTCGCCGAGGCGTTCGCCGAGGCGGCGGAGTTCGACGGCGTCGTGATGACCAAGCTCGACGGCGACGCGCGCGGCGGCGCCGCGCTCTCGGTCAAGGCGGTGACCGGCAAGCCGATCCTCTTCGCCTCGACCGGCGAGAAGCTCGAGGCCTTCGACCGCTTCCACCCCGACCGGATGGCCTCGCGGATCCTCGGCATGGGCGACGTCCTCAGCCTGATCGAGAAAGCCGAGAAGCAGGTCGACGAGCGGCAGGCGCTCGACCTGCAGAGGAAGCTGGAGCAGGACCAGCTTCACGCTCGAGGACTTCCTCCAGCAGATGCGCCAGGTGCGCAAGCTGGGACCGCTCAGCGGCCTGATCGGGATGCTGCCGGGGATGGGGGCGATGAAGCAGCTGAAGGGCGTCGAGGTCGACGAGGGGGAGCTGGACCGGGTCGAGGCGATCATCCTCTCGATGACCCCGGACGAGCGCGCCAACCCGGCGCTGATCAACGGCTCGCGCCGCAAGCGGATCGCGAGCGGCTCCGGGACCAAGGTCCAGCACGTCAACCAGCTCGTCAAGCAGTTCGACCAGATGCGCAAGCTGATGCGCCAGATGGTCTCCGGCAAGATGCCCGACCCGCAGCAGCTCGCGCAGATGACGGGGGGCGCTCCACGCCCGAAGGTCCGCAGGCGCTAACCTCTCGCGGCTTATGGCTGTGCGGATAAGACTGAGAAGGGTCGGTTCGAGGAAGAACCCGATGTGGCGGATCGTCGTCGCCGACAAACGCTCGCCGCGCGACGGGCGGACGATCGAGACGATCGGCAGCTACAACCCGCAGACCGAGCCCTCGACGATCGAATTCGACGAGGAGCGCGCCCGGCACTGGCTCGAGCACGGCGCCCAGCCCTCCGAGACCGTCGCCGGCCTGCTGCGCACCAAGGGCATCGCCGCCTCCGGAAGCTGAGTGGCGCTCCGGTGACCGAGCTGCTCGAGTTCTTGGTCAGGGCGCTGGTCGAGGACCCCGAGGCGGTCGTCGTCGAGGAGCTGGAAGAGGACGGCGACCTGGTCTACGAGATCACCGTCGCCGAGGGCGACCTGGGCCGGGTGATCGGCAAGGGCGGCCGCGTCGCCAACGCGATCCGCACGATCGCCAAGGCCGCCGCGGTGCGCCTCGACCGCCGCGTCGTCGTCGACATCCTCGATTGAAGCTCGACGTCTTCACCCTCTTCCCCGAGGCCTTCGACTGGTTCCGGTCGCAGCGGTCGGTGCAGAACGCGCTGTCGCTGGGCAGCGAGCTGAGGCTCTTCGACTACCGGAAGACGACGCCGCTGAGAGCGGGGCAGGTCGACGACGCGCCGTACGGGGGCGGGGCGGGGATGGTGCTGCGGGTCGACGTCGTGGACACTGCGCTTGAGGCCGCCTACGGGGAGAACGGGAAGCCGCGGATCGTGCTGCTCTCCCCGACCGGCCGGCTGCTCGACGACGAGCTGGCCGACGAGCTGACCGTCGAGCCGCACCTGGCCCTGCTCTGCGGCCGCTACGAGGGCTTCGACGAGCGCGTCCACGAGCACCTCGCCGACGACGAGGTCTCGATCGGCCGCTACGTGCTGGCCGGCGGGGAGCTGCCGGCGATGGTGCTGGCCGACGTCGTGATGCGCAAGCTGCCGGGTGCCCTCGGGCACGAGCGCAGCGCGGTCGAGGAGTCGTTCAGCCGGGTGCTGGAGGGCGCGCCCGAGTACCCGCACTACACCCGTCCCGCCACGTATCGGGGCTGGGGCGTGCCGGACGTGCTGCTCTCCGGCGACCACGAGCGGGTGCGGCGCTGGCGCGCCGAGCAGAGCCAGTCGCGGGCGGAAGAGCTCGAAGGCGGCGCGGAGTAGGTACCATTCCGCCACCGCGCGGCGCCTTGCGTCCGGTCCGGCGGTTTTTTATCGCCGCATCGCGAAGCGCGAAGGATCCTTATGAGCAGCGTCATCGACAGCATCGAGCGTCGCCAGCGAAGGCAGGGGCTTCCCTCCTTCGACGCCGGCGACCGCGTGCGCGTCCACTTCCAGGTCGTCGAGGGCAGCCGCCGCCGCACCCAGGTCTTCGAGGGGATCGTCCTGCGCCGCCAGGGCTCCGGCGCGCGCGAGACGTTCACGGTCCGCAAGCAGTCCTTCGGCGTCGGCGTCGAGCGGACCTTCCCGCTGCACTCGCCGAAGATCGAGAAGCTCGAGATCGCGGCGCGCGGCGACGTGCGGCGGGCGAAGCTCTACTACCTGCGCGGCCGGATCGGCAAGGCGGCGCGCGTCGCCGAGCGCCGCTGGGGGATCGACGAGGAGCTGATCTCGGCGCCGCAGCCCGAGCCCGAGGCGGTGGATGCCGAGGGCGCCACGGTCGAGAAGGCCGAGATTGTCGAGGCGCCGGCACCGGAGGAGGCCGAGGTTGCCGAGGCGCCCGAGGGAACCGAGGGCGAGGAGGCCGCGACCGCGGAGGCGCCCGAGGAGACCGAGGGCGAGGGCTCGGCCTGATACCGCTGGTCCCGAAGCCGAAGGGCAGGATCGGCGGGCTGATCGAGCTCGTCGTCATCGTCGCGCTGGCGCTCGGCCTGGCGCTGGCGATCCAGGCCTGGATCGTCAAGCCCTACCAGATCCCCTCCCAGTCGATGGAACCGACCCTGGACGTCGGGCAGCGGGTGCTCGTCAATCGCTTCCTCTACCACTTCACCGACCCGGCGATCGGCGACATCGTCGTCTTCCACCCGCCGGCCGGCGCCGACAACGGGACCGAATGCGGGGCCACCGTCAACGGCCGCCAGCCGATCGACGTCGGCGAGCCATGCCCCAAGCCGACCGCGGCCGAGTCGAGCCAGAACTTCATCAAGCGGATCGTCGCCGTGCCGGGCGACACGCTCAGCATCCGCGACGGGCACCCGGTGGTCAACGGAGTCGAGAAGGCCAACGAGCCCTACATCACCCCCTGCGGCGGCGGCGCTGCCTGCAACCTGCCGAGGACGATCACCATCCCGCCCGGGCATTACTTCATGATGGGCGACAACCGTGGGGCGAGCGACGACAGCCGCTTCTGGGGACCCGTCCCCCGCCAGTGGATCATCGGCAGAGGCCTTCGCCACCTACTGGCCCCCCGACCGGATCGGCCTCTTCTAGGCGAGGCAAGCCGTCGAAGGCGCATCGGCGCCGGCTGGCGCGATCGCAGCGGCTGTTCTCCTTCGACAGGGGCCTCGGCAGCCGCTTCGTCGCGGGGGCCGACGAGGCGGGTCGCGGTTGCCTGGCCGGCCCACTGGTCGCCGCCGCCGTTCTGATCGACTACGAGGCGTTGTCGCATTCCGACCGGCGCGCCCTCGCCGGCCTGCACGACTCGAAGCAGATGAGCGCCGAGCAGCGCGAGGAGCTCTACCCGGCGGTGCTGCGCGCGTCGGCGCGGGCGAGCGTCGTGGTGCGCTGCGCGCGCGGGATCGACGCGCGCGGCCTCCACGTCACCAACCTCGAGGCGCTGGCCAGCGCCCTGGAGCGGCTCGCCCCCGGCGCCGCCGCGACCTGCCTGGTCGACGGCTTCCCGCTGCGCGGCTGCGCGGTGCCGCACCGGGCGGTGGTGGGAGGCGACGGGACGAGCGCCGCGATCGCCGCCGCCTCGGTGCTGGCCAAGGTGACCCGTGACCGCTACATGCACGGCGCCGCGCGCGAGCACCCGGGCTGGGGGTTCGAGGAGCACGTCGGCTACTCGACCCCCGAGCACCGCGCGGCGATCGAGCGGATCGGCATCTCGCCGCTGCACCGCCGCTCCTTTCAGTCGGTCGCGTACTCCCAGCTCGACTTCGGCGCGTTCTGACCAAGCAGTCAAGGGCGCAGAGAGCGTGGCGTGCGCTGCACGCGAGCGATCGAGGACGCCGAGATGCCAGGTCAGAACGCGCCGACGATGTGCTCGTAGTCGACGACCGCGCCCGCACGGTCGAAGGTGACGCCGACGGCGTCGAAGCGGATGTCGGCGTAGCGGGGCACGCCGCGCCGCTCCGCCATCCAGGCGGTGGCGAGACGGCGGATGCGGAGCTGCTTGCGGGGGCCGACCGCGAGCACCGGGCGCTCCGGGCCGAAGGCGGAGCCCTCGCGACCGGCCTTGACCTCGACGAAGACCAGCGCCTGCCCATCCAGCGCGACGATGTCCAGCTCGCCGAAGCGGGTGCGGGCGTTGCGCTCGACGATCTCCCAGCCGACGGCGGCGAGGCGTTCGGCGACCAGCTCCTCGGCGGCCCGGCCGATCCTCTGGCGCGTTTCGGTCATCGCCGCGACGCTAGGTCCGCCGAGCGCACCGGTGGCGCGCAGGAAGTGAAAATTCCGAAACGGCGGGAGGGGGAGGCGGTCGTCAGCGAGGGAAGGGCGCCGTTCGTCGCTCAATCGGCACAGAGACGGTCCTGACAAATTCGATTTCGCGCGCCACGCGCGCGCCGCGACCCGCCAGCGTCCCCGCCATGCTCGCGACGGCGCGGACATTCACGCTCGACGGCATCGCCGCCCGGCCCGGTCCGGGTCGAGGTCGACGTCCACCGCGGCCTGCCCGCCTTCTCGGTCGTCGGCCTCCCCGATGCGGCGGTCAGGGAGGCGCGGGAGAGGGTGCGCGCGGCGCTCGTCAACTGCGGCTTCGAGTTCCCGCTGCGGCGGATCGTCGCCAACCTGGCGCCCGCCAGCCTGCGCAAGGCCGGGCCGGGAATGGACCTGGCGATCGCCGCGGCGCTTGCTGAGCGCCTCCGAGCAGCTGAGCTGGGAGGCGCTGCCGCGCCTGGCGATGGTCGGGGAGCTGGCGCTGGACGGCTCCGATCCGCCCCGTTCCCGGCGTGCTGGCGATCGCCGAGGCGGCGCGCCAGAGCGCGGCATCGAGGCGATCGTCGTGCCGGCCGAGAACGGGCCCGAGGCGGCGCTGGTCGGCGGGATCGAGGTGATCGCGCTGGAGAGCCTCGGCCAGCTCCCCGCGCTGGCCGCCGGCGAGTGGGCGCCGCAGCGGCCGGAGCCGCTGCCGCTGCCGTTGACGCCGCGCGGCGGCGGGCCCGACCTGGCCGACCTGCGCGGCCAGCCCCACCTCCGCTACGCGCTGGAGGTCGCCGCGGCCGGCGGACACAGCCTGCTGATGATCGGCCCGCCCGGAGCCGGCAAGTCGCTCGCCGCGGCCCGGCTGCCGTCGATCCTGCCGCCGCTGGCGCCCGAGGAGGCGCTCGAGGTGGCGCGGATAGCCAGCGCCTGCGGGCGGCTCGGAGAGCCGCTCCGGCCGGCCGCCCCTTCCGCGCTCCCCACCACACGGTCAGCCCGGCGGGCCTGGTCGGCGGCGGCAACCCGCCCGGCCCGGGCGAGGCGACCCTGGCCCACCGCGGCGTCCTCTTCCTCGACGAGCTCTGCGAGTTCCGCCGCGACGCGCTGGAGGCGCTGCGGGCGCCGCTCGAGAGCGGCTGGGTCTCGATCGCCCGGGCCGGGCAGCCGGCGGCGGCTGCCCTGCCGCTTCATGCTGGTCGCGGCCGCGAACCCGTGCCCGTGCGGGCGCGGCGAAGCCGATCCCGAGTGCAGCTGCGCGCCGCTGGCGGTGCGGCGCTACCAGGGACGCCTCAGCGGGGCGCTCGCCGACCGCATCGACATCCTCGTTGCGATCCGTCAGCCCAGCGCGGAGGAGATCGGCGGCGCGCCGGCGGCGAGCCCTCGGCGGCCGTGCGGGAGCGGGTGACGGCGGCGCGCGAGCGCCAGGAACGGCGCCTCGGGCCGGGCCGCTGCAACGCGCGAGATGACGCCGGCCGAGGCGCGCGAGTGCGTGCTCAGCGACGGCGCCGCGGCCCTGCTCGCCGAGACCTACGCGCGGCGGCGGCTGAGCGGGCGCGGCCACGACCGGGTGCTGCGCCTCGCGCAGACCGTCGCCGACCTGGCCGGCGCCGAGACGATCGAGCGCGACCAGATGGCGCAGGCGCTGCAGCTGCGGAGGCGCGACCGATGAGCGCCGAGCCGCGCGCCTGCCCGGAATGCCTGCGCCGCTCCTGGCTGCTCGCCCACCTGGCGCCCTACATCGAGCAGATCGCCACCGGCGCCCCCGGCTCGCGCTCGCCGGAGCTGCTGCGCCTCTCCAACGAGGACCTGGCCGCGGTCGCGGCGCCCAAGCGTCGCGGCCCAGATCCTGGCCGCGATCGCCGCCGTTCCCGAGCGACGCCTCGAGCAGGAGCTGGCGGCCGCGGAGTGCTGGGGCTGCTGCCGCCACGACGACCTCTACCCGGCCGGCCTGCGCGACGCCGCCGACGCGCCCTGGGCGCTGATCGGCAGGGGCGACCCGGCGCTGCTCGAGGGGCTGCGGCCGGACGGCGCCGTGACCATCGTCGGCGCCCGCCGCGCCAGCGCCTACGGCCGCGAGGTCGCCCGCGAGCTCGGCCGCGAGCTGGCCGCGGCGGGGCTGGTCGTGGTCAGCGGCCTCGCCTTCGGCATCGACGCCTGCGCGCACCGCGGCGCGCTCGAGGCGCGGCCTCACCTTCGCCGTCCTCGGCTGCGGCGCCGACGTCGCCTACCCCGCGGCGCACCGCTCGCTCTGGCGGCAGATCTGCGAGCGCGGCCTCGTCCTCTCCGAGCTGCCGCCCGGGCACGGGCGCCTGGCGCTGGACCTTCCCGGCCCGCAACCGGATCATGGCGGCGCTGGCCGGGATGACGGTCGTGGTCGAGGCGGCGGAGCGCTCCGGCTCGCTGATCACCGCCGACCTCGCCGCCGACCTCGGCCGCGACCTCGGGGCGGTGCCGGGGCCGGTCGGCTCGCGCCTCTCCGGCGGGACCGAACGACCTGCTCGCGGGCGGCGCCTGCGTGGTGCGCGACGCCCAGGACGTGCTCGACGCGATGCTCGGCGCCGGAGCGCGGCGGATCGAGCGCGCCGGCCCGCCCCTCGACCCCGTCCAGCTCGCTGCCCTGGCGGCGCTGGAGGCGGGCGCCGAGACGTGCGACGCGATCGCCGCCGCGCTCGGCCTGGCGCGGCGCCGAGGCCGCGGCGGCGCTCGCCGGCCTCGAGGCGCTCGGCTACGTCTCCTGCTCGTTGATGGGTGCCTACTCGCGCACGCTCCTCCAGCCGCGCCGATCTAGGCTGCGGGCGTGAACGAGGCGCGTGTCCCAGCCGTCCTCTCGATCGCCGGCTCGGACTCCGGCGGAGGCGCCGGCATCCAGGCCGACCTGAAGGCGTTCGCGCGCTGCGGCGTGCACGGGATGACCGCGATCACGGCGATCACCGCGCAGAACACGGTCGGGGTCGATGCCGTCGAGGCGGTCTCGCCGGCGACGATCGTCGCCCAGGTGCGGGCCGTCGCCGAGGACATCGGCGTCGACGCGGTCAAGATCGGGATGCTGGGGACGGTGGAGACGGTCGAGGCGGTGGTCGAGGCGCTGGGGCTGGTCGGCGACGGCCCCGGTCGTCATCGACCCGGTGATGGTCGCCGAGAGCGGCGCGGCGCTGCTCGACGAGGGGGCGCGGCGGGCGCTGGTCGAGCGGCTGCTGCCGCTGGCCGCCGTCGTCACCCCGAACATCCCCGAGGCCCGCGCGCTGACCGGGGCGGGGGAGGGGGACTCGCAGGAGGACCTCGCCCGCGGGGTGCTCGCGCTGGGGCCGCGGGCCGTCGTCGTCACCGGCGGCCACAGCGAGGCGGTGGTCGACGTCTTCTTCGACGGCGGCGAGCTGGTCGCGATCAGCGGCGAGCGCCACCCGGAGGGCGCCTCGCACGGCTCCGGTTGCACCCACTCCTCGGCGCTGGCTGCCTTCCTCGCCCGCGGCGAGACGCCGCTGGAGGCGGCGCGCAAGGCGCGCGAGGTCGCCTCCGCGGCCGTCGCCGCCGGCCTGCGCGGGATCGGCGCGGGCCCGGGCCCGGTCGACGTCTTCGGCCTGACGGCGCGGCACTCCGGCGCATGAGCACGAGATCAGGCCATGAGCACGACGGTACGCACCGCCCTCCCGCGCCCTCGCTCCAGCGTCGTCTTCGACGGCCCCGAGCGCGCCGCCGCCCGCGCCTACATGAAGGGCATCGGCTTCGACGATGACGCGCTCAGCCGGCCGACGATCGGCATCGCCAACACCTGGATCGAGGCGATGCCCTGCAACTTCCACCTGCGCGGCCTGGCCGAGCACATCAAGGCGGGCGTGCGCGCCGCCGGCGGCACGCCGATGGAGTTCAACACGATCGCGATCTCCGACGGGATCACGATGGGGACCCAGGGGATGAAGACCTCGCTGGTCAGCCGCGAGGTGATCGCCGACTCGATCGAGCTGATCGCCCGCGGCTACCAGTTCGACGCGGTCGTCGCGCTCTCGGCCTGCGACAAGACGATCCCCGGCTGCGTGATGGCGCTGGCCCGGCTCGACGTCCCCTCGGTGATGCTCTACGGCGGCTCGATCGCCCCCGGCCGCTGGCACGGCCGCGACGTCACGATCCTCGACGTCTTCGAGGCGATCGGCGCCCACGCGGCAGGCGAGATGAGCGACGAGGAACTGCACGAGCTGGAGGGCGTCGCCAGCCCCGGCGCCGGCGCCTGCGGCGGCCAGTTCACCGCCAACACGATGGCCTGCGCCTTCGAGGCGCTGGGGATCAGCCCCGGCGGCTCGGCGATGGTCCCGGCCGAAGACGACGAGAAGGCGACCGTCGCCGAGAAGATCGGCGAGCTGGTGATGAAGGTGCTGGCCGAAGACCTGCGGCCGAGCCGCGTCGATCACCCGCGAGTCGCTGGAGAACGCGATCGCCTGCGTCTGCGCCTCGGGCGGCTCGACCAACGGCGTCCTGCACCTGCTTGCGGTCGCCCGCGAGATGGGGATCGAGCTGAGCATCGACGACTTCGAGCGGATCTCCCGCGCCACGCCGCTGCTCGCCGACCTCAAGCCCGGCGGCCGCTTCGTCGCCACCGACCTCTACCGGGCCGGCGGCGTGCCGCTGGTCCTCAGCGGCTCGCCGAGGCGGGCATCCTGCACGAGCGACGCGATCACGGTCACGGGCCGCACGATCGGCGAGGAGGCCGCGGCGGCGAGCGAGGCGGAGGGCCAGGAGGTGGTGCGGCCGCTGGCCGACCCGCTGAAGGCCGAGGGCGGCCTGGCGATCCTGCGCGGCAACCTCGCCCCGGAGGGCGCGGTGGTCAAGCTCGCCGGCACCGAGCGCAAGAAGCAGGTCGGCCCGGCTCGGGTCTTCGAGTCCGAGGAGGAGTGCTTCCGCGCGGTCAAGGACCAGCAGCTCCGCCCGGCGACATCGTCGTCATCCGCAACGAGGGCCCGGCGGGCGGCCCGGGGATGCGGGAGATGCTTCAGGTGACCGCGGCGATCGTCGGCGAGGGCCTCGGCGAGGAGGTCGCCCTGCTCACCGACGGCCGCTTCTCCGGCGCCACCCGCGGCCTGATGGCCGGCCACGTCGCCCCCGAGGCGGTCAAGGGCGGCCCGATCGCCGCCGTCCGCGAGGGCGACGAGATCACCTTCGACGTCGACGCCCGCCGCCTCGACGTGGCCCTCTCCGACGAGGAGATCGCCAAGCGCGTCGCCGAGTACCAGCCTCCCGAGCCCGCCTACCGCGCGCGGCGTGATGGCCAAGTACGCGGCGACGGTGCTCGTCGCGCCTCGCAGTGCCGGCGACGGTCACCAGCCGGTTGTTCGAGGCTACAGCGAGCTGGCCAGGAAGTCGTCGAGCAGCGCGTTGAAGCGGCGCCGGCCGCTCGAGCTGGGGCACGTGGCCGGTACGCTCGAAGATCTCCAGCCGCGAGCCGGGGATGCGGCGGTGGTAGCTGAGCGCCGCCTGACCGGGAACGATGCGGTCGTCGAAGCCCCAGATGACAAGCGTCGGGAGTCTCGATCTCCGGCAGGCGGTCGCGGATGTCGTGATGGATCGATCGCCCGCAGCGCGTCGCCGAAGCCGGGGCAAGTGCAGACCGCGGCTCGATCTGCTCCCGCGAGCAGCTCCGTCCGCAGGCGCGGCGGGATAGTGGACGACGGTTGCCGAAGGCGACCTGGCGGCCGCGGGGGCGCGCGAACTATGCTCGTCGGCGTGGCCGGCGAAGAATGGGCCGAGCGTCTTCCAGGCGAAGGCGAGCGCGCTCGCGGCGCCGGTGCTCTGGGTCCCAGGTGTTGAGCTGATCCCGGCGGCGGAGACCAGGACGAGCCGCTCGAAGCGCGCCGGGGCCGTCGTCGCCGCCTCGGTCGCGACGAAGCCCCCCATCGAGTTGCCGACCAGCGCCGCGACTCGGCTCGATGCCGAGCTTCTCGCAGAAGTCGTGGACGAGGCGCCCGTAGGCGGGCATGTCGATCGGCCAGGAGGGCAGCGGGCTGGCGCCGAAGCCGGGCAGGTCGAGCGCGATCGCCCTGTGGTCGCGGCCGAAGTGGGGGAGGGTTTCGAGCCAGTTCGCCAGCAGCCGGCGAGGCCGTGGACGAAGAGGACCGGCTCGCCCTCGCCGATCTCGGCGTAGTTGAGCGTCTGCCCCGGGCAGCTCGACCTGGCGCAGGTGCTCGCGCCAGTCGACCTTCAGCCACGCGGGGTCGGGGTTGCCGTAGTCGGACGCCGGGAAGGCGACCGACCCGCTCCCGATCGTCTCAGGCATACCCCATCCGTTCCAGCATCGGGATCTCGCGGATCTGCGGCGGCTGCAGGTGGTCCCAGAGGATGCCGCGCGGCCGCTCGTACTGGCGCTCGACCTCGATCACCGCGCGCGGCGTCGCGATCAGGTCGACCGGGAGGTCGTGCGCGGTCACCATCAGGTGGTGGCGCAGGACCTGGATCGGATGCACGGTCGTCGCGACCGTGGTGTGGTCGTCGATCTTGCCGGCGTCGATCAGGATCCCGTACTCGAGGTCGGAGTAGCCGCCGCCCTTGCCGATCCGCGCCCCGCTCAGGTTCACCGCCACCGATCCGCACAGCACGAAGTCGATCTCGGGCAGGTCGTCGAGCGGCGACCACGCGCCCGTGCTTGAGCGCCCCCTTGATCGTCGCCGCCTCCTTCATCGCCTCCTTCGAGAGGCGCTTCGGGTCGAGCACGCGGAAGGGGTGGGGGTCGCGCAGCCGCGGCACCGCCATGATCACGGTCTTGCCCTCCTCCAGCGCCACCCGGCGGGCGTAGGTCTGGGGCGAGTCGGGGTTCGCCTTGATCACCCGCGCCCGCTTCCAGAGCCGGTGACCGGCGAGCTTCTCGGCCGCCAGCTTCGCCCCGGCGAAGTTGGGGATGCGCCCCTCGGCGCCCGGGAAGCGCGACACGCCCTCGCGCTCCATCGCCTTCCAGACCGCCTCGCGGACCTCCTCCTTGGAGCGCATGGCGCGAACGATATCCGCCGCGGCCCCCGCGCAGCCGCGCGGGATTTGCAGGGGATTGATCCCACCCGGTCGAATGATCCGGGTGCTTAAACTCTGGTTCGGTTCGATTCGGCGGAGACCGCGAGGCCGAGGAGGTTGATGGGGCGCAGGGCGAAAATCGCAATCGCCACCGCTGTGACCGTGCTGCTCCTCGGCGCGATCGGCGCCTACCTCTACGACAGCTCGCAGCGCAACACGATCGCCGACGGGGTGACGATCGGCGGCGTCGACGTCGGCGGCCTCGACGCGAGCGAAGCGGCGCGGGCCGTGCGCACGAAGCTGCTGGCGCCGCTGCGCCACTCGCTCCAGGTCAGCTTCGGCAAGCGCCGCTGGGAGCTGCCGGGCCGCAGCCTGAGGCTGCGAGCGGAGGTCGGCGCGGCGGTCGAAGAAGCGATCGCGGCCAGCCGCGAAGGCGGGCTGCCGGGCCGCCTCCTGCGTGACGTGATCGGCGGCGCCGTTTCGAGGTGGATATCGCCGCGGATCGCCTACTCGCGGCCGGCCGTCGACCGTTTCGTCCACACGGTGGCGCAGGCGGTCGACCGCGAAGCACGCGATGCGACGGCCAATCCCGGTCCCAGCTCGCTGGGGGTGGTGCCGGCGAGAGACGGCCGCAGGCTGCGCGACGGCCTGCTCGCCAGGCAGCTCGACGCGGCGGTCCTCGACGCCAACGCCGCGCATCACATCGCCGCCCGCGTCGAGCTCGTCAAGCCCAAGGTGACGACTGGCGAAGTCGCAAGGCGCTACCCCAGCTACCTGACGCTCGATCGTGCGACCTTCACCCTGCGCCTCTGGAAGCACCTGAAGCTGGCCAGGAGCTACACGGTGGCGGTCGGCCAGGAAGGCCTCGAAACCCCAGAAGGGCTCTACCACATCCAGGAAAAGCAGGAAAACCCCTCCTGGCATGTCCCCAACTCCGCCTGGGCGGGCAGCCTCGCCGGCAAGGTGATCCCGCCCGGCCCCGAAGACCCGATCAAGGCACGCTGGATGGGCATCTTCGAAGGCGCCGGCATCCACGGCACCGAAGAGACCTGGTCGCTCGGCCACGCCGCCTCGCACGGCTGCGTGAGGATGTCGATCCCCGACGTGATCGAGCTCTATCCCCAGGTGGAAGTAGGAACCCCGATCTACATCGGCGGATAGCGAAGGCTCCGAGCCCGGCACGGCGAATCCCAAGCCATGGGTTGGGACGAGGCGCTGGTCGCCTACGACCGTGACCTGAAGGCCCGTGGGGCCGCCGAGCGGACGCGGAAGCGCCTACGGAGTCGACCTGGGCGAGTTCGTGGAGTGGGCGGCGGGAGAGGTCGCGCCGCCGAGAGTCCGCCACCGCGACGTGCGCCGCTACGGGGCGGGGCTCTCGGAGGGCGGCGCCGGCCGCGGCGACGGTGGCCCGCAAGCTGGCGGCGATCCGCGGCCTCTTCGACTTCCTGGTCCGCACCGAGCGGCTCGGGCAGAACCCCGCCGACCTCGTCTCCAGCCCGAAGCAGGCGAAGCAGCTGCCGCGGGTGCTCAGCGCCGAGCAGGTGCGCTCGCTGCTCGAGCGGATCCCGGCCGGCACGCCGCTGGAGCTGCGCGACCGGGCGATGCTCGAGCTGGCCTACTCCTGCGGCCTGCGCTGCGAGGAGATCGTCAACCTCGACCTCGGCGCCTTCGACTTCGAGGGCGAGCGGCTGCGCGTGCTCGGCAAGGGCTCCAAGGAGCGGCTCCTGCCGGTCGGCGAGCCGGCCCAGCGGGCGCTGCGAGCGCTACCTCGAGCGGGGCCGGCGCGCGCTCGCCGGCGATGCCCGCGAGCCCGCGCTCTTCCTCTCCAAGAGCGGCCGCCGCCTCTCCAGCTCCGACGTGACTCGCCGCCTCGGCCTCTGGGTGCGCGAGGCGGCGCTGGCCGGCGGCGTCTCGCCCCACTCCCTGCGGCACAGCTTCGCGACGCATCTGCTGGAAGGCGGCGCCGACCTGCGCACGATCCAGGAGCTGCTCGGGCATGCGTCGATCTCGACCACCCAGGTCTACACTCGGGTAGACGCCGCTCGCCTGCGCGACGCGTACGCGGACGCCCATCCCCGCGCGTAATCGGGCAAGAACCGCCTGACGACCCTAGAATCGAGCGACACCCATGGAGACCGGCGTAAAAGAGGTGGAGCTGCGCGACCTGTGGCGCCGCTACAAGGGTGACGGGCGACGCGGCGGCCCGCGAGCGGCTGGTCGTCGCCTACTCGCCGATGGTCAAGTTCGTCGCCGGCCGTCTCGGCGCCGGCCTGCCATCGCACGTCGAGGACGCCGACCTGATCTCCTACGGCCTGATGGGGCTGATCGGGGCGATCGAGCGCTTCGAGCCCTGAGCGCGGGATCAAGTTCGAGACCTTCGCGATGACCCGCATCCGCGGCGCGATCATCGACGAGCTGCGCTCGCTCGACTGGGTGCCGCGCTCGGTGCGCTCGCGCGCCCGCGAGATCGAAGCCGCCCAGGCGAAGCTCGAGCACGAGCTGCAGCGGGCGCCGAGCGAGGCCGAGCTGGCCGCGAAGCTGGGCATGGGCGAGGACGAGCTGCAGGCCTCGCTGCTGGAGATCGCCAACTCCTCCGTCTACGCGCTCGACGAGCTCTGGACGATCTCCGACTCCTCGGGCGACCAGGTCTCGCTGCTCGACACGATCTCCGACCCGGGCGCCGACGACCCGCAGGAGTCGCTCGCCACGAGCGAGGTCAAGGACCGCCTCACCGAGGCGGTCGCCTCGCTGCCGGAGCGCGAGCAGCTCGTCGTCGCCCTCTACTACTACGAGAACCTCACCCTGCGCGAGATCGGCGAGGTGCTCGGGTGTCACCGAGTCGCGCGTCTCGCAGCTCCACACCAAGGCCGTGATGCGCCTCAAGTCGGCGCTGCAAGGCGTTTAGCCGCCCGCTTTCGCGCCCAAACGTGTAGCTTGCGGGCTCGTGGCTCACAAGCCCGCAGACCGGATTCGCAACGTCGCCCTGATCGGGCACCGGGGCTGCGGCAAGACGAGCCTGCACGAGGCGATGCTGTTCGAGGCGGGCGCGGTGAACCGGCTCGGCACGGTGGCCGACGGCTCGACCGTCTCCGACCACGAGCCGGACGAGAAGGAGCGCGAGATGTCGATCGGCGCCTCGCTGGCGAGCTTCGAGCACGACGGGCGCAAGATCAACCTGATCGACACCCCGGGCGAGCCCAGCTTCGTCGCCGACGCCGTCGCGGCGCTGCGGGTCGCCGACGCCGCGGTCGTCGTCGTCAACGGCGTCGCCGGGGTGGAGGTGCACACCGAACGCCTTTGGCGGCGCGCCGACGACGAGGGGCTGGCGCGGCTCGTCTTCGTCAACATGCTCGACCGCGAGCGGGCCGACTTCTTCGCCGCGCTCGACTCGCTGAAGAAGGCGTTCGGCCCGCACGTCGTCGCCACCGAGATCCCGATCGGCTCCGAGCACGAGGTGCGCGGCGTCGTCGACCTGATCGACATGGAGGCGTTCGTCTACGAGGGGGCGGGCCGGGGCGGCTCG
Source organism: uncultured Solirubrobacterales bacterium (assembly GCA_963696185.1). GTDB lineage: Bacteria > Actinomycetota > Thermoleophilia > Solirubrobacterales > 70-9 > VRUE01. The sequence goes on from OY968825.1 coordinate 2,371,743, forward strand.
GCGCAGGCGGAGATCCCCGACGAGCTGCGCGCCCGCGCCGAGGAGTACCGCGAGAAGCTGATGGACGAGGTCGCGGAGATCTCCGACGAGCTGATGGAGCGCTACCTGGAGGGCGAGGAGATCGACCACGCCGAGATCGTCGAGGCGCTGAAGCAGGGGGTGACGGCGGGACGGATCTTCCCCGTCACCTGCGGGGTGGCGACCCGCAACCTCGGCACCAACCGCCTGCTCGGCGCCCTCGTCGAGGACCTGCCCTCGCCGGCGATGCGCGGCGCCGTGACCGCGTCCGGTCCCGGCGGCGAGGCGATCGAGGTCGAGCCCAGCGAGGACGGCCCGCTCGCCGCCTACGTCTTCAAGACGCTCGCCGACCCCTACACGGGCCGCATCAACCTCTTCCGCGTCTACCGCGGCACGCTGCGCTCCGACTCCCAGGTCGTCAACGTCACCCGCCACCAGAAGGAGCGGGTCGGCCAGCTCGGGCGGCCGCTCGGCAAGGAGCTGGCCCCGGTCGCCGAGCTGGGTGCGGGGGACGTCGGCGCCGTCGCCAAGCTGAAGGAGACGCAGGCCGGGGACGTGCTCTGCGAGCGCCAGGAGGAGATCGCCTTCGCGCCGCTCGACCTGCCCGCCCCGGTGATGGCCTTCGCCTACGAGCCGAAGTCGAAGGGCGACGAGGAGAAGGCGGCGTCGGCGGTGCGGCGCCTCTGCGAGGAGGACCCGACGCTCGACGTGCACCGCGACGCGCAGACCGGCGAGCAGATCATCGCCGGCCTCACCCAGGTCCACGTCGAGGTGATCGTCGATCGGATGAAGCGGCGCTTCGGCGTCGAGATCGAGCTGCACCCGCCGCGCGTCCCCTACCAGGAGACGATCCGCACGCCGGCCAAGGCGCACGCCCGCTACAAGAAGCAGTCGGGCGGGCGCGGCCAGTTCGCCGACTGCCAGATCGAGATCGAGCCGGCCGAGGACGGCGCTGGCCTCGATTTCGTCAACCAGATCAAGGGCGCGTCGATCCCGGGCAGCTTCATACCGGCGGTCGAGAAGGGGGTGGTGGAGGCGATGGAGCACGGCACGGTCGCCGGCTACCCGGTCAAGGACGTGCGGGTGCGGCTCGTCGACGGCAAACACCACGACGTCGACTCCTCGGAGATGGCCTTCAAGATCGCCGGCTCGATGGCCTTCAGGCAGGCGATGGAGGAGGCCGAGCCGGTCCTGCTGGAGCCGATCGTGCGGCTCACCGTGAGCTGCCCGGAGGACGTCGTCGGCGACGTGATCGGAGACCTCAACTCGCGCCGCGGCCAGCCGCTGGGGATGGAGCCGAAGGGCTCGGTGACCGAGGTCAAGGCGCTGGTGCCGATGGCCGAGGTGCTCGACTACGCGCCCGACCTGCGCTCGATCAGCGGCGGCCGCGCCGACTTCGGGATCGAGTTCGAGCGCTACGAGGAGGTGCCGGCGCACCTCGCCGGCAAGGTCGTCGCCGCCGCCGGGACGTCGGCCGAGGTCACGGCATAGCCCCGGCGCGCTGCTAGCTTTGCGCGCGTGAGGCTCGTGGTCAACGTCGACGGCGGCGCCCGCGGCAACCCGGGCCCGGCGGCGATCGCCGCGGTGGTCCAGGGCCCCGGGGGAGAGGTGCTGGAGGAGCGCGGCGAGCGGATCGGCAGGGCGACCAACAACGTCGCCGAGTACCGGGCGCTGCTGCTCGGCATCGAGCGGGCGGCGGCGCTGGGGGCGAGCGAGCTGGAGCTGGTCGGCGACTCCGAGCTGATCGTCCGCCAGGTGAAGGGCGAGTACAAGGTCAAGGACGCGACCCTGCGCGAGCTGCACGCCGAGGCGAAGCGCGCCCTCGGGGAGTTCGAGCGCTGGTCGATCCGCCACGTCCGCCGCGAGCAGAACGCCGAGGCCGACCGCCTCGTCAACGAGGCCCTCGACGCTGCTTAGCGACAACGCGTCGCCGCCCGAGGCGCCGGCCCCGCCACGGCGAGCCGCTAAGGTCGGCCGGTGGCGGACCGCAGCCCCGAGCCGATCGATCCCGGCGTCGACATCGGCCACGTCCATCTCAAGGTGGCCGACCTCGACCGCGCGCTCGACTTCTACTGCGGCGTGCTCGGCTTCGAGCTGCAGCAGCGGCTCGGCGACGATGCGGCCTTCGTCTCAGCCGGCGGCTACCACCATCACATCGGCCTCAACACCTGGTACTCGAAGGGCGGCACGCCGCCTCCGCCAGCGAAGCACCGGCCTCTTCCACGTCGCGATCCGCTACCCGACCCGGCGGGCGCTAGCCGACGCGCTGCGCCGCCTCTCCGAGGCCGGCGTCCGCCTCGACGGCGCCTCCGACCACGGCGTCAGCGAGGCGCTCTACCTCAGCGACCCCGACGGCAACGGCATCGAGCTCTACTGGGACCGCCCTCGCGAGCAATGGTCGCGCCCGGCCGAGGGCGAGGGGATAGCGATGGTGACCGAGCCCCTCGATCTCCACGACCTGCTCAAGGAGATGGAGCCCGAACAGGGAACGGCACCGCCGCCCCGCCTATAATCGCCATCCGCGCGGCTGTAGCTCAGTTGGCTAGAGCGTCTGCTTGCCATGCAGAAGGTCGAGGGTTCGAGTCCCTTCAGCCGCTTTTTCCCCTGTAAATCGATGCTTTCCGCTCCGGCGGGAATCTCGAGCCACTGCTCATTCCGCTTGACCCTTGGGCACGGTTTGCCCGAACCACCCTCTCTTTTTCCGCCCGTTTCAGGCACGAGTGCCTGAAAAAGGCGGAAGAGACGCTTCCCGGTGACCGGCTGCAGCCGATGCAGAAGGTCGAGGGTTCGAGTCGTCAGTCGCTCCGAGACGGGTAGGCGCTCCGCTTCGCTTGCGGGGCGCCCCGCCGGAGATATCGTCGGCCGGCAAGCGAAAAGGGGCCGGGGCGGCGGGTGCAACGCCCCCCGACCAAGGTGCCGAGCGAGCGGCGCAGTGACGAGGATCCGGGTCCTCACACTGTCCCCGCTGCTCGGCGGCCGAAGGCCGGAGGGAGTCAAATGAGCGGCAGGGCAGGAGCGCGGAACGAGGGCAGGCTAGCTGTGGCCGCCCGCAAGGAAGGTGGGGTGCTGATGCGCGATGGGAAGCGCGGGCGCGTCTACGCGCTTCGCTTCTGGGCCTACGGCGAGCGGCGCTACCTGACGCTCGGCTACGAGTGCGAGGGCTGGGTTTGGAACAAAGCCGACGAGGAGCTGAAGAACATCCTGGCCGATGTCCGCCGTGGCCTCTGGGTGCCGCCGCCGAAGACGCGACGCCGTGGCAGGGCTCCGGAGCGAGCCGAGGTTCCCCTCTTTGGCCCCTTCGCGACCGGTCTCGCCGCGTCTCGCGAAGGACAGGTCTCCGAAGGAACGACCGATCACGAAAGGTGGGCGCTGGGGCACCTGCTGCCTTTCTTCGCGGAGTGGGCGATCAACGAGATCGATGTCGAGGCGGTTGACGACTACCGGTTGCTCAAGGTGAAGCAGTCCGAGGCGCGGGCGCGGGCGATCGAGCGCGGCAGGCCGCAGAGAAACGTTCACGGCCAGATCCTGCGGCCACTCTCGGCAGGATCGATCAACCGGACGATCGACCACCTGCAGTGGGTGCTCTCGATCGCGGGCGAATACCCACGCTTCGGCGTCGTCGGGAACGCCGCCCAAGGCAAGCGTCGCCGACTACCCAAGCCCCGCCGGGCCCCCATCTACATCGACAACGCGGACCAGATCGAAGCACTGCTCGAGGCTGCGGCGGAACTCGACCGCGACGACCGCCAGAAACTCAGCGAACGCGAGGCGATCGTCGGCACCCTCCTCTTCGCCGGTCTCCGCGCGCACGAGCTCTGCAACCTGCTCTGGCGCGACGTCGATCTCGCCGGCGCCCGCATTGTCGTCGGCCGCTCGAAGACCGCCGCGGGTCTGCGCGAAATCAAGATCGAACCGATCCTCCACGACATCCTCTCCGCCCACAAAGCCCACGCCCACCGCGGCGATCCCGACGAGCTCGTCTTCCCGACGCTCTGCGGCGGCCGTCGTGACTCCGACAACCTCCGCAGCAGGGTCCTCGCTGCGGTCCTGGGGCGCGCCGACGAGTTGCTCGTGCGCCGCGGTCTGGTGCCGCTGCCGAAAGGCCTCACCACCCACAAGCTGCGCCACGCCTTCGCCTCGATCCTGGTCGCGCTCGGCGAGGACCCGAACTCGGTGACGTCACAGACCGGCCACACCGACCCGGCGTTCACGCTCCGTGTCTATACGCACATGATGAACCGCGATCTCGCAGATCGCGAGCGCCTGCGGGCCATGGTGCGGAGCGAGCGACCGATCGCGCGCCTGACGCCACCGCCCGAGCCGGTCGAGCTATCCGCATACGAGGGGCCGATCATCTGTGCTCTCGCAGAGAGCGGTGGCCACGCGGCGCGGCGCGAGATCCTCGCCGCGGTCGGCGAGGCGATGGCCGAGTGCCACGGCGCCGCCGACCTCGAGCCACTGCCGAGCGGACCGCCACGCTGGCAGCCCCGGCTCGGCAAGGCGCGCTCGCGCCTTGTGCGGCGCGGCTGGGTCAAGGCCGGGACGGGCCGCGGCGATTGGGAGCTGACCGAGCTTGGCTGGGCGAAGGCGCGGCGCGACGGACAGAGGGGGCGGCGAGTACCCGCCCTTGAGAGCAGGGGCACCACAGGCAGATTGGCGGCGGCAGCATGAAGACTGCAAGCGGCACATGATCAAGCCAGTCCCTGCGTCACACGTTAAGTTTTATAGCAAGAAAACTTGACACTCGCTGTCATAATCGCTACCTTGGAGCCGTGGCCCAGCAGAAGCCGAAACAACCGCAGCGCAGTGCAGCCGCCACCGTTCGCGACCGCGTCACACGTGGCAAGTCGCGCTACTGGAAGCACGCGGACTTCGCCGACCTGCCACCTGCGGCGGTCGCGATGACGCTCTCACGACTGGCCAAGGAGGGGGTCTTGCAGCGCGTCGGCAAGGGCGTCTATTACCGCTCGACGCAGACCTCCTTTGGGCCCAGCATGCCGGCCGCCAGCGGGGTTGCCTCGCAGATGCTGAAGGCACCGCTTTACCCCGCCGGCCTCAGCGCGGCTAACGCGCTCGGTCTGAGCACCCAGAACCCCGGCCGTCCGGAGTATGCGACATCGGCCCCGGGAGCACCGACAGCGCTTCGCGGCGCGATCGTGCACACGAGACGTTCCACGCGGCGCGGAACGCTCTCCGCCGAGGACGGAGCGATCCTCGAGACCCTGCGCGACCGTGCTAGCTATAGCGATCTTCCCCCCGAGCAGACGGCTCGCCGCTTGCTCAAGCTGCTCACCGACGAGCGGCGCTTCGCGTTGCTGACCGACACCGCGATGGCGGAGCCGCCCCGCGTGCGGGCCATGCTGGGGGCGATCGGAGAGGAGCTTGGCATGCCCGCCCGGCTCCTCGAGCGGCTGCGGGACAGCCTCAACCCCTTGAGCCGCTTCGACTTCGGCGGCCTGCGATCACTTCGCCACGCCAAGGGCTGGCAGGCGAAGTGAGGCTGTTCGAGCACCCCGACTTCGAGCAGGCGCTGCTGCGCGCCGCCGCTCATCACGGGTTCAGCGAGCAGTTCGTCGAGAAGGACTACTACGTCACCGAGATCCTCCGCATCGTCGCGGCCGGTCTCGGTGACAAGGTGCTGTTCAAGGGCGGAACCAGCCTTTCCAAGGGCTGGGGTCTGATCACGCGCTTCTCCGAGGACATCGACCTCTTCGTCAACCCCGATCGCTTCGACCCGCCACCGGGCAAGAACAAGCTCGACAGGATCCTCAAGGAGTTGGCCGAAGACGTCGCGGATCACCCCGCGCTCACCTGGCTTCGCGAGGAGGGAAGGACGATCGGCGGCCTGGGCCGCAACGACGTTTTCGCCTACGAGACCCGATTCGGTGAGTTGCCGGGCCTGCGGGCTGCGGTGAGGCTGGAGCCCGGCATCCAGAGCGGTGACTTCCCGACCGAGGTCGTGCCGATCACCTCGCTCGTGGCGCAGCACCTGGCCGAGCACGGACCGAGCGACTTCGCGGCGCTCGATGATCTCGCCGGCTTCGACATGTGCCTTCTGCACTACCGCCGCACCTTCGTCGAGAAGATGTTCGCCCTCCATGGCAAGGTGGTGCGCCTCGTGGAGGAAGGCCATCCGCTTGGTCGAGACGCGCGGCACTACCCCGACCTCTACACGCTGGCGGGCGAGCACGAGGTTCGTTCGATGCTCGCTTCGCCTGAGTACGAGCAGATCCGTCGCGACTACGACGAGAAGAGCCGCAAGTTCTTCGCCGGGAGCTACCGGCCGCCGAGCGATCTCTCCTTCGCCAACAGCCCGGCGCTCTTTCCGAATGCGGACCTTCGCAACCAGCTCGCGACCGAGTTCGAAGAGCAGTGCCGCCTCCTCTTCGCCGGAGACGACTATCCGGCCTTCGAGGCGGTACTCGCCCGCTTTGAAGAGATCCGGGAGCTGCTTTGAGCGGGCGTCGCGCTGTGTCGCAGCGGGCGAGGGCTCGGCACGTGCGCTGAGGAGCTGAAGCTCTGCACGCCGAGTAGAAGCACTGGCTCAGCTTGCGGCCGTAGTTCTCGCGCGAGGTTCCCCGCGCAGGCCGCTGAGGCGGACGTTGCGGCGCTTGTCGGGGCAGTCACGCAGCACGGGGTGGTCCCGACTGACCGGCTGGACTTCACCCCATCCTCGACGGGGGCGAGACTGCCATCCGCTCACCAGAAAAGCCGAATTTCCGGACTCCGCAGGGTTTCCAGGTCGGCGGCTGCAAGGCATCGCGTTCAGGCTGAGCGGGCCGCCGAACGCAACCGCGCCAAGTCCGACAGGAAGCCGCACCGCCCAGCGCGAAGGCCCGGTCAAAGCCCTACTCGCCTTCTCCCCGCGCGGCTCTTTCAGAGGCAATTTGGCGGGCGCTCTCAGCGTCGGCTAATTCATGTGCCTTCGTCACCTTCGCCGCCACATGTTTGGTCCGCCGTTCGTGAAGCAGCAACCAGGCACTCATTGCGGCTGCGACGGCGACCAGTGCCATGACAATGGCGGCGAGTAAACGCCCAGATCCTGTGTCTTTGTGCACGCCTCCAATTTCGAGTCCATAGCCGGCTGCCTGGAAGATGAACCCCAAGCCGAGGTAAGCCAACCCGAACTCCGCTGAGACGCGGTTCTTACAGCGGTCCCAAGCGGCCGTGCTGTTCCAACCGACATATGTTGCCGAGGCGCGGTAGATCATGTCTGGCGCCATCAGCAAGCCCTTTGCCAAGAGGGTCGCCCCAAAGATGTCGAGGGCGAGGCCAACCAGGAACAGGTCGTTGAGAGACAGATCAGCCATAGTCAATGCCCGAGCAGGAGAGAACGCAGTTGCCTGCCCGTAGAGCACGGTTCAGATCGTCGGCTTGAGGCGTCTCGTCAACGCTGACCCTCTCAGGAGTCCTCATCATCACCGACAAGGTTTCGCAGGAACCTAGAGAGTCCGCTTCTCCTCCAACCGAGTTGCGTGACTTTGGCCTCGACCAGGCGTGCCTGGTCGACCGTCAGTTGTAGGCCCTTGAGCATCTCTTCACCGTCACGTTTGTCAGTGAGCTCTAGATTGTCGAGCGCGAGTTCGAGCGCGGGGTCAGAGCCCAGGGCTGCGAGCGGCCCAAGGAGTTCGCTTGCAACGAGCCGCTTTGCTTTTCCGGTCAAGACTCGTTGGCGTGCTATCTCGAGCAGGATTCTCCAGCGCTCGAGATCCTCGCCAGGCCTGCGTTTGGCGAGTGCCCCGACCACCCAGGTCCCGCTCAGCTCATGCAGCGCGATCGCCTCCCAGTTGGCCGCAGGCGGAGCACCCGTGTCAAGGCTCTGCTGGAACGCGGCTTCGGCGAGTTCGCGATGTTGGGACGTGGACAGCTGCTTCGCCTCGGCCCCAAAGCCCTGCCGTACAGGCGGTGAGATCTCCGTTCTCCACATCGGTGCGAGCACGGCCCAGGGTTGATCGTTGTCACTGAAGTGAGCAAGCCAGGCGAGGAGTGCACCATCGGCGCGCTCGCCGTAGTCGCGTCCGAGTCCTCCGACGGCCGCCGCTTCGATCGGTATCGAAGCTTCCTGGCCCTGTTCGGTCAAGCTGCCCGTGGCGCGAAGAAGAGCCTCTGCTTTAGTTGGATCAAGCGGTGCAGCGGGATCCTGGGTCGCTGCCTCGCGCAGCGACTGCAGTGCTGCGATCGACGCAAGCGAGACCCAATCGGCGAGCAATTGCCGCGCCACGGTGCGCACCTGCGGTAGCTGGTCGAGTTCACCTGCTGACAGGACGGCCATCGCCGAGGTAGCGCTCGCGATGAAGCGGTCAGCGCAGTGGGTTGCGTCGGCCAGCTCGCGTGCGACGAAACCACGCGCAACTGTCGCGACGCGAAGACGCTCCTGGGCTGCGTCCTCGTCCTGCATCGGCGCGTCGCTTGCGGCATCGATTGCAGCCACGAGTTGTGGGAACTCTCGCTCCTCGCTTGCGAGCGTCCGCGCAAAGGCGCCGAGGCGGTCAAGTAGGCCTTCGAGAGCGTCGGGGTCAGCGTCAGGGGCGATCAGCTCGCCCCAGAGCTGCTGTGCCGCAGCGTCGAGCGCGACGACGGCATCGTGGTCGATCCCGTCCGGATCAATCGCGTCAAGCCAAGCACCACGATTCGCGAGAGGACGGGTCTGCATTCGGGTAAGCATCAGCCGTCCAAGCGCCGGGTCGCTGACAGGCGCGAGGAGCTCCAGCCGCTCTTCGACCTCGGCGTCGGCGGCTTCATTTTCGGCGCTCAACAACCAGATCGCAAATCTCGTGGCAGCAGTTCGGGAGCTTTCCACCACCTGAAGGGCCGGCACCAGCCAGCCGTTGACACTCGCAGTGTCCCCCGGCTCCTGCCCCTCGGGCGGGTTCTGTGCTTTCTCGCGCGCTGCGTTGATCCACTGCTGCACGGTTGGCTCGGCCAGCGCGAGCAATCTTGCCTGCTCTGACTCCGGGAGCGTAAGGAGCTCTTTGGTCGCGCCCGCGTCGATCTGCTCGATCGCCATTGCCATCGCCATGCCGTAGAGCTGGTCGGCACCATCAAATTCGGGAAAGCTTGCGATAAGCGCCGCCCGGGCGGCCGAGTCTTTGCCGACGTCGTCTCGCTCCTTGAGTCTCGCGACCAGCTGGCGGCGCTGGGGTGGCCGGCAGCGCTGGGCGAGTCGGACCGTGTCCCCGAGGGCTCCGGCGGGCAGCTCACCAGGTGTGGACAGGACCGCGCTTGCGACCAGGGCAGTCGTCTCAGCACCGAGCTCGCCGACCACTGCGCTGGCGGCGAGCAGGACCGCGACCGCGTTCTTGCGTTCGGGTGCCAGCGCGAAGGCCACGGACCAGCGCGCAAGGGTCTCGACCGCGGCCTCCCGCTGAGCCGCCGGTAGTTTGCCGAGCAGGTCCTCCAAGCCATCGGTCTGGCCGTTTCGCGCCATCGTAGCGAGGCGGTCCGAAAGGGCTGCCTCAAGACCGCTGGCGACACCGGCTTCACTGTGCATGAAGACGAGATCGCGGGTCGGCGCAGGGAGGTTTCTGACGCGGGTCAGGTAGCCGACGAGATCCTGGCGCTGCTGAGCGATGATCGCCTCGATTCCGCGCTCCATCTCGCTCATCCCTGCGACGCCTCCGGCGTGCTGGCGTCCTCACCTTCATCTGGGCCGTTCCCGTCGTCGGCGGGGCCCTTGGACCCCTGTTCCGCTGTCTTCGCGCTGGCCCGTGCGTCGTAGAGAAGCGGCGCGAGGGGTCGCCCGTGATCGATGAAGTCAACCGCGCGCTTCCATACTTCAGGAGCCTTGGTTCGGAGGTCGCTGCGCTGATCGTCCTCGGCGACCGCCAGGGCCGCAGCGGGCAGCTCTGGAAAGCGCTCAAGCTCATCGGCAAAGAGGGGGAACTCGGCCTGCAGGCAGACAAGTTGAGCGAGCGCGGCGGCGCGGCCGGATAGGTCCGCCATCTCCTGGGTGGCGGCGCGCCGTTCGGCGAGTCGGTGGGCGATCACATAGGAGTTCAGCAGCACCTTGACGCGGCGTGGGCTGGTGACATGAGTGGGGATCAGCGCCGTAAGCACATCCTGCAGTTCGTCACGTTCACGGAGTTCGGCCCAGAGGCCGCCACGGTCCTTTACGAGGTTCTGGGCGAACTCCCCGGTGTCGGTCCACCGCAGCGGCGGCAAAGCGATCTGGAACTGGAAGATCTTGTCGACATAGGCACCGGCACTGCTGAAGTAGGGGTGAACTTCGTCGGCGGGCGTTTCCTGCCTCGCCTTTCGTCGCAGTGCGGCCTCGAGGGCCTGCCGGTCGGCGGCGACGATGAAGAGGCAGTTCGGGACATCGAGGAAGACCCGCATCGTCTCGAGGGTCTCGACCACCTCGCCGGCCGCGCAACGATCGAGCTCATCGATGAAGATCACAAGCCGCTTGGCCTTTTTGGCAAGGTTGCCGAAGGCGTCCTCGAACTCATCGTCCTCAGACAGCGGTTTCTTCGTGCGGGTTGCCGTCACCCCCCCGAGCAGCCCGCTGACGACGACGCCGATTAGGGCCGCGACGAGGGTGGCGACGCCGCTCAGTCTGGTGAACATCGTGACAAAGCTGTCGCCGAAGGATTCATGCGGACCCACGGTGCGAAGTCCCGCCAGCGCGAGGCTCAGGAGACCCATCAACACGATCCCGACACCAAGTGCCACGCCGACGAACTTCCCCACGCGCTTCCAGTCCGAGCTGCCAAGTTCTTGGGTTACTTCTTCCTTTGAGAGCTCATCGATCTTGGTGGGATCCTCGCCGAGCCCGGCGGCAACAGCCCGCAGAAAGCTCCGCCGCAGTGGCGTGTCACGGTGCTTGAAGGCGTCGAAGTAGACGTAGCGGTGCTGCTGTTTCTCATCCTCGAGTAGCGAGCGCAGGAGCTTCGAGATTCCCGTCTTGCCGCTTCCCCACGGCGCAAAGAGCGCGATGTTCGTTTGGGCCTCGCAGCTATCTACGAGGTGCGCCAGCTCGGCGACGATGTCCTCGTGCCGGAAGCAATCGTCGGCCTTCTCATCGATCGAGCGATCGTCGATGAACTCATCTGCTGCCCGCTGGCTGGTAGCTGGAGTCATTTGGGTTGGCCGGGCGATTAAGCCGGTGTTGGAGTTGGAGGGGGCCAACCCGACTCTATGCCTCTCCTCGGAGTGTCTTCGGCCCCAGGTCGCGCGTCACTGCAAGCAGGTCCGAGTTGAAGCTGGCCACTGCGCCCGAGTGCCGTTGCGCTGCCAGGAGCATGCAGCAGTCCGGCATCTTCAGGCCGACAGCGGCGCCTTCGAGGAGCGTCCAGGCGGGGGGTAATCAGCGGGTAGCGGGTCGATGGGAGCGTTTGGCGCGAAGGCCGGAGCCGGGGACGATCGAGTCGAGGGCGTGGCGGACCTCGGGAGTGATGCGCCTGACGCCTTCGCGGATCGCCTGCGCCCCGATGCGGCCGGTCGTGTGCGGAAAGAACGAGAATGCCGCGAGGGCGATCAGGGCCAGCAGTAGCGCCGGCAGCCCGCGGCGTCTGAGGACGAAGAGCATCGCACCTACCGCCCGTGGGTCAGCTCGTCGAGCGAGTCGGCGCCTTCGCGCTTTAGCAGCGTGCCGAGGTGCATGTCGCTGCGAACGTCGAAGTCGCGACCGTAGATGTCCTCAACCGTGCCGACGTGGGTATCGGCCCGTTTGCGGCGCAGCTCTCCGTTCTCGTCGCGAGAGCGATTGCCGCGCATGCCCGGGGCGTCGTTTGCTTTACGTGTCATCTGCTACCTCCTCTTCGCCAAGCAGGGCGATTCTCGATGGCTTGGCTTGATCGAGCGGTTGAACAGATGCGATCTCAGCAGACGCCTCGGACGGATCAAATGCTGTGAACAGCAAATGAATGCGACCGCATTCATTTGCTGTCTCGGTGTCAAGCCAGGCTGACCTCGTTGAGCGCTGCAGAGGCCCAGCGGACGCGGTAGACGACGCAAGGCGTCGCCCCATCGATCGCCCCGTCGAGATCTTCGCCCTTCTTCAGCACGGTCATCTTGCCGTTGAGTAGCAGTGTGTCGTCCTCGTCGAGCGAGCCCAAGCGCCGCAGACCTTCGGCGATGCGCTCGATCAGCTCGAGGTCGATGCCCGAGCTTCGTAGGTGGGCGAGGATGCGGGCCTGCAGGGCGTCCTGGAAGGAGAACAGGCTTGGCCTTCCGGCGCCGCTAGAGGCGTGCAGGCTCGGCTGAAGCAAGCCGCGTTTTACCCAGGTGTGGAGGGTGCGGTACTCAAGGCCGGCTGCCTCGGCCACCTGGGGCAGCGTCAGCGGCCTATCGGGCGGGAGGGCCATGCGACTCCTTGCCTCTGCGGCGGTGGTGTTGGCGGCAGCCTAGCGGCGGCGTCGGCCGGCGCGTAGACGACAGGGCGCGCTTGACGAGCCGAGGACGCAGATTGCGAGCATTTCTCCGGCGAGTGCTCGATTGCATGTCCCGAATGTGCCGCGAGTCAGCGGGACTGTCGTTGTGCCAGGGAGCGTCGTCGGTCGCCGCCACACCTCAAGCGCGCCGGCTGAGGCGTGGCGGCATGGCCTCGGCGACACGGGCCACAGTGATCGTTACTGCCTGAGTTCCTGGCTTGATCAAGCGGTTAGGCCGGGCGAAACGCATCCTGGGTCGGAGGAGCATCAACCGACTTCAGCTCAGCTGACAGGAGGCCCGGTAGCTGTTCCGCTCCACATCGGCCTCGTGCATGACCAGCCGGCCGCTACTGGACAGGTGCCAGCCGAGGAGGGTCGCCAATGGCCACGGGCAGGCTAGGTAGAGGTGCGTCTGCTTGGTGCCGTAGGTGCGGCGGCAATCGTGTACTTGCGCAGCGATCGCCGCGGCGAGCCCGTTCGCGTGAGCCGGATCAAGGCTTGTGCGCCCGGGCGTTCCGGATGGTGGGTAGACGTGGAGCATCGCCCGCGCCGGGGGGAGCTCTCGGCAGTGATTTTCCATTGCCTTGGCTACGTCCTGGCTGGCGTGCACGCACACGACCAGGCGGTCGTCGTCGGCCTTCGACGGCCCGGGTTCGACCGTGAGTCGCCACGCGTGGGGATCGGGATCGGCCAAAGCCGTCTCGCAGGGGACAAAGTCGTGGTCGATTGCCACTGACCATCGCGCGGGCTGGCGAAATTGCCAACCAAGGCCCAGGGCCGCGGAGAGGTGAAGGTTGCCGGCGATGCGGAGGCGTCGCGGAGCCTGCCGCGCCTCGAGGGCGGCTTGCAGGTCACCGAGGGCAGGAAGCAGGTGATGCTCCCAGACGTCTTCAGGATGGCGGCTCGGATCATGATCGAGGGGAGGGCACCAGCAGAGGTGGAGCAGTGCCGGGTCGGCATTGGGAATCCCGCCGCGCGTCTCTACGCGCACCGAGACCTCATCGGGGGCCGAAGCAAGCTCCTGCTCGAGGTAGGCGGAGAGGATCCCGTTGGTGGCCCCCCGGAGATCCTGATCGAAATCCTCGTCGCTTACATGGCCGCCAAATGCCTCTCCAAGTCGAACCCCGCCGCTGGCTTGACGTAGCTCCTCGGCAGCCCCGGTTATATCGACCGAACGGCGGAAGACTGCGCCAGCGAAGAAGGGCGGTGGCGCTCCCACTCGCCGCCGCGCCGCCATCGCGTCGAGCTCGATCTTGAGGATGAAGTCCGAGCCGAGGACAGCGTCCGTGTAGTAGAGGGCGAAGCCCGAGCACTCCTTTTCGAGGCCCTGGCGCACCCGGGTCTCGTTGTAGGTGCCGAACGTCATCTTGCGGCGATCGCGCCAGACCGGCACCCCGCGCAGGAGCAGCAGGCTGTCGAGCAGGTCGACCTCGTCGGGGTCGGGATCGGTCCAGGTGTAGGAGAGAAACACGGGACGCGCCATCTAGCGGCTCTTCTTCCTACGCCTGCAGCGGCCAGATCCGCCGAAGCGGGTGCCCGTGAACAAGCCTCTCCGCTGCACGGGCAGGGCGCCGGCCGCGACCAGCTCCAGTGCGCATAGCTGTCTGCCCGTCTGCTGGTGGGCGTCGAGTTCGTAGCCTTCCACTCGCCGCCGGGCGAGGAGGAGCACTGGCTTGGGACAGTCGCCGTGGGCGACAAGTTCGCGCATCGTCTTGCGATCGGTTGCGCTCGGTCCGATGTCTGCCGGGTGGCTGTGCCAGTCGCCGACGTAGCCGAGCCTCGCGTCGCCCTCCCTGGCGCGGTCAACAGCCCGATGGCGAGAGCCCGCCGGCAGCTCGTAGTAGGTGGGCGACCCCGGCCCGGATGGCACGACCGTCGCCTGCGTGATCCAGGGTCGTCCCGCCACAGAGACCCCGAGGAGCACGCCGCCAATCTCATTGGGATGGTGCTCGCGCGCCGCCGCCTCGATCGTCTCGGCCGCCCCCTCGCTGAGCCAGGCTGGGGAGATCGTCATGCCGAAACCCGGCCGATCCGGTCGAATGGCGCGCTCTCCAACGGGCGGTAGACCTCGATTAGCTCCTCGCCGTAATCCCGGCGCCCACTCAGCAGGTCGATCGCTATCTCCGCAGTGCTTGCGGCAAGCGCGGCGACGGCGACCGGGGAGGCGTTGTTGATCAGCGCCGAGCAGCCCGTCTCGATGAGCACCGATTCCTCCCCCGGCGGGATCAACGGATAAACGGCCTCATCGGCTCGCTCTGCCAACGGGACGTCAACGGCCGGAATCTGGCGACGAATTCGCGCGACCGATCCGCCTCGGTAAAGGGCAGCGGAGATCATCGGGATCTCGGCGTTCACGGCCAGGCGGGAGACCAGCTCGGCAAAGGTACCCATGCCCGTAGCCTCGATTACGAGGTCCGCGTCCGCGATCAGCGCCTCGATCCGTCCGGTCGCCCACGGTTCCTCCAGGACATCCTCGACATCGCACCAGGGAGCGTCGTACGCGATCTGCAACGAGGTGGCCCGCACCTTGCTGATGCCCGCTCTGTAGCTGGCGGCATGCCGGACGATGTGTCCCGGCCGAAGGCGCTTTCCGTCAATGAGTCGCAAGCGTCCGGCACCCGCCTCTGCCAGGCGGCTGGCGATGTTTGAGCCAGCCGCGCCGCAACCAAACACGACGATTCGCTTGTCCGCCAGCACTTCGACGTCGGGCCCGGCCCGCAGCGCCAGTACCTCTGTGTCTTCGAGACCTAGCTCGATCGACTTGACAGCGACCTCGGTATCGGGCTCCTTGGTCGCGACAAGCGCGAGCGCGGTGCGGCCGGCTTCCGCCTCCCAGATCAAGGCGAATACCATCGGCTCACCGCCTTCGACGTTCTTCAAGCGGCGCTCGAAATTGACTAGTTGACCCTTGGTTAGCGCTGCCTTCAGCGCCGCGAGGTCGCGAGGCGGCCCGGCCTTCAGTGCGCGGCGGTAATACCAGCGCCCGCCGACCGCCTCGCCGCCTAGAGCTTTGGTCGAAAGTTCGAGTGTGCGCTCGTCGCGCCAGTGGCCGTAGAGCTTTCCGCTCTTCTCCGTGTCGGAGTCGGAGATCGCGATTAAGCCGAGCTTCAGGGTTGCCAGCCCATGCATCGAGTCGCGGTAATAGAGATGGGCGTCGAGCAAGGCGTCCTCCGCCCGGAAACCCTTCTCGCTGCCTCTCGCCCACCCGGCGATGCGTTCACCGTAGGCGGCAAAGGTTTTCCAGGCCTCCATCGCGTCCTCACCGGGCTGGAACAGGCAGACCTCGCCATCGGTGACCGCGTGGTCGCTGTCAATTCCCTTTACGTACAGCTTCGGGGCGCGATAGGGCCAGCCATCTTGAAAACCTATGAGCATCGTCTCAGCGGCGGTGAGCTGCGACAGAGCGGGATGGATCGGTCCCGACCAAAGCCGCGGATCGTTGCTGATCGGCTCGAACCCGGATTCGATGAGTTCGCCGCGGAAGGCGTCGAGCGAGGCCGGATCTAGGGTGTCGATGTCATCCGAAGCCACCGGCCTCCCTTGAGCCGCGTGCTGCGACTGCCGTTGCCGCGGTCGCAATAGCCCGCCCAGCCTCATCGCAGCCTTCCGGCAGCGGGAAACAAGCACCACGGCTGTTCCTGCCGATGATCCGGCGCCAGGCTGCTGCCGCAGGGCACTTCTCGGCCGACAAGGCGGTTTCTGCATCCCCGGCTAGCGCGGCGAAGATGTCCCGTGCCGCCTCCGCCGCCGCCAGCTCAGGGGCGGGGGAGTAGGGCTGTCCCAGGGCGGGATCGGTGACGACTGCGCCACTCCCCAGATGCGTGGCAATCGATCGCAGCGTCTTCGCCAGGATCTCGGCCTGGCTTTCGCCGTCGACGCCTCCCTGGAAGGCCCAGTAGGTAAGAAGCTCGAAGTACAGGCCGCCAGGCTTTGCGTCCCCGAGGTGCTCACTGCGGATCTGGCGCACGAGCTTGACGGTCGGGACGTAGGCGCCGCGCCCGGAGATCGTCGGATTCTTGTTGCGCTCTTCGGTCAACGTTGAGAGATGCTCGGGATCGGTTTCGATCCAGCGCCGGTCGCGGTTATCCCAGATGTCGCGATCACGATTTGGCAGCGCCCAGCGCTCTCCCATTCGCACAGCGGGAACGGCATCAATTGCGAAGCCATCGCCGTCAAGGTCAAAGGAGACCTTGATCGAGCGGCGTTGTGGCTCCGCCCGTTGACCGAACGCCTCCACGAGAACTTGGCAGACGACTTGGAAGACCTCGTGCGGGTTGGCTGAGGTGTCCAGCGCGGTCAACTTGACGAAGACGTCGACATCGCGTCCCGGGTAGATCCCGGTCTCGCGCGCGTAGGAGCCGATCAGCACCGTCTGGATGCCGAGCTCGCGCAACCTCGCATTGCTCTCAAGCACGGCGCGAAGCTCCAAGTGCGCCTTCACTGCTCGCGCCCGCTTCGTGCCGTTGATCTCGATCTTGGTCAGGGTCTTGTCGAATTGACTGGAGAGGGTCGTCATCATTTTCCGTCCGTCGGGATGAATAGATTTAAATTGGTGGGATTGCCGTTTTTGGATCAAGCAGAAGACCCTGAAACGCTAAAGGTCTCACCGGATGGACTTTTTTGGGTTGGGCGGCGGGGCGGGGGTACAGGTCTGCGAAGCCGCCGGGGACGATCCAGGTCTCGGCTTTCCGCCGGGCGCTCGGCGAGGGTCCCCGTGCGATAAGTCGGCGCGAGCGCTGGTTGATCGCGCCCCAATGACGTGCTGACCATGATCGCCCCCGCGCAGCTCAGCTGGAGGCGGCGCGGCCACGGGCAGGTGCGCGACCACCTCTCAATGCGCTACGTCGAGGGAGAATGGCAAGCGCGGCCTCACCGACCATCGCGTGGCACTATCGAACCGCCACCTCGGATTTCGGGCACTTCCCCACGGAAGTGCCCGAATCGCTGCATATCGGCACATATCGCCGCTATTTCTGCCTGGGGCTGCGCTCGTCCGGCATTGCGAAACCCGCTGCAAATATGCATAATTAAGTAACTGCAACTCCCGGCGACCTGGCCAATTGCCATGCAGAAGGTCGAGGGTTCGAGTCCCTTCAGCCGCTTCGCATCGAATCCCCTGCAACTCGGCAGGTTGGCCCTCCCGGGTGAAAATCAAACCACCCCCGCATATCGCCTCTGTTTTGGGCACTAGTTCCCAAAATGACACCGATGCGCAGCGATTGGCGGCGATTCCGCCGGTCACGTCGGTAGAAGTGGTGTAACTGGCCCGCTGTAGCCGGGGGCGGTTCCGCGGAACCGCCTTGAAGAAAGTTCCGGCCACCGCGGGCCCCAGACTCGTCGGAAGAGCACCAACTCAAGCCGACGAAAGGACACCACGATGGCCGAGAGCCAGAGCATGACGACCGCCGAGGTCGTAGCCAAGACCCTGATCACCGAGCACGCCGACTTCCTGCGCGACGCCGTCGCCCTGGTCGCCCGCGAGCTGATGGAGGCCGAGATCTCGGGCGAGATCGGCGCCGGAAGAGGCGAGGTCTCGACCGAGCGCTCCACCCACCGCAACGGCTACCGCCCCCGCGGCTGGGAGACCAGGGTCGGGGAGATCGAGCTCCTGATCCCGAAAAAGCGCGAGGGTGCTGCCTACTTCCCCTCCTTCCTGGAGCCGCGCCGGCCCGCCGAGCAGGCCCTGCTCGCGGTGGTGATGGAGGCCTACGTCAACGGGGTCTCCACCCGCAAGGTCGACCGCCTCGTCTCCCAGCTGGGGATCTCGGGGATGACCAAGGACCGCGTCTCGGCGATCTGCCGGGCGCTGGACGAGCGGGTCGCGGCCTTCCGCGAGCGGCCGATCGAAGGCTCCTACCCCTACCTCTGGCTGGACGCCAAGCAGGTCAAGGTCCGCTCCGACGGCCACGTGCGCTCCAAGGCGGTGGTGATCGCCTACGGGGTGCATGAGAGCGGGCGACGCGAGGTGATCGACCTCGACGTCGGCGAGGTCGAGTCAGGGGCCTTCTGGGTCGAGTTCCTGCGCGGCTTGCGCGCCCGTGGCCTTACCGGCGTCCGCCTCTGCGCCTCCGATGCCCACGAGGGCCTGAAGGGGGCGATCGCACGTGTGCTGGGCTGCCCCTGGCAGCGCTGCACAGTCCATTTCGTCCGCGACATGCACCAGCACTGCCGCCCAACCCAGCGCGGGATGGTCTCAGCGGCCTTGCGCGAGGTCTTTGCCGCCGAGGGCTATGAGCAGGCCCGAGAGCGCGCCACGATGGTGATCGAGCGCCTGGCCCCGACGGTGCCCAAGGTTGCCGAGCTGCTCGAGGACGCCGAGGAGGACCTGATCGCTTTCTACCGCTTCCCCGAGCCGCACTGGTCCAAGCTGCGGAGCACCAACCCCCTGGAGCGGGTCAACCGCGAGGTCGGCAGGCGCTCCGACGTGGTCGGGATCTTCCCCGACGATGCCTCGGTGATCCGCCTGGTCGGGGCGCTGCTGATCGAGCAGAACGACGAGTGGCTGGTCGCCCGCCGCTACCTCTCAGAGGAGTCGCTCGCCCTGGTCCTGCAGGACCAGGGCGAGGAGGGACGAGAGGGGGTGCCGGCACTACAAGCCGCGTGAAGGGACTGACGAGCGGTTACACCACTTCCGCCTACTTGACTGTTCCGCCCGATTCCGCCTCGCTTTCGGCCAGCGCCGGAGCTAGCTTCGGCCAGCCGACATAAGCAAGTGCCCCGGCGGCGCTGAAACGCCCCGGGGCCGGCACCGAAGAACGTGCCTTCGATGCGTAGTCGATTCTCCCAGGGTGCTTCTGCGCGGGGCGGATCGACAGCCCGCTGACGGGCGTTCTTTCGGTGCTCTGACCGAGAGGAGGGGCACCATGCCCGACACCATCACCACGATCAGCGGCGAGCAGCGAGACGCGCTCTACCAGCTCGTGCGCGACCACCTCGGCGGCCTGAACGACGTCTGGATCGCGATGGAGGAGAACAAGGACTTCGCCAGCGCCGAGCGACTCGGCCGCGAGTTCGGGGACGATTTCCGGCTGCTGGATGACCTCGGCTGGGGTGAGGACGACGACCGAGAGGCGGTTGCGCTGACGATGCCGACCGGCGAGCTCACCCAGATCCTCAAGCGCCTGCACGAGGAAGCTGAGGCGGGCCTCGCCGGCTCGCCAGAGGAACGCCGCTCGCGAGAGGAAGACGAGAAGACCGACCGCCGCCTCCTGCTGGCGACGGACACCTGCGAGGAGCTGCTGGTCGCGCTCGATGACGAGGGGAGGGCGTGATGAGCACCTCTACGAAGAAGAAAAGCAAGCCCAATGCGGTGGGGCCGGCGAAGACCTCTGGCGTCCGCCTGCGGCCTGGCGAGCTGGACGGCCTCGTCCTCGCCTACATGGCCGAACACGGAAAGGACGGTCCGCTCAGCGCCAGCGCCATCGGCAAGGGGATCGAGCGCTCCTCCGGCGCCGTGGCAAATTGCCTCGCCAGGCTGGCGAAGTCGGGAAAGGTTCGGCTGGCAAAGAAAAAGCCCCGCCGCTATGCGATCAAGGGGGCGAGTACGGGATGAGGGACTGTGCGAGGCGATCGGGGAAGGGACGCCGCGCGTCCCTCCCCGCCTCTATGCCGCCGGAGATCAACCACGTCGTCCTGGCGGGAAGGCTGAGCGCCGACCCGCAGGAGGCACGCGGACCATGCGGAGATCCCGTCACCCTCCTTCGGATCGAGTTCCCGGTCGCCGACCCCGCGCATCCCTGGGCGCTTTGGGCCTGGGCCAGCTGCCTGGTCGAAGTGCCGGGAGATCGCATTAGGCGAGACGCCGAGGAGCTGCGAGGCGGCACCTCGGTACTCGCCGCGGGCCAGCTCAGCGCTCGCTGGATGATCGAGGGCGGCCACACCAGCCGCCGCGGCGTGATCGGCGCGACACTGATCAAGTCCGGGCCGCTTCCGAAACCGCGGGAGCCCCTCCGATAAAGAGGTTTCCCTTTGAGGTCTCCGCCCGCTTCGGCGAGAACCTCGGTCGCTGTCGCATGCGGGCCGGAATCTCCCAGGACGAGGTGGCATATCGCGCCTCGATCCACCGCACCGAGGTCAGCCAGTTGGAGCGAGGCTTCCGCACGCCACGCATCGACACCCTGATCAAGCTCGCCGCCAGCCTCGCCGTCTCCGCCGATGAGCTTCTCGAGGGGATCGAGTGGGCGCCGGGTCATACCGTCGCGGGCGGTTCGCGATAGCCGAACAGCCGGCAAGCGAAGACGGGTAAGAGCCAGCGGCCAACTCCCCGCCTGACCGGCACTCGGCGCCCCGCGTCTTGACCAAGCGACTTGCTGCTACGCGCTCTGCTCGACCGGCCCGTCGAGCAACTGGCCGGGGGTCATGTTGAGAGCCGCCGCCAGCCGCGCGACGGTTGAGATCCGCACGTCGCGCTCGCCGTGCTCGATGCGCGAAACCTCCGTCGGATGCACGCCGCTCAGCCCGCTCAGGTCTTCTTGGGTCAGGCTCGCCCCAAGCCGCGCCGCCCTGACATTCCGGGCAAGGCGGGTGAGCGCAGCATCCATGCCGCCGGATGATGTTGTGAGAAAGCACAACTTCCCATAGGGCATCTCACAAGAAATATGAGATACCATGTGCTTACTTCGGTACGAGCCAGGTATTACGGCTCGGGAATCCGCTGGGAACGGACGCGAAGCGCTGAGGAGGAAAATTGAGCGGCAAGAGAATCTGGGCAGGGTTCTAGATGTCGGCTGCCCGCGAGACCGCGCAGCCGACCAGGTTCCCCAGAGCTGTTGCTCATTACGCGAAGCTGAAACCCGGCCCCGGCCGTTCCGCGGAGGAAGTCGCCGCCAGCCAGTGCGCCCGCCTGCGGGCGGCGATGGTCGAGCTGGTCGGCGAGCGCGGCTACGACGCCGTGGGCGTGTGCGACCTCACCCAACGGGCCGGCGTCTCCACGCGCTCCTTCTACGGCTGCTTCAAGGGGAAGCAGGAGTGCCTGCTCGACGCCTACGACGCGATCATGCGGCGCGCGGCGCGGCGGCTCGCCGCCGCGCAGGAAGGCGAGAGCGACTGGCGGCGGCGCCTGGAGACGACCTTCGAGTACGTGCTCGGCGAGATCGTCGCCGAGCCGCGGGCGGCGTGCTTTGCCTTCGTCGAGGCGCCGGCGGCGGGCTTCGCGATCCTCGAGCGTATGCGCGTCGCGCAGGCGGCGTTCGAGGCGACGGTGAGCGCGAGCCTCGCCAACGCCTCGGACGAAGCCCCCGTTTCGCCTCTGCTCGCGAAGGGGATCGTGGCAGGAGTGGTGCGGGTGGCCCGGATGCGGATCCTCGCCGGCGGCGGGCGGGAGCTCCCCGACCTCGTCGACGAGCTGCTGGAGTGGGCGCTCTGCTTTCGAAGCGAAGCCGCGCGGGAGTGTGGTCGCTCCTGTCGTTTGCCGGTGAACGCGGGGGGGAGGTCCTGGTCGGTGGCGGGAACGCCGGTTCCCGAGGTTGGCCTACTGGAGTCCGACGAGCGCAAGCTGATCCTTGTGGCTGCGGCGCGCCTTGCCGCCAAGGACGGCTACTGGCGCCTTTCGGCCCCGCGGATCCGTCGAGCTGCCTGCGTTTCGCGTCGCAGCTTCGACGCCCACTTCGAGGACGTCCGGGACTGCTTCCTGGCCTTGTTCGATTTGCTGGCCGAATACGTAATCGAGATCCTCGAGCGGGAGGAACAGCGCGGCGGTAGCAGGCCCGGCGCGATCCACCGCACCCTCGCAACGCTCTGCGCCGGCGCGGCCCGTGAGCCGGCGCTCGCAAGGCTGGCCTTTGTCGAAGCCTTCGCGCCCGGCCCTGAGGCCATACGCCACCGCGAACGCGTGCTCGAGACCCTGGGCGGTCGCATCTATGCCGGCGCGCCGGCGCGGCAGGTGCCCAGCGCGGCTGCCGCAGATGCGTCGATCGGCGCCGCCTGGGGGATCGTCCAGCACTATGTGGCGGAGGGGCGGGCGCAGCGGCTGCCGCAGCTCGTGCCGCTGCTCTCCTTCCTGGTACTGGCGCCGGAAGTCGGCCCGGAGGCGGCGATGGACGCAATCCGGGGGGAGGGGCCGCGACTGGAACCTGCCGGCACGGCGATCAGCAACGCCACGGCCGCCCCCTGCTGAACATCCGGCATCGGCCTAGGCCTCAGTTCGCTGATCTATTGCTCAGTGCTCTTTGCGCTATTCTGATTGCTAGGACCGGACCGCAGACCGCGCCGACCCGCACCGACCTCGGCGGACGCAGCTGGCCTGCGCGTGGGGTGTCCAAAACCGGTTGCCGGGGCGCCTGATGCACTACTCGGATTCGGCCGCCCCGGCACCGGCCCATACCCCGACACCAGACCCTGAGGTCAGGCAAGGAGGTATGTCAAGCCTACCGCGTGAGAGGCGGCCTGTGTTACCGCGGCTCTACGCGACACGGCTGGTGCCGGGCGACCCGGAGATAGAAAATTCGGGCACCGAAAACACCACCGGGTGGCGGGGAGTGGGCATGCTTGCAACTGCGGCGCGTGGGTGCGCCGCGCTCAAGAACTACGGCAGGAGCGACCTGATGCGGATTCGGCTGCGACTGTCCGTTGCCATATCTCAACAACATCGAGGAGGAATAACTCAATGAAGCGCTACCTGACAATCCTCAGCCTGGCCGTTACGGCCGTGCTGGCGTTTGCGGCGATGTCCGCGGCGAGCGCATCGGCGACTCAACCATACTTCCAAGAAAAAAACAACAACCCGGTTACTACACCCATTGGATTCACCTCGAAACAACTCACGAAAGATGGCGAAGAAACGCTTCCCATCAGGCTGGAGACGGTCAATAACCGCAGAGTGGAATGCAAAGCCGGTACCAACGAAGGTGAAATCACCAGCGAAAACCAATTGAAAGTCACTGTCAAATTCACGGAATGCAAGGCAGTTACGCCGTCCGAAGTTTCGTGCAACAACATCACGACTAATCCTCTCGAAGGCCACCTCTACTACACCCAAGAACCGGAGCTGGTCAAGAATCCGGGGACCCAAGTCGAAGAAGAAACAAACGTAGTCCTACAACTTAAACCTGTGACCGGCACAGTCCTGGCCAGCTTCAAATGCGGCTTCGGCCTTGAGACACTCGAAGTCACTGGTACGGTGCTGGGCTTCGTCGTGCCAATTAACGGGGAACACTCAACCACTGGCTACCTTGTGTTCAGGCAGCAGAAAGATGCCGAAGGGAAAATCCTGCAAGGCCACCAGGACCCCGAATTCTACGAGAACCAATGCGAATCAAAAGAAGACGTGCTCATGACCAAAGGCAGTGGGCTCGAACCTTTCGGTCCGGAACGGTCGGCCGAGGAAACCACCGACGAAATCACCTTCAAAGAACCGATCCAAGTTGTCGCTACGCACTGCGAATAAGTAACGAAAAAGATGAGTCATACGGGGCGGGTAGACACCCGCCCCGTATGAGGCTCACCACACACCAATCACGAAGCAAGCCAGGGGGTAGCAGGGAAGATGCTCAAGGGGAAGCGCAGGGGGAAGTCCGGCGTCACGTGGTCTGACCGTGGGTTTGGCTCCGGCCTCCTCGCCCTCACGATCGGCATCCTGCTCCTTGCCGCCTCACCCGCCCTCGCCTCGCGCGGCCACATCTTCGGCACGCCCTTCGGCAGTAGGCTTGGGGTGGGCGCCGGCGAGCTGAACGAACCGCAGGGTGTCGCCGTCAACGAAGAAACCGGCAACGTCTACGTCGCCGACAAGGGAAACAACCGCATCGACGAGTTCAGCTCGACCGGGACCTTCATCCGCGCCTGGGGCTATGACGTCGTCGCCAGCGGCCCGGACAACACCGGCGCCAACGGGCAGCAGACGGTGCTCGTCAAGGCGAGCGGCGGCAAGTTCTCCCTCACCCTCATGACCGCGAACGGCGCCGGCAACCTGACCAGCGGCTCCAACACGGTCACCGGCCTCTCCAGCGGCTTCGGCGCCTTCCACGAAGGCGACGCGATCACCGGCGCCGGCATCCCCGCCAACACGACGGTCACCGCCTGCTCGCCTTCCTGTGGGGCAAGCGCGACCAGCCTCACCCTCTCCGCCACCGCCACCGCCACCCGGTTCTCGCTGCTGAGCGCCAAGGAGAACAGCGGCGGCGAAGCCACGGGCGAACTGACCGAAGCCTCGCCCACGGTCAGCGCCGTCGCCATGCGCAGCGGCGAATTCGCGCTCGGCGAACGGATCGCGGGCACCGACGTCCCCGCCGGCACGGGCACCGGCAGCCTCACCGAACTCTCGCCCACGGTCACCTCCGTCACCGGCGGCCAGTTCGTCGTAGGCGAGCAGATCGCCGGCGCCGGCATCCCCGCCAACACTGAAATCACCGCGGTCGACAACACCGCTCACACCCTCACCCTGTCCAACGCGGTCGAAGCGGGCAAAACCGCATCGGGCGTCGCCCTCAGCGCCTACACCGTCGTCGCCGGCACCGCTCCCCTCACCCTCTCCGCCAACGCCATCCCCCTCCAGCAGACCGTCGCCGTCTCCGGGGCCACGGGCGGCACCTTCAAGCTCACCTTCAACAGCCAGACCACCGGCTGGAGCGGCACCGGCACGCTCAGTCCCAGCTCGACCTCGGTCACCGGCCTCGGCACCGCCACCGGAAGCGTCTCCAAGGGCGAGGAAATCTCCGGACCCGGGATCAAACCCAACACCAAGATCTCCAATTGCTCGCCCTCCTGCGGCCCCACCGCCACCGGCCTGACGCTCTCCCAGGCCACCGAAGCCAGCGCCGGCGGCGCCCAGAGCCTCGCCTCCGACCTCCCCTACAACGTCACCACCACCAACCTCAAGGAAGCGCTCGAAAAGCTCTCCAGCGTCGGCGCCGGCAAGGTCTCCTCCCTCACCGGCTCCGCCGGCTCCTCCTACGTGGTCACCTTCGCCAACACGGTCCCCGGCGCGGTGACGAAGATGAGCGCCGACGCGAGCGGCCTCACCGGCACCAGCCCGGCCGTGACGGTCACGACCGGCGGCGTGGTGGTTCTCAGCGCCTCCGACATCCCCTACAACGCCACCGAACCAGAACTCAAGGCCCACCTCGAAGCCCTGCCGGGCGTCGGCTCCAGCAGCCTCACCGTGGTCCGCAACCAGAAAACCACCACCGAATTCGAAGACCTCATCACCTTCTCGGGCGGTCCGCTCTCCCACAACGAAATCCCCAAGATGGCCTCCGCGACCGTCAACCTCGAAGGCACCAAATCCGCCGCCGTCAGCGTTCTCGTCCCCGGCGGCGGCATCGAGACCTGCCAGGCCGGCGCCGACGTCTGCAAGACGGGCACCGCCAGCAGCGAAAACGGCGGGCTCAGCTCGCCCTGGAACCTCGCCGTCGACAACGCCTGCGCCCACCACAGTCCGGTCCTGACCGGCTCCGCCTGCACGTTGTTCGACCCCTCCAGCGGCGACGTCTACGTGCCGCGGGGCACCAGCGTCCAGAAGTTCAGCCCCAGCGGCTCCGAAATCGGCACTCCGATCACCGAAGCCGCCGAAGGCGAACCGCTCACGGAAGTCTTCGACATCGCTGTCGATCCGCGCGGCAAGCTCTGGATCGCCTACAAGGGACCGGTAGCCTTCGGGAGGCACGTCGCCAACTTCGACGACGCGGTGGCGAACAGCTTCAAAGCCACCTGCAATGCAGCTGTGCCAAAGGAACGTTTCCTCATACATGGTTTCGCCGTCGACTCTCAAGACAACCTCTATCTGCACTATTCGGGGAACTTCGGTGAAACGTTTGTCGCGAAACTCGCCAGCGACTGCACCGTGCTCAACGAAACGGTCCAGGAACTCGAACCCGAAACCGCGATCAGCGACGTCGCCGTCGACCCCTCGACCGGTACTTCCTACGTCGACGATCGGACCAGCGTCGCCAGCTTTGCGCCGAATGGCACAGCGCAGCGACCGTTTGGAGAAGGGCACCTGACGAGCGGCACCGGCATCGAGGTCGACGCATCCCGCGAAACGGTCTACGTCGCCGATGCCGCGACCGGCGCGGTCGACGTCTTCCCGCCCGAACCGCCCGGCCCGCCGACCATCGAAGACGAATCCATCCCCAACGTCGCCGCGCGCAGCGCCACGGTGCGGCTGCTGATCGACCCCCACAGCCTGCCCGCCGAAGAACCGACCTCCTATCGGGTCGAATACGGCGCCTGCCCGAGCCCCGAGGCCTGCCCCGCCAGCCCCTTCGACCATAGCGCCCCGGTTCCCGACGGCACGCTCCCACCCGACTTCGAAGTGCACACGGTCACCGTGCCCCTCGCGGGGCTCGAACCCGGCACCGTCTACCACCTCCGCGCCGTGGCGAGCAACGCGCACGGCCCGGTCAGCGGCCAGGAGCTGATCTTCCGCACCCAGACCGGCGGCGCCTTCCAGCTCCCCGACAACCGCGCCTGGGAGCAGGTCAGCCCCGTCCACAAGAACGGAGCGGGGATCTTCACGGCGGGCGGCATCCCGGGGGTCGTCCAGGCCGCAGCCAGCGGCAACGCCCTGACCTATCTGACAAACCCCTCGCTCGAAAGCGGCGCCGAAGGCGAACGCTCCGAAACCACCCAGGCCCTGGCGCGGCGCGGCGCCGGCGGCAGCTGGAGCTCGCAGAGCATCTCGCCCCGCCACAGCCGCGGCACCGGCGCCAAGGTCGGCACGGCCCTCGAATACAGGGCCTTCAGCTCCGACCTCGCCCGTGCCGTGCTCGAGCCCACCGACGCCGCGCCCCTCTCCGAATACGCCTCCGAACGCACCCCCTACCTGCGCGAGAACCTCGCCGAACCGCCGGACTACCTGCCGCTGTTGGTCGGCTGCCCCGCCGAACCGCAGCCGTGCGACCCGCTCGTCGCAGAGCACGCGGACGTTTCTCCCGGCACCGAATTCGGTGGCGGCAACCTGGCCGGGGTAAGCGGCAGCGAACTCAACCCGGTGCCCCTGGTCCGCTATGCCGCCGCCAGCCCCGACCTGACCCACGTCGTCGTCTCCTCTCCGGTGGCGCTCACCGAAGGCGGCCAGCCCGGGCTCTTCGAGTGGTTCGCCGGGCAGCTGCGGCCGATCGGCATCCTCCCCGACGGCACCGAAGCCGGCGGCGTGATCGCCGGCGAAGAAACCGGCCTCCGCGGCGTCGTCTCCGCCGACGGCTCCCGGGTCTTCTTCGACGCCGGGGGCAACCTCTACCTCCGCTACAACGCCACCGCCGCACCGACCGCCTCGGGCGAATGCAGCGCCACCGAACCCGAAAAGGCCTGCACCCTCCGCCTCGACGAAGTGCAGCCCGGCGCCAGCGGCGCCGGCTCCAGCCAGCCGCTCTTCCAGGGCGCCAGTGCCAACGGCGGCCGCGTCTTCTTCACCGACAGCCAGCGACTCACGAGCGATTCCGGCACCACGGGGAGCGATCTCTACGTCTGCGAAATCCTCACCGGCGCGGCGGGCGAGCCCGAATGCAAGCTCACCGACCTCACCCCGCAGAGCGGCAGCGAAAGCGCCGTCGCGGCACCCATGCTGACCGGCTTCGGCCAGGACGGCGCAGCCGTCTACTTCGTCGCCAAGGGCGTCCTCGCCACCGAGCCGGGCCCCGCGGGCGAAACGCCGGCTGCCGGAGCCCCGAACCTCTACCTGCGCCGCTACGACGCCGCCAGCGGCGAATGGGAAGCGGCGAGGCTGATCGCCGTCCTCTCGGAAAGCCAGGACTTCAACGACTACGGGAGCTACTCCACGAACCTGAGCGCCGAGAGCTCGCCCAGCGGCCGCTACCTCGCCTTCATGTCGGCCCGCAGTCTGACCGGCTACGACAACCGCGACGCGGCGAGCCGCGAACGCGACCAGGAGGTCTACCGCTACGACGCCGAGGCAAACGGCGGCGCGGGCGAATTGACCTGCGTCTCCTGCAACCCCTCCGGCGCCGCGCCCGCCGGCAGGGCGCTGCCGGTGAACACCACGGCGTGGACAGCCGCCGACAAACTCGCCGACCCGCGGGCCGCTTGGGCAGGCGCCTCGGTCGCCGCCCTGCTCCCCGACCCCCACTACGACATCGGTCTCGGCGAATCGGCCTCCCGGCCGCGCGCCGTCTTCGACAACGGCCGCGTCGCCTTCAACGCCGCCGCCTCGCTCGTCCCCGCCGACTCCAACGGCAGCTGGGACGTCTACGAGTACGAGCCGCTGAAGAGCGAGGAAGGTGCGCCGTCGAATGACACCTGCACCGCCGCCTCCTCCGGCGGCGCGATCGCCCGCAGCGCGGGCGGCTGCGTCGCCCTGCTCTCCTCGGGCACGGCCACCGGAGGGGCGGCCATGCTCGACGCCGGCGCCGGCGGCAACGACGTCTTCTTCCTCACCCGAAGCCCGCTCTCGGTGCTCGACGAAGACTCCGAAATCGACGTCTACGACGCCCGCGTCGGCGGCACGGCGGCGACCCGCGAACTGGCGACCGAATGCCTCGGCGAAGCCTGCCAGCCGGCGCCGAACCCGCCGCTCGACCAGACCCCGGCCAGCTCGAGCTTCGAAGGGTCCGGCAACGAACACCCGCGCAGGTCGAGGTGTGCCAGGGGCAAGGTTCGCCGCCACGGCCGCTGCGTCGCCAAGAAGCACAGGCACGCCAGGCACCGCCGAGCCCGCCACAACCGGAGGGCGCACCGATGAGGGCCGCCGCAGGACACCGCCGTACCGCTTCCGCCCCGACCAAGGAGACACGGAGAATGCGAATGCGTCTTGCGACTTTGACCGCCCTGCTCGGCGCCGCCGCAGCGCTGCTCGTGGCACCCGCCGCCGCGTCCGCCGCGCCCTCTCCCTGGTGGCAGCTGACCGCCGGCGCCCAGCCGACCAACCTCTGGCTGCCGAAGTCCGGAACGGAGGAACAGGAACTGAAAACCGAAAAGTTCCTCGGCGCGGTCTTCGCCGCCAAGGTGGAAGTGGCCGGCCAGGTGGTCGGTTGCCTGGGCACGGGCGCGTTGTTCGAAACCGCCAACGAAACCTGCGAAAAGGAAACCTCCCACAGCGCCATCGAAACCGCCGAAGAACTCGAAGCCCTGCTCGAAGGCCCCAGCGTCTACGGCGCCGACAACGTCGAAGTGAGCGGCGGCCCGGTCGGCGGCGCGCCCTTCATAGTGAAGACGCCGAACCGCTGGCTCCCCGCGGTCAAGCTGCGCGTTCTGACGACCGAATTCGAAGGGATGACCTACGCACTGGGCACGGCCGGCACCAAAATCCTCACCGAAGGCAGCGGCCGCCTCGTCCTCACCGCCGTCAACCTCGGCGACGCGCCCCTCGACGCAACCGCAACGCCGCTCACCGTTTCCTACCGCCTCCCGGCCGGCCTCTCCGCCTACGACGCGGCAGGGCGCTACATCGTCCAAGAGGTCGAAAGGAAACCGTTCGACTGCGCGGTCAAGACGGCCGGCTCGGTCAGCTGCGAATTCTCCGGCACGCTGCCGCCCTTCGGCGCGCTCGAAGTCGAAGTCTTCGTCGTCGTCACCGACACCGGCGGCGGCGCCAGCGGCGAATTCGCGGTATCCGGCGGCAATGCGCCGAGCGCCTCGATCCCCCAGCGGGTGACGATCTCAGAAGAAGAAACGCCCTTCGGCCTCCAGAGCTACTCGGCCCGCGCCGAAGCCGAGGGCGGCGAAACGGCGAGCGAAGCGGGCTCGCACCCCTTCCAGTTCACCACCGCCTTCGAACTGAACCGCGGCCCGACCGTCCTCGTCGGCGGCAAGCAGCCGGCGGAAGAGCCCGTGGCCATGCTCCGCAACGCGCGCTTCGAGCTGCCCCCGGGCCTCATCGCCAGCACCACCGTGGTCGACCGCTGCAGCGGATACGACTTTCTCTCCGAGGTACCGGGCGGTCTCATACCGATGTGCCCGGCCGGGACGGCGGTCGGCATTGCCTCGGTCGCATACCGCATCGGGGCCAATAGCTACGCGATACGAACCACGGTGCCCGTCTTCAACCTCGAACCGGCCTACGGCGAGCCGGCCCGCTTCGGCTTCGAGGTGGGCGGCGTCAAGGTGTACATCGACACCAGGCTGGAGACCGAGCACGGCTACCGGGTCTTCGCCTACGCCAGGAACGTCTCGGAGCTTGCCGAGACGGTCGCCAGCACGGTCGTCCTCTGGGGAACGCCGGGCGACCCGCGGCACCACGCGTCGCGCGGCAACGCCTGCCTCACGGAATCGTCGGCAGTCGCCGAAGCAACCGCCCCATGCGGAGAACCGCCAGCCACGCCGGGCCCCGCCTACCTGCGCCTGCCCGTCTCCTGCGGCGAACCGCTTCGGTTCCCGATGGAAGCGGAACCCTGGAACGTGCCGCTCGGCTCCGAGCTCGTCGAAGAACTGTCCGAAAGCGCGCCCCTCGAAGCGTGCAACCGACTCCCCTTCGCCCCCTCGATCGCCGCCGCCCCGACCAGCAAGCTGGCCGAGAGCCCCAGCGGCCTCGACTTCAACCTGAGCATGCCGAACGTAGGGCTCGAAAACCCCGCCGGGATCGCCGAAACCCAGCCCAAGAAGGTCGAAGTGACCCTGCCCGAAGGGATGACCGTCAACCCCTCCGAGGCCGAAGGCCTCGCCGTTTGCACCGAAGCCGACTACAAGCGCGAGACGGTCGAATCCAGGCCCGGCGAAGGCTGCCCGGAAGCCTCCAAGATCGGCAGCATCGAAATCGAAACGCCGCTGCTCGAAGAGAAGGCGCATGGCGCCCTCTACCTCGCCAAGCCCTACGAAAACGAATTCAACTCCCTGCTCGCCCTCTACATGGTCGCCCGCATTCCCGACCGCGGCGTCCTCGTCAAGCAGGCCGGTGAAGTGAAGCCTGACCCGAAGACCGGGCAGCTCGTCACCACCTTCGACAACCTGCCGCAGCTGCCGTTCTCCAGCTTCAAGCTCCACTTCCGCGAAGGGGGAAGGGCGCCGCTGGTGACGCCGCCGTCCTGCGATGCAAATCCCTCCGAACCCGGAAACCAGCCCTTTACCACGGTGGCCAAGTTCGTCCCCTGGTCGGCGCAGGACCCCAACAACCCGGCGCCCGAAGAAATCATCGAAAGGACGAGCCCCTTCACGATCGAACGCGGCACCGACGGCGGCGCCTGCCCGGGCGGCGGCCTGCCGCCCTTCAGACCGGGGCTGATCGCCGGCTCGACCAACAACGCCGCCGGGCGCTACTCGCCCTTCTACGTGCGGCTGACCCGCACCGACGCTGAACAGGAGATCACCCACTTCTCGATCAAGCTGCCGCCCGGCGTGGTCGGCAAGCTGGCGGGGATCCCCTTCTGCCCCGACGCCGCGATCGCCGCCGCCAAGGCCCGCACCGGCCCGCTGCTCGGCGGCCACGAAGAGCTCGAACACCCGAGCTGCCCGCAGGCCTCCGAAATCGGCCACACCCTGGTCGGCGCCGGCGTCGGCTCGGTCCTCACCTACGTCCCCGGCAAGCTCTACCTCGCCGGCCCCTACAACGGCGCCCCGATCTCGATCGTCTCGATCACCTCCGGCGTCGCCGGCCCCTTCGACCTCGGCACCGTGGTGGTCAGGGAGGCCTTGAAAATCAACCCCGAAACGGCCGAAGTCTTCGTCGACGCCACCGGCTCCGATCCGATCCCCCACATTATCCAGGGCATCCCGGTCCACCTGCGCGACATCCGCGTCTACGTCAACCGCCCCGAATTCGTCCTCAACCCGACCAGTTGCGAACCGACCTCGACGGCGAGCACCGTGCTCGGCTCGGGCCTCGACTTCGCCTCCGAAGCCGACGACGTGCCGGTGACGGTATCGACTCGCTTCCAGGCGGCCGGCTGCTCGGCACTGCCGTTCAAGCCCAGGTTGAAGCTGAGCCTCAAGGGCAAGACGACCCGCGGCGCCCACCCGAGGCTGAAGGCCGTCCTGCGCATGAACGGGATCGGCGAAGCGGCGATCTCGAGGGCGCAGGTCACCCTGCCGCATTCCGAGTTCCTCGACCAGGGCCACCTCAACAACATCTGCACCCGCGTGCAGTTCAGGGAAGGCGGGGGCAACGGCGAAAAGTGCCCGAAGGCCTCGGTCTACGGCTGGGCGCGGGCGAGGACGCCGATCCTCTCCGAACCCCTGGAAGGACCGGTCTTCCTCAGATCATCCGAACACCACCTCCCCGACCTGGTCGCCGCCCTGCACTCCGGCGAGATCAACATCGATCTCGACGGCCGCATCGACTCCCTGCACGGCCAGATCCGCAACACCTTCGAAGCGGTGCCGGACGCGCCGGTTTCCAGCTTCACCCTGGAAATGCGGGGCGGCCGCAAGGGCCTGCTGGTCAACTCGGAAAACCTCTGCAGAGGCAAGCACAGGGCGATCGTCAACTTCGACGCCCACAACGGCAAGATCTCCGACTCGACCCCGGCGCTGGGCGCCCGCTGCGCCAAGCACAGGGGCAGGCACAGGCATCGCCGGGCGCGCTAGGCGATGGCAAAAGGCGGCTTTCGGCGGGGCCGCGCGCTGGGGGTGGGGATCGCGGCGGCCCTGCTCCTCGCCGGCGCCGCCCAGGCCGAGCGCCTCCAGCGCGGCAACCTCGAAATATCCGTCCTGGGGCGACTCGAACCGTACCGGCTGCCCCGCACCCATCCGGCTCCGATCTCGATCGTCGTCTCGGGGCGCCTGGTGACCACCGACGGCTCGACGCCGCCGCAGCTGAGACGGTTGACGATCGACCTGAACCGACACGGCGCCCTGCGATCCAGCGGCCTCCCCGTCTGCCGGCCCGCTCGCCTCGTGGCCTCCTCGCGCCAGACGGCGCTTCGAGGCTGCGGAGCCGCCCTGGTCGGCCAGGGGCGCTTCTGGGCCCATATCGTCCTACCGGACCAGCGCCCCTACCGCACCGCGGGGCGCCTGCTCGCCTTCAACGGACGCGAGGGCGGCCACCCGATCCTCCTCGTCCACGTCTTCACCTCCGACCCCTTCTTCACCTCCTTCGTCATCCCGTTTGCGATCCACAGGGTCTCCAAGGGCCCCTATGGCACGGAGCTCACGACAGACCTGCCGCCGGCGCTCGGCTCCTGGGGCTACGTGGAACAGATCAAGATGACCCTGGGGCGGATCTACACCTACAGGGGCAGGAGGCTCTCCTACTTCAACGCCGCCTGCCCGGCCCCCAGGGGCTTCCGGTCGACCTCCTTCTCCTTCGCTCATGCGAGCTTCAACTTCGCGGAAGCCCCGCCGCTTGAGATCACCCTGAACCGGCCCTGTGCGGTGGCGGGATAAGGAAGGGGGAGGGATGTGCGGGCAGATCAAGACCGGGATGAGGGGGGAGAGGGGGCCCTGCCTACTCATCTCGATCTCCCTCCTTGCCCTCCTCGCCGCAGTCCCGGCCCAGGCTGCCCAGAACCCGTGGAAGGAAGGGACGACGACGCTCCACCTCGCGCGCTCCTTCACGTCGCTGCTGAAGCGAAACAAGGTGAAGCTTCAGGCGCTCGCCCCCGCAACGCTCAAGGGACAGACCCTCACCCTCCCCCAGAGCGCCGGCCACGTCGACTCGGACTCAGGACAGGCGGCCCTGGCCCACGCCGGCGCCTTGATCGTCAAATCCCCCAGGGGCTCGATCGAGATCCGCCAATTCACGCTCAGAACGACTTCGGAACCGCTGATCGCCAACACCAACGGCCCGACGATGAAACTCGCCAGGGGCGAGGGGCGCTCCCTTGCCCGCCAGGGCTTCGGCGAGGCGATCCGCTACCGGACCCTGAGGCTCACCCCGACCTTCGCCCTGCGCCTCGACAAGCGCTTGAAGCTGCATCGTCTTCTCAGGGCCGGCGAGCCGATCGGCTCGCTTGCGGCACAGAGCCAGCCCCTCACCGTGGCGATCGCCCCCAGGGGCACCGTCTCCCTGCAGCTCGACCCCGAAGTCCTCGCCCAGCTCGAAGCCCTCCACGTCTCGGTCAATCCGATCTTCCCGGCCGAACACCAGGGCTTCGCCTTCTCCTTCCCGATCGTCCTGGGCAGCCGGCTTGCCCCCGACGCCTCCCGAGGCACGCTGAGGGCCGGCGGCTCGCTCGAATTCCTCGAGCTGGGCGAAGGACTGTTCGGCCAGCTCTTCGTGCACGAACCCTGGCTCGACTTCGAAGCGAGGCTCGCGACGGCGGAACTGAACGTCCTGCCCTCGCCGCCCTACCGGGGGCGAGCAGAACGCCCCTCGCTGCTTGGCATCAGCCTCGCCGGGGCGAGCGTCTTGGCCGACCCTGCGGCGCGCACGATCGCCGTCCAGGGCGCGGCGCTCAGCTTCAACCAGACCCTCGCCGGCGCCTTCGACGAAGCCTTCGCCGGGGGCAAGGAAGAGTTCGGAGCGGGGGAGAGGTTCGGGACGCTCGGCTTCAGCGCGGTGGCGGAATAGCGATGCTCAGCGCAGTTTCATCTTCCGCAACACGACCTCGGGCACGTCGGCGAAGCCACAGCTATCTCTCTGCCACGACTGCCTCGGGCCGTCCGGTCCGAGCAGATGGCGCCTTCGACTTACCCAGTCGGTTGGCGCCAGCGAAAGATATCGCCGGTTCTCCCTGGCCGGCGATACCGAGGCGGGTTTCGGGCGTCCGGAGGGAACCCTGCCCCGTCGGCGCCCGGCCCGCCTCCCTTCGACCGCATCGCTGGCTGCAGCGCGAGACATCATGTGCTGAGCAGCGTGGCTGGCGGGACATGACCCCTTCAATCACCCAGGACATCTGACGCGCGTACCGTAGCCGGCCCACGAGGTGACGTACAACACCCGGCGGCTCGCCTGGCGCTTCGCACCAGGCCCACCCACCCCCGCTTCGCCCCCTGCGGGGGCTTCGCTCGCGCCCTGGCGAAGAGTCATGGGATGGCCGGCCGTGGCCGTCTCGAATCCTCACCTCCTTCCGCAGTTTCCCCGCCCCGAGAGGGATGGAAAACAGCGGAAGGAGGTGAAGAGTGCTCTGTACCTGCGTGGACTCGCAGACCGTGATCGAAGCCCTGATCGCGATCTACGTCCTCACTGTGCTCAGGCGCGGCTAGGCCCAGGGCCATCCCATGATTCTTGGATCGGCGCACCCCCGCCGCCGGCAGCACCTGGCTCCCAACCAGCCCCTCGGCCTCAGGGCAACCGGTGCGAGCGGCGCGCAGGCGTCTCGAACCGGCTTCTCCCTGGGACCCAGCGGATCCCGCTGCGGAGCGTCTCGAGGTCGACTTCGAGGGCGTCGGCCAGCTTGAGGAGCGTACGAAGTCGGGGCTCGCGGCCGCTCCGCTCGAGCAGCGAGATCTCGGTTCGGTGCAGGCCGGTGAGGACGCCGAGCGCGTCCTGGGTCAGCCCCTTCTCCCGGCGCGCCCGGCGAAGGTTGGCCGCGAAGCGCTCAAGCGGCGTCATACCGCGATTCTGGCCGGCGGGCTCCCGGCGGACAAGTCGTTTGGACGGCTGTGGTACCACCGCGAAAAGCAGGCGCTTCCCGTCGCCTGTGGATCTCCGACGGCGACTGCTCCCGGCTTGATTGAAAAATCCCCAAAAGTGGGTAGCCTCGTGCCTTGGCAAGTCCTTGGAGAGCCAGGTTGCGGCTCCATCGTCCGCCGGAGGCGTCGGTGCGAAGCAGAGCGGGAGCAAGCGAGAGACCCACTTTCGCGTCTGGGTGCTCTGTAGTAGTAGTGGACCTCACTCGCTCAAGGACTGCTTCCTCCGCGAATGGCACCGAGGCGCTGTTCCGCACGATTCTGCGCGGCGAGCGCGGACGCATGCTTCGCGCCCAGCTCGCCGCCCTGCACCGTGATCGCTCCGCGGATGAGATCGAGGAGGCCGTCCAGATCGCCTGCCGGCGCTTCGTCGACAGAGCAGAGGGCATCTCAGCACCGGGCCAGGTCTACGCTTGGATTCGCACCACCGCCCACCGCGAGCTCAACCGAGAAGTCGCCCACAAGGTCCACGAGATCCCGGTCGATCCCGAAGGCGAGGCGATGCGAGACCTCGTGACCGAGCAGCCCGGCCCCGAGGAGGAGGCGAATCGCCTCCGAGGATTGAGGTTCGCCGGAAGCCTTGGGCACAGATTGCCGCTACCAGCGCCGTCGCCGCGAGGCCCGGTCTAGTAATGCCGGGCGCCCTTGTCGCCCGGGAATAGGGGTGGGAAGCGACGCCGGGCGAGTGGGCAGACTACCCACCATGTCCACTGCCCTCACCGTGGTGACGTCAAGTGGCGCCGCGATCTGTGCCGCGCTGTTGGGTGCAATCGTCGGTGCGCGCTCATCGGCGCGGGCGGCGAGGGAGCTCGACGAGTTGGCCCGGGATCGCGCTCGCGAGCGGGTCCGTGCCGAAGTACGGGCTGCCGCCGCGTTCATCCGCGCTGACCTCGATGCGTCTCGTCGCCGTCTGCGCGAGGCGATGGCCGAGGGTGAGTGGCACATCTTTTACCGTCTGCCAACTGCCGCCTGGCGCGACCACGGCCCGACCATCGCAACCAGCTTGCGGCCGGACGACGTCGCTCGGATCGCCCATAGCTTCGCTCGCCTCGAGGACTTCGAGCGCGCCCTGTCGACGCTTCCGGTTCGCCGTTTCGGAATCGTTACCGAGGGAGCGCCACGACCGATTCGCTTCAACGACGAGATGCGCGAAAAGGTCAAAGAGATTGCCGCCCTGACCGGCGTCGCGCTCGGGCTTCTGGAGTCACTTGCTCCGCACGATCTGCAACCTCCGCCGCTGGCGCCGGGCCAAAGGCGCGTGTGGCCGCTGGACCCCTTGCCGCCGCTTCCGTAGCGCTGATGGCCGAAGACCCCGGCCCGACCGCCGGTGGCGGATCTGGCCCTGCAAATGGCTCGTCCAAGATCGATACGCCTCGAGATTGATTTAGGCACCGGTCTTGCAAAAATCCGGTACGATGCTTCGGCGCCGAACCCCTGGCGCATCCTCTTTGTTGGAGTCGACCCACGCTCGACCCGCGTAGTGGAGCAAGGGACGCAGTCTCGGGGTGAAAGTGTCGCGGCGATCCCGATCTGGTCGCGATGCGTGGGGTCCGACCGAAAGCGAGGACGACGTGACGCAGCAGCGGACCCAGAAGAAGGCGATTCGCGAGCGGATGGCCAAAACCGGGGAGAAGTACACGGTGGCGCGCCGCGCTGTCGTAGCGGGCGACGGCGCCGCCGAAGACACCCTCGAGGTAGTCGACCGCCTGGGAGGGCGACTCCCCACGCCCCAAGGGAAGCAGAAGGAGGTTCTGGCGGTCCCAGGAAGAGGCCACACCGTCGTCCTCGGGACCGCCGGATCGGGAAAGACGACGATGGCGATCCATCGCGCCGCGATCCTCGCGGACCCGATGACCTCTCATGCCGGGAAGGTCCTCCTCGTCACCTTCAATCGGACGCTCCTCGCCTACCTCAACTACTGGCGCCCTCCGGCGCTGGCGGACGTGACGATCGAGAACTACCACGCGTTCGCCCGTGGCTATCTCGCCGCGAGAGGCAAGATGGGCTCCGATTCGATTTGCGAAGCAGCAGAGCAAGAAGGCCTCATCTCAGCGGCGGTCGGGGAGGTTTCCAGGCGCTCGGGCTCAAAGCTCTCCGCGTTGTTTGAACGGCCGTTGCAGTTCTTCATCGACGAGATTCGCTTCCTGGCCCGCTATGGCCTGGACGGCGACGATTACGTCAAGTCCGACCGAGTCGGGCGAGGCCCCGGCTTCCCGCGCGAGCTGCGGCCCAGTCTACTCGAGGTCTACGAGGAGTACTGGCGGCTACGTACGGAGGCCGGCCGCCGCTACGACTGGGACGATCTCGCCGGTGCGGTGCTCGACGAGCTCCGTGTCGACGAAGGCGAGCGCCTCTACAAGCACGTCGTGATCGACGAGGGCCAGGACTTCTCGCCCCAGATGCTCCGGTCGCTCGCGGCAGCAATCCCGGCCGATGGGTCCCTCACCTTCTTCGGCGATATGGCCCAGCAGATCTACGGCCGGCAGGTGTCCTGGAAGCAGGCCGGCCTGGTGGTGCCGCATGGCGTTTGGCGCTTCCGCCGCAACTACCGGAACACGCCCGAGATCGCCGACCTCGGGCTCGCCATCGCCGCGATGCCCTACTACCGAGAGGTGCCCGACATGGTGGAGCCCGACGAGTTCGAACCCTCCGGGCCGCCTCCGTCGCTCGTTCAATGCGCCGATTCTCGAGAGGAGACCAAGTTCGTGATCGAGGCGGCGAAAGCCGCGGCGGCCACCGGCAGCGTCGGTGTCTTGATGCGGCGCCATCAAGACGAGGCTCGCTTCCGTGCAGCGTTTCGCGGCGGTCAGCACCTCCACAAGCACATGGGCAATTGGGATCCGGGACCCGGCATCAGCTGGGGGACCGTTCATGCGGCAAAGGGATACGAGTTCGACACGGTGATCCTGGTCGGGCTCTCGGCCGACCGCTGGCCCGAGCCGGAGATCGTTAAGGCTCGCGGTGACGAGTTGGCCGCCGTCGAGGATGGGCCTCTGCTCTATGTGGGAGTCACGCGGGCACGACGGGAACTCGTCATGACTTCCGTAGGGCGACCGACGAAGTTGTTGCCGGAGAACGCTGGCCTCTGGCAGGAACAGACGCCATGAGCGACATTGAGGCCATACGTGACGAGGCCGAACGACGGGGGATCTCGCGACTTGCGCATTTCACTCCCTTGCGAAACCTTGTTCACATCGCTACGAGCAGCGAGGGCCTCCTGTCGACGAAGGCATTGACGGCGGAAGAGCGCTCAGCGTTCAATCCGCAGGATCTCGAGCGGCTGGATGGCTTTCCGGATCACATCTCCTGCAGCATCGAGTATCCGAACGCCTACTATCTGCGACGCAAGCGAAAAGATGCTCGTGGCGAGGAGCGGATCTTCCCCGACTGGGTATGCCTGCTGATCGCCCCCAGCCATCTGTGGCGAGAGTCGACCCTCCTATGTCCGCACAATGCCGCCGGTCGCCGCGGCGTCAATGTCGGGTCGGGCATCGAGTGCTTCAAGTCGCTGTTTGCTGCTGAGGTCGATGCGCCCCAGCGCGTCTGGACCCGAGAGCGCCAGCCGCCCTGCTGTCCGACCGACGCCCAAGCCGAGGTCCTGGTGCATCGACAGGTGCCCCCGCGGGACATACTCGGGATCGCGGTGGAGAGCGAAGCTCAGGCGGGGGACACCTATGCGGCGCTACGCCAGCTCAAGGCTCCGGTGGAAAATTTGCCGATCCTCATCTGTCCAGACTTCTACTCGCCAACCCAATTGGCGCTTGGATTGCAGGCCGACAGACGTCCCGTCGAGCGAGAATGGCATCCTGCAATCCATGCAGGCGGTGAGGCTTCCGGTGTCTGACGAGCAAGTCCTCGCCGCTAGCTCTTCCCGCCTAGCCCGCCGCGCCACTGCAGCGATGCTGTTTTCTGCGTGTGGTGATGCCCTTGGCTGGCCGGTTGAGCCCCGCGGGCGACGGGTCGGAGGCGCCGCGGGACTTGAGCCAAGGCTTGCGTTTATCGGATGGCGCCGGCGCGAGGGGGGTGGTTACGCGCCGTTTCAGCGGCGAGTTCCGCCCGGAACCTATAGCGATGACACGCAGCTGATGCTTGCTGTCGCTCGAAGCCTCACCTACGGGGATGACTGGCGAAAGCACCTGACTTGCTTCGAGCTACCGGCCCTGACTCTCTATGAACTGGGCGGCGGCGGAGCGATCAGAAGCGCGTGCAAGAGCTGGTCAAAGGGCATCCCACCCTGGGAAGCAAAGAAATCAGGAGTTCGGAACCGCTACTTCAATGCGGGGGCAAATGGCGCCGCGATGCGGATCTTGCCCCATGCAATCTACGGAGCTGAGGACCGCGCTTTTGATCGTGTCGCCGAGCGCATTCTCCTCGACGGCGTGACGACGCACGGGCACCCACGAGCTCTCCTTGGCGCCCTGGTCGCCGGCTATGGCATGTGGACTGCCCTTCGCTGGAGTGGGAAAGTGGGCTATGGCGAGCTGATCGAGGACTGTCTGCTCGAACAGCGTACGTGGTCCCGGTTGCCGGAAGCGGCTCTTGACCCAGGCTGGCTTGAAGGTGCCGACGAGGCCCTCGGAGCTCGGTTTCCGGAGGTCTGGCGACGCACCTCCGAAGAGATGGTCGGGCTGATCACCGTTTGCCGCGACGCGATGGGGCGCGGCTCGGTGGCTCGCGACCGCGACGTGCTCGACGAACTCGGCGCCTTCGGAAAGGAAAGTGGCTCCGGCGTCCGCAGCGCCGCGATCGCAATCTACCTTGCCTCCCGCTACATCGCGAAACCGTCGGCCGGGCTACTTGCCGCGGCCTTCGCGAAGCGAGCCGACACGGACACGATCGCCTGCTTGACCGGCGCCATCCTCGGCGCTTTCACCGGAGACGTCAGCGTGGAGGGCCTCGCCGAGGACCTGCTGGACTTTCGCTACATATCCGATCTGGCAGTCCGGGTGGCCAATCACGAGGCGGGACGTGATCAGGTCAGGGCTTGGGAACCGCGCGGGAAGGAAGCGATCTGGCACAAGCTCAGCACGCTTGGGAGCGGAAGCCCGCTGACCCTTCCGCTCTTCGGGAAGAGCTTTGTAGTGGACATCGAGCGGCCTGAGACTAAGTCCGCCAACGACATAACCATCTGGTGGCTGAGGACGGAGCTCGGCCAGACCCTTCCGATAACCAGGATCGCGAAAGAGCGAGGTGGAGCGCCATCTAAGGGTCAAAGCACGAGAGCCGCTTCTCACCCAGAGCAGCTCGCGATCAGCGATGCAGCACACGAAAACGAGGACGTCGCCGCCGCTCGGTCGACTTGGACGTTCGTCTTCGTCCAAGACCTGCCGAAAGCGCTGCACCTGTACCACGAGATTCTTCGCCTGCCCGTAAGGAGGCGAAACAGCACTATGGCCGTCGTCGGCGGGAGTCTTGTTCTGGAGCAATCAGAGCTCCAAGAAGCCGACCGGAGGCCAGCGGATTCTCTCAAGGCGCCGGAGGTGATTGGCGTGCTCGCGAGACCTGAGGCCCTCGAGTTAATTCAGCGGCGTGCGGCCGCAGCTGGTTATGTGGTCTCTGACATCACCGCCGGTCGGCATGGAGAACGCTTCCGGATGCGCGATGACGATGGCCATGTTGTCGAGGTCTGGGCGTCGCCGCCGGCAAACTAGTGTCCTGAGTTATTGATTCGTGTGCAGTAACCCGCGAGCGACTCCAGGATCTGGTCCGCAGTCTTCGTCCAGACGAACGGCTTTGGTTCCTCGTTCCAGTACTCGATCCACTCGCGGATGTCGGCATTGAGCTGGCGGGTCGAGCGGTGCACTCCCCGACGCAGCTTCTTCGTGGTCAGCTCGGCGAAGAAGCGCTCAACGAGGTTGAGCCAGCTGGCTCCGGTGGGTGTGAAGTGAAGGGAGCATGTCCCGACTGTCGTGGAACTTCGACGGCGGTCCCGATCTGACGATCACACGGTAACGGTCTCGCGCACCTCCTCGGTGGTAGGGCTGGGTCGGGAGGCGGCGCCGACCTCCCGCTCAACCGCGACGGCGAGGCGTCCGAGGTCGCGGTAGCCGATCACCCGCCGGAACTGGCGCTCTGCCTCGAGCATCCCGGCGGCGGTCCAGCGCAGCGCCATCTCGCCGTCGCGCCAGCGCTTGACGTTGCGGGCGCTGCGCCGCACGCACTCGATCATCGACTCGCAGGGATTGGTCGACTCCAGGGTCTGCTTCAGCTTGCCCTCGATCCCCAGGCGGGTCAGGGTGAGCGTTTCGGGCATGCCCTCGCGCAGCGAGGCGGCGGCGCCGGGGTGGGAGCGATCGAGCTCGGCGGCCAACCCCTGCAGGCGGTCCAGGGCGAGGTCGTGGTCGGTGAGCGCCCAGGCCTCGCGCAGCCGACGCCTCACGGCCCCGCGCTCGTGCTCGGGCAGGTGCTCGATCACGTTTCGCTCCTTGTGACGGATGCAGCGCTGCACCGGCGTCCTCACCCCGAGCACGTCGCGCACCGCCTTGTGAAGCGCCTTGGCGCCGTCGAGCACCACCAGCACGCCCTGCTCGGTGTCGAGGCCGCGATCGACCAGATCGCTGAGCAGGGCGGCGACCACGGTCGAGTTCTCCGTCGATCCCTCCCAGAGCCCCAGCGGCATCTTCACGCCCTCGGTGGTGATCCCCAGGGCGACGACGTTGGTGCGGCCCTTGACCTCGAGCCCGTCGACCATCAGCGCCGCCAGGCGGACGTCGTCGAGGCGGCGGCTCATCAGCTCTTCCAGGTTCTCGCGGGTGCGGGCGACGAAGGTGCGGCTGACCGCCGAGCGCGAGGTCGAGCCCGAGGCGGCATCGACCTCTTCTCCGACCGGCTCTCGGGTGCGCTCGAAGCGCCGTGTGGAGACGCCGGCGAGCATCTGCTCGAGCACTACCCGGGTGAGCGGGTCGCGGTCGGCGAAGTGCCCGTAGGTGGCGAGCTCGACCTCCTCGGTGCCGTCGGCGCTTCGGGCTCGGGGGCGCTTCACGGCAACCCTGCGGCCGCCGAGCGTCACCTGGCCGTCATCGTGGCCGTGGCGCACGGCGCTTCGCTTGGGATCGTGACGGCCCTTCGGGCCGACCACCTCATCGACCTCGGCCTCCATCAGCTCGCCCAGCACGCCGAGCCCTACCCCGACGCTGAGCGCCAGCAGACCCTCCTTGGCCTGCCCGGCGAGCTCTCCCAGCGCCTCTTGGACCTGCCCAGGCAGGTTCTCGAAGCTCTCCTTCTCGGCCGCGACCGCGGCCTGCGTTACGGTCCTCATTGGCGGTTCCTCCTGTCCTCGTAGTGGACTTCACTCGCCGCGCACGCTCCCAACGGGGGCGGACGAGGCGGGAGGACCGCCGTCTCAAGTTCTACGGGCTACGGGACATGCTCAGTGAAGGTGAAAGCGAGGGTGTGCGAGGAGCCAGCGCTTGACCTCGTTGGTCTTGTGGGTGGAGTAGTTATCGAGGATCAGGTGAACGTCGAGCTCGGCGGGAACCTCCTCGTCGATCGTCTTCAGGAACTTCTTGAACTCGATCGCGCGGTGGCGGGCGTGCAGGGAGCCGATCACCTTGCCCGAGGTGGTGTCGAGGGCGGCGAAGAGGCTGGTGGTGCCGGCACGCTTGTAGTCGTGGGTGGCCCGCTCGGGGGTGCCCGGCAGCATCGGCAAGATCGGCTGGGAGCGGTCGAGCGCCTGGATCTGGGACTTCTCATCCACGCACAGCACCAGGGCGCGCTCGGGCGGGTCGAGGTAGAGGCCGACGACGTCGCGGACCTTCTCCACGAACAGCGGGTCGGTGGAGAGCTTGAAGGACTCGGTGCGATGCGGCTGCAGGCCGAAGGCGCGCCAGATCCGCGAGACCGCGGTCTGGGAGAGCCCGGCCTCGCGAGCCATCGAACGGGTTGACCAGTGGGTCGCGTCCTTTGGCTTTGACTCCAGCGTCTTGACGATCACCTCGTCGACCTTCTCGTCGGAGATCGTGCGTGGCCGGCCGGGCCGCGGCTCATCGAGCAGTCCGTCGCAGCGCTGCTGGGCAAAGCGGCCTCGCCACTTCGCGACGACCTGGCGCCCGATCCCCACCCGCTCGGAGATGTGGGTGTTGTTCTCACCGGCTGCCGCTGCCAGCACGATGCGCGAGCGCTGGGCCAGGGCTTGGGCGGTCTTGCGTCGCCTTGCCCACTGTTCAAGCTGGGCGCGCTCTGCCTCGGTCAGGGTGATCTCAACCGGCTTGGGACCACGCGCAGCCATGCCTGAGAGGCTATCACAAACAGAGGCTGAACTTATGACTCAGGACACTAGAGCCGGCTCTACATAAGCGGGCGTTATCGGGCGGAAGTGGAGCGCTGGGCACCCAACTGCCACCGTTAGG
This sequence comes from uncultured Solirubrobacterales bacterium, assembly GCA_963696185.1. Taxonomy (GTDB): domain Bacteria; phylum Actinomycetota; class Thermoleophilia; order Solirubrobacterales; family 70-9; genus VRUE01. Next base: position 2,415,871 of record OY968825.1, read on the forward strand.
AACGTATGAAGTATTGTCTGGGCGTCAGTCCAGTCGGCTGCCGCTCGATGGATTCACTGCCACCGAACAGATCATGGGAAGCGCTGCTCGACGATCTGCGTGCCGAGTTCGAGATCCGCGAGGCAGAGCTGAACCTGCTTCACAAGATAGATCTGCGAATCCTCAGGAATGACTGCGAACTGCCGGAAACGCTCGGGTTTATCGCCAAAGAGGCGGCCCAGGTCCTCGATGCGGATTCAGCCCAGATCTATCTCCGGCGCGGGAAGATCCTTGAAGCGGCGGTCGAGAACGGGGGTTCTTGGCTGAACGAGTTTCCCCACCTGGACAGCATTTTCACTGCCTGCACCAAAGAAGGCTCGCCGCTCGTCGTCGATGACTTGGAGGCCGGTGACCCCACCTTCCGCGTCCCGTTCGAAGACGCGGATGGAGCGCGCCCGAAAAGTCTCGTGGCGGTCCCCATTTCCCTGGCCGAGGCCGGAACTGTTCTCGGCGTCCTTTGCGCGGTGCGGCGCGGGTCCAAGGGCTTTCAGCAAACCCACGCCGAAATCTGTGATGCGATCGCTTCACAGATCGCGATCGCCCTTGAGCACGCGGAGCTCTTCGATCAGGGCAGCCTCTTCGAGCGGGTAGACCAGCTCGTCTTCTCGCACGACGCCACCGAGGACGTCCTGCAGCAGGCGCTGGAGGCGGTCTTTAAGGAGCTCTTGCGGCTCGACTACGCGGAGGTGAAAGCGGCGCAGCTACTGTTTCTGACCAGCGACCCCGACACGCTGAAGATCGTCCACAGCACCAACCGCTGGGATATCGGGCTGCCTGTATCCATGCGAGAATCCGTTTCGGGCCGGGCGCTGAGCCAACGTCAGACTCTGGTCATCAACAATGTCGCCGACGACCCCGACTACAAGCGAATGCTGGGCGACGATATCAAGAGCGAGATCGTCGTGCCGATCCTGGTGGGTGCCGAAGACATGCCAATCGGTGTGCTCAACGTGGAGAGTCCGGTCCGCGATGCCTTCGGAGGTGTTTACCAGCTGCTGCTCGAGCGGTTCGCCCGCAAGGTCTCCATATTGCTCGCAGTCGCCAAGTTGCGCTCGGATATAGCCAACACCCTCGAGGCCCATCACTCCGCCGAGCTGATGATCGCCGTCGGCGATCAGGCTAGCAACATGGTTCATAAGCTGAACAACGTCGTCGGGGCGATGCGGGTTCGGGTCAAAGAGGTGCAGCAGAACTGTGCCGCCGAGGTCGAGGGGAGCGATTTCTTGAAGGAGTCACTCGACCACTTGCTGCGGGGAGCCGAAGAAACGCTGGAGCTACCGAAACGCGTTCAGACTTTTCTCGCCGAGGACAGCGAACTGAGCGAGTTCGATGTCAACGCTGCGATCGCGTTGGCGCTGGAGCGGGTGACGGTTCCGACTGGGGTCGAGGTTGATTGCAGGCTCGCCGTCGACCTTCCAGCAGTGCGCGCCTTTTCTCTCGATGTCGCTGCCGAAAATCTGATCCGCAATGCCATCGACGCCATGCCCGACGGAGGGACGCTGACGATCTCTTCGCGGTTCGTCGGCGCGGAGGGGCTTCCGGGCGGGCGGATCGAACTGACCTTTCGCGATACGGGAACCGGTATGTCCGAGTTGACTCGCCGCCGACTGTTCGAGATTGATTTCACGACCAAGCCCAGGAAGGAAGGCAAGGGGATGGGCGTAGGGTTGTGGTGGGTCAGGCAGTGGGTCCGGCGCGCCAACGGTGAGATCGGTGTCGAGGCAGGCGACGGAAACGGCACGACCTTTGTAATCAAACTGCCTCTGACTTTCGACAAGGACATTTCGGCTGACTCTCTACCGATGCAGAAAGGTGGTTGAAGTGCCAAACGGGAATGTGTTGATCGTTGAGGACGAGAAGGACTGGCAGGAGATCTATTTCCGCAATTCCCAGCCACTGCATTCGGGGGCGATTAGGGCAACGGTTAACCTGGACGAGGCGAAGACGGCGATAGCCGAGATGGCCTTCGCAGTTGCCTTTGTCGACATCCGACTCGACGAGGACGACAACGAGAACACCGACGGCCTAAGGGTCCTCGAACTGCTGAGGAAGACCAGGGACCACACCAGCGCGATCATGGTGACCGGCAAAGGGACCGTGGGGATCACGCGCGACGCCTTGAAGGAGTTCGGTGCCTATGAGGCTATGGAAAAAGCCGAAGTGGAGCCGCAGCTGATACAGAAGTTGATCGCCGAGGGCACCGAAGTCCGCAACCAGCTCGCGCGAGTTGAGGACCCGGCGGCGCCCGAGGTCTTGCGGGGCAGGCGAACCGTGTGGGACTGGGACTCCGAAATGCTTGAGGCCACCGGCGGTAAAGGGGGTGCCGAGGCGCTGTACCAGCTCACTGAATACCTGGCGGCCCCGTTGCTCCCCCTCGTCAGCGGCGACGATGGAGACCTGATGAAACGACAGGAGGAGTCGGGACTCGCGATGGGGGCGTTCTGGAGTCGGGCCATCGGCCAGGCTGTGGTGATCGGATTCGGCCAAGCGGAGCCGATGAGAGCAGCGATTGAAGGGGGCGAGTTCGCCCGCTTTGCTGACCGCCCGGTCGGCGAGGTGCTGCGCGAGCGCGACAAGGCCGGTCTAGTCGGGGTCGTGATGGCGCAGGACAGACCCAGGTCCACCTTCTCCTGAGCTGGTGCCGATCCTGGCGCAATCGGTGCCAACGGCGCTGGTCGTCGAGGACGACGGCGAGTGGCTGCGCATCCTGCGCGACGAGCTGTTGGGGGCGGGCTTCAAGATCGACTGGGCATCAGATCGCGACGAGGCGTTGCGCAAGGTCGCCGCGCCTCCGTTCGAATACGACGTCGTCTTCCTGGATCCCAACCTCGGCGACAGCCTGGGCGGGTTGTCGGGAATCGCGGTCGTCGAACAGCTCGGCAGTCGCAATCCCGGCGCGGCAGTTGTCTTGATCAGCGGCTATGCGGCCCCCGATGAGCTTTCGAGTGATTACGCCAACATGGCCGTGACGGTTCACGGGATCTACGAGAAGGGATCGTTCAACCTGGCCGGATTTCGCCAGCAGGTTCTCGAACTGCGCGGCGTTGACTTTCCCAGCGAAGCCCTGTTTAGCTGTGATCGCGGCGCGCTCTCTACGATCTGGGACCGCGCCCGGACGGCCGTCACGAACGCCGAGAAAGGTGAGGCGCTTGAGGAGCTCGGGATCGAGCTCCTCTCCGGCATTTCGCTGCTCGAGTTCGCTGAGAGGAGGGTGCGAACCCAGACGAGCGAGATCGACGCGGTTTTCAGAGTCGAGGCAGCCTCAGGGACCCTGTGCCAGGAGTGGGGAGGCTTGCTGCTGGTCGAGTGCCGAAACAGGGAGGAGAAATTCGACGTCGGTGCCGTAAGCAAGTTCGCCAAGACTCTCGAGGATCACCACGCCAAGGTCGGCATCGTCTTCTCGGTCGCCGGCATCACCGGCGACGGAGCGCGCGACGCCCGGGGCCAGATCGCTCGCGAGTACTTGAGGAGCCGCCGCATGATCATCGTGCTCGACGAGGCGGACATCGAGGCGGTCGTCTCGGCCGGTGGGAACCTCTACGATCTGCTTTGCGAGCGCGACATGGCTTTGCGTCTTGGCAAGTAAAGCCCTGAATGTTCTGCTGTATATATCGACAGAGGGAAAGCAAGTCAGCAGGCGATTGTCTCGGGTGCCACCTACCTCTTTACATACAGCCGTGGCTACCTACGTGCGGTTCTGCAAGGGCACGCGTCAAAATCACCGCTCCGACTCGTTCTCTGGCAGCTTCCGATGCCGGCTCTGAGGGATTCCGCGATCTGCTCGAGAGGCAGGCGGCCGATTGGGCGGGAGGGCGGCTGATCGACGAGCTGTTGGCCGCAATCGAGCGCGCCGGGGGGCGGCGGGCTTCGCTGGCAAGGCGCGCGCCGCATGCGGCGCGCTGAGCGCGAACGAGGGCGATTCGAACCCGTCTCTTGATTTCGGGAACTTCTGGCCAGAAGTTCCCGAAACGCCGCGTATCGGCGTACATCCACGCGTATCGACGGCGGTGCGCGTCGATCGCACATCCGGAAATCTCCTGCAAATTGATCGGTTCCTGTTCGGAAGTCGCTCGAAGCCGGCGTAATTGCCATGCAGAAGGTCGAGGGTTCGAGTCCCTTCAGCCGCTTTTTTGCGAATTGCCTGCACAGGGGCGGGTCGGGTCCGGCGCGGGAGCCGGAAACCAAATCAAACCATCCCCGCATATCGCCGTCATTTTGGGCACTAATGCGAATTAGTGCCTGGAAATGGCCCGGACGCGCAGCAATTGGCGTCGATTCCGCCTTGCAGTTATCCCGCCGCAGCGGTAATGGGCGGACAGCGAGGTACCCTTGCCCTATGGCCCAGGAACGAATCACCGTCGACCCCAATCGGATGCGCGGTCTGCCTTGCATACGCGACACCCGCGTCACGGTTAGCGCAGTGCTCGGCCAACTCGCCGCTGGCGCCAGCATCGACGAGCTGCTGGCCGACTACCCCTATCTGGAACGCGAGGATGTCCTCGCCGCGCTCGAATATGCAGCAGCCGCTGCGCAGGAGCGCGAGCTTGTTGTAGCCGCGCCAGCGTGAAGCCCGTCGTCGCGTTGAACCTCGGATGATCGGTTTCGCGACCATTGGTCGCGACTTGTTTCCTTTTGGCGTTGCTGCCTACGGCGCGATCGTCGCAACCGGCGTCGCCGCCTACCAGTTTGTTCGAGATCGGCCGGGAGTGAAGCTTGTCTTGACTCCGATGCACGTTACCTACGACATGCTGATTGGCTCGTACGATGGGACTCCGCCGAAGCGCAAAACGAGCGACCTCTGGGCCATTCGAATCGTCAACCATCGCAAGCGACCGATTACGATCCGCGAGGGCGGTCGGCTTGGTGATCGGGGCCAGATAATCCATCCTGAAATCATTGACCCCGACACCGGCATAGATGATGTTCCGTTTCCGATAACCCTGACCGACGGCATGAGCTTCGAGTTCTACACACCGCTCGACTTCGTTCGCGATCGCGACCAATGTGGAGCATGGGTGGTCGATGACCTCGGTCATATCTTCAAGGTTCACGATCCACCCCGTAGTCCTCGCCGTCGATTGCGCGAATGGCGCGCCCGGCGCCGCTTTGAAAAGACAATCGCCAATGCGGGTGTGAGGCAGACGCCGAAGTCGTCTGAGTTATGAGCAATCAGGTCGAAAGAGACGAGCACATTCGTCTTTACGGTCGAAAGTCTCTGGTTGAGCAGGTGGCCCGAAGCCGGGCTGCGGTCACGCTCATACTCGGCGACTCAGGGATCGGCAAGAGCGCCATCCTCATGGCTGCTCAAATGCAGTCTCGCCGAGGAGCAATTGCGCCCGCGCCGCGAACGATTACCCGGAGCGGCGCCGCCTTGCAGAACGCACTTCTCCAGTCGCTTGCTGATGCGGTTGCAGAGGTAATTGGGGCCGACGGTAACGCCAAGCATGTCGCCTCGCTTGTTGCCAATGCCGCCAAGAGGTTGGCGCAAGATCGTGGACAGGATCTCGCAAAGGTGATCGGGAAGGAGCTCCTCAACCTTGTCCGGGGCCGGGTAGGGGAGGGCGCTGGTGACGCGATCGGTGAATACATCTCGGAGCTTAAGACCTCAGTTGACGAGCAGTTGAGCTCTCGAATCACAGCGGCGATGGACCCCGGCGTGGTGGGGCTGCTCATAAAATTCGCAGCTGAGGTCTGTAGTCTGGCTGGCGAGCGTCACGTACTTTTGGCGCTCGACTCAGGTGAGCGTCTTCGCGAGGAGGATGTGCGGCTGCTAGCCGACATCGCTGAGACAGTGCCATCGCATCTTCGTTTGCGAGTCGCTCTTTCGACTCACGATGCTCACCAGCGCAAGAAGGCCGACTACCTGGTATCGGAAAGTCGCGCGATTGCGGCACTCGACGTTGATCCCCTCGAGCTTGATGTGATCAGCGGATGGCTCGCCGAGCGCGGCCTTGACCCTGTGATGGCCCCCGATGTCGAGCGGCTCAGCGGCGGCTACGCTCTCCATGTTGGTGACCTGATCGAGCATCTGCTCCGCGGTGGTGAGATTGAGGAGGCGCCACTCAACGAGCAGTTTGCCAAGCGCACTCGTGAGGCCTGGCGGGGGCTTGATCCAGATAGCGCTGCCAATGTTCGTGCGATCAGTGTCTTTACGGATCCTCTTCCATCTGATCGACTTGAGGTGTTCCTCTCTCTGACGCCGCATCAGCGCGGCGAGTTCGAAAAGCGTCTTGTGGAGGCGAGGATCTTTTCGGTGAAGGTCAATGGGCAGCGCTGGTTTCACGAGCAGCGCCGGCTTTTCATCGTGGAGGAGATTCTCGACGAGGCAGAGCGTGCCAGTGCTAGTGCTGCAGCCGTTCGTGTGCTCTGGCAGATGTATCTAGATGGAGTGGAGCCGCCGCGCTTCAGCGAGCTCGCAAGGCTTGTTGCTGCAGCCCCGCAGCTGACTCAGCCTGACGGGGGTCTTGCCGCGATAACCGAACTTGACCATGACGAGGTGGCAGTGGCCGCAGCCCTGGTGGAGCTAGTTGACCCCGCTGCCCGGCATCCAGCTGTAGGCGGTGACGAACTGCTCACTTACGCCATGACCGTCTTCGGTGCGACTGGCGACTTGGTCGCGGCGGCCCAGAGCCTTCAGGCACGTGGCCTTCTGGTAATCGTTGAAGACGAGGGGCGGACTGCCGTAGTTCCCTACGGCTGGAACGCTCTGATGGGTGCGACCCTGAGTGGAAGAGCCGAGGTCGAATTCGGCCGTCGACCGATCCCCGCGGTAGGAAGCGCCGTCTTCACGCTGGAGATCCAACCGCGCCTGGGCGTCTTTCGCAAGGCGATGTATGGGCATGGTCGGCCGTCCTTTGAGTCGCTTTCCGGTGAGGCAGCTCGTCTTTCCGAACCAAGCGGTGGTCTTGTAGTGATCGGCCCTGCAAGCGATCCGGCTCTCCTTCTCCGGATGTCTCATGGGGGGCGGCCGATGAATGTAGTGGCTACCTTCGGGTCCGAAGAAGCACGGGAATCGGCTAACGCAAGACTGGCAACGCTGAGTACGGAGACTCTCAACGAGGAGCTCAAGGTGACTCATGCGCTCAGGTATCCGTCACCCCTCGTTCCGTCGCGCCGGTTTGTCTCGGCGCTTTCGCGAATAGTTCCAAAGAACCTTGGGCAGAGTCCCCGCCTGAAGTTGTCCGACGCTTTGACGCCAATGATTGAGATCGAGCGACGGGCGCTCGCATTGCAGGTGATCCGAAGTCTTTGCTCGGGCGTCGAAGCGCAGGCGATGCAGATCGAGAGCCCTACCGGCCTTGCTTGGTATTCGCCAGATGGGCCAATCTTCGAAGTCGAGATCAGAGGAGGCCGTGAGGGGTCCGAAGAGCTCGATGCCTTGCCCCAGTTTGACTGGGAAAATCCCTTCGCCCTATTCCACCTCGCTCGTCATCTGCAGCTCTCACCAGAGGAGTGGATTGCCCAGCAGCGTTTTCGCTCGACCAAACAGCCGATTCGAGACGATCCTGTGGTCGAGACGATCGCCTTTTTGAGCAAGAGAGCCATGGCATTCAATAAGGCGCAGTCGGGTTATCGGACTATTCGACTTGAAGAGGCATGCCTCAGGACAGAGGTGAGCGCGGCTCTCCAGCGCCAGCTCGAAGACGCCGAGGCGCTTGCGTCGCTGCCAATTGGCACTGAGTTGCGTATGCCGGCTGCAAGGAATCTCTACCTGGTAGTCGTACAGGAGACCCGGCCTGCTCCTAATCGCTTTGACTCAATGATTGCCTGGGGATCCCTCGCGTCCCGGGACGGGAACCAACACGTCGAGGTCGCTTTCGCTGAGACCGGGAACGCGGGGCGTGGTCCTGACGTGTTGGAGAAGATCTTTGGCATCGACATCCGCGAGGCCGATGGCGCCGCCTGGGGAGTGCCCGAGGCGGTGCTCGCGTCACTGCTCGGCTATGGAGTAGAAGAGATTCGCCTGGACTAACGCTGGATGTGCCAACCTCGCAGAGAACGTGTGCAGGTAGGGCAGGTTGTCTGCTATCGTGAGGCGTGATGAAGACGCTGCATTTGGACCCGACAGCCGGTGATCAGGCCGCCTCTGTTGCCGAGGAGGTCGACAAGCTGCTGCGCGAAGGCAAGCAGGTGGCGGTGACCGTGGCCGAGGAGCAGGAGCTTCTTTCGCCTCAACAGGCGGCGCGGCGGCTCGGCTTCTCGCGTCAGCATGTGAGGCGCCTGATCGACTACGGCGAGCTCGAGGCGCGCCAGCTTCCGGGGTCGAGCTACTGGAAGATCCCGCTCTCGTCGGTGCTCGCCTTCGAGGAGCGCCGCGCTGAGAGCGATCGCCTTACGGCCGAGTGGTCTCGCGACCTCGACGCGATGGGCGCTCCGGCTGAGTGAGCCGCACGGGCCTGCCGCGCGCAGTTCTCGACAGCGACATCATCTTCTCGCGTGTCCTACACGATCTGCTCGGGCGCGTCGCCAAACGCCTCGGCTTGCTCGATCTCGTCTGGAGCGAGGAGCTACTGGCCGAGGCGAGGCGGTCGCTGGTCGAGAAGAAGGGGCTTGCGGATGAGATCGCAGAGCGCTGGGTCGCCTACCTGCCACAGAACTTCCCAGACGGAGGCATTGACGTTGCCGGAGTCGTGGACGTCGATGTCGGCACTCTCACTGACGACCCCGAGGATCGCCATGTCTGCGAGCTTGCGATCGTCTCGGGTGCCGACTACCTCTTCACGCATGACCATGGCTACCTTCGCGAGGCTCTGCAGAGGCACGGCGTTGAGGTCACCGCTCCGGATCGGTTCCTCGTTGTTGCCTTCGATGCCGGTCCCGAGGGATTCCTCGATCTCCTTGAGCGGCAGGCGGCCGACTGGGCAGGAGGGCGGCCGATCGAGGAGTTGCTGACCGCGATCGAGCGCGCTGGGGCCGTGAGCTTCGCCGGCAAAGCGCGCGCAGCACTTGGTCCCTGAGCGCGAACACGGGGATTCGAACCGGCTCCGTTGATTTCGGGCACTTCTGGCCAGAAGTGCCCGAAATGCCGCATATCGGCGCACATCCACGCTGTGAGGGATAGAGGTGCGATGCGTGGCGGACTGGATCTCGGCTCTCACCGCGCAGCACGCGTTGGTAGGTGACGCCGGCGACCACTTCCGTGCCGGCGATGTCGGGCGGCTCGGACACGGCGAGCAGGCGGAGCTTCGTACCCGTGAGCGACGCCAAGGCGACCCCGGCTGCGAGTGCGAGCCGGGACTCCTCGGTGCCATCGAAGGCGACCCCCGCCGTCGGCCCCACCCGGCAACGGGGGCAGGGGCTAGCCGGCCTTCGGCTTGATCTCGACCTTCTGCTTCTCCTCCCCCTTCGGGGCCGGGATGGTCACCTCGAGGACTCCGTCCTCGCATTTGGCCTCGATGTCGTCGGCCTGAACTCCCCTCGGCAGGACCATCGAACGGGAGAAGGAGCCGTAGCGGCGCTCGCGCGGCGCATGTAGTGCTCTTTCTCCTCCTTCTCTTCCTCGCGGTGCTCGCCGGAGACCGTCAGCACTCCGCCCTCGACCTCGATCTTCACGTCGTCGGGCTTGATGCCGGGGATGTCGGCGCGCAGCACCAACGCGCCCTCCTTCTTGACCAGGTCCACAGAGGGGATCCAGCCGTGCTGCGCCCCCTCGCTGAGATCGCGAAACGCCTGGTCGAGCCGGTGGCGCAGCTCGGCGAAGTCGGAGAACGGCCGCCATTCGGTCAGCTCGGTTGCCATGGGTTCCTCCTTTGGATCGATCTTTCGCTGCATCGAATGTAGGTGTTGCTCGGCTACCCGTCATCGGGGAAAAGCCGCGGGCGGCAGACGGAATTTCCCCGATGAATCGCGGCCGCAAGCCGGGGAGAATCCGATTGTGCAACGCGTCAATGGAGGTGACCGATGACGATCCGCGACGTGATCGAGGGCCATGGCCACTTCGCCCACGGCGGCAACCCCGACGACACGGCCGAGACCTGGGCGGAATCGGGCTTCGAGGCCCCCGAGGTCGAGGAGGCCCGCGACCTCCTCGGCGTCTCCTGAGGGCGCAGTGGAGTTGTTAGAGGTCGACCGGGGGGTATTGAGTCGGCTCAGCCAGATGGGCCACGATGGCCGGCGCGTCCTCAGCATCTACCTGAGCCCTGACCTGCCGCAAGTGCCCAGCTCCCGCATTCGGGGCGCCGAGCTCGACTCGCAGCTGAACGAGGTCGAGCACCGACTCAAGCAGGAGATCGGCCAGGGGCCGGGCAGGAAGGCGTTGGGCTCCTGCCTGGATCGCGTTCGCCATCGCCTCGAGAACGCAGTGGTGACCGGTCGTGCGGTGCGCGCCGTGGCCGTCTTCTGCGAGGAGGCGGGCGAGTTGCAGGCCTACGGACTGAGGCACCCGATCGATTTCGTCGCGGCGGCCGCCTTTCGCGATAAGGCCGCGATCGAGCCGCTGGTCGAGGCGCTGCCCGGTCCTTCCTGGGGCGTTGTGCTGGCAAGCCGCAAGCACGGGCGGATCTTCCGGGGAACGGATGCCGCGCTGGCCGAGGTGAGCGACGTCGATGACGAAGTCCATCGCCGCCACGCCCAGGGCGGCTGGTCCCAGGCCCGTTTCCAGCGTGGGGTTGAAAAAGAAGCGAAAGACCACGTTGCGCACGTGTGCAGCCGGTTGTTCGCGCTGCACCGCCACCGGCCCTTCGACCATCTCGTGGTCGGCGGGCCGGCGGAGATGTGGCCGCTCATCGACGCGAAGTTGCATCCCTACCTGCGCGAACGGCTCGCGGGGCACATTGCGATCGACGTCGAGCTCTCCACCGCCGAGGAGGTTCTGGAGCATGTCCGCGGCCTCATGGCAGAGGAGCGCGGGCGACGCGAGCGCGAGGCGATCGAGCACCTCGAGCAGGGGCTTGGAACCGGTGATGAGGCGGTCGCCGGGCTGGCCGAGGTCCTGGCCGCTCTGGAGGATCGCCGGGTGGGAACCCTGCTGCTAGGCAGCGGTCCCCTCGACGAGCAGGTCGAGCGGGCGGTCGAGGCTGCCCTGGCGCAGGCGGCGGAGATCCTCGTGGTCGAGAACGGCGCCCTCGAGCGGTTTGGCGACATCGCCGCCCTGCTGCGCTACTGAACACCCGTCATCGGGGGAAAGCCGAACCTCGTTCCGAGGGATTACCCCGATGACCGGGCCCCCTGTCGCTCGGAGAATCGACTGACAAACAAGCGATGGCCAGGAGGTCGAGCATGGCAGTGGCAAAGATCATCGAGATCACGGCAACGTCGGACGAGAGCTTCGAGGACGCGATCCGCAAGGGGATCGGCAAGGCCTCCGAGACGGTCCGAAACATCAAGGGCGCCTGGGTCAAGGAGCAGAAGGTCCTGGTCGAGGGCGGTGGCGTCAGTGGCTACCGAGTCGATCTCAAAGTGAGCTTCGTCCTCGACTGAGGGGGTGCCCGCCGTCACTGAGCCCGACCTGCGCCGACTGGGCGCGGTGCTCTGGGAGATCCCGGCGAGCGCCCGCGCCGACATGCGGGTGCCGGCGCGGGTCTTCGCCGACGAGGAGATCCTGGCGGCGATCCGCGAGGACCGCTCGCTCGAGCAGCTGCAGAACGTGGCGACGCTGCCGGGCATCGTCGAGGCGGCGCTGGCGATGCCCGACATCCACCAGGGCTACGGCTTCCCGGTCGGCGGCGTCGCCGCGACCGGCGCCGCCGGACGGCGTCGTCTCGCCGGGCGGGGTCGGCTACGACATCAACTGCGGCGTGCGCCTGCTCGCCCTGCCGCTGGGCGAGGCCGAGCTGGGCGAGCGGCGCGAGCCGCGTCGTCCACGAGATCTCCGCGGCGTCCGGCCGGGGCGGGCCGGCACGGAGCCCTGCGGCTTGCCCGCCTGCGAGCTTGACCAGCGTGCTCAGGACGGGGCCGCGGGCGCTGGTCGAGCGGCACGGCATCGGCGTCGCCGCGGACCTCGAGCGCACCGAGTCGGGCGGCCGCCTGCCGGGCGCCGACCCGGCGGCGGTCTCCGAGCGCGCGCACGAGCGCGGCGCCGGCCAGCTCGGCACGCTGGGCTCGGGCAACCACTTCGTCGAGCTACAGCGGGTGGAGACGGTCTTCGACCCCTCGGCGCGCCGCGGCTTTCGGGCTCGCCGAGGGCCAGGTCACGGTCCTGATCCACTCCGGCTCGCGCGGCCTCGGCCACCAGGTCTGCACGGACTACGTCAAGCGGATGGACGCCGGCGATCGCGCGCTACGGGATCATGCTGCCCGACCGCCAGCTCGCCTGCGCCCCGCTCTCCTCGCCCGAGGGCCGGGCCTACGTCGGGGCGATGGCCTGCGCGGCGAACTTCGCCTGGGCGAACCGCGCAGGCGATCGCGCACGGGGTGCGCGAGGCGGCGCGGGACGCGCTCGGCGCGCCATCGCCGAGGGCACGCGGCAGGTCTACGACGTCGCCCACAACATCGCCAAGCTCGAGAGCTACGAGCGGGCGGGAGCGTCTGCGTCCACCGCAAGGGTGCGACGCGGGCCTTCCCGGCGGGGTCGGCGGAGATCCCGGCCGCCTACCGCGACTTCGGCCAGCCCGTCTTCATCCCCGGCAGCATGGGCACGAGCAGCTTCGTGCTGAGGGGGATGCCGGGATCGATCGAGCGCTCTTTTGGCTCGGCCTGCCACGGCGCCGGCCGGAGGATGAGCCGCACCGGCGCCCGCCGCCGGATCGGCGGCGCCGAGCTGCGCCGCGAGCTCGAAGCCGAGGGCATCGTCGTCCGCTGCCCCTCCCAGCGCGGCCTGGCCGAGGAGGCGCCCTTCGCCTACAAGGACGTCGAGCGGGTGGTCGCGGTCGTCGAGCGGGCCGGCCTCGCGGCGCCGGTCGCCAGGCTGCGGCCGCTCGGCGTGGTGAAGGGCTGAGCGCGGCGCTCAAACGTCGAGCACGACGCGGGCCCTCCAGACGCCGCCCTCGTCCCGCGCCATCTCCAGCCGGTGGTAGGTGACCCCCTTGACGAGGGTCTGCGGCTCGGTCCGCTGGCCGCCCACGACGGCCTCCAGGCTGGTGTCGGCGAGGTCCATCTCGACGATTCGCTCGGGGACGAAGCCGTCGGTCTCCGCCAGGTAGACCAGCTCGGCCAGCCACTCCGCGAGCAGGGTCGGCAGGTCGCCGGCGCTGACGCTGACCCGGTGCGTGACCGGTTCGCCCCTGCGGTGCTCGCTCAGCAGGTCACCGAGGGCGATCGCCGCTTCGCCAAGCACAGCCGTGGCGCTCTCGTCCTCGATCCACAGCTCCGCCTCCGAGGTGTGATCGAGCCAGCGGTACACGCTGCAAGCCTAGTTTCCGAGGCCGGCCCGGCCGGCGCCGCTCACCGATTCGGCGCCTTGACTCTCAGGCCGATCGCGAAGAAGAGCACACCGGCGGCGACCGCGATCGCCGCGATCAGGACCGCGACCCGGTTGACCTGGACCTGGAGCGGGCTGGCCTCGGTGCGGATCCGCTGGGAGAGCGCCGCGATCCTGCCGAGCTGCGTGGCCATCCCGGTCGCCCTCGCCGATCAGCAGCAGGTCGCCGGGCACGAGCGTCGTGGCGTCGACCTGGATCTCATCCCCTCTGCGTCGCACCCGCGCCTGCGGCGGCAGGAACTCGCGCAGCGCCTCGGTGGCGCGCTCGGCCTGCAGTTCCTGGGTGAAGGCGAACACCGCGTTGAGGACGATCACCCCGACGATCGCCGCCGCCAGCGGCACGATCCCCGTGCCGCCGCCGGCCGAAGGAAAGCCAGCACTCGTAGCTCTCGCGGCTGCCCAGGGCCAGCCCGAGCAGGACCTTGCGCCCCTCCAGGGTGATCCCCCAGGCGCAGAGCACCCCCTCGGCGGGCGCTGCGCTGGCACTTGGTCCGGATGGGCCGATAGCGGTCTGCTTGGGGCGGTAATAGAGGCCCTTGCGCAGGCGCTGCAACTTGCCCTGGCTCGCCAGCCGAGAAAGCGCATGGGCAACAGCGGTTGCCGGCAGCCCCCTCCCTTGCCAGCTAGCTGGTACCATACGTCTCATGCGTAAGACCACCGTCTACATCGACGAGTCCCAGGCCGAGCGCCTGGGCCGGCTGGCGACCTCGAGCGGTCGCAGTCAGGCCGAGCTGATCCGGGAAGGCGTGGAGCGGGTGCTCTCCGAGGCGCCGTCGCGGACCTTCCGCAGCATGGGGAAGGGGCGAAGCGGGGGCAACGTGGACCGGCGCTGGGATGCCGATGAGCTCTATCGCAAGGCTCGGGGCGAACACCGTCGATGACCCTGATCGTCGATGCCGGGACGCTCTTCGCGCAGGCCGATGCCGACGACCCCGAGCACGAGGCGGTCGTCACTCTGCTTGAAGGCGAGAGAGGGCCGCTCGTCACCTCGCAGGTGGCGGTCGCCGAGGCCGACTATTTGATCCTCACCCGGCTCGGCGTCGATGTCGAGCTCGCCTTCCTGGACGACCTCGCGGCGGGCACCTTCGTCGTCGATTGCCTCGATCGCAAAGAGCTGGGGCTGGCGCGCGACCTGGCGCGTCGCTACCGGGACCTCGAGCTGGGCCTTGCCGACGCCTCGCTTGCCGTGCTTGCCGACCGGCATCGGACCGATCGGATCGCCAGCTTCGACGAGCGCGCCTTCCGGGCAATGACGCCGTTGCGGGGCGACGCCTTCACGATCCTCCCCGCCGATCTGTAGCGATTCGTTGTCCCCGCAGTAGCATCGCGACGCGATTGCGATTCGTCTGCTTGCGACCTACGAGTTCATCGACAATCGCGGGGCGGAACACTTCGGCGACGGTCTCGTACGACTTTGAGAAGTTCCGTCCGACCCCGCTGCTATCGTTCTGATATGGCCTTGCATAGCTCGCCTATCAAGAGCAACGATGTCCGCCTGCCCGAGCCTCAGCCGGGCGAGGCGCTTGTGGTCGAGCGCTACAGCGCAAAGCACATCAAGGCGGTCATCCTGCACCCCGATGACTTCGCTGAGCTGCAGGGCAGCTCGGAACTGCTCGATGAGCTGGTCGCCGTCTCGGGGCTGAGCGATCTCGGCGCGCGCGCCCACCGGCTTGCCGAGTCGCCGGAGGGTGAGCTGATCGACGACGAGGCGTCGGTCAGGCGCCTGCTCGGCCTTTGAGCCTCGCGGCCGGCGACGTCTATTGGGCGGTCGTCCCCTACACGCCCGCGGCGCCGTTCAAGGTCCATGTCGCCGATGGCTCACCGGTCGAGGTGCCCACGGCCTCCCAGATCGTCGACGGCCTGCGCAAAGGCGGTGACGCCGAGTTCGAGTTCGTTGTGCGAGCCAAGGCGAGGCCGATCCTGCTCCTTTCCGGTCGCAGCGATCCTCGCACCGGCGACCTCTTCGGCCTGCGCCTGCTCCGACTCGCGAAGCTCTCCAATCAGGAGCGGCAGCGAGTCGAAGAGCAGCGCGAGCCGTCGCTCTTTCATTTGCGTCCCGAGCGCTTTCCCGGTCTCGCCGAGGACTCCGCCGCGATGGTGACGGCGCCGGTCCGGTTGCACGAGACCGCGCTCGACACCCGCAAATCGCTCGGCCGGCTCGACCGCAAGGAGATGCGAACTTTGGTTGAGCGCTTCGTCTCCTACTGGCAGTTCGACCTACGCCAGCTCGTGATCGCTCAGATCCAGGAGCTCCAGCGCCGGCGACGGGCTCGCTGATGGCCGATTGCCATGCAGAAGGTCGAGGATTCGAATCCCCTCAGCCGCTTCGCGAGACCGAGGCTGCGCTGCCGGTCGCCGAGCGGCTGGACCTGCGCTTCGAGTCCGGCGGCGAGAGCTGTGCGGCGTGGCTCTACCCGTCGCAGGCCTCGCGCGCTGCCTGCATCGTGATGGCGCACGGCTTCGGGGGCGTGCGGGAGGCGCGGCTCGACGCATACGCGGAGCGCTTCCAGCGCGCCGGCCACGCGGTCCTCGTCTTCGACTACCGCCACTTCGGATCCAGCTCGGGCGAGCCCCGCCAGCTGATCTCGGTCCGCCGGCAGCTCGCGGACTGGCGGGCGGCCGTGGCCTTCGCTCGCTCGCTCGACAGAGTGGATCCGGACCGGGTCGCGCTCTGGGGAACCTCCTTCTCCGGCGGGCACGTGCTCGCCGTCGCCGCACGCGACCCGAGGGTCGCAGCCGTGATCTCCCAGGCTCCGTTCATGAGCGGCCTGGCGACGGTCGCGGCGCGCAGTCCGCGCGACGGGCTGCGGCTGGCTGCGGTGGGCCTGCGCGATGCGCTCGGGGCGGTCGCGGGGCGCGAGCCCCGCTACGTGCCGATCGTCGGCCAGCCCGGTGAGCTGGCGGCGATGACGGCGCCCGGCGCGGAAGAGGGCTGTCGTGCGCTCTTCCCGCCCGACTTCCCCTGGTGCAACGAAGTCGCGGCGCGCATCTTCCTCGTGACGGGCTTCTACATGCCGGGCCGCCGCGCCCGGCGCGTTCGCTGCCCGCTGCTCGTGCAGGTCGCGGACGGGGATTCCACCACGCCCCCGGCACCGGCGTTGCACGCGGCGCGGAGGGCGCCGCGGGGCGAGCTGCGCCGCTACCCCGGCGACCACTTCGACATCTACGTCGGCGAGCCGTTCGAGCGCGCCGTCGCCGACCAGCTCGACTTCCTCGAGCGGGCGCTCGCGCGCCGCTGACGAGCGCCTCTGGCGCACGCGGTTCCCCGCTACCCTTCGTCCCGCCTCGGCGCCTTGGCGGAGTGGCTACGCAGCGGCCTGCAAAGCCGTTTACGCCGGTTCGATTCCGGCAGGCGCCTTCGGCTCTGGTAAGCCAGATCTGGCTTACCGGAGCGGTAACGACGTCCGCAGGAGAGCGTCAGCGAACGCGGCAGTTCCGCGTCAGGGTGGTGGTGAGCTGCTGCCCGTTGTCGAACTTAGTCGCGGGCGAACTGCCGCTACTCCGATCGGATGGGACGGGACGAAGCAGAGCTTGCTTCCACTTCCTTGAGTTCGTCGAACTCGTCGGGAATCCGGTTAGAGATGGCGACGGCAACCCCAGCGAAGAGCCCTTTCAATTGCTCAAGACGCTCCATGGCGACTTTCACGCTCACTTCGTAGTTGTTGAGCAAGAGCCTCTCGAACTTGGCACCATGACTCTTGATCTGGCGAATTGTCTCCTGGGCAGCTTCACTTTGGCGTTCGCGGCGCGAGTTGAACAGCGTTAACAGGAACGTTCCGAGAATCCCCAGGCCGAGAAACGTAGAGGCCAGCGAGATCGCGTTGGCCAAGTCGCTAGACGCTTGGAGTCCGCTGATTTCGTTGCCATAAAGGGAAGCGAACGCGTAGCGACCGAAGATAAAGAACGAAGGCGATTCCGGGTAAGAGAATGCGGAAGGATCAACACCGTAAAGACCGTCGTTGAGCAGCGTAAGTCCAAAGACCACGCCGATCAGCAACCCAAGAAATGCGACGAGGCTGAATACAACCGGCGCCGTGCTCCGCCGATACCGATCTAGCTGGTAGGCCCAAAAGTAAAGCGTCCGGTGCGTCAATACCCCAGCGGAGAGCTTGGTCAGGAATGCGCTTTGTTGGGTCTCGTTAAAAGTCTCAACATCCTCGCTGCGAAGGTCGTCATCGACGTTGACAAAATTTTTGAGCAGCTTGCTTTCGACGATCCGTTCAATCGCTCTCGACTGGGTATATAGGAACGACGACGGCGACAGCGCATAACGGATGGCTCGGTAGAACGCACCGACGAGGATCATCACGACAAGGACCATGCCCAATGCGAGCGGGAGTTGCGACGAACCGGCGAGAATCAGAATGGTTGCTAGGAGCCCCGCCCCAAATGCGATCAAGGAGATCTTGAAGTTCGTCACTGAAGTAGCAACGACGTTGGCAGCGGAAAAGAAGACGATCCAGCTGTTTGTCCGATAGAGAAGCTTGGGTATCTTCCAAAAGAGGACCACCAAGGGAAACAAGAGCACATATAAAATTGCCCTGATCGCATCGGCCCGTTTCAATACGACCACGACGACGATGAGCAGGGCAAAAAAGAAGAGGAACTTGTAGTCCGCGAGAACGTTGCCGGCTGGGAGGTCCCTTCGGATAACGCGTTCGTCTACATCGAGGACGAAGGTTTGTAGGAAGACATAGACCCAGAGCAGAGCCCCTGCCAAATCGCAGAAAGGCCGCTGACGTTTCCACCGCCGAGCGTGATCCTTAATGCTCTCGCCTGCTGGGGTTTCACCGACTGTTGGTCCCGTAGATCCTTCTACGGGCTCGAGATCGAAGTTGACCTTTCGCCAAATTCCCTCCGTCGGGCGGCGGACCTCCGGTTCAGGTTGATGCTCGTGGTTCTCCATCGATGCACAGGGGTCTCGACGCGCAAGGTCGACCGCCTCGTCTCCCAGCTGGGGATCGCGGGGATGACAAGGACCGCGTCTCGGCGATCTGCGGGCGCTGGACGAGCGGGTCGACGGCTTCAGCGAGCGGCCGATCGAAGGCTCTACCCCTACCTCTGGCTGGACGCCAAGCAGGTCAAGGTCGCTCCGACGGCCATGTGCGCTCCAAGGCGGTGGTGATCGCCTACGGGGTGCATGAGAGCGGGCGACGCGAGGTGATCGACCTCGACGTCGGCGAGATCGAGTCAGAGGCCTTCTGGGTCGATCCTGCGCGCGCTGCGCGCCGTGGCTTACCGGCGTCCGCCTCTGCGCCTCCGATGCCAGCACGAGGGCCTGAAGGGCGGCGATCGCACGTGTGCTGGGCTGCCCCTGGCAGCGCTGCACAGTCCATTTCGTCCGCGACATGCACCAGCACTGCCGCCCAACCCAGCGCGGGATGGTCTCAGCGGTGGGAGGTCCAATCGTGCCCGATCAGACGGACGTTTGCGCCATGCGCTCTTGTTAACGGCGTGGTTTACAAGGTCAAGTCGCTAGCCTGCGAGCGTGGATCCGTGGCCGCCTTGGAAGTGGTGCTTCAAAATTACGTTTGCGCTCCTCTTGGGCGCAAGCGCGGCCATGACCCTCGGCGTTATCGCCGCGGTTGTGGTTCTCGGGGGCAACATCGCTGCTGTGAGCTATCAATACAAACGCGATAAAGCGACAGCCGAAGACGGGGCCAAAAGACCAAGGAGCAGCTGGTGGGAGCCATTTCGATAGGACTCAAGCGGTGCGCGGCTTTGGTCATGCGCTTGGAGCCGCCGGGCCGGGCTCGGCCTCCCTGTCCCGCCACACGAAGGCACGAGATGCAGGCAGCAGAATCAAGATCAAGAGGAACAGCCGAGCGGCCACTTCCCATAAGGCGCCGTTGAGCGCCGTCCCGATTAGGCCGGCTCCCATGAGGACAACCGCCAGCACCCATGCGATCCGACTGCCGAACAGAAGGAAGGCGCATAGGAGCCCAACCAGCAGGACTGCTCCGACATATGGCCGCGTCGGCGCGTGCGACGGGACCGGGAGGAACAGCGCCAGCAAGAAACCGACGGCGGCCAGCCTCAGGGTCCAGGGACTCTCGCGAACGCGTGCCATCGGATCAAGCATCGACGGCAGCGGCCCGACCATTAGCCCTCGGTTGCCGCTGGCGCATCCGCGCGTCCGGCCTCAGGCTGACGACGGGCGGCCGGCCGCGCGCGCCGTCGCGCGTGCGTCCGTCCGTCCATCCGGCAGGCGAGAGGCGGCCGTGCGCTTGCTGGCAGCCACCCCCTGTGCCTGCTGGTTCAAACCTCCACGATGAGGCAGCCGCGCGCGGAAAGAGCCGACGCGACAAGTTCCGTCAGCGTCACGTCCTGTCGGAACGCACACCAAAGGTCGTGCGCGTCAAGGCGGCAGAGCTTCCAGACGTTGATGTCGGTCGTACGCCAGAGCATCCATGCGTAGCGCCGCAGACGAAGCGTCCGCATCGTGATCCCGCTTGCCTCCGTTAGGACGTTCGACACGTGGATGATCGAACGCGGCATCCAGTTCGACTGGACCGACTCCTCAAGGCTGATCTTCGATCCCTTGCCATTGATGAAGTAGGAGGAGAGATAGGCGGCCGCGGCGCGCGGATGGCGGACCCGGTGCTTTCGCTCGACGTAGCCGAACCCGTAGCGGCCGGCCGACTCTGCCAAGTGCCTCAGGTACGCCTCAGCGGCTGCCCGCTCGGCTAACGTCGAGCAGGCGAGCACCGGATGGACGTGCAGCAGCCCCCGCTTTTTGCATCTCCCACACGCGCACCAGTAGCCGCGGTGCCAGCCCCTGGCGCTTGCAGCGCTGATAGACCTGACGATGGAGATCCCGCCATCGTCGGGCCGCGCTTTCGTTCCAAGGCGCCGCGGCGCGGCCTTGACCCGACAGCCGAGTTCGCCTGAGTGCTTGTGTGGGCCAAGGCGGGCGCAGTGGTGCTCGTCCCATTCCATGCCGCCGAGCACCCCGGGCGCTGTGACCGCCCCCATCAGGACGCTCGGCTCACGCACTCCCGCTGGGACCTGATCCGCGTAGGCGTTCAGGTTCGCGAAGAGCTTCTGTCGCTGGTCGCCCGCCCATAACGATGCGTAGCCGGGGCACGTGCGCCGGCGGCAGCGCCGGAGTGGGGGAGGGACGCGCCGGCCGCAGTGGCGACAGCGCGGAGCCTCAGCCCGGGACGGGGCCGAGCATGTGGACAAGACACCCGGGGCCGGGAGGTCCGAGCCACTGCGGTCTGCCGCGAGGCCGCTACTCGCTGCGGTCGCCGCCGCCAAGCGCCCGGAAGTGCTCGACGTAGAGGCGGATTTTTGGCTCTAGAGAACCAAGCAGGTCTTCCGCCGGTTCGCTTCCGGCAGGCGCCTTCAGCTCTGGCATGGGAAATTCGGTTTGCCAGAGCCGTTTGAGCGGCCTTTTCGAGCCGCTTCCTCGTCCGGCTGATTCCGGTTGAAACCGGCTATTTCCGTGTCTGACTGGTGCACGACTGGTGCACGGATCTCGTCACGGACGCGCCTCTCGGCCCACTCACCTGCGAGTAGGTGGGCCGAGAGGCGCGTCGAGCGAGCCCTTGAAAGGATCGGATCATGCACCCGCTGGAGCCCATTGAGTTGCACGGCGATTTGGTGGCCATCGAGCCGCTACGCCCCGATCACGCCGCCGGTCTGCTCGCCGCGGCAGATGCCGAGGAGGTCTTCGCCTGGCTGCCATATCCGCGCCCGGCGGACATGGACGATGCCGAGGCGTGGATCGAGGATGCCCTGGCGGACCGGCGCGCGGATCGTCGGTTTCCATTCGCGATTCTGGCCGCGGACGATGGCTCGGTGATCGGCTCCACCTCCTATTGGGACTTCGACTCCCACAACCGTCACGTCGAGATCGGCTCGACCTGGCTCAGCCACGCCTCGTGGCGAACCGGGCGCAACGTCGAGGCGAAGCTGCTGCTGATGACGCACGCGTTCGAGGCCCTGGAGCTGGAGCGCGTCGCCTTTCGCACCGACGTCCGCAACGAGCGCTCGCAGCGAGCGATAGAGCGGCTCGGCGCAATCAAGGAGGGAGTCCACCGCCACGAGATGCTTCGCCGCGACGGCAGCTGGCGCGACAGCGTCCACTACTCGATCCTGCTCTCGGAGTGGCCTGCAACCAAGGAACGACTGCGCGAGCGAATCCGAGGCTATGACTGAGTAGCCCGAGCCTGTCGTACGCCCGTCAGATCTCCTTTGCGAAGTGATGTGCCGCGATCACCAGACCGGCATTGAGGTAGAGGCGGTGGGCGTCGGCTCGCTCTAGGCCGACAGCCGAGTCCAGATGCAACTGCCCACAGCCCAGTCGCTCGGCCTCCTCGTCCAGCCAGCGCAGGAGCGCGCGGGCGTGACCCTGGCGCCGTGCGCTGGGAAGCGTGGAGAGGTCGTCGACGTAGATCGCGTCGCCCCACGCGAGGTAGTGGCCGCGGCGGAAGCCCGCGACGGCCATCGCGTTCGGTTCGTTGTCGGCGAAGCAGCCGACCAGCCGGTAGCCCTGTGGTCGCTGCACTCGATCGACGGTTTGCACGAAGGTGTCCGCGTCGGCCAAGCCTTGCCGCAGCTCCCGCATGGCCGCGAAGGCGGTCGCCGTTTCTCCCTCGTGTATCTCGCGAATCACAGGGGCATCCTGAGGCCGCCCGCGGACGGACTTGGTCAGATGGCTATACGTACGGTTCGCTATTAGCGGCGCTCCGCGCTGAGCAGCTCGAGGCTGCCCCAGGCGGTGCGGAGGCGGTCGTGACGCTCGACCTCGGGGAAGCCGGCGGCTTCCAGGAAGAGAGGCAGGCGGCCGGCGGCGTGGTCGCGGATGCCGTCGAAGCCGTCGAAGATGGCAAGCGTGAAGAGGCTCGCCCGCATCAGCGGGTCCTGCGGCTTCCCCCAGTCGGCGATGTGCAGGCGGCCTCCGGGGCGAAGCACCCGGTGGCACTCCGCCAAAGCGGCGCGCTTGTCCTCGGCATCGAGGTGGTGCAGGAGGAGGGACATCACGACCCTGTCGCAGCTTTGGTCCGCGAGAGGCAGCTCGTCCGCCAGTCCCGACCTCCACTCGACGGCGGCGGAGTCGGGCTTCTCCCGGGCGATCGCCAGCGCCTCCGGATCGCCGTCGACCCCGATCACCTCGGCCGCGGGCACGGCGGCAGCGAGCATGATCGCGAAGGTGCCGGTGCCGGCTCCCACGTCCGCGATGCGAGCGCCGTCCGGCAGGTCCGCCGTGACCTGTTGCGCGAGCCGGCCGCGAAACAGCTGCTCGCGCATTGTCACCGCGATGATCGAGTCGTAGAAGCGGGTCAGGCTGCGCAGCCCGGCGGCGGTGACGTAGCGGCCCTCGGAGCTCACTGGGCTGGTTCCCGGGGCTCGGCCAGCACGCCGTGAAGAGTCGGCTCGAGCACAGCCCGCAAGGCGCGCTCGGGCGACCAGCGATGGCCGCTGCGCAGATGCACGTAGGTCCAACCGACGAGGTTGAAGAGCACGGTGGCCGTCTCCTCTGGATCGATCGTGCGCAGCGAGCCGTCGGCAACACCGTCGCGCAGGATGCGCTCCAGCGGCTCGGTGAAGACGTTGCGCGTCAGCGCCTCGCCGTCTTCGTCCTCGTGAAAGACGCCGTCCGCCTGCGCCCGCAAGGCGAGGAGCAACCCCATGTGCTCCTCCGCTACGCCGCAGTGTGCTTCCAGCGCCCAGGTGAGTCGCTCGGCCCCGGATCCCTCCGCGGTCAGTGCGGGCCATAGCGCCCGGCGATAGTCCTCGGTCGTCTCGGCGACCAGTTCGGCAAGCAGGCCGTCTTTGCTGACGCCACGCCGGTGCAGGGTGACGCGCGAGACCCCGGCCTCCTCGGCGATCCGCTCAACGGTCGCTCCCGAGTAGCCGTGCGTCGAGAAGACCCGCCGGGCTGCCTCGAGGAGATCGGCGTGTGACAGGGAGGAAGCGATTGCTGGAATGTATCGGGCACGTTGCGTTAGTGCAACGTGCATGTACGGCCCCTACAATCTGCCGTCTGAAATAAGGGTCGGGGGCGATGCCAAGGATCTCCGCAGCGCTCAGCCGGGCGTATCGATCCAGCGAATGATGCGCCCGTCCCGTAGCTCATGGTATGCGGGGGGAGCCGGGGGAGGGTCCTCGGAGAGGAGGGCAATCACTGCGCTCGGGCCGTGCAGGTGCTCCTCCACGGCGGTTGTCCAATGGACCTCCGCGTGAAGTAGGCGCCGCAGGCGGGGCCAGTTGCGACTTTCGATGGTGGCGAGCACATCGCAGACGGCTGGCACCTGCTCTGCCATTTGCGCGTTAAGCCCCCACTGTCAACGTACGCATTAGCGAATTATCTTGAGGAGGCGGCGCCGAGAGAAATAGCACAGTGAGCATGCGGCAGATTCGGCTGCAGACAAAGACCGGAAGTGCTGAGGCGCATCGACTCGCGGAGGCCTTTCCCGACGGTCGATTGGTCGAGCTCCCCGACTGCTACACGCTGAACCCCGAGGATCAGCCAATCGCGCTGGCGAAGGCGATCCGGGAGTTCGTCGGTGAGAGAAGCGCAGAACCCTCCAAGGCGGTTCCGCGGAACCGCCTCGCGCCCGCCGACGGAGGGTGAGGAGGGGCGTCAGCGAACGCGGCAGTTCCGCGTCAGGGTGGTGGTGAGCTGCTGCCCGTTGTCGAAGAGGAAGCGCCCACGGGCGAAGGTGAAGGTGGCGCCTGGGAAGCCGGCGGGGGCCGCGCAGCGAGCGCTGAGGAAGCTCCGCGGGCGGCCGCCGAAGGCATAGCGGCGATCGAAGCTGAGCCGTATGTTCGCCAGGTAGCCGAGGTCGGAGGCGATCTTCGGGACCATGGTCGTGAACACCGTGCCAAGGGGCCCGCGGCGGGGGTGGGAGATCTTGAAGGCCAGCACGACCGTTGCCTGCACGGGTCTGCTGCCGTAGATGTGCAGGAGTATCGCGGGACGACCGCCGGCCCGGCCGTTGAAGGCGAGCGCCCTTCCTTCCTCCGGGAAGGCGAGGCTGGGGAAGTCGACGTTGGCCGTGACGCGGCCGCGGCCGACGAGCGCCCCCCGGCAGCGTGAGAGCGCCTCCTGGGTAGACGTTCCCTCGAGCTCCCCGCAGGGCATGCCGGAAGTCCGCGGGTGAAGATTCGGCCGTAGCGGTTGACCGCGATGGAGAAGCTGCGGACCGCGGGTGGGCGGCTTCCGTTGACGCCGAGGATCGATCCGCCGAGGTTGAGGGTCACCGGCACCGCCTTGTCTCGCGGCAGGGCGTGCGGCTCGAAGCCGCCGTCGAAGGCAAGGCGGACGTTGCCGCTCTGAACCAGCTCACCCCGGGCGAGGGTGGCGCCGAGCAGCGCCGCCGCCAGGACCGCGATCGTCAGGGCGAGGCGGTGCATCGGCTTCCAGCGGGTGAGCACACCGGCGATTGTCTCAGCCCGATGCGCTGGACGTGACCGGCAAGGCGCGGGTTGCGCAGGTTGGGCGCCTGAGGAGCGCTCCTCAGCGCAGCGTGTCGAAGCGGAGCTGGACGGCGCCGGGGGGCTGGCTCACTTCGTGTTTGGAGTCGGCGCAGACGGTCGCGTTCAGCTGGTTCGGGTTTGAGATCGTCGGCGCGCCCTCGATGGCGTTTTCGAGGCCCAGGATGTCGGAGCCCTGGAGGATCACGGCGTCGCCGGGCTGGGTGCCGTTGGCCGCGAAGACGTAGCGTTCGCATTCGCCTTTTTCCAGGTTGACCGCGGCGTTGTTTACCGCCGTCCCCGAGGCGCCGAGCAGGTTGGCGAGGCCGAGCGGGGGGAGGGCCGTGGCGCTCAGCGAGCCCGGCTTGATGGCGGCGCCGGTCAGCGAGCCGGGCTTGACGTCAGCACCGGTCAGCGAGGCGTTCCTGACCTTCGCTCCCGTCACCGCGTTGCGCTGCAGCTGCCTGTTGCCGACCGAGTTGGCGGGGATCCGCAGCGCCGCGAACGCGCCGCCGCCCAGCGATGCGAAGAGGGCGATGGTTGCCATCACGTTGGCGTAGCTGAGGTGCTTGCGGATCGCGGTCATCGGCTTGTCCTCCTACGGTTCGGGGGAAAGGATCAGCGGCGGGCGCGGCGCCTGGTGGAAGTTGAAGTCGCGGACCAGGCTGCCCAGCCCGGGCGCCGTTTCGCGCACGGTCGGCCGCGGGTCGGGGCGGCCGTCGGTGGCCGGGTCGAGGCGCTGGCTGCCCAGGAAGTCGTCCTCGATGAACTTGTTGTAGACGTCGTGGCTGAGCAGCTGGTGGTCGATGAAGCCCTGCTTGGCGTAGGGGCTGATGACCAGTCCCGCAACGCGGAACCCGTACCCGTTGCCGTCGATGACGGGGGGCACGACGTGGTCGTAGAAGCCCCCCCAGTCGTCCCAGGTGAGGAGGATCGCGGTGCTCGGCCAGTCGGGTCCCCGCATCGCGGCGTTGACGAGGTGCGTCACGTAGGTCTGCCCGGTGCTGACGGCCGCCAGGGGGTGTTCGCTGACGGGCTGGCTCGGGATCACCCACGAGACCGCCGGCAGCGTGCCGTTGCCCGCCGCCCGCAGGTAGGCCGACGTGTCCTGGATGTTGCCCGCCTGGCGGTTTTCCCTGACGGTGGTGAAGTCGGGGAGCGGGTTCCAGATGCCCGGGGTGGCGGGTCCCTGCAGCGGCGGGTTGCTGCAGCGGGCTTCGCCGTCGGCGCAGTCCGGCTGCAGGCCCCGCTTGATGTAGTAGCCCCAGCTGACGCCGGCTCGGTGCAGGAGGTAGGTCATGTCGGTCCAGGCGAAGTTGGGCTGGGGGCCGAGCAGCGGGTGGTTGGGGTTGGCGTCCTGAAAGCCCGGGTTGTCGAGCGCGTTGGTGCAGCTGAACGGATCGGTGGGCATGGTGCAGCGGGCCGACCATCCCGAGAGGAGGAAGAGGTGCGCCGGCAGGCTCCAGCTCTTGTTCGGCTCGAACAGGTGGTCCTGGAGCACGAAGTTCTTCGCGTAGGCCCAGTAGTTGGGGATGTCGCTCCTGTTCTTGTAGCCCATGACGTCGGTCTGGCACTCCGACGTGCCCGGGGTGATGCAGCCCCGGGCACGCTCGGCTTCGGCGACGAAGCCGTCCATCGCGCCGCCGTCGAGGTCGCCTTCGAAGGCGTCCGAGCCGTGGGGGCCGCCGTTGTTGGAGTCGGTGGGGTCGTGGTAGGGAGCGATGCAGCCGCCGTTGACCGGGTCGGGCACGCATATCCCGGGGGGGTAGCCTTCCGCACCGGGGTAGGTGCCGAAGTACTCGTCGAAGCTGCGGTTCTCCTGGACGATCATCACGACGTGCTGGATCTTGTGGATGCCGACCGGGACCGGCAGCACCGTCAGCCGCCGCGGCGGCGAGTTGGCGGCCCGCGTGACCGCGTCGCCCCGATAGCGAGCCCGGAGCCAGGTGTCGCCCGCGCCCTGCAGGCCGACCTTGATCCCGAACTTGGAGTCCTTGTCGAGGCGCGCGTGGGCGATGCTGCGCCAGCGGCCCTGCGAGAGGCGCTGGAGCAGGACCGTCCTGCCGGCCCGGTTCGGCCTCACTCGCCCGCTGAAGAGGAGCCTCTGGCCGAGGTCGGCCTGGCTCGCCGATACCTTCAGCCCGATGCTCGAGCGCAGTCGAGCATCGGCCGGCGAGGCGACGATGGACGCTGCGCCGGCGAGGAGCAGCATGACGATCGGCAGTCGCACTGTCATCGCGCCCTTAACTTGACACGTTCGACGGACTGGAGTTGCGCGGCCCCGTGTCGTGCACCGACAGGGGGAGCCGGGATACAACGGAAAAGGGCCCCTTTACGGGGCCCTTGCCTTCCGAAGGACGTTCCGCCAGAAAGATCGAGCTGCTGGCTCGTCGGTCCTCAAGCCTTGGGAAATCGGCGGCTCTGTATATAGAGAAACACCGGGGTCGCTGAAAAGTTGCACCTGTTGCATCGGCTCTTGCACGGATTTGTTGAGTCGGCTGGCCGGATGCCTTAAGCGGTTCTGCTCCCGCGCGCCTGCACTGGGGCGCGGGTCTGCTCGCTGCTAGATTCAGGACTCCCGGGCGCATAGCTCAGTTGGGAGAGCGCCGCCTCGACAAGGCGGAGGTCACTGGTTCGAGCCCAGTTGTGCCCATTCAGGAGACCCCCGCCGACGCGGGATCTCGTCCTCTGCGGTGCTCTAGGCTCGCCGCCTCGTGATCGGGACCTACGCAGCCGTCGTCGCGGTCGTTGCCGCCTCGCTCACGATTGGGCAGGCGGCGATCGCGCTCTGCGGGGGCAGGCGGTGGTCCTGGCTGGCGCCGGCGGTCGGTCTGGCGCTGCTCGGCGCCGCCTGCTGGGGAACGGTGCGGCTGCCCGGCAACGGCGCCGTCTCGGCCGCGCTGGTCCTGGCCCTGACGGTGGCCGCGGCGCTCTTCCTGCGCGGTCGGGTCGAGGGAGCGGGGGAGGCGCTGCGGGCGGGCCTGCCGGTCGCGCTGCTGGCGCTCGCGGCGGCCTCGCTGCCCTTCGTCGTCGAAGGCCGCTTCGGCATCCTCGGCACCGGCTTCAACCCCGACATGTCGCAGCACCTGCTGGCCGCCGAACGGCTCGCGCACGGCGCCGGCTCCCAGCTCCTGGCCCAGGGCTACCCGCTCGGCCCGCACGCGATCGTCGTCGCGTTGGGCAAGGGCCTCGGGATCTGCCTCGTGCAGGGTTTCAGCGGCCTCACGGTCGCCGTCGCCGTCCTCGCTCCGCTGACCGCCCTGGCGGCCTTCCGCGACCTGCCTCCCGCGCGCCGCACCGCCGGCGCCCTCCTCGTCGGCCTCCCCTACATGGTCGCCTCCTACTTCGCCCAGGGCGCCTTCAAGGAGACGATGCAGGCCCTCTTCGTCCTCGCCTTCGCCCTCGCCCTCCGCGAGGCGTCCCGCAATCCTGCCTGGCGCGACCTCCCCCTCCGCTTCGTCCCAGCCGCCGTCATCGCGATCGGCACCGTCTACGTCTACAGCTTCCCGGGCCTCGTCTGGCTCGCCGGCACGGCAGTGATCTGGGCGCTAGCCGAATACGCCTGGCCCAGACTCGTATCTCCCGCGACAGGACCCGCGGGCCTACGCGCCCTGTCCCTCGCCCTGATCGTCTTCGCGGTCGGCGCCCTCCCCGAGCTCGGCCGGATGATCGACTTCCGCCGCTTCGAAACCTTCGCCCCGCACGGCCCCGGCCTCGGCAACCTGTTCGGCCAGATCTCGCCCTTCGAGGCGCTCGGGATCTGGCCCTCGGGCGACTTCCGCCTCGCGCCCGGCAACGGCGCGGTCCCGGCCCTCGCCTTCTACCTGGGCGCGGCCTTCGCCCTGGCACTGCTCCTCTACGGCCTGAGCCGCTGCCTGCGCCGCCGCGAGACGGCGATCCTCGCCGGTCTGCTCGCCTCCGCTGCCGTCTACGCAGCCGCCCGGGTCGGCGGCACTCCCTACACGGCAGCCAAGGCGATCGAGATCGCCGCCCCGCTGGTCGCCCTGGCGATCGTCTTGCCGCTGTTGTCCGTGCCAGCGTGGCGACTTTCTCGGGGTATGGCCGAGAAAAACGCCACACGCTCCCTTCGTGCAGGCGCGGCGGCGATCTACCTGCTCGCCGCCGGCGGCTGCACGCTGCTGGCCCTCGCCAACGCGCCCGTCGGCCCGACCTCCTACTCGCCGGCCCTCACCGAACTGCGCCCCCTGCTCGCCTCGGGCTCGACGCTCGTGCTCGCCCCGCCGCGGTTCCTCACAGAGGAACATGGCGCCTCCTACATTGCCTGGGAGCTGCGCGGCGGCCGCGTCTGCATCGAGGCGGAAGGCCCGGCCCCCCGGGGCGCGCCACCGCCGGGCGTGCGGTTCGTCATCGCGCAGGGCCCCGCCGTAAACCCGCCGTTCGCCGACCTGCGACCGCGTCGCCGCGCCGGCCCCTACCTGCTCTGGGAACGAACCGGACCGGTTCGCGGCCGCAGCCCCTGCCCCCTGATCGCCGTGCGCCAGGCGCGCCAGGGCCGCGGGTAGCATGGCCGCATCGAGGCGACGACCAAGATCACGGTAAACCTGCCCGACGGGACGCCGCTGGAGCTGCCCGACGGCGCGACGGGCGCCGAGGCCGCGGCGGCGATCGGGCCCGGCCTGGCGAAGGCGGCGCTGGCGGTCCGCGTCGACGGCGAGCTGCGCGACCTCGCCGCGCCGCTGCCCGACGGCGCCGCGATCGCGATCCTCACCGATCGCGACCCCGAGGGGCTGGAGCTGATCCGCCACGACGCCGCCCACGTGATGGCCGAGGCGGTGACCGAGCTCTACCCGGGGACGAAGGTGACGATCGGCCCCTCGATCGAGCAGGGCTTCTACTACGACTTCGACTTCCCGCCCGGCGTCACCGTGCACGAGGACGACCTGGCGCGGATCGAGGCCGCGATGCGCGCCCGCATCGACGCCGACGAGCCCTTCGAGCGCCGCGAGCTGACACCCGCCGAGGCGATCGAGCTCTTCCGCGCCCAGGGCCAGGACTACAAGGTCGAGCTGATCGAGGACCTCGTCCGCGACGAAGGGGTGGAGACGGTCTCGCTCTACCGCAACGGCCCCTTCGAGGACCTCTGCCGCGGCCCCCACGGCCCCTCGACCGGGCGCATCAAGGCGGTCAAGCTCAGCTCGCTGGCCGGCGCCTACTGGCGCGGCGACGAGAGCCGCCAGATGCTCACCCGCATCTACGGCACCGCCTTCTTCTCGAAGAAGGACCTGGAGGCGCACCTGGAGCGGATCGAGCAGGCGAAGGCGCGCGACCACCGCCGCCTCGGCCCCCAGCTCGGCATCTTCATGCTGCGCGAGGAGGCGCCCGGGATGCCGTTCTGGCTCGCCAACGGCACGACGCTGCTGCGCCTGGTCGAGGCCGAGGTCCAGGCCCAGCTTCGCAAGCGCGGCTACCGGGAGATCAAGACGCCGCACGTGATGGACGTCGAGCTCTGGCGCCGCTCCGGGCACTGGGACAACTACCGCGAGAACATGTACTTCACCGAGTCGGGCGAGCGCGAGTACGCGCTGCGGCCGATGAACTGCCCCGGCGCCTGCCTCGTCTACGGCTCCGGCCGCCACTCCTACCGCGAGCTGCCGCTGCGCCTCGCCGAGTTCGGCCAGGTCTCGCGGGCGGAGCGCGAGGGCGTCCTGCACGGGCTGCTCCGGGTGCGCGCCTTCACCCAGGACGACGCCCACGTCTACTGCACGCCCGAGCAGATCGTCGACGGAGGTGACCGACGTCTGCGCGGCGATCGACGAGCTCTACGCGCGCTTCGGCTTCGACGACGTCAGGGTCGAGCTGTCGACCCGGCCCGAGAAGTCGATCGGCAGCGACGAGCAGTGGGCCCAGGCCGAAGAGGCGCTGCGCCAGGCGCTGTCGCAGCAGGGGCGCGAGCACAAGCTCAACCCCGGCGACGGCGCCTTCTACGGGCCGAAGATCGACTTCCACGTCACCGACGCGCTCGGTCGCTCCTGGCAGTGCGGCACCTGCCAGGTCGACTTCTCGATGCCGGAGCGCTTCGACCTCACCTACGTCGACGCCGACGACGCGCAGCACCGCCCCGTGATGATCCACCGCGCCCTGCTCGGCTCGATGGAGCGCTTCGCGGGGATCCTGATCGAGCACTACGCGGGCCGCTTCCCGATCTGGCTGGCGCCGGTGCAGGCGATCGTGCTGCCGGTCTCGGACCGCCACGGCGAGTACGCCGGCGCGCGTCGCCGCCGAGCTGCGCGAGGCCGGCCTGCGGGTCGCGCGTGGACGAGCGCTCCGAGTCGGTCGGCAGGAAGGTCCGCGACGCCGAGCTGGGCCGCTACCCCTACATGCTGGTGGTCGGCGATCGCGAGCAGGAGGCCGGCGCGGTCGCGGTCCGCTCCCATGCCGACGGCGAGCTGGGGGCGATGCCGGTCGCCGAGCTGGCGGCGCGGATCCGTAGCGAGGCATCGGCCTGACCGAGCCGCTGGTCGCGACGCGGTTCTGCCTCTATACTCCGCGAACTTGATCGCAGGCACGCCAAACATCCCGCGCCGCTGAGCGTCCCGTGCCGGTGCCCCTACCCCTCGTCCGCTTGAAGCTCTCCGCCTCCTCTCGATAGTGCCGGTTCCGCGCAGGTTCGATCGGCGTCCCCCAGAGCGCGACACGACGAGGATCAACGAGCGGATCCGCGTCTCCCAGGTGCGCCTGATCGGCGTCGACGGCGAGCAGCTCGGGATCGTCGACACGGCCGAGGCGCTGAAGCGCGCCCAGGAGGCCGACCTCGACCTGGTCGAGGTGGCGCCCAACATCGAAGCCGCCGGTCACCCGCCTGCTCGACTACTCGAAGTACCAGCTACGAGCAGGAGCAGAAGCAGAAGGCGGCCCGCAAGCACCAGCAGCAGGTCAACATCCGCGAGATCAAGCTGCGCCCGAAGATCGCCGACCACGACTACGAGACCAAGAAGGGCCACGTCGAGCGCTTCCTGCGCCAGCAGGACAAGGTCAAGGTCACGATCATGTTCCGCGGTCGCGAGCAGGCCCACCCCGAGCGGGGCCGGGCGCTGCTGCAGCGGCTCTTCGAGGACCTCGACGGCCTCGCCGTGATCGAGTCGCGAGCCGCTCCAGGAAGGGCGCAACATGAGCATGCTGCTGGCCCCCGGCAAAGCCGCGAAGCCGGCGCCGGAGGAGAAACCCGGCGAGGGCGACGCG
Source organism: uncultured Solirubrobacterales bacterium (assembly GCA_963696185.1). Classification (GTDB taxonomy): domain Bacteria; phylum Actinomycetota; class Thermoleophilia; order Solirubrobacterales; family 70-9; genus VRUE01. The sequence goes on from OY968825.1 coordinate 2,447,891, forward strand.
GCCGCCGCAGAGCAGAAGCCCGACGAGGGCGACGCGGCCGCCGCAGAGCAGAAGCCGGGCGAGGACGCCGCGGCCGTGGAGGAGAAGCCCGGCGCCGACGCCGGCGACGCCCCCGCCGCGGCGGACGCCTAGCCCGCCGCCACGACCGCGGCGATCCGCTCGGCGGCGCGCCCGTCCCAGAGCGGCGGCGGATCGAGCCGGTCGCGAGGCTGCTCCAGCGCCGCCGGGATCGCGGCGATCGCCGCCGGGTCGAGGCCCGAGCAGGGTGTTGGTGCCGGCGCGGACCGTCACCGGGCGCTCGGTGTTGTCGCGCAGCGTGAAGCAGGGGATGCCGAGGTAGGTCGTCTCCTCCTGGATGCCGCCCGAGTCGGTGAGGACGGCGCCCGCGTCGGCCAGCAGCGAGAGGAAGTCGAGGTAGCCGAGCGGCTCGGTGAGCAGCAGGCCCGGGTGCTCGGACTCCGACCGCCTCCATCATCTTGCGGGTGCGCGGGTGGACCGGGAAGACGACGGGCATCTCGCCGCGCCAGCGCCGCGAGCCGGCGCATCGTCTCGGCCAGCAGCGGCCCGTCGACGAGCGCGGGGCGGTGCAGGGTGACGAGCAGGAAGTCGCCCGGCTCGACCCCGAGGCGCGCCGCCGCGCCAGCCGCCGCGGAAGCGCTCCTCCAGCGCGACCAGCGTGTCGATCATCGTGTTGCCGACGAAGTGCATGCGCTCCTCGGCGATGCCCTCGGCGCGCAGGTTCTCGATCGCCTCCTCGCAGTGCAGGAAGAGGTGCTCGGAGAACTCGTCGGCGACGATCCGGTTGATCTCCTCGGGCATCGTGCGGTCGAAGCTGCGCAGGCCCGACTCGATGTGGGCGACCGGGATGCCGAGCTTCGCCGCGGTCAGCGCCGCCGCCAGGGTCGAGTTGACGTCGCCGGGGACCATCACCAGGTCGGGCCGCTCGTCGAGCAGCACCGGCTCGAGGCGCTCCATCATGCGCGCCGTCTGCTGCGGCGTGGCTGCCGGAGCCGACGCCGAGCATGTGGTCGGGCGCGGGCACCCCGAGCTCCTCGAGGAAGACCTCCGACATCAGCCGGTCGTAGTGCTGGCCGGTGTGGACGATCGTGTGCCGGCCGTCCGGCAGGCGGGCGCGCAGCGCCGCGATGACCGGCGCCGTCTTGACGAAGTTCGGCCGGGTCCCGACCACGTAGACGATGCGCATCGCGCCGGCAGCGTACCTGCGTTTGCGCGGTCGGCGACAGCAGATTCTTGCCACGGGGTCGGCCGCGCGTCTGCTTCAATACGCCCTCCCGATGCCGAAGATGAAGACCCATTCCGGCGCCAAGAAGCGCTTCCGCAAGACCGCGAGCGGCAAGCTGCGCGGACGGCGCGCCTACTCGAGCCACATCCTCGAGAAGAAGTCGCCGAAGCGCAAGCGGCGGATGGCGCGGCCGGTCGAGATCGCGGCCGCCGACGTGAAGCGCGTGCGGGCGCTGCTCGGGGGTGGCAAGTGAGCCGCGTCAAACGCTCCGTCCACGCCCGCAAGAAGCGGCGCAAGGTTCTGAAGGAAGCGAAGGGCTACTTCGGCCGCAAGCACTCCTCCTACCGCTTCGCCAAAGAGCAGGTGCAGCGGTCGGGGATGTACGCCTACCGCGACCGGCGCAACCGCAAGCGCGAGTTCCGCCGGCTCTGGATCACCCGCATCAACGCCGCGGCGCGGCTCGAGGGCATGAGCTACTCGGAGTTGATCCACGGCCTCGATCTGGCCGGCGTCGAGGTCAACCGCAAGATGCTCGCCGAGATCGCGGTCGACGACCGCGACGCCTTCCGCCGATTCGTGGAGCTTGCCCGGGAGGGTGCGGCCGCGTAACAGCAGCGCAGCCGACACTCCACACTCCCGGGCGGGCCGTCTTCACGGCCCGCTTTTTCGTTCCAGGAGAAGAAACCGCCGACAAGAAACAGCAACCCGATGATCACGAGCCCCCACAACGAGAAGCTGAAGCTGGTCCGCAAGCTGCGCGACCGCAGGCATCGCGAGCGCGAGGGCCTGTTCGCGACCGAGGGCGAGGACCTGCTCGTGGCCGGGCTCGCCGCCGGCGCCGAGCCGCGCTTCGTGCTGGTCGCCGCCGGCAGCGGCCTGGCCGGCGAGGAGGTGGAGCCGGAGCTGCTGGCCGAGGTCTCCGCGTCTCGGCTCGGGAACGCGGGCGATCGCCGTCTGGCCGCGGCGCTGGGCGGACGCGGCGGAGCCGCTCTGCATCTACCTGCACGGCGTCGCCGACCCGGGCAACGTCGGCGCGATCGTCCGCAGCGCCCACGCGCTCTGCGGCGGCAGCGTCGTGCTCGGCCCGGACAGCGCCGACCCTCACTCGCCGAAGGCGGTGCGGGCGAGCATGGGCTCGATCTTCGGCCAGCCGTTGCTGCGGGCGGGGATCGAGGCGACGCCGGCGCCGCGCGCCGCGCTGGTGGCCCACGGCGGCGTGGGCCTCGAGGCGCTGGGCTCCGCCGCGACGCTCTGCCTCGGCGCGGAGCGCGAGGGGCTGCCGGACGAGGTGCTGCGGGAATGCGACGTCCAGGTCACGATCCCCCTGCGCCCCGGCGCCGCCGAGTCGCTCAACGTCGCCGCCGCGGCGGCAATCGCCTGCTAGCGGTTATCGTCGCCCGCCATGCCGGAGGACGCGCCAGATGCTTGAGCGGATCGAGAGGATCCGGAGCGAGGCCGCCGCGGCGATCGAGGCGGCGGCTGGAACCGCCGAGCTGGAGGAGCTGCGCGTCCGCTATCTCGGCCGCAAGGCCGAGCTGACGACGATCCTGCGCGGCATCGCCGAGCTGCCGCCGGCCGAGCGCGGCGAGGTCGGCGGCGGCGCCAACCGGGCCCGCAAAGAGCTGGAGGCGCTGCTCGAGCGCCGCGCCGCCGCGCTCGACGCGGCCGAGCTGGAGGCGCGGCTCGCCTCCGACCGCGTCGACGTGACCCTGCCCGGCGCCCCCGCGCGGCCGGCCGGCCACATCCACCTGATCACCCGCACGACGCGTCAGATCGAGGACGTGATGGTCGGGGCTCGGCTACCGGGTGATGGAGGGGCCCGAGATCGAGCACGACTACTACAACTTCACCGCCCTCAACCACCCGCCGGGCCACCCGGCGCGGATGCTCCAGGACACCTTCTACGTGCAGTCGCACCCCGACGTGCTGCTGCGCACCCACACCTCGCCGGTCCAGGTCCGCGCGATGGAGGCGCAGCCGCCGCCGATCTTCGTGATCGTCCCCGGCAAGGTCTACCGGCGCGACTCCGACGCCACCCACAGCCCGATGTTCCACCAGGTGGAGGGGCTGGCGATCGGCGAGGGGATCACCCTCGCCGACCTGCCAGGGAACGCTCGCCGAGATGCTGCGGGCGATCTTCGGCGAGCGGCGCGAGGCGCGGATGCGGCCGCACTTCTTCCCCTTCACCGAGCCGAGCGTCGAGTTCGACGTCTCCTGCTTCCAGTGCGAGGGGACGGGCGAGCTCGCCGGCGGTGAGCGCTGCAGCCTCTGCAAGGGGATCGGCTGGATCGAGGTCGGCGGGGCCGGCATGGTCGACCCCAACGTGCTCGGCTTCGTCGAGCGCAACGGCTACGACCCCGAGCGGGTGCAGGGCTTCGCCTTCGGCATGGGGGTCGAGCGGATCGCGATGCTGCGCCACGGCGTCCCCGACCTGCGGCGCTTCTTCGACAACGACGTGCGGGTGCTGGAGCAGTTCCTGATGAGGGTCCCGTATTCATGGCTGCGCGAGCACTGCGACCCCGGGATCGGGGCCGAGGAGCTGGCCGAGCGGCTGGCGATGACCGGCACCGAGGTCGAGCGGGTCGCCGCGGTCGGCCCGCCCTCGACCGAGGGCTTCGTGGTCGGCAGGGTCGTGACCTGCGAGCGCGCACCCCGACGCCGACCGGCTCAGCGTCTGCACGGTCGACACGGGCGACGACGAGCCGCGCACGATCGTCTGCGGCGCCCCCAACGTCGCCGCCGGCCAGACGGTCCCGGTGGCGCTGCCGGGGGCGACGATGCCGGGCGGCGTGACGCTCGGCGAGGCGAAGCTGCGCGGCGTCAGGTCCTCCGGGATGATCCTCTCGGCCGCCGAGCTGGAGATCGGCGAGGACTCGGGCGGGATCATGGTGCTCGACGACGGGCTCGCCCCCGGCTCGCCGCTCGCCGCGGCGCTGCCGCTGGCCGAGCCGGTGCTCGAGCTGGAGGTGACGCCGAACCGGGTCGACTGCCTCGGCGTCTACGGTGTGGCGCGCGAGGTGCACGCGGTCACGGCGGCGCCGCTGGGCCCGGCGCCCTGGGCGGAGGACGCCCCGGCCGAGGGCGAGGGAGAGGCCGGCGACTACGCCTCGGTCGCGGTCGAGGTGCCCGAGCTCTGCCCGCGCTTCACGGCGCGCGTCTTCACCGACGTCGAGGTCGGCCCCTCGCCCGCCTGGCTGCAGGCGCGCCTGAAGGCGGCCGGGCAGCGGCCGATCAACAACGTCGTCGACGTCACCAACTACACGATGCTGCTCACCGCGCAGCCGCTGCACGCCTTCGACCTCGACAGGGTTCCCGGCGGCGCGCTCACGGTCCGCGCCGCCGCCGAGGGGGAGGCGATGACGACGCTCGACGGCGTCGAGCGGGTCTTCGACGCCGAGACGGTGCTGGTCTGCGACCGCAGCGGCCCCTCCGGGATCGCCGGCGTGATGGGCGGCCAGGTCTCCGAGGTCTCCGACGAGACGACGCGGGTCCTGCTCGAGGTCGCGAACTGGAACGGGACCAACATCCTCCGCACCTCGCGCCTGCTCGGGCTGCGCTCCGAGGCCTCGGCGCGCTTCGAGAAGCAGCTCCACCCGGAGCTCTGCATGCGGGCGCAGCGGGTCGCCTCGCGGCTGCTGGTCGAGCTCTGCGGGGCGAGGCTGGTCCCGGGCACGATCGACGTCGCCGCGGCGCTGCCGGAGCCGCCGCGGGTGCGGTTGCGCGGCGCCCGGGTCGAGGGCCTGCTCGGGATGCGGATCGAGCAGGCCGACCAGGTCGCCTACCTGGAGCGGCTCGGCTTCGGGGTCGAGGCCGACGGCGAGGACCTGGTCGTCGAGGTCCCTCCCGACCGCCACCACGACGTCACCCGCGAGGTCGACCTGATCGAGGAGGTGGCGCGCGTGCACGGCCTCGACGAGCACCTGCCCGCGACGCTGCCCGGCGCCATCGAGCACGGCCGGCGGGCTGACCCGCGAGCAGCGGCTGCGGCGCCGTGCCGAGGACGCGATGCGCGACCTCGGCTTCGACGAGGTCGTCGGCTGGAGCTTCACCGATCCCGGCGAGGCGGCGCGGCTGCGGATCCCCGCGGACGACCCGCGCGCCGCGACGGTCGTCGTCTCCAACCCGCTCTCCGAGGAGCAGTCGGCGATGCGCACGACGCTGCTCGGCTCGCTGCTCGACGTCGCTCGCGCAACCTCGCCCGCGACGCCGACCGCGTCGCCCTCTTCGAGTCGGGCCGGGTCTACCTGCCCTCCGACGGCGCCGAGGACGGCCCGCTGGCGGGCCGCTTCGCCGGCGAGCGGCCGGCGCCCGCCGCCGAGCCGCACCGCCTCGGCTGCCTCGCCGTCGGCCCGCTCGCGGCCAAGTCGTGGCGCGGCTGGCGGGGAGGCCGCGGACTTCTTCGCGCTGAAGGGCGTGCTGGAGGGGCTGGCGGCGCGGCTCGGCGTCGAGCTGGGGTTCGAGCCGGCGCGCGGAGCCCTTCCTGCACCCGGGCCGCTCGGCGCGCGTCTCGGTCGGCGGGCGCGCCGCCGGCTGGATCGGCGAGCTGCACCCGCTCGTCTGCCGCGAGTGGGACCTCGACGCCGGCCGGTGGCCTTCGAAGTCGAGCTGGCGGCGCTGGTCGGGGCCGCCGCCGCCGGCGAGGAGACCTACGAGGACGTCGACCACTTCCCGGCCGTCTTCCAGGACCTCGCGGTCGTCGTGCCCGGCTGAGGTCGCGGCCGCGCGGCTGCGCGATGCGGTCCTCGCCGGGGGCGGCGAGCTGCTGCGCTCGGCGCGAGGTCTTCGACCTCTACGAAGGCGAGCAGCTCGGCGAGGGGCGCAAGAGCCTCGCGCTGCGGCTCGAGTTCCGCGCCGAGCGACCGCACCCTCACCGACGAGGAGGTCGCCGGCGCTCCGCGAGGCGATCGAGGCGGAGCTGGCGGAGATCGGAGGGTCGCTCCGTGAGTGATGCTTGAGCGCGCAGCCGCTCGACGGCGATCCCGCCGCCCGGGTCCTGGTCGCCGGCGCCTCCGGCTTCACCGGCGCGCTCGCCGCGCAGATCGTCTGGCGCCACCCGCGGCTGGAGCTGGTCGCGGTCACCTCGCGCAGCGACGCCGGCACGCGGCTCGACCGCCTCTACCCGCGCTACCGGGTGCCGCTGGAGCTGACCGAGCTCGACCTCGACTCGGCTCGAGGGCGTCGATGCGGCGATCGTCGCCTACCCGCACGGCGCCTCGGCGCCGACCGTCGCCGCGCTGCGCGCGCCGGCGCTGCTGGTCGTCGACCTCTCCGCCGACTTCCGGCTGCGCGACCTGGCGACCTACGAGCGCTGGTACGGCGAGCACGGCGCGCCGGAGCTGCTCGAGGGCGCCGTCTACGGCCTCACCGAGCTCTACCGCGAGCGAGCTGCGCGAGGCGGAGCTGGTGGCGACGCCGGGCTGCTACCCGACCGCGAGCGTGCTGGCGCTGGCGCCGCTGGCCGAGCGCGGCCTGCTCGCCGACGTCGTGATCGACGCCAAGCAGGGGGTCTCCGGCGCCGGTCGCGGCGGCGGCGACGCGATGCACTACGTCGGCGATGGACGAGAACGCCTTCGCCTACAAGACCGAGGGCCACCGCCACCGGCCCGAGATCGAGCAGGAGCTGGCGGCGCTGGGCGGCCCCGCGCCGGTCACCTTCGTCCCGCACCTGCTGCCGCTCGACCAGGGCGAGCTGACGAGCTGCTACGCGCAGACGACCGAGCCGGTCTCCGCGGAGGAGGTGCAGGCGCTCTACCGCGAGCGCTATGCGGGCGAGCCCTTCGTCCACGTCGGTCGAGCGCGCCCCCGGGCCTGCGCGACGTGCGCGACACCAACGAGTGCCACGTCTACGTCACGGTCGAGGAGCGCGGGCGGGTGCTCGCCTTCTCGGCGATCGACAACCTCTGGAAGGGCGCCTCCGGCCAGGCGGTGCAGAACCTCAACCTGATGCTGGGGCTGGACGAGACGGAGGGGCTGAGATGAGCGATCCGGCGGCGGGAGCTCAAGCCGTTCTTCCGCTCGCGCTGGGTCGAGCCGCCGGCCGGGGTCGAGGAGCTCGACCCGGCGCAGCTTGCCCCGGGCTTCGCGCGCCGGCGCGGTCGCCTGCGGGTTGAAGGCGAGCGGCAAGACCGACGCGGCGGTCGTCGTCGCGCAATCCGAGCGCTGCGACTCCGCGCTGCTGCTCACCCGCAACGCCGCCGCGGCGGCTCCGGTGAGGCTCTGCCGCGAGGTATGCGACTTCGGCCATATCCGCGCCGCCGCGGTCAAGGCGGGCAACGCCAACGCCGCGACCGGCGAGCAGGGGATGCGCGACGCGGTCGCGATTCAGAACGCGGCGGCGGAGGCGCTCGGCCTCGATCCGTCGCTGGTCGCGATCGCCGCGACCGGCAAAATCGGCGAGGCGCTGCCGATGGACAAGGTGCTCGACGGGATCCGGCGCGCCGCCGTCGCAGTACGACCCGACGGCGGCGAGGAGTTCGCGCGGGCGATCATGACCACCGACGCCTTCCCGAAGCGCTGCACGGTGCGCTGCGGCGGCGTCACCCTCTCGGCCCAGGCGAAGGGCGCGGGGATGATCCAGCCCGGCTTCGCAACGATGCTCTGCTTCGTGCAGACCGACGCGCTGGTCGAGGACCCGGACGCGCCGCTGCGCCCCGCCGTCGACGGCTCCTTCGAACGGATCACCGTCGACGGTCAGATGAGCACCAACGACACGGTCCTGCTGCAGGCGAGCGGCGAGTCGGGCCGGCCGCTGCCCGAGGGGCTGCTGGAGGCGGTGCTGCTCCAGCTCGCGCTCGAGATCGTCGCCGACGGCGAGGGCGCGACGCGGGTCGGCCGCGCGCGGGTGCTCGAGGCGGCGAGCCAGGAGGAGGCGGAGCGGGCGGCACGGGCGATCGCCAACTCGCCGCTGGTCAAGACGGCGCTGTTCGGCCACGACCCCAACTGGGGCCGGTCGCCCAGGCCGCCGGCATGGCGCTGGCCGGCGAGGAGCTCGAGGAGCTGGGGCTCGAGCACATCGACGCGGGCGAGTTCGGCGACGGACTCCGGGAGGCCGAGGCGATCGCTGCGCCTCGGCCGCGGCGAGCCACGACGCCCACGTCTGGTTCTCCGACCTCGGCTACGAGTACGTTCGGATCAACGCGGAGTACACGACATGAGCTGCGAGAGAAGGGGAAGCGGATGACCGAGCGAGCGTCGACGTCGAGGGCGGCCGGGGCCAGCGTCGAGACCCTGCTCGAGGCGCTGCCCTACATCAGGGAGTTCCACGGCCGCACCGTGGTGATCAAGTACGGCGGCGCGGCGATGCGCGAGGAGGAGCTGCGCGAGGCTTTCGCGACCGACGTCGTGCTGCTCAAGTACGTCGGGCTCAACCCGGTGGTCGTGCACGGCGGCGGGCCCGAGATCACCGAGTACATGGAGCGGCTCGGGCTCGAGGTGCGCTTCCACGAGGGCCTGCGCGTCTCCGACGCCGAGACGGTCGAGGTGGCGAGGATGGTCCTGCTCGGCAAGCTCAACTCCGACATCGTGCAGCGGCTCAACCGGCACGGCCAGCCGGCGGTCGGCCTCTCCGGCCAGGACGGCTCGCTGTTCGAGGTGGCGCCGGTGCCCAACGCCGAGCAGGTCGGCTTCGTCGG